>NZ_CP150261.1:990000-4329909 GCF_037976065.1 Bacillus sp. FSL L8-0193 | reverse complement strand
AATGGCGGTTCGTCCCTCCTTTACCAGCAATATTTGCTTGTCCAACCTGTTATAGAACACAAAAAAAGAGCAAATGGATGAGTCCATTCGTTAATGAAATGTTGAAAACATATAATATAGTAGAAAAACGTCTTTTCGACATTCTTCACAAGATGTGGACAAATTACTGCACACCCTGTGAAAAAACTTTCCACAACTTATCCACAGTTTGTGGATAATGGATTGGCAGCCAATTTGTTATCAAGAGTTAAAACACAAATATAATATCAGAATAAGCGAGTGGTTGCAATGGTTGCGAGGAACTTATCCACACACTATACAAACTGTTGAAGAAATATTGTCCACAGCAGTTAGTTTTGTGAAAATGTTGTCGATAATGATTGTGGATAGAAAAAACGAGGCGAAAGATATCCACATTGGCTTTTTTTCGCTGCGCTCATTCCATTTTCCCGCTTCCAAAAAAATCTTTTAAGCTAAAATTGAGGAAAAATGAAATTAGGCTTTCGAAGAAAATTGATATGTGTTATCCTATTATGGTGCAAAAAAGAAATGTGTGAGCGAAGTTGACAATGAACTGCTCATCCCAATATAATAAATTAGACTGTCTTTAACAGCTATTCCTCGAGGGAGGTGTCATACATGAAAAGAACATTTCAACCAAATAACCGTAAGCGCAGCAAAGTTCATGGCTTTCGCAGCCGTATGAGTTCTAAAAATGGACGTCTTGTATTAGCACGTCGTCGCCGCAAAGGAAGAAAAGTATTATCAGCTTAGGCCACTGAATAATGTCAGTGGTCTTTTTTACATAGAGGAATGACCAGGCCCATTTGCCAGCTTGTTATCGGAGTGAAAGAAGATATGAAAAAGCGAAATCGATTAAAGAAAAATGAAGATTTTCAAAAAGTATTTAAAAAAGGCAAATCGATGGCAAACCGGCAATATGTTTTATATGTGCTTCACCAGCCTGAGGCGAAAGAGTTTCGGGTGGGACTGTCGGTCAGCAAGAAAATCGGAAACGCAGTCGTGCGCAACCGGGTAAAGCGGCTGATTCGCCAGGTCATCCAGGAAGAGCGGGATCTATTAAAACAAGAAAATGACTACATTATCATCGCAAGAAAGCCTGCAGCTGAATTGTCATATGAAGAGACGAAAAAAAGTTTGCAGCACCTTTTCAGAAAGTCGTTTGTCTACCGGAAAAAACCGAATCAGCCATCATAGTCCGGGTTAAAAAGATGTTATGGCCCTCATTTTTAAGCGCTTCCTTTAGCTCCTGAAAAATGTCGTCGCCCATTCGGGGAGAAAGATGATAAAATACGAGAAAGTATGTCTTTTTAATGGTCATAACCGAATAACACCGGTTGAAGAATGAAGATTTAGGAGGAAATATTGTTGAAGAGGCGAATTTTATTATTGTTCAGTATGATCGGCGTTATCGTGCTGTTAGCTGGATGTACGGAAATCAACCAGCCGATCACTGCAGAAAGCGAAGGGTTTTGGAACACGTATATCGTATACCCGCTGTCACAGCTGATCACGTATGTAGCAAATTTAACGAATGAAAACTTCGGACTCGCGATTATCATCGTCACGATCTTAATCAGACTTTTAATTTTGCCGCTGATGATCAAGCAGACGAAGAGTTCGAAAGCGATGCAGGCTCTCCAGCCTGAAATGCAAAAACTTCGCGAAAAATACAGTTCTAAAGATCAAAAAACGCAGCAGAAGCTTCAACAGGAAACGATGGCTCTCATGCAGAAGCACGGGGTTAACCCGCTTGCCGGATGTTTCCCGATCTTAATTCAAATGCCGATTTTAATCGGATTCTATCATGCCATTATGAGAACGCGGGAAATCGCAGAACACAGCTTTTTATGGTTTGACCTTGGGGAGCGTGATCCGTATTTCATTTTGCCGATTCTCGCCGGTGTGTTCACATTCATTCAGCAAAAGCTGATGATGGCGGGAACAGCGCAACAAAATCCGCAGATGGCGATGATGCTTTGGCTGATGCCGATCATGATCGTTGTATTTGCGGTCAGTTTCCCGGCGGCTCTTTCCCTGTACTGGGTAGTCGGTAACTTATTCATGATTGCTCAAACCTTCTTTATCAAAGGGCCTGATTTAAAGGCAGAGAGGCAGGAAGCGGCAGCCGGAGGAAAAAAATCCGGAGGTAAGAAAAAGTGAAGGAACTGACTGCTACTGGACGTACCGTCGATGAAGCAGTGCAATCCGGGCTTGAACAGCTGGGCCTTCATGCAGATGATGTCGAAGTCGACGTAGTTGATGAAGGAAAAAAGGGATTATTCGGCATTTTCGGTCATCGGTCTGCAGTCGTGAACATTCGGGAAAAAATAGACCCGGTTAAAGAAGCAAAACAGTATTTGGAAAATGTGATTTCGAATATGGGAATACAAGCCCAGGTAACGGCAGAAGAGGAGTCAAAACGAGTGATTTTTCAGTTAAAAGGCGATAAAACAGCCCTTTTAATTGGAAAAAGAGGACAAACTTTAAATGCCCTTGAAACGCTGACGCAGCTCGTGCTCAATCGTCATTCCGACAGATATATCCAAGCGGTGGTTGACGCCGAGGGATACCGCGCAAAGCGGAAGGAAACACTCGCTCAGCTTGCATTGAAGCTTGCTGACCAGGCGGCCAGGCAGAAAAAAGACATTCATCTGGAGCCGATGCCTTCCAGTGAGCGCAAAGTCATCCATGATACGCTTGCGGGCTACTCGCAGCATATCGAAACTTATTCTACCGGAGAAGACCATAACCGGCACCTTGTCATCTCATATAAAAAATAACATGAAAACCGAAGTTCCCAAAATTGGGGCTTCGGTTTTTTGCCGTTGCAAAATCGATAAATGCAGACCAAATCGGTTTAAGCTTTAGTTTTTTCGGTGTAAGCTGTTGATGAAAATGAAATTTAATTGTTATTCACATGTGGATAAGTTAAAGTAAGTAATGATGGCTTAGAACGGTTGTGGATAACGGTTCAAGTCACTTCCACTTCAATTGAAACTATGATATCTTTAAATTTTGATTACAATAAAAGTTTTTCATCCATATACGATGTTTGGAAGATGACCCGGACAAATGGGGATAATAGATAGAGGAATGAAAAAGAGAGGTGAAAGCCATGGATACCATCGCTGCGATTTCAACGCCGATGGGAGAAGGGGCGATTGCGATCGTCCGGATGAGCGGCCCTGAGGCTCTTGCGATCGCCGATAAAGTATATAAAGGACCTCGCGGGAAAAGGCTGAGTTCCGTCGATTCACATACGATTAACTACGGTCATATCGTTGATCCTGAAACGGAAAAAGTCGTGGAAGAAGTCATGGTTTCAGTACTGAAAGCGCCGAAAACTTTTACGCGGGAAGATATTGTAGAAATCAACTGCCACGGCGGAATTGTAACCGTCAACCAGGTGCTTCAGCTCGTTTTGAGAGAGGGAGCGCGCCTTGCGGAACCGGGGGAATTTACGAAAAGAGCCTTTTTGAACGGAAGAATCGATCTTTCCCAGGCTGAAGCTGTCATGGATCTCATCAGGGCCAAAACAGACCGCGCTATGAATGTGGCCATGAATCAGATGGAAGGAAGGCTGTCTTCACTGATCAAACGGTTGAGAGCCGAGATTCTTGAAACGTTGGCCCATGTTGAAGTGAATATAGACTATCCGGAATACGATGATGTCGAAGAAATGACCCATAAGATGCTGATTGAAAAGGCGACAAAGGTCAAAAAGGAAATCGAGGCGCTGCTGACGACTTCAGAGCAGGGTAAAATATTAAGAGAAGGCATCTCGACGGTTATCATCGGGCGGCCAAATGTCGGCAAGTCCTCGCTTTTAAACAGTCTCGTCCATGAGACAAAAGCGATTGTAACGGACATTCCGGGTACGACGCGGGATGTCATTGAAGAATATGTGAATGTCAGAGGCGTGCCGCTGCGTCTTGTCGATACAGCCGGGATCCGCGAGACCGAAGACATCGTCGAGCGAATCGGCGTTGAACGTTCAAGACAGGTATTAAAAGAAGCTGACTTGATTTTGCTTGTCCTCAATTACAGTGAGACCCTTTCGGAAGAAGACATCAAGCTCTTTGAAGCAACGAAGGGCATGGACATCATCGTCATCGTCAATAAGACCGATCTTGAGCAAAGACTTGATCTTGATCGCGTTCGGGAATTGGCGGGGAACCAGCCTGTCGTCACGACATCCTTATTGAAAGAGGAAGGGATTGATGAGCTGGAGGAAGCCATTCAATCGCTATTTTTCACAGGAACGATCGAGAGCGGCGACTTGACATATGTCAGCAATACAAGGCACATCTCACTGCTGCATGAGGCGAAGCGCGCCATTACTGACGCATTGGAGGGCATCGAAAACGATGTCCCGATCGATATGGTTCAAATTGATTTAACAAGATGCTGGGAAGTTCTCGGAGAGATCATTGGCGATGCTGTACACGAAAGCCTGATCGACCAGCTCTTCTCTCAATTTTGCTTAGGAAAATAAAGGAGGAACAAAGCATATGGGCTATGAAGCAGGCCAATATGACGTCGTTGTCGTCGGCGCCGGACACGCCGGTGTTGAAGCGGCGCTGGCGTCAGCCAGACAAGGCGCAAAAACGCTTGTCTTAACGATTAACCTTGATATGGTTGCTTTCATGCCATGTAACCCGTCTGTCGGCGGACCTGCAAAAGGAATCGTCGTCCGCGAAATCGATGCGCTCGGCGGGGAAATGGCTAAAAATATCGATAAAACTCATATCCAAATGAGGCTTTTAAATACTGGAAAAGGACCTGCCGTCCGGGCGCTGCGGGCTCAGGCTGACAAATTCCAATATCAGCACGAGATGAAAAAGACACTTGAGAATGAACCGAATTTGACCATGCTGCAAGGAATGGTCGAACGCCTTCTTATTGAAGACGGGGAATGCCGGGGCGTTGTAACCCAAACAGGGGCGGAGTACCGTTCTAAGACTGTGGTTCTGACGACGGGGACATTTTTGAGAGGAAAAATTATTCTTGGCGATCTGTCATACTCCAGCGGGCCGAACAATCAGCAGCCGTCCATCAAGCTGTCTGAGCATCTTGATGAGCTCGGCTTTGATCTCGTCCGTTTTAAAACAGGGACGCCGCCGCGGGTCAACAGCCACTCAATTGACTACAGCAAAACGGAAATTCAGCCCGGCGATGAAGTGCCGCGGGCCTTTTCGTATGAGACAGTGGAATATATTACAGATCAGCTTCCGTGCTGGCTCACATATACAAGCCCGGAAACGCATGAAATCATTGACAACAATCTGCATCGCTCACCGATGTATTCCGGTATGATTAAAGGAACGGGGCCAAGATATTGTCCTTCAATTGAAGACAAGGTTGTCCGCTTTAACGACAAACCGAGACACCAGATCTTTCTTGAACCTGAAGGGCGCAACACCCAGGAAGTCTATGTCCAGGGATTGTCGACAAGCCTTCCTGAAGATGTGCAGCGAAAAATGCTTTCAACTATTCCCGGTCTTGAAAATGTGCAAATGATGCGGGCAGGATACGCGATTGAATATGATGCGATCGTACCGACACAGCTGTGGCCGACACTGGAAACGAAAAAAATTCCGGGACTCTTCACAGCCGGACAGATTAACGGAACATCAGGCTATGAAGAAGCGGCCGGACAGGGAATTATGGCCGGCATCAATGCGGGCCGGAAAGCGCTTGGCAAAGAAGAGGTCATTCTCAGCCGTTCTGACGCTTATATCGGCGTATTGATCGACGACCTTGTAACGAAAGGAACAAACGAACCGTACCGCCTGCTGACTTCACGTGCGGAGTACAGGCTCCTTCTGCGTCACGACAATGCAGACTTGCGCCTGACCGAGATCGGCTATCAGATCGGTTTGATTTCTGAAGAACGATATCAAAAGTTCCAAGAGAAAAAAGCGGCCATTGAAGCAGAGAAAAAACGCCTTCATTCTGTTATTATCAAACCGACAAAGGAAAATCAGGAATATATCCGTTCATTGGGCGGCAGTGAGCTCAAAGACGGCATACGCGCGACCGACCTGATGAAGCGGCCGGAAATGAATTATGAAACCGTTACTGCTCTTGCGCCGCCTGAACAAAAAGTCGCCGGCGACGTTGCTGAACAAGTTGAAATTCAAATTAAATATGAAGGATATATTGAAAAGTCCTTGCAGCAGGTCGAAAAACTAAAGAAAATGGAAAACAAAAAGATTCCTGACAGAATCGACTATGACGCGATCAAAGGCATTGCAACGGAAGCGCGCCAAAAATTGAAAGAGGTCAGACCGCTGTCGGTCGCACAGGCCTCACGGATTTCCGGCGTCAATCCTGCTGATATTTCCATTCTGCTCGTTTACTTAGAGCAGGGACGGATTGCCAAGGTTGCGGAATAGAAAGGGTGACGGCATGAACATTGAGCAATTTACAGCCGGTTTGGAGGAGAAAGGCATCTCCCTCTCTTCCTTCCAGCTGGAGCAATTTGAGACCTATTACGAATGGCTTGTTGAATGGAACGAAAAAATGAATTTAACCTCGATTACCGAGAAAAAAGAAGTGTATTTAAAACATTTTTACGACTCCATTGCCGCTTCTTTTTATGTTGATTTCAAAAAGATGAACAGTCTCTGTGATGTTGGAGCGGGCGCCGGATTTCCAAGCCTTCCGATAAAAATCTGTTTTCCTCACCTTCACGTCACAATCGTTGACTCGCTGAACAAACGGATTCACTTTTTGAATCAGCTGTCAGATGCTTTGAAGCTGGAAAACACAGCTTTTTACCATGATCGTGCGGAAACATTCGGAAGATCGAAAGACCACAGGGAAAGCTATGACGTCGTGACGGCACGCGCTGTCGCCCGCCTTTCGGTTCTCAGCGAGCTCTGCCTTCCGCTTGTGAAAAAAGACGGTTTATTCGTAGCATTAAAAGCAGCTTCGGCTGATGAAGAAATTGAAACGGGCAAAAAAGCCATCAAAATGCTTGGAGGCAAAATTGAAACCGTACATTCTTTTCAGCTGCCAATTGAAGAAAGCGACAGAAACATCATTGTCATCAAAAAACAATCGCAGACACCGAAGAAATTTCCAAGAAAGCCTGGAACACCTAATAAATCTCCTATAGAAGGTTAAATTATTCGTTTTCTTCAAATTTCGTAATGTCACAGAAGGAAAATTCATGAGAAAATAGAATTATAAAAATGGCAGTGTTTAAAGGTGGTGTAGGTACATGAAGCATTCATTCTCTCGTCTCTTCGGACTTGGCGACAAGGAAGAAGAAGCAGAGATTGCTGAACATGATACGAATAAAGAAGAAATTCAAGAGATTCCAGTAGGCGATATAATTCCTAACCGTTTTCAGCCGCGCACCATTTTCTCAGAAGAAAAAATTAAAGAATTAGCTGCAACCATTCATACACACGGCATTATCCAGCCGATTGTCGTCAGAAAAACAGAGCGGGAAGGCCAATATGAACTCATAGCCGGAGAGCGGCGCTGGCGGGCGGTTCAAACGCTCGATTGGGAGAAGGTTCCCGCTATTATTAAGGATTTTTCAGATACGGAGACCGCTTCCGTCGCTCTTATCGAAAACCTTCAGAGGGAAGAATTATCTTCGATTGAAGAAGCGCATGCTTATGCAAGGCTTTTAGAGCTTCACGATTTGACGCAGGAAGCCCTTGCACAAAGGCTTGGAAAGGGCCAGTCAACAATCGCCAATAAGCTCAGACTGTTGAAGCTTCCGGAAGAGGTGCAGGAAGCGATCTTGAAAAAAGAAATTTCAGAGCGCCACGCAAGAGCGGTCATACCGTTGAAACAGCCCGACCTTCAGGTCAAGCTGTTACATGAAGTCATTGAAAAGAATTTAAATGTAAAGCAAACCGAAGACCGTGTCGTCAAAATGCTTG
Organism: Bacillus sp. FSL L8-0193; assembly: GCF_037976065.1. Taxonomy (NCBI): domain Bacteria; kingdom Bacillati; phylum Bacillota; class Bacilli; order Caryophanales; family Bacillaceae; genus Bacillus; species Bacillus sp. FSL L8-0193. Next base: position 4,321,981 of record NZ_CP150261.1, on the reverse strand, counting down.
AGCAGGATAAACGCAAGCCGAAACCAAAGAGAAAAGCGTACAGCAGAGACGCAAGAATCGCGATGAATACGATTCGCCAGTCCTTATCAATGGTGGAAGACAGCGGCGTCAAACTGAATACGGAAGAAGAGGAATTTGAAGAATATATTCAGTTTACGATCAAGATACCGAAATAAAAGCTCCCTATAGAGCTTTTATTTTTTTAGGCAAAATATCTATGGGGGAGCATCTATGGAATATTATCGACAATATCATTCATTGCTTTTTTCAATTGCTTACCGTATGCTCGGTTCTTTGCAAGATGCAGAGGACATCGTCCAGGAATTGTTCGCAGACCTTCAGGAAAAAGATATCAGTCAAATTGACCATATTCAAGCATATTTGACGAAATCTATCACAAACCGCTGCATAAATGAACTGCAGTCTGCCCGCAAGAAGCGAGAGGTATATATCGGGGAATGGCTTCCGGAACCGCAGGTGGCACTTTCAGCTCAAAGTCCGGCGGAATACGTTGAAGAAAAAGAAAAGGTTTCCTACGCTTTTCTGGTAGTTATGAGCCGATTAAATCCTGTGGAAAGAGCCGTTTTGTTGTTTAGAGAAGTATTTGGATATCACTATAAGGAAATATCGTCCATAATCGGGAAGTCTGAAGCGAACTGCCGTAAAATCCACAGCCGGCTGAAACAGAAGCTAAATGGGGATATTTCGGTATTATCACAGCCGGTTGAAGAACAGCAACTGGCCCGGCTTTTTATCGAATCAGCGAAAACCGGTGACTTTGAGGAGTTTTCCAAAACATTGATTGAAGATGCCGTATTGTATACAGATGGCGGCGGAAAAGTACGCAGCGCGTTGAGACCGATCTATGGAAAGAGCCGCATTTATGCTTTTTTTACGGGAGTTGTTTCAAAGGGAAGCTTTTCCGGTCGCTTTATGCCTGTCGATATCAATGGCCAAAAGGGCGTTTTGATCATGAAAAACAACCGCCCGGCTTACGCTGTTTGCTTTGCTTGGAACCCGGAAGGCGATTCCGTCAAAAATGTGTTTATCGTGTCAAACCCCGATAAACTGAAGAACATTAAAATATAACGTTTTCTGTCACAAACGTCGTTCCTCACTTGTTATATAAGTGAAACACTTAAAGGAGGAATAGACATGGAAACGAGATTTCAAATGGAAAAAGTAAACCCTAAGGGCTACAGAGGAATGCTGGAGCTTGAAAAAGCGCAGGCTTCCTCAAACATTGATCCCATTTTAAAGGAACTGATCAAAATCCGGGCTTCACAGCTGAACGGATGTGCTTTCTGCTTAAATATGCATACGAAAGATGCAAGGCAGAACGGTGAGACGGAACAGCGGATATATGCGCTCAATGCATGGCGGGAAGCGCCTTTTTTCACGGAAAAAGAGCGGGCGGTATTGGCGCTGACTGAAGCCGTTACGCGAATCGGCGAGCACGGGCTGCCGGATGAAGTATACAACGAAGTCAGGACCCATTTTACAGAAGCTGAAACAGCCGAACTGATCATGGCAGCCATCACAATAAATGCCTGGAACAGAATTGCCATCGCTACCCGGAAAATGCCCGCAGCAGATTGATTGAAATCCCCCTAAGACAGGGGGATTTTTTTATATTAATATAATAATAAAACTATCTTTCATTTCACTTGAATATCTCTTCTCTTTTTTCTGAGATAAAAAAATGGTTTCTTTATGTCGAAAAATAGAAAAAACGGATCTCTTTGAAAAAACAAAAATTCAAAAAAAGCAAACGGCCGATTCTTTTTTTGTTAAAATAGAGAAATGAGAGAAACTTGTTCAATGTGAAAGTAGGTGACATTGTGGGGAAAATTATTGCGATCACAAACCAAAAAGGTGGCGTTGGTAAAACGACAACCTCTGTTAACCTGGGAGCTTGTTTAGCTTACATCGGGAAAAGGGTTTTGTTAGTCGACATAGACCCGCAAGGAAACGCAACAAGCGGTATCGGCGTTGAAAAGGCTGATGTTGATCAATGTGTGTACGATATATTAGTAGATGATGCAGATGTAAAAGATGTCATCAAAACAACATCCGTAGAAAACTTGGATGTCATTCCTGCAACGATTCAGCTTGCGGGGGCGGAAATTGAACTCGTTCCGACCATTTCCCGTGAAGTCCGGCTGAAAAGGGCTTTGGAATCTGTTAAACAAAACTATGATTTCATGATTATTGACTGTCCGCCGTCATTAGGGCTGCTTACAATCAATGCGCTTACGGCGTCCGATTCCGTCGTGATTCCGGTTCAGTGCGAATATTATGCGCTGGAAGGGCTGAGCCAGCTGCTCAACTCTGTCCGGCTCGTACAAAAACATTTAAATACGGATCTGATGATAGACGGTGTATTGCTGACAATGCTTGATGCAAGAACGAATTTAGGCATACAGGTCATCGAAGAAGTGAAAAAGTACTTCCGCGATAAAGTATACCAAACCGTTATCCCACGGAATGTCCGGCTCAGTGAAGCGCCGAGCCATGGAAAGCCGATCATTTTATATGATCCGCGTTCCAGAGGAGCGGAAGTCTATTTAGAATTAGCAAAGGAAGTGGCTGCGAATGCCTAAAGGTCTCGGAAAAGGGATTAATGCATTGTTTTCAAATGTTGATTTATCCGAAGAAACGGTTGAGGAAATTAAGCTGCAAGACTTGCGGCCCAACCCTTATCAGCCAAGAAAAACGTTTGATGACCAATCGTTAAAAGATTTGAAGGAGTCCATTTTGCAACACGGTGTTTTGCAGCCCATCATCGTCAGAAAGTCAATTAAAGGCTATGATATTGTAGCCGGAGAACGCCGCTACCGGGCTGCTGAAAAAGCCGGATTGGAAACCATTCCTGCGATTGTGCGCGAGCTGTCGGAATCCCTGATGATGGAGATTGCCCTATTGGAAAATCTTCAACGAGAAGACCTGTCTCCGCTTGAAGAAGCAAAAGCCTATGAATCTTTGCTCAAACATCTCGATATGACCCAGGAACAGCTGGCAAAAAGGCTTGGAAAAAGCAGGCCTCACATCGCCAACCACTTACGGCTGCTGACACTACCTGAAGACGTTCAAAAGTTAATCGACAACGGCACGTTATCGATGGGCCATGGCCGAACATTGCTTGGATTGAAAAACAAGAAAAAGCTTGAGCCGCTTGTTCAAAAGGTCGTGTCCGAACAGCTGAACGTTCGCCAGCTTGAAAAGTTAATTCAACAGTTGAATGCTGATGTTCCACGTGAAACAAAGAAGCCGAAACAAGTAAAAGATGCAGTAATCAAAGAACGAGAGTCGTACTTGCGAAACTATTTTGGAACACCGGTGACCATTAAAAAGCAAAAGAAAAAAGGCAGAATCGAAATCGAATTTTACTCAAATGAAGACTTGGAGCGTATTCTCGAATTGCTGGCCCAAGAAGACGCATAAGCTTAAAAACCATCTGATCATGTACAGATGGTTTTTTTATGACATCCTTCCGGTCATTTTTTGAATTGGTGACACATGGCGTCGCTGCCACCCGGCTTTCTCCAGATGCGACAACCCGTCAGCAAGCACATTTGCCATGCTCATGACAAGGTTGAGCCTTGTATTTTGCAGGACAAAATACTCCATAAAGCCGCTGACATTGACAATTCCGTTAATATGCACGTGGCCGACTTCAGGCAAGCTTTTCTGAACGCCTGCTCCCGGCTTCAAAGGTCCTTTGCCGATTTGAAAAGATCCCACGCTTTTGGTTCGTCCAAGACAGGCATCGATCGCGATTATAAATGGATTTTGATGCTGCTGATGAATATGATCAATCTTTTCATTTAAGTTTACGGCGTGAACCGGGTCGGCAAGTGTTCCATAGACATGAAAACGTGTCAGCTGTTTTGCGGAGAGTTTCATTCCTACGAGGGGACCGAGCGAATCTCCGGTGGAGCGGTCTGTACCGATGCAAACGATCACGATGGGCCGGTCTTCGGCTTCCTTTAAATAGACGGAAAGAACTTTCTCTATTTGTTTCACAGCTAGCGGATCCGAATGAGAAATATATTCATTTATTGGTTCTTGAGAAAAAATTCCGCCTTTTCGATTCATAGGCTTCACATCCTTGTCATCATGGTAACAGCAGTGCCTTGGTGTATTTTTCGAGTATGAATGGTTGTTTACAGTATATCCAGCTGTCTCTTTTTTTATGCTTTGGATGAAACGATTTGGTCAGCCGAAAAAAATACTTTACTAAAAGAAGATATGATAATTTACTTTATTATATTGATATAATTTATTCATTTGAATGAGAAAAGTCGAAAGGAGTTTCATGAATTTTTATAGAGGACCGGCAATATAGTGTCATGAGCGGAGAAACAAGCTTAAAAACTATATTGCTGGGGTGAGCAAATCGTGTGGAGAGCCGGGATGAAGTGGATGCTTCTTATTTTAGGAAGCTTAATAGGTGCGGGATATGCGTCCGGCCAGGAAATATGGCAGTTTTTTGGTGATGAAAGCGGACTGGCTATCCTGTTGTTTACGATCATGTTCAGCCTGTCAACCTATATTGTGATGAAGATCAGCTACGAACAAAAATCAGAGCATTTTCTGCCTGTGCTCGAAACATTAATCGGTCCGCTGCTGGCTAAAGTATACGATGTGTTGATTATCCTGTATTTGTTTACGACGACGATTGTGATGATTGCAGGAGGCGGGGTAACGCTGCAAATCTTCCATATCCCGTTTTGGACGGGCGTCATCTTATTTTGTTTATGCACAGGGTTGTTGTTTTTCTGGGGGCTTAATGGCATATTGTCCGTTAACAGCTACTTAATCCCGATTTTGGTGGCTGGGCTGTTGTATGCGCTGATTTCTTTTCAAACCGCTCATCATCAGCCGTGGCTGCTCAATTTGACTCATCAATACAACTGGCCTGCCGGGATCGCATTCACTTCGCTGAACATATTATCTGTTGTCGCTGTATTGTCTGCGGTCGGCAAAGAGATGAAGGGAGTCGGAGAAGCGAAGATTGCCAGCATATTAAGCGGCCTGGTGTTTGGCGCTATTTCATACATGTACAATGAGACCCTTGTAGAGCTTGCCGGTGAACTGGCCCATTATGAAATTCCTTTATTCGCGGTTTTGGAGGGCGCGCCTTTTCCGATTTTTATTTTTATGACGGCTGTTCTTTGCGTCGCGATCTACACAACGACGATCTCAAGCATTCTCGGGCTGTCCAGCCGCTTTCTGTCACTTGTGAACTGGCCGAGATGGGTAATCGTCCTCCTGCTCCTGTCGATCATGGTGCCTTTTACATCAATCGGCTTTTCAAATTTAATCGCTTTTTTATATCCAATTTACGGGTTATTAAATTTGTATTTATTGGTAAATATTTTACTTTATCCAATTTTAAGTAAATGGAAATAAATATATTTATGGTTATGAAGAATTGCTCTTTCGCTGTAGTTTTTTGTACAATAAGATCACAACAAGGAAGCAAAGAGGTGAAAGATGTTGGCCGATAAAGAATTTGGCCTGAATGACGTGGTCGAAATGAAAAAGCCGCATCCTTGCGGGACGAACCGCTGGAAGATCATTCGGATGGGAATGGATATCCGGATTAAGTGCGAAGGCTGTTCACACAGTGTCATGATCCCGCGTAAAGAGTTTCAAAGAAAGCTGAAAAAGATATTAGTTAAGCATGAGGAGTCCGAATCTTAATCTTAGCGGACCCCCCTCATGCTTTTTTTTTCGATCTCAACGAAAAATGAATTTTCACCTAGTTTGTATGAGTGAAAAGCAAGTTTTGTCAGCTTGTCTTTTACTGTAATCATCCTTATAATTGTTGCAGGTTTAACATTTACGACTACACATGGATGTTCATTATAGAGGAGATGAAACAATGGCTTTAACAGCTGGGATTGTTGGTTTGCCTAACGTTGGGAAATCAACCTTATTTAATGCAATTACTCAGGCCGGGGCAGAATCGGCCAACTACCCGTTTTGTACGATTGATCCAAACGTCGGAATCGTAGAGGTTCCTGATGAGCGTCTGCAAAAGCTGACAGAACTCGTCAATCCGAAGAAGACGGTCCCTACCGCATTTGAATTCACCGATATCGCCGGCATTGTAAAAGGAGCATCAAAAGGAGAAGGGCTCGGAAACAAGTTCCTGTCCCACATCCGCCAAGTGGACGCAATCTGCCATGTTGTCCGCTGTTTTGCCGACGACAATATCACGCACGTGTCCGGGAAAGTAGACCCGATTTCGGATATCGAGACGATCAACCTTGAGCTGATACTGGCTGACCTTGAAACCGTTGAGAAGCGGATCGGCCGGGTCGGAAAGATGGCCAAGCAAAAAGACAAAGAAGCCGTGTTTGAATTTGAGATTTTGACAAAGTTAAAAGAGGCATTTGAAGAGGAAAAGCCGGCCCGTTCTGTCGAGTTCTCGGAAGAGCAGCAAAAGGTGTTGAAGCAGCTTCATCTGCTGACGACAAAACCTGTCTTATATGTAGCGAATGTCAGCGAGGATGAAGTGGCTGATCCTTCAGGAAACGAGTACGTCCAGAAGGTCCGGGAATTTGCTGCTGCTGAAAACGCGGAAGTCATCGTCGTCTGCGCCAAAATTGAGTCCGAAATCGCAGAGCTTGAAGGCGAAGAGAAGGCGATGTTCCTTGAAGAACTCGGCATCGAAGAATCCGGTCTGGATCAGCTGATTAAAGCGTCTTACTCCCTCCTTGGACTAGCCACTTATTTTACAGCGGGAGAACAGGAAGTCAGAGCCTGGACATTTAAAAAAGGAATGAAAGCCCCTGAATGTGCGGGCATCATCCATACAGACTTTGAACGCGGATTTATCCGTGCGGAAACGGTTGCTTACGACGATCTGCTGGAGGCGGGAAGCATGGCCTCAGCAAAAGAGGCCGGAAAAGTCCGCCTTGAAGGGAAAGAATACATTGTGAAAGACGGCGATGTCATTCATTTCCGTTTTAATGTATAACGCGGTTGAAATAGGACAAGAGCTTTGATATAATATAAAATTGTGAGTAATAGGATTATTGCTCCTTGCCCAATATAATGGGCCGCTTAGTCCAAAAGGAGGTGCAAATACAAATGAGAAAGTACGAAATCATGTACATCATCCGCCCAGACGTTGATGAAGAGTCTAAAAAGGCTGTTGTTGAGCGTTTTAACAACATTTTAACAACTAACGGTGCGGAGGTCACTGAAACAAAAGATTGGGGAAAACGCCGTCTTGCGTACGAAATCAACGATTTCCGCGACGGATTCTACCAAATCTTAAACGTTCAAGCTGGAGCTGAAGCAGTTCAAGAATTTGACCGTTTAGCTAAAATCAGTGATGACATCATTCGCCACATCGTGGTTAAAGAAGAAGAATAAACAGAATTGAATTATATACTCTAAAGCAAAAGGATGGTCTCTCAATATGCTTAACCGAGTTGTTTTAGTCGGCAGACTGACAAAGGACCCAGAGCTTCGTTATACTCCAAGCGGTGCAGCTGTTGCCACCTTTACGCTTGCTGTCAATCGTACGTTTACGAATCAGCAGGGTGAACGTGAAGCTGATTTCATCAACTGTGTTGTCTGGAGAAGACAAGCCGAAAACGTTGCGAATTTCCTTAAAAAGGGAAGTCTTGCGGGTGTAGATGGACGTTTGCAAACGCGCAGCTATGAAAATCAGCAAGGACAGCGTGTATACGTTACGGAAGTTCAAGCTGAAAGTGTTCAATTTCTGGAGCCTAAAGGCGGCGGTTCTGGTTCAGGCGGTTACAGCGGAGGCCAGGGAGGCCAACACTTTGGCGGCGGACAGAATGAACCGGCTCCATTCGGCGGCAGTCAAAACAATCAGAATCGCAATCAAGGCAACAGCTTCAATGACGATCCATTCGCAAACGATGGAAAGCCGATTGACATCTCTGATGACGACTTGCCATTTTAATGGATGACGGACGAATAAAACAAAACCAGAATAGAAAGGAGGGAAATAACGATGGCAGGAGGACGCAGAGGCGGTCGTGCGAAACGCCGTAAAGTGTGTTATTTCACTTCTAACGGCATTACGCACATCGACTACAAAGATGTAGATCTTCTTAGAAAATTTATCTCTGAGCGCGGTAAAATCTTACCACGCCGTGTAACAGGAACAAGCGCGAAATACCAACGTAAATTGACTGTTGCAATCAAACGCGCTCGTCAAATGGCTTTACTTCCATACGTAGCAGGCGAGTAAGCCGATAAAAGGAACAAGACCCAATACGGTCTTGTTCTTTTTTTATTCATCAAAAACCGGGTCGTTTCCTGCAGCATTCAGGTTTCCTGCTTGTCAATCTGTATCCGTTTGATGTCGCCGAGGACTGCAAGGTAGAACACGAGTCCAAGCAGTAAAACAAACCCGGCTACTAGAAAGCTGAGCGTAAATGAACCGGTCACATCGACCAGATAACCCGTTAAAGAAACCGCGATAATCCCTCCGAATAAGTTATTTGCCAAATTGACCATTGAGCTAAGCAGAGAGATGGAACCAGCCGGTGCAATATCAGCTGATATCGACCAGCCAACGGGCGCAGTCGCAGATATTCCGGCTAAGCCGACGGAAATGCAGATGATCGCGATCGTGATGTTGTGCGTGAAGACAGCTCCCAAAAAGGCAAATCCAAGGCTCATGCCGATTGCGATGATGGTCTGGTATACTTTTGTATTCGAATGCCCCTTTTGAATTAAAAAATCGACGAGCCATCCGCCCACAACGATTCCGGAAATCGTCGATATCAGCCAGGGAACCGCAGTAAACAGCCCCGATGACATAATATCCATTCCGTATGTTTCTTTAAAGAAAGTCGGGAGCCAGGTTAAGAGCAGGTTGAATGTATAGCCATAACCCGTGAATCCGATCATCAGCCCCCATGCTTTGCGGTTTGCAAGCATTGCTTTTAAAGCAATGAGCGTCCGTTCCGAGATGTCTTCCTCTGATACGGCATTATGCTTTTGAATGTAATGGAGCTCCTCTTTTGAGATTCGTTTGTGCCGATCGGGTTGTTCATAGTACATCCAGAAAAATACGGTAAATAGTACATTGATGATTCCAATCGTTAAAAAAGCGGCTCGCCAGTCAAATGTCGTGACTAAAAAGGCAACGAGAGGCGCACCGATGACATTTGCGAACTTGGCCGCTGAGTCGAACAGGGAATTGGCAAGACCGCGCTCATTTTGCGGAAACCATAAGGCCGTGGCTTTGGAAGCGGCAGGAAATGCTGAAGCACTCGTCAGCCCGATTAAAAATCTGACAATATAAAGAAGCAATTTCCCCTGTAAAAAAGCCAATATAATGGTTAGAAAACTCCATACGGTCATTCCGACCCTTGTTACCCAGGCAACGCCGTACTTGTCCAAGAGACTCCCGACCGGAATCTGCATCAGCGTGTATGAATAGGTATAGATAGAAAAGACAATGCCTAATTGGGTTGCCGTCAATTGAAAGGAATCCTGTATCGCAGGAGCCGCGACTGAAATAGCAACACGGTCAAAGTAATTTAAAATGATCATGCTGCTTAATAAAGAAGAAATATACCATCTTGTATGCCCCGGTCGTTTTTCCAGCTCTTGCGCCATATTGAAACCTCCTCTAATGATTAGATTGGACTCTTTTCAAAATTACATTCTTAATTTCTTCGTGTTCATTTCCACGGGATTGCGGGGAGTAAACGGCCGCGGAAAAAAAACCATATAGACATTTTGATACAGGTCTGCTAAAGTGAAACATGTTAAAAACAGATGGCTTCTATGAGAGTTAGAAGCAAATGATTACGAACGAGGTGTTGAATCTTTGAATGTTAAACAATTAAATAGCGAATGGTTTTCTAATGTACGGGGGGATATCCTTTCGGGTATCGTCGTAGCGCTTGCTCTCATTCCTGAAGCCATAGCGTTTTCCATCATTGCGGGTGTAGACCCGATGGTCGGTTTGTACGCATCTTTTTGTATTGCTGTTGTCATTTCCTTTACGGGCGGCCGTCCGGCGATGATATCAGCCGCGACCGGGGCGATGGCTCTTTTGATGGGATCTTTGGTCAGGGATCACGGGCTTGATTATTTATTTGCTGCTACGATTTTAACGGGAATCATCCAATTGATATTTGGGGTGCTGAAGATTGCGCGCTTTATGAAATTTATTCCGCGGTCGGTTATGGTAGGTTTCGTAAATGCGCTCGCCATTTTAATCTTTATGGCGCAGGTTCCTCATTTTGTTGGAGTTTCGAATATGACGTATGTTGTGGTCGGGATTACGTTGTTGATTATCTATGTTCTTCCCCGCTTTACAAAAGCCGTTCCATCTGCACTTGTTGCTATTATTGCGATGACTGCATTTGCTATTTTTGGCCATTTTGATTTGCGCACTGTCGGTGATTTGGGAGAAATAAAGCAATCATTGCCTGCTTTTATGATCCCCAATATTCCTTTCAATTTTGAGACGTTGGCCATTATTTTTCCAACAGCATTTGCGCTTTCCATCGTCGGCTTGCTTGAGTCATTATTAACCTCTTCTATTGTTGATGATATGACGGATACGGAAAGCGATAAAAACAAGGAAAGCCGCGGACAGGGCATCGCCAACATTGTCGCCGGGTTTTTCGGAGGCATGGCGGGATGCGCGATGATCGGCCAGTCTGTGATCAATGTGAAATCAGGAGGAAGAGGCCGCTTGTCCACTTTGGTTGCCGGCGTTTTCTTAATGTTTTTGATCATGGTGCTGGGCGACTGGGTCGTACAGATTCCGATGGCGGCCTTAGCCGGTGTGATGATTATGGTATCGATCGGTACGTTTGACTGGTCTTCGTTCAGCATGTTAAGAAAGGTGCCGCTAACGGATTCCATTGTCATGCTTGTGACCGTTATTACCGTTGTGGCGACCCACGATTTATCAAAAGGGGTTTTCGCCGGTGTTATTTTGAGCGCGATCTTCTTCGTGGCGAAAATTTCTAAATTGAAGATTGAAGAAACGTCAGAAGAACATGCGATCAAGTACATCATCAAAGGACAAGTTTTCTTTGCATCTGTTCAAGATTTCGTAAAGTCTTTTAAAACGGATGAGCAAACGAAAAAGGTCATTCTTGATTTTTCAGAGGCCCATATATGGGATGATTCCGCTGTGGCGGCTATCGATAAAGTCGTTTTGAAAATGAAAGATCAGGGAATAGACGTTGACTTGATTGGTTTAAATGAGTCCAGCTGGAAGCTGGTCGAAAAACTGGCAACTTATGATCAGCCTCATCGTTCAGTGTCAAATCACTAAGAAACGGGTGATGAAGGGTGTATAGAAATATATTGCTGGCTGCTGACGGCTCAAAGCATTCTGAAAGAGCGGCCGATCATGCGATTCATTTGGCTTCCATGTCAAAGCAGGCGGTCGTTGACGTTATTTATGTATTGGATTATGCGAAAGCAAAACATGAAGTTCTGCATAGCGAAAACCGTGCAGAACTCGAACGTGAACGGCGCAGCAGGCTGCTGTCGATAGAAAATAAATTAAAACAATCGGCCGTTCCCTATCAAATGACGATGCAGCACGGGGAGCCGGGCCCGACGATAGTATCGTACGCCAACCATCATGATGTTGATATCGTGATTATCGGAAGCAGGGGGCTGAACACTTTGCAGGAAATGGTGCTGGGAAGTGTCAGCCATAAAGTAGCGAAAAGAGTGAAGTGTCCGGTTTTAATTGTAAAATAGCCTAAAACAGAGCCAGTAAGGATCCTATCCTTGCTGGCTTGTTTATCTCATCGATATCGCTTTTTGCGCGTGCATGGCGTCGCCTTTTAGCAGGTCAACGAGATTATAGGCGGGATATAAGCCTTTTTGGTACATAAAATAAAAAATTTGCTCATGCAATTTAATAGCCGCATTGATTTGTTTAACAAACACTCTCCTGAGTTCAGGCGTCGCCGTTTCCGTGATCGCAATCGCATAGTTTCGAACGGTCGTTTTCGCCAATACCAACAGATCACCCGCATCAAAATACAGGTCGGCCCGTTCTTCCTCCCGATGAAATGCCGGGGTTTTTGGCAAAAAGGGAAGAAGCTCCCTTAAATTTTGCTCCAATGCCTTCGCTGAAACACTGTAAAGCTGTCTTAACTGAGGATCGCTGATTTTTTTCATGCTTTTCTTGATCTTGACCAATCCGACAGACTGGGCCGCGATCAGTTCATGCAACTCCATCGTTTCATGCCAAGCCAATGTTTTTGTTGTCATGCAGATTCTCCTTTATTGCTTTTTCTTAGTCAGCATATGCCCATTGCCGTCAAAAGGTTAATAGAAGAATCGGAGGGACGTTTTAGACCGTTTTGGAAAGGGGAAATCAAATAATACGGGATTTTTGCATCTAAGTGACAACAATGAGAGGTGATCAATGTGTTGGATGTGTTGAAGGACTTTTTTCTATTCTTGAGTGGCGGGCTTCGCGTGACGCTTCTGATCGCAATTTTGATTATATTGTTGTTGATCAGAAAAGCGAGAAAGAAAAATAAAGAGAAGTCGGGGTTTCTCGACTGACAGTGTTTCACATGGAACATTTACTCGTTTTCTCAAGCCTTATGATCGTTTTACTTGCGATTTGACCTTATGTTAGAATAAAGAAACAATGAGAAAAGGCCGAGACCTGCTCATCTCATCGTCTTTATTTGAAAATGAAATTTTCGGCGTTAGAAAAGAGCAGTCGTCTATGCTGCTCTTTTTGATTCATGACATTTAAACATACGAGGTGAACAAGTGAAACAAACAAGAGCTTTAGTAGAAGGCGCTATCATGGTCAGTATTTTTGCCGTTTTGCTGATGATCAGCCTCTATATGCCTTTTATCGGAACCATTCTTTTATTGACGCTGCCGCTGCCTGCCATGGTTCAAACAATCAGGCACGGTCTAAAGCCCGGGATTTCGGTAGGGTTGGTCAGTTTACCCGTTTCGTTGATTGCCGGTTCCTTAGGCGGGCTGATGTTTGCTATTCCAGTAAGTGCTGCGGGTGTGATCATGGGCTTTTTCTACAGAAGAAAAGAGCCAGCCCAAGCGATTGCTGCATCAGCTGTTACATACATGATTTCGATCGTGCTGCTGCTTTTCATCAGCATTCAGTTTCTCGGGTTAAACTTAATAGAGACGGCCAATCAAGCATATAATGAAACAATCAAAACCTTTGAATCAAGTATCAAACAGTTTGGAAATGATAAAGAAGCGGCTAAACAGATCGAATTGCTGAATGAACAATTCAAACAGGCGCAATATTTATATCCGACAGCCATTGTGATATTTTCCGGAATCACCGCGTTTTTGAATCACCTGCTCGCCAAGCCGGTGCTTCGGCGCATCATCCAAATACCGTCTTTGAAACCGTTCAGGGATATGAGGCTTCCGCAAAGCATGATTTGGATCTATTTATTGACGATTCTTCTGTCGCTGGCTCCCGTTGAAGAGGGCAGCATATATTACTCCATTCTGCTAAATGCGAGTCTCATCATGGGCTTTGTCTTGATCATTCAAGGGTTTTCATTTGTGTTTTACTTTTGCCATGCCAAGAAACTGCCAACTGTCCTGCCGGTTCTTTTTTTAATTATCGGGTTGTTTTCGCCCCTGATGTACCTTGTTCGCATCTTAGGTATAATTGACATAGGCTTTAACTTGAGAGAAAGAGTAAAAAAATCGTAGCCACGATGTTCTCCAATGGTGAGGAGTTGATTTGAGTGCCAAGTTTTTATGAAAAACCGTTATTTCGATACCCCATATATTCTTTAATCGTCGTCACAATCATTTCTGTCCTCATCAACATTTATTTTAATTGGGTGGCAGGAGCGGCCGGCGTTCTGATTCTGGGTGTCATATTGTACTTTTTGAGACGGGCGGACTCCCAAATCAGAAAAGAGCTGGACGATTATATATCGACGCTGTCTTACCGTCTGAAAAAAGTCGGGGAAGAGGCGCTGCTCGAAATGCCGATCGGGATCATGCTGTTTAACGATCAGTACTATATCGAGTGGGCCAATCCTTTTATGGCGTCATGCTTTAATGAAAATACGCTCGTCGGCCGGTCGCTTTATGATACTTGTGAATCTGTCGTCCCTTTGATTAAGCAGGAAGTGGACACAGAAACGATTACGCTGAATGAGCGGAAATTTAATGTGGTTATCAAACGGGAAGAAAAGCTGCTTTATTTCTTCGATGTCACAGAGCAGACGCAGATTGAGAGACAATACGAAAATGAAAGAACGGTCCTTGCCTACATCTTTCTCGATAATTACGACGATGTGACACAAGGGCTTGATGACCAGACAAGAAGCTCGATAAACAGTGAAGTGACATCGCTTTTGAACCAGTGGGCCCAAGAGTACGGCATTTTCTTAAAACGGGTTTCCTCTGAGCGGTTTATCGGTGTATTAAACGAACACATATTAAGCGAGCTTGAAGCATCAAAGTTTTCGATCCTTGATGAAGTTCGGGAGAAGACATCCGTTCATACGATCTCCTTGACGTTAAGCATCGGAATCGGTGCATCTGTTGCATCATTGAAAGAGCTTGGCGACTTGGCGCAATCCAGCCTTGACCTGGCGCTGGGACGCGGAGGAGATCAGGTGGCAATCAAGCAGCCGAACGGGAAAGTGAAGTTTTACGGCGGCAAGACGAATCCGATGGAAAAACGGACGCGCGTCAGAGCCCGGGTCATTTCACACGCTCTCAAGGAGATTGTCTCTGAAAGCAGCAATGTGATTATCATGGGTCATAAGTTTCCCGATATGGATTCGATCGGATCAGCCATCGGGATTTTGAAGGTCGCTCAAGCAAACGGCAAAGACGGTTTTGTCGTGATCGACTCCAATCAGATCGGTTCAAGCGTTCAAAGACTGATCGGGGAAATTAAAAAATACGAAGAACTGTGGTCCAGGTTTATTACGCCGGAAGAGGCGCTTGAGATTGCGAAAGACGACACGCTGCTCGTGATCGTTGATACACATAAGCCTTCCTTTGTCATTGAAGAAAGGCTGGTCAATAAAATTGAAAATATCGTCGTTATCGATCATCATAGAAGAGGGGAAGAGTTTATTAAAGACCCGCTGCTCGTCTATATGGAGCCGTACGCTTCATCTACAGCAGAGCTTGTGACAGAGCTGCTCGAGTACCAGCCGAAGCGCTTAAAAATTAACATGATCGAAGCAACAGCCCTTTTGGCCGGGATTATTGTCGATACGAAGAGCTTCTCGCTGCGCACCGGTTCCCGTACGTTCGATGCGGCGTCATATTTGCGCGCAAAAGGCGCTGACACCGTATTGGTGCAAAAGTTTTTAAAAGAAACAGCCGATCATTATATTAAAAGGGCGAAGCTGATTCAGCATACCGTTTTCTATCAAAACGGCATCGCCATCGCATCGCTGCCGGACGATGAGGCGGACGAATATTTTGACCAGGTTATCATTGCGCAAGCCGCGGATTCTCTTCTGTCCATGAGTGATGTCGAAGCGTCATTTGCTGTGGCGAGAAGAGACGAGAATACGGTATGCATCAGTGCGAGGTCGCTCGGCGAAGTGAATGTTCAAATCATCATGGAAGCGCTCGAGGGCGGCGGTCATTTAACCAATGCCGCGACACAGCTGACCGATATCACGGTTGAAGAAACGCTCCGCCGACTGAAAGAAGCGATTGACGAGTATTTCGAAGGAGGCATTCAGAAATGAAGGTAATTTTCTTACAGGATGTTAAAGGCAAAGGGAAAAAAGGCGAAGTAAAAAATGTAGCGGATGGATACGCGCACAACTTTTTGATCAAAAAAGGGCTGGCTGTTGAAGCGACATCATCCAATATCAGCGCGCTTGAAGGCCAGAAGAAAAAAGAGAAGAAAGAAGCGGCTGAAGAACTGAAACATGCGAAAGAGCTGAAAAAACAACTTGAGGACATCACGGTGGAACTTTCAGCCAAGTCCGGAGAAGGCGGCCGTCTATTCGGCTCCGTGACAAGCAAACAAATCGCGGACGCGCTGCAAAAAAGCCACCAGTTAAAAATCGACAAACGTAAAATCGAATTAAACGATGCGATTCGCTCATTGGGATATACAAATGTTCCCGTGAAACTCCATCCAGAAGTACAAGCAACACTGAAAGTTCACGTGAAAGAGCAATCATAAAATAACAAAGCCCCTTCATGCAAAGTGCAGAAGGGGCTTATCTTTTATTCAGTGCGTTTTCTCATTTCATTGGCCAAGAATTCAACGTCTGTACCGATGATCACCTGTACATCGTGCTGATTAAGCTTCACGAATCCTTTTGCTCCCATGGCTTTCATCGTGCTTTCATCCAGTTTGGAAGCATCGCGGACCTTGAGACGGAGGCGGGTTACACAATTGTTCAGCGTCTCGATGTTTTCTTTTCCTCCAAGCGCTTCGATGTATTTGTCCGCAAGGGTATCGTATTTGGACGATCCTGTGTCAGGGCTGACAGGTGTGTTTTCCTGGTCATCGTCCTCCTCTCGTCCAGGCGTTTTCAAATTGAGCTTCGTAATAAGGAAATAAAAGATGATGAAATAAATAATGCCGTATACAAGACCGAGCGGCAGCAAAAGCAGCGGCTTTGTGGCGATTCCAAAGTTTAAAAGGTAGTCGATCGTCCCGGCTGAAAAGGTAAAGCCGTGGTGGATACCGAGCATATTGGTCACGGTCATGGCGCTTGCGGTTAACAAGGCGTGAATACCGAAGAGAAGCGGCGATAAAAACATGAATGTGAACTCAATCGGCTCCGTGATACCTGTTAAAAATGATGTGAACGCCAATCCGATCAGCAATCCGGCCGTTGCTTTGCGGCGATGCTTTTTCGCGGCCGCGATCATTGCCAGACATGCCGCAGGAAGACCGAACATCATGATCGGGAAGAACCCTGTCATAAATGCGCCGGCGCTTGGATCTCCGGCAAAGAACCGGTTCATGTCACCCGTTTTGCCTGCAAATTCTCCAAAGACCATCCAAACCATATTGTTTAAAATGTGATGAAGGCCGAGCGGCAGGAGCAGTCTGTTTAAAAGACCGAATATGCCGACTCCCAATGCCCCAGCATGGATAATCCAGCCGCCAATGGCGTCAATGGCCTGCTGTGCGTAAATCCAGACGAAGCCGAAAATCCCTGCAAGAATAATGGAACAGAAGGCAGTCATAATCGGAACGCTTCGTTTTCCGCCGAAAAACCCGAGCCAGTCAGGCAGTTTTGCATCTTTAAAGCGGTTATACATGACGGCGGCGACTACACCTGAAATAATTCCGCCGAGAACGCCCATGTTCAGGTTCTCATTGATGGCTGCTAAGCCGCCTGTCAGGACAAAATAACCGATGGCTCCGGATAGTGCGGCGGCCCCGTGGCCATCCTTTGACAAACCGATTGCAACGCCTATCGCAAAGATGATCGGCAGTTGGTCAAGAATCGATTGTCCTGAAGCGGCGATAAACGGAATGTTTAACAGGTCTTCTCTTCCCAAGGCGAGCAGGAGGCCCGCAGCAGGAAGAACGGCAATCGGCAGCATGAGCGCGCGGCCGATATTTTGAAGAAATCCCAACATAGTTAAAACCCCTTTCGGTAATATTGAATCGCTTTTTTCAAATGTCCATTTTCATGGGATAAACAGCGGCGGGCATCTTCAAGTGTTCCGTTTGTCAACACCATAAAGATCGCTGCCTTGATGTCATTGCCGCTTTCTTTTAAAGCTTGCTGGGCCTCATTCTGTGATAATCCGGTGGTATTCATCAGAATGGTGACAGCTCGCCCGGCCAATTTTTGATTGAGCAGCCTCATATTCACCATCTCGTTTTGGTAGACGCGGCCAAGCCTCGCCATTGCAGCTGTTGACAGCATGTTCAAGATCATCTTCTGAGCGGTTCCTGCTTTCAGCCGCGTTGAACCGCGGATAATTTCCGGTCCTGTTTGCACCTCAATCGCGATATCGCTTAATTTGCCCGCTTCTGTATCCGCGTTGCAGCTGATCGAAACAGACGCGGCTCCGAGCTGTTTGGCATAGGATAATGCGCCAAGGACATAAGGTGTCGAGCCGCTCGCTGTGACGCCGATTAAGACGTCATCTTCCGAGAATGATTGCGCTTTCAGTTCGGCGACGATTTTTTCATGGTCATCTTCATTTTCTTCAAGAGGCGTCCACATCGCGTCATATCCGCCGGCGATCAGGCCGGTCCAACGGCTTTCGTCAATAGAGAATGTCGGCGAGAGTTCTGCGGCATCAAGGACTGCGATTCTGCCGCTTGTGCCGGCGCCAGCTGTAAACACTCTTCCGCCTTGCTTAAAACGGCTGACAATCGTATCCGCCGCCTCAGCGATCAGGGGAAGGCAGGGCGTAATGGCGCGAGGGACTGTATAGTCTTCCTCATTCATCAAGGTGACGATATCTAAAGCATTCATTTCATCAAGTGCTTTGCTTTTGTCGTTCGTGTCCTCTGTCTTCTTCATTGTTCTTCCCTCTTCATATCGATGACGAATTTATAGCGGTCGCCTCTGTAAACGGATTTGACTACTTCAAACGGTCTGCCGTCGTCCAAATAGCTCAAACGTTCGATGAGCAGGACGGGTGCGCCTTCCTCGATGTCGAGGGGCTCGCTCTCTGCCGGAGAGGCAATCGCCGGCTCGAGTGTTTGTGCGGCTCGGTCAATCGTAAGGGAGAGCGTATTTTCGACATAGTCATACAAAGATGCGCTCATAATGTCTTCTGTCAGGCCGTTGATAAGGTCGGCGGGCAAATAGGAGATTTCATAAGCCATCGGGATGTCATCGGCGAGACGGATTCGTTTGACTTCATAGACGGAAGCCCCTTCATGTATCTCCAGTTTGCGCGCTGTGCTCTGGTCACACGGAATGACGCCGAAGCCGAGCATTTTTGTGCCGGGTCTCATGCCTCTTGATTTCATGTCCTCGGAAAAGCTTGTCAATCCTTTGAGAGGCTGCTCAATTTTAGGCTCGGCAATAAATGTTCCTTTTCCCCGCTGTCGGACGAGGATGCCTTCATTGACGAGATTGTTGACTGCCTGCCGGACGGTCATCCTGCTTACCTCATATTTTTCTGCAAACTCTCTTTCAGAAGGAATGAGGTCGCCGGGCTTCAAATCTTTTGTTTCGGCAAGCTTTTTAATCTCGGTCTCAATCTGATAGTAAATCGGAATGTGGGAATCTTTTTTGATCAAAAGGCCATACCCCTTTCTTTCACGATTGATAAAGCATCGCTGTCCGCTATGATAACGACGTTCTGGTGTGTTTTTAAGACAGAAGCGGGCGTGTCTTCATTTGGTTCTTCACTGAGAAGCTTCGCCAGGATGCCCGCTTTTTTCTCTCCTGAAACGAGCAGCAGGATCTGCTTGCTTTTCATGATCGTGGAAATGCCCATCGTTATGGCTTGCGACGGGACGGCGTCATAAGAATCAAAATAACGGGCATTGGCTTCTTTCGTTGATTGTGTCAGTTCGACTGTATGCGTTTTCGATGAAAATGGGGTGCCCGGTTCGTTAAATCCGATGTGGCCGTTCAAGCCGAGGCCGAGCACTTGGAGATCAATGCCTCCAAGCCGCTCGATCAGCGCTTCATAGCGGCTGCATTCAGCGTCCAGGTCACAAGCCATTCCGTCCGGAAGATGGGTATGGCTGAGCGGAATGTCAATGTGATCGAAAAGCTGTTTTTTCATATAGAATGTATAGCTGTTTTCATAATCCGGAGAAACGCCGACATACTCGTCTAAGTTAACGGTATAGACGTGCTTGTAAGTCGTTTTGTTATGCGCATGGTCTTCCCTTAAAACCTGATATGTGCCGAGAGGCGTTCCTCCGGTTGCAAGGCCGAGAACAGGCGCAGATAAGCGGTTTACTTTCTCGATGATGAGTCGGGCGGCCGTTTGGCTCATGTCCTGATAATCTTTAGCTTCAATGATTTTCATGGTGAAACCTCCCTTTTGCTGAAAGCAATCACGCCTTTGCAAAGCGTCATCACAACTTCATTTTTTTCATTTAAAATGATCAAATCGGCATCTTTCCCGCTTCGTATGCTGCCTTTTCGGTCAAACACATGAAGCTGCTTGGCGGGATTGACCGCTGTCATGTACACGATATCTTCGAGTGAACATCCTGTAAAATCCATCATGTTCAGAGCAGCCTGGTTCATCTTCAAGATGCTGCCGGCAAGCGTACCATCCTCTAAGACGGCTTTTTCGCCTTTCACGAACACCTCCTGTCCGCCTAATGTATAGGTTCCATTTTTTAAGCATTTTGCGCGCATGGCATCCGTAATTAAAATGATGCCTTCTTTCTGTTTTTGCTGAAATGCCAGCTTGACGACCGCAGGGTGAACATGAATGCCGTCGGCTATGACTTCGGCCTTCAGTTCATCATGCAGAAGGGCGCTTCCGGCCGTCCCCGGCTCGCGATGGTGCAGCCCCCGCATGCCGTTGAACAAATGGGTGACATGGGAGATGCCGGCCTTAATCCCGTCTGCCATTTCTTTGAGTCCGGCGTCGGAGTGGCCGGCGGAAGCCGTGACACCTGTTTCTTTCAAAAAGGAAATTAGTTCCAAAGACCCTTCCAGCTCTGGCGCAAGTGTGACTAATTTAATGTTATTCCCGGAGATGCGCTGCCATTCTTTAAATAACGAAAGATCCGGCGGGATAATATCATCCGGCGGCTGGGCGCCGCACCGCTTTTCTGAAATAAAAGGGCCTTCTAAGTGAACGCCTAATACTTCGGCGGTCCCGGGCTGGCCGCCTGCTTCCTTATAGCGGTGAACGTTTGCCAGCGCATGCTCGATCGTGGCTTTATCCTGGGTCATCGTCGTCGCCAGGAAGCTTGTCGTTCCTTCTTTCGGCAGGGCTTCGGCCATTGTTTGCAAAGCCTCGGCTGTTCCGTCCATGACATCTGCGCCGTTTGCTCCGTGAATATGAA
The DNA here is from genome assembly GCF_037976065.1 of Bacillus sp. FSL L8-0193. Lineage (NCBI taxonomy): Bacteria > Bacillati > Bacillota > Bacilli > Caryophanales > Bacillaceae > Bacillus > Bacillus sp. FSL L8-0193. The sequence goes on along the minus strand of NZ_CP150261.1, from coordinate 4,301,028 downwards.
CATCAATCATGCCCGGCAGCACTTTGAAGTTCTCCGGAAATGTCAGTTGTTCTGCTGTTGCGGCGGAAGCGGGAATATCAGTCATTGGTCCGTAAGCCTCGATTTTTTCCCCGTTCGTCAGAAGAAATCCGTCTTCTATCATTCCATTTTCACTGTAAATATGAAGATGTTTAAACATATAGCGTTGGGATGGGTTGGTTTTCACAGTCAAAAGTCCTTTCTTGAAAACGTTATCATCAGTATAGAACATTACAACTCTAGTTGTCTAGACCATTAAGAGAATTATTTTTGTCAAATCTGATCATACAGCATCACACTTCATTTAGCCGCTGTGTTGTCAGGTTATGTTCCAAAAAAAAGCCGGCTTATCTGCCGGCTTCGTTATGCTGCTTTAGCATAAATATATTGATTTCTTCCCGCACCGAGTCCTGCACCGATTAAAGCGACCAGCGCACCGATGAACAGTAAAATCGGTCCGTTCCATGAGTGCATGTGATCGTAAAGAAAACCGACAAAGCTTGGACCAATCGCTGCCAGCAAATATCCGGCTGATTGCGACATTCCTGATAATGCCGCTGCTTGATCGGCATTTTCGCTTCTCAGCCCGATTAAAGTCAAGGCTAAACTGATGCTGGATCCTTGTCCGATTCCGATTAAAATGACCCACAGCGTCAGCATCGCTGTATTGCCTCCGTACAATAGCCCTGACATCCCCGCCAAGTATAGGATGCCAAGGGCCAGCACGATGCTTTTTTGGTTTCGGAACCGTCCGGCAAGAACCGGAGTCAAAAATGTCGACGGGAGGCTGGCAAACTGCATCAGCGACAGCATCCAGCCGGCAAGCGACATGCTCATCCCATGCGAACGGAGAATTTCAGGCAGCCAGGCGATCGTGCAGTAAAACAAGAACGACTGTATGCCCATAAAGAATGTGACCTGCCAGGCGATTTTCGAGCGCCAGACCGTTTGGCCGTCCGTCTTTAAGCTGACCGTACGGTTTCCCGTATCATGATAGCGGAGCTGGGGAACCCAGATCAAAATCGCAACAAACGCGAGACCGGCCCAGACCATAAGCGATGCGCTCCATCCCCACGCTAAACCGTGCGACAGCGGAATGCTGATCCCTGAGGCGAGCGCCGCAAAAATCGACATGGCTGTCGTATAGTAACTTGTCATAATTCCCGCTTTGTCAGGAAATTTATGTTTGATCAGGCTGGGCAAGAGCACATTGGAGATGGCGATGCCGACTCCGATCAATGCGGTTCCCGCAAATAGTGTGAAAGCTTCTCCGTAAGAGCGCAGCAAAATCCCGATCAATAAGATGACCAATCCGACCCAGAGGGTTCTCTCATTGCCCAGCTTCTGTCCGAGCTTAGGGGCGATGGGGGACAGGACGGCGAAAGATAACAGCGGCAGCGTCGTCAAGAAGCCGGCCATGCCGTTCGTCAAATCCATATCCGAGCGGATCGAACTGATCAATGGCCCGACAGATGTAATAGCCGGTCTTAAATTAAAAGCGATAAATATGATTCCTGCAATCAATAAGATATTGTTCAAACGGGGGCGTCGAGCGTCAATGTAATGCATGCTGTATTCTCCTTTGCTTTCAGGTGGAAAAGTGACATGAAAAAGAAACCCGGAACATCATCCAAGGTTACTTTTTTGATCTTGCTTCTGAATTTCGGCAATTTTCGCAAGCAGGATATGCTGCGGCATATGCATGATTTGTTCAAGAGGAAGATTTAAGCTTTCCGAAAGTTTTTGCGCCGTTTCGGCAGATATTTGTAAAGGTTTCATAAAGTCCTCCATTTTATATTGTACCCCAGCGTACAGAGTACGCAACAGTGAATATTGACTCCGATATATATTGTAACATCATATGACAAGTGAGTTGGAAGAAAAAGAAAAAAGCGATATAAATAAAGAGGAGGTGATCGTCTTGAATTCGACATTATCTGTGCTGAAAAAGAAATTGTATGAACAGCAGATCAGAGCGAAAGGGCTTTACACATTTGAAGAATACAAAGATATGCGCAATGTGCTGCAAACGCTGCGGATGAAATTTGCGGCCTATGAAGAATGGGATTTGTACCAACATGCGACCGATTTGATGGTCAGCATGCTTTTGAAAAACAATTGGAACAGCCGGCTGGATTAATAGTGGAATAAAAAAACACCTCGGCCGAGGTGTTTAATAAGACCGTTCGTCTTCTTTGTTGTCCTGCCGGTCATAGATGACAAGCTTCGCAGGACGATTCTCTTTCGCCATCTCTTCTCCTTTTTCTACGGCCTCTGTCCTTGTGTCATAAAGCTCAACAGGCGCCGTATCTTCCAGTTTCAAAAACCATCCGTCCGTCTCGGCATTTGGTGTCACCATATAGACCTTCATGAAAAACAACCTCCCCAAACATGTTATTGATTTGTTTTCCCGGATAAATCAGGGGAGCAAACATCCTCATTGTCGTTCTCCCTTTCTATGAAAATATTTCTACAAAAAGCGAGTCTACTTTTTTTCTGTAAAAATGGTAAAATAGACGTTGGATTATTTTTAAATGGGAGGACGGTGCTTAACATGACAGATCTTCTGAATGACAGGCTGCCGCCGCAAAATATCGAAGCCGAACAGGCCGTGTTAGGTGCTGTTTTTTTAGAACCATCAGCTTTAACTTTGGCGTCAGAAGTCTTGATTCCAGATGATTTTTACAGAATGTCGCACCAAAAAATATATAACGCCATGCTTGTTCTTGGAGACCGCGGCGAGCCTGTAGACCTGGTGACGGTGACATCAGAGCTTGCGAACACGGACCTTTTGGAAGAGGTTGGCGGTATTTCTTATTTGACGGATATTGCAAATTCTGTGCCGACAGCGGCTAATATAGAGTATTATGCGAAAATCGTGGAAGAAAAATCGATTCTCCGCCGCTTGATCCGTACGGCAACGACGATTGCTCAAGACGGATATACAAGGGAGGATGAAGTCGAAGACCTCTTAAGCGAAGCAGAAAAAACGATTATGGAAGTCGCCCAGCGCAAAAACTCCGGGGCCTTTCAAAATATTAAAGATGTGCTCGTTCAAACTTACGATAATATCGAACAGCTCCACAACAGAAAAGGGGACATCACCGGGATCCCGACAGGTTTTACCGAGCTTGACCGAATGACGGCGGGCTTTCAAAGAAACGATTTGATCATCGTAGCCGCCCGTCCGTCAGTCGGTAAAACTGCTTTTGCCTTAAACATCGCCCAAAACGTGGCGACTAAAACCGATGAAAGCGTCGCGATCTTCAGCCTTGAGATGGGCGCCGAACAGCTGGTCATGCGGATGCTCTGTGCGGAAGGCAACATCAACGCCCAGAATCTCCGGACCGGAAACCTGACGGAAGAAGATTGGGGCAAGCTGACAATGGCGATGGGAAGCTTATCAAACAGCGGTATTTTCATCGATGATACACCGGGGATCCGCGTCAGCGAAATCCGTTCCAAGTGCAGACGGTTAAAGCAGGAGAACGGCCTCGGCATGATTTTAATCGACTACCTGCAGCTCATCCAAGGAAGCGGCAGATCAAGTGACAACCGTCAGCAGGAAGTGTCGGAAATATCCCGTGCACTGAAAGCGCTGGCGAGGGAGCTTGAAGTTCCAGTCATCGCCCTTTCACAGCTTTCCCGGGGCGTCGAGCAGCGCCAGGACAAGCGTCCGATGATGTCGGACATCCGGGAATCGGGAAGTATCGAGCAGGACGCCGATATCGTTGCGTTCCTGTACCGCGATGATTACTATGACAAAGAATCTGAGAATAAAAACATCATTGAAATCATTATTGCAAAACAAAGGAACGGCCCGGTCGGGACCGTCTCACTCGCTTTTGTAAAAGAATACAATAAGTTCGTCAACCTGGAACGCCGGTTTGATGACGCGGGTGTTGCGCCTGGTGCTTAAATCCCTGAGACATGCTCTCAGGGATTTTTCTTTTTTCTTGCATTGCGGTTTTTACCGATTTCAAATAACCCCGTTGCGGTTAATCCGGCAAGTCCTCCGGACCATAAACGGAGCACGAGTTCAAGGTCTGTAAAAGGATATGCTGCGGCCCCGATCAGCAAACCTATCAAGAGTGAAACGAGCGGAATCAAGTTTTTCGGCACCTTGAACGTCTTCTTCACCAATTCGACCAGCGCCAAAATAATCGGCGATAAAACAGATGCAAAAATTAATACCGTCTCCATCGGCATCTCCCTCCTTACTTATTGAATATTTGTGTTGCCGGTTTTTTATGTGTCTTTGTCCAAGAAAAACGCTTATTTTTAAGATTTGACTTACAGACTGTCTATTAAAAAGAAAATATATGAAATTTGCTTTATAATAACGAACAAATGTGTTTGGTGTTAAAATTAATGTTCGGATTTCCGATTGACTTTGCGGGATGACACTGATAAACTGAATGTGTTTGATATTGATATCGTTTGAAAAGGTTAACGGAGGTGCACGGATATGTCTTCAGTAGTTGTTGTAGGTACGCAGTGGGGTGACGAAGGAAAAGGCAAAATCACCGATTTTCTTTCCGAAAACGCAGAGGTAATCGCACGGTACCAAGGCGGAAATAACGCAGGACATACAATTAAATTCAACGGGGTAACGTACAAACTGCATTTGATTCCATCCGGTATTTTTTATAAGGATAAAACGTGTGTGATCGGCAACGGAATGGTTGTTGATCCGAAAGCATTGGTGACGGAGCTGGCTTATCTTCATGAGCGGAACGTCAGCACGGACAACTTGAGAATCTCCAACAGGGCCCATGTCATTCTGCCGTATCATTTAAAGCTTGATGCGGTCGAAGAAGAGCGGAAAGGGGCCAATAAAATCGGCACGACGAAAAAAGGAATCGGCCCGGCTTATATGGACAAAGCCGCTCGCGTCGGAATCCGCATCGCCGATCTGCTGGATAGAGAAGTCTTTGAAGAAAAGCTCGCCCGCAATTTAGAAGAAAAAAACCGTCTGCTGGAAAAAATGTACGATGCGGAAGGATTTAAAATAGAAGACATTTTAGACGAATACTATGAGTACGGCCAGCAGATCAAACAATATGTCTGCGACACGTCCGTCGTCTTAAACGACGCGCTTGATGACGGCCGCCGCGTCTTATTCGAAGGGGCGCAAGGGGTTATGCTTGATATCGACCAAGGAACATATCCGTTTGTTACATCTTCAAACCCTGTCGCCGGCGGCGTAACGATCGGCTCAGGTGTGGGACCGACAAAAATCCAGCATGTCGTTGGTGTATCGAAAGCTTACACAACGCGTGTCGGAGACGGGCCGTTCCCGACAGAGCTGAACAATGAGATCGGAGACCAAATCCGTGAGGTCGGCCGCGAATACGGAACAACTACAGGGCGCCCGCGCCGCGTCGGCTGGTTTGACAGCGTGGTTGTCCGCCATGCCCGCCGCGTCAGCGGAATTACCGACCTTTCATTAAATTCAATTGACGTATTGACCGGTATTGAAACATTGAAAATCTGTGTCGCTTACAAATACCGCGGCGAGATCCTCGAAGAGTTCCCGGCAAGCTTAAAAGCGCTCGCTGAATGTGAGCCTGTCTATGAAGAAATGCCGGGCTGGACAGAAGATATCACAGGAGCGAAAAGCTTGAGCGATCTGCCTGAAAATGCCCGCCATTATCTAGAGCGAGTTTCTCAGCTGACAGGCATTCCGCTTTCTATTTTCTCAGTCGGTCCTGACCGCTCTCAAACAAATGTGGTGAGAAGCGTTTATCGTCCGAACTAAATTCCAGAAGAGCCTCTGCAGTTCGCAGGGGCTTTGTTTTTCAAGGACAAGGAGGGCAAACGGGTGGAACGTGTCGATGTTGTATATTCATTCGTGGAAGAGAACGGAAACATCCTGATGGTGAAAAATAAGAAAAATCAATCGTGGACGCTGCCGGGCGGCAAGGTGGAAGCTGGAGAATCGCTAACAGAAGCCGCGGCGAGAGAAATGAAGGAAGAAACAGGCTATGGAATTCAGCCTCTTGATATATTAGCTATAAATGAAGCGATTATCGGCGGCGAGCATGTATATTTCATCGTCTTTAGAGCCCGGATCACCGATCGTCCGGATGGCATCACGTTTGACGAGAACATTGTTGAAGCCAAGTGGATGCCGCTTCATGAAGCTGACCGGCTGCTGTCTGTATTCCATCCGAACGGAATCATGCACTGGCTGAACCGCGAAGGGGCGGAGTATCATCACGAAGGGAAAAAATAATAGAAAAAAATAAAAAAATATATTGCCACTTCTGTTCGTTCTATGATAATATAAATCTCGTTGTTGCGAAAACAACGAAACGAGCCATTAGCTCAGTTGGTAGAGCACGTCCGAATAAGCTTCGGAGAATTCGCTTCAGCGTACACATCGAGAGACATCTCGAAAAAGCTTCCTGAGATGTGGACGTCGTTATTTCAGATTAAATCTAAGGGTGTATTTTAATCTTGAGCCATTAGCTCAGTTGGTAGAGCATCTGACTTTTAATCAGAGGGTCGAAGGTTCGAGTCCTTCATGGCTCACCATTTCCCTGGCCCGTTGGTCAAGCGGTTAAGACACCGCCCTTTCACGGCGGTAACACGGGTTCGAATCCCGTACGGGTCATTGATTTACTTTAGCGTAATTGCTAAATCCCCGCTTGCTCCGGAGGAGACCACGATTCTTCTCCGAAGCAGGTACTGTAAATATGCAAGGTCCGGTAGTTCAGTTGGTTAGAATGCCTGCCTGTCACGCAGGAGGTCGCGGGTTCGAGTCCCGTCCGGACCGCCATTTTAAAAAAGTTACATACCTGGCTCGGTAGCTCAGTTGGTAGAGCAACGGACTGAAAATCCGTGTGTCGGCGGTTCGATTCCGTCCCGAGCCACTCTAAAGCGCGTCTGTTTTTAAGCAGATGCGTTTTCTTTTAGCTGAAAACAAGGAAATAAAATGCTGAAGGAATAAAAAGGGGAAAAAAGGGAGGCCGGTAACCCGGCCGAAGAAGAAGACGTTACTATATAGACGGTCTTGAAGGGGAAGATGTTTCATTTTTCAGTAAAAAAAGTCACAAAAATTTAATTGTTGTGATAAAAGCGGAAAAATAGCAGGTGGATTTAATTTCCAAACGTTTTCCTTTGAACTATTTTTTTAACTTTTGCTTCATAAACGTTATAATGTATAAGAAATCTATTTTCTAGAAAGTGTTTTTTAATGAAGACATGCAGTGTACTTGATATAAAACTTAGGCAGCCATCCGCTGGCTGTATTGTATCCAAACTCTGAACCAGGGGGAACGAATAATGGAAAAAAAGATACTAGTTGTAGATGATGAAAAGCCGATTGCTGATATTTTAGAGTTTAATCTGAAAAAAGAGGGCTATGAAGTCCATTGCGCATACGACGGCAATGAAGCGCTTCAGATGGTTGAGGATCTCAACCCTGATATGATTCTGCTCGACATCATGCTTCCGAACAAGGACGGTGTGGAAGTGTGCCGTGAAGTCCGCAAAAAATATGATATGCCCATCATTATGCTGACAGCAAAGGATTCGGAAATCGATAAAGTCATCGGTCTTGAACTGGGAGCTGACGACTATGTGACAAAACCGTTCAGCACTCGCGAACTGCTCGCGCGTGTCAAAGCGAACTTGAGAAGACAGAACACAGCGGCTCCTGCCGAAGAAGAATCGTCTTCAAACGAAATTCAAATCGGATCGCTCGTCATTTTTCCGGATGCCTACGTCGTTTCAAAACGAGACGAGACAATCGAACTGACGCATCGGGAATTCGAACTGCTGCATTACCTTGCTAAACATATCGGGCAGGTCATGACGCGTGAGCATCTGCTGCAAACCGTGTGGGGATACGACTACTTTGGAGATGTCCGGACAGTTGACGTTACGGTCAGACGCCTTCGCGAAAAAATCGAGGATAATCCGAGTCACCCAAGCTGGATCGTCACAAGGCGCGGTGTCGGCTACTATTTGAGAAATCCGGAACAGGACTAATACCGAAATGAATAAAGTCAGTTTTTTCCGCTCGATTCATTTTAAGTTTACCTTAATATACGTTCTGCTGATTATCGTTGCCATGCAGATTATCGGCGTCTACTTTGTCAATGAGATGGAGAAGTCACTTCTTAAATCATATAATGACTCTCTTGACCAGCGGGTGAACAACCTCTCGTATTATCTGGAACAGGAAATGACGAAGGATAGAAGCACGTCTTCCTCGACTACCTTGAAAGAAGACGCAGAGCGGATTCTAAATGATTTCAGCAAGGAAGGCGAAATTCTCGAAGTCAGTCTGATTGATAAAAGCTATGAAGTCATCGCGACCTCCAATCCTTATAACCGGGAGGTGGCGGGGAAAAAGACAACAGAGGGCATTATTAAAAGGACACTGCTTGTCGGTATTCCGTACGAAAACAAATTTTTCGACCCGGAGCGTGACAGCAAAGTGCGGATTTCAGTCACGCCGATTAAAAAATCGAATCAAGAGACGATCGGGGCCATTTATGTCGTGGCATCGATGGATAATGTCTACAATCAAATCCGGACGATCAACACCATTTTAGCGTCTGGAACTTTTATTGCGCTTGGAATCACTGCATTCCTCGGAATTTTTGTCGCGCGAACGATTACACATCCGCTGTCAGATATGAGAAAGCAGGCCATTGAACTGGCGAAAGGAAATTTCTCAAGAAAAGTCAGGAAGTACGGAAACGACGAAATCGGCCAGCTGGCCACAACGTTTAATTATTTAACGAGAGAGCTGAAAGAAGCTCAATCCATGACAGAAGGCGAACGAAAAAAACTATCTTCTGTTATTGCCTATATGACAGACGGGGTTATCGCGACAAACCGAAATGGCGCGATTATTTTGCTTAATACGCCGGCACTGGAGCTTTTAAATGTTTCACGTGAAACGGCTCTCGAAATGCCGATCACCTCACTGCTCGGCCTTGAAGATGAATACACGTTCGAAGATTTGGTTGAACAGCAGGACTCGCTCCTTCTTGAAATTGAACAGGAAGAACGGACGTCTGTGCTTCGCGTCAATTTCTCGGTCATCCAAAAAGAGCACGGAAAGATTGATGGGTTGATTGCGGTTATTTACGATGTCACAGAACAAGAGCAGATCGATCAAGAACGGAGAGAATTTGTGGCAAATGTCTCCCACGAACTCAGAACGCCGCTCACCACAATGCGCAGCTATTTAGAAGCGCTTGCGGAAGGCGCGTGGCAGGATCCAAACATTGCGCCGCGCTTCTTGAATGTGACACAGAATGAAACAGAGCGCATGATCAGACTTGTCAACGACTTGCTGCAGCTTTCTAAGTTTGACAGCAAGGACTACCAATTCAATAAAGAATGGATTCATTTTATCCGTTTCTTCTCATTGATTATTGAGCGCTTTGAAATGACGAAAGAGCAGCATGTTGAGTTTATCAGCAATCTGCCGGATAGAGAATTGTATGTTGAAATCGATCCGGACAAGATTACGCAAGTGCTGGATAATATCATTTCAAATGCATTGAAATATTCCCCTGAAGGAGGCCATATCACGTTCTCTGTTGATGTAAATGAAGAAGAAGAGCTTCTTTATATCAGTGTCAAAGACGAAGGTGTCGGCATTCCGAGAAAAGACATGGAGAAGATCTTCGAGCGTTTCTACCGTGTCGATAAAGCCAGAACAAGAAGACTCGGCGGTACGGGGCTTGGTCTTGCGATCGCAAAAGAAATGGTACAAGCCCATGGCGGCGACATTTGGGCCGACAGTATCGAAGGAAAAGGAACAACGATCACATTTACCCTGCCATATAAAGAAGAACAAGAGGATGATTGGGATGAAGCGTGAAACAATTAAAACGATAATACTGTCCCTTTTGGTTTTGATCAGTCTTCTTTTTACTTTTAATATTTGGGGATTTCAGGGGAATTACGAAAAAGTGGAAGATTCACAGGCTCAGGTCAGCGATAAACAGCCGATTACAAATCAGACAAAGTTGCTAAATGAAGCCGTCAAACCGCAGCAAATGTTCATTCATGAGAATGGACAGCATTATTTGCTGAATGATACGACGCTCTATTCTCAGCTCTGGGACGACATGAGCCGATGGGAAGTCAAATCGTTAAAGGATATCTCGGACAAATTTGACAGGCAGCAGTTCAAAAACTGGCTGTACGCTAAAAATAAAGACTCCAAATTGGATCTCGTTTTTAGCGACAATATTCCAATCGATGTGCTGCAGCTGCTTTTCAAATGGTCCGCCAACTCTTATGAATACAACTCTTTTGACAGAATCGTTCTTCCTTTCAATGAAGGACGGGGCATGAAAAAAATCTACTTTGTATCCTTCAGCAAAGAGACGGTTGTTGAAGCGGTGATTGAATCGGCAAATTACCGCAACATCCTTGCAGACATTGAAAAAGAAAAATCGCAGATGCCTCTTTACGAGGACTTTGCAATCAATTCTCGCAGAGATGTCTTGCTTCCGGTTAATAGGCTGAAGCTGTCTGAAAAAGAGTATTTTACAGAAACGATCAGCCCGACGCGTTTTAAAAAAGCTTTATTTGATGATCCGCAAACCGTCCGGCAGGAAACCAACTTAAACCGACCGGTATATACGGATGGAACAAGCCTTTTGGAGGTCTACTCGAACAACAGGCAGATTAAGTTCCAGCACCGCAACCTGGAACCGAGTTCTGCTTATCAAAATGGAGAGCTGATCAATAAAAGCTTTAAATATTTAAACGACACGGGAAGCTGGACGGATGATTATCAATTTTTCGGCTTGAATGAAAATCAGCAGATCAACTTTAATCTGTTTATGGATCAGCTGCCGGTCGTTAACAGCCAAAACCAGCCTTTCGGAACGACAGCGATTGAACTTCGCTGGGCAAACAACGACATATTGGATTATAAACACCCAACATATGTCTTGGGCGCAAACGCTAATCCGGTCAGCAAAAAGGATAAAGAAATCATGAGCGGAGAAGAATTGATTCAGTTCCTGCAAGACAATGAAGAGTATGACTTTGATAAGATTGAGCAAATCTTTCCTGCCTATGAAATGGTCTCAGTATCAGAGGAACAAGACCCTCTTGTAAAACTTGTACCGACTTGGTGCATTAAAATAAACGGTACGATAAAGCCGGTATCAAAGAAAGATTCAGCGGTGAAGGAGGGCATTGAGAGTGGAGTGGAATAGAACAAAAACAATCTTCATTATCGTCTTCCTCATCCTTGATATCTTTTTGGCCTTTCAATACTTTGATAAGCGCAGCAACAATCAGTTTCCGATTTTAGAAAAATCAACGCTGCAGGAAGATATGAAAGCAGACCACATTTCATATGGCAACTTGTCTAAAGAGACGTCAAAAGGTTCCTCAATCTCTGCACAAAAGCGAGTCTTTAAGCAAAGCGAGATTAAATCGTTAAAAGGGCAAAAGCCGAAGGCGTTAATGAATACCGCAAAAGAGAACGCTTTGACGGAAATAGAAATGGAATTTGAAACACCCATTGCACTTCCGAAAGCGGATATGGAGACAAAAGCAAGGGAAATCGTGAACGAAGAGATTATCGACGGCAACAAGTACAAGCTTTGGAAAGTCGATAAATCGGGAAAACAGATCGTTTTCTTCCAAACCTATAATGGAAATTACATTTTTCAGGATCGGCAAAACGATGATAACACAGAGATGGGCGAAGTCGTTCTGTACCTGAATAATAAAAACGAAGTTGTTTCATATAAGCAGTCGATGCTGCAGGATATAAAAGAAGTCAAAACGGAAAGTTTGATCTCCGCAGTCGGAGCGGTTGAAGCTTTGTACTATCCGGATTATTTGAAGAAGTACAGCAAAATTAAATCAGCCGAGCTTGGCTATTTCACGCAGTATCCGCTGGCAAGCGCGCAAATTTTCGTGCCCGTTTGGCGGATCGAAGTGGAGCGCAAAACGGACGATAAAACCATTCACGAAGAATTTATCGTGGATGCACGGGATGGAGCGCTTCTTCAATCACAAGAGAAAAAGGAAAAATCATAATGGAGTGAGAAACCATGAGCCTGCAATTTAGCGTACTTGCGAGCGGGAGTACCGGTAATGCTTTATATTTGGAAACCGATGACCACGCTTTTTTAGTTGACGCAGGACTTAGCGGGAAGGCGATGGAAGGGCTGATGGCGCAAATTGATCGAAAGCTTGATCAGCTTGACGGCATTTTTGTTACGCATGAGCACAGTGATCATATAAAAGGACTTGGTGTGCTGGCAAGAAAATATGAGCTGCCCGTTTACGCCAATGAAAAAACGTGGAAGGCGATGGAAGGGCATATCGGCAAAATGGATAACGGCCAAAAATTCGTGTTTCCAATGGAAACCGTCAAATCGTTCGGCTCCCTCGATGTCGAATCGTTTGGCGTATCCCACGACGCCGCAGAGCCGATGTTTTATGTTTTTCATTACAATGGCCGAAAGCTCGCTTTGATTACGGATACGGGCTATGTCAGCGACAGAATGAAAGGCATTATCCGCTCGGCAAACGCTTTTGTTTTTGAAAGCAATCATGATGTCGGCATGCTGCAAATGGGCCGCTATCCGTGGAACATCAAGCGCCGGATCTTAAGCGACGTCGGACATGTATCCAATGAGGACGCAGCACTCGCAATGACTGATGTAATCGGTGATGAGACATCGAGAATTTATTTGGCTCATTTAAGCCAGGACAACAACATGAAAGAGCTGGCGAGAATGTCCGTCCAGCAAACGTTGGCTGCCAAAGGATTTGCAGCGGGAGAAACGTTTGACTTATATGATACCGATCCTAAGAAACCGACACCTCTTGTAGCGGTGTAAATTTTACTGATTGAATGATTAATCTGCGGGCAGATGATCCACACTATATACATATATCGTTCCTTGAAAGGATTTGAATATAGTGGAGTTTAATCATGATGAGGAAAAATTCGTTCGGGAAAAGCCGGTGAGAAATTGGAGAAGCTTTTTGTTTTCAAGCCTGGTCGGCGCCGTTATCGGCGCTCTTTTAACAGTGTTTGCCCTGCCGTATCTCTCGCAGCAGGGATGGCTGCCGTACAATCTGCAAGTCATTGAAGCGCGCGGAGGTCAAGGAGCTCAGCAGGGCGGTGCGGTCCGCAATGTATCCGTCAACGTGAACAATGAAGTCACACAAGTGGTCTCTAAGGTTTCTGATTCTGTTGTCGGCGTTATCAACATCCAAAAAACCGGTGTATGGGATGGAGACAGCGAAGCGGGAACAGGCTCGGGCGTTATTTATAAAAAGGACGGCAAAACATCCCACATTGTGACCAACCACCATGTCATTGAAGGGGCATCCCAAATTGAAGTCAGTCTGAATGACGGAACGCGGATTCCGGCAAAACTGATCGGCAGTGATAAACTGATGGATCTGGCCGTCCTGCAAGTCAGCAGCAATAAAATAAAAGCGGCTGCTGAATTCGGAGATTCTGATAAAGTGAAGACAGGCGAGCCTGTCATCGCGATTGGAAACCCGCTCGGCCTGCAGTTTTCAGGGTCTGTTACACAAGGAATCATCTCAGGAACCGAACGCGCTGTTCCGGTCGATTCAAACGGAGACGGACAGCCGGACTGGAATGCCGAAGTATTGCAGACGGATGCTGCCATTAACCCGGGCAACAGCGGAGGCGGACTGTTTAATATTGATGGAAAAGTCATCGGCATTAATTCGATGAAAATCGCTGAATCAGCCGTCGAAGGCATCGGTCTGAGCATCCCTGCCAACCTTGCCATTCCGGTTATCGAAGATTTGGAAACGTACGGAGAAGTAAGACGGCCGTATTTCGGAATTGAGATGAAATCACTTGGCGATATTGCAAGCTACCACTGGCAGGAAACGCTTAAACTGCCGAAAGACGTAACATCAGGGGTTGTTGTAATGGGCGTTCAGCCGGTGTCTCCTGCAGGCAGAGCCGGTTTGAAAGAGCTTGATGTCATCGTCGAATTCAACGGTGACCGCGTTTACGATATCGTTGATCTGCGTAAAAAGCTTTACACCAAAAACGTCGGCGATAAGGTGAAAATCAAATACCTGCGGGGCGGAAAAGAAAGAACAACAGAAGTAAAGCTGTCACGATCCAAATTGGGAAGCTGATAAAGACAGTCTGGCCGGTACGGCCGGGCTGTTTTTTTATTATGCCAAGTCTGAGGAATGATCGTCAAAAGTCAAAAATGGGATAGTTAGAGAGGAAAATAAGACTTTCCGGATGAATAATCGGGTTTTTAGGGTGTGAAATCGAGGTTTTTGCTTCAATAAAAATGAGAGTTTCTAAAAAATGGACAAAACATCATATTGCGTTTCAATTTCGCGTACGATATGATGATTTAAACATTTTGGCAAAGGCAGATTCACTGCGAAAATCAGGGCGGAAAGGGAGATAGGATGAGTCAGCATGCACTTGTATTACAATCTGATTTTGGCCTTGATGACGGGGCGGTAAATGCGATGTACGGTGTGGCTTATTCAGTTGACAGTTCACTCCGGATTTTTGATTTGACGCACAACATTCCCGTTTTTCACATTTGGGAGGCTTCCTATCGGCTGCTGCAGTCCGTTTCTTATTGGCCTGAAGGCACTGTCTTCGTGTCTGTCGTCGATCCAGGTGTCGGTTCGGAACGCCGCAGCGTCGCAGTCAGAACCTCTTCCGATCAATATATCATCACACCGGACAACGGAACACTCACCCATATCAGCCGGCAGAATGGGATTGTCGAAGTGCGCTATCTTGATGAAGCGCAAAACAGGCTTCCGAGATCAGGCGAATCACATACTTTCCATGGACGCGACATTTACGCTTACACCGGGGCAAGACTGGCAGCCGGGATTCTCAGCTTCGACCGGATCGGTCCTGAAGTTTCAACAGATTCCATCGTCAAACTTCCGGTCATGGAAGCTTATATCGAAAATGATTGGATAACCGGAACGATCGACATTTTAGATATCCGGTTTGGAAACCTTTGGACAAATATCAGCCGTAAACTGTTCAAGTCACTTGACGTTCAATACGGAGATCCTGTGGAAGTGGTTATCAAACACGAGGACACCAAAGTCTATCAGCAAACGATGGCTTTTGGACGGTCGTTTGCTGATATGCCGGTCGGTAAGCCGGTTGTTTATATCAATTCATTAGACCGCCTGGGTATTGCCCTCAATCAAGGATCCTTTGCCAAAACACACCATATTGGCACCGGCATCAACTGGCAGATTTCTCTTCAAAAAAGTATACAGCGGTAAACAAAAGAGCCTGAATTCCAATCAGGCTCTTTGTTTTTTGTTTCATTCTTATGACATAAAAACGGTTGTCACACATTTTTCAGCTAATCGAGAAGGCGGCAATCCTTTTTAAAAAATAGTACATTTGTCATATTGGTACCTAAGTCATATTGTCTAAAAGCGGAGAAAAGAATATATTGAGGGGGTGTGCCGCTGCTATGAAAAAATTCATTCAATTCATTTGTTTGGAAAACGAGTGTCCGGAGGAATGATATGAACGACAATGTGCAGACTGCGTTGAAAACGCTGTCTAATGTAAAGAGCAGAAGTATCGTGTCCGTTTTTGTGCTATGTCTGATCACACTGGGGGTTTACATACCATACTGGTTTCTATCCAGGAAAAAAAGCTTCGATTTGCTGCCTTATCATGATATTCCCTACACCACGTTAAAAGCTATCATATTTTATCATTTATTTTCGATTCCAATTAGAATATCAGCAAAAATCGCTTTTCCTGACATGCATTACAGCCTTTATATGCTGCTCGACCGCGTGATTTTGATTCTGTCCGCAGGTGTTTTGATTTACTGCGCACTGGTGGTGACCGCTTCATTAAACAAGCTCTCAGGCAAAGAACCTGCGAATGGATCCATTTTTGCGTTCCTTTTGAATGTCATTTACATTCAGCACAGAATCAATAAACTTTCCGAGCCGAAAAGCGAATGGCTGAGCAAAGCATCATGATCAATAAACAAGGAAGTGAAGCACAATTTGATGTTGAAATCAAAAATTAAAATTGACTTAAACAAACCGAGAAAAAAACCGGCAATCCGTTTAATGCCAATGACGGAAGAAGACTTTAAGACATACCATGCCTATTCCATCCAGCATTACGCCATGGAGAAAGTAAAAGCGGGCACATGGACAGTGGCGGAAGCGATGGAGAAAGCAGAAGAGCAATTTGCAGCTCTTTTGCCAAACGGCATTGAAACGAACAACCATCATCTATGGTCAATCAAGGAAGACAGCGAGGATGCCGCAGGCTGGCTTTGGCTCTACGCTGACCCGCACCATCCTCAAAAGGAAGCATTTATTTACGATTTCGGGCTTTATGAAGCGTATCGAGGGCAGGGAATCGGCCAGCAGGCTTTAGCCGTCTTAGAAGAAGAGGCAAAGCAATTAGGAGTCCAAAAGCTGTCCCTGCATGTATTCGCCCATAATAAAAAGGCGAAGCGGCTTTATGAAAAAATGAATTTTGAGACGACGGATTTGCATATGAGCAAGAGGCTGTAAGATCAAGGCTGTGAAGCTTTGATCTTTTTTCATGTCCAATGTTCCACATGAAACACAGTATGTCATTATTCCTATTTGAGAGAGGTGGGAAATAAAGAAAAAAAGACAAAATGATTCGAATGAACCCCTTTATGTTACGCAATGACAGATTGCATATTACAAAGGTAAAAATATGACGAATAATGTCCTATTGATTGTCGAATTTCTGCAGGTGAACACGAAATAAGGATTAGGTAAAATGATATAGTTTTTTTATTCAGGTCAAAAAAAAGAATCCATATACCTAAGAAAATCCCAATTTGACACTTCAATGGATTTTGATTTATTGCATTCAATATAGTACATTTTGATATGGAAAGTGGAAAAGTATAGATGACAAGGATAAAAAGACCTGGAAGAACAGTTTTAAGGAAAGAAGAGTGTTTCAGCATGAGTAAGGAATTAGAAGAATTTCCGAAAATAAAAGCCATATATGCGGTGTTATTAACAATCATAACGTCTGGCATATACATCCCGTACTGGTTTCTTTCAAGAAGAAAGAATTTAGAACGATGCCAAATTAAGCTCCCCTATGTCGCCATTAAAGTGACGCTGCTGCTAAGCGTCTTTTCAATTTTGGAGCCTTTTTGGACTTTTTACTCAATCACATTTCAAAGAGAAGAGTTGCTGCCATACAGCAACAGCATTTTGCTTCTCCCGCTGCGCCCCGGACACAGCTTCCTCCCGCAGCTCTCATTTCTCCTTTTTTGGACGATAAATCTAGTTAGTGCATTTAAGGTTAGAAAATCGTTTATGAGGTTGTCTAAAAAGCCGGTTAACGGGTTTTGGACTTTCATTCTTAACGTTTCATATTTGCAGCATATCACGAATCAGCATTCTTTAGTTGTTCAGGAAAAAAGAGAAGTAGTATAAAAAAAGATTAGAGCATCAGCGAGGGTAGCTGGTGTTTTTTATTTAGGGAAAACAGAGTTATCCAGAGGAATATAAAAAGCTTGTGGATAACCGCGCGAAGTCATGCTAAAACCTACTAACATGTGCATAAATAGGGTATATTGAATAAGGAGCTTTTTTTATAAAAGAGCCCAATGATACAGATATTGGAGGGACTTTTATGAAGTCTTGCGAAGAGCATATTGAAACCGTCATTGACATGTATGTGGATGAAGAAGAATTGGCCCCTGAAATCAGAAAAATCGAACATACACACAGTTTATCCACAACCTGTGAATTGTGCGATAAGCCTGCAGTATATATAGTGGGGAACGAATGATCGGACACTAAATACACAACCTTTATCCACAATTGTGGATAATGCATCTGAATAACTTGTTCTTAAAGTGGGGATGACCTGTGAATATATCAATCGTAGCAATCGGAAAACTAAAAGAAAAATATTTAAAACAAGGAATTGACGAATACATCAAACGGCTTTCGGCATACGCAAAAGTCGACATCATCGAACTGCCGGACGAAAAAGCGCCGGAAAATTTAAGTGACCAGGACATGAAAATCGTCAAAGACAAAGAAGGCGAACGAATCCTCTCCAAAATCAGCCCCGACGCCCACGTCATCGCCTTGGCAATCGAAGGAAAAATGAAAAGTTCGGAAGAATTAGCCGATAATATGGATAGACTCGCCACATATGGAAAGAGCAAGGTAACCTTCCTCATCGGCGGCTCACTCGGCTTGAGCGACGCCGTCCTGAAGCGCGCAGATGAAAAGCTGTCGTTTTCAAGGATGACGTTCCCGCATCAGCTGATGAGGCTGATTTTGCTGGAACAGGTTTATCGGGCGTTTCGGATTAATCGGGGGGAGCCTTATCATAAATAGACAGGATTTTTAACAATATAAAGGGAAGTAATCATCATATCTATTACTTCCTTTCCTTTTATGTAAATAAGAGACTTCCATTTGCCAAAGAGTAGTTTCTTCTCTTTAGCAATGATATAATAGAGGTGAGAAAGTCAATTAAGTTAGGTTTTCACAAATTAATATTGTATATAAAATTTTTTGTCAATGAGGTGTTTTATACATTGATCGACTTTTCAGACTTCTACAAAAAATATAACTTAAAAAGTTATCCATTTGATAAATACACAAGTGAAAAAGAAGTGGAATTTAGCTCAAAATTATTTGTTAAACAGGCTGATTATTCATTAATTAAAGACACTTTCGATAGAGGTGAAACATTAACCTTAATTGGAAATAGAGGAACAGGTAAAACAGCAGTTTTAATGGAGTTGGATAGATCGATTTTAGATCGTTCGAAAAAACTAATTTGTTATATAGATAATTTTGAAGAAATTAAATTTAAAAAATCGACGACTGAAATAAACGAATCCGAATATTATTATTTAATTGCAAAAAAGATTACTATACAACTTGTAGAAAATACTATAGCTAAAAAGAAAGCAATAAGAAAATTAAGCGAAGATGACAAAATATTCTTTTCATATTTAATTTCAGAATTCTTAGATGAAGTAACAAAAGAAAGAATAGTTGAAAAAATAGAAAATATTCAACTCAGCTTTTTGAAAAAATTAGCCAATAAATTCAGTAAAATAATACACTTATTTGCGAATTATGGTGTAGAAGCAGCAACAAGTTCCTTAAATGCAATAATTACCGCCCACTATCCTAAGTTACCACAAATTAACGAAAAACAAATGAAAAATATTTTTCCGTATTTAGAATTCCAAGTTGAAAAAAATTTCAATAATATTGAAAAAGGATTTAGTTTTTTGAAAAGAGTTTGTAAGTTAGTGAACAAAATAGGATTTGATAGAATAATAGTTTTTTTGGATAAGTTGGATGAGGACACTAGATTTGAGAGTGATGCACAAGAAATCGCAAATTTTATAAAGCCCTTGTTGAGTAGCAGTAACTTACAAGAAAACAAGGATATACAATTAGTAACTTCTGTTTGGAAAATACCTTTTAATTATATCAAACACGCGGTTAGAACACAGAAATATAAATTTTATGATCTTGAATGGAAAGATGAAGAGCTTGTTCATGTTTTTAATAAAAGAATTGAAGTATTTACAGATGGTAATCCAATAAAATTTGAGGATTTTTTTGAAGATGTTGAAATAACTCCTGAAATTAAAGAATTGTCAAATAAAAACCCTAGGGATTTATGGCATATATTCAATTATATGTTAAGAGAGCAATTTTTAAATAATTGGCATGAAAATAAATTAGAAAATAAAAATATTGAATTAGCAATGGAAAAATACGTTAAAGAATTTAATTACTTTGAATATTATCCAAGAGTTAAAAATGCAAGATCTAATTCTATGGATATATATAAGTATTCTAATCACTTAATAAAATTAACTAGTGACGAATTTACAGCAAACCAGTTAAATTCTGAAGCTGGTACAGGAAGCTCAACGCAAAATTATATTACTAGTATGCAGAGAATAGGTTTAGTAAAAGCATTGGATAGAAAGAGAGCAGGAGGAACCTTATATAAGATAATAGACCCTAAGATTAGATATGCTCGTAAATATAAGCTTAAACTAGAAAAATGAAATTTTCATAGTAAACTATATTTTTAGTCATAGTATAATATAACGGTGTTTATTTGTTATTATACTTTGATAATTACATCTTAGGAAAAAGTACTGGTTTTCCCCAGATACATATCGGATTAAATAATCTAATATTTTATAACAGCATTCGTACTCGATCTATAGTGATATACAATTATCTGTGAGGTTGCCTGTGGGAATAAGTAAGAGTTGCACTTCATTTCATCGTGTTAATTTTACTGTGATTCTCTAATGAGTTTAATTCTTTTATCCATTCATATTTACGGAGGAGTTCGATCCATTTTATTCAATAAAGAAACAGTTAAACACTAGGGGAAGGATTAATCAATTACTGATCAATCCTCTCTCTTGTTGTGTAGAAAGACTACACTCAAATCCACCCCTCCCCCTCAGCAACCTTCGCCGCCTCCGTCCGGTTCTTCGCACCAAGCTTATGCATAATCTCAGAAATATAGTTCCGGACGGTGCCTGCTGACAAAAATAACTCGGCGGCAATTTCTTTCGTCGTCATTCCTAAAGCCGCCAATCGCAGGATTTCCTGCTCGCGTTCGGATAGCGGGTTTACCTTGCGGATGGCATCAAAGGTGAGTTCCGGGCTGAAGATTCGCTTGCCTTCCGTGCATTTTCGGATGGCGTCTGCGAGGTCGTCGATTTCTCCGTCTTTGAGCAGGTAGCCGTGGACATTGCTTTTGACGGCGCGCTCGAAGTAGCCGGGGCGGGCAAATGTTGTTAATATGATAACCTTACTTTTTGAGCCTCGTTTCATCAGCTCTTCTGCCACTTCTAAGCCGCTTTTGACGGGCATTTCGATATCCATGAGGCAGACGTCCGGTTCTAGTTTGAGAATGGCGGTGAGCGCTTCTTCGCCGTTTGTCGCCTGGCCGATCACTTCCATGTCTTCTTCAAGATCAAGCAAGGCCCCCAGCGCGCTTAACAGCATTCTTTGGTCTTCGGCAATAAATAAACGAATCATTGGATTGTTTCCTTTCGTTCAGCTTTCTTTACAATCGGAACGGTGATGTTTAAAACTGTACCGTTATGGGTTGAAACGTCGAGAGCGCCGTCGATTAATGCAAGTCTTTCTTTCATTCCGCGCAAGCCGTTACCAAATGGTGTTTGCTGATCCATCCCCATTCCGTCGTCTTTGATGGTAATGCTTATTTTATCATCTGTTTGAGAGATGGAAATGGTGCAATGGGTGGCGCGGCTGTGTTTGACGATATTTGTGGCGGCTTCGCGTATACCCATGCTGACAATGTTTTGTGTGACAGGAGAGATATTTGAAAAATCGGAACCTCCCATGTATTCGAATGTGATGTCTGCAGCCCGCAGGATTTGCTGGATGTGGATGAGCTCTTCTGCGATCGTTGCCGTTTTCATATCAGACACGAGTTCCCGGACTTGTTTTAAAGCTGCTCTTGATGTGGTTTCCATTTCTCTTGCTTCTTTTCGCGCCCGTTCGGGGTCGCTGGCGATGGTACGCTGGACAAGCTGGCTTTTTAATGTCAGCAGTGAGAGAGTATGGCCAAGTGTATCATGCAGATCACGGGCAATTCGTACACGCTCCTCGCGTTTGACCAGTTCCTTAATTTGCTGATTTGCCTCATCAAGCTCTTGTTCCAGTTCCATGCGGCGGTTCATGGAGCGGATGCCGTATGGTGAAATGAGCATAATCACAAGAAAGGGCAGAAAATAAAAGAGCCGATTTAGCAGGGATGGATCTTTCAGCAGATGATAGATAAAAGGGGCGACCAATACAACAACCAGGCTGGCAAGCCCGCGCCGAAATATCTTTTTTTCCCTGTAATAGCCGATGAAGTTCGCTGAAAAAAAGCCTAAAAAGACTAAATTGATATCATAAAATACAGTGTAGATCAAAATGATCGAAAGCTGGATGGCCAGCCAATAAGTAAATAATTTTTTTTGCGGCGAAATAAAAAAAAGCTGGCGGTACGTCACTAAGAAAAGCAGCACGAGTCCAAAACCGATCAGCTGTTTGATCCCCGAGGTCTGATTCGTCAAATAAGAAATAGGCAGCAGTAAATAGATTAAAAAGATATAGGGAAAAAAGCCGTACCGTTTTGGAAACATGCTGAAGTTTTTTTTCATTCTTGTTCACACCGCTTCTTGTTTTCTTCTTATATATTTAGATAGTAGCATAACAACGATTGAATAGACTAATAGAAAGAGAATACTTTTCCAGTTTGGCATTTGACCTTGAGCGATTTCCCAGGCACCGCTGCCATAATGATAGGACGGCAACCAATAGCCGATATTCTGCATCATTTTTGGCATAATTTCAAGCGGCATCCACATCCCTCCGCATACAGCGAGCCCCATATACAACACATTGCTGATTCCGGCTGCTGTATCCACCTTTTTCATCATCCCGATCAATGTCCCAATCGCCAGGAAGGGGAGCGAGCCCAGCAGGGCCCACAATCCGCACAGGAACCATTCCAACGGGGATAAAGAAACGTCGTTAATCAAGGCGCCGGCTAAGAAGATGACTGTAATCGAAAGAATATGAATGACGCTTTGCCCCGCCATTTGAGCGATAAAATAAATATGGTCGGGAAGAGGCGTTACACGTATGAACGTCGACCATCCTTGGGTCCGTTCTTGAACCATGCGGATGCCAAGCGTCATGATCGAAGAGCCCATGATGCTGAATGTTGTCATTGACATTAAATAATGCGCATTCCAAGCCGCAGGGTCCGGAGCATTCGTATTGACGACATTTGTAAAAATATAATAAAAAGCAATCGGCATGGCCAATGACCAAAAGACAAAATATCGGTTTCGAAGCATTCTTTTGATTTCCATTCTGCATTGCATCTGAAATACATTCATTTTACATCGTCTCCTTTGCCTGTCAGCTGGCGAAACGCCTCTTCAAGGTTTCCGCGTTCAATTTGAATATCATAAGCGGCGATCTTTTCTGCGAAAATGAGTTCCAATATTTTGTCAGTATTGGCCGTGTCGATGTAAACCCGGTTGTTTTTACGAAAAATCTGTTTGATTTCCGGGTGCTGATACAGCTTTTCAAGCGACTGTTCGGGATCGACTATAAATGAAACTGAATGCTTCGATATTCTTGATTTTATTTGGAGCGGCGTCCCGTCAGCTACTATGCTGCCGTCTTTAAACAGCAAGATTCGTTGCGCGGCATCATCTGCTTCCTGTAAGTAGTGTGTAGAAAAAATGATTGTTTTTCCTTGCTCTGCGAGCGTTTGAACCGTTTGCCAAAAGCGGTTTCTTGAAGTGATATCCATTCCGACCGTGGGTTCGTCAAAGATCATCAGTTCTGGATCACCGGCAAGCGCCAAGGCAAAGCCGAGACGCCGCTTTTGCCCGCCTGACAACTTTTCCGCCTGTGTTTTTAAATCCTTGTCTGTCAAACCTGTCAACGCTCTAAGCTTTTGAAAGGATAGAGGCTTTGGGTAGTAGCTCCTAACGAGTTCGATGATTTCACCTGCACGCAAACCAGGCATGACGCTGACTTCCTGCAGCATCGTGCCGATTTTTTCACGCACCCGTTTTTCATGCGGCATGGAACCGAATAATGTGATATTGCCTGCCGTCGGTTTTAACAGCCCCAATATCATAGAAATCGTTGTTGTTTTCCCGGCGCCGTTTGGCCCTAGAATGGCTATAATTTCTCCTTTTTTAATTGAAAAATCTATCTGATTAACCGCCGTTTTTTGGCGGAATGTCTTTGTCACATTCGTCAAGCTCACAACATCGCTCATGGCTTACAGACCACCTCCTGATTTACTCATTCCATTGTATAAGCTGAGGGAGGCGGATTTTAGTAAGTGATGTCATGAAAATCGGGTGACAAATGTCATTTTTTAAAAAAATAACAGGGAGCTAGCGAACGGTGCTAAAAAGCAAATGAAGTGGGGAGATTACGGTAAGTAAACGAGCAGAGCGCCATCATCATCAACGCATCATGGAGATAGAGAGAGCGGTCTTCAATTGGGAAAGAAGCTCTCTCTACTTAAAAGGAGAGTCTCAACCATTATGATTAACCGGATACTTCCTCCCATTCTTCACAATCTTCTCTTCCACAATCTCTTTTACATCCAGTCCAAGATCGTTACATAACATGAATAAGTAGATTAAAACATCTGCGATTTCTTCACGGATGTTTTCTTTATTGGCTTTGAGTGCTTCTTCACTGCTGATCCATTGGAAGTCTTCGAGCAGCTCGGCTGCTTCGATGGAGATTGAGATGGCGAGGTCTTTTGGGTTATGGTATTGTCTCCAGTTTCGTTCATCTCTGAATTCGTTGATTGCGTTGATTAGGTTTTGGATATCACTCATGATGATTTTCCCCTTTCTAACTCGAGTAGTCTTTTTCTTAATTTAGGGTCTGTCGCATAAATATAGAGGCCGTGAATGCCCCGTTTCATCAGGACATTTATTGAATTTAAGATAATTTGTTCTTTAACTTGTTCATTCTGTTCTGGCGACAAATCTGTACGAGAAATGAATGCCCCTGTATCTTTGTATTTGGAAGTATTAATTACCAGTTCGTCGTTGTCTTCATCATAGCTTACGGAAGGGCCGAGAACGACGCCGACGTAATTTAAATCAAACCCTTGAACAGTATAAATGGAGCCGACTTCTTTAATTGAAGTCGGATTTTCGGCCCATGTCACTTTATCCTGGGTGCTGTTCCAGGGCATGTTAATCCCTTCTTCATCAACGATGTACGTCTTTTTATCTTTTTTATGTAAATAATCAAATGTCGAGACAATCCGAGAGAGCCCGTCTTTGTTGTTTTTACTTTCAATGGCTTTCTTAAACGCAGCAGCATCATCGAATATTTTTAGCTCGAAGGAGGAGTCTTCAGTCGGCAAAGAAAGAATTTTCTTTTCAACAAAGCTGTCAATCCACTTCATCGTTTCTGGATTGGCATTCATTCTCATTTGGTCTGTAAGTTTCACAGTTTTCGCATCATACTGATTGATGATTTCTTCGAGCAATCTATCGTTCCAATAACTTTTAATCTTTAAGACTTGTTTTGGATCAAAGATCACAACAGTGATTTTACTTCGCTTAATGATCTCATCCAGCTGGTTTTGGTAGCGGAAATTGTTATAGGAATCTTCCTTTGTCAGAAGCAGATGAGCTTCGTCTACTAATACGATATCCGCTGTTGCTCCCGTCTTTGTTTTCTCGTTAATAAAAGGTGTTGGCTTCATGAGACTCTTTTTCTTCAAATTCGGTAAGCTGTTGGCGATACTTTTATAAGTCTTCAGCATTTCGCTATGATTTACCAGCAAGTAATTATCTGTTTCTTCCAAAAAAGAGTCTTCGCTCTTCGCCAAATCTTGAATTGTATTAAACAGAGAGCTTAACAGGACACTTTTCCCTGTGCCGGCGTCTCCTTCAATAACAATGACATGATTTCCTTCTTTTTGTATACGTTCTTTACAGAAATTAAGGATCTTATTTTTAATATCAAGCTGCTGAGGGGAGAGCTCCTTATAAGGAGATAACTTATAAATGTCTTTATTCCTAAGGTTTTCAAGAGAATCGCTCACAATTTTCTCTTTTCTCAGCTTCTCCCAAATGACTTGAAAGATATTTTCATTATAAAAGGGTTTCTGATAGTAATTGTGCATTTCCCTAGACCTGGTCTGGCTCACATTTTGCAGCTGATAGCGGTTATCGGCGATAAAATAGTTAATTAAATTTGATTCAATATTGTATGTCGCAGACTGATGAAATTTCTCATGCCCGATTAATATAAAGCGATTCAATTTCTTTCGCTTTTCATCATCTATATGATTCTTCAAACGCCGTGCAGCTTGAACCGTTTGCCCAATATATGCAGTCGGTTTCTTTTTCTCATTATAAAGGATGTACACAATCGGATAGTTATTTATATGCATTGCTTTTACAACATTGACATGATCTGAAGTAAATTCTCTCTTTTCAAACACAAGTTCATTCATTGTTTCAGCCTCTGAATCTCTTTTTTTAAAATAATAGTACCATATTTATGGCAGCCTATTGATATAAGTATGCAAATATTTTCCGGAGAAAGAGTCAGAAAAAGCGGCGTGCGGTTGTCACGGACTCTATGATGACAAGGAAGCAGCTATAACAAAGCGTTTTTTTGTTGAAATAAAACTTAGTAGCCAAGCCTCGATAGAAGGTGGCTGTTAATCAGATCAGAACGGCATTGGATCAAAGAATTAAACATGACTGTGAGCTGCGGAAGAAGTGTTGCTAGAACAATTTATCATGATATGGAGAATCAGGTGGGGAGCGTATCATAAGTAAATGAGGTTTTTTTAGATTTTCACTCTAATAGATAAAAGAGGTCGTCTGAAAAGAGAAAACGCCTTCCTTTCATACCACCTCTGCAAAATGGACTACCAAAGGGTTTGATTTAATGGGTCCATTTTGAAATGAATTTTTGGAGACTCATTGGAACAGCCTCGTTTTTATGGATTTTACTTTTTCAATAGCAAATAAATAAAATAAGGTGCCCCGATTAATGAGACCATGATTCCAGCCGGTATAGTGGTTTCAATGATATTACGTCCGATTGTGTCGGCGAATAATAAGAACCAACCGCCAAGTAGAATAGCAACAGGGATAAATAGTTGATTTCTGGGTCCTACTAAAGTTTTGGCGATATGTGGGGCCATTAATCCGATAAAGGAAATACCTCCTGTGACAGAAACGGCAGCAGCCGCTAATGCGACAGCTGTTAAAAGTAAAACGATCCGCTCCCTTTCAATGGAAACCCCAACGCCAATGGTTACAGGCTCGCTTAATCCTAATAGATTTAGTCGATTTGCTTTGTACAAAGTAAACGGAATCAAGATGACTAACCAAGGCAGGAGCGCTCCAACGAATGGCCAATCTGTACCCCAAATATTCCCTGCCAGCCATTTGGCGATGAAATCAACTTTTGTCCGTTCAGTAGAAGAAATAATGACAATCATCGCTCCGGAAAGTGCAGTTGAGAATCCGACCCCGATGAGGACTAAGCCTATAGGCTGCATACCACTATTTTTGTTATAGGCTAACAGATAAATGAAGAAGCCCGTTATAATCGCTCCTATAAAGCCAACAATTGGAATCATATAAACAAATGATCCAGCTTCAGTCGGGAAAAATAAAAAGAAAACGGCAATGGCAACCCCAGCACCGGAATTAATCCCAATAATGCCTGGATCAGCTAAATCATTTTTTGTGATTCCTTGCAAAATAGCACCTGATATAGCAAGTGCCATCCCAGCTAATAAAGTAATCAATATTCGAGGCAATCGAATAGAATAAAATATAAATTCCTCTTTAAAGGTTCCTTGACCTAATAGAGTGTGGATGAGTCTGTCAAAAGATAAACTAGCAGACCCTATTCCCATCCCAATAATAGCTGTAGCTATGATGAGTATGAGAGAAATCGATAAAATCATTCGCTGTTTTTTAATTAATGTTGAATGTATCATGAGAGTGTTTTTCCTCCCTTTCGGACAATGATCAGGAAGAACGGTAAACCAAGCATAGCGACAATGGCTATAACAGGTGTTTCATATGGTGCATTTAAGGTACGGCCAAGTGTATCAGCAAATAGCATAAAAGTAGCTCCGCAAGTTGCAGACATTGGTAAAATAAAACGATAATCGGTTCCAACAATTGCCCGAACAATATGAGGAATCATAAGACCGATAAAGGTCATATTGCCAACCAGAGCAACAGATGCTCCCGCGAGAATGATAATGATAATAAATAGAAGGATTTTAATTCTGATGATATTTTGACCTAAGCCAACGGCAACTTCTTCATTTAAGCTGAGAATGGTAAGTTGTCTCGAGAGGAAAAAGGAAACAACAATTCCAATGATAATAAAAGGTACGATGATTCGCAGTTGATTCCAAGTTGTTCCAACCATCCCTCCTGCTGTCCACATCGAGATATCTTTAGAAATTTTAAAATAAAGGCCAATCCCTTCAGCAATGGCGTATAAAAAGGCGGAAACAGCAGAACCCGCTAATACAATACGGAAAGGAGAGAATCCGCCTTTTTTCATCGAACCGATTCCAAAAACCAACAAGGCACCGAGTGCGGCTCCAATAAAACAGGCAACCATCGTCAAAAAGTAATTGGCTGATGGAATGAAAGCGATCGTAACAGCCAATGCTGCATAAGCCCCGGCAGATAATCCGAGTAAACCTGGATCAGCAAGTGGGTTTCTTGTTATACCTTGCATGATTGCACCAGAGACAGCAAGAGCTGCGCCAACAAAAATCGCAGCTATTTCACGAGGTAACCGAATATCACGGATAATCGAAATATGATCGCCGGTTGCAGAAGACGAAAGAGCCAACCATACATCTTCAACTGAAACGTCTGCAGCTCCAAATACCATTGCCATAAAAAACATACCAATAAACACTAGAATTCCTAAGATGAGTTTGAAGGCAAATGAGGTAAAAGATTGAGTTTTTCTTATCATAAAGCTCATCATTTTCCTTTCTTAGAATGGGAAAGGGGCTGCCCTTTGGCCAACCCCTTTCAATAGACCTCTGCTTTTCTAGTCTTAGTTTCCTAGAAACGCTTTTTTAAAGAATGCTAGTTGCTTTTCAAGTGTGATTGGGTCAGTGAATGATGCGCCTTCACCTTGCATTTCAATGACATGTCCATTTTTGACAGCTGGAATGTTCTTGTATGTGTCTGTTTCTTGGAAAGATGTATTCGCATCAGAGTACTTACTTAAAATGACATAATCTCCCGCATATTTTGGAAGCACTTCAGCTGATAACGTATAATACCCTGCTTTTAATGCGTCTTTCTTTACTTTTTCAGGCATATTTAGTTTCATCGTTTGATATAAGATTTCTGTACCGCGCGCCCAGTTATTACCGTAAACATAAAGATCTTTCCCATATGCTTCAATAACAGATACAGTTGAATCCTTGCCGATTTTTGTGCGAATATCTTCACCGATTTCTTCTGCCCGCTGCTTAAAGTCGTCAACCCATGCTCGGGCTTCTTTTTCTTTGTTTAGTAGCTTGCCAATTTCCACGTGTTGAGTTAAATAATCTACTTTCCCCCATGTATAAGTAACAGTAGGTGCTATCTCATTTAATTTGTCTAAATTTTTAACCGTTGATAACGCGATGATTAAATCTGGCTCTAATTCAATAATTTTTTCTAGGTCATCTTCTGAAACTTCTTGAACATCTTTTAACTTTTCTTTAAAGGTTGGATTGTTTTTAGACCAAGTGTCTACACCGACAACGTTGACTCCTAAATCTAACACATTTCCGGTGTACCCTGAAAGCATAACAACTCTTTGCGGATCGGCTGGAACTTCGATTGGTCCTGTTTCCGCTTGGTATGTAATCGTTTTAGATTCTTTTTTTGCTGAGCCGCTATCCTTTGTTGCTGACTCTTCATTGCCGCATGCACTAATCATAAGCGTCAGCAGTAGCATAAACGGGATTAATAGTTTCTTCATGCTCATTTTCACCTCTTAATAAATTGTAAGTAACACACTTCGGTTTATTTGTTCTCGGGCCAATTTGAAAGACTTCCCGCAGTACTCGCCTCTTCACAAGCCCAGCTTCACGACTTCGCCGTCTTTAATGCAATGATATAATCCGAAAAAAACGAGCAGCTCGATGTAAATCATGTCCGTCTCCCGTACAAGCGCCATAGCAATTCCATTGGCGCTGACCTCAGGATATGGTTGTTCCTTTTTATCTGGAATCGTTACACAGAGATTTTTTACAATTAAACGTCCTCCAGAGCCAGTATTTAATTCTTCAGTAAATAGCTGTATGAACCGCAGAATGAAAATAAATAAACGATAATGATTATCAATATCAACAATAAATATATATTTCATTTTTCAATATGTCAATGTAAAAATTGTGTCCTTATCATAGTACCCTCATGAAAGTGAAAACTTTTAGAAAGAAAAAATTAATTATGATGAAAACAAGTTTAATAACTTATCATTGATAATCAATTACGAATGATGTTTGGGAGTGAACGGTGATGAATCAACAGGATGATATTCAACCTTTTATAGCGGGTTAAGAGAGATGAAGCTAATTGAATATTGGCCGAAACTTGGCGGGGAAATCCTTGTTTATTTGTAGAAAATAATTTGGGATGTTAATGGATTGACCGTTGATCCAACAGTGGGGTATTGAATGAAAAAATAGAATTGATACTCATTTTTTCTAAGTGCGACGTCAGGTCAAAATCATTATACAAGGAGGGCTTTTGAAAGGAAAGTCGGTCGTCTGTATTTCGACTATGAAAGGCCCTGAGAAGTACCCTTTGTTTCTGTTGAATAACAGTCACAAAGTGTTGATGAAAAGAGCGGTGTTTCACTTTATAGGAATCAAGAAAATGCGGTTAGACATATACCCGGCGCTGGCGAGATTGTTGTTCAGTTGATAAGGATCGTGACAACGTCATCTTCACGGTTCGAGATACTTGGCAGGGACTCTCCCCGGAGGAGCTTCGCCGTGTATTTGAGCCCTTGTATCGCGGGGAAGCATCAAGAAGCCGGTCGACCGGAGGAGCCGGAGTGGGGTTGACGATTTCACAAAGGATCATGAGACGGCACGGAGGCGATCTGACGGCGGGAAATGATCCTGAAGGAGGCGCGCTGCTGGAAGGATGGCTTCCCTTGGAAAGAGAAAAGCTATGCTGAAAACTCAGCAATAGCTTTTTTGATAGATTAGTTGCGAATCAGGTAATCAAACGCCCCTAATGCGGTATTTGCCCCCGATCCCATCGAAATAATGATTTGGTTGTACGGGCCGTCTGTGCAGTCGCCGGCCGCGAATAAGCCGGGGGTGCTTGTTTGGCCGCCTTTATCGACTGCGATTTCGCCGATGCGGTTGCACTCGACTGATCCGTCTAACCACTCTGTGTTTGGCACGAGACCGATTTTGACGAAGACAGCTTGGAGTTCAACGTGTTGTTCTTCGCCTGTTTCACGATCCATGTAAGTGATGCCGTTTACGTTTAGGTCACCTGTAATTTCTTTCGTTTGTACATGTTTCACTACAGTCGCGTTTGACAGGCTGTAGAGGCGTTTTTGCAGGACTTCCTCTGCTTTCAGCTCCGGTGCGAACTCAAGAACAGTGACATGGTTGACGATGCCTGCGAGATCAATTGCCGCTTACTTATCTATGAACGAGCAGAAAACCAGACCTTGTTAGCAATTTGCTGTACGAAGTGGAAAACCGTAAAAAAGAGCCCAGAGAATGATCCCTGAACTCCACATTTCCTCACTTCATATACCGATACTCCCGCAATCTCTCCAAAATAGCTACTTCCTTCAAGAGTTCCTCACCAACATTCGTTTCCTTTACTTTCTTCCGCTCAAGCTCTTTATCCACTAATCGCTTCACCGTTAAGACATCAGTTCCGGTGCTCAGCACTTCCGCCTTGGAATTAAAGTGTTTATGGGCGACGAGCTGCATGCCGTAGGAGTTGTATAACAGCGTGTAGCCGGCGATACCTGTTGTCGATTGGTAGGCTTTGGAGAAGCCGCCGTCGATGACGATCATTTTTCCGTTTGCTTTGATCGGATCTTCTCCTTCGATTTCTTTTACCGGTGTATGGCCGTTGATGATATGGCCATGATCCGGGTTGAGGCCGAATTCTTTCAGGATGTTTCGGCAGGTTGCCTCGTCTTCACGCAAATAGTAATACGGGTTTTTCTTCTCTTTATGTGTTTCCTTCTCTTTAATGAAATACCGCTCAAAGGTCGTCATAGCGCGTTTTCCAAAAAGGGAGGAGTGCTCGCCTGTCCATAAATACCAGACCATATCTGTCGCCAGATCATCGGTTTCTTCCGGGTGGGCAAACGCTTCCCGCAAGAATCGTTCAAATACATCAAGCAGCTCACGGCCCGCATACGGTTTATCCTCAATCATCATCGTTTCCATATTGCCGTTTTCATCAACTGGAATACAGCCGTGAATCAACAGGTTGCCGTTATATTTTAAATAAAGGCTGCCTTTTTTCATCATAAAATTCATATGGCGGCCCAGCTTTTCGGAATGCTGGACAGAGAATAGCAGCTTGTCTATGACTTCTGCTTCTTCTTCTAATAGCTGATCTGGCTGCTCCGGATTCACTGTCGCAAAGCAGGTGTTTTCCAGCTGATATGTTTTTCCGTGCAGCGTGATTTCGTTTTTGTCGTAATCTATTTTCTCTAATAACAGCCGCTCTTCCATATTAAAGTTCGGCCGTCTCTTGATAATCGGGCTTTCAAGCTTGAATTGGATCATCGCAATCGCTTGATGAATTTTTGTGATTTGCTTAATCTCATCTTCCGGTCTGTTTTCGTCTGCTTTCGGACGGAAAGATGGGTTATCATCGTAATATTTTTCGGCAAGGTTCAAGAGCGGTCTCAGATTGATGCCGTACACGTCTTCAATAATATCCAAGTTGTCATAGCGGGCACAGATGCGGATAATATTTGCCAGGCATACTTTAGAGCCTGAATAAGCGCCTATCCAAAGGACATCGTGATTTCCCCACTGAATATCGACTGAATGATAGTTGATTAGTTCTTCCATAATCTGATCCGGCTGCGGTCCGCGGTCGTAAATATCGCCGACAACATGCAGATGGTCCACAACCAATCGCTGCGTGCTATATGCAAGACCGGTGATCAGCTTATCAGCTTGGCCAAGCGCAATGATCTGATCTACGATTTTGGAGTAATACTGTTCTTTGTTGGCAGCTTCTTCTGTTTTATACAGCAGCTCCTCCGTAATATAAGCAAACTGAGAGGGCAGTGCTTTGCGTAATTTGGAGCGGGTATACTTGGAAGAGCAATAAGATACAAGCTTAATCATTCGATTAATCGTTTCTTTATACCAATCGTTTAACGATGCTTTCGTATCGTAATTATGTTTTATTAACTTCAGTTTGTCTTCCGGATAATACACTAATGCTGCTAATTCATCAATTTCTCTATCATAAATGACACCGCTGAAAATATCGCGTATCTTCTCTTTTACTCTTCCTGAACCATTCCGCAGCACGTGCTGGAATGCCTGGTATTCCCCGTGCAAATCACTGACAAAATGCTCGGTGCCTTTCGGCAGGTTCAGTATCGCTTTCAAATTAATGATTTCCGTTACCACTTTTGCTTCACAATCGTATTTTTGTGCGAGTAAATCTAAATATTTGGTTTCCAAAATCGTCCATCCCCTTTTTAGAATAGGAGTTCCCCCTATGTACGAGCATTTGCATGATAAGGTGATTTTAAAAGTATGACATTATTTTTAAATAATTGACCTTTATATGATAGTACCGCATAACTCCTTTTTGAGACAATCAAAACGAGGGAAAGAGGCGCTGAGAGAGCGGAGAGAAAGCTTCTTTAACATTAATCGGACACCGCATTTCAGAGTAACCCGGCTTTGGCTTGGTCACTTTCATGGAATTGATTTCTTTCTATCCCAGCATTGTCTCGTTTTCAGAAATGAGAGGAATATATTATCGCTAGTATAGGTGAGTTTAAGAATACTAGCGTTAACTATAAATAGAACCATTGACAAATCACTCAACCTCTATTAAAATTAAAAGTTATCCGATAGTAATCATCTCTATCGAAAAACTCAATACATGCAAGCTATGATTGCTGTGGGTCGAACTACAGCAGGAGCAGCTTCTGGAGAGACCGCGGAATTCTGCGGCGCCGAAGGGTTCACAATCTCAGGCAAAAGGACAGAAGAGTACCGAATATGTATTTGTCGTGCTGATGATTGTCAGCGGCACAAATATATTTTGATATTCTTATGACCGCGAGATTGGAGGACATCCAATCTCTTTTTTTATGGGCTTTTTTACTGCTCGTCGTTCACTAGAGAGGTAAGGAGGAGTTTGATGTGGAACAGCGGGAATTAAAGAGGGACTTATCCAATCGGCACGTACAGCTTATCGCTATTGGCGGGACGATTGGCACCGGGTTGTTTTTAGGCTCCGGTAAGGCGAT
Organism: Bacillus sp. FSL L8-0193; assembly: GCF_037976065.1. NCBI lineage: Bacteria > Bacillati > Bacillota > Bacilli > Caryophanales > Bacillaceae > Bacillus > Bacillus sp. FSL L8-0193. Next base: position 4,266,891 of record NZ_CP150261.1, on the reverse strand, counting down.
TCAATTGGCGGGTCCTTCTATCATCTTTGCGTATTTCATTGTAGGTATTGCGCTTTTTTTCGTGATGCGGGCGCTGGGAGAATTGCTGTTATCTAAAGCGGGTTATCAATCGTTAACCGATATTGCCGAGGAGTATCTGGGGCCGCGTGCGGCGTTTGTCACCGGGTGGACCTATTGGTTTTGCTGGATTATGACGGCTATGGCGGATGTGATTGCCGTCGGTGTCTATGTGAAATATTGGTTTGATATTCCGCAGTGGGTCCCTGCACTTATCTGTTTACTCATTTTATTAGGGCTCAATCTGTTGACTGTCAAGCTTTTTGGAGAATTGGAATTTTGGTTCGCTTTAATAAAGGTGATCACGATTCTTGCGTTAATTGTCATCGGTGTTATTTTGCTGGTGATCGGGTTTAAGACGCATACAGGAACGGTTTCGGTTACCAACCTTTGGGAGCATGGCGGTTTGTTTCCAAACGGATTTTCAGGCTTTTTGCTTTCTTTCCAAATGGTGATCTTTGCATATGTCGGTGTGGAATTAGTAGGTGTATCGGCGGCGGAAACGTCGAACCCGAAAAAAAATATTCCATCGGCTATTAATAAAATTCCTTTACGGATTTTATTTTTCTACGTCGGCGCGCTTATCGTCTTATTATGTATTAACCCTTGGATGGAACTGAATGCAGCGGAAAGTCCTTTTGTGAAAACCTTCAGCTTAGTCGGCATCCCGCTTGCCGCGGGAATCATTAATTTTGTTGTATTAACGTCAGCCGCGTCTGCTTGTAACAGCGGGATGTTTTCAACAAGCCGGATTCTGTACAATTTAAGTAAAACGAAACAGGGCCCGGCCAATTTTGCGAAGCTGAATAAAAACCATGTGCCGAGTCACGCGTTATGGGTATCAACCATTGTCCTGTCAGCAGGAGCGCTATTAAGCAAACTGATACCGGAACAAGCCTTTGGGATCGTGACAACCATCAGCGCGATTTGTTTCATATGGGTGTGGGGTGTGATTCTTGTCAGCCATATTAGATACAGGAAAACCCGTCCGCACTTACACGCAGCATCAACATTCAAAGCGCCATTCGCGCCGTTTATCAATTATGTTGTCCTGGCGATGTTTGCGGTCATTCTCATGATTATGCTGTATGCGGATGCGACTCGCCCGGCCTTGCTGCTGACTCCTCTATGGTTTATTGTATTGTTTATTTTATTTTGGATGAAAAAAAACAGGACAAAAAGAACATGATGAGTCAAATTAAATCTCTTGAAAAAGACGGTGTACTGCATGCAGTATGCCGTCTTTATTTTTGATTAACCGTTTCCTTTTATAGGTTTATATTTAATGTAGACATGAGAACGAGAGGAATGGAGTCATGGAATACAATTCATACATGAATGGACAATCGCAATATCCCGCTTGGTCCTATCCGTACAATTTGATCATATGGAAAGCGTTTGTCGGCCATGATGTGAAGTCCTATTTATATGGGTTATAACATAAAAAAGCGCCATACTGCCGTTTAAGCAGCATAGCGCCTTTCGTGTTAGTTCCGGATCAAATAATCAAACGCCCCTAATGCGGCATTTGCCCCCGATCCCATTGAAATAATGATTTGGTTATATGGTCCGTCTGTGCAGTCGCCGGCAGCGAATAGGCCAGGGATGGTTGTTTCGCCGCGTTTGTCGACTGCGATTTCGCCGATGCGGTTGCGTTCGACGGTTTCAGGGAGCCATTCCGTGTTCGGCACAAGACCGATTTGGACGAAGACGCCTTGGAGCTCGACGTGTTTTTCTTCTCCTGTTTCACGGTCAACGTAAGTGATGCCGTTTACGTTTTCATCACCCGTGATTTCTTTTGTTTGGGCGTTTTTCACGACAGTCACGTTAGGGAGACTGTAGAGACGTTTTTGCAGAACTTCGTCTGCTTTCAGCTCCGGTGCGAACTCAAGAACAGTCACGTGGTTGACGATACCTGCAAGGTCAATCGCTGCTTCGATACCGGAGTTTCCGCCGCCGATGACGGCGACGTCTTTGCCTTCAAACAACGGTCCGTCACAGTGAGGGCAGTATGCGACACCTTTGTTTTTGAACTCTTGTTCGCCAGGTACGCCGATATTGCGCCAGCGTGCGCCAGTTGACAGAATGACGGTTTTGCTTTTCAGAACAGCGCCGTTTTCGAGTTCAAGATGGAAAAGATCTTTTTTCTCGAGACCTTTTGCGCGTTGCAGGTTCATGACGTCGATCTCGTAATCCTTCACGTGTTCTTCAAGGCTTGCCGCAAGCTTCGGCCCTTCGGTGCGCTTCACGCTGATGAAGTTCTCGATGCTCATCGTGTCAAGGACTTGGCCGCCGAAGCGTTCGGCAACGATTCCTGTGCGGATGCCTTTGCGCGCCGCATAGATTGCTGCGCTTGCACCGGCAGGTCCGCCTCCGACAACGAGTACATCGAACGGATCTTTATCAGAAAGCTCAGATGCATCTGTGCCGCTGCCCATTTTCGCAAGAATTTCTTCAAGCGTCATTCGGCCGCTTCCAAAGGATTCGCCGTTCAAGTATACGGTCGGCACAGCCATAATGTTTTTGCTTTCGACTTCTGACTTGTATGCCGCACCATCGATCATCGTGTGCGTGATGTTCGGGTTGAGCACGCTCATCATGTTCAATGCCTGCACAACGTCCGGGCAGTTGTGGCATGTGAGGCTGATATAAGATTCGAAGCGGTATTCGCCGCTGATGTTCTTGATTTGATCGATGATTTTTTGATCGACTTTCGGCGGTCGGCCGCTTACTTGCAAGAGTGCCAGCACCAAAGATGTGAATTCGTGACCGAGCGGAACTCCGGCGAATGTGACGCCTGTTTCTTCTCCGGCACGATTGACGCTGAAGCTTGGCGTTCTGTCGAGCTGCGCCTTTTCAACAGTGATTTTTGATGACATGGAAGCCAGCTCTTCTACAAGAGCCAGCATATCCTTAGAGACACTGTCATCGCCTGTACTGACTTTAAGGACGATGTCATTTTCAATCATCTGCATGTATTGGTTTAATTGTGCTTTGATATTTGCTTCAAGTACCAATTGAATGCACTCCTTAGATTTTGCCTACTAGGTCAAGGCTTGGTGTCAGTGTTTCAGAACCTTCTTCCCATTTAGCCGGGCAAACTTCGCCTGGGTTTTGGCGGACGTATTGAGCCGCTTTTACTTTGTTGATCAGGGTGCTTGCATCACGGCCGATACCGCCTGCGTTAATTTCAACAGCTTGGATCACACCGTCCGGATCGATGATGAATGTTCCGCGGTCAGCAAGACCTTCTTCTTCGTTCAGCACTTCAAAGTTGCGGGAGATCGTTTGAGACGGGTCGCCGATCATCGCGTAAGTGATTTTGCCGATTTTCTCAGAGCTGTCATGCCATCCTTTATGTACGAAGTGAGTGTCTGTAGAAACAGAGTATATTTCGACACCAAGTTCTTTTAGGGCAGCATATTCGTTTTGAAGGTCTTCAAGCTCAGTCGGGCAAACAAATGAGAAATCTGCTGGATAGAAGCAGAAAATGCTCCATTGGCCTTTCAGATCTTCGTGTGTAACATCGATAAACTCACCGTTTTTGTAAGCTTTCGCTGCGAATGGTTGTACTTCTTTTCCGATTAGAGACATAATATCGTCCTCCTGAATGTAGTTTAAGAGAAATAAAAATTGTAAACTTTATTTCTCTGTAATTATTATAATTATATACAAATTATCAAGTAATAAATATTTTTTGTCAAGGGGAAAGCCCGTTAATTTTTTGTTAAGTATTTCAGCTAAAGAAAAGAGTTGGAGTTTCGTAACTTTCATATAGTATGATTGGCACAAATGGTAGAGTAGTGAGAATGAAGAGTCCTAATTGAAAACGAAAAGCCGTCGGAATGACGGCTTCTTTGGCTAAACTCCTTTATATGCGGAACGGTAAATCTCAGCAAGCTCCGAAACGAGCGGCAGCTTCGGATTGGCTGTCGTACACTGATCTTCAAAGGCGCGTTCGGCCATGAGATCCACTTTGCTTTCGAATGCGGCAGCATCCACGCCGTTTTGTTTAATGCTCATCGGAATTTTAAGCTCTTTGGCGAGCGAGATAATCTCCTGGATCAGGCTTTCAACGCCTTCTGCAGTTGTTTTTGCAGGCAGGCCGAGCGTTCTGGCAATCTCCGCGTAGCGCTGATCGGCTATGAAGTGGCTGTATTTAGGAAATGCCGTGAACTTTTTCGGCTTTTCTGCATTATAGCGGATCACGTGCGGCAGAAGGATGGCGTTTGCCCGTCCATGAGCGATGTGAAACTCCGCGCCAAGCTTATGGGCTAAGCTGTGGTTGATGCCAAGGAAGGCATTGGAAAACGCCATTCCGGCAATCGTTGATGCATTATGCACTTTTTCGCGGGCCAGCTCGTCGCTGCCGTTTTTGTATGCTCTAGGCAGGTATTCGAAGATCAGCTGGATGGCCTTCATGGCCAAGCCGTCTGTATAGTCGTTAGCCATGCACGATACGTATGATTCAATTGCGTGAGTTAATACGTCCATTCCTGTGTCAGCCGTAATATGTTTCGGCACGGTCATGACAAATTGCGGGTCAATGATCGCGACGTCCGGCGTTAATTCATAGTCGGCCAGCGGATACTTCGTATTCGTTTCTTTGTCTGTAATGACAGAGAATGAAGTGACTTCAGAGCCTGTGCCTGATGTCGTCGGGATCGCGACGAATTTTGCTTTTTCGCCCAGTTTCGGGTATTTGACAATGCGCTTGCGGATGTCCAGGAATTTTTGCTTTAATCCAAAGAATTCAGCATCCGGGTGCTCATAGAACAACCACATTCCTTTTGCGGCATCCATTGCAGAACCTCCGCCGAGGGCGATGATGACATCCGGCTGGAATTTGGCCATCATGTCGACGCCGTTCATCACCGTTTCGATTGAAGGATCAGGCTCGACATCAGAAAAAATTTCACAATGAACGTAATCCGGGCGCCTTCTTAAGTAGTGTAGGACGCGGTCTACATATCCGAGTTTCACCATCCCCGGATCAGTCACAATCAACGCTTTTGAGATGTCAGGCATTTTCGCTAAATATTGGGTTGCGTGTTTTTCAAAATAGATTTTTGGAGGAACTTTAAACCACTGCATATTGACATTCCTTTTCGCCACTTTTTTCGTGTTGATTAAATGAACAGCTCCAACGTTTGACGAGACGGAGTTTCCGCCATATGTGCCGCATCCGAGTGTTAAAGAAGGCATATAGGCGTTGTAAATGTCGCCGATCGCCCCTTGTGACGACGGTGCATTGACGATGATCCGCCCGGCTTTCATCCGTAATCCGAATTCTTTAACGGCTTCTTGATCGTTCGTATGAATTACCGCCGAGTGGCCGGTTCCACCGAACGCGAGCATGTCTTCGGCGCGTTTTAATCCCTCTTGAATTCCGCTGACTTTGTAGCACGCTAAAACAGGGCTCAGTTTTTCCCTGGAAAGCGGGTAATCCGGACCTACGCCTTCTAATTCGGCGATGAGGATTTTTGTATCTTGAGGCACTTTGACACCGGCCATTTCAGCGATTTTGAATGCCGGCATGCCGACGATATCAGCGTTTACCGCGCAAGTATTTTCATTGATGACCAATTTCTCGACCTTTGATTTTTCGGTTTCATTTAAGAAATAGCAGTTGTTTCTTGTCATTTCGACTTTGACGTCTGAGTAGATGTCTTTGTCTATGATGACGGCCTGCTCTGATGCGCAAATCATGCCGTTGTCAAATGTTTTGGATAAGATCAGATCATTGACGGCTTGCTTCAGGTTGGCAGACTTCTCGATGTAGCACGGAACGTTTCCAGGTCCGACGCCAAGGGCCGGTTTTCCGGAGCTGTACGCTGATTTCACCATGCCGGCGCCCCCTGTTGCGAGAATCAGGGAAACGTTCGGATGGGTCATTAAGGCTTGAGTTGCATTCAGCGAAGGCGTTTCAATCCATTGGATACAGTTGTCGGGTGCTCCTGCTTTGACGGCTGCGTCCCGAAGGATTCTCGCCGCTTCGCGGCTGCATTTTTGGGCCGATGGATGGAAAGCAAACACGATAGGGTTTCTTGTTTTGATCGCTATCAGGGACTTGAACATTGTAGTGGAAGTAGGGTTGGTCACCGGCGTCACGCCGGCGATGACACCGACAGGCTCCGCGATTTCAATGACTCCGTCGTGTTCGTTTTCATTGATGATGCCCACTGTTTTATCGTATTTGATATGATGGTAGACATACTCTGTGGCAAACATGTTTTTAATGATTTTATCTTCATAAACGCCGCGCTTCGTTTCTTCGACGGCAAGTTTGGCGAGAGGCATGTGCTGATCAAGGCCGGCAAGCGCCATCTGTTTGACGATCTCATCAATCTGCTCCTGATCAAAGCTGCGGAATTCTTCCAATGCCTTTAGGCCTTTTTCGACTAGCTGATCAACCATGGTTGAGGCATTTTGCTTTTGTTTCATTTCCTTTTCTTCGATTGCCATTGTAAACCCTCCAGTGAATGAATAGGAATTTGATTACAACAGGATGTTCAGGGATGAATGATGCGGACATTGTTTGTGAAACATTTCACAAGTGGAGTTAAAAAATTTTATCCCTGAAGCGGATATCTGGTTTATTTTGGTATCAGTCCTCCTTTTCTGTGGCTGAATTTATCATATCACGAATTTGAAGTATGAGTTTGTGAAATGTTGAACAAAGTATGAAATTCATTCTTGAGTAAAATAAGAATGCACCCCGAGGTCCGGGGTGCAGCTTTTAATACCAGTCCGTATGAAACACGCCTTCCATATCCGTCCGCTCATACGTGTGAGCGCCGAAATAATCGCGCTGCGCCTGCAGTAGGTTTGCGTTTGAGCGGCCCGTCCGGTAGCCGTCGTAATAGGAGAGGGCGGTGCTCAGGCACGGGAATGAGATGCCTGAGCTGATGCCTTCGCAGACGACCTTTCGCAAGCCGGACTGGTATTCTTTTAGTTTTTCAGCGAAGTCAGGTGCGACCAGCAGGTTGGACAGGTCCGGCTGTTTGTCGAAAGCTTCGCTGATGAGATTTAAAAATTGTGCGCGGATGATGCAGCCGCCGCGGAAGATGAGGGCGATGTCCTTTAACGGCAGGTGCCATCCGTTCAGATCAGACGTCATTTTATATTGAGCGAAGCCTTGGGCATAGGCGCAGACTTTCCCCATGTATAACGCCTGTCTGACGCGGTCGATCCACACGTTCTGATCCAGGGGCCGTTCTTCTGTTTCAGGCCCGGCCAATACGTTTTCGGCAGCTGTCCGTTCGTCTTTTAATGATGACAGGTAACGGGCAAACAGGGATTCCGTGATAATTGATGATGGAATGCCGTTGTCGATGGCCTGCAGGCTCGTCCATTTGCCCGTGCCTTTTTGGCCGGTTTTGTCGAGGATGACGTCGATGAGCGGAGCGCCCGTTCGCTCATCCTTTTTCCTCAGGATCTCTGCCGTGATTTCGATTAAATAGCTTTTCAGCTCTCCTTGATTCCACGTGTCGAAAATGTCAGCGATTTCATCTATCGGCAAAAGAAGCTTTTCTCTTAAAAATGTATACGCTTCAGCGATAAGCTGCATGTCTGCGTATTCGATGCCGTTGTGCACCATTTTGACAAAATGCCCCGCGCCTTTTGGACCGATGTAGACACAGCATGGATCTCCTTCTACTTGGGCGGCGATTTTTGTGAGAATCGGAGCTGCTTTTTCGTAGACGTCCCGATCTCCGCCGGGCATAATGGATGGGCCTTTTAAAGCGCCGACTTCGCCGCCGGAAATGCCGATTCCCAAGTAGCCGATACCTTTCGCTTTCAAACTGTCATATCTTCGTTCCGTATCTTCGTAGTGGGAGTTGCCGCCGTCCATGATGACATCCCCTTCTTCAAGCAGAGGAACGAGCGAGTCGATAACAGAATCAACCGGTTTGCCTGCTGTGACCATAAGAAAGATTTTTCTCGGTTTTTCTAAAGACTGTACGAAATCTTCAAGTTCATAGTACGGCTTGACTGTTTGGCCTCCCGTTTTTTGGACGAGTTGATCGGTTAAATCCCTTGTGTAGTTATAGACGGCGACTTGTTCGCCTTTGCTTGCCATGTTCAGGGCGATATTGCTCCCCATGACTCCCAAACCTATGACACCGATTGTATTGCGCATGTAATACCTGCTCCTTCATTTAAGACTTTTTTATACAAATAGGCTTAACAATAAAGTAAATCCTAATCCGGCCACCGCGATAATGGTTTCAAGCAGTGTCCAGGTGGCAAATGTCTCTTTCATGCTTAGTCCGAAATACTCTTTGAACATCCAGAAGCCTGCGTCATTGACATGGGAAGCGATTACACTTCCGGCCCCTGTTGCAAGCACAACCAGCGCAAGATTGACATCGCTTTGTCCGAGCATCGGAAGAACGAGTCCGGTTGTGCTTAATGCAGCAACTGTCGCGGATCCTAAGGAGATGCGCAGAATTGCGGCGATGACCCAGGCGAGCAAGATCGGCGACATGGCTGTTCCTTTGAATAATTCAGCTACATAGTCGCCTACTCCGCCATTGATCAAGACTTGTTTGAAGGCGCCGCCGCCCCCGATGATCAAGAGCATCATTCCGATTTGTGTAATGGCGGTTGAACAGGAATCCATCACTTGTTTGATCGGGATCTTTCTGGCGATCCCCATCGTATAGATCGCGACCAACAGGGAGATGACCATCGAAGTCGAGGCATTCCCGATTAAACGAACCGCTGCCAGCAGGCTGTTGTCTGCAAGGCCCATCGTTTCTTGAATAAGCGTAATAACAGTCGAAATAGACATGATAATGACCGGAAGCATAGCTGTGAAGACGCTGATGCCGAAGCCGGGCGTCTCTTCAAGCTTGAACGTTTTCTGCTCACCGAGTGAAGCGATGCTGCCCATTTTCTCAAATGATTGCGGGACGATTTTTTTCGCCAGTTTCGTAAATAAAGGTCCGGCCAAAAGAACGGTTGGAATTGCAACAATGATACCGTAGAGCAGCACTTCCCCGATATTGGCGCCGAGCTCTCCCGCGATAGCCGTCGGTCCCGGATGCGGGGGCAGGAAGCCGTGTGTGACGGATAAGGCCGCCGTCATTGGAATTCCAAGGTATAAAATAGATATCTTCAATTCTCTTGAAATGGCGAATACAATTGGAATCAATAATACCAATCCGACTTCGAAGAATAATGCTACCCCGATGATAAAGGAGGCGATGACGACCGCCCATTGGATGTTTTTCTCTCCGAATTTGTTGACGAGGGTCATCGCAATGCGCTGAGCGCCCCCTGAATCCGCGATCAGCCTGCCCAGCATGGCGCCGAGCCCGAAGATCAATGCGATATGGCCGAGCGTTCCGCCAAGGCCTTCTTCAATCGTTTTGACGATGTCGTCAAGCGGCATTCCAAGCGCCAATGCAACCCCGAACGATACGATAATCAAGGAAACAAACGTATTCAGTTTTAACCCCATAATCAAAAGCAATAATGCGACAATCCCGATTGCTACGATCAGTAATGGCATGATAACGCCTCCAATTCTCCCCTATTTTTTGCTGGATAAGCTTCTTTGATAATTTGCAATTTGTGTATATTCGTTTTCAAGTGCTCGAGATAAGTTGATAAAAAGCGGCATTAATTTTCTGTATTCTTTGGCCGATTCTTCTTTCGGCGCGTGTCTGTGCGTGCTTCCGATCATGTCGGAGACGACATCGAATGAATCGATTTTCCCTGTCGCGTACAGCCCCAAAATGCAGGCTCCGAGACAAGAGCTTTCATAGCTTTCCGGCACGACGACTTCCGATTCGAAAATATCGGCCATCATTTGCCGCCATACGTCAGACCTTGCGAAACCTCCGGTCGCCTGAATTCGGGCAACTGGACCGTCCATGCATTCTGTCAACGCCAGGAAGACGGTGTACAGATTGTAAATAACCCCTTCCAATGCCGCGCGAATCATGTGTTCTTTTTTATGCGACATGGTGAGGCCGAAGAATGAACCGCGCACATCCGGATTCCAGAGCGGCGCCCGTTCGCCTGCGAGGTATGGATGGAACAGCAGTCCGTCGGCACCCGGTCTGACGCGTTCGGCAATTTTGGTCAAGACATCGTACGGATCAATGCCGAGACGTTTTGCCGTTTCAATTTCTGATGATGCAAATTCATCTCTGATCCAGCGAAGGACGATCCCGCCGTTGTTGACTGGCCCGCCGATGACCCAATGATTCTCAGTTAAGGCATAGCAAAAAATTCTGCCTTTTTCATCGGTTTGCGGTTTATCGATAATCGTGCGAATCGCACCGCTTGTCCCAATAGTGACGGCGATTTCGCCTTTTTTAATCGCGTTGACGCCGAGGTTGGAAAGCACGCCGTCGCTGGCACCGATGACAAATGGCGTTTGCGGATCAATTCCCATCATCGCCGCCAGTTCCGGATTGCAGTGATGGAAAATGGCTGTTGTCGGAACGAGCTTTGATAGGTGGTCAGGTGTGATGCCTGCAATGGCAAGTGCTTCTTCATCCCAGGCCAATGTTTTGAGATTCATCATTCCCATCGCCGAAGCTAAGGAGTAATCGACGACATATTGATCAAATAACTTTTTAAAAATATATTCCTTGATTCCGATATATTTTTTTGCTTTGACAGCGATTTCAGGATGCTCGTTTACAATCCATGTGATTTTGCTTAGCGGCGCCATCGGATGAATCGGCGTTCCCGTCCGTTTATAGACATTGTGCCCGTTCATTTCTTCTTTGATTTTATGAGCCCAGCCTTCGCTTCTGTTGTCTGCCCAAGTGATGCAGGAGGTGAGCGGCTTGTCGTTTTCGTCCATCGCAATCACGCTGTGCATCGCGCTGCTGAATGAAATGAATGACGGCTGTTTGTCAGGATGCTGCTGCATGATTTTCGCCGTTGACTGGATGACGGCCTGAAAAATCTCATCCGGGTTTTGCTCAGCGGTCGAGATGTCCGGTGTGTAAAGCGCGTAGCCGATGCTTTCCTTTTGGATCACGTCCCCTTTTTCACTGAATAAAACCGCTTTCGTGCTTGTCGTACCGATATCTATGCCTAACATATAACTAGTCATTTTCTTGTTCGGCCCCTTTCGCCAGCATTTGTTGCGACAGCCACAGATCTTCAACTTTACCTTGCACGTCATCGAAATTTTGATGTAGGGATTTAAGCATCAGATCCCTGTCTTTCGTTTTGATCGCTTTGATATAAAGTTCATGGTTATCGAGAATTCGTTCAAAGTCTTCGTATTTTTCTTTTAAGCGGGCCCGCATGGATAAAAGAATAAAGCTTTCCATCACAGGTTTGAGATTGTTCCATATCATCAAAATGTAAGAATGATTGATGGAGCGGACAATCGTTTCGTGAAATAAGACGTCTTGAAATGAGAACTCGTCGGCATCTTTGTATTTGATGGAGACTTTCATCATCTCCAATATTTTGCTGAGGTCTGTTACCAGTTCGTCGACATTGGCCCGTCCAAGCCGTTCGAATACGAATGTTTCCATCACCAGACGCACATCATAAATTTCTCCAATTTCTTTTTCGGTTAAACCGATGACAACGGCGCCCATCCGTTCCAAACGGATGATTTTTTCCGATGCCAGTATTTTTAAAGCCTCGCGGATGGGAGACCGGCTCACCGAGAATTCCGCAGCCAATTTATTTTCAGATAAAATGGTACCGCTTTCAATCAAGCCGGAAATAATGCGCATTCTCAGCTCGCATGCGACGCGAACACCTGTTGAAGCTCTTGAAAGCCACTTCTCCGGATATAAAAGATTTTTAGATTGGCTCATACACTCACCTTCCTAGTTATACGAGTATACTTGTATACAAGTATGATAACGCGATTATTTTGATTATGCAAACACTTTCATTTCAAATTTTCCGAAAAATTTTTTCCATTTATAAAACGATTTGTTTTGCCAATGCGCTCGAAATACTCCACTAAAGCAAAAAAATATAAAGGGAGCAGCTGCCCTTTATATTTTGACCATTTGTTTAACGATGAGTTTGAAGTCATGTTCGCTAATTTCTATGTGCCCAAATCGAAAGGAATAACCCCAGTGCCGTTTGTTTTTGATGAAAGAGAGGTTGGGAATGAATGGGTGGATCGGCGTTTCCCGGCATTTTAAAAAGTTGATCTTCCTTCTGTAAGGTGAGAATCCTTCTCCCGCATGAACCTTGTAAACTCTGTTATCACTCACTTCCCCTACAGCTGTAAACTTTTGATAGGGCGCATCATCTTTGAGATTTTGTTTTGGCGAGTAATAAATGATCCAATCATCGGGATTCATTCTTTTTAAAGGCGCCTCTTTTCCGTGGCAAAGTTGAGCAAAGCCCCCGGATACACCTTTCAAGACGTGATCGCGCGAAGCTACGCCGATCCAATACCTTCTTTTCATTCCATTCAGCATCCGCAAGCATCCTTGTCAGTATCCCCTTCGGTGCATGCTGACACAGGAAAATTCATTTCTCTCCATGCCGCGATCCCTCCGGTCAGCTCTTTCACTTGATAGCCTTTTTCTAATAAAAATTTAGCTGCTTTAGCTGCCGTATTGCACCAGACATCCCAGCAGTACACAATGATTTCTTTATCTTTTGGAATATCCTCTAATCGATGAGGGAGATCGTGTTCAGGTATCGCTTGAGCACCTTTTATCGTCAAACTCCTGACTTCGCTTGGCCCGTTTCTTACATCTATTAAAAAATATTTTTCAGGGTGATTCTTTGAAGATTTAAAATAATCCATTGGACTAATGGTGGCTTCTAAACGTGCATTAAAAAAATCGAGTGAATTCATAGGGTATGCCTCCTAGTTTTTATACTTTTTCCATACTTTTAAAAGCAAATCTTTAAATAATTTTTTTTCATTGTCAGTCAGAGGGGATAAAACCTCATATTCTGTCTGTACTAAAACCTGTTTGCATGATGACAGTACATCGCTGCCTTTTTCAGTAAGGATTAGGCTGTATGCCCTGCGATCACTTGCGTTTTTTGTCCTTTCCACAAAGCCTGAAGCTTCTAAATGGTCAACATGGCTCACCATTGTCGTACGGTCGATCTGCAGTTGTTCAGAAATCAGTTTTTGAGAAGAAAAAGGGTTTTCTTCAATAAATACAAGTACTCCGAATTGCCTGGCATTCAAGCTATACGGAGCGAGAACATCAGCAAATTGATCCTCCATTTGCTGAAGAACCTTTCCTAGCAAAAATCCGTAAAATTGACTTAACTGTTTCAAAAATCATCACCACCTAAAATAATCACCAAACTATATAGTCAGTATAACTGATTATATTTTTGAACGCAAGCCTTCTTGTTTTCGTTTGTTAATTTAATTAATTAACCGTGGTACAATAAAACCTACGATATGGTGTAAATGGAGGATTTCACATGCAACGCGGTACATTTCAATTAATGAAATCGGTGAACAAATCGATCATTCTTAATAAAATCAGAACTTCAGAGCCGATTTCGAGAGCCGAGATCGCCAAGGAAACAAAGATTACCCCTCCCACGGTCTCAAGCATTGTCAAAGAGCTGATCGAACAAGGGCTCGTGAAAGAAAGCACGCTCGGCCATTCGAGCGGCGGAAGGAAGCCGACAATGCTGCACATCAACACAGGTGCCTATTATGTCATTGGCATTGATGCCGGGCCTGAGACGGTGGAGTGCATCTTAACCGATTTAGCCGGAGGGATACTGCAGCGGACATCCAGCCTGCTGAAAAAACCGCTGACAAACGAGACGTTCATTGATGTTTTAAAAGAAAATGTTTATGCGATTTTGGGACGGGCCGATGTCAATCAGGAAAAGATCATCGGGATCGGCATCGCAATGCACGGGGTCGTCGATGCTGAAACGGGAATGTCACGCATCGCCCCGATTTTAAACCTAACCAATATTCCCATTAAAGATGTGCTGGAACAAGAATTCAACTTAACGGTCAGAGTTGAAAACGATGCCAGGGCGATGGCGCTTGGCGAATCGTGGTTCGGCGGCCGCGATGATGCAGGCAGTATGGCGGCCGTAAACGTCGGCCACGGTGTCGGTGCGGGGATTGTCATCAACGGAAAACTGTACCATGGAGCGGAAGGAATCGCAGGGGAACTGGGCCATATGATCATTGATATTAATGGAGAAAAGTGCGAGTGCGGCAACCGGGGCTGCCTGCAGACGATTGTGAGCGGTAAAGCGATTGCCAAGCGGGGAAACAAACGGTTAAAAGAAAGTCCGGATAGACTGACAGCCAAAGATTTGTTTGAAATGGCCGAGAACGGCTGCCAAACGTGTATCGAACTCTTTCGGGAAACCGGTGTGATGATCGGAATCGGGCTGACCAACTTCATTCATCTTGTCAATCCGGGCAAAATCGTGCTGGGCGGCGGAGTGATGAAAGGCGGGAGGTTCATATTGCCGGCGATACGAGAAACGATACAGCAGAAAGCCTTAACAGCCGAAGCGAGGCAGACAGAGGTGACGATAACGAAGCTCGGCGATGAAGCGACGCTTTACGGAGCCGTTTCATTGCTGTTGGCGGAGCTGTTTGATCCGGTGTTAAAATAAGCCTTTTTTTCGCCTGTTTTAACACCGGTGAAGCCTTACCCCTGACGATTGACCGTGTGGATGAAGCGCATGAAAGCTTCGCGGTTTTTGAATACCCCGGCATCCTCAAGGGCTTTAACAAATTTCCGGCCAAGTTCTTTTCGTACAATTGATTCAGCATGCTTCGGCCCGGACGGCTCTCCGTATTCGGTTTTGAGCTGTTCGGCCCATTCCCGGTGATGCGCTTCAACGGCATCTGACTGACCGAGCAGGAATTCTTGGACACCTGCCAGTTCGGTCTTTAAGCGGGGAGGAAGAACGGCCAGGCCCATCACTTCGATTAAGCCGATATTTTCTTTCTTAATATGGTGAACGTCAGCATGCGGGTGGAATATGCCGTATGGATGCTCGGCAGATGTCCGGTTGTTTCTGAGCACAAGGTCGATTTCAAAAACACCGCTCACGTTTCTTGCAATAGGCGTAATCGTGTTATGAGGCGTTTCATCTGTAAAAGCCGTGATATCCGCTTGTTGATCCGAGTAGTTTTTCCAAGTCTGAAAAATATGATCCGCCGCATCGACAAGGCTGTTGATCGCCGTTCCTTTCAGGCGGATGACAGACATCGGCCATTTTAAAACAGAGGCTTCGATGTCCGGATGCTGTTTGATTTGAAAGGAGAACGCGTCTTCTGCGCGCGTCATCGCAAACTCATATCGTCCGGCTTGATAATGGTCATGGCTTAAAATAGACCCGCCGACGATCGGCAAATCGGCATTCGATCCGATAAAATAATGCGGAAACAGCTCTGTAAAAACAAGCAGCCTGTGAAAGGCAAGCTTATCAATTTTCATCGGCCGATGCTGCTCAGAAAATAAAATGCTGTGCTCGTTATAGTAAGCATATGGAGAATATTGAAAATACCAGTTTTCTCCGGCGAGCGGGACTTTAATAATCCTGTGGTTCGCCCGGGCGGGATACCCGATTCGTCCTGCATACCCTTCGTTTTCTTTGCACAGCAGGCACGTCGGATAGCTGCGTGCTCGTTTTGCAGCGGCGCGCTCCCGTTTGATTTGCTCAGGGTCTTTTTCCGGCTTTGACAAATTGATCGTAATATCCATAGTGCCGTAAGGTGTATCCGCCTGATACGAAATATTTCTTTCAATTCGTCTTGTCTGGATATAGTTGCTGTTTTTGCTGAGCTGATAAAAATAGGCGGTCGCCTCCAGCGGCGATTGCTCGTATTTTTGCTGAAACACGGCATTGATGACAGAAGGTCTTACAACAAAGCAATTCATCACATTTGCCGCCAGCATGTCTTTCGCGTCTGCGTCGTCGGTTATGACGCCGTGTTCAATTGCATAAGCGGCGAGTCTTTCCAAAAGGTCGGGGATGGAGTCGCCGGAAGCCGCAGGGGCTTCTTCGGGAAACGAGTCCAGACCCAGCAGGTTCATCACTTGGTTGCGTGCGTAGTTCACGTCATCCGGTTCGATTAACCCTGTTTCAAGCGCTTTTTGAATGAGTCCGGCTATGTCTTGTTCAATCATGTTGACACTTCCTTCCTGTACCCGTTTGGATGTGATGAATGCCACTTCCAGGCGTCTTCAATGATCTTTGCTACAGAAGTGCGCGAAGGCCTCCAGCCTAGGACCTGCTTTGCTTTGTCAGAGCCGGCAATCAGGATGCTCGGGTCGCCGGCTCTGCGCTTGCCGATCTCGGCGGGAATGTCTTTGCCGGTGACCTTTCTCGCCGCATCAATCATTTCTTTCACCGAAAATCCTTCGCTGCTGCCGAGGTTGAATATATCGCTTTTGCCGCCTTCTCTTAAATAGTCCAAAGCCGACAGATGAGCGTCAATCAGGTCTTCGACATGAACATAGTCGCGGATGCACGTGCCGTCGGGCGTATCATAGTCATCCCCAAAAATCGTAATATGCGGTCTTTGTCCGAGAGCGGTTTGCAGGATGATGGGGACCAGGTGTGTTTCCGGATGATGGTCTTCTCCGATCTCTCCCGTTTCCCTTGCTCCTGCGACATTAAAGTACCTGAGAGACACAAAGCTGACTCCATGGGCTTCTTCAGTCCGCTTCATGAGCTTCTCCATGATCAGTTTCGTTTCCCCGTAGGTGCTTGTCGGCCGCGTCGGCATGACTTCTGTGATCGGCACCGATTCAGGCTCTCCGTAGACGGCCGCCGTCGAGGAGAATACGATTTTTTTCACATCGTGCTCAAGCATCGTCTGAAGCAAAACCTGTGTCCCGGATACATTGTTGTCGTAGTATTTAAGCGGATCTTTCATTGATTCGCCGACAAGTGAACTGGCGGCGAAGTGGATCACTTCTTCAATACGTTCCTTTTTGAAAACAGTGCGGAGGAAGTCGCGATCGCGCACATCCCCTTCATAAAAGACTGCCTCAGGATGTACGGCCTGTCTTTGGCCGGTCTCAAGGTTGTCAACGACAACGACGGTTTCGCCCCTGTCCAATAATTGATACACGGCGTGTGAACCGATATAGCCGGCACCGCCCAAAACCAACACACTCATATCCATTCCCCTTTCTATATTTCTTTGGCGCCGTCGCCTATCGCCGCAGTATAAAATGCGGCATCATAGCCAACCGTTTCGCGGTAGACGGCATTCACGCGTTCTTTAAAGCTGTCTGTCCGGTCTTTTTCTACAATCGCAATCGCACAGCCGCCGAACCCGGCGCCGGTCATGCGTGCACCCAGGACGCCGTCTTGTTCCCAAGCCACCTGGACAATGGTATCAAGCTCCAGCCCTGTCACTTCATAATCATCCCTTAAAGACATATGAGATTCATTCATCAGCTTGCCGAACCCGGCGAGGTCGTCCCCGCGAAGTTTTTCCAGCGCTTTCAGCGTCCGGGCATTTTCGTACACCGCATGTCTGGCACGTTTTCGATTAATTTCATCTCGGATGAGGTGCTGATGAGCTTCAAATGCTTCCGCCGTCATTTCGCCCAGGCTTGCAATCGGTAACTCCTGCTGCAGATCGCGGAGCGCCTCTTCGCATTGGGCACGCCTTTCATTATATTTAGATCCGGCCAGCGTCCGCTGTTTGTTTGTATTGATGATGATCACATCGTGTTCCTTCAATACGAAGGGAGCGTATGTGTAATGAAGTGTTTGGCAGTCTAACAAAATCGCGTGATCCTTTTTCCCCATGCCGATCGCAAATTGGTCCATAATGCCGCTGCCTACGCCGATGTATTCGTTTTCGACTTTTTGTCCAAGCTTAACCATGGAGATCGTGTCTGTCTGCAAACCATAAAGCCCTTTTAAAAGAACGCCTGTCGCAAGTTCAATCGATGCGGAAGAAGAGAGGCCCGCCCCGTGCGGAATATTTCCGTAATACAAAATATCGGCGCCGTGAACGATTTGGTGGCCTGCTGCTTTCATCAAAAGGAACATTCCTTTCGGATAGTTGGCCCAGCCGTCAGACCGGTCAAAGGCTAAATCGCTCAAGCTGCATTCAATTATGCCTTTGTCAGGGAAGTTCTTTGAATAGAAACGGATCATTTGATCATCTCGTTTCACGCCAAGGGCATAGGTGCCAAATGAAATCGAAGCGGGGAAAACATGCCCTCCATTATAATCCGTGTGTTCGCCGATTAAGTTGATTCTTCCCGGAGCAAAAAAGGTTTGCGGTGTCTGTTCTGTCTTAAAAATAGAGCGAAAGTCGTTTGATAAAGCGGCTGCAGTATTCATATATCCTCCCATTCGTTTGACGTGCAGACTTAATAAATTAATTTAATTAAGTTTAACCCCAGTTTACTACGGGTTTTCAATTGGTGCAATAAAAAGTGTTTTTTCAAATGAAACGTTTTCATGTAAAATCCTTATTGGCGGGGATAGGGCAATCAGCACTTGACTTTTACAAAAATCAACGTTAAATTAGTAAAATATTTTACTAAAAAATATGAAAGATGTTCATGGAGGTTTTGCAATCGTGGCGACGATAAAAGATGTTGCAGAAAAGGCGGGGTATTCCATCTCGACGGTTTCCCGCGTATTAAATAACGACGAAAGCCTGTCCGTACCCGATGAGACGCGGGAGAAAATATTTGAAGTGGCGGAAAGCCTGAACTACCGCAAAAAAACGATCAGAACACTGGTAAAAAACATCGCGTTTCTGTACTGGCTGACGGATAAAGAGGAACTCGAAGACGTGTATTTTAAAACGATGAGGCTGGAAATCGAGAAGCTCGCAAAGCAATTCAACGTTGAACTGACGACGTATAAAATTTCGGGGGGTATTGACGCCATCCCCGAAAACATTGAAGGATTCATTGCGGTCGGATCATTTTCAGATGATGAATTAACCCGGTTAAGGCAGATGACGCCTCACGGAGTATTTATCGATTCGACGCCGGATCCGAATCATTTTGATTCAGTCAGGCCGGACTTAAAGCAGATGACGAGGAAAACGGTGGACTTTCTTATCGAAAAAGGGCATGAAAAGATCGGCTTTATCGGAGGCACGTACCACAATCCCAATACCGATGAAGACGAAATGGACGTAAGGGAACGAACGTTTCGCGATTATATGAGGGAAAAAGGGCTCTTGGAGGAAGGCTTTATTTTTTGCCGCAGGGGATTTTCTGTGGAAAACGGCTACCATCTGATGGATAAAGCGGTTGAAACATTGGGCGAAAAGCTGCCGACGGCCTTCTTTACAGCGGCGGATCCGATCGCCGTAGGCTGCCTTCAGGCTTTAAATGAAAAAGGGGTCGCCATCCCGGGCAGGGTGAGCGTCATCAGCATCAACAACATCAGTGTGGCGAAATACGTATCTCCGCCGCTGACGACATTCCATATCGATATTAAAGAACTTTGCAAAAACGCCATTGAATTGCTTCTTGAACAAATACTTGAAAAGAGAAAAGCTGTAAAAACGCTATATATCGGTGCAGAACTGGTGGTCAGGAAAAGCACCAATTAAAAAAAGGCGCGGGCTGTTCATAAGCCGCGCCTTTTTCGTAAAACATTTTACTATAGTCGGTAAAATAATTGTTTACACTTTTTCTTAGACATGCTATATTGTTTTTGTGAAACGCTTTCAATCCAATAAAAGGAATGAGACAAATGATGAATATGAAAAAATATGTTGGAATCAGCAGTGTGATTGCTCTCAGTTTGTCTTTAACTGCCTGCGGACCTAAAGAGAGCAGCAATGAAGCATCAGGCGCGAAGCAAAAGGAACTCGTGGTCTGGGAAGATAAAGAAAAAGGCGAAGGCATTAAAGATGCCGTTGCCCAGTTTGAAAAAGAGCACGGCGTATCTGTCAAAGTCGTGGAAAAGCCTTACGCAAAGCAGATCGAAGATTTGCGGATGGATGGACCGGCAGGAACGGGGCCTGATGTGTTAACGATGCCTGGAGATCAAATCGGAACAGCGGTAACGGAAGGTTTGATCAAGGAATTAAAGGTGGACAAAGAGATCCAATCGATCTATACGGAACCAGCAATGAGATCCCAGGTGACAAACGGTAAGGTCTACGGCCTGCCGAAAGCGGTCGAAACGACGATGCTCTACTATAATAAAGATTTGATTTCTGAAAAAGAACTGCCGAAAACGCTGGATGAATGGTATGAGTATTCGAAAAAAACGGCTGACGGCAAAAAATTCGGCTTCCTGGCGCTGTTTGACCAGATTTATTATGCACAGAGCGTCATGGGAGGATACGGCGGCTACATTTTTAAGAGCCATGCAGACGGCACTTATGATCCGGCTGATCTCGGCTTGAATAACAAAGGTGCGGTTGAAGGAGCCGAGTACATTCAGAAGTTTTATCAAGAAGGGCTGTTCCCTGCCGGAATTATTGGGGAGCAAGGCATCAATGTGCTGGAATCGCTGTTTACGGAAGGAAAAGCAGCAGCGATTATTTCTGGTCCGTGGAATCTGGAACCGTTCAAAAAAGCGGGCATCGACTACGGGGTTGCCAAGCTGCCTAAGCTGTCCAACGGCAAACATATGAGTTCTTTTGTCGGCGTGAAGAGCTACAATGTAAGCGCTTATTCGAAGAATGCCGATCTAGCGGAAGAATTAGCCGTCTTTCTCGCCAATAAAGAAAACTCAAAGAAGAGATATGAGATCACAAAAGAAGTTCCCGCTGTCAAAGAACTGGCGGATGATCCTGCCGTCACAAAAAGCGAAGCGGCTCAAGCTGTTGCCGAGCAATCTCAGTACTCAGAGTTGACGCCGAATATTCCTGAGATGAATGAAGTATGGACGCCGGCGGATGCGGCTCTGCAAACGATCGCAACCGGAAAAGCGGAACCGAAAAAAGCGCTTGATCAAGCCGCGGAAACGATACAAGGACAGATCAAAGCGAAGCACAGCGGCAGCAAATAAGCCGCAGCATTGGTGTCAAACTTGTCTTAAGTTTGGCGCCATTTATGATCAGGACGTCCATATAAAGAGGTGAAAGAGAAGGTGCAGCATCGCAAAAAAGCTTTACTATTATCAATCATTCCCGGTTTGGGCCAATTCTACAATAAACAATGGATAAAGGGTCTGTTATTCCTTCTTTTAGGCGTCTCGTTCTTTGCGGTTTTTGGCGATTTGCTGAATATGGGGCTGTGGGGCCTGTTTACGCTTGGAACCGAAGTGCCGCGCGATAACTCGATTTTTCTATTGGCAGAAGGCATCATCGCCGTGATTGTCACCGGTTTTGGGCTGGCTGTCTATTACGCCAATTTGCGGGATGCCTACCAAAACGGAAAGCGGCGCGATGAACAAAAGGAGCTCAGTTCACTCAAGGAACAATATCATAATTTAATGGCTCAGGGATATCCGTATCTCATCAGCGGACCATCACTGTTCATTTTGATTTTCGCCGTTGTTTTTCCGATTTTGTTCAGCTTTGCATTAGCTTTTACAAATTATAACCTCTACCATTCTCCGCCTGCCCACCTTGTCGATTGGGTAGGGCTTAAAACGTTTTCCGAAATTTTCACCGTTGATATTTGGCGGTCGACCTTTTTGGATGTTTTAGCTTGGACCATTGTCTGGACGCTTGTCGCTTCCACGCTCCAAGTCGGGTTGGGAATTTTGTTGGCGGTTGTCGTCAATCAGAAGGAAGTCCGCTTCAAGAAATTTTTCCGGACGATTCTGGTTTTGCCTTGGGCCGTGCCCGGCTTTGTTACCATTCTTGTGTTTGCCGGCCTCTTTAATGACAGCTTCGGTGCATTCAATCATCAAATCCTCGCCGCATTCGGCATCGATCCGATTCCTTGGATGACGAATGCCAATTGGACGAAGCTGGCGCTTATCCTCATGCAGGGGTGGCTCGGTTTTCCTTATGTGTTTATTGTGACGACCGGTGTTCTGCAGTCGATTCCGGACGACCTGTATGAAGCGGCGACAATTGACGGCGCGTCCGCGTTTTCGAAATTCAGGCATATCACAATGCCGCTGATTTTAATCGCAATGGCGCCGATTATCATCACGCAATTCACTTTTAACTTTAATAACTTCAACATTATCTATCTATTCAATGGAGGCGGTCCGGCTGTTCCCGGGTCAACAGCGGGAGGAACCGACATTCTGGTGTCCTGGATTTACAAATTGACGATGCAGTCGAGCCAGTACTCTTTAGCCGCCGCATTGACGATCCTGCTGTCGGTCTTTGTCATCTCGATCGCGCTGTGGCAGTTCAGACGGACAAATTCTTTCAAAGAGGGGGCTTAACATATGAAGAAAAGAAGATTCTTTCGGCTCCTTCTGACCTATTCTCTGTTGGTTTTTATGACAGCCGTTATCATATATCCTCTGCTTTGGACGGTGGGAGCCAGCTTTAATCCCGGCAACAGTTTGGTCAGTACTTCTATCATTCCGGCAAATCCGACATTGGATCACTATAGAGAATTATTTGCAGGAAAAGAGAGCCTTCAATACGGGCAATGGTATATAAACTCGCTGAAAATCAGCATCTTTACGATGATCGGATCAATCATCAGTGTTTCTTTTACAGCTTATGCTTTTTCACGGTTTCGTTTTAAAGGTAGAAAAAACGCTTTAGTTTTATTCATGCTGCTGCAAATGATTCCTCAATTTTCGGCTTTGGTTGCGCTCTTCGTTTTAGCGCAGATGCTCGGAATGATGAACAGCCATTGGCTGCTGATTTTGCTGTACATCGGCGGGCTTATACCGATGAACACGTATTTGATGAAGGGGTATATGGATTCCATTCCCATCGATTTGGATGAGAGCGCTAAGATTGACGGCGCTAGCAATACAAGGATTTTTCTGCAGATTATTATGCCGCTATCCAAACCGATGATCGCGGTCGTCGCCATGAACGGATTCACCGGACCGCTCGGGGATTTCGTTTTGTCTTCGACCATATTGCGGACGCCAGAGTCGTATACATTGCCGATCGGTTTATACAATTTAGTCAATGAAGTCATGGGAGCCAGCTATACGACGTTTGCCGCCGGCGCCATTTTGATCAGCATTCCGGTAGCCGTCATCTTTATCATGCTGCAAAAGAACTTTGTATCAGGGTTGACCGCAGGCGGAACGAAAGGATAGTCGGAGAAGAATATGGTCTAAAAAAGGAGAGTATTATGCCAAAAATTTATACGACACAAGCAAAATACATGCTTCACGGGGGAGACTACAATCCGGATCAATGGCTTGACCGTCCGGATATTCTTGCAGATGATATCAAGCTGATGAAGCTTGCCCATACGAATACATTTTCAGTGGGGATTTTTTCATGGAGCGCTCTTGAGCCGGAGGAAGGCGTCTATACGTTTGAATGGCTGGATGATATGTTTGAGAACATTCACCGGAACGGCGGACGGATTATAATGGCGACACCGAGCGGCGCCCGTCCTGCTTGGCTGTCGCAAAAATATCCGGAAGTGCTGCGCGTCAATGCGGAACGTGTCAAACAGCTGCATGGCGGAAGGCACAATCATTGCTTCACTTCATACGTATACCGTGAAAAAACGAGAAAGATCAACCGCTTGCTGGCTGAAAGGTACGGCAGCCATCCTGCCCTTTTGATGTGGCATGTCTCCAACGAATACGGAGGAGAATGCCATTGTCATCAATGCCAGCACGCTTTTAGAGACTGGCTGAAAAAGAAGTACAACAATGATCTTAAATCTTTGAATGATGCATGGTGGACGCCTTTTTGGAGCCATACCTTCAACGATTGGTCACAGATTGAATCGCCGTCTCCGATCGGTGAAAATGCGGTGCACGGCTTGAGTTTGGACTGGCGCCGCTTCGTCACTGATCAGACGATCTCTTTCTTTCAAAATGAAATCGTTCCGTTGAAGGAAATCACGCCGAATATTCCGATTACGACCAACTTTATGGCTGACACGCATGATCTCATTCCATTTCAAGGGCTGGACTACAGCAAGTTTGCCAAGCATCTGGACGTGATCAGCTGGGACGCGTATCCCGCCTGGCACAATGATTGGGAAAGCACAGCTGATTTGGCCATGAAAGTCGGCTTTATCAATGATTTGTACCGCAGCCTGAAACAGCAGCCGTTTCTTTTAATGGAATCGACGCCAAGCGCTGTCAATTGGCACAATTTTAATAAAGCGAAACGGCCGGGGATGCATCTCTTGTCTTCTATGCAGATGATCGCCCACGGATCTGACAGCATTCTCTATTTTCAATGGCGGAAATCCCGCGGCTCATCGGAAAAATTTCACGGTGCGGTTGTCGGCCATGACAATTGTTCCGAGAACCGCGTATTTAAAGAAGTGGCAAAAGTGGGGCAAACCCTTGATGAACTGTCTGAAGTCGTCGGAACGACCCGGCCCGCGAATGTCGCGATCCTCTATGATTGGGAAACCCATTGGGCGCTCGAAGATGCACAAGGATTCGGGATGAAAACCAAGCGGTATCCCCAAACCTTGCACGAGCACTACCGCGCGTTTTGGGAGCGTGATATTCCAGTCGACGTGATTACGAAGGAACAGGATTTTTCGCCGTACCGGCTGCTGATCGTTCCGATGCTTTACTTAGCAAGTGAAGAAACAATCGCGCGTTTAAAAGCCTTTGCTGCAAACGGGGGCACATTGGTGATGACGTATATTAGCGGAATCGTCAACGAATCTGACCTGACCTATTTAGGCGGATGGCCGCAAGATCTGCAAGAGATGTTTGGCATGGAACCTGTTGAAACCGATACGCTCTATCCGGGCGACAAAAATAGGGTCCGTTATCAAAACCGGTCCTATGAGCTGAAAGATTATGCGACCGTGCTGAAGCTGGATACGGCAGATCCCGTGGGATTCTATGAGGACGATTTTTATGTGGACACGCCGGCTGTTACATGCCATTCATACAAACAGGGGAAGACGTACTATATCGGTGCGCGCTTAAGCAGTCAATTTCATCGGGATTTTTATGAAACATTGATCAAAGAGCTATCGATTCAACCGGCTTTTGATGTGAAACATCAGCCTGGCGTCTCCGTTCAAGTCAGACAGGATGAAGAAAATGATTATATTTTCATCATGAATTTCACAGAAAAACGCCAGCCCGTCGTGTTGGAGTCGGCCGTTAAAGATATGCTGACCGGAGAAACGCTGACCGGCGAAATCACATTGGAAAAATATGAAGCCAGAATAGCGGTAAAAACAAAAAAATAAGCCCGGGGGACATCCGCTTTAATGTGGGTGTTTCTCTTAAAAAAATGAAAGCGTTTTCGTTTTGGCGTGTGTCAATCATGAAAGGGGAGAAGCGAGATTCATGAAAAACGTGGTGGCTGTTTTTGTGGTGCTGATTGTTGTTTTGGGCGCACTTGGAACCGGC
This sequence comes from Bacillus sp. FSL L8-0193, assembly GCF_037976065.1. Lineage (NCBI taxonomy): Bacteria > Bacillati > Bacillota > Bacilli > Caryophanales > Bacillaceae > Bacillus > Bacillus sp. FSL L8-0193. Next base: position 4,241,472 of record NZ_CP150261.1, on the reverse strand, counting down.
GGTCCGGCGGAAGCCGCCAGAGGTTCCAAGGCGGCAGAAAGCGGCCTTTTTGTCGAAAAGGTTTCAGGGCTTCACAAGGATTTTATAAAAGGGGTTGATGTTTCGAGTATCATCGCTTTGGAAGAGAGCGGCGTCGCCTTTTACAATGAATCCGGAAAGAAACAGGATATATTCAAAACGCTGAAAGAAGCAGGCGTCAATTATGTCCGGGTGCGCATCTGGAATGATCCCTATGATGCCAACGGCAATGGCTATGGAGGGGGCAATAATGATCTGAAAAAAGCGATTCAGATCGGAAAACGGGCCACTGCCAACGGAATGAAGCTGCTGGCGGATTTCCACTATTCCGATTTCTGGGCGGACCCGGCGAAACAGAAAGCGCCAAAAGCATGGGCAAACCTAAACTTTGAAGATAAAAAAACGGCGCTTTACCAATATACAAAACAAAGCCTTGAAGCGATGAAAGCAGCGGGCATCAACGTCGGCATGGTGCAGGTCGGAAACGAAACAAACGGGGGTCTTGCCGGTGAAACGGACTGGGCGAAGATGAGCCAATTATTCAATGCGGGGAGCCAAGCGGTCCGGGAGACGGATTCGAATATTTTAGTCGCCTTGCATTTTACCAATCCGGAGACGTCCGGCAGGTACGCTTGGATTGCCGAGACGCTTCACCGGCACCATGTCGACTATGATGTATTTGCAAGCTCGTATTATCCATTTTGGCATGGCACACTGAAGAATCTAACATCCGTCCTGACATCCGTCGCGGATACGTACGGCAAAAAGGTCATGGTAGCCGAGACATCTTATACGTATACGGCTGAAGACGGAGACGGACACGAAAATACAGCCCCTAAAAACGGTCAAACGCTCAATTACCCGGTCACCGTTCAAGGACAGGCGAACGCGGTCCGTGATGTGATTCAAGCGGTCAGCGATGTAGGAGAAGCCGGAATCGGCGTTTTCTATTGGGAACCGGCATGGATTCCAGTAGGACCGGCACGCCAGCTTGAGAAAAATAAAGCGCTTTGGGAGACATACGGATCAGGCTGGGCCACAAGCTATGCCGCTGAATACGACCCGGAAGACGCAGGAAAGTGGTTTGGCGGCAGCGCCGTAGACAATCAGGCATTGTTTGATTTTAAAGGACGTCCATTGCCGTCTCTGAATGTATTTAAGTATGTTGATACGGGAACACCATTCAAAAATTGACTTGCAGCCGATTTCTCGGATGAAGGCGAACGCCGTTTGCCGGAAAGCGGTTTAAAGCAGAATGAAAAAAGGCCGGATGATATCCGGCTTTTTTTCGTGAAAGGACAGTCAGAAAGCGTAATTAAAATGTTTTCATTCAATTGACAGAAAGATAGGGTCCGCTTAACCAGCGGTTACCGTTTGAAATGCATCTTCTACAGATACGTATTCATATCCAAGGTCGCGCGCGACGGCCTTGTAGGTAATGCTTCCGTTTGCAACGTTGACGCCGAGAGCGAGCGCCTGATTTTCGGCGACTGCTTGTTCAACGCCTTTATTTGCGATTTGCAAAGCGTAAGGCATAGTGACGTTTGTTAAGCCGATCGTTGAAGTACGGGGAACGGCTCCCGGCATATTGGCGACTGCATAATGGACAACGCCGTGCTTCGTATAAGTCGGATCGTCATGCGTAGTGATCTTATCAACCGTTTCAATAATGCCGCCCTGGTCAATCGCCACGTCTACAACAACTGAGCCTGGGGACATCGACTGAATCATCTCTTCTGTGACAAGTTTCGGCGCTTTTGCACCAGGGATTAAGACGGCGCCGATGACAAGGTCAGAGTCTTTTACGGCTTCCGCAATGTTGAGCGGGTTGGACATAAGCGTTTGAATGTCTTTGCCGAACTGGTCATCGAGCTGGCGGAGGCGCTCAGCGCTCAAATCGATCAAAGTGACGTCAGCGCCAAGTCCGACTGCGATTTTGGCAGCGTTCGTACCGACTACTCCGCCGCCGATGATCGTAACCTTGCCGCGTTTTACGCCGGGTACGCCTGATAACAGGATGCCTTTGCCGCCTTTTGATTTCTCAAGAAATTGCGCGCCGATCTGTGAAGCCATGCGTCCGGCGACTTCACTCATTGGAGTCAGGAGCGGAAGCGTCCGGTTCACTTCGACCGTTTCGTAGGCGATGGCTGTGACGCCGCTGTCCACAAGCGCTTTCGCAAGCTCAGGCTCAGCTGCTAAGTGCAGATACGTAAATAAAACAAGTCCTTTTCGGAAATAGCCGTATTCAGAGCTGATCGGCTCTTTCACCTTCATGACCATATCCGCTTTTGCCCATACATCCTTCGCTTCAACCAAAATGTCTGCCCCGGCTGCTTTGTAGTCAGCATCCTCAAAGCCGCTTCCAAGTCCGGCTCCCTGTTCGATTAAAACTTGATGACCGCTTTTTTTAAGCGCGACTACTCCGGCCGGCGTAATGGCTACACGGTTCTCATTGTTTTTAATTTCTTTCGGAATTCCAATGATCATGATGTCGTCCCCCTCAAATGAAATATGATTCTACCGCTAGTATAAATCTCTGAACCGGCAAGAGCATCGTGTGTAAAATTAAAAATGTAAGCGCTTTTTTGTGAAATTTAACAAATTGGTGAACGTTGAATGAAGTGAAAGGATTGATATGAGGAGTTATCTATTAAAATTTTTTTCTTTAAAAAATAGTTTTGTTAAAAAAACAAATGTAAGCGATTACATTTTGTGTCGTTTCACAAACATAACCATATTTCGTTGTGATAGAATATCTCTTGCAGCTATGAAAGCGTTATCTTTGTTGGGAGTGAGTCATATGGATATCTTAGAAATACTAGGCAAGATTAATAAGGTATTATGGGGGCCGCCCAGTTTAATTTTATTATTTGGGACAGGCTTATTTTTAACGTTTGTTTTAAAAGGACTGCAATTTCGCCGCCTGATCTATGCGTTTAAGATCGGATTTGGCAAGGAAGACAGCAAAGACGCAGCTGCCGAAGGGGATGTGAGCCATTTTAAAGCTTTAATGACAGCGCTCGCCGCCACGATCGGAAACGGAAATATCGCAGGTGTCGCGACGGCATTGACACTCGGCGGACCGGGTTCGATCTTCTGGATGTGGGTTGTCGGGCTGTTGGGCATGGCAACGAAATACGCGGAAGCCTTGCTTGCTGTTAAATTCCGCGTAAAAAATGAAAAAGGGGAATATTCAAGCGGGCCGATGTATTATATCGAACGCGGACTCGGACGCAGATTTAAAGGACTCGCCATCGCTTTTGCGCTGTTTGGAGCTTTTGCCGCTTTGGGGATAGGCAACAGCGTCCAATCCAATACGATTGCCGATATTACAAAGAACAGCTTCGGTATCGAAAACTGGGTGACAGGGCTGATTCTCGTCATTCTTGTCAGCATCATCATCTTCGGCGGCATCCAGCGGATCAGCACGGTTGCCAGCTTCTTTGTGCCGATCATGGCTTTTCTTTATATGGGCGGGGCGATCTTGATTCTGATTTTGAATTATGACAAGATTATTCCGGCTTTTGAGCTGATTTTCTATTATGCTTTCCACCCTGTGGCAGCAGCCGGCGGTTTCCTTGGAATTGCCGTATCTGAAGCCGTTCGGAACGGGGTGTCCCGCGGCATTTTTTCAAACGAAGCAGGCCTTGGGACGGCTGCGCTAATCGCCGGAAATGCGCGTGCAGATCATCCGGTAAAACAGGCGCTCGTCGCAATGACCGGGACATTTATCGTTACGATCGTGGTGTGTACGATGACCGGTTTAACCCTTATTATTACCGGTTTCTGGGATCCGTCTGGCGGCTTGATATCCGGCGTGGCCCATAATGCCAGCCTTGAAGGCGGGGCATTGACGAGCGCGGCATTTGCCTCAGTACTCGGCGCGGCAGGCGAATATATTGTGTCGCTGTCGGTGATTTTCTTTGGGTTCTCTACAATTGTCGGCTGGTATGTTTACGGAGAAAAATGCTTCGAGTATTTGGCCGGTTCCAAAGGAATTGCGGGCTACAGGCTGGTCTACATCCTCGCCTGCGGCATCGGGACGGTCGCCAACCTCGTCACCGTCTGGGCATTTGCCGATATGGCGAATGCGCTGATGATGATTCCAAACCTGATCGCCATCCTGCTGCTTTGGAAAGTTATCAAAGCAGAGACAAATGATTATTTTCATCACTTCTATGAACATACCAAATCGGCGGGTCCGCCAAGTAAACCAATTCATTAATCAATTGAAAGCTCTGCCTTCCAGGCAGAGCTTTTTCTTTGTTTACAATCATACAAGATCTCAAATTTTGACGAAAAATGTCGATACTATGAAATGAAGAAGATCTTTAATTTGAAAATTGCATTTTATCATTGATGACATAAAGGAGAAAGGATCACCATCATGAAAGTAAAAACAAAACTGCTGGGAATTATATCAATTTTAGTCGTTTCCATTATTGGAATCGGAGGTTCCTCTGTTTTTATGATTTCTTCTACGGTGAAAAAGAATGAAGAACTTAAGGACAAGATGGAATTTCAAAAAGAGATTAAGCATATTCAATATCGTCTGACCGGTTTGTCGAATGACGAAAGAGGCCTTATTATGACCGGAGATAATGAATACAGTGAAGGAATGAAGGACAAGGCCGACGATGTTTTAAAGAGTCTTGACCGCGCAGGAAAACTGATCCGGGAAGACACATACAAAGCGAACGTCGAAGAAATTAAAGAAAATTTTAAGGCTTATTGGGGTTTAAATCAACAAGTTATACAGTCTTACGCTTCAAGCTCTAAAAAAGCTGAATCGATTCATTTCGGAGAGGAAAGAACATTAAGAAAAGAAGTCCTCGATCCGTCTGTCAACCAGCTGGTCGAAAGCCTGGAACAAGAGGTGGAAGATCTGAAAGCAGAGATCAGCGCCAACGGGACGATGAGCGAATGGGTCATCATCACTGTCACAGCAGTATCAGCCATAGTTGGAATTGTCTTGAGTCTGCTGCTCTTGAAGTCTATTCTGGTACCGTTGAGAAGCCTGAATCAGCAGCTTGGGGACATCGCTCACGGTGAGGCGGACTTAACCAAGAAAGTGATCGTCAAAAATAAAGACGAGTTCGGCCAGCTTGCAAATTCTTTCAATGCTTTTGTTCAGTCGCTGACGCAAATTGTGAAGCAGATCAGCAGTTCGTCTGAGCAAGTCGCCGCATCCTCTGAACAGTTGTCGGCAAGCGCGGAGGAATCGAAATCGACCTCCGAACTGATTTCGGAAGAGATGCAGGCGATTGCTGACAGCAATATGACGCAAAGCGAAATGACAGAACAGAGCTCGGAATCGATTCATGAATTGCTGGACCGTTTATCATCCGTTGCCTCCAATACAGGCAGCATAGCGGATCTGTCGTCTTCGATGAGAGACAAAGCCGAAATCGGCTCCGAATCCGTTCATAAAATGCTCGAGCAAATGAACTTCATTGATAAATCCGTCGACTCAGCCGGCAGCGGCCTCGAGGCGCTCGTGTCCAGCACGGCGGAAATCAGCAACATTTCTTCGCTTATCACCGATATTTCGGAGCAGACGAATTTGCTGGCGCTAAACGCGGCAATTGAAGCAGCAAGAGCGGGAGAACAAGGAAAAGGGTTTGCCGTCGTGGCGGAAGAGGTCCGGAAATTGGCGGACGAAACGAATAAATCGGCGAACCATATTCAATCGTTAGTCACAACGATCCAAAATGAATCGGTAGAAACGGTGAATAATATTAAAGTCGTTCAAGAAAATGTCAGCTCCGGAATCGCTCTGTCCCAGGAGACAACCGGCAATTTCAACGAAATTTTGAACTTGGTGGAACAGGTTGCTTCTCAAATCCAAGAAGTCGCAGCTTCTACTCAGCAGCTGACATCAGGTGTCGAAATGGTTCAAAACACCATTCAAACATTAGCTTCCGGATCACAGGAAACGTCGGCTGGCACAAAAGCGGTTGCTTCCTCAACTCAGGAGCAGCTGGCTTCGATGGAAGAAATCTCTTATGCAGCAGAATCGCTGTCTCAATTGGCTGAAGAACTTCAAACCGTCATCAATCGATTTAAATATTAAGCAGAAAACCCCATCAGGCGATGGGGTTTTAATTGGTTTTCATGGCGGCTATAGCGCCCTCGGGGATTTCCTCTTCGTGTACTTCAGTCAAGCTTCCGGCTTTCGTTCCGTACGCCCATACTTTGATGAAAGCGCCGGGACGCAGTTTTTCGTCCGCCTCTGCTTCAATCTGCTGTTTGTGTCCGCTCGCGTCATATCCGGTTAATGTGTAGTTGTACTTTCCGTTATTCAGCTTTTCTGCATGATCTTCGGCTTTGAGATAATAAGCCTCAGGCTTTCCCTGGCCTTGTATGAAATGATCGGCCAGCGGCACAAGGCCCCCTGTCGCTTTCTGCAGGATAAAAACACCGGCAATAAAAACGCCGGCAACGGCGATCAGAACCGCGGCAATCAGGCCGCCTGCCCGTGTCTTCATATACCTTCTCCTCTTTCATTCAGTTTGTGAATGGTATTATTTTATAAAAAAGGCGCAAGGAGAAGAAATTGATTCATATTACAGTACAATTACATGATTGTAAGGTAGGACGAATCGCGGCGGCTTTTGTTTATCAGACAGCTTCGTGTCATAATATATCCAAACAAAAGGAGAGACCGAGATGCAAAAAGTGATGATTGTAGAAGACGACCCGAAGATTGCCGATCTGTTAAAATCGCATATTGTCAAATATGGATACAACGTTCATGTCGTGAAAGACTTTGACCGTGTCATCGATGAGTTCAGAAGCACGGCGCCTGATCTTGTTCTGCTTGATATTAATTTGCCGAGCTTTGACGGCTATTACTGGTGCCGGCAAATCCGCCAGGAATCGATTTGCCCTGTCTTGTTTATTTCGGCGCGGACGGGCGAAATGGATCAGGTCATGGCATTGGAAAACGGCGGGGATGACTTTATCACCAAGCCGTTTCACGCCGAAATCGTGATGGCAAAAATACGCAGCCAGCTTCGCAGAGCTTACGGGGAGTATGCAGCAAAAGCGGAGGAACGGCTTCTCGAAAAAGAAGGACTGCGGCTGTATCCGGAAAGACTTGAACTGACATTCGGCGGTCAAACGGCTGCTTTGACGAAAAAAGAAGCCGATATTATCGAAAGCTTAATGGAACGCCACCCGAGGATTTCCGGCCGGGAAGATTTGCTGGCCAAACTGTGGGATGATCAGGCCTATGTGGATGAAAACACGCTTAATGTCAACATTACACGCGTCAGAAAAAAGTTTCAGGAGCTCGGAATTGAAGATGCGGTGGAAACAGTGCGGGGCGCAGGCTACCGCTTGAATATATCCTGGGTGAAGGCGGGAGAGGAATGAAGCTTTTTTTCAAAGAACACTATTTGTTGATTGCCGTGCAAGTGCTGCAGTTTATCACGATGCTGTCGGTGTACTGGCTTGATGGGTATCAGCACATCAGGCCGGCTTTTTATGCCGTTTTTCTCGGCTTTTTCTTTCTTGTCTGCTATCTTTTCTACCATTACTATACGCGCCGGAAGTTCTACAAACGGATGACGAGCGGGCTGGAATCATTGGATGACACCTTCAGGCAATCGAATCAGCCCCAATCCCCTCTTTCAGAAGCGCTTGAACAGCTGCTGAAAAGCCAGTACAGGCAATACCGTCAAGAATTAAAGAAGCTGGAGCTTGGACAAAAAGAGCATTTGACCTTCATGGATCAATGGGTGCACCAAATGAAGACGCCGCTGTCGGTCATCGAACTGACGGCTCAAAATTTGGATGAACCGGAATCATCAAGCATCCGCGAGGAGACCGAACGGATGAAAACGGGCCTCAATACGATTCTCTATATGGCCAGATTGCGGACGATCGAGCAGGATTTCCGGATAAAACCGGTCGCATTGGCGGATATCGTTCACGAGGTCAATCGTGAAAACAAGCGCTTCTATATTCGCAGTCAAGTTTATCCTAAGTTCAAGGAAGTCAAAAAAGGCATCACAGTCGAAACAGATGAAAAGTGGCTGTTTTTCATCATTTCCCAATTTGTCAACAATGCGGTCAAATACTCAGCGGGAAAAAGCAATACGGTTATTATTTCTATTGGTGAAAACGATTCGGAGGCGGTATTGGAAGTGACAGATTTCGGCGCCGGCATCCCGGATACAGATCAAAAGCGGGTATTCGACCCGTTTTTCACAGGAGAAAACGGACGCCGTTTCAGAGAATCAACCGGAATGGGTCTCTATTTGGCAAAAGCGGCGGCTGACCAGCTTGGACACCGAATCGAACTTGACTCACAAGAAGGGCAAGGCACGACAATCCGGCTGATTTTCACGGCTACACAAAACCTTACATCGATGTAATGAAAGTGAAAGAAGAATCGATAGTTCATCAACAAGAAATTTAGGTAAACTGATCACAGATCAAAAGTTAAAGGTGAAAGGGGATCTTGTGATGCTTCAGGTCAAACAAGCCAGTAAGATTTACGAAGGAAAAATTGCGTATCGCGCGTTAACGGATATTAACCTAACGATTGATAAAGGTGAATTCGTCGGCATCATGGGGCCGTCCGGAAGCGGAAAAACGACCCTATTAAATATGATTGCAACGATCGATGAACCGACGACGGGCGAAATATTGATCAGCGGCCAAAACCCGCATGTTCTCAAAAAAGAAAAATTGGCTAAATTTCGCCGCAGAGAGCTGGGATTTGTGTTTCAGGACTTTAATCTTCTGCCGACATTAACCGTTGAAGAAAATATCGTACTTCCTTTGACGCTTGACGGTGAAAAGGTCAGGGAAATGAAGCGGAGGGCAAACGATTTAGCTGAAAAGCTTGGAATTACCCACATTATGAAAAAGCGCACATATGAGATTTCGGGCGGTCAGGCCCAGCGCGCTGCTGTAGCGAGAGCGATGATTCATTCGCCGAAGCTTCTGCTTGCCGATGAGCCGACAGGCAACCTTGATTCAAAGTCATCCAAAGATGTGATGGAAATGCTTGAATCGATCAACCGCAACGAAAAAGCGACCATGATGCTTGTCACGCATGACCCTCAGGCGGCAAGCTATTGCAACCGGGTCGTCTTTATTAAGGATGGAAAGCTGTATTCGGAGATCAACCGCGGCGATAACCGCCAAGCGTTTTTCCAAAAGATTCTCGATACACTGTCCTTGTTGGGAGGGGATGCAAATGACCTTTCGTCAGTTCGCGTTTAACAACGTCATTCGCAACAAAAGGCTGTATGCCGCTTATTTTCTCAGCAGCATGTTTACAGTGATGGTTTTTTTCGCATTCGCGATCTTTGCTTTCCACCCGGTGATGACAAGTGATTCTTTGACCTCCGGCATCGGGCAGCATGTTTCCATTGGCCTGTTAGTCTCCAGCGGCATTATCTTTGTCTTTTCTTTCTTCTTTGTGCTGTACTCAATGAGTTCGTTTCTTCAATCGAGAAAAAAGGAATTCGGCGTTTTAATGATCCAAGGGATGTCTATGCGCCAAATTCGCATGATGGTATTTCTTGAAAATATGCTGATTGGGCTTTTTGCGACAATCGGCGGGATTGTGCTCGGACTTGTCTTCGCCAAATTGATACTGCTCACAGCGGAAAATGTGCTGATTATTGATAACAAGCTCGATTTTTATTTTCCGTTGATGGCGATCATTGTGACGTTTATTTCTTTTAACGGCCTGTTCTTATTTATTTCTTTTCTTGTGTCATTTGTGCTCAGGAGCGAGAAGCTGATTGTTCTGCTAAAAGGAAACAAAATCTCCAAAGGGGAGCCGAAAGCATCTGCCTTGCTTACAGTGGTTGCAGCTGTTCTGCTTACCGGAGGCTATTACACCGCTTTGATTGTCAAGAAAATAGGCGTTCTTGTGGCGATGGTTCCGGTGACGATTGTTGTCATTATCGGCACATATCTGCTGTTTACGCAGCTGAGTGTTTATGTGATCCGCAGGCTCAAAAAACGGGAAAGCCTGTTTTGGCGGAAAACGAATATGATTTTGTTTTCTGATCTGTCTTACCGGATGAAAGACAATGCGCGGACGTTTTTTATGGTGGCCATTATCTCTACTGTCGCGTTCAGTGCGATTGGGACGCTGTATGGTTTCCAAACTCTGCTGACAAACGGAATTAAAGATATGAACCCGCATACGTTCTCGTATAAACCGCCGAAAACAAACAAAGACACCGAACAAGACGTGGCTTTCATCAACGACACGCTAAAAGAACGAAATATCAAAACTGACAAAGCATCAGCTGTCCTTCAATATTTCGATGTCGATGGCCATGACATGCTGATTGTGAAAGAAACTGACTATAACAAGTTTGCCGATCTGGTCGGGGCCGACCACGTCAAGCTTGAAGAAGGGAAAGCCGCAGCTGCCGAGTATGATGTCAAGGTTGGCCTAGAGGGAGAAGACGACCAGCCGCTCCCTTCATCAATCCCTCTTGCAACCGGACAAAAGCTGCAGGCTGACAAAACGGTCCGTTCAAAAGCGTTATCTGAAAACAGTTATTATATTGTGACAGACAAAGATTTCGCACAGTTGAAAAAACCGAAAAGCGAAAACCGGTTCTATGCCTGGCAGGCAAAAGAATCTGACGGCATGGCTTTAGTGAAAGCCGGGGAGGTTCTGCAAAAGAAACTGGATCGGATTTATTTCGCGGCTGTAGATTATGAGGTATATGATATAAGCAAAGGGTATGGCCCGGTATTATTTGTTGGACTGTTTATCGGAATCGTCTTCTTCGTTTCAGCAGGAAGTTTTCTCTACTTCCGATTGTACACTGATTTGGACGATGATAAGCAGAAATTCAAATCGATTGCCAAAATGGGCTTAACAGACCGGGAACTGCATAAAGTGCTGAACAGGCAGATCGGCATTCTGTTCTTCGCGCCTATCGCTGTTGCCCTTGTCCATGGAGCTGTGGCGCTGACCGCTTTATCGCATGCCTTTCAGTACAACCTCTTCAAGGAATCTGCAATGGTGCTCGGCGTGTTCTTCGCCATCCAGGTTATATATTACTTCATTGTCCGCTTCTACTATACAAAACAGATAAAAGCGGCGATTTAAAAAAGATTAGACTGCGTCTAACCGAAGCTTGTAGAGAAACCTGTGTTTTTCTACAAGCTTTTTTTATACTTGCAGCCGGAAAATTTGGGACCTATGTATTTTGCCTCTTTCTTCATTTGGATGATTATGTTAATTTGATATTATTTCAAATTTGAAAGAGGAGTGATCGATTTGCAGGTAAAAGAAATATTTGTTATTCGCTTTATTTCCTGCTTAAGCGTTGTTTTGCTTCATGCGATATCGATGGTGCTCATGGTGCGGGCGGACATGCTTGGAGATACGGTTTTCCGGGTTGTTGAATCTTTCAGGACGCTTCTGATGTTCAGTACGCCTGCGTTTATTTTTATTTCCGAATTTTTGCTCGCGCATGCTTACCCTGGCGGCGTTCCGGAAGGGTTTTTAAAAAAGCGGTTTAAAACGATTTTCATCCCTTTTCTATTTATCGCTGTTTTGGATGCTTTTATGACCGCTGGTCTGATGATGCAGCAATTTCATGCATCGGTCATTTTAAAAAAACTGTTGGCGAATATTTTCCTGGGGAATTTCATCGGATATTTCATCCTCGTCATTTTTCAATTTTACTTGTTGCACATGTGCTTCCATTCATTTTTGCAAAAGGCGTCGCCTAAATGGGTGCTTTCGATTTCTTTTGCGGTCACAGCGGCTTATTTGAGCTATTTCACGTTCATTCAACCTCCGGTTGTACAGGAAGAGGCGCCGTTTCCTTTTTCATGGGTGCCGTTTCCCGGCTGGCTCTTTTATTTTTGTTTGGCCTATTATTGCGGCAAAAATTACGAGCGCTTTTTGGCATTGCTGGAACGATACAGGCATGCGGTATATGCAGCGGCTGCTGTGACCGGATGTTTCATTGTAGCGGTTTCCTACTTCGGACAAGACATCGCAGTGACGTCAAAGCGTCCGGATATCCTGCTTTATTCAACAAGCATCATTTTCTTATGCTTTCACCTGTTTTCAAAACTGAAGTCGGTGCCGAAGCTGATCATGATGATCAGCAACTATTCTTTTTCTATTTATTTATTGCACGCTTTTATCCTGATTTTCGGGTTGGTCATTTTAACGAGCTTTGAAAGCATCGGTACGGTTTCGGCTGTTTTGCTCTTGTTTTCGATCTCTACAGGCGTTGCGGTTTTCATATCTTGGGCTGTAAATAAATTGAAGTACGGCTATATGTTTGTCGGAAAAATTTACGTGCCGAAAAAGAGGAGAATCGAGCAAAAAGTGAGCCATCATGCCGGTTAACGACTTAGATTGATAGAGCGAAAAGCCAGAACGGCAGGTTGCACCGCCGGAGCTTTTCGCTTTTTTATATTCTCGCAAAAATGTTCCGGTTTTGACACATCTTCTTTTAAATGGAAGGTGGCTTATTGCCTATAATCATATTATGATAACGATTATCATTTTCATAAGGTGGAGGCCTCAACAATGGTTTTAGCTGAATTAAAACAAAAAGAGAGAGCAAGAATCATAGATTTTTCAGAAGTGAATGAACTTGTTCAGCGCAGGCTCATACAGCTCGGGATGAAAGAAGAAGCTGAAATTTGCGTGCAGCGGAAATTGCCGTTTGGCGGACCGTTCATGTTTGAGTCAGGCGGACAGTGCCTCGGCATACGGCTTGAAGAAGCAAAAAAGATCAGGATTGAAAAACTATGAACAGCCGGCAGATTGCCCTTTTCGGAAATCCGAATACGGGGAAGACGTCATTGTTTAATGCGCTGACAGGCTCCTATGAGTATGTCGGAAATTGGAGCGGGGTGACCGTTGAGAAAAAGGTGGGACTGCTTCGCCATAAACAAGGAATGATGGTCGATCTCCCCGGCGTTTATACATTGAGCCCGCTGTCCCGCGATGAAGGGGTCGTCACTGACTTCCTGCTCAACGAATCATTTTCAGACATATTGAATATTGTCGATGCATCCCAATTAAAGCGGAATTTGCACTTAACTGTGCAACTCCTCGAATTTGGTCATCCGCTCACAATCGGTTTAAATATGATCGATGTCGCAGGACAGCGAGGCGTCTTCATTGATCATCAAAAGTTGTCTGCAGCGCTAGATGTTCCGGTGATTCCTGTGATTGCCCGCAGCGGCAAAGGGTGTGATGAACTGAGCCGGCATTTGCTTCTTGAAAAAGAAAAGAGAACAAAGCCGCTCGTCATCAATTACGGAAGCACAGTAGAAGAAGCGATTGGCAGGATCGAGTCGATCATACCGGAACGTCCCGGCGTTTTAAAACGGTGGATGGCTCTTCAATATTTGGAAGGCAACTCGAAAATGAAAGAGCAGCTGGAAGACGCGGCCGACAGCGAACGGTTAAAGGAAATTTACGAGGAGACAGAAAAACGCCTTCTTCAGGAACAATCCGCAAAATCGCTGCATCAGCATATTTACAATGAGAGAGAACGATGGATTGACCGCATCATGTCATCCTCTGTTGAATATCAGTCAGATCGAAAACAGACGCTGACTGAACGCGTGGATCAGATCGTTACGCATCCGGTGCTTGGCATTCCGATTTTTTTGTTGTTCATGTATCTCATGTTCATGCTGACGTTTGACTGGCTTGGTGTTCCATTGTCTGATACACTGGACGGTTTCATCGGCGGACCGCTGACGGAATGGACGGCTTCGGCACTGTCGGCAATGGGAGCCAGCCCGTTTATCGAGGCGCTCATTCTCGATGGGATCATTGCCGGTGTCGGCGGTGTCCTCGTTTTCGTCCCGCAGATTTTTATTCTGTTTTTCTTCATTTCGGTGCTCGAAGATTCCGGGTACATGGCGCGTGTGGCCATGGTGATGGACCGTCTGATGGAGGCGATCGGTTTAAACGGTAAAGCCTTTATACCGCTGATCATCGGCTTCGGCTGCAATGTTCCGGGCGTCATGGCTGCACGAACTGTAGAGCAGCCTAAGGAAAGACTTTTGACGATTATGCTGACGCCATTTATGTCCTGTTCGGCAAGACTTCCGGTTTATGCTTTGTTTGCAGGGGCTTTTTTTGCGGCTCATCAGGCTTTCGTCGTCCTGACCTTGTATGTGCTGGGCATTGCTGCGGCGCTGGTGCTGGCGAAGTTTTTATCCTCATCCAAGCTCAAAGAAGAAAAGTCGTTTTTCGTGATTGAACTGCCGCCTTATCGTTTGCCTCAAGCGCGTACATTGTGGCGGGCAACATGGGAAAAGGGCAAAGGTTTCGTCCGCAAAGCCGGGACTTACATTTTTGGCGGTTCTGTCCTCATTTGGCTTTTATCGTATACAGGGCCCGGTGGAACGGGCGTTGAGATGGATGACAGCTTTTTAGCAATGATCGGCGGAGTGCTCGCACCGTTGTTGATGCCGCTGGGGTTCGGCACATGGCAGGCAGCGGCATCACTATTAACCGGTTTTCTGGCGAAGGAAGTTGTCGTTGCTTCGATGAGCATCATCTATTTCGTACCTGAAGCCCAGCTGCAAGGCATGATGGCTGAGCAATTTACACCGCTGGCCGCTTACGGATTTATGGCTTTCGTTCTTTTATACGTACCATGCCTCGCGACAGTCGCGGTGATTAAAAAAGAAACAAACTCGAAAAAGTGGATGTTCCTGTCCATTGTTTACGGACTGGCCATTGCGTATGCGATCGCGTTCTTGATTTATCAGGGCGGAAGATTGCTTGGGTTATCATAGGAAGGATGTGAGGGCATGTTGTTTAATATCACGATCGGAGCGCTCATCTTCGGTTATGCGGCATGGACGCTTATTAAATTTGTCAGACGAAGCCGGAAAGGAAAATGCGCCGCCTGTGAATTAAATCGTACGTGTCAATCGGCTTGTGATGATGTGAAAAACAGCTGAGGTGCTCAGCTGTTTTTTAGACTTGCATTTCACTCATCAAAGCGAGGGTATTTCCTTCGGTATCTTTAAAGAAGGCCATCCAGGTTTCCGTTTGCTCGATTTTCGCCGCCACATGCGGCTCTATTGGAAAAGAAACGCCTTTTGTAGCGATTTCATTATATACTGCCGGCAAATCTTCAACTTGAAAATAGATGACGGAGCTTGCATGAGCAAATTCATCTTTTTCCGGGAGACTGAGAAGAAGCCGCAGCCCGCCGCGGTCTTGAACCGGTACCCCAATTTGTCCAACCTTTTTGATTCCCATCATGATCCCTCCCTTTTTTGTCATTATTTTCATTTTACGCAATTGATTCCAAAATATCTATTTTTCGCTGTGTTTTTTGTTTCACGTGAAACAGCGGGGGGCATGCGTGTTAAATCATTGTTTTCATGGATGTTTATTGTTAACATGGTTTCTGTTGGTTTAAATGGAAATAGTAGAGAGGAGGCGAACGTAATGAGTGAAAATCAAAAGGCTGACCAGGAAAGAAAAGTTGGATATGAAGGGTTTGTGCTTCTTCTTTCACTCATCTTTATTTCCATCTTTATCACGACCTCATACGAGATACCGAGCAATCTGTTACTGATCATTCTTTTTTTCATTGGCAGCGGCTATTATTCTATTAGGCTTGTGAGCAAAGGTCTGTTGAGAAAAAAGAGGGGACTTGGCTTTAAAGCCGGGTTGTTTGCCTTTGTCGTTTGGATGGCATTATCTTTTCTGTTTCATGACATTTCTTATCCATTTACTTTGGAAGGGTTATCATTTCAAATATTGATGTTTTTTCTTTTCTACATTCCTTTCTTTTTTATCTTTCAATTTGCTTTTAAGATTTCAAACATTCAAGAAAGAAAACAATAAAAAAAGCTGGAAATTCCAGCTTTTTTACTTATTCTCTTTCTCACGCTTCACCAGCATTTCCGTAATCAAATCAACCTGTTTGCTGACAGAGATCGGATCGTACGGGTAGAACGTGTCAAAGTCGTTGATAAAGACACGATTGTTTTTGACGGCGTCAAGGTTTTTCCAAATGGAAGACTGCTTGAGTTTGTCCAGCGTCTTGCTGTCGCCGTTCGGGTTATAGTCTGTTACAAACATGTAGTCGGCAGCATATTCAGGTACGACTTCCAAGGATAGTTCTTTGATGTCGCCTTTTTTGAAGATGTCCTTTTGAATCTTTTCAGGCGCTTTTAAGCCGAGCGCGTTGTACACGGCTTGGCCTCCGCGGCCGCCGTTGTCATTGAACACCCAGAATTGTCCTTTTTCTGTGTTTTCATAAATACCGAAAGTAGCCTTTTTATCGACGACTTGAGCGATTTTTTTCCTTGCTGATTTCGATTTCTGTTCGAAATCGGCAAGGAATTGTTCAGCTTCTTCTTTAGCTCCTGCAATGTCGCCAAACATCTTAACGGTTTCCTGAACATTTTTCGCCGTATTATAAGGAATCACAACGGTCGGTGCGATTTTGGACAGTTTGTCGTAATTTTCATCGTTCATGACAACAATTAAATCAGGCTTCAGTTTCATGACTTTTTCCACATTAATTGGGTCGCCTAAATCTGTCACATCTTTCATACGGTCCTTTAAAAACGGATTGGAGAAAGACCACGAGCCGGAGCCGACGACATTGGCGCCGACCGTGAACAGTTCACCGGCATAAAAGTCTGTCACGATGCGCTTTGGATGTGTTGGAATGTCTACTTTTCCACGCGTTGATTGATATGTTCTTGTCGTTTCTTCAGACGCTTTTTCTTTGTTGCTGTTTGACGAATTGCCGCCTCCACAGGCGCTGATCACGATACACAACAGCATAACTAAACCGATTATCAATAAGTTCTTTTTCACTTGACCCTCCTGTTGATATAAAGCATATGAAATTATCTAAGTGATAATGATTCGCATTATCAATGTAAATATAGCAAATGAATCCCTCTTTCGTCTATCACTTTTTTTGCTAAGTATGATTAGTGCTGTTTTGGTTAATTTGTTACTATAAACAGAAAAAGGATTGATGAAGTATGGCAGAAACGAACCCGGTGATCAAAAAACTGCAGTTCAAGGATAATGGACAGCCTGTACTGATCGTGAATCCGCCAGAGGCATACAGCGGCATCATGGCTGAATTTCAAGGCCATGTCGATCATCAGGCCGAAGCTGACCGGTACGATTTTGTTCAGGTATTCGCAGCGACCAACGCAAAGTTGCAGGCTTTAGCTAAAGAGGCTGAGCGTCATCTGGCTGAAGACGGACTGTTTTGGCTTTGCTACCCGAAAAAATCTTCGAAAGTCTACAAAGGATCGGACTGCAGCCGCGACACAGTAGCCGGACTGCTTGCGGACCAAGGCTATGAACCGGTTCGGCAAATTGCAATAGATGAAGATTGGTCTGCGCTCAGGTTTCGCAAGACGGAAAACATTAAAACGATGAAGCGCAAATTTGCCGTGACGGAAAAAGGTAAACAGCGTACAGATCAAGAATGATCATATATGTCTCTTTTCAGAGAGGCAGATGATTCAGCTTGTGAACGAAAGTACACAAAAAAGAAATAATATTATGTTCAATGTTTCACAAACTTTTTGTATAATGAATCTAATCTTTTAAAATACCATAGAAAAGAGGTATGCAGTATGAAGAAATGGGCATTTGTATCAGACTTTGATGGGACGATTTCCAAACAGGATTTTTACTGGATGGTCATTGATAAATATTTTCCGGAAGGCCGTGAATTGTTCAAGAAGTGGAAGGCCGGAGAATTAAAAGATATCGAGTTTTTGGGAACTGTTTTTGCTTCAATTCATCAAAGCGAGCAAAAAATCATTGATGACATTCATTCCATACCAATTGATGAATATGTGCCAGACTTCATTCAGCATGTCCAGAAAAACGGCGGCGATTTCTACATTTTAAGCGCCGGCACGAATTATTACATTCATTATATTTTAAAGAAATACGGGATTACAGACGTTGAGGTCTTTTCAAATAAAGGCTTTTTTAAAGAAGACAATGTTCATTTGGACATTGATGAGAATCATTGGCATTACTCTGAGCGCTATGGGATTGATAAATCAAAGGTCATTCAGAAGCTGAAAGAAGAGTACGAGACGATTTATTTTGCAGGTGACAGTGAACCGGATTCCCACCCGGCTAAATTTGCGGATGTAACATTTGCAAAGGATGCGCTCCAGGATTTGCTTCGTCAGCAGGGGGTGCCATTTGTAGCCGTTGAAACATTTGAAGACATTGAACAGTATCTTAAAGAAAAAGGGCGGATCGTCTAATGCCGCGCCAGGTTACCAGCATAGCCATTCCCGCGGTTTTGGACATTAGTGAAGGCGTGCTTGGCCGGTTGGATGAGATATTGAGAAAGCATCAGTTTGACAAGGCGATCATGTTTTTTGACGATTTTTCCTATCAGCAGTATGAGCACTCATTAAAAGCCGCCTTTCAACATGTCAAAGTAGAAGCTGTTTTGCTGCCGTCCAACCTGGACATACAGGAGCTTTTGAAGCAGGCATTTTCAATCGGGAATTACGATGTCATCATTGCCATGGGCGGCGGGTATGTTGTCGATTGCGGAAAATACATCGCTTTTTCCAAGCGGACCCCGTTCATCAGCATTCCGACGTCGGCATCCAATGACGGGTTTGCGAGCAGCAATTGCTCGCTTCAAGTCGAAGGAAAAAAAACAACCGTGCCGGCAAGGGTTCCGTATGGAATCATAGCTGATTTGAGTATCATTCAAAAAGCGCCGGAGCACTTTATTTTGGCGGGGATCGGCGATTTGATGTCCAATATTACGGCACTTTATGATTGGGAGTTTGAAGAGCGGCACGGGGTCAGCGATGTAAATGCGTTTGCGTCGATGCTCAGCAAGAAAGCGGTCAACAGCTTTGTCCGTACACCGATGCAGGATATTAAACAGCCGATCTTTTTAAAAGAGCTTGTCAGCTCTTTGACAATGGGAGGCATCGCCACGGAAATCAGCGGAAACAGCGCGCCGATCAGCGGTTCTGAGCACCTGATTTCCCATGCGTTGGACAAAATTGCGGAAAAACCGCAGATGCACGGCATTCAAGTCGGGGTAGCCACCTACATCATGGCTCATGTACAGGATCACCGGGCTGAGCGGATTGAAAAGGTGTTTACGAGAACAGGCTTTTTTCAATATGTGAAAACACTGAATCTGAACAAAGATGAGTTTCGCGAAGCGATCAATTTGTCGCACACTGTCAAGCCGAACCGCTATACGTACTTGCATGAAGCCGGCTATCGCGAAAAAGCGCTTCGCATCCTTGATGAAGATCCGATTCTGCAGGAAATATTTTAAGCAGGCCAAGCGGCTCGAAAAACGCCTTATTTGCTGTAAGGCGTTTTTTCCGTGGGCATCAGACGAAAATGACGGGGAAAAGCTGTGATACAATAAAGAAGGTATGGGTCATAAGTACGACGTTAGGGCTCGATTCTGATCAGGGAGAGTGTAAAATGTACAAACTAATCGCGATAGATATGGATGGAACATTGTTGAATGATCTTCATGAAGTAACAGAGGAAGTTCGGAATGCCCTGCATGCTGCAAAAAAGCAAGGCGTCAAAATCGTTCTCTGCACGGGCCGTCCTCTCGGCGGTGTAAGCCGCTATCTGGAAGAACTGAATCTAAATGAAGACGGCGATTATGTCATCGCCTATAACGGAGCGCTCGTTCAAAATACGCACACTCAAGAAGTCGTGTCAGAGCTGACACTGGGCTATGATGATGTGAAATCGTTATATGAGCTTAGCCAAAAGCTTGATACGCCGATGCATTTTTTTGATTCTGCTTATTTATATACGCCAAACCGGGAAATCAGCCCGTATACTGTTCACGAATCATACGTCACCAAAGTGCCGCTCCGGTTCCGGACGATCGAAGAAATCCCGAAAGACCTTCTCGCGCCAAAGGCGATGTACATTGATGAACCGGAAAAGCTGGATCGGACGATCGCAGCAATACCGGAAGACGTCAAGGAACGTTATACAATGGTGAAAAGCTCGCCGTTCTTTTATGAAATTCTTCACCCTGCGGCAAGTAAAGGAAATGCCGTTCAGCAGCTTGCCGACATATTAGGCATCGCGCAAGAAGAAGTGATCTGTATTGGAGACAACGGAAACGACATGTCGATGATCGAATGGGCTGGATGCGGAGTCGCCATGGGGAATGCGATCCCTGAGGTAAAAGCTTCGGCCGATTATGAAACGCGTACGAATAACGAAAACGGCGTTGCTCACGCCATTCATGAGCTTGTATTGTCCAAATGAAAAAGCCGGCCCTTCGAAAGGCCGGCTTTTACCTATTTGCGGCGCCATGCTTCAATCCGCCAAATATGAGTCACCCAGTCTTCATAAAAAGACGGTTCATGGGAAACGAGCAAAATCGTTCCCTTGTAGTCGCAGAGCGCTTGCTTTAACGCACGCTTTGCCGATGTGTCAAGATGGTTTGTCGGTTCATCAAGAACAAGCAGATTGCTGTTTGAAAGCATCAGTTCCGCCAGCCGGACCTTTGCCTGTTCACCGCCGCTTAGCGTAGCAAGGGGCTGGCTGATATGCTTTGGCGTCAAACCGGATATCGCGAGCGTCTGCCTGATGTCTTTTTCCGATAGATCAGGAAAGAACGCCCGCAATTTTTCAAGCGGTGTATGATGAGAAGCCGGACTTTCCTGTCTGAAATAGGCCGCCTGTAAATGCTGTCCTGCTGTGACGGTGCCGCTAAGAGGCTTGAGATCACCGAGCAGCGTTTTAATGAGCGTCGATTTTCCGGCGCCGTTTTCTCCGGTAATGGCGATTTTATCGCCCCGTTTTACGGTCAGAGAAAGAGGCTTAAATAATGGAACGGTGTAGCCCGCCTCAAGATTTTCCGTTTTGAGTACGGTCATCGCCGGATTTCGCCCCGTTTTAAATGAAAAGCTGGGGACATAAGAATCTGTCGGTTTTTCGATTCGCTTGATTTTGCTTAATGCTTTCTCCCTGCTTTTGGCCTGCTTCGCCTTTCGGACCCTGTTCCGGTCGATAAACCCCTCTAGCTTTTTAATTTCCCTGTGTTGTTTGGCGTATGCGGCTTCAGCCTGTGCCCTGCTTTGCACATATTCCTTCAGAAAATATTGATAGCTGCCGGAGTACCGTTTGATCGTTTGATGCTCCAGATGGAATGTCACCGTCGTGATCTCATTTAAGAAGTGTTCGTCATGTGAGATCACGAGAAAGGCGTGCTTATAGTTTTTCAAATACCCCGTCAGCCACTCAATATGGGCCGCATCCAAATAGTTGGTCGGCTCATCCAACAGGAGCACATCAGGTTCTTCAAGCAGCAGTTTGGCCAACAGGAGCTTCGTACGCTGCCCGCCGCTTAAAGCCGCGACATCCTGATCAAGCCCGATTTCCGTAAAGCCGAGGCCTTGAGCGGCATCCTCAATTTTCGTTCCGATTTGGTAAAATCCTGAACTCTCCAGTTCGGATTGGAGCTCTCCGTATCTTTTCAAAATGGCCTCCAGATTGTCTTCGGCGTCGGCCATTTTTTCGGCAAGCCGATTCAGTTGCTTTTCGATTTCAAACAGCCGGTCGTACGCTTGCTCCATGTACTGAAGGATGGTTGTGCCTTTCGTCAGCTTGGCATGCTGTTCAAGAAAGCCGGCCCGAATGTTTGGCTGCCATTCAATGTTTCCGTGATCGGGCAGAAGGCTGCCTGTCAAAATCCGCAGCAATGTCGATTTTCCGGCTCCGTTTGCACCGACAAGGCCGGCGTGTTCGCCTTTCAGCAGGCGGAACCCGGCGTCTTGAAAGATAATACGGTCTCCATATATATGGGTCAGATTCGTGACATGAACAATACTCATGGTGATTCTCTCCTTCAGGCTTATTTTTTTTGAAAAAACAAGCCATCAAAAGAGAACAGCGTGAAGCCTCGCTATCCTGTCCGGCAAAAAAAACGGGTAAGGCAAACTACACCTTACCCGCTACATATTTAAAATACAGCAAGAAAGGATGTCAAATCATATCAAACTGTTCCCGAGATGGCTTGTCTAAAAAAGGGCAGACTTCTCCCGTCTTTAAGCCAATTCTCTTTTAAGAACAGTTGATAAGATTTTCATTCCTTTCCACCTCGTTTTGGTCAAATTTACCTTCACCACACATTATATGAAGCGGAGTGCCGGTTGTCAAACCGCTGCCATATGAATTGACATCGTGCAGGCAGTGTGTTATTTAATTTGTGAACAGAATCGAACGATATATGTATATCATATGAGCAAAAGAGGAGAGAGACAGATGGCTAAAAAAGAATTTAAAGCAGAATCCAAGAGATTGCTGGACATCATGATCAACTCGATTTATTCCCAAAAGGAAGTCTTTTTAAGGGAGCTGATATCCAATGCGAGCGATGCCATCGATAAAATCTACTACAAAGCGCTGACAGACGATTCACTGACGTTTAACAAAGATGATTACTACATAAAAATCTCCGCAGACAAAGAAAACAGAACGCTGACGATTGCGGACACCGGGATCGGCATGACGAAAGAAGAGCTTGAAGAACATCTTGGAACCATTGCCAAGAGCGGCTCGCTTGCGTTTAAACAAGAAAACGAATTAAAAGACGGGCACGATATTATCGGCCAGTTCGGCGTCGGTTTCTACGCCGCTTTTATGGTTGCGGACACCGTCACCGTCATGACAAAAGCCCATGGCAGCGATGAAGCGTATCAATGGGAATCAGCGGGGGCCGACGGCTATACGATCGAACCGGCTGCGAAAGAATCAGCGGGAACCGATGTCATTTTGAAGCTGAAAGAAAATACAGACGACGAAAACTATGATGAATACTTGGATGTTCATCGCTTAAAAGCGATCATCAAAACATATTCTGATTTCATCCGCTATCCGATCAAGATGGATGTCACCGTTAACAAGCCGAAAGAAGACGCTGAAAATGAATTTGAAGAAGTTCAGGAAGAACAGACAGTCAACAGCATGGTGCCGATTTGGCGAAAAAACAAAAGCGAACTGAAAGATGAAGAATACGAGGCGTTTTATACGGAAAAGCGTTACGGTTTTGACAAGCCGCTCGCTCACGTCCATACAAGCGTGGACGGCGCAGTGAGATATCATGCGATTTTATTCATCCCTGAAAATATTCCGTTCAACTACTACACGAAGGAATTTGAGAAGGGTCTTGAACTGTATTCGAACGGTGTGCTGATCATGGAAAAGTGTCCGGACCTGCTGCCTGACCACTTCAGCTTTGTCAAAGGAATGGTCGATTCAGAAGACTTATCGCTCAACATTTCGAGGGAGATGCTCCAGCATGACAGGCAGCTGAAGCTGATTGCCAAAAACATCAGCAAAAAAATCAAGAATGAGCTGAAAAGCTTGCTGAAAAATGACAGAGAAAAATACGAGTCTTTTTATCAATCGTTTGGCAGACAGCTTAAATTTGGGGTATACAATGATTTTGGAGCTCATAAAGATATGCTGAAAGACCTGCTGCTTTTCTATTCATCAAAAGAGAAAAAGCTGGTCACCCTTGATGAATATGTATCCAGAATGCCTGAAGATCAAAAATACATTTACTATGCGTCAGGCGACTCGTATGACCGAATTGAAAAGCTTCCTCAAACCGAGCTGGTTTCGGAAAAAGGGTATGAAATCCTTTATTTCACCGAGGACATCGATGAGTTCGCCATCAAAATGCTGGCGAATTATCAAGAAAAAGAATTCAAGTCGGTATCCAGCGGCGACCTCGGAATCGAAAACGATGATGAGCAAAATCAATCAGACGGGGACGACAGCCAATACAAAGACCTTTTTGAAGAGATGAAAAAGACCCTGGATGGAAAAGTGAAAAGCGTAAGGGCGTCAAAACGGCTGAAGACACACTCTGTATGCCTTGCCGCTGACGGAGAAGTCACCATCGAGATGGAAAAAATCTTAAACGCAATGCCTGACAACCAGCACGTAAAGGCTGATAAAGCATTGGAAATCAATACAAATCACGAAGTCTTCAAAACACTGCAGGATGCTTTTGAAAACGACAAAGATAAATTCAAGCTGTACACCGGCATCCTGTACAACCAGGCGCTGCTGATAGAAGGCTTGCCAATCGAAGACCCCGTTGAATTTACGAATGATATATGCAAAGTGATGGCATAAAAATAAAAAAGATACATCTCAGCTTTAGGCGAGATGTATCTTTTTTTGATGTTAATGTTTCACAACTTCCTGTCCCCGCACATTCCATGTCATCGCAAAGATGAGTGCTGCGATTGCACATGAAGCGGTTAAGAGCGTAAAGCCCGCATTCCAGCCGGATGCATCGACGATAACACCCATCAGCGCATTTGCCGTCAAGGTTCCGCCCAGGTATCCGAACAGACCCGTCAATCCTGCAGCCGTACCTGCCGCTTTTTTCGGAACAAAGTCAAGTGCCTGAAGACCAATCAGCATAACTGGACCGTAAATGAGGAATCCGATCGCGATCAATGATGCCATGTCGATCATCGGATTGCCGGCTGGATTGAACCAGTATACAAGCACCGCGATCAAAACACCTACCATAAAGACAAAGCCTGCCGGTCCGCGGCGCCCTTTAAACCATTTGTCAGAGATCCAGCCGCAAAGCAATGTCCCCGGAATCCCCGCCCATTCATACAGAAAATAAGCGACACTTGATTTGCTCATATCAAAGCCTTTTTCTTCGCTTAAATAGGTTGGCGCCCAATCCAGAACGCCGTAGCGGACGAAGTACACGAAAATGTTGGCAAGTGCGATCGCCCACACCCATTTATTATTTAATACATATTTAAAGAGGATTTCTTTCGTTGATAATTCCGTTTCAAATGTTTTCTTCGACTTGCTTGAATAATCGTTGCGGTATTCCTCGATTGGAGGCAGTCCGACAGACTGCGGCGTATCCCGGATCAGCCAGTAAGAAATGACGGCAACGGCGATGGCGACCAAGGCGGGCAAAATAAATACGCCTTCATAGCCTGTAGCAGATCCCGTAATGCCTGAGAAGATGGCGACGCCGGCAACGGCTATAGGCGCCATCAGTCCCCCGCCGACATTGTGGGCGACATTCCATATGGCTGTTTTATTTCCCCTTTCGCTGACGCTGAACCAGTGGACAAGGACGCGTCCTGACGGCGGCCACCCCATGCCTTGGAACCAGCCGTTTAAGAACAGCATGATAAACATAATGGCGATCGATGAGGTGAAGAAAGGAACAAACCCCATCAACAAGCTGATGACAGCGGAAAGGATCAAACCGGCGGGCAGGAACATCCGCGGATTGCTCCGGTCTGATATCGTGGCCATCACGAACTTGCTCAGCCCGTAAGAGATGGATAGAGCGGATAAGGCAAAGCCGAGCGCCGACTTTGAAAATCCCTCTTCGATTAAATAAGGCATGGCAAGCGAGAAATTTTTGCGAATTAAATAGTATGCCGCATAACCGATGAAGATGCCGAGAAAAACTTGCAGTCTGAATTTCTTATATTCCGAATCAATTTGATCGTCCGGCATCCGCTCAATCGGCGGTGCTGGTTTAAACAGTTTTAACATGGTATACCCCTTCTTTATTCATTTACTTCTTTTCACGCAAAACATCGCGCAGCCGGTCCGGAAAGTTGGTGAACATTCCGGTCGCTCCCCAATCGAGCAGCCGCTTCATATCTTCTTTTTCATTCACGGTATAAGGATGGACCAGCATGCCGGTGCTTCGAATTTTTTGCACGTATGCCCGGTCAATGCGGTCAAAGTTCATGCCGAGTCCGACGCTGTAAGATTGATATTGTTTTAATTCGGCGTCAGTAATGGCAGCCGGTTTGTCGTACCATAATAATTGCACAAGCGGAATGTTTGGATTAGCGTTATGAATGATTTGTAAGCTTTCAGGACTAAAAGATTGAATGATGACTTTGCTTGAATGAATGTTTGCCCCGGTCAGTTTGTATTGCTTCAGAATGTCCAGGAGCTTTTCTTCCATATGATCATAGTCTTCCGGTGATTTTGTTTCGATATAGTAGCGCGCGCTTCTCCCGAATGTTTGGATGATTTCTTCCAGGGTAGGCACTTTCAGCCCAACGTACTCCGTTTTTGCCCGCTCAGGATATGCTTCGTTAAACCAGGAGCCTGCATCAAGCTGTTTGATTTCTTTCAGCGTATAGTCTTTGACAAAACCCGTACCATTGGTCGTGCGATCCAATGTCTCATCGTGCATGGCGACCAAATGTCCGTCTTTTGTCATTTGAAGATCGATTTCTATGTAATCGCCTTTCATTTTTTGCCCAAGCTTATAAGCCAAAAGCGTATGTTCGGGAGCATGACCCGATGCGCCGCGGTGTGCGACATTTAATAGCTGACTCGGATTGAGCTGCGGCTGGGAATGGCTTGCGGCCTCCGCATGCCCGCTGAGTCCAAAACCGGCGGCAACGATTGCAGCTGTTATAAGGAAGATGCTGCGGACAAGTTTTTTCATCAAATGATTTCCCCTTTCAAGTCGGTATGCAGAATGTTGGTTTCCGGTTTTTTTTCGCCTCCTTATGTGACGAATAAAAAGAGAGATCCACAAAAAAACCCCTGGCACAAGAGGGTCTTATTGTGAATCTCCCATTCTCCGTCACTTGTATTAACTTCTTTCCTATCATACCAAAAATGGAAGCGCTGTCAATATGATTTTAAAAATAAAGAAACCTATCTTTTAAGATAGGTTTCCTGATTATTTAGCGGGCGAACAGCCGGTCGATGAAATCAATGTCCTCTTGAGACAGATTGACTTCTGCCGTTTTGAGGTTGTCGATCAGCTGATCTGCGCGTTTGGCGCCCGGGATCAACACATCGATTTCAGGTCTTGCCAAGTACCAGGCCAACACGATATGTGCGATGTCAACATTGTGTTTTTCCGCGATCGGCGCAAGCTGGTTCACTTTTCTAATGTTTTCTTTGAAGCGTTCGCCTTGGAAGTTTTCCATTTCTCTTCTCAGGTCGCCTTCCGGGAACGTTGTATCTTCGCTGTATTTTCCGGCGAGCAATCCGGAGACAAGCGGGAAGTAAGGAACAAATGAGATGTTATGCTCCTGTGTATACGGGAAGAATGTCGCCTCAGCTTCCCTGTTCAGCAAGTTGTATTCGCCTTGGAGCACATCCACCAATCCGTCTTTGTTCGCTTCTTTCAGCTGCTCAAGCGAAAAGTTGGATACCCCGATCGCTCTGATTTTGCCTTCCTGCTTCAGTTCATGGAGCGCTTGAACCGCTTCGTCTTTCGGCGTGTTCTCATCAGGGAAATGGATATAGAAAAGGTCGATGTAGTCAGTTTGCAGACGCTCCAGACTTTCTTCAACGGATTTTTTCAAAAATGCAGGGGAGTTGTCAAAGACAAAATCGTCGCCTTCTTTCTTATGGGCGGCTTTTGTCGCAATCACGACATCCTCGCGGTTGAATTCTTTGAGGACTTCGCCGATTAATTCTTCGGAACGGCCGATGCCGTATATGTAGGCGGTATCTAAAAATGTGACGCCGTTTCTGATCGCTTCCCGCACCAATTCTTTTCCCGTTTCTTCATTGAGATTCGGATAAAGGTTATGTCCTCCGACGGCATTGGTTCCCAAACCAATCGGGAATACGTGCAAATCTGATTTGCCAACTTTAACTTTTTTCATTGGATTCCCCTCCTGAAATGATATGTTGATCAATAAACTTGGCCGGCCGCTTGGATACAGCCGGTCAAGGATGTCCAATTCAACTATACATGTTTTGCCAAATGGATTTCAATGTTGCGCTCTTTACAGTACTCGTGATATTCCTCATCCAGCGCCTGAGATGTGACGATCGCGTGCAATCTGTGAAACGGCGCGTACGTCAGCAAGGTCGACTTCCCGAATTTGGAATGATCGGCCAGCAAGTATACTTGTTTTGCTTTTTCGGATATTTTCTTTTTAATTTCATATTCAAGCAGATCGGAGTTTGTCAGTCCATGGGTAAGTGTTGCTCCTGTTGCCGACATGAAAGCTTTATTAATATTATATTTATCCAATGTTCCCGGATCATCCATGCCGACGAAGGACTGCGTTTTCCGTTTGTAGTTGCTGCCGATGATGATCAAGTTTATATTTTGCATCGCGGCAGCAGCGTTGATAATGTCGAGGCTGTTCGTTAAAACGGTTACATTTTTATTTGGATCAAGAGTTTCCAATATGGATTGGGTCGTTGTGCCGGAATCGATAAAGATCAGGTCATGGTCTTCAATAAAGCGTGAAGCGTAGTGCGCGATTTTCATCTTGGCATCCTTGTTTTGAATGGTTCTGTTTTCAAATGGGATTAAGGCCGTTTTTTCGATCGCCGTTACGCCGCCGTAGACTTTTTTTATGACTCCTTTCTCGGTCAGCTTGTTAATGTCGCGTCTGACCGTGTTTTTGGAAACATTAAAGACCTGGCAAAGCTCATCAAGCGAAACGGTGCCATTGGTCAAAATATATTCTTCCATTTCTTTAATCCGCATTAACTTCATACCAAGTATCTCCTTCTAGTATATTTGGCTAAATATATATAATAAACCCAAAAGTTAACCAATAATTGTTTAAAAAATGATAACATTGGTGATTATTTTTTGCAAGATTTGTCCTGTTCCTTTTTATTATACAATGTTTTTCTAAATCATTTTAAGGTTTTCTATAAATCTTACAAAAGAAAAATTTAATGATTTTGATTGACTTATGGGTAAGAGCGGATTAGAATATAACCAAGAAGTGACCAAAACGTGATAAAGTTGAGAAATTTCTGAGTGTAAACGTTTTATTGCGTTGCGGTTCTTTTGATAAAATCATCGTTCTATTCATTAATTTCTTTTGTAAGCGTTTAATTCCTGTTTTTTGCGAAAATCCGTTATGCAATGAAGAGCCGTTCGGCATTCATACATAATGGTTGGAACCTGCCCCATCTGTACCAGGAGATGTTTAATATTCAAGGAGGTTATAAGAATGGCAGAAATCAGAAAGTTAAGAAACTATATTAATGGAGAATGGGTTGAAAGCAAAACCGACAAATACGAAGATGTAGTCAATCCTGCGACGAAAGAAGTGCTTTGCCAGGTGCCGATTTCGACGCGCGAGGATATCGAATACGCAGCGCAAACAGCGGCTGAAGCGTTTAAGACATGGTCAAAAGTGGCCGTTCCGCGCCGGGCAAGAATTCTATTTAACTTTCAGCAGCTTTTGACTCAGCATAAAGAGGAGCTCGCCCACCTCATCACGATTGAAAACGGAAAAAACACGAAAGAAGCGTTGGGCGAAGTTGGACGCGGCATCGAGAATGTCGAGTTTGCAGCTGGAGCGCCATCCCTGATGATGGGAGATTCACTTGCTTCAATTGCAACCGATGTTGAAGCGGCGAACTACCGTTACCCGATCGGAGTCGTCGGCGGAATTGCCCCATTTAACTTCCCGATGATGGTACCGTGCTGGATGTTCCCGATGGCCATTGCGTTAGGAAACACATTTATTCTGAAACCTTCCGAGCGGACGCCGCTCCTGACGGAAAAGCTTGTTGAACTGTTTGAAAAAGCCGGACTTCCTAAAGGGGTCTTCAATGTCGTATACGGTGCTCATGATGTAGTAAACGGCATTCTCGAACACCCGGAAATTAAAGCGATTTCATTCGTCGGTTCAAAACCGGTCGGAGAATATGTCTATAAAAAAGGAAGCGAAAACCTGAAACGCGTTCAATCGCTGACAGGCGCTAAAAACCACACCATCGTTCTGAACGATGCCAATCTTGAAGACACGGTAACAAATATTATCGGCGCTGCTTTCGGATCTGCCGGCGAACGCTGTATGGCATGTGCAGTAGTGACGGTTGAAGAAGGGATCGCAGATGAATTCATGGAGAAATTGGTTCAGAAAGCATCTGAAGTCAAAATCGGAAACGGACTAGACGACGGTGTATTCCTCGGACCTGTCATTCGCGAAGACAACAAGAAACGCACACTCGGCTATATACAAAAAGGAGTTGAAGAGGGTGCGAGACTTGTCTGCGACGGACGTGAAAATGTGACAGATGAAGGCTATTTCGTCGGCCCGACAATCTTTGACAATGTCACAACTGATATGACGATCTGGAAAGACGAGATTTTTGCTCCCGTATTGTCAGTCATCCGTGTGAAGAACTTGAAAGAAGCGGTTGACATCGCCAACCAATCCGAATTTGCAAACGGCGCATGTTTGTTCACATCGAATTCGAATGCGATCCGCTATTTCCGTGAAAACATTGATGCGGGAATGCTCGGCATCAACTTGGGCGTACCGGCTCCGATGGCATTCTTCCCGTTCTCAGGATGGAAGTCTTCGTTCTTTGGCACATTGCATGCGAACGGAAAAGACAGCGTCGATTTCTATACGCGCAAAAAGGTCGTCACTGCAAGATATCCGGCGCCTGACTTCAATTAATTGTGAAAAAACCGAGCGGCGCGGTTCCCGCGCTGTTCGGATCATGTTTCAAGTTTGAAAAGGAGGCTTTATCCATGAGTCATTTGTTGCGCAAGCCGCAGGCGAATGAGCTGTCACAAGGCGTGAAGCTTGTACACGAAGTGAAAAAATCGAATTCGGATCTCAGTTATGTCGAGTTTAAAGTCCTTGATCTCGCACCGGGATCCAGCTATGAAGAATCGCTGAGCAAACAAGAATGCTGCATCGTCGCGCTTACCGGAAAGATTACCGTAACCGATCATGAACAGACATTTGAAAATATCGGCACGAGAGAAAGCGTTTTCGAAAGAAAGCCGACCGACAGCGTGTATGTGTCAAATGACCGCAAGTTCGGCATTACCGCGGTTACAGAGGCAAGAGTTGCCCTGTGCTATTCCCCTTCTGAAAATCAGCTGCCGACGAAACTGATCAAAGCTGAAGACAACGGTATTGAAAACCGCGGGAAATTCAGCAATAAACGAACCGTTCATAACATACTTCCGGATTCAGATCCTTCAGCGAACAGCCTTTTAGTCGTCGAAGTCTACACTGAAAGCGGAAACTGGTCCAGCTATCCGCCGCACAAGCATGATCAAGACAACCTGCCTGAAGAGTCCTTTTTAGAAGAAACATACTACCATGAACTTGACCCACAGCAAGGCTTTGTATTTCAGCGCGTCTACACAGATGACCGTTCTATCGACGAGACGATGACTGTTGAAAATGGAAACGTTGTCATCGTGCCGGCCGGATACCATCCTGTCGGGGTGCCTGACGGATACACATCCTATTATTTAAACGTGATGGCAGGGCCGACGCGGAAATGGAAGTTTCATAACGACCCTGACCATGAATGGATTTTGGAACGCTAACAATAAGGCAAGGAGAGGCTGTTGAAGATGAGGTATACGTTTAATGAAGAGAAAGAATTTGACATTGTAGCGATCGGCCGCGCATGTATCGATTTAAACGCAGTCGAATACAACAGGCCGATGGAGCAGACGATGACATTTTCAAAATATGTCGGCGGCTCCCCGGCTAATATTGCAATCGGCAGTTCCAAATTAGGATTGAAGACCGGCTTTATCGGGAAGATTCCGGATGACCAGCACGGCAGATTCATCGAAACCTATATGAGAAATACGGGTGTCGATACGTCACAAATGGCGGTTGATAAAGACGGACATAAAGCGGGGCTTGCTTTCACAGAAATTTTAAGCCCTGAAGAATGCAGCATTTTAATGTACAGGGATGATGTTGCAGATCTTTACCTTGCCCCTTCTGAAGTGAACGAAGACTATATTGCAAAATCGAAGATGCTTCTTGTGTCAGGTACGGCGCTGGCTAAAAGCCCTTCCCGCGAAGCGGTGCTGAAAGCCGTGCAGCTGGCGAAAAAGCATCAAGTGAAAGTGGTCTTTGAGCTTGACTATCGTCCATATACGTGGACATCTGCGGAGGAAACGTCCGTTTACTATACGCTTGTTGCCGAACAATCAGACATTGTCATCGGAACGCGTGATGAGTTTGATGTAATGGAAAATAAGAGCGGCGGCAGCAATGAAGAATCTGTTCAGCATTTGTTTGCACATTCCGCAGATCTTGTCGTTATCAAGCACGGTGTCGAAGGTTCATATGCATACAGCAAATCCGGAGGCATCTTCCGGGCGAAAGCATACAAAACGAAGGTCTTAAAAACGTTTGGAGCGGGGGATTCATACGCTTCCGCTTTCCTCTACGGACTCGTTTCAGGCAAAGATATTGAAACTGCGCTGAAATACGGAAGCGCTTCCGCATCCATTGTTGTTTCCAAGCACAGCTCATCTGAAGCGATGCCGACAGTCGCCGAGATTGAAGAGCTTATCGCGGCTCAGTCTTAAATGAAGAATATGAATAAAGGTGGGATCGTTTGTGGGCAAGAAAATACGTTTAACCACAGCACAAGCGTTAATTAAATTCTTAAATCAGCAGTACATCCATGTAGATGGTGAAGAAACACCGTTTGTCGAGGGGATCTTTACGATTTTCGGCCATGGGAACGTCGTTGGCATCGGCCAGGCGCTTGAACAGGATGCGGGTCATTTAAAGGTGTTTCAAGGCAAGAATGAGCAGGGAATGGCACATGCGGCAATGGCTTACAGCAAGCAGATGCTGAGGAGGAAGATCTATGCTGTATCAACATCAGTCGGACCGGGAGCAGCTAACCTTGTGGCAGCTGCAGGTACGGCGCTTGCGAACAATATTCCGGTCCTCTTGATTCCGGCCGATACATTTGCAACAAGACAGCCTGATCCTGTTCTTCAGCAAGTAGAACAGGAATACAGTGCGGCGATTACGACGAACGATGCTTTGAAGCCTGTTTCGAGATATTGGGACCGGATTACGCGCCCTGAACAGTTGATGAGCAGTCTGATTCGCGCTTTTGAAGTGATGACAGATCCTGCAAAGGCGGGTCCTGCAACGATTTGCATTTCTCAAGATGTTGAAGGGGAAGCCTATGATTTCGATGAAAGCTTTTTTGAGAAACGCGTTCACTATATTGATCGCAAAGAGCCGAGCGAGCGTGAACTGAAGGGAGCGGCGGAGCTGATCAAGTCGAGCAAAAAACCGCTCATCTTGGTCGGCGGCGGAGCGAAATATTCCGGAGCGCGCGACGAATTGATCGCCATGTCTGAAGCTTACAATATTCCGCTGGTGGAAACCCAGGCCGGGAAATCCACAGTGGAAGCTGATTTTGCCAACAACTTGGGCGGAATGGGCATCACAGGTACGCTGGCGGCAAACAAAGCGGCTCGCGAGGCTGACTTGATCATCGGAATCGGCACGCGCTACACCGATTTCGCGACATCATCAAAAACCGCTTTTGACTTTGACAACTCAAAGTTTTTAAACATCAATGTCAGCAGAATGCAGGCATATAAACTGGATGCTTTCCAAGTCGTTGCCGATGCAAAAGTAACGCTCGGCAAGCTGCACGGTTTATTGGAAGGCTATAAGAGCGAATTTGGTTCGATCATCAAGGAACTGAAAGACGAGTGGCTTGCTGAGCGTGACCGTTTGAGCAAGGTAACATTTAAGCGTGAAAACTTCACACCTGAAATTAAAGATCATTTTTCTCAAGAAATACTCAACGAATACGCGGATGTGCTGCAAACCGAGCTCCCGCAAACAACGGCATTGCTCGCGATCAATGAAACAGTTGATCCGGACAGCGTCGTCATTTGTTCAGCAGGCTCTTTGCCGGGGGATCTGCAGCGGCTGTGGCATTCAAACGAACCGAATACGTACCACTTGGAATACGGCTATTCCTGCATGGGATATGAAGTATCGGGAACACTCGGCTTGAAATTGGCTCATCCTGATAGAGAGGTTTATTCACTGGTCGGAGACGGAAGCTTCCTGATGCTCCACTCAGAGCTCATTACAGCAATTCAATATAATAAAAAAATCAACGTGCTGCTCTTTGACAACTCAGGATTCGGCTGTATCAACAACCTGCAAATGGACCATGGAAGCGGCAGCTACTTCTGCGAATTCAGAACAGCAGACAATCAGATTCTCAATGTCGACTACGCGAAAGTGGCCGAAGGGTATGGAGCAAAAACCTACAAAGCGAACACGATTGAAGAATTAAAAGCGGCGCTTGAAGATGCCAAAAAACAAGATGTCTCAACATTGATCGAAATGAAGGTGTTGCCGAAGACGATGACGGACGGCTATGACAGCTGGTGGCACGTAGGTGTTGCAGAGGTTTCCGAACAGGAAAGCGTGCAAAAGGCGTATGAAGCAAAAGAAAAAATGCTGAAATCTGCAAAGCAGTATTAAAGGAGGCACCAGGATGGGCAAGACACAAATTCTATGGGGCATCGCCCCCATAGGGTGGCGGAACGATGATATTCCGGAAATCGGCGCGGGAAACACACTTCAGCATTTGTTGAGCGACATTGTTGTTGCAGGCTTTCAAGGCACAGAAGTGGGCGGCTTTTTTCCGGAACCGGCCATTCTCAATAAAGAGCTCGAGCTGCGAAATCTAAGGATTGCCGGCAAGTGGTTCAGCAGCTATATCATTCGGGACGGCATTGAAGAAGCAGCCAAGGAATTTGCGGCTCACTGCCAGTACTTGAAAGACGTCCATGCCGATGTTGCGGTCGTATCAGAACAGACGTACAGCGTGCAGGGCCTGAATAAAAACGTGTTTAAAGAAAAACCTTATTTCACCGATGAAGAATGGCAGCGGCTATTTGAAGGGTTAAATCACCTCGGGGAAATCGCCGGCCGGTACGGCCTGAAGCTTGTCTATCATCATCACCTCGGCACAGGCGTGCAGACAGAGGAAGAGGTTGACCGGCTCATGGCGGGAACTGACCCGGCCCTCGTGCACCTTCTGTATGATACTGGGCATGCCTACATTTCAGATGGAAATTATATGAACATACTAGAGAAGCATATGGACCGTATTGGCCACGTTCATTTTAAAGACGCGCGCCTCAAGATCATAGAGAAATGCAAGCAGGAAGGAAAATCGTTCCAACAGGCGTTTTTGCAAGGGATGTTCACTGTTCCAGGCGATGGCTGCATCGATTTTAGAGAAGTCTATCAAACGCTATTAAAGCACGGCTATTCCGGCTGGATCGTTGTGGAAGCCGAGCAGGATCCCGATGTTGCCAACCCGCTTGAATACGCATTGATCGCCAGAAAGTACATCGATCGTCACTTGTTGAATGTCCCAGCAACCAATTAGGGGGGCTCTAAATTGAGCAATGGAAGTGCAGCAGTCTCACCATTCAATAAACGAACCGTCGCAGCAGCTTTGGCAAATTACATTGATGCAGGCTCCATTGTCGCAGGATCGGCAGGATTATCTTTATGGGTCAGTTACCTAAAGCTTTCTGATACACAGATCGGACTGCTCGGCGCGTTTAGCGCCAACGCCATCTCAGCGGCAATCGGAGCGCTGCTCGGAGGCTTTTTGGCCGACAAGATTGGCCGAAAGGCTGTCTATACGAACAGTATGCTGGTTTATGCACTGGGGATTTGTTTAGTATTGTTCGGCACCAGCTTCCCCTTTTTGTTAAGCGGTTACATTATTATCGGTTTATCGGTAGGAGCTGATATTACGGCTTCCTGGACGATCATCGCGGAGAACGCACCTAAGAAAAACAGGGCCCGTCATTGCGGGGTTGCGCAGGTCGCATGGGCGGCGGGAGCGGTTGTGGTCCTGCTGCTGTCGGTCCTCCTCGGTGATATAGGCTTATTGGGCAATAAAATCGTGTTTGGGCATTTGCTCGTTATCGCATTGATCACATATGTTCTGCGAAAAAGGCTGCCGGAATCCGATGCCTGGCAGGGTCAATCCGAATCGGCTCAAGCCGTCAGGAAGCCGAAGGCGTCTTATCTCGATTTGCTTCAGCCTAAGTATTTGAAAAGCATTTTATTTTTAATGGGCGTGTACTTGGTTTGGAATCTGGCTGCAGGTGTCATGGGGTTTTTTATGCCTTACATTTATCAGCAGGTCGGCGATGTGTCAGCGACCATGGCAAACATTTTGCAGATGGGGCTGTTTATTTTCACCGGGCTTGGCGTCGCTTTTATCTTCATGCCGTTTGCAGACAAATACAGGAAGACAGTGTTTGGGATCTCCGCATTTGCAGCGGTGATCGGCTGGTCATTGTTTCTGCTTCCGGCAGAGGGCATGCCGATCCTCATCCTCTTTATCGTGATGATCGGCCTAAACAATGGGGCCGGGCAACAGGCCAATTATCAATTATGGGCGAGTGAAATTTTCCCGACGGAATATCGCGCATCTGCACAAGGATTGATGTTCTTCCTCGTTCGTATTTCAATCGGGGCTTGGAGCCTTTTCGTTCCAATGATCATCTCGAATTTTGGAATTGCATTTATGGCGGCCATTCTCCTTGGATGTGTAACGGCCAGCATGCTCATCGGGCTCTTTTTTGCACCGAATACATCCGGTAAGTCGCTTGAACAAATTCAGGAAGAGCTGTATGGGACTCCTCCGGCTCAAGCTGGGCAAGTGCAAACAAGAAAAATTATGTAATTATTTTGAAGGAGTGGCTATCAATGAAATTACGCATTGGTGTTATTGGTACAGGAGCAATCGGAAAAGAACACATCAACCGCATCACGAATAAATTAGCCGGCGGCGAAATTGTCGCGGTCACCGATGTAAACCAGGAGGCAGCTCAGCAAGTTGTAACAGACTACAGCCTGAATGCAAAGGTCTATCCGGATGACGACAGTCTCATTGCAGCCGAAAATGTAGACGCAGTCTTAGTCACAAGCTGGGGACCGGCACATGAATCAAGTGTTTTGAAAGCGATTAAAGCGAACAAATTCGTATTTTGCGAAAAGCCTCTGGCGACGACTGCGGAAGGATGCATGCGGATCGTCAATGAAGAAATCAAAGCGGGCAAACGTCTCGTTCAAGTCGGCTTTATGCGCCGTTATGACAGCGGTTACGTACAGCTGAAAGAAGCGATCGACAACCGGGTCATCGGCGAGCCTCTCATGATCCACTGTGCGCACCGCAACCCGGTTGTAGGCGACAACTATACGACAGATATGGCTGTTGTCGATACGCTTGTCCATGAAATAGACGCCCTGCACTGGCTGATCAATGACGATTACGAATCCGTTCAGGTCATTTATCCGAAAAAATCGAAAAACGCGCTCCCTCATTTGCGTGATCCGCAAATCGTCATCATCGAAACGAAAGGCGGAGTCGTGATCAATGCGGAAATCTATGTCAACTGCAAATACGGCTACGATATCCAGTGTGAAATCGTCGGAGAAGACGGAATCGTGAAGCTTCCTGAACCATCAAGCATCTCTCTCAGAAAAGACGGCAAATTCTCGACGGATATTCTCATGGATTGGCAGCGCCGCTTTGTAGACGCTTATGATGTAGAAATCCAAGATTTCATTGACTCGATCCAACAGAAAGGCGAGGTCAGCGGGCCGACTGCATGGGACGGCTATATCGCCGCCGTGACGACGGATGCCTGCGTAAAAGCTCAGGAATCCGGACAGAAAGAACCTGTGGCGCTTCAAGAGAAACCGAAATTCTATCAAACGTTTACAACTGTTCAAAAATAAAAACTTTCCGAGGAGTGAAAAGTATGAAATTAGCATTGGATCCATCGATGTATCGCGATGATTTAACTTTGGAGGAAACGGTCTATAAAACGGCGGAGCTTGGCTACGAATATATCGAACTATCGCCGCGCGAAGATTTTTGTCCATTCTATAAATATCCGAAAGTCGATTCAGCTAAAATCAAACAATTAAAGCGGCTTTTAAAAGATACCGGTGTTAAGCTTTCATCGCTCCTTCCGCTTTACCACTGGGCCGGTCCTGATGAAGATCGCCGTCAGGCAGCGGTGCGCAATTGGAAAAGGGCGATCGAAATTGCGGTTGAGCTTGAAGTCGATTTGATGAACAGCGAATTCAGCGGTTCAAAATACGATCCTTTAACAAGTGAAGAAAAATTTATCAAATCCATGGATGAGCTTCTGCCAGTCTTTGAAAAAGAAGGCATTAAACTCAATCTTCAAGCCCATCCATACGATTTTATCGAAACACACAAAGGTGCGATGGATATGATCCGAGCGCTTGACAAGGACTGGATCAATCTTGTCTACTCGACTGCGCACACATTCTTCTATGACGACGGAAAAGGCGACATCGAGACAATGTTTGACGAAGCCGGCGACCGCCTCACGCATGTTTTATTTGCAGATACTTATAATCATAAAGCGGCTCATGGCCTTCGCTACATCGTCAATCCGCCTGACGCGAAAGTAACGGTTCACCAGCATTTGGACATTGGCCAAGGCGAGGTTGATTTTGATACGATTTTCAGAAAGCTGAGAGAGATGAAGTTCGACGGAATAGCGACGAATGCCGTGTTTGCCTGGGTTGACGAAAGAGCGGATGAATCAAGCAGATTCATGCTTGAAAAGCTGAAACAGGAATTACTAGGATAAGCCCCTGAGTTCGGCGCCCCGCCGAACTCTCTCTTCACAAGGATATTTAGATAAGGAGAATCTAATATGAAGCTATGCTTTAATGAAGCAACGACATTAGAAAATTCAAACCTAGCAAAAGACCTCGAATACTGTGAGAAGCACGGATACGATTATATCGAAATCCGGACGATGGATAAGCTGCCCGAATATTTAAAAGACCATTCTCTCTCAGAGTTAGCCGAGTATTTTCAGACGCATCATATTAAGCCGCTGGCCTTGAATGCCCTTGTCTTTTTCAACAACCGCGATGAAAAAGGGCACCGTGAAATCATCGAAGAATTTAAAGGCATGATGGAAACATGCAAAACGCTTGGTGTGAAATATGTGGTCGCGGTACCGCTTGTCACCGAACAAAAAATCTTAAAAGAAGATATTAAAGCGAGCTCCGTCGAAGTGCTGACAGAGCTGTCAGACATCGCGGAGCCGTACGGTGTAAAGATCGCTGTCGAGTTTGTCGGTCATCCGGAGTGCACAGTCAATACGTTCAGCCAGGCCTATGATATCGTCATGACCGTGAACCGCGATAATGTTGGCCTTGTTCTTGACAGCTTCCACTTCCATGCAATGGGTTCGGACATTGAGGATTTAAAAAAGGCGGACGGCAAGAAGATTTTCATTTATCATATCGATGATACGGAAGACTTCCCAATCGGCTTTTTAAGAGATGAAGACCGCGTTTGGCCGGGACAGGGGGCCATCGACTTGGATGCCCACTTATCAACTTTGAAAGACATCGGTTTTTCGGATGTCGTGTCAGTTGAATTGTTCAGACCTGAATACTATAAGCTGAGCGCGGAAGAAACGATTCGAACGGCCAAAGAAACAACAGTTGAAGTTGTTTCAAAATACTTCAAGATTTAATACGGGATAGGAGGGGTGAACGTGGCTTTCGTTTCCATGAAAGAACTTCTTCAAGAAGCAAAGGAACATCATTATGCAATCGGTCAATTTAATATTAACGGCCTTCAATGGACAAAAGCGATTCTACAGGCGGCGGAAGAGGAACGCTCACCTGTCATCGCAGCCGCCTCAGACCGGCTCATCGATTATTTGGGCGGATTTAAGACGGTTTCCGCAATGGTTGCGGCTTTGATTGAGGAAATGTCGATCTCCGTTCCCGTCGTCCTTCACCTTGACCATGGCAAAAATCCGGAGCGCTGCAAGCAAGCGATTGACGCCGGTTTTAGCTCAGTCATGATCGACGGCTCGCATTCACCAATCGATGAAAACATCGCCATGACAAAAGAGGTCGTGTCATACGCCGGAATTCGCAATGTTTCGGTTGAAGCAGAGGTTGGCACCGTAGGGGGCATGGAAGACGGGCTCATCGGCGGGGTGCAGTATGCCGACATCGGTGAATGCGAACGCATTGTCAAAGAAACCGGTATCGATGCTTTAGCAGCCGCGCTCGGCTCTGTTCATGGAAAATATCAAGGCGAGCCTAATTTAGGATTTAAGGAAATGGAAGAAATCTCACGGGTGACGGACATTCCGCTTGTTCTTCATGGAGCTTCGGGCATCCCGGCTGATCAAATCGCTAAAACGATCCGTCTGGGCCATGCGAAAATCAACATTAATACCGAATGCATGGTCGCCTGGACCGAGAAAACGCGCAGCATGTTTAAAGACAATCCCGATTTATATGAACCCCGCGCCTATATGACGCCAGGGATCAGCGCAGTCAAAGAAACGGTCAAACATAAAATGAGAGAATTCGGGTCATCCGGAAAAGCGGTATGCACCCAAAAGATAGAAATATAATCTAGACCCGTATCGCCTCACTCACTTATCGAAGTGAGTGTTTTTTTGTGCGCAGTATTTGTAAAGATATTCTAAAGGTTCAAAAGAATGATTGACTGTAATTGATATAATAGTTATAATTTCCCTCATAATCCATTTTGATCAGAAAAGATTTTATTTTCTGAAAATAAATGACAGCAAGACAATAACAAAATCAGGTGAATGCTATGCGGACAAACGTTTTAAAGTATCGGGTTCATATTTTATTTATCGTATTATGTTTGATCGGCGGGACGACATGGGCTTTTCAAAAAGCCGGGTTGAGTGACAGCCTTCCATTTTGGTCCGCGGGCATGCGGTTTATGATCGCAAGCATTTTGATCGCGGCGTTTCTTTTGATACGAAGGCAGTTTGTGCTGTCAAAGGAACTGCTGGTGCTGTCGTTTTTGAACGGCATCATGTATTTTTCCGTTCCATTTGGATCTGTTTATTGGGCCTCTCTTTATTTGCCGAGCGGGTTGGTGTCTATATTAGCGGCTAGCATTTCAGTCTTTGCCCTGATGATCAACCGCCTTGTCAAAGGGACACCGGCGACGAAATTGCAGAAATGGGGCATTTGCCTTGCGTTGCTTGGCATTACAATCGTGTTTGGCAATCAGCTGTTGATCAAAGTCGATGTTATTGAAATCGTCGCCATGATTGTGATTTTGTGTGCGATGTTTGGCTCGGCTTTTATTCAAATCAAAGTACAACAGAGAATTCGTTCGCTTCCGATCTTGAGCTTTAACTCCCTTTCGATGCTGAGC
This sequence comes from Bacillus sp. FSL L8-0193, assembly GCF_037976065.1. Lineage (NCBI taxonomy): Bacteria > Bacillati > Bacillota > Bacilli > Caryophanales > Bacillaceae > Bacillus > Bacillus sp. FSL L8-0193. The sequence continues at coordinate 4,200,398 of NZ_CP150261.1, read as the reverse complement.
GGCGGAGCGGTATTGCTCATCAGCAGCCTCATCTTTGAAAGCGGGACAAGAACGTTTTCCGGCGTGAGCCTTTATGCGCTTCTTTATTTAGCGGTTGTCGGCTCGATATTGGGTTTTTGGATCAACATTTATCTGCTTAAAAAATGGCACATCTCAAAAGCGACTTCCCACTTGTTTATCTCCCCCGTCATTGCGCTTTATATCGGATTTCTGTTTCTGGATGAAAAACTGAATGCGAATATTTATTTAGGAACGCTGTTTGTCATATTCGGTGTGATGTTCATCAACTTAAAAAAAGAAGAGAGGATCGCGAAAATTGACGATACGAAACAAAAACTTGGCCATCATTTGTCAAAATAAGCACTTGCCGTTTATTTTTGAAGAAGCTGAGCATTTAGGATTGAAGGTCACGTTCTTTTACAATTCAGCCGAAGATTTCCCGGGCAATCTTCCGGCTGTGGAACGCTGTGTGCCGCTGCCGTTATTTGAAGATGAAGAAGAGGCGCTGGAAATCGTCAAACAGACATTTGTCGAATTTCCGTTTGACGGCGTTGTGACACTGTTTGAGCCGGCATTGCCTTTCACGGCAAAAGCCGCTGAAGCTTTGAATCTGCCGGGGCTTTCTTTCACAACAATGGAAAACTGCCGCAATAAAAATAAAACCCGCAGCATCCTTCAGCAAAACGGCCTGAATACGCCGGTTTTCCACGAGTTCCATACGCTCGCTGATCTCGAAGACAGGAAACTGACTTATCCATTAGTTGTTAAGCCGGTCAACGGCTTTTCAAGCCAGGGCGTCGTCCGTGTTGATGATAGGAAGGAGCTTGAGGAGGCCGTCAGGAAAGTCGAGGCTGTTAACGAGACGGACCTTAATCGATTCGTACACGGCAAAACGGGCATCATAGCCGAGCAATTTATCGATGGGCCGGAATTTGTGATTGAAACGCTGTCGATTCAAGGAAACGTACATGTTCTTTCGATTGGATACAAAGGGAACAGCAAAGGTCCGTTTTTTGAAGAAGGCGTCTATATTGCTCCGGCTCAATTGAAAGAAGAGACGCGCCTTGCGATTGTTAAGGAAGTGACAGGAGCCGTTTCAGCGCTGGGCATTCATCAGGGGGCGGCTCATACGGAGCTGAGGCTGGACAAGGACGGAACACCTTATGTTATCGAGGTGGGCGCCAGAATCGGCGGTTCAGGGGTTTCGCATTACATCGTCAAAGAGAGCACGGGCATCAATTTTATGCAGCTTGTCTTGCAAAACGCAATAAAGCCGCTGGAGAGCAGCGAGTTTAAAGAAGAGATCCGGCCTGTAAGGACAGCCGGCAATTATATCATTCCTGTACAGGGCTCCGGCACTTTTGAAAAAATCGACGGACTGGAAGAAGTCAAACAGAGGCCGGAGGTAAAGCGGGTGTTTCAATTTATTAGAAAAGGCGCGAAAATTCTGCCGTACCCGCATTTTTCCGGTTATCCCGGATTTATATTCACAAGCCATCATTCATATGAAGAATGCGCAGCTTTCTACCGGGAACTGGATGATGAGCTTCATATCATATATCAAAATAATTTGACGGGTACAATAGGAGGTTAAGATGATCTCGACTAAAGTGCAGGAAGAACAAGCCGTGATGATTGTCCATACGCTCGGTCCCAAAGGCACGAACTGCGAAAAAGCCGGCCTGCTTTGGCTCAAAAACAAAGGGGTTCGCGGGGAAGTCAGGCTTTATGAAACGTTGGAAGAAGCGCTCCCTCATGTTAAATCGACAGAAAATTCAGTTCTTTTAGGCTGCGCCGTTTACCCGTTTTTGCATCAAATTGTATTCGAGAATCTCGCTGACTTAAAGATCATAGACAGTTTTGTGATGCCGACATACAACATGGTTTTTGCCGCAAAACAGCACACGATGGCATCTGACATTCAAACCGTCGCTTCACACCCTGCTCCCGCCCATCTGGCGGAGCTGTTCAGCAGTCAAGTCCAATTTGTCACCAGCAATGCACAAGCGGCCCTGGCCTGCGCTTCAAACGCGGCTGACGGCTGTATCACGACGATTAAAGCAGCTGATGAACACCGTTTGAAAGTCATTCAAGATTTTGGAGAAGTGCCGATGTGTTTTACGATCCACGGGCTTAAATCAATCGAAGGAGGAAGCCGATGACGACATTGACAGGGGACATTGTAAACTTGGTCAACGAGCAGATTGTACCGAACATTCATGAATTACAGACGTACCAAAATGATAAAGGACAGATTACAGAGCGTCACGAAAGGGCGGAACAGCTTCTGCTGCAATTGATAGAAGACGCTGGAACCATTTATGAAGCGGTTCACCTAACGGCTGCAAAAGAGGCGTTTAAACAGGACGTCTTGGATTGGATCGGACGCGGATTAGAGGAGACGCCGTATTTTGACCGGTTATTGACGGCTTACCGGGCTCCGAATGATCAGGAGACGACCTTTTTTGCGGCGCCGATCGTGACGCCGAATGGGCCACATGCGAAAGGCTGTTATTTTGAAGCCTTTTTGGCCGTTCGTGAAGAACCTGCCATGATGAGGCCGATAGAAGAAGAGCTGCCCCATCCTGAAAACGGCTGCCAATCGCTCAAGCTTCTCGCCGGAACAAAGGGGTTCACGGAAGAAAAATGTATCGTATTCTTCCCGGAAAATGTGAAAACAAAAGAGAACATTACATCACAGACATTCGCGATTTTCTATTTTAATAAGTTTTATCACATTTACCATGAGGATACGCTGAAAAGAGCGAGGGCCATTTTTGAACATGCGCCTTTCAAGTCGGCTCAGCTTTCCCCCGACCGCACATATGAAGCAAGGGTGCTGTGGGGCTACCTTCATGACTATTTTCATCATTGCGGAAAAAAACCTTTTCATCTGCATATTCAGGCGAAAATGAATTTTTTCGCAGGCATTTTAGAAGAAGTCAAGGTCGATTGCCAAGCGATCCTCACTTTGTGGGAGCGGCAATATGACGGCTGGGAGGAAATAATCGAATTTGTTTTGTATGAACGGCTGCTGCGCTATCCAAGCCAGCATAATGCAACGCGGAATTTTGATTCCGGGACAGGCTATTTTCTGTTCAGCTGGATCATTGAAAACGGCCATTCCATTCAAAGAGGAGAAGAGAAACCCGTGTCGCTTGATCTTTCCCGATGCATGGACGATTTAAAAAAGCTTGTGGCTGAAATCGAACAGCTGGAAGAGATCGAGGATGACTCTGCATACAAAGAGGCGGCGGAACGCTATGTCAGACAATACCTGCCTCCCGGGCGTGAAGGCGAGCGGTTCAGCGTTCCGGAACAATATTTCATTGACGAGATCAATAAGAAAATCGAAACCGCCCGTCTTCGGTTTGAGCGGGAGAGACTGGAAGCGTGAAGCCGGCATTAAGCAAAATCGGAGAGAAAATGAATGAGAAGACAGGGGTCAGGGCTGTGATGAACGATATTCAGGAAGTCCTAGCCGGCGGAGATCGGTCATACATTAATTTAAGTGCGGGCAATCCAATGATATTGCCCGGCGTGTCAGCCATGTGGAAGTCGGCTCTTGCCAATCTGCTCGACGATGACAGGTTTTCTTCAGTAATCGGCCAATACGGATCGAGCTATGGAACCGATGAACTGATTGAAAGTGTTGTCCGCTTCTTTTCAGAGCGGTATCGCGCCGACATTCGAAAAGAGAATGTGCTGATTACAGCCGGAAGTCAGCAGCTGTTTTTTCTGGCGATTAATTCGTTTTGCGGAATGGGAAGCGGGTCTGTGATGAAAAAAGCCTTGATTCCGATGCTTCCCGACTATTCAGGATACAGCGGAGCGGCGTTGGAGCGGGAGATGATTGAGGGGATACCTCCTCTCATCTCGGTATTGGATGATCATACGTTTCGATATGAGCTCGACCGTGAGGCGTTTTTAGAGAGGATGAGGACCGATCCGTGCATTGGCGCTGTCTTGCTTTCACGGCCGAACAATCCTTGCGGAAACATCCTGCCTGGCGAACATGTAGCATTCATTTCAGACGCCTGCCGAGAAGCGAATGTTCCGCTGTTCATTGATTCCGCATATGCTCCGCCTTTTCCGGCGATTCATTTTATCGACATGGAACCGATTTTCAACGATCAGATTATCCACTGTATGAGCCTTTCAAAAGCAGGCCTGCCTGGTGAAAGGATCGGAATCGCCATCGGGCCGTCCCGGTATATTCAGGCAATGGAAGCATTCCAGTCTAATGCGGCGATCCATTCTTCTAGGCTGGGGCAGTATATGGCGGCATCTGTTTTGAATGACGGGCGCCTCGCCGACGTGTCGCTAAATGAAGTCAGGCCGTATTACCGCAATAAATTCAAGCTGCTTAAGGATATGCTTTTAGGCAAGATGCCTAAAGACATCAAATGGTATTTGCATCAAGGGGAAGGGGCGCTTTTCGGATGGCTGTGGTTTGAAGACCTGCCGGTGACTGATGCGGCGCTGTATGAGTATATGAAAGCCGACGGAGTCATCATCGTTCCCGGCTCATCTTTCTTTCACCACCAATCCCGCCCCATGGCGCATTCGCACCAGTGTATACGAATCAGCCTAACCGCGGCGGATGAAGATATCATAAGGGGAATCGATATTTTAGCTAAAATTGTGAAGGATGTATATGAGAAGCAGGTTGAATACTTATAAAAAAACAGGGGCTAGAAGCAAGCCCCTGTTTTATTCGTCAATCTTTCCGCCGCCATTGGCCTTTCTTTTTCTCCGCCTGGCGGTTGTCAAAATCAGAATAACCGCTGCCGCTATGATCACGATCAGGATGGCAATGTACATCACATGTTGCTGATTGCTTTCCTGTTTATCATCCGTCTTGGTTTCAGCTGATTTTGCTGTCAGCTGTTGATGGTTTGTAAACAGCTGATGACTGTCCGTTTCATTAACGACGGTTGCTGCGAAATCATTGCTGTTTAAAAAGTTGATCATTTCTTTTGTGACAGCTGTGCCTTGCCCTTTAAACGGCGCGAAAACAGCCATCGAGTAATTTGAATCCCAAAGCGATGTTTGAGTAAACGCGATTTGTTTCGTCGTTTCATTCAGCATTTGAAAAGATGACACATCAAATGCCCCGTTTTTCGCCGTCGGAACAGCCAATTTGGATGTTTTTTCCTTCAGCAGAGAGAATTGATAGACACTTCCGATGAAGATGATGTTTCTTCCTTTCATGTCATCCGGTTTGACTTCAGCGGATGTTTTCACTGTGAATGCCTGCCTGGCTTCGCTGCCGAAGGAGCCGACCACAAGTGAAAGTTCATGAAGCTTTGACTGATCCGCCTTGTCGGGCAGGATCATCAGCGTTTTGTTGTCCTGATCTCCCGCGTAGGGAAGCGGCCACTCTTGAAAATCGGCTGAAGCTGACGTGTCGCTGACATGGTAAGACAATGCACTCTGTTTATCGATGAAAATCCACTTGTCACCGTTCCCCGCATAGCAGGGGTTGTTCTCTTTCAACCCTGAAGTGGCAAATTGAATATCGATGTAACGGTTTTTTTGCAAAAGTTTCGGATCGACTTTTAAAGAAACATGGTAAAAGCCGTTTTTGTCTTCTTTTCCTAAATCGTCAAGTCCGACGGAATGAGGCTGACCATTGATCATGACCTTCAGCTCCGCCTGTTCCGCAGCTAAGTCGCTTTGACGGGCCTGCTTTTGAATCGTTTCCGATTTTTTCATCGTAAGTGAAAGCTTTGCAGGTTGATTCTTGTCTAATAGCGCCGGTGCTGGATAATAAAAATGCTCGGAAGATGTCTGTCCGGAACCGATTGTCAAATCCCCCGTCCCGAAATCCTCGAGTGTCAGCTTGCCGCCGTCCCGTTTATTATGCTGCTGCAGTTTGCCGATTGCCAGCGTGTCGCCGCTGAGCTGGGCGGCATACGTTTTGTCGGTGATGACGCTGATTTTTTCAGAAAGAACATCATCAGATGATGCAGCCGCAAACAATACAGGCTGTTGCTTATCCTTTGCTTTGAGCATCCGTTCCGCAAGCAAAAGCTTGTCTCCTTTTGCGTCGAGCTTCGCTTGTTTCAACAGCTTTTTCACTTTGCCGCTCCAGTGATGCTGGACGCCGAGCATAATCGTCGGCCTGTCGATTTTCGCCAGGTCAGATTCGCCCAAGATCTTCGTGCTGATGCTATTGTCAACCGTTTTGAGGTAGGCTTCTGTTTTAACTGCAGCTTCAATTTCAGCCGAACTTGGATGGTCCGGAATGACGATAGCCGTTTTTTCCACGGAGCTGCCGGACTGGGCGAACGGATAAGGATAATGTTCGAGCGCCACTCCTTTAGATTCGTTCTTTTCCCCGATATTCAGACGGCTGTCCGGGTAAATTTTGATCCAGTTTCCGGAGGAGTCCTGTCTGACGCAGACGCCTTCATGAACCACTCCGTAGAACTTCAGTGATAAGCTGTGAAACCCTTGAGACGACTGGCTTTTGTTTAGCGCGAGTTTCAGCGTTTTCTTCCCGGTATTCCCTGCAAGCTTAACCGTTTTGACCGGTTCGCCATCAATCTCGGCTGTTAAAGAAGACGGTGAAATTAAAAGGTCTGAGGCCTCGTATTCAAGTGTGAGCTGCTGATGGGCAGAGGAGGCGCCCGCCGGAATTTGATACGTCAGCTCGGCGCTGTCTTTTGCCCCGTACAAGGTCAAGAGATCGTTTGTGAGAACTTGCTGTTTGGCTTGTTTCCGGCTGTTTTCCCCGAGGATCGAGCCGTCTACTGTAACGTCTTTGGCAGCTGCAGCTTGTCCCGTCGCCGTGATCAGCATAAGGCTTGCAAGACATATGATGATATATTTCAAAAAAGTCACCCGCTTTTCTTTTGATTGTATCGTTCTGTTTTGTACCATTTAACCTCTTGCTTGAACAGGCGGTGCTTGATTTCTACGAATAAAGAATAAATCACGAGCGCAATCCAAGCCTGCGAGTATGTAAAGTACATCAGAAAAACGATGAAAAAGTTCTGCCTGTTCATTTCTGTTTTTTCGATGCTCAGTGTAATCATGACCTCCGTCATAAATAGAAAGAAAGCCAAAACCCATAAGATGATAGACAAAAAACCGAATGAAAGATGCAGATTATAAAATAAATTGATCACAAAAAGCGCATTTGACATGATGACGCCAAAGAAAAACAAAAAATAAGTAAAAAAGAAATAAAACAAATCAAAAATAATCCGTTTCCTCTTCAGCTTGAAAAATTGAGCCAGAAATTTCAGGACGACATACTGGTTGCCGCGCGCCCATCTTGTCCGTTGACGCCACCAGACTTTCCACGTTTCCGGCTCCTGTTCCCAAGTGACGGCTGCCGGGAAGAAGCGGATGTGGTAGCCGAGGTTGTAGACCCGGATCGTAAGCTCGGTATCCTCCGCCAGCGCCTGATCGTCCCAGCCGCCCAGCTGTTCGATAATGCTTCTCCTGATGGCGAAATTGGTGCCGGGGATCGTGGCGATTTTGAACCATTTCCATCTTCCGCCCTGTGCCATCCATTGGAAACAAATCGTTTCGATGTTGATAAATTTTGTGAGCAATGTTTTCGCCGCATTGATGACGCGGAATTTTCCTACCACTGCTCCGGCTTTCTGATCATTCATGAGCCCGAGGACAAGGTAATAAACAGCCATTTTTTCCGGCGTGTTGTCGGCGTCATACACACAAATGACATCCCCGCTTGATTCGGCAAAACCGCAATTGAGCGCCGTCGATTTTCCCTTTCCGGCATGCGGAGGTTTGGTCACGACCATTTTAATAAAGTCGTATTGTCTGGAAAACTCACCTACAATGTCGCCCGTCCGGTCGGATGAATTGTCGTTGATGACGATAATCTCCAGCAGATCCTTCGGATAATAAAGATTCACCATCGCCTTCAGCGTCTGCCGAATCACGACCTCTTCGTTATGCGCCGGAATCAGAACGCTGACCTTCGGGAGATCCTTCACGTTCTCTTTCCACTTCGGAATGTTCCGTTCGAATGACATATAGTGGCGGAATCCGCCCTGCATCAGAAACATGTGATACAGAAGCATGACCCATATTAAGCTTAACGAGACTAGGAACAGAACATTACCCACGGTTTTTTCTCTCCTTAAAGATTCGTTTTTTTAATGTGGCTCTCAAGTAAAGGGTATAGCTCACAAACATGACAACAAACAAGAGCACAATAAGGGAGAGAATCCAAAGCGCCTTTTCCAGCGGGCTTTGCTGGTGATGATCGAAAAACGTTTCAATGGCGCTGACTTTGCTTTTTACTTGAATCGTTCCATCTCCGCTTGTGTGAATTTCCACTTTATCTGTTTTCACGGTTTGCTTTGTCTTTTTAATATCGAGCCATTCGCTGTTCGGAATGCGTTCCATTTGATCAACCAGCTCAGGAAGATATTTCATTCCAAGATAAGGATGATAAAATGCGCCGGCTACTCCGCCTTCAAAATCGATCATTTGAGAGATGTGTTCCTCGACTTTGCCGAGCGGATTTTGCTCCGATTGATCAACATAGCCGATGGTCTCAGGATAGAGCGTCATCCCATGGAGCATAGCCGGATTCGTAACAAAAGGCCCGGCGCCTGACGTTTTCCATGTTGTATCGCTAAGCTGAACCTGGCCGAACAAGCTTGTGAAATACTGTGAGGCAATCTGATAGCCGTGCTCTGACATCGTATAGTGCGGCGCTTCAAACGCGAGCGGATACAGCCCTTCCGCGGTGAGATCTTCAATAGCGTTCGTCAGCTTCTGCCGCGTGTACGTTTCCTCATTTTTTCTGAACGGCTTCAAATAGTTTTGATATGCTTCTTCATTTGGAAAGTTCTGTTCCTTTTGCAAAAGGGTCGCGGGCTCTTTCGCATTTTGCGATGTGATCGGCTGATCGGCTTTAGCATCCCAAAACTCGAATCCTTCACCGGTTTCGCTGTAGCGGTATGTATGGGTATACCCGTGAACAATTACACTGCCGCCCATATCCTGCAGCTTCCTCAGCACGTTGACAAGCTTCGGTTTTTCAGACATATAGACTTTGTCGCCCGTTTCAGGATTGACATATACCGGAATCACAGAAAGGATAAAAGGAATATTTCGTTTATGCAGATAAGCCCCGGCTTGGAGCAGCAGTTTTTCATCCGACATTGGGCTGATATCCTCAAGCCGCAAATATAACAGCGTGCTGTCCGGGGTTTCACCAAATGCCTGTCTGAGCTGCTTAGCGGCGAGGAGGTTGTTGTTGAGCAAATCGGTTAAACCAATGTACACGTTACTTTTGCCGGTTTTCCATACGAAAGGGTGAGCTTTTCCGTCGTCAGCTTTGTATGTGTACAACGCTTTTCCCTTCAATCCTGATACCTTAAGGACACGAATTCCGCTTTCTAAAGAGGTATCGTTTTCCTCATTTGTGCTGCGAATCTGATACACATTGTCTTCGCTTTTCAGCGAAAGATCTGCAAATTGGCTGAACTGCCCGGCGTTAAAGCCGATCGCTGTCACAGGTTTTTGAAAGGAGCTGATCAGCTGCGCGAGCTTCTTGTTCAGCTTTCTTTTCGTTTGTCCGTAATAGATGACGCGGTCTTTTCCTGCCAGATCCGCAGCTTTGACATCCGCATCATTTACAACGGTCACATGGGATGTAAAATGACCGGCGATAAGGTCGAGCATTTTCACATCGGCTGATTTTTTGCCATCCAATGTTGAATAGACGATGAGAATACTGCGCTCCTGCTGCTTTGCCTCGGCGGTGTCCGGAACATGAAAAGCCGCAGCCAGGATAAGTACAGCCGCGTATAGAAGTAATATCCGCTTACAGTTCATTCATCATCATCTCGTTTTCTAGTTCTTCTAAAAATTGCTCAGCAGTCTTTAAATCGTTTTGATATGATAAGTGGCACACGTGGAAGGTCAAGGTGACATACTTGCCGTTTTTCAGCTGGTATGTGTCCAGCTGTTTCTTCAGTTTTTCAAGGACGGCAGGCATATGTTCAACAGGCGTGTGTGTCAGCAGGATGCCGAACCGCTCTTCGGCGGGACGGAATTTTTTATCCGTTTCCCGGACACATGATCTGATTTGACTGCTGACAAATTGAAAGAGACGGTCGGTTTCGTTTTCTCCGTACAGGGATTTGAACTCTTTGAAATAATGCATTTGAAGCAGTAAAAAAACAAACGAGTTGCCATACCGCTCCGCCCGCTTGATTTCTTCCGAGAGCTCCAGCTTCATCCTCTGTTTATTATCAAAGCCTGTCACCCTGTCAATTGCAACGAAGCTATTGATCTCGTCTTGAAGGTGTTTGACAGAGCGGTGGAGTCCGATCGCGATGTCATGGATTCTCCCTGACATGAAGGAGAACAGCAAAAGCGCTATTCCCCAGATGACGAGGGTTTGCAATTCCGTTTCAGACGAAGCGTCTGTGTGAAGGAACATCATCAAAGTTCCGAGAACAAACAGGACGATGATCGTCCCAGCCAGTGCGTAAATCGATCCGAGCCATATTCCCGCTGCGATGATGGCAAGTGTGATGCAAATGATGAGAATGGATTCGGACTGCCGGGCTGAGACATAATGGATGAACAACGCAAGAGCTGCTGCAAGCCCCGTCATATAAGCGAACATTTTTTGCGAATCATTGAATGATATTTTCATTTAAAAGCTTCCTTTCGGCTAATAGGGGCAGCAGATTATCAAAAGAATGCGTATCATTTCCGCTCATATATCCCCCATAATACGTCTCAGACGAATCAAGAATTTCAAAATCATTCATTCGATCGTACAGCGCTTTGATGACGTCTTGATCTTCGTTTTGGTTGATGAAAAATAATATCGCCAAAGCGTAGACGGATGGAGATTCGTATTGAACCGCCGGCTTTTTTGTATCGATCGAGTACCGGCCATACAGTTTGCCGCCGGTTTGAAACGTCTGTTTGAGCCAATCCGCTAATACAGCGGCTTTTTGATCCTTCGGCGGTAAATGCCAAGCTGTGTAAAGCTGATCAATGAGATTGACTTCATGGTCATAGGTGTATGCTTTCGTTTCTGTACTGTACACTTTCGGAAGAAAACCGTTTTTCAAAGGGGCGCGGTAAAGAATGTTGGCGTTCCGCCTTTCGGTTTCCTTATCTATCACTCCGTTTTTTTTCAAGACGGATAGCGCATCTGGCATGATATAGGAAAGCGTGATATCCTTTGATGCGGATTGAGAGGCGGAGTCGTAAAAGTCCGTCAATATCCCGTTGTTCATGTTGAGCGTCTTTAATGCGGAACCGATGTTCAGAGCGGTTTGTTTATACTCGCTGTTTCCCCATAGAGCTGCCGCTTGATCGAGGCTCACCATGATTCTGAGATCATCGATCAAGGCGTTTACCCCGCTTGCCTGGCCGTTTTGGATTTGCCATGAGACCAGGTTGTTTTTCATAAGGAAGGATTCGGTCAGGTGCTGATATTGCTCATGAAAATGATCGCCGTCTTTTTTGCTGATCAAAAACTCCATCCACAAGCCAAGCGATTCCGACAAGTAAACAGGCTGGTCAGAAAAGCTGGTTTTGATCAGCCCCTGATCGCTCATTAAATGATGGTAAACGAATTGTTCAGCAGGCTGCAGCGCTTCATCATTTTTGTCATCATCTGACTGATCTTCAGCTTTGATACAACCGACGGCCAGACTGGCCGATAAAAAGCACAGGATCATACCAATCCATATATACCTCACGGGTGCTTTCACGATAGATCACCCCGAATGTTTTTTTTTGAGAATGATTTTGACTTATTTATTATAAATGAAAAAATGGAGATTGATAGATTTTTTTGATCTTTTAGGACTATCCAAAAAGAGGTCGTAAGTCCAATAATAAAATATTTTTCCAGCAATAGTAGGATTTTTGTATTGATTTTCATAAAAAATACCGAAAGAAATAAACGGAGGACGTGAATGGATAGCCTGTGTGAGATCAGAGCGACCAGAAAAAATCTTGGTGAGGTATTGATTCAGCTATGAGATGAAGCCGTGTTTTACCGGCGGACAGGCGCAGCTGAAGCGCGCTTGCCTTTTGTTTGATCAGCACTCGGATGACGCCTGTATGCTTGAACAAGCTGAAGAACTGACAGCAGCAGAAGATGCATAAATAACGGATAAAGACATGACATGGGCATATGTAGTGGCGCATGGGCCGGCCGGGCCGTCTTTTTGCAATTCAGCTGGATGATAAGGAGCATGAACCTATATAATATGGGTTAAAGCGTTACTAAAGGGGAGGAACGTGATGGACAAGGAAAAACAGCAATTGAGCATTGAAGCTGCGAGGCTCTACTATCAGTCTGACTACAGCCAGCAGCAAATCGCCGAACAGCTGCAGATTTCAAGACCGACGGTATCAAGGCTGCTGCAGTTCGCCAAGGAAAAGGGGTATGTCCAAATTCGCGTCATGGATCCGTTTGAAGATATGGATGCGCTCGGTGCGATGCTTGAGGAAAAATACGGGCTCCTTGAAGCGCATGTTGTCTTTTCGCCGACCGCGGATTATACGACCATCACGCATTATCTCAGCCGCTTCGGGGCCGAATACATGCACGGCGCAGTCAAGGACGGCGACATTGTCGGCGTCAGCTGGGGGACGACAATGTACCAAATCGCTCAAAATATGCAGCCCAAACAAGTGAAGGGCGCAGAGGTCGTACAACTGAAAGGCGGAATCAGCCACTCAAGTGTCAACACCTATTCGTCTGAAACGATTCAGCTGTTTGCCGAAGCCTTTCAAACGATGCCGAGGTATCTGCCGCTTCCGGTCGTGTTTGACAACCCGGAAGTTAAACAGATGGTAGAGCGGGACAGGCACATTAAGCGGATCATAGAAATGGGCAAACAGGCGAACATTGCGTTATTTACAGTCGGCACAGTCCGTGATGAAGCCCTGCTGTTCAGGCTGGGGTATTTTCATGATGAGGAAAAAGCCCTTCTGAAAGAACGTGGAGTCGGCGATATTTGTTCGCGCTTTTTTGATGCGGAGGGAAACATTTGCAGCCATGCTATCGACTCGCGGACGATCGGCATTGAATTGGCTGACTTGAGGGAAAAAGAACGGTCGATTCTCGTAGCGGGCGGCAGCCGGAAAAAAGCCGCTATTCATGGTGCACTAAAAGGCAAATATGCCAATGTGCTGATTATTGATCAGCATACGGCGAAAGAACTGCTAGATGATTAAAGTGTCCAGGAAGAACAGCCTGGATTTTACTTTATTTTCTATTGAACAAAATTTCATATGGTAATTTACATTTGTTCAAAAATCGGTTATGCTGAAACTATCTTATACAAAGGAAGTGCTAGTATATGACGATTGCAAATCTCATTGATCATACAGCATTGAAACCGCATACACAAAAATCCGAGATTGAAAAATTAATAGAAGAAGCGAAAACGCACCAATTCGCTTCAGTTTGCGTCAACCCGACATGGGTTGAATTCGCCGCCAAAGAGCTGAAAGGAACGGAAATCGATGTTTGCACAGTCATCGGTTTTCCGCTGGGCGCCAACACGACAGAAACAAAAGCGTTTGAAACGAAGGACGCGATCGCAAAAGGCGCGACAGAGGTGGACATGGTCATCAACATCGCCGCTTTAAAAGACGGAGACGATGACTTTGTCGAGGCGGACATCCGCGGAGTCGTTGAAGCCGCAAAAGGTAAAGCGCTTGTTAAAGTCATCATTGAAACGTGTCTGTTGACAGACGAGGAAAAAGAGCGGGCTTGCCGCTTGGCTGTTGCTGCCGGTGCCGACTTTGTCAAAACTTCAACCGGGTTCTCAACCGGCGGAGCGACAGCGGAAGATATTGCCCTCATGCGGAAAACAGTCGGACCCGACATCGGTGTCAAAGCATCTGGAGGCATTCGAACAAAAGAGGACGTTGAAAGCATGATCTCAGCCGGAGCGACCCGGATCGGTGCAAGTGCAGGCGTTTCCATCGTCAGCGGAGCAGAAGGAAAAAATGAAGATAACTACTAAGATCCAGTGCGGCGGGAAGCGAAAGCTTCCTGCGCACAGACACAAAAATGTAAGCGAATACATCCTCAGGAGGATCAAAACATGAAATATCTTATCGGGCTCATCGGTTTATTTGTCGTCTTAGGGCTTGCATGGCTGGTCAGCAGCGGAAAAAAAAGAGTGAAGTACCGTCCGGTTATCGTCATGATCGTGCTGCAATTTGCATTGGGATATGTTTTGCTGAACACGGGCGTCGGAAACTATCTCGTCGGCGGGTTTGCCAAAGGCTTCGGGTATTTGCTTGAATATGCCGCAGAAGGTGTGAATTTTGTCTTTGGCGGGCTGGTGAATGTGAATGAATCCACATTCTTCATCAGCGTGCTGCTCCCGATTGTTTTTATCTCTGCTTTAATCGGTATTTTGCAATATTGGAGAATCCTTCCGTTCATTATAAAATATATTGGTCTTGCGCTTAGCAAAATCAACGGGATGGGCAAACTTGAGTCATACAATGCCGTGGCCTCGGCGATACTGGGGCAATCTGAAGTATTCATTTCGTTAAAAAAGCAGCTGGGGCTGCTGCCTAAGCACAGACTTTACACGCTGTGCGCTTCAGCGATGTCAACTGTCTCGATGTCTATCGTCGGCGCCTATATGACGATGCTGAAGCCAGAATACGTTGTCACCGCGCTCGTATTGAACTTATTCGGCGGATTTATTATTGCTTCGATTATCAATCCTTATGAAGTCGATCGAGAACATGATATGGTAGAGGTACAGGAAGAGGAAAAACAATCCTTCTTTGAAATGCTGGGCGAATATATTATGGACGGCTTTAAAGTCGCCGTCGTCGTGGCCGCTATGCTGATCGGATTTGTCGCGATCATCGCAATGATTAACGGCATTTTCAGCGCCGCACTAGGCATATCATTCCAGGAACTGCTCGGATTTATTTTTGCGCCGTTTGCCTTCCTGATGGGTATTCCATGGCATGAAGCGGTGAATGCTGGAAGTATCATGGCAACCAAGATGGTCTCAAATGAATTTGTCGCGATGCAGTCTCTCGCACAAGGCAGCTTCCATTTCAGCGGCCGCACCGAAGCGATTGTTTCTGTCTTCCTCGTCTCATTTGCCAATTTCTCATCGATCGGAATTATCGCCGGCGCTGTTAAAGGACTGAATGAGAAACAAGGAAACGTCGTCGCACGCTTTGGCTTGAAATTGCTATATGGCGCAACGCTCGTCAGTTTCTTGACAGCGACCGTTGTAGGATTGATCTATTGATAAACATTGAAAAAAGGACTGGTGATCACAATGAGAATGGTTGATATCATCACTAAAAAACAAAATGGAGAAGAATTGACAACAGAAGAAATTCAATTTTTCATTAAAGGCTACACAGACGGCAGCATTCCTGACTATCAGGCGAGCGCTCTGGCGATGGCCATCTATTTTCAGGACATGACGGACAGAGAACGGGCCGATCTCACGATGGCGATGGTCAACTCAGGCGAAACGATCGATCTTTCCGCGATTGAAGGCATCAAAGTCGACAAACACTCAACAGGAGGCGTCGGCGACACGACGACGCTCGTACTTGCGCCGCTTGTTGCGGCTCTCGACGTCCCGGTCGCCAAAATGTCGGGCCGCGGCCTTGGACACACAGGGGGAACAATTGACAAGCTCGAAGCGATCAAAGGGTTTCACGTGGAACTTTCTAAAGACGAATTCATCAAACTTGTCAACCGCGACAAGGTTGCCGTCATCGGCCAAAGCGGAAACTTGACGCCTGCTGACAAAAAACTGTACGCCCTTCGCGATGTGACAGGCACGGTCAATTCGATCCCGCTGATTGCCAGCTCGATTATGAGCAAGAAAATCGCCGCGGGGGCGGACGCGATTGTCCTTGACGTCAAAACAGGCGCCGGCGCCTTTATGAAAACGGATGAAGACGCCGTCAACCTTGCAAAAGCGATGGTCCGCATCGGAAACAATGTCGGCCGCCAAACGATGGCTGTCATCTCTGACATGTCCCAGCCGCTGGGGTTTGCCATCGGAAATGCCCTTGAGGTGAAAGAGGCGATCGATACATTAAAAGGGGAAGGTCCGGAAGACTTGACTGAGCTTGTCTTAACATTGGGCAGCCAAATGGTCGTTCTTGCCAAAAAGGCAGAGACCCTTGACGAAGCAAGAGAGAAACTGATCGATGTAATGAAAAACGGAAAAGCGCTGCAAAAATTCAAGGATTTCCTTCAGAACCAAGGCGGCGACAGTTCTGTCGCGGATAACCCTGAAAAGCTGCCTCAGGCTGCCTACAAAATCGACATTCCTGCCAAAGAAGCGGGCGTCGTGTCTGAAATCGTCGCCGATCAAATCGGCGTCGCGGCCATGCTGCTGGGCGCCGGCCGCGCAACAAAAGAAGACAAAATCGACCTCGCCGTCGGTATCATGCTTCGCAAAAAAGTCGGCGACGCAGTCGAAAAAGGCGAACCATTGGTTACCCTATACGCAAACCGCGAAAATGTCGATGACGTCATCGCAAAAGTCTACGACAACATTCAAATCGCTGAAAAAGCCGAAGCGCCGAAGCTCGTGCATACGGTGATTACGGAATAGAAGAACATGCAGAAACAGCACATACCCTTGGGTGTGTGCTGTTTTTATGGGCTTTTTTTCTCATTTACCTATTTTAATCTTTCTTGTAGCATGAATACGTCTTAGGTGTCATCTTTTTACATGGACGGAAAGGTATAGATAAATAGGAGGTTTTTTTAAACGTGGCCAAACGTATTCTAGTATCTTCTGGTATTAGTGTTTTAATCTTTATCCTTATAGGTATATGCTCATTTATCCTATACGCCATACTGTCGCATTTTTACATGCAATCTTTTGTGACGGGCGAACCTTCCCAGGATGAAGCGCTGGGATGGGGGTATTTGGGTTTGTTGTTTATTTCATTCATATTGGCAATTTTGACAGGCATAATTGGCGGAATCATTTCCTTTTGTATATATTTCAAAAAATTCAAGAAATGGAGCAGTTAAAAGGGAACCGCCGGAAAATCCGGCGGTTTTTAAAAACGGATATTTTGAGAAAACCTTGGGTGTGTGCTGTTTGTTTAATGGCAAGATTTGAAGAAGGTCATTTGAACTAAGCACCTGATGCTATTTCAAAGAACATTGTGAGAAGCTTGAATGGATCAATTCAAGAAAATCCAAAAAAACCAAGTCCATTATCCTATTTACCTATTTTGGATGATATTGTAATATGAAAAAGGTCTGATTTATAAGAACGTTGGATTCAATCGGAGAGCAACAATATACCTAACCGAAATACTGTGGAATAAGCGAATAGTAACGTGCAGACGTTTATTTTCTGAAAAACGAGGTGAACCCGATATGTCAAACCATGCTGCTAAAATCGCTTCTTTGGAAAAAGATATTTCTTCTTTATCTCACAATATAAAGGATACACAAAGCAAAATCGCTGAACTGAAAAAAGCAAAAACAGCTATTACCGGTGAACTTCACACCCTTTCAAACAATGCCAATCTCATCAATCAGCCAGATATTACTTCGCATATATGGAACGGTAGACATACAAATCAATTTATCAATATAAGATCAAATATTGCACACAGCTATCAAAATATACAGAGAGAAACAGATGGTCTGATTTCACATATTGAGCAAGAGATTGAAAATCTTGAAATGCAAATCTCTAATATGGAGATGTTTCTAAGTATACAAAAACAACAGCTTACAGATATAAAAAAACAAGTCAATCATTGAGGTGAAAGAATGGCAGAAATAAAGGTAAAAGCAGAAGAAGTCAAAACGGCGTTTTCAAGCCTTCAGACAAAAATCAGCGCACTTTCGATAGCAGGTTCAAAAGCCGATATCACTAATTCTTCAATGGATGTAGTGAACAAAATAAAAAAAATCGAAAAGGAATACGAGCAGCTATTAAAAAAATACAAGGAGGCGCTATCTTCAGTTGAAAAGGACGCATGGTCAAACATTAAAGTCCTGATTGATACTGATAAAAATATCTCTCAAAAAATGAAATAAGGAGGGCTGGTTTTCTCTTGAAAGTTTTAGATGTCTCTGAAGTCATTGACGCGATAGACCAATTGATTAAGGAAAAAAAGCAAGAGGAAAAAGAAATCAATGCCATAAGGGAAAGTGTACAAAAAATTGCAGAGCTTGATGATGCATTAAAAGGAGAAGGCGGAAATGCGATCAAAGAACACTTTTCGGTTCTTCATCTTCCCGTGCTGCTTTATTTTCAGCACTTTATTGATCAATACATACAGAATTTAAAAGATATTAAAGCAAAAATCAGAACCTATGAATCGACAGAGGGTTTTGTAAAAGAAGAGTTTCTGACGCATGACGTCAAGAAGGGCTTAACAGAACTGAAACGTCAAACGAATGATACGGTTGATTCGATTAATGACGAATTTGATAAAATCAGCCAGTTGATTGGGGGCGGATCTATCTCTTTGGCATCATTTAATGAGCATATTTCCGAAGCAAAAAAACATGTGAACAACACAGTGTCTGATTTAAAAGAGCTTGATCGTGATACTAATTCTATATTAAAACAATCGTCAAATTCGATCGCTCAGCTTTCCAAGCTCACTGAAAAAGTGAACACTTGGTCAAAGGGAGGCGCGATCCTATCTAAAAAAACGATTAAAGAGGTTGAAAACTACTTTTCTGAAACAGATGTCGTTAAACAAATGATTGACGAAGCCGTTGATTTAGCAGAAAAACAAGACGATCCGACAATGATGGGCAGAATCGCTGAATGGCTCGATTTAATCGGTACAGGAAACGGCGCTTTGGCTGTAACAAAAGGCGTCATAGCCGTGAATGTACTGGCGACGAAAATGCTTGAGCTTGAAAAAGACGGAAAAGGAAACTTCCGTGTGAAAGCCTCTCCGAAATGGACGCAGAGAGCTAACGGAAAATACGATTCCAAGGTGGCTCAGTTTGTTTACAATATCCTGAAAAAAGGCGATCCAAACTCAAGCAAACCAATCAAAAAATGGCTCGGCAAATTTCAAAATAAACCAAGCGGCCTTTTGAGAAAGATTGTTGGGTTGGGGCCTAACACAACAAGAATATCATATGAAAAGATTTTAGAAAGCCAAAGTTTCCTAAAGCATAAGCCAGAGGAACTGAAGAGTTATAAGACTAAGCTTGATGTGAAAGGGACTCTTGGGAAGTTTAAGGATGAAGCTAGTATTACAAAACTCGCCAAAAAAATACCTTATGCTGGAACAATATTCTCCTTGACTACAAATGGAGCTGAGTTTTTTAGTGATGATAATAAAGATAAATCTTGGTTCGAAAAATTTGGCCGATTTTCAGCAGGGATTGGAATGGATGCTGGAGTTGGAGCGTTGACCGCTAGCGGAGCTGGACTGGGTTCATTAATATGTCCAGGTCCTGGCACTCTTATTGGAGGAGCAATTGGAGCTGGTATTGGTATAACTGGATCCATAATTGCGGGAGATCAAGTAAAAGAATGGGGAGAAGATGCTGCAGGTTGGATAGAAGATAAAGGTAAGGAAGCTGGTGAATGGTTAAGTCAAAAGGCCTCTGAAACGGCAGATACAATTTCAGACGGACTCTCAGGTGCAAAGGAATTTGTCACTAGCTGGTTCAGGTAATAAGGAGGAGTATAATGTTAGACTCTAAAATTATATTAACAACAAATGAACTCGTTGCTGCATTGTTATTGTGTAGATATGAAAAAGCTGCTGAAGATATTATCAATGATCAGCAGTTGATTCAAGATGAAAAAGATATTGAGCCATTTTCAATTCAAGCCGAAAATCTTTTAAAACAGAGAGGATATTGGGCTGATGACACAGAATCTAATTTACAAAAAGGGTTAGAAAACCTGATTCACTTACTCATTCAATCAAAGCGAAAAGTTCGCTGTATCCATCGAAAAAAGGTGATGATAATACACCATATCCAAAAAGATGAACTGATTGTCCAGGAGATTGAAAACCAAAATCATTGTTTTTCGATTTTAAGAAGCAGAGAGCTGTTTTTAGAAATGCTGAAAATGTTTTATCATTCATATATAGATAAAAAACCAGAACATGAAATTTTTGAAATGGATGAAGGTTCATTTGACGAGTTTCACGAGGTTGAAGCTGCCGTTATTAAAAGAATGGCAGAAGACCCGGAAACGCATCCAACTATAAGTCAATTTTCTTTTGATTTTTTAGCAAACAACCAAGAGCTCGATAATATTTCTTTTGTAGAAAGTGACTATATTCAAAATCAAACAAGATTAGATCAAGTTGCTTTTTTATTAAGAAGTGATAATTTCATTTGGCATTTAGATTATGAAAATATTAAAAAAACTGGCTCGCTATATCTTCAACCAGTGGCAGTCGACGAATATTTCGGGAAAATAGTGGATACAATGAATGAATTTTATGATTTATAGTAGAAAGGATTTCTATTTATGTTCTCTTTTAAAAAAAGCCGATTCCTTTGGCTGAGAAGCAATTTTATTCTTTTGTTGTTAACTGCTTTATTGTTGTTGAATAAACCTTATTGGGAAAAAGACGCCAATGTTATGTTCTTTATGTTTGTTTTCACTGCCGAGCTGTTTATCATTTTACTTTCGTTGGTATATGGTTTTCAAACAAAAAAGACAGTTACGCGCCCTCCTTCAAGGGCTATAAGAAAGACCAATATCCCAATAGGTATATTTGTTTTTTCTATTTTTAGTTTATTTTTTGGATTTGCGATGTCAGGGGATATACCGTATCCGAATTCTGCGCTTATCATATATTTAACAATCAACATGGTGTTTGCATTTGTTTCTTTGTTTGTACCAACATTAATCATTAAGCTATATGAAACCAATGTATATGATGAATCAAATGGGCTAGTCACCGACTTTTTTCGATATGTAGCCATTCTGGTTTCCTCTTTAAATTATGAAGTCCAAATCGTTTTAGCCCGCCTCCCTTTTGTATTACAGCGTCTAATGGGCGTCATTTTCATCGCTGCTTTGCTGTGGGAGCTTACTATGATCGGATTAATTTTTGAAAACAATTGATATTGTAGGTGTTTCTTGCGGCTGTGTCTATTACAGCCTCTTTTTCATGTCTTTTTGAAATCAGTCATGATTCGCGTATAATCACATTCATAACACCATCATTCACTGGAAATCATATGACCAAAAGGAGTTCATACATGAGCAAAGCCAGTTTTACAGACTATGCATTAAGCGGCGATATTACGAAAGCGCTCGATCATTTAGGGTATAAGCAGCCGACTGCGGTGCAAAGCGAAGTGATTCCCGCGGCGCTTAAAAAGCGGGATGTTGTGGTGAAATCGCGGACGGGGAGCGGGAAGACGGCCGCGTTCGGAATTCCGCTTTGCGAGCTAACCGAATGGGAAGAAAACAAACCACAAGCTTTGGTTTTGACACCGACGCGCGAGCTTGCCGCTCAGGTTAAGGAGGATTTGACGAACATCGGCCGCTATAAAAGAATAAAAGCAGCGGCTGTTTACGGGAAATCGTCCTTTGAACGGCAAAAAACAGAGCTCAAGCAAAAATGCCATATCGTTGTCGGGACACCTGGACGCGTATTGGATCACATTGAAAAAGGGACCTTTCCATTAGAAAAACTGAAATACCTTGTCATCGATGAGGCCGATGAAATGCTGAATATGGGATTTATCGATCAAGTAGGAGCGATCATCCGCCATTTGCCTGAAGAACGGCTGACGATGCTGTTTTCAGCAACTTTTCCGGAGGATGTGGAGCATCTATCCCTTCAATATATGAAAGATCCTTTGAAAATCGAGATTCAAGCAGGCGGTACGACAACTGCAGATATCGAGCATCAACTGATCTTTGTAAATGAAAATGATTCATTTCCGCTTTTAGTGGATCTGTTCATTGTTGAGAATCCGGACAGCTGCATCGTCTTTTGCCGCACACAGGAGCAAGTGAATGAGTTGCAGCGGCGCTTAGCCGGTTTGGGTTATCCGTGCGCGAAAATTCACGGCGGCATGCCTCAGGAGGAACGTTTTGCCGTGATGAACCGCTTTAGACGGGGAGCGTTTCGCTATTTAATCGCGACAGATGTAGCGGCAAGGGGCATCGATATTGAGAACATCACACATGTCATCAACTATGAGCTGCCATTAGATCAAGAAAGCTATGTGCATCGTACCGGAAGAACAGGCCGAGCCGGCAGCCGGGGAAAAGCGATTACGCTTGCCAGTCCGCGTGAAAAAAGGATGATCGCTGACATTGAAGACTATATCGGTTTTTCCATTCCTATTATTGAGGCGCCGTCAAAAGAAGAAATTGCACGGGCAAAAGCGGCATTTCAAAAGAAAATCAATAGGAAGCCTGAGCTTAAACAGGACAAGAGCGAATCGTTAAATAAAGAAATTATGAGACTCTACTTTAACGGGGGAAAAAAGAAGAAGCTGAGAGCTGTTGATTTCGTTGGGACGATTGCTAAAATTGACGGCGTCTCCGCTGAGGATATTGGGATTATCACGATACAAGAGCAAGGTTCATTCGTTGAAATTTTAAACGGCAAAGGACCGCTCGTCTTAGAAGCGATGAAAAACACAACCGTGAAAGGGAAATTGCTGAAAGTGCATAAAGCGAGGAAATAAACTTAGGCTGCCGACTTTGTCGGGAGCTTTTTTGTTCGTAATAAACCTTGGATAAGCAGCATATGATGAATTGTCAAAAAATGAAAGCGCTTCAAAAGAAAGGAGAACAAATGAATATGAGAAAGTGTTTCATCCAAGTCCTTGCATTGCTTTTCATCATGGCTGCATGTTTCGCGCCAAACCAAGCTTCTGCACAAACTCAAAAACCTGTATTTTCAGAAGTGGCGGTTCACGATCCATCCATTATTAAAGCGAATGGCACGTACTATGTCTTCGGCTCCCATTTAGCTTCGGCCAAATCGACGGACCTCATGAAATGGACGCAAATTTCCTCGAGTGTCCACGATGGCAATCCTCTGATTCCGAACGTATATGAAGAATTAAAAGAGGCCTTTGAATGGGCTGAAACTGATACGTTGTGGGCGCCTGATGTCACCCAGCTTGAGGACGGCAAGTTTTATATGTATTACAACGCCTGCCGCGGGGATTCTCCGAGATCTGCGCTCGGACTTGCTGTCGCGGACGACATTGAAGGCCCATACAAAAATAAAGGCATTTTCCTGAAGTCGGGAATGGACGGGATCAGCAATGACGGCACGCCTTATGACGCGACAAAGCACCCAAATGTCGTCGATCCGCATACATTCTTTGATCAAAAAGGAAAGCTGTGGATGGTGTACGGCTCCTATTCCGGGGGAATTTTTATTTTAGAAATGGATAAGAAAACCGGACTTCCGCTTCCGGGACAGGGGTACGGCAAAAAGCTGATCGGCGGCAATCACAGCCGGATTGAAGGCGCATACATTCTCTACAATCCTGAAACACAGTATTACTACCTGTACATGTCCTTCGGAGGGCTTGCCGCTGACGGCGGGTACAACATTCGCGTCGCCCGCTCAAAAAACCCTGACGGCCCTTATTATGACGCAGAAGGCCATGCGATGATTGACGTCCGCGGCAAAGAAGGAACGTTTTTTGACGATCGCTCAATCGAACCGTACGGTGTCAAACTGATGGGGAATTTCTCATTTAGCAATCAAAACGGCTATGTATCGCCGGGCCATAACTCTGCCTTTTACGATGAAAAAAGCGGCAAATCGTATTTAATCTTCCACACCCGCTTCCCGGGACGGGGCGAGGAGCACGAAGTCCGCGTCCACCAACTGTTGATGAACAAACAAGGCTGGCCGGTTGCCGCCCCTCACCGCTATGCCGGAGAGAAGCTCGACAAGGTGAAAAAGTCAGATGTGATTGGCGCCTACGAATTGGTGCGTCATGGAAAAGACATATCTGCAGATATTAAAGAATCGAAAGAAATCCACTTAAATCAAAACGGCAAAATAACCGGCGCAGCGGCCGGGACGTGGAAGAACACGGGAGACAACAAAATCGAACTCAAGCTCGACGGAAAAACATATGATGGCGTATTTTTGCGCCAGTGGGATGCAGCTTCTGAGCGGAAGGTGATGACGTTTAGTGCGTTGTCTCGTGAGGGAGATGCGGTTTGGGGGAGTAAATGATGTGATTAAAAATGACCTCTGTTCTGGAGGTCATTTTTATAAATAACCCCTTTCATTTTGACGAATCTTTTCCAATTCGATAACATAAAAATAGTTCACGAAGTGTAATATCAAACAAAAAGGATGGAGCGCCATGTGTACAAGTATCACGTTGACGACTGCGGGTCGGGAGCATTTATTGGCGAGGACGATGGATTTTGATTTTGAGCTTAATGGGGAAGTGCTGTTGCATCCGCGTCGCTACAAATGGAAAAGTGAAGCAGACGGCAGCGAGCATGCCGGCCGGTATGCGTTTATCGGGATGGGCAGAAGGCTCAATAATGCGCTGTTTGCTGATGGTGTGAATGAAAAAGGATTGTCTTGCGCGGCGCTTTATTTCCCGGATTATGCTGTGTATGAAAGCGAGACGAAAGAGCAATGCCGCAATCTTGCGCCGCACGAATTTGTGACATGGGTGCTGTCGGAATGCGACGATTTGGAGGAAGTGAAAAAAGCGGCTGTTTCCGTAAACATTGTTGAGAGAGAGGTCAGCTTGCTCGGTACGGTGACGCCGCTTCATTGGCTATTAACGGACCGCTCCGGTGCGAGCATCGTTGTTGAACCGGCGGCCGGAGGCATTCAAATTCATGATAATCCGGTCGGCGTGCTGACGAACAGTCCGGATTTTCCTTGGCATTTGACCAATTTGCGTAATTATATCGGTCTTCAGCCGGGACAGTTTGCCGCGAAAAAGATGGGAGACCTGACGCTGTCGGCTTTTGGCCAAGGTTCCGGGCTGTCCGGATTGCCGGGAGACTTTACACCGCCATCCCGTTTTGTCAGGGCAGCAGTTTTGAAAGAGCACATGAAGCCCGTGTCCGATGAAACAGAAGGCGTTTCTGCCGCGTTTCATATTCTCTCCCATATGAATATTCCCAAAGGGATTGTCATAACTGACAATGGCGAAGACGATTACACCCAATATACGGCGGTGATGTGCAGCGAGACGTGCAGCTACTATTTTCACCATTATCAAAACAGGCAGATTCAAAAGGTTTGCATATTACAGGAAGACCTGGACAGCAACGAAATAAAGGTGTTTCCGCCAAAGCAGGAAGAGACGTTTCATTCTCTTCAATCATAAACGAAAGAAGGAACAATATTGCAAAACAAAGCAGCAAACAGACTCATTTTATTAGGCATTAGCTTACATAGCATATATTGGTTGTTTATATTATTTTTGTTTTTTCATTTCAAACATCAATTTGACGTTTATGCCGTTTGGAATCCGAATGTCACAGACGGATATATGGAGGCTGGGACTTTCGTGGCCGCGCTGAAGTTGATGATCTACTCAGGCACGTTGTTTAATTTGGCTCTCTTGTTCATTTTGAGCTTGTTGATTGTAATTTTAGTACAGTCGGTCATTTTTATTGCCCTGGAAATCACCGCTTACGTGAAAATCAAAAAAGATCCGTTTTCTCCATGGGGCTCTTTTATTTTAGCGATGGGCATTAAAAACATTTTCACAAACTTATCAGGGATTCCGTTCATGGCCGCCGGATTCATTCTTCATAAGCAGCAGGAACCGAAAGACGCAGTTGCACAGCCGGCAGCGCGAAGGAAAGCAAGGCGAAACCCTGCATTGCTTATGAAAAAGGCGGCGAAAGCTAGAAAACATAGAAATAAAGGTATAAAGTCTTAGTTTCTAGTTTGCGTGTATTCTATTTTTTATGAGACAATTGTAATGAAAGCGTTGACATGAACAAAAACAGGTGCTACAGTATAGTTACAAACTAATATCAGCAAGTTTCTTAAGGATTGTTACTGCTTTTGCAGGCAAAACCTAAGTTGCGTACAGCTTTCTGGGACATCGTCCCATTCAAGCCGGCGTAATTTAGGTTTTTTTTATACCCAAAATGAGGAGGTGATGTGAGATTCCGAGGATTCATTGCGGTTCCAAGCCAATAAAAAAGCCGGGTGAAGGCGGCCACCTTCAGTCCGGCAGATTCCCCCAAAAGAGGAGGTACTCATATGGATTATAATAAAGTATCGAAGGACATTTTACAACTCGTGGGCGGTGAAGAGAACGTACAGAGCGTGATTCACTGCATGACAAGACTGCGTTTCAACCTTTATGACAATGCGAAGGCAGACCGCGCGAAACTGGAAAGTCTTCCGGCTGTAATGGGCACCAACATCAGCGGCCAGCAGTTTCAAATCATCATTGGAAATGATGTCCCTAAGGTGTACAAAGCGATCATTGCCAACAGCGGGCTCAGCGATGAAAAAGCGGGCGAGCAGCAAGCCGGCAAAAAGAAAAACGTGCTGTCCGCCATTTTTGATGTGATATCAGGCGTATTTACGCCGATTCTCCCGGCGATTGCCGGAGCGGGTATGATCAAGGGGATCATTGCTATCGCCGTCACGTTCGGCTGGATGAGTGAAAATAGCCAGGTCCATACCATTTTATCGGCTATCGGCGACGGAGCATTTTACTTCCTGCCGATTTTGCTGGCGGTCAGCGCCGCGAGAAAATTCGGCAGCAATCCTTATGTTGCGGCGGCGATCGGAGCGGCGATTCTGCATCCCGATCTGACAGCGCTCCTCGGTTCAGGGAAAAGCATTTCTTTTGTCGGATTGCCTGTAACCGCTGCCACTTATTCGTCCACAGTCATTCCGATCCTGCTCGCGATTTGGATTGCATCTTACGTTGAGAAATGGATTGACAGAGTCACCCCGACTTCGTTGAAGATGATTTTTGTACCGACACTGACGCTGCTGATTGTGGTGCCTGTCACATTAATTACAGTCGGTCCGCTCGGTGCGATTGCAGGGAACTATCTGTCAATCGGTGTGAACGGTTTATTTGAAAACGCCGGTTTAATCACGATGATCCTTTTAGCCGGAACGTTTTCTTTGATCGTCATGACAGGAATGCACTATGCTTTCATTCCGGTTATGTTCAACAACATTACGCAAAACGGCTACGATTATTTGATACCTGCGATGTTCTTGGCGAATATGGGGCAGGCTGGCGCGTCATTTGCCGTCTTCCTGCGATCCAGAAATAAGAAATTCAAATCATTGTCGCTGACGACAAGCATCACGGCTTTGATGGGGATTACAGAGCCGGCGATGTACGGTGTCAACATGAGGCTGAAAAAGCCGTTTGTTTCTGCGCTTCTCGGCGCCGCTGTCGGAGGTGCATTTTACGGCATCACCGGCGTAGCAGCATATATTATTGGCGGAAACGTCGGTTTGCCGGGAATTACAACGTTTATCGGTCCGACTTTTATACAGGCCATGATCGGGATCGTCATCGCGTTCTTTGCCGCTACAGCGTTTGCTTTTGTATTGGGATTTGAAGACATTCCGTCAGATGAAGCCGATGAACCGGCGGCTGCTTCTTCTACGACTGGCGGTAGTGAAATTATTCAAAGCCCGCTGAAAGGCGAAGTCAAAGCATTGAGTGAAGTGGATGATGCGACATTTTCAGGAGAAGTCATGGGAAAAGGTGTTGCCATTGAGCCAGAAGAAGGCAAAGTGGTGTCGCCTGTATCAGGCACGATCACGACCGTTTTTCAAACGAAGCACGCCCTCGGCATCACTAGCGACAATGGGGCAGAAATTATTATCCATATCGGAATCGATACGGTGAAATTGAACGGTGAGCACTTTACCGTGCATGTCAATAAAGGAGACGCTGTAAAGCCGGGAGACCAGCTTGTCTCATTTGATATGGATGCGATTAAGGATGCAGGCTATCAGTTAATCACGCCGGTTATCATCACAAATACGGACCGGTACCAGTCGATCAAGTCTTTGAAAACAGATGAAAGCGTTGACATTGAGGAAGCGCTGATCGCGCTGGCGTAGAGAGAGGAAAGCTCGACAAATTTGGATGAGGTGAAAGGATATGACTGAACAAACGAAAAAATTCCCTGATGGTTTTTTATGGGGCGGAGCGGTTGCCGCAAACCAAGTAGAAGGCGCCTATAATGTCGGCGGAAAGGGGCTCTCGACAGCTGATGTGTCGCCGAACGGGGTTATGTATCCATTCGATGAGTCGATGGAGTCATTGAACCTGTATCACGAAGGCATCGATTTTTACCACCGCTACAAAGAAGATATCGCTCTTTTCGCCGAAATGGGATTTAAAGCGTTTCGGACATCGATTGCCTGGACGCGGATTTTTCCTAACGGTGATGAAAGTGAACCGAATGAAGAGGGACTCGAATTTTACGATCGCCTCTTTGATGAGCTATTAAAATACAATATTGAGCCAGTCGTGACGATATCCCACTATGAAATGCCGCTCGGTTTAATTAAAAAATACGGAGGCTGGAAAAACCGGAAAGTGATCGAGTGCTATGAACATTATGCGAAAACGGTTTTCACCCGCTATAAAGACAAAGTGAAATATTGGATGACGTTCAACGAAATCAACATGGTCCTGCATGCGCCGTTTACAGGCGGTGGCCTTGTATTTGAAGAAGGCGAAAACCAGTTAAATGCGATGTACCAAGCGGCGCATCATCTATTTGTTGCAAGCGCCCTTGCGGTAAAAGCAGGCAAGGATATTATTCCGGACGCTAAAATCGGCTGTATGATTGCCGCAACGACGACATACCCAATGACGCCAAAACCGGAAGACGTGCTCGCCGCGATGGAAAATGAGAGAAGAACGCTGTTTTTCTCGGACGTACAGGCACGCGGAGCTTATCCGGGCTATATGAAGCGCTTCTTTAAGGAAAATGGAATTGCGATTGAGATGGCTGAAGGTGATGAAGACATTCTGAAGGAAAACACAGTCGACTATATCGGTTTCAGCTACTACATGTCAATGGTTGCGAGCACGAATCCGGAAGATTTGGCAAAAACGGGAGGCAACTTGCTCGGAGGGGTTAAAAACCCGTACCTTGAATCGTCCGAATGGGGCTGGCAGATCGACCCTAAAGGAATCCGCATTACGCTGAATGCATTGTATGACCGCTATCAAAAGCCGCTTTTCATTGTTGAAAATGGGCTCGGCGCCGTCGATGTCGTCGAAGAAGACGGTTCGATACAAGATGACTACAGAATCAACTATTTGCGCGATCACTTAAAAGAAGTAAGAGAAGCGATCGCAGACGGCGTCGACTTAATCGGCTACACATCATGGGGCCCGATCGACTTGGTCAGCGCATCCACCGCCGAAATGAAAAAACGCTACGGCTATATTTATGTCGACCGTGACAATGAAGGAAACGGCACGTTTGCAAGAACGAGAAAGAAAAGCTTTTACTGGTATAAAAAAGTGATCGAAACGAATGGCGAGAGTTTGTGATATTTAAAATGGCTGTCCTTTACAGGACAGCTTTTTTCTCTGTAGCGCATGAAAACGATTTGCTATACACTTGACTTAGAAAAAAGACAAAAAGTGCGGTGAGGCAAATGTTTAAACTGCTGTTGATCGAAGACGATGAATCGCTGTTTCAGGAAATAAAAGAACGGTTAACCGGGTGGTCATACGAGGTGTACGGCATCGACGATTTCAGCGAAGTGATGCAGGAGTTTGCGGCGATTAAGCCCGATTGCGTCATTATCGATATTCAGCTGCCGAAATATGACGGGTTTCATTGGTGCCGGCAGATCCGTTCCCGTTCCAACGTTCCGATTCTCTTTTTATCTTCGCGCGACCATCCGGCTGATATGGTCATGTCCATGCAGTTTGGAGCAGATGATTATATTCAGAAACCGTTTCATTTTGACGTGCTGATTGCCAAAATCCAGGCGATTTTCCGCCGTGTTTACGACTATAATACGGAGCCTGAGATTCTGAAGAAAGCGTGGTGCGGTGCAACCGTTGATCCCGAGCAAAACCGCGTCAGCAATAAGGCGGGGTCGATCGAGTTGACGAGGAATGAAATGTTCATTTTAAAACAATTGATCGACCAAAAAAACAAAATTGTCAGCAGGGAAGAATTGATGAGAAGCTTATGGAACGATGAGCGTTTTGTCAGCGATAACACGCTGACGGTCAACGTAAACCGTTTGAGAAAAAAACTGGATACCTTGAACTTGGGGCAATATATTGAGACAAAGGTCGGCCAGGGCTATATGGCGAAAGAAGAAGGATGATGAGAATGCTGAAAGCGTTTTTGACCGAGAGGCGAAGCTGGATCGCCATATTTGTCTTGCAGCAGATCGTCTTTCTGTTTATCGCTTATGTCGATTCATCCATTCCTTTTGCATCGATTTTATATATGACCTATTTGTCTTCATTTATTTTTATCGTTTTTGTACTTGTCCGCTTTCGGAGGGAAACGAAGTTTTATAAAAGCCTGGAAGAATGGGATCACAATCTCGATGTGACAAACATTCGAGAGGCGGAAACGCCTTTCGAAACGATGATTGAAAAAAGCATAGCCGAACAAACGAAACAGTTAAAGCAAGAGGCGGCGCAGCATCGCCTGGCATTGGAGAATGAAAAAGATGAGCTCATGGCCTGGATACACGAAGTCAAAACGCCGCTTACCGCCATGCATTTGATCATGGAGACGATTGACGATCAATCATTAAAATCGAGACTCGACTATGAATGGCTGCGCGTTCACCTGCTGCTCGATCGCCAGCTTCATCAAAAGCGGATGTCGTTTATCGAAAATGACTTGTCTCTTGAAGCTCTAGAGCTCAAACCTTTAATCTTTAAAGAACTAAAAGATTTGCAATCATGGTGCATTCCAAAAGGGATCGGGTTTGATATACAGCTTGAGGCCGGGGAAGTGCTCAGCGATGCGAAATGGCTGTCTTTTATCATGAGGCAGCTGCTGACAAACGCAGTGAAATACAGCGAAGCATCCGATATTTTGATTAAAAGCTATGAACAAGATGGCCAGGTGCATCTCGCAGTTCAAGATTTTGGACGGGGCATCGATCCAAAAGATATACCGCGTGTGTTTGACAAAGGTTTCACATCAACAACGGAGCATCATGATCAGGCCGCCACGGGAATGGGGCTGTATTTGGCGAAAAAAGCGGCAAAGCCGCTCCTGATTCATATCGAGGTTGATTCTAAACCAGGAACGGGGACAACCTTTACGCTGATTTTTCCGAAGCGGAACGAATTTTCCCGTGTGCTTGGCGTGTGACAAAAGTGTCACACGCTTTTCTTTTTTGTTCGCTGAATCGAAGGAAAACGGCTGTCCTCCTTTCTATAATAAAAATATCCAGTCAAAAGGAGATTTTAAAAATGATGATTTTAGAAGCGAAAAAAATACGAAAAAGCTATGGAAATAAGCACAATAAACACGAAGTGTTAAAGGGAATCGACATTCAGATCCAAAAGGGTGAATTTGTCAGTATTATGGGCCCGTCAGGTTCAGGCAAAACAACATTGCTCAATGTTCTGTCCTCTATTGACCAGGTGAGCGGCGGAACGATTAACATCAACCAAGCTGAGATGACGAATCTGAAGGAAAAACAGCTTGCTGAATTCAGGAAGCAGCATTTAGGATTTATCTTTCAAGAATACAATTTGCTCGATACGCTGACAGTGAAAGAAAATATCCTTCTGCCGCTGTCGATTACGAAAATATCAAAAAAAGAAGCCGGTCAAAAATTTGAGGAAGTCGCGAAAGAATTAGGCATCTTTGAGCTGAAGAATAAATATCCGAATGAAATTTCCGGCGGGCAAAAACAGCGCACATCAGCAGCCAGGGCGTTTATTCATGAACCGAGCATTATTTTCGCTGACGAACCGACCGGTGCGCTTGATTCGAAATCCGCATCAGACTTGTTAAACAAGCTGAGCCAGTTAAATCAAAAGCGCCGGGCCACAATCATTATGGTCACCCATGATCCCGTCGCCGCGAGCTTCTGCAGCAGAGTGGTTTTCATTAAAGACGGACAAATTTATACGCAGCTGAATAAAGGCGGACAAGACAGGCAGATGTTCTTTCAGGACATCATGAAAACGCAAGGCGTGTTAGGCGGGGTTCAGCATGAGTATTAATCAGCTGATCTTCCGCAACCTGAAAAAGAATATACGGAACTATTACCTTTATGTGTTTGCGTTAATCTTCAGCGTGGCGCTTTATTTTGCGTTTGTTACGCTGCAATATGATCCGGCGATCGATGAAGTGAAGGCATCGATAAAAGGCGCAGCGGCTTTGAAAGCAGCTTCCATTCTTCTAGTGGCAGTAGTAGCAGTTTTTATTTTGTATGCCAATACGATTTTTATTAAGCGGCGCAGCAAAGAAATCGGTTTATTCCAGCTAATCGGCATGAGGAAGCAAAAAATCTTCCGCATTTTAAGTTTGGAAAATGTCATGCTGTATTTCGGCTCTTTGGTCATTGGGGTGTTTGCCGGGTTTTCGATCTCAAAGCTCGTGCTTATGACTTTATTTAAAATAGTAGATGTTCAAGCTGAAACCGAATTGAATTTTTCCGGAGAAGCGCTTGTGCAAACTGTCATTGTATTCTGCGGAATCTACCTGCTGGTGATGGTGATGAATTATACGTTTATCAAAAAGCAAAGCATTTTATCATTATTTAAAGCGACATCAGCTACGGAAGATAAGGTAAAGAGAATATCCGTTTTTCAAATGATCATTGGTTTATTGGGCATCTTGTTTATTTTGTCGGGATATTACATTTCTACTGAGTTGTTCAGCGGAAAATTCAAGACCATAGATGAGCTGTTTTATGCGATGAGCTTTATTCTCGGTACCGTTATCATCGGAACGTACTTCTTTTATAAAGGATCGGTCAGCTTTGTCTCCAACATCATCCGCAAAAGCAAAGGAGGCTACTTAAATATTTATGAAGTGCTGTCCCTTTCATCGATCATGTTCCGGCTGAAATCAAACGCTCTATTATTAACGATCATCACCACTGTTACGGCACTGGCGATCGGTTTGTTATCCTTGTGCTATATTTCGTACTACTCTGCAGAGAAAGCCGCCGAACAAAATGTGGCGGCTGATTTCGCTATGACAAATCAAAAGGATGCAAAACGGTTCGAACAACTATTGGATGAAAACAACATTCCATACAGCAAAAAAGAAATTCATGTCATTCAGGCGACTTTCAATCTGGAACAAGTTGTCGAAGGGGATCCTGAAAATATGGCTGGCGACCCGGGGAAATTACCTCTTGCTGTGGTCAGCGATGCACAAATTGACGGGATTGACGTGCATAAAGGAGACGTCATTTTCTCAGGGTATACCGACCTTCTCCAGAAATTTATGGCTTTAAAAGAGACCGGTGCCGTAAAGGTAAAGAGCAGGCATGAGACAATCCCATTAAACTATATAGGCTTGAGAAAAGAGTCGCTCTTATCCTTCAACTTTACCAGCGGCGGATTGCCTGTAGCCGTTGTGGATGATGCGCTGTTTAAACGTCTGAGCCAAGACAAAGATCCAAAATTACAGCAGAAGTCGAGTCTTTTTTACGGGATCAATTTAAAAGATGAAGATCAGATTCAGCAGGCAAATGAATTGTTTGCAACAGTGAATCAAAACGATCAGCATTTATCGCTCCTCGATGCAAGCACAGCTCAAAAATCGCTTTTCGGACTTGCCATGTTTATCGTAGGATTTCTAGGACTTACGTTTCTGATCACATCAGGATGCATCCTTTACTTTAAACAAATGGACGAAAGCGAAGATGAGAAACCGAATTACACGATCTTGAGAAAACTTGGTTTCACGCGCGGGGATCTTCTGAAGGGGATACGAATCAAGCAAATGTATAATTTCGGAATTCCATTGGTTATCGGCCTGTCTCACAGTTACTTTGCTGTCCAATCCGGCTGGTTCTTATTCGGAGCAGAGGTGCGGACGCCGATGATCATCGTGATGGTGCTGTACACCGTTCTGTATTCTATTTTCGGTTTGCTGTCCGTTCTTTACGGTAAGAAAGTGATCAAGTCGGCGCTGTAGCTGAGCCGTGTGGAATCTCGTGCAGGTCGGCGGCAAACGATGACCCTATATGGAGAAAAACTTCTTGACCATATTGAACATCATCCGCCGGTTATTTTTAGAAAAGCATAATCAAAAGCCCATCGGATGAGTCCGATGGGCTTCCTCATATTTCCTACAGCTCAACCTTGTAGAGTGTTTGCTGCTGTCCGCCGCCCGGGCCGCCCCTTGCGCCCTGTTGTGCGGAGCGGTCTGTATTGTTCGTGGTACTGTTGTATTCATCAGACGAAATTTCGGTTCCGTTTTCTTTAATCCAGGAGACGAGCTCACTGTTGCCTGAGTTGTCACTGATTAGAAAGTATTTTATTTTTCCTTCTTTGACGAGGTTTTTCAGCTCACTGACCGACAAGATCGGATCTGTGCCGTTGAAGCCTCCGAGCGCCATGACATTTTCGTCGGCATTAATGATATACGGAGCTGCGGTTACCGTTGTCAATGTCGCGAACAGGTACTCTTCGCCGGTATTATTTTTCCGGAGGTATGTGAGCAATCCTGTGTCCACATCCGAGCTGAACATTCCGCCTCCGTTGGAGCTTTGCAGCTGAGGCCCCGATTCAGGAAGAACGCTGTTTCCTCCGTAAAGGATCGGTGTTGCCGACCAATAGACCGGTGTCAAAAGAAACACGCACAAGCTGATGATGGTGAGCTGCTTTCCGAATGGATGACTTCGCTTCAGCATCAGTAAGGCGATGGTGACACCCAGCCCCAAGAGGCCCATGACATACATCCAGGCGCTGCCGATTTGGCTTGTATATGCGCTTAAAATATACACTTGGAATGCTGCCGTTGTCAGAACGGCCGCCGGCAGCAGATAGCTTGCCCAGTCTTTGTGACTTTTGTAAAGGCCGTACATCGCGTACCATCCGATTCCTGACAGTGCGGCGATCGGCGGTGCCAGCATAATCAAGTAATAGTGGTGAAAGAATCCGGCGATGCTGAAGAACCCGGCAACAGGAACGAGCCATGCAGCCCAAAAGATTGTTTCTTTCATTTCGCCTGCTTTTCCACGGCGGCTGCGGAGCCAGCTGATGATCATGCCGAGCAGTCCGAATAATGCGAATGGAAGCATCCAGCTGATTTGGCCCGATAAAGCAGATTGGAAGAGCCGCAGGGGTCCTGCGTCACCGGTGCCGAACATGTTCATGCTTTGTCCGCTGCCTTGACCTGCACCCGGTCCGCCATTGCCACCGGGCCCGCCGTTGCCTCCACCCGGTCCGCCTCCGGTTGGCGGCTGACTGCCGCCGTTTGCTCCTTGAGAACCGTCATCGGTCGCGTTGCCCGCAGCCGGCGGCTGCATTGCACCGTTTTGTCCATCGGAGCCGTCGGATGAACGGCTTCCGTCTTGAGTTTGCGCATTGCCGTTGGTCGCGCTGCTTGCACCCGGCGGCTGCATCGCGCCATTTTGTCCATTGGAGCTGTCGGCTGCATTGTTCCCGTTCTGAGTGTGTGCATTGCCGTTCGGCTGCTGCATGTCTCCTCTAAAACCGTTCATATCGCCGCGGGCGTTGCCCGTCGTCTGGCCGAGCAGCCGCTCTGTGCCGTTGTAGCCGAAAGCCAGTTCAAGCACGGAGTTGGTTTGACTGCTTCCGACATACGGGCGGCTGTCGGCCGATGTATAGTCGACAGCAAGCGCCCAAGAAAGCGAAACGCCGGTGAGAACAATAAGCGATAAAACAGCGGACACAATTTTTTTCTTCCAATTCGCATGGGCCGCGATGAGATAAAACAGCAAGAACGCGGGAAGCACCATGAATGCCTGAAGCATCTTCATATTGAACCCGAGGCCGATGAGGCCAAATGCAGCGAGCAGCCAGAGCAGCCTGCCTTGTTTGACCGTCTTCATCAGGCACCATGTACCAAAAAGGAGCGTGAAGACGAGCATGCTGTCGATATTATTCGTCCGGCTTACGGCAACCGCGATCGGCGTCAGCGCCATCACCAGCGCTGAAATGCGGGCGGCTCCTTTTCCGAATTTCGGTTTAATCAGTACGTATAGCAGATAGACGGAACCCGCACCTGCAAGCGCCTGCGGCAAAATCACACTCCACGTATGCACGCCGAAGATTTTCGCAAATATGGTCTGAATCCATAAAACGAGGGGCGGCTTATCTACTGATACGAATCCGGAAGAGTCGAATGACGCAAAGAAGAAATTGTGGAAGCTTTGCGTCATGCTTTTGACCGCCGCCAAGTAATACTGGTTGGCGGCATTGTCCTGCCAAATGTTATATGTATTCAGAATAAGAGCTGCCAACAAAATCAGAATCAGAGTGACATCAAGTTGTTTGTTTTTTATTTTCATCATCACTTTCACCTCTTTATGTTCCCTATTCTAGAAGAAAAATATGAACAAGTTATGAATAAAAAGAGAACAATCTATTTTTGTTTGAATGGAAAAAAATAAATATTTTTTGGAAAAAGGTGTGTACTTTTTTCTTTTTGCGCTGTATACTGTACTACAACAGAAATAAAAAATATAAAACTGTTCTATAAAAAGGAGAGTGACACAAATGAGCTTGAAAAGTCCGATGGAATTTTTCAGAACGCTTCCAAAAAAAACGTGCCCTGAATGCGGTGAAAAGATGGAGGAGCAGGCTGAATCTTACTTTATGGAATGTGAGCGCTGTCTTTCCAAAAAAGGCGAGTAAGCAAACTGTTTTATAACAATGCATGTAAAGGGGTAGGGAGACATGAAAACAGAGGAGAAGAGAACTCAGATAACCGGATCGATGAATCCGCAGTATGAAGAGATTTTGACAAAAGAAGCGCTGGAGTTTATCGGACGTCTTGAACGACATTTCGGGGGAAGAAGACGGGAATTGCTGCATTTGCGAACGATCAGGCAGGCTGAAATTGATCAAGGGAAGAATCCCGGTTTTTTGGCGGAAACGAAGCACATCCGCGAGGCGGACTGGACGGTCGCCCCGCTCCCCCGGGATTTGGAGGACCGCAGGGTTGAAATCACCGGCCCGGTCGACAGAAAAATGGTCATCAATGCTTTAAATTCAGGAGCCAAAGTCTTTATGGCCGACTTTGAAGATGCGAACTCGCCGACTTGGAAAAACTGCATTGAAGGCCAGGTTAATTTGCGGGACGCGGTTCGCGGGACGATTTCTTTTACGAATGAACAGGGCAAACGCTATGAGCTGAAAGAAAACCCCGCCGTCATCATTGTAAGACCGAGGGGATGGCACTTGGAAGAGAAGCATGTGCTGATCGGCGGCAAGCCCGTGTCAGCAAGCCTGTTCGATTTTGGCCTTTATTTTTTCCATAATGCAAAAGAGCTGATCAAAAAAGGAAGCGGCCCTTATTTCTACCTTCCAAAAATCGAAAACCATCTGGAAGCAAGGCTGTGGAACGACGTGTTTGTTTATGCGCAAAACGACTTGCGCATTCCGCAGGGGACGATTAAAGCGACGGTTCTCGTTGAAACGATCCTGGCGGCTTTTGAAATGGATGAAATCCTCTATGAATTGAAGGAGCATTCAGCCGGACTTAACTGCGGCAGGTGGGATTATATTTTCAGCTTTATTAAGAAATTCAGGAACAGGGAAGACGTCATTCTTCCAGACCGCTCAGCCGTGACGATGACGGTTCCAAACATGAGGGCGTACTCCCTCTTGGCGATTCAAACGTGTCATAAACGCAACGTCCATGCGATCGGGGGAATGGCGGCGCAAATTCCCGCTAAAGACAAACCTGAGATCAATGAAGCCGCATTTGCCAAAATCCGCGAAGATAAGGAACGTGAAGTAAAAGACGGACATGACGGAACATGGATCGCGCATCCCGGCATGATTCAAACGGCGCTCGATGTATTCAATCAGCATATGCCGTCGGCGAACCAGATTCATAGAAAGCGGGAAGACGTAAAGGTCGAGGAAAAAGACTTGCTGGAAGTACCGCAAGGCCGGATTACAGAAGCAGGCGTCCGTACCAATATCAGCGCCGGCATCCGCTATTTAGCTTCATGGCTGTCGGGCAGAGGCGCCGCTCCGATCGACCACTTAATGGAGGACGCAGCAACGGCGGAGATTTCCAGAGCCCAGCTTTGGCAATGGATTCGCCATCCGAAAGGGGTTCTTGACGATGGCCGGAAAGTCAACGCCGAAATGGTCAAGATGATGAAAGAGGAAGAAATGCAGAAAATCTTCGAAGAAGCCGGCATAGAACATTTTCGGAGCGGCCGGTTCGAAGAGGCCGGACAGTTATTTGAACAGCTGATTTTGGATGATGAATTCGCGGAATTTCTAACGATACCCGCTTATGAAAAAATATGATGGGGGAATGTGCGATGCTGAAAGAAAAACAACTCGCAGAAAGCTGGGAGCATGAAGAACGCTGGAAAGGGATCACAAGGCCGTATCAGGCGGCTGACGTTATTCGGCTGAGAGGCACGCTTGAGATTGAATACACGATTGCAAGGCGCGGCGCCGAAAAGCTGTGGAAGCTTCTCCACACAGAGGACTTCGTGCCGGCGCTGGGCGCTTTGACCGGAAATCAAGCCATGCAGCAAGTAAAAGCCGGATTGAAAGCGATTTATTTAAGCGGTTGGCAGGTGGCGGCCGATGCCAATTTGTCAGGGAGCATGTATCCTGACCAAAGCCTTTATCCGGCAAACAGCGTGCCGGAAGTCGTCAAAAAAATCAACCGTACGCTGCAGCGCGCCGATCAAATTCACCATATGGAAGGAAAAGAAGACATCGATTGGTTTGCTCCGATTGTGGCCGACGCTGAAGCGGGCTTCGGCGGACAGCTGAATGTGTTCGAGCTGATGAAAGGTATGATTGAAGCCGGCGCCGCGGGAGTTCACTTTGAAGACCAGTTGTCGTCTGAGAAAAAGTGCGGGCATTTGGGCGGGAAAGTGCTGCTTCCGACGCAAACGGCGGTGCGTAATTTGATTGCCGCGCGCCTCGCCGCAGACGTGATGGGAGTCCCGACCATTCTTATTGCCCGTACGGACGCGAATGCGGCCGACCTGATCACAAGCGACGTCGATTCATATGATGCGCCGTTTTTGACGGGAGAGCGAACAGCGGAAGGGTTCTTCAAAACAAAGCCGGGTCTTGATCAGGCGATTGCGAGAGGTTTGGCGTATGCGCCGTATGCCGATTTGATCTGGTGTGAAACGTCTGAGCCGAATATTGAAGAAGCCCACCGGTTTGCACAGGCGATCCATGAAAAATTCCCGGGCAAACTGCTCGCCTACAACTGCTCCCCTTCGTTCAACTGGAAGGCCAAACTGGATGACAACACCATCTTGAACTTCCAGAAACAGCTCAGTGAAATGGGCTATAAATTTCAATTTGTCACACTGGCAGGCTTCCACGCCTTAAACCACGGCATGTTTGAATTGGCCCGTCAATATAAGCACCGCGGAATGGCGGCGTATTCTGATCTGCAGCAGGCCGAGTTTGCCAGCGAAGTCCACGGCTATACGGCGACAAGGCATCAGCGCGAAGTCGGAACGAGCTACTTTGATGAAGTCGCCCAGGTTGTGACAGGCGGGACTTCATCAACCACTGCACTGAAGGGATCGACTGAAGCGGAACAATTTCAATCCTAAAAACGTAAAAAGCCGCCCGTCATTGGGCGGCTTGCTTGTTGTCTATCAAGTTAGCAATTGACATCATTGGAAGGGGCGGTAAAAGGGTTTTCCCTAATAACAGTCAGTGTCTGATGATTCTTGTTGTTTCTTTTGGCCGGCCGGTTGTCTTTGCTGAAAGAATAGAACAAATACACAGCCATTGTCAAAATCAAGATAAACATCATCATAAATATCCCCTCCAAATTTTTTTGTCTTCACTATATTAGACGAACAAGCCCGCAAAAGGTTTCAGAAAATTAACATTTTTCCATAAATATTTTTACCCGCTGCATCTTCTGTATGAAACCCGGCGGTTTTATACAAGAATAAAACTGAAAAACTCAGGTTGACATCATAATCATTGATGTGTAGAGTAAAAGTTAATGTAATAGGAAGTCCACTAGGGGAGCCGTAAGCCGGCTGAGACAAGTAGCGATCTTGGACCCTTTGAACCTGATCTAGTTCATACTAGCGTAGGGAAGTGGAGCCGGTGTCTTTATGATTTCATCATACAAAGGCCGCTCCATTTTGGGGCGGCTTTTTTGCGTATAAAGCGGCTCGCTCCCCCCTGTGCCTTCCTTATAAAACCGATTGCTGAGGAGGCTATCTACATGAGTTTTTCTGCAGAACTTCGCCGCGAGGCAGACCCTATTTTTGAAGCCATTTTTGAGCATCCGTTTGTATTGGGACTGGCGTCCGGCAAGCTGAAAAAGGAGCAGCTTATTCATTATGTGAAGCAAGATTACGAGTATTTGAACGCTTTTATTCAAATCTACGGAATTGCAATTTCCAAGTGTCAAAACCGGAAAGACATGGAGATGTTTCATGAGCAGATTTCATTTGTATTAAACAGCGAAGTGCACCCGCACAACAACCTGTGCCGGGCCGCGGGGGTGGAGTATGAATCTCTGCAGGGCTATCCGCTTGCGCCTTCTGCCCATCATTATATCCGCCATATGCTGACGGCGGCGCACGAAGGCACGCTGGGAGAGATATTAGCCGTCTTGCTGCCTTGTCCGTGGACATATTGGGAGATCGGAAAAAAACTGATGATGGACGTTCAGCCTGACCCGTCGCATCCATTTTATGACTGGATCTGTTTTTACGGAGACCGAACCGATTCAATCACGACGAAGTTTTGCGCCCGCCTGGATGAATGGGCCGAAACAGCGGGCAAGGCTGAAAAAGAAAAAATGAAGGAGCTTTTTTTGCAAAGTTGTCAGCTTGAATACGGCTTTTGGGAGATGGCTTATACAGTTGAAGATTGGCCTGTGGAAATGGAGGCGGTGAGACGATGAATTGGAACATGAAAGAAGTCGTGATGGCAGTGATCTTGTCCGTTGCATGCGGCGTCATTTACTTAGGATGGTCCACCTTGTGGATCCCTGTTTCAGCTATTGTCGGGCCTGTCGGAGCGAACTTTATGTTCGGCATTTGGGTGATCGCCAGCCCGATTGTCGCTTATATCATCCGTAAACCGGGTGCGGCGCTGATTGCCGAGACGGCAGCTGCGGCGGTCGAACTGCTGACCGGAAGCCACTTTGGACTGTCAGCATTATTAATCGGTGTGTTCCAGGGAGCCGGTGCGGAAATCGCTTTTGCGATCTTTCGCTATAAGCGTTACAACTTGTTTACCCTTATGCTTTCCGGTGCGCTTGCCGCGGTCGGAAGCATGACATACAGCCTGATGGCGAACGGTTTTGCCTACTATACGACGCAAACGCTGATCATGACGCTTATCATCCAAATCATCAGCGGCATTGTACTCGGCGGCTGGCTGGCAAAAGCCGTTGTCGAAGCGCTTGCGAAAACGGGCGTCCTGAATCAGTATGAGATCATGAAGGAACAGCGGAAGAAGGATGATGCCGATGCGTTCATTTCTCGGATGCAGTAACCTTTCCGTCCGTTTTTATCATCGTCCTGAAACAGTCCTAGACCGGGTCTCGCTGTCGATTGGGCAGGGAGAGAAAGTGCTGATACTCGGTCCGAGCGGAAGCGGCAAATCGACACTGTTGTCCGTGCTTTCCGGCATCATTCCTGAACATGTCGAAGCTGAGGTCAGCGGAGAGGTCAATCGCAGAAAGAGCGCCGGCGTTATGTTTCAGGATCCGGATTCGCAGTTCTGCATGCTTCATGTTGATGAGGAAATCGCTTTTAGCCTAGAAAACCGGTCTGTCTCCCCAAAAGATATGGACGGCATCATCTCGGAGCTGATGGAGCAAGTCGGATTAAAGATAGATAAGAAAACGCCGATCGAAACCTTGTCAGGCGGTATGAAGCAGAGACTGGCATTAGCGTGCCTGCTCGCTCTGGAGCCTGAAGTGCTGTTTTTTGACGAGCCGACGGCGCAGCTGGACCCGGCCAGCCGGAAAGACATCTTTGCCTTGCTTCGTAACGTTTCACGAAAAAGCGGACAGACGATGGTGTTCGTCGAACACGTGCTGGACGGCTGTATCGAGTGGATGGACCGCGTCATTCTTTTCAATGGAAAGGGACAGATCATCGCTGACGGAAAGCCGGAAGAAATCGTGAAACATTTTCAGCCGGAGATGAAAGCGGCGGGCATCTGGCAGCCGAAACTGTACCCTGCGGTATGGGAAGATGTCATCACACAAGATGATCATCCGCTCGCCGTCAAGCTCTCTTCTACATTGAAAATGAAAGAGGAGGAGGCGAAAAACAGGCCTACAGCTGACAGAGACATATTGATCCGCGCAGACGACGCGGCGATCGGCTATCGGAAAAAGATCGTTGCCGACGGCATCACCCTTGAGATTCCAAGGGGAGAATGGATTTCGGTCATCGGCGAGAACGGGAGCGGAAAGAGTACGTTTTTAAAAAGTCTGATCAGGCTTGAAGCCGTCAAAAAAGGGCGCCTTTATCTTGAGGATCGGGAGCTGAAGAAATGGTCCGACCGTACGCTCTATGAGAAGGCCGGCTTTGTTTTTCAAAATCCCGAGCTTCAATTTATTCGGGACACGGTGTTTGACGAGATCGCGTTCGGGGCGAGGCAGCGGGGATGGCCGGAGGACCGGGTCGAAAAGAAAACGGCTGAATTGCTGCGGGAATTCGGACTTGACGCTCATCAAAAAGCGCACCCCTTTACATTAAGCCTCGGGCAGAAACGGCGTTTAAGCGTTGCGACAATGCTTTTGTTTGACCAGGATCTGCTGCTGCTTGACGAGCCGACATTCGGTCAGGACGAAAGGACGGCGCAAGAATTAATCAAGCGGTTAAAGGAACGGCAGGAACGGGGAACGACGATTGTGATGGTGACGCACGACATGGACATCGTAGATGAGCATTCCGGCCGTGTCATCGTGTTTCATCAAGGGAAAGCGGCATTTCAAGGAACGCCGTATCGATTATTTTCTGATCAAGGCCTCGTCCGCCGCTTTTCATTGATACCGCCGCTTCATTACCGGTTCATGCATGAAAGAAAGGAGAGGGTTCCCGTATGAAAAGCAATGGTTCACTTCTTTCGGCATTGAACCCGAGCGCCAAGCTCTTTTCCCACCTCCTGGTCATGTGCTTGCTCATGTTTGTTTCAAATCCGAAACCGACTCTATTCATTTGGCTGTTTGCGGTTGCCATCGGAATTTTTTTCGGGGGATGGACTTTGTCTTATTTAAGTAAGCGGCTGTTGCCTTATCTCGTCTTTTTTATTCTCGTCTTTTGGATGATGGCCGCTTTTGGAAAAGGCGAGGAAACGATTTGGGAATGGGCCTGGTTCCGCGTCACCGAGGAAAGCGTCGGCAATGGGCTGACAATCGCGCTCCGGATGCTCGGGTTTGTCACATACGGTCTTTTGTTTACATCAACAACCGATTTGACGCAGTTTATTATGAGCCTGGTTCATCAATGCAGGCTGTCGCCTAAATGGGCTTATGGCTTGCTGGCCGGCTTCCGTTTTGTCCCGCTTTTTCAGTCTGAGCTTTCGCAAATGAAGGCGGCGCACAAAATCAGGGGCTATAAGCAAAAAAACAGCTGGAAGGCGTTTATTCGCTATGCGCTGCCTTTGTTTTCGCAAGGCATCCGCAAGTCGGAAAGAATCGCCGTTGCCATGGAAGCGAGAGGGTTTACCGGTGCAAAAGACCGCACCTACTATCAAACAGCGCGGCTTTCCGGAAAAGACTTCGTTTATTTTGCGGGTCTGGCGTCAGTCACAGCGGGAATTTTGCTCATTTTTTAAGAGGGTTTTTTACAGGGCCGCACTG
This sequence comes from Bacillus sp. FSL L8-0193, assembly GCF_037976065.1. Classification (NCBI taxonomy): domain Bacteria; kingdom Bacillati; phylum Bacillota; class Bacilli; order Caryophanales; family Bacillaceae; genus Bacillus; species Bacillus sp. FSL L8-0193. The sequence continues at coordinate 4,156,464 of NZ_CP150261.1, read as the reverse complement.
CGGCTCTTTTTTTATAAATCGGGCATTCTGTAAAATGTAAATATTTCGGACGTTGACTGAAACATATTGACCTAGGCCAAAAAGATTGTACAATCAATGTGTACCATATGAAAAAAGAAATATAAAAAATCCCCTTACAAGATGGGAGTGGCGCGATGTGAAAATTGCCAAAGTGATCAACAACAATGTGATCAGTGTTTTAAATGAACAGGGTCAGGAATTAGTGGTCATGGGCAGGGGAATCGCTTTTCAAAAAAAGCCTGGGGAAGCGGTGGATGAATCGAGAATCGAGAAGATTTTCAGGCTTGATAATAAAGATGTATCAGAAAGATTTAAGACGCTGTTGGACGAAATTCCGATCGAATTTATGGAAATGTCTGAAGAAATTATCTCCTATGCGAAATTAAAGCTCGGCAAGAAGCTGAATGACAGCATTTATGTCTCGCTGACCGACCATATTCATTTCGCCGTCGAACGGCATAAAAAAGGTCTGGATATTAAAAACGCCCTGCTTTGGGAGACAAAACGGCTGTATAAAGATGAGTTCGCCATCGGCAAAGAGGCGCTGGCCATCATTGAAAAGAAGACGGGGACAGCTCTTCCGGAGGATGAAGCCGCTTTTATCGCACTCCATATCGTAAACGCCGAGCTGAATGAAGAAATGCCGAACATCGTCAATATTACGAAAGTCATGCAGGAGATTTTAAGCATCGTCAAATATCACTTTCATATCGATTTTGATGAAGAATCGCTTCACTATTACCGCTTCATTACCCATTTGAAATTTTTCGCGCAGCGGCTGTTCAGCGGAGCCTATATGGAAAGCCGGGACGACTTTTTATTTGAAACCGTCAAAAATAAGTACCGCGACGCTTATGTGTGTACAAATAAAATCAGGCAGTACATCGAAAAAGAATACGGTCATCAGCTCACAAACGAAGAGCTTCTGTATTTGACGATTCATATCGAGCGGGTCGTTCATCAAAAATAGAGGATGATGCTAAAATGAAAGCGTTGACAATTGGATAAATGTATGCTACTTTTTACTTACATCAACTTATACAGGTTGTTAGGATTGTTACTGATCATGCAGGCAAAACCTAAATGACTGTGAGCGGGATTCTTATGCCCTTGTTTTTCACAGTGATTTAGGTTTTTTTATTTTCATCATGTCTTAAAACGGGATTGTTACTGTTCGGCAGGCAAAACCTAAACTAAGCCTTCTTTGTACTGGCTTTAGTTTAGGTTTTTTATTTTTTAACAGCTTAATAGGGCTTTAGGAGAGACAGGAGATGATCAACGATGGATGTTCAATCAATGGCAAAAGAAATTCTGGAGCGCGTCGGCGGGGAGAAGAACGTTGTATCGCTAGTCCATTGCGCGACAAGGCTTCGCTTCAAACTGAAAGACCGTTCCAAAGCAGACAGGGAAGCGCTTGAAAATACGGATGGCGTGGTAACCGTAGTGGAGAGCGGCGGACAATTTCAAGTCGTTATCGGCAATAACGTTCCTGAAGTCTATAAAGAAATCGGCCGGATCTCTCAACTGTTGGAAGGTTCTGCGGCCGATCACAGCCAAAAAGAGAAAGGAAGCCTCGCCGGTAGATTAGTAGATATCGTATCTAGCATTTTCACTCCGCTGCTCGGCGTCATGGCAGGAGCGGGGATTTTAAAAGGCATGCTTTTGATTTGCACAAACGCCGGCTGGCTCTCGCCGGAAGAGACGACATATACGATTCTATACGCGGCAGCCGACAGCCTGTTTTATTTCCTGCCTTTGCTGCTCGCCGTTACGGCCGCCAAAAAATTTGGAGCGAACCCGTTCATAGCGCTGACGATTGCCGGGGCGCTGATCTATCCAACGATACTCGAACTGAAAAACAGCGGCGCCCAGACGGAGTTTTTCGGCATTCCGGTCGTCTTGATGAATTATACGTCGACCGTTATCCCGATTATCCTTGCCGTATTTGTAATGAGCTATCTTGAAAGATTATGTATGCGCTTTATTCATGAAAGCGTGAAGAACTTTATCACCCCTTTATTATGCCTGACGGTGATGGTGCCGTTAACTTTGATCGTATTCGGACCGCTCGGTGTTTACACAGGAAACGGGATTGCGGCGGCGATTCTGTCCGTTTTTGATGTCAGCCCGATTCTGGCAGGAGCGATTATCGCGGCCTTATGGCAAATCCTTGTCATCTTCGGCATTCACTGGGGGATCGTCCCTGTCATTTTGAACAACATTGCCGTCCACGGCAAGGACTACATCAAACCGGCGACGGCAGCCGCCGTCTTTGCCCAAACAGGAGCTGCGTTTGGTGTCATGCTGAAGACGAAAAACAAGAAGTTGAAAGCATTGGCAGGATCTGCTGCCGTTACCGGGATATTCGGGATTACAGAGCCGGCCGTCTACGGGGTGACACTCAGGCTGAAAAAGCCGTTTGTATGCGGTGTCATCAGTGCAGCGGCAGGCGGAGCCATTATCGGATACTCCGGCAGTGTCGCCCTCGCTTCCGGCGCTCCGGGCTTGTTGACGATTCCGATTTTTTACGGACCGGGCTTTCTCGGCTTTATCATCGGAATTACAGTTTCGTTTGTTTTATCAATTTTGCTCACTTACATTGTCGGCTTTGACGACCCTGTGGAGGAGACGAAAGAGCAGCCCGTTGAAAAAAGCGCCGGTGAACCAATTTACAGCCCTTTGCAAGGAGAAGTCCTGCCGTTAACAGAAGTATCAGATAAAGTGTTCGCATCGGGGGCGCTTGGAAAAGGAATCGCGGTGCTTCCGTCAAAAGGCGTTGTCACCGCCCCTGCGGACGGCATCGTGACAACGGCATTTCCGACGGGTCACGCATACGGCATAACGTCAGAAAGCGGAGCCGAGATTTTGATTCATATCGGGATGGACACGGTCAGACTCGATGGAAGGCACTTCAATTCCAAGGTCGAGCAGGGGCAAAAAGTGAAACGGGGTGATATACTCGCAGAATTCAATCTGGACGCTTTGAAAGAAGAAGGGTTTGACGTGAAAACACCAATCATCGTTACAAATTCCGGTCAATACACGGATATCATTCCAACGGATCAAAAACAGGTGAAAACTGAAGAACCGATCATCACTTTAATTTCATCACCATGGGAGGAAAATAATCATGAAATATAAAACATTAGCTCAATTTCCGGAAGAATTTTTGTGGGGTGCGTCTACTTCCGCTTATCAAGTGGAGGGCGCTTGGGATGAAGATGGAAAAGGGCCTTCTGTCATCGATGCGCGCGAAAGCTACCCGGAAGGGACAACCGATTTTAAAGTCGCAAGCGACCATTACCACCGCTATAAAGAAGATATCGCCTTGTTTGCGGAAATGGGCTTCAAAGCGTACCGTTTTTCGATTGCCTGGACGCGCATCATTCCGGACGGGGACGGCGATATTAATCCGAAGGGCATCGAATTTTACAGCCGTTTGATCGATGAACTCCTGAAATATGGAATCGAACCGATTGTTACGATGTACCACTTTGATCTGCCGAATGCTTTGCAGAAAAAAGGCGGCTGGTCGGACAGGGCCACGATTGACGCCTTTGAAAAGTATGCGAGAATCCTTTTTGAAAGCTACGGAGACCGCGTCAAATACTGGCTGACCATCAACGAGCAAAATATGATGATTCTCCACGGATCTGCACTCGGCACACTTGATCCAAACTTGGAAAACCCGAAAAAAGAGCTATATCAGCAAAACCATCACATGCTTGTCGCACAGGCAAAAGCGATCAAGCTTTGCCATGAGATGCTGCCGGAAGCGAAAATCGGCCCTGCGCCGAATATCGCGCTCATCTATCCTGCTTCTTCGAAACCGGAGGACGTGCTGGCGGCTTTTAACTATAATGCGATCCGCAACTGGCTTTACTTGGATATGGCCGTATTCGGACGGTACAATACAACGGCATGGGCATATATGAAAGAAAAAGACTGCACACCGGTCATCGCCGAAGGAGATATGGATATTCTGCGGTCAGCCAAGCCGGACTTTATCGCGTTTAACTACTATACGTCGCAAACGGCTGAAGCGAGCAGGGATGACGGCAGCGACACGGCTGCCCGAGGCGGCGACCAGCATTTGCAGACGGGAGAAGAAGGCGTATACAGGGGAAGCAGCAATCCGCACTTAAAGAAAAACGCATTTGGCTGGGAGATCGACCCTGTCGGTTTCCGTTCGACGCTGCGCGAGATCTATGACCGCTATCAGCTGCCGCTGATCATCACTGAGAACGGCCTCGGCGCGTTTGATCAGCTTGAAGACGGAGATGTCGTAAATGACGACTACCGCATCGATTATTTAAAGGAACATATCAAGCAAATTCAGCTGGCGATCACGGATGGAGTCGATGTTTTCGGCTACTCCCCATGGTCTGCCATCGACTTGATTTCAACCCATCAAGGCTGTTCAAAACGCTACGGATTTATTTATGTGAACCGCGACGAATTTGATTTGAAAGACTTGCGCCGCATTCGCAAAAAAAGCTTTTACTGGTATAAAGACTTGATTGCTTCAAACGGCGAAACACTAGATTAAACAAAGAAAGAGGATGTTCAGATGATCTCTGAATATCCTCTTTTTTGTTGTGGAAATGATCATTTTAAAATTTACAGAAAATTTTAAAAATGTAAATGTAATTAGTTTTAAAGCATGTTACATTCGAAACGTAACGAACAACAATCAGGAAAGGAAGAAAAAATCTATGACATTCAAAGTTGAAACACTTCCAAACTATCGTATTGCTTATATGCGACGAGTTGGTCCGTACGGTCCTGCCAATATTGAGGTAATGGAGGCATTAAAAAAATGGGCTAAGGAAAAAGGTCTTCTTGAGTCTGCCATTCTGTTTGCGATTCCACAGGATAACCCGGAAACAACATCTCCTGATCAGTGTAGATTTGATGCTTGTATTGTGATACCACATGATTATCAAGTCGATGATTCAGTTTTTGAAGGGGAAATTTCCGGCGGAAAATACCTGATTTACGATGTTAAACATACAGCAGAAGATATTCAAAAAGCATATTCTGATATTTTTTCATCTCTGCAAAACAATGAATTTCAACTGGACAATAGACCAATAATGGAAAAATACACGGGGGATATGTTGAGCAACCCGTATTGTGAAATATGTGTACCTTTAAAATCGGTTTAATTCATTTTCTTGTGCAAACTTTGAATTTATTAAAATTACATTTCCCTTTAACGAGCGCTGCGTTTAACTCGCTGATAGACAGGGTAAATCATAAAATAGCAATCCAGATCAACTACATAGGGAATAAGAATGGGGAGGGATGACAAGTGAATAACAATGATGGCCGCCGCAACGTCAATGAGCACAGCAAGGATCAACAACTTGAACAGTACCGGTCTGACAACCGGGGCAAAAAAATGACGACGAACCAAGGTTTACGCGTATCTGAAGACGAGCACTCTTTAAAAGCAGGCGTGCGCGGTCCGACGCTGATGGAGGACTTTCATTTCCGTGAAAAAATGACCCATTTTGACCATGAACGGATTCCGGAGCGGGTCGTCCATGCGAGGGGTTTTGGCGCGCATGGCTATTTCCAGGTTTACGAGCCGATGACGAAATATACGAAAGCAAAGTTTCTTCAAGATCCGTCAGTGAAAACACCGGTGTTTGTCAGGTTCTCGACTGTAGCCGGTTCCAGGGGCTCGGGTGATACCGTCCGTGATGTCAGAGGATTCGCGACAAAGTTTTATACAGAAGAAGGGAACTATGATCTCGTCGGCAATAACATCCCCGTTTTCTTCATTCAGGATGCCATCAAGTTCCCTGACCTGGTGCATTCCTTTAAGCCGGAACCGAATAACGAAATGCCGCAGGCTTCTACAGCGCACGATACGTTTTGGGACTTTGTCGCCAACAATGAAGAAACGGCTCACATGATCATGTGGGCGATGTCTGACAGGGCGATTCCGCGAAGCTACAGGATGATGGAAGGCTTCGGCGTTCATACGTTCAGGTTTGTAAATGAAGAAGGCAAGGCGCGCTTTGTTAAATTTCACTGGAAGCCCGTCCTTGGCGTCCATTCGCTCGTCTGGGACGAAGCGCAGACAATCGCCGGGAAAGATCCCGACTATCACCGCCGCGATCTTTGGGAAGCGATCGAAAGAGGCGATGAAGTGGAGTATGAGCTCGGCGTGCAAATGATTGACGAAGAAGACGAGTTCAAGTTTGACTTTGATATCCTTGATCCGACAAAGCTTTGGCCGGAAGAAATGGTTCCTGTTAAGATCATCGGTAAAATGACGCTGAATCGAAACCAGGATAACGTTTTTGCCGAAACGGAACAGGCCGCTTTCCATCCGGGCCACGTTGTTCCGGGAATCGATTTTACAAACGATCCGCTTTTGCAGGGCCGGCTCTTTTCCTATACGGACACACAGCTGATCCGATTGGGAGGTCCGAACTTTCATGAAATTCCGATCAACCGGCCGGTCTGTCCGTTCCATAACAACCAGTATGACGGCTATCACAGAATGACGATTAACAAAGGGCCTGTCGCTTATCATAAAAATTCGCTGCAAAACAACGATCCGGCGCCTGCTTCAGAAGAAGAAGGCGGATATGTGCATTACGAGGAAAAAGTCGAGGGCAAAAAAATCCGCCGGCGCAGCGAAAGCTTTAACGATCACTATTCGCAAGCGAAGCTGTTTTGGAACAGCATGTCTCCCGTTGAAAAAGAACATATCATTTCGGCGTTCCGCTTTGAAGTCGGAAAGGTCAAAAGCAAGGACGTCCGCCGCCAAGTCGTTCATATGTTTAACAGGGTTGACAGGGAGCTTGCCAAGCAAATCGCTGCGGGTGTAGGTGTAGAGCCCCCTGAAAAAGACGAAGGCTCCAATGTGACGTTCAAATCCCCTGCGCTCAGCCAGGAAAACACGGTCAAACTGCCGCAGACGAGGACCGTCGCCATTTTAGCAGAGCAAGGTTTTGATGATGAGGACCTCAGCCGGGTGTTGAAAGAGTTCAAAAAAGCCGACATCATTCCGGACATTGTCAGCTCGGCACTCGGCGTGATCAAAGGGACCGGCGGTACAGAAATAGAAGTCGGTAACACTTTGCAGACGGTCGATTCCGTGCTGTACGATGCCGTTTATATTCCGGGCGGCCAAGAAAGCATTGAACGCCTGCAATTGCATAAAGCCGCATCGGATTTTATCAATGAAGCATTCGGACATTATAAAGCGATCGGAGCCGCAGGCAAAGGGATCGATCTCCTGCTGTCCGCCGCCGGGTCCCACGCGGCAGCACAGCCGGGCATTATCACCTCTCGCGATGATAAGAGCAAAGACGACTTCGGCAAAAAGCTGGTCGAAGCGATCGGCGGGCACCGCCATTGGGATAGACAAGTTTCATAGTGAAGAGATTTCTAAGCACCCTGTTTCAAGGGTGCTTTTTCAAATAATGAATAAAAACAGTTTAAAACTTCCTGGATAAAATAATCCATGATGAAAATACCGTGATAATCTGTAATGAAACCAGTATCCGAATCACATCAATTCCCGCTAATGTGATAAAGCCCATTTGCATTCCGATGATGAGCACCAAAAGGTACACAGATAAAGCGATCATGGAAAACTGCATTCCTTTTTGTCTGATGTGTTGAGATCTTTCATCCTTTTGTTTGAATTGCGGATAAAGGTATCCTCCGGCAAAACTTAAAAAAGCTAATGTGCCAAACATTAAAAGTTCGATTAAAGATATTGAACCAGCAGCTATACCGAAGGCCAGTTTTGCAAGAAATATAAAGACAAACAATCCTCCAATGATGTAATAGGTTTTTCGCAAAGCCATGATATCTCCTCCTTACTAAAGTATTAGAAACTTTCTTTTTAAATGACCAGTGTGTGATTTTACCATTTACCTAATTATATAGTAAAGTGAGCTTTACGTAAAGTCAGCTTTACAAAAAGAACAAAAAAACTTGCCACGTGAATGGCAAGCTAATACATGATGGATTAATAATCAGGTTACCAAACAAACAGCCCGACAATCCCCGCGCTCAACAGCGACACCGCTATTCCACTGACAAGGAGCTTCCACACATTTCTTCCGATAATCGCTGATTTTTCTCCGTTAAATAAGGAATTGTATGTTCCATAGATCATTCCGATCGTACTGAAGTTGGCAAACGACGTCAAAAATGTTGTGGCCACGGCGGCTGTATGGGGCGAAATCGTATCTAGCTGCGTTTTTAAATCCATCATCGCGACGAATTCGTTTGTTGCGAGTTTCATCCCCATCAGCTGTGCGACATACATCGCGTCACCCGGCGCCAGTCCAAGCAGGAATGCGAACGGACTGAAGATGTAAGAAAAGATTTTTTGAATCGTCAAACCGTCCATGATCAACCCCAACATTCCGTTCAAACATGAGGTTAAAGCGACATATCCGATGACCATGGCGAGAATGACGATGACCATGTTCATTCCGACCATCATGCTGTTTGAAATCGTTGAGAAAAAGTCCTTTTTCTCTTCTTTTGGCGGTACGTAAATGATGTCTTCATCCTTAGTGACTTCTACCGGGTTTAAAATGCTGGCCAAGATCAACGCATTTAAGCAATTCAATGGAATCGCTGTAAATACGTATGTTGCAGGAACCATCGTTAAATAAGAACCGAGAATCGATCCGCTGATACTGCTCATGCTCATAATGCCGAACGTCAGCAGGCGGTTGTCCTTTAATACGGCCAATTGCCCGCGAATCACGGCGAGCGCTTCAGTATTCCCCAGAAACATCATTTGAATCGAAAAGAAACTTTCTAATTTAGGAAGGCGCGAGACTTTCGAAATCACCCAGCCGATCTTATCAATCATCCATGTTAAAATTCCGAAATAAGCCAGTATATCAAAAAATGTCACCACAAAGATAATCGGCAGCAAGGCGCTGAAGAAAAAGTCAACGGTTTCATTGCCCATCACTGACGGAAAGGCAAACGCAATACCGTCGCTTGCACAAGCGATCAGCCACGAAAAGAAAGAGGCGATCAGGTTGATGGCCCATCCGCCGATTTTTGTCCCAAGCATAAACCAAGTCACCAAAAGCTCAACGATGAAAAGGGAGAGAATCGGCCTCCATTTTACGCTTTTCTTTCGCGGGGAACAAAAATAAATCACGGACATGACAATGAAAATGCCTAAAATGTTAATGAGAAAATACATGATGCCAACTCCCGAATGTTTTTTGAAAATAAAAAAGCTCTTACTTTTCATGGGTTCCGATAAAGAAAGCATGAAAAATAAGAGCAAATAAAAAATAGATATATTGTTTGCGCAATACACTTTTTACATGATCAAATCTATTCAAACTTCCTTGTAGTCTGGCGATTTACGGTTGCCAGGTAGAAACAATCAGACCCTATTACTGATTATATACAAGAAGTGAGCTTCTATTATTTTGACTGTATTTTATCTCGAGATTGTGTAAAATTCAAGCTAAAAAATATATTTTCACAATAATTTTTTAAATAAAGTCACGTCTAAAGAAGGTTGCATATTGAGAGATGCACAGCAAATCATCTGAGAGAAAGCCGGCTTTTCAAGCGGGAAGTCACCATGCACAGAACAACAGACGAAAAATGGAAGGTGATAAGATTCTTTTTATTAGAGGAGAAGCGTAAGCGATTGCGCTTTATATTTCATGATGCCGCCGCCTACTATGGCGGTTTTTTTGTGAAACTTTATCTGAAAGGTTCCGTAAGTATGATGAATCGTTTCAGTGCTAAGTGCTCACTGTAACATACTAATGACACCGACAAACCTTACATAAAGAGCGAACCTTAAATCAAAAGTCTTTGATTTGAATAGGTAAAATTTCACGGTACTTTAGTTCGTTGAATGAAATGATACCTTTTTGCTATGATTTTCCTATGTTTTTACAACTTGTATATATGTCCAATTTCAGAGAAAAAGAGGGATAATCAATTATGCTATTAAAAAAGAACTATCTTCCTGTCGGCAGTGTTGTCGGCTTACATAATGATTCAAGACGTCTGCTTATCATCGGGCGGCAAATGTTTTCTGAGACAAACCATGTCATCAGAGATTATGCAGCTGTCGACTATCCAAACGGTTTTACCGATCCGAAAGAGCAGCTAGTTTTATTTAATAAACAAGATATAGAAGTTGTGTACCATTACGGATATGTAGATCAAAAAGAATTGCAGCTTGATGAGTTGCTAACAGAAGCTGAAGCAGGAAAAAACGAAAATAAGGAGCAATGACGATGGGACATTTTCGCTTCAACAAAGAACTTTCACATAAGGCAGCGGGGACCATTAGTCAGCTGGAAAACGCCTTTAGCCATGTATTTGAGAACATGGTGTTTTTTCGTGAAGAATTAGACCGGCACAGCGGAAAAGCCGCCGCAGCGCTGCAGAAAAAAATGAGTGACAACATCAACTTTTTCAGTAAAGCGAGCAGCTGTTTATTATATTTTGCAGACAGTGTGCGGTGTTTTGCAAAAGCGGTCGAACTAACGGACGAATCCGACAAACCGGCCAATGTTCAGCCGCAGTCAAGATCGGAAAGAAACCATACATTTTCGGCTGAAAGAGTCCAAAGTGAAATAAAAGTAAACGGCGAATCGTTACACCAGGCAACCGGAAAGTTTGAATCAAATCTATCTACATTAGACGAAGTTTTGCACCATTTTGACACAATGCTCAGAGAAATGATGTATGAAACAGAGTTTCCGTGGGAAAAATTCGATGACGTCTGGTCTGATGCAAAGTCGCACATCAAATCGATCATGACGGAGCTTAAAAAAAGAGTCAAAGAACTTTCAGCAAATGCCAAAAACATCATTAAGGAATTAAAGCGCGTCGATAACGTAATCTCACAACAACTGCAAAGAGTGAAATGATGGAAGGGAACTAGAGTTATGGCATATTATAATAGAGAGCCAGAAATCACAAACATGATCAAAAGCCATGAAAGAAGAGCAAATCGAATGCTGCAGCATGCTCAATCCAGCCGTTTGCTTGAAGCTTTTAATAAAATATGGGTTTCGATAGAAAATAAAGAACTTCCGAACTTTGTATCAAAAAACGTCATGAATTTTAATGTGGCGGATATCAAATCGGAAATCAACGATTGGATAAAGGATTTAAAAGATTGTCAGGAGAATGCCAGACGCAAGTTTGAGTCTATGGAAGACCCCTCACCGGAAGACATACAGAAACGCAACAATATTACGAGTGACGTCGTTCTTTTAATTAGCCAATACGAGAATCTAAAAAATGGCCTTGATCAGGTGGAACAAGATTTCAGCAATGTCGCCCGCACCCACCGCGCCCCAATGCGCGAAGCTTTGACAGATATCTCAATCTTGTATAATTCAGTTAACCATGTGAAAGGCGATTTTTCGGATTATAAGAATGTTTCGGTTTATGTGCATGGGATTGAGGATAGTGGGAATGGATTTAACAATAGTGTAGAAAAAGGAGCGCAGAAAGGTGATGTGATCGTTCGTATCAAAAAAAAGGGTGATAAATATGATTATGAATATACTTATATTGACAAGCGTGGTAATAGAAAAACAGTAGATGAATATAAAAAGTTGTTTAGGATTGATGGATTCAACACAGACGGTCGTCTCCATATTGTTTATGACACAAATGAACCAAATGAGCATCGGCAAGCAACAAGTGACGATTTAGCAGAAAAGTTAAATGAGATGGGGTTGATGAATGAGGAGATAAAGATCGATATGTTCGGCCACAGCTATGGTGGAAGAAGATCACTGCAATTTGCGATGGATTACCCTGACCATGTGCGAAGCATCACAACAATCGGAACGCCATATGATAAAAATCTCTTAGCTACCGGGGCTAATAGAGCACGCTGGCTCGCAGACAATGCTGCTGGAAGAGATACTATGAATACGAGTGATTATTTAGATTTTAATAAAGAAAACAAAAACAATGATAATGGAAAAGACTACAGTAATGCCTATACTGATATGGACAGTGAAGCTATGACTGAAGACATTAATCATTTGAAATCTGCCAATCCTGAGGTGTATCAAAAGCTTCAAAAAATGGACATTACCGCTGCGGCGGGATACAGAACAGAGGATACTGTGAGTTTTTCCCCTTACTATACTGCAAGTGGAAAACATAAAATAAACAGTGATGATATCGTTTCAGTTGAAAGTCAACATGGGGACATATTAGGCGATCTCATTGATGAAAAACCAGAAATTGAAGTAAAAGGTTCCGGTGTCACCAAACCTGGACATATTTATGAAGTTGAAGACTCTGAATTTGTTGACTTGATTCGAGAAGTTAACAAAAAAGAAGCAGAATAGGAGCAGTTCAATGACAAAAAAAAGGTTTATAAGCTTTAGCGTAATAATACTCTTGCTGATGATCACCGGCTGCGGCAAAGATGATATTCAGGCAGTCAACTATGAAAAAGGCTTGCCGAAAGAAGACAGCCCGGCATTTAAAGAATTTATGAGAAATGAATTTGGATTTCCTGATGATATTACTTTGAGAGTTCAAGATTCAATTTATACTATGATGAGTAGTCAAAAAAATGGAATTCGTTATTATACATATACGGATAAACAGCTTAAGAATAGTTATAAACCTATTTTTTCTACCAAAGAAAATGTCTCAGCCAAGTTGTCTGACTTAAAGCAGAAAGATTCATTAATAGATGAGGGAGAAACAGTCCATGATAAAATAGGGCAAGGTCTTCCTGAGATGAAGATAGTCAATAAAAATGTTATAAAAGTAAAAACAACATTTGGTGAGAAGAAAATAAAATTACCGATACCATCAAGTGCTAAAGAAGTTTATCTCAGCCTTTACGCGGTTGATAAAGAAAATATGCTTATAGGAGTATCCGATCATACAGGTGAAGAGACTCCAAGAACATATTACTTATTTTTAAAACAAGATCTTTCGCAACATCTGATTGTGAAAGAAGATAAATTACATGCAACACTTGAGTCTGGAAAGTTAAATAATTATCTATCAGTATTTCCAAAAGTTACAGAAGATGGATCATATCTTAAGTTATTCGACAAATATATATTCGAAAAAAAGACGAACAAAGTTAGGAAAATCAAAGACACTGATATTCTAAGCAAAGACGGTAAATATGTTTATATTAACGGAGCAAAAGAAAAAGAAACAAATGTAATGGCTGATGGTATTCAACAGATACAAACAGTGGATAATTATCTAAAAGGAAATGAAAAATATGAAGCTCAGTTTAAGATTGACTTCAAACAAATTGCGAAAGAGATGGATTTTAACGCGGGCGATGCAAGGATAGCTAATATTCATTATTTTAATAAAGATTATGTAGTTTTGTATATTTCCTATCATGGGAAGCCAATTGGGACAGCAGGTTCTGTTAATGTACTAATTGATTTACAAAAAAACAAACAACAGCCAACGGCTTATTTAGTTGATTTAGGAATCGAATCATAGAGGGACTGAAGAGTTTTTATTCAGTCCTTTTCTTATTTGACAAAGGTAGGCCACAAAAGTGGGATAAGCCTTCTGTCTTTTTTGGAACTCAAATAAAAAGGAACATAAACGATAGAAACACTCAATGAAAAAAAGATGGTTTATATACTTAGGCATTTTCATAATATGCTTGCTGGTGATCACCCACTGCGAAAAAGACGATGACGCATTCACAATTTTTTAATAAAAATTATGTGGCCATCCAATTTTCATATGATTTCATCTGGTATGGCTCGGGATATATTGATATGCTGATTGATCTGCAGGACAAAAAACACCCGACTGCTTACTTGATAGATTATTAGGATGATTGGGTAGTCGATTAGATTTACAGTATCCATTTATCATTAGAAAAAACCGCACCTCCATAGTTAGACACTATCTAACGATAGGAGGTGCAGTTCATTTTTCACCCTTGCTTCACCTTCTCCGCCGCATATCCATTCGGATTCGCAGAGTGCCAGTTCCAGGCGTCGCGGATGATTGCGATCAGGCTGTTGTGCTTTGGAGTCCAGCCTAATTCTTTTTTGGCTCTGGAGGAAGAAGCGGCAAATGTTGCTTGTGAGTCGATGTCCGTTTCTGTCAGCTTTGCGGCGATAAGAGGAATGCCTGTGACATATTGGGCGGCAAGAATGATTTGTTCAGCGGAGTAGCTTTCGCCATAGCTGAGATTGTAGATTCGGCTATCCCTGCCTTTCCGCAAATGGCTGATGGCGAGCACGTGTGCTTCTGCCAAATCCTGCACGTGAACATAATCGCGGAAGCCAGTTGCTTCTTCAGGTTGATCTATGTGAACAAAAGGAAGGTGTCCGAGAGCGGTTCGCAGAACATTGGAAATGAGATGTGTTTCACTTCCCCGGTCTTCGCCGATGATGACAGATGGGTGGGCGCCGCACGCATTGAAGGAGCGGAGGATCACATATTTCAGACCGTACGCTTTTTCCGCTTCCATCAGCATTTTCTCCATCATCCATTTGACCTTCCCGTGCGGGTGAACGGGTTCTGGTTCGGTTTCTTCTGTGACAGGGAGGTTCTGCGGACAGCCGTAGACCGCAACGCTTGATGCAAAAACGATCCGGCCGACATCGTATTCTTTCATCACGTCAAGCAGTGTTTCCATGCCTGTCATGTTTTCGTTGAAAGAAGAAAAAACGCGATTCGACTGTAATGGAATAGGTGATGCTGCGAAATGCATGACGGCTTCAATGTCCTCATTTTCAAATACTTGCTTGAGAAAATGCCGGTCGCGAATATTCCCTTCATAAAACGCAGCTTCGGGGTGAACGGCTTCTGCGTGTCCCGTTGCCAGGGAATCCACAACGACGACTTTTTCTTTTTTCTCAATTAACGTGTAAACGGCGTGGGAACCGATATAACCGGCTCCCCCGACAACAAGTATGCTCATCGGAATCCCTCCTTTTGGATCTCTTATCTTCTACATGATATGGCGCTGCGGAGCTGCCGCCCGCCGCTGTTCTTCAAATCCGTATTTGCCGTCAATGATATATAGCGGCCTGTCTTTCACTTCGTCATAAATGCGGCCGATGTATTCGCCGATCGCTCCGAGGATGATCAGGATAAAGCCGCTGAACAAGCATTGCAGAATGATCATCGAAGACCACCCGGTAATGGTGCTTGTCGTAAACAGCTTCATGCAGACGACGATGAAGGCATATATAAAACCGACCGCTGACAGCGCGATTCCTGAGTAGCTTGCCAGTTTCAGCGGCTGAAAGGAAAATGAAGTGATGCCGTCGAGCGAGAGCTTCAGCATTTTTTTGAGCGGGTACTTCGTTTCCCCTGCAAGCCGTTCGTGGCGCTCGTAATAGACGGCGGTCTGCTTGAACCCGAGCCAGCTGACAAGGCCGCGGACGAACGGATTTTTTTCTTTCAGCTTGTTCATTTCATTGACCACCTTCCGGTCCATGAGCCGGAAGTCTCCCGTATCCACCGGGATATCAACGTCTGTGAGTTTTCTTAAAATACGGTAGAACATGGCGGCCGTTTGCTTTTTGAAAAATGTTTCTCCTTCCCGCTTTGTGCGGACGGCGTATACAACGTCAAAGCCTTGGCGCCACTTTTCCGCCATTTCCAAAATCAATTCGGGAGGATCCTGCAAATCGGCATCGATCACCACGATCGCTTCGCCGGCAGCATAGTCGGTACCGGCCGTAATGGCGATCTGATGACCGAAATTTCTTGAGAAATTGATGCATTTTACTGCCGGGTCTGACTGAGCAAGCGACTTCAGCATGTGAATGCTGTCATCGCTTGAACCGTCGTTTACAAAAATCAGTTCATAAGGGTCGCCTGTCGAGTCCATGACGGTTTTTAATCGGTCATAGGTGCTTTGAAGCACTTCCGCTTCGTTGTAGACAGGGACTACGATTGAAAATGTGACTTGTCTCTGCATATTCATCACCTTTCCTTTCATCAATCAAGCTCCACTTTATAAAGCGTCTGATTTCCGCCAGGTCCGCCTGACTGGGAATCGTTATCTGAAGAAGAGCTGCTGTATTCGTTTTTTGAAATTTCTTTTCCGTTTTCTTTAATCCAGTTAGTGAATTCTGAGTTGTCTTGGCCTCGACCGTCGCTGATCATGAAGTACTTGACTTCGCCGTTTTTGACGAGCTTCTCAAGTTTTTCAACCGTCAAAATCGGGTCGCTTCCAGAGAATCCGCCCATCGCCATGACAGCTTTACCTGTTTTGATGATGTAAGATTGAGCAGACGTTGCGCTGGAGACCGCAAATAAATATTTTTCACCCGTGTTGTTCTTTTCAAGGTAGCTCAACAGTTCTTCATCGACTGATTCGCCGCTTCCAGGGCTGCCGCCGCTTGGTCCGCCTTGTTGACGGCCGCTTGCGCCTTCGCCGTTCTGATTTTGGCTGTTTTGGCCGGAACCGGTATCAGTTGAAGAATCATTGCTGTTTGAACCAGGACCGAAGCCAGGTCCGTTATTGTTGTTTTGATCACTGTCTGTTTGACCGTCTTGGCTGCCGAATCCGGGAGGTCCGCTGCCGTTGTTATTCTGCATCTTCCCTCCGCCACCGCCGCCAAATGATTGTGCGGATTTAGGTCCGGCCTGCGGAATCATGCCGTTTACACCGTCAGCGAGCGTTGCTGTTGTCCAATAGAAAGGTCCGATCAGCATGCCGAGCAGCGCTGCAAGTGATACATAGTAGCTGAATGACTTTCCTTTTTTGAAAAAGATGAGAAGGCAGCTTGTGACAATGCCAAAAGCGCCGATCAATATGCTCCAGACGATGCCGATTTCGCTGAGATAAGGACTCAAAATATACAATTCAAATGCGGTTGTCAGCAAAATTCCGATCGGCAGAAGCTGTTTTTTCCAGCCGCTTTCCTCCTGATAGAGGCGAACGAGCGCTGTCCAGCCTGCACCTGATAAAGCGGCAATCGGTGCTGCCAGCATGATCAGATAGTAATGGTGGAAGAATCCTGCGACGCTGAAGAATGCAGCGACTGGCAGAAGCCACATCATCCAGAAAATCGTTTCAGTCGTTATTTCATTGAATTTGCGTTGACCGCGAAGGCCCGTGATCAGCAAACCGATGATGCCGAAGAGTACAAACGGGATGAGCCAGCTTGCCTGTCCGGAAAGCTCGGATTGGAATAGTCTGAGAGGGCCAGGGTTTCCTGTGCCAAACATGCCGCTCGTGCCGCCGCCGGGACCTCCGCCGCCGCTTTGAACATCACCCTGCTGGCCGTCCGGTCCGCCTGAAGGCATCTCGCCCCCGCTCGGCGGAGCCATTTGTCCATTTGTCGAGTCTGAGTTGTTTTCGGTATCGCCGCTTTGCTGCTGCGGCATTTCCTGCTGCTGGTTCTTTTGATTTTGATCAGATGAGGGGGTTCCGCCCCCGCCAGCACCGTTTTGGCCTGTGAGACGCTGGATGCCGTTGTAGCCAAACGCCAGCTCAAGGACAGAGTTGGTCTGGCTGCTTCCAATATAAGGGCGCGAACTCTCCGGCTGACTATCGACGACTACCGCCCAGGAAACGGAAACGCCTGCCAGAACGATCAAGGCTGTGATAAGAGACACAATTTTTTTGCGAATCGTCGTTTTTGCTGCAATCATGTAAAACAGCAGGAATGCCGGTAATACCATGTATGCTTGCAGCATTTTGACGTTAAAGCCGACGCCGACCATACAGAATGCGCCGAGCAGCCAGCCGATTTTTCCTTTCCGGACTGCTTTAAACAACATCCAGGTTGCAATCATCAAACAAAGGGTGAGAATGCTGTCGACGTTGTTTGTATGGCTGACCGCAACGGCAATCGGCGTACACGCCATAATAAGAGCTGAAATTCTGGCCGCCGTTTTGCCAAAAGTAGGTTTTACAATAAAGTACAACAGTGCTACGGAAATCACTTCGGCAATCGCTTCAGGAAGAACGACGCTCCAGCCGTGCACGCCGAACACAAGTGCAAAAAGTGTCTGAATCCAGAGTGCAACCGGCGGTTTATCAACTGTTACAAAGCCTGCTGGATCAAATGATGCGTAAAAAAAGTTATGAAAACTTTGGGTCATACTTTCAACGGCCGCCGTATAGTAGGCGTTGTCTGTGTCACTATTCCAGATGCCGTACAAGTTTAAAGCTGCAGATAATACAAGAATGAAGACCAGGAATATATCGATTTTCCTTTTCTTAATCATTGTTCGATCACCTCACTAAAGAGCATTATAGAAGCCAAATATGATCAAACTATGAACAAATCAAGAAGGAATTTTAAATTGTATAGAGGGGCAAAAAAAAGAGACATGCCGTCAGGAGGCATGTCTCAAATATGAGGTGTTATTTCCATACGTCTTCTGCGATCTCGACGACATGGCGCAGTTTTTCCCATTGCTGCTCTTCCGTCAGGAGGTTGCCTTCTTCTGTGGAGGCAAAGCCGCACTGCGGGCTTAGGCACAATTGGTTCAGGTCGACGAAGCGAGCTGCTTCGTCGATGCGCCGCTTAATATCATCCGGGTTTTCAAGCTCTCCGAATTTGGACGTGATCAGACCGAGGACGATCTGCAAGTCTTTCCGTTTGACATAGCGAAGCGGTTCGAAGCCGCCGGAGCGCTCGTCATCAAATTCAAGGAAAAGTCCGTCTAAATTGAGTCCGTCGAAAATCGTTTCTGCAGCCGCATCGTAGCCGCCTTCCGCCACCCATGTTGACTGGAAGTTGCCGCGGCAGATGTGCATGGTGACCGTCAAATCGTCCGGGCGTCCTTCAACTGCTTCATTAATCGTGTTGGCGAAGGACTGGCGCAGTTCATCAGGCTGGCGGCCGAAGGCTTTGATCTGCTCATGTCCTTTGTCTGAGAAAAATACCGACCAGGCCGTGTCATCCAGTTGCAAATAGCGGCAGCCGGCATCGTAAAATGCGCGGATCGCTTTTTTGTAAGCCTGCGCGACATCGTGATGGAACTCATCCAGATCCTCGTACGGGCTTTCTCCAAGTTTTCCTCTGAAAAACAGCATATTCGGGCTCGGAATCGTCATTTTCGGCGTATGTGTGCCCGCAATATCATGAAGAAATTTATAATCTTCCAGCATCGGATGGTTTGTAAAATCGACTTTGCTTGTTACTTTGATTCCGCGCGGCTTCGTTTCAACATTATGAAATTGAATGCCCTTATCCGCTGTATATCCTTCTACGCCGTCAAGCCCTTCAAGAAAATCGAAATGCCACCATGACCTGCGGAATTCCCCGTCAGTAACGGCTTTAAGGCCAATTTCTTTTTGCTTTTCGACAATGCGCTTGATCTCTTCGTTTTCGACTTCGCGCAGTTGTTCAGCGCTAATTTCACCGTTCGCTTTTTGAATACGCGCTTTTTTTACGGGCGCAGACCTTAAAAGACTCCCCACCTGATCAGCTCTGTACGGTCCGATTTTTTTCCCAGGCGTTTGCTTCAGTACATCGGTTGATTGTGTCATGCTTCATCCCTCTTTCTTTATAGACATAAAAAAGCTCTTCCCGATAAGGAAGAGCTTGATATATTCAATCTCCTCCTTATCTTCAAGAGCACGTACATGCTCTTAAGGATTTAGCACCATTCTGTCATAGACAGCGGTTGCCGGGTTTCACAGGGCCAGTCCCTCCACCACTCTTGATAAGGAAAACCTTTTTATGCAATTTTTTAATAGTTTTAATATTAATACTTTTTATAAAAATGTCAATGGGTTTAAAAAAACTATTTGGTTTTTCATTTTCTTCTTCTGCGGTTAAACCGGAGGGCGTATCGAATCAGCGTGTGAATTTTTTGTCAAGACAGTCGTTCAAATGGTCAACAAGGTGCTGAACGAACAGGGTGAATTAGAATATTTTTCAATTTTTATCTCCGAAAATAGAAACTTTCTCGCGAGTTCACCGGTCTATCATGTGTACCCGATTTCAAAATGGGTATGATAAACAATGACAGATTAAGGAGGGTTCTTATGAACAAAAAAACAGTGTTTAAAGCGTTAGGTATGCTGATGACAGGGGTATTGTTTTTTGCGCTGTACGGTGCGGCCGCACTTCCTTCTGCACACGCGGCAAATGAAAAAAAGCCGACGGTCACGAGCCATACTTACAAAAACATTAAGGCTTTGAAATACCCGCAGGTTGCAAATGTAAGCAGCAAATCTCTCCAAAATAGGATCAACAAAGATTTTAAACGTTATATTGAGCAGTCCTACAAAGATTATGTAAAAAACAAGAAAGACGGCCAACAGCACGGATACCAAACAGATTATCAAACGTCCTTTGAAGTGAAATACCGGACCGGCCAAAAGCTAAGCATTCTGACAAGTAATTACGTCTACTCCGGCGGAGCGCACGGAAATACGGCAGTCCGCTCTTTCAACTATGACCTTGCCTCTAAAAAGCGGGTGTATTTATCAGATATCTTAAATACAAAATCGAAAATGGATAAGACAAAAACATACATTTACGACTATATTCAAAAACACAGCGACATTTTCTTCCCGGATGTGAAGAAGAAAGACATCGTCCTTGGTAAAAACACGGCTTTTTATTACACAAAAGACGGCATTGCGATCGTCTTCCAGCAATACGATGTCGCTCCTTATGCTGCCGGAAATCCGGTCGTTGCCGTGCCGAAAACGGTGTATCAATAAATAACAGCCCCTGTTTCGCAGGGGTTTTTGTTTTGAGGGAAGAAGGAATGGGGAGGTTATGGAAGCCTTTTCATGAAGTGGCAGCTGACGGGCATGATTCAGCCCGCAGTCCGTTCGCAGATTTTTTCTAAATCGAATAGCTCGCAGACATAGAACATGCACTGCCGGCCGCTGATAATCTGATATTTTTTAAAAGCATATGTCCGGTCTGCTGAAACAGGTACAAGTTGTGTGAAATGTTTTCCCAGGCAGTCGCCCGTACTGAAAATTTCACGCCTTGACTCCAGTTCTGCAATGATTTTCCCGATGGGAAGCCTTTCTGCCTGCAAATCTTGTTTGATGGCGGGCGGCAGTAAGTTTGTTTTAACATAGACATAATTATAAGATAAATAATCATCGCCTGTTTTCAAAGAGGAAGTTCTAAACAAGATGTCATCATCGCGTTGAAACAGCCTCGCTTCTTCAGGTGACAGCTTGTCATAATCAATATTATTTTGCTGAAAAACTTCGATTTCGGCTTTGCCACCGATCAGCGTTTCAATCGCTTTGGTTGTTGAACCATCGGTTTTGGTTAACATGTCTTTTACAATAGCAACTAGAGTTTCAGGAAAAAAGTGGCTTACGCTCAATGAAAGGCACCCCCGTACCAAAATTAGAATTTTTTGAAAACTTGTCTTTAAATTTATCATGTGGAGATGCGTTTGTCTAGAAAAATAAGTTAAATTTTAGGTTAGTAATGTAAATTTTATATTTTTAACAATTGGATAGATCAGGATATGTATGGAAAAAGGAGACGTCAATGTCTCCTTTTTTTGTGCGATTCATTTAAGTCGTCTCTCCTTCTAAAAGCTGTACGGGCAAATAGGTTTCCAGCGGTAAATCATCGAATTCGCCTTCAATGGCTTTGGACAAAATCTCGATGGCCGTCTTGGAAATGAGTTCAATCGGCTGCTGGATGGTTGTCAATTCCGGGAGGATGGACTGAACGGCTTCCGTTCCGTCGTAGCCGATCACCTTTAATAGCCCGGGAATGTCTTTTCCGCGTTTTTTTGCTTCGGTGATGACTGTAGCGGCCATGAGGTCATCGCTGGCAAAAATGCCGTCAGCCGCAGGCTGTTCATCAAACAGTTTTGAGATGATTTCCCGGTAATTTTGATGAAAGGGAACCTCATATGTAATCGGCTGTCTTCCGTGTTGTCGCATCACATCTTCATATGCTTTTCGTCTAAGATTTGCCGGTGTTTTCAGCTCAATTGGTCCGTTGAGATGGATGATGTGCCGGCAGCCTTTTGCAATTAACAGTTCTGTCGCTTTTCTTCCTCCGTCATAGTTATTGGAGCCGATGACGGGAATCGTTTCCGATAAGTAATGATCGATGGCGACAATCGGCAGGTTTTGCCGATGATAGTTTAAGATTCCCCTGTTGTAGGTCACGGCGATGACGCCGTCCACTTGATTTCGCATCAGCATTTCCAAGTATTTTTCTTCTTTGTCTTTGCGGTTCAAGCTGTTGCAAAGCAGCAGTTTGTAGCCCATGGCAGCGCAGATGCTCTCAATATGAAAGGCCAGTTCGCCGAAAAACGGGTTGCTGGAGTTAGGGATGATGAGCCCTATTAAATGAGTTCGTTTACGAAATAAAGAGCGGGCCAAATCGTTTGGAAAGTAATTGATTTCTTCCATCGCTTTATAGACTTTTTCTTTTGTTTTTTCACTAATATAGCCGCGGTTATTTAATACCCGCGATACGGTTGTTGGTGAAACTCCCGCTTTTTTTGCAACGTCGTGAATGCTAGGCTTCATTCCCTTTTCCCCCTGCTAGTTTACTGAAATGGCTTACAATTCTCGTCACGCACTTATTTTAGAGAATCGGACTGATATGTGCAAGAAAATGCCATGATTCTGAGAAATGTACCGGGATGAATAATTGGGGAAAAAATATGTCAACCGGTTGACATGTGAAACCGGTTGACATACAATTCATTTGAAAGCGCTTTTATCTGTTGATTTATGAAAAATGGGGGGAAGTGACAAAGATGAAAAGGTGGCTCTTCGGAATTTTTTCATTGTTACTGATGTTTGCGATGTGGGGCTGCAGCAATAGCAAAAGTGCAAATAGCCAAGATGGGAAAACGCTTACGATGTGGGTGCACGTATCTGATGATAGTGAAGAAGGAAAGGTCTATCAAAAGCGGGTGGACGCTTTTAATAAAAAGTATGCCTCTGAAAATGTCAAGGCCAAAGTTGATTTCATTCCCAGAAGCGGAAACGGTGGCGGATATGAAGACAAAGTGAACGCGGCGCTGACAACGAACACCCTGCCGGATGTGATCACTTTGGACGGACCGAATACGGCGGCTTATGCGAAATCAGGCGTAATTGCGCCATTGGATGAGTATATCAAAGACCAGGATGATTTATTGCCGAGCATTAAGCAACAGGGAACCTACGGGGGGAAACTGTATGCGATCGGCGTCAGCGAATCGTCGGTCGGTATTTACTATAACAAAAAAATGCTGAAGGACGCCGGCGTTGATTTGAAAACGCTGCCAACGGTTGAGAATCCATGGACGTGGGACGAATTCCTTGAGCTTTGCAAAAAGCTGAAAAATAAATATGACAAACCGGCCATCGATATGCAGTTGCAGTCAAAAGACGAAATGCTGACCTATGCGCTATTGCCATTTGTTTGGTCGGCTGGCGGTGATATCCTTTCAAAAGATGGCAAGAAAGCGGAGGGTGTTTTTAACGACAAACTGACCGCTGAAGCGATGACATTTATTCAAACAATGCTGAAGGAGGGTTATACGACCCGGACTCCGGTTAAGCAGGCGTTTGAAACGGAAAAATATCCGATGAAAATGAGCGGTGTCTGGACGGTAACCGACATGGAAACAAATTTTCCTAATGTCGATTATGGTGTAATGCCGTACCCTGTTTCGCCAAAAACAAAAAAGCTTGTGTCCCCTTCAGGAAGCTGGCAGTTCGCCATGACACAGACGTCTGAAAACAAGGAATGGGCGGCAAAATTGGTCGATTGGATGACAAACAAGGAATCCAACCTGGAATTGAGCCGTTCGATCGCTGTGCTGCCTGTGCGCTATTCATCAGAGAAAGTGCTGGCAAAAGAATTCTCAGATGAAATGAATGTCTTCTTGCAGCAGCTGAAAGAAACGGGGCACGCCCGACCGGTGACACCGGCATATCCGCAGGTGACACGCGCATTTCAGCAAGCGATCGATGACATCAGCTTCTTTGATCAGCATCAGGATATTCAATCGGTGCTGGATACGCGTGCAAAAGAAATGCAATCAGCCATCGATAAGGCTAACTAGAAGGTGGAACCATGAATAAAATTCCGTTGAAAGAAGCAAGGACGGCCTTTCCGCTGAAAAAAATCCCGGCCAATAAAATAGGGTGGCGGGACAATGTGCTGGCCTATACATTTTTAGGTCCGTCCTTGCTGATTTTGTCAGTGTTTCTCGTGATTCCATCGATTATGGCGGTTTACTACGCATTTACAGATTATTATTTGTTAACACCTGACATGCGCAAGTTTGTCGGTTTTGACAACTTTATCAAATTGTTCAAAGACCCTATTTTCTTGAAAAGTTTGAGCAACACATTGAAATTTGTTGTCCTTGTGATTCCGTTGCAGATCGGGGCCGCTCTCGGGCTGGCCCTTCTGTTGAATAAAAAGCGCAAGGCCAATACGTTTTTCAAAGTCGCATACTTTAGCCCCGTCGTCATGTCGCTTGTTGTCATCTCCGTTTTGTGGCTGTACTTGCTGAATCCGAATGAAGGCATGATCAATAACGTGCTGACGCATATCGGTTTATCGCCGCAGCCGTTTTTGACAAGTCCTGATCAGGCGATCTTTACAATTGTTTTCGTTTCAGTCTGGCAGGGAGCCGGATTTCAGATGCTGATTTTTTTAGCAGGCCTGCAAAACATTCCCGGAGATGTCTACGAGGCGGCGCAATTGGATGGTATGAATAAATGGCAGCGGTTTATTTATATTACATTGCCTTTGTTGAAGCCGACGTCGATTTTTATCTTTATTACAACGCTGATCAGTGCGTTTAAGCTCCTCGTGCAGCCAATGGTCATGACCCAGGGGGGACCAGTCAATTCAACGATGACAGTTGTCTATTATATTTATCAAACGGGATTTACCGATCGGATGGTCGGCTATGCAAGTTCAATTGCGCTTTTGTTTGGCACGATGATTGGATTGGTGACGCTTGCGCAGCGCAAGTTGGTGAAGGAGGATGAAGGCGGATGAGAAGGAAATTCGGGCCTGTGACGATACTGGAATATATATGCCTTGTTTTGCTGGCGGTTCTGTTTATATTTCCGCTGATTTGGATGGTTGCTTCATCGATGAAACCGGAAGCCGATATTTACAACAATATCAGCAGCATTCAAGCGTTTCTCCCGTCTTTTCATCCGTCGGAATGGTTTCAATCCTACAGGGAAGTGCTGTCACGGTTTGATTTACTAATGTATATCGGTAACAGTCTGTTTTACGGTTTGTGTGTGGCAGCGGGAGCTGTCATCATCAACGGAATGGCGGGCTTCGCATTCGCCAAGCTGCAATTCACAGGTAAAAAAGTGCTGTTTACCATATTGCTGGCACTTTTAATCGTGCCGATGGAAACGATTTTAATCTCGCAGTTTACAATTGTTCATAAGCTCGGACTTGTTGATACGCGCCTTGCCGTGATTTTGCCGGCGCTTGCCGGGGCTTTCAATATTTATTTGTTCCGAAACTTTTTCATGGCGATCCCGGGGGAGATGATTGAGTCGGCCAAGCTGGACGGAGCCAACACATGGCAGATTTTCTGGCGGGTGATGCTGCCGATGTCGAAACCGGCTGTTGCTACTGTGGGGACATTGGCTTTTATCGGCAGCTGGAATGACTATATTTGGCCGCTGATGGTTTTGACGGATAAGTCGAAATTTCCGATCCAGGTGGCGATTACAGCCATCAACAGCACCGAGCCGGTTTATACGAACCAGGTAATGGCTGTCTTGACGATTTCCACGATTCCGCTGATTCTCATCTACATTGTAGCCCAACGCTACATTTTAGATGGCCTCGGCGGTTCAGGGACAGGCATCAAATAGATACATCCAAATCGGGTTAAAGGAGCAAATGAAAATGAAAAGCTCAAACAGTCTGTATTGGAAACTAAGCGCTTATTTTTTCTTTTTCTTTTTTACTTGGTCTTCCAGCTATTCTTTATTTGCGATTTGGTTAGGGCAAGAAATCAATTTGAACGGGTCCGCGACAGGCATTATCTTTTCTGTAAACGCTATCTTTACTTTGTGCATGCAGCCTTTGTACGGTTTTATCTCTGATAAGCTCGGTCTGAAGAAAAACATATTATTTATGATCAGCTTGCTTCTCGTATTTACGGGTCCCTTTTATATTTTCGTCTACGGACCGCTTTTACAATACAATGTCTTTCTCGGGGCTATCGTCGGCGGAATTTATTTGGGAACTGCTTTTCTCGCCGGAATCGGCGCGATTGAAACCTTTATTGAAAAGGTCAGCCGCAAATATCACTTTGAATATGGAAGAACAAGGATGTGGGGATCCCTCGGCTGGGCTGCGGCGACATTTTTTGCAGGTCAGCTGTTCAATATCGACCCGAATATCAACTTCTGGGTTGCTTCCGTTTCAGCAGTCATATTGGTAGCCATTATTGTTTCCGTAAAAATTGAGATGACAGATGATGAAAAGGAAAGGGCAGACTCGGTCGGATTAAAAGACGTGGGAGGGCTTTTTCTCTTAAAAGATTTCTGGTTTTTGATGTTGTACGTGATCGGCGTAACTTGCGTATACGGCGTCTATGACCAGCAGTTCCCGCTTTACTACGCTTCCTTATTTCCGACTCCGGCTCTGGGGAACCAAATATTTGGATACCTTAACTCATTCCAAGTATTCATTGAAGCGGGCATGATGTTTCTTGCGCCTTTCATCGTCAATAAGCTTGGTCCTAAAAAAAGTTTGATTTTAGCGGGGCTGTTAATGGCTTTCCGCATTATCGGCTCCGGACTTGTCAGCGGACCGGTCGGAATTTCATCAATGAAACTCATTCATGCTTTAGAATTGCCGATTATGCTGATTGCGGTGTTTAAATATTTGGCGACCAATTTTGATAATCGTCTTTCATCCGTACTTTATCTTGTCGGCTTTCAATTCGCATCCCAGGTAGGCACGTCGATTTTTTCGCCGCTTGCGGGAGGCTTATACGACAGCATCGGATTTCGCCACACTTATCTTATCATGGGAGCAATGGTCCTTTGTTTCACCATTATTTCGATTTTTACCTTGCTAGACTCAAAGAAAGACGTTGAATTTGCTCAAAGTCTACAAAGAAAGCATATATAGAAAGGGTGTCACAGATGAATAGAATTCACCAGGCAGAAGAAGCATTGAAGAAAGCCGGAAAAAAAGTGAATCACCGATACCGAATGGGCTATCACATGATGCCCCGGGCAAACTGGATAAATGATCCAAACGGACTGATTCAATATAAAGGGGAGTATCATGTCTTTTATCAACATCATCCGTATGATGAGAATTGGGGGCCGATGCATTGGGGCCATTTGAAGAGCAGGGATCTTATTCACTGGGAACACTTGCCGATCGCTTTAGCCCCTGGCGATGCATTTGATGAGAGCGGCTGCTTCTCAGGAAGCGCAGTCGAATATAACGGCGACCTTGCTTTAATCTATACAGGGCATAATATGATAGATGAAGAGAAAGACGATTTCTATCAAAATCAGAATATAGCAGTCAGCAAAGATGGTATCACCTTTGAAAAACTGAAAGAAAACCCTGTCATCGCAGAGCCGCCGGAAGACAGCTCCCGCCACTTTCGCGATCCGAAAGTATGGAGGCATGGTGAGACCTGGTATATGGTGATCGGAAACGCCTCAAAAGAAAATGTCGGTCGGGTCATTTTATATCGCTCGCCTAACTTTGTAGATTGGGAATATGCAGGCGTCCTCGCCCAAAGCGACGGGAATCTCGGCTTTATGTGGGAATGTCCGGATTTCTTTGAATTAGACGGCAAACACATTTTGCTGATTTCTCCTCAGGGTATAGAGGCGGATGGTGATTCATATCAGAATCTGTATCAAACAGGCTATTTGATTGGAGATTATGATGAAGACACGAATGAGTTTGTACATGGCTCCTTTAAGGAATTGGACCATGGCCATGACTTTTATGCCGTGCAAACTTTGTTGGATGACAAAGGGCGCAGAATTGCGATTGGCTGGATGGATATGTGGGAGTCAGAGATGCCGACGAAAGCGGACGGATGGTGCGGGGCTTTAACTTTGCCGCGTGAATTGACGTTGAAGGATGATCACAAAATTTTAATGAATCCGGTTGAGGAGACTCAATTACTTCGTGAATCGGAACATCATGAATGTGCCAATCAATCGATTTCCGGCAGCTATTTGATAAAGACAGCCGAAAAGCTTCTTGAAGTGGTGGCCGTTTTTGATTTGACAATTTGCAGTGCCGAAACGGTTGGCTTAAAGATTCGGGGGATTGGTCAGGAAGAGACAATCATCCAGTACAGCTTGGCTGATCAAAAGCTGACGCTCGACTGTTCAAAGTCCGGCAAAGCGCGGGACGGTGTGAGAAACGTACGGCTTGAAGCGGAGGAGAAGCTCACCTTGCATCTGTTTCTTGACAGATCGTCTATTGAAGTATTTGCAAACCATGGTGAAGCGACAATGACCAGCCGCATATATCCCAAAGAAGGAAGAGCCGGGATTGAGCTGTTTTCTGAGAAAGGCAATGTACGGGTCGAAGAGTTCACTTACTGGACGCTGAAAGATATTTGGAAAGGCGATGAAGCTAAATGAGCAGAATATTTTGCATCGGTGAGACGTTAATCGGCTTTATGCCGAAACATGTTCTGATTTCGGCAAAGCGCAGATAAAGATTGATCTGACAAAAAAGCGGCTGTCGTGTCTTGCAGCCGCTTTTCGCTTTTTTCGTATTACGCTCTTTCTTCAAACAGCTTCACAATTTCCACGATGACATTGGCGGCTTTTACCATATTGTCGGCGGAAATATACTCGTATTTTCCGTGAAAGTTTTCCCCGCCTGTAAAAATGTTCGGACAAGGAAGCCCCATGTATGAGAGCTGGGAGCCGTCTGTACCGCCGCGGATCGGTTTCACAACCGGCTCGATGTCCAGATTTTTCATTGCTTCATAGGCAATGTCGACAATCTCTTTGACCGGTTCGATTTTTTCCCTCATGTTGTAATATTGATCATTCATGTCTACTGTGATGCTGTTTTCGCCGTATTTGGCTTTAAGGTCGTTTGCGATTTGTTGGACGTTGGCTTTTCTCTCGTTAAATCGGTCTCTGTCAAAATCCCTGATGATATAGGAGAGAGTGGTTTCAGAGACATCGCCCTTGATCGAAAGCAGATGGTAGAAGCCTTCATAACCTTCAGTAAATTCAGGGGCTTCGTTTGCCGGAAGTCCGGCGTGAAACTGCATCGCGATTTTGGCGGCATTGACCATTTTTCCTTTTGCTGTGCCGGGGTGGACGTTCGTTCCTTTACAAGTGATTTTCGCGGCTGCAGCATTGAAGCTTTCGTACTGCAGTTCGCCGAGCGGTCCGCCGTCAACCGTATACGCGAATGTGGCGTTGAACGCCTCTACGTCAAACTTGTGGGGCCCTCTGCCGATCTCTTCATCAGGCGTAAAAGCGACTCTGATCTTCCCGTGTTTGATTTCGGGGTGCGCAATTAAATATTCGATTGCCGTCATGATTTCAGAGATTCCCGCTTTATTATCGGCGCCGAGCAAAGTCGTTCCGTCGGTAGTGATCAATGTATGTCCCGCATAATCTGCAAGCTCGGGAAATTCCTTGGGCGATAAGACGACATTGAGAGATTCATTCAGCACAATGTCCTTTCCGTCGTATTGTTCGATAACCTGCGGATTGACGTTCTTTCCGGTAAAATCTGTTGCTGTATCCACATGAGCCAGGAAGCCGATCGTCGGCACCTCTTTTTCCGTATTCGAAGGAAGCGTCGCCATCACATAGCCGTTTTCATCGATTGTGACGTCCTTCATGCCGATCTCTTTCAGCTCTTCAACAAGCATATTGGCAAGCGTCAGCTGCCCGGGAGTGGAAGGCGTCGTCTGACTGTTTTCATTTGACTGCGTATCCACTTTCGCATAAGAAATGAGACGTTCAATCAGTTTGTTCTTCATGTTTCCTTCATCTCCAATTGTTGGTTTTATGTTTATCTTATCATGGATGAAGAGAGTACCATAACATCAGAATAAACTTTACTGATTAAAAAATAAGGTTTATGGTTTGTTATTTTAATCTATAATTATGAATTGTTTGCAATTATTTCATTATTTGTGTTTATAATCTAAGTGGTAAGGTAGATGTTATTTATTATAAAAATCAGGAGTGAGAGGGTTGTCTACTTCATTAAAAGAAGTTTTTGGGATATCAAGCAATTTGCTGAAAAGTTATGTTTTAAGACATCATGTAGATGATGATTTCAAAGATAAGATTGAATTAACTGATCACCATATCGTTGTTTTTGGTGAAACTAAAGTAGGCAAGAGTCATTTAAGGAAGAAATATATTACCCCAAATAAAGAGACCGTTGAGATTGATTGCACCAAAGGAGTTGATTTATATGAGATTTATAATCAAATTTTATATAAATGTGGAATTGAAACTTCTGAAACTTTAACTAGCAGTATTGAAAGAGGCACAAGGTTAAATAAAGATGCGGAAGCGAGTTTATTTCAATTTTTAAAAGCAAAACTTTCTGGAGAATTAACAGAGACACAAGTAATAAGTGAAGTTGCCAGAAAAACTATTCCTAAGACCACTAGTGTAAGACTAGTAGAAGCATTAAAAGAAAAAAATATAAAATTTATAGTACTCGACGACTTTCATTATTTAAAGCTCGTTGATCAATACTTACTCGCCTACGATTTAAAAATGTTTTATCAAAGCGGAATAAGATTTATTATTATTGGAACGAAAATCAATAAAGGCTATTTTGAAAAGTTTAATGGAGAACTATCTCAAAGAATTGATTACATAGATGCTACTAGATGGTCAGAAGAGGATTTAAAGAAAATAAAAGAGAGGGGTTGTGAAGTACTCAACATAGATATAAGTGACGAAATAATTAACTACTTTATTGATGCATCCAGTGGAATTGTGGCTGTTTACCAGCAGCTCCTTTCTCATTTTTGTATTGCTAATAATATTAGAAAGACAAATGAAGAATATATAGTTCTCAACGACTTAGACAAGGCAATAAAATGTAATGAAAACTATTATTTAACGTTAAGTGAGCATTATCTTAAAAGAATTCAGGATATTGCTGATGGGGAAAGGAAAGCAAAATTAAAACTATATTATTATATAATAAAAGTAGTTTTAACATCTGATGTTGAAATTGCCAAAAAAGGATTTTCATTTCAATACTTATTTGATAATCTGAAAAACATCCATCCAATTAAATCAATAAATCATGGTGCTTTAACATCTGTTCTAAATCATTTTGACGAATTACAATCAAAAAAAGATATATTTCCAAAAGTTTTTACTTACTATGATAAAAGATTGTATGTTTCAGATTCATTATTTTATTATATTTTAAAACATTTTAATAAAGAAAAGATTGACGATGTCTTGCCACCTTATGATTTCCAATTGGAATTTGATTTTTAATTAAGTGTAATTTAAGTGATAGAACTTTGAAGTCCCAGCGAAGAGTTTCGTTATATTAAAGGCTTCGCTGGTGGCAGATATTTTGTCAATTACCTTCGTTCCATGATTAATCAAGTCTCCCCAATGGTTGCAATGATGTAGGGTAATCGTCATGCCCTAACTGATTTCTATATGTTTGGAGGTATGTTCCCTGTATCTTATGAAACAAAAATCACTCTTCCCCATATTATATTCCTAATCTAAAAATTTCCTCTCCCAAAGGAAAAAATATGCACCGAAAAGAAAGCGTTTTCATTGTAAAGTAAAAGCAAACCACCAAAAAAAGGGGGAGAGTAAATGAGCAGGATGGCGAAGGTGACCGAGATGTTTGAGCGGGTCGCTTTTAAAATTACAAGCTTCAAATATATCATGGTCATTAAGTCGGCGTTTGTTACGCTGATGCCGGTCATCATTGCCGGGGCGTTTGCGGTTCTGATGCAGAATATGGTGATGAGCCCCGAGACGGGACTTGCGGTTTTCGAGCCTTTTCGGTTCTTGTCTGCGCTTGAGCCGATTATGGCCTCGATCAATTATGCGACGCTGAACTTTATTACGATCGGCGCAGTGTTTTTGATCGGGATTGAGCTCGGGAAGCTGAATGGGCATGAATCATTTTTTCCCGGCTTGATGGCGCTGATGTCCTATATCTCTGTCATTCCATCGACGGTGCTGTTGGAAGTGAACGGTTCGATGCAGGAAGTGGTTAATGTGCTGGCCAAGGAATTTACTGATCCGAAGTCGCTGTTTTTGGGGATGTTTATTTCGATTGTGTCTGTTGAAATCTTCAGCAAGCTTTCGAGCATGGACCGGCTCAAAATTAAAATGCCGGACAGCGTGCCGGCCAATGTCTCTGTCTCGTTCGGCACTTTATTTCCTTCGATTATTACGGTCACGATCATCGCCAGCTTCGGATTTGCTTTTCATCGGCTGACGGGCGTATACCTTCATGAAGCTGTGTACAATGTCGTGCAAAAACCGCTTGAGGGTGCGATTCAAGGCCTTCCCGGGATTTTGCTGCTAGTGTTTGTCGCACAGTTTTTCTGGGTCATCGGCATACACGGAAACCAGATGGTGAAGCCGATCAGGGAGCCTTTGCTGCTCGCTTCGATTACCGTCAATATGAATGCATACGCTGCCGGCGAATCGATTCCGAATATCATTACGATGCCGTTTTGGGATGTGTACATGAGCATCGGCGGATCCGGCGTCACGATCGGCCTGTTGATCGCGATTTTTATCGCGGGGAAACGGGAGGATTTGCGCAGCATTACAAAAATTTCGTTTGGTCCCGGCATCTTCAATATCAATGAACCGGTGATCTTCGGGGTTCCCGTCATGCTGAATCCGTTAATGGCGATTCCTTTTATTGTGACGCCGCTTGTGACGGGGGCGATCGGTTACATCGCGACAGCGGCGGGCTTTGCCGGAAAAGCCGTTGTCATGGTGCCGTGGACGACACCGCCGATTATCAATGCGTGGCTGTCGACAGGAGGAAGCCTCGGCGCCGTCGTCACACAAATCGTATGCATCATCGTCTCTGCCCTTATTTATCTTCCGTTTGTGATGTTGATGAATCGAAGCCTTACGGTAAATTCTGAAAACAATGTTTCCATGTAAAGGCGTTGAAAGGAGCGAACAAAATGGCGAGACAAACGTGGAAGATTCCCGCCGATTTTATTCTCGGCGCAGCAGCGTCGGCGTGGCAGACAGAGGGGTGGGCCGGGAAGCGGCCGACACAGGATTCTTATTTGGATATGTGGTACAAGAATGACCCGCATGTATGGCATAACGGATACGGACCGGCTGTGGCAACCGATTTTTATAACCGCTATAAAGAGGATATTCATCATATGAAAGAGATCGGCTTGACACATTACCGGACATCGATTAACTGGTCCCGCTTTCTGATTGATTATGAAACAGCAGAAGTTGACGAAGTGTACGCAGGCTATATCGACGATGTCATCAATGAGCTGATTGCATCAGGTGTGGAACCGATGATTTGCCTTGAGCATTATGAGATTCCCGCAGTTTTAATGGAGAAATACGGAGGGTGGGGGTCTAAACATGTCATAGATTTATTTGCGGCATATGCGAAAAAAGTATTTGAACGATATGGAGACAGGGTGAAATATTGGTTTACTTTTAATGAACCGATTGTCCCGCAAACCCGGATTTTCCTTGATGCAATTCGATATCCATATGAGCAGAACACAAAAAAATGGATGCAATGGAATTTTAATAAGGCATTGGCGACGGCGAAATGCGTCAGGCTTTTTCACGCCCGCAAGTCCGATTGCCTGGAAGGCGCCAAAATCGGCGTTATTTTGAATCCGGAGGTTACTTATGCGAGATCAAGCGCGCCTCATGACCAAAAAGCGGCCCGCATCTATGATTTGTTTTTTAACAGGGTTTTTTTGGATCCGAGCATCAAAGGCGCCTACCCCGATGAATTGATAGAGCTCTTGGTTAAACACGATATTCTGTTTGACCATGATGAGGCGGAGCTTGACATCATCAAACAGCATACAGTAGATTTTGCCGGCATTAACCTTTATTACCCCCGCCGTGTAAAAGCTCCGTCAAGACAGTGGAATGACTCAACGCCATTTCATCCCGCTTATTACTATGAATACTTTGAGCTGCCCGGCAGAAAAATGAACCCATTCAGAGGATGGGAGATCTATCCCCAAATTGTCTATGATATGGCGATGAGACTCAAACATGAGTACGGAAATATCGAATGGCTGATTGCGGAAAACGGGATGGGCGTCGAACATGAGGAGCGTTTTAAAAATGAAGAAGGTGTCATTCAGGATGACTACAGAATCGATTTTATTTCGGCCCATTTGCGAGAGGCAATGAAAGGGATCGCAGACGGCGCAAACTGCAAAGGCTATATGCTTTGGGCGTTCACGGACAACGTCTCTCCGATGAACGCCTTTAAAAACCGCTACGGCCTTGTTGAGATCCGATTGGAGGACAACCGCAGCAGGGCGCTGAAAAAATCGGCTTGCTTTTATCGGGATATCATCAAAAACAGACAGTTTGAAACAGAGGAATTCCGGTATAAATAAAGGCGGCGGGGGGAATCATCCCGCTTGTCGTCGGGATGATTTCTCATATATGATCTACATAAAATACTCCGGCCGGTTGATCATAATCTGCTTGTTCATTTGACTGATCACGCCTTCGCAGCGGAGCTTTTTCAGGACGGCGCTGACGGTTTCGCGGGATGTCCCTGAGATTTTGGCAATTTCAGCAGCGGTGATCGGACAGTTGATGACGGTTGAATTGCTTTCTTTTTGACCGAGGCTTTCGGTTAAATAGTAAATGGCTTGTGTGACCCTGTCGTGTGCATGGGAGAGTGTAATGCGCTTCAGCCTTTCCTCGTGGAGGGCAAGAATGTCTGATAAATGATTGAGAATATCGTAAAGCAGGTTTTTGTTGTCCCGGACGAGATCTTCGAAGATGTTCATGGGTATATAGTAGAGTTCAATATCTGTTAAGGCTTCGGCGGCATAGTGATAATGCTCATCCCGAAACAAGCCTCCAAATGGAAAGAGGGTATGAGGACGTACATAGTCGGTATAAAACATGGATCCAGCTTCGTTTGATTTTTCGAGTTTGATAAAGCCGTCGAGAAGAAGGTACATTCGTTCCCGGGGGTCGTCTTCCATAAATAATATCTGGCCTTTATGGTAAGTGCGCCAATAGATAAACTGTTTCATATCTTCCAGATCTCTTTTATTCAGGGAAGCGAGAAGAGGAAACTTTTTCAGTTGATGTACGATGTCTTTGTTCTTCATATGGACCACCCTTATCGATTTTCTTATGTTGCGGCTATATAGTTTAAATTTTACTTGTTTTTGACGATTGGCAAAAGGAAGAACCCTCCCCGAGCCCTTCCTTTTGCTTTTAGGCTTGTTCGACAATCGTGCCGGCATTTCCTTGGAGAGCGTCTTTGGCTAATTTCAGGGATGTGATGACCGTTTTATTGCCTTTTTTGGCTTCGGCAAATTGGATGGCTGCTTTGACTTTTGGCAGCATGCTTCCTTCTGCAAATTGCTTTTCTTTTATATAACCTTTCAGTTCTTCGGTGGTGACGCGTTTCAGCGCGCGTTCTGTCGGCTTTAAATAATCGACGGCAACATGGTCGACACCTGTTAGAATGACCAGTTCGTCAGCCTGCACAAGTTCCGCCAGTTTGCAGGCGGCAAAGTCTTTGTCGATGACGGCGTCAATACCGGAGACGGCATCGCCGTTTTCAATGACGGGAACGCCTCCGCCGCCGGCCGCAATGACGATATGTCCGTGTTCGACAAGATCATTGATAACATCGTGTTCAAGGATCGATACCGGAGCCGGAGACGGTACGACCCGGCGCCAGCCTCTTCCGGCGTCTTCTTTAAAAACGAGGCCGCCGTTGCGGCTGTTCATCAGTTCTTTCGCTTCTTCTTCGCTGTAAAACGGACCGATCGGTTTTGTCGGGTTGCGGAATGCTTCATCATCGCCTCGGACGGCGACCCGGGTGATGACGGTTGCCGCATGTCCGCCTTTCCCTTTCGCATGCAGCGCCCGGTCAAGAGCATTTTGCAGCCAATAGCCGATCATTCCCTGGGTCATGGAAACACAAGTTTCAAGCGGCATGGCCGGTGTTTTCGGGGAATCCGCCTCTTTTTGCTGAATCATCAGGTTTCCGACCTGCGGGCCGTTTCCGTGCGTGACGATTAATTCGGCGCCGCTGTCGATCATATCCGCCAAATACATGGCGGTTTCTTCAAGCGCGCGCTTTTGCGCTTCTGCACTGGCATCTCCGGTTTGGATGGCATTACCGCCAAGTGCGACGACAATTTTTCTTTTTTTCATTTGATCATCACCTCTGTTTTGTTAAATTGAAATGCTTCCCGCAGCCAGCCTGATCACGGCGATGACAGCCAATACAAGAATCGCGGCGGCAATCAAAAGCTCGGCCTTATTGAAGACGGGGCCTTCTTTTCCTTTGCGGACAGCCCGGAATACGAGAATGCCGGGAGCGTATAAAATCATGGTCAAAAGCAGGTAATCAAGTCCTGCGGCATATACGAGCCAGACGCCGTAAATGCTTGCGATGATCCCGATGATGAGGTTCTTTCCCCGGTTAGGTTCTTTGTGCAGCCAGCTGTATTTAAGCTGATAAAGCCCGGAAAACAGATACGGGATCAAGATGGCCGAGGAAGCCAAGGAGAATGCAAACTGATAGGCCGCATCCGAAATGAGAAACGTCAGCAAAAACAGCTGGATAATGGCGTTTGTCAAAGTCAGCGCATTTGTCGGCGCGCCGTTTTTATTTTCTTTGCCGAACCATTTCGGGAAGACCCCTTCGCGCGCCGCGATCAGCGGGAGTTCGCCCGCGAATAATGTCCAGGCCAGCCAGGCGCCCAATACGGAAATGATTAATCCCAAGTTGATGAGCACAGCTCCCCATTTGCCGACGATATGCTCCATGATCGCGGCCATTGAAGGATTCGGAAGCCCGGCCAAGTTTTGCTGATTCATGACGCCGAGCGACAGCATCGTAATCATGACGTAAATCACAAGTACACTGATCAAGCCGATGACAGTCGCTTTGCCGACATCGCTTGATTTTTTGGCACGGCTTGAGAATAAGACGGCCCCTTCAATTCCGGTAAACACCCAGACGGTCACCAGCATCGTGCTCTTGACCTGTGTCCCGATGGAACCGAGCGACAGCCCTTTTCCCCAGAAATCGTTCGTAAATAAATCAAGATGAAACACAAAGATAATGGCGATAATGAAAGCAAAAATCGGTACCAGTTTTGAAATGGTCGTAATTAAGTTGATCATGGCAGCGGACTGTACCCCGCGCAGGATCAAAAAGTGCACGCACCAGAGGATTACGCTTGCACCGATAATCGATGCGACGTTTTGTCCGTCTCCAAACGCAGGGATGAAATATCCGACTG
The DNA here is from genome assembly GCF_037976065.1 of Bacillus sp. FSL L8-0193. NCBI lineage: Bacteria > Bacillati > Bacillota > Bacilli > Caryophanales > Bacillaceae > Bacillus > Bacillus sp. FSL L8-0193. The sequence goes on along the minus strand of NZ_CP150261.1, from coordinate 4,119,027 downwards.
CGCTGAACAGCAGCGTTCCGTATGCGACATTGCCGAGAAGGGCTGCGAACCAGTACCCCCAGCCGCTGTTAAACCCCATAAAATGGCCGAATCCTTCCCGCGCATAAGTGAAAATACCGCCGTCTAAATCAGGCCTTTTCGTGGTCAAGTTTTGGAAAGAGAAGGCCAGGGCAATCATGCCGACTCCGGTGATGATCCAGCCGATTAAAATGGCTCCCGCCCCCGCTCCTGAAGCCATGTCGCTTGCAAGGTTGAAGGCGCCCCCGCCGATCATCGATCCGATGACAAGCGCGATAAGTGCAAACAGCCCAAGTTTCTTTTCTTCCGCCATTTTTGTCACCTCATTCGGTTTAGAATGGAAAAGGGAATGAGCCCCTTTTCCTGTCAGTCAAGATCGCCGAGTGTCGCTGCCATGACAGCTTTAATTGTGTGCATGCGGTTTTCAGCTTCATCGAACACTTTAGAGTGTTTGCTGCGGAACACTTCGTCCGTCACTTCCATTTCTTTAAGGCCGTGCTGATCGTAAACGTTTTGTCCGTAAGTTGTATGAAGGTCGTGGAAGGCAGGCAGACAGTGCAGGAAGATGACGTTATCGTTTCCTGTTTTCTTGACGAGATCCATATTCACTTGATAAGGCTTGAGCAGTTTGATCCTTTCAGCGAACTTGTCTTCTTCTCCCATGGATACCCAGACGTCCGTATACAGAACGTCGGCTCCGGACACGGCTTCATCTGTATCGCTTGTGACGGTGATTTTTCCGCCGGATTCTTCGGCGAACGCTTCCGCCATTTTAACGATGTCTTGATCAGGGAACAGCTCTTGAGGCGAGCAGATTCTCACGTCCATGCCGACTTTGGCGCCGCCGATGAGCAGGCTGTTTGCGACGTTGTTACGGCCGTCGCCGATATAGGTGAGTTTGATCCCTTTTACGCGTCCCGTATGTTCTTTCACTGTCATAAAGTCCGCAAGCATCTGCGTCGGATGCCATAAATCGGTCAGCCCGTTCCATACCGGCACACCGGAATGCTCTGCCAGGGAAATCACTTTTTCATGTTCAAATCCGCGGAATTCAATTCCGTCGAACATGCGGCCGAGAACTTTGGCTGTGTCTTCGATCGATTCTTTTTTGCCGAGCTGAATGTCGTCTTTTCCCAAATATTCGGGATGCGCACCGAGGTCGATACAGGCTGTCGTGAAAGCGCAGCGCGTTCTTGTAGAAGGCTTTTCAAACAGCAAAGCGATGTTTTTACCTTCCAAATAGCGATGCTTGATGCCTTGCGCTTTTTTTTCTTTTAATTTTTGGGCGAGATCGAGCAAATAGAGGATTTCTTCTTCGGAAAAATCTTTTTCAGCTAAGTAGCTTCTGCCTTTTAAATCAATCGTTTGGTTCATGGATCTCTCTCCTTTTTCTTTAGGTTTGGCTATTTCACATCTTCGCGATAGAGCGGCATGCTCATGCAGCGCGGGCCGCCGCGTCCTCTTGAAAGCTCCCCGCTCGGGATTTCGATAACTTTAATGCCCTGTTCTCTCAAACATTCGTTAGAAATGTAATTCCGGTCATAGGTGACGACGACACCAGGAGCGATCGCGAGTGTATTGGAACCGTCATTCCACTGCTCCCTGGCTGAAGCGATTTCGTCTCCGCCGCCGCAGAAGATCAAGTTGACATCTGAAAGGCCGAGCGTTCTTTTTAGCACTTCCGGCAGATTGTGTTCTTCAGTCGTACGAATGTCGTCTGCCGTTTCCCCTCTCTCAAGAACGAAGATCCGCATGTCTCCTTCAGGCCCCTGGATGGCGGGATGGATCGTGAATTGATCTCGGTCAACCATCGTGAAGACGGTATCTAAATGCATAAAGGCTCTGCTCTTCGGTATTTCGACGGCCAGTACGCGGCGAATCCGGCTCTGCCGCTGAAATAAGTTCCGGACAAGACGCTCGATCGCCTGAGCCGTTGTCCGTTCTGATACCCCGATCGCTACGGTATCTTCATTTAAGACAAGCTCATCTCCGCCTTCGATATTGAATTTGAAATCACGGTCAAGCCAAACCGGAATCTCATGTCCTTTAAAACGCGGGTGGTGATTGATAATGTAGCGCATAAACAGCGACTCTCTCCTGCGAGCAGGCTCTTTCATTTTGTTGATGGTCAGTCCGCTTCCGATGGCGGCCGCCGGATCTCTTGTGAAGTAAAGGTTTGGCATCGGATCGAGATAAAATGGATAATGGTCTTCCATCAGCTCATGAAGATGCGATTTCTTTTCGCGTTCCAGCTCATTTTTTCGAATGCCGCTCATCACATGTTCGACCATCGAATCGGCGTCAAAGGTGAGCAAGAACTCTTTCAGTCTGTCGTAAGCGCCGTTGATATCTGCTTTGCTTTCCGTTAACAGCTCATCGATAAACCGCTCGCGGATGAAAGCGTCATCCAGGGCTTCAGCCGTCAGCTTTTCTAAATAAAGAACTTCAACTCCCTGTTTCTTTAACGTTTCTGCAAATTGGTCATGCTCTTTTTGCACCGCTGGCAAAAAGGGAATATCGTCAAAGAGAAGCCTTTCCAGATATTCGGGTGTGAGGTTTTCCAGTTCCCGACCGGGCCGCTTCAGCATGACGGTTTTCAAAGGGCCGATTTCAGAGTAAACGTGTATCGGTGTTGTCATGATCATCCCGCCTCCTAAGCTCTTTTTGTTACATGTACAGCTTAAAACAGGAAGGAAAAGCGCGATGTGAAAGCGATAACAACAAAAACGTGATATATTTCACATGTTTTTTGATGAAGCAAAAACAAAAATGAATAATTATGATAAATTGAAAATGAGTCCTTGCAGGAGCAGAGAATAGAACGTATAAAACGTGTATATTTTTAAAGGGGATTTTTTGAAAAAATTTTTTTTGAGGGAAAAAAAGCTGATCCGGATGGCCGGATCAGCATAAGTGATCACAAAATGATTGGGCTGCCTCAGGCGATTGGGAAATCACAAGGCATGTATCGTTCCCGCATATACAGCCCAGCATTTCCGGGCTTCCCAGCTTATCAAGAAGGACGCCGATGGCATGGGCGTTGCCGGGCATTGTTTTAATAATGATCAAGTTGTCCGTCCGATGCACATGCAGGACAACGTCGGAGATTTTATCTTTTAATATTTTGGAAGGGTTGATGGATAAGGAAGCATTTGTCGTGTAGACAAGCTTTCCGTTTTCACCGGGCTGTTTCACAAGATACATTTCTTTAATATCGCGGGAAATGGTAGACTGCGAAACGGCGATGCCCCGTTTTTCCAGCAGGGATGCCAGCTGTTCCTGATTTTCTACCGGATGTTCGAGAATGGTTTGCTTGATGAGCCATTGCCGTTTTTGTTTGTTCATAAAAGCGCCTCCCAGGCAAAACACGTATATCTATTATTATAGGACGGTTTTATCGTCGGCAGACGGAAGCTATTTTACAAAAAAACAAATCTTTCAGGCTGTTAAAGGGGTTGATAGACCCCAAAATTTCACTTATAATGCTTGAAGATGACAAATTGATAACAGAGAAAAGGTGGTTTTCTAGGGTTCCGCAGTGGGTTCCGCGCTGGTCTGGTCCGAGAGAAAACACATAGCGAAGATATCGTTATGACACGGTGGGATAAAAGCCCAGGAGTTTTTGCTCTTAATCAAAGAGCTTCTCTCCGGGGCTTTTTTACTTTTTACAGGAAATCGACTACGAATAAGGAAGGGGATGCAGTTTTATGAAAAAGAAAGCAATGGATATGATCCTGATTGTTATAGGCGCATTTTTCTTTGCGTTAGCCGTGAATCTGTTCGCCATCCCGAATGACTTGGGAGAAGGCGGCGTCACGGGGATCACGCTGATTTTATACTACGTTTTTGAATGGTCTCCGGGCATCACAAACTTTGTGCTGAACGGCATTCTTCTGATTATCGGCTATCGCTTTTTGGATAAAAAAACGACGATTTATACCATCATTGCGGTGGCGGCCAATTCATTTTTTCTGCATGTTACTGAAGATTGGACGGTGCCGGCTGATGAAGTGATCATCAGCACGATCTTTGCCGGGGTATTTGCCGGCGTCGGCATCGGCATGATCATCCGTGTCGGCGGAACCACTGCCGGGTCTGCGATTCTCGCGAGAATCGCCAATAAATATTTCGACTGGAACATCAGCTATGCCTTGCTGATGATCGATTTAGTTGTCGTGTTCAGTTCCTACTTTATCATTGGTGCTGAAAAGCTGATGTTTACGATTGTCATGCTGTACATCGCCACAAAGGTCATGGATTTCATTATCGAAGGGCTCAACACGAAAAAAGCGATCACGATCATTTCTGAGCATAAAAACGAGATCGCTGCGCAGGTCAATACCTTGATGGACCGCGGCGTCACGATATTAACGGGACGCGGACACTATACGGGCGATTCCAAAGAAATTCTATACATTGTCATTAATAAACAAGAGCTGTCCATGCTCAAGAAAATTATAAGAAGCACAGATAAAAAAGCATTTGTCATCATCCACGATGTCAGGGATGTATTCGGCGAGGGATTTGTTGATATTTCAAAATAGGGGAAGGCTGCCGGCAGATGGCCGGGAGCCTTTTTGTATTCATCGGGTCGTGATTAGGGACAGATCGTCTGCTGGTTGGACGAATACGTGATCATTCACACTGCAAGTTTTATGCAGAAACCGGTTTCTGTGGTAAGGTAGATTGTGGCATGAATTTCATTAATATAGAAATCCGCTTGCTGAAGTAAAGGAGGTCTATTATTTTTGGAACAGGAAGAAAAAAAACCAATTGATGTGAAAAGCCGAATGTTCTTTAGAGTATGGGCTTTTGCGGGGACGGCAGGTTTCGGATTGGTCGGATTGTGGCTCTTTTATGAAGCAATAAAACTCGAATCGAAATATTCATTGCTTTACCTGGGAGTCGGACTTTTCGGGATCATCTATGGTTTGATTACTTTTCTAATGATATTTCCGGCCTTCACGAAAAAAGGAAACATCATCTTCAGCATGATCGAGGGAGAAGGCGGGCGGCTGTTCTCAGGGAAGAAATCTGTATTGTTCAAGGACATTAAAAGCATTAAAATGGCGCAGCACCGCTTCAGCCCGAAAGGCATTTTCTTTATGGATATACTGATAGAGACGCGCGGGAACGGCATGGTGCGGATTCCGACGTACAACATTCTTCCTGAACCGGCATTTTATAAAGCGGTCGAGCTATACATTCTGCCCTATATGACGGATGAAGCGCGTGCGGACTGGATCGGCCGGTTCACAGAAGCGCAAAGAAAAGCTTATTTAAATGAATTTCATAAAGATATTTAATCGTCCGGGAAAGAGCAATTTTCGAGATGAATGAAAATAACTGAAACCTTTGGGGAAATTCATTCGTCTTAATTAGAGGCCGTAGTCTTAAATGCGGAATTTTTTTACGCAGACGTGGACTGTTTGAGTGAGGGAAGCTGGGGGATTTTCATCGTGGACGTGCTTGAATAACCGCCGAGACTTTTAGTAGAATGATATATTATCGTTTCCTCACGCTTCATTGACTGAAACAGAAAGCGGTCTGAAAAAAGTTTAAAAAGGTAGAGGTTATCATGAAAAAAATATTCTCTCATAAGCTAAGCTTTTTTGTGTTAGCTGTTGTTTTTGTATGGGCTAAAACCTATGCTTCCTACTTTTTAGAGTTTAATTTGGGTGTGAAAGGGTCTACGCAGCACATGCTGCTGTTTATCAACCCATTCAGCTTCACGATTGCTGCACTCGGTTTGGCTTTGTTTGCTAAAGGCCGTCGGTCGGCGATATGGATCATCATCATTGATGCTGTGATGACGTTTGCTTTATATGCAAATATCCTGTTTTACCGTTTCTTTGATGACTTTTTGACGTTTGCAAACTTAAAACAAGCCGGAAACCTCGGCAACATGTCGGATGGCGTTTTTGACATCATGGCATTTCATGACGTTATCTATTTCGTCGATTTGATCATTCTGATTGCATTATGTGTGAAGCTGCCTGAACTGAAGGCGGCACAACTGAAAAAAAGATGGGCTGCAACTGTCGTTATCGGCGGAGTGGCGCTGTTTTTCATCAACCTTGCAGTTGCTGAGACAGACCGTCCGGAGCTTTTGACAAGAACATTTGACCGAAATTATATCGTCAAGTATTTGGGGCCTTACAATTACATGATCTATGATGGTGTTCAGGCTGCCCAAAACGCGAGCCAAAAGGCATATGCGAGCAGCGACGACCTGACGAGCGTCATTAACTATACAAATTCGCATTATGCAAAACCGAATGACGAGTATTTCGGCGCAGCAAAAGGTAAGAACATCATCAAGATTCATTTGGAAAGCTTCCAGACGTTTTTGATCGATTATAAGCTGAACGGAAAAGAAGTCACGCCGTTCTTGAACAAGCTGGCGCACGGCCAGAATGACATGATGTATTTCGATAACTTTTTCCATCAGACCGGTCAAGGTAAAACCGCGGATGCCGAATTGATGATGGACAACAGCCTTTACGGACTGCCTGAAGGCAGCGCGTTTGTAACAAAAGGGCAAAATACGTACCAGTCCCTGCCGGCGATTCTGAACCAAAAAGAAGGCTACACAAGCGCCGTGCTCCACGGGGATTACAAGTCATTCTGGAACCGCGACCAGGTGTATAAACAAATTGGCTATGACAAATTCTTCGATGCCAGCACATATGACATGTCAGAGGAGAATCTCGTCAACCTTGGCTTGAAAGACAAGCCGTTCTTTGAAGAATCAATTCCGAAGCTGAAATCGCTGAAACAGCCGTTCTATGCGCATTTAATCTCGCTGACAAACCACTATCCGTTCATTTTGGATGAAAAGGATGCCACCCTTGAAAAGGGAACGACGGGAGACAAAACGGTAGACGGGTATTTCCAGACGGCGCGTTATCTTGACGAAGCGCTTGAAGATTTCTTTAAAGAGCTGAAAAAATCGGGATTATATGATGATTCCGTCATCGTCATCTATGGCGACCACAACGGAATCTCAGAGAACCACAACCGTGCGATGAAAGAAGTATTAGGAAAAGAGATTACACCGTATCAAAACGCGATGAATCAGCGCGTACCGCTTATGATCCGCGTTCCGGGCAAAAAAGGCGGAGTCAATCATACGTATGGCGGCGAAATGGATGTCATGCCGACACTTCTTCACCTGCAAGGTATTGACAGCAAAAAATACATCAACTTTGGTACAGACCTCTTTTCTAAAGACCACGACGAAACCGTGGCTTTCAGAAATGGAAACTATGTAACGCCGAAGTACACGATGATTGATACGACCGTATACGATACAAAGACAGGAAAAGAGATCAAAGGCAACCAGGAAACGGAAAACCTCAAATCACAGGTGTCCGAACAGCTGGATCTGTCCGACCAAGTACTCTATAAAGATCTGTTAAGGTTCCACGAAATTTCAGACTTCAAACCTGTTGATCCATCAACGTATCATTACGGAAAAGAAAAAACCGGCGAGTAAAAACGAAAAGCCGCCTGACTGCTTTATGAAGCGTCGGGCGGTTTTTTTGTGAGGCTGGTCCGCCGTTGTTCTAAGAAGCCGGCCCGGCACATAGATTGATAGGAAAGAGGACAGAACAAGGATAGAGGATGTGAGAACGTTGACCAAATCTCAGTATTTTTTTAAATTGCATCCTTTAATGGTGCCGGCCGGCTGGACAGTGAAAGAAAATCATTTGTATCAAAAGCCGATTCGCGATCCCCGCCGTACGCTCTTCACCTTGGAGAATGAAACCTCCGGTAAAATGGTACAAGTTGAATATGCTGGAGAACTGAAGTACGTTATCAGGATGCTAAATGCTGATCAAACGCTGGTCAGTGAAGATTCGGATACGCCGTATGAACAGCTGGTCGAACGGTTGGAAGATAGGATTCGCGCCTCTGGCGGCGCCCGCAATTTGCTGAGGCTTAGAATCCCGGCCGGTTGGACGGTTGTGCATCACTCATTAACCGATACAAACCCCGATGAATTGGCGCCTGACAGCAAGGCCTGGCGGTCAGATTTCAAACGGGATCTTTTGAAGCTGCGGCATGAGGAAGAATGCCTCCTCCTCGATATAGAGTGGTATCCCGAGTGCAGTCCGGCCGGCCATTATGCGCTGAAATTGATTAAGAACGGGAACTGGAACAGTCCTTTGGAAGACATGCTGTGCATCCATCCGAAGGAATTGGCCTATGAGATTCACGCTGTTTTGAAAAAGACTTGTGAACATCAATATGTTGATGAAGCCGGCGCATAACGCGGCCGGTTTTTTGTGTGGAAAGTCCTTTGTCCAATAGATACTTTTTATTCAATAAAATGTCATATTTTTCTTGAGTGAATAAGAAAAATATTTTATCATGGTAAAAGATACATAAGAATTAGACGAAAGGGGTCAAACGGGATGAAAAAAATAGCAGCGGGTCTTTTGTCTGCCGGTCTTATCATCGGTTTTTCCTGGGGTGCCGGCGATGTGGCAGAAGCAAAAACGAAGGTAAAAACGTACAAAAACTGCAAAGCTTTAAATAAAGACTATAAAGGCGGCGTCGCACGTTCGAAGTCGGTCAAAAACAAAGGCGGAAAAACGAAGTACAAGCCGTATGTTTCAAAAGCGCTTTATGACGCCAATAAAAAGCTGGACCGCGATAAAGACAAAATTGCCTGTGAGCGCTGATATATCCAAAAAAAGATCTCTTGCTGAGGGGGTCTTTTTTTGTTTATCAGGAAATTTATGAAAATTAAAGACTGCTGAAACATAATCTTAACAGTGCGAACCTATACTTTGGCAAGAGAAGAGCAAAAGGGGAGTGGATGATGTGTCAGCTTTATTAAAGAAATTGATGTTATCTTCATTGATCGGGGTTTCTATCGGGTCAGCACTGTTTGCACCGGACGCGGGAGCGCAAGAGCCGGCGGCGAAGCCTAAAAAAGTGGCTGTCATTGCGCACAGAGGTGCTTCGGGATACGCGCCGGAAAACACGATGGCTGCCTTTGAAAAGGCGCATCAGATGAAAGCGGATTATATCGAGCTGGATGTTCAAATGTCCAAGGACGGGGAGCTTGTCGTCATTCATGATACAACTGTAAACCGTACGACAGACATCGGCTCAGTGCTGCCGGTCGCCGTAAAGGACTTGACGCTTGCCGAGCTGCGCAAGCTTGATGCTGGCAGCTACTTCGGGCCGCAGTTCGCCGGGGAACGCATTCCGACATTTGAAGAAGTGCTTGACCGGTATAAAGGAAAGATCGGAATGCTGATCGAATTGAAAGAACCTGCACGCTATCCGGGAATCGAAGAAAAAGTATCAGCGGCATTGAAAGAGCGGAGAATGGATAAGCCTAAAAACGGAAAAATCATTGTACAATCGTTTGATTTCAACTCTGTATACAAAATTCATCAGCTGCTCCCATCAATGCCGACAGGTGTCTTAACGTCAAAAACAGCGGACTTAACAGATGCAAAGCTCAAGGCATTTTCCGGCTATGCCAAATATGTGAACGCCAACTTAAAAAATGTGGCCGCTGATCCTACACTTGTGCCGAGAATCCATGCGTTCGGCATGAAAATTACGCCATGGACCGTCCGCTCCCGCGATGAAGTGCCTCCGCTTTTAAAGGCTGGCGTGGACGGGATTGTGACAGACTTTCCCGACTATGTTCCGAAAAAAGTACGCTAGATACTAAACAGAAGGCCTGCAGTTTGCTCTGCAGGCTTTTTCATTCATCAATAAAACTGGGCTAACAGCAGCAATGTCAGTGTAACGGTTATCGCTCCGCCGATTCTTGTGGATACCTGAGCAAACGGCATGAGCTCGAGGCGCTCGGCGGCGCTGAGAATGGCGATGTCCCCCGTTCCGCCCTGACCTGAATGGCAGGCATTGATAATCGCGGTTTCGATCGGGTACATGTTCAGCCACTTTCCTGTAAAAAAGCCGACGGCTATCATCGTGATCACGACAGATACGATCGTAATAATATTGGCAATATTAAAAGCAGCGATCAGCTTGTCCCACGGTGTCATGGAGACGCCAATGGCAAAAAGCAGCGGATATGTCACAGCAGTTGAAAAGAAGCGTGACACGCCGTAGGCGCCGTTTTCCAAATTCGCCGGAGCCAAACGAAACAGTTTCACGGCAACAGCCAAGAGAAGCATCATGACGGGTGCTGGAAATCCGAACAAGTCATGTGAAAGCATACCGACCAAATATAATGAGACGGCAAGAATGCCTCCCGATGCAAAGTGGGAAAGGTTAAAAACGCTTTCTTTGTCTTTGTCGCGGCTTTCAAGCGGCAGTGCGTCCCCACTTTCGAAACGGTCGACTTTTCCGTTGCCTGTCCATTCAGGCTTTTTCTTCCCCATTACATTTAAAACCCCAGACAAAATGACAGCGCTTAAGCTTCCGAACATAATGGAAGGAATGACAAGTGCAAAAGCTTCCCCTTGTGACATGTGCATGATTTCCGAATAGCCGATGGACAGCGGAATGGCTCCCTCGCCAACCCCTCCGGCCATGATCGGAATCACAATGTACAGCAGCGTATGCTGAAATCCGAGGCCGAGCATTGTACCAACTGTCAGACCGACTGCCGCTGCGGCAATTGTCCCTGCGATCAGCGGAATGAAAATTTTAATGAACGCCCTGACCAGCGTTTCTCTTTTCATCCCTAAAATGCTTCCCACTACAATGGCTGAGATAAACAAATAAAGAAAGTTTGAGTTTTCTGTAAATTCAGTTGTTGATTTGATAATGTCATCGGGAATGAGATGGTAATAGACGATAGCTGAAGGAATAAATGTCGCAAGTATAGCGGCACCGCCGACAGAACGAAGAAGCGGCAGCGACTTTCCGATTTGGGCGAAGGTGAATCCGAAAAAGCCCGTAACCGCAATAGCAGTTAAAATGTCGCTTTTCAGATCGTGCATATAGACAAACGTCACAATCAAAGCGAAGAGCAGCAAGTATACGGGCAGCGGAATGATGCCGATTTTAACATTCATTGCTCTTGCAAAAAAATTTTCATCCGATTCTTTCGTTGTTTGAATCGGTATATGTTGTACCTTTGGTTTTGCTTCCATTTTCTTTCCCCCATCCTTTTTGTTATCCCTTTGCTCTGAGTTATTTAACTAAATTAAGTATACTAAAAAAATCAAAATTCAGACAACCGTGCAGGAAGACCTAGCTGTTTTCACATGATGATCTAGAGCGGGTCCATTTGGTTAAAGACGTGTCTGGACACTGTTTAATGGCCTTGTGCAGGCTTTTTTTGATGCGGTAATTCCCGAATCTCCTTTTACTGGAATTAAAATCGACACAAAAAAGCTGTCAATCCGTCAAAAATAAATCAAACATTTAGGAACAGAGACCTTTTTTCCTGTGTGAACCGTTGATACATTCAGCTCCCGTCTCCGAAGAGACAGAGGACGTCTGCGACAAAAGATTCAATCTTGAGGTGGCATATATGTGAAGGGTTATCAACGTGAGCCTTATGAATTTTTCGGAATAGAGTCTATAGTCTTATATTTTTCGCGTTTAAAAGACAATTAGATATGTTTTTTTATTATTTTTAAGGAAATTTAGGTCTAAAGGTGGTAATATATTCGAGTGCAAAAGAATGAAATGGAGGGAAATTTTAGAGAAACCCTTCCCGAAGGGTTTTTTATCAGCACATAAGGAGAAGAAAATGGAATTTATCTTACACTGCTATCCCGTCGCAATGATTGCCCTTATTCTCATCGGTTTTTTGGGATCTTGGATGAATCCGCGTTTCAAGAAATTTTTAATCATATTGTGTCTTATGACGAACGGCGTGTATATTGTTTGGCGGTTCGGCTATACACTGCCTGTCTCTCGCCCCGCCGACATCGTGATGGGCGTGATCCTGATTGCAACTGAATGTATCGGCTTTTTACAGCTCTTGGTCTTTTATACGCTAGTATGGAAGGAAAGGAAGCGGGAGCCGGAAACGCTGGGCGATCAAGACCATTGGCCGAGCGTTGATATTCTCATTGCAACTTATAACGAGGAGCGCCATGTGCTGAAAAAGTCAGTGGCAGGCTGTCTGAGCCTCGACTATCCAAAAGAGCTTGTCAATATTTATTTGTGTGATGACGGAAGGCGGACGGATATTCAAAAACTGGCTGAGGAACTTGGCGTTCATTACGTTACAAGGCCAAACAATGAGCATGCAAAAGCGGGGAATTTAAACCATGCGATGAGCTGCTCGAACGGGGAACTGATTGTGACGATGGATGCCGATATGGTTCCGCTCCCTTCATTTTTGCAGAAAACTGTCGGCTATTTTAAGAAGGAAAAAGTGGCTTTTGTTCAAACGCCGCAGGCCTTCTATAATGAAGATCCTTATCAGTACAACTTATTTTCCGGTGCGAACATTCCGAATGAGCAGGACTTTTTTATGCGCAGGCTCCAGGCCGGGAAAGACCGTTTTAATGCCGTCATGTACGTCGGCAGCAATACGGTTTTCAGAAGAACCGCTTTGGATGAAATCGGCGGTTTTGCGACAGGCGTGATTACGGAGGATATGGCAACCGGAATGCTTTTGCAAACGAAATTTAAATCTGTTTTCGTCAAGGAAGTGCTTGCCGTCGGTCTCTCGCCGGAAACGTGGACGGATCTTTTGAAACAGCGCGACCGCTGGTGCAGGGGAAACATTCAGTGCGGAAAGAAGTGGAATCCGCTTTTCTTAAAAGGTCTTACACCAATGCAGCGCATTCTTTATTTTGACGGTATTCTCTTTTGGTTTTTCGGCGTTTTTAAGATGGTTTACATCCTGGCGCCGCTCTTGTTTTTGCTGTTTGGCATACATAGCTTAAAGACCGATTTGTGGTCGATCACCTCGTTTTGGCTGCCTGCGTTTTTAGGTTCTTACCTTTCATTTAAAGCCGTTTCGGACCGGCAGCGCAGCATGAGCTGGAGTCATATTTACGATACATCGATGGCGCCGCACATGGCGATATCGGCTTTGTCGGAATTCATTTTTAAAAAGCGGTTTGATTTTAAAGTCACACCGAAGGGCGTCAACACAGATCGGCGAAAATTCAAATATACGACGGCGCTGCCGTGTGCGATTCTGCTTGCAATGACGCTGTTTGCTCTCGGGAAAATTCTTTATGAACTTTGGTTTCTGCATACTTTTGATATGAACGTCACATCGTATCATTTATTTTGGGTTCTCTATAATATGACGGGACTCATACTTGCGCTGCTCGTTGCCTTTGACAGGCCGAGATTTCGAAGCTCTGAACGGTTCACAGTCAACAAGCCGGCGGCTTTTTCCACCGTTTCTGGCGATGAGCACGAATGCGAACTGATCGATGTGAGCGACACGGGCGCGCGTATCAGGTTGCCTTATCAGGCTGATTTGCACATGTACTATCATGTGGACGGTCTGATCATAGATGCGGTCGGAAAAGTGCCGGCTCGGGTGATGTGGACGACAAAAGACGAGGCAGACATTGAAATCGGGCTGCACTTCAAAGAGATGGACAAGGAACTATATGTGAAACTGATCGGTTTTATGTTTGATGAAGAAAATGCAAAAAAGGCCGACCGGGAAAAGCGGGCTGATACGCTGTCAACAGTGCTGCGCTTTTTCATGAAAACAGAAAAAAGCCCGGATGCATACAAGAGAAAACACGTCCGCGAGGCCTTTCAAGGTCTGGGAACACTGCTGTTTCCCGATGATGCAGAGAAAGGCGCCCACGAGATCATGATTAAGGACATCAGCTTGTCAGGCTGTCAGATTGAATCCGGCGTCCCGCTTGAGATGAATGAACATGTGTTGGTTTCTATCAATGAGAAGGATCCGGATCAGCGGTTGGCGCTCGTCTGCTGGATAAAGAAGCGGAAAAAGCGGTACACAGCGGGATTGAAATTTATAGATGGAAATGCGGCACAATCCATAGGAGACCCGGTAGCATAAGCTGCGGGTCTTTTTTTATCAACGGTCTTCCTGTACGGTCCGCCCGTTTTCGAATTTCATACTTTGATTCAGCATGTTTTCTTTAGCTGTTATCTTTATGGGATGAATTTTAAGGACAACGGTTTTGCTGCCTAAACTCGATCTGTACTTTTCAACATGTGTTTTGTGAAGCGGAGTACTGTAGTATCCTGGTACGTATTTGTCGAGAAGAGCCTGCATCGCGGATGTTGCTTCATCTAAGTCTGTGATGATTGACGCTGTGCCGAAAAGAATGACACTCATATAAGCGGTATCGGTTTTAGCGGGAATGGGATGAACCATTGTTCCATATTGTTCGCTGACTGTGAAACATACGTTAGGATTTTCTTGCAGCATGTCCATTTTCCGTCCCTCTGATGCACCGTGAAAGTAAATGTAACCGTTTTTCCAGACGAAATTCAAAGGGATGACATATGGATATTCATCTGTGGACATGCCGAGATAACCGGTTTGCGCTTCTGTTAAAAATTGATCAATCTTTTTTTCATCTGTGCAGACAAGCTGTTTTTGCCGAATGGAATGAGCCATCACATTCACGCTCCTTTTTATTATTAAACTGATTTTAAGTTGTTATTGTCCCTTTAAAAAGAGACAATAATAGAAAACTTGATGAGGTCAGATGATGATAGAGTTAACGCCTTTACTCAATAAACAGCTTAAAACACCTCTGTATATACAGCTTTACGAATATATCAAAAAAGAAATAGAGGCCGGCGGCATCCCAGCGGGAGCTCTTTTGCCGCCGATCCGCTATTTATGCGAACATTTGCATCTAAGCAAAAATACAGTTGAAAGCGCCTATCAGCAGCTCACTGCAGAAGGCTATACAGAAAGCAGGCCAAGGATCGGCATCAAAGTGCTTCCCTTGGAGAAAACACTGATGCCGCCTAGTCAATTGAAGATTCATACCAATCGGGAACAAAAAGACACAGGACAAGCTTCAGCGGCAACATATGATTTTAAATATGGTGATATCGATTTAAGCCATTTTCCATTCAAAACATGGAGACGTTGTCTGCAGAATGCAATGGACAGTGGAGATCATGACTTATTTTTGTATGGCGATCATAAAGGCGATTTCGGCCTTCGCACGGAATTGGCGAAGTATTTATTTCAGGCAAGGGGTGTGCGCTGTGTACCGGAGCAAATTGTGATCTGTTCCGGTACGCAGTATGCAGTCGGACTTCTTTGCCAGCTGCTCTCAATGCACGGCCGATTGGTTGCGGCGGAAAATCCGGGATATGATGGTGTGCGTTCCGTTTTCCTCAACCATGGATGTGAACTTCAGCCGATTGGTCTCGAGACAGACGGGATCAATTTGTCTCAGCTTGCTGCAAGCCGAGCCAAACTCGTTTATATTACGCCATCTCATCAGTTTCCGTATGGAATGGTCCTGCCGGTACAGAAGAGGCTGAAATTGCTTGAATGGGCAAGCCGTGAGAATGCCTACATTATCGAAGACGACTATGACAGTGAATTCCGCTATCAGGGCAGGCCTATTCCATCTTTAAAAGCGCTTGATAAAAAAGAAAAAGTCATTTATTTAGGGACTTTTTCAAAGTCATTTCTTCCGGCAGCGAGATTGAGTTATATTGTTCTCCCTTCAAAGCTGGCAGATGAATTTAAAGAAACGCTTGGCCGCTACAGCCAGTCCGCTTCACCCATCATTCAAAAAGCGATGTTTTTATTTATGAAAGAAGGTTTTTTCGAAAGACACATCCGTAAAATGAAAAAAGTATATCAAGAAAAGCACAAAACATTAATATCGGCCATTAAAACGCATTTCGGAAATGACATGGAAATCATCGGCGAAAAAGCGGGGCTCCATATTTTGATGAAGACAGACCGACATGCACAAGACCTCATACATAAAGCGGAAAAACTCGGTGTGAAAGTTTATCCGGTATCAGATTTCTGGTTTGAGCCACATAAAAGCAGCTCTTCCATCGTCATGGCGGGATTTGGGGGGCTTTCTGAAGCGGAAATTGAAGAAGGGATCAGCATACTGCGTAAAGCTTGGCTTTCATCATCAAAGCAGGAACGGTGAAAAATGCTCGTTCCGAAACCGATATTAAAAAGGATTCAATAGATAGAAAGCGGGAATACTTGTGAAAAAAACGAAACTGCTCATTTTGCTGCTTATGTTGATGGGAATGCTGTACGGGTGTTCCAGTCATGAAGCAAAAGGAGAGGAAAAAACAGAACCAAATACGGCTCAAAAAGCGGCAAAACAATCAAAACAGCAGGCGGAGCATGATCCATCCTCCAAGTGGATCAAAGTGAAGGGCCCCGCCCGCATTCCGATTCTCATGTATCACAGCATTTCCACAGGAAACAGCCTGCGCGTACCGGAGGCGGAGTTCCGCGGACATATGAAATGGCTGAAGGATAACGGCTATTACACACTGACACCTGAAGAAGCCTATATTGTCTTAACACAAGACAAAATGCCGAGTGAAAAATGCGTGCTGATTACGTTTGATGATGGTTATACAGATAACTTTGAAAAAGCGTACCCGATTTTGAAAGATTATGAGATGAAGGCGACAATTTTCATGATCGGTAAATCGGTCGGCAGAAAAAATCATTTAACCGAAAGCCAAATGAAAGAAATGGCCGAACACGGTATTGCTATCGAAAGCCATACGATCAATCATGTCGAATTGAACGGACTTGCTCCAGAGCAGCAGCTGAGTGAAATGACTCGTTCCAAAACATTGTTTGACGGCATGCTTCAGCAGAACACAACCATGCTGAGTTATCCAGTTGGACGCTATAATGCCGAAACGCTCAAACAGGCTGAGAAGGCGGGGTATCAAATGGCGGTGACGACAGAGCCGGGGGCGGCTGCTAGGGATCAGGGGATGTATGCGCTGCACAGGGTCCGCATCTCGCCGGGAATGTCGCCGGACGCCTTTGGAAGAATGGTGGAACACAGCATACAATAGGAAAGACGGCATTTATCATGATGCCGCTTTCTTTATTTTTTTTCATTTTGGTCCGTCGGGCTCATGACAAGCCGCAGATTTGGACGCATACCTTCAGAGGTTCGGCGGTTTACCGGCTGCCCGGGTGCGGTTTCGATGACCCTCAAAAATCCGGTCGGCGCAGCTGCCTGGCGGATCAATATTCTGCTTTTCGGTGCCGCTTTTGTATAAGATCTTTTGTTGCTCTTGTCAAAAAAGAATGAATACAAAATAAACAGAGCCAATAAAACCAGTAAAAAAATCATCTGGAAAAAACCCTCCTTATTGTGAATGTCTTCTTTTAATATCGAACAAGTAGGTGCAAAGTTTTATATATTTTGTAACAGAATCGATTAATTGTGACTTTTAAATCGTTTGAAGAGCGGGAATCTGCTGTCTTTACATCATTCCCAATCGGAAGTCTGGTTAAACAACTGGATTGATGATGGCGTATTTGGAGTTAGATGGTGAATGAATGATGAAGTGAGATGGCTGGAACATACCCGGCTGACTGCAGCAAGAACTGCATACAGCCTAAGGGTCCGAGCAGAAGATAGGGAAAGGCAGCCCGCGGGTCTTAACAGCCGCCGCCATCACCGCCGCCGCCACAATCTCCGCCGCCACCGAAATCACTTCCGCTGTCGCCGGATGAATCAGGACCCCCGACAAAGAAAGTTGAAGAGCTGCTGCCGCTGTTGTTTCCGTCGGACGGCGCCATGGCGGCGTAGAGGAAGAATCCCACCAGGATAAAACCGATCATTCCAACAATCATATGAAAACCTCCTAACCAATATGACTTCTGTTTTACTACGAACAACGGGCCAAAAAGTTTCGGAAATCTGTAAAATTATAGTAACACAAAAAACGGCTAGACGCCGTTTTTTTACTGCCTGATCAATTTGGTCCGAACTGCACTCGGCATATCGCCGGGCTGTACTTCTTCCCATGTCTCAACGTATTTTCCCTTCGCGTGTACCTTTAGGTAGGCGTTTTTTCGAAGGGAGGCGCTGGAGGAGAATGTAATTTCTTTTTCCTTCCCAGTGTCATTATATCCTTCCAGCGTGTACTCATAGCGGCCCGGACTCAAGTGCTTTCCGTCTTTGTTGATTTGGACATACACGCTTTCTTTCTTCACAAGTGGATTGAACCTGTCTGTCACCTCATGATGAATTAATAGAAATGCACCAATGCATACAACAGCCAAACCGGCTGTAATCAGAGAAATTGTTTTTTTCATGTTTTATCACCTTAAAAATCCTTTTAATTTTTTCAAATAGCTTTTTCGAATGATCATAAAGAATAATAGTTGGAAGGTCAGAAATCCGCCTATCGTCATCAACACCGGAGCTGCAAAATGACCAAGACTCTGCGCCTCGAGCGTCTTCATCGCAAAATACGTATGAACTGCTGCAAGAGCGAACGGAAAGAAGAACAGGATGGCCAATTGAATCGTCACACTCTGCGACATTTCCTTTTCGCTCAGGCCGATTTTTGCAAGCGACCGATAGCGCTGCTGATCTTCTTCAAGATCGGTAAACAGGCGGAAGTAGAGAAAACTTCCGGATGCCGTAAAAAAGAGAACCGCAATAAAAAGGCCGATAAACAGACTCAGGCTTGGAAGCTGAACAGTTTCAAAATAAGTACTGGCCTTTGCGTCAAATTGAAATCGGATATTGGGAGCTTTTTCTCTAAGATCTTTTTCCAGTGATTGGATCATATCAAGGCTCTCTTTCCAGCGGTTGTAGTTATAGCCATACAATGTGACGAATTCGCCTTGTTTTTTCAGCTTTTCGAAGGTTTTGCCGTTTACGACAACGACGCTGTTTAACAAAATGAGCGGTTTTTTAATACCTTTCACTTTTAGGCGTTCATTTGCCGGCTTCGAATCTTTGTTTAACATGTTCAAGGTCTTGGGAATTTCCGGCTTTTCTTTCGCCTCGATGGCGTTCGGATAATACATCGCCTCGCCGTCTTTCAGTTCGCCGGAATCTGACTTAAAGTGCTTTTGGAATTCGCCTTCAGAGGTCAGGAGCACCCAGGGTCCCTGGCTATAGCTCATATAAATTCCTTTTGTCACTTCCTTTTCATATGAAAAATGTCCGTCCTTCAACTTTTGTTCCATCAGCTTAACGTGTGTCTGTTCCTTTTGGTTCCCGCTGTATAATAAGTACTCTATCTCATATTGAGAATCCAATTTTCCGATGGAAGTCTTGGAAATCACCAATGTGCCAGTGGCGGTAAAGGCGACGGCTGAAATGATGCAAACGAGAAAGAACAGACGGGCATTATCGTTCAGCCGATAGACAAGATCGGATACCCAAAGCACGTTTTTTCCGCGCAAATAAAATGACTTCCGTTTTTTTAAGAGCCGCAGCAGCCAAATGCTGCTTTGGCGAAAGAAGAAATAAGTCCCGATGATCGTCAGAATTAAGATCGTGACGGCTTGGGGAAAATGGATGTCGGCGAACAATACGAGCCAGTAGCCTGAGCCGAGGCAGCCGATGCCGATGACCGAAAAGATAACAGACGGTTTTGGCTCAGGTTTTATTTTCCCTGTGCCTTTGATCAGCTTGGTAACGGTTTTTGATTTAATAAACAAAACCGTAAATTGCGACAGCAAAATAAACAGCATGAGAAAGCAGGCGGCTGTGAGAGCCAGCGCTTTCCAAGGCAGATACAATGGCAAAGCGTCCATTTCCAAAATATAAGCGCCGATCGTAAAAAATGTTTTTGCAAAAACCAGACCGCCGATGATCCCTG
The DNA here is from genome assembly GCF_037976065.1 of Bacillus sp. FSL L8-0193. Classification (NCBI taxonomy): domain Bacteria; kingdom Bacillati; phylum Bacillota; class Bacilli; order Caryophanales; family Bacillaceae; genus Bacillus; species Bacillus sp. FSL L8-0193. Next base: position 4,099,287 of record NZ_CP150261.1, on the reverse strand, counting down.
TAACGATCGAGAGCACGCCGATGATGATGTTTTCTGCGGTAATCAGCTTCCTCAATTGACCCGGAGCGATTCCCTGGATGGTGAGGATCCCGAATTCCCTGCTTCTCGACTTGAGAAAGGCGTTGACGGAATAAAGCACAAACAGAATGGAAAAGGCGAAAATCATCCATTCAGCCACCGATAATCCCCGCTTTGCAATGGTGTTTAAGTAGCCTTTCTCTAAAGCGGGGTGGAACAAAAGCATCGCAAATGTGAAAAAAACCATCACTGAAAACGCGCTGCTTAAAAAGAAGGCAAGGTAGGCTCTTTTATTCCGGACGACGTTTTTATAAGCGAACTGAAGAAAGGTCATTGGCGTTTCCTCCCAGCATGGACAGCACATTCAGTATCTCTTCATAAAATATTTGGCGGTTGGCGCCGCGGTGGATTTCGTTGAATAATGTTCCGTCTTTAATAAAAATGACGCGCCGGCAATAACTTGCGGCAACAGGGTCATGCGTGACCATCAATATCGTGGCATTGTCGTTTTCATTAAGATGCTGCATCGTTTCCATTACGTCTTTTGACGCCTTCGAATCGAGGTTTCCTGTCGGTTCGTCGGCGAGGATGAGAGCGGGCTGATGAATGACGGCTCTTGCGATGGCCGCCCGCTGCTTTTGTCCGCCGGATACTTCAAACGTCCGTTTATTCAGAAGTTGTTCGATGCCGAGTTTTTCAGCAATCGCCTGAAGTTTATCTTCCATGACGGAAAGCGGTTTATTTTCAAGCGTTAAGGGCAGCATGATATTTTCACCGATCGTCAGCGTATCCAGCAAATTAAAATCCTGGAATACGAATCCGAGCTGTCTGCGGCGAAAGTGGGCAAGCTTGGCCCTCTTCAGATGATGCGGATTTTCTCCGCGAATCAAAATGTCGCCGGAATCGGGGCGGTCAATCGTCGAAATGATATTGAGAAGCGTCGTTTTTCCGGAGCCGGACGGCCCCATGATCGCCGTGAACTCACTGCCCTCGACATTGAATGAAATATCTTTTAAAGCCTGATGAGAGACTTGTCCTTTATATGTTTTATTGATGTTTTTAACGATCAGCATGTCTGTCATGATATCCTCCTTTTGCGGTGCTTTTTAGGGGTGCCCGCTTCCAATATGTTGCGATTCTTCACATCCACTCCAGTGCCCATTCGGAATGCTGAATGGCCGGTGTGCAGAAGCAAAGTATGGCGGGCCTCGTTTTTTGTTCAGCGCGTCGATAATGACGAACAAAAAGGAAAAGATCATGTAGAAGCGCTGAACAAGTGACGTTTATTTGGGCGATCAGATGGCTGAGGGTCCGCCTGCCCTGAAGTCGATCATAAAAATGATTCCGCATAAAGCGTATCATCGATTGTGTCGATTCTTTTCATAAACTTGGATTGCAAATAAAAAATCCTCCTTGCCACGTTTGTTTGTGTAAACAAATCATATCAAGGAGGATATGGATGAGCTATGCGGTTTTATTAAAGAAGACTTACATTTTTGTAAGGAACGAAAATTGCACAGTCGTTCCTTTCCCTTCTTCTGAAGCGATGCTCACATCATGATTGAGCTTTTCCGCAATCTCTTTTACAAGGTAGAGGCCGATGCCCGTTGATTCCTGAAAGCGTCGTCCGTTTTCCCCGGTGTAATAAGGCTCAAATACCCTTTTCAAATCTTGTGAAGGAATTCCGACTCCGTAATCTTTGATTTCCAGGATGATGCGTTCGCCATTACGGAATAGCGTCATATCGATGCGTTCGCTTTTTCCTGACGAATACTTCACAGCGTTGGTGATAACCTGGCCAACGGCAAACTTGAGCCATTTGCGATCGGAGTAAATAACGGCGTCTTCAGCGGGAACCTGTTTATTTGGATAGACCCGATGCTGTATAAAATAGCGTTTATAGCGCTGAATCTGAGAATGAAGCAGCTCGCCAAGTGACACGGCTTCAATTTTAAAATCCTTTTCAAACAGGTCAAGCCTTGATGAATAGAGGAGTGTTTCCAGTCCGTATTCAATCTGCTGGACTTCTTTTTTGATTTGTTTAAAAACGGGTTCGTCCTCTTCCTGGATGATCAGATTGATGACGGAAAGCGGTGTTTTCACCTGATGCACCCATTGATTCATGTAGGTTACCCTGTCTTCCAGCTTGGACTCCATCTCATGTATTTTGCGGTGGTGGAGCCGGCTCAGCTCCATATGTTTTTCATAGAGCTCTGAGCAAAATTCAGCCGTCCCCAAAAAAGGAATTTCTGTATCTTTTTGTTCTGAGCCGAGCCACTGGTAGACTCTGTGTTCTTCATACCATTTGTACGAAAGATAAAGCGCCAGCGCCAGAAGCTGAACGCCGAGAATGTAAAAAAGGTGGGTGAAAGTCTGCATGCCGGCAAACCAATAGTAAAAAAACACGAATCCGCCCTGAAAAAGAAACAGAAGAATGAGAACGGCATGGTTTTTTAGGAACAGCTTCATGATTTCGCCCTCAGCTGATACCCTTCGCCCCGCACTGATTCAACTGAGAAGGGCACGTCCATGCTTCGCAATTTTTTGCGAATCCTTGTAATATAGACATTTAACGTGTTTTCATCTATAAATGTATCGGTTTCCCATGTCTTCTCCATCAACCGGTCTCTGCTTGTCACTTTTTCTCCTCTTTCAAGCAGCACTTCCAAGAGTTTGCTTTCCTTTTTTGAAAGCTCGAGCTTCTCATCCCGGCAGCGCAGCTCAAATCGTTCGACAAACAGCTGAACGCCTTCAAATTCAATCACTTTTTCTCCTTGCTTAACGGCGTATTCTCCAAATGCCCTGCGAATTTGGCCTTTAATTTTAGCGAGCACCACTTCATAGGAAAAAGGCTTTTCTATATAATCATCGCCGCCGTTTTCAATCGCCATGACCTGATCCATTTCTCCGCTTCTCGCTGAAATGAAAATGATCGGACAAGTCGAATGCTGGCGGATTTGCCGGCACCAGTAGTACCCGTCGTATGCCGGCAGATTGATGTCAAGCAATATCAGATCGGGCTTCTCTTGGAGAAACATTTCAAGGATAGAGGTGAAATCAGTAGCTGCAACAGTTTCGTATCCGTATTTTTCTAAATGATCGCATAAAAGCTTCCGAATGTCTTCGCTGTCCTCGACAATCATGATTTTCGTCATTTTGAACACTCCTATGAACAAGTCTCCGCTGCCGAAAATGAGCGATTCCATTATAAAAGCGGCAGTGAAGGTCTCTTAAGTTAAGAATATCATAAAAAATTTTTTTTCATGTGAGCGCTTAAGGTTTTTGCATACCAGATCATGATAATTCAGTTTCTGTGAGTTAAAATAGGAATGGACGACTGTCAAAAAAGGAGAGGATCAAATGGCAAAATACAGAGGCTATATCGGAACATATACAAAAGCAGACAGCGAAGGGATTTATACATTTGAGCTTGATACGGAAAAAAAGGCGTTAAGCACGCCAAAGCCGGCAGCAAAGCTGGGCAGTCCGACATATTTGAATATCGCCAAAGACAATGAAATGCTCTATGCAGTGGTCAAAGACGGCGATAATGGCGGGGTTGCCGCATACCGTGTTGACGGCTCCACAGGAGAGCTGACTTTCGTCAACCAGCAGGCCGGGGAAGGACCATCGCCTTGCCACGTCAGCGTCGATCAGAATAACCGCTATGTTCTGTCCGCCAATTACCACAACGGGACGATCATGGCATACCCTTTAAATGAAAGCCGCGGCTTGCTTGAGCCTTCAGCAAAAGTGCAGCATGAGGGAACAGGACCGCATGAGAGGCAGGAAAAAGCGCATACTCATTATTCCGGATTCACACCTGATGAGAAGTATGCAGTAGCCGTCGATCTCGGTACGGATCATATCATTACGTATCAATTGAAAGAGGACCGGCTTGAAGCGGTGAAAAAACACGCAACTGCACCGGGGTCAGGGCCGAGGCATATTGAGTTCCATCCGCAGGAAAAGTATGCGTATGTATTAACGGAGCTGAGCAATGAAGTCATCGTGTTGGAATACAATCCTGATTTGGGTGAATTCAGGGAGATTCAAGTCATTTCGGCATTGCCGGAAGGGTTTGACGGTGCAAGCCAGGGCGGCGCCATCCATGTCACTAAAGACGGCAAATTTGTATACGCTTCAAACCGCGGACACGACAGCATCGCCGTCTTCAGCATCAACGAGTATTCGGGCGAACTTTCCCTGGTTGAACACGTATCAACTGAAGGGGAATGGCCGCGCGACTTTGAGATTGATCCTTCAGAACAATTTTTAATCGCTTCCAACCAGGAAACAGGGACATTGACATTGTTTGAAAGAGACCGGACAACGGGCCGGCTGACGCATTTGCAGTCCGGAGTTCCTGCTCCTGAAGCGGTTTGTGTGAAATTTTTACATCAATAAAAGCAAAAAAACTTGACTGGCTAAAAAGGCCAGTCAAGTTTTTTTCTTTTTATAACACTTGCAGCATGCGGTTAACCGCTGTCATTTTACCCCGCATCCAGCTCTTTTTTGACCTTGATAAACGCAACCATCTGCTTGATTTCTTCTTCGGAAAGAAGCGTCCCGTCGACTGCCAGCTTGAGCTTATCCCATTCCGTCAGTTCAATGGCTTCGTTTTTAGCCTTTTCATCCCGGGGATCGTCAACTCTGCCAAGCAAAAAATCAGTGGAAGTATTGAATAAATCAGCGATTTCGATAAGCGCCTCTAAAGAAGGGCGGCGGTAGCCCGATTCATAGCCCGCGTAAGTGCTTTTCGCAATACCGAGGCGGTCGGCAGTATATTGCAATGACCATTTTTTATTTTTTCTCAGTGTTGTTAATCGATCTAAATTCATATCTTACGCTCCTTTTAATACACAGTGATTATAGCACATTATCAGCAAAAGTGTACGCGAAATGAATAAAGTTTCTTGATTATTTCACATTTGAGGACTATAATTGCATTGAAGGTACGCATAAAGCGTATACATTCCTGATGTATCAAGCCTTCTTCGTAAAAACAAAACATGCTTTATACTGTATAAAACAACTACTTCTTAAAGAGGTGTAGCACATGAAAAAGTTACTGCTGTTGACCACCGGCGGGACCATCGCTTCAGTAGAAGGCGAAAACGGACTGGCTCCGGGGGTTAAAGCGGAAGAGCTTCTCAACTATTTATCTGATGACCATTCTAATTATACGATAGATTGCCAATCTTTAATGGATATAGACAGCACCAACATGCAGCCTGAACATTGGGTGATGATGGCTGAGGCTGTATATGAGAATTACAGCAGCTACGACGGATTTGTGATCACGCACGGAACCGATACGATGGCCTACACCTCGGCGGCGCTTTCATACATGCTGCAGAATATTGATAAGCCTGTTGCGATTACAGGTTCCCAAGTTCCGATTACATTTAAGAAAACGGATGCGAAAAAAAATATTAAAGATGCGGTCCGCTTCGCGTGCGACGGTATCGGCGGAGTTTACGTCGTCTTTGACGGCCGCGTCATTTTAGGCACGAGAGCGATCAAATTAAGAACAAAAAGCTACGATGCATTTGAAAGCATCAATTATCCTTACGTTGCTTTCATTCATGACAAGGAGATCGAGTATAACAAACGGGTTCCCGAAGTGAAGCCAGGCGCTTTGAAACTCGATACCTCCTTAAATACCGATGTTTGTCTGGTGAAGCTTCATCCCGGATTAAAGCCTGAGTTTTTTGATTGTCTGAAAGGTTCATATAAAGGTATTGTGATTGAGAGCTACGGAAGCGGCGGCATTCCTTTTGAGAAAAGAAACATTTTAGAAAAAGTGAACGAGCTGATCGATTCCGGAGTAGTCGTAGCTATTACGACACAATGCCTTGAAGAAGGAGAGGATATGAGCATTTACGAGGTCGGCCGCAAGGTAAACCAAGATGCCATCATCCGCTCGAGGAATATGAACACCGAAGCGATCGTTCCGAAGCTGATGTGGGCACTAGGAAAAACCGGACAACAAGCTGAAGTCAAAAAGATTATGGAAACGCCAATTGCAGACGATATCATCATCTAAAAAAAGAAAGCAGGGTTAAAAAATGAAAACTGAAATGACATACCGGACGGAAAAGGATTTTCTCGGAGAAAAAAAGATTCCGGCCGATGTCTACTACGGTATTCAGACATTGCGGGCAGCGGAGAACTTTCCAATTACAGGATATAAAATCCACGAAGAAATGATCAAAGCGCTGGCAGTGGTGAAAAAAGCGGCCGCGCTTGCCAACATGGAGACAAAACGTCTTTATAAAGGCCTTGGAGATGCCATTGTCCAAGCCGCTGATGAGATCCTTGAAGGAAAGCTGCACGATCAATTCATCGTTGATCCGATTCAAGGCGGCGCAGGAACTTCAATGAATATGAACGCGAACGAAGTCATCGGAAACCGTGCACTTGAACTGCTCGGCCACAACAAAGGCGAGTATATTCACCTGAGTCCGAATACGCACGTCAACATGTCTCAATCGACAAACGACGTATTCCCGACGGCGATTCACATTTCAACGCTCAAGCAGCTGGAAAAGCTGCTGGACACAATGGAATACATGCTTGACGCGTTTAAGAAAAAAGCGCGCGACTTTGACCACGTCATTAAAATGGGCCGCACACATCTTCAAGACGCAGTGCCGATCCGCCTTGGGCAGGAATTTGAAGCTTACAGCCGCGTGATTGAACGCGACATCAAACGGATTAAACAATCGCGTCAGCATCTGTATGAAGTCAATATGGGCGCTACCGCGGTTGGAACGGGATTGAACGCGGATCCGCGCTATATTGAAAATGTTGTCAAGCACTTGGCTGAGATCAGCGGTCTTCCGCTAGTCGGCGCTGACCATCTGGTGGATGCGACGCAAAATACGGACGCGTACACTGAAGTTTCGGCTGCATTAAAAGTATGCATGATGAACATGTCGAAAATCGCCAACGACCTTCGGTTGATGGCATCAGGTCCGCGTGCAGGACTTGCTGAGATTTCTCTTCCGGCAAGACAGCCGGGTTCATCCATCATGCCGGGGAAAGTCAATCCGGTTATGGCCGAGCTGATCAACCAAATCGCATTCCAAGTCATCGGAAACGACAATACGATTTGTCTCGCTTCTGAAGCCGGACAGCTCGAACTGAATGTGATGGAGCCAGTGCTCGTCTTTAATCTCCTGCAGTCCATCAGCATCATGAACAACGGATTCCGTTCGTTTACCGATCACTGTGTAGCAGGAATCGAAGCGAATGAAAAACGCTTAAAGGCATATGTAGAAAAAAGCGCAGGCGTCATTACTGCGGTCAACCCGCATCTTGGCTACGAAGCAGCTGCAAGAATTGCAAGAGAAGCGATTTTAACAGGGCAATCCGTCCGCGATCTCTGTCTTCAAAACGATGTGTTGACAGAAGAAGAGCTTGATCTGATTTTGAATCCTTATGAAATGACAAAACCGGGGATTGCCGGGGCTGAACTTTTAAATCGGGATTAAGCTGAAAAAACAGTACGCGAAAACACTCTGAAGCATTTTACCGGGATAGAAACACAGAGTGTTTTCGCTTTCCTTCAATAACTTTATGAAGAGAAAGGACAACAGCGGTGAAGTGGTACCGCGTCAGCCTTTTTCGTGGTATACTGTTCGTTGTTAGTTAAATTTTTAAGAAAAAATTGAAGCAGATTGCTATTTTTATGTAGCTTATTTTGAAAGCGTTTCAATAATAAGGGGGATTTAGGTTGAAAACAGCACGGTTGCCATCAATGTTGGAAATCATTTGTGTATTAGGTGCATTTTTAGCGATAGTTTGTTCATTTACAGTCAAATTTGATCTGCCGATTCAGCTGGCATTGTTTATTTCATGGTTTTTAGTGATTTTGCTCGGTCTGCGCCTGGGGCACCGGTATGAAGATTTGCAAAAATCGATTACAAACGGAATTTCAAACGGACTCGAAGCGATATTGATCCTGATTGCCGTCGGCGCTCTGATCGGTACATGGATAGCCGGCGGTGTTGTGCCGACTTTGATTTATTACGGGCTTGAGTTTATCCATCCGAGCATATTCCTGCTTGCCACGCTCATTATTTGTTCGATCACCTCTGTGGCCACAGGTACGTCTTGGGGTACTGTAGGAACGGCCGGGATCGCCATGATGGCAATCGGTGAAGGGCTGGGGCTACCGCTTCCGCTTGTAGCCGGAGCCGTGCTGTCCGGCGCCTATTTCGGAGATAAATTATCACCGCTTTCCGATAGTACAGTGCTTGCGTCATCCCTTTCAAAGGTCGAAGTGATTACCCATGTCAGAGCGATGTTGTATTTGTCGGTTCCCGCCTATTTGATCACGGCGGTGTTGTTCACCATTACCGGATTTATTTACGGTAGTAAAAATGTCGATTTGCAGAAAGTCGAATTTTTGAAAACTTCTTTGCAAAACACGTTTGATATTCATATTTGGATGCTTGTTCCGGCTGTTATCGTTATCGTTCTTTTGGCCATGAGAAAGCCGTCTGTGCCGACGATCGCGATCGGCGCACTTTTGGGGGCGATCTGGGCTGCGGTCTTCCAAGGCATGAATTTTGCGGATGCACTTGGTACGGCATACAACGGCTTTTCCATCGACACCGGGATCAAATTTATGGACGAGCTCTTAAACCGCGGAGGAATTCAAGGCATGCTCGGTTCGGTCGTCGTTATCATTCTCGGTCTGGGCTTTGGCGGCCTTTTGGAGCACTTAGGCGTTCTAAAAGTGATCGTGTCCAAATTCCAGCAAAAGCTGACTTCTGCCGGCAACGTCACATTCTCGACGATTATCGTCGCTTTCCTGGCGAATGTGTTCGGCTGCGCGATGTACGTCTCGCTCATTTTAACACCGAAAATTATGGAGAAAAGCTATGACAAGCTCGGAATTGACCGGAGGGTGCTCTCCAGAAACGCGGAAGTCGGCGGTACGATGACGTCAGGCATGGTGCCGTGGTCAGACAACGGTATATATATGGCGGGGATTCTCGGCGTGTCAACCTTCTCTTATCTGCCGTTCATGTGGCTGAGCTTTGTTTCAATCGGCCTTGCGATTTTGTACGGATACACAGGTAAATTTATTTGGTACACCGATAAAAAAGACTCGCCGGTTCAGTAGCCGATTTTAAAACAATTGATGGAGGTATTCTGTTATGAATGGCAACAATATTATTCGGAATTTGATGCTGGAAATCCCTTCAGCACCAGGAAACCTTGGAAAGGTGACAACGGCGATCGGCCTTGCCGGCGGTGATATCGGAGAGGTTGAAACGATCAAGGTGGGGCCGAATTATACGATGCGGAACATTACGGTTCAAGTTGAGCATGAAGAACAGCTTACCGAGATCCTTGAAGTGATCCGCAACTTAAAAGAAGGCATCCATCTTCATACCGTTTCAGACGACGTACTGGCTGCCCATGAAGGCGGCAAGATCCGCGTGAAAAGCAAGATGCCGATCCGCTCGCTCGCTGATCTGCGGCGGGTGTATACGCCGGGTGTCGCGAATGTGTGCGAGCTTATTAAAGAAGAGCCGCAAAAAGCGAATATCTATACAGGCATCGGCAATTCGGTTGCAATTGTAACGGACGGTACGGCCATCCTAGGCTTGGGAGACATTGGGCCTGTGGCGGGAATGCCTGTTATGGAAGGGAAGGCCGCGCTTTTCGACCAGCTTGCAGACATCAGCGGAGTTCCGATTCTGCTTGATACGAATGATCCTGACGAAATCGTGCGGACGGTTAAAAACATTGCGCCCGGATTTAGCGGTATTTTGCTTGAAGACATCGGTTCACCGCATTGTTTTGAAATCGAAGAGCGCCTGAAAAACGACCTGAATATTCCGGTCATGCATGACGACCAGCACGGTACTGCGGTGGTGACACTGGCGGCCGCCATTTCAGCCGCCAAGAGTGCAGGGGTCGATCTGAAGCAGGCCCATGTCGGCCAAATCGGCCTGGGTGCGGCAGGGGTCGCGATCTGCAGAATGTTTATGGCATATGGGGTAAAACGTGTCATCGGAACGGATAAATCGCTTGAGGCGATGGCGCGTTTAGAGAACTATGGCGGCCATGCGGCTGAAAGCATCGAAGAATTGATGGAAAGCTGCGATATCATCGTCGCGACAACCGGCGTTCCGGGATTGATCAATAAGAAATGGGTTCGGGAAGGCCAGGTGATTTTGGCTCTGTCCAATCCGAAGCCGGAGATTGAGCCTGAGGATGCGCTTGAGGCCGGGGCAGCCTACGCTGCGGATGGACGGTCTGTCAACAATGTGCTGGGGTTCCCCGGTATTTTCAGGGGCGTGTTAAATGCCGGAGCGGAATCGATCAGCCACCCAATGCTGGTCGCGGCCGCCGAAGCGATCGCATCCTGCACAAAACAAGGCGATCTTGTGCCTGATCCGCTGAATCCTGATGTTCACGAGATTGTGGCCAAAGCAGTCGAAAGGGTCGCACTTTCAGAAATGGGAAAAATGAACGGATAAAGAAAACAGCTGCTGCTTTATCGCAATACGGATAAAGCGGCAGCTGTTTTTCTTGCGAATGTTAACGGCGGTTCTACAGATTGAAAATGAATATATAAAATATTCGGTTTTGTAAAAATCCAATGATTGTGGAGAGCGCTGATGATGATGCCTTGATCGACAAGCTTTTTTGTAAACAACGGAATTTCTTCAGGCAAAATGGCAACTTCGGCCATATTCAAGGCGATTCCGTTTTGATCGAGCGACTCGAACATGACTTCTTCCATGCCGACTCCACGGCTTGGCCTTCCTTGAATCGTGACGCGCAAATTCCGTTTGATGCTGACAGAACAGACACCGTGTTCAATGTGCGGCTCCCAATTTAAAATATGTCCAAACTGCTGGCAAAGCGAATGAAAACTTTGCATCTGCTGAACCTCCATTTTTAAAGTTACCACGATTTTATGAAGGGAACCTGCATATTTAGAATCCTTTAAAAATGGACAATCTTTTTATTTGATGATTTCTTCACCGCCCGGCTTGTTTGCATAGTGGTACATGAAGCCCATCATAAACGCGCCTCCGATCAGGTTCCCGAGGGTTACCGGAATCAAGTTATGGATTGCGCCTGCAATCGAAATCGTATCCGGATGCTCGGTGACCAGAGAGACGGCAAAAGTGGCCATGTTCGCGATGCTGTGTTCATAACCGGAAATAAAGAAAGTAAAAACAAACAGCATCATAGAGAACATTTTCGCTCCGTCTCCTTTTTGCGCCATCGGAACAAAGAACGCAAGGCAGACTAGCCAGTTACACAAAATCGCTTTGAAAAACAATTCGGTCACCGGCGTATTCATTTTATGTTCCGCCACGCTAAGTATAAAGCCGGTGGAAGAAGGATCCTTAAATAAACCGGTCGCAAAGATGAGGCCTGCGAAAAACACGGCGCCCATTAAATTTCCTGCATAGCTGAACATCCACAGCTTGATAACAGCGGGCCAACGCATTTTTTTACGAAGCGCAGCCAATGTATAATAAAATGTATTTCCCGTAAATAAATCTCCTCCGCCATAGACGATCAGAATGATGGCGCCCCCGAATGTGATTGCTGCAATTGGATATGTGAACGGAGAATGTTCAACATAAAATAGATTCCCCGTTTTAAACGCTACAATGACTCCGAACCCGATAAACATACTGGCCAGCATAGCTCGTAAAAGATAACGAAGCGGGCTTTGCATAAAGATGCTTTGCTTTTTTAAGGCAAGCTCTTCGACTAGAACAAGTGATTTTGATTCCATGTTTTCCACCACCATCAAGTGTTTACTTAAGAAGTATCTATCATAAATACAAACTAAGTATAGCAGGATATTGTGAAACATTTCACAAATTTTGTGTATTTTGTTTGAACAAATGTATGGTTCGATTTTCATAGAATAAACAGGGTATCGTTATTGTTTATTTTCAAGTAATAAATATTCCATCCATTCGTAAAAGCCTGAGGGAGCGATGTTTCAAAAATAGCTCGACAGGGAGGGATACGGCAGCAAGCAGGTAAATGCGCAGTGTAATCAGCAAGTGCTGCATGAAGGCATAGATGAAGGACGTGCGCAAAAGGCTGAGGGAAGATTTCACAGATTGGACAAAATAGCAGGACTTTCCGTCAGGCGTTTTCAAGCTGAAGGAAAGCGCCGAATTTGTTTGATTGCATATAACGGTATTCTTTTGATCCGCAAGGCTTTGCGCAGAGAATCGCAATCGTTGAATGACGAAATGCTCCGCGGGAATGAGGGGCATTTTTCTCATGCTGATTTAGTTCTTGTTAACCACAGTGTCACAAAATAGCTATAATTTCTTCGGATAATTGTCACAATGACATCCATAAATTAGGGAATATGTACTTTATTTAAGAAGGGATTCGCGGTAAAGTACAGGTATAAATAACCATCCGGATAATAACGGAACATCAATGTGGGCCAAGGTCACCCTTTTGTCTGTGATCATATTCATAAGATTCATGTGAAACTTTGAGCAAGGGTGATGCCATTCGGCAACGGTCCGGCTAGAACAAAGAGGAGGAGACTGGAACAGTGGACGAACTCATTTTGGCAAGATTTCAATTTGCTTCAACAACGATCTTTCACTTTATTTTTGTGCCGATGTCAATCGGGCTTGTCTTTATGGTTGCTTTAATGGAAACTCTATACGTCGTAAAGAAAAAAGACATTTACAGAACGATGGCTAAATTTTGGGGGCACTTATTTTTAATTAATTTTGCAGTCGGTGTGGTCACCGGGATTCTACAGGAATTTCAGTTCGGAATGAACTGGTCGGAGTACTCCCGCTTTGTCGGTGATGTATTCGGCGCTCCGCTCGCGGTGGAGGCGCTGCTTGCTTTCTTTATGGAATCGACGTTTATCGGTTTGTGGATATTTGGCTGGGACCGGCTTCCGAAGAAGATTCATTTGCTGTCCATCTGGCTTGTTTCGCTTGGAACGATCATGTCGGCGTTTTGGATTTTAGCGGCCAACTCGTTTATGCAGGAGCCTGTCGGATTCGCGATCAAAAACGGCCGCGCGGAAATGACCGATTTCTTTGCGATTATTAAAAATCCGCAGCTATGGGTTGAATTTCCGCACGTCATTTTCGGTGCGCTTGCCACCGGAGCGTTTTTCATTGCCGGTGTCAGCGCGTATAAAATGCTGAAAAAACAGGAATTGCTCTTTTTTAAAAAATCCTTTCAAATCGCGATGATTGTGGCGCTTGTTTCCGGCATCGGCGTAGCGTTCAGCGGTCATGAGCAGGCCCAGCATCTGATGAAGAGCCAGCCGATGAAAATGGCTGCCAGCGAAGCGCTTTGGGATGACAGCGGCGATCCTGCAGCTTGGACGGTGCTTGCGAACATTGACGCGGACAAGCAGGAAAACAAATCAGAGCTCAGCATCCCGTATGCGCTCAGCTATTTGGCTTATAAACAATTCAGCGGCGATGTGCCCGGAATGAAGACGCTGCAAAAGCAATATGAAGAAAAATACGGAGAAGGAAATTATATTCCGCCGGTGAAAACGACGTTCTGGAGCTTCAGAATCATGGCCGGTTCAGGACTTTTAATGATCGTTGCCGCTTTGACTGGCCTCTATCTCAGCTTCCGTAAAAGACTTGAAACAAGCAAATGGTTTTTGCGGACGATGGTGGCTTTAATCGCCTTTCCATTCATTGCAAATACGGCGGGGTGGATCATGACTGAAATCGGACGCCAGCCGTGGACGGTGTTCGGTATTTTGACAACGGCGCAGTCCGTGTCGCCGAACGTATCAGCGGGAATGCTGCTGTTTTCCGTCATCGCGTTTACAGCGATTTATCTTGTACTGGCGCTCGTTCTTGTCTACTTGTTTGTGCGGGAGATTAAAAAAGGGGCTGCACACCATGACCACCATCATGACGATTCCGTATCGACAGACCCGTTTGATCAGGAGGTTTACCATGGTATCTCTTAATGAACTTTGGTTTATATTAGTCGCTGTGCTGTTCATCGGTTTTTTCTTTCTTGAAGGTTTTGATTTCGGCGTCGGAATGGCGACCCGGTTTCTCGGGCGCAACGAGCTTGAACGGAGGGTGATGATCAATACGATCGGCCCTTTCTGGGATGCCAATGAAGTCTGGCTGCTGACTGGGGGAGGCGCGATTTTCGCGGCTTTTCCAAACTGGTATGCCACGATGTTCAGCGGATATTACATTCCGTTTGTCTTTGTTCTTCTTGCATTGATCGGACGCGGAGTCGCGTTTGAATTTAGAGGGAAAGTCGAAACCGCAAAATGGAAGAAAACATGGGATTGGGTCGTATTCTTCGGCAGCATTCTGCCCCCGTTTTTGTTCGGTGTTTTATTTACCAGTATTTTGCGCGGTATGCCGATTGATGCCGATATGAATCTGCACGCCGGTTTTACTGACTATGTGAACGTCTATTCCGTAACAGGGGGAGTCACCGTTACACTTCTCTGCCTGCTGCACGGCCTGATCTTTATTACGTTGAGAACGGAAGCCGATTTGCGCGACCGGGCAAGACAGCTGGCTAAAAAAGTCGTATTCGCCGTTTTGGCGGCGCTTGTTGCCTTTGTTGCTTTATCCATTTTTGAAACGGACTTGTTCACGGGCAGGGGACATGTGACGATACCTCTTGCGGCTCTGATTGTCGTTTGTTATGTGCTGTCGATCGTATTTATGAAACAAAAACGCGACGGCTGGACATTTGCTATGACAGGGGCTGGGATCGCCCTCACAGTGGCGACGATTTTCACTGCGCTGTTCCCGCGCGTCATGATCAGCTCGGTCAAAAGCGCATATGATTTAACGGTTTATAATGCTTCATCAGGAGACTATTCTTTAAAAGTGATGACGATCGTCGCGCTGTCACTGCTTCCGTTCGTGCTGGGCTATCAGATCTGGAGCTACTATGTTTTTCGAAAACGGGTCAGCAGTAAGGAGCCAATGATTTATTAATGGGAAAAGATCTTTTGCAATATAAAGGAATGAAGCGAATTCTTGCAGCACTCACCGTACTGACATGCATGCAGGGCGCAGCTATTATCATGCAGGCCGAATGGCTTGCTGAAGCGGTGACCCGCCTTTTTAACGGCGAGCGGGTCGGTTCGCTTGTTCCGCTGATCATCTTATTTACCGCCGCTTTTTTATTCCGCCATGCCGTGACCCTTGTCAGGCAAAGGCTGATTTTTGATTATGCCGCCAAGACGGGGGCCGACCTGCGGAAAAAGTTTTTGGAGAAGCTTTTCCAATCCGGCCCCGGACTGGCGAGAAAAGAAGGAACAGGTCACGTCGTCACACTCGCGATGGAAGGAATTGCGCAGTTTCGCCGCTATTTGGAGCTGTTTTTGCCAAAAATGATCAGCATGGCTGTTATACCGCCGGCGGTTGTCTGTTATGTCTTTTTTAAAGACACATCCTCCGCTGCAGTCTTAATGATTACGCTGCCGATTTTAATCGCATTTATGATCCTTCTCGGCTATGCGGCAAAGAGAAAAGCGGACAGCCAGTGGAAGACGTATGAGATGCTTTCAAATCATTTTACTGATTCCTTGCGCGGCCTGGAAACATTGAAAGTGCTGGGCATGAGCCGTTCACATACGAAGAATATTTTTCATGTGAGCGAACGGTACAGGAAAGCGACGATGGGCACGCTTAAAATTGCCTTTCTGTCTTCGTTTGCACTGGATTTTTTCACCATGCTGTCCGTGGCAACCGTAGCCGTTTTTCTCGGTCTCGGTCTTGTTGACGGCACTATCATACTGGAGCCGGCGCTAGCCATTCTGATTCTTGCGCCTGAGTTTTTTCTCCCTGTCCGGGAAGTCGGCAATGACTATCATGCTACGTTGAACGGACGGGAAGCCGGTAAAGCGATCAAGGCGATATTGGAGTCGCCCGGTTTCAAGGATGAGGCGCCTTTGGATCTTGAGCGATGGTCAGACAACGATCAAATCGAGTTCAAGGATGTAGAGGTGCGGCATGATGAGGAGGAAAACTCCTCATTATCCGGCATTTCTCTATCGTTTAAAGGAAAGAAAAAAATCGGAATCATCGGAGAAAGCGGTGCCGGAAAATCTACGCTTATCGATGTGCTCGGCGGTTTCTTGGAAACGAAAAGCGGCGTGATCAAAGTCGGGGGAAAAGAGAGGACGCATTTGCAGACAGACAGCTGGCAAAATCAGCTCCTGTATATTCCGCAGCATCCCTATATCTTTCCGGATACGCTCGGAGCCAATATCCGTTTTTATCATCCCGGCGCTTCTGACGAAGAAGTTGAACAGGCAGCAAGAGCCGCCGGGCTGACGGAGCTGATTGATCAGCTTCCGTCCGGCTTAGAGGAGCGGATCGGTGAAGGCGGGAGGGCATTAAGCGGCGGACAGGCGCAGCGCACAGCCGTTGCCCGGGCTTTCCTAGGCAACCGTCCGATTCTCCTTTTAGATGAGCCGACCGCTCACTTGGATATCGAAACAGAATACGAATTGAAAAAAACGATGCTGAAATTGTTTGAAGACAAGCTGGTTTTTATGGCAACTCATCGTCTTCACTGGATGCTTGATATGGATGAAATTATCGTGCTGAAGAATGGACAGGTGGCTGAAACCGGTACACATCAAGAATTGATTGAAAAGCGGGGCGTTTATTACGAGCTTGTGCAGGCGCAGTCGTTTGGAGGTGCATCATGAACAATGAAGACGGGTGGATTCTGCCCTATATCAAGAAAAATATAAGGCTTTTGATCATTGTCGTGTTGCTTGGCGGATTGACGGCATGCTCGGCTGCAGCTCTCATGTTTACCTCCGGTTATTTAATATCCAAAGCGGCTACGCGTCCGGAAAATGTTTTGATGATTTATGTCCCGATCGTAGCGGTCCGCACCTTCGGGATTCTGCGCTCGGTGTCGCGCTATGTTGAGCGATTGACCGGACACCATATCATCTTGAAAATTTTATCCGATATGCGCGTCAGGCTTTACAGGATGCTGGAACCTCAAGCTTTAAAATGGCGTGAACGCTTTCGGACGGGGGATATGCTCGGCATTTTGGCCGACGATGTTGAGCATTTGCAGGACATGTATTTGAGAACGGTATTTCCCGGGCTGTCGGCGCTTCTTTTATATGGCGTATTCATCACTGCTATTGGCTTTTTTTCATGGCCTTTTGCAGGGCTGATCGCGATCTATGCAGCGGTTTTCGTGTTTCTTGTTCCGCTTGTTTCCCTGCTTGTGACAAGGGCGAAAAATGTTGCGCTGAAAAGAGGACGAAGCCTCTTGTACCGTCAGCTGACAGACGCGGTCATGGGCGTGAGCGACTGGGTGTTCAGCGGCCGGCAAAACGACTTCGTCCATGCGTATGAAGCGGCAGAGCAGGAATGGCTGGCGATCGAAAAGAAACGGATGCGCTTCAGTCGTTGGAGGGACTTTGCCATGCAATGCCTGGCGGCAGGACTTGTTCTTCTGATGTTAATATGGGCGGGCGGACAAAGCGCGGAAGGCGCCCTGGCTCCTGTGTTTATTGCAGCGTTTGTCCTTGTTGTGTTTCCTTTGACAGAAGCTTTCTTTCCGCTTTCAGACGCAGCGGCGTCAATCCCTGAGTATCAGGATTCTTTAGAAAGAATGGACGGGCTTGAGCCGCCGAAAAGGGAAGAAATTGGAGGCGCTGTTCAGCAGGAACGGGCGGAGGCTGTAGGTTTGGACGATGTCACGCTTCGCTTTGAAGATGTTTGTTTTTCTTATGAAGAAGGCCATCCGGTGTTGGACGGTGTTTCATTTATATTAAAGCAGGGGGAAAAGACCGCTTTGCTCGGGCCGAGCGGCGCTGGTAAATCGACGATCTTGTCGTTAATACAAGGGGCGCTCGCTCCTTCTAAAGGAAACATTACATTGAACGGCATTTCTGTGCAGTCTCTTCAGGGAGAAATCTCACGCGCAGTCTCCGTTTTTAATCAGCAGCCGCATCTGTTTGATACGACGGTTTTGAATAATATCAGGCTCGGAAACCCTGACGCGAGCGATGAGGACGTGTATTGGGCGGCGCGCCAGGTGAAGCTTCACGATTATATTCAGTCTCTACCCGAAGGATATCATACATCTGTTCAGGAAACGGGCATTCGTTTTTCAGGCGGAGAACGTCAGCGGATTGCATTGGCGCGGATTCTGCTGCAGAATGCGCCAATCGTTGTATTGGATGAACCGACTATAGGTCTTGATCCTAAAACAGAGAAAGAGCTTCTATCAACGATGTTTCAAGTGCTTGATGGAAAGACGGTTCTATGGATTACACACCATTTGGCAGGAGCCGAAGCGGCCGACCGGATTCTGTTTTTAGACAAAGGGAAGCTTGCAATGGCAGGGAGCCATCAGCAGCTTTTGGAAAACAATCCGCGCTATTCAAGACTTTATCGTCTGGATGCGCCTGTCGGCCGGCTTTCTTAGTAGAAAACCGCAAAAGACAGCTTCAAGTCGAGAAGCTGTCTTTTTTTATATGGCCCGCTCATCAACTGCTTTTATTTTGCATGTTAAAGAGCGGTGAAGGGTATGATTCAGTTAGTATTTAATTAAACGTTTGTTTAAACTTTGTATTGAAAGGTGTGATCCGGGATGTCTGCAGAACAATTGCCGATATGGACGAAAGACTGTGTGAAGGGCTCATTGCCGAAAAGGGGGAATGGAAGTCATAAAGGAACTTATGGAACCGGCCTTTTGCTCGCGGGAAGCGATGATATGCCGGGAGCGGCTCTCCTTGCAGGAATTGGGGCGATGCGGAGCGGTCTTGGAAAGCTTGTCATCGGAACGTGCGGAAGTGCCATTCCGTTGATCGTCCCCGTTCTCCCTGAAGCGACGTATTGGCGGGACGGCTTAGAAAAGGCGGCGTCCGGCGAGATTGCCGAACCTTACCGGGCGATTGCGATCGGGCCGGGGCTGCCGCCTTCGCAAATGACTGAGCAAGCGGTCCGGAATGTATTGACGAAAGACTGCCCGGTTGTCCTTGATGCGGGTGCTCTTTCAAAACGAACGTATCAAGAAAGGGAAGCACCGGTGATATTAACGCCGCATCCGGGGGAATTTTCGAAAATGACAGGCTTGTCCATTCAAGAAATTGAGACGAACCGGGCCGGTTATGCTCGAGATTATGCAGAGGAACACGGTGTTACTCTTGTATTGAAAGGCAATGAAACGATCATTGCTTTCCCGGATGGCAAGTGCTGGAGGAATGTAACGGGAAACGGGGCGCTGGCAAAGGGAGGAACCGGAGATACGTTAACCGGGATGCTTCTCGGAATGCTGTGCTGTCATGAGAATCCGAGAGAAGCGGTGTTGAATGCTGTCCACCTGCATGGCGCATGTGCTGATGCATGGACAAAGACCAGATCGGCCCATACGCTTCTCGCACATGAACTTTCCGATCTGCTGCCTACGGTTTGGAAAGCGTATGAGGATGGAAATGAGTGAAACGCTCGGAATGCCTCCGAACGTTTCACCTCAAAGTTTATGGATTGACTTTGCCGACTCCGGCATTTTGTTTGATGATTGATTTTACATTGTCGACATTGTCGAGTGAGTAGCTGTATGGCGGATTATAGGTTGTAGTAGAGGTAGTCGGCATGCTGCCCCTGGAGTTTATAAATTTGTTGTTGGATACATGCCAATAGCCTGGTGAACTGCTGTACCAAGAGACAATTGGATCTTTGGCGTTTTCAAAAAGGTTGTTCTCAATTTTGATACGTGCGCCCATTCTCGAATTAATTCCGCTGTCGATGATCTTATTGAAATAGTTGTTGTAAATGTGGCCCTCTCCGAAACGGAATGACGGCACCCGCGAATTCAGATTTTCGAACCAGTTATGGTGGAATGTAATCGTCCGGTTGTAATTGTCGCTGTCCGATGAGCCCATCAGCATGGATTTCCAGCCATCGTGCACATAGTTCCAAGAGAATGTAATATATTCGGCGTCTCTTTTGACGTCAAATAATCCGTCATAGTAATCTTTGTCAACGTTCAGGCTGTGGTAAAGCTCGTTATGATCAACCCAAATGTTTTTAGAAGGGCCTTCAATGCCGATCGCGTCTTTATCGCCGGAAGCTACTTCGTGAATTTTTAAGTTGCGGATGATGATGTTGTTGGCGCGCCATACTTTAATGCCGATGCCTTTGAGTTCGCCTTTGGTCCCTGACCCGACAATCGATACGTTTGACACGTCTTTGACGTCAATCTTTGATGCGGATGTATTTGAGGTTGTAATAGTGCCGTTGACATAAATTTTTAATGGCGTATTTGCATTCTTATTTTTTAATGCCGCAATGAGCTGATCTCCCGTTGTTACGGTTACCGTCTGACCGCCTTCTCCGCCTGTTGTTCCGCCGTTTAGTGTCGCGAAGCCTTTTAAGCTGAAATCGGCAAGCGGATTTACTTTGCCCGAGCTTAACGAAGAAGCTGCTTCTGCCGAAACCGCCGCTGTCAAAGACCCGATAACCCCTAATACAAAGATAAAGATGATGCTGATTAATTTCTTCACATTCATTCCTCCTATTCTTTTTTCATGCCGCCGCTATATAGGAAGCGCTTACAATTACGGCGGATGCCAAGTGATGGACACTGATGATCCCTCCCTTTTATTGGAATCAGAGAGAGCATAGCATACGTTTCTGAATAATCTGAATAATCATGATGTGAGTTGGATTTGCGCATAAGCTGGTGATTATGCCAAATGACACGAATCTGAGAATAAGCGCATTTAGTTGAAGGTCTTTCATCATAATGGTGCAAAAAAAAGAATCTATGGAAATGAATAGCCATAGATTCTGCTTCTAAATCATGTTTTCTTCAGTTTTTCATTTTTCGGAGCGATTTACAGTCCCGCTTTCTCCTGTTCTGTGCTGTTGTATGTTCGCTCAACGACTGCGGCAAGCGTATCAATGAAGCGCGGATCGGTGTTCGGCATAGGCGGACGGTGATAGCTTGCGCCAAGCTCGTCCGTAACCGCTTTACACTCATAGTCGTTGTCATACAGCACTTCCAAGTGGTCAGAGACAAATCCGACCGGTGCGTAAATAAATGACCGGAAGCCTTCCTGATACAGTTCTTTTGTTAAGTCTTGGACATCCGGACCAAGCCACGGATCGGGTGTGTTGCCCTCACTTTGCCAGCCTACGGCGATCTGGTCAAACGACAGTTGTTCTCCGATTAGTTGGGCCGTTTTCTCGAGTTGATCCGGGTATGGATCTCCATGCTCCTTGATTTTTTCCGGCAGGCTGTGTGCTGAGCATACAAGAACCGCTTTTTTTCGTTCTTTTTCAGACATGCCGTTTAAAATGCTGCCGATTTCTTCAGACCAATAGCGAATAAAGCCTTCTTCCTGATACCATTCGTCAATCGATGCGATCCGGGGGCCGCCGATTGCTGCTGCGGCCTGTTTGGCGCGCCGATTGTATACTTCGGTACTGAAGGTGGAATAGTGGGGAGCTAAGACGACGGAAACGGCCGCTTCAATTTGGTCTTTTTTCATTTGTTCAACCGCATCCTCGATAAACGGAGAGATGTGTTTTAAGCCGGGATACATCACGTATTCGACCTCATCTTGGCGCTCGTTCAACGCTTTTTCCAGCTCTTTTGCCTGAGCGAGCGTAATTTCCGCGAGCGGAGAGATTCCGCCGATATGCTTGTAGCGTTTTTTCAAGTCTTCAATCATATCATCGGACGGCCGTTTTCCATGACGGATATGCGTGTAATACGGAATGATATCTTCTTCCTGATAAGGGGTTCCGTATGCCATGACTAACAGGCCGACTTTTTTTCGGTTCATATGTCTTCACCTCTGCTGCTGTTCTTGGCATGTTGTACAGATTCCGTAAATCCCTAAATAATGCGAGTTCACTTTAAAGTTCGTCAATTGTGCTGCTGCATGCTCAACCTCTTTGAGGTGAGGATAGTCCAGATCAGCGATTTTTCCGCATGATTTACAGACAACATGATAGTGCTCTGATGTAAATAATTCATATTTGCTTTTTGCGTCTCCATGGGACAGCTCTTTTAAAATGCCGAGCTTCACAAATAATTTCAAGTTGCTGTAGATTGTCGGGAGACTCATGTACGGCAATTCCCGGTGAATGTCTTCCGCCGATGGGTGGCCGCCCAGAGAAGCGATCGTTTTTAAAATCAGGACGCGCTGAGCCGTTATTCGTAAACCCCGCTTCTTTAAGAAAGGGACGAGCTGTTCGTCTTCCACACGTAACATCCCCTGTCGTTCTTTGATTAAGGTCAGGCACCCGCATGCTTAAGAAGACGGGTGCCTGTACCTGAGAAAATGAGAATATTCATTGAGAATGATTGAAATGATTTAGCCTTAAACTTCCTGCGGAACGGACAAGCCCAATCCTTCGGCAACTCGTGTGCCGTACTCCGGATCTGCTTTATAGAAATGCTGAATTTGCCGAAGCTTGATTTCGTCTTTTGTCACCTGCTTCATCGAACCTACGATATTGCTGACAAGACGAGTCCGCTCTTCTTCGCTCAAGAGGCGGTAAAGATCGCCAGCCTGTGTGTAGTGGTCGTTATGGTCGTAAGAAGTGCTGTCCGCCGAACCTGACACCGGATAAGCCGTTGTTTTGTTTTCAGGAGATTCCTGAGGGCCTCCGAAGCTGTTCGGTTCATAGTAGACAGAGCCCCCGCCGTTTGAATCAAAGCGCATTTGTCCGTCTCTTTGATAATTATGGACGTCCGCTTTCGGACGGTTGATCGGCAGGCTGTTATGGTTTGCGCCGACGCGGTAGCGGTGCGCATCCGCATATGCGAACAGGCGTCCCTGGAGCATTTTGTCGGGAGACGGTTCAATGCCGGGCACCAATGTTCCAGGGGAGAATGTAGCTTGTTCAACCTCTGCGAAATAGTTTTCCGGATTGCGGTTTAGAACCATGCGGCCGACTTCAATCAGCGGATAATCTTTTTGCGACCATACTTTTGTAACATCGAACGGATCAAAACGGTACGTATCCGCATCCTCCAGCGGCATGATTTGAACGTACAGCTTCCATGCCGGGAAGTCTCCTTTTTCAATCGCCTCATACAAGTCCTGTGTATGATAATCGGGGTTTTCACCTGCAATCTTTGTCCCCACTTCTTCGGTCAGGTTTTTAATGCCTTGTTCTGTTTTGAAGTGGTATTTGATCCAGACGCCTTCTCCTTCGGCATTCACCCATTTGAATGTGTGGGAACCGAAACCGTGCATGTGCCGGTAAGTGGCGGGGATGCCTCTGTCAGACATCAGGATGGTCACCTGGTGAAGGGACTCTGGAGACAATGACCAAAAATCCCATACGGCATCCGGGTTTTTCAAATGTGTGACCGGATGGCGCTTTTGTGTATGAATGAAATCAGGGAATTTAATCGCATCGCGAATAAAGAAAACAGGTGTGTTGTTTCCGACGAGATCATAGTTCCCTTCCTCTGTATAAAATTTAACAGCAAATCCGCGCGGGTCGCGGACGGAATCGGCTGAACCGTTTTCGCCTGCAACAGTGGAAAAACGGACGAATAATGGTGTGCGTTTTCCGACTTCTGATAAAAATTTGGCTTTTGTATATTTGGAAACGTCATTTGTGACTTCAAAGTAACCGTGCGCACCGGCGCCTTTTGCATGCACAACTCGTTCAGGCACACGCTCTCTGTTGAAGTGGGCGAGCTTTTCGAGCAAGTGGACGTCCTGAATCAGCGTCGGTCCGCGTGAACCAGCTGTCATTGAGTTTTGGTTGTCTCCAACGGGAGCGCCCCAGCTGGTTGTTAGGTTGTTTTTATTTGTCGTCATCAAAGGATCACCTCGCGTAAATTTTAATTACAAAACAATGATAACATTTCTCAAGAAAAAAACAATATTTATTTATAATAATTATAAAGAAAAATTCATTATCGTTGATTAAATATATTAAAACTGAATAACTCCCTTCATTTGGGATAAGTTATTATTAATTCCAAATAAAGGAGGTACGGAGATGGATCAGCATTCAAACGAGCAGAAATCTGACATGGAGACGGATGAGACGTTAACGAACCGGCAGGGCCACCCGATCACAAACAATCAGCATATCAGGACCGTGGGCAACCGGGGGCCTTCCACATTGGAGAACTATGATTTCTTGGAGAAGATCAGCCACTTTGACAGGGAGAGGGTTCCCGAACGGGTCGTCCATGCCAGGGGAGCCGGAGCGCACGGCTATTTTGAAGCTTATGGAACAGCAGGCGATGAGCCGGTCTCAAAATATACGAGAGCAAAACTGTTTCAGGAAAAAGGGAAGAGGACCCCGGTGTTTGTCCGTTTTTCGACGGTGACCCACGGGATATCTTCACCGGAAACGCTTCGCGATCCCCGCGGATTTGCCGTTAAGTTTTACACGGAGGACGGGAACTGGGATCTAGTCGGAAACAACTTGAAGATCTTCTTTATCCGCGATGCGGTGAAGTTTCCTGATTTAATCCATGCATTTAAGCCGGACCCGGTTACGAATTTGCAGGATGGCGAAAGAATCTTTGACTTCATTTCCAACACGCCTGAAGCCATGCACATGATCACATTTTTGTTTTCTCCTTGGGGCATTCCGGCAAACTACCGGCAGATGCAGGGGTCCGGTGTCAACACGTACAAATGGGTAAACCAAGAAGGAGAAGCCGTCCTTGTGAAGTATCACTGGGAACCGAAGCAGGGCATAAAAAACTTGACGCAAAAAGAGGCGGAAGAAATTCAGGCGAAGAACTTCAATCACGCTACACAGGATTTATACGAAGCGATTGAGCGGGGAGACTATCCCGAGTGGGAGTTGTTCGTTCAAATCATGAGCGATGATGAGCATCCTGAACTCGATTTTGATCCGCTTGACGATACGAAGCTATGGCCTGAGGAGCAATTTCCTTGGCTTCCTGTCGGCAAAATGGTATTAAACAAAAATCCCGAAGACTACTTTACAGAAGTCGAGCAAGCGGCATTTGGAACAGGGGTTCTTGTCGACGGACTTGATTTTTCCGATGACAAAATGCTTCAGGGACGTACGTTTTCCTACTCTGATACACAGCGATACAGGGTAGGGGCCAACTATCTGCAGCTGCCGATCAATGCGCCGAAAAAAAGGGTGGCAACCAATCAGCGGGGCGGCCAGATGCAGTACAAGGTCGACTTAGGCAAAAATCAAAGCCCGCACATCAACTATGAACCTTCAACTATCAACGGGCTGAAAGAAGCGAAGCAGGACGGCAAAGAATATACACCGCATGTCGAAGGAAATCTGGTGCGCGAAAGTATCGAAAGGCAGAATAATTTCAAGCAGGCCGGGGACACGTACAGGCATTTCGAAGACTGGGAAAAGGACGAGCTGATTACGAATCTGGTCAATACACTTGCCCCCTGCGATCAAAGAATTCAAACGAAAATGATCGAGATGCTCAAGCAATGCGACAAGGAATATGGCAGCAGGGTCGAAGAAGGATTAAAAAACGCTTCCAGCCAAAATACATCCAGCCGGGAGCCGATCGGGGCAGAAGGCGCCGAAGATGCGCCGAGACAGGCGGAAGAAAAAGGCCATAGTGAAGATCCTTATTAAAGGATCTTCATTATCTATTCAAACTGATATTAAGATATGGATGCGCTTCAGCGTATCCTTTTTATTTTGGAATAATGGAGACAATCGGTTCAGCAGTGGAGGAAAAAGAAGAATACAGAAAGAGGTTTAGGGTGTTCGCTCCAATTTGTCGAGAAAATAACGAGCAAAAGAAGCTTATCCCCGCTTACTCCCTTTAACCAATATTTCCCTATATTCAACAAATGTACAAATCCACAACAAAGAAGCAAACGGAAAATATGGTAAAATTAAACATGTATAAAGAGTTGAAAAAAAGGAGGAGTTTTCATGTTGAAAAAGTTGGCAGCGGTCGTTTTCATGTTGGGAATCATGCTTTGCGGTGCTGGCGGAACGTCTATTTTGGCATACGGAAAGTCAATTTCTCAGGAATCGATTCATCCCTACAGCACGGCCTATACAGATGTCAAGGTGGTTGGCAAAACAGTCCGCTTTTATATTAAAGGATTGGAGAGTCCGTTTAATCAGACTTATTATGAAAGAGTCGCATGGACAAGCACTGATGAGGAGCCTGATACATTAAAGGACAACATTTTATCTGTGAAAATACCGGCAAAAACGGGAAGCAGGTATGAGGCAAACTCAAGCGAAAGGCTTGAGCTGATCAGAGAAAAGGTCAATTCAGGTGATATGGTTTACGGATGGGCAAAAGCGCAGAATGGCAATTGGTATCCTGCCGGCTCTGCTAAAATATCTTATTGAGCAAGGCAAAAAGCAGGCATCATCCCCGCCTGCTTTTTGTACGTATCGAAAACTGCTTTGAAACGAGCATCACTCCTGCCCCTGCTAATGACAAAGCCCCGGCAAACCAAAAAACCTCCCGCAGCCCGAACAGTTCAGCCGTTTTTCCCGCCACAACCGGTCCGAGAAAAAAACCGAGCGCATAAAAAGATTGATAGAAACCCATCACAGACATTTTGAGCTGAGGCGTACCAAGCTGGACGACTTTGCTGACCAAAAGCGGAAAAATAAACCCCAATGTCAGTCCTGTCACGGCGTGGATCACACACACTGCGAAAAGGTTCTCGGCAAACGGCAGCAAGGAAAAGAAAACAGCCGTTATCACATAAGATATCCATATCAGTGCATCGGCGGCCTTTACTTTGTAAAAGATACACCACACGGAAGCCAGCGTTTGCGGAACAAAAAAAGCGCACATAATCCAAATCAGCTGCTTCTCATCAATGCCGACCGATTCCGCGTAAATCGGCGTGAACCCGAACACGGTCATAAATAGCACGGCATGGGCTAAAAACGATAATGTTGTAATCGCTTTTAAATTAGGAAGACGCAACGTCTGTTTAACATAGTCTGACAAAGCCATCCCTTTGGCCGTATGGCGGGGGCAGTTATCTTTAATGTAAAATGACAGAATCAGCCCGATGCACGAAACGGCAACACCGATCCAAAACGGAAACATCCAGCCGAACAAATGGACGAGGTATCCGCTGACAGCCATGCTGACAAATTGGGGGAGAACCGTTAAAAACTGCAGGATGCCCATCGCTTTTGACGATTGATCTTTTGTGAAATACTGCGAGTATAAAACGGTTGCCATCACCCACATCGCCGCAGTCATACCGGCGAGCAGCCTGGCCGTGATCACCATGATGAACGAATCGGACAACAGAAATATGCAGCAGCTCAACAGAGACATTGCAAAGCCGCTGATCAACAGCTGTTTTCTAAGCGGCGAAAGAACATCTGACAGGATGCCGAACGGAAACCGCAGTAATATCTGGGTGACGCCGTAGCTTCCGAGTATTATTCCTATCGCTGAATATGAAAATCCGATGTTGTCTAAATATAATCCGAAAACAGGGACATAGATGTATGTAGCAAACCAGAAACAAAAGACGGCACCCCAAAAGATGATATGATCTTTCCTTAAAATTTGTTTTTCTTCATAGACGATTTGTTTTTGCAGTTCCATCCCTTTTTACTCACACCCCTTTAAATTCCAGTACATCATAAACCCCGCTCGGAAAACAAGATGATTTTTTATCTTATTGAAATACAATTGAACGGTTTGCTTGCAGCCGTCGTCCTAGATACAGAGACAAAAAGAAAGGGGGTAGGCGTTTTAGTGGATCAAGCAGATGAAAAAGAACTGATCATACGGGCAAAAGACGGGGAAGATGAGGCTTTTACGATACTGTTTCAGCTTCACTATCCTTTTGTATATCAATATGTTCTGAAATTAACGCTGAACCCAGATCTCACAGAGGACTTGGTCCAGGAAACGATGCTGAAAGCGTATGTCAGCCTTCATCAGTTTCAAGGCAACGCGAAATTTTCAACATGGCTGATTTCAATTGCTTCCCGGCTGTTTATCGACCATCAGCGCCGGAAAAAACGCGAAAACCGCAAAACGCAAGCAGCAGGAGAGGAAGCCTTGCGAAAAATGAAATGGAAGTCTGCCCTTCACGGCCACGAATGGAGCGAATACTTGGAGCTTTTTGCTGCTCTTGAGCCAGAGTTCAGAATGCCAATCTTGTTAAGGCACTATTACGGGTTTACTTATCCTGAAGTGGCAAACATGCTGAAAATAAAAGAAGGTACCGTCAAATCGCGCGTGCATCATGGATTAAAGAAGATTCGAAAGGAGTGGGGACAGTGAACGACCGAGACGAAAAAGAAACGATTACACAGTTGAAACGCGAACTCGAAAGAATGGATGATACTTTTGTGCCGCCGGTTCCTCAAGTATTTGAACTGAATCAGCGTTTAGCGCGGTTTAAGCAAGAACGCAAGCGGGCGCTCAAAAAGGAATTGCTTTGTTTTATCGTCATGGCGCTGGTGATTTTATCGGCTTACTTGACGATTTCCGTTCAAGTGCCGGCTGTTTTTATCATGGTGCAGGGTGCGGCGCTTATATTTCTGCCGGCGCTCGCCTTATTAGAAAAAAGGCGGCGTGCGGCTGACGGGGAGGCTGATTAAATGAATCTTGATATGACTCAGGAAAAATTGATGCTGCTGCTTTACATTTCACCGCTTTTATTTGCGCAGAGTATCTTTCTATTTCTTAATGCGAAGAAAAAAGGAGCCAATGCGTGGTTTTGGGGCATATGGGGCTTGATCCAAACACCGATGCCTTTATTATTCTATTATTTATTTGTTGTAAGGCCGTTTCATAAGAAAAGGAGGCCGTCATCATGACTGAAACAGATATACCTTGGGCGCTGCTCGCTCCTTTCATTGTTCTGTATTTCATTTTAGCAGTGTCCGCATTGGTCAATTGCATCAAACAGGAGAAAACGAATGGCCCAAAGTGGATGTGGATTTTGATCATTTTCGGGATCAGTTTTGTCGGTCCCGTCTCTTACTTTATCATCGGTAAAAAAACATATGAGAGGAGGCGGGTGTGATGCTGTCCGTCAATGGTTTAACAAAAATGTATCAGCAGCACCAAGCTGTCCGAAATGTCAGCTTCGACCTTGAATATCAGCAATGCGTTGCCCTTCTCGGGCCGAACGGAGCGGGAAAAACGACGACATTGCAAATGCTTTCCGGTTTATTGGCGCCTACATCAGGAGGCATCCGCTTTTTGGGGAGGGAATCGATAAACAGGCTGGAAATCGGATATTTGCCTCAGCATCCTGCGTTTTTTTCATGGATGACAGCTTTGGAATATATGGTGTTTGCTGCAAGACTTTCTAAAATGAAACGTCGTGAAGCCCTGGAAAAGAGTCGAACCGCTTTGCGCTATGTCGGTCTGGAAAAGGAAGAAGACCGGAAAATCAGCGGTTTTTCAGGAGGAATGAAGCAAAGGCTCGGGCTTGCGCAGGCTTTGGTTCATGAGCCGAGCCTGTTGATTTTGGATGAACCTGTTTCTGCGCTCGATCCGGCGGGGCGGCGCGAAGTCCTTGATATGATGAAAGAATTAAAAAAGAAGATGACAATTCTATTTTCGACTCATGTGCTGCATGATGCCGAAGAGGTGTGCGATCAAGTGATCATGCTGAAAGAAGGGGCTGTCAAATGGTCAGGTCCGCTTCACAGATTGAAGAATCGGCATTTAAAGCCATCTTATATCCTGACAGCTGAAGAGAGCCTTGAAGGATGGCTGGAACACCTGCCTTATGTCAGCAAAGTCGTGTATCATAAGCCTTCACAAGCTGAATTTTATTTAACAGATCGGTCTGACAGCCGCCGGCTGTTAGCTGAATGCTTGAGCAGGCAAGTATCGATTGTTCGTTTTGAACAAAAAACGATGTCCTTGGAAGATATGTATTTGAAGGTGATGGGGCTATGAATTCATTTTTTATGTTATTTCAAAAAGAATGGACGGAAAGCTGGAGGGACGGAAAGCTGCTTTGGCTGCCAGTCATTTTGATCCTTCTGGGCTTGATTCAGCCGCTCACCCTGTATTATATGCCTCAGATTATCGATATGGCCGGGAATTTGCCTGAGGGAGCTGTGATCGACATACCAAAGCCGGGAAGTGAAGAGGTGATGGCGAGCACCTTGTCCCAGTTCGGCACGATTGGTACTGCAATTTTCGTTTTCAGTGTGATGGGCAGCATTGTCCACGAACGAAACCAAGGATCCCTTTCATTGGTGATGGCGAGACCTGTCAGCCCGCTGCAGTATATCGGCAGCAAGTGGCTTCAGCAGGTGCTGCTCGTATTGGTTTCGTTTGCTGTGAGCTACGGGTTAGCTTTTTATTATACAAACCTTCTATTCGGAAAGGTTGAATTTGACCGGTTCTTATTTAGCTTATTCGTGTACAGTATATGGATTGTATTTGTCATGTCGGTCACGATGTTTTTCGGTGCCCTGTTTCGTCATATCGGGGGGATTGCCGGCATGAGCATCAGTTCAATCGCCTTCGTTTCACTGGCGGGTTCCTTATTTCCCCGTTTTACCGAATGGATGCCTGATAAGGCGAAAAGCCAGGCTGACTATTTTATCATGCATGGTTCATGGGATAATGCTTTCGGCTGGATGGTGTTTTCGTCTTTGGGAATTGTGCTTCTTTTGTTCATGTGCACCGTTTTTGTTTTTAAAAGATATGAATCTTACTAATCAGCCGGGCTTGCCCGGTTTTTCTAATTGTTATCTTCATAGCTTAAGGTGTACAATACATTGAAAGGTTTCGAGGGCGTATTTCAAAATATAAAAAAGGAGTGATCCAATGGGTACGCTTAACAGCCAGGCAGATCTTGCGGCTCAGTCAAAAGCTAAGCCGAACAGGGTATGGATCGCTGTCATATTGGGTATTTTATCGGGAATCGGTCCGGTTGTGATCGATTTATATTTGCCCGGCCTTCCACAGATGGCATCTGATTTACATACGAATGCTTCCGTCGTTCAGCTCAGTTTAACATCGTGTTTACTGGGGCTGGCAATCGGCCAAATTGTCATCGGTCCTTTCAGCGATGTCCTTGGAAGAAGGCTCCCGCTGATCGTTTCGCTGTCCGTTTTTGCCGCGGCCTCATTTTTATGTGCTATGACATCCTCTGTATGGGTCTTGATTGCGATGCGCTTTATTCAAGGTGCAGCGGGTGCAGGCGGCATTGTCATATCACGCGCGATTGCCCGTGATCTATATTCTGGTACAGAATTGACAAAGTTCTTTTCGCTCTTGATGCTGGTTAACGGGATTGCGCCTATCATATCCCCGGTAGCGGGCGGCCAGCTGATGAAATGGACGACTTGGAACGGCGTATTTTTCATTATCGGCCTTTTTGGCTTGCTGATGATTTTGTCCGTGATATTCGGGGTGAAAGAGTCGCTGTCTCCGGAAAACCGCACGGCAGGCGGGTTCAAAGAGACGTTTGTATCATTTGGAAGGCTCTTCGGCCAGCGCACATTTATGGGATACGCTTTGGCGCAAGGGCTGATCGTAGCGGGGATGTTCGGCTATATATCTGCCTCTCCGTTTGTTTTGCAGGACATTTACAAATTGTCGGCGCAAGCCTTTAGTTTTTGTTTCGCATTAAACGGCTTGGGCATCATTATCGCAGCCCAGATTACGGGCAGGCTTGCCGGCCGGTTCGGCGAAGCTTCCCTTTTGCGGAGCGGTTTGCTGCTGTCTTTTACCGCAAGCGTTGTTTTATTTGTTTCTGTCTTTTTCAAAGCACCGCTGATTCTGATTTTAATTCCGCTGTTTGTCGTGGTTTCCTGCATCGGAATCGTGACGACGACCAGCGGATCCTTAGCGATGCAGAGCCAGGGAAAATCGGCCGGAAGCGCATCTGCGCTTTTAGGACTGCTTCCGTTTATTTTAGGAGCTGCCGCGGCGCCGCTCGTCGGTATTGGCGGAAGCCATACAGCTTTACCGATGGCAGTCGTCATTCTGTTTTGCAATATAAGCGCGCTCGCTTGTTTTAACATGCTGGTTCGGCGGGCAGCGCTTAAATGAAAAAAGCCTGCCGGTTCTTTTGCCGGCAGGCTGAAATGTTTTAGCGTGGCAGGATATCAACTGTAGCTTCAGCGTGGTTGTAGTTTCGTCCGAACTTTTGCAGCTCCGCAGTGACTCTGTGGGTTCCTGCGTTTGGAAGCGTTTTCCGAACCATGACCAGTTTGAACGCAGAAGAGCTGAAAGCATAAACCGGCACTCTGACGGTTTGCCCGTCATTTAAAATTTGTGTATAGTTCAGTGTTCTGCCGTTCAGCGAATCTCTTGTGTTCGCATGGAAGCGGTATGGAAAGTTAAATTCAACATAGCTTGCACCGACAAAAGAGTTCGGTTTGTAAGTGACTTCAATGTCTGAGGTTGTCCACTCTTTGTTGCTGTCAACCGTTTCGACATGAAGCGTCGGAGCGTTTCTGAAAAAAGTGGCGCTCGCTTCCTCCGTCGGAAGAATGAAAGAAAACAATGCTGCTGAAGTTAATAGCCCGACTCCCATTTTACCGATAAATTTACGTTTTAACATGTACTTCCCCCTCCTAATGAATGTTGTTAAAAAAGATGAAAAAGGAAAAAATAAGTTCATCATCTACTATATTCCTTTTCCTGCTCCATCAATCTATCACCGTTTACCATTCAAGTAAATATTTTTTGAGAAAAATTCTAAAAACTTTTAAAAAATGCATGATATGTAAAGGGAAATACAGCAGAACGGCTGCCGGCAAATTGATGCCGGCAGGCCGAACATTGATTTAACGAGGAACAATCTCCAAAGTTGTTTCAGCATGGTTGATGTTTTTTCCATTTTGTTGCAGTTCAGCAGTAATTCTGTGAGTCCCTGCATTTGGGAGCGTTTTCCGAACCATCACTAATTTGAACTCAGAAGAGCTTAAAGCATAGACGGGAACTCGGACCGTTTGTCCATCATTTAAAATTTGTGTATAGTCAAGTGTTTTTCCATTTAGTGTATCTCTTGTGCTTGCATGAAAACGGTATGGAAAATGAAATTCAACATAGCTTGAACCGACAAAAGTGTTTGGTTTATAAGTAATTTCGATGTCAGAAGTTGACCACTCTTTATTGCTGTTAATGGTTTTTGCCTCAAGCACAGGCTTCTGAGTCGGGTTATCCGGTTGCGGATAATCCGGCTGCGGTTTTTGAGGCGGCTGCGGCTTAGGCCACGGCTTGAATGGCGGCGGACAAAAGATCGGTCCTCTAAAATGATTTGTTTTCACCTCTTGGGCATTTGCCCCTTGGGTAGGAATGATAAATGAAAACAATGCTGCAGAAGCTAATAGACCAACACTGATTTTGCGAATGAATTTTCGTTTAAGCATCGATAAGTTCCTCCTAAATGCAATGTTAAAGTTAAAAAGTAGAGGACGTCCTATTATTTTCAAGAAAAGGTAGAAACGAGATCGCGATCAACTATATTCCTTTTCTTGTTTACTTAATCTATCACCATTTACCATCCAAGTAAATATTTTTAGATAAATTTCTAAAAAAAATTAGTATAAATTGATAGTTTTCTATCAATTTATAGCCTTTTTTATAAAAAGGAGTCGTATAAAGAACAAAATGGGCAAATATGTATGTTGGGTTGCGGTTCTTTGAGGGGCCTTTTAATATAAAACAAAAAGGAATGAGGGGGATGGATAATGAGAGACGTTCAGTGGTTTTTGGCCGGGGATTCAACGGTTTGCGATTATGATAGCGACAGGGCGCCGCGTGCAGGCTGGGGACAGAAAATTGGCGCGTTTTTAAGCGACGGTGTTTTGATCCGCAATGAAGCGGCATCAGGGAGAAGTTCAAAAAGCTTTATTGAAGAAGGCAGGCTGGAGCGAATCATGACACAGATCCGAAGCGGCGATTATTTGTTTGTCCAGTTTGGTCATAACGACCAAAAGCCGGATGATCGCTATACAGAGCCATTTACAACTTACAAGCAGCATTTGCGCCGGTATATAGATGACGCCCGGTTAAAAAAAGCCAATCCGGTCCTCATTACACCGGTCCAGAGAAGATCATTTGAAAGCGACGGCCGGTTCAAAAATACCCACGGCGACTATCCTGATGCGATGATACAGCTTGCTGAAGAGCTTCGGGTGCCGCTCATCGATCTCGCCTCCAAAAGCCGTCAATTGCTTGAATCGCTGGGCCCGGAAGCTTCCAAAAAGCTGTTTTTATGGCTTGAACCGGGGGAACACCCCAACTATCCGGACGGAGCCAGGGACGACACCCATTTTTGCGATTTCGGTGCAAATGAAATGGCTAAGCTTGTTGCACAGGGAGCAAAAAGAAACGGGAATTCCTTTATAAAACAGTCTACTTGAGAATAATTTTCAATTATTTTTCAAAATTTTTGCACTTCCGATGCCAAACTGTGATACGATCAATCTCGTAAAGATTCTCAAAAGGAGTGCACATCATCTTATGATACGCCGCTTTTTTTCATACTATAAACCTCATAAACGTCTGTTCTTCATCGATTTCAGCAGTGCGATCATCGTCGCAGTGCTTGAGCTGGCTTTTCCCCTAGTCGTTCAGTGGTTCATCGATACGCTGATTCCCGGGGGAGACTGGCTTGAAATTGTCTGGGTAAGCATCGGCCTCTTACTGATTTATTTGCTCAGCACGGGCCTGCAATACATTGTCAATTATCTCGGGCATAAGCTCGGCATCAATATTGAAACGGATATGCGCCAGGAGCTTTTCCAACATGTACAGCGCCAATCTTTCCGATACTTTGACAATACAAAAACTGGACATATCATCAGCCGCATCACAAATGATCTGTTTGATATCGGAGAGCTGGCCCATCACGGACCGGAGGATTTGTTCATCGCCGTGATGACCTTTTTCGGTGCATTTTGGATCATGCTGACGATTAATGTGAAGCTTGCCTTGGTTGCTGTTCTGTTTGTGCCGTTATTGATTATTTTAATCACTTATTCAAATATCAGGATGAACCGCGCTTGGCGCCAGATGTACAGCGAAATCGCCGATGTTAACGCCAGGGTTGAGGACAGCGTCTCAGGCGTTCGCGTCGTTCAATCTTTTACGAATGAACGCTTTGAGATTTCCCGGTTTTTAAAGAACAATCAAAAGTTCCGCAAGGCGAAGCTGAAAGGCTACAAAACGATGGCTCTCACGACTGCGGGGACCTTTTTGATGACGCGGCTGATGATTCTGGCAGTGCTTGTGTACGGAGCTTGGCTCAGTTTTTCCGGGAATATGTCCTACGGGGAATTCGTCGGGTTTGTTCTTTATGTCAACGTGTTGTTTAAGCCGATTGATAAAATCAGCGCCATTTTGGAGCTTTATCCGAAAGGAATGGCAGGATTTAAGCGGTTTACGGAGTTGATCGGTACAAAGCCGCAGATTGTCGACCGCAAAGATGCGATTGATGTTCAGCTGTTGGAAGGAAACATCGTCTTCAAGAATGTGACGTTCGGCTATGAAAAACATAAACCTGTCCTGCAAGGCGTCGATCTGTCAATTACAGCCGGAGAAACGGTCGCTTTTGTCGGTCCTTCGGGAGCGGGCAAAACGACGATCAGCTCGCTGATTCCGCGTTTTTACGATATAGACGGCGGAGCCATCACAATTGACGGCATCGATATTCGCGACATGACAAAACGTTCTCTCCGTTCGCAAATCGGCATCGTCCAGCAGGATGTGTTTCTTTTTACGGGGACGCTCCGCGAAAACATCGCCTACGGAAAACTGGATGCGACAGATGAAGAGATTCAGCGGGCCGCCAAAATGGCGCATTTAGAACAGCTGATCGAGTCGCTCCCGGACGGTTATGAGACCCAAGTCGGCGAAAGAGGGCTGAAGCTGTCAGGGGGCCAAAAGCAAAGGATCGCAATCGCCAGGATGTTTCTTAAAAATCCGCCGATTCTCATATTGGACGAAGCCACATCAGCACTTGACACAGAGACGGAGCAGGTGATTCAAAACGCTTTGACAGAGCTCGCAAAAGACAGGACGACGCTTGTCATTGCTCACAGACTTGCTACGATCCGCAATGCCGACCGGATTGTGGTCGTGACAGAAAACGGAATCGCAGAAGAAGGAACACATGATGAACTGGTTGAGCGCGGCGGTATTTTTGCGAATCTTCATCGTGTACAGTATCAGTCGTAAATGTTTGAAACAGGCAAGCCCATGTTTGGGCTTGTTTTTTTAAGGGCAAAAGACCTTGAAAAGAGAGAGAACCGATGCTACACTTTCGTTATAAACTGTCGATATCGGATTTCGATATTGAGTTTCGTTAAAGGGGGTGCGGTATTGGAAGATAAAGTATTGCGAAAGCTATTTCTGGGATTTATTCAAATTCATATTTTGCACCACGCCAGCGAACATCCGATTTTCGGCTTGTGGATGCTTGAGGAATTGAAAGAGCACGGATATAACATCAGTGCGGGAACGCTGTATCCGATCCTTCATTCAATGGAATCTGACGGACTTCTTCGAAAAGAAGAACAGAATGTGGACGGGAAAATCAGAAAATACTACTCAACTACGGAAAAAGGAGCAAGCGTACTGAAGGAAGCAAGGTTGAAAGCATATGAACTGTTTAAAGAAATTAAAGAATAGAGGAGTGAAATCATGACAAAGCATAAAGCGGACCGAAGCTTGAGGTCGCTGCTTGAAATTCTATTCGTTTCAACCAGGCTTGGATTGACATCGTTCGGAGGGCCGATCGCCCATTTGGGATATTTTCATGCTGAATATGTCCGCAAAAGAAAATGGATGGACGAAAAAAACTATGCCGATCTGGTCGCTTTATGCCAGTTCCTGCCCGGCCCTGCCAGCAGCCAGGTGGGGATCGGAATCGGCGTCATGCGAGCCGGCATCATTGGAGGCATCTTAGCGTTCATCGGGTTTACTCTCCCATCTGTCATAGCACTCGTATTATTTGCTATGATTCTGCAAGGCTTCGATATCGGGACAGCCGGCTGGATTCATGGGTTGAAAATCGTAGCCGTAGCCGTAGTCGCCCATGCTGTTTTGGGGATGGCGCAAAAGCTGACACCTGATAAAAGGCGCAAGGCGATCGCGCTGTTTGCTCTAGTCGCCACCCTTCTCTGGCAGACGGCTTTTACACAGGTCGGAGTCATCCTGCTCGCCGCTTTCGCCGGTTATCTCATCTATAAAGAGCAAGTTGAGACAGATGATTCTGTCATGCGATTTCCAGTGTCGCGCCGTTTTGCGGCGGTTTGTCTCAGCTTGTTTTTCGGGCTTCTCATACTGCTGCCGATGCTCAGAGAACTGACATCTTCCAGCTGGATTGCCATGTTTGACAGTTTTTACAGGTCGGGTTCTTTAGTCTTCGGCGGAGGGCATGTGGTCCTGCCGTTATTAGAACGGGAATTTGTACCGACGGGCTGGTTAAGCGAAGAGGCTTTTCTAGCCGGGTATGGAGCCGCTCAAGCTGTCCCGGGGCCTTTGTTCACATTCGCTGCATATCTTGGTGCGGTGATCAGCGGCTGGCAAGGCGGAATGCTCGCCACAGCGGCGATTTTTCTGCCGGCGTTCCTGCTGATTTTGGGGACGCTGCCCTTCTGGGATACGCTGCGCCGCAATCCTAAAGTGAAAGGCGCTTTAATGGGAGTGAATGCAGCCGTTGTGGGAATATTGATTTCCGCATTTTATCATCCGATCTGGACCAGCTCGATATTGGCGCCGGTTGATTTTGCATTCGCCGCGGTTTTATTCAGCCTGCTTGTCTACTGGAAGCTTCCGCCATGGATCATCGTTGCAGCCGGTGCTGCCGGCGGTGCATTGATGCAACTGCTGTAAATGGAGAAGGCTGCCGACAATTCGGCAGCCTTTTTTCTCGTATTAACGATGTTCTTTTCCGATTTCGGGAAGCACCGTTTTGGCGATATTTTCGTCCAATTTTTCATAGTCGTAGTATTGAATCGCATCATATAATTCTTCGCGCGTCTGCATGTCATCGAGCACACCCTTTTGCGTGCCTTTTTCGAAAATTTCTGCGAAGACCCGTTCATAAGCTTTTGCGGCAGCGCGCAGGGAGGTTACCGGGTAAATAACCATGCTGCAGCCGAGCATTTGGAATTCGTCAGCCGTGTAATAAGGCGTTTTTCCGAATTCGGTCATATTGGCGAGGAGCGGCACTTTAATGGATGAGGCCATTTCCTTGAACTCAGCTGCGTTCGTTAATGCTTCCGGAAAGATGGCATCGGCTCCCGCGTCGGCATATAAATTGGCGCGTCTGACGGCGGCCTCCATTCCTTCCGCTGCTTTTGCATCCGTGCGTGCCACAATGACGAGTGAAGGGGCGGTTTCTTTTATCGCTCTAATTTTTGCGATCATGTCTTCTGCCGGGACAAGCGTCTTTCCATTTAAATGTCCGCATTTTTTAGGCAGCTGCTGATCTTCGATTTGAACGGCTGCGACCCGGCTTTCAGCCATTTCGGCCGCCGTGCGCGCCGCATTTAGGACACCGCCGTAGCCGGTGTCGATATCGACCAAAAGCGGAAGATTTGCGGCTCTCACAAGTTCGCTGGCTTTTTCAGCGATTTCCTGGGAATGAATCATTCCGAGGTCAGGGAGTCCGCGGCTTGCCGTGTAGGCTGCCCCGGAGAGGTAGAGCGCTTTGAAGCCGATGTTTTTTGCGGTAATGGCTGCCATCCCGTCATGAACGCCTGGTATTTTCAAAATATCAGGCGCTTTCATCAGCTTTCTGAATGTATTGGCCAGTTCTTCCTGAGTTGATTGTTTCGAGACAATCCACATATTCAAAACCTCCTAAATCACAAACAATTCCATAAAGTCCGGCACAGGTGTACCGCTTAATTGGCGAGGGTCATTCAGCAGGGCGTTGATTCGCTCCGCTTGCCCCGCCGGAAAGCGCGTTTTTAAGTTATTGGTGAACTTTTCTTTTAACAGCGGGATGCCTTCGTTGCGGCGGCGCCGATGACCAATCGGGTATTCGATCGCGATTTTTTGCGATTGTGTGCCGTCTTTGTAAAACACTTGAACAGCGTTGGCGATCGAGCGTTTTTCCGGGTCGAGATAATCGGTAGAATACTGTTTGTTTTCGACTGTGGTCATTTTTTCGCGCAGTCTGTCGATTTCCGGATTTTGCGCGGTTTCGTCTTCGTAATGGTCAGCGGTAATATCGCCGTAGATCAGCCCGATCGCTGTTATATACTGAAGGCAGTGATCACGGTCAGCCGGATTGTGTAATTCTCCCGTTTTGTCGATAATCCGGATGGCCGATTCGTGCGTCGTGATCACGATTTGATCAATGTTATCAAGTCTGTTCTTCACTTCAGGGTGAAGCTTGATCGCGGCTTCAGCAGCCGTTTGTGCGTGGAATTCCGCCGGATACGAAATTTTAAAAAGGACATTTTCGATGACATAAGAGTCGAGCGGTCTGGCGAGCGTCAATTCTTTTCCGCCGAATAAGACATCCTGAAAACCCCACATTGGAGCGGACAAAGCGGTTTTATATCCCATTTCGCCCTTCAAGGTCATCATTGCGAGCCTCACGCCGCGGCTTGTCGCATCACCGGCAGCCCAGGACTTTCGCGAACCGGTATTCGGAGCGTGACGGTACGTCCGCAGGCTTGAATTATCGACCCAGGCTTGGGAGACGGCATTGACAACATCCTGTTTTGTCCCCCCCAATAGTGAGCATGCCACAGCAGTGGAGGCGACTTTTACAAACAGCACATGGTCAAGCCCGTTTCTGTTTAAGCTGTTCTCGAGAGCAAGGACGCCTTGGATTTCATGAGCCTTCACAATTGCCGTTAATACATCGTGAATGGTGAGCGGTTCCTTGCCCGCCGCGAGCCGCTGCCTGCTGACATAGTCAGCGCAGGCTAAAATCGCTCCAAGGTTATCTGACGGGTGGCCCCATTCGGCTGCCAGCCATGTGTCATTATAATCGAGCCAGCGAATCATGCAGCCGATATTGAAGGCTCCGTGAACAGGATCGAGTACAAATTGCGTTCCCGGGACGCGGGTGCCGTTCGGGACGACGGTACCCGGGGCAATCGGGCCGAGATGTTTGGCGCATTCCGGGTATTTGAGCGCCAAAATGCCGCAGCCCAGTGTATCCATTAAGACGTAGCGGGCGGTTTCAATCGCTTCTTCGCTTGAAATCTTGGCATTTACCGTATAGTCTGCGATCTCTTCCAGCAATTGATCGCAATTTTGGAGCGTTTGACTTTCTGTTTTCATAACATTTATCTCCCTTCTTTCTGAATCAAAGGCGAACTATGGATGAAGATGACGCGGTCCGGTATAGTGAACTCTCGGGCGGAACAGCCTGTTGTCTTCGTGCTGTTCAATGACATGCGCGCTTAGACCGACAGAACGTGCCGAGAAAAATATCGGAGTATAGAGATCGATCGGTATGCCGAGCAGGTAATAGACCGGAGCCGCATAGTAGTCGAGGTTCGGATACAGGCCTTTTTCTTCGCGCATCAGCTTTTCGCCGGCATCGCACATCTCATATAAATCCTGTCGGCCGGTTTTATGAGATAGCGAATAGAGCGCCTTTTTCAGCAGGGCTGCGCGCGGGTCCATTTTTTTCATATAGACGCGGTGGCCGAAGCCCATGATTTTTTCTTTTCTGCTTAACTTATGCTCAATCAGCTTGCAGAAGCCCGATTTTGTTTCTCCTTCGAGCAGCATGTACATCACTGCTTCATTCGCGCCGCCGTGCAAATGTCCTTTAAGCGATGCAGCGGCGCCTGTGAAAGCACCGTATATGTCTGTGTTTGTCGATGCGATGACTCTTGCGGCAAATGTGGAGTTCGGCATTTCGTGCTCGCTGTACAGCATTAATGTCTGATCAAAGACGGCTGTTTCTTCCGGAGTCGGTTCTTTTTCCGTCAGCATGTATAAAAAGTTCTGGCTGAATGAAAGCTGTTTATCAGGCGTGATGACATTTTTCTGGTGAAGGATGCGGTAGCTGTTGGCGGTAATATTCGGAA
The DNA here is from genome assembly GCF_037976065.1 of Bacillus sp. FSL L8-0193. Lineage (NCBI taxonomy): Bacteria > Bacillati > Bacillota > Bacilli > Caryophanales > Bacillaceae > Bacillus > Bacillus sp. FSL L8-0193. Next base: position 4,058,296 of record NZ_CP150261.1, on the reverse strand, counting down.
CCTGTGCGATCAAGCGCAGCGCTTTGCTTCTGTTTGCTGATGGAGACCTGTCATTCAATTCAGGATCATATCCAGCCAAAGCGGAAATCCCGGTTCGGAGCGCATCCATCGGATGGGTGTTATTCGGAAGCGCCTTCAGAATGGTATAGATTCCGCCGGGCAGTTCATACGAATTTTTTATAGCGCTTTCAATTCCTTGCAATTCCATTGGATCAGGCAGTTTATTTTGAAGGAGGAGATAGACGAGGTCAAGATATGTTTTTTGTTCTGCAAGTTCGATTAAATCATAGCCTTTAATGACGATTTGTTCCGCTTCCGTATCTAAGAAGGAAATGTTCGTTTCCCCAGCAATAACGCCTTCTAATCCCGGTTTAAATACACCTTGTTTGCCCATTTTTCCACCTCTTATTCGTTTTTTAACTTTTGTGTCAAAAACGTGCTGTGAGAATGGCATTGGCTGTTCGGCGGATTAGTATGAACGTTCCAGCGTTTCTTCAATGGAACGCAAGCTTCGTTTAATGTGGGAACGCATGGCGGCTTCTGCCAAAACGCTGTTTTTTTCTTTGACGGCATTAAAAATGTCCAAGTGTTCATTGAAAGATACAGACGGTTTGTAGTCAGGATTTTTGTATCCGCTGATTCTGCGATACCGTTCAATCCTGCTTTCAAGCTGATCCAGAAAACGTTTTGCGGTTGCGTTTGTGCTGATGGCGTGCAAGATGGAATGAAATTCTGATCCGTATTTGACCGTATCTGTTTTGCGGCCCTTTACGGCAGCCAGTTTCATCAGTTCGATGCGGTCTTCAAGCTGATGAAGGCTCTCCGGTGTCACCAGCTGTGCGGCTTCGGCAGTGAGCAGTCCTTCAAGCGCTTCCCGAACTTTAAAAACCTCTTTCGCTTCAGCGAGCGAAATCGGGCATACGCGAAGCCGGCCGTTCGGCTGTTTACTGACCAATCCTTCAAGCTCCAGCCGGTAAAGAGCCTGGCGAAGAGGAGTTCTGCTGATGTTTAAACCCTTTGCAAGACTGTCTTCAGCAAGCTGTTCAGAGGGAGGGTATTCAAGTTCGATGATCTTCGTTCTTAATTCATTGTAAGCGTAATCACTTGCAGACTGTCTTTTGACTGGATTTGAAGAGTGCATGAAAAAAGCTTTCGCCTCCTTTTTTCAGAATATAATTATTATTGTATACAATAATACAGGTATGTCAATGTCATCCATGAAAGACTGAAAAATAAAATCAATGGGAGATCCTCATCTTAATCAAGGCACCTTCATTTTCTGGCATCCCGTCTGTCGAAAATGGTAAAATATATCACAATCGACAAAGAGGCATTTCGCCTTTGAGCAAAAAGGAGGCCATCCAAAAATGAATCCAGCTCACGAACCTCTCCCGCTCGAATTTTATAGCAAACCAACAATTGAACTCGCTCAATCCCTGTTAGGCTGTCTTCTTGTCAAGGAAACAGAAGAAGGGACTGCTTCAGGATATATTGTGGAGACAGAGGCTTATAGAGGGCCCGGGGACAGAGCGGCGCACAGCTACGGCAACCGCCGGACGAAACGTACGGAAATCATGTTTCATGAAGCCGGCTTGGTCTATACGTACACCATGCACACCCACACACTCATCAATGTTGTAAGCGGAGGAGCCGATGAACCTGAGGCCGTGCTGATCAGAGCGCTTGAACCCCATGAAGGCCTCGCGCTGATGGAGAAGCGAAGGAGCGGAAAGAAACCGCGCGATTGGACGAACGGACCGGGAAAGCTGACAAAAGCGCTTTCCATCACGATGAACGATTACGGCAGACCGCTGACATCGCCGCCGCTTTATATCGCAAAAGGATATGAACCTCAGAACATTTTGTGCGGCCCGCGAATTGGAATTGACAACTCTGGAGAAGCGAGGGAATACCCTTGGCGTTTCTGGATAAAAGAAAACCGCTATGTCTCAAGATAGTTAAAAGGTTTGGCTCCCGTTCAACAGGGAAAACAATAAAAAAACAGGAGGGAGTCAAGCTATGAAAAAAGTGTTTAAAAGCGCCGTCAAATGGGCGCCTGTCATCTATCCGATCGCATGGAAAATCATCAAAAGCCGAAGAGAGAAAAAGAATCTGAAAGCCGGGTAAACCGGCTTTTTTTCTTGGAGAAAGGCCAAATTGACTTGAAAGCGCAGCCATAATAGAATTTACTTAACTATGAGACAAATTTCACAAAAAGAATGAATATACCTGAGTGTATGGGTTTGGTCTCGGTTCAAGTATCTTAGTGGGAGGGTCTTTTTCTATGCTCAATGCTCGGCTTAAGCTTATCCTCGGCGAATTGATAGGAGCAGAATCACCGTTAACCAGCACATATTTGGCCAATGAGCTAAATGTGACCTCTCGGACGATCAGGTCAGATGTGAAAGAATTAGACCGGCTTCTCTCCAAAAACGGCGCTGCCGTCCAATCGATCAGAGGTGCAGGCTATCGGCTCTCCATCAAGAATGACCGCCTCTTTCGCCAGCTTCTGCAGCACACATTTCATGAAGAGCTTTCTACTCCCGTTTTTCCGAATGAGCGTATTCTCTATTTATTAAAAAGGCTTCTCTTAACTGAGGAGTATGTCAAACTTGAAGATTTAGCCGGTGAGATGTTTATCAGCAAATCGACGGTCCAAAACGATATGAGAGATGTGAAGAAAAGGCTTAAACCTTACGACATCGAACTGGAGATCAAACCGAATTACGGCTTTAAGCTGAAGGGAGATGAGATGAAGCTGCGATCCTGCATCGCAGAGCACCTTTTTCCAAAGCGGGAAACGGATATTGATATTATGAACACCCGGATATCTATCCTCCCAAAAGAAGAGCTGGCTATGATCCGTCAGACGATTTTAGAAAAAATAAGCGAAGATCACATTTCTCTTTCAGATATCGGACTAAACAACCTTCTCATCCACGTCGCCATTGCATGCAAACGTATTCGAAGCGGCAAACATGTTTCTCTTTATTCCAAAGATGTAAAGGAGATTATGAATCATAAAGAATATGAAGTGGCGAAGGAGATTGTCCGCACTCTTGAACAAAAGCTGCAAGTGGCATTTCCGGATAAAGAAACGGCCTACATCGCCATCCATCTGCTTGGCGCGAAAAGGACGGTTATGGCCTCCATTCGCAGCGATGCAATCGAAAATATGATGGATGAAGAGACAGACCGGCTGACGAAATTGATCATGAAAGCCATCGATCAAAAATTTACCCTTGGCATTGGGAATGACAAAGAATTAAAAATCGGTCTCGGTCTTCACCTAAAACCGGCTCTGAATCGCTGCAGATACGGCATGAATATCAGAAATCCGATGCTGGACGCAATTAAAGCCAATTATCCCCTCGCATTTGAAGCCGGGATTCAAGCTGGTGAAGTCATCAAAAAAGAGACGGGATTTGACATTCAGGAAAGCGAGGTCGGCTATCTCGCTCTGCATATCGGCGCAGCCATGGAAAGACGAAACATGAACAGGCCCTCAAAACGCTGCATGATTGTCTGCGCGTCAGGAGCCGGAAGCGCCATGCTGCTTCAAGACAGACTGCGGGCTACATTCGGTTCAAAGCTTGAAATCCTTGGAACAGTTGATTACTACAAGCTGAATCAAATGTCTCTCCATGCACTCGATTTTGTCATCAGCACCATACCGCTGTCCGCTGATCTTCCTATTCCGGTGATTCAAGTTAACGCCATATTGGGAGGGGGAGATTTAACGAAAATAGAACAGGTGCTTGCTGAAGATGACGGAATCGCTTCGACCTATACGAAAAAACAGCTCGTCTTTTTGCAGGAAAGTCTGTCTTCCCGAGAGGAGGTCCTCCGCTTTCTGTGCGGAAAAGTAAAGCAATCAGGGCTTGCAGACGCTGGGCTTGAAGCCTCCGTCTTTGAACGGGAGGCCGTTGCGCCCACTTGCTTCGGTAATCTGGTTGCAATTCCGCATCCGATGGCACCAAAAACCGATTCGACTTTTTGGGCGGTTTGTACGCTGCAAAAACCGATAGTCTGGGAGAATAAGAGGGTTCAATTCGTTTGCCTTCTTTGCGTGGAAAAGGACAATACAGCAAATTTGCAAGAGATGTACAAATTTTTGGGCCGTGTTTTAGATGACAGGGTCATTGTTCGGGAGCTTCTGAAATGCAAAACGTACGGGGAGTTTATGTCCGTCTTCAAAAAAAGCAGGCCGGCTCATCGATATGCAAAATGAAGATGTCCCCTTGTCTTTTTTCCTCTTCACTGAGGAAAATCATTAAGTGTATATGAAAACGGTTTCATTGTATGATGGAACTGTAAAAGAGATCATACACGATACGTAAAAGGGGGACATATGAACATGAATATCTTACTAGCTTGCGCTGCAGGAATGTCAACGAGTCTGCTTGTGACGAAAATGGAAAAAAGTGCAGAGGAACAAGGCAAAGACTATAAAATCTGGGCCGTTTCCGGAGGAGAGGTTCAGAATCATATCGATAAAGCCGACGTATTGCTTCTTGGCCCGCAAGTCCGTTACATGCTCCCGCAATTAAAAAAATTAGGAGAATCGAAAGGTGTACCCGTCGATGTCATCAATACGGTCCATTACGGAACTTGTAATGGGGCAGAAGTGTTAAAATCCGCCGAACAGCTTGCCGGCTCTTAAAGGAGGCGGCACAAGTGAATAAGTTTAATGCGTTTTTAGAGGAGAAGGTCATGCCGGTTGCCGGCAGAATTGCCGCCCAGCGCCATTTGCAGGCACTCAGAGACGGTATTATTCTGACCATGCCATTAATCATTATCGGATCGCTGTTTCTCATCTTAGCCAATTTGCCGATTCCGGGATATCCGGAATTCATGGCGGGGATTTTCGGCGAGCAATGGGCTGATAAATTAAGCTACCCGGTTAATGTCAGCTTTGACATTATGGCGCTGATCGCAACGTTCGGCATCGCCTACCGGCTGGCCGAAAAATACGACATTGATGCTCTGTCATCAGGTGCCATTGCCGTAGCAGCTTTTCTGCTTGCGACCCCCTACCAGATTCCGTTCACACCGGAAGGCGCAACAGAGGAAATTTTAGTGTCGGGCGGCATCCCGATTTCATTAATGGGAAGCAAAGGTCTGTTTGTCGGCATGCTGATCGCGATGTTCTCGACTGAGGTTTACCGCTGGGTCGTTCAAAAGGATATTGTCGTCAAAATGCCGGACGGCGTACCGCCGGCTGTCAGCAAATCATTTATCGCTCTGATTCCGGGATTCGCCGTTATCGGCTCGATTTGGGGGGCGCGCCTTTTAATTGAGATGACGCCGTTTGGAAGCCTCCATAATGTCGTCAACGTACTTTTAGGCACACCTCTATCCATCCTTGGAGGCAGTCTCGGCGGAAGCCTTATAGCCGAAACTGTGAAAATGCTGCTGTGGTCCTGCGGCCTTCACGGAGCAAACATTGTCGGCGGAGTGATGTCGCCGATCTGGTACGGTGCGATGGACGAAAACCGCCTCGCTTTCCAAGCCGGTGAAGCGCTCCCAAACATATTTACGACACAGTTTTTTGAGATTTGGGTTAACATCGGCGGAAGCGGCGCCACTTTGGCTTTGGTCATTACGATGTTTGTTAGAGCGCGAAGCAAACAGATGAAACAGCTCGGCAGATTAGCCATCGGTCCCGCTATTTTTAACATCAACGAACCGATTATTTTCGGCATGCCGATCGTCATGAATCCGATGCTGCTGATTCCGTTCATCGTGTCGCCGCTGTTAATGTTAACGGCAACCTATATTGGAATGAGTACAGGTCTTGTCGCAAAGCCGGCTGGGATTGCGGTGCCGTGGACAATGCCGCCCGGCTTTTCCGGATATTTAGCAACAGGAGGGAAAATTTCCGGAGCGGTCATGCAGTTGATTAATTTGTTGATCTCGTTTGTCGTATACTATCCGTTCTTTAGAATGTGGGATCTACAAAAGCTGAGAGAAGAGAGCGAACTGGAGGCCGGAACGGCCGTAAGCGATGGTCAACAGGCCAGTGTATAGAAAAGGGGTGCCAAGATGTCCGAGGAATTGGAACGAACGATATTTCAAATTATCCTTCACGGAGGAAACGGCAGGAGCTTTTGCATGGAAGCGATAGCCGAAGCCAAAAAGGGAGATTTCGCCGCTGCAAAAGAAAAGATCCGGGCGGCTGACGAAGAACTGATCAAGGCGCATCATTTTCAGACAGCTTTGATTCAAAATGAAGCGAAGGGGGCGAAAACCGAACCCTCACTTCTCATGATTCATGCCCAAGATCATTTAATGAATGCGATGACCATGAAAGATTTGGCCGCGGAGATTGTCGAGCTGTATGAAAAAATGAATGTCCACGGAGGTGTCAATTGATGAAAAAAGGATTGAAAATCGTAACAATTGGCGGAGGTTCTAGTTATACGCCCGAGCTTGTCGAGGGATTAATCAAACGGCATGACCAACTTCCGGTCAGCGAGCTCTGGCTCGTCGATATACCGGAAGGGGAAGAAAAACTCAATATCGTCGGCACGCTGGCGAAGCGAATGGTCGAAAAAGCGGGCGTCCCGATCGAAGTCCATCTGACGCTCGACCGCAGGGAGGCTTTAAAAGACGCTGATTTTGTCACGACGCAATTCCGTGTCGGTTTGCTCGAAGCGAGGGCAAAAGATGAACGAATTCCATTAAAATACGGGGTGATCGGACAGGAAACAAATGGACCGGGCGGTCTTTTCAAGGGGCTCCGCACCATTCCGGTCATCCTTGAGATTGCAAAAGACATCGAAGAACTGTGCCCTGACGCGTGGCTTGTCAACTTTACCAACCCGGCAGGCATGGTGACTGAAGCACTGCTCCGCTACTCTAATTTGAAAAAAGTCGTCGGGCTCTGCAATGTGCCGATCGGCATGAAGATGGGGGTTGCAAAAGCGCTTGATGTTGATGAAAGCCGCATAAACATTCAATTTGCCGGATTAAATCATATGGTGTTCGGACTCGACGTTTTTCTGGACGGCGTCAGCGTCAAAGACAAAGTGATCGAAGCGATGGCAGATCCCGAAAATGCGATGACGATGAAAAACATCTCCGGAGAATCGTGGGAACCTGACTTTATCCGGGGTCTCGGCCTGATTCCGTGCGGCTACCACCGCTACTACTACAAAACGCAGGAGATGCTTGAACATGAACTGGAGGCTTCAAAAACGGAAGGGACGCGTGCAGAGGTCGTTCAGCAAGTTGAAAAGGAATTGTTTGAGCTGTATAAAGATCCGGAGCTGGCGATCAAACCGCCCCAGCTTGAAAAGCGCGGCGGCGCATATTATAGTGATGCCGCCTGCAACTTGATCAGCTCGATTTATAATGATAAGCACGATATTCAGCCTGTCAACACGATGAATAACGGAGCGATCGCAAGCATTCCGGATGACTCCGCAGTGGAAGTCAACTGTGTCATGACGAAAAACGGGCCGAAACCGATCGCGGTCGGAGATTTGCCTGTCACCGTGAGGGGCCTTGTCCAGCAAATCAAATCATTCGAACGGGTTGCGGCTGAAGCGGCTGTTACAGGTGATTACAACACCGCGCTTGTCGCCATGACAATCAACCCGCTCGTTCCGTCCGACAAGATTGCGAAACAAATACTGGACGAAATGCTTGAAGCGCATAAAGAGCATCTTCCGCAGTTTTTTAGATCTGTAGAAGCATAGGAATAAAATTGAGGTTCCGGTGTGTCAGCCGGAACCTTTTAATAGATATAGGCGCCGCCGTGTCCGAATGGCCCGGCGAAACAGCGGCCGTCCCATTCATGCCTACATATTTGCGCTTGCTTCTTTTTCTTTGACCAGATCTGACTGCCGGGCTTTGGCAAGCTGAGTGAATATGAGGATGCCGATGCCCGCAATGATTTCGATGAAGCCGCCGATTGCGATCACGCTTCCCGCGCCAAGCGTTTTTGCGGCATATCCGCAGGCAATTGCTCCTAAAGGAAGCGATAGATTTGTGATCATATGGATGACTGCGAACACTTGAGGCTGGTCATCCCCTTCGACAGATGTCTGGATAATCGTGAATTCGGGGACATTGATCGAACTGATGGCTGCTCCGAATGCAAAGGCTGCGAGAAATACGAGCGGCAGGAAAGTATTCAGTCCAGCGATAAAATAAGCCGCACCTTCAAGTATGCCTGCCGTGATGAAAAGGAGTCCGTACCTGTTGATTTTTACTTTTGCAAGGATAAAACCAAGTAAAAATGCTCCTCCTGCCGTCGTAGCCTTCAGCAGCGAGTGGATGAACGGCGTTCCGTTTAAATCCTCTGCAACATATACCGCAGAAAGGGCTTCCCAGGGTGAAGCCGCCAGGTTCATGAAGATGCAGTAAATCGCCAGCGGATATAATATTTTGTGGTTTTTCACCAATGTAAATCCTCTTTTTAATCTCGCAAAATATGTACCTCTTTGAGCAAGAGACTTAGATTGTGATTGATTCCGGATGATGGTGTATTTGATGCAAAGCACGAATAGGCCCGATATGATATAAAAGATAAATGAAAAGACCAAAGTCGTTGCAGGACCGATAAAAGTCAGCAGCACACCGCACAATGTAACGGCTCCCAGCCTGATGATTTCTGAAGAAGACTGGAGAATCGCGTTGGCTTTTTGGATGAGATTTTCGTTCACGATCTGCGGAATCAGCGTAATCGACGCCGGGTTATAAGTCGCACCAGTTGCCGAATGGATGATCATGAGCCCTAAAACAAACCACATCGGTGAAAAGCCGTTTAAGTAGCAAATCGGTATTGTAATGACGACGGCTGCTCTTGTTAAATCCGAAAAATACATCCAGAATTTCAGGGCGCTTCTTTTGACTAAAGGCCCTGTAACTGGCGCCAAAAAGGCTTCGGGGAGGAAAGTGACGGCAAGAAGCAGGGAGGTGCCGATTGCACCTTTTCCGTCAAAAATTAAGAACCATAAAATAGAGTTGAAGGCAAAACAGTCAGCCGAGATTTTGATTAGCCTGGAGATGAAAAGGAACGTGTAATTCTTTTCCCAGACGCTCAATTTTGTTTGATCCATTGTTCAGCGTCCTTTCTTGATTTGCATGTTACATGAGAACGGATAATCTCTCCTTTCCGGTGTAGTTATTGATAATTTTAACATAAAATATATAAAATGGAATCGTTTTGTGCGGGGGATTGACTAGGCGGAATGAAAAAGAGGGGCGAGCGGTGTGGAAACAGAGCCTGCCGCCGGTACATTTCGCGATAAGGGTGCAAGCCCTCTTTTTTGCAAAAGAGAGCTTAAACCGCTTAGCAGGATTGGCTGACTTTATCAACTTCAACTGTCCAGCCGAATGTGTCAGGCAAAGCGCCTTTTTGAATACCGGTGATCGTTTGGTAGAGCCTTTTGGCGATTTCGCCTGTTTGTCCGCTGTTGATCACAAGGCTTTCGTTTTTCCAGATCAGCTCGCCGACCGGGGAAATGACAGCGGCGGTTCCGGTGCCGAACGCTTCTTCAAGCAGACCGTCTTTGTGAGCCTGAACCAGTTCATCAACTGAAATTTTCCTTTCGGTTACGGAAAGTCCCCATTGTTTTAATAGATGAATGACGGAATTTCTCGTAATGCCTTCCAAAATACTTCCGTTTAGAGCCGGAGTGACAATTTCACCGCTGATTTTGAAGAAGATGTTCATGCTGCCTACTTCTTCAATGTATTTCTTTTCTACTCCGTCAAGCCAAAGTACTTGCGAGAAGCCTTTGCTTTCCGCCACTTCCTGAGCCTTCAGGCTCGCCGCGTAGTTGCCGGCCGTTTTCGCATTGCCTGTACCGCCTGCCACAGCACGGACAAATTCGCTTTCAACGGCAATTTTCACAGGGCGGATGCCTTCTTTGTAATAAGATCCAACCGGCGATAAAATGATCAGCATTTTATACATATTGGACGGAGCGACGCCGAGGTACGGTTCCGTTGAAATAATGAACGGACGGATATAAAGGGATGTCCCCTCAGCTTGAGGAATCCACTCTTTGTCGATCTGAACCAGCTGCTTCAGCCCTTCCAGAACGGTGTCAGGGTCAACCCGCGGAATGCAGAGGCGGTCGTTGGATTTATTGAGCCTCTCGACGTTTTTTTCAGGTCTGAACAGAAGAACGCTGCCTTCGCTTGATAAGTAAGCTTTTAACCCTTCAAAAACGGACTGCCCGTAGTGGTAAACCATTGCAGCCGGGTCCATTTCAATCGGCTGATAAGGAACGATTCTCGGATCGTGCCAGCCGTTTTCAGCCGTATAGTCCATGATAAACATGTGGTCGGTAAAGGTCCGGCCGAATTCGAGCCGGTCAGCCTCTGGCTTTTGCTTTTTTGCTGTACTGAGTTGTACGCTGATCGTTTGTTTTGTCATATTCATTCTCCCTGCCGTTTCTAGTCTTTTTCCAAAAAATATTTATCTTCTATTTTAAACCTTCTCTTGATAATCGCAATAGATTTCAGAGAAATTTGTAAAATAGAATTTTTGGAAACTTTAAAAATTTAAATCGGACAAAAAAAGGACTCCCCATGGGGGAATCCTTTTTTATGATGACTTTTTATAAAAGGATTCGATCTCCTGATCGACGTAAACCCAGCCTTTCCAGCCAAGGTGGAGCGTATCTTTCAAGAAGTATGGATCATATTCATGATTCGTTAAATCAGCAACTTGAAAGCCTTCTTGTTCGATTTCTTTTTTAATCTTTTTATAGAAATCTGTCCGGCCTTTTTTAGGGAAGCCGGTATAGTCGTAAAACTTGCCGTGGACCGGAACCGAGATGAACAGCGGTTCTGCGCCGGATTCTTTCAGAACATCCATCATGAGATGGAAATCGTGGAACTCGACTGACTCGGCATAGTTCATCTTTTTATTGTGGCCTTTAAGCTTTTTCAGCTTCGGCTTCAATTTCTTATAAACGCCGTTTGAAATTTTAAACTCATTGTTGCGGGATTCTTTGGCGCCGACCTTTTCGGCCATCTGCTTTAATTCATCCCACGATTTGTTTTTTACATCCTGGGAAATGGTCCGCTTCGGTCCGTTTCCTTCAACCATGGAATAGTAGATGTCCTTTTTCTCCAGAATGCTCCGGTAAGCTTTTGCCGGCGGCGTCAGAAGGGACAGCGCCACTTTGTCCTGATCGAGCTCGGCTTTAAAAAGGGCTGAAAGCAGAGCGTCGTTTGTAACTGCATGAAATTTAAGCATGCGTTTGATGATTTTTTTCTTCAGCTCGGGATCGACATTTTGATTGAACACAAGATCGTATGCCTGCAAAGCCGAGAAGTTCGGCGCAAAGTGGGATTCGTCCGAGCCGTCTTTTTGAAACCACTGCGGAGAAATAATGAAAACGATTTTCTTGCCCTTTAATTGACCAGACTGCGCCGCAAAGTTGATTGCATGAATCAAGGACTGTGAACCGCCTTTCCCGACCAGGTAAGGCGTGAACCCTTGGTTGTTTACTTTAAAATAGTTAGACGGATGAAAGGCATCTAACCGGGACAATTCCGATGATCCGTAAATCGGCAGATATTTCGGATCTTCAAGCGCTTTGCCTTGAAGATACATACCCTGGAACATCATCGGGTTTATTTCTGTAGCTGAAGTTTCGACACGATCTTTAGGAACCAGTTTTGCCAGCCATGCATTTGGAATCAAGATCGCGGTGAAAAAAAGTAAAAATGCCAAGATGATTGGCCCGAATAAAAAACGCTTTTTCATTATCTCAACTCATTCAGCTGCTTTATGATTTGATTTGGCGTGTTCCATGCATCCCGGTCAAACTCTGTAATCGGCACTGTGATGTTAAAGTGGCTTTCGAATGCAAGCAGCAATTCCACCGTGCCGAAGGAATCGAGGATTCCCTCTTCGAAAATATCAATATCCGGATTTTCCTTTACGATATCGTCCTGACATACCTCTGCTAAAACTGAAAGTACTTCTTGATTAAAATCCATTATGAAAATCTCCTTTTAGTGTATTAGTTTCCCTGAGAAAATTAAAAATCCAAAACATACGAAGTGGAAGGTCACCACGACTGAGACGGCTGTCGTCCACTTATTGTTCGGCCACCACTTGTATTTCTTATTCCATTTTTCAAAGAAGTTAAAGCCGACCATGAGCAGCGCGTGATACAGCCCGTAGACGATGTACTGAGGGGCAAGGCCGTGCCAGACACCCATCAGAAGGAACAGCAGCACATATCCGATATTGGAAACAGCCATCCGGTTTGTGATCCATTTTTTCTTCGTCATCCAAAGGACAAAGCGCATGAACACGTAGTCTCTGAACCAGAATGAAAGCGACATATGCCAGCGGTTCCAGAAATCTTTAATATTGCGGCTGATGAACGGCTTATTAAAGTTTTCAGGGGATTTGATTCCCATGATATAGCTGACGCCGACCGCAAAAGCAGTGTAGCCGGCAAAATCAAAAAACAGATAAAGGCTGTACGCATACATGTATGCCAAGCCATGCGAGATGCTGCCGGAAGTCAAAAACGGCAGTTTCATAATGACATACGTATTAATACAATAGCCGATAATGAATTTATATAAAAAGCCGAGAAAGATTTTATTGATTCCTTTGTAAAGCAGTTCTTCGTATTGCTCCTTCGTCCATACCGTCTGATCGTCTTTTTCAAAACGGCGGTACCTGTCGATCGGACCTGACGAGATGGTCGGGAAAAAGAGAATAAAGTAAAGCAGTCTGCTGATTGGGAGCTGCTTTTTAATGAGACCGTCGCGGGTTTCAATGATGAGCTGAACCCCTTTAAAAGTTAAATACGAGATACCGAGAAATGTTGCCCAGTTGTCAACGGCGAAAAACGGCAGCAGCTTTGACAGTGCCAGAGGCAGGATAGAAGCTGCTGCAGCGAGACAAAATACGATGCCGCTGTTCGCTTTGAGACGGTAAGCGATATAGCCTTTGATCAGAACCATCTGCCAAAGCGTAAACAGGCACAGCATGATCAGCCCGTGCAGGCTGTTTGAAAAAATAAGCGCCAGAACCAGAACGGAAACCGCCATGTTATATAAGCGGAAGCTTTTTCCGTTCAGTCCGAGAATGATGGTCGGCGCCAGTAAAATTCCTAATATGATGAAGAAAAGAAATGAACCATAGGGTGTCATACGGTTACCTCTTCTTTTAATCTCTTGCGGTCAATTTTACCGTTTGCTGTCATCGGAATCTCTTTTTGATACATGAATTTTCTCGGAATCATATATGCAGGCAGCTTGCTGCCCAAATCTTTCTTAATCGCGCTGGTTAACTGGTATTCCTTTTCGAAATCGTGTTCGGCAGGCACGATCATGGCGATCAGATACTCGATTTTCTCCTCGCGGTAGTATGGAATAACGACCGCCGACTGCACGTATCGGGACTGATTGATTTGGTATTCGATCTCTTCAAGCTCAATCCGGTAGCCATGCAATTTGATTTGGAAATCGAGTCTTCCGAGGAAGAACAGCTGGCCGTTTTCTTTGTACCCTGCGTCACCGGTGCGATAAGCAGGGGCGCCGTTGTAAGAGAAAAACGCTTTTTCCGTCAGCGCTTTTTCGCCTAAATAGCCTTTGCTGACGCTGGCTCCGGTAATAATGATCTCGCCTTTTTCCCCTTCTTGGACGGCTTTTCCGTCTTCATCGATGATCACGATCTCGGTTTCCGGCTTTTCAGAACCGACGGGAAGAGAAGAATACTTGTTTAATACGTCGTCTGTTACTTCGATGGAAGTGACGGCAACAGTCGCTTCGGTCGGGCCGTATGTGTTAAAAACACGAGCCTTCGGAAATCTCTCTTTAAGTTGTCTGGCGACTGACGCGGGAAGCGTTTCTCCGCAGAACATAAACAAGCTCAGTTCAGGAAGCAGCTCTTCAGAATAAGACGGATCCATCAAGCACATTTGTGCGAATGAAGGCGTTGATGTCCAGACGTTGACGTTGGATTGTTTCAGCGCTTCAAACAACAGTTTCGGCCGGTTAATCATATCTTTCGTAACCGTCCATAATGTGCCTCCGGACTGCAGGCACGGATAAAGGTCCATCACCGATAAATCAAAGGAAAACGGGGCTTGATTTAAGAACACTTGGCCGCTTTCCACCGGAAAGTCATTCGTGATCCAATCTGTGAAGCTCTGAAGATTGGCGGCTGAGATTTGCACGCCTTTTGGATTTCCCGTGCTTCCGGATGTGTAGATAATGTAAAAGGTATCTTCACCGTGAACCCAGCGTCCGGGATCTGTCTCCGGCACCCCGTCTCCTTCAAGAACGCCCGGTTCCACAACGGAAATGAGGGCATCTCCCGTGTCAACCGAAGTGCCTGAGTTATTGAGTATAAGCTCGGCTTTTGAGCTGTTGATGATTTTCAGAATCCGGTCTGCCGGAATCGATACGTCAACTGGAATGTACGGATGGCCGGCTTTCACGCAAGCCAGGAAAGAAACCGCCATGACCGGTTTCATATGTCCGTAGACAATGATCGGAGAAGCCTCTGTTAATGCTTCGCTTTGAATCCGCGCGGCAAGGCGCTCAGATTGTGACCAAAGCTCTCCGTATGTCAGCTTTTCTTCTTCATTCACAAAAGCAAGGGTATCGGGTTGTGTTTGCGCGTATTTTTTAATAGTTTCTATCAGTTTCATTGTTTTTTTCTCCATTAAAAGTCATTATAAATATATGAACCTGTATTTGCTGTGTGGAATCCGTAAATTAAAAACAGCAGTACGAGAATAAGAAAGTAATAGGAAGTGTTGAGCAGCCACTTCATTGTTGTTTTTTCATACAACATTTTTAGCTTATTTAACATTGATCTTTTCCTTTCCGTTATTGAATTGCCTTAACAACAGTATAAGACGAAAATGTTGTATAAAAGTTTCATTTGTGGGAGAGTTTTATTTCTGAGCGTTGTCAGCTCAGAGCCTATCCTATTATAAACATTTTTTGTTATTGTGGAAATAACTTCTTTTTAAATCACAAAAAAACAGGCTCATATGAAAAGCGGAGCGCTTTTCGATATGAACCTGCAGTTTGTCGGAAGTGCGTGAAGGAATTAATACTTTACAAAAGCGGAACCCACAATGATCAGCAAAATAAATAATACAACGATCAAAGCGAAGCTATTAGAGTATGACATATTCTCACCTCCGAAAAGTGGTAATACAGAATATGAATGTTTTATGACTTTTGAAAGGGAAATAAATTTATAAAAGTGGAAAATGATCAACCAGACCACTTTTTGATCTTGCGATTTAAGTCGAAACTTTACCGTGGATGTGCCCGTCTACTAACTGAAAAAACGATATGATGTCATAAGGAGAAAAATATAATGGATATGGCGATAGATAAGATGATAGGACTGCCTGAAGCCCAGATAGAAGATTTAAGAAACCTGATGGAGGACTGGAAGAACGAACTCCTTGTCTATAAATTTGCCTTGGATCAAATGGATACGAAATTTTCGATTATCAGCCAGGAATATAATTTAATCCATGGCCATAACCCGATTGAGCATACGAAATCAAGGGTAAAAAGCTTTGAAAGCCTGATCAACAAGCTTGTGCGGAAGGGCTGCGATATTACCACAAAGGCCGCTAAGGAGCACATCAATGATATCGCAGGTCTCAGAATCGTCTGCTCGTTTTTATCCGATATTTACAATATGGTTGAAGTGCTGAAGGAACACGAAGACATCAAGATTTTAAACATGAAAGACTACATTAAAAATCCGAAGCCGAACGGATACAGGAGCCTCCATCTGATTGTAGAAGTGCCTGTTTACTTGACCAACCGCGTCGAGCACGCCAAGGTGGAGATTCAAATCAGGACGATCGCGATGGATTTCTGGGCGAGCCTCGAACATAAAATCTACTACAAATTGAACAATGAAGTGCCGAACCAGCTCACGGATGAGCTGAAAGAAGCGGCTGACATCGCGAACTATCTGGATGAAAAGATGCTTCATATTCGAACAAAAGCGGATCAATAAAAAGCAGCCGGGCATTTTTTAGCCCGGCTGCTATTTTTTTCTGCCGCTTGACCCGAAGTTGTCAATCCTTGAATATCAACCTCATATGTAATATCGGATTCGGTGAAAATCTCATCCCATTTCCCTTCCGCTTTTCGATTCCAGAATTTCAAGACGTCCGTCCGGTATTCACCCTGCAGTTTGCCGAGCGCGCTCTTCATCCACACTTTCACCTGATCTCCGGCAAGACGCTCGACTTCTTTCCGCTTTTTGTTTTGGAAATCATGGCCCGGCGATGCCTTCGCGCTCTTCTTTTGTGAACTTTTCACTATGCCAGCTTCGTCAAATATGTTTTTCAACTAAAAGAAAAGAGGAAGAACGCTCCTTTGTATCAAAGGTTATGACTGTCATGAATCGAAAAAAGAAAACAAGAAAATGATAAGAGCACGAGGAGGTCTAAAAATGAAATCGGATATTGAAAAACTTGCGGAATGCGGTTTGCAAAACGGAGCGGCAGCGATGATGAACCGGGAGTCGCAACGGCTTGATGCTGCTTTATACGGGACCGTCGGCAATGCTTTCGACCGTGATGCGGGTGCGGAAGGTAAAGCGGACGGAGCTGGCGAAAGGCTGCTTTACCCTAAGTAAATGGCCGGATTGAAAAAGAACCGCGCCCTGTTTTTAACAGCCGTTGCATCAGGGACGATGCTGAATCCGCTCAATTCTTCAATGATTTCTTTGGCGCTGCACAGCATCCAGCATGAGTTTCATCTTTCATTTGCAACCGTATCGTGGCTGATTTCATCTTTTTATTTAGCCAGTGCGGTCGCGCAGCCTGTCACGGGAAAAATCGGCGATTTAATCGGTCGGAAAAAGATGTTTTTGTCAGGGCTTGTTCTCGTTGCCGTATCGGCAATCGGCGCTCCTCTCGCACCGGCTTTTTCCGTCTTGCTGATCATGCGTTTGTTTCAATCGATTGGGAGCGGCGCCATTTATCCTTCGGGAGTGGGCCTGATCAGAAGCCACATTCATGAAAAGCGGGCGTCAGCACTAAGTGTGCTGTCCATTTTTTCTTCGGCTATGACCGCTTTTGGACCGACTGTGGGGGGATTTTTAATCGTTCTCGGGGGATGGCCCGCCATTTTCCTTGTGAACTTTCCATTTATTTTGTTCAGCTTTTTGCTGGGGATGTACATGTTTCCGAAAGATGAGAAAAAAGCCGGCTTAAATGTCCGCGCCGTCATCAAGCGGCTTGATCTGACCGGGATTCTTCTGTTTGCGGGCGGAATCGTTCTCCTGCTGGCATTCCTGCTCTCATTGAGCACGGGCGAGCCCCGTTTTGCCGAGGGGATGTTCGGGCTTGTCTTGCTTTTGATGTTTGTTTGGTGGGAGCTGAGAGTGAGCAGCCCGTTTATTGATATCAGACTGTTGATCGCGCGCAGGACGCTAACTTCGGTCTATGCTCAATTTATTATGCTGAACATCTTTAACTACTGTTTGTTTTTTGGACTTCCGAGTTATTTTCAGGATGAAATGCACCTTTCCGTTCAAGCGAGCGGTCTTTTGATGCTGTTCATGTCCGGGACGAGCGTATTGATTTCACCTTTCGTCGGGAGATGGATTGACCGTTCAGGTGAAACGCAGCCTGTTTTCATTGGTTCTTGCATAATGGCGGCCGGCGCCATCCTGCTTACATTGTTTTTTGTCGATGCACCGATGTTGTGGAAAGGCATTATCCTCTCTTTGCTGGGGGTCAGCTACGGACTCGGCAATGTCGCCCTGCAGGCTGCCATGTTTACGGCAAGTCCGCCGGACATCGTCGGGACCACTTCGGGGCTCTTCCAAACATGCCGCTATCTTGGCTCGATCTTTTCGTCCGTCATTCTGGGTCTGTTGTTTGGAGAAGAAATAACCGCGGGTCATTTTCAGGATCTGGGGGTGGTCATGATTGTGGTTGCCATCGGCAGCGTTTTGATGAGCTTCCGGTTTATTAAGCTGATGAAGGATTGAAAAGAAGCGGTATAAAAAAAAGAGCAGATCAATTCGATCTGCTCCTTTTTAATATTATTGGGCGACTGAGCTGTAAGACGGTTTTCTGTTTTCTTTTTTGCTCAGGTTATACACGGCTGTTCCCGCGATTTGACCGGCTGTTTTCAGCCTGTCTTTGCTGATGTGTTCAATCGTGTCGTAAGGGGTGTGGTACCAAGGCTCCAATGCACCTGTTCCCGGCTCTCTCCAAATGAAGTTGGCCGAGTCGATGCCGGCTTCATGGAATGGGACATGGTCGGATGAACCGCCTTGATGTAAAAATAATACGTCTTTCCCAAGGCTTAAAGAAGCGGCTTTACTTAGCTCCCAGACGAGGTTTGCCGAACCGTCGGGTGTATTGATGTACAGCTGTGAAGCATTTTCCCAGCTTGTCGCCACCATATCTAAGTTAAAGTTGGCAACGCTCTGTTTGACTTCCCGCTCTGACAAGGTGCTGACATAATGGCGCGATCCGAGGAGACCGATTTCTTCGGCACCGAATGTAATAAAGCGAATTTCTTTGTCGGCTGGAACCGTCTTCATGATCCGGGCCAGTTCAAGGACGACTGAAGTGCCGGAGGCATTGTCATTGGCTCCGGGAGCATAAGGGACGCTGTCATAATGCGAAGTCACATACACGATGTCCGGATTTTTGACACCTTTTGCTTTGCGGACGCCGATCACGTTTTGCGATGTTTGATTTTTATGAGCCTTCAGCTTCAAGATCGCTTCTTGTTCAGAAAGCAGCTTTTCTCCGTCTTCCTTTTTGACGCCGACTACCGGAACATCGACTTTATTACCGCTGAGATTCGGAGTCAGAGGGACGAGACCGTCGACGTTATTATAAATGATCACTCCGCTTGCGCCTGCGTCAGCAGCGTTTTTTGCTTTTTCATAGAATGTCAGCTCGCCTCTTAAAATGACGGCGATTTTGCCTCTCGCTTCCTCGGTGAAGTCGCCGGGCAGGCCGAGGCCGGCATCATAGAGAGGAGCTGCCAGGCCTTCTGCTGCTGTCGGGGCGGAACCGGCGGCAGGCCGCGAAGGCACGTTATTTCCCTGAACGGTAAGCGTTCCTTCCAGCCGATCAGGTATGCTGAAGGTTTGTGTGGTCACTTTCAGATTTGATTTTTTCATCTGTGAGGCGATGAAAGCGGCGCTCTTTTTTTCTTCCGCCGTGCCTGTCACACGCGGTCCGATTGTTTCGCTTAAATGGTAAATCGTTTGATAGGCGCGATTTTCGTTGAATTTTTTGCTGAATTTTTCGACATCTTTTGCGATGGCTGTTTCCTGAGGCGCCGCTTGAACAGCATTTCCCGTTCCATCGGCGAACACGCCGCCTGCTATTACGGATAGCGCCAATCCGATCATCATCATTTTTCTCTTCATACATAAACCTCCTTGATGGTCTTGTTTTCCTGAGAAGAGATATTCGCAGCTGAGCGGGTGAATCCTGCATGCATCTGATAAATGATTCGATAGACCAGTAATTTGAAGTTTGATAAAAAAGTTTTTTTGTTTAATAGGATAGTTGACGTGAGCATTCTTTCTGTTTAGAATACGTCCGAATTATCAGGATCCTGATTTTGAATCACATATGTGAATGTTGGAGGGTGTCATGTCAGTAAAATCCGCGGTACGTGTTGTACGTATATTTGAATTGCTGTCAAATCATCCGGATGGATTAACCGTAAAGGAGATCAGCAAAGAATTGTCGCTGCCGCAGAGCAGTACATTCAATTTGGCCGCTACACTTTTGGATGAAGGATACCTTCAGCAGGATGCTATCAAGCGTTACAGGCTGGGGGCAAAACTGATCCAAGTTGGAACCGCTGCCATGGAGTCGATCGACATTTCGTCGCAAGGTGTTCCGTTTTTAAAACAGCTGATGGACGGCGTTCAGGAGACGGTGTTTATGGCCGTTCTATCCGATGATCAGCTCGTCTACATCGCAAAAATCGATAACAACAGGTCAATCAGAACAACCGCACAGCCCGGTTCGCGCAAGCCGCTATATTGCACCGGGCTTGGCAAGGTATTTTTGGCATTCATGCCGGAGGACAAAAGGGAAGGGCTGCTCGACCGCATGGAATTTATCCGGTTTACCGGGCATACCATCACCGCCAGAGATGAGCTGGAAAAGCAGCTGCAGACATTTTTGGAACAGGGATATGCCGTTGACAATGAAGAAAATGAAGAAGGTTTGTTTTGTCTGGCGGCTCCTGTCTATGGTCCGGATGGCGTAATGAATGCGGCGATCAGCACCGCCGGGCCAAAGGAGCGCATGCTCGCAAGAAAGGCGCTTATCGTTGAGCAGCTGCTTCACACAGCCGGAAAAATTACAGAAAGCATTGGCGGATTTAAAAAGCCGCTTTAGCAAAGGGGGAAAGTTCTGATGGATGTTATTAGCATAGGAGAGACAATGGCGCTGTTCACTCCGAATGAAGACGGCCCTCTCAGATACGCAAGAAACTATCAGGTGAGAATAGCGGGCGCAGAAACCAACATGCTGATCGGGCTTTCGAAGCTCGGGAAAAAAGCCGGCTGGATTACCCGGCTTGGAAAAGACGAGTTCGGGGCGATGATTCTTTCTGCTGTCAGAGGAGAAGGAGTCGATGTCAGCCAGGTGAAGCTCGATGACGCGGCGCCGACCGGTTTGTTTTTTAAAGAAAGGAAAAGCGCGGCTAAAGTCAATGTCTTCTATTACAGGAAGCTTTCAGCGGCGAGTTTTTTGAAAAAAAGCGATATTGATGAGCCATACATTGAGAAAGCGGGGTTTTTATACATTACGGGAATTACCCCGGCTTTAAGTGAAAGCGCTTCAGATGCAGTGTTTTATGCTGTGGAGCTCGCCAAAAAGCACAATAAATGCGTTGTATTTGATCCGAATTTTCGAAAAAAGCTCTGGGACGGAGAGCGGGCGCGGCAGACGATGTTTGATTTGATCAAACAGTCTGATATCGTGCTTCCGGGCTTGAGCGAAGGGCGTTTTTTGTTCGGCACCACTGATGAGAAAAAAATAGCGGAAGCCATCCGCGGGCTCGGGGCTGAAACCGCCATCGTCAAGCTTGGTGCAAAAGGCGCCTATTATGCCAGCGGGAATGAAAACGGCTATGCGGAAGGCTATCAGATTCAGACTGCAGCGGACCCTGTGGGTGCCGGAGACGGCTTTGCAGCCGGTGTATTATCGGGTTTGATTGATCATATTCCGCTTTCTGAAGCTGTCAAACGCGGCTGTGCCGTCGGCGCCATGGTAGCTGCGGTAAACGGTGATATTGAAGGGCTGCCTGACAGCGATTCACTGTTTGCGTTTATGGAACAATCTGATGAAGAAGATGTCAGCCGATAAAAAACCGTAAAGAAAGGGTGGCAGAAATGCATGTATTGTCACAAATCAAAGAACAAAAAGTGATTGCGATCATCCGCGGATACAATCCGGAGGAGGCAGTGAGCATTGCCGGCGCCTTAAAAGCGGGCGGCATCAGGCTTGTGGAAATTACGCTTAATTCCCCTCAAGCGATCAAAGCGATTGAAGCGGTTTCAGAAGATGTTGGAGACGAAATGCTTATCGGAGCGGGAACCGTTCTTGATCCCGAATCTGCGAGAGCGGCGCTTTTAGCCGGCGCGCGGTTTATCCTGTCGCCAACTGTTCATGAAGAGACGATCAAGCTGACAAAGCGATATGGAGCGATCAGCATTCCGGGCGCCTTTACCCCGACGGAAATATTGACGGCGTATGAAAGCGGTGGAGACATCATCAAAGTATTTCCCGGAACGATGGGGCCTGGCTATATCAAAGATATCCACGGACCGCTTCCGCATATTCCGCTGCTTCCGACGGGAGGGGTAGGGTTGGAAAACCTTCACGAGTTTTTACAGGCCGGTGCGGTCGGTGCTGGAATCGGCGGTTCACTTGTGAGGGCTCATCAAGATGTGAATGACGCGTTTTTAGAAGAGCTGTCCAAAAAAGCAAAGCAATTTGTTGAAGCAGCAAAACAGTAAAAGGGGAGATCAGAGATGAAAATAACGGGATTCGAGTGTTTCCAAATTCCACCGCGCTGGCTTTTCTTAAAAATCGAAACGGATGAAGGCATTACAGGGTGGGGAGAGCCGGTAATCGAGGGAAAGGCGGCGACAGTTAAGGCGGCTGTCGGCGAGTTAATGGAATATTTAATCGGCAAAGACCCGATGAACATTGAAGACCACTGGAATGTCATGTACAGAGGCGGATTTTATCGGGGCGGACCCATTCTGATGAGCGCGATTGCAGGAATCGATCAAGCGCTTTGGGACATTAAGGGCAAGTTTTACAATGCGCCCGTGCATCAGCTGCTCGGAGGGAAGAGCAGGGAATCGATCAAGGTCTATTCCTGGATTGGCGGAGACAGGCCTCAAGACGTCGGCCTCGCTGCCAAGGAGGTGGTTGACCAAGGCTTTACAGCCGTCAAAATGAACGGCACGGAAGAGCTGCAATACATTGATTCACATGAAAAAATCGATCAGGTGATTGAAAGAATATCAGCCGTCAGAGAAGCTGTCGGCCCGTACATTGGAATCGGCATCGACTTTCACGGCAGGGTGCACAAGCCGATGGCGAAGATTTTGGCAAAAGAGCTTGAACCGTTTCGCCCGATGTTTATAGAAGAGCCTGTTCTGCCGGAAAACAACGAGGCGCTACGCGATATCGCCAGCCTCGTCTCAATTCCGATTGCGACCGGAGAACGAATGTTTTCAAAGTGGCAGTTTAAAGATCTGCTGACTGACGGCTATGTCGATATTATTCAGCCTGACTTGTCACACGCCGGCGGAATTACCGAATGCAAAAAGATCCTGTCGATGGCGGAAGCATTTGATGTCGCCGCCGCTCCTCACTGTCCGCTGGGCCCGATCGCTCTGGCGGCCTGCCTTCAGGTTGATGCAACGTGCCACAATGCATTTATACAGGAACAAAGCTTAGGAATCCATTACAACAAAGGCACGGATTTGCTTGATTATATCGTGGATCAAAAGGTGTTTTTCTATGAAGACGGCTATGTCCGGATTCCGGATGGCCCGGGCCTTGGGGTGGACATCAATGAAGATCATGTCCGGAAAATGGCTGATATCGGGCATAACTGGCGCAATCCGGTATGGCGGCACAAGGACGGAAGCATAGCTGAATGGTAAAAATGATACCGTTTTCAAAAGATGTCCGTCATTACAAACAAATAAAAGGAGAGGGCCTGTCATGAAACAAGCTGCTGTAAAAGAGAAGCCGACAAAGGTTAGAGTGCGGGTACTGCTGTTTATTTTTGTATGTGTCGTGATCAATTATATGGATCGAAGCAATATCTCAGTCGCAGCTTCTGCAATTGGAGACGATTTAAACTTGTCTGCCGTTCAACTGGGTTTGATTTTTTCCGCTTTCGGCTGGGCATACTGCGCCCTGCAAATACCGGGAGGCGGGCTTGTCGATCGGTTTGGCCCGAGGCTTGTCTACGGTTTTACCTTGGTTACTTGGTCGCTCGCAACATTGCTTCAGGGGTTTGTCCGCGGCTTCGGTTCTCTATTCGGGTTGCGTCTTGCGACGGGGGCGTTTGAAGCGCCGGCTTTTCCGACCAATAACCGGGTGGTGACTTCATGGTTCCCTGAACAGGAAAGGGCTTCAGCCATTGCGTTTTATACGTCGGGGCAATTTGCCGGCCTTGCGTTTTTAACGCCGGCGCTCAGCGCCATCCAGCATGTCGTCGGCTGGCGCGGCCTGTTCATCGTAACTGGGGTGATCGGCATCATCTGGGGCCTTATCTGGTATACTTTTTACCGAGATCCCGACCGTCATCCAAAGGTAAACAAGGCTGAACTTGATCATATAGAAAAAGGCGGGGGGATCGTCCGCCGCGGCCGGACTTCCGAAAAGGAAAAATCGGCATTTAATTGGAAGCATTTTAAACAAGTGACCGCTCATCGCAAGCTGTGGGGTATATATATTGGACAGTTCGCCGTTAATTCGACTTTATGGTTTTTTCTGACATGGTTTCCGACATACCTTGTAAAATATAGAGGCCTTGATTTTCTCCAATCCGGTTTTCTCGCCTCGCTTCCGTTTCTTGCGGCGTTCATCGGTGTTCTGTTGTCCGGCTTCCTGTCCGACTTTCTGATCAAAAGGGGCGTATCGGCCGGGGTTGCCCGCAAAACACCGATTATTACCGGATTGATCCTGTCTATTTCCATTATCGGTGCCAATTATGTCGATCAGACATCACTGATCATTTTATTTATGACGCTTGCCTTTTTTGGAAACGGTCTGGCCTCCATTACATGGGTGCTTGTATCGTCTTTAGCGCCTAAGCATTTGATCGGACTGACCGGCGGAGTATTTAATTTTGTCGGCAGCCTCGCCTCCGTTATCGTTCCGATTGTCATCGGCTTTCTCGCAAACGGGGGAAGCTTTGCGCCCGCCCTCGTCTTTATCGGCACCCTTGCCCTTCTGGGAGCCCTTTCCTACATCTTTCTTGTCGGAAAGGTTGAACGGATTCAGGTCAATGATAATGTAAAAGAAAACGATTCTATTTCTATGTGACACCCGGCTGCCGGACATTCGGCGGCCTTTTTGAATAATAGATCATGGTTTGTCACAAAATAACGTTAAAATATTTTGATGACAGGTGCTTAAGATGAAAACATATTTTCAAAAAGATTATCAGCTCGGCTCGTTTCAATTTTTTTCAACATCTCATATACTGACTTTGCTGGTGCTTGCAGCGCTCGGTGTTTGTTTGTTCGTCTTTCGCAAGACGCTGCAAAAACCGCGGTGGAACCGGATGCTTCGCTATGCGTTTGTGGCGGTTTTATTGATTTCTGAAATCAGCTACCACTCCTGGTTTATCTATGTAAATTCCTGGACGCCGCGTTATTGTTTGCCGCTTCACCTCAGCGACCTTTCGGTTTATCTTGTCATCATTCTGTTATTGACGAAAAATCTCACCTTGTTTAAATTTCTTTATTTTGCCGGTTTGGGGAGCGCTTTGCAAGCGATTCTGACGCCTGACTTGGGAAGGTACGGCTTTCCTCATTTCCGCTTTTTTGAATTTTTCATTTCCCACGGAATCGTCGTACTGGCCTGCCTTCTGATGATTGCAGCCGAGAAGTATAAGCCGACCGTGCGCTCTCTCTGGGTCACGTTTCTTCTCGTCAATATTTATGGGGCATTCATCTTTTTAATCAACCGTTTGCTGAAGTCGAACTATATGTACATGATGAAAAAGCCGGGCGGCGGAGCTTCGCTGTTAGACGTGCTCGGGCCGTGGCCATGGTATCTTTTATCAGCGGAAGCGGTCACGATCGTCTTCTTCTATCTTCTCTATCTGCCGTTTTGGATCGCCAGGAAGGTGAAAGAAAAAAAGGATCTTGCATGATTCCTGTATTTCTGAATAGGTTCGGCCGTATTCCATTGGCCAAGAGACTTTAAAAAATCAAAATGAGTGATGCGCCATGAGTGTCTCCTTTTTAACTAATCATTCACACCGTGATCAGGAATATGAAGAAAAAAGCAGATCTCGTAAAAGATCTGCTTTCTATTACATACTGATTTGTTTCTTTTGTTCATAATCTATTTCTGGCTG
Organism: Bacillus sp. FSL L8-0193; assembly: GCF_037976065.1. Taxonomy (NCBI): domain Bacteria; kingdom Bacillati; phylum Bacillota; class Bacilli; order Caryophanales; family Bacillaceae; genus Bacillus; species Bacillus sp. FSL L8-0193. The sequence continues at coordinate 4,032,700 of NZ_CP150261.1, read as the reverse complement.
TATTTCCTTCGTGAGTTGATGCCCTTCTATGTCCACATTCGGAATAATCTTGTCCAGCCATTTTGGCAAGTACCAGGCTGCATTCCCCATCAGTTTCATGACACTTGGAATCAGTGTCATTCGTACAATAAAGGCATCAAAGAGCACACCAAAGGAAAGAGCCAACCCGTTGGCTTTAATAGAAGCTTCTCCAGCAAAGATAAATCCTGCAAAAACGAAGATCATGATCAGGCCGGCTGCGGTGACAACAGGACCGCTGTGTTTTAATCCGGCTTGAATCGCTTGTACTGGATTCTTTGTTTTCACATATTCTTCACGCATTCTGCTGACAAGGAATACTTGATAATCCATGGCTAATCCAAACAGAATTCCAATAGATAAAATCGGCAAGAACGCGAGTATCGGCCCTTTTTCTGGTATTTTGAAAAAGTCGACGAGATTCCCGTCTTGTAAAACAAATACACAGATCCCAAGAGTGGCAGTCATTGTCAATACGAAACCAGCAACAGCAACAAGAGGCACAAGCAGCGAACGGAATACGATTGTCAGCAATACAAACGCAAAACCTACAATGAGCACAGCAAACACCGGTATCGCATCATTCAGGCGATCTGAAATGTCAATATTCACGGCAGTCGATCCAGTAACGAGCAAATCTACCCCGTTTTTATCTGATAAGCTGCGTACTTCCTTTACCAAATCCTTCGTTGCCACATCATTTGGACCTGTTTCAGGAACGACCGTAATGATAGCAAAGTTCCCTTCTTTATTAGGCATTGCAGGAGTGACACTCGCTACATGGTCTAGTTCCTTTATTTCTTTCACTGCATCTGTGAAGGCTTCCGCCTTATTTTCTGTCACACTTGTAGCATCCGCTACGATTGTTAATTGACCATTAAATCCTTCTCCAAAACCGTCGGCAAGCAAGTCATATGCCCGGCGTTCCGGATTATCCTTCGCTTTCATCCCTGCATCAGGCAAGCACAGTTCCAAATGCATAGATGGAATACTAATGACGAGCAAAATGAGAATGCTGCATACACTTAGCATGATAGGGTTTTTTGTGACAAAGCGTCCCCAGACATTTGTTTCAGCGCTTTGTTTATCTTTTTTCTTGTTTGATTTCGGAACCATCCGTTTCCCCGCTATCGATAAGACGGCAGGAACAAGCGTGATTGAGGCGAGAACAGCTAACAATACACTAAGCCCTGCTGTCAGCCCCATTGCAGACATAAAAGGAATGTTAACAACCGTCAATCCGCAAAGTGCGACAATAACAGTAAGTCCGGCAAAAACGACTGCACTCCCAGCTGTTCCGGTAGCTCTGGCAATTGATTCATTCTTTTGTATGCCTTCGCCTAGAAACTGGCGGTGCTTCGTAAAAATAAATAAAGCATAATCAATCCCAACAGCAAGGCCAATCATTCCGGCTAATGAAAGACTGACGGAAGCAATATCGAAAACTTGTGTTCCAATCAAAACAAGTCCAATACTAACACCTAATCCAATCAGTGCAGTTAAAATCGGTAAGCCTGCTATTAATAAAGAGCCGAATGTAATGGCCAAAACGACAAAGGCCAAGACAATGCCGACAATTTCAGAGACACCGCCTATCTCCATCTCGGCTCCCGGTACATCTCCGCTTAGCTCAGTTTGCAATCCCTCATCATCAGCGATTTTCAAACTGTCTTTTAAGTGTTTGATAGAGTAATCCTTTATATCATCTGCTGATGATTTATACTTGATATCAGCATAGGCAACTGTGCCGTCTTTCGCGATTGTTCCTGTCACAAAAGGACTTGCAATCGAGTCAACAGAACCATCTTTATCGATTTCCTTTAACGTATTTTCTATTGCTTTTTTGGCTGACTCTGCAGTAAGTTTCTCTCCATCTTCAGCACCGAAAATCACCCGTATGCTCCCTTTATCAGGGCCGTGAGGAAATTCTTTTTGAATGACATCCATCGCTTTTTCCGAAGGTGTGTCAGGTATGGACATATCCTCAGAAAAATTTGGTTTTAATGTGGTTGCAAGGCTTATCGAAGCAACTAACACAACGATCCACGCGCATATAACTTTTATGCGATGGCGAGCAACCCATCCTCCTAATTTATATAACATTTTTGACATGATAATCTCCTTTCAACACATTGCTTGATCATATTCCTCCTCATTGTAGTGGACAATGAAATAAAAAAAACGTACATTCGGGTATGTACGTTTGGGCAAATTTCAAATTTGATGTTATTTGTCTAATGTCAGAATGCCTCTTTGCATGGCAATCGTTACGGCTTCAGTTCTTGAATTCGCGCCTAATTTATTGTAAATGGACGTTAACCTGGACTTTACTGTTCTCTCAGAGACGCCCAAATCAAAGGCGATCGCTTTGCTTTTAAGACCTTTAGCAATTGCTTTTAGAACAATGACTTCCTTTTCTGTCAGCTGCGTATCACTGCTCTGTTTTTTCATCCGCTCCAATTGGATTTCTTGCAGACGTTTTAAGATTTCAGGCTGCAACAGCACGTTTCCTCTTATTGCTGCATCCATTGTATGAAAAAGGGTTTCTGAACTCGTATCCTTCAATAGATATCCTTTCGCCCCTAATTCAATTCCTTCGATCATTAAGTGATCTTCATTATAAGTAGTCAAAATAATGATAGGGATGTCATGTTTTTCTTTTATTTGTTTAATGGCTTCTAACCCGCTCATCTCCGGCATATACAAATCCATGAGAATGATATCCGGTTTTAATTCATCTGCAAGACGGACTGCCGCTTTGCCATTTTCGGCCTCTCCTATGATGGTGTAATGATCATTCGTTTCAATTAAAAGCTTCAGACCTTCCCTCACGACAAGATGGTCATCAACGATTAAAACCTTATTCATCTTGCATCTCTCCCTGAATTGGTACTGTGATCTCAATTTGTGTTCCTTTTGATTTTGTACTCTTTATATTAAATTGGCCTTTCATGGCTCTGACGCGTTCTTCTATGCCGAGAAGCCCGTAATGTCCTCTCTTTTTCTTGCTCTTTTCAACATCAAATCCTTTGCCATTGTCCTTGACAGTTAAATGGAGCCTCCCCTTATCATCATCCCAAATGGATACCGATATCGTTTCTGCTTCAGCGTGCTTTGCTGCATTCGTTATGCATTCTCCAATGATGTAATAACAGTTTTCAGCTGTACGAACGTCTAATATCTGATGTAATCGATAGTCTAAAAAACCACCCATGCCTGTCGACTCTTGAAAATGATCCATTAGTGAGGTAATTCTTTCTTTTAGAAAACCGATTTCCTCTGATTTGCTGCGCAGATCGTCAATCGCTGAACGCGCGTCGGCCAATGTACCTCTCACTCTTTTCATTGATTGTTGAATGATTTCTATTGCTCTCTCTGTGTTGCCTTTGGCGAGATGAACATGAATAGCATCGAGCTGCATATTTAAACTGACCAGCCCTTGAGCAAGCGTATCGTGTAAGTCCCGGGCCATACGCTGCCTTTCGTTTTGCAGCGTCAGCTGTTCGACCTGCTGATGAGCCAGCTCCAGCCGTTCAAGAGTCAGCTGAGCTTTTATCTTTTCATCGACTTGGGCAAATAATGTAGCGGCATAAGTAATAATCACGATCATAATAGGTACGGCAATGACAAGAAAATGCAAATAATCACCTTTGTGAATCTGATGTGTTGCATTGATTGACAGCAGAAGCAGTAAATACAGTATGAGGAAAGTCCTTCTTCTGTCTGCTATTCCTGCAATCTGTCCCATCAAAAATGCATAAAGGCCGATGATGACCAGCACTAAGAAGCCAGTCATGATATTAGCCAGTGTAAAAGTGATCAAACCTTGCAGCACAAAATATAGAATGACCCTTTTCTTAACCCAGCGATATGAATGCCAATGCAGCAAAGCAAAAATGGCGGTCAATACTGTAAACACGTTAAGCAATAAAATGGACCAGCTCCCAATAATAAATTGCAGCACGACAGAGGCTACATAGATCATGAGAATAAAAGCCAGGCCCGGCACTCTGAGCGCAAGCATATTTAATGCCCGTCTATCATGTGAGTAATGCTTTTCTTTAAAAGGATTCAAACCTCATCCACTTCCTTTAACAGTTTAACCGAACAGAGATTCATGAAATTTATTGAAAGTGAACATACATTTATCCAATCATTTTATAGGAAGAGAAAGAACACAACAATACCGAGGTGCAGTGAACCATTAGATGTTCCCAAACATATGATCATTGCCCAAACGTACATAAGCGTTCTGCCTTTATGTACGTTTTATCTTTTCAAATTTACATTTAAAATCATGAGGAACTCACTATTTATTAAAGGAATGATCAACATTGAAATCGATTGATCTCACAATTTTATCATTAAAAAGAAAAGGAATCAGAACTGAGAAAGTGTCAAAAAATCAGTGCCCTGATCGATTAAGCAATACGAACGAAAAAACAGACAAACATAGAAACAAAAATAGTCAATCCAAGAACATGTGTAAAGAAAAAGGGGAATGAATATGTATTGGTTTTTAGGTGCTTTATTATATTTTCTCATCGGTACTTGTATATTTATTGGAGTCATTAGAGACATTCACTCAGGCTCATGGATGCTCCTTACATTAGCAGCTCCAATCATCATTATTGGCTACCCTTACTTTTATTCAAAGAAGCTTTTTGCCAAAAGATAGTGAAATAGACGCCATACAATCAGAGGATCTTGCATGATCCTTTTTTTTCAGCCTATCGACGGTGTTTATTTTTTAAAAAAAGGGAATAGAACAAAAAAAGAAAAGGAGATGGAAGACATATGAAAAGCGACCGAACCATGCATATTATTTCATGTACAGACAATAACTACGCACAGCATTTAAGCGTGATGTTCGCATCATTGCTGACGAATATGGATCAGACGCGCGATGTGAAACTGTATGTCATCGACGGAGGGATTGAACCGGAAAATAAAAAGCGTCTGGAAGAGACGACCCTTCAATTCGGAGCCCCCATTACATTTCTGAATGTAGAAAAAAGCCAGTATGACCGTGCGGTCGAAAGCAGCCATATTACAAAAGCGGCATACTATCGGATTTCCATCCCCGATCTGATTGATGACGATTCCGTCAAACGAATGATCTATGTCGATTGCGACGCCTTAGTGTTAGAGGATATATCGAAGTTGTGGGACAAGGACATTTCACCTTATTTCGCAGCGGCAGTAGAAGATGCAGGCCAGCATGAACGGCTGAAAAAGATGAACATCAGCGACGAAGCAAAATATTTTAACTCAGGTATCATGATCATCGATATGGAAGCCTGGAGAAAAAACAACATTTCGAAAAAAGTCATCGACTTCATCAATAACAACGATGAAGACATGTTTGTGTTTCATGACCAAGACGCGCTGAATGCGATTCTTTATGATCAGTGGCTCGAACTTCATCCGAGATGGAACGCCCAAACACACATTATTTTAAAAGAAAAAACACCGGCTTCCCTCATCGATCAAAAGCGCTATATGGAAACAAGGGCAAACCCGGCAATCGTTCATTTCTGCGGCGGAAACAAGCCTTGGAATTCAAACACCTCACACCCGTACGCCCGTCAATATTTTAAGTATTTGCAGTCCACAGCCTTTAACCAGCCGGCCAAATTGTCTAAAAACCATGTCAGCTAACATGCCAATCTCATTTTAAATCGCAGGATGAATCGATATAATGACAACAAACCCTGACGTATCCCCATATTCGCTTGTTTCCTTTCGGAAACAAGCATTTTTCTTGGCTGCAAAAATTTTTTACGAATGGAGGAGCGCTTTTGGTTAAAGTGCTGTTGACACTTAACGGACTGTTTTACCGCGCAGCGCCGCTGTTGAAGGAAAGGGTCGAACGGCTCGGCGCCGAATTTGCATTTTTGGATTCCAATCGGTTGACGAGACAGGATTTACTGACTCATATCAAGGATGTTCATATTTATATCGCCGGCGTTGAAAAAGTGGACCGGGAGCTGATCGACGCTGCCCCGGAACTAAGATATATCATGAAATTCGGTGCGGGAATCGACAATATTGATGTAGAATATGCAAGCGAAAAAGGAATCCTCGTCACGAATGCACCCGGCCAAAACGCCTCGGCAGTCGCCGATTTGGCATTCGGCCTTCTGCTGTCTGGCGCCCGTTCGATCCCGCAGTCAAACGCCGCAGTCAAAGCCGGTTTGTGGCAATCCGAGATGGGCTATGAGCTCGATGGAAAAACGCTGGGGCTTATCGGTTTTGGGGAAATTGGCAAAAAGGTTGCAAGACGGGCTTCCGGGTTTCATATGAACGTTTTGGCGTACGGCACATACAAAGACTACAATGCAGCCAAACGGCTGAATGTACGGTTTGCAGAGCTTGACGATATCCTGGAAAAATCTGACTTTGTATGTATCAGCACGTCATTAAGACCTGCCACCTATCATTTGATCAATCAAGAAAAGCTGGCAAAAATGAAGAAAACCGCGTACCTGGTCAACATTGCCCGCGGAGAAGTGGTAGACGAAAGCGCGCTCATTCAAGCGCTTGAACAAAAACAGATCAGAGGTGCAGCATTGGACGTCTTTGAAACCGAACCGCCGGCCGCCCGGATCACTAGTCTCGGCAATGTCATATGCACGGCGCATATCGGCGGCGCTACGTATGAGAGCATCAGGCGCATCGAAGAGGTGACATATCAAAACATCAAAAGGTTTATCGAAAAACAGCCGCCGGCTTTCCGCGTTTCATAAAGACCGGAAACGGCGAAAAGCCGCATCCGGTTATGTTCTTTGAAAAAACTCAATTATTTCTCCTTCGGGCCCAAAAAGAAAAAATAGCGGAAGCCGTTTGGCAATACGGTGATCTCGTCTTCCATCAGCTTGATGCCGGCGCTTTTTACGCGGGCGAATTCAGCCTCGATATCATCGGTTGAGACGGCAAAATGATGTACTTTTCCTTCCTGAGGAAGACTGTCGTTATATCCCTCGATCAATTCAAGCTCTGTCTCGTCTCTGTTCTCAAAGCCTAAAAAAGCCAGCTTCATGATGCCGTTTGTATGGGTCATTCTGCCTTTCAGCGTCATTCCGATCACATTTTGGTAGAATGCGATCGAAGCATCAATGTTTTTCACCATCAGTCCTACGTAGTCAATTCGCGCCATTACGCCATTCCTCCTTTTGTTTCTCCATCATTTTAGAAAGGTCGGAATCATCTGTCAATTATCTCGATTACATGATGAATAAGAATATTGATCAGGCGTTATGGTAGGATAGAGAAGACTTTAAAATAAGGACTGAAATCAAATGCATACATTAAAAATAAAACATCCATTCGCTGCAAAAATGAAAAAGGGCTATCCCTTAATTGAAAAAGAAGCTGTTTCTTCGCAAGAAAACGGCATAAAAGAAGGTTCGCTGATCAGGGTTGCCGATGAAAACGGCACGTTTTTGGGAAAGGGCTACTATGGCGAGCAAAACAAAGGGATCGGCTGGATTCTGACCCGAAACGAAGAGGAATCAATTGATCAATCATTCTTTTTAAGCAGGCTGGCGAACGCCTTTCAGGCCAGAAAATCGCTTTTTCAAGACCCGGATACGACCGCTTTTCGTTTGTTTAACGGGGAAGGCGACGGAATCGGCGGCTTTACGATTGATTATTATGACGGCTACTATTTGTTCCAATGGTACAGCAAAGGGATTTATACGTTTAAGGAAGCGATTATGGAAGCCCTCGATGAATTGACAGACTATAAAGCCGTATATGAGAAAAAACGGTTTAATACGGCCGGGCAGTATGTAGAAGATGACGACTTTGTCAGAGGAGAGAGAGGGGAATTTCCGATCATTGTGAAAGAGAACGGCATACATTTTGCCGTTTACCTCAATGACGGTGCGATGACAGGCGTTTTTCTCGATCAGCGCCATGTCCGCAAGGCGGTTAGGGACCGGTATGCGGAAGGAAAAACCGTGCTCAACACCTTCTCATATACAGGTGCATTTTCTGTGGCGGCGGCGCTTGGAGGCGCTGAAAAAACGACGAGCGTTGATGTTGCAAACCGCAGTTTAAGCAGGACGATCGAACAATTCAGCGTGAACGGGCTGGATTATGAAGCTCATGATATTAAAGTCATGGACGTTTTTAAATATTTTCAATACGCGGCCAAAAAAGAACTCGCCTTTGACCTCGTCATCCTTGATCCGCCTTCATTTGCGAGAACAAAAAAGCATACATTCAGCGCGGCAAAGGATTATAAAAATCTGTTGAAAGACGCGATTCGAATCACTAAAGATCAAGGTGTGATCGTCGCTTCGACGAACAGCAGCGCTTTTGGGATGAAAAAATTCAAAGGCTTTATCGAAGCGGCATGCAAAGAAACGGGGACGCGCTTTACAGTGCTTGAGGAGCATTCGCTTCCCGAAGATTTCAAAACGGTGAAAAGCTATCCTGAAGGCGATTATTTAAAAGTTGTCTTTTTGCGGATCCGCCGCCGTTAATGTTAAGGGCGGGGGAAAATTTTGCGATAAAAACAATACCTGTCGATCAATTATTCATGTATATTGATATTACGCGAAAAACTCAGGCAGGGGGAAGTTATGGATTACGGAATTTTAATATCGATAGGTATTTATATGGCAGGAATGCTTTTTATCGGATATTTTGCATATCGAAGAACTTCAAATTTGACCGACTACATGCTTGGCGGAAGAAATCTGGGCCCCGCCGTCACCGCGTTAAGCGCAGGTGCTTCCGATATGAGCGGCTGGCTATTAATGGGGCTGCCTGGTGCGATGTTTCTGAACGGATTGAGCAGCGGCTGGATCGTTGTCGGTCTGACAATCGGCGCGTATTTGAACTGGGTGTATGTTGCGCCGAGGCTGAGAACGTATACGGAAACGGCCGGCAACAGCATTACCATACCCGATTATTTCGAAAACCGTTTTAAAGACGGTTCAAGGCTGTTACGGGTGACGTCGGCTTTCGTTATTTTAGTATTTTTCACTTTTTATACATCATCCGGAATGGTGGCGGGCGGAGAGCTGTTCAGAACAGCATTCCACCTTGATTATCGGATCGGCATCTGGCTGACGGCCGGGGTTGTCATTCTTTATACGCTCTTCGGGGGCTTTCTGGCTGTCAGCTGGACCGATTTTGTTCAAGGGACGATCATGTTTATTGCGCTCATCTTAATGCCGATCGTCGTATTTGTCCAATTGGGGGGAATTGCGCCGGCGTTTTCGGAAGTGAACGCGGTCAACCCGGACCTCCTCCGTCCGTTTCAAGGAACAACCGCAATCGGTATTGTTTCTTTACTGGCGTGGGGGCTCGGCTACTTTGGACAGCCTCATATTATTGTCAGGTTTATGGCGATTTCAAGCGTGAAAGAGTTGAAGAGTGCCAGAAGAATCGGCATGGGCTGGATGATCTTTTCGATTTGCGGAGCGATGCTGACAGGACTCGTCGGCATCGCCTATTTCAGCGCAAATCATCTTTCGTTAAAGAATGCCGAGACGATATTCATTAAGTTGGCAGACCTTTTGTTCCCATCGATGATTACGGGGTTTTTGCTGGCTTCCATTTTAGCAGCTGTCATGAGCACGATTTCTTCACAGCTTCTTGTAACCTCAAGCGCGCTGACAGAGGATTTTTATAAAGCGTTTGTCCGGAAAGGAGCTTCTGACAAAGAACTTGTTCTTGTCGGAAGGCTGTCTGTCCTCGCGATTTCACTGATCGCCCTCATGATGGCGCTTCATCCGAATGAAACGATATTGAATCTTGTCGGCTATGCGTGGGCAGGTTTCGGAGCGGCCTTTGGTCCTGTCGTTCTGCTGAGTCTGTATTGGAAACGAATGACGAAGTGGGGCGCGCTTTCAGGGATGCTGTCCGGGGCGTTGACTGTTATTGTGTGGGAGCAAGTAAAAGCTTTTGACCCGGTTTATGAAATCATTCCCGGATTTATTGTTTGTACAGTCGTGATCATCGTCGTCAGCCTGATGACAAAGAAGCCGTCCGCAGAGATTGAAAAGGAATTTGAGACGGCGGTTGAACAGCTGAAAGGTTGAGAATAGGGTGATGGTCTTTGTCAACGTATTGTTGACGGCCGCTTTTCTCACAGGGGCTTTCACGGGATTTCTGTGGACATTTTCCAAAGAAAAAAGCGATGAATATTTTCGGAAATGGCGGCGGATGGATCGGGGAAATTTCACACTTTTCGGTTGGGATTTTGGTGTATTTCTTTTATAGTATTGCTGATGTGCTGCTCGATGTCTAAATGAAAAAAACCAAATTGGCGGAAAAAACTTCCCCAATTTGGTTTTTTATTTTTCAACTATGACACTGCAATAAGGGAAATGAGAAACGGCGCTGCGCAAAGCGTGATGATCGCAGCCAGGATCATCGATACGCTTGAAATCGTTCCGGACACGGAGCTGAGCTCAAATGCTTTTGACGTACCTGCGCCGTGGGCGCTTGTGCCAAGCAGCACGCCCCTTGCGATTTCATTATCAATCCGGAAGTAGCGAATGACCATCGGTCCGATCACTGACCCGGACAGGGCGGTCAATATAACAAAAACAGCGGTCACCGCGGGCATTCCGCCGATCATTTCAGAAACGCTCATTGCAATTGGCGTTGTGACCGATCTGGGAACGAGGCTCTCAATCAGGTCTTCATTCAGCTTGAAAAGTTTTGCGATAAACGCTGTTGACAGGATCGCGATACAGCAGCCTACAGTCACGTTGATAATGATCTCAACCGCGTATTTTTTCAAGACTGGAAAGTATTTGTACAGCGGAATCGCAAAAGCCACGGTTGCCGGCTGGAGCATGTCTGTCAACAAGCGACCGCCCGCATTGTACGCTTCAAAGGGCACGTTGATGAAAAGCAGCAGGCCGACAAGTATCACCGGCGTGACCAATAAAGGTGACGCATATACCTTTGGATGGCGTGAATACACCGCTTTTGCGCCCAGATAAATTAACACTGTTGCGATCAGGCTTAAGCATCCGATGAGCATGTTTTTTTCCTTTCCTTTCTTTTGGCAATCAATTGAGTCAGCATTCCGGTCGACACCATGACGACGAATGTACTGATGAGGACAACGAGTATAATGCTTGTGCCGAATTCAGCCAGAATATCTCCGTAGTTCATAATCCCGACGGCTGAAGGGACAAAGAACAAAAGCAGCTCCGCGAGCAGCCACAAGGCGCCGATTTCAATCCATTCCAGCTTAATGATTTTGAAATGAAGAAGCGCAAAAATGACGATAATCCCGAGAATGCTGCCGGGAATGTTTATATGAAGAACCTCGGCAATCAGATTCATGAAACGCGCGAATAAAAACAAAAGAGCGACCTGACCTAATCCTTTAATGAATGTTTTCATGTCATTATCCCCCTTTCTAAACATGAGTGTACATGAGTTTTAAGTATAGGTAAAATACATATACAGAATAGATATTATTCATTTTGTCTATAGTTAAAAGCGCAAATCAGGTCAAAAGAAACAGTTTCCTGACTAAAATTAGAAATTGTCGTCCGGAATCATTTGGCGATTTTTTGTGACCATTAAACTGCCGTATTCCCGTGCCTTTAGACTTGTCCGCGATGAAAGCGGTGTACAGATGATTCAAAAAGACGGGTTATATGTCCTTAAAATGCGCTGTGAGGAAGATGATGAACTGTGTATATATCCCTAAAAACAGTATTTACAGCCTATTCAACATCCGTGATTTTCGACTTAAACTATAAATATTGGAAATGAGAGCAAGTCCAGTCAAAGATGTGAATCTATGAAAAACCAACCGAATCATAATTTGACAAGGAAACAATCCATGCGAATCATACTGCAATTTCAGAGGTGACAATAATGGACTACTCAGACACGCTGCAAAAAATACACGGTGTCCTCTCTCATAAGGCGGCAGAGCTGGAAGAACAAATTGCAAGGCTGGAGCGGGCAAAGCGCGATGTAGAGCGGGAACAAAACCTCGGAATCGAAGAAATCAGGCAGATTTTGCGTCCGAACCTTGATGAGTCGTGGACCGGAAGCAGGGCAGCCGATTTTGACGAAGCACGTGATGAAGCGCACACGGCAATGTACAGAATTTTCACCGATGAATATGATCGGTATATTCATAAAATTGATTTAAAGATATTTGCTTTAGATTCTGAAAAAGGGGCTGTTCAAGCTGCAAGCTGGTCGGCCGACCGGGCGGACTTTCTGATGGAAAAAGGAGAGGAGGCCGTCGACGCTCTGCACAGCACAATCAACGGTTTAAAAGGGTGGTTGAAATGAGCAAAACGATTAAACTTAACCATGCAGCGGTTATGAAGCAGCTGGAGCAAGTAAGCAGCACGCTTCAAGCCGTGTCTTTAAAAAGCCCGTCAGCCGGAGCGCTCGGGCGGAACAACCTTGATTTTACGAAAAAGTGGCTTGAACGCGAAGCCGAAATTTGCAATATGGTCGAACAGTATAAAGAGGCTGTTCGTAAAAACATTGAGGACACCCGCTCTAATGTGGACACGCTGAAGGAACAGGATGAAGCGATTGCCCGAAGATAGGCGCTGCCGGCTGTATGCCGGCGGCGTTTTTTTATGTTGATGTAGAAGGGTGCTCCACGGGGGTGCAGAAAACAATGAAATTGGTTTAGAATATGAATACAAGCAGGAACTCTGAAAGGGTGTCAAACAAATGGACATACGCCACTTAACCTATTTCTTGGAGGTAGCCCGTCTGAAAAGCTTCACAAAAGCCGCTCAGTCATTATACATATCTCAGCCGACAATTTCCAAAATGATTAAAAATCTTGAAGAAGAGCTCGGGATCGAGCTGTTTTACCGGCGGGGGCGTCAGATCGAGCTGACTGATGCGGGGCAAAGCATGTATGTGCAGGCCCAGGAAATCACCAAGTCGTTTCAAAATTTAACTTCAGAGCTGAATGACTTGATGGACGTCAAAAAAGGGCACGTGCGGATCGGTTTGCCGCCGATGATCGGCTCCGGCTTTTTTCCGAAAGTGATAGGGGATTTCAGAGACAAATATCCGAACGTCACCTTTCAGCTTGTTGAGCACGGCTCTGTGAAAGTGCAGGAAGGAGTGGAAGACGGATCGCTTGATATCGGCGTTGTCGTCCTGCCTGCAAAAGAGGAGATTTTTCACTCCTTTACAATCGTAAAAGAAGACTTGATGCTGATCGTCCATCCGTCTCATCGTTTTGCTGATGCGGACGAGATCGAGCTTCGGCAGTTAAGCGAAGAACCGTTTATCTTTTTCAGGGAAGACTTTGTTCTTCACGAACGGATCATTACGGCTTGCTTGAAGGCGGGATTTCAGCCGAATGTCATTTATGAAACCTCGCAATGGGATTTCATCAGCGAAATGGTTTCCGCTAACCTTGGAATCGGGCTTTTGCCCGAAAGAATCTGCCGGGATCTTGACCCGGAAAGAGTGAGAATCATTCCGCTGGTGAGGCCGGCCATTCCTTGGCATGTCGCCGTCATTTGGAGAAAAGACCGCTATCTGTCGTTCGCGGCGAGGGCGTGGATTGATCATACAAAATCGTATATATGGAGCGAAAATTCAAAAACAGAAGGGAATGCAGCCGAATGAATCTGGAAGATGCCGCAAGAGGAATTGAGAAAGTCAGAAAGCAAAAACCGCTCGTACACAATATGACAAACAATGTCGTCACCAATTTTACGGCGAACGGTTTACTGGCTCTCGGCGCATCGCCGGTGATGGCGTATGCGAGGGAAGAAGCCGCCGACATGGCAAAGATCGCCGGAGCCCTTGTGCTGAACATCGGCACGCTCAGCCGGGAATCTGTTGAATCGATGATCATTGCAGGAAAGTCCGCCAATGAACACGGTGTGCCGGTTATTTTTGACCCAGTCGGTGCTGGGGCAACGCCGTTTCGAACAGAATCGGCTCAAGCGATTATGCGCGAAGTGAAGGTTTCCGCCGTCAGAGGCAATGCCGCGGAAATTGCCAACACGCTTGGAGAGGACTGGCTGATCAAAGGCGTGGATGCAGGCGAAGGGAGCGGCGACAGAACAGAGCTCGCCAAAAAAGCCTCGAAATTATGGGATACAGCCGTCATCATAACCGGAGCTGAAGATGTCATAACGGATGGAACAAAAACGTATACCGTAGGCAACGGACATCAACTGTTAACGAAAGTGACGGGGACAGGCTGTCTGTTTACCTCTGTCATCGGTGCGTTTTGCGCCGTTGAAAAAGACGTTTGCCATGCCGCTGTATCTGCAGCCGCTTTTTATGGAACGGCGGCCGAGTTGGCCGCGGAGAAAGCGGAAAACCTGGGGCCCGGAAGCTTTCAAATCGAGTTTTTGAATCAGCTTGCCGCTGTTGAAGCGATGGATATAAAAGAACGCGGCAGGATCAGAGAGGTGGAATAAGATGACGCGAGTCTCAAAAGAAACGATAAAAGATCTGTTGTCAGTCTATTTTATTATGGGTTCAAACAATACTGCAGGCGATCCTTTAACTGTCATTGAACAAGCCTTAAAAGGCGGTGCGACACTTTTTCAATTCCGCGAAAAAGGCGAGGGCGCGTTAAAAGCAGGAGATCAAAAGGCGTTTGCTCGACAGGTGCAGGCTCTTTGCAAACAGTTCAATGTTCCGTTTATCATCAACGATGATGTAGAACTCGCGCTTGCGCTTGACGCCGATGGTGTGCATATCGGGCAGGATGATGATAAGGCCGCCGACGTCAGAGCGAGAATCGGGGACAAAATCCTCGGCGTTTCCGCGCATACACTTGAAGAAGTCGTAAAGGCGGAAAAGGATGGAGCGGATTATATCGGTGCAGGGCCGGTTTACCCGACTGCAACAAAGCGGGATACAAAAGCTGTGCAGGGTGTCTCGCTCATTCAAGAGCTCCGCAGGCAGGGGATTGGCATACCTGTGGTCGGAATCGGCGGGATCACGGCCGAAAACTGCGCCCCCGTCATCGAGGCCGGCGCTGACGGCATCAGTGTCATCAGCGCCATCAGCAAAGCTGCCGATCCAAAGGCGGCCGCCGAGGCGTTCAGCAAGAAAGTGCAAGCTGCTAAACAAAGCGCGCATTCCTAAATGGAATATGCGCTTTTTGATATAAAAATTAAAATCTCTCGTTCATAAACCGTTCCAGAAAATGCCCGATCACAAGGGAGGACATGCCGAGCGATGAGGCAGTGCGGCCAAGCGAGGAGATTTTCAAATGATAATTAGACAAGGCTTCTGCAGCACTTCTTGAGGCAATCGTTTTTTTAATCGCATCGACGATGATCGGATAGGATTCTACAATGGTATTCCGCAAGATAATCGTATCGGGATTCAACGTCTTCAAGATGTTGAGAAGTCCGATGCCGATATGAAAACCGAATCTTTCAAACGTCTCCATCATCCCCGGATCACTGCGGTCTGCAAGTTCTTTAACGGTTTCGTAAAGCGGGGCTTCGGAATTCGCTCCATAGTGAGAGAAGACGGCTTTTTCCGAAGCGTAAAGCTCCCAGCAGCCTCTATTCCCGCACCGGCACAATGGGCCGTCAAAGTGAATGGACATGTGCCCGGCTTCTCCGGAAAAACCTTGCACACCTCTAAACAGTTTTCCATTCATTAAAATCCCTAAACCAATCCCGGTATTAATGCTGACAAACACGGCATGCTCCAGCTGTCCGGCTTCTCCGTATTTCTTCTCGCCAACGGCGCCGGCGTTTGCTTCGTTTTCAATTAAAATGGGAACGCCGAACCTTTCTTCCAGTTTTTCCTTTAACGGAATCAAATGGATTGGCTTATTTGGCGTAAACACCACCTGCCGTTCGTTGTCTACCAAGCCGGGTACGCAAACGCCGATTCCGGTCAATCCGTATGGGGAAGGCGGTATTTTGTCAACGGCTAGCCCTGTCAATTCGATTAATGCCTCTTCTGTCGCCTGAATGTCTTCTTCATCCAGCGTCCGTTCGAATTGTTCAATCAAATGCCCTTCAAGATCGGTTAACACAACAATCAGATAATTGGTTCCGATATCTATACCGACCGCATAGCCGGCTTTTCGATTGAATTTCAGCATCACGGGCCTCCTGCCGCCGCTTGACTCGCCGGGGCCGGTTTCATAAATGATGTCCTTTTGAAGCAAGGAAGATACTTGGGAGGAAACGGTCGCTTTATTTAATCCCGTTATTTCCGAAAGTTTTGCTCTTGAAATGGGTGCGTTCTCAATAATCTGATCAAGAATCAGAGCTTTGTTCATTTTTTTTACAAGGGCTTGATCCGCTGTATTCAATGTCAATCACTCCATTGTTTTGAAGCTGTGAATTTATTATAGTATAACAAATTTAGAAAACTCAATTTTTTCCTTCATTTCCATTGAAAGCGGTTGATTCATCTTGTAAAATAAATACAAGGAAGTTAGTTTAATGGTTAAACAAACTTATTTTTTAACGTTTGCTTTGCAAGGAAAAGTGAAGGGGGAGATCGGAATGTTTTTTAGAAATGTCGGAGTGATTGAGTATGAAGGAGCCGATTCGGAAAATCCTTACGCATTTAAATATTACAACCCTGATGAATACGTCGGCGGCAAAACGATGAAGGAACATCTTCGCTTCGCTGTTGCGTATTGGCATACCTTTGATGCGGACGGGAAAGACCCTTTCGGTGACGGGACGATGTTCCGGCCGTGGAACCGGATGACACATCCTTTGGATAAAGCAAAAGCCCGGGCGGAAGCGGCTTTTGAATTCTTTGAAAAGCTCGGCGTGCCCTATTTCTGCTTTCATGACGTTGATATCGTTGATGAAGGAGCAACGTTGCGTGAGACATTTACGTATTTGGATCAAATGTCGTCTTTTCTTAAAGAAATGATGGAGACTAGCCGTGTTCAGCTGCTTTGGAATACAGCCAATATGTTTACCCATCCGAGGTATGTCCACGGGGCCGCAACTTCCTGCAATGCGGATGTCTATGCCTATGCGGCCGCAAAAGTGAAAAAAGGACTGGATATCGCCAAGGAGCTTCGAGCGGAAAACTATGTGTTCTGGGGCGGAAGAGAAGGTTATGAAACATTGCTGAATACAAATATGAAGCTTGAACTCGAAAACTTGGCTTCATTTTATAGAATGGCGGTTGAGTATGCGCGCGAAATCGGTTTTGACGGCCAATTTTTGATCGAGCCGAAGCCGAAGGAGCCGACGAAGCACCAATACGATTTTGATGCGGCCACAACGATCGCTTTTTTAGAAACTTACGGTTTAAAAGACCATTTTAAACTCAATCTTGAGGCGAACCATGCGACCTTGGCCGGGCATACATTTGAGCATGAACTACGGGTGGCCGCCTTGCACGACGTGCTGGGTTCCATTGACGCCAATCAGGGCGATTTGCTCCTGGGCTGGGATACTGATGAGTTCCCGACCGATCTGTATTCTGCAGTACTTGCGATGTATGAAATTTTGAAAGCAGGCGGGTTTAAAACCGGTGGTATTAACTTCGATGCTAAAGTAAGGCGCCCGTCTTTTGCGGATGAAGACTTATTTCACGCTCATATCGCAGGAATGGATACGTATGCAGTCGGCTTGAAAGTCGCTTCCCGTCTGCTTGAAGACAAAGCCCTCGACCAGATCATTGAAGAGCGTTATGAAAGCTATACGAAAGGGATCGGGCTTGAGATCAAAGAAGGCCGCACCGATCTGAATAAGCTTGCCGCATACGCTCTTGAACACGACCAAATTGAAAATCAGTCAGGCCGCCAGGAACGACTGAAAGCGACCGTTAACCGTTACTTATTGAACGCTTTGCGCGAAGCGCCGGCAGAAAAGGAGACACGCTAGTGGAATACGTGATCGGGGTCGACCTCGGCACCAGCGCGGTTAAAATCATCCTTGTCAATCAGCGGGGAGAGCTGTGCGGCGAGGTCTCCAAACCATTTTCCATCATTCAGCCCCATTCCGGTTATTCTGAACAGGATCCCGCAGAATGGGCGGTAAAAACGAAGGAAGCCATTAAGGAATTAGTTATGCATTTCCCGGGAAAAGCATCTCAGATTAAAGGGATCAGCTTTTCCGGACAGATGCATGGATTGGTACTTTTAAACGGCAAAGGAGAGGTTTTGCGAAACGCGATCCTGTGGAACGATACACGGACAACCGAACAATGCCGTCTGATTAACGAGAAAGTCGGAAAGGAGCGCCTGCTCGAGATCGCGAAAAACCCGGCGCTCGAAGGCTTTACCCTTCCGAAGCTTTTATGGGTGAAAGAACATGAAAAAAAATTTTTTGAAAAGGCGGCCGTTTTTTTGCTGCCGAAAGACTACGTCAGGTACACGATGACGGGGCGTCTGCACAGCGAATATTCAGATGCGGCCGGAACGCTCCTGCTCGATGTGAAACATCAGACATGGAGCGGGGAAATCTGCAGCAAGCTCGGCATCCCGGAGTCCTTATGTCCGGATCTGATTGAGCCGTGCGCCTGTGTCGGCGGCGTCAGTCCGGAATTCGCGGCCGAAACCGGTCTGGCTCCTGAAGTCAAGGTGTTTGCCGGCGGCGCTGATAATGCATGCGGCGCGGTCGGCGCCGGTATTTTAAGAGAAGGAACGGCCCTTTGCAGCATAGGCACCTCAGGGGTTGTTCTCACATATGAATCAAACCGAGATCAAGCGTTTGATGGCAATATTCATTTTCTGAACCACGCCGCCCCCAATGCGTTTTATTCAATGGGAGTGACGCTTTCCGCAGGACGCAGCTTCAGCTGGTTTAAAGATGTATTTGCCGGGCAAACGTCATTTGACGAATTAATTAGCGATATTGACCATTCCCGTCCCGGTGCCCGGGGGCTGCTGTTTACCCCTTACTTGTCAGGGGAGAGAACCCCTCATGCCGACGCAGATATTCGCGCCAGCTTCATCGGGATGGACAGCGCACATACACGGGCGGACTTCGTCAGAGCCGTCATTGAAGGCATCACATTCTCCCTACACGAGAGCATTGAACAATTCCGTGCCGCGGGAAAGGATATCAGCCGCGTGATTTCAATCGGCGGAGGCGCCAAAAGCGATCAATGGCTGCAAATCCAGGCGGATATCTTCAACGCCGACATCATCAGACTCACAAGCGAACAGGGGCCGGCATATGGAGCAGCCATGATCGCGGCCGTCGGGTGCGGCTGGTTTCCGTCGCTTGAAGCTTGTGCAGACCGATTCGTTCTCATCAAAGAAACCTTTTCACCCCGCCGTGAATACAGCAGACAATACAAAGCTCTGTTTCAAATTTACAGAGATGTCTACCGGCACACGAAAGCGCTGAACGAGCGGCTGGCGAGCTTTCGGGAATAAAAAAACTTATGAGCCGGCCGGCTCATAAGTTTTTTTCGGGTGTGCATCCAGTTTAAGATTGATCCATGTGAATGCCTGTATGTGCTTTGACCTGAATTTCTGCAAATGCTTCTTGATCAGGGGTTTTTGAAGACAGAATCGTCCCGAGATAAGCGCCTAGAAAGCCGAGCGGAATGGAGATGATACCCGGGTTGGAAAGCGGGATCAGCGGTTCTCCAACAAAGATAGCGTTTCCGGCCGGGTCCCAGACACTCGGGCTGATGGAGACGAGAATCAGCGCGCTTAAAAGACCGGTCAGACTGCCGGCCAAAGCGCCGGCCGCATTAAATCTTTTCCAGAAGACGGTGAAGATAATGAGCGGCAGATTGGCGCTTGCCGCCACGGCAAATGCAAGCGAGACAAGAAACGCGACATTCAGCGATTGGGCGAAGACAGCAAGCAGAATCGAAAGGACGGATACGCCGATGGAAGCCCATCTTGCAGCGATCATTTGCTCTTTTTCCGTAGCCGCGCCTTTTCTGATAATCTGGCTGTATATATCATGCGCAAAAGCGGATGCCGCCGACAGCACAAGGCCTGTGACCACCGCCAAAATCGTTGCGAACGCGATGGCTGAGACGAAGGCGAACAGAAAATCTCCGCCGAGCGCCTGAGCAAGCAGCGGTGCAGCCATGTTCCCCGCTTTATCGGCAGCTAAAATGTTTTCAAAACCGACAAACGCGGCAGCACCAAAACCGAGAAAGACCGTCATAATATAAAATATACCGATAATCCATGTAGCCGAGATTACCGATTTCCTTGCCGTTTTGGCATCTTTTACTGTATAAAACCGGATGAGAATGTGAGGCAGGCCGGCTGTCCCGAGGACGAGTGCCAAATTGAGTGAGAGTGTTTCAAGAGGAACATTATACTTATTGCCGGGGTTCAAAAAATCAGCCCCAAGCGGAGTAGCTGTTTTCATTTGTTCAAACATGTTCGTCAGGCTGAAGCCGAATTTTGAAAAAACGATGATTGAAATAATGAGCGTCCCTGCCATCAAGAGAACGGCCTTGATGATCTGGACCCAGCTGGTTGCGATCATTCCTCCGAATACGACGTAGATGGTCATCAAAACCCCGACAATGCACACGGCCAGCGTATAATCGATGCCGAGCAGAAGCTTGATCAGCGCACCGGCGCCGACTAACTGTGCAATCATATAAAAGGTGGAGATCGTGATCGTGTTTAATGCGGCGACACCGCGAATTTTCTTTTGTTTAAAACGAGAGGCAATCATGTCCGCCATTGTAAATTTGCCGAGGTTTCGGAGCGGCTCTGCCACAATGTAAAGCACGACTAAATAAGCGACGAGGAAGCCGATGCTGTAGAAAAAACCGTCAAACCCGTTCAAAGCGATCATCCCGGCAATGCCGAGGAAAGAAGCCGCTGACATGTAATCTCCCGCAATAGCCAGTCCGTTTTGAATGCCGGTAAGCCCTCCTCCCGCCGTGTAAAACTCATTGGCCGTTTTTGTCTGTTTGGCCGCGAAATACGTAATGACAAGCGTGAGAGCAACAATGGCAAGAAACAGAATAAAGGCTGTGGCACTCATGAATCAACGCCTCCAATCTTCTTTTTGAAATCGCTTGCAATTTGATCGAATTGACCGGCTTTTTTTGTATACATAATGCACAGCGTCCATGTCATAACAAACTGAGCTATCGCAAAAACCCATGCCCATGTGATGGCTCCGACTGCCGGCTGATTCAAAAATGTGAAGTATGATGTCATAACCGGCAGCAGGAAATAAAAGAGCAGAAAGAAAATCGTCATCGGTACAATAAAAGCCCGTTTCCGTGATAACAACCGCTGGAACTCCGGAGATGCCGCAGCTTTGCTGTAATCTATTTTGCCTTCTCTCATTTGTTCTTTGCCCCTCCTTGTGTTTGTCTGAAAAGATACAACAAAGGTATGTAACACGCTCCGGATTTATTCTTCAATTTTCACACAGCGTTTTATTTATATAAGATGAAAGACCTGATCATCTCGAATAAATGTTTTTTCCATAAAAGAAACCGTTTGTTCACCTTTTTCTTCTCATTTGTCATACCTTCCGCCTCGTTTCCGCCTCTGTCAGCTTCCTTCTCAGTTCATTTGCAGACGCAATCGCTTCCCGGTCTGTTATCACGCCTCCGGGCTTGTTTCCTTTGCCGAGCAAATAGCCGTCGAATGTCATGTTCATAAAATCAAATATGTAGTGAAACTGTTGAATGAGCGGCAGCCCTTTCAAGCGGGGATCATCGTCTCCGACAGCTACCACGTAGACCGTTTTTTTCGCCATTTGCTGTTTAAATGCAGATCTTCCATGCTCTATCAATGTCTGTGACCAGCGGTCAATAAAATTTTTCATCAGACCCGACATGCCGTACCAATAGATCGGAGTGGCAAAAACTAGGATATCCTTCTCCAGCACCCGGCTGATCAGGTCTCTGTAGTCATCATCAGGGTAAAAAGGGGCTGTATTGCTGTGCCTGTAGTCCGATACGGGCTGAATGTGATAGTTTCGCAGAAATATCTTATCGGCATCAAGTCCGTCTACTAATCGATTCATCAGTTCTTCCGTATTTCCATTTTCACGGGAGCTTCCGCAGATTGCTGCTATCCCCATATTGTTTCATCCTCCTTTGGAATCGGTCATGAATTCAGTTTAAGATAACAACAATCATCAGTAAAATTGATATTTTAGATATTTACCATCGGAAAAATCGATTATATAGGCAAACTTAACAGAAAAGAGAGAATGGAAAGGAAGCATGAGGATATTATCAGAAGGATCAAGACGAAAAGCTCCGCCCCCCTTCGGGAGAAAGGCAATCGAAACCGATGCAGAAGAAAGTGAATGGGACTGCTGGCGTCAGCGTTGGTTAGCAATGGCTCTAAAACGCCTTATTCAATCCGGTCTGGTACCCCTTAAGAGAGTGAAGCTGGAAAAATGAAACGACCTATGTACAGGGCAAAGGTAAGGCTGCTCCTTAAAACGCGCGTTTCTATGGAGCAGACAGAATCTATACACAGGCAGCAGGCCTGCTGCTCAAATACGTCATTATCAATTAAAACACTCGTTAAAACAGCCGGTTGGATCATCTTGATAGATCAAGATTCAACAGAACCGCCTGTTTTTTTGGATAACTGATGCTTCTAAACGCTTACTGCTTTATCGGTTTTTCAGCATCGCTTTGGACGGGCTGACTGTGAAGAAATTCTTTCACATCTTCAATTTGCAGCCCAAGTTTTTTCGCCTCCTTCATCAAAATCACCCAATCTTTGTCCAACTTGTGTTTCGTTTGAGTATTCATAGCTTCCTCCAATATGATAAGACGTTGTTCACCTCAAAGAAAAAAACGGTTTTTCCTTGAGATGCAATAAAAGTTATAAAACAACAGCCATGTGAAAACAATGACAAATTTCATAAAAAATTCACAAAGTCATCTTTGATAAACCTACCTATTCCCTAAATAACTGACTAAAAAAACCAAAAAATCTTAGATTCTTACTTATAATAATAAACAATCAATTACTGACTGGATAGTATTCAATTAAAAATGATCATTTTTCCCTATTAAGAATTTCTCAATTGCAGCCGAATATCCTTTGAATATTCTAAAAATAAGAAAGAGATTTTTGGCAGATTATTATGCAAAGTATTGGAAAATCAATGGTTTCAAGGAATGATTTAGAATAAAGACATGGTGGGTAGGGAGGGTCCTTTCGTCTTAGTTGCTGTATGGGTTAAAGAAGGGTAATACGAAAATACTATTATCGACCAGTATTAAGTGGAAAAAAAGAACATTGGTTTCAAATGCAGAGAAAAAAGTATAGCTTTTGCCTCAAAATCGCTTTAATTCACCAGGATGAAACCATTGTAATGGATAAAAAACCGAACTATTCCTTGTAAGGCATTTAATGGAACAGAAACCTTTCCACTTGTTTTGCCCCTAGTTTTTATTTGAAGAAATGATGAAAATACGAGCCGGGAAATGCTGAAGGTGGTAAAATGAAAAAGGAATATATCATCTTAGGATTAAAAAAGAGATTCACAGGCGTTTTATAGATTTAAAATGGAAGAATAACGCCGCTGAAAGGAGAGAAATGAATTGGCAATATTAGTATGCGGAGGGGCGGGCTATATTGGAAGCCATGCTGTAGCGGAACTGTTAAGCCGCAATGAAGAAGTCGTGATTATTGATAACCTGCAAACTGGACATCAAGAGGCGGCTTTAAAGGGAGCTTCTTTCTATAATGGAGATCTGCGCGATGAAGCATTCCTAAGAAAAGTGTTTCAGGAAAACGAGATTGAGGCTGTCATGCATTTCGCGGCCGATTCTTTGGTTGGAGAAAGCGTAACAGATCCTCTCAAATATTATGACAACAATGTTTACGGAGCCGTTTGCCTGTTAAAGGTCATGAAAGAGTTCGATGTAAAGCAAATTGTCTTCTCATCAACGGCTGCAACATACGGAGAACCGGATCGTGTGCCGATAATGGAAACAGATCCGACAGATCCGACAAACCCGTACGGGGAAACGAAGCTTGCGATTGAAAAAATGCTGAAGTGGTCTGAAAAAGCATATGGAATCCGTCATGTCGTCCTTCGCTACTTTAATGTTGCCGGTGCGCATGTAGACGGATTGGTCGGCGAAGATCATCAGCCTGAGACGCACCTGATCCCGATCATTCTTCAAGTCGCGCTTGGCAAACGCGACAAGATTATGATTTTCGGCGACGACTATCCGACTGCAGATGGTACGTGCATCAGAGACTACATCCATGTAATGGATCTGGTCGACGCGCATATTCTCGCTGTCGAAAGGCTTCGAAAGGGCGGAGAAAGCACTGTATACAATCTCGGAAACGGCACGGGCTTTTCGGTCAAAGAAGTCGTTGAAACAGCCCGGAAAGTGACAGGCTGCCCGATACCGGCGGAGGTTGCAGAGCGGCGTGCTGGAGACCCGGCACAGCTGATCGCCTCTTCTGAAAAAGCAGTGAAAGAACTGGGATGGCAGCCGAAATACGCCGAGCTGGAAACGATCATTGACAGCGCGTGGAAGTGGTTTAAAGCACATCCGAACGGCTATCAAAGCTAGAATGCGGTGACGCCTATTAAATAGGATGAAAAAGAGCTTTCAGTTACAGAAGGAAGCTCTTTTTTGATGTTTTGAAGTTTAAAGCGTGCTGTCAACAGGGAAAAGGAATGGAGGAAGATAATGATTCACTATGAAAAAATTTAACAATGTTAAATTAATGATTGACCAAAGTTTTTTATTGTGGTAAACCTAAATTTGACAGATTTTTTGTTTCGGAGGGATTTGTCAGCTCTTGCTATGTGTGTAAAAAGAACTAAAAAATTACCAGTCTATTTCCTTCATTATTCATAATATCATGAACAAATTTTGACGATTTTGTGACATTTGGGTGAAAAAAAGGTGAACAATCGAAAAAAATAAGGCTAATTGGTGAAGATTTTGATAGCATAGCAAGGTAGAAGAAAAAAGTTTTTCAGAATCCTTTTATCTTAGATATTCTGACCAAATTTTAGACATCATTTAAGGAAGGATGGTGATCCTCTTGTTCAGAGCATTTAAACCACTGATTATGCTGACTCTACTTTCCTCCATTTTTTTATTGGGCGGCTGCAGTCAAATCGCGGTATTGGATCCTAAAGGACCGGTTGCTTCGCAGCAAAGAGATCTTATTCTATTATCGATTGGATTTATGCTGTTTATCGTAGCGGTCGTATTTGTCCTTTTTACTGTGATGATTGTGAAATACCGTGAGCGTAAAGACAGAAAGTCTCCTTACAGCCCGGAAGTAGAAGGCAATACATTTTTAGAAATCGTCTGGACAGTGGTTCCGATTTTAATTGTTATTGCGCTGTCAGTGCCGACAGTTCAAACAATTTATTCTCTAGAAGAGGCTCCAAAAGCATCAAAGGACAAGGAACCTTTGGTCGTATATGCGACATCTGTCGATTGGAAATGGGTATTCAGCTACCCGGAACAGGATATCGAAACGGTCAACTATTTGAATATCCCGACAGACAGACCGATCTTGTTTAAAATCTCATCTGCCGATTCTATGGCGTCACTGTGGATTCCGCAGCTTGGCGGGCAAAAATATGCCATGTCCGGAATGGAAATGGAGCAATATTTGCAGGCAGACCATGAGGGTACTTATAAAGGCCGAAATGCAAACTTCACAGGTGAAGGTTTTGCAGAACAACAGTTTAATGTCAAAGCGGTATCTGAAAGCAAGTTTAACGACTGGGTGAAGAAAACGCAGAAAGAAGCTCCTAAGCTGACGAAAAACCAGTACGATGAACTGATGCTTCCTCAGCATGCGGACGAAATGACGTTCTCATCGACACACCTGAAGTATGTTAACCACGGAAATGATGCGGAATACGCCATTAAAGCGCGCGAAAGATTGGGCTATAAACCATTGTCTCCGCACTCAAAATCAGATCCGTTTGAAAACGTGAAGACAAACAAAGATCAAAAACAATCTGAAGACCAAGATTCTCACTAGGAAAGGAGGAAGCTTGCATGAATTTGAAATGGGACGAATTCATAATTACAGGTGACCCATTAATTCTTGGAGCACAGATTTCCATTTTGCTTACATCCATTGCAATCGTATTTGTGCTGACATACTTCAAAAAATGGAAATGGCTTTGGAGAGAATGGATTACCACCGTCGATCATAAACGTTTAGGAATCATGTACCTCATTGCCGCAGTCATTATGTTCTTCCGCGGCGGCGTCGACGGGTTAATGATGCGTGCCCAGCTCACGCTTCCTAATAACAGCTTTTTAGATTCAAACCACTATAATGAAGTGTTTACGACACACGGTACGATCATGATCATTTTCATGGCGATGCCGTTTCTTATTGGATTAATGAACGTCGTCGTACCGCTCCAAATCGGTGCGCGCGATGTTGCATTCCCGTATTTGAACAACTTGAGCTTCTGGACCTTCATGGTCGGAGCGATGCTGTTTAATATTTCATTCGTCATCGGCGGATCGCCGAATGCAGGATGGACGGCTTACATGCCGCTTGCAGGCAATGAGCTGAGTCCTGGGCCTGGGCAAAACTATTACTTGCTCGGACTTCAGATCGCGGGTATCGGTACGCTTCTTACCGGGATTAACTTTATGGTGACCATCCTGAAAATGCGTACAAAAGGCATGACCCTATGGCGGATGCCGATGTTCACTTGGACAACGTTGATTACTTGTGTGATTATCATTTTCGCCTTCCCTGTCTTGACAGTGGCTTTGGCGCTGATGACATTTGACCGCTTGTTCGGAACAGCCTTTTTCACCTTGGCGAACGGCGGTATGCCGATGCTGTGGGCGAACTTGTTCTGGATTTGGGGACATCCTGAGGTTTACATCGTTATTTTGCCTGCTTTCGGTATTTTTTCAGAAATCATTGCGACATTCGCAAGAAAGCAGCTGTTCGGCTACAAAGCAATGGTTTATTCAATTGTTGCCATTTCGGTTCTCAGCTTCGTCGTTTGGCTGCACCACTTTTTCACAATGGGCAACAGTGCGGCGGTCAACTCGTTCTTCTCGATTACGACGATGGCGATATCGGTGCCGACCGGAGTTAAAATCTTTAACTGGCTGTTGACGCTGCATCGAGGCAGAATCAAAATCACAACGCCGATGCTGTGGTCGCTTGCATTTATTCCGAACTTCGTCATCGGCGGTGTTACGGGCGTTATGCTTGCGATGGCAGCTGCGGATTATCAATATCACAACACATACTTCCTCGTATCGCACTTCCACTATGTGCTGATCGCGGGTACTGTGTTTGCATGTTTCGCCGGATTGATCTTCTGGTATCCGAAAATGTTCGGTCACAAACTGAACGAACGCATCGGAAAATGGTTCTTCTGGCTGTTCATGACGGGCTTTAACATCTGTTTCTTCCCGATGTATTTCCTTGGATTGCAAGGAATGCCTCGCCGTATTTACACATACGGAGCAGAAGACGGCTGGACTGCATTGAACATGATTGCGACATTCGGCGCATTGCTGATGGCCGCAGGATTCATCGTTCTCTGCTACAACATTTTCTACAGCTTCCGTCATTCAAAACGCGAAGAATCAGGAGATGCTTGGGGAATGGGTCGTACGCTTGAGTGGGCTACATCTTCTGCGATCCCGCCGCACTATAACTTTGCGGTTCTGCCTGAGGTTACATCACCTGACGCATTTGCGCAAATGAAGGAAGACAATGTCGAGATTCATCCTGAAAGCAAGTTTAAAAAGATTCATATGCCGAGCAATTCAGGCCGTCCGTTTCTTATGTCATTATGCTTCGGATTTGCTGGATTCGGGCTTGTCTTTGAATGGTTCTGGATGGGAATCGTCGGTCTGATCGGTGTATTCCTCTGTATGATTCTTCGTTCATTTGAATATGACGACGGCTACTATGTAAGTGTTGAGGAAATAAAAGAGACTGAACGAAAGAATGCCAAGTAAAGGAGGCGGGATTGATGGAACATGCAGAACACAGCAATTCTAACGCTCCTATGGAATACCGTTCTGAAATCGGAAGGTTGAATATCCTTGGCTTTTGGATTTTTCTTGGAGCGGAGATTGCTTTATTCTCTACGTTATTTGCGACCTATGCTGTTCTTCATAACAGAACAGCGGGGGGCGTACTGCCGGCAGAACTGTTCGACGCAAAGCTCGTTTTAATCATGACGTTCCTGCTGTTAACGAGCAGTTTCACATGCGGCATCGCAGTGCATGAGATGCGCCGCGGCAGTTTGAAAGGCGTGATGATCTGGATGATCATTACCCTGTTGCTCGGTGCTGGGTTTGTCAGCTATGAGCTTTATGAGTTCAATCATTATGTACACGAAGGTGCCACTTTATCGACAAGTGCTTACTGGTCATCTTTCTTTGTTCTATTGGGAACACACGGACTGCACGTATCGATCGGTATCTTCTGGATTATCGGCATTTTGCTTCAGACGAAAAAGCGCGGCCTAACCCCGCAAACGTCTGCTAAGCTGTTTATCTCAAGTTTGTATTGGCACTTCTTAGACGTGGTATGGATTTTCATCTTTACCGGCGTCTATTTGATAGGGTTGGTGAATGTATAATGGCAGCAAAACAATCGGCTGAACACAGCCACTTTCCTTGGAAGCATATTGTCGGGTTCGTGTTGTCCATTGTGCTGACCTTATTGGCCTTGTGGGTGATCTATACGGACTTAAGCATGGCTGCAAAGCTGTGGATTATTTTCGGTTTTGCGATCATCCAAGCTGGACTTCAGCTCTTAATGTTTATGCATATGACTGAAAGTGACAGCGGCAAAATCCAAGTCGGGAATACGCTGTTTGCCGCATTTATTGCGGTTGCGATTATTGCCGGTTCTGTCTGGATCTTCGCTGCTCACAACTATCACGGAGACAACCCTGAGGGCGGTACTCCAGGTGCAAAACATTCTGAGCACAGCGGACATTAATTGATTGGCAAAAGAGTGCGGATTTCAACGATCCGCACTCTTTTTTGGTTGCTGAACGGAAAAAGAGAGAGCCACAGGCTCTCTCTTTCTCATACACTCTTAACCGCGTTTTACGCCGCGGCCGAATTTGCCGTCGCCCGGCTTGCTCTTTTTAGAAAGAGTAACAGTCAGGAATGTACCATAGTTTTTAACTTGGGCAGTTTCCAATTTGCGCATCTGTGTCACCTCCTTATTACTTTCAGTTGATTACATATTCATGCTATCATAGAATAAAGTGGTAAAAACCACAAAAAGGCACTAAAACCCGACATCATCCTTCAATTCTATTCATAGGGTTTTTATTGCGGTATTTGTTCGGAGGAAACTGATTTAAGGAGAGTGTTACTGATGATACGCGTGTTGTTAGTAGACGACTACAGGGTTCTGACATCCGGAATGAAGGAAATCTTAAAAAAATATAATATGGATGTCATCGTTTGCCACGAAGGAAATGAAGCTCTCGACCTCTTAAAAAATCAAGAGGTACATATAGACGTTTTTCTTTATGATTTAAAAATGCCGGGGATGAACGGGTTGGAACTGTCTCTTAAAACGCTGGAAACCGCACCTCAATCCAAAATTATCATTATGTTTTCGGGAGATGAAATTCACTCATATTTTAATAAGCTGATTGAGGCCGGAGTTAAAGGGTTTATCGATAAATCGTATACAGACAGCATGATTGCTTCGAGTATTTTATTGTGTTTAAAAGGGGCTGTGTTATTTCCCGACGGCTTGCTGCAAAAACTGAGGCTCGACTCCGATCTCGCGGTGGACGAGCATTTAACAGACACAGAACTGGATATTTTGCAGAAGGTGGCCAGCGGTAAAACAAATAAAGAGATCGCAGCAGACCTACAAATGTCGACACGCAACGTAGAGTATCACTTGAGCAAAATCTATAAAAAGCTCAAAGTAACGTCACGGTACTGCGCAGTAAAAAAAGGAACGATGCTTAATTTGATCAAGCAGAAAGTTTAGACAAAGTATATATTTGCTTTTCCCTGCAAAAGAGAGTCGATAGGCTCTCTTTTTCTTTTTCCTCCGAATAAATCCCGTAATAATGGCCCATTGATGCCATTGGCTATTCATGTCGGTTTTCGGTAGTTTTTTGCGGTTTTTTTGATATTGTCCTGTGATAATCTGATTCATGTGGTCAGTTGGTAAATTCAGGGGTATCGTCGCATTGCAGGCTCTTTTTAAAACGCTCCAAAGCTGAAATGATAACGGCATTCGCCAAGGGCGTGGAAAGAACATCATGCATAAAGTGCTGAAAGAGAGCTTGCCGGCTCTCTTCTCCTTTATTTTTCTGAAATCATGCATACCGGGGAGGTCTAATCTTTGAAAATTATTCGAAATCAAGAGACAGCGACAACCGTGTTGGAAAATGAATGCATCGTCCTAAACCTGGACAATGGGCAGTATTTCGGATTGGAAGGGGCTTTAAAAGAGCTGTGGATCGAAATTGAAAATGAGCGAAAGGATAAAAAAGATATTCTGATCAAGTGGCAATCGGCGTTCGATCAGACAGAGGAAGAACTGTCAGCGATATTAAATGAGGCGATACAGGAACTGACACATCATAAGCTGATTGAAATAGAGGATAAAAGCTGATGAAAAAAAGAGCGCTTGTCAAAAATCACGAATATTTTACAACCGTTCATGCTTTTGTACGTATGATGCTGTTAAATCATGATTTTGAAGAAGCTTATGAAAAAATTGCGATCCATCTGTTTCCGCTGTATGCAAGCGCACAGCAAAGAGGTGCAGGGCTGCTTGATATAGACGAACTGCACCAGAACGGCGAATATTTATATTCGCTTGATGAAGACGACCATTTGGTTACTTCATGCGTTTCTATTGCATTAACGATTCAATCTATATTATTCAGCAATGGGTTTGATGCTGATCTCATGATCGGGGTCAAGAAAATTGATGACAAGCTGTTTTCTCATGCGTGGGTTCAAATGGAAAACGGCAAATCGATCGATCCGAATCATAAAAATAAGGATTTAAAAGTTTTACAGACGTATAAGATGAGCGCTTACGCTGAAAGGTGGGTGTTATCTCTAGTATGAAAGTATGGTTTGGAATGCAGGGAGACAACACCGTTGCATGGCATGAGTGGGTTTCCGCCGTCAAGAAATGGGGACGTGCGGAACGGATTCACAGCTACAGCCGCGGGATCGCCAACATGGCTGAAGCGCATATCCGATACGATGAAGCTTTTAGACCTACAACTCAAATAAATCTTTTGCATCCCGTCATCTTAGACGGCTGGATCAGCGGCGGTCTTAACGCAAAATCGGATGGCACCCGAAAGATTGAACAATATGACAAGCTGTACGCGTCTTTAAAGCAGGATCAAGCTGCCATGCTGTCTCACTCGCATGGCGAGTTTACAATGATGTGGTGGGATGACAGTCTGCATAGCCTTGTTTTAGCGACAGATACATACGCAACCCGTCCAGTTTACTACTGGGTCAGTCCGAAAGGAGAATGGTTTGCAGCGAATGACATGCGCATCCTTTTGCTTGTTCATGATATTCCTTTTATCATCGATCAAGATGTGTGCAGAATGTTTCCCACTTCAGGCTTCGCTGTGGGAGAAAACGGCTTTGAAGATCGGACGTTTTTCAAAGGAATACGCAAAGTGCCTGCGGCCTCCTACGCTTTTCTCGGCAGGGATCATGCGGTTCACGTGCATAGCTATTGGGGACTTCCGCAGCTGTTAAACGAAAAAGATCTTGCAGGAGATGCTGTTCCGCGGTTCCGGGAGCTTCTTCAGGAAGTGACAGCAGATCGTTTAAAAGATCAAAAGCATATTGTCGAATTAAGCGGCGGACTGGATTCAGCTGCCGTAACCGCCGCCGCAATCGCAGGCGGATGCAAGGAACAGCTGCTGGCCGTCAACATATCATTCGCCGATCCCGACATGATTTTAAGCCATGACAGGGACCTTGTGAAAAATATGATGCGAGATATGGACATCCCCGGCCTGATCATTCTTGGAGACGCTACAGCCAAAATTCCTAACGCGGAAATCGGGCGTGATCCGCTTTGGTTTGTAGACGGTCCTGATCCGAGAGCCAATTCACTGGTTAATGAGACTTTTACAGTGATCGCTGAGGAGTATGGTGCTTCGTCTGTTCTTACAGGTGAGGGCGGGGATTTCATTTTTAGCGGAGAAGTGTCAGTGATCGATTCCTTGCTTCGGCAGAGACGGTTTTCTGAAATCTACAAATTGCTTCGCGAATGGTCAGGCGGCAGCGTGAAAGAGATGCTGAAACTCGGATTTCAATACGGAACCGCCCCTTTCATGCCTTATATCGGAGAAAAGCTCTATTACGACCTGCTGTGGTCAGATACGGAATATGAGCTGCCTGAATATTTTACTGAAGAACACCGAAAGAGAGAACACCAGATCAATAAGGAGGATCATCTTCGCTATCGAAAAAGCCGGGAGCTCTCAGTGTGGGGCAAGAGGTTTCATTATGACTTTTTGTGGCCGAGAGCGAGGTACATGGATGCTGTGGGTGTGACATTGCCTACGTACCATCCGTTTTTGGATCGGCGGCTGATCGAATTTTCATTTTCCGTACCGCCTGAACAGCATTTTGATGTTTTAAAAGGGCTTGAAGAACATTATGCTGGCTCTAAAATGCTTCTTCGCAAATCTTTCACCGATATCCTGCCGTCCTATGTATATAACAGATCAACGAAAACAACATATGCCCATATGGCAAGGAAAAGCTTTATGAATGACCGCAGACACGTCCTTCAGCTTTTTGAACCGGGGGAGCGCGTCTTCGTTGAAGAACTCGGTATCATTAAGCGCGATATATGGTGGAAACACTTGCTGGCTATGGCTATCCGCTCTGAAGATCCAAATAATGATCTGGGCATGGGCTATCAGTACATGAGATCTGTCATTGACTTGGAAATATGGCTCAGGGAAGCATCCAAGGGAAAGGAGCACCTTCTCGATCGGAGCCGTCCGGGAAAACCAAGGGTCATGGCTGATATCGAAACCGTCAATACGCCGGAGAAAGCCAAAATATACTCGTATCAATGACCACAATAGGTAAAGAAAATGAAGGTGAAGCATGTGTGGAAGATGAAGCATATCCAAGAGCCGCTGGAAACGGCGGGCCTGCTTGGAAAAATGGTCTGGAAATCCGGCCCATGGCTGATGATTTGCATGGTTTCCTTCATGCTGATCGAAGCCGGAGCCCCTTTAATCCAATTGTACGCTTCAAAGCAAATGATCGACGGCATTGTCGAGCAGGAAGCCGTCATCCATGCTGAAATATGGGCTGTCATTTATGCGGGAAGCTTAGTCATGATCAGTGTCGTTAAATCATTGGAAAAATGGGTAAAGGCCATGCTTTCTGAGAAATCGATGATCACAGTCAACAGTTTGTTAATCGACGCTTTTGACCGCATTCCGGGGATGCGTTTTTTTGAGGATCCAAAGTACAGGGACCGGCTGGAAACGCTGCGGGATCGTTCGACATGGCTTCCTTCCCAATTCATTAATATCAGTTCCAACTTGGTGACTGCCATTATGTCTTTGGCGGGCGTCGTTTTGATCATCGCCTATCTGTCGCCCGTCCTTGCTCTCATCCTTATTTTGTCTACCGCTCCATTCGCTTTTGTCCATAATCATTATAATGAATTGGAGTGGGAATATCACAAGGATTACGCCCCTGTCAGAAGGAGAGCCGCATATGCGCGCCACATTCTGCTCGGAAGACGATCCGCTAAAGAAGTACGCCTGTTTGGCCTGGGGTCTTTCTTTCTTAATTTATATCAATCTGCTTTTAAAGGCTTATATTCTGTGCTGCGGAATATTCAAGTCAGAAGCTCGCGCTGGTCGGTTTTAACGGGTTTCTTATCTGGGGCGGGAACGGGTTTGGGGTACTTTTGGATTCTGTCCCAATCCCATTCAAGCAGTTTTTCTGTGGGGGATATATCGCTGTACTTGGGAGCTGTGTTTCAATTATCAACGGCTCTCCGGGATATCGCCAAGGAAGGTGCAGACACGTTGGATATATGGAGAATGGGAAGAGACTTTTTTCTTTTTATGAACGCTGAAAAGGATATCAGGCTTCCTTCCAATGGCGAATCTCTCGAAGAAGAAGGACCGCTGGCAGTCGAATTCAAAAATGTAACCTTCCGCTATCCTTTCAGAGAAGCGGCTGCGTGCACCCAGGTAAATGAAGCTGATGCGGATGCAGATGAGGAAGATTTGGATATGTTCGATGAGCTTGGGGATGAAGAGCTGGGGGAACACGACGAGCAGCCTGAATCAGATGACATGCGTACAGGCGATGTTCTGAATCGAATCAGCTTTTCAGTATCACCGGGCGAAAGAATTGCCATTGTAGGGGCGAATGGATCGGGGAAAACAACGCTCATCAAACTGCTCTGCCGTTTTTATGAATATGATGAGGGTGAGATTAAAGTGAACGGCAAAGACATCCGCCAGGTCGATCTTCAAGAGCTGAGAAACAGGATGGCGGTCGTGTTTCAGGAGTTTGGCAAGTACGAATTGTCATTCCGGCACAATATCGCGATAGGCCGCACGGAAGCTTTAGGTGATGAGGAAAAAATTCGCGCCTCAGCCCGGGCTGCCAAGCTGGAACCGATGATCGAGGATTTGCCTGAAGGGCTGGAAACGATGATCGGCCCTGAATGGGGCGGTACCGATTTTTCTGGAGGCCAATGGCAGCGGATTGCTTTAGCCAGATCGTTTATGAAAGATGCCGGACTTGTCATATTGGACGAGCCTGCCGCAGCCTTGGATATTCGGGCTGAGTATGATATTTTCCGGCAGTTTCACAGCTTCACAGAGGGGAAAACGGTGATCATGATTTCCCACCGGTTCAGTACGGTAAAAATGGCTGACCGCATACTGGTTTTGAAAAACGGAAGAATCGCGGAAGAGGGAAGCCATCAGGAACTTATGGACAAGAACGGGGAATACAGCAGAATGTTCCGCATGCAGGCCAAATCGTTTCAAGGGAGGGACGAGGTATATTGCTGAAGTTTTATTCTTTTTTCAAAAAGCTGCCTCAAACCGCTTCCATCATATTTTACGGATTAATGTTGTTTTGGCGCTGCGACCCTTTTAAGTCGGCGGTTCTGTTTATGATCACTTTGCTGGGTGCTATGCTCGGGCCGCTCCTCGTCTGGCTGAGCGCAGAGGTGATCGATGAGATTGCACGGGCGCCGTTTGAGCTGTCTTCTTGGAATGCGCTTGTTTGGGCGGCCTTTGCATACATTGCTTTTACGCTGATCGTAGATGCCCTTCAGCCTGTGGCTGAAATGCAGAAAAGGCTCCTTACCGCCAAGCTCGAAGCTTATCTTGATGAAATGCTCATGAAAAAGGCAATTTCCATTCCTGATATCGCGGCTTTTGAAGACGCATCTTTTCATACCAATACACAAATCATCCGCTATAATGAATATTTTGTCACGATGTGGGTTTCCATCGTGTCTCAAACCTTCGGCGGAATGGTGATGATTGCAGCCAGCAGTTTACTGATCGGCATGTCTGCACCGTGGGTGCCGCTGCTGTTTCTCATATTGGCCGTTCCTAAACTGTACTGGGAGGCGAAATTAAACAACGCGACCTTTGAAGGACGGAAAGAGGTTCAGGAACTGAGACGGCGCGCGGAATATTATGCAGGTGTCCCTCTCATGTCTGAAACAGCCGGAGAGGTCAAGATATACAATCTTGTTCCTTTTTTTAAGTCTTTTTATAAAAACACCTCGATGGAGCTCCTCCATACGCTGTCCAACGATCAAAAAAAACTGGCGCTGTATCAGCTGTTCTGGTCGGTATTACAATCTTTGGCCGCAGGTGCCGTTCTGATTTACATCGTTCACCAGGCTTTTTATGGTCGGTTGTCCATCGGGGATGTGATGCTGTTTATCGGAGCCGCGGTTCAGTTCAACGAAGGAATCAATGAAATGTTCGCTGCGTTTGCGATCGGTGCAAGAGAAACGAGGCACCTCGGAAATGTTCATTCTTTTTTAAACAGCAAAAATGGCATGGAAAATGGGGAAACCGCGCCAGCTGCTCAAAAGGAAAAAGGATTTACATGTGATCAAGTGGAATTTTCTTATGATGGAACCAAAACGGTTCTTGATATTCATAAGCTCGATATTCCATTGAATAAGACGACCGTTCTCGTGGGAGAAAATGGATCAGGCAAAAGCACACTCGTTAAATTGCTCCTGCGTTATTTTGATCCTAATCAAGGCACGATCTCTTATAATGGTTTACCACTTTATAAGTATGATATTGAACATTACCGGTCAAATGCCGCGGCTGTGTTTCAGGATTTTTTACGGTACGAAATGACATTGAAATACAATATCGGCTTGGGCGACATTTCTTCTTGCACCGACTTGGCTAAAATAAAAAGTGCTTCGGCCTTCGGCGGAGTGGATCAGTTTTTACATAAGCTTGAAGACGGTTATGAAACAGAGCTTGGCAGACTGTTCGGCGGCAGGAATTTGTCGGGGGGAGAATGGCAGCGGATCGCCATATCCCGCGCATTTATGCGTGATGAGTCTGCCGACATTTTGATATTCGATGAACCCTCCTCTGCGCTGGATGTGTTTATTGAGGAAGAGATATTTGATAAGCTGCAAAAGCTGACGCAAGGCAAAACAGTCATTATTGTCTCGCACCGGTTAAGCACGGCCCGTTTTGCCGATCACATCGTATTTTTAGAAAAAGGAAGGGTAGCGGAGGCCGGCACCCATCAAGAATTGATGAAAAATCAGGCCCAGTATGCAGAGCTGTATCGCCTGCAGGCTGAAAAATACGCGCAGTAAAGGAGAAAACAATGAGCAATATAGAAGAACTACGTCTGTTTCGAAAAGAAAATATTGAATGGCTGCAGACTTGGTTTGAGGATGCAGAAGTGAAAAGGCGGCTGGAAGGGATGATGCCGCTTGACGAGTGGTTCAATTTTGCAGACGGGAATGAAAACTACCGGGTATGGGCGGCTTTAGAGGACGGCAAGCCTGTCGGCGTTGTCATGGTTGAAGTTGAGGAGGACTTGACCGGGAACATTGCCCTTGTAGTCGATCCGTTTTTGCGCGGAGAGGGATATGGAAAAGCGCTCATCAAAAGGACGATGGCATTGCCGGAAATGAGCCGGATCAACAAATGGTTTGCCGGAATTGAAGAGGATAACGAGAGGTGCTTAGCGTGCTTCCGATCCGTTGGATATTCATTAGAACATGAACAGCCGGACGAGGACGGCTACTACTCTCTTATTTATTTCCCGGAATCTTAAATAAGGAGCATAAGAAGATGAACTTGATCAAATGGATTGTGGTTTCCGTTATTTCAGTCGCCTTTTTTCAGCCGGCATCAGCCGCTCTATTAAAAGAAAAAGACGACTACACTATTCTTGTATATATGATTGGTTCTGACATGGAAAGCGATTTTCATATGGCAAGCGATGACATTCAGGAAATGATGGATGCGGGTTCATCTTCAAACGTCAATGTCGTTCTTCAGACAGGAGGAGCAAAAAAATGGGCGAACCCGTCGATCAGTCACAAGGTGAATCAGAGGTGGAAAGTTGAACATCAGAAGCTGGCGCCCCTCGAAAATATCGGGAAGACAAATATGGACAGTCCCGGCTCCGTCACAGATTTTATCACATGGGGAGTCAAAACATACCCGGCTAAAAAATATGTATTGATCTTCTGGGGGCATGGGCTTGGCTCCGTTGACGGCTACGGGGGAGACGAAAACTTCGGCAATAAAAAAATGAAAATAAGCGAGCTCCAGTCGGGAATCAAAAAGGCCTATGAACATACGAAGCAAAAGTTTGATTTAATCGGTTTTGACAACTGTAAAATGGCCGGGATTGAAACGGCATATGCCTTGAGGGATTATGGAAAGTACATGCTGGCTTCAGTCGACTATACGAATCAAAACGGCTGGGATTACAAATATGCGCTGCAGTCTGTTCAAGACGACCCTTCAATCAATCCGAAAGAGCTTGGCAGGGAAATCGCGGCAGGCTACATACAGCAGTCAAAAGAAAACGGTGAAACAGAAGACCTGCAGCAGTCTTTAATTCAATTAAACCGCGTCAAAGACGCTGTCGATGCCCTCGACAGGTTGAGCTTAAGCATGAACCGGGCATTGAAAGAGCCGGATGGAAAGCGCCTGCTTCACTACGCACGTCTCGCTGCCGAAGATTATGCAGATGAATCGGATATGGTTGATTTGGCCGATCTGTCAAGCTTGATCGGCCAGCAGATCGGAGCTGAGAAAGAAGCGAAAGAGGTCGTAAAATCCGTCAAAAAGGCTGTCATCATGAACATCAAGTCTCCTGAGCACCCGAGAGGAAGCGGCATGTCCGTTTATTATCCGGCCAGAGACAACCAAAAGCGGTTTGCGGAAAAATCAAAAATATACAACCTGCTTGATTTCAGCGGCCGGTATCAAACATTCATCAAAGATTACTCCCATTCAGCATTTAACTTTGATCTATAATGGTGTCTCTTACAGCAAAAAAAGCGCCGGCGGAACAACCGGCACTTTTTTATCGGCTCATGTGCTTTCGAATCAATGGAAGTCCGTAAATGATGAAAGCGGCGACATGGGCGATGACAACGTTGAGAATAAAGAGTACGATCATGAGAGAGTGTCCTGTAGGAGAAAGGCTGCTGGTCATGTAGAAAAAGAAGAAGACCCACATTAAAATGATTGGCGGAATAGAAGAAATTGCGACCTTTTTGTTGTCCAGCCATAAAAATAAAGGAGTGGCGCTTGCGATCAGCAAGTAAGCGAAAAACATATCCATGCGTTTTCAGCCCCTTTCAATAATGATAGCGCTGCCAAAAAAGCGGAATGAAACGACAATTGTGTCTAATTGGAGAATATTTTGTGAACATTCTGTTACATTTATTATACCACGTTCTTCGAAAAATGATACATACTGGAAAGCATTTTCCGCTCCAACTATCGGCTCAATTTTCGCGGCGATTCAATAGGACATAAAGGATGAAGGAGAGAAAATGCGTGGAGGAAATTGATCCTGCAAAAGTTAGCCAAGACCGCGCGTTCCCTATACGAAACCGGCAGGATTCCGGAAACGAAGAGAAAGTGACAGGCTGGACCGCACGATAAGGCCGCAGCCCCCTTGGATCAACGACTTTTTCTAAACAAAAAAGGCTCTCGGCATTTGGCGCCGAGAGCCTCTTATTTGTCTAAAAAATAAAGTGGGCGCACAGTACGATGACAGGCAGCGTAATCAGCGTCCGAACGAGAAAAATCAAGACGAGGTCAAGGAATGTCACCGGAATTTTGGAACCGAGCAAAAGACCGCCGACTTCCGACATGTAGATTAATTGTGTAACCGATAAACAGGCGATGATGAACCTGGTCATTTCACTTTCAATCCCGCTTCCGAGCACAGACGGAAGGAACATGTCGGCGAACCCGACGACAAGCGTTTGTGAGGCCTCGGCGGCTTCAGGAACCTGGAGCAGTTCGAGCAGGGGAATGAACGGCAGCCCGAGCCATTTGAAAACAGGTGTATATTCAGCGACAATCAGTGCGGCTGTGCCGAGCGCCATGACGACGGGAGCGACGCCCATCCACATATCGAGCACGTTTTTGGCTCCGTCCTGCAAGAAATCTTTGACGCTTGTATTTTGTTTTGCTTTTGCGACAGCCCGGCTGAGTCCCCATTGGAATGGAGTGTATCCTTCGGGAATCTCCTCTTGATCCTGATCCGCTTGGTCTGTAATATAAGTATCAGCCTTTCTTGATAAAGGCGGAATCCGCGGGCTGATCACCGCGGCTGCGGCACCCGCCAGCAATATCGTCAAATAAAACGGAACGAACATATGGGCAAGGTCAACCTGTGAAATAATCACGAGGCAAAACGTGATGGAGACGACTGAGAAAGTCGTGCCGATGACGGCGGCCTCACGCTTCGTGTAGAACCCTTCTTCATACTGTTTGCTTGTCAGGAGCACGCCGATCGTGCCGTCGCCGAGCCATGAGGCCATACAATCGATCGATGACCGTCCCGGCAGCTTAAAGACAGGTCTCATCAGCTTTTTCATCAAAGCGCCGCACAGCTCAAGCAAGCCGAAGTTCAACAGAAACGGCAGAAACAGGCCTGCAAATAAAAAGACGGAGAAGAGAACGGGCAGCAAGCTGAATAATAATGTTCCGCCTGTACTCTTGGCATATACCGCTTCAGGGCCGATCTTAAAGTATGCCATCACTGCGAAAATCATGCCGAACAGGCGGACGATATACCAAAATAAAGATACATTCAGCAAGTTATAGAAAAACTCGCTTTTTTTAATGAAAGCCGGATGAAAGGTTTTGGTGATAAAGGTTAAGATAAATGTTGCGGTTACGATGACCGTCATGATTAACGGCAATTGCTGCTGAAGCAGCTTCTGCAATGCATTTGAAAAGACAGCAATTGGAATCGTTAAATTTCCTTCGATTTTAACGGGAATCATAAACAGAATAATTCCGATAAGCGAAGGGACCAAAAATTTTATGAGATCAAGCCGTTTACGCTTTTGAAGTGCTTTATCCAAATGAAAAACTCCTTATGAATTGGTGATTCTGTATCGCTTCTGCCGGAGGCAAAAGTTTAATTTTATGCAACATTACTCATTTTAATACAAATCAATCAAAAATCAATGAATTTATCACATTCGACAATAGTTGGAAAAATCCTTTAAAATAGAATAGGAATTTGTTCGCAATAAAATCGAAACATTTTATTCTTTTGTACGTCATATCATTTGTGAGGAAGCGGATGCCGTCTTCCTGGATTATTTCATCGTGTCATATTATAAGGGCGGGATTTCGAATGAGTCAGAAAAAGAATATTACAAATCCCTTTTATCAGGGGGATTTGATTTTTGTCTATATTGTCTTTTTTATCATAAGCGTTGTGGCTGTGTACGCCGCTCAGCAGTTTAATCAATATAATGAACCCTTTGCGATGAAACAGTCCCTTTACTATTTGCTGGGGGCCTTTATCATCATCGTGTTTCTTTATTTTGATTTGGAGCAGCTTGAAAAGCTCAGCTTTTATTTTTATCTGCTCGGGATTTTGATGCTGATCGTGTTAAAGTTCAGTCCGGCATATATCGGATCATACAGGTTTGCGCCGGTTATCAACGGTGCCAAAAGCTGGTTTATGCTTCCCGGGTTTACGCTGCAGCCGTCGGAATTCATGAAAATCGGGCTGATCATGTATTTGGCTTCCTTCATGTCGAAAAACGGGCCTGTCGGCAAGCGTACGTTGAAAGAAGACTGCATCTTTCTGCTGAAAATCGCCGGTATTATCATTGTTCCGTTCGGCTTGATTTTAGAACAGGATACGGGTACAGCCGGAATCGTCGCGTTTGTCATTCTTGTGATGGTATTCCTGTCGGGCGTGAACTGGAAATTGATTTCTCTCATCTTCGGAACGGGTCTTACAGTCATTGTTTTGATTTTGTTTGTCATTATCAAATTTCCCGATGTCGCGGGAGCACTCGGGGTTGAACAATACCAAATCAACCGCGTCATGACCTGGGTCAATCCGAGCGAACAGAATGCCGACGATAAAATGCAGGTCGAAAGGGCGCAGCTGGCGATCGGTTCGGGGAAAGTATTTGGAAATGGTGTAAGCGATCTTCAAGTCTATGTACCTGAGGCGCAAACAGACTTTATTTTTGCCGTCATCGGCGAGAGCTTCGGGTTTGTCGGATGCACGTTTGTTGTCATTATGTTTTTCTTCCTAATTTACCGGCTTGTCGTGCTCATAGACCGAATACATCCGTTCAGCAGGTTTGCTTCATTTTTCTGTGCGGGCTTTACCGCTTTAATTGTCATTCATACCTTTCAAAATATCGGAATGAATATCGGCATTATGCCCGTGACCGGCGTCCCGCTGCTTTTGGTCAGCTATGGAGGAAGCTCAGTCGTAGCAACCTTGATCGGCTTCGCGGTTGTCTACAATTCAAGCTGCCAGTTAACAAAGTATCAAAGCTATATGTTCAAATAACAGCCTGATGCATGCAGGCTGTTATTTTATTCACCCTTTTTCGCAATGTGAACGGTTGTTCATGTTATAATGAAAGTTAGTGCTTTTGATGAAGAAATAAGGCGGGGTACAATGGGTCAGAAGAAAAATACGACAAGTCCCTATTATCAGGGAGATTTGATTTTTATATTAGCCATGTTCTTTTTAATCAGTGTGATCGCTGTTTACGCTGCAGAGCCGTCTTTTTCACTGAAGGGCTATCCGGCAAAGCAATTGTTCTTTTATCTGCTCGGCATTTCGGTGATCGTCGGCTTTCTCTATTTTGATCTGGAGCAGCTTGAAAAATTCAGCATATACATATATCTATTCGGCATCTTGTCATTGATCGTGTTAAAGTTCAGTCCAACGTCGATCGCACCGATTATCAAAGGAGCGAAAAGCTGGTTTCAATTTGGTTCGGTCACGCTGCAGCCGTCGGAATTTATGAAAATCGGCCTGATTATGATGCTGGCTTCGGTGATTTCCAAAGCAAGTCCGAAAGGCTCGCGCTCGATGCAGGAGGATGTTCACCTTTTGCTGAAAATCGCAGGGGTATCTGCGGTTCCGGTCGGTTTGATTTTAATGCAGGACGCCGGTACGGCCGGTATCTGCATGTTCTTTGTCGCCGTTATGGTGTTTTTATCAGGTGTGAACTGGAAGCTGATTTCGATTGTGGCGGGGTCAGGAATCACCCTCGTACTGCTCGTTCTGTTTTTGGTGATCAATTTTCCGGAGTTTTCGAAGGATACGCTGCACATCCAGCAATATCAGATCAACCGGGTGATGACATGGGTCGATTCGAGCCAGCAGGACGCGAACGATACGTATCAGACCGAAAAGGCCGTTACGGCGATCGGCTCTGGAGAAATCTTCGGAACGGGTATGAACAATTTGAAAGTCTACGTTCCTGAAGGCCAAACCGATTTCATCTTTGCCGTCATCGGGGAAAGTTTCGGTTTTATTGGCTGTACTTTTGTCGTCATCCTGTTTTTCCTTTTCATTTACCGGCTTGTCGTGCTGATCGATAAGATACATCCTTATAATAAGTTTGCATCATTTTTCTGTGTTGGGTATACGGCGCTGATCGTCATCCATACATTCCAAAATATCGGAATGAACGTCGGACTGATGCCGGTTACGGGCGTTCCCCTTCTGTTCATCAGCTACGGAGGGAGCTCTGTGTTGTCTGCTTTGATCGGCTATGCGATCGTTTATAATGCCAGCTGCCAGCTGACAAAATATAAAGGGTATATGTTTAAGTAAAAAAGACAGCCGAATCAGGCTGTCT
The DNA here is from genome assembly GCF_037976065.1 of Bacillus sp. FSL L8-0193. NCBI lineage: Bacteria > Bacillati > Bacillota > Bacilli > Caryophanales > Bacillaceae > Bacillus > Bacillus sp. FSL L8-0193. The sequence continues at coordinate 3,989,421 of NZ_CP150261.1, read as the reverse complement.
TTAATCTTGGTTTAAAAATGCGAGAGCTGCCGACACAAGAATTTTCGCAGCGTTCAGCATGCCTTTTTCATCGATATCAAACAGCGGGTGATGGTGCGGGTAAACGGCTCCAGTCTGCGGATTGCCCGCGCCGGTAAAAAAGAATGATCCAGGGACATGTTCTAGATAATAAGAGAAATCTTCGCCGATCATATTCGGTTCGAGTTCGATGACGGCTTCAGGGCCGACGATTCGATTGGCACATTGGCGGACGATGTCCGTTTCTTTTTCATGGTTGACGACAGGCGGGTAGCCTTTTTCATAATCGAGTGAAAATGAAGCGCCGTTGCTGTCGCAGACGCCCTTGATGACGCGTTCCATCTCGGCGATGATCGTCTCTTGGACATGCTTTGAAAAGGTGCGGACCGTTCCTTCAATGACCGCTTCTTCGGCGATGACGTTAAACGCCTGGCCTGAATGAAACGTTCCGATCGACAAGACGGCTGCTTCCGTCGGATCGATTCTGCGGCTGACGATTTGCTGGAGATGGTTGACGACTGAGGCTCCTGTTATTAAAGCATCTGTCGTTAAGTGAGGCGCGCCTCCGTGTCCGCCCCGCCCGGATATCGTGACTTTAAATTTATCAGCGGCTGCCATCATCGGGCCTGATGTAACACCGACTTGACCGACGGGCATCGGAGCCCAGATGTGGGTGCCGAAAATGGCATCCACGCCTTCGAGACAGCCGGCTTCAATCATCGGTTTGGCGCCGCCTGGTGTGACCTCTTCACCGAATTGATGGATCAGCACGACATTTCCTTTCAAGTCTTTTTGATGCTTTGCCAGGGCTTTTGCGGCTGTGAGGAGAGCCGACGTGTGAGCATCGTGTCCGCAAGCGTGCATGACGCCGGGGACAGTTGACCGGTACGGAACATTTTTTTGATCCTGTAATGGCAGAGCGTCGAAATCGGCTCTCAAGGCGACCGTCTTGCCGGGGCGGCCGCCTTTAATATGACCGATGACCCCTTGGCCGCCGACATTTGTTCTCACGTCAATCTCGAGGTTTTCCAAGTAATTTGCAATGGTGCGCGGTGTATTGACCTCGCGGTGGGAAAGCTCCGGATATTGGTGAAAATGTCTCCTGAGTTCGATCATTTCCGGATATAATGCATCTAATTCTTCAATTACAGACTTCACCGTCATCTCCCTTTCCGCTTCAAAAATTGTAAGACGATTCTATCATTTTACCATATGAAATTGAATCCATCTGCAGTCCGCCAAACCGTTTTGCTTTAGGGAAAAGCAGATATTGGATATGATAAAGGTTGAGGAGGTAAAAGGATGAATAAAACGATTGAAACAATTTTAAATCACCGTTCGATCAGGTCTTTTACAGATCAGCTCCTGACCGAAGAAGAGATTCGCCTGCTTGTGGAGAGCGCTCAAAGCGCATCGACGTCCAGCTATATTCAAGCTTATTCAATCATCGGTGTCACCGACCCGGACAAGAAGCGCAAGCTTGCGGAATTGGCCGGAAATCAGCCATATGTTGAAAAAAACGGCCATCTGTTTGTATTTTGCGCAGACCTTTACCGGCATGACAAAATGGCCCGGGAAAAGGGTGTAGATATCACAGCTTCTCTTGAAGGGACGGAGACCTTTATGGTCAGCGTCATCGATGCAGCTCTTGCCGCTCAAAATATGTCAATAGCGGCCGAATCAATGGGCCTCGGCATCTGCTATATCGGTGGGATTCGCAATAACTTGAACGAAGTCTCCGGGCTTCTGGAAACACCTGAATACGTTCTGCCGCTGTTCGGGCTTGTCGTCGGCCATCCGGCCAACCTGTCGGATAAAAAGCCGCGTCTGCCGCTTGATCACATTTATCATGAAAATGCCTATCAAGCGGACGAAGCCGAGTTTAAAAAACATATGTCCGCATATGACGAAACGATTTCAAACTATTATCAAAAGCGGACAGACGGCAAACGGTCTGACAAATGGACAGACCAGATCACCGGAAGCCTCAAAAAGCCACCGCGTGCGTATATGAATGAATTCGTTAAAGGAAAAGGTTTGAACAAAAGGTAAGGAACGTCCCCTCCGACTCGGAGGGGACTTATCTTGTCAGCATGTATTGAAGAAAAAGATAAAACATCAGCCAAAAGGGAAGACTGAAAAGGATTCCGAATAAACAGCCTTTTGCAAAGCGTTCTTCTACGACTGGCGGGTGCGTTTTTTGCTTCGTCTCATTCATCAGTATTAGGAGCTCCTTTAGGTTTATCCATGATACTATTATTTCTTTTTGCGCAGGAAAAGTAAACGAAGACTTGGGGTGAAAAAGATGTTGTCATTAAGCATACTTGATCAGACTCCCGTTTCTGAAGGAAGCACACCTGAACAGGCTTTACAGCATACGGTGGAGCTCGCGCAAGCGGCGGAGCGCCTCGGATACAAGAGATTTTGGGTTTCCGAGCACCATTTTTCAAGAAACTTGGCAGGATCAAGTCCGGAGGTTCTGATCGGTTATCTTGCGGCTAAAACAGAGAAGATCCGTATAGGATCCGGCGGCGTCATGCTTCCCCATTACAGCGCCTACAAGGTGGCAGAAAACTTCCGCGTCTTGGAAGGACTTGCGCCCGGAAGGATTGATCTCGGTGTCGGACGTGCTCCGGGAGGGATGCCGATCGCTTCCATGGCTCTTCAAAATGGAGGTAGACGGATGACTGACCAATATCCCGAACAAATTCAGGATCTCGTCACATATTTACACGATCAAGCCGATGAACACCACCGCTTTCCCAACTTGATCGCATCGCCGAACGTGGCCGCAGCGCCCGCTGTCTGGCTGCTCGGCTCCTCAGGGGAAAGCGCGAGGCTTGCCGCCCAAACAGGGGCATCGTATACATTTGCCCAATTTATTAACGGCGAAGGCGGAGAAGAGGCGGCCAGACTTTACAAAGAGAGGTTCGAACCTTCTGTATTGGGTGAACAGCCAAACGTGATCATTGCTGTATTTGTGATTTGCGCTGAGACAGAAGAGAAAGCGGAGAACCTTGCAAAAAGCTTGGATTTCTCTTTATTAGCCAATGAACAGGGGATAGTGACCGAAGGCTTTCCATCATTGGAAACGGCGCTGTCATATCAATATTCTCCTTATGAAAGAAAGAGAGTGGAAGACAATCGAAAACGGATGGTCATCGGGACGCCGCGGCAGGTGAAGGAACAGCTGCTTGAACTGGCCGGCGCTTACGGAACGGATGAAATCATGGCGGTGACGATCACCCACGATTTTCAAGACAGGCTGGAATCTTACCGGCTGCTGGCCGAAGCGTTTCATCAGTCAATTTAACGTTTTTGCTGAAAAAAATCGAGAAAATGGCGGATCGGGAAAAGAATAAACAGAATGCATATGTATAAAGCGGTAAACAGCCAGCTGAGCGGAACGAGGATGACGGTATCGACGGTTTGCTCCGTTGCTTTTTGAAAAGGCTTGGGCTCGCGCTTCTGCAGGTTGACGGCGAAGTACAAAATCGTGAAAAATATAAAGCAGACAATAAGGAAGGATAAGCCGAATAATACGATAAAAGAAAGCATATATACGATGTCCTCCGATTGCTTTTTTCACGTTTTGAAGAGAAGGGAGAGCTTCTCCTGAACGCATTATCCGTATTTTAACATATAAAAGCCTTGTTGAGTGGTTCTCAACAAGGCTTGTCATTATTCGACGATAAAAGGGTCTTCCGTCAGAATGTAGCTTGATTTTCCTTTGGCGGACGCATAGGCTAGCATATAGTATTTTCCGGACTTAAGGGTTGCGGCGTCATTGATTTTGCCGTTCCATTGATAAGATTGATAGCCTTTGCCTTGGTTTTTATAAACGCCGGCCTGCCCGAGAAGGTTCAGATTTTCATCATAGACGAGAAATGCGAGCTCTTCAGCCCCGCCCGGCAGGTAGGCTTCGATCGTGTAAGCACCCTGCTTTGCCCCCGGTTCAACTGTTACGGATGTGACGCGCGGGTAGTCAGGCTCTTTGACGATCAACAGGAGCGGAATTTCGGCGACTTTTCTGCCTCCTTCACGGACGTAAACCGTGCCTTCATATGTGCCTGCTTTCGTTTTGGCGGAATTGACGGTTACTTTTGCCGTTGCTTTACCTGTTTGATGGGCCGGTACCACGACTCGTTCCGTTCCTGATACCGTGATGCCCGCTCCTTTAAAGGAGTATTCGAGCTGATAGGCTTTTCTGAATGAAGAAAGGTTTTCAATTGTGAACGCTTGTTTTTTCGTTTGTTTTCCTTTGTCTTTCAGGAACGTTCCGTATGAGTGGCTGCCCGGCGTTACAATTGATGAAGCATGAAGGGCCTCGATGATGCGGATGCTGCCCGCTCCTTGCGTATTGTGAGGGAGAGGCTTTCCGTTTTCATCCGTCAATTTTTCCGCCGTATTCATCAGCACGCCTTTGATTTGCTCTGGCGTCCAATCCGGTTTGGCCTGCTTTAATAGGGCTGCCGTTCCCGCGACATGTGGGGAAGCCATGCTTGTACCCTGCTTTGAACCGTAACCGTGAGGGTTTTTCGGATCGTGGGTCGGAATGGTGCTGACGATATTGACGCCTGGCGCTGAAACGTCAGGTTTAATCATCCATGTATCCATGACAGGTCCGCGCGACGAGAAGGAGGCAATCGTTTCCCCGAGCTTTTTGTCCAATTTGAAAGAAAAGACAGCAGAGCGTTCCCCTTCTTTGATCTGCTGAACAAGCTTTTCGCCCTCTTCTTTCGACAATTTGACAGTCGGTACGGCCATCCCCATAACGTTGGCCTCGATTTCCCCTGTTACATTATTGTAAATCACGGCTCCGACAGCGCCGGCGTTTTTGGCGTTTTCGGCCTTATCCACAAATGGAATGACGCCTCTCTGGATAACCGCTACTTTTCCTTTCACATCTTTGCCTTTGAAATCGTCAGCTTGTCCGATCCCAGCTTCAACAAGTTCCACGTCTTGACCGTTCAAAGCTTCAAGATCTTTTTCCTCCTGGTATCCCATCACTTTTGCTGACGAATACGAAGGAAGCCTCACAGAATATTCATTATATGGAAGCTGCGAGGCGCCGACGGAAATCGCATCCCTTGAAGTTCCCGGCGAGCCGACCGTCCAGTTTTCCGGTCCGCTGTTTCCGTTTGACGTAACGGCGACAACTCCTTCGGCCATCGCCCAGTCCAGTGCGATGCTTGTTGCATAATCAGGGCTGTTCAGTGAATTGCCCAATGAGAGGTTCATCACTTTTGCTCCGTCCGCGACGGCTTTTTCAATGCCTGCAATCACGTTCTCGGTTGTTCCTGAGCCGCCGGGGCCGAGCACACGGTAAGCAAGAAGCGTTGCTTCAGGCGCCACCCCTTTAATCTGACCGTTCGCGGCGATGGTCCCCGCAACATGGGTGCCGTGATCAGTCGCTTCTCCGCGCGGGTCGCCTGCCGGTGTTTCTTGTGGATCATAGTCATTATCCACAAAGTCATACCCCTTATATGGGCCGAAATTTTTCTTTAAGTCAGGATGTGTGTAATCCACACCCGTGTCAATGACAGCTACCTTAATGCCTTTACCGGTATAGCCTGATTTCCATGCCTGATCTGCTCCGATGTACGGTGCACTTTTATCCATCTGTGGATAAATGGCATCCGCTGCAAGTGTCACGTCTTTTCCTTTTATGCTGTCAGGTTTGTAAGCTGCGTTCGGATAAACCGCTTTTACTTCCTTGACGGCGAGCAGCTTCGGAATTTCACTGGCCGGCAGTTTCATTGAAAAACCCGAAAATACACGGTCGTATTCGCGGTTTATTTTCGCTTTTTTGAGTGTTTTCAGCGCACTGTTTTTCGCTTTGCTGCGAGCGGTTTTTAAAGAAGCTTTCGTTTGCTTTTCCCCATCCGCTTTTGCTTCGGCAAGCGACTTTTCTTTCAGCTCCACAATAACTGTTGTCTGTTTATCAGACGTCACATCAATATCACCGTAGATTTCAGCTTTCTCAAGTTCAGGCGACTTTTGATCGGGAACGGATGTTGCCTGCACTCCGGTGAGGAATGTGGATAACGAAAATAATAGAATAAAAGCCATGACGAAATAGCGCATGATACTTTTTCTCAATCTGTTTTCCCCCTTACGGATAAATGGTTTCTTTGTAATCCTTAGAGTTTCGAACTTTTAAAATATTCTCTCAGTTTCAAAAAAATCCTTCTATATATAGAAATAATTTTCAAAGATTCAATGTATTGGAGTGGATGTCTTTAGATTTATGCACAATTTACTGTGTATAAGTGAATAAACTTGTGTATAGATATTGTAGGGAATATACGTTCTTATACTAAATGTTGAATAAATATGTGGATATGTGGATATACCCTGTGGGTAATATGTGTTTATCCTTAGGATAAGCTGTGAGTAAGTTACATTCATGGTTTGTTTCCGTTGAATCATGCGTTTCCATCAGTTTTCAACAAAACTTCTAAAAACTAGAATCATTTTGCACACACATTGTGACAAACATTTTCATTTTGCTGGGATAAGATAGAGCAAGAAAGTTTAATAGAGTTGCTAGTTTTATCACAACGAAACTGGAGGGGATCGGTATGAAAGGTTTGATATCATTTTTAAAATTATGGACGGCCGTGCTGCTGAATGCGGTGGTGCCTGTCAGAGAGACTCAGATGAAGGTGATGGCGTTCGCCGGCGGTACATATCAGGCTGCCGATGCTTATCAGGCAGGCGGCTTTTCGGAAAAAAGAGAAGAATCAACAGAGCGGATGTCGGGCTGTAAGAGAGCGATGCCCGGCAGTTTTACGACAGAACCCAACCGGGCTGTTTGCCAAAAAGCGGTGAAGAGGGTAAGAGCCGGACCAACTCTTTACACGGGAACTTAAACAAGGTAAAATCCCACTCATAACGGGAAGTGGGTGACGGCTTTGAAAATCTATAAAGTATTGAACAACAATGCAGCAATCATAAAGGAGGATGGTCAAGAAAAAATTGTCATGGGGCCTGGTATCGCTTTTCAAAAAGGCAAAAACGATACCATTCCAAGAAACAAGGTAGAAAAAATTTTTACCATTCATGAAGAAAATGAAAAGTTTAAACAAATCCTCGAAACACTTCCGGAAGAACATATTGAAGCTGCCGAAGAGATCATCAGCTATGCGGAAGGGCGGCTGTCCGCACCGTTGAGCGATCATATCCACATCGCCCTTGTGGATCATTTGTCATTTGCGATCGAGCGAGTCCGCAAAGGATTCGTCATTCAAAATAAATTATTAAATGAAATCAAAGCGCTTTATAAAAAAGAATATGAGATCGGACTCTGGGCAATCGATTTGGTCAAAGAAAAATTGAAAGTCGAATTGCCTGATGATGAAGCGGGTTATATTGCGCTGCATATTCATACCGCAAAAATGGATGCGGAAAACATGCAGAAGACGCTTAAATACACGAACATCATCAAAGAATTGATAGAAAAAATCGAATGCTGTTTCAATCAGAAGATTGACGAAAACAGCATCTCATATCAGCGTCTTGTCACGCATCTCAGGTATGCCATCAACAGGCTGGAATCAAATGAAGCGTTTCATGTCATGGACGATGACATGCTTTATTTCATCCGGAAAAAGTATCCTGAAAGCTACCAGTGTGCGGCAGGGCTGGCGGATTACGTGAAAACTGAATATGATCTTCATCTTCCGGAATCGGAAGTCGGATATATTACGCTGCATGTCCAGCGTTTAAATGATTCCTATAGGTAATACCGCCTGATAACGCGCGATCAGGCTTTTTTTAGGTCGATTTTCACAGAAAATAAAAAAGTAGTTGACGAAAGCGTTATCACATAATAAAATGAAAGCGTATTAAAAAATAAATACCGGGGATTGTGACTGGTAAAGCAGGCAAGACCTAAAATTTGCTAGATGAATGGGGAGAATCTATCCGTCATTCGTTGGTGAATTTTAGGTCTTTTCTGCTTTTTTTTAAAAAAAAGGAGGAGTCATCATGAATCACAAAGAAATCGCCGTACGTCTTATACAGCTTCTTGGCGGAGAAGATAATGTCATCAGTGCAGCTCATTGTGCGACAAGGCTTCGTTTGGTGATCAAGGACGAAGCGAAAATCGACCAGGAAAAGGTCGAAGAGCTGGAAGGTGTAAAAGGAGCCTTTTCGAGCTCTGGCCAATACCAGATTATTTTTGGAACAGGACTTGTTAATAAAGTGTATGAACAGTTTGCCAAAGAGCTGAATCTTGACCAAAAGGAAACGGTTCAGCACAGCGATGCCGCAAAGGGAAAAATGAATCCTTTAGCGCGATTCGCGAAAACGCTGTCAAATATTTTCGTGCCCATCATCCCGGCCATTGTTGCAAGCGGTTTATTAATGGGGCTGTTGGGGATGATGAAGGCATTTCAGTGGGTCGATCCTGATGCAGCGCTGTATAAAATGCTTGATATGTTCTCAAGCGCGGCATTTATTATCCTTCCGATCTTGATCGGTGTCAGTGCTGCGAAAGAATTTGGCAGCAATCCTTACCTGGGGGCTGTACTTGGAGGTATTTTAATTCACCCGAGCTTGTTCAATCCTTGGGGACTGGCAACTGCATCTCCGGATGTGATGAACTTTTACGGGCTCAAAATTGAGATGCTGGGCTATCAAGGAACCGTTGTTCCAATTTTGCTTGCCGTGTATGTGATGAGTAAAATCGAAAAAGGCGTAAGAAAAATTGTTCCAAACGCGATCGATCTTTTAGTGACACCGTTTGTCACGATTATTTCAACGGGATTTATTGCCTTTATCGCAATCGGTCCTTTAGGAAGAATGCTTGGTACAGGGATCACGAACGTTTTAACTTATGTGTATGATCTTGCCGGACCTGTTGCCGGACTGATTTTCGGAGGAACATACTCGCTGATCGTTTTAACTGGTGTTCACCACAGTTTCCACGCGATTGAGGCCGGCCTTATCGCTGATATCGGCAGGAACTACCTGCTTCCGATCTGGTCTATGTCCAATGTCGCCCAAGGCGGGGCCGGACTTGCCGTATTCTTTTTGGCAAAGCGCGCAAAAACAAAAGAAATCGCTTTACCTGCTGCTTTCTCTTCTTTTCTCGGCATTACCGAACCTGTTATTTTCGGTGTTAACCTCCGTTACCGCAAGCCGTTTATCGCGGCAATGGCCGGTGGAGCGCTCGGTGCTGCATACGTTGTCTTTATGAATGTTGCGGCAAACGCCTACGGTTTGACGGGAATACCGATGATTGCGATTGTTGCCCCGCTTGGAATGGGCAACCTGATCCATTATTTAATCGGAATGGCGATCTCTGTGTCTGTCGCGTTTATCACAGCCTTTATCTTAGGAATTAATGAAGACGAGAAAAAGTGACGGAAGGAGGGGAAAACGATGAATCAAGATCAGGAGCTTCGTCAAAAGGCAATAAACCGGGTTGAAGAATACCGGGATATTGTAAACCTTGATCCCTATCGGCTGCATTATCACATCTTGCCTCCTGTCGGACTGCTGAATGATCCGAACGGGTTCATTCAGTGGAAGGGAGTTTACCATCTTTTTTATCAGTGGATGCCTTTTAAAACGGGGCACGGTGCAAAGCTGTGGGGGCACTACTCTTCAACAGATCTCGTGAACTGGCGGCATGAAGAGATCGCCCTCACGCCGAGCGACTGGTTTGATAAAAACGGCTGTTATTCAGGAAGCGCGATCGCTGAAAATAATGTGCTCCACCTGTTTTATACGGGGAATGTCAGAGACGACGAGGGAAATAGGGAGACCTATCAATGTCTCGCCGTCTCGAAAGACGGCATCTCGTTTGAAAAACAGGGGGTTGTTGCAAGGCTTCCGAAAGGATACACGGCTCATTTCCGCGATCCGAAAGTATGGAAAAAGAGTGGCAGCTGGTACATGGTGCTCGGCGCCCAGACTGAAAAACTTGAGGGCAGAGCCGTTCTGTTTCAATCGGATAATTTGAAAGACTGGCAGTTCCTTGGCGACATCACAGGTTCAAATACAGATCAGCTCGGGGAATTCGGCTATATGTGGGAATGCCCTGACATGTTCGAACTAAACGGCAAAGACGTCTTAATTGTCTGTCCGCAAGGCCTTGAAGCAAAAGAGATGCGCTACCAAAACGTCTATCAGTCAGGTTATTTTGTCGGTGAATTGAACGAGCAGAAACCGGGTTTTACACACGGAGACTTTGAAGAGCTTGACCGCGGCTTTGATTTTTATGCGCCGCAGACGACAAAAGACGAATCAGGCCGGAGGATACTGGTTGCCTGGATGGGTGTTCCAGACCAGGATGAACAGAGCCAGCCGACGATTCAGCATCAATGGGTGCACTGTATGACATTGCCGAGGGAACTGCATTTGCAAAACGATAAAATCGTTCAAAAACCGGTCGCGGAGCTTAGAACGCTCCGCCAAAACGAAAAACGCGCAGCAATATCACTTAATCAAGGCACCGAAAAACTGGACATTGTTCAACCGGACAAAACCGAGCTTTTCATCAGCCCGCAACTTATTGAAGACAGCTTTGAGATTTCCTTCAGGGGTGCCGCGCGACTCATTTACAATAAAGCTGACGGCATCATAACTTTGGAAAGAAACAGCTATGTTGATGAAAGAACGGAAGCCAGACATTGTCGTTTGCATGAGCTCCGCGATTTAAACATCTTTTTAGACGCGTCTGCGATTGAAATCTTCGTCAATGGGGGAGAGGAAGTCTTTACGGCAAGATATTTTCCTTACCCGGGAAATAATGATGTTTGGATCGGTGCCAGAAAAGAAATCATAGTGAATGTAACATCCTGGACGGTCGCATAAAGGGAGCGGGTGCGGTTTGCTATTTTCTGTACAATCCCTTTATGATATGCTTTTTTTAGAGAGAGTGCAGTGAAAAAGGGGTTGTTTTTTTGGATCAAAACCAGCAGAAGTTGACAGCTGTGCGTTTGAAAAAAATAGCGGATCATATTGAGGATACGAGAGAGGAATACAATGGTTTGCTCCTTCAGATGAAGAAGCTGATCGGCGGTATTGAAGATAAAACAATTCCGGATGATGAAGAAATACAAAAGAAACTTCAAGACACTTATGAACAAATGAAAGAATATGCTCTTTTTGTGGAATCGATCGAGACTTTCTTAAGATCATCTGCAAGAACGATCAAACGCGAAAGCTAAATAAAAGCCAGCCCCTTTTAATGGGGCTGGCTTTTATTTGCCGCTGAGCCGTAAAGCGGAGTGCTTCGTCGGCCCGACGTATTGATTCAAACGGAATGATTCGCGGATGGCTTCCGTAATAAATGTTTTTGCAGAATAAATGGCTTCTTTTACATTTGAACCTTTGGCGAGTTCAGCCGTAATCGCTGCGGAATAGGTGCAGCCCGCCCCATGCGTGTATGGAGTTTCAATTCTTTCTCCTTCGATGACTTCTGCATCCCGGCCGTCAAATAATACATCTACCGCTTTTTCGTGATTCAGTTTGCCTCCTCCTGTAATGAGGACGTGTTCAGCGCCGAGGCCGTGAATGACTTTTGCCGCTTCCTTCATTTGCTCAACCGTTTTAATTTCTCCAAGTCCGCTGAGCTGGCCGGCTTCAAAAAGGTTTGGCGTAATGACCGTGGCAAGCGGAGCCAAAAGCTCTCTTAAAGCCTTTGCGTGTTCGGGATACAGCACTTCATTTGCTCCTTTACATACCATAACGGGATCAATGACGACATTTTTCATGCTGTGCTTCTTGATTGTGTCTGCCGCCAATTCAATGATATCAACGGTCGGAAGCATGCCCGTTTTCATCGCATCTACCCCGATGCCGTCCACAATCGTCGACAGCTGGGCGCGGATGACTTCTGTATCAACTGGGAATACCTGGTGATTCCAGTTGTTCTCAGGATCCATGGCGACAACAACCGTAAGGGCCGTCATTCCATAGACGTTCTTTTCTTGGAACGTTTTTAAGTCCGCCTGAATGCCGGCGCCTCCGCTTGAGTCAGAGCCGGCGATTGTCAGTGCTTTGTGCATTGTCATGTTCAGTCAATCCTCCACGATAAGAGATTCCATCCAAAGTTGGTTTATTACTTATTATAGACAGCTTTTCGCAAGATCACAATGAAATGGCTGCCGCTTTATAGTGCAGCGGTCCTCTGCCAAATTTCGTGAATGGATTGGCATAAAAAACCAAACCATCTTTTGATCCATGTGAAATTATTCGCATTATGATTTAATATGTTTAGAATGAAATAAGAAGGAGCGTATATCACAAATATGAACATATCTATCGTAGTTGTCACGCACAACCGGGTCACCGCTTTGTGCGAATTGCTTGAATCCATTACAAAACAGTCTGTTGCACCGTTTGAAGTCATTATTGTTAATGATGCCGGGGAGAGCGTCGACTTTGTTGAGCGCCTTTATTCAGACCTTCCGATCAGAGTTATCCATCTGAAAGAAAACGTGAAGCATGTAAAAGCGAGAAATATAGGGGTGAAAGAAGCTTCCGGAGATGTTATTATGCTGTGTGATGATGATGATTTTTTCACTCCGTGCCATATGGAAAGAATGTTGAATGCGCTGGAGACCGCCGATTTTGTTTATTCGGATGCTGAGATTGTGTCTTTCGAAGAAAAAGAGGATAAAAGAATTCCGACAAGCCGTTATCTTTTTGCGTATTCCTTTAACTTGGATGAAATGAGGAAGTTTTCTACATATGTTCCTTCAGGGAGTATGTACAAACGGTCTCTTCATGACGAGATCGGCTATTTTGATCCTGCTGTCCACAATTATTGGGATTGGGACTTTTTCCTGAGAGCAGCTGAGCGCTTTCGCGTGAAAAGGGTTCCTTTTGCAAGCGTCATCTATGCGTTTTCAGATCAGGGTGACAACCAATCCGGAGATCTTGGCGGAATGAGACAGTATTATTTGGATGTCTTGAGTGAAAAGCATCAGCTTGGCAAGCTGCCGACAAAGAACTTTTTCGTACTTCTCGAAGAACCTGCTATGAAAAAAAGGGAAGCGGAAAGCGAAATCGTCTGGGACGGAAAACCGGTCGCATCCAGGCTTTCCGCTGCAAGACAATTGAGTTAAGGAGGCCTGAACATTGAAACAGATTTTGAATGACAGCTGGTGGCAGCAGCTGAAGGACGAGTTTAATAAGCCTTACTATCAAGAACTGAGGGAAATGCTGAAAAGGGAGTATGCAGAGCACACCGTATATCCTGAACCGAACGATATATACAATGCTTTGCATTATACTTCCTATGAAAATGTTAAAGTCGTGATTCTCGGCCAGGATCCGTATCATGGCCCGGGGCAGGCCCATGGCTTAAGCTTTTCCGTACAACCCGGTGTCAATCCGCCGCCTTCTTTGAAAAATATCTTTATAGAATTGCAGAATGACATTGGCGCCGACATCCCTAATCACGGTTCTCTCGTCAGTTGGGCCAAGCAAGGCGTTCTGCTGCTGAACACCGTTTTGACTGTGAGACGGGGCCAGGCAAATTCGCATAAAGGAAAAGGGTGGGAACAGCTGACAGACAGTATCATAGATGTTTTAAACAAAAGAGATAAGCCGGTCGTTTTTATTCTCTGGGGCCGGCATGCCCAAATGAAAAAAGAGCGAATCGATACATCCAAGCATTTCATTATCCAGTCGCCGCATCCGAGCCCATTCTCGGCTAGAAACGGGTTTTTCGGGAGCAGACCGTTTTCAAGAGCCAATCAGTATTTGGAACAAATCGGTGATGAGCCGATTGATTGGTCCCTTCCGAATCTTTAAAATCGCGAGAACCGCTAAAATAAGCGGTTCTTCGTTTGTCTGGCTCCTATCTACCTGAGAAGTTTTTTGATGATTCGCAGCCCGTTTTTTGATGAAGGGTAACGGAATGAAATGTCAAACAGGTTTGTCTGTTTTAAAACGCTTTTCTCGTGGGAAAACGTCTTAAAGCTGTGATACCCATGGTAACTTCCGATTCCGCTTTCGCCTACGCCGCCGAAGGGGAGGTAAGGTGTGGCTGTGTGCATCAGCGTGTCATTGATGCATCCCCCGCCAAATGAAATCCGGCTGAGGATGTGCTTCTGTACCGGTTTTTCATTCGTAAACAAATAGAGCGCGAGCGGTTTAGGGCGGCTTTGAACCATTTGGATAACGTCTTCGATTGTTTCATAGCCGATGACAGGAAGGAGCGGCCCGAAAATCTCTTCCTGCATGATCGGCGATTCCCAGTCGGGTTCATCGATAATGGCCGGAGCAATTTTAAGTGCGTCTTTTTGATACGTTCCGCCTGTTACGATATTCTCGTTGTGTAAAAAGCGGAGTAACCGTTCGAAATGACGTTCGCTTATGATTTTTCCGTACGCCGGATGGCTTTCCGGCGCTTTTCCGTAAAATGTTTGGATCGATTGCTTCAGAGCGTGCAACAGCCCGCTTTTCACATCTTTGTGTACGAGCAGATAATCAGGCGCAATGCACGTCTGTCCTGCGTTTGTCAGCTTTCCGAAAACAATCCTTTGAGCTGCAAGCTTAAGATCAGCATCCTTGTGCACGATGCAGGGGCTTTTTCCGCCAAGCTCAAGTGTGACTGGAATGAGCTGTTTTGCTGCGGCTTCCATGACGACTTTGCCCACGGGAACACTGCCTGTAAAAAAGATATAGTCAAATTTTTGCCGCAAAAGCTCTTGATTCGTCTCCACCCCGCCCTCAATAACGGACACATATTCGGGCGGAAAGATTTCCTTAATCATCTTGGATATGACGCTGGATACGGCGGGAGCAAGCTCTGACGGTTTGATGACGCCCGTATTCCCCGCAGCAAGTGCGCCGATCAGAGGCGAAACGGCAAGCTGAAACGGATAGTTCCATGGCGCGATGATCAGGACCGTGCCATAAGGCTCCGCAATGACGATGCTTTTTGAACCGATGTGCGAGACGGCCGTTTTGGCCTTTTTCGGCTTGGCCCATTTTTTTAATCGTCTGCTGATGAAGCGGATTTCTTCCAGTACAATGCCGATTTCCGTCATATAGGCTTCGTGCTCTGATTTATTAAGGTCTTTCTGAAGGGCTTCAAGTATGTCCCGTTCATATTTTTTTACAGCATTCTTAAGAATGTTGAGCTGTTCCAGACGATTTTCAACAGCGAGTGTTGCCCCGCTTAAAAAATATCGCTTTTGCTCGGTAACGGTCGTTTCGATGGAGGGTGTACGTTCTGCCATTCCCTGATTCCTTTCGCTTTTAGAAATTCGAGTGAAGTTTTTTTTCATTATGTGTGACAGCCTTTTCAGCTGTCAACTTTTAGCCGTAATAAAATCGGCGTTTTCCACCTGCGTTTGCCTGCAGATATCTTTTTTAAAAGTGCAAAAGGTGATATTTCACAGCAGGAGAGGTAATTTTTCGCAATGGATATTTGCAAAGTGCATTCGGCACGGGAGAAGTTAATTTGGTAAAATGAAATGGAAACTGAAAACGGTTTGGAGGATCGATTTGATGAACATACATATATCAAGTTTGCTGCAGAAGATGGAGGACGAATTGAAAAAAGCAAAGGAATGCAGCCAGGAAAATGAATTGAAAATGCACATCGCGGTTATCCGCTCCCTTTGCGACGTCATTGTTGAACCGCAGCAGCGGCCGTCCGTCCAGTCTTCACCCTATGTTCAAACGGCCAATAAACCATCGAGCGACCAGCTGATGCTAGAAAAAATGATGGGGAGCGCCGGTGCTGAACAGTACAAAAAACAAGAGAAACAAAAGCACGAAGATGACGGCAACGGAGATTCTATTTTTGATTTCTAGGCGCCGTCGGCTGTTTTAAAAAAGAGAGGTTGATCAACTTGAAACTGCTTTTTGGGGCTTTACAATGGACGGCATTTATTATTGCGGCCGCAATCGTGGTGCCCATTGCAATCGGGCAGTCATTCGGGCTGAACCAGGCAGAGACCGCTGGGCTGGTTCAAAGCACTTTTTTCGTGCTCGGCACAACGGCTTTTATCCAATGTTTATTGGGACACCGCCTGCCGATTAATGAGAGTCCGGCCGGCCTCTGGTGGGGCGTGTACACGATTTATTCCGGTCTTACAGGGACCGTATTTGCGACTCATATTGAAACGCTTCAGGGGCTGCAGGGAGCGATGCTGCTAAGCGCGGTTTTCTTCTTTATTTTTAGTTTATTTAAAGTTATTGATAAGCTGGCTGTGATGTTTACTCCTGTTGTGACGGGCATTTATTTACTGCTGCTGGTCATCCAGCTTAGCGATCCGATCGTTAAAGGTGTCATGGGGATCGGCTACCGGAAAAACGAGGTCGATATACCCGTGTTTTTGCTGGCGGTTGTGGTCATGCTGGCTACGTTTCTGATGAGCCGGTCAAACATTCCGGTTCTCAAGCAATATTCAATTTTAATTGCGCTTTTCGGCGGCTGGGTCTTATTTGCCGTATTCGGCGTGGCGAAGGCGCCTGAGCATGCGAACCAGCTGTTCCGCCTTCCGGATATTTTTCCGTTCGGAATGCCGCTGTTTGACAGCGGATTAGTCGTTACTTCGCTATTTATTACAGTATTGTTAATCGTCAATATGCTCGCCAGCATACGGGTGGTTGAAGGAGCGGTCAGACAGTTTGAGAAGCTGGAGGAGAGGAGGCGGGCACGTCCTGCCGGATTTATCGCCTCCGTCAGCCATTTGCTGAGCGGATTGCTCGGAGCTGTAGGCACGGTGCCGATATCCGGGGCGGCCGGGTTTATTCAAACGACGAGAATGTCTTCGAAAAAACCGTTTTTGCTCGGGAGTTTGATCGTGATCGTCATCAGCTTTTTCCCGCTGGTCATGAATACTTTTGCCAGCCTGCCGTCTCCGGTCGGCTTTGCGGTGAACTTCGTCGTGTTTTCAACGATGGTCGGCCTGGCATTTGCCGAATTCGATTCTTATGAAAAGGACGAGGCAGGCCGCATCCGTTTTGTTACCGGGATTGCGCTCCTTGCCGGCGTGGGGGTCATGTTTGTACCTGAAAGTGCTTTGGAAGGAATGCATCCTGTTTTTGTTTCCATTTTAAGCAATGGGCTTGTCCTTGGAACAATTGTAGCGATTGCTGCGGAACAGATGCAGCTACGGAAAAAGAAATTTGACAATATCGTGTCATGAGATGTGTAAACGTTGAAATTAAAGGCGTGTGCGCTATGATGATAAAAGAAAGGCGGGCGATTTGATCGTGAAATTATTTTTAATTTTAGGTGCTGTCAATGCGATGCTTGCGGTTGCTTTAGGGGCGTTCGGAGCTCATGGTCTTGAGGGGAAAATTCCCGAGAAATATTTGCAAATCTGGCAGACCGGCGTCCAGTATCATATGTATCATGCGCTCGGTTTAATTGCCGTCGCGCTCATCGCGTCAAAGCTTACAGATGCGGGAAGCGTAACTGCGGCAGGTTGGCTGATGTTTGCCGGAATCGTTTTATTTTCAGGAAGTTTATATGTCCTCAGCCTTACGCAAATCAGCGTCCTCGGTGCGATTACTCCGCTGGGCGGCGTGGCGTTTATTGCCGCATGGATCATGGTTGTTGTATCAGCTGTTAAATACTTGTAGCTTACTAAAAAGCCAATCTCCTGAAAGGATTGGCTTTTTTTTATTTTAACAGGGGCTGATTCATGGTAATTTAATGTTATGAACAGGGCGAAAGACCCGGCTTTTGCATTTTGACAGAAGGGATGTGCATGGCGGAGGACCGGTCTCCGTTCAAAGATGAAAATTAAAGTGATCATTGCGGATGACAATTCATTCATAAGAGAGGGTATGAAAATCATACTGAGCACTTATGATGAATTTGAAGTGCTGGCGACGGTGGAGGATGGCTTGCAAGCGGTCGAATTTTGCCGCGGCCAAGCTGTGGATATTGCACTGCTTGATGTCCGCATGCCCAACATGGATGGAGTGGAAGCTGCGCGGCTCATTTCAGAAACGGGCGCCAAGCCTTTTATTTTAACAACGTTTGATGATGACGAATACATCGTCGCTGCCATACGGAACGGAGCAAAAGGATATTTGCTGAAAAATGCCGATCCTGAGCGAATTAGAGACGCAATTAAAAGCGTGTACAACGGCCATACTGTCATGCAGGATATCATCCTCGACAAGATTAAATCCAATTTGGCGGAGCATAAAGAAGCGGAATCCAAAATAGACGAAAGCCTGTTTACCGAACGCGAGCTCGGAATTATGGCCCTGATTGCCAGAGGGCTGTCCAATAAAGAAATATCGAAAGAACTGTTTATTTCTGAAGGTACGATTGCCAATTATATTTCCTCGATTTTGGGGAAAACAGGGCTTGAACACCGGACGCAAATCGCAATTTATTATTTAACTGGAAAAGTTAACTTTTAATCTGGGGGATCACCATGGAATTGCGGATTATGACCGGCAAACTGATTTTGCTGGGATTTATCATCTATCAATGCGTTTCTTCGGAAATTGACAATCTGCCGTGGCTTGTGTTCAGCATTCTTGTTTACGCCTGTATCAACCTCGGGATTGCAATTTTACCTGAAGGAAAAATAAAAAAGCTTTTTATTGTTATGTCTGTCATCATTTCAATTTTTTCTTATGCAGAGGTGCACCCCCTATTTATTTTATTTCTTCCTTTTAGCCTGTATGAAGGAGCAGCTGATTTCGGGCTGCCGAAGTGGATGGTACTTGCCGCTTCAATCGTTCCGGTTTTGTTTATCAATGAAAGCATCTCAGCGGTCTACGCGTTGACAGCCGCTTTTCAATTTTTGCTGTACTGGGCGGCAAGCCAAGATGCAGCGCGGATTGAAAAGCTTGAACATCATATCGATCAAACGAGAAGAGACCTGGAGAAGGTAACAAACATGCTGCGGGAAAACAAAGAGTTCATCAGACAATCCGAATATACGTATAAGCTTGAGGAGCGGAACCGGCTTTCCCAGGAAATACACGATAAAATCGGCCATTCCATGACAGGAGCGCTGATTCAGCTCGAAGCGGCGAAGCGCGTCCTTGACATAGACAAGGAAAAAGCTTCCGAGCTCCTGCAAAACGCGATTAACATCTCCAAGGACGGGATCGAAAATATCAGATTGACGTTAAAAAGCGTCAAGCCGCCCTCAGAACAGATGGGTATCCATAGATTGAAGCTGTTTATCGATGAATGTTCGGCGCGGTATCATATGAATATTTCATTTTTGCATAAAGGCGATTTGGATGTTATTTCTCAAATTCAGTGGAAGATTATGTTTGAAAATATCACCGAAGCACTGACAAACTCGGTGAAATATGCAGAAGCGACACATGTATCCATCTATATTCATGTGCTGAATACACTCATTAAAGCCGAAGTGAAAGACAATGGAAAAGGGCGGCAGAAAATCAAGAAAGGGATGGGGATCATCGGGATGGAGGAACGGGCCGCTTCTGTTAACGGAAAGGTGATTGTTGACGGTTCGAACGGCTTCTCTGTCACCACCTTGCTGCCCAAGCATGAATGATTTCATGAATTGAATATGAATTTTCTCATGTGAAAAAGATGAAATGCTGCACTGCCGCACCATTCATCTTTTTTTTATAATGAAATCAAAATGAGGTGAGAACATGAATGTATTGGAAATCCATCATCTAACAAAAAAATTTGGCGACTTCGTTGCCGTCGACAATATATCACTCTCGATCGAAGAGGGCGAAATATTTGGATTGCTCGGCGCAAACGGGGCCGGAAAGAGCACGACCATTCACATGATATCGAGTTTGCTGAGATGCAATGAAGGCGAGATTTTGATTCTCGGAAAAAACATTGCGAAACACCGCAAATTCGCCAAGATGAATATCGGCATTGTCCCGCAGGATCTGGCCATTTACGAGGATTTAACAGCATATGAAAATGTGAAGTTTTTCGCCGGACTCTATGGTCTCCGCGGGGCCCAATTGCGCAATCGGGTGGAAGAAGCATTGCAGTTCGTCGGTTTAAGCGATAAGCATAAAAGCTTCCCGAAAAATTTTTCAGGCGGAATGAAAAGAAGGCTCAATATCGCCTGCGCGATCGCCCACAGGCCAAAGTTGATCATCATGGATGAACCAACGGTGGGGATTGATCCGCATTCGAGAAATTATATTTTGGAATCCGTCAAAAAGTTAAATGCGATGGGCTGCACGATTATTTACACCAGCCATTATATGGAAGAAGTTGAAGAGATCTGTACGCGGATCGCCATCGTGGATCATGGAAAAATTATCGCCGAAGGAACGAAGGAGCAGCTGAAATCGATCATTACCAACACGAAAGATATTCAGGTCGTTCTTAAATCGGCGGAAAATGTCGATATCGGCGAACTGAAAACGATCAGCGGCGTGGAGGCGGCTGCTCTTGAAGACAATACGATCAAAATCAACTCGGATGCAGGTGTCAATAATTTAAACCAGATTATTGAGAAGCTGATGAAAAACGGGGCCGAGATTCGTTCATTGGAAGAAAAAGCGCCTAATTTGGAAACCGTGTTCCTGACCTTGACCGGAAGACAGTTGCGCGATTAGAAAGGGGGCCATGGTTTGAATACACTCATCATTGCGAAAAAAGAAATTGTATCGGCTTTTCGGGACAAGCGGACATTCCTTTTTATGCTGGCATTTCCGATTGTACTGATTATGATTTTAGGCACCGCGCTGACGAACGCTTTCGATCAGCAAACAGCAGCGGTCGGCGAGGTTCATGTTCTGTATAAAGACAAGGCTGACGGAGCGTTTTCGGAAGGTTTTAAAACATTCGCAAAAGAAGCGAAAACATCCGGCGTTCATTTTAAAAAAATATTGTCTGATACGGATGGAAAACAAGAAATCAAACAAGGGAACTACGATGCTTACCTTGAGATCGAAAACAGCGGCATCAAGCTTTACCAAATGGATAAAAACAGTATGAAAAACAGCATTATTCAAGGAATGCTGACCGCGTTTGCAAACCGGTACAATGCCGCACAAGAGATCATCAAAGCCGCTCCTGAGCAAGCGGGTGCCGTGCTCGGGGACACACCTGGCGACCATTATATCAAGGAGACGTCTCTCAGCTCAGACAGAAAGCCCAACTCCATGGATTATTACGCGGTTACCATGACCACTCTGATCGCGCTTTACAGTGCACTAAGCGCCAGTTATTTAATAAGGGGAGAGCGGCTTGGAAAAACAGCCGACCGGCTGATCGCGGCGCCGGTTCATAAAGGCGAGATTTTTGCCGGCAAGCTGATTGGCAATCTTGTGACAAACGGATTATGTATTTTTGCCGTCGTCATATTCAGCAAATACGTATTTAAAGCGTACTGGGGAGATCATCTCGCCCTTGTGGCGGCCGTGCTGTTCAGCATCGTATTGTTTGCCGTATGCCTCGGCCTTGGCGTCAGTTATTTGACGAGAACGGGGGAAGCGGCAGTGGCGATCATTAACGTGTTGATTCCGCTGGTTGCATTTTTCGGAGGCGCTTATTTTCCTGTCGAGGGTGCGGAAGGTGTTTTAGCTTTGATCAAAGACCTGTCTCCGCTCACATGGACGAACGAAGCTATTATGAACATTATATTTGCGGACGATCTAGCGGCGGGGCTGCCCGTAATCTTGCTGAACATCGGTTTATCCCTGTTATTTCTGCTGATTGCCGTTGTCTCATTGCAGAGAAGGGAGGGGCTGTAAGATGAAAGAAATGCTATGGCTTGTCAAAAACACACTGAATGTCACCTTCAAAAAGAAAATCAATATCTTTCTGTTCGTATGTCTGCCCTTGCTAGGCATATTCGTATCGCTTTTAACAGAGGGAAGCATGGACAAGACAGATTTGCGCGTCGGAATTATCAATCATGACGGCGGACGAATCGCCGAAGATACTAAGGATTTTTTGAAGGGGATCGAGAATGTCAACATCAGCGCGGTCAGTGAAGCAGAAGGGAAAAGTCAAATTGCGTCAGGGGAGCTTGATTGCGTCATTACGTTTGAACAAGGCTTTTCTCAAAGCGTGCAGAGCGGAGAACCGGCTCATATCGCCATTGCATCTGTCAAAGGCGCTGAAATCACCGGGTTTGTGAAATCGTATGTTTATCATTACATTGATAATATCGCCGCAATCGGCAAATCGGCGCAGGGGAATGAAAAGCGTTTTGAGGAAATGTATAAAAATTACCGGAGTTCTGAAACGGGTGTCAAAACATATACGGTTGAAGACACGGCGAAAAATAGAAACATGACGGAGCGGACGGTCGGTTTTCTTCTGATGGCGATGCTTTTTTCAGCGGGAAGCTTGACCGAACTGTTAGTGAAGGAAAAAGAGAACAGAACGTATTTCAGGCTTTTGACCACACCGATAACGGCAAGACAGTACGTTATGTCCAATGTGGCCGTCAGTATGTCTGTCATCGCATGCCAAATCTTTTTAACATTGATAATGGTGAAATATGTGTTCCGGATGGAGACTGGCATCTCATTTTGGGAGATGGCAGCGGTGCTGTTGATTTTTGCGCTAAGCGCGGTCGGCCTGGCGCTGATCACCGTCGTCTTTGCAAATAGCTCTAAGTCATCCGGGGTATTGCGAAATTTAATATTTATGCCGACGATCATGCTGTCCGGATGTTTTTGGCCGATTGAAATCATGCCGTCTTTCGCACAGCGTATCGCGGACTTTCTTCCGCAGCGGTGGGTGCTGGATACGCTGGCAAAATTGCAGGAGGGACAGCAGCTTCAAGGTCTGTATTTGAATATCATGATCCTGTTTGCTTTCGCTGCTGTCTTTTTCCTCATCGTTATTTACAAATTCAAACGTAATAATGATGTGAGAAACTTTGCTTAATATCTATAAAAAAAGGGTTCGGTTTTAATGAAACCGAACCTTTATCTTGGGGTATATGAGGCCATTGAATACGGATAATCATAAGTGATCGGCTCATCAAACGTAATATAGTCAAGATACACCATCAGCAGCAAATAGCGTGTGCCTGTTTTTCTGTCGCTTAAAATAATGTGGTCGCGGCCGGCTGCTTCAATTTCTCCCCGAAAGACTTTCGCATTCCATTCCGGATTGTTTTCAAATGTCATATATACGGTTGCCACTTTTCCGCGATTGAGCCGCAAAATATTTTCAATGTAGGATTGCTCAAGCGGCAGCATGCCGGGGATACTCGGTGAAGTCTGCTGTGCTGAAGGCATCGGAGGGACCTGGACTCCTGCCGGCTGCGGCTGGAACAGCTGTGGGCCGGGCTGCTGATACGATTGCTGCCCCCCCGTTTGGGTGAAAGGCTGCTGTCCATGCTGCTGGTACATTTGCCCCATCTGCCCCATCTGCGGATAAGGGTTGGGCCCCATTTGCTGCCGGAAATCCGGCATTTCAAGCTCCTGAAGCGGCTGAATCTGATTTTTTTTAAATTTCATCTCGTTCCTCCTCATTTCATTGTGTCAAAGTCATGCCTACCGTCCATACATGAGGAATGATAAAGTGCTGCTATGAAGACGATCCGGCTGTAAAAGACTCAAGATGATAGATCAATATTTCCCATCCCTTTTACAGTATGAACGGGCGGGATGGAATATGACGACACATCATGTTGGAAAGAGAAAAACAAAAAGACCGCTCGTGAAAAGAGCGGTCTTTCTGCATATTAACCTGTGATCACTTCATCTTCAGGATGGCGGATCGGCGCCTTCTTCGGCTTGGCCAGCGTAAACGCCATAGTGAGAGGCCCGACGCGGCCGATAAACATCATCATCATGATAACCGCTTTGCCTGCGGTCGTTAAATCAGGTGTCAGTCCCATCGACAGGCCGACCGTTCCAAAAGCGGAAAATACTTCAAAGACGATTTCCAAAAATGGAGCATTCTCTGTGATCGTCAATATAAATAATGCGAAAAGCACGAATAAAAAACTGATCACAATGATGGCCAAAGCTCTTAAAATGGTTTTCATTTTAATCGCCCTTTTGAACACAACCGTCTCGCTTTTTCCCCTTAAAAAGGTGATCGTCGCCAAGATCATCACGATAAACGTTGTCAGTTTAATTCCACTTCCTGTTGACGCGCTTCCGGCTCCGATAAACATCAAAACGATGGTTAACAGGAGGGACGGCGTTGTCATCTGGGCGATATCAAGCGTATTGAATCCGGCAGTTCTCGGTGTCACACCCTGGAAGTAAGCGCCCCACATTTTGTCGGCTAAAGGCAGTCCGCCGAGCGTACCTGGATTCGAGTATTCCAAAATAAAAATCAGCAAGGCGGCTGTCGTATTGATGATCAATGTTCCAACGATCATGAGCTTGGAATGCAGCGATAATGTCCGGAAGTTTCGCTTTGTCCATAAATCCAGCAGAACGGTAAAGCCGATACCCCCTGTAATGAAAAGGCCTGTGATGACAATGTTGACAATCGGGTCGCCCACATATTGAGACAAGTTGTCCGGCCACAGGGAGAACCCCGCATTGTTAAAGGCTGAAATCGTGTTAAACAAACTATGAAACAAGCCTTTTTGCAAACCGTATTCAGGAACCCATCTGATCGAAAGGATCAAAAATGCGACAAATTCTATGACAATGGTGAAAATAAACAAATGCTTGACCAGGCGGACAAGTCCGCCTAAAGAAGTCTGGTTAAATGCTTCTTGAACGAGAATCCGCTGCTGCAGGCCGATTTTTTTGCCGATCATCATGATGACGAGAACGGCAAACGTCATTAAGCCGAGTCCGCCGATTTGAATCAGGC
The DNA here is from genome assembly GCF_037976065.1 of Bacillus sp. FSL L8-0193. Lineage (NCBI taxonomy): Bacteria > Bacillati > Bacillota > Bacilli > Caryophanales > Bacillaceae > Bacillus > Bacillus sp. FSL L8-0193. Next base: position 3,964,694 of record NZ_CP150261.1, on the reverse strand, counting down.
ACATAATAACTGTTTGTCCGAAAACCGTAAAATCTGCCCCTGTATCGACAACAACAAGCCCAGTTACCGTAGTTGCAGAGGTGGCCGTGAATAAAGCATCCACCCATGAGATGTAAGTAGTGGATGCGCCGGGCAGCTTCAATAAACAGGCGCCGATGGCAATGATAATCAAGAAACTGAGCGCCAGCGTCTGCGGCGGACTAATATTGATGATCTTACCTTTTACAAGATTTGAAGAAACCAATTTAGGCATTTTTTCGTTCCTTTCTTCATCCATTCAGTCAAAACATGAATGGAGAAAAAGCAAGGTGATTTCAAATTTAAACGCAGATGGTCATGTTTCAATAATGTCAATAATGTACAGCCAGATACACCGTTTGTCAACAAAAATCAGGAGAATGAAGAGAAGGAATGCGGACGGGTCTTTTGTCCTTTACTAAAGAACAGCGAAGAAAATCAAGAGGAGCAACGCCTGGTTAAATTCTATTATTTTGCATTTCTTTTAAAAATATGACATGGAAAACATTTACTACCTGTTGAAAAAATGGTAGTTTTTAATAGAAATCACCAAAGTGCCGGCGCTTTGGGAAGAAGGCGTTGCTTGATGTTGCCTTTCTTGTACGCTTTCGTCATGACGAATGATGAAAAAAATGATGACTAGGGGGAATTGCTGTGTTGAAAAGAATGTATCGTTCTAAATTGTCAATCTTGGCGGTTAGTCTCGTGATGATGGTTTCGATTTTTCTGCCTTCGTTCCAGGCTAGCGCTCAAACAACCAAAACTGAATCTGTCTACCGCCCGGCTGCGAACGCTTCCTTGTATGCGACTATAACAGGTGCCAGCAAACAGGAGTGGTCGTTCTCGGATATTGAGCTGACGTATCGTCCGAATTCAATCCTGGCGCTGGGAACGGTTGAATTTACATTGCCGTCGGGATTTTCCGCAACAACGAAAGATACCGTGAACGGAAGAGCGTTGACTACAGGGCAAATTTTGAATAACGGAAAAACGGTAAGGCTGCCGCTTACAATTGATCTGTTGGGTATTGCGGAGTTTAAGCTTGTGCTGGCAAACAAAACGCTGCCTGCCGCAGGAAAGTATACATTCCGGGCGGAGAACAGAGTGCTGGGGCTCGGATCGACTTTCTATGCCGAATCTTCAATCGAGGTGCAAAAAAGGGCGACTCCGCCTACACAGCCGTGTAACTGCAAGTAATAGGCAAAAAAGCTCCAAAGACCGAGGTCTTTGGAGCTTTTTATCATTACACATGCAAAAATGCAGGCAGCTGTTCATTTGCGAGGCGGTTGCCGACAAAGAATGAACCGAATTCACCGTACCGGGCGCTTACTTCATCGAAGCGCATTTCATAGACGAGCTTTTTGAACTGGAGCACATCATCTGAAAAGAGCGTGACACCCCACTCATAATCGTCAAATCCGATTGAGCCGGTAATAATCTGTTTCACTTTGCCCGCATAGCCGCGGCCGATCATCCCGTGGCTGCGCATCAAGCTTCTTCTCTCTTCCATAGACAGCATGTACCAGTTGTCATCGCCCGATCTTCTTTTATCCATCGGATAGAAGCAGACATATTTGGCGTTCGGGAGCTCAGGGTACAGGCGCGCACGCACTTGCGGATTTTCGTAAGGGTCTCCCTCGCCGCTTCCCATATAGTTGCTCAGCTCGACAACGGATACGTATGAATAAGCAGGTATCGTGTATTCAGCGAGTTTGGATTTATTGAACTCAAGTTCAATTTGATTTAATTCCTCCATCGTAGGACGCAAAATCATCAGCATGAAGTCCGCTTTTTGGCCGACGATGCTGTATAGCGTGTGGCTTCCGTTTCCTTCTTTTTGAGCAGCTCCCCATTTTTCGAGAAGACCTGTAAATTCGCTGATAATGATCTGGCGCTCATCGCTTGAAAGCATTTTCCATGCGGACCAGTCCATTGTCCGGAAATCGTGAAGGGCATACCAGCCGTCAAGCGTTTGGGCGGCTTCGTTCGTTTTTTGCTGTTCGCTCATTTTGCAATCACTCCCAATTTGTATGTACTTGCCTTCATCATATCATAGTTTGCCGCGTTTTATCCGTTTAGAAGATTTGAACAAAAGGTGACGATCTGTCGTATAACTGGGAAAGGCTGTTATATACTAATAGAAGTGTTTAAACCCTGCCGCACTTAAATTAATTTAAAAAAAGCGTTTAAAAAGTGAAAGCATTATAATAAAATACAGAAGGATTGAATTTATATCACAAAAGAGTATGCTTAATAGAGAAATGAAGTATTTGTGACACTTTCAAGGAGGGTATATAGTGGCAGATCTATTTACAACAGTGCAGGAAAAAGTAGCAGGAAAAGGAGTTAAAATCGTATTTCCGGAAGGTATGGACGAGCGCATTCTCAAAGCTGTCAACGATTTGGCCGGAAACAACGTATTAAAGCCGATCCTTGTGGGAAACGAGCAGGAAATCAAAGATAAAGCGAACGGGTTGAATTTGACGCTGGATGGCGTTGACATATACGATCCTCATACATACGAAGGAATGGAAGACCTTGTTCAGGCTTTCGTTGAACGCCGCAAAGGAAAAGCGACGGAAGAACAGGCCCGCCAAATCCTTTTAGATGAGAACTATTTTGGAACGATGCTTGTTTATAAAGGGCTTGCCGACGGTCTTGTCAGCGGTGCGGCTCATTCAACAGCGGATACGGTTCGCCCTGCGCTGCAAATTATTAAAACAAAAGAAGGCGTGAAGAAAACTTCCGGCGTGTTTATCATGGCGCGCGGCGATGAGCAGTATGTATTTGCAGACTGTGCGATCAATATTGCGCCTGACAGTCAGGACCTTGCGGAAATTGCAATCGAAAGTGCGAACACAGCGAAAATGTTCAACATTGACCCTCGTGTCGCCATGCTCAGCTTTTCAACAAAAGGCTCTGCAAAATCAGACGAAACTGAAAAGGTAGCCAATGCGGTTGCGATCGCCAAAGAAAAAGCGCCTGAGCTTACACTGGACGGCGAATTCCAATTTGATGCGGCATTCGTTCCATCTGTCGCCGAGAAAAAAGCGCCGGACTCCGTCATTAAAGGTGATGCAAACGTATTTGTTTTCCCAAGCCTTGAAGCGGGGAACATCGGCTATAAAATCGCTCAGCGCCTCGGCAACTTCGAAGCGGTCGGTCCGATTCTGCAAGGGCTGAACATGCCTGTAAACGACCTCTCCAGAGGATGCAACGCTGAAGACGTTTATAATCTTGCGCTGATTACGGCAGTTCAAGCGCTGTAATTTGTTTTTGAAAAAGGTGAACCTGAAGAGGTTCGCCTTTTTTTATGCTTCAATCGCTACATTCAGCAGAGATTCCGCCCCTTTCCGACCGGGATCGAGAGGCGGCCACTGACAAAGGTCAAAAGGAAAATCGGAACCCGGAACAAGGCGGTCTTCTCCGATGAGCTTCTTTAAATATGCCGCGCTTTCTTTCTCCCACAGCACGCTGTCAAACCAAAACTTCCGCAAATATTCGCGCGGCGGCGCCGAAAGCGATGAAGAAACGCCGGCCCATTTGTCATATCCTTTGTCCAGTCTTCCGATCTGATAGGGCAAAAAGCCGCCGCCGTGCGCCAGCAGAATTTTCACATTGCGAAAACGGTCTGTAAACCCGCTTAACAAAAGATCAGCGGCGCAAATTGTCGTTTCCCACGGAACGCCGATCAAATTTGGCAGCATCCTGCGGCGAAGCCGCGGATCTTCAGAAAGGAGCGGATGGATAAAGATAATCGCTTTTCTTCTGTCAGCCGTTTCCCAAAACGGTGTAAATGCTTCGTCTGAGAGAAGCATTTGCGAAGCGCCGGGGCCGATAATTGCTCCTTTAAGGCCGTTGTTCATCGCTTCATTCAGGCGCTCGCTCGCCTTTAAAGGGCTGTTCAGCGGGACGGTGCCGAGGCCTGAAAGGCGGCCGTCGTGTTTTTTAACCCATCCGGCAAGCGCTTTGTTGTATACAAAGGACAATTCGTCTGTGATTTCTTCGGCGAGATCGTAAAGGAAAAGCTGGGGAACCGGCGATACCAATGAGTGTGAGACGCCGGCTTCCTGCTGGGCTTCCAAATATAAAGCTTCCTGGTAGAACAGCTCTTTTAATTCAAAGCCCCATTTGTGATTGACCGTCAAAAACTCCGCTTGGCGGCCATCCTTTTTTTTGCGGACGGCGTGGACCTTCTTTTCATTGTCGTCCAGCCAAAGCAGCACATCGTGCGGTATAAAGTGCGTGTGAAGATCATACAAAGCCGATTCCCCCAATTTTTATATTCGTTTCCAGTACCCGATTCTTTCGGAAATATCCCGGGCCGCTTTTTTCACTTGGTATGCGATTTTCGCCTGCCGGGCCTTTATGCGTTCTGCCGGACCTACGACACTGACGGCGTACAACACTCGGCCCGCGTGGTTTCTGATGGGAGCTGAGATGGATGTGACACCATCAATGAATTCCCCGCAACTGACGTCAAACCCGTTTTCTTTAACGGTTTTCAACGCCTCCCTCAATTTGTCCTCGTCTGTAATCGTTTGTTTTGTACAGCTTTTCAAGCCTTCCTTCACATACTCATCCAATATGCCGTCTTCGTCAAAGGCGAGAAGCACCTTGCCCGAGCTTGTGCAATGCATCGGGTTTTGCCGCCCGATATATGAGAGAAGTTCGACAGGGCGGGGGCATTCCGTCCGATTGAGATAAACGACGCTTAGATCGCGTCGCATCGCAATATGCGACGTTTCGCCGGTCTCTTCTGTCAGCCGTTTGAGGACCGGCTGGGATTCGCGGTTGATTTCAAGAGTGGAGTTGACAATGGTGTTTAACTTCAGAACCGATAAGCCGAGCTTGTATCTTCTGGATTCCGGGTCCTTCATGACAAACCCTTCGCTTTCCAATGTAGTCAAAAGGCGCGATACTGTGCTTTTTCCGAGGCCGAGCGATGAGGCGAGTTCGGTTAGTTTCTTTTCCGGTGTCTCTAATGTAAACGATTGAAGCAGACGAAGTGCATTTTTTACTGAACCGAGCAGCTGGTGGTCCTTTGTCTCAACAGTCATAGGTTCCTCAACTCTCTCCCTTGTTTTCGTTGCCTTTTATTCCATAATATAACATGATTTTAAAAATAAAAAAGCGGAAAATATCAAATTTTCGGAAAAAATGTCTGAGTTGTTCCGCATAGAGGAACATTGCTGTTTTCTTGTCGTTTAAAATCATTTAACTTAATGGAAAGGATTTGAAAAGGAGGATGTTTGTAGAATATGAATGTTCAGACCCCATCGGCAAAACTCGTAAAACCTTTTGACTGTCAGCACTACATAAACGGCAGGTACTTTCCTTCAGAGAACGGCAGTACGTTTGACAATATCAATCCGGCTACACAGGAAATCATCGGGAGCGTTGCGGAAGGAGGCAAAAAAGAGGTCGATCTTGCAGTCGCGGCCGCAAGGCGTGCTTTAAACGGACGCTGGAAAAACATGACCGCTGACGAAAGGATTCGGATCATCAGAAAGGTCGGCGACATCATACTTGAGCGTAAAGACGAACTGGCAAGGCTCGAGACATTGGATACGGGGAAGCCGCTTTCGCTCTCAAGTAATTTAGATATTCCGCGGGCTGCTTTCAACTTTCATTTTTTTGCGGATTTTATGAGAGGAGCCGGAACAGAAGCTTATCAAACTGACGATCTTGCAATCAATTATGCGATCCGCCGTCCGGTCGGCGTCGTCGGGCTGATCAATCCGTGGAACTTGCCGCTGCTTTTGCTGACGTGGAAATTGGCGCCTTGTCTGGCGGCGGGAAATACAGCCGTCATCAAACCGGCTGAACTGACGCCGCTGACAGCCACGCTCCTCGGGGAAATCTGCCATGATGCAGGAATGCCTGACGGAGTCGTCAACATCGTCCACGGGTTTGGGCCTGATTCCGCCGGCGCTGCGCTTTCTGAGCATCTCGATGTTGATGCGATATCTTTCACGGGAGAAACGACAACCGGCAAAATCATTATGGAAGCTGCTTCGAAAACATTAAAGAAACTTTCCTTTGAATTGGGAGGAAAGAACCCGAATATTATTTTTGCCGATGCCGACATGGAGGAAGCCGTCAGCATCTCATTGAAATCGAGTTTCGTCAACCAGGGCGAAGTATGTATGAGCGGCTCCCGCATCTATGTCGAGCGGGAAGCGTATGACGAATTTCTGAACAAGTTCGTTGAGAAAACGAAAGAGCTCAAAGTCGGCGATCCTTTTGATCCGGATACGAATATCGGCGCCTTAATTTCTTCTGAACACACCGAGCGTGTGATGAACTACATCGAATTGGCCAAACGGGAAGGCGGCGTTATTTTAACCGGAGGAAAACGCCCTGAAGGACAGGAATCCGGCTGCTTTCTTGAACCGACGATTATCACCGGACTTTCCCGCAATTCCAGGCTCATCAAAGAAGAAATCTTCGGGCCGGTCGTGACGGTGATTCCGTTCGACGAAGAGGAGGAAGTTATTGCACAGGCTAATGATACACATTACGGATTAAGCGCGACCGTATGGACGAACGACCTCCGCCGGGCGCACCGCGTAGCCGGGCAAATCGAATCGGGCATGGTATGGGTCAACAGCTGGTTTCTCCGCGATCTTCGGACACCGTTTGGCGGCATGAAACAGAGCGGGCTCGGACGAGAAGGAGGCATTCACAGCCTCGAATTCTTCAGCGAATTAACCAATATTTGCATCAAGCTGTAAAAGGAGGAAAACGGATGAATGCCACAGCATTGAAGGATACGGCGCGCCTCTTGTATCTTGCTGAAACAGAGAAGCGCGAGGTTGAAAGAATCACAAAGGACTACCCGGAGCTGACCGTCGAAGAGGCGTATGCGATTCAAGAAGAACTGATTCAACTGAAATTATGGGATGGCAACGGCATTATCGGTCCGAAAATGGGCCTGACAAGCCGGGCGAAAATGGAGCAGATGAACGTCGAGGAGCCGATCTACGGTTATATTTTTGAAGATATGATCGTACCAAACGGCGGAAGCATCCGGATGAACGAGCTGATTCACCCGAAGGTTGAAGCCGAGATTGCTTTTGTGCTTGGAAAGGATATTGAAGGGCCGGGTGTTACAAAGGAGAAGGTCCTTGAAGCCGTTGCTGAATTGATTCCCGTTCTTGAAGTGATTGACAGCCGTTATGAAAACTTCTCATTTACCCTGCCTGATGTCATTGCGGACAATGCGTCATCTTCAAGGGTGGTGTTAGGTGAAAAAGTGAAGATGCCGGACCATTTCAAGCTTGATGAAGCAAAAGTCTCTTTAGTGATAAACGGCGAGGTCAAAGAGCAGGGCACTGGTGCAGCAGTTGTCGGACATCCCGCAAATTCGGCGGCCATGCTCGCCAATATGCTCTCCAGGAAGAAACAAAAGCTTGCGGCCGGAAGCATCATTTTAACGGGCGGTGTAACGGGAGCTGTCATGCTGCAGCCGGGCGACCGCGTTTCAGCACAAGTAGAAGGACTAGGAGATGTATCATTTTCAGTCCAATCATAACCTGAGGTGATCATATGCCGATCGTTCATATTCAATTATTAGAAGGCCGGCCGCCTGAAAAGGTCGAGGAAGTCATTCAAAAAGTGACGGAAACGTTGAGCGCCACCCTTGATGCTCCGAGGGAAAACGTCCGTGTTCTTGTCACCGAAATTCCTAAAAGCCACTGGGGCATAGGCGGAACACCGGTTTCAAAATTAAGACCTTAAAGAAGGCGACGGGAGGAATCTACATGTCAATCGAATTGGCGGCGCTTGTTCCGCATACACCGAGGATGTGCTTTGAAGATAAAACCCCTGACTTTCAAAAAGAGCTGGTCAAAGGGATGAAGCGGCTCTCCGGGATCATCGAAAGAATTCAGCCTGATGCCGTTGTCTTGATTTCCTGTCACTGGACGTCAAGCTTCGATCATCTGATCGATGCGGCTCCCGATCATCAAGGCGTTTTAACAGCTTTGGAGTGCCCGAATTTAATTTCCGATGTTCCGTATTCTTACCCCGGGGACACGGAATTGGCGCTGCAGTTGGCCGAAGCCGGCGCAAAAGAGGGGCTTTCCGTCATTCCTATCAACGATCCCGCCTACTGCTGGGACTACGGGACAGTTGTTCCGCTGCGCTATCTCGTTCCAAAAGGGGATATTCCGGTCATCGATTTATCGGTTACATTGGCGGCGAACCTGGAAGAAACGTATTTGTGGGGCCGGATTGCCGGAAGAGTACTGAAGGAAAGCAGAAAGAAAATCGTGTTCATCAGCAGCGGGGCACTCAGCCACCATTTGGTGAGAGGGCCCGAATGCATGCCGACTTTGGCCGAACAGGCCCTCGATGCTCAATTTTTAACCTATTTAACAGACAACGATCTTATATCTGCTCAGCAGATGCTGCCTCAATATGCTAAAAATGCCGGACTTGAAGCTGGCGGCCGTCACATTGCAATGCTTTTGGGCGTGCTTGAAGACGGATGTAAAAGCACGTTTTACGGATACGGCCAGTCTTCCGGGAGCTCCAATGTCGTCATGGCATTCGAACCTGCGGGGCAAAAAGCTCGCACGCACGCTTTCAATGAAAAAGACACCGTACGTTAAGCTGTTTTCATAATACGATTAGAATCGTGGAGGGAAACATGAAAAATCGTTCAGTTCATCCAGCAGAAATCATGGCGGCCAGCAAATTCAACAAAGTGCATCTGACTGTTTTCCTATGGTGTTTTTTCGCCATCGCCTTTGACGGTTATGATATTGCGATGTACGGCGTCAGCTTGCCGTGGCTGATGGAGGAATGGAGCCTGACCGCCATTCAAGCCGGAGCGATCGGCAGCTATACATTGATCGGTATGATGCTCGGCGCACTTATTTTTTCACCGCTCGCAGATCAATACGGCCGCAAAAAGGTGTTAGGCTTCTGTATTTTTCTGTTCAGCCTGTTTACGGCATTGGCCGGGCTGATCGATTCTCCGCTTTTGTTTACGATCATGCGGTTTCTTGCTGCTCTTGGAATGGGCGGGTTGATGCCAAATGCGATTTCGCTGATGACCGAATATTCGCCGAAAAAAAACAGAGCGGTGATCGTAGCCGCCATGTATTGCGGCTATTCCGCAGGCGGTGTGCTGGCGTCTCTCGTCGGCATGTTCGCCGTGCCCGGGACAAGCTGGAGAGTGCTGTATCTGATCGGAGCCGTGCCGCTCTTTGTGCTCCCGTTTTTTTTCAGCCGGTTCCCCGAATCTCTGTCATTTTACGTTTTGAAGAAGAAGACGAAAGCGTTGGCTGAGATTCTCAATCAGGTGCATCCGGCGGGACGGTACAGGGAAGACGACAATTATCAAATTTCGGTGATTGCGAAAGAAAAGAAGGGCTTTCCAGTTAAAAAACTGTTCGAACAAAAACGTGCAGCGAGCACATTCGCATTCTGGCTTTCCGTTTTCAGCTGCCTTCTCATGGTCTACGGCTTAAATACATGGCTTCCGAAAATGATGCAGGAGTCAGGTTACGGGCTGTCGTCAAGCTTGTCATTTAATCTGGCGCTGTGCAGCGGACAAGCCGCAGGAGCGGTACTCGGCGGATATTTGGCAGATAAGGCCGGCCATAAAAAAGTGCTTGCGGCGATGTATGTCATCGGGGCCTTTTGTTTTGCAGCGTTTGGAATGACGATGAACGCCGTTCTTCTGTACTTGCTGATTGCTTTAGGCGGAGCATGCACTGTCGGAGCGCAAAATATCGCCAATCCTTATATTTCAGAATATTATCCGAAAGAAATCAGAGCGACCGGAATCGGCTGGGCGCTCGGGGTCGGCAGACTCGGAGCGATCATTGCCCCTTCGCTGTTTGCATTGATTCTTGCTGCCGGGATGGAGCCGAAGCAGGCTTTCATGGTGTTCGCGATCCCGAGTGTTTTTGCTGCGCTTGGCATCATGCTCGTCCAAGAGAAGCATGCTTCATTTGATTTTGTCTCTAAATCGGAAAGCGCCGAGTTTACGTTAGAAGCCACATCAAAACATGGATAAAGGGAGGAAACCATTTTGCGGACACAAGTGGGAATTATCGGAGCGGGGCCTGCCGGGCTTATGCTCGCAAACCTGCTCCAACGCCGGGGAATCGAAGCGGTCGTGATCGAATCCCGCTCGCGAAAGGAGATTGAAGAAACCATCCGTGCAGGCGTTCTTGAACAGATGACGGTAGATTTGCTAAATGAAACAGGCGCCGGTGAACGGATGATGAAAACAGCCATGTTTCATCAAGGGATTGAGATCCGCTTTGGCGGCAAGCGGCACAGAATTGATATGCACAAGCTGACGGGAGGAAAGTACATTGCCATCTATCCCCAGCATGAAGTGATCAAAGATTTAATCGACGTCCGTCTGCAATCGGGAGGGCGCATCATTTTCAATGTGTCTGGCGTCCGCCTGTCAAATATTGATACAGAAGCGCCCGTCATCACTTATCAGACTGAAAACGGCGATACAGAAGAACTGACCTGCGATTTCATTGCGGGGTGCGACGGATTTCATGGGCCGAGCAGACAAAGCATTCCGAGGGAGATCCGCAAAGAGTACGAAAAGGTATACCCATACGGATGGCTCGGCATATTGGCTGAAGCCCCTCCGTCCTCGTCTGAACTTGTGTATGCCCATCATGAGGACGGGTTTGCCCTCGTCAGCACGAGGACTCCGGAAATCCAGCGGCTTTACCTGCAAGTCAGCCCTTCAGATTCAATCGGGAACTGGCCGGACGAAAGGATATGGGAGAAGCTTCATTTAAGGCTGTCGGCCGATGACGGATGGAAGCTGACTGAAGGCCCTGTGATTCAAAAGAACATTGTCTCGATGAGAAGCTTTATATGCGATCCGATGCAATACGGCAGACTGTATTTAGCGGGGGATGCCGCGCATATTGTACCGCCGACCGGTGCGAAAGGCCTGAATCTTGCGATGGCGGATGTCCAACGGCTTGCGTGGGCGCTCGAAGACTATTACGAAGCTGGCAAAACCGAACGGCTGGACCGCTATTCTGAGGCTTGCCTCCGCCGCGTCTGGAAAGCGGAGCGCTTTTCCTGGTATATGACATCCCTGCTGCACCGTCATCACGGCTACACGCCATTTGACTACCAAATTCAATTGGCTGAGCTTGACCATGTCACAACCTCAACAGCGGCCGCTCAAAGTCTTGCCGAAAATTACGTCGGGCTGCCGCTCGAATTCGGAGAACCGTCTTTAAGCGTCACATGAATGAAGGAGATGCGCCGGAGATAAGAAAAAATCCCACATCATGTTTTCGTAAATGGTATAATGGATGTTGGCTGAAATGCATAACGAAAGGGTTTACAATATATATGGCAAAGCAACCGATTGATCTACTCATCCAGCCGAAATGGAGAATTATTGACCAATCCAGCCTCGGCCCATATTTTGATGCAAAACAATCATTTGCGATAGATGATACGCTGTGCGCTTCTGTCGGAAAGGGGTTGTCTCCGGCGACGGCGCGTTCCTGGGTGCACCATGACACGATCGTGCTCGGAATTCAGGATACAAGGCTTCCTTATTTACAAGACGGGATTTCATTGCTTGAAGAAGCGGGCTATCAAGTCATCGTTCGCAATTCCGGCGGACTGGCCGTCGTTTTGGACAGCGGGGTTTTAAACGTTTCGCTGATTTTTCAGGATAAGAAAAACGGAATTGATATCGACCGGGGCTATGAAGCGATGTTTGAGCTCGTTAAGCGAATGCTGTCATCCTATGACGCAGCAATCGAAGCCTATGAAATCAAAGGCTCTTACTGTCCGGGGAGCTTTGATTTGAGCATCGGGGGAAGGAAGTTTGCGGGAATTTCCCAGAGGCGGCTGAGAGGCGGAGTGGCTGTTCAAATTTATTTATGCGCTGATCAAAGCGGAAGCGGTCGCGCTGAGCTGATCAAACGTTTCTACGACACCGCATTGAAAGACATGCGCGGGAAAACAAAAGCCATTTATCCCGATATTCGCCCGGAAACGATGGCTTCGCTCTCTGAGCTTCTCAATGAAGACATCTCGGTGCAGGACTTGATGCTCTTGCTTCTGACACAGCTGAAAGAGCTGGGCGGGGAGATTTATCAAGGCCCCCTCACGCCCGCAGAAGAAGAAGCCTATGAAAAAAACCTCGTCCGTATGATTGAGCGGAATGAAAAAGTTTTTGGATAGAAGAAGAGCCTCTGCGCTCCCGTTATATTCGTTGCCAGGCATGCTTAAAGCGGCGAAAAACCGCGGCTGCCTCTAGCGGATTGAGAAAATGCTTCATAGACGGCAAAATCCTAAAACGGTTGAACGTTTCAGGATTTTGTCACACTTCACCGCTTCCGAAGCGGTTTTTTTATGCTGCGCTCAAAGCGCTTTTTCGTTTTACATATGTTTTGATGAGAAGATAAGCCGCCAAAGCGATGATATACGCCAAACTGACAGCCATTAAAATTACGGTTGCCGGCGTATGCTTGGCCGCGTAGACGAAAAAATCAAGCTGGGAAATATCGTGTGCGTATTTTATGGAGTCCTCTCCATAGAGCAGTTTTGTAAACTTGGCTGTATATTTCCACTCCCACGGCACCTTTAAAAGCTCGCTGCCTTGATACCAGCTTGCCAATGCAGAAAACAAAAACAAAAGGGCTGCCGTGCCTAACTGAACCGCATATAAAACAAACTTCATCGAATACCCCGCCTTATAAATTGCTATCCCTATTATGAAATTTTTGTCATATGAAAGCAAGCCGCAGAGGTAAAAAATACCCCCTTTTTTCAAGAAAGGGGTATCAGCGTATCGGCATTTTTTATGCGTTTTCAGTTCTGTCTCTTTGCCGCACCCTCTGAAAGCGCTATTCAGCCATTTTTTCTAAATTGCCGTTCCGGTCCATTTTGAAGGCGGGCGCAGCGTGTTCGTCTTCTTCGAATAAAACTAGTTTTCTTGCACGGTTCATAATTTTTACGAGCGTTTCGTAGTCTTCCTGGATGGTCGACTGGTCTTTTTCCAGCTTTTTGACTTCAGCTTCAAGCTTTTCAACTTTTTTCGTCAGCTCTTCATTTTCCTGTTTTAAGCGGTCATTTTCCATTTTTAAAGCGGCAGTCTGTGCTTCGTTTCCTGTGTAGTTTTGCAGGAAGCGGATCACATCATCGATCGTCATGTCTTTCGATGAATCGGCTGAATGGCCTGCCTGCGGCTGGTTTGGCGATAGAAGGTGCGATAAACTAGCTAACTCTTCTTTAAAGCTCTCATCAACATAAGGCAGATGCTCGCTGGCGATCGGCTGCTGTTCGCTCGAATCGGCGGTTGCTTTCTGCTGCTCAATGACGCTTTCTGCAGGCGGTTCAGCCTCTGTTTCGACAGGCGGCTTGTATAATAAGCGTTTTTTCGCCGGCTGGCCGTTTCCAAGGGCGCGCATTCTTTGCTTCCTTTGTTTTTTAGCCAGTTGCAATGCTTTTTCGTATTGGTGGCGGACAACCGCGTTCCATCTAAAACCGCAGGCGGCTGATGTCCTGTTCAGTCTGTCTCCGACTTCCTCGAAGGCGTTCAGCTGTGTGCTGCCTTCTCTGACATGCCGCAATACCGTTTCAGCAAGCAGTAAATCATTCTCTTCAGACCAAGCGTCTTGTCTTTGTTTCATCACTTCTCAACTCCCATTGTCAGTATTGGTATTAGATTGTCCATTTTGGAAAATATTTATACAAGTTTGCTAAAAGAATAGGAACTGATTTTTTTAGCGCGATCCTTGCAGGAATGAAAGAATCCTTGTAAAATGAAGGATGGTGTCATTTTTTATCAAAGTTCGGCACGGTTGAATGCCTTTCATAAAGACAGATGAACAAAACGAAAGGAAGCGTATGAAATGGCTAATGAATTTCGAGTATGCGACGATTGTCAGGCCACTAATTTAAAGACGCTTTTGCCCCGTCTGAAAGAAATCGATCCGGATGCAAAAGTGGAAATCGGCTGCCAGTCTTACTGCGGGCCGGGACGAAAAAAATCGTTCGCGTTTGTCAATAATCGTCCGCTGTCAGCTCCTGATGAAGACGAGCTGATCGAAAAAGTGAAAAAGAAACTCAAAAAATAACCGCCTCCCTAACGGGTCAGGCGTTTTTGCTTGTTTGCCGGCTTTTTTGCAGTCTGGAACAAATAGCCGGGTAAATTCAAGGATGTTTTCAAAAAAGCAGACTCGATATAATAGAAACAGACCTAAAAGAAAACAAGCAGATCGGGCAATACTTACAATATACATTTAGTTCTCCGAAGAAAAAGAGACGGATGGGCAGCGATCAGTTTGCCTCACGTTTGAAAAAAAGAGGGACAAAAATGGCGTATCCAAACGGAAAATTATCAGAAGAAAAAGTGTTTAAAGACCCTGTTCACCGCTATGTCCATGTACGGGACAAGCTGATATGGGACTTGATCGGAACCCGTGAATTTCAGAGACTGCGCAGAATCAAACAGCTTGGAACGACCTATTTGACGTTTCACGGAGCCGAACACAGCCGTTTCAACCATTCTCTCGGCGTCTATGAAATTGTCAGAAGAATGGTTGATGACGTTTTTAAAGGCAGGGAGGAATGGGATGACAGCGAGCGTGATCTGTGCCTTTGCGCCGCATTGCTGCACGATTTGGGGCACGGCCCGTTTTCCCATTCGTTTGAAAAGGTCTTCCGGCTTGATCATGAAGATTTTACGAGAGCGATCATTTTAGGCGATACAGAAGTTAACCAGGTGTTAAACAAGGTGAGCCCGACGTTTGCAAAGGATGTCGCTGAGGTCATCGCGAAAACCTATCAAAACAAGCAGGTCGTCAGCCTGATCTCAAGCCAGATTGACGCTGACCGCATGGACTATCTTCAGAGAGACGCCTATTATACCGGCGTCAGCTACGGCCATTTCGATATGGAGCGGATCCTCCGCGTGATGCGGCCGCGCGAAGACCAAATCGTGATTAAGCAAAGCGGAATGCATGCCGTTGAGGATTATATTATGAGCCGGTACCAGATGTACTGGCAGGTCTATTTCCATCCTGTGACAAGAAGCGCGGAAGTGATTTTGACGAAGATTCTTCACCGTGCAAAGCAGCTTCATGAGGAAGGCTATGTTTTCACGTATGCGCCCGTGCATTTTTATTCTATTTTTGAAGGCAATGTCACATTGGAAGATTATTTGAGTCTTGATGAAGCAATCATTCTTTATTATTTTCAGGCCTGGGAAAAAGAAGAGGATGAGGTTTTGTCTGATTTATGCCGCCGGTTTATCAACCGCAGGCTGTTCCAGTATGCGGAATTCAATCCGAATGAGGAAATGGCGACTTACTTTGAACTGACCGCCTTGTTTAAAGAATCAGGGATTGATCCCGATTATTACCTTGTGGTGGATTCGTCCTCAGACCTTCCTTATGATTTCTACAGACCGGGGGAAGAAGAGGAGCGCCTCCCGATTCAATTGCTGACGCACAACGGCCAGATTAAGGAGCTGTCGCGGCAATCCGATATTGTCGATGCGATATCAGGCAAGCGGAGAACGGACCATAAGCTGTATTTCCCGCTCGATTTAATCGAAGGATTGCCTGACGGCCGTCATGCGAAAAGAATGAAAGAATTGCTCGGACTGATATAGAAAGAAAAGGATGAAGGAGATGGCGGAGATTTGTTAAAAGAACATGCAAAGCTGATGAAGGTCTTCTCGGATTCGGGGGAGATTGTCGGGCGGAAAAAGCTGCAGAAAATCATTTATATCGCAAAGAAATTGGAGCTTCCCTTTTATGAAAAGTATGATTTTCATTTTTACGGGCCCTATTCAGAGGAGCTGACGCTTCAAGTCGAAGAACTTTGCAATCTCGGATTTCTTCATGAAGTCAAAGAAAAAAAAGGCGGCTATTATCAATACCGCTATTCGCCCACTGAAGCGGGAACGCAGTTTTTGAGCCAGTGTGAGCTGGATATGCGGGATATTAAAGCCTATATAGACGACGTGAACGGCCAGTCATCGCGCTTTTTGGAACTGGTGTCGACGATTCTGTATTTTGAAGGACTGGAGCAGGAAGAGATCAGAGAAAAAGTGTTTACCGTAAAAAGCAAGCAGCGGTATACGGACGAAGAATTCGATGAAGCCGTCGCTTACATAAAAAAACTCAGAGACCTTTGTTCATAAGCCTGCCGGAAAACGGTAGGTTTTTTGTTTTGTTTTATTGTAAACATTTTGGAATTTTTGTGGGGAAATAGAAAGGAGCAGTAAACAGAACGCGTGTAATATTTCCTCTTTTTGGATGAATTGAAGGAATTTTTAGATAACTAGCAGAATCTTTCTTTCGTTCAAAAAAAGGAGGGAATTAGCAGTGAAAAAGCGTTCTATATTCTTATCTCTATTACTTTCCGTCAGTCTCATCCCCGGTTTGACGGCAGGCGCCGCCAAGGTTGACGGGCACGATCATGAACACGGCCATGAAGTAAAAGGAACTCATATCGATTCTTTGCCTAAGGCGAAAGACTTTAAAGACTTGAAAGGAAAAGTTCAAATAGAAAGAACGGTCAATACGAAAATATTGGATGAGAAAGGAAATGTGACGGGAACAAAAACGTTTAAAAAGAATACGAGCAAAGGGACATTTTCAACCCAGGCAGGCACGGGCAGTCAGAAAGTGAGCGTCCTGGCCGTGGCTGACGCTCAGTATCGCGCGAAATACAGCGATTGGCAGACGAGAATCGTCCAAATTATTGAGCAGGCGGATGTCATGTTCAACAGGGACCACGATATTGATTTTGTTGTCGAAGCCGTGGCGCCTTGGACTTCTTCAGGCAGCAACAGCTCTCAAATTCTATCAAACCTTCAGAGCAATTTCAGCGGGCGCAGCTATAAATTTGTCGTCGGATTTACGGCGAACAGCAATTTTGACGCCGGCGGCATCGCATACGTATACAACAGCAAGCCGAACGGCAGCGCCTTCAGCGTAAACCTCGACCAGGGAACGGCCAACACGGCAAAAGCGGCGACCCACGAATTTTCCCATAACTTCGGCTTGAACCACGATGCGCAAGGAAGCGGAATCCGCTGCATTATGAACTACGACTACGCCTACACGGTCGATGTCTGGGATTCGGCTCACAATAGCCAGATCACAAGAAATAAAGCTTGGTATAAATAATAAAAACGGCGTCCCGCATGTAAGCGGCAGACGCCGTTTTTATTACATATCGCTCATTCGTTTGCCGGCGACACCGTAGTTTTCCTTTTTCATTTCCTCAATGATGACCGCGATTTTTTCTGCAGGTGCGCCTGTTGTTTCGGAGACGGCTTCGGTCACTTTTTTCACCAGATTTCTTTTTTGATCATCTGTGCGGCCTTCCAGCATTTGAACCGTTACGTACGGCATATGTTCTCCTCCTCCTTTTAAAAAATGGCTGCTTACTTTAGCATCAGCTGCTCTTATAGTATACTGGAGATAGTAAATCTTTGTATATGAGAAAGAGGGAAAGCCACATTTTAGACCGTTTTCTTATTTATCCGCTGGAAATGATTCCGTATGTTGTTTTGACACTTGCTGCCGCATTCACTGTGCATGAGGTCGCCCATGCATATGTGGCATACAAATTCGGTGATGAGACGGCCAAACGGCAGGGCAGGCTGACGCTCAACCCGCTCAAGCATCTTGATCCGTTTGGAACGATTTTGATCTTTATTTTGGGATTCGGATGGGCAAAGCCGGTGCCCGTTAACCGCTTTTATTTTAAAAATCCGAGGCTGGCCGGATTTCTCGTGTCAATCGCAGGACCGATCAGCAACCTGATCCTTGCTTTCATCGGTTTTATATTGCTGCTTTTGTCCGTGAAGCTGTCCGGGACGCTGCCTTCCAGTTTTTACAGCGGCTTGCTTCAATTTTTTACGATTTGGGTGAATCTCAATCTGCTTTTATTTCTGTTTAATTTAATGCCGTTCCCGCCCCTTGACGGTTTTCGGGTTATACAGGATGTGGTCGCCCCCGATGTGCGGGCGAAGCTGTCGAAATATGAAGCGTACGGCTCGATCGTGTTTCTGATCATCGTCATTACGCCGCTTGGCCAATATGTATTCTGGCCGTTTTTGAATGAAGGGCGGGAATATATCATCTCGATATTTAACAGCGTTTTCCGGCCGCTGATGTAGGAGGTATTTTTGATGGAACAAGGAAAAAAGAAAAAAACAATCGGATTCAATATTATTAAAAGCGATCCGACGGACGGACACGGGGGATTTGGTGCAGGGGCTTTAAGCCTTGACAACATCTCGCCTGTCTTTGTCGATGTCGAAGAGAAAGAAGCGTTTGTTGATATCGGCGCCATGCACGCCCGCAGCACGGTTGAAAAAGGAATCAAATTTTTGCCGAACAAGGAAGAGGTGCCGAACGGAAAACCTTACTGGCTGGTGTGGGTTACGATCGACCGCAGGGAAGAAGGCCCTTATTATGCGGGGGTGACGGCTTGCGAAATGACGGTGGACAGAAGCATCCGCCGCGGCTACAAATCGCTTCCGGAGCACGTGAATTTAATGGATAAGTCGATGAAGCGGAAGATTATCGTCGAGCACATGGATGAAAGTTCCAAGCGCGTTCTGGCCAATTTTCTGAAAAATCATGATCAAGGGCTTTGGGACCGTTCATCAGACGAGCTGAAAAAGGGATTGCTTCAGCAATAGGAAAAAAACCCCCCGGACCGCCGTGAAGTCCGGGGGGTTCGTCTATCCCGCCCAAAAAAGTTTATTCTTCTTTTTTAAACCATTTTTCCCACCACTTTTTCCGCTTGTGGGGAGCGGCGGGTTTTTCGCGCCCGGCTTTTTGATCCTTATAGATTTCTTTTCCGTAGCAAACCTGCTCGGGTTCAGTACCTTCGATAAAATAAGCGAAATATTTGGACGGACAGCTGGGCGCCGCCGCATAGCCTGTAGCAGGGTCAATATACATCCCTTTCACGCCTTCCGGCGGCTTTAAAGTTGCGGCGGGCGCGTTTTCAAGCGCTTTTTCCATAAATTTGGCCCAAATTTGTTTGGCATAGTTTTTCTCTGCGACGGCATCGATTGTCCGCTCTTTGTCATATCCCGTCCACACGCCTGAAGCAAGGCCGGGATAAAAGCCGATCATCCAGCTGTCGGTGCTGGTCGTTCCCGATTTTCCGGCGTATGGGCGCGTCAGCTGATCTGCGATCGTCCGCCCGGTAACAGATGTATAGCCGTTGAGTGATTTGTCGAACATTCCGCTCATCATGTTGGCCGTGATAAAAGCCGCTCTTGGGTCAAGGATTTGTTTGCTTCGCTTCGGCTTTTCGTAAAGAATCTCCCCGTTCGAATCGGTAATTTTCGTAATAAAGGAAGGTTCGATTTTTTTTCCGCCATTGGCAAACATGGCGTATCCATTCACCATTTCAAGCGGCTTCACGGGGGATGTTCCGAGCGCAAGCGACGGCACTTTTTGCAGCGGGCTCGTGATGCCGAATTGTTTTGCAGCATCAATCAGTTTGTCCATGCCGAGGAAAAGGTGCGTTTTCACGGCGTAAATGTTATCGGACAAAGCCAGGGCCTGAAGAAGAGTGATCGGGCCGTCTGCGTAATAGCCGTGATAGTTGCTCGGCGAATAAGCGCTGCCTTGCCCGAGCTCAAATGTCGTTTCCGCGCTCCTCATCCGGGTGGCCGGCGTAAAACCGTTTTGAACAGCCGAATAATAAAGGAAAGGCTTCATGGTGGAGCCGGGCTGCCGCATAGCCTGGGTTACGCGGTTAAACGGGCTTTTTTCGTAGTCGCGTCCTCCGACAAGCGCAAGAACGCTGCCGTCGGACGGATTGATCGCTGTAAACCCTGCCTGAATGTCAGATGACGAATCAATCGTGCGTTCGATCGTGTCCTCGGCAATTTTTTGGAGACGCGGGTTGAGCGTGGTGAATACGTTGTAGCCGCCGGTTTCTGCTTGCTCCGGTGTCAAATGCAGCAAGCGCGCGATTTCTTTAACCGCTTCGTCATAAAAGTACGGAGCGGTTTTAGCGGTTGTTTGCTTATCCTGTTTTTCAAAGCGGAGCGGCAGTTTTTTCAGTTCTGCCGCCTGCTTTTTCGTCAGCTTGTTTTCTTTCTCCATCATTGTCAGGATCATTTCCTGGCGTTCTTTCGCCTTTTTTTCATTAACAAAAGGCGAATAAACGGAAGGACCCTTTGGAATGCCGGCAAGCATCGCAGCTTCCGCCGCATTGATATCCTTGGCCCGTTTGCCAAAATACATCCGGGAAGCAGCTTCGATTCCGTAGGCTCCATGCCCGTAATAAATCGTATTTAAATAGCCTTCCAAAATATCTTTCTTTGTGTAGTTTTGTTCGAGCCGTATCGTATAAAAAGCTTCATTCCACTTTCTTTTCCATGTTTTATCGTGGCCGAGGTAGAGGTTTCTCGCATATTGCTGTGTAATGGTGCTGGCTCCCTGAACTTTGGACATCGCCTTTAGATCGGCGATGAGGGCGCCGCCCATCCTCATATAGTCGAAGCCGTGGTGCCGGAAGAAGTTCCGGTCTTCAACGGCAAGTGTGGCATCGATGACGGCGGGATTGATGCTTTTCAGCGAAACCCAGTACCGCTTTTGCCCGTAATGCGTCTCTCCCATCTGCTTTCCGCTTCCGTCATACAGCACGGTAGACCTCGGCACCTGAATCGAAGGAGCGCCTTGCCATTTGGCTGCCAGGACCACCGTCATGACAACGATTGAAAGGAAGATCAGCATCAATGCTCCCATGAACAAAAATGCGCGTATCGTCTTGATAGTTAAACGGACCCGCTTGTCCGTCATCATGTCCATGTTCAAATCTCCTCCCGGATAAATAAATGTTCTTATCATTATGAGGAAAAAGAGGAGGGTTTAAACAAGCGGGAAGGAAAAAACCGCAGACCCTCTAGGAGGCGATTAACAGAGCAACCGGAGGAATCCTCAGTTTTGGCAGTCGCCGCTGCAGAATAAGCTTATGTACATCTGTGGCAAGCTCAGCCCAAAACGGCCGTCGGGAATGGAATGACTCCTGAAAATGAATCGATCCGTCTTTACAATCACCTGCAATTCCTCTATACTTTTTCCTTAGGCAAAAGCCGATGCTTCAGTGCAGAATAATCGTCGCCGCAGGCGAGAAAAATAGATGGAAATACAGCTTATCACGAAAGGAAGATGACGCTTTGAGCGGACTTTGGTACACAGAGAAGCAAACGAAAAACTTCGGCATTACGATGAAAATCAACAAGACTTTACATACAGAGCAGACGGACTTTCAAAAGCTCGAAATGGCCGAGACGGAAGAATTCGGCAACATGCTGTTTCTTGACGGCATGGTCATGACATCTGAAAAAGATGAATTTGTCTACCACGAAATGGTGGCGCATGTGCCCCTGTTTACGCATCCGAACCCTGAGCATGTACTTGTGGTTGGCGGCGGAGACGGCGGCGTCATCCGTGAAATTTTGAAGCATCCGAGCGTCAAAAAAGCGACGCTTGTCGATATCGACGGCAAGGTGATCGAATACTCTAAGAAATTTTTGCCTTCCATTGCAGGCAAACTTGACGATCCGCGCGTCGAAGTAAAGGTCGATGACGGCTTTATGCACATTGCAGAATCTGAAAATGAGTACGATGTCATCATGGTCGATTCAACCGAGCCTGTAGGGCCGGCTGTCAACTTGTTTACAAAAGGCTTTTACGCCGGCATAGCAAATGCGCTAAAGGAAGACGGCATTTTTGTTGCTCAGACGGACAAC
Organism: Bacillus sp. FSL L8-0193; assembly: GCF_037976065.1. Lineage (NCBI taxonomy): Bacteria > Bacillati > Bacillota > Bacilli > Caryophanales > Bacillaceae > Bacillus > Bacillus sp. FSL L8-0193. The sequence goes on along the minus strand of NZ_CP150261.1, from coordinate 3,942,907 downwards.
CCTTGGTTTACACCTGAACTGATCACTAACGTTCAGCGCGATGTAAAAGAGATCTTTCCGATTACAAAGCTGTATTTGGCCAACATTCCGACATATCCAAGCGGATTGTGGACGTTTACGATCGGTTCGAAAAAATACGATCCTCTTGAAGTGGAGGACAGTCGCTTCTTCGATATTGAGACGAAATACTATACAAAAGAAATTCATAAAGCGGCATTCGTCCTTCCGAAATTCGTCAGCGATTTAATCAAATAAAACAGTTTGGCGCAGGATGGTATTCTGCGCTTTTTTTCAGGGAGGTTTTTGAAGATGAGATTTGATGAAGCATATTCCGGCAAGGTGTTTATCGCAAGCCGCCCCGATTGGGAAGAGGCGGACGCCATCCTTTACGGCATGCCGATGGATTGGACGGTCAGCTACCGTCCCGGATCGCGCTTCGGTCCGGCGAGAATCCGCGAGGTGTCCATCGGGCTTGAAGAATACAGCCCTTATTTGGACAGGGAGCTTGACGAGGTTCATTTCTTTGATGCCGGCGACATCCCGCTGCCTTTCGGGAACCCGCAGAAGAGCCTCGACATGATTGAAGAATATGTTGACAGCATTTTAGAAAAAGGAAAATTCCCGCTCGGAATGGGAGGAGAGCACCTCGTTTCATGGCCGGTCATTAAAGCGATGTATAAAAAATATCCCGATCTTGCCATCATCCATATGGATGCGCACACAGATCTCCGCGTCGACTATGAAGGAGAGCCACTCTCGCATTCGACGCCGATCCGCAAAGCAGCGGAACTGATCGGTCCCGGCAATGTCTATTCATTCGGCATCCGCTCCGGTATGAAAGAGGAGTTTGAATGGGCAAACGAAAACGGTATGCACATTTCCAAATTTGAAGTGCTTGAGCCGCTTAAATCCGTCCTGCCGAAACTCGCAGGGCGTCCGGTTTATGTAACGATTGACATCGATGTCTTAGATCCCGCTCATGCGCCGGGAACCGGTACGGTTGACGCCGGAGGCATCACATCAAAAGAGCTGCTCGCTTCGATTCACGAAATCGCCCGCTCAGACGTCAACGTCGTTGGAGGAGACCTGGTTGAGGTCGCTCCGGTCTACGACCATTCGGAACAAACCGCAAATACGGCAAGCAAGCTGATTCGCGAAATGCTGCTCGGCTGGGTGAAATAAACAGGCTGTCCTTTTTCGGGACGGCTTTTTTCTTAGAAAATGGTTTATCTTCCCGTCCGTTCTGTTAAGATGGTATAAAGGAGCAGCGGTTGAACTTTTTTTCCCGAATGATTATACTAATCAAGTCAAATCGGATCAAAAAAGGAAGTGTCGGAATGAACCAGGAGACACCCGTTAATATCCATGTGAAATCTGTTATCCGGGAAGGATCGGACACGGAAACGATCGAGTTCCGGACAACTGGGTTTTATTATATGAAAAAAGATAAAATATATCTTTCTTATCATGAAGAGCATGATGCGGGAAAGGTGAAGACGATCGTAAAAGCAAGCGAAAACGAAGTTCTGGTGATGCGTTCCGGCGCCATTGAAATGAAACAGCGTTTCAGGCCGGGCAGCCGCACCGTCACTCATTATAAAATGCCTTTCGGCAGGCTCGAGCTTGGCGTGGATACAAAATCCGTATCAGTCACCCGGCAGCCGCCAGACGGAAAGATCAGCGTTGAGTACGATATGATTGTAAGCGATGAACAAAAGCATTTACATATGATGTCGATTTCGTATAGAGGAGGACACGAGTCATGAACATAGTCGAACAAATGAAAGATGTGCTGAAGCAGGAAATTAAAGAAGCTGTCATGAAAGCCGGCCTCGCCGCAGAAAGCGAGATTCCCGAAGTCGTATTGGAAGTCCCGAAAGACAAGTCGCATGGAGACTATTCCACTAACATGGCGATGCAGCTGGCGAGAATCGCCAAAAAAGCGCCGCGGAATATTGCCGAGGAAATCGTCGCATCCTTTGATAAAGGAAAAGCGTCGATCGACAAACTTGATATCGCAGGACCGGGTTTTATCAATTTCTACATGAACAATCAATATTTAACGAAGCTCATTCCGGCTGTGCTTGAAGCAGGAGAGGCCTACGGTGAAACAAATATCGGAGGCGGAGAACGCGTTCAGGTGGAATTCGTCTCAGCAAACCCGACGGGCAACCTGCATCTTGGACATGCCCGCGGAGCCGCTGTCGGAGATTCTCTCTGCAATGTACTTGAAAAAGCGGGGTATGAAGTGAGCCGCGAATATTACATCAACGATGCCGGCAATCAAATCAACAACCTCGCATTATCCGTCGAGGCCCGTTACTTTCAGGCGCTTGGAAAAGACAAGCCGATGCCTGAAGACGGATATCACGGCGAAGACATTAAGGAAATCGGCCGAAAGCTCGCCGATGAATTCGGCGACCGTTTTGTTCATGAAGAAGAGAGCGAACGCCTCGCGTTTTTCCGTGAATACGGCTTAAAGTACGAATTAGGCAAACTTCGTGAAGACCTCGAGAATTTCCGTGTCCCATTTGATGTCTGGTACTCAGAGACATCGCTTTACCAAAACGGAAAGATCGATCAGGCGCTCGAAGCCCTTCGCGAAAAAGGGCACATCTATGAAGAAGACGGGGCGACATGGTTCCGCTCGACGGCGTTCGGCGATGACAAAGACCGCGTCCTGATCAAAAAAGACGGGTCCTACACGTATCTTCTGCCTGACATCGCTTATCACAAAGACAAGCTTGACCGCGGCTTCCAAAAGCTGATCAACGTATGGGGAGCGGACCATCACGGCTATATCCCGCGCATGAAAGCGGCCATTGAAGCGCTCGGTTATGACAAAGAAACGCTTGAGGTCGAGATCATCCAGCTCGTCCATCTCTACAAGAACGGCGAAAAAATGAAGATGAGCAAAAGAACCGGAAAAGCTGTGACAATGCGCGATCTCATTGATGAGGTCGGCCTTGACGCGGTGCGTTACTTCTTTGCGATGCGCAGCGCCGATACGCACATGGACTTTGATCTTGACCTGGCTGTCTCCACATCGAATGAAAACCCGGTTTACTACGCGCAGTACGCTCATGCGAGAATTTGCAGCATGCTGCGACAAGGCGAAGAAAAAGGTATTTCATTTGAAGGGAACCTTGACCTGACGAAAATCGCTTCTGAAAAAGAGTATGATCTGCTTAAAGTGATCGGCTCGTTCCCTGAGGCTGTCGCCGATGCCGCAGAGAAGCGGATTCCGCACCGCATTACAAACTATATTTTTGAATTGGCATCTGTGCTCCACAGTTTTTACAATGCTGAGAAAGTTCTCGATCCGGCAGATGAAGAAAAAAGCCGAGCGCGTTTATCATTGATGAAGGCAACACAAATCACATTAAATAATGCACTCAAGCTGATCGGCGTATCAGCTCCTGAAAAAATGTAAAACGAATCCCCCGTCCTTTGAACGGGGGATTTTTTCTTGATTTGGTGAGGAGGCGTCTCACACAAGGAAGGTCCGTCGCCTTCCCTTATTGAACTTGAGCGTCAGAAAGAATCGATTGTGCTTTTCTTACTAACTCCTGCGCCATCTTCCCTTCGATGACAATCAGGCACTCATTTTCGCGATTGGCCATTCTGAACATTTCCAGTTCAATTAAATCTTTAATTTTGCACATTGTTTTTCTTGAGCATATATATAGCTGATGTCTGGCTGAGCGGCAAAGTCTGTACAGCTCAATCAAGTTTTTTAATGTCATCGATTGTGCGCGGAGCTTAATCGACTCTGCTTGGTTCATCATATATCCCTCCGTATGTAATCATCACTTTGGTGAAATGTTACCCGCATGTTATGCAGGATAAACGTACGATTCATAAAAAATATGAAATCGATTTCGCCAGCCATTCGATGGGCCGCTGCATCACCGGCCGCTTCGCATACCGCTCCTTTGTCAGAAGCTCGGCGTGTTCAATACTTTCCTTGACGACGTCAAAGAATTGTTTTGTCCAGTCTTTATCATGGATGACGACATTCACTTCATCATTGAGAAACAGGCTTCGATTGTCAAAATTTGATGTTCCGATCATCACATGCCGGTCGTCGACGATCAATGCTTTTGCATGATAAAAGCCTCTGTAGTACCGGTAAATATAGCAACCCGCCTCCAAAAGTGCGGGAAAGTTCGTGTAGGCGGCCTCTTTGACAAGCGGATGGTCGGCTTTCATCGGCACGAGAACCGAGACGATCACGCCTCTTTCCCTGGCTGAAAGAACTGCTTGCTGCAAAGCCGGACTCGGAATATAGTACGGCGTGCAAATCATGATTCTTTCTTTTGCCTGATCAATAAATGAAATGTATTTTCCTTCCAGAGAAAACCCTTTTGTCGCATGTATCGAATGGGTGACAGCTCCTTGATGGAGCGGCGGGAACATACCGCTGTCCGGCTGTGATAGCGGCGCTTCTCTATTGAAGTCTGATAAAAAAATGTGCTGCAAGTCGGCAACACCTTCCCCCGTCATTCGCAAATGGTAATCCTTCCACGGGCCGAATTCCGCTTTTTTACCAAGGTATTCTTTCGCAATGTTAAATCCGCCCACATAGCCGATCTTTCCGTCTATGACGGCGATTTTCCGGTGATTTCTTGCATTCAGTCGATAAAAGAAATAAGGGAAGCCCGGATTGTTGACAAAAAAAACGTGCGCTCCGCTTTGTTTCAAGTCTGACAGCGTTTTTTTCTTTACCTTCATCGCGCCGATCCGGTCAATCAGCAAGCGTACGCATACGCCGGCTTTCGCTTTATCCTTCAGCATTTTTAAAAATTCAAGGCTGATATCATCGTTCTTCACAATATAAAACATGACATGCACCGACGATTCGGCCTGGCGGATGTCATCCAGCAGCCGCTCACACAAGTCTTCTCCGTTATGAATCAGTTCAATATCGCTTTTCTTCTCTGAAAAAACGGGTTCGTAGGCTTTCCTTTCAAAGGCTTTGCGGCCGAAACGGAAATCGAGCGCAAGAAGCAGGATGAGAAAACATACCATAATCATAAGCGGCACCAATGAAGACACTCCCTTTTTTCGTGTAAAGAATAGTGTCCCCCTAATTTCCTGCATTTATGAAAACATATTGACTGAACACTCATTCATTATTTAAGATAAAGGTAGTTCAAGGGGATTTAAGGTTGGGGAAATGAAAGGGGGAGCAGCTGATGAATGTCTTATTGTGGTTGAATTTCATTGCGTTTTTAGGTGTAACCGCTTACGCCGTTTATCTGTTTGTCTACTTGATCCGAACGAGAATCAGTTACATCAGGCTCGGACAAAAAGAGGATTTTGATAAGCGGACGAAGGAGCGCCTTCAAAAGATATGGGAGAACGTGTTCGGCCAAAAGAAACTGCTTAAAGATAAAAAAAGCGGCATTATCCACGTCATGTTTTTTTACGGCTTTATTCTCGTTCAGTTCGGAGCGATCGATTTTATTTTGAAAGGGCTCGTTCCCGATCAAGGACTTCCGCTTGGCAGCGTCTACCCGGCGTTTACGTTTTTTCAGGAAATCGTCACGTTGATGATTTTAATTGCGGTGGTCTGGGCCTTTCACAGGCGCTATATTGAAAAACTCGTCAGACTGAAGCGCAATTTGAAGTCGGGGATCGTGCTCATGCTGATCGGCGGCTTGATGTTTACCGTTTTACTCGGAAACGGTATGAACATGATCTGGCATGAACATTCATTATCATGGCACGAACCGATGGCATCAGGCATCGCTTTTGCCCTCGGCTTCATGGGAGAAACCGCCTCAGCGGCAGTGTTCTATGCGGCATGGTGGGCGCATCTTCTTATCTTACTGACATTTTTAGTCTATGTGCCGCAGTCAAAGCACGCCCACTTAATTGCCGGACCGGCAAACGTATTTTTCAGCCGGCTGACAAACCCGGGAAAGCTTCAAAAAATCGATTTTGAAGATGAAACAAAAGAAACGTTCGGCGTCGGACGGATCGAGGAATTCAGGCAATCCCAGCTGATCGATCTTTACGCGTGCGTTGAATGCGGGCGCTGTACCAATATGTGCCCGGCTACCGGAACAGGCAAGATGCTTTCGCCGATGGATCTGATTTTGCGGCTCAGAGACCATTTGACAGAAAAGGGAGCAGCAGTAACATCGAAAACGCCTTGGGTTCCCGCGCCTCTCTTTCAGCATACGAAAGGCAACCAGCTGGCCATGGCGGCGGGAGGAGAAGGATCAAGAGAAGCGGCTGCTTCAGAGCTATACAATCCGAGCTTAATCGGCGACATCATCACCGAAGAGGAAATTTGGGCATGCACAACGTGCCGGAATTGTGAAGATCAGTGCCCGGTCATGAATGAGCACGTCGACAAGGTCATCGATCTCCGCCGCTATCTCGTGCTCACAGAAGGAAAAATGGATGCAGATGCCCAGCGCGCCATGACGAGCATTGAAAGACAGGGTAACCCTTGGGGATTAAACAGAAAAGAACGCGAAAACTGGCGTGACATGAGAGACGACGTTAAGGTGCCGACAGTGAAAGAAATGAAGAAAAAAGGCGAGGCCTTTGAATACCTGTTCTGGGTCGGGTCGATGGGATCGTATGACCGGAGAAGCCAGAAGATCGCCATGGCTTTCGCGCGCCTTCTCAATCAAGCCGGGGTCACGTTCGCGATTTTAGGCAATAAAGAAAAAAATTCAGGCGATACGCCGAGGCGGCTTGGCAACGAGTTTTTATTCCAGGAGCTTGCCGCAAAAAATATTGAAGAATTTGAAAAAAATGATGTTCGAAAAATTGTAACCATCGATCCGCATGCATACAATATTTTTAAAAATGAATATCCTGATTTTGGTCTGAAAGCGGAGGTGTATCATCATACAGAAATTCTCGCTGCCCTTATTGAAGAAGGAAGGCTGAAACCTGAGTTTCCGGTTCGCGAAACCGTCACCTTTCATGATTCATGCTATTTGGGCCGCTACAATGAGGTTTACGAACCGCCGCGCGATATTCTGCGCTCCATTCCGGGCATCCATTTAGTGGAAATGGAACGCAGCCGTGAAAACGGAATGTGCTGCGGAGCGGGGGGCGGTCTCATGTGGATGGAGGAAGAGACGGGCACAAGGATCAACGTTGCCAGAACGGAGCAGGCGCTCAGCGCTTCACCTTCTGTCATCAGTTCGGGCTGTCCGTATTGTTTGACGATGCTAGGCGACGGAACAAAAGCCAAGGAAATGGAGGATCAGGTCGGCACCTACGATGTGGCGGAGCTGCTTGAACGCGCCGTATTCGGCTCAGAACAAAAAGAACATGCTTCATAGACGGATTTCAGGTTTTGAATAAAGAAGGTGTGAGCCGGATCTCCGCCTTCTTTTATCTTCGGTATGCACAAATCATGATAAGGGGAGAGGATGTCAGGTGGCGAGATCGGTTATTGCAGGCGGCGCGCGCACGCCTTTTGGAAAACTCGGGGGCGCGCTTCAGTCAAAGACGGCAGCGGAGCTCGGCGGAATCGCCGTAAAAGAAGCATTAAAACGTTCCGGTGTACATCCTGAGGATGTCGATGAAGTCATTATGGGTTCCGTTCTTCAAGGCGGACAGGGGCAGCTGCCGTCGAGACAGGCTGCGCGTTTTGCGGGACTGCCGTGGGATGTCAAAACGGAAACGATTAATAAAGTGTGCGCTTCAGGTTTAAGAAGCGTCACAATGGCGGATCAGATCATCCGGGCCGGTGATGCGGAGGTCATTGCAGCAGGAGGTATGGAATCGATGTCAAATGCCCCTTATTTGCTTCAAAAAGCGAGATGGGGGCTGAGAATGGGAGACGGAGCGGTTAAAGATTTGATGATCACAGACGGGCTGACATGCTCATTTACGGGTGTTCATATGGGCTCCTACGGAAATGCCGCTGCGAAAGAGTTGGAGATTGCAAGAGAAGAACAGGATCGATGGGCGCTCAGGAGCCACATGCGGGCCGTACAGGCTGCAGCTTCAGGTGCGCTCGGAGAAGAGATCGTCCCTGTTTGTATACCGCAGAAGCGGGGCGGCGAATTAACGGTTGATCAAGATGAAGCTCCGCGGCGCGATACGTCATTGGAAAGGCTGTCACAGCTTGCTCCGGTTTTTGACCACGACGGGACAATTACTGCGGGAAACGCGCCGGGGGTAAATGACGGAGCATGCTCGCTTATCGTGATGAATGAAGACAGGGCAAAGGAACTCAATGTGAATGTGTCCGCCGTCATTAAAGCGCACACATCCATTGCAGTCGAAGCCAAAGACTTCCCGAAAACCCCAGGGCTTGTCATCAGAGAACTGCTTAACAAAACCGGAGCTGAGCTTTCTGATATCAAACTGTTTGAAATCAATGAAGCGTTCGCCGCGGTAGCTTTGGCAAGCGGAAAGATCGTGGGCCTTGACATGGAGAAGGTCAATGTCAACGGCGGCGCCATCGCGCTAGGTCATCCGATCGGCGCGAGCGGGGCAAGAATCATTTTGACGCTTATGTACGAATTAAAACGGCGCGGCGGCGGTACAGGTATTGCTGCCATTTGCAGCGGCGGCGGTCAGGGAGACGCCGTGATGATCGAGGTATAAAAAAGGGGGAGTTTAAATGAAAAAAGACACGATCATGGTCATCGGAGCCGGCCAGATGGGGGCCGGGATCGCCCAGGTCTCTGCCCAGGCCGGATACAATGTTTACATGTACGACGTATCACCTGACCAAATTGAAAAGGGAATGAAGCGCATTTCCGGCCAGCTAGTCAGACAGGCGGAAAAAGGCAAGCTTCCGCATGGAGACGTACAGCAAATCTACCAGCGTCTTTCTCCTTCGGCTTCGCTCGACGATGCGCGGGAAGCTTTTCTCATCATTGAAGCGGCTGTTGAGCAAATGGATGTAAAAAAAGAGATTTTCAAACGGCTTGATGAAGTGACCGAAGACTCAGCCCTATTGGCATCAAATACATCGTCATTGTCGATTACGGAACTCGCTTCCGTCACGAAAAAACCTCAAAATGTCATCGGCATGCATTTTATGAACCCGGTTCCGGTCATGCAGCTTGTCGAGGTCATCAGGGGGCTTGAGACGAGCGGCGAAACATATGAAACCGTCGTGGCTGCGGCGGAGCGGATGAACAAGGTTCCGATCGAGGTGCGGGATTTTCCGGGATTTATCTCCAACCGCATTTTAATGCCGATGATTAACGAGGCGGTTTTTGCGCTTTATGAAGGCGTCGCCGAGAAAGAAAGCATAGACGGAATCATGAAGCTTGGCATGAACCATCCGATGGGCCCGCTGGCTCTCGCTGACCTGATTGGTCTGGATACGTGTCTGTATATTATGGAGACGTTGCATGAAGGTTTTGGCGATGATAAATACCGGCCTTGTCCGCTCCTTAAACAATATGTCAGCGCAGGACGTCTCGGAAAGAAAACGGGCAGAGGGTTTTATACGTACGAAAAGCAGCCGACATAAGGAGGGGTGACCTTGAATTTTCAGTTTACAGAAGAGCAGACCCGCATGCAGAAGATTGTCAGGCAATTTGTTAAACAGGAGGTCGCTCCTTTTGTACCTGAAATGGAGAAAGGGCGTTTTCCAACCTCTCTTTTGAAGAAAATGGCGGAGCGCGGCTGGATGGGGCTTCCGATTCCGGCTAAGTACAGCGGGGCCGGTCATGACTTTATCACCTATATAATGATCATCCATGAGCTGTCAAAGAAAAGCGCCGTTCTTGGCGCGGTTCTATCTGTACACACGTCAATTGTCACCATTCCCATTCTTTTATACGGAAATGAGCGGCAAAAAGAACATTATGTTAAAAAGCTGGCAGCAGGGCAGTACTTGGGAGCCTTTTGTTTAACCGAACCGAGTGCCGGTTCCGATGCGGGCAGTCTAAAAACCAGGGCCGAAAAGCGCGGCGATACCTATGTGCTCAACGGTACGAAAGTTTTTATCACAAACGGCGGAGCCGCCGACATTTATCTTGTTTTTGCTTCAACCGATCCGAAAGCGGGAACGGAGGGCATTTCGGCTTTTATCGTGGAGAAGGGCACGCCGGGCTTTTTTATTGGGAAAAATGAAGAGAAAATGGGGCTTCACGGTTCGCTGACGGTCACTTTAAATTTTGATAACGCTGTCATTCCCGCCCGGCAGCTGCTGGGGAAGGAAGGTAAAGGATTCAAAATGGCCCTTTCCAATCTGGATACCGGGCGGATCGGAATTGCGGCGCAGGCTCTGGGCATCGCCGAAGGAGCGCTTTCTGAAGCCATCGAATTTCTAAAAATACGGTATCCGGACGGAGAGCTGTATAAGAACGGACAAGGGCTTGCTTTTATGCTGGCCGACATGGCGGCGAGGACAGAGGCTGCCAGGCTTCTCGTTTATCAGGCCGCTTCGCTGAAACAACAAGGCGTCCAGACGGGAAAGGCTGCTTCAATGGCCAAACTGTTCGCTTCGGAAACGGCAATGTATGTCGCCGGAGAGGCCGTGCAGCTGCTCGGAGATTTTGGATATACAAAGGATTTCAGCGCTGAACGATATTTCAGGGATGCGAAAGTGTGTGAAATTTATGAGGGCACAAGCGAGATCCAGCGGATCGTCATCGGTAAGCATTTATAAGGGGGGAAAAGAATGATCTTTAAGCTGAGTGAAGAGCACCAAATGATACAAAAGATGGTGCGCGACTTTGCCCGTCAAGAGGTGGAGCCGACTGCAAAGGAGCGGGATGAGGAAGAGCTGTTTGACATGGAACTGTTTTCCAAAATGGCGGAATTGGGGTTGACGGGAATACCGTGGCCTGAGGAATACGGGGGGATCGGCAGTGACTACCTCGCCTATGTCATCGCAGTAGAAGAGCTTTCGAAAGTCTGCGCCTCAACGGGCGTCACCTTGTCAGCCCATACTTCGCTTGCAGGCTGGCCGATTTATGCATTTGGAACGGAAGAACAGAAGCAGGAATACTTAAAGCCGATGGCCCGCGGTGAAAAGATAGGCGCCTACGGATTGACGGAGCCCGGTTCAGGCTCTGATGCCGGCGGCATGAAAACGACCGCGGTCAGAAATGGTGATGATTATATTTTAAATGGAACGAAGATCTTTATCACAAACGGCGGAATTGCAGACATCTACATCGTGTTTGCCAACCTTGCGCCGGAACAGAAGCACAAAGGCACAACCGCTTTTATCGTTGAAAAGGATTTTCCCGGTTTTTCTGTCGGAAAAAAAGAAAGGAAGCTGGGCATCCGTTCATCGCCGACAACCGAAATTATCTTTCAGGACTGCCGCGTGCCTTTAAAAAACCGCCTTGGCGGGGAAGGTGAAGGCTTTAAAATCGCAATGCAGACGCTTGATGGAGGAAGAAACGGAATTGCCGCTCAAGCCGTCGGGATTGCCCAGGGTGCATTTGAGGCGGCGAAGGCGTATGCGAAAGAGCGGAAGCAATTCGGCAGGCCGATCGCCGAGCAGCAGGGCATCGCTTTTAAACTGGCTGATATGGCGACGGAGATTGAAGCTTCAAGGCTTTTAACCTACCAGGCGGCATGGCTGGAATCAGAGGGGCTGCCTTATGGAAAAGCTTCCGCGATGTCGAAGCTATATGCAGGGGATACGGCTATGAAAGTGACGACGGAGGCCGTGCAAATATTCGGCGGATACGGCTATACAAAGGATTATCCGGTCGAGCGCTTTATGCGCGATGCAAAAATCACTCAAATCTATGAAGGAACGCAGGAAATACAGAAGCTCGTCATTTCGAGAATGCTGATGAAATAATGGCGGAAAACAGCCGTCTGGCACGGTTTGGACTGCTGCCGGCGGACAGGCCGCCGACGCAGTTTTTTCGTTTTCAAGGGGCCGGACGCTCCCGGCTGTTCTATGTTTCAATCCCGCTTGCCGCCGATTTCCAATGCAACAGGTAAAAATTATTGAATTAACGGGAATAAAGGTGGCATAAAGTGATTTCTTTTGTTTATAATGAGAGGTATGGTTTGTCGTAAAGACAGGGATTACATGCTTATTTTCTATGACAGAGATAGTAGATACATACATGAAGATAGAAAGGGAGTGTCTGGCGATGAGTTTGAAACAATACTCAGAGGAACAGCTAAAGGAAATGGCTTTAGTTGAAATCGCATACGAAATTTTTTCGGAACACAAAAAACCGATTACATTCCAGGAGCTAACAGATCAAGTGGCTTCCTTGCTTGGAATGGGGAAAGAAGAGCTGGAAGACCGCATCGCCCAGTTCTACACAGATTTAAATATCGACGGACGCTTTTTGGCGCTGTCAGACCAAACGTGGGGCCTGCGCAGCTGGTATCCGTATGATCAGCTTGATGAAGAAACACAACCGACTGTAAAAGCGAAAAAGAAAAAAGCGAAAAAAGTGGTTGAAGAAGATCTTGATCTTGACGAATTCGAAGAAATCGACGAGGATGATATTCTTCTTGACGATGTCGAAGACGACTTGGACATTGCCGCCGATGAATTCGAAGAAATCGATGAAGCCGACGATGATGAACTGGATGATCTTGAAGACGAGATCCTGGACGATGATGATGAAGATTTTGAAGAAGAGGAAGACGAGGAGTAATTTTGCCGCCTGAACGGAATTCATGTTTAAATCGATCTTGACTTTCACAGGCGAACTATGTAGTATGTATTTTGGGCTCTTCAAAACGAAGAGATTCGAGTGATACGGACTATCAGCTCCCTTTCAAGAAATTGAAAGGGAGCTTTCTTGTTTTTCCGCCTCCTTATCATTTAAATCATTTAGAAAAGATCTAAATGATTTTTCATAAAAAGAGCATTTTAAGGAATAAGCGTTAATCGAAGAGAGGGGTACAGAAATGACAAAATATATCTTTGTAACCGGAGGAGTTGTATCCTCGCTTGGAAAAGGAATTACGGCGTCTTCGCTCGGCCGCCTGCTGAAGAACAGAGGTTTGAATGTCACCATTCAAAAATTTGACCCGTATATCAACGTAGACCCGGGGACAATGAGCCCGTATCAGCACGGTGAAGTGTTCGTAACCGACGACGGTGCGGAAACGGATCTTGACCTCGGCCACTATGAGCGCTTCATCGACATCAATTTAAATAAATACAGCAACGTGACAACAGGAAAAATCTATTCCACGGTGCTGAAAAAAGAGCGCAGAGGCGATTATTTAGGCGGTACCGTACAGGTTATACCTCATATCACAAATGAAATTAAAGACCGCGTATTCCGCGCCGGAAAAGAAACGGGCGCTGATGTCGTGATCACCGAAATCGGCGGAACCGTCGGTGATATCGAATCGCTGCCGTTTCTTGAAGCGATCCGCCAGATCAAGAGCGATGTCGGCCGCGACAATGTGATGTACATTCACTGTACGCTAGTTCCATATCTTAAAGCGGCGGGAGAAATGAAAACAAAGCCGACTCAGCACAGCGTAAAAGAACTGCGCAGCCTCGGCATTCAGCCAAATGTCATCGTCGTGAGAACAGAAATGCCGATTTCTCAGGACATGAAAGATAAAATCGCGCTGTTCTGCGACATCGATCCTAAAGCCGTCATCGAGGCCGGCGATGCGGATACGCTCTACTCCATTCCTCTCGACCTGCAAAAACAAGGGCTGGACAGCTTAGTCTGCAGCCACTTGAAGCTGGATTGCAGAGAAGCCGATATGGAAGAATGGAAAGAACTTGTCAAAAAGGTAAAAAGTCTGTCCAAAACGGTGACAATCGCTTTGGTTGGTAAATACGTCGAGCTCCCGGATGCCTACATTTCAGTTGTGGAATCGCTTCGCCATGCGGGTTATGCGTTTGACGCAGACATTCAGGTTAAATGGATCAATGCGGAAGAAGTGACGGAAGACAACGTTGCCGATCTTGTTCAGAATGCGGATGGTATTCTTGTGCCGGGCGGATTTGGAGACCGCGGTGTTGAAGGGAAAATCACGACAGTCAAATATGCCCGCGAACAAAAGATTCCGTTCTTCGGCATTTGCCTCGGAATGCAGGTGGCATCGATTGAATACGCAAGAAATGTGCTCGGTCTTGAAGGAGCGCACTCAGCCGAAATCGATCCTTCCACACCGTATCCGATTATCGACCTTCTCCCTGAACAAAAGGACATTGAAGACCTCGGCGGAACACTGCGTCTCGGACTTTATCCGTGCAAGCTTCAAGAAGGGTCGAAAGCGTATCAGGCATATGAAAATGAAGTGGTCTATGAACGCCACCGCCACCGCTATGAATTCAACAACGAATTCAGACAGCAGATGGAAGAAGCCGGATTTGTATTTTCCGGGACAAGCCCTGACGGCCGTCTCGTGGAGATTATCGAGCTTAAAGATCATCCATGGTTTGTCGCGTCTCAGTTCCACCCTGAATTCACGTCAAGACCGACAAGACCTCAGGCTCTGTTCAGAGACTTCGTACATGCTTCGCTGAAGACTTCGGAAAAGCTGTAAAAAAGAAAAAGGCCTGCCGGCACATCACGCCGGCAGGCCTTTTTTGGATTTTTCTGGTGATAATGGCGGCCCGAACTGGTACTATATTCATTAAGGCCGGCCCCACCGTCATTAATTTCCTTTAGGCAACCCTGTTTTATTGGTATTCCTGAAGAATTTCCTTTAATGTAAAGGATAGGGCATGATAAATGTAGAGGCTGACCATCAGGGACGGAAATCCGAACCTTGTTCCGTCTTCATCGGGAAGAAGCGGCATTCTCAGCTTTGAATCGATATGGACATCGGCGAATGATGCGATCGGGGCGCCGTCTTTTCCCGAAGGGGAGACGACAACAAGTCCGATTCCTCTTTCATACAGTTTTTCCGCCATTTTCAGCTCTTCGTCATCCGCTGAACCGGCGCAGAACATCAGCACTTTGTCCGTCATTTCAAAATCGGGCCAGTTTTCTTCGTTCTTCGGCAGCACTTTGACTGAGGGGAACGGTTCAGAACTGTACATCGCTTCTTTCAAAATGCCTTCCAATTCATTTTTTCCGTATACATAAACCGAATGATCACTGATGACCGCCTGAGCCAACAAGCGGGCGCCGTCCTCTATCGATTGGGCCTCGCCCTCTTGAATCCGGTTGAAGATTCCCGTCAATTGAGTGGTGAAAATTTTAAGCAAGCTGACTCCTCCTTTTTTACTGACTATCATTATATAACAAAAGAGAATAATGGGAAAAATCCTCTAAATATGTCGCAAACTTAAATATTTTAATTAAAGGAAAAGAGAAAAACAAAACAGAATAGATAAACTACTGCTTAATTTTGGCGAAAATTATAAATATAGAGGTGTAAATCATGAATGAGAAGATTTTAATCGTAGACGACCAGTACGGGATTCGGGTTCTGCTGAATGAAGTTTTCAATAAAGAAGGATACAAAACCTTCCAGGCTGCGAACGGGATTCAAGCGCTTGACATTGTGAAAAACCAGCGCCCCGACCTCGTTTTGCTCGATATGAAAATCCCCGGCATGGACGGAATTGAAATTTTGAAAAGGATGAAGGTCATTGACGAGGGGATCCGGGTCATCATTATGACGGCCTACGGAGAGCTCGACATGATCCAGGAATCGAAGGAGCTCGGAGCCCTGACGCACTTTGCGAAGCCTTTTGACATCGACGAAATTCGCGATGCCGTTAAAACCTATCTGCCTATAAAGTCCAACGGATAGCTGAAAAGTTTTTGATGTTGTCACAGTCACAATGTTGCCGATTTGTTGATTAATTGTTATTCTATATAAGTAGAGAAAAGCTATCTAACGTTTTTAAAAAACCAAAACATTTTACATATGGCGGTTTTTTCTGGTCATGCTAGGTAGGTGTGGAGGCTTTTTTCGCAAAAGCAAATCAGGCTACATAAGGAGGACTTTCGACATGCCTTTAGTATCAATGACGGAAATGTTGAATAAAGCAAAAGAAAACGGATATGCTGTCGGACAATTTAACTTAAATAACCTTGAGTTCACTCAAGCGATTTTACAAGCCGCTGAAGAAGAGAAATCTCCTGTTATCCTCGGTGTATCAGAAGGTGCAGGACGCTATATGGGCGGATTTAAAACCGTTGTGGCAATGGTTAAAGCGCTGATGGAAGAATACAACGTAACAGTACCTGTTGCGATTCATTTAGACCACGGCTCAAGCTTTGAATCTTGTGCAAAAGCGATTCATGCGGGATTCACTTCCGTTATGATCGACGCTTCCCACCATCCTTTCGAGGAGAACGTTGCGACGACTTCAAAAGTTGTTGAGCTTGCTCATTTCCACGGTGTATCAGTTGAAGCTGAGCTTGGAACTGTAGGCGGACAGGAAGACGACGTAATTGCTGAAGGCGTCATCTACGCGGACCCTAAAGAGTGTCAAGAACTTGTTGAGCGCACAGGAATCGACTGCCTTGCACCTGCATTAGGTTCTGTTCACGGCCCTTACAAAGGCGAACCAAACCTTGGATTCAAAGAAATGGAAGAAATCGGAAACACAACTGGTCTTCCGCTCGTACTTCACGGCGGTACAGGCATTCCGACTGCCGACATCAAGAAAGCTATTTCTTTAGGTACGGCAAAAATCAACGTCAACACTGAAAACCAAATCGCTTCTGCGAAAGCTGTTCGCGAAACGCTTGCTGCGAAGCCTGAAGAGTATGATCCGCGCAAATACCTCGGACCTGCACGCGAAGCTATCAAAGAAACAGTGATCGGCAAAATGCGTGAATTTGGTTCTTCAAACAAAGCATAATGACGATTGGAAAAGCATCTGTTTTCCCGCAAAGCCGGGGGAACAGGATGTTTTTCTGATGTTTTAGGGAAGTGCTGTTAACACATGCCTTTGACGGCATGAGGCTCTTTTGCTTCCCGTTCAGTCAAAAAAGCCGCCTGATAGCGACAGGCGGTTTTATCCATATCATCCGGAAAGCGCAAACATGTTCCACAGTTCAGACATTTTCATGACAGGAGGTTTTATCAATATGCTGTTTTTTATTGATACTGCAAATTTAGACGAAATCAAAGAGGCACACGCTCTCGGCGTGCTTGCAGGAGTTACGACAAATCCTAGTTTAGTAGCAAAAGAAAACATTTCGTTTCATGACCGTCTGCGTGAAATTACCGAAGTGGTTTCTGGGTCAGTCAGCGCCGAGGTTATTTCTCTGAAGGCTGAAGAGATGATTGAAGAAGGAAAAGAGCTTGCGAAAATCGCGCCGAATATTACGGTGAAAATTCCGATGACGTCTGACGGCCTGAAAGCTGTTAAAGCATTAACCGATCTCGGGATTAAAACGAACGTCACGCTGATCTTCAGCGCAAACCAGGCGCTTCTTGCCGCAAGAGCAGGAGCTACGTATGTTTCCCCGTTCCTGGGACGCCTTGACGATATCGGCCACAACGGCCTCGATTTGATCAGTGAAATTAAACAAATTTTCGATGTGCACGGTTTGGACACGCAAATCATCGCCGCGTCCATCCGCCATGCGCAGCATGTGACTGAAGCCGCGCTAAGGGGAGCGCATATCGGTACGATGCCTCTCAAAGTCATTCATCAGCTTACAAAGCACCCGCTGACTGATAAAGGGATTGAACAGTTTTTAGCTGACTGGAATAAATAATTGCTTCATGTGGGTGGCAAGTGGAGGGGCTCCCTCCGTTTGTCACCATTTTGTCTTACAAAGAGAAATGAATGTTTTGCAGAAGAGAACCTTGCCGCAGTCTGCTTCGCTACTTTTCTTCCCGATAAATTTAAAATGTTTGTATTCTTTCTCTTTTAATTGGATAGATTTTGAAATGAACCATTTATTTTGAGTCTGAAGGAAATCTCATTATGAAGCGCTCCATTAGCTATCTTCTTTAAGGAAGGAGACGATCATGGAAAAGTTAAATATAGCCGGCGGCGATCCTCTCAATGGCACAGTACATATAAGCGGAGCGAAAAACAGCGCTGTCGCTCTCATACCCGCGACGATTTTGGCTGATTCGACGGTTACGCTTGAAGGCCTTCCCCATATTTCAGACATTTTGACGCTGCGCGATCTGCTGAGAGAGATCGGCGGAAACGTTCACTTTGAAAAGGGAGAAATGGTCGTTGATCCTGCGCCGATGATCAGCATGCCTTTGCCGAATGGAAAAGTGAAACAGCTTCGGGCTTCTTATTACTTAATGGGCGCAATGCTCGGACGCTTTAAGAAAGCGGTCATCGGCCTTCCGGGCGGCTGCCACCTCGGTCCGAGACCGATTGATCAGCATATCAAAGGTTTCGAGGCGCTCGGAGCCGAAGTGACGAACGAACAGGGTGCGATCTATCTGCGTGCGGAGGAATTAAAAGGCGCGCGCATTTATCTTGATGTCGTCAGTGTTGGAGCAACGATCAACATCATGCTTGCCGCCGTGCTTGCCAAAGGCAGAACCGTAATTGAAAATGCTGCGAAAGAACCTGAGATTATCGATGTTGCGACCCTTTTAACGAGCATGGGAGCAAAAATAAAAGGTGCCGGTACGGATGTCATTCGCATCGAAGGCGTTGAGTCGCTTCACGGGTGCAGACACTCGATTATTCCGGACCGGATCGAAGCTGGCACTTTCATGATCGCAGCTGCTTCCATGGGACAAGAAGTGCTGATTGATAATGTGATTCCGACGCATTTGGAATCGTTAATCGCCAAGCTCCGCGAAATGGGAGTTCGAATCGAAGAAAGCAGCGAGCAGATTTTAATGGTCGGCGGACAGAAAGAGCTGAAACCCGTCGATTTAAAAACGCTCGTATACCCCGGTTTTCCGACAGATCTGCAGCAGCCGATGACATCGCTCTTAACGAAGGCAAACGGGACGAGCGTCGTCACTGACACCATTTATTCCGCCCGCTTCAAACATATTGACGAGCTGAGGCGCATGGGCGCGTCGATGAAGGTCGAAGGCAGATCGGCGATTATTACCGGTCCCGTTCCTCTGCAGGGCGCCAAGGTGAAAGCGAGCGATCTGCGGGCGGGAGCGTGTCTCGTTGTTGCGGGTCTAATGGCGGAAGGAGTCACGGAAATCACCGGTTTGGAGCACCTTGACAGAGGCTACAGCCAGCTTGAAGAAAAGCTGGCAAAGCTTGGGGCCACTGTCTGGCGCGAAAAATTGACAGACCAGGAAATTGAACAGCTGCAAAATTCCTGATGGACAAATGCTGTGATAGATCAAACATAAAACGATTTCATACGGGTGAGGGGAGATTAGATAGGAATGGAAAGAAGCTTATCGATGGAACTGGTGCGTGTGACAGAAGCGGCTGCGCTTAAGTCAGCGCGCTGGATGGGTAGAGGTAAAAAGGACGAGGCCGACGACGCTGCGACAAGCGCCATGAGGGATGTATTTGACACCATTCCTATGAAGGGAACGGTCGTAATCGGAGAAGGGGAAATGGACGAAGCGCCGATGCTTTATATTGGAGAAAAGCTCGGCAACGGCTACGGCCCTCGCGTAGACGTAGCAGTAGATCCTCTCGAAGGGACGAACATCGTCGCAAGCGGCGGATGGAACGCACTCGCAGTCATTGCTGTGGCTGATCACGGAAACTTGCTGAATGCGCCTGACATGTATATGGATAAAATCGCTGTAGGTCCTGAAGCTGTCGGCTGCATCGATATTGAAGCGCCTGTGATTGATAACTTAAAAGCTGTGGCAAAAGCAAAAAATAAAGATGTAGAAGATGTCGTAGCCACGATTTTGAACCGTTCGCGGCACGAGGAAATCATCCATGAGCTTCGCGAAGCAGGCGCCCGAATCAAGCTGATCAACGACGGGGACGTGGCCGGTGCCATTAACACCGCTTTTGATCATACAGGCGTCGATATTTTATTCGGCTCAGGAGGAGCTCCGGAAGGCGTCTTGTCTGCTGTCGCACTCAAAGCTCTCGGAGGAGAAATTCACGGAAAGCTTCTTCCTCAAAACGAAGAAGAACTGAGACGCTGTGAAAAGATGGGGCTTGATACGGGCAAAGTGCTCCGCATGGAAGACCTCGTCAAAGGAGACGACGCGATTTTTGCTGCAACCGGTGTCACAGACGGAGAGCTCTTAAAAGGCGTGCAATTCAAAGGATCTGTTGGAACGACCCACAGTATAGTCATGAGAGCGAAATCCGGTACGGTGCGGTTTGTGGACGGAAGACACAGTCTCAAGAAAAAACCTAACCTGGTCATCCGGCCATAAGAAAAAGCGGGGATATAGATGACCCGCTTTTCCCTTGTATTTCACTTCACGAATTGAATCAAGGTTCATACTCTGATACAATAGCTAACGGCTTTTCTTCTTTATGTCAAGGCATTTTCAAAACAGGGTCATCTCTATCAATTTCATGTCAAATCGTAAATGAAGTTGAATATGTACGACAAATGGGGTAAAACTAAAGAGTGCTGCGAAATTTTCTGCACATGTTGGTTCTTAGAGAGCCAAAATCCTGCCGCATCTATCAGATATGCGATTATCTTCTCTTGTTAAGTCCTCGCTTCTTTCTCGACTCATACTTATAATCCTTTTCAATACGTCGATATATATGGGTAGAAGCGTTGCCGGTAAACGAATCGGCAGTATAATCAAGCGTCTTTCATGAAATTGATGAGACAAAGTAAATTATTCGATTAGAAAAGAGTGGTGTTCTTAGTGAAAGATGTATCCATTTCATCTTTGGAAAATATGAAATTAAAAGAGCTGTATGAGCTTGCAAGGCATTATAAAGTCTCTTATTACAGCAAACTGACAAAAAAGGAACTGATTTTTGCCATTCTGAAAGCGAACGCCGAACAGGAAGATCTGCTGTTCATGGAAGGCGTATTGGAAATCATCCAGTCTGAAGGGTTCGGCTTTCTCAGACCGATCAATTACTCCCCTAGTTCAGAGGATATCTATATTTCCGCTTCGCAAATCCGCCGTTTTGATTTGAGAAACGGTGACAAAGTGTCCGGAAAGGTCCGTCCTCCAAAAGAAAACGAACGGTATTACGGCCTTCTGCATGTTGAAGCGGTTAACGGCGACGATCCTGAATCGGCAAAAGAGCGCGTGCACTTTCCAGCGTTAACGCCTCTTTATCCAGACCGCCAGATGGTGCTTGAAACGAAACCGAATCACCTGTCAACACGGATCATGGACATGATGGCGCCGGTCGGATTTGGACAGCGCGGTCTGATCGTCGCTCCGCCTAAAGCAGGTAAAACCATGCTTTTGAAAGAGATCGCGAACAGCATCACAACCAACCATCCGGAGGCGGAGCTGATCGTGCTTCTTATCGATGAAAGGCCTGAGGAAGTGACTGATATCGAACGTTCGGTTGCAGGAGACGTCGTCAGCTCCACGTTTGACGAAGTGCCTGAAAACCACATCAAGGTGGCCGAGCTCGTATTGGAACGTGCGATGAGGCTTGTCGAACATAAAAAGGACGTCATCATTTTAATGGACAGCATTACAAGGCTTGCCCGCGCTTATAACCTAGTCATTCCACCGAGCGGCCGAACGTTGTCAGGGGGAATCGATCCCGGCGCTTTCCACCGTCCAAAGCGTTTCTTTGGAGCAGCCCGCAACATCGAAGAGGGCGGCAGCTTAACGATCTTGGCGACCGCGCTTGTCGACACGGGCTCGCGGATGGATGACGTCATTTATGAAGAATTTAAAGGGACAGGGAACATGGAGCTTCATCTTGACCGTTCTCTTGCGGAAAGAAGAATCTTTCCTGCCATTGATATTCGCCGTTCGGGTACGCGTAAAGAAGAACTTCTCGTTCCGAAAGAGCACCTTGACCGTCTGTGGTCCATCCGGAAAACGATGTCTGACACGCCTGATTTCGTCGAGAAATTTATGAGAAAAATGAAAAAGACGAAAACGAATCAGGAGTTTTTCGATATTCTGATCCAGGAATGGAAGCAAGCGAATATGTCGGCTGCAAGGCGCTGATTTAAAACTTTAGTTTGCAAAACGTCCGAATCGCTGTTATAATTTCATCATGTGCGTTCCGGAGGTTTTGTCCCGGAATAATAACTCTGTTTCCGAATTGGATTCAGGGCGGAAGGAGATGACAGATATGAAAGCAGGAATTCATCCTGAGTTCAAAAAAGCAACAGTCAAATGCGCTTGTGGAAACGAATTTGAAACAGGTTCAGTAAAAGAAGAGGTACGCGTTGAGATTTGTTCTGAATGCCATCCGTTCTACACTGGCCGCCAAAAATTCGCTTCTGCTGATGGTCGTGTTGATCGCTTTAACAAAAAATACGGTCTTAAGTAATAATAGATATGATAAACAGGCAGGATTCGTCTTGCCTGTTTTTTTACTTGCAATAATCGCTGGAGAGGAGTTAGTTGGATGTACATCATGAAGCAAAGCGGATGGCTTGAGCTCATATGCGGAAGCATGTTTTCGGGCAAGTCAGAGGAGCTTATCCGCCGGATCAAAAGGGCAACGTTTGCGAGACAGGAAGTTAAAGTGTTTAAACCGGCCATTGATAATCGCTACAGCAGCGAATCGGTTGTTTCGCATAATGGGACATCCATTGTTTGCCATGCCATCGCATCTCCGGAAGAAATTTTTCAATACATAAGCAAAGAAACGGATGTCATCGGCGTCGATGAAGTCCAGTTTTTTGACGAATCGATTGTCGGCACGTTAACTTCTCTGGCTGATCAGGGCTACCGTGTGATTGCAGCAGGTCTTGATTTGGACTTCCGGGGCGAGCCTTTCGGTGTCGTGCCAGATCTTATGGCTTTAGCGGAAACGGTGACGAAGCTGCAAGCGGTGTGCTCTGTCTGCGGATCTCCGGCCAGCCGTACGCAGAGGCTGATCAATGGAAAACCTGCTTCTTATGACGATCCGGTCATTTTGGTGGGGGCTTCCGAAGCATATGAAGCACGCTGTCGCCACCATCATGAAGTGCCTGGAAAGCCAAAATGAAATCGGACAAACACATAGATTTTCACGCAAAAAACACTTGGTAAAAACAAGTGTTTTTTTTATTGAATCCTTTTTATAGGAATTAATGTAATTAAAAAACTTAATTAAGAATACGAAAAAATTAACTAATTTTCATCGCTTGAATTTTGACAAAGTCAGGCATAAAATGACTTACTGTAGTCAGTAAAAAGTAAATAGGTTTTAAGAAATGTTCAGTTTTTTGTCAAAAACGCGCGTTACATATTTGACAATCTACATGTGTAAAAAAGGCAAATGTTCTATATTGTTTACCGTATTTATTTCACTTCATTAATATTTTAAGAAAGAAGGTAATTAGTGTGAACAACATGAGAAGAACGAAGGAAGGATATTTGGAGACTTCTTTGCGGGGAAAAGACGTTCTTTCCATTCCGACGCTTAATAAAGGTGTTGCATTTTCGCTTGAAGAAAGAAAGAACCTTGGTCTTGAAGGGCTTCTGCCGCCGACTGTTCTCAGCCTTGATCAGCAGGCGGAACGGGCTTATGAACAATTTTCCCGTCAACCTGACAGACTTCGTCAAAATGTATATTTGAACGATCTGCAAAACAGAAACGAAGTGCTTTTCTATAAATTATTGCAAAACCATCTGCGTGAAATGCTTCCGGTTGTCTATACGCCAACTGTCGGTGAAGCGATTCAGGAATACAGCCACGAATACCGCAGACCGCACGGTGTTTACTTGTCAATCGATGATATAGACGGAATCGAAACGGCGTTTAAAAACCTGCAGGCGTCTGCTGATGACATCGATTTGATCGTTGCGACCGATTCCGAAAGCATCTTGGGCATCGGCGACTGGGGCGTCGGAGGCATCAACATTGCAATTGGTAAGCTTGCAGTATATACGGCGGCAGCAGGAATCGATCCGAGCCGCGTCATCCCAGTCGTACTGGATGTCGGAACGAATAATGAAAAACTGCTAAACGATCCGCTTTATATCGGAAACCGTCATCCGCGTGTAGAAGGTGAGCGTTACGAACAATTTATCGACGCTTATGTCGAAACAGCATTGAAGTTTTTCCCTAATGCGCTTCTTCACTGGGAAGATTTCGGAAATAAAAACGCTCGCAATATTATGAGTAAATATAACCATAAAATTTCGACATTTAACGATGATATCCAAGGAACAGGAGCTATCACGCTGGCAGCGATTTTAGCAGCTGTTAAAAAGACCGGCACGTCTTTGAAAGACCACCGCGTCGTCATCTTCGGACCTGGTTCTGCGGGTATCGGAATTGCTGACCAAATCCGTGACACCATGGTGCTTGAAGGGCTTTCAGAAGAAGAAGCCAGCCGCGCATTCTGGACAGTCGACTACAGAGGATTATTAACGACAGGCATGGATCAAATTTTGGATTTCCAAGAACCGTATTTGCGCGATACCGAAGAAGTGAAAGAATGGAAACGCAATGAAAAGGGAGAGATTTCCTTTGAGGAAGTCATCCGTCAAGTGAAGCCTACCATTCTGATTGGTACATCAGGTGTTGCCGGCGCCTTCACTGAAGAAATTATCAAAGAGATGGCGGCTCATACTGAACGTCCGGTGATTCTGCCGATGTCCAATCCGACACATTTGGCTGAAGCTGTTCCTGAAGACTTGTTCAAATGGACGGACGGAAAAGCGCTTGTGGCGACGGGAAGCCCGTTTGAAGCTGTTGAGTACAATGGCGTGAAACACGAAATCGGACAATCCAATAATGCTTTCGTATTCCCTGGATTAGGCCTGGGAACAATCGTTTCGAAGGCGAAAGTCATCACAAACGGCATGTTTGCAGCATCTGCAAACGCGGTCGCGAACATGGTTGACCATGAAAAACCGGGTGCAGGCCTGCTGCCGAAAATTGACGACCTGCAAGACGTATCCGTTCAAGTGGCAATTGATGTTGTGAAAGCTGCCATTAAAGACGGCGTGGCCCAAGTTCAGCCTGAAGATGTCGAAAAGGCGGTTCGCGAAGCCATGTGGCGTCCGGAATATCAAACAATTGTTGCAAAACGCGACTAATATTCAATACTGAGGAAACGATAAAAAGAAACAGCAGCCCGGGTCCGGATATTTTGTCACCGGGCTGCACCAATCAAAGATGAAAAATGGGATCGACGGCTGTGTAACAGGGCGACCGCGTTTATCAGCCGCCGTTAATTCGTCCCTGAAAGGGACAACATAGAGGAGGAAACAGTCTTGGACTTTTTAAATATTTTAATCCTCCTTGCGCCAATATTTTTTGTTATTGCGCTGGGATGGTTCGCGGGTCACTTTGGAAGCTATGATGCTAAATCTGCAAAAGGGGTAAGTACGCTCGTTACGAAATACGCGCTTCCGGCCCACTTTGTTTCAAGCATTTTGTCAACGCCAAAAGATAAGTTTTACAGCCAGATTCCGCTGATGATTTCACTGGTCATCGGTATCGTTGGATTTTACGTAATTATTTTGCTTCTTTTACGATTTTTATTTAAGTACGATTTAACAGATGCTTCAATGTTCTCATTAAACTCAGCTCAGCCGACATTCGCCTTTATGGGAATTCCGGTATTGGGCAGCCTGTTCGGCATGCAGGAAGTTGCGATTCCGATCGCGATTACGGGAATTGTCGTGAATGCGATGCTTGATCCTCTTGCGATCATCGTCGGAACTGTCGGCCGTTCTTCTAAAAAACAAGCGGAAACGACAGACAGCATTTGGAAGGTGACAGGAAAATCAATTTTACACGGTTTGTCTGAACCGCTCGCTTTTGCACCGCTTGCAAGTATCATTCTTGTATTATTCGGTCTGCAAATTCCTGAATTGCCGCAGAAAATGCTTGATATGCTCGGAAATACGACTTCAGGTATCGCTCTTTTCGCAGTCGGGGTGACTGTCGGAATCCGTAAAATCAAATTCAGCATGCCTGCTTTGAGCATCGCTTTATTAAAAGTCGCTGCTCAACCTGCTTTAATGTTTGTGATCGCGATGGTCGTGGGCCTTTCTTCCGCCGACATGACAAAAGCGGTTCTGCTTGTGGCATTCCCTGGATCTGCCGTGGCGGCTATGATTGCTACAAACTTTGAAAGCCAGGAAGCAGAAACGGCATCCGCGTTTGTGATCAGTGCGGTGCTGTCAATTATTTCACTGCCGATATTGATTGCCATTACAGCATAATGAAAAAGCTTGCAAGAAGCCGTTTTATGGCCTTGCAAGCTTTTTTGCGCTTTAAAAAGAGAAGATCGATTTCAATTTGCTTTTCGGTTTTTTTTCTTCTCTTCTGCCGGCTGTATCTTTTTCGTGGCGGTTCATGCTTTCCAATTCACTGATTTTCTGTTCGAGATGTTTGATCTGCTGCCGTTCTTCTTCCAGTTCGCGCCTTTGCTGCAGAAGCTGATAGGAGACGACATCGTCCGCTTTTTGTTCAAGCTTTCTTTCCAGCTCGGCGATTTTCTTTTGGAGCAGCTCGCGTTCAAGCTGTTCGTGCTCTAAAAAACGCTGCAGCTTTTCTTCGAGCCGCTCATTCAACGGGGGTGCCGGCTCTTCCGTTTGAACCATTTCGTTTTTCTTGATGAGGAAGGTTTTTTTCGGGCGTTTGACTGTGACATCCTGCATAGGCGTACCGTTTTTTAACTGCTCTTTTACTTCTTTTAAAATGGCGATATCGTCTTTCGTGAAAAAGTAGTGGCCAAGCTCATTTCGGGAAGCGGGCAGTTGCAGCTGCTTGACCCAGCGCTGCACCGTTTTGGTTGATACCCCGAGTTCATTTGCCGCATCAGCAGTATTCATATGATACCTCCTTTTAACCTGTAACTGTTCATTAAAAAGGGTATTCGACCTGAATGAAAAGCTTCCTTCCTGTTAGACAAAAGAAGAAGGGATTCGGCAAAGAAAGCGGTTTTTCCACAGATGGCGAAGGCGTTGCTATGCCTCGTAAAGCTCTAAAGGCAGGCCGTCCGGATCGGAGAAGAACGTATAGCGCTTGCCTGTTCCGGGATCGGTGCGAACCGGTTCGGCAATGATGCCTTTTTGCTTGAGCTCCTTGACGGTCTGATCAAGATCGGCCACTGTGAAAGCCAAATGGCGGAGCCCGGCAGCTTCTGGTCTGGTAAGGCGCTCGGGCGGATCTGGAAAAGAAAACAGCTCGATGACATAGCGGCCGTTTAATGAGAGATCCAGTTTATATGAATCCCGGTCCTTTCTGTACGTTTCGCTCAGAATCTCAAGTCCGAGCTTGTCGACATAGAATGTTTTGGATGCTTCATAATCCGAGCATATGATGGCGATGTGATGAATCGATTCCAGCATTGAGTTAAGCTCCTTTTTTCTTAAAAGTATAGCAAAAAGACGCGGCAGCTGCCGATAACGGCGAAGTTGTTTTGACGGGGAGGAGTCCCTGTACTATAATTAGAATGTTACGCACAGCAAACAGAGGTGAATAGCGTGTTAGACCGTTTAAAATCGATAGAGGACCGGTACGAAAAATTAAATGAACTATTAAGCGATCCGGAAGTTGTCAACGATCCGAAGAAGCTTAGAGAATATTCGAAAGAACAATCTGATTTACAGGAAACAGTTGAAGTATACAGACGTTATCGGAGCGCGTCGGAACAGCTGAGCGATGCCAAAGCGATGCTTGAAGAAAAGCTGGACTCCGATATGCGCGAGATGGTTAAAGAGGAAATTTCCGAACTGCAGGAAGAAATCGAGTCGCTCACAGACCAGCTGAAGGTATTGCTGATCCCGAAAGATCCGAACGATGACAAAAACGTTATCATGGAAATCCGCGGCGCAGCGGGCGGAGAAGAGGCTGCTTTGTTTGCCGGCAACCTGTACCGCATGTACAGCCGCTACGCAGAGCTCCAAGGCTGGAAAACAGAAGTGATGGAAGCGAATATGACAGGCACAGGCGGATATAAAGAGATCATTTTTATGATCAATGGGAACGGCGCATACTCAAGGCTGAAGTATGAGAACGGCGCACACCGCGTACAGCGCGTTCCAGAGACCGAATCCGGCGGGCGTATCCATACATCCACGGCAACGGTAGCCTGTCTTCCTGAGGCTGAAGAGGTAGAAGTGGATATTCATGAAAAAGACATCCGTGTCGACACCTTCGCGTCGAGCGGTCCGGGAGGGCAAAGCGTCAATACGACGATGTCAGCCGTCCGTCTGACCCACCTTCCGACAGGTGTTGTCGTGTCTTGCCAAGATGAGAAATCTCAGATCAAAAACAAAGAAAAAGCGATGAAAGTTCTGCGCGCGCGAATTTACGATAAATTTCAGCAGGAAGCTCAGGCTGAATATGATCAAAACCGAAAATCCGCAGTCGGAACAGGGGACCGTTCAGAGCGCATCCGCACGTATAACTTTCCGCAAAACCGCGTCACTGATCACCGGATCGGCTTGACGATCCAAAAGCTCGACCAGATCCTTGAAGGCAAGCTTGACGAAGTCATCGACGCGCTGATCGTAGAAGACCAGGCAAGCAAGCTGCAAGAGGCGGAAAGCTGAGATGAAGACGGTATTTGAAGCCCTTAAATGGGCTTCTTCTTATTTGGCCGAAGCGGGAAGAGACCGGAATGCCGCGGAAATTTTGCTGACAGATCAGCTGAACATCGACCGCAGCAAACTGTTGGCAAGCTTCCATGATGTCATATCAGAGTCTGATTTTTCGCGGTTTAAAAAATCTGTCGAGCTTCATCATCAAGGAGTGCCTGTTCAATATATCACCGGAAATGAATCCTTTTACGGACGGGAATTTTCCGTAAATGAACACGTTTTGATTCCGCGTCCTGAAACAGAGGAAGTCGTTGAAGCTGTTCTTTCTGAAGCGGAAAGAGTTTTTCACGGAACAGATCGCCTTAAAGCCGTCGATATCGGTACAGGAAGCGGGGCGATTGCGGTGACTCTTGCGCTTGAGAGCCCGCGTTTTTCCGTCACGGCGACGGATATTTCGGAACAAGCTTTAAGCACGGCAAGACACAACGCTGACCGGCTTGGGGCGAAAGTGGATTTCATCGGCGGCGATTTGCTTGAGCCGCTTATCAAGCGACAGAAGAAAGCTGATGTCATCGTTTCAAATCCACCTTATATATCTGAGGAAGACATGAAGACGCTGTCAGATGTCGTACGTCTTCATGAACCCGCCGGGGC
This sequence comes from Bacillus sp. FSL L8-0193, assembly GCF_037976065.1. Classification (NCBI taxonomy): domain Bacteria; kingdom Bacillati; phylum Bacillota; class Bacilli; order Caryophanales; family Bacillaceae; genus Bacillus; species Bacillus sp. FSL L8-0193. The sequence continues at coordinate 3,913,858 of NZ_CP150261.1, read as the reverse complement.
TTTGACGGACGGTGCTGACGGATTGCAGTTTTATAAGCGTTTCATGAAAGAAATTCCATTTGTCATCGCAGATCAGGCACTGGTGGTGTTTGAAATCGGCTGGACTCAGGGGAATGCCGTCAAAGACATGTTTCACCGGTTCTTTCCTGATGCTGACGTACGGGTGAAAAAGGATCTTAATGGAAAAGACCGTATCGTCTGCGCGGTAATTGAGCAACATCGTTAAGGAAACCGCCGGAAATGAAGCGACCCTAAAAAGTTAAAATCTCATGAAGCAGTTTGACTGGCATGATTCCGGTATAGTACCAGGTTTCATGCCTTTTAATTTGATCTTGATCCGTTTGTGATTGTAGAGAATCAATATACTATGCGGGTCCTTTTTTGAAATGTTCGACGCTCCAAATTCTTTAAAATAAATGAATTCTGATTTTAAAATGCTAAAAGAAGCTTTCCGCCACCGCATTGTCGTGACAGTTGCCTTTACGGGACATGCTTTGTGTGATGTTTCGTTGTTTTGAACTAAGGCTTTCAACTTTTTTAAGCAGGCATTCTCCATCCGCAGGCGTTCAATTTCCGCTTGGGTCCCTTCGTCTGATCCTTCTTCATAGGTAAACGCCGCTTTTTAGGGTACCTATTCCTCCGGTTTCAAGCTGTTTCACGGATAGATGTCCCATTTTCGAGTGAAGTACCTTTTGGTTTATCTTCGGCAGAATAGCTTGTATAGGCTTTTTAGACGCGTCTTCTCCATGATATCGGTATTGCGAATCCACCCATGAAAGACACTGTGCGAATTTCCTCAACTGTAAATTTTAAAAACTGCACCTCCAATTGTGAAGTGTGTCTAACAAAAGAGGGGCAGTTCAAATTCCCGGCGGTCTTTTTTGTTAAAAAACAGCAACCGCAGCCATGACCGTTCAGAAGGTCTTCTTCACCATTTTTTAACAAAAATTTTATCTGAATAAAATAAAAAATAGTTCAAGATTAATATATACCCTAAACAGATTGTCTGATTTTTAATGTAGGAGACAGAGTCACGACATCCCTCTGTAATCCGCTTTCCCCATTTAGGTGGTTTACCATTGCACATACGGCTTTTTGAGCCAGCTCTTCAACAGGTATATCGATTGTCGTGATTTCCGGATCGGTCACCTCACAGATCGATTGATTATCATATCCAAGCACTGCAAGCTGCTTTGGCACTTCATATTGATAATAGCGGGCCCTTTTAATAATTCCTGCGGCCACTTGGTCGTTTCCCGTAAAAATGGCGGTCGGCTTTTCAGACATGTTGTGGATCTGGTCCATAATACGGAAGCCGTCATGAATGGTAAATGCGTGGCTGAACATCCACTTCTCCTGGAAATGTAAACCCGCATCAGACAATGCTTTCATAAACCCTTCTTTTCTCATAATCTGGGCCTTGCTGTGTATCGTGTCACAGCAAAAGGCCATTAAATGATGCCCTTTTTGAATAAAAAGCTCCGTTCCTTTATATCCGGCTTCGAATTCGTCATAGCAGATCACCGGCACGTCCGCTTCGGCGTGGAATTCATTTGCCAAGACCACAGGACCGTATTTGACGTATTTTTTGATGTCTTCCCACTCATTTTCAAGGCTGCATAACATAAGCCCGTCGACTTCTTTCCTCTTGAGCAGCTCCAGTACTTTCAGTTCATTCTGCTTTTGATAAAACGTCTGAAACACAATGACTTTGTATTGGTGTTTCAGCGCTTCAGCGGACACATGCTTCATGAGCTGCGCGAAGAATGGATGGTCCGCGTGAGGGACAGACACTGCGAGAAACATCGTTTTGTTGGATCTGAGCTTTCGTGCAGAGGTGTTCGGAATGTAGTCCAATTTTTCGATGACTTCCAAAACACGCTTCCTTTTTTCTTCAGATACATAAGGATGGTCGTTCAGTACTCTTGAAACAGTTGTTTTTGACACATTACTTAATTTTGCAATTTCGTCAATCGTAGGCATAAAGTCACTTCCTGAAAAAAAGAGTTGTTATGGTATCGATTCCATCATTTAAGATATGTCATGAAATATGACAATTTCCCAAAATAATAAAAATGGGGTGAAATTGATGAAAACCGCAAGCGAAAACATGACTTGCACAAGCAAACAGCTATTTGTCCTTCTGAATGATTTGAAGGAAGGGAAGCACGCTGGTGAATGCCGTATAGACGACACACTGGCTAATCAAAAATTAAAAGAGACATTGCAGCAGGATCAATTCGACTTGACCGCCAATTTGCTAAACAGAATGGATTCTCCGCCCTCCAGAGTTGATTTTATGCCGCTTCATCGACTGATCACAGAAGAAGAAGTAGATGACGTGATTCATGCGGTGAAAGGCGTGCTGCCGACCGGGCAATTTACAAGCGGTTCTTATGTCGGTGTATTTGAAGCTGAAATAGCCGCTCTTTTGAGAAAAAAGCATGTCATGGCTTCCTCCAGCGGAACCGATGCCATGATTGTCGCACTGAAAGCTGCGGGTATTGGACAAGGTGATGAAGTCATTATGCCTGCAAACAGCTTTGCTGCAACGGAAAACGCCGTGCTTGCAGCTGGAGGCACTCCGGTTTTCTGCGATATTGACCCTGTTACATTTTGCATGGATCCTTCTGAACTTGAAGCATGCATCACTTTGAAAACGAAATGCATTTTGCCTGTACACCTTTATGGAAAGCTGCCAGACATGGAAGGCATTGCAAAAATCGCTGATAAATACGGCATCCCGATTATTGAAGACGCCTGCCAGTCGATCGGCGTTTCCGATCTGGGAAAAAACAGCCTTTGCTCCATATTAAGCTTTAATCCGTATAAAAATCTCGGCACTTGCGGAAAAGCAGGCGCAATTGTGACGGATGATCCATCATTTGCATCCGCATGCATGGAATATATGTACCACGGCTTTGAACTGAATCAAAAAAATAAAAAGGCTGCTGATTACGGCTTTAACGCTAAGATTGATAATCTGCAAGCCGCTATTGGACTGGCAAGGATGAAACATCTTTCATTAAATAATCTGAAGCGCTTATATTTAGCAGATCGTTATATTACGCATTTGCAGCAGTATGAAGACAGAGGTCTGATCCAATTGCCTCAAATGACCGATGATCATGTATGGCATTTGTTTACAATTAAAATGATAAGCGGAAATCGAGACCAAGTCAAAGATATGATGCTTAAATTTCATAATGTCCAAACAGATATATACTACCCGATTTTATCCCATCATCAAAACACACCACTTGTAAAAGCCGATTATCAGCATATATCGCTGCCGGTCACTGAATCAGTGCATAAACAAATGCTTCAGCTTCCTCTCTATCCGGGACTCACCGTAGAAGAACAAGACAAAGTAATGGAGGCCTTAATTGATGTCGTATCATGAAACACTTTCTTTTCACACTTTGCAGCAAGTAAACAAGCCGAAGTACGCCGTATTTTGCGATTTTGATGAGACATATTTCGCCCACAGCATCACCGATGAATCGAGGAAAGCGCTCATGGACCTTGAAACATTTATTCATTCGAACCATCTCGATCACAAGATTTTGCTCGGCTGGGTGACCGGGAGCAGCCTGTCATCTGTTCTTGCAAAAATGAAGCGGGGAGGCTTTCGATATCTTCCGCATTTTGTCGCCAGTGACCTTGGCACTGAGATCACGTATTTCTCTGAAGAAGGCCAAGTCTCTGATAAAGATTGGGAAGCCCGATTGCAAGAATCGAATTTCTCCCATGATCTGGTCGAAGAAATCAAGCAGACTCTCTCTAAAAAATATGAGATTGAGCTTGTGCCTCAGACTCAGCATGGTTTTTCCCGCTATAAAATCAACTATTACTATAGATCGTCGGATGAGAACACAGATAAGAGGGCGCTTGAAGCCATCAGACGGCTTGCAAGAGAGCATGAAATAGGAGTAAATATCAATCGCTGCAACCCTTTGGCAGGCGATCCGGAAAACAGCTATGATGTGGACTTTATCCCTTTGCGGACAGGCAAACCGTACATTGTGGATTTTATATTGAATAAATTCGCGATAGAGAGGGAGAATTCATTTGCTTTCGGCGACAGCGGAAACGATGTGGATATGCTTAAAAAAACCGGACATGGTTATCTGGTGGGGAATGCGACAGCAGAAGCAAAGTCGCTCCATTCCCGTATGACAGAAGGCAGCTATACGGCTGGAATTTTAGAAGTGCTAAAAGCCCATATCAAAAGATAAGGAGTGTCCTTAGATGAAAATCGGAATTATTGGAGCCGGAGGAATTGCAAAAGCTCATGCGAAAGCTCTTTCAACAGTCAAAGGTGCCGAGCTTTCCGGGTTTTTTGATATCAACTCGCTTGCCTCGCGCAAATGTGCGTTTGAATATGGAGGAACCGCATTTAACAGTATGCAGGAGCTGTTGAATCAGTCGACGGCAGTCATCGTTTCATCGCCGAACTTTTGCCATAAAGAACATGTGCTTGAAGCGATGGCCGCAGGTAAGTATGTATTGTGTGAAAAACCGATGGCTGTCTCAATGGAGGAAGCGGAGGAGATGAAAAACAGGGCTTCTCAATCTGCTTATATTCCGATCATGGGCTTCAATTACCGCCATCTCACATTTGTTCAGCGCCTAAAAGATATGCTATCCGGCAATGAACTTGGAGATATCTTGTCCATCAATGTCCATTTTAAGAAAAACAGCGCCTTGAGAAGAAAAAAATATACTTGGCGCGATCATTCGAAAAGCAATAAAACGAGCGGGGCATTAGGAGATTTGGGTGTGCATTTAATCGATCTCATTCTTTATTTGTTCGACAGCCCGTTTAAACTGGACAGTTTAAAAGTCAAAATGATGACGGTCGTCAAAGAAAAAGAACAAAAACAGGTATATGTTGATGATCATTCTGAAGTATACGGCCAGCTTGAAAATCATGTGTTTGTCAATATGATTACGTCAAAATGCACAAAAGCGGATGAATGCGGCTTTAGCATCGAGGTCAATGGCCAAAACGGCGTATTCTACTATCATTCACGGCAGAAAAATCAGTTTTTGCTGAGGACCGGATTGACGGAGCGGATGATAACAATGCCGGACACGTGGCTGACAGACCCTGAAAATGAATTTTACGGATGGGCCGATTCCTTCAGAGTTCAGCTGATTCAATGGATGAACGGAGTTCGGGATCGCAATTTCGCACCTCTTGCCACTTTTGATGATGGATACAAGACGCAGTTCTACTTAAATGAATTTTTCAATAAAGGTCAGCAGCTGTCCCTTTCAAAACAAGCAAACTAGCATTGCGAAAAACCCTTGCCGGCCGTGCCAATAGCCGCAAGGGTTTTATGGTCTGCAACGAAGGAGTGAGTCTAATGAAAAAAATATTTCTATTCGGCTGTTCGTTTTATTTTCTCGTAGGGGTTATCCATATCCTGCTGGGGAGCCTGTCACCTTATATCATTCAAGAATATCACCGGGATGTTCATGATCTATCCTTCCTGATCTTTTTCCAATTCACCGGTTTTCTAATCGGTGTCCTGCTTGCGCCGATATTTGTCAGGCGCACCTCTCATGCGGCTGTATTGACGTTTGGCCTTCTTCTTATTCTCGTAACGCTTTTAGGCGTGTTCCTTTTTGATATGTTCATCTTTTTTGTCATCATGGGGTTTTTGCTCGGCTTTGGCGCCGGTACTTTAGAAACGACGATGGGAGCGTATGTGATTGCCCAAGATAAAAATGCGAAGGGGATGAATATTTTAGAGGTTTTTTTCGGATTGGGCGCTTTGCTGTTTCCTTTTCTTATTTATATCCTTACGGAACGATATGCCTGGCATTTCCCCTTGTATGCTTTATTTATCTTCGTTTTTGTGCTTGCGTGTATGTGGGTGGTTTATTTGTGCAGAAAAACCCCTGACACTGCTTCCGGTCAAATGACTTATCAGGAAAAACCGACTGTGTCAGCCATATTTGAAACCGGAAGGAAAGAAAAAAGCATTTTCCTCTTTCTCATATTCGCTTTTGTATATGCGGGTATCGAGACCAATTTCGCAAACTTTTTGCCGGCGCTGATGCTGGAAAAAGGAGCAGAAGAAATCAGCGTGATCAGCGTTTCGTTTTTTTGGACGGGAATGGTGTGCGGGCGTTTGTTGACAAGTATTTTTGGCGGACGCTTGACTTCCGTTGCCTTTCTGATCTTCAGTGCCGGAGCCTTGACTGTTTTGCTTTTGATTCTGGTATGGTTTCCGCTTCATCAAACACAGCTGCTCCTCGTATTTTTCATCGGGCTCTCGGCAGCCGGTATTTTTCCGTGCGCCGTCACTCTGGCCTCGTTGGCTGGAAAGCCTTTTACAGAGGAAATCACCAGTCTCTTCATTTCATCCGCAAGTCTGGGAGGAGCGCTTCTTTCATTTTTGATCGGCTGGGCGATTGATGCAAGCGCAGCGGCTGTCTTCCCGTTTCTGCTGTTCGGCGGATTGGGGGGCTTGCTGCTCGTGATCAGCGCGGTGATTTTTTTATCCGGCCTGCAAAAAAACAAGCAGAGCCATTTGGATATGTAGACCTTTTAGGAAGAGATTACAAGCTTAGTAGAATTTTTTTCAGCATCCGTTTAAACCGTTCCATCTTTGACCATAATATTGCTAGAAAAGGTTGAAGAACGGAGAGGAACGGTGGGGAAAATGAAGAAATCAAACATTGCCTGTATGTATATTTTTCTTTTATTAATAGGAGCGCTTGCAAATCTCACGACGGAAGAGACGGCCCAATCATCAGACGGGAAGCCTGCCGTGATTCCAGATGAAGCGATTCGGCTGCGGATTTTGGCAAACAGCGACAGCGGGAGCGACCAAAGCGTCAAACGTAAAATCAGGGATGAGGTCAATAAACAAATTACGAAATGGGTGGAAAACCTGACCTCGGTTGAGGAAGCGAGACAAGTCATCAGGTCGAAGCTGCCCGAAATCAAAGAGGTTGCCAAGGATGTTATGAAGCGCGAAAATGTCCGGCAATCCGTGTCTGTCCGTTTTGATCGAGTTTCATTTCCGACAAAGCTATACGGCAATATGGTGTATCCAGCCGGAGAATATGAGGCTGTTTTAATTACATTAGGCAAGGGAGAGGGAGCCAACTGGTGGTGTGTCCTGTTTCCGCCGCTTTGCTTTCTTGATTTTTCCAATGGGGAAGCCGTAAAGTCGCCTGAAGACGAACAAACCGATGCCGGGGAAAACGCCCGGGAAGAAAAAACAGTCGCTGCAGATGAAGCGGTATCTGGCAAAGATAAAGAAGACAAAGAAGTGAAATTTTTTCTTGTCGAATGGATTACCGGGCTTTTTTCTTAAAGGAACCGCCGTGCTTTCGTGCAGGGCGGTTTTTTACTGTTTGTTTTTTCATGATGGTTATTCACGCTTTTGAATATGATATAATTTTCCAAAACGGTTCAGGGAAAATACTGCTTTTCGAATATACACCTTCTGCCCCTTTCTGATGTGTCAATTACATTGCCCGGTAGAAAGAGAAACTGTCTTATCACCAGTACAGAGTTCATTTGCATACTCATTCAAAGCATTAGTTCCTGCTAATCAAAATTGAAAAATGAATTGCCGGCTTTCTTCCAAATCAAAAGGTATATTTTACTGTCGCCCTCATAGATTGGATAGAGAAGTTAAAAAACGGGGTGAAAAGATGTTCTACCAATTGAGGTTAGCGGAAATGAAAGACATGAATGCGATCGAAGCGTTTTTAAAAAAGGCGGGGACAAGCCATAAAGGCATTGAGGAAGCGAAGAGCCAGTTTATCATGATGGAAGACCCTCCCGATGAAATCGTCGCCTGCCTCGGAATGGAGGAATTTGAAAACAAAAAAGGGCTGCTGCGCTCGCTTGTCGTGTCTGACAAGCTCAGCCAGGGCCACATCGTTTCCCTGTTTCAAAGCATGCAGGTATTGTGTGAAAAGCGGGGAATCCAAACCCTGTATTTAGTTGCCAATAAACGAACATCGATGGATTTCCTTGAAGTGCTCGGTTTTAAACAAGCTGCGGCAATTCCGGAAGAGCTTGATGGATCAGAGCATGTTTCAGACTCGTTGAGCGTAAACGGAGCCGTTTTGATGGAGAAAACGTCTAATTAGCCGTTAACTTATACACAGAGATATCCACGGATTCAAAAGCGTTATCCACAAAATGTGGACAACGCTTGTTTTCTTTTTCTTCATCTTTTATACTTTCAACAGGATTTACATGAATGATTAACGTTTTTAGTGTTTTGTTAAGGGAGTTTTGATGTTAATGAAAACAAAAGTATGGACTGTGGATGTAAAACGTGATTTGTCCACAAACTGTCCACAAATTGCACAAGCGGCAAGACTGCTCAAGCAAAATGAAACGGTTGCTTTTCCGACAGAGACTGTTTACGGTCTTGGTGCAAACGCCAAACACAGCGAAGCAGTAGCTAAAATATACGAAGCGAAAGGGCGTCCGAGCGACAATCCGCTCATTGTCCACATCGCTGAAATTGAACAGCTCGGAGAATTTGCAGAGGTTGATTCGCCTCAGGCCGAAATGCTGATGAAGCGTTTTTGGCCCGGACCGCTGACCCTTGTGCTGCCTTGCAGACCCGGGGTGTTATCCACAAAGGTGACGGCGGGGCTCGATACGGTCGCGGTCAGAATGCCTGATCATCCTGTTGCCCTTGAGCTGATTAGACAGGCCGGCGTTCCGGTGGCCGCCCCGAGCGCCAATCTGTCCGGGAAACCGAGTCCGACGAAAGCCGAGCATGTCGTTCACGATTTAAATGGAAGGATTGCAGGTATCGTTGACGGCGGTCCTACAGGAGTAGGGGTTGAATCAACAGTTGTTTCATGCACCGGGGAAATTCCGGTCATTTTGAGGCCGGGCGGCGTCACAAAAGAGCAGCTCGAAGAAGCGGCCGGCTCTGTCTTGATTGACCAGGGCCTCACCGACGAAAAAAAGGCGCCGATGTCTCCCGGGATGAAATATGCGCATTATGCACCGGAAGCCCCGCTTGCCATTGTGAACGGAAGCGTTGAAGATATTCAACGGCTGATCGGCCAATATCAGAAAGACGGCATGAAAGTCGGCGTCCTTACGACAGAGGAACGGGCCGGTGCCTATCAGGCGGATGCCGTCCGCATCTGCGGCAGAAGAGACCGTCTTGAAACGGTTGCCGCCGGTTTGTATGACATTCTCCGCAGCTTTGACGAAGAACAGCTCGATTTTATTTTTGCTGAGTCTTTCCCTGAGGAAGGGGTGGGCCGGGCGATTATGAACCGGCTCTTGAAAGCTGCAGGCCATCGCGTAATCGAAGCGTAGCCTAAGCAGGGTTGTTCTATCCGCCTTTGGACGTGCATAAGCTAGAAAAGCTGGCGTGTCCAAGGGGGAATTGCATGAATGTTGATGTGTTAATAGGCGAAATCCTGACGCTCTCGATCATGGCTTTTGCACTCGGCATGGATGCCTTTTCAGTCGGTCTTGGAATGGGAATGGCCAAGCTGAAAAGGAACCAAATCTTTCAAATCGGCGTCATTATTGGATTGTTCCATGTCATCATGCCGCTTGGCGGTATGATTGCGGGACAGTTTCTTTCGGGCGCGCTTGGTGCGCTTGCGGGGTATCTTGGAGGAGCGCTTTTATTGGTGCTGGGCATTCAGATGATTGCCGCATCTTTTAATAAAAGCGGGGAGCAGATCATCTCTCCGCACGGCTTCGGCTTATTCATTTTTGCCGTCGGCGTCAGCCTCGACAGCTTTTCAGTCGGTCTCAGCCTCGGCCTCTACGGGACGAAACCGCTATTAACGATCTTTTTGTTCGGTTTGTTCAGCATGGTGTTAACTTGGGCGGGTCTGCTGCTTGGAAAAAAGGTTCAAACGTGGCTTGGAGCTTACAGCGAAGCGCTCGGAGGAGCCATCCTACTGAGCTTCGGCCTGAAGCTTTTGCTGCCCATTTAATTGAAAGAGGAGAAAATCTTTTTCCCACTTTGCATAACATAATGAAACTTAGAAAAAGAGGGGAGAGATCCTCTCTTTTTTGATTTCTGGAGCGGATTTTATTATTTTCCGGCTGAATCCTTTATAATATGAACAAAGGAGTGAACAGGATTGAACATACTATTTGTCTGTACTGGAAATACGTGCCGCAGCCCGATGGCGGAAGCGCTTTTTAAATCTGCGGCTGCCGAAAAAAAACTGGATGTCTCCGTCAAATCTGCCGGGTTGTTTGCTCCTGAAAACGGAAAAGCTTCTTTATATGCAGTCGAAGCGCTTTTTGAAAAAAACATCGCTCTGAATCATACATCTTCACAGCTTTCCGAGGAGAAGGTTGAATGGGCGGATCTCGTGTTGACGATGACGGAGCAGCACAAACAGGTGGCAGTACATGAATTTTCAAAGAGCCGAGATAAAATCTATACGCTGAAAGAGTATGTCAAAGGAGAAAGCGGGGACATCATTGACCCGTTCGGCGGATCTCTCAGCGACTATCAAAAAACGAGAGATGAGCTGGAGCAGCTGCTGAAAAAATTGGCAGAAATGCTGGCGGGAAAATCTCGGGAATAGAAGCTAAGGAGCGTTTGCAAATCGAGCGGCAGCGGGTACAATAGACATGATCAATCAGAAATATATAGCGGCTGTATACTGCTTAACGGTCTGCACGAGACTTTTGGCGGCACATCAAACGAGGAGGAGTCATTCCAATGAAAGTAATCATTGCTTCAGATCACGGCGGAATCAATATCAGAAAAGAAATTATGGCATTGATGGATGAATTGAACATCGAATACGAAGATTACGGCTGCGAATGCGGTTCAGGATCTGTGGACTACCCGGATTATGCGTTTCCGGTCGCGCAAAAAGTGGCGGACGGGGAAGCTGACAGAGGCATTTTAATATGCGGAACAGGAATCGGCATGAGCATTTCCGCCAATAAAGTAAAAGGCATCCGCTGCGCCCTTGTCCACGACGTTTTCAGCGCGAAAATGACAAGAGAGCACAATGACACGAATGTTCTTGCGATGGGTGAACGGGTGATCGGCCCTGGTTTAGCGAGAGAGATTGCAAAGGTTTGGCTTACGACTGAGTTTTCAGCCGGGCGGCACGCTGTCCGCATCGGAAAAATCGCCGATTATGAAGACAAGCATGAATAAAGGGTGTCGTCAATCATGAAGAATCTCGAACAAACATGGCGTTCTATATTAGATGAATTTCATCAGCAGGCAAATTTACGCGACGGCCACATCGTCGTCATCGGATGCAGCACAAGCGAGGTGGCCGGAAGGCGAATCGGCACTTCGGGAAGCGGACAAATCGCTGAAGCGGTCTACAAAGGCTTAGAAGAGCTCAGGGATCAAACAGGAGTCGCCCTTGCTTTTCAATGCTGCGAGCATTTAAACAGGGCGTTGGTTGTCGAGGAAGAAACGGCGAAAGCATACCGTCTTCCCGTTGTTTTTGCTGTTCCTGTTCCGAAAGCGGGGGGTTCCATGGCTTCATATGCCTATCAACATATGAAGGCTCCTGTCCTTGTTGAACAAATAGAGGCCGATGCGGGGATCGACATCGGCGACACGTTTATAGGGATGCATTTAAAGCCTGTGGCCGTTCCTGTCCGCGTCTCTCAAAAACAGCTGGGTGAAGCGCATGTGACGCTTGCGCGGACAAGGCCGAAGCTGATTGGAGGCGTTCGCGCCGTCTATGAAGCGGAGTAGCGGAAGAAGCGGGGGGGAAGAGCCGGACAGGCTTTTTTTCTTTATTAAAATAATTTTTTGAACAAATGATATGTCGAACTATATGATTTGTCTATTCGTTTAATATTCGGTTTTTCCAATAATAAAAAACGATTTTTAAAAATAATCTCTTACATTTGCATGAAAAACCGTGTACAATGAGATGGTATAATTAACGAAATGGAAACAGATAGGAGAGGATCTCGCTGATGAAACATTTACCTGCGCAAGATGAACAAGTTTTTAGCGCCATTCAAGATGAGCGGAAACGTCAACAGTCGAAGATTGAGCTGATCGCTTCTGAAAACTTTGTAAGCGAAGCGGTTATGGAAGCTCAAGGCTCGGTTTTAACAAATAAATATGCGGAAGGATATCCTGGTAAACGCTACTACGGCGGATGTGAGCATGTAGATGTCGCAGAGGATATCGCGCGCGACCGCGCCAAGCAGATTTTCGGCGCCGAGCACGTCAACGTTCAGCCGCATTCCGGCGCACAAGCGAACATGGCGGTATACTTCACGATTTTAGAGCACGGTGACACCGTATTGGGAATGAACCTTGCTCACGGCGGACATTTAACGCACGGCAGCCCTGTCAACTTCAGCGGTGTTCAGTACAATTTCGTTGAATACGGTGTTGATAAAGAGACGCAGTATATTGACTACGAAGATGTACGTGAAAAAGCGCTTAAACATAAGCCTAAGCTGATCGTGGCCGGGGCAAGCGCGTATCCGCGCACCATCGATTTTAAAAAGTTCCGCGAAATCGCTGATGAAGTCGGAGCCTATGTGATGGTAGACATGGCGCATATCGCCGGACTTGTAGCAGCAGGTCTTCACCCGAATCCTGTTCCTTACTCTGACTTTGTGACGACGACAACTCATAAAACGCTTCGCGGACCGCGCGGCGGCATGATTCTTTGCCGTGAAGAGTTTGCAAAGCAAATCGACAAGTCGATCTTCCCTGGAATTCAAGGCGGACCGTTAATGCACGTGATCGCTGCAAAGGCTGTTTCCTTTGGCGAAGCTTTAAAAGACGAATTCAAAACATACGCCCAAAATGTCATCAATAATGCGAAGCACTTGGCTGAAACATTGAAAAAAGAGGGCATCGAGCTCGTATCAGGCGGAACGGATAACCATCTTGTGCTGGTCGACCTGCGCTCTCTCGGCATGACCGGAAAAGTGGCTGAAAATGTTCTTGATGAAGTCGGCATCACCGTCAACAAAAACGCGATTCCTTATGATCCTGAAAAACCTTTCGTAACGAGCGGAATCCGCGTAGGTACAGCAGCCGTGACAAGCCGCGGCTTTGATCTGGAAGCGATCGAAGAAGTGGGAGCGATCATCGCGCTTGCCCTTAAAAACCATGAAGACGAAGCGAAGCTGGAAGAAGCAAAACAGCGCGTAGAAGCGCTGACAAGCAAATACCCGTTATATACCGGGCTTGATTACTAAGATATTTGTGCCGCTCCCAAAAGGGGCGGCTTTTTTCATAAAATTGTCTCCTGATTTTTGTTGAAACAAGCTGTTTTTTTATGTAGAATCAATAGAAGTGTGTGAAAAAAAGGAGCTGAAAACGGATATGGGAAAGGTATATGTGTTTGACCACCCTCTTATACAGCATAAGCTTACATACATCCGGGATGTAGAGACCGGAACAAAAGAATTCAGAGAGCTTGTTGATGAGGTTGCAACGCTGATGGCATTTGAGATTACGCGGGACCTGCCGCTGGAGGAAGTGAATGTAGAAACTCCTGTGCAAATGGCAAAGTCAAACGTCATCGCCGGAAAAAAACTCGGGGTTGTTCCGATTCTAAGAGCGGGACTGGGAATGGTAGACGGAATTTTGAAGCTGATTCCCGCTGCAAAAGTCGGACATGTCGGGCTTTACCGTGATCCTGAAACATTGAAGCCTGTTGAATATTATGTCAAGCTTCCATCCGATGTTGAAGAACGCGAATTCATCGTCGTCGATCCGATGCTGGCTACCGGAGGTTCGGCGGTAGAGGCACTGAACAGCTTGAAGAAACGCGGCGCAAAAAATATCCGTTTTATGTGTCTGATCGCTGCTCCGGAAGGTGTAGACGAAGTTCAGAAGCATCATCCTGATGTTGACATTTACATTGCCGCTTTGGATGAGAAACTAAATGAAAAAGGATATATCGTTCCCGGATTGGGCGACGCCGGAGACCGCATGTTCGGAACGAAATAATGTAAGAAAATCCTGAAAAAGGGTTTTCTTTTTTTGTGTTTTATACCATAATTAAACATGTGTGCGTCTTAAATGGGGCGAATTTGTGAACATTTTGTGAGAGACGCTGTGATTATGAATAGTTTTTTAACTTTAAACAGATTGACACCTCAGGGGGGCTATTGTATGCTAAAATAGGCTATTATGATAAGGTTTTCATAGCGGTTATCATAATGACCAGTCCTCTGTTAAAATCCTTTGAAAACCCCATATTTGCAGGCGACAGACAGATCACCGGCCCGAGAATTTTCGGAGTGTGTGAAGTCTTGAACAGAACACTACGTTCTGTAAAATGGTCAGACCGCCTAGTTTACCGTAATCGTAAGATAGATTTAAAATTTTCACATCAGGAGCGTATTTGATGACCGATGCGAGTCTTTCATTCCGTAGGCAACAAAAATATGTCCTATATATTTTAGCAGTCTGCGTGTTAGGCTATGGATTTCTGCCATTTCAGGCGATTTTTTTAGGCCTGATTACCGGCACTGTTTTCAGCTATTTCAATCTCTGGCTGCTGACCAAAAGGATGCAGGCCTTCGATAAAGCAGTGGCAAAAGGCAAAATGATCCGTTCTCTCGGGACTGCTTCCAGATTGTGCAACGCCATTATCGCGGCGGCCATTGCTTATAAATACCCTGAATATATTCATTTGGCAGGCGTCATTGTGGGGTTGATGACAATTTATCCTGTCATTATGATAGATTCCTTTATCCAGCTAAAACGTTCATCAATGGAAGAGAGGTGAAGACCCTTTGCACGAATCAAGAGTTGTTAACTTTTTAGGCCTTAACTTTGATGTATCAAGTATCTTAATGATTACTGTGACAAGCATCATCGTCTTTCTGATAGCGGTGCTGACCACAAGAACACTTGCGATCCGGCCGACGAAAGCCCAGAACTTTATGGAGTGGATTGTCGACTTTGTTCGCAATATTATCGGCAGCACAATGGATCTTAAAGTCGGCAGAGACTTTCTCGCCCTTGGCATAACCCTGCTGATGTACATATTTGTTGCCAACATGCTCGGCCTTCCGTTTTCCATTACAGTAGGCCATGAATTATGGTGGAAATCCCCGACAGCCGATCCGGCGGTTACTTTAACCCTCGCCGTCATGGTAGTAGGCCTCACTCATTACTACGGAGTGAAAAGAAAAGGGTTGGGGGAGTATACCAAAGATTTCTTCAGACCAATTCCGTATTTAGTGCCGCTCAAAATTATTGAAGAATTTGCGAATACATTAACATTGGGATTGCGTCTTTACGGTAATATTTTCGCCGGCGAAATTCTGCTCGGCCTTCTTGCCGGAATGGCAACCAACTTCTATTCTCAAAGCATTTTCATGGGGCTGGTTGGAACCATTGGAGCGGTTGTGCCGATGATCTTATGGCAGGCGTTCAGCTTGTTCGTAGGTACAATCCAGGCATTCATCTTCACGATGTTAACAATGGTTTACATGTCTCACAAAGTAAGTCATGAACACTAAAAACAAGACATATCCGAAAAGGATAACAATTTAAAGGAGGAACTTTTTCATGAATTTAATAGCAGCTGCAATCGCAATTGGATTAGGTGCACTTGGTGCAGGTATTGGTAACGGACTTATCGTATCACGTACAGTAGAAGGAATCGCACGTCAGCCTGAGGCTGGTAAAGAATTAAGAACGCTTATGTTCATCGGGGTAGCATTGGTTGAGGCCCTTCCGATTATCGCTGTTGTTATCGCGTTCTTAGCATTCTTCGGCTAAAAACTTATATAACTAGTAAAATGGCGAAGATCACTGCAAGAGGCCTTCGCCATTGCTTTATGGTTGCTTGAACTGTCATAACGGCCGGAAGAAACAACCTCTTGAAAAAAGAGGGAGAACATTTTTTCGATGGCCTCGGAGAGATAATCTGCAAGAAGGGAGTTGCCGTATTCGATGTCTTTTTTACCACAGGTTATGGGTGCAGGAGTAGGGTTTAATGCCGGAACTATGCTGTTCCAGCTTGTTGCCATGCTGATTTTGTTAGCGCTCTTGAAGAAATACGCTTTAGGGCCGCTATTAAATATAATGAAAGAGCGTGAAGACTACATTACCGGAGAGATTTCCTCTGCCGAGAAAAAGAATGAAGAAGCGAAGAAGCTCATTGAAGAGCAGCAGGCGCTTTTGAAAGAAGCGCGTGAAGAATCCCATTCTCTGATTGAAAACGCGAAAAAACTGGGAGAACAGCAAAAGGATGAAATCATCAAGGCTGCGCGCCAGGAAGCAGAACGCATGAAAGAATCAGCCAGAAGCGAGATCGTCAAAGAAAGAGACCAGGCTGTCAGCGCGCTGCGTGAGCAGGTTGCATCACTGTCTGTGATGATCGCTTCGAAAGTGATCGAAAAAGAGCTTGACGAACAAGCCCAGGAAAAATTGATCCAAGACTATCTTAAAGAAGTGGGAGAAAGCCGATGAGCCAATCAGCTGTCTCCAAACGCTACGCAGCCGCTTTGTTTGACATTGCCCTTGAATCCAAGAAGGTCAATGAAATAGAAGAAGAGCTGACCGTCGTTAAGAAGATATTTATTGATCATAAAGACCTCAATGCCGTTCTGAGTCATCCTAAAGTGCCCGCTGAAAAGAAAAAGCAGATTTTAAAAGACTCGTTCGGATCTGTTTCGACTGCAGTCTTACATACGCTTTATCTTCTCGTTGACCGCAGCCGCACGTCAATCGTCCCGGATCTCGCGGACGATTATGTAAAAATGGCGAACCGGTTCCGCGGGACGGAAGACGCGATCGTATACTCTGTAAAACCGCTCAGCGAAGAGGAAATTTCCTCTTTTTCTCAAGTGTTTGCAAAAGAAGCAGGCGCCGCTTCACTGCGCGTCAGAAACGAAGTGAATCCGGATCTGATCGGCGGAGTAAAAATCCGCATCGGGAACCGTATTTATGACGGCAGTGTAAGAGGAAAGCTTGACCGGATAGAACGTCAATTAGCAGGCGAAAATCGAAAGAAGGGGTGAAACCTAAGTGAGCATCAAAGCTGAAGAAATTAGCACTCTTATTAAACAGCAAATTGAAAATTATCAGTCTGAAATAGAAGTTCACGACGTAGGTACGGTAATTCAGGTCGGTGACGGTATCGCACGCGTGCACGGCCTTGATAACTGTATGGCAGGTGAGCTTGTCGAATTTTCAAACGGTGTGCTGGGCTTAGCTCAGAACCTTGAAGAATCAAACGTAGGTATCGTTATTTTGGGACCTTACAAAGACATCCGTGAAGGTGACGAAGTCAAAAGAACCGGACGGATCATGGAAGTTCCCGTCGGTGAAGAGCTTCTCGGCCGCGTTGTCAATCCGCTCGGTCAGCCTGTAGACGGAATGGGCCCGGTTCTCACAAGCAAAACCCGTCCGATCGAAAGCCCGGCACCTGGTGTTATGGATCGTAAATCCGTTCATGAACCGCTTCAAACGGGAATTAAACCGATCGATGCGCTGATTCCTATCGGCCGCGGTCAGCGTGAGCTGATCATCGGTGACCGTCAGACGGGTAAAACATCGATTGCGATTGACACGATCTTGAACCAAAGAGATCAGGACATGATTTGTATCTATGTTGCGATCGGTCAGAAAGAATCGACTGTTCGCGGTGTCGTTGAAACGCTGCGCAAAAAAGGCGCTCTTGACTATACCATCGTTGTCACAGCTTCCGCTTCACAGCCTGCACCGCTATTGTATCTAGCGCCGTATGCGGGTGTTACGATGGGTGAAGAATTCATGTACAACGGAAAACACGTGCTGGTTGTGTATGACGACCTTTCAAAACAAGCGACGGCTTATCGTGAACTTTCCTTGCTTCTGCGCCGTCCTCCAGGCCGTGAAGCATTCCCTGGAGATGTATTCTACCTGCACTCCCGCTTGCTTGAGCGCGCTGCGAAACTGAGCGACGCTAAAGGCGGAGGATCTTTAACAGCATTGCCGTTTGTTGAAACGCAGGCTGGCGACATTTCAGCCTATATTCCGACAAACGTCATCTCAATCACAGACGGACAGATCTTCCTGCAGTCTGATTTGTTCTTCTCAGGCGTGCGCCCTGCCGTCAACCCTGGATTATCGGTATCCCGTGTCGGCGGATCTGCGCAAATCAAAGCGATGAAGAAAGTAGCCGGTACGCTTCGTCTTGACTTGGCATCTTATCGCGAGCTTGAGTCATTTGCACAGTTCGGATCTGACCTTGATAAAGCGACGCAGGCCAAGCTGAACCGTGGAGCCCGTACAGTGGAAGTTCTGAAACAGGATCTGAACCAGCCGCTCCGCGTCGAAAAGCAGGTTGCCATTCTTTATGCCCTGACCCGCGGATTCCTTGATGATGTGCCTGTAGAGGACATCAGACGCTTTGAAGAAGAGTTCTTTATGTACCTTGATCAAAACCATAAAGATCTCCTTGATTCAATTGCTCAGACAGGAAACCTTCCGGCCGACGAGGACATGAAGGCTGCGATCGAAGGCTTTAAACGTACGTTTGCACCTAGCAACTAAACATTTGAAGTGAGAAAAAGATCTTCTTTTTCTCTCTTTTTCACGTAAATTCGGAGTGAATTTGAAAACAAAAAGGTGGTGAAACCTTTTGGCCTCATTACGGGATATTAAATCCAGAATTACTTCAAATAAAAAAACGAGTCAAATCACCAAAGCTCAGCAAATGGTTTCTGCCTCAAAGCTGAACCGCGCTGAGAGTAAAGCGAAATCGTTCGTTCCATACATGGAGAAAATGCAGGAAGTCGTTGCTGATATTGCGCTTGGATACACCGGAACGCATCCGATGATGTCGAGCCGTCCCGTGAAGCGGACCGGCTATCTGGTCATCACATCTGACCGCGGACTTGCCGGCGCTTTTAACGCTAACGTTCTCCGCAAAGCGTACCAGAAAATCCAGGAGCGCCATCAGTCAAAAGACGAATATGCGGTCATCGCGATCGGAAAAATGGGACGCGAGTTCTTCAAAAAACGCGGCATCCCGGTTATTTCCGAAATGACCGGCATCAGGGACGAAGTTTCCTTTCCAGAAATTAAGGATTTGGCGAACAGTACGATACAAATGTTTATCGATGAGACATTTGATGAACTTTACTTGTTCTACAACCACTTTGTCAGCGCGATTTCTCAAGAGGTGACGGAGAAAAAGCTGCTGCCATTATCAGATATCGCGCCAAACAAAAAAAGAACTTCCTATGAATTTGAACCGGACGAAGAAGAAATTTTGGAAGTGCTTCTGCCTCAGTACGCTGAGAGCTTGATTTTCGGCGCGATTCTGGACAGTAAAGCGAGTGAACATGCTGCGCGGATGACAGCGATGAAAAACGCAACGGACAATGCGAAAGAGCTTATCGCTGACCTCGAACTGTCTTACAACCGTGCTCGTCAGGCGGCGATTACGCAGGAGATTACGGAAATTGTCGGCGGTGCAGCTGCCTTAGAATAGAAAAAGCTTGTCAGGAGGGATAGAGATGAAAAAAGGACGCGTTAGCCAGGTATTGGGACCGGTCGTAGACGTTCGTTTTGAAGACGGTCACTTGCCTGAAATATATAATGCGATTAAAGTTACACATAAAGCGCAGAACGAGAATGAAGTAGATATCGAACTTACCCTTGAAGTAGCGCTTCACTTGGGTGATGATTCAGTTCGGACGATTGCAATGGCTTCAACTGACGGTGTTACACGCGGAATGGAAGCCATCGACCTGGGAGAGCCGATCTCCGTTCCGGTCGGAAACGTGACACTCGGCCGCGTATTTAATGTACTCGGGGAAAACATCGATTTGGATGAGCCGCTTCCGGCTGATGCTGCCAAAGATCCGATTCACAGAGAAGCTCCAACATTTGATCAGCTATCAACAGAGGTTGAAATCTTAGAGACGGGTATTAAAGTCGTCGACTTGCTCGCTCCATATATTAAAGGCGGAAAAATCGGTCTTTTCGGAGGAGCGGGAGTTGGAAAAACCGTCTTGATTCAGGAGCTAATCAACAACATCGCTCAAGAGCACGGCGGTATCTCTGTATTCGCGGGTGTCGGCGAGCGTACGCGTGAAGGAAACGACCTTTACTATGAAATGAAAGATTCCGGCGTTATCGGCAAAACGGCAATGGTCTTCGGTCAGATGAACGAGCCGCCTGGTGCGCGGATGCGCGTTGCCTTGACAGGACTTACAATGGCAGAGCATTTCCGTGATAAAGAAGGCCAGGACGTATTGTTCTTTATCGATAACATCTTCCGATTCACTCAAGCCGGATCTGAAGTATCTGCACTTCTTGGACGCATGCCGTCTGCGGTTGGTTATCAGCCGACGCTTGCAACTGAAATGGGTCAGCTTCAGGAACGGATCACTTCTACAAATGTCGGTTCCGTTACATCGATTCAGGCGATCTACGTTCCTGCCGATGACTATACTGACCCGGCACCGGCAACAACGTTCGCTCACTTGGATGCGACAACAAACCTTGAGCGTAAGCTGTCTGAAATGGGTATTTACCCTGCGGTTGACCCTCTGGCTTCAACTTCTCGTGCACTTGCGCCAGAAATCGTCGGAGAAGAGCACTATCAAGTGGCCCGCCAAGTACAGCAAATCCTGCAGCGCTATAAAGAGCTTCAGGATATCATTGCGATTCTCGGTATGGATGAGCTTTCTGACGATGATAAGCTTGTCGTCAGCCGTGCGCGCCGCGTACAGTTCTTCCTATCGCAAAACTTCCACGTAGCTGAACAGTTTACAGGACAAAAAGGTTCTTACGTTCCTGTCAAAGAAACGGTAAAAGGCTTTAAAGAAATCCTTGAAGGTAAGTATGATCACCTTCCAGAGGACGCTTTCCGTCTTGTCGGCCGAATCGAAGAAGTTGTCGAAAAAGCGAAAGAAATGGGTGTAGAAGTATAATCTGGTCCTAGGAGGGTAAAAGCATGAAGACCTTAAAAGTCAATATCGTTACTCCCGACGGCCCAGTATACGATGCGGATATAGAAATGGTAAGCGTTCGAGCAGAGAGCGGTGAGCTTGGTATTTTACCCGGCCATATTCCGACGGTTGCTCCGCTAAAAATTGCTGCAGTCCGTCTGAAAAAAGACGGTCAAACTGAGCTGGTTGCCGTCAGCGGGGGCATAGTTGAAGTCCGCCCTGACCATGTCACCATTCTGGCCCAGACGGCGGAAACATCTGAACAAATTGACAAAGAACGCGCCTTGGCCGCAAAACGGCGTGCCGAGGAACGTTTGCAAAAGCATACGCCAGATGTTGACATTATTCGGGCAGAGCTTGCTTTAAAACGCGCGATTAACCGGTTGGATGTTGCGAGATAAAGATGAGGATCCTTCCCATATTAAGGATGGGAAGGGTTCTTTTATATTCATGATTAAACAGAATTGAAAATGTTGAAAAAAGTTCACAAATTGTTCGCCTTTTTAGTTTGAATCTATCTATAATACAAAATAGTAAGCTATGTTCTCTTCCGCCAGAAAGAGGATGTAAGACATTCAAGCAAACTCCTCAACATTGGCCTCAGGCAACAGAGGATCACTCCATCTATGGGAAAAAGTTCTATCCATGAACGTCTTAACATGAAACATCAAAACTGTTAAAATGACTTGAAATGACCGGCATTATTCCTTTATCCCACAGCAGAAGAGACTAGGCAGGCCGGAGCCACCAAACCGGCTGGAACGTAAGGAGGCGTCATCAATAATGGAAGAGATCGGACAACAGGCTGCTGTCAGTATCATCGTTCATCTTTTTTTTATTGCATTGACTTGGTGGGCTCTTCTGGCGGTCAATATTGATCCGCTTATCAGGAAAGGAAAAGTCATTCAGGCGAGGGTGTTAATGATCATCATTACAATCGCCGTCGGCTCCACCGTCAGCAATTTTTTCCTGGACTATCTTTATTATTCCAGACAGCTTCAAAATTTATTTTCATGATTGAGTAAAAGAATTTTTGGGAATGGACAAATGTGGGTAACGCCGCATTCCGCAAAATCACCGGGGGACCTTGTTTTTCCACGTATGCTTTTCCTACGATCCGTCAACAATGGAGAGTAGGAGAGGATGATGCGGAATGAAGACAAAACAAACGGTTAATGCCCTCATTTTTATTGTGGTTTTATTTTTAATTGTTCATGTCTTTCAATCGCTTGAAGCAGCGGGCAATACGCCGCTGGAACAGCTGGCGGAAGGTTTGAGCCGCCATGATGTCGAGCTTGAAGAATGGACCCTGCACACAAAAAAGCAGCTTACCCTAAGTGAAAAAGATTTTTTTGCAAAACTGAAACATTTCAAGAAACAGCATCGACAATATCAATGGACTATAACGCGGGAAGACGATGATACAGTTAAAGCAACAGGTGTTTTTCAGGACAAAAAAAATCACATCAATTCCAAAATACATTTGGTATCCACCCACAAAAACCAGAGACTTGTTTCGTATTTATTGTATGAGCAAAAAGGCGCGGGACCACGGGAAAACTGGAATACTACATATAAGCAGTTTGAACGGGATGCATTCGACATAATGCGAGAAAAGACCGCAATTTTTACTTGTCTAAAGGGCCATTTAAATGGTATGATGAATGTTGTTTTGCAAAAAAAAGCAAATGAACTAGTACATGAATTTGATGCAAAGTCAGTTGAAGATTTAATCGAACCAAATTTCGTTTCTATTTCTGCTTACACTAACGAGTGGAAAGAATCCATCAAGACAGAAAAACACCGTATGAATCTGCAAGTCTCGCTTAGAAATGCGGGAATGGGCGAAAAACTTACCGTCACGGTTGGCACACCAATCGTTACGACTGAATATTAATATAGAGAAATTGGGACGCGGAGGGGAATACCTTGGAAAAAATCATCGTCCGCGGCGGTCGAAAGTTAAACGGCACAGTCAAAGTTGAAGGAGCAAAAAATGCCGTTTTACCAGTTATCGCTGCATCTTTATTAGCCAGTGAAGAAAAAAGCGTAATATGTGATGTGCCTACGCTCTCCGATGTATATACGATTAACGAAGTGTTACGTCATTTAGGCGCAAGTGTACATTTTGAAAATAATACAGTAACGGTTGATGCATCTCGCACTTTGTCTACGGAAGCTCCGTTTGAATATGTTCGTAAAATGCGCGCATCTGTATTGGTGATGGGTCCGCTTCTTGCTCGCACAGGTCACTCGAGAGTGGCTTTGCCTGGAGGATGTGCAATCGGTTCAAGACCGATCGATCAGCATCTGAAAGGCTTTGAAGCAATGGGCGCAAAAATTAAAGTCGGAAACGGCTTTATTGAAGCGACTGTAGAAGGCCGCCTTCAAGGCGCAAAAATTTATCTTGATTTTCCTAGTGTCGGAGCAACTGAAAACCTGATTATGGCTGCAGCTTTGGCTGAGGGCACGACAACGCTCGAAAATGCTGCTAAAGAGCCTGAAATCGTTGATCTGGCTAACTATATCAATGCAATGGGCGGTAAAATTCGGGGTGCCGGTACAGGCACCATTAAAATTGAAGGCGTTAAGGCGCTTCATGGTACAAAACATACCATTATTCCTGACCGGATCGAGGCGGGTACGTTCATGGTTGCCGCTGCGATTACCGAAGGGAACGTACTGGTAAAGGGAGCGGTTCCTGAGCACTTAACATCTTTAATTGCGAAAATGGAAGAAATGGGCGTTCAAATCATGGAAGAAGGAGACGGTCTTCGGATCATCGGTCCTTCTGAATTGAAGCCTATTGATTTAAAAACAATGCCACATCCAGGTTTCCCGACTGATATGCAGTCTCAGATGATGGCTCTTTTGATGCGCGCAAATGGAACCAGCATGATCACAGAAACCGTCTTTGAGAACCGCTTCATGCATGCGGAAGAATTCCGCCGTATGAACGGAGATATTAAAATCGAAGGCCGTTCTGTCATTATTAATGGTCCTGTGCAGCTACAAGGTGCTGAGGTGGCCGCAACGGATCTTCGCGCCGGCGCAGCTCTTATCCTTGCTGGCCTTGTCGCTGACGGTCATACGCGCGTAACCGAATTAAAACATTTAGACCGGGGATATGTCAACTTCCACCAAAAACTTGCCGGTATCGGTGCTGATATTGAGCGCGTTAACGATGAAGAAGCGGTTCATATTGAAAATAAAGAAGTTGTATCCGATTTAAACGCATAAATCAACGTGAAATCAGTATGTCATCCGGCATACTGATTTTTATGTTTCAAGTATTCTATATCAGTATGCCTCCCATATCTATCATTATGCACAAGAATGGCTTTTAAAATACGCAGCCGCAGTTGAAAAGTACAGTCATATTAGCTTGTCCCCGCCCATAAAATGAAAGAGACAAAACAGAAATGGGGGCACTGATTTGAAACAGCTATTTATTGTACTAGCAGGAATCTGCATGCTGATTTTACTCATACCAACACTGCTTGTCCTCCCTTTTCACGGGGGACCGGGGGCAATCAAAACAGAAAAGCACGCTCAGCAACACGAGGAAAAAAAGAAAGTCACCTTAAAAGAGTCTCCCGTTTCAATTCCGGTCTACAGAACGGCTGACCGGAAAGTTGAAGACATTCCGCTTGAAGAGTATGTCATTGGTGTCGTTGCTTCGGAAATGCCGGCTGATTTCGATATCGAAGCTTTGAAAGCACAAGCGCTCGCGGCCCGCACATATATTGTGAGGCAAATGGTATCAGAGCAGGCTGTCCGATCGCCGAAGGGCTCGCTCGTCGATGATACGCAGATGTTCCAGGTGTATAAAAACAAAGAAGAGCTCCGCAGGCTGTGGAAGAAAGATTACGATTGGAAAATCAAAAAAGTGACCGAAGCTGTCGCCAGTACGCAAGGCAAAATTTTAACCTATGATCATAAGCCAATTGACGCTTCGTTTTTCTCGACGAGCAACGGGTACACCGAGAATGCGGGGGCTTATTGGACAAGTGATATTCCGTACCTGCAAAGCGTGAAAAGCTCCTGGGATACAAAGTCGCCGAAATTCCTGAACCACAAAACGTTTACTGTCACTGAATTTGAACAAAAGCTCGGCGTGAAGCTGCCCAGCTCAAACAGCATTGGGAAGATCACTGAAAGAACGCCGGGAAAACGCGTAGCGACTGCTGTCATTAATGGAAAGAAGCTTGAGGGAAGAGATATTCGTGAAAAGCTCGGCCTCAAATCGGCAGACTTTGATTGGAAACGCGACGGGAATCAGATTACCGTCACGACGAGGGGTTTTGGACATGGAGTAGGAATGAGCCAATACGGCGCACATTATATGGCGAAAGACGGCAAGAAAGCGGAAGCCATCGTCAAGTATTATTACAAAGGAACAGCCGTATCCAATGCTGATGAATTTTTAAATAAATACATGGCGAAAAAATAATAAAGAGACGTCTGCCTCATTGGCGGCGTCTTTTTGAATGTCATCAAATTTGGCATTCTCATGAAGTTGATGTGCGCCAAAATATTATACAAATATTTCAAGAATCATGTGCCGGAGGGCTTGCTGAACAGCGTCAAAAGGCCGTGAATCTCTTGTCAATATAAGGGTTCACAGGCTATAAAGTCTATTTTATCTGCTTGTTGTATGCTGAAATGAATAACGAGGAAAAGGAGACATGCCCTATTTATTTCTCCCTGGTGTTCTTCTACGATATTAATGTGTTAACGACTTTATTTAAGAAAGGGGAAAGGGAGAAATGAAGAAGAAGCTGACATTAGGGATTTTGACCGCTATGGTTCTTAGCCTTGGTTCACCTGCTTTCGCAGCTGAGAAAAAACAGGAGGTAACAGTTGCTGAAGATTCGCCTAACATCGCGATTATGCTTGATGCAAGCGGCAGTATGGCTAAAAAGATCGGCGGAGTCTCAAAATACGAGCTTGCCAAAAATGAGGCGTTCAGCTTTGGTTCAAAGCTTGAAAATGCAAACGTGCTCATGAGGGTTTTCGGTTCAGAGGGAAACAATAAAAACTCCGGAAAAGTACAATCCTGCAATGCAATCAGAGGAGTGTACGGATTCCAAACGTATGACGAGCAAAGCTTCCGCAATTCATTAAACGGCATCGGACCGACTGGATGGACACCGATCGCAAACGCGCTGCAAGATGCCAAAAACGCGCTTGACCAGCAGAACAACAACGGGAAAAACGTCGTCTATCTGCTGACAGACGGTGAGGAAACATGTGGAGGCAACCCGGTAAAAGTCGCAACAGAACTGCGCAAATCTAATGCGGTTGTCAACGTAATCGGCTTTGATTATGAAGGAGATTTTCACGGACAATTGACAAGCATCGCAGCAGCTGGCGGCGGTGAATATTTCCAAGCAAAAACCAAAAATGACATCAAAAGAATTTTCACTCAGGAAGCAATCGAGCTTTCTAAATAAACTGGAAAAAAGCTGTGGACATGTTTCCGCAGCTTTCCTTTTTTGATGAAAAGAATGTCAAAAGTCAAGTAAAACACTTTACAAATATTAAGTTATTGTTTCAGAACGTTGAACCCCGCTGAATCCTTTGGAGGGGTAATTTGTCGTAACTGTTGTTTTATTGGGACGAAAACGGTCTTTTAGCGGACTTTTTTGGTAGGACTTAAGTGGAAGTGTCGGTCGATTATCGTAAGGATTATGAAGAATTTGTGAATTTGAAAAGGAGATCCGGCCTATTTATTTCTATCAAGCCTTCTTTTACGATGTTGGTGGACTAGATCTCATGCGGAAGTTCGGTCCGAAAAAAAGTGCGGAAAGGAAAGTGAGAAAGGTGAAAAAAAGGTTTACTCTGTTAACAACGTTCACCATGCTTTTGTCATTGGCTCCGGCTGCTGCTTTCGCGGCTGAAGACGGAAATGCGGACAACAGCAAAAAAGATGTCAATGTTGCAGTTGTGCTTGATGCAAGCGGCAGCATGGCACAAAAGGTTGAAGGAGAAAGAAAATTTGATATTGCCAAAGAATCCGTAACCGACTTTGCTGACCTGCTTTCAAGCGATGCGAATGTTATGCTGAATGTGTTCGGACATAAAGGCAACAATAAAAACTCCGGAAAAGAACTATCTTGCGGTACGACGGAAACCGTCTATGATCTGCAGCCGTTTTCTTCCAACTCGTTCGAAAACGCTTTAAGCGGAATTAAGCCTACAGGCTGGTCTCCGATTGCAAAATCTCTTTATGATGTAAAAGAAGATCTTGCCGATAAAGATGGTAAGAATTATGTTTACATCGTGACAGACGGTGAAGAAACATGCGGAGGAGACCCTGTTCAGGCAGCGAAAGATCTGCGCAAATCCAACATTAAAACAATCGTCAACATTGTTGGACTTGATGTGAAAACCGTGAAAGAAAAAGCTAAGCTTAAAAAAGTAGCTGCTGCTGGCGGCGGAAAATTGATTGAAGCCGACTCAGCTTCTGATTTTAAAAAGGTATGGAAAGAAGAAGGCGTAAAACTGTCTCAGTAACTCCGTACGAGAGCGGGACGGCCGCAGTGCCGTCCCGACCTTCTGTTAAGCTAATCTGTCGACATTTCGAGTTCTTCGATTCGTTTTTCTGCATAGCGCGGATCTTTTCTTGAATGGAAAATCTCCGCCTTTTCAATCATGACCGCCGTGTTGTATTCCGGAATACGGGCATGGTTTTCGTATACGCCTTTAGGGATCAGGACATTTCCTTCCGGCCAGTAGACCGCCGTGTTTCCGCGTTGTACGGTGGCATATTTTGCCCGGCCTTGGAAAGTTCCGTAGCGGTTGAATAGAACGATCGCTTCTCCATCTTGAATATAAAGCTCCTCGGCATCTTTTGGATTGATCATGACATCCCGGCGATCTGCCGCGTTGAAAGGATCTTTTTCACTATAAATCATCGAGTTGAACTGTTTTCCCCTCCTTGTCGTCACGAGGAAGCGTCCTTCAGTTTGTCTGTTTTCAGGAAGATCGACGGGGATCAGGTTACCCTTACCGTCTGCCGTCGGACACATCCCGCCTTCACAAAGCCAGGCGCCGCCCCATTGAAAGACATCTCCGCGTTTTTTTAAATGCTGAATCCCGTCATAATTCCTGTTGGCAGCAGCGATTTCTTCACGGATTTCTGCAGCGTCGTCAAAATGGATCAGTTCTTTGTCTGCGGGCCGAACCCGTTTGGCAAGATCCATATAAATTTCCCATTCAGAACGGGCTTCTCCGATGCGCGGTCCTTTAATTTCAGGGCTGAAATAGACCATCCGTTCCGTACTGGTCGAGGTTCCTCCGCCAGGCTGTTCATATCTTGTCATTGCGGGGAGAATGATAACTTCTTCTTTGGCATCGACAAGGGTGGAAGTATTGAAGATGATGTCCTGATGGACTCTCATCTCAACTTCCTGTAATGCTTTTTTGATAAAATCGGGGTTCGGCATCGTTTCCAAAAAGTTGCCTCCGCTCGTATAAAACACTTTTACTTTTCTTTCGCTTTCGTTCGGCAGCAGCATGTTTTCGATTGTCTGGCCGATCGTATCGCCTTGCCAAGTCGGTATACGGAAGCCCCAAATCTTCTCGATCCGTGCGGTAGTTTCTTCGTCAAAATCACCGCCTGGCAGGACGAAAGGATCGGCACCCATTTCTCCAGAACCCTGCACACCGCTGTGCCCTCTGATCGGCATAAGGCCGCAATGCTTTCTGCCGATGAATCCTTGTAAAAGGGCGAGATTTGCCACCTGTGAAATGTTGTCGGTCGCAAAACGGTGCTGTGTGAGTCCCATGCTCCAAATGAAAACGCCGGTTTTCGCCCGGGCCAGCAAGATGGCGAATTCTTTCATTCTATCTTTCGATATGCCGGATGACTCTTCAAGCGTCTTCCAATTTTGTTTTTCGATATGCTGTTTAAGCTCATTGAATCCGTTTGTGTGTGCTTCGATAAAAGCGCGGTCAATGCTTGAACCGGGGGCCTCCCGTTCCATTTCAAACCAGTGCTTCATTACCCCGTTCATAAAGGCAATGTCGCCGCCGATATTGACTTGGTATACGTCATCAGTGATTTTGGTGCCGAAAAGGGCGCTCTCAGCTATCGATGGAATCCAGTATTTCTCCATCGAAGGTTCCAGGTACGGGTTGATCATAATGATTTTTGTTCCCGCTTTTTTGGCGGCATACATGTATTTTGTTGACACCGGCTGGTTATTGGCGGCGACAGATCCCCAGAAGACGAGGACATCCGTCCCGATCCAGTCTCGGTAGCTGCAGCTTGAGGCGCCGATGCCAAGGGACCTTTTTAAAGCCGTTTTGCTTGGCGAGTGGCAGATCCGCGAGGCGTTGTCAATGTTGTTTGTGCCGATAAACCGAGCCGCTTTTGCGGCTGTATAGTATACCTCATTCGTAATACCCCTGGCCGTTAAATAAAAGGCGAGCTGTCGTTTATCAATCGATTTGATTTTGTCCGCGATTCGGCTGAGTGCTTCGTCCCATGAAATTCTCGAAAACGACCGTTCTCCTTTTTTTCTCGACAGCGGATAAGGGATACGTCCGAGCTTTCTCAGCTCGGTGCTATCCAGCTTTCTCAGCTGTTCAATGTCGGCGGACAGCCATTTGTCCTCGATCGCAGGCATCGTATTTAAGCGGAGGACGTTCAGCCGCGTCGTGCATAGATGAGGCCCTGCGAGCGTCTGATCACGGAGCCCGGATACACCGAGCGCACAGCCGTCGCACACGCCTTGCGTCAAAATTCTGTAGGCGTACGAAAGGTTGTCTTTATTGTCCCACGCCGTTTTCATCGTATCTCTGATATGCTTTGGCTTTACCTTTCCGAGTCCCAGCGGCGCCCAAGACGCCCACAGTTTTGGCGCGGGTTTTTTATTCAGCTTCATCGGACCTTCATGCTTTGTTTTTCCCATTCCATTCTCTCCTTTCCAGCGGATACTGCCAGATCATCCTTTTATCGAGTTTGAGACATGAACCGCCGCTTTTTTTCGCAACTGTTTAATGTCGGTTCTAATGAAGATCGAAATGAACAGGCCGATGGCGAACAGTGCTGCGAAAACCGTCAGGCTCTGGCTGTAGCTTCCTGTTGCATCACGCACCCAAGAAGAGAACATCGGGCCCGCAAGTCCTGCCGCCGCCCATGCCGTTAAAATGTATCCGTGAATTGCACCGAGCTGCTTTGTTCCGAACAAATCCCCGATATAAGCCGGAATTGCGGCAAACCCGCCTCCATAGCACGTATAGATCAATGCCATCAAAACAGAGAATACGGCCTTGTCAGAAATAAACGGCAAAAGCGGAAAGGCGATCAGCTGTACAGCGAAAAAGACGGTATACGTATTCGGCCGGCCGATGTAATCAGATGCTGAGGCCCAGCCGATCCGCCCTAAGCCGTTAAATGCGCCCAAAACGCCGACGAGAGCGGCAGCAGCGGCGGCGGACATGCCCGCACTTTCCTGCGCCAGCGGCGAAGCGATGGATATGATGGCGATTCCGCACGTAACATTAATAAAAAGCATCAGCCATAAATAATAAAAGCGTTTCGTTTTAATGGCTTCATTTGCCGTCAGCTGGGAAATATCGGCGCTTTGCG
Source organism: Bacillus sp. FSL L8-0193 (assembly GCF_037976065.1). Lineage (NCBI taxonomy): Bacteria > Bacillati > Bacillota > Bacilli > Caryophanales > Bacillaceae > Bacillus > Bacillus sp. FSL L8-0193. The sequence continues at coordinate 3,883,361 of NZ_CP150261.1, read as the reverse complement.
CCTTTCCGTTTTTTTCGGTTGAAAATCCTTCAGGCTTCCAGCCGTCTTCCGGCGGAGCGAGGTAAAGCGAAGACAGCATCATCACAAGAAAGTAGCAAATGCCGAGAATAAAAAAGGTATTGGCTATACCGACCGCTGAGATCAGCATCTGTATGATCGGGCTGCTGATCAAGGCCGCAAATCCGAATCCCATAATGGCTAGCCCCGTAGCCAAGCCGCGGCGGTCAGGAAACCATTTAACAAGCGAAGATACGGGCGTAATATAGCCGACGCCGAGTCCGATTCCTCCGAAGACGCCGTAAAACAAATAAAGCAGGGGAAGGGAGCCGATCTGAACGGCGAAGCCTGAAAACGTCACGCCAGCTCCGAAGAAAAGAGCGGCAAGCATGCCTGCTTTTTTAGGGCCGTGCTTTTCGACGAAGTGCCCCAAAAATGCGGCTGAAAGACCGAGAAATAAAATAGCGATGCTGAACGTCAGGCTGATCTGGCTGAGGCTCCAGCCGAAGGTTTCAGCGAGCGGGTTTGTAAAGACGCTCCATGCGTATACAGACCCGATAGACAAATGAATACCTACAGCACATAAAGCAATGAGCCACCTGTTTTTCACTTTTTTCATGCGAGAACCTCCTGTGGAAAAGAAAGGCTTGTCATAAAGACAGAAGGCTGCCGGGGAGCGATTGTTTGAAAGCGGTTTCCGGGGTTGCTGCGAAGAAAGGCAGTCTGTTTGAAAAGTGTATATTTTTTGAACTTTTAAAAAATAATATCATGTTTTCAAGCTATCAACAAGATGAAGCTTCCAAATTTGACCTGACGGTTGTGAAACGGCATGATAGACGAGTATAGTAATAGATATGATAAGAAACAAAGGGGCGGGGTTTATTCATGGGGAAAAACATCACAACAAGCCGAAAAATTTTCCGTTATGATAATGGAGAGATGACACAGCAAGAAGATCAGATGGCAACGGAATTCCCCCTGACTGTCATGGTGAACGGTGAGGAATTTGTCACGCTTGTTTGTTCGCCGGACAGCCTGGAAGAACTGGTGATCGGATTTCTCGCGTCTGAAGGTGTGATCCGATTTAAAAATGAGATTAAAAGGTTTACAATAGATGAAAGTCTCGGATTCGCATATGTCGACCTTGTCAGCTCAAAAAAGCTGGTACTGAAGGATTACACGAAGCGGGTGATCGGCTCCTGCTGCGGAAAAGGGCGGCATTTTTATTTCCAGCAGGACGTCAAAACCGCAAAAACGGCGATTGACGGCGTGACCATTACGCCTGAGAACTGTTTGGCGCTGATGCGCGACATGCAGAAAAACAGCAAGCTTTTTCGCCATACGGGGGGCGTTCATAATGCCGCTTTGTGCAGCACTGACAAGCTGATTGCAGTCAGATCTGATATCGGAAGACATAATGCGCTTGATAAATTGTACGGATATTGTCTGCTTCACCAGGTCCCTGTGCGCGACAAGCTGATCGTGTTCAGCGGCAGAATTTCTTCGGAAGTGCTGCTTAAAGCCGCAAAAATCGGGGTTTCCGCGGTCATTTCCAAGTCGGCGCCGACCGAGCTGGCCATTCAAATGGCAGAGGAGCTGAATATCATGACGATTGGTTTTGCCAGGAACCGGTCATTTAATGTATATACGCATCACGAGCGAATTCAGTTAACATAAAGGAGGCAACAGGCGTGAACAACAACAGTGAACAAGTTTTGGATCAGAAAAGCCGGCCGCTTCGGGATTTAAGAATTTCTGTCACCGACCGCTGCAACTTAAGATGTACGTATTGCATGCCTGCCGAAATCTTTGGACAGGATTATCCGTTTTTGCCAAAAGGCGAACTGTTGTCCTTTGAAGAGCTTGAACGATTGGCCAAGCTGTTTGTTCATCAGTTCGGGGTGGAAAAAATCCGCCTCACCGGCGGCGAGCCGTTGATGAGAAAAGATATGCCGGAATTGGTCGGGAAGCTTGCGGAGATCAAAGGGATTCGCGATATTGCGATGACGACGAACGGCGTTCTGCTGCCGGTTTACGCTGACAAGCTGAAAAAAGCGGGGCTGAAACGGGTTACGGTCAGCCTGGATTCCCTGGATGACGAGCGTTTCAAAGCGATCAACGGCAGAGGCGTCTCCGTCAGCAAGGTGCTGGCCGGAATTGAAGCGGCGAAAGAGGCCGGACTCGGCGTCAAGATCAACATGGTCGTCCAAAAAGGGGTCAATGAAAAGGATATTTTGCCGATGGCCCGCTATTTTAAAGAAAAAGGCCATATTTTGCGGTTTATTGAGTTTATGGATGTCGGGAACACAAATGAATGGAACCGTCAGTCAGTGGTGACAAAAGCGGATATCATCCGGATCATCAATGAAGACATGCCGGTTGAACCGATCGACCCGAACTACAAAGGAGAAGTCGCCAAACGGTACGGATATCTGGACGGTTCAGGAGAAATCGGTTTTATCTCTTCTGTATCCGATGCTTTTTGCAGCACGTGCAACAGAGCAAGACTATCAGCGAAAGGCGAGCTTTTCACATGTCTTTTCGCATCGAGCGGGTTTGATTTAAGAACTCTGATCAGAAGCGGGCAGACCGATCAGGAGCTGGCTAAGGCGATCGGCACCGTCTGGCGGAATCGCGATGACCAGTATTCGCTCGACCGCGCTCTTTCAAAAGCGGCTCCGCGGAAAAAGGTTGAAATGTCCTATATAGGAGGATAATTGACCGCCTTGGAGAGAGCCGTCCATTGAAAAGATGGGCGGTTTTTTTCATGCTTCAGAGGCCGGCTTGACTTGCATATTGACAGGTTTGATACGGGGGGAAAAGCGGAAATTCTTTAAAAAACATGGGCTGAAACAGAAAGGATGATTGAATGTTCGGACTGCAGGATATTGTCAAATTCTTCTGGTCGTTCTTGATCGTTTTTCCCGCCGTGTCGGTGCTTCATGTCTTGGGCCACAGCGTCATGGCGGTGTTGTTCGGCGGGAAATCTTCGCTTGAAATCGGGATGGGCAAAAAATTGCTGAAAATCGGCCCTGTGCAAATCAGAAGTGTTTACTTCATGGATTCCTTCTGCAAATACGGAGATCTGAAATACGATAACCGTTTTACGAATGCGATGATTTATGCCGGCGGATCGCTGTTTAATTTAGCGTCTATTTTTATTGTCAATCTGCTGATTATCAAAGACATCATACCCGAAAATATTTTTTTCTACCAGTTTGTTTATTTTTCAACCTATTATGTATTTTTTGCTCTGATTCCCGTGAGATATTCCGAAAATCATCTATCTGATGGAATGGCAATTTATAAAGTGCTGAGATATGGGGAGAAGTACGAGATTAATAATTGAGTATGCCGGCTGCGGGCACAACCCGAAGCCGGCGTTTTTCAGACATGCATGATGTCTTCAGGCAGTTTCCTTAGCTTTCGAACGGATTCGATGAATGTTTCCAAAGGATCACAGCCGCTAAAATATTGAAATGCTTCCCGATCCCCGTCGTTCATCACGACGAGGTGATCGCCTCCTGTTATCAGCCCTTTTTCTCGGCGGAACGAGGAGATGGTATCATAGCGGATGTCAAGGTGAAAAGGGGCGCCAAACAGAGAAGAATAAAACATGAGCCGCCTGTCAGTGGCCGCAAGCACGCCTCTGTAAGGAGTGTAACGTGCAGACAGTCTCGCGTTATAAGCGCAAAGAATAATAGATCTGATCTCTTCATTCGGCTCAAGCCGGACATCCAAAGCTGCTTTTCCTTCTGCTATCTCTTTCATTGAAAACACTCCTTTCATCAATCAATACGAAAGATCCTATGAAAAAGTTCCAAAGTGAGACATGAAGGTGGTTTGAAAAAAATTTTATTTATTCTTACGATTATTAAGGATATGATAATAGTTGACAAAAAACTTATCCTGTAACTATAATAATTACATCGGTGGTGAAAACTTATGGTGAACACCCGTCTTTCAGTGGCCATTCATATTTTGTCTTTAATCGCTGCAAACCCGCGGGAATCTTCGGAAATGATCGCCGGGAGCGTCAATACGAACCCGGTTGTGATCAGACGCATGATCAGCCAGCTCAAAAAAGGCGGTATTCTGACGTCGCGGCCGGGAGTGGCCGGGGCAACCCTGAAAAGAGATCCTGAAGATATATCTCTGCTGGATATTTACCGCGCGGTTCAGCCGCAAGAGGAATTGTTTGCGATTCATGACAAGCCGAATCCAAACTGTCCGGTTGGAAGACAAATTCAAACAACGCTTGACCAAACGTTTCACAGCGTTCAGCAGGCGATGGAGAACGAATTGGCCAGCAAGTCTCTTAAAGACGTCTTAACTCATCTCTTTTAAATAAGAGATGATGTTTCATCATCAACATGTAACTTATTTTGTTACAAATACTTAAATTATTGGAGGAAGCGATTATGAAAATTGGTATTATCGGTGCAAGCGGTCAAGCGGGCAGCATGATTTTAAAAGAAGCATCAGAAAGAGGACACGAAGTGACGGCAATTGTCAGAAGTGCGTCAAAAATGGCGAACAGCGGTGCAACTGTCGTTGAAAAAGACATTTTCAACCTAACAGCGGCAGACATCAAAGGATTGGATGTTGTCGTCAATGCATTCGGCGCGGCTCCAGGGCAGGAGCATCTCCATGTTGAAGCTGGAAGAAAGCTGATTGAACTGTTTAAGCAGGCTCCTGAAACAAGATTAATCGTCGTAGGCGGTGCAGGAAGCCTTTATGTCGATAAGGAAAAAACAACCCAGCTGTACGATACGCCTGAGTTTCCTAAAGAATACTTGCCGACGGCTAAAAATCAGGGGCAGAACCTTCAGGATTTGAAAGAAGCGGAGGGACTGAAATGGACGTTCATCAGCCCGGCGGCATTTTTCAATCCGGAAGGAAAGCGAACAGGTTCATATCAAAAAGGTCAGGAAAACTTAATCGTAAACGCCGCCGGAGAAAGCTACATCAGCTATGCAGACTATGCCATTGCAGTGGTGGACGAGGCTGAAAAAGGCGAGCATATCAATGAGCGTTTCACTGTTGTCGGTGAAGCCGAATAATAAAAGCCTGTCTTGGGATCAATTCCCGAGACAGGCTTTTGATTTTCATTCATAATAATAAGGATCATATCCGCTGTGTAAATCAGTAAGAATACCTAAAAAGATGAGGAAGAAAAAGGCGACTATGCATAAAATAAAGATCACAATAATGGATAGTAAGAAGAAAAATTGCCATTTCATAAACTTCACATAGTTGTCAAGCAAGGCTTCATGCGGTTCTTGCGGCATGTCATCACTCATTTTCTGAGCGGCGTTTGCCGATTTTATAAGGTAGATCCCCGAAAAAATCATCAGCACACCTGGAGCGGCTCCGATGATAAGCAAAGAAATTCCGAAGAAGGCATAGATGCCTCCGCCGATAATCATAAAAACGCCGGTTATTTTCCCCCATTTTGCAATCGCATCAAGCGATTTTTTCATGCTGGATGTCATTTCCAAAATAAGAAGTCACGCCTTCCCTTTAAATATAGTCATTTCTCTATAGTTATACACCAGGCAAAAAGATATTGAAATGATAAGTATTGATTTTTTATTATATTTTAAAGTGCACATTGGGCAAATGACCGCACTGACAACATTATTCCCCAATAAAAGCGACTGTGTTATAGTAAATCGTAAGAAGCATATTGCTATAAGTGATGTGAAATGCACCTTGCAAACTGGTATTTTGTGCCGGACCAGAACCCCGCAACCAATTTACCATATTGTTTTAGGGGCATTTTTATTTTTGTGATATTACTGGTGTTAAGAAAGGCGGTTTTTCTATGAAATCTTCTTATTTCTATCGTCTCTTGCAAGTCGATCATATAAGAAAGCCCGGCGATCTTCCGGATGAACAGCAGCTGGCAGACTCTTTTGTTTTGATCTTTCACTTGAAGGGTGAAGGGAGAATTGATATACAGGCATCAGGCAGTCCGCTCCAAAAAGAAACGCTGTATATTGTTCCGCCTTATGAAACATTCGGAATCACAGCTTCGTCAGCTGAAATCAGCGGGTATCTCATCAGGCTGCAGCCCTACAGCTATGACGACCGCCGCCTGACACTTGAAGCAGACACCGATCCTGACGTTTTTTCCGACCTTCAGATGATGAATGTCCATTCTGTCGGAAATCTGGCCTCCCGCCTTCAGGAACTTTCCGCCTTATGGCCGGCATCTTCAGCACTCCAGGAGCTGAAATGCCAAGCAGACCTGCAGCAGCTTTTGTACGATATCTATTCGGCTAAACTGACCCATCCCGAAAACACCGCATCAGCCATAGGAAAAACAAAGGAGTATATTGAAGAGCATTCAGATGCACACCTGACGCTTGATCAACTCGCGCAAATGGCCGGAATCAGCGCGAAGCACTACAGCGAAACGTTCAAAAAGCTGTACGGTCGAAGCGTGACAGAGTTTATCACTGAGACGCGGATGACGAAAGCAAAGCAGCTGATGGCAAAAGCAAGCTACAAGCTGAGGGAAATCTCAAGCCAAATCGGGTATCAGGATGAATTTTATTTCAGCAGGACATTTAAGAAGCATACGGGCTTATCCCCGACCGTTTATATGAAAAAAAGGCGCAGGAAACTGGCGGCCTACGGCCAGAATACGATCGGTCAGCTGATACCGCTGCACCTCATTCCTTACGCAGCTTCTCTGCATCCGAAGTGGACATCGTATTACTATAAACATTACGCGGCAGATATTCCGGTTCATCTGAGCGCTTACCGCTTTCACGAGCCGTGGGAAGAAAACCTGCGGACATTGTCATCGGCTGCCCCTGAGCTCATTATCAGCATGGACAGCGTGTCTCACGAGGAACGGAAACAACTCCAGTCGATCGCCGATGTCTTCTTTTTGCCTTCACAGGAACAATGGAGGAGGCATTTTATGCTGACCGCATCCCATTTGGATGAAGAAGCGGAGGCTCAGAAATGGCTGCTGTCTTACCAGCGTCTCACCGAAACCGCAAAAGAAACGCTTTATCCAATCTGCGGACGCCGAAGTTTTTTGTTTTTGCGCCTGCATAAACACGAGATTTATCTGGCGCATAACCGCTCTGTTCAAGATGTATTTTTCGGCGACCTTGGCTTTGAACCTGCTGTATCGCTGGAAGAACCGATTGACCGGTCCGTCTCCATCGAAACGATTGCGGCATATCAGCCGGATATCATCATGATTTTCATTTTTAAAGAGCCCGAGACGCTGGCATTCTACCGGGAGCTGCAGCAGTCGGCTGCATGGCAGGATTTGAAAGCGGTGCGGCATCACCGGGTGTATCAGGTGAATTCAGATCCTTGGCGGGAATATTCCGCATGCAGCCATGAACGAATCATTCGCCAGGCGGTTCGGCTGCTGTCCGGAAAAAATCCATTTTAATTGCCGGATATAATCCATGGTGTTATCGAAGAGGCAACCCTATAATTTTAATTGATAATAGTTATCAATTAAATCAGGGGGTCTCAGTCAGATGAGAAAACTATCAATCTTATTATTTATTCTCCTTCTCGCGTTTGGCGCAGCGGGATGCGGGAACAGCAAAGAAAAGGCGGGCGGCGATGGCAAGAGCTCAGCATCAGCTGAGAAAAGCATCGAGTACCTCGATCATACATACAAGGTGAAGACCCCGGCCGAACAAATCGTCATTACGGGAAGCGTGGAATCGATGGAAGATGCCAAGCTTCTGGATGTTCACCCGGCCGGTGCCATTTCCTTCTCCGGAAAGTTCCCGGACCTGTTCAAGAGCATTACTGACAAAGCAGCTGCCGTCGGTGAAAAAACAGAACCGAATCTGGAGAAAATTCTTGAGCTTAAACCGGATGTCATCCTGGCTTCAACGAAATTTCCGGAAAAAGTGGTGAAAAAACTGGATAACATCGCGACGACGATTCCTGTTTCCCACGTTTCTTCAAACTGGAAAGACAATTTAAATCTGCTGGCTGAACTGACAGGCAAAGAAGATAAAGCGAAGCAGATTATTTCGGATTATGAAGCAGACCTTAAGGAAGCAAAAACAAAGCTTGAGAAAACGGCCAAAGATACAAAAGCGCTCGTTGTCAGAATTAGACAAGGCAATGTCTTTATCTATCCGGAAGACGTATTCTTTAATTCCACATTATACGGCGAGCTCGGCTTCACAGCTCCAAAAGAAGTCAAGGCGGCAAAAGCCCAGGAGTTGGTTTCTTTAGAAAAACTGAGCGAAATGAATCCGGACTATATGTTTGTTCAATTCTCTGACGATGAGAATGCAGACAAGCCGAATGCGCTGAAAGATCTAGAGAATAATCCAATTTGGAAAAGCATTTCTGCAGTGAAAAATGACCATGTATTTGTCAATGCTGTAGATCCGCTTGCGCAGGGCGGCACGGCATGGAGCAAGGTTGAATTTTTAAAGGCTGCAGCTGAGAAATTGGCGCAGAACAAATAGAAAAGGTTTCTTGAACGATGCATTCAAAGCAAATGACCCGCATCATTATGATTTCTGCTCCGTTTGCCATACTGCTGTCCGTTTTTCTGTCGGTATGTTACGGTGCAAAACAGCTTGAGCCCGAAGTGATTTTTTCAGCGCTGCTGCATTTTGATCCGGGCAACACAGATCATCAAATCATTTGGCATTCCCGCCTTCCGCGCGCTGCCGGCGCTCTTTTAATCGGAGCGGCGCTGGCGGTGTCCGGTGCGCTTATGCAGGGTATCACCCGAAATTATTTAGCTTCTCCGTCGATTATGGGCGTTTCCGACGGATCAGCATTTGTGATCACGCTGCTGATGGTGGTGATTCCGGGTTCGACCTCCCTGGAGATGATGGGCTATTCGTTTATCGGATCAGCCGTTGGCGCCGGCCTCGTCTTCGGCCTCGCCTCGGTGATTCCAAACGGTTTTATGCCGGTTCAGCTTGCCATCATCGGAACGGTCACAAGCATGCTGCTCAGCAGTCTGTCAGCGGCGATGTCGATTTACTTTCAAATTTCCCAGGACGTCAGCTTCTGGTACAGCGCCAGGCTGCATCAATTGAATCCCGAGCTGCTGAAGTATGCTGTGCCGTTTTTTGTGATCGGCATCATTCTGGCGCTCTCTCTCAGCAAAAAAGTGACAGCTTTATCATTGGGAGATGACATTTCCGAAAGCCTCGGCCAGAAAAAGCAGGCCGTCAAATGGACAGCGATGGCAGCGGTTGTCATTCTGACAGGCTGCTCCGTCGCCATGGCGGGAAAAATTGCTTTTGTCGGACTGATTGTACCGCATATTACGCGTTTTCTCGTCGGGGCGGATTACAGCCGGATGATTCCATGCTCCTGCGTTCTCGGCGGCATTTTTTTGACGCTGGCCGATCTTCTCAGCCGGCTGCTCAACTATCCGTTTGAGACACCGATTGAAGTCGTCACTTCGGTGATCGGCGTTCCTTTCTTCCTTTATTTGATCAAAAGAAAAGGAGGGGAGCAGCGTGCCTAAAAAGGTTGCAGTCATCTATGCTGTTTTTATTGTGCTGATTCTCACAATCTGTTATCTCAGCATAACAATAGGATCGTTTGCCGCACATCCGGCTGAGCTGTTATCAACATTGCTTCACATCAATCCGAATGAGCAATACGCCATTCTTCTTTTTGAGCTGCGTCTTCCAAGGATTGTGACGGCAGCACTCGTGGGTCTTGGGCTCGGCATTGCCGGTTCCGTTATCCAGGCGATGACAAGGAACGGACTGGCTGACCCGGGAATCCTGGGGATTAATGCCGGTGCGGGTGCAGCAATCGTCGGCTACATGCTGATCTTTCAAGGCCAGACTGAAACGACAAGCCTGCTCGCTGCAATGGGGATGCCATTCTTCGGCTTGATCGGGGGCATTTTGGCGGCGATATTCATTTTTATGTTTGCCTGGCATGGCGGCAACTTGGATTCGGGCAGAATTATTCTCGTTGGGATCGCGATCAATTCGGGTTTCAGCGCTATTTCGCTGTACCTGTCATTGAAGATGAATCCGAATGACCACGAAATGGCCATGGTTTGGAAAAACGGAAGCATCTGGTCGGCGAATTGGACGTATATTCAAGCGGCACTGCCGTGGCTGCTGCTTCTCATCCCATTCCTGCTGACAAAATCCGGCCTGCTCGATACCATTCGCTTTCATGAAGATACGGTGAAGAGTCTCGGCGTATCCGCCAATGTTGAAAAAGTGGTGCTGCTGACGGCTTGTGTCGGCATCATCAGCGCCTGTGTGGCTATCTCTGGAAGCATGGCATTTGTCGGCCTGATTGCTCCGCACATCTCGCGGAGGCTCGTCGGCGTTCTGCACCGCCACTCATTGCTGTTAAGCGGATTGATCGGGATGTTTCTCGTATTATGCGCTGATTTTGCCGGAAAGCTGCTGTTCCAGCCGTCCGAAGTGCCGGCGGGTATCATCCTCGCCATTTTCGGTGTGCCTTACTTCTTATTTTTACTGTTTAAACAAAAAAAGACGGTTCATTAGACTGTTTTTAGCTCAATCAAAGAGGGGAAGGGAGAATCACATGGCTCAAGAAAAACTTCAGCAGTCTGTCAATGCTGCTGAATGTATTCCGGTGGCGATACCGGGGACAGAACAGCGGTGCATGCGTTCAACGGATGGGAGCCGCACATACCGGATTTTTATTGCGAAACCATTTGGGGAACCGCCGCCCGCAGGATATCCCGTAATTTATCTGCTTGACGCCAATTCCGTGTTTGGAACAATGGTGGAGGCATTGCGGATGCAGTCGCGTCGTCCCGATAAAACCGGCGTCGTGCCGGCCGTTATCGTCGGCATCGGCTATGAAACCGACGCTCCCTTTGACCGGGGGCGATATTACGATTTTACTCTGCCGGATTCGGGCGCCGAGCTGCCCAGGAGACCTGATGGAGCAGACTGGCCGGAGCCGGGCGGGGCGAAAGCTTTTCTGTCCTTCATCGAACAGCAGTTAAAGCCGGAGATCGAACAGGAATTCACGATTGATGTGAAAAGGCAGGCGATTTTCGGTCATTCCCTTGGCGGACTTTTTGTTCTGCAGACCCTGTTTACAAAACCGGCCCTGTTTCAGACATATATCGCCGGAAGTCCGTCCATCCATTGGCATCCGTCCTTTTTTGATGAAGAGCATGACTTTATTTCGAAGCTGCAGGAAGCGGATTGCGATGTAAAGGTATTGCTCGGGGCGGGAGAGCTTGAAAAGACGCATAAAAGCGGGATGAACGACAATGCAAAAAGGCTGGCCGCCCGCTTGGCCGCCTTGGAAAAGCAGGGGATTCGTGCGGAGTACCATGAATTTAAAGGGGAAGGTCATATATCGGTTCTGCCTGTGTTAATCAGCAGAGCGCTCCAGTTTGCCTTCAAGCCTGTTTGACAGCGGGGCGCTTCCGGCGCCCCGAGCTTTAAGAAAAGATAAGAATGGATAACAGATAATATACCATGAGCATTGATACGGATAAACAATCGAAAACGATTTGACCGTTTGCATTTATTGGTATATTATATTTTTAAACGATAATGATTATCATTATCAATTAAGGATTTAGCTGGCAGTGACTCTTTGAGACTTGGGAGCTGCCGTTTTTAAGAAAGGAAATGATAAGAGTGAAAGGCAAGGTTGCTTTGGTGACTGGGGCTTCGCAAGGAATCGGCAAAGAAGTGGCTCTGTCGCTTGCTGAACGTGGGGTGTTTGTTGCCGCAGCTGATCGAAATCGAAAAGGGCTGCTTGAACTTGAAGCCGAACTTGAACGAAAAGATCTGCAGGGTTCCGGTTTTGCCGCGGATGTGGGAGACAGTGCCGCCGTCGATCAGCTTGTGGCCCATGTTGAACGCGAGATCGGTCCGATAGACATGCTTGTCAATGTAGCCGGCGTGCTCAGAACGGGTCTGATCCATTCATTGAGTGATGAAGATTGGGAGAAGACGTTCAGCGCCAACTCTACCGGGGTTTTTAACGTATCGCGTGCCGTCGCCCGCCGGATGATTCCGCGCAGAACTGGAGCGATCGTGACTGTCGGATCAAATGCGGCGGCAGTGCCGCGGATGCATATGGCCGCCTATGCGGCCTCTAAGGCGGCCGCTTTAATGTTTACGAAATGTCTCGGCCTTGAACTTGCCGAGTACAATATCCGCTGCAATATCGTATCGCCCGGATCAACCGATACGCCGATGCAGCGGTCGCTATGGCAAGGTGAGGAAGCTGCGCAAGGCGTAATTGAAGGATCACTTGAAACATTCAAAACGGGAATTCCGCTCGGAAAATTGGCTTCGCCGGCTGATATTGCAGATGCTGTAGTATTTTTGCTGTCTGACGGGGCTCGTCATATTACGATGCACGATTTGCGCGTCGATGGCGGAGCAACGCTTGGAGCCTGATTCAATCTAAAGGAGGTTTTAATGATGATAGAACGTCATGTCGTGTCAGAAGCGCTTGCCGATCAGCTGTTGAAGGAATATCAGGCCGGAGCTTCATTCTTTTTCTCTTCCCCTGAGCGGACCATTCTGGCGGAAGGTGTTTTGGCTTCTGTTTCTCAAACGGAAGAGCAAAGCCTTGCTCAGCGGGCTGCGGAAGTTCTGAAAAAAGCGAGGGAGAACGGGCAGAAAAATCCGATGGTGGTCGGAGCTGTACCGTTTGACGATACAAAGCCGGCGCAGTTAACCGTGCCGGTCGAAGCGTGGCAGGCGGGGCCGCTGACATGTGAAGAAGACGGTAAAGAGGAGCCTGAACCTGCCCTGTACCCCTATGATATCGAGCAGATTCCAAGCCCGGAAGCGTATATGACCGGGGTCAGACGAGGGTTGGCAGGTATAGCAGCAGGAGAATACAGTAAGATCGTCCTTTCCCGGTCTTTGCAGCTGACCTCGCCGATCAAAGTCGATATCGGTCAATTGCTGCGAAATCTTGCCCGCCGCAATACAAGCGGGTACAACTTTGCCGTTGACTTAACCGGGCAATCGCCGGAAGCGCCTCGTACCACTTTGATAGGCGCAAGTCCTGAGCTGCTTGTATCACGGTCCGGGTTCCGCGTTACGGCAAATCCTTTAGCAGGTTCAAGACCTCGAAGCGATGATCCTGAAGAAGATCGAAGAAGGGCGGCTGAACTGCTTGCTTCTCCTAAAGACCGTCACGAACATGCGGTCGTAGTCGAAGCGGTTGCTTCCGCGCTCAAGCCGTTTTGCCGAAAGCTGGAGGTGCCGGAACCATCGCTGATCAGCACGCCGACGATGTGGCATCTTTCAACTGAATTGAAGGGAGAGCTTACAGATCTTTCTGTATCTTCATTAGAGCTCGCCGCCGCTCTTCATCCGACGCCCGCTGTTTGCGGCACGCCGACGAATGCGGCGAAAGAAGCGATTAAACAGATTGAGCCGTTTGACCGCGGATTTTTTACAGGTATGGTCGGCTGGTGTGACGCGGACGGTGACGGTGAATGGGTCGTAACGATTCGCTGTGCTGAGGCGGAGGAACACGCGCTGCGGCTGTACGCAGGCGCCGGAATTGTCGCCGGATCGAAGCCTGAAGAAGAACTTGCCGAAACGTCTGCAAAGTTTCGGACGATGCTTCTTGCGATGGGAATGAACAGTGAATAACGGAGGGATAAAGGATGTTGAAAGGGTGCCCAACATGGCCGAAGGAGTTTGCGGATAAATATCGGAAGGAGGGATGCTGGCGAGGCGAAACATTTGGGGGAATGCTGAGGGAACGGGCCGAAAAACATGGCAGCCGCATTGCCCTTACATACGGAGATACCCATTTAAGCTATCAAGAGTTAGACAAGAGAGCCGACTCTTTGGCCGGCGGTCTTTTAAAGCTTGGGATCAAAAAAAATGACCGCGTCGTTGTCCAGCTGCCGAATGTCATCGAGTTTTTTGAAGTTTGCTTTGCACTCTTCCGAATCGGAGCTCTGCCTGTCTTTGCGCTTCCATCGCACAGACATAGCGAGATCACGTATTTTTGCGAGTTTTCTGAAGCTGCTGCTTATGTGATTCCCGATCATCACGCAAGGTTTGACTACCGCAAGCTGGCGAGACAGGTAAAGGGAAAGCTGCGGGGGCTTCGTCATGTCATTGTCGCCGGCGAATCGGAGGAGTTTGAAGCGCTGTCGGGCCTTTATGATCAGCCTGCACCTCCGCAGAACGTCCATTCAGAAGATGTCGCTTTTCTTCAGTTGTCAGGGGGAAGCACAGGTCTTTCTAAGCTGATCCCGAGGACGCATGATGATTATATATACAGCTTGAGGGTCAGCGCAGAGATTTGCAGGCTTGATCACAACAGCGTGTATCTTGCCGCTCTTCCAATTGCTCACAATTATCCGCTCAGTTCGCCGGGAGTGCTCGGTACACTCTATGCGGGAGGCCGAGTCGTTCTTGCGTCAGGAGGCAGCCCGGATGAAACCTTTCCTCTGATCGAAAAGGAGAGGGTAACGATCACAGGTCTCGTACCGCCGCTTGCGCTAATCTGGCTTGACGCTGCTCCGGCGCGCCGGGACGACTTGTCAAGTCTCCAGGTCCTTCAAGTCGGCGGAGCGAAATTCAGTGCCGAAGCCGCCAGACGCGTCACATCGGTGTTTGGCTGCAAACTGCAGCAGGTTTATGGCATGGCAGAAGGTCTGGTCAACTATACCAGACTTGATGATCCTGAAGACACGATCGTTCACACACAAGGCAGACCGATGTCTCCGTTTGACGAAATTAAAATTGTGGATAAAGAAGGACGCGAACTTGGACCCGGACAGACCGGGGAGCTTCTGACAAGAGGTCCTTATACGATCCGCGGCTATTACAAAGCTGAGGAACATAATGCCAAAGCGTTCACAGAAGACGGGTTTTACCGTACGGGCGACTTGGTCAAAGTCAATTCATCAGGCTATTTGATTGTTGAAGGACGAGCCAAAGACCAGATCAACAGAGGCGGGGAGAAGGTTGCCGCGGAAGAAGTGGAAAACCACCTGCTCGCACATCCCGCCGTACTCGATGCGGCGGTTGTCTCGATGCCGGATCAATTTCTCGGTGAAAGAACGTGTGCGTATGTTATTCCACGCGGCGCTGCACCTGCTCAGGCTGAATTGCAATCGTTTTTGAGAGAAAGGGGCCTTGCAGCCTACAAAATACCTGACCGGGTGGAAATGGTTGAAGCATTCCCGCAGACAGGCGTAGGAAAAGTCAGCAAAAAAGAACTGCGTACAGCGATTGCTGAAAAAATGTCTGCAGCTAAGAATATCACGTGATAAAAAAATGAGAGGATGTGATTTGATGGCCATTCCTGCCATCTTACCGTACCAAATGCCAGAAGCATCAAATATGCCGAAAAACAAGGTGTCATGGACTCCTCATCCGAAGCGCGCTGCACTTCTCATCCATGATATGCAGCAATATTTTCTCAACGCTTACCGTTGCGGCGAGTCTCCGGTAACAGATCTGCTGGCTAATATTAAGAAGCTTCGGAAGCGATGTGCCGAGCTTGGCATTCCGGTTATTTTCACGGCTCAGCCAGGCGCTCAGACACCGGAAGAACGGGGGCTTCTCCAAGATTTTTGGGGACCCGGAATCGGTCCTGATTCCGATGAGCAGAAGATCGTAGATGAGCTGAAACCGAATGAAGGCGACATCGTTCTGACCAAGTGGAGGTACAATGCGTTCAGAAAAACCAACCTTTTAGGTATGCTGGAGGAGCAAGGTCGGGATCAGCTCATCATCACCGGCATCTATGCCCATATCGGCTGCCTGATGACGGCATGTGATGCGTTTATGCAAGATATTGAAACGTTTTTTGTCGCCGATGCGGTGGCAGATTTCTCATTAAAGCATCATGAAATGGCCATCACATACGCAGCTGACCGCTGCAGCGTCACAATCACTGCGGAACAGCTTTTGAGCCAGCTGAAAGATGACGCAAGCCATGAACACGCAAAAGAAAGCTCTCATGCACTGACAAAACAGATCATTCGCGAACAGGTCGCATCGCTTCTTCTTGAATCACCGGAAAAGATAAGCGACAGCGAAAATTTGATTTACAGGGGACTTGATTCCGTGAGAATCATGAGTCTCGCGGAGCGCTGGCGCCGAGCGGGGCGGGAGGTGTCATTTGTGGAGCTTGCGGAGGACCCTTCGATTGAAAACTGGTGGAGACTGTTGTCCTCCTCTAAAGAAGCACCCTTGCCGAATGCAGACTATCAATGAAGGAGGTCGCCTTAATGCTTGAATGTCAACATAACCGAAAGCCATTATCAGGAGCGCAAGCCGGCATTTGGTTTGCTCAGCAGCTTGATCCGGAAAATCCGATCTACAATACAGCTGAATACGTTGAAATTAAAGGCCCGCTTGATCAAGAGCTTTTCGAGAAAGCGCTGCGCCATGTCATGAAAGAAGCTGAATCATTCCATGCCAGATTTGGAGAAGATCAAGACGGACCGTGGCAAGTGATCGTTCCGTCGGCAGATTTTCCGATTCATTATGTTGATGTCAGCTCAGAAACCGATCCGGAACAGGCGGCGAAAAGCTGGATGAAGGATGACCTTGCCCGTCCGGTTGATCTGACTCGCGGTCCGCTTTTTACAGAAGCGCTTTTCAAAACGGCGCCGGATCATTACTTCTGGTATCAGCGAACTCACCATATCGCAACGGACGGGTTCAGCTTTACATTGATCGCCGAGCGGCTGTCAAAAATATATACCGCATTGATGCAGAACAAATCGATCGATCAGAGCGGAGCCTTTGGCTCCCTCGATTTGATTCTCGCGGAGGAAACGGCTTACCGCGCATCAGAGAAGTATCAGGAAGATCGGCAATTTTGGCTTGAGCGATTCAGCGATGAACCGGAGGTAGTCAGTCTTGCCGAAAGGGCGCCGCGCACCTCTTCAAGCTTTCTTCGCAGGTCTGACTATCTGCCGAGTGAACATGCTGAGCGTCTTCTGTCTGCCGCAAGCAGAATGGGAGCAACTTGGCACGAAACCGTGATGGCAGCAGCTGCAATATATGTTCATCGGCTGACGGGGGCAAATGACGTCGTTCTCGGGATGCCGATGATGTGCCGCCTTGGGTCAGCCGCTCTCCATATTCCGGGTATGGTCATGAATCTCCTTCCGCTTCGGATTGGCATGCAGCCGGACATGAGCGTAGGAGAGCTGGTCAAGCAAATCTCAGCAGAGATGATGAAGCTGAGGCGTCATCAGCATTACCGCCACGAAGAACTGCGCCGGGAACTCAAGCTGCTTGGCGAAAATCAGCGGCTGTTCGGTCCGCAGCTTAATTTGATGCCTTTTGAGCAACGCTTGAATTTTGCCGGCTGTCAAGGCATCGTGCATAATCTTGCCACAGGACCTGTGGACGATCTGTCAATCAACATTTACGGCCGCCCGGACGGAGGCGGGTTGAAAATAAACATGGATGCAAACCCCGCTGTTTATCATGCGGATGAACTTGAACATCATATTCATCGTTTTCTTACTCTTCTGAAAACGATTGCCGATTGCGAGCAAACTCAGCCGGTGGGGACGTTGGATATTCTTCTCCCGGAAGAACGCGCTCAAATTTTGATCGAATGGAATCAAACAGACCGCGGTCTTCCAAATGAGAGTCTTACGCAACGATTTGAAATGATGGCGAAGGAGTACCCTGAATCTCCGGCAGTCGTTTCCAATGATGAGGTTCTCACCTATTCCGAATTAAATAAAAGGGCAAATCAACTGGCTCATCTGCTGATCAATAAGGGGGCGAAACCCGAGACATTCGTTGCTTTGGCCCTGCCGCGCTCAGCGGAAATGATTGTCAGCATGCTCGCCGTTCTCAAGGCTGGAGCGGCTTATTTACCTATAGATCCCGATTATCCGGCTGACAGGATCGAGTATATGCTCAATGATGCACAGCCGCTGTTTGTCATCACCAGCAAAAAAGCACAAGACATGATCAGTTCGCAAACGCCGAAGTTCATCCTTGATGAACAAACTGTTATGGAAAAAATCTCCGGATGTTCTGAAGGAAATCCCGGCAGACAGCATTCCGGCGCTCAGCCGGCATATATGATTTATACATCCGGATCAACCGGCAGACCTAAAGGCGTAGTTGTACAAGCTGAAAGCTTATTCAATTTTTTGCTTTCAATGCAGGATATGTTCCCGCTTAATCAAGACGACCGGCTGCTGGCCGTCACAACGATTGCATTCGACATCTCAGCACTCGAAATTTATTTGCCACTGATCAGCGGGTCGGCAGTCGTTCTTGCCGAGAAGGAGACGGTACAAGACCCCTCCGCATTGGCTAAAATGATTGAAACATACGGAATCACAATGATGCAGGCCACACCGACCCTTTGGTATGCATTGGCCTCGAGCGCTCCGGAGAAGCTTAAAGGTCTTCGTGCGCTTGTCGGAGGGGAAGCTCTGCAAGCCAGCTTGGCCCGGCAATTGCAGCAGCTTGGATGCACATTAACGAACCTTTATGGACCGACGGAAACAACGATTTGGTCTACAGCCGCCGCGCTGGGAGGCAACTGCACGAAATCTCCGGGGATCGGCCGTGCGATTTGGAATACGCAGCTGTATGTTCTAGACGCCGGATTGCAGCCCGTGCCTCCGGGAGCGGCTGGAGAACTTTATGTGGCAGGAACAGGAGTGGCGCGCGGCTACTTGAACCGTCATGCTCTCACGGCTGAACGCTTTATTGCGAATCCATACGGGCCGCCTGGATCGAGGATGTACCGGACGGGCGACCTCGTGCGCTGGCGCGAAGACGGGTCGCTTGATTATATCGGCCGTGCGGACCATCAAGTCAAAATTCGCGGATTCCGCATTGAAATGGGAGAAATAGAAGCGGTGCTTGCAAATCATCCGGTTGTTAAACAAGCTGCTGCTATTGTTCGTGAAGACCAGCCCGGTGATCCGCGTATATTTGCGTATGTCGTTCCCGCTTCGGGAGAAAGCCTTCATCCTGTCGAGCTTCGCGGCTACGTTGGTGAAACACTGCCCGACTATATGATTCCGTCTGCATTTGTCATTCTTGATGAACTGCCGCTTACGCCGAACGGAAAGCTTGACCGCAAATCCCTGCCGGCTCCGGCATTGAGTATGCATACAGGCGGACGTGAGCCAAGGACACCTCAAGAGGAAATATTGTGTGATTTATTCGCTGAAGTGCTGGGGGTGCCGCGAGTCAGTATTGATGACAGCTTTTTTGATCTCGGCGGACATTCGCTTCTGGCAGGCAGGCTTGTCGGCCGGATTCGGGAAACGCTTGGCGTCGAACTCGGAATCGGCCGTTTATTCGATGAGCCCACAGCCGCCGGGCTTGCCAAACAGCTTGATCAGGCGCAGAGCGCCCGTCCGGCATTGCGTAAAAGAGAGCGCCGGGAAGAAATTCCGCTGTCCTTCGCGCAGCGGCGCCTATGGTTTTTGCACTGTTTGGAAGGACCGAGCCCGACCTATAATATTCCGGTTGTCGTTCATTTAACCGGACGTTTGGACCGAGAGGCGCTGACAACCGCTCTGAGCGATGTAGCAGCAAGACATGAGCCGCTTCGAACAATTTTTCCGGATCAGCAGGGGACAACACACCAGCTGATATTGGAAGCGGATCAAGCACGTCCCGAACTCGCTGTATCCCATGTCAGCGAACATGATTTGGAAAAAGTCCTGGCTGAGGCTGTTCGGCACCGTTTTCATTTAGAAAAGGAACCTCCGTTTCGCGCCCAGCTATTCGTACTCGGACCGGACAAATTTGTTCTTCTTCTGCTTTTGCACCATATGATTGGCGACGGCTGGTCTTTAACGCCGCTGACCTGCGATTTGGAAACCGCCTACAATGCGCGTCTGAATGGTGAGGCACCTGCTTGGGAGCCGCTTTCTATACAATATGCCGACTATGCCGTATGGCAGGAACATCTGCTTGGACATGAGAGCAATCCGGACAGTCTGATTGCCAAGCAGCTCGGGTATTGGTCAAAGGCATTGGAACATCTGCCTGATCAGCTGGAGCTTCCGACTGATCACCCGCGTCCGTCGGAATCAAGCTACAGAGGCGGTACGATTGATCTCAGCATTGACGAACAGCTACACGGCCGTTTGCTCGGTTTGTCCCGCAGCACCGGAGTCAGCATGTTCATGATTTTGCAGTCGGCCCTTGCCTCACTGCTGACACGGCTCGGAGCAGGCCACGACATTCCGCTCGGGAGCCCGATAGCGGGAAGAAACGATGATGCTTTAGGCGGAATTGTCGGATTGTTCGTTAATACGCTTGTGCTCCGAACAGATACATCGGGTAATCCAAGTTTTCGGGAACTTCTGAACAGAGTTAGAAAAGTAAATCTTGCAGCATATGAGCATCAGGACCTTCCGTTCGAGCGCCTTGTTGAAGTGCTCAATCCTGCCAGGTCAAGAGCGAGACATCCGCTGTTCCAAATCATGCTCGCCTATCAAAATACGCCTGAACCTGAGCTTGAACTTTCCGGCCTTAAATCAGACATTGACATTCGCAGTGTCGGCGCAGCCAAGTTTGATTTGACGATTGAGCTTCGGGAACATCGAAAAGCGGATGGAACACCCGCAGGTATCGGCGGATTTGTGGAATACAGCACAGATTTATTTGAGCGAAATACGGTTCAAACATTGGCCGAACGGCTTGTCAGACTGCTGGATTCAGCAGTATCCGACCCTGATCAGCCGATTGGAAGACTTGATATTCTCCTTCCGGCCGAACGTGAAAACATGCTGGCTGACTGGAGCAAATCGTCCAACAACATACCTTGTTCATCTTTGCCTGTTTTATTTGAAAAGCAGGCTGCGAAGGACCCGGAAGCCGTTGCGGTTATATATGAAAATGACTCGCTCACATACGGCGAGCTCAATAGACGCGCTAACCGGCTTGCCCATCTCCTGATCGCCAAAGGGGTCGGTCCCGAACAATTTGCTGCCCTGGCGCTGCCAAGATCTTTGGATATGGTTGTCGGACTGCTTGCAGTGCTGAAAGCTGGCGCGGCATATGTGCCTCTGGATCCGGACTACCCGGCAGAAAGGATAGCGTTTATGTTGAATGATGCACATCCTGCCTGCATCGTTACGAGTTCAGCGGTCGAATCATGCCTTTCTGTTCCCGCATCTGTTGAACGGATTGTCCTTGATGACCCTTGCATACAAGAGGAACTGAACGGATGCGCTTCTGCGAATCCGGTTGATGCCGACCGTACGAAGCCTTTGCTGCCTCTTCACCCGGCGTATGTCATTTACACATCCGGTTCGACCGGCAAGCCGAAAGGAGTGATCGTTCCACATCAAAATGTCGTGCGGCTGTTCGGAGCGACTGACCAATGGTTTCATTTTGGCTCTGACGATGTTTGGACGATGTTTCATTCTTACGCATTTGACTTTTCGGTATGGGAAATTTGGGGAGCGCTGCTCAATGGGGGACGGCTTGTCGTGGTGCCTCATACAATCAGCCGCTCGCCGGCCGACTTTCTCAATCTTCTCGTACGCGAGGGAGTGACTGTGCTCAATCAGACCCCTTCCGCATTTTATCAATTGATGCAGGCTGACCGGGACAATGCTGAGACAGGAAAGTGCCTTTCCTTGCGCTTTATCATTTTTGGAGGGGAAGCGCTCGAACTGAAGAGGCTTGAAGATTGGTATGAACGCCATCCGGAGCATTTCCCGCGGCTGATTAATATGTACGGAATTACAGAAACGACGGTACATGTCAGCTATATTTCCCTCGATCAGCAGACTGCAGCACTTCAAGCGAACAGCCTGATCGGTCAAGGGATTCCCGATTTAGGTGTATATGTGCTTGATGAATACCTTGAACCGGTACCCCCGGGCGTCACCGGAGAGATGTATGTGTCGGGGGGCGGCCTCGCACGGGGTTACTTGGGCAGACCCGATTTGACGGCAGACCGTTTTGTCGCTGATCCGTTTGGTCCGCCCGGAACCCGGATGTACCGAACCGGCGATCTTGCCCGCAGGCGCCAAGACGGCTCTCTTGATTATATGGGCAGGGCCGATCAGCAGATCAAGATCCGCGGCTTTAGAATCGAACTCGGCGAGATAGAAGCGGTGCTTGTCCGCCATCACAAGGTGAATCAAGCTGCTGTAGTTGTAAGGGAAGACCAGCCCGGGGACAAGCGCCTGATCGCCTATGTTGTCCCGACGTCTGAAGAAGAAACTGATCCGGCTGAGCTGCGCCGGTTTGCCGCAGGCACTCTGCCGGAGTACATGGTGCCTTCTGCATTTGTAAAAATTGCAGACCTGCCATTGACTCCAAATGGCAAACTTGATCGAAAAGCGCTGCCTGAGCCTGATTTTGCCGCGGCTGTTAAAGGGCGGGGGCCAAGAACACCGCAGGAAGAAATCTTATGCGATCTTTTTTCAGAAATCCTCAATGTGCCGCGGATTGGTATTGATGACGGATTCTTCGAACTTGGCGGTCATTCTCTGCTCGCCGTACAGCTGATGAGCCGCATTCGTGAAGCGCTCGGCGTCGAGCTCGGCATCGGCGACCTGCTTGAAGCGCCTACTGTCAGCGGACTCGCTGAACGGCTTGAATCCGGCGGCGGGCAAAGTGCGCTGGATGTACTGCTTCCGCTGAGAACCGGAGGCAGTCAGGATCCCCTGTTTTGTGTGCATCCGGCCGGGGGCCTCAGCTGGTGTTATGCCGGTTTAATGACGGCACTCGGGAAGGAATATCCGATATACGGCCTTCAAGCTCGCGGGATCGCAAGGCAGGAAGAGCTTCCTGATACGCTCGACGACATGGCCGCGGATTATATCAGGCACATTCGTACGATTCAGCCAACAGGGCCTTATCGTCTTCTCGGCTGGTCTCTCGGAGGCAATGTTGTACATGCGATCGCAACTCAGCTGCAGGAACAAGGGGAAGACATTTCGCTTCTTGTCATGCTTGATGCATACCCGAATCACTTCCTTCCAATTAAAGATGCACCTGATGAGCAGGAAGCATTGATTGCACTCTTGGCATTGGGAGGATACGATCCGGACAGCCTTAACGGGGAACCGCTGAAACTTTCCAGTGCGATCGATATACTGCGCCGAGACGGCAGTGCGCTTGCCAGCCTGGATGAGGCTGCGATCTTGAATTTAAAGGAGACTTATGTGAATTCCGTCCGGATTTTAAGCGAATATAAGCCCCGCGTCTTTCATGGTGATATCCTGTTCTTCAAATCTACCGTGATACCGGAATGGTTTGATCCGATCGATCCGGAGTCATGGCTTCCTTATCTGAACGGAAACATTGATATTCATGATATGGATTGCCGGCATAAAGATTTGTGCCAGCCGGAGCCGCTGGCCGAAATCGGACGTCATGTTGCGGAAAAACTGGACGGCTTGAAAAAGATACGGACAAGTAGGGAGAGATAACGATGACAAATCCTTTTGAAAATGAACAGGGCACATATGTTGTTTTAATGAATGAGGAAGGCCAGTATTCACTCTGGCCCGCCTTTGTTCATATTCCGGCAGGGTGGGAGATTGTCTGCGGGGAAACGAGCCGCAGCGCCTGCATCGACTATATCAGCTCGAATTGGACCGATCTCTCGCCGAACAGCTTGAAGCCGGCTGCAGAAGTTCACGGCGGTCAGCAATGAAGAGAAGGCCGTTCAATCAAAGGACGGTTGTCAGCATTGTATATGTAACGGCCATGTTTATGGCTGCAATGGATGCGAGTGTCATTAACATGGCATTGCCCGCCATCATGAACGAATTTCAAACTTTGCCGTCTGCTGCAGGCACAATTAACATCGGATACTTAGTCAGCTTGGCGGTCTTTCTTCCCGCAGCCGGCTGGTTTGGAGACCGCTTTGGGACAAAGCGTGTTTTCCTTGCCGCGCTTTCCATATTTACGGCTGCATCCGCATTATGCGGAATCGCTGACAATCTGGCGGCATTAAACGTATTTCGCGTGATCCAGGGAGCCGGCGGCGGATTGATCACACCAGTGGGAATGGCAATCTTGTTCAGGACGTTTCCTCCGCACGAACGGGCTGAAATTTCGAGAGTTCTCGTCCTTCCGATTGCGGTCGCGCCTGCGGTTGGGCCGATCATCAGCGGGTTTCTGACGGATCAGCTGTCATGGCGCTGGATTTTTTACATTAATATTCCGATCGGTATGATCATTCTGCTGTTTGGCCTGTTATATCTTCATGAACATATGGAGCCGAAAGCGGGGAGATTTGATTGGCTAGGATTTCTTTTGGCTGGGCCGGGAATGGCGTTGGCAGTTTTTGCACTCAGCCAGGGGCCTGTGCAGGGCTTCGGCTCTCCGAATGTGCTTGTTTCAGGAACCGGGGGAGTGATTCTCCTCGCCATTCTCGTTTTTGTCGAGCTGAAGGCTGAGCATCCGCTGATTGAACTGCGCTTATTGAAGGACCGGGTTTTTGGAAAGATGAGCGTCATTTCGCTTTTGACAGCAGGCGGACTCCTTGGCATGCTCTATATATTTCCGCTGTTGTGCCAGGAAGCACTCGGCTATTCTGCGACCGATACCGCTTTGATCACGTTTCCCGAAGCATTAGGCTTGATGCTGGCCTCCCAGCTGATGCCGAGGTCGTTAGATAAGCTCGGGCCGAGGCGGGTCATTTCCGTTGCGCTTTTAGGCGCCGCTGTATTGTTTGGGCTGCTGAGCCTGACCGGATACGGGTCAAATCTGTGGCTTCTCAGGCTGCTGCTGTTTTCGGCGGGCTTTTTTCTGGGGCATGCGGTTGGCGCTGCGCAGGTTGTTTGTTTTGCCAACATTTCATCCTCATCAATGGGTCGGGCAACGACGCTGTTTAATGTGCAAAACCGGCTCGGATCTGCTTTTGGAGTTGCCGTCATGTCGTGCGTCCTTGCTGTGCTCAGTCAGCCTGGCGCAGGGATAGAGCCCGATTTATCAGCTTACCGGACCGCTTTGCTCGGTGCAGCCGGCTTCCTCATGGCAGCATTTTTCATCGCACTCAAGCTCAAGGACGCTGACACTGAACGTCAAATGGACAAGCATGCTTCAGTTTCCAAGGGTGCGGCGGCTTCCGGTAAGTAAAACAAAAATCCTCCCGTTTCCGGGAGGATTTTTTTACCGCATGAATGACGCGCTATAAAATCGGCGAAAGCAGGATCGAAATGGCTTCTTTGAAGCGGATCGATTTGCTTCTGTTTAAATATTCCTCATAGGTCAGCTCCCTTGAGACTTGCAGATCTTTTTCAAATGATAGGACAAGGCTTCTCGAAATTTCCTCATCGTATAAAAAAGCATTCACTTCAAAATTGAGCTTGAAGCTGCGCATATCAATATTTGCCGTGCCGACTGATGAAATTTCTTCATCTACAACAATTGTTTTCGCATGGATAAATCCGTTGTCGTAAATAAATACGGAAGCGCCGGCTTTTAAAAGTTCGCCGATGTAAGAATAGGTAGCCCAGTACACAAAAGGATGGTCGGGTTTGTTAGGAATCATGATTCTCACGTCAACGCCGGACAGACAAGCAATTCTGAGGGCATCGAGCAGGCTTGCGTCCGGAATAAAATAAGGCGTCTGTATAAGAATCGACCGCTTTGCCGTTGATATCATTTTAATATAGCCGTTTTTAATCTGCTCCCATTCTGAATCGGGGCCGCTGGTGACGATTTGCATGCCGATGTTTCCGTTGGAATCGATGTCAGGAAAGTGGTTTGGCATATATGTAATATCGTGATGGTGAGAGGCCTGATTCCAATCCAGGATAAAACGCGTTTGAATCGAATGGACTGCCGTTCCTTTGATTCTGAGATGCGTGTCCCGCCAATAGCCAAAAGCCGGATTTAGACCGAGGTATTCGTCCCCGACATTAAATCCTCCGACATAGCCGATGACGCCGTCGATGATGACGAGCTTGCGGTGGTTGCGGTAATTCATGCGCAAATTGATAAATTTAAAACGCGACGGGAAAAAAACTTCGACAAATCCTCCCGCCTTTTTCAGCTCTTTGAAAAAGCTTTTCCTGAGGCTTCTTGATCCCAATTCATCATACAAAACGCGGACTTCAACGCCTTCTTTTGCTTTTTTGATCAGCGCGTCCCGCAGCTTTTTTCCGATCTCATCGCCTTTATAAATATAATATTGAAGATGTATATGGTCTTTGGCGTTTTCAATGTCGCGAAGCAGTCTGTCGAATTTCTGGCGTCCGTCCGTTAACAGCTCGACCGCATTGTCTTCCGTGAAAACGGCGTGGTTATTCAGAATGTGCATATAAATCAAGTCTTTGCTGTCCGCCGTCGCTTTATTGCGAAATTCAAACTCGCGGTTTTTCAGCTTGGTCAGCTGCTGTTCCAATATTTTTTCCATCCCGATCCTCTTTCGGTCTTCCCATTGAAAAAGGTGATTCCTGCTCAAATTGTGGCCGAAGAGCAAATAGAGGATAAAGCCAAGAACGGGAATAAAGAAGAGTACCAAGAGCCAGGCCCAGGAGGAGCTTGCATCCCGGCGTTCCCTAAAGATCACAACGATTGCCAATAGCGTGTTTAAAACTAATATAAAGCCGAGAAATATCGATGTGATGCTGATATTTTTAATAATATCCATATTGAACCTCACAAGACGGATTTGTTTTTATACATTCCATTTATAACAGTTACTCCCCTTTCAAGCAACTATCTCATGTTATACGGGGCGGGGGACGGAAAGTTCCTAATAAAAAGGGGAAAGGCAAAAAACTGTAAAACATGTTGGATCTAAGTTACGATATACATATAAAAAGCGTGATTTAATCAGCGAAACAACGCCTCTTTAACCAAATCGGGAGGGATTGATTATGGATATGGAACGTTTCCATCAAATGCCGGCTTTTATGAAAGAAGAAATGGATAACCTCAAGCATGTGGCGGCGCCGTTCTTAAAGAAAAGGCTGATATTTCTTTTTATCGCGATTCCGCTGCTTGTTGCTTCATTGGTTTATCTTTCTTCTTTTTGGGGGCAGGCATCCTATGGAACCGATTCAATGATAAAAATCGGCTGCGCTGCCGCAGCAGCAGCTTTCGGCATGGCGCTGTTCAGAGAGTCGTCTTACCAAAAAAGAAATGTTCAGCAATCGGTGATGAAATATATATTGGAACGGATGCAAACAAGCGAAGTGCTTTCCGATGAACGGAAAAGCCGGTACGTTCAGGCGGTCAAAGAAGAGCCGTTTACTGTGATGAGAAGCTTTTTGGAATTTTTAAATGAAGAAGAGATCAGAAGGCGCAGGCTGGCTGAATGATGAAAGAAAAAAAGAGCTGCATGACAGCTCTTTTTTTCGTGCCATGATGATCAGGCTTCATTCAATTCTTTTCCTAATATTTTTAAATCGTACCGTATTCGATCCATCTCGGCGATTCCGGGAAAGTGTCCCCACTCGGTAAAGCCGTATTTTTTGAAAAGCTTGATGCTCGGTTCGTTGTGGGCGAAAATAAACGCCATTAAAGAACGGATTCCAAGCTTTGGCGCGACTTCAAGCGCTTTTTCAAGCACCGCTGAACCCGCCCCTTTGCCGCGGTGGTCTTCATGAAGGTAAATGCTGACTTCGGCGGTTTTGTTATAGGCGGGCCTACCGTAAAATGATTCGAAGCTGATCCAGCCGGCGATATCCCCTTGTTCATTTTCCACAATATAAAGAGGCCTTGCCTCGGTATGGTTCAAAAACCAGTTCAGCCTTTCTTCAGGTGTGACGGGTTCTGTATCTGCCGTAACCATTCGCGACGCAATGGTGGAGTTGTAAATATCGACTACTGCGGGAAGGTCTTCCCGATTGGCGATCCGTAGTTTCATTCTCTCTGTCCTTTCTTCATATGTTATATCTTCGGCGTTTTTCCCGTTATCATGCACATTGGTGAAATTTCAGGTTTTAGGGCGGTTTTTACATAAAAACGAAGCAGCCGGTGCAGACTAACTTGAAAAAAAGTTTTTTGTAAATGTATATATTTTCTGAAAAGTGTTCAGAATGTTGCTGAGGTGATGAGTAATGAAAGAGGAAGAAAAGAATCGTACTTCCAAAATCACAAAGCTGCAACAGTTTTTTCGCAAACGCTGGGTATTTCCGGCCATCTATTTGACAAGTGCCGTCGTTGTATTAACCGCCGTTCTTTGGTATCAATCGGCTTCTAACAACGATGTAAAAGATCAGCTTGCTGACGATGGTAAGAAATCAGCCTATGATAACCGGGATGACGCGGTAGAAGTAGGCAAACCAGTCGAAAATGTCGCAATGCCGGTTGCTGATTCTGAAAATGTTACTGTCGTTAAAAAGTTCTTTGAAACTGACGCAACTAAAGAAGAGAAAGAAGCAGCACTTGTAAACTATAATAACACGTACAGCATGAGCAAAGGTATCGACTTGGCTGAGAAAGACGGAAAAACATTCGATGTTTCCGCATCTCTCAGCGGTACGGTCATCAAAGCTGCAAAAGACCCTGTACTGGGCTACGTTGTTGAAGTTGAACATGAAAATGGTTTATCAACTGTGTATCAGTCTCTTTCTGAAGTAAGCGTCAAACAAGGTGACAAGATTGAACAAAATCAAGTCATCGGAAAAGCAGGCAAAAACCTTTACAATGAAGAAGGCGGAAACCATGTGCATTTTGAAATCCGCAAAGACGGTGTTGCGCTAAACCCGTTGAACTTCATGGACAAGCCGGTCTCCAGCATCGAAAAAGCGGTGGAGGAACAAGCGGCTGAAATGAAGGAACCTGCTCAGCCTTCTGTTGAAGAAAAGTCAAAAACAGAAGACAAAGCGAAAGATCAAACAGGTGGAAAAGACGACAAAACCAAACGGGAAGATTCGTCTGAAGGGTCAGAAAATCAAGACGGAACCCAGTCTGACGATTCAAGCCAGTCATAAGGCACGCTTCCCTCAGAGCGCCTATCAAATACGATAGGCGCCTTTTTTGTTACAATCATAAAAAACCCGTATCAAATTTGCAGAGCCAGCCGTTTATTAAGTAAGAGGCCTCTTTTAAGGAGTGTGAATGCATTCATGAATGAGCTAGAACAGCAAGCGCTGATGAAGTATTGCATGAGAATGACAGGTGATAAATGGGATGCCGAGGATTTAGTCCAGGATACCATCCTGAAGTTAATCGAAATCAATCGAACAGACGCCTCACATGCTTATCAAAAGACGGTGGCAAAGCATAAATGGATTGACCTGCTCAGAAAAAGGAAACGCGAAATCTTTCTGTCTGAAGACAATCTGGAAGACGGGAGGGCAGAGCGCATGAAGGCGGCCGATGACTTCGAGCACCTGCTGAAACAGCTTTCCGGTATTTTAACGCCGAAGCAATTAACGATTTTTCTGCTCAAAGATGTGTTTTCCTTTCAGCTGCACGAAATCGCCGAGTCGCTCGGTAAGCCCGAATCATCCGTCAAATCGCTTTTATTCAGATCGCGTCAGCGATTAAAAAGGCTTTCTCCGGATGTTCTGCAAAGGGAAGCGGCGGACCGGGATGACGAACACATTGACCTGCTTGTTCGGGCGATATTGTATCACAACCCCGATGCTCTGCTCGAATTTGCCAAACAGACATGGCTTTTCGGCGCTTCACAGCCGTCCTGCATCAGCATGATGAGGTGTGCTGCCTAGGAGGAAAAAGGCTATGAACACCATACCTTACGTCATTGAGAAAACGGCTGCCGGTGAAAGATCGTACGATATTTTTTCCAGACTTTTAAAAGACCGGATCATTATGATCGGCTCTGAATTCAACGATGACCTCGCCAATCGGGTCACCGCCCAGTTGCTGTTTTTGTCAGCCGAAGACAATGAAAAAGACATTTCGATCTATATCAACAGCCCGGGCGGATCAACTTCCGCGGGATATGCGATTTTGGATACGATGGACTATGTGAAGCCGGATGTCCGCACGATCTGCGTCGGAATGGCAGCTTCCATGGGAGCGATTCTCCTCGCCGGCGGAACAAAAGGCAAACGGTATGCGCTCAAAAACAGCGAAATCATGATCCATCAGCCGCTCGGCGGCGTCAAAGGACAGGCGACAGACATGGAGATTTCAGCGAAGCGGATCATCAAACTGAGGGAAAAAATCGAGCACTTTTTTCACGAACGAACGGGCCAGCCCATTGAAAGACTAAAAGCCGACATGGAACGCGATTACTTTATGGATGCGGACGAAGCGAAGGCATACGGTGTGATTGACGCCGTTTTATAACATCAGAAAAGCTCCCGGCTTAACTTCAGCCGGGAGCTTCGATCTTTTTATAAAGCGTCAGGACCTTCCTCGCCTGTGCGGATGTTGATGGTGTTTTTAATTTCGTATATGAAGATCTTGCCGTCACCGGGTTCCCCGGTTTTCAGGACGTTTTGCGCCGTCTCGGCCACCATTTCGACAGGCACTTTGCTGACGACGATTTCGACTTTTAACCTTTCATATACATTGCTTTCGCGTTTGACCCCGCGGTAAAGCTCTGTATGCCCTTTTTGCAGGCCGCATCCGTGTACATTGTAAAACGTAATGGACGTTACCCCGATTTTGGCCAGCTCCGTTTTCAGCTTTTCAAAGTTTGTAGGACGAGTTACAATTTCCACCTTATACATTTGACCGCTCATACCATCACTCCTGACAAATTAATCTTGATACGCTTTTTCGCCGTGCAGCGTCAGATCGAGGCCTAATGATTCTTCATCCTCTGAGGCACGGAGTTTAAAGAAAATACTGACTATCTTAATAATAGCGTATGTGACGATTGCGACAAACAAATATGTTGCGGCAATCGCAATCAACTGTTTCCAAAGGAGACTGATGTCTCCGTAAAAAAGCCCGTTTGCTCCGTCTGCGTTGACTGATGTCGTCGCGAACAAGCCCGTCGCGATTCCGCCCCATGTTCCGCCGAGCCCGTGAAGTCCGAAGGCATCGAGCGCATCATCGTAGCCGAATTTTTTCTTCAGCGAAAACACACCCCAGAAACAGACGATTCCACCGATGAGCCCGATCCATACGGATGAGAAAGGCGTAACAAAGCCTGCGCCCGGTGTAATCGCGACAAGTCCCGCGATTGCTCCCGAGACGGCGCCGAGCATCGTCGGCTTTTTATTGATCAGCCATTCTGCCAAAATCCAGCCGATCAGCCCCGCAGCCGCAGCCGTATTCGTGTTGATAAAAGCGGTCATGGCGACTTCATCGATCGTCAGGGCGCTTCCGACGTTGAACCCGAACCATCCGAACCAGATCAAAGTCGCCCCGAGCAAAGTCAGAAGGAGGTTGTGAGGGGCGGTATCGCTGATATTTTTCCGCTTGCCGAGAACAATCGCAACAACCAGGCCGGCTACACCGGAAGAGATGTGAACGACGTTGCCGCCGGCAAAATCGATCGCTCCCAGCTCGTCAAGCCAGCCTCCACCCCATACCCAGTGGGCGACCGGCGAGTAAACGAAAACCGCCCAGAGCACCGAAAAAAGAATAAAGGCCGGAAAGCGCATTCGCTCCGCAAAGCTTCCGGAAATAATCGCAGTCGTCAGTACGGCAAATGTCAATTGGAACATCATATAAAGCGTATGCGGGATCGTCTCCGAATAATCGGCATTGGGTTCAAATCCGATACCTTGCAGTCCGATCCAATCCAAACCCCCGATCAATGGGTTTCCGGGAGCGAAAGCGAGCGAATAGCCGAACAAAATCCATATGATGGAAACGATGGCGATTGAAGATAAGCTGTGCATAACGGTGCTGAGCACATTTTTGCTCCTGACAAGTCCTCCGTAAAATAAAGCGATGCCCGGCGTCATCAGCCATACGAGCAAAGCGCAAAAGAACATAAATACTGTATCCCCCATCTGCATGTTTCATTCCTCCGTAGTCATTTAGATTGAGAGCAGATCTCTTTTTCTTTCATTATAGTGACAAAAGGGAGATATCATGATGAACATGTCAGATTTCCTCACATGATTTTTAGGAAGAAAAGCGGACAGGGAGAGGCTGAAAGGGGGATTAATCGGTTTTTTCAACCTCAACTGCAACGATTCGATGTCCGTCCATATCTTTAACTTTGAAACGGAATCCTTCACTTTCGATCGCCGTTCCGGGCTTGCTCTCAATATTCTGCGTCAGCATCCAGCCGCCGATTGTATCAATCTCCTCATCTGATAAATGAATTCCGAGCAGGTCGTTTACATCGCTGACTAGTACTTTACCGCTGAGGATGTAATGGTCATCTTCCAGTTTCTGAACAGCCGATACTTCTTCAGTATCGAATTCATCGCGAATATCGCCGACGATTTCCTCGACGATATCCTCAACCGTCACAAGGCCGGATGTTCCGCCATACTCATCTACGAGAATCGCCATATGTGTATGCTCTTTTTGCATTTTGACGAACAGCTGGTAGACGGGAATCGTTTCAATCACATGGATAACCGGATGGATATATGGCTTTAACGGTTTTGTTTCTAAAGAAAACCCGCCTGCAAGCTCAGCCAGCAGCAGTTCTTTTATATTGATCATTCCGCTGATGTGATCCTTGTCTTCCTCCATGACGGGGAAGCGGGTGTGCTTTGTTTCTTTGATGAGCTGCTTCACTTTTTTTACACTGTCGTCAAGAGACAGGACGGTCATTTCATTGCGGGGCACCATAATTTCTTTTGCCGTACGTTCGTCGAATTTAAAAATGTTGTTTACATATCTCAATTCATTCTGGTTGATTTCCCCGCTTTGATAGCTTTCAGATAAAAGTGTTCGCAGCTCTTCCTCCGAATACGCCAATTCGTGTTCACCGGTCGGCTTCAGGCCGAACAGACTTGTGATCATGCGGGCTGAATGATTGAGCAGCCATATAAAAGGAAACATGATTCTGTAAAACCAGATCATCGGCTGTGCAAAAAGCAGAGTAACGGTTTCCGCTTTTTGAATGGCGATCGTTTTTGGCGCCAGCTCTCCGATCACAACATTGAGATAAGTGACCGATAAAAAAGCGGCCAAAAATGAAAGAATATGTGTCATCGACTCGTTCAAGCCGATTTTGGAAAAAAGGGGATGCAGCAAGGTCTGCATCGTCGGTTCACCAAGCCAGCCGAGGCCCAATGCCGTCACGGTGATTCCAAGCTGGCAGGCTGACAAGTATTCGTCAAGGTGTGAGGTCACTTCTTTTGCGGCAAGCGCGCCCTTTTTTTTCTGAATGATCAATTGGTCGATCTTTGTCCGCCTTACTTTGACGATGGCGAATTCGACCGCGACGAAAAAGCCCGTTAATGCGATTAATCCTGCCACTGCAATCAGCTTCAGTAATTCCAATGCCCCGCCTTCTCAAAAAGAAGGCGCCACCTCCTTTTCTATGAAAAACTCATACTGGCTTCATACCACGTGCCGCAGCGCGGCAAACATGATGTTTATTTACGCGGAGGGCGGGCAAAGAAATATAAAACGAATGGGCCGGAAGAGGAGGAGACGAAATATGAGAGTTTTTCAGGGAGAGGGCTGGACATGGTATCAGCTCGGCCCTCACGAAAAAGCGACAGCACAAGGGCTGATCCAGCCCGATCATTGGCCGGAATGCCGAAATTGGTTTCAAGGCGTTCCATCGGCCAATATCAATTGCATTGATATCAATGCTGCCGTTCAAGGCAAGGAAGCGATCTACGGTTCATATATTTACGATCAGGAAGCGGAAGTTCAACAAAATCGGACAGCATTTCATTTTTACTTAACGAAAGACTATTTTTTCACAATGAATTTAGATATCTCGCAATTTGAAGAGACAAACAGAAGGCCGATCGATCAACACTTAAAGCGATGCAAAGACGCCCCAGAAGTGTTTCTGATTCTGCTGGGCGAACTGATGAGAATGTATTTGAAGGAACTTGAGCACTTTGAAGTTCACCTTGGAAAAGTAAGATGGGGATTTCACCATGACAACAATAAAAGCATCATTGAACTGATTCATAAACGGCGTCACGAACTGCTCGTCATAAGAAGTTTAATTTTATCGATGAAAAAGGTAGCAATGGGCCTTAAAGAAACTTTTTTAAGCAAATCGTTTGACGAAATCGAACAGCGCAGGACGTTTTACGAAATCGACAGAGGCATGTCATTGATCAAAGAGTATGCGAATGAAATCAATTATTTGCTCCATTCCGAGGAAGTGGTGACATCCCACAGAGGCAATGAAATCTTTAAAGCGCTGACGATTTTCACGACGATCTTTACGCCGATGACGGCTTTCGGCGCCCTGTGGGGAATGAACTTCGAAGTCATGCCTGAACTCTCATTGAAGTACGGCTATTTATTTTCGCTTATTTTAATTGCCGTTTCTACCGTTCTTGTGTACTGGTATTTGAGGAAGAAAGGGTGGACCGGCGATTTATTGAAGGATAAAAAACGATATATGAAAAGGAAGGGCTCTTTTAAATAGGTTTAGGCCCGTGTTATATCGGAAAAGCACATAATAACCCCAGTAAAGGAGGAATTCCGAATGAAACTGAAGGACATCATGACAACCAATGCCGAATGCTGCGAACCTTCTGCTCCGATTGCGGAAATTGCCGGTAAGATGCGTGATTACAATGTAGGTTCAATTCCGGTCTGCGAGAACAGAAAATTGACGGGGATCGTTTCAGACCGGGATATTGTTATCAGATGTGTAGCTGAAAATGAAACAGATGCGGCTGCTCGGGATATCATGAGCACACAGATGGTGACAGGGCGCCCGGATATGTCTGCTGAAGAGGCTGGTGATCTGATGGCGGAACACCAAATTCGCAGGCTGCCGATTGTTGAAGATGGCCGTCTTGTCGGAATCGTTGCTTTGGGGGATCTCTCCGTCTCACATGCGGATGAGAAAGCGGGAGAAGCTTTAAGCGAAATTTCAAAACCGGCTTAAACAGGTTGAAGGAAGAGCGTTTTCAGCTCTTCCTTTTTTATAGTGCAATATTTAGTGATTGATCAATAACTAAAATTCAGCTTAAGTTTTCATTAAGCATTTCAATGTTTCTTTCAGCCCTTCTTGATAAGGTGTAGCGGGAATTTTTCCTATTCTCTTTTCATATTTTTCCCCGTTGAGAATGAATGTTTCTTCAGTTAAGTACATGATTTCTACTACTTCTTTCATTACTGGATCAAATAATCCGCTTATACGAATGGCAAGTTTATTTAATGGTATTACTAATTTATTATTTCCGGTAA
This sequence comes from Bacillus sp. FSL L8-0193, assembly GCF_037976065.1. Lineage (NCBI taxonomy): Bacteria > Bacillati > Bacillota > Bacilli > Caryophanales > Bacillaceae > Bacillus > Bacillus sp. FSL L8-0193. The sequence goes on along the minus strand of NZ_CP150261.1, from coordinate 3,848,229 downwards.
TTTGGCGTGCGATTTTTATGATTTCTTTACCTGAAATCAGTCCGGCGCCGGGAATGTTCCAGTTTTCACCGTAAGAATCGTCTTTACTTGCGATTTCCACAATCATTTTTGCGGCATCAGGCAAATATACGTACTCCCGGGGGGTTTTTAGATTGCCGATAAAAACAGCTATTTTATTTGCTGCCATTCCGGTTAATGTAGGCTGTAAATAAGAATTTTGCGAAGTTTTTCCATAATAGTCGGGCAGTCTGACGATTAATGGTTTGGCATTTTTCCATTTCTTATCGAATATTAAGTTTTCAAAGTCTACTCTTAGCTTTCCTTTTTTTGTATGGGGCAGTTTCGGATGATTTTCGTCTCCTTTGGCAATTTGTCGGCCGTAAACATATATTCCATCCACAATCACGATTTTCTTGCCTGAAATATTTGCAGCCTTCATTACACTTTCACCGAGAAGCAGGAGTTTATCTGCCATTTCATGATATTGAACATTGGCGCATTGAAATATCACATCTGCATCCTTCGCTGCTTCACTGATGGTCTGTGCATCAAAGACATCGCCAAGCTGATATGTTAATAGCGGTGTTGAATGATGTTCTTTTATGAGATTCTTTAGTTTATTTTCAGAACGGCCGAAAGCGATAACCGGAATATTTCTTGACAGCAATTCTGAAACTATCACTCGACCTGTTCCACCTGTTGCGCCTAAAACAATTGCTTTTTCCATTGAAATTCCCCCTTGGTTTTGTTATTAATCAATCAATAACTAATGCTTAAATAAAAAACCGAAACAAATCGGTTATTTTATTCTGTTTGGCCGTGCATGATCTCCGGCAAATCCAAGAAATAGGAAATGTTGCAAAGTATCCCTCTTGCCAGGAAAGTCGTAACTTCCCTCTCTGCATTCGGAACATTCGCTTCCTGGAACCTTTCCAGCGTATAGTTTCTAATACGTGATAAGCCCGTTTTTGAACAATTTCTGATCGATTCCTCCGTAACGGATAGTCCGATGACCTGTAAGGCTATTTCATTAGGGTGTGATACAGACAACTCTTCATATGCTTTGATCATGTTTGCTACGATCTGTTCGGAGCTGGATTCGACATTTTGAAACGTTTGGAGGATTCTTTCAAAGGCCCGATCGAGCGCGGCAACGAACAACTCTTCCTTCGTCTTATAAAACCTAAATATATAGGGCTGGGAAATACCGGCTTTTTCAGCAATGAGTGCTGTCGTGGTATTATAATATCCCTTTTCTGCAAACACCTCTAATCCAGCTTCAAGTATTTGCTCCTTTCGGTTTTCCTTACTCTGTCTTATGATATGCCGCCTCCCTTCATTTTGTTATTGATTGATTACTTACTGAGATCGTAACAGATTTCGATTCAAGATTCAAGCACGTAATTTTTAAAACATGTATCTATTGGTGCAACAGTTTTCATCCCCGGTCCCGCTGCAAAGGCCAAAATAAGACGTGCTGCCGTTTGGCGTAATGGAGAAGCGGAGCGGTATCAGGCAATATGAGACCGCTTGCTCCGGGCACCGTGTTTTGTCGGATTTCGGCTTCGGCCCGCTGCAGCGTCCATGGAGAATGATGAATGTCTTCATAGTAGACCCGGTTGTTGTACGTGGTGTACAGGCGGTATCTTTCAGTCAGCCAGTATTCGATGGACCCCTTTTGGGCGGTAAAGGAATCTGACAGCGGGCGGTAGCTGGCGCGGAAGGCCGCTTTTGAATCATCCCTTCTGCTGGAAAATTCAATATGGTTTTTTTCTTTTACAAAGTTTATCCCGGCGTGAAAATAAGGCAAGTGGAACATTGCGCGCGCGCCGGCGACGGCTAAGCGCGAAGCGGCGTCAAGACTGAAAAAATAAATGCCCGGTACGCCTTTATATGATACATATGTCCGGACGTTCAGCTCGGGAAATCTGCTGACGAAAGGAAAGGGGGGCAAAAAACGGGGGCGCATATTTGTCAGCAGGAAAGGCAAAATGCCGATCCATGCTTTTCCATTGAATGTCTCCAGTTCCAAGGCCGCCGGTATTCGTCCGCGAATGGCTTCAGAATCAACAGCCCAATGGGCAAATAATACATGATTCCATGTTTGCGTCATCACCCACGGTCCTTCAGGCGGCGGAAAAGGGCGGTGTGAAGTATTTTTAATCATAGAACAGCACTCCTTCGATTCGAATGTTGACCCGTCTGCAACACATCCCGAGCCTGTTGTACGGTTTTATCATTTCCCTTTACGGTTAATTCAAAAACGAGGATACAAAAAACGGAGGAGTGATGTGATTTGTTCAAGCATACGAAAGTGCTGCAGTACCCTGCAAAACCTGAAAGACCCGATCCTGTCTTCGCCAAGAAAATGCAGGAAATACTCGGCGGTCAGTACGGAGAAATATCTGTGGCCATGCAATACCTTTTTCAAGGGTGGAATACAAGGGGAAATGAAAAGTATAAAGATTTGCTCATGGATACGGCGGCAGAAGAAATCGGACACGTCGAAATGATTGCGACGATGATCGCGCGCCTGCTTGAAGACGCACCGGTTTACGAGCAGGAAAAAGCCGCAGACGATCCTGTCATCGGTGCAATTATGGGCGGAATGAACCCTCACCATGCGATCGTTTCGGGACTGGGAGCCATGCCTGAAAACAGCACCGGCGTTCCGTGGAATGCAGGCTATATTGTAGCGAGCGGTAACCTTCTGGCCGATCTGCGCGCAAATGTCAACGCTGAATCGCAAGGCAGACTGCAAGTCGCGCGGCTGCGCGAAATGACGGATGACAATGGTGTACAAGATATGCTCGGTTTTCTTTTAGCGAGAGACACGATGCACCAAAACCAGTGGATCGCCGCGATCAAAGAGTTGGAAGAAAAAGAAGGTGTCATCGTGCCCGGCACGGTTTCGGATGAAAATGAAAAAGAAGACATTGCGCATACTTTATACAATTTCTCGGATGGAGAAGAAAGCGCGCAGTTTGATTGGCTGAAAGGGAAGGCGCCGGACGGAGCGGAATTCCACTACGAGAGCGGCCCTGTCGCATATGGAGAAAAACCGGTCTTGAAGCCCGCTCCAAAACGAAGCCACAATACACCTGACTATGGAGAATAGAGCCGAACGGCTCTTTTTTTATTTTTTAAAATGACAAAACACTCCGTAAATATTAAAATAAGTGACAGATTTGCAGATTTTTTTATTGTCAGGTAAGCTTACTATAAAAACAACAGTAAGGAGTTATATCATGAGTAAAGTACTTATTTTTGGCCACAAAAATCCGGATACGGATACGATTTGTTCAGCGATTGCATATGCCGAATTAAAAAAGGAGCTCGGCATGGACGCAGAACCCGTCCGCCTCGGCGAAATCAACGGCGAAACCGAATTCGCGCTTGAGAAATTCAATGCAGAAGTACCCCGCCTTGTGAACACTGTTGCGAATGAAACTGACAGCGTGATTCTGGTTGACCATAATGAGCGCCAGCAGAGCGTCGATGACCTTGATCAAGTTCGCGTGCTTGAAGTCATCGATCACCACCGGATCGCCAATTTTGAAACGAGCGATCCTCTGTATTATCGCGCAGAGCCTGTAGGCTGCACGGCAACAATCTTAAACAAGCTCTATAAAGAAAACGGCGTCGAAATTAAAAAAGATATCGCAGGATTGATGCTGTCGGCGATCATCTCAGATTCCCTTTTATTCAAATCTCCGACTTGCACGGACGAAGATGTCAAAGCCGCAAAAGAATTGGCTGCGATTGCTGGCGTTGATGCCGACAGCTATGGACTCGATATGCTGAAGGCTGGAGCAGATTTGAGCGCAAAAACGATTCCTCAGCTTCTCTCTCTTGACGCAAAAGAGTTTACGATGGGAAGCCATAAAGTGGAGATCGCGCAAGTTAACACTGTTGATACAAACGACGTTCTCTCCCGCAAAGCAGAAGTTGAAGCAGAACTTGCAAAAGTGGTGTCTGAAAAAGGATTGGATTTATTTGTGTTTGTCGTAACCGACATTTTAACAAACGACTCGGTTGTCGTCGCTTCAGGACAAGCTGCACAAGCAGTGGAGAAAGCGTTCAATGTCACATTGTCAGACAACACAGCAACACTGAAAGGCGTTGTATCCCGCAAAAAACAAATTGTTCCGCCGTTAACCGAAGCCTTAAAAGGTTAAGGAAAGGAAATGAAAAACACCCGAATCATGAGATTCGGGTGTTTTCTTATGCCGTTCTGGATACGGCTTTCCGCAATTTCCGCAAGATCGATTCGTAGAGTGAGATGATACGTTCAAAAAGCGGCTGCACATACGCTGAGAATCTAAATATAACGAGTGATACAAATAAAGCGACCAAAATGCTGCCTAAAACGTCAACAGGGTAGTGGTGTCCGACCCAAATACGGGAAAAGCCCGTCAACAACCCGAAAGCAATCAGGCAGGTTCCAATTTTCCGATGATAAAGCCAAAAAGCGATCGAAATGGCTAACGCCCCGGTTGTATGATCGCTGGGAAACGAGGCGTCGGCCGCATGATGAATTAATACGTCCACATGGTGAGCGACAAACGGTCTCGGCTCATAGTAAACCAATGACAGCAAATAATTTGCCGCCAATCCGAGAATACCCGTCACACCTGCCTGAAGAACGCTTATTTTATAAGAACGGTTTCCGAAGATCCAGATCAAAAGCAAAATGAGCGCATACATGTAAATTGCTTTTTCTGTAATCAAAATCATAGCGCTGTCCAGGATGTGGTTGTGGTTTGATAATTGATGAATACGTGTAAAAAGCCAATAGTTCAAAAAATCACCTTTTTAATAGAGTAGTAGTTTTTGGTCAGACAGTTAGGAGACGTATTTGATTTTGCAAAAGTTTCATTAAATGACAGATCGGACTGTATCAGCCGGCATGAAAAAAGCCGGGTAATCCCGGCCCGGCGAGGTTGAACGGCTTATTCAGCCATTGATATATCCCGCTTTTCCTTTGCGAGTGCGGGTTTTTGGCTCCATGTATACAGAAACAGATTGATGAGCACAAAAACGCCTGAGAATAAATAGATGTTTGAAAAACCGGCTTGTGCCACAACCAACCCGAAAACATAGGATCCGACTGCGATCCCGGTATCAAACAGCGTAAAATAAGTCGCCGTTGCATAGCCGCTCCGGTGAGGCGGCGAAGCTTGAATCGCCAAGGTCTGAAGGCACGGCGTGATAGATCCGTAGCCCATGCCGATGACAGCTCCGGATAGCAAGAGCATCCCGCTGCTGTTTGTGAAAGCAAGCAGGAAAAGCCCGGCGCAAAAAATGATAATGGACGGATAAATGACGACTCCGGGGCCGACTTTATCATACAGTTTTCCCGTAAACGGCCGCGTGATCATCATTGTCACTGCGAACACCATAAAGAAATAGCTGCTTGCTTCAATAAGGCCGAGAGATTTTGCATAAACAGAGATGAAGGAAATGACGCTTGAATAACAAAACGACACGAACAATCCGACCGTGGCAATCCGAATCGCGCCCTTTTCAAACATGTTGGAAAAAGACAACCTGAACACAGCCGAACGGATGTCGCTTCCTTTAGGAATCCTGACCAGTGCCGTGCAAAGGATGGCCACAGTGACGATTCCTGAAAATAAAATAAACAGATCGGAAAAACTCATTTTATCCAGCAGGTTCAACGCGATAAACGGACCGATGACCACCGCCAAATTCATCGACATGGCAAAGTAGCCCAAACCTTCCCCGCGGCGGGCCGGCGGAATTAAATCGGCTGCAATTGCACTCGTCACTGTCGTGATGATGCTGAACCAAATGCCTTGGAAAAAGCGAATACCAAGCAGCAGGTAGATATCGTGAATATAGATATAAAGAAATGATGCTAAAGTAAACAGCACGACACTGATGAGCGCCATTCTTTTTTTGCCAAAACGTTCAATAACGGCTCCCGAAAACGGCCTCGCAAAAATCGCGGACAGCATAAAGCCGCTGATCAAAAGGCCGCCCTCTGACTCGGAACCGCCGAGCTCCTGCATTGCATAGACCGGAAGCACGGTCAACAGTGCGTAAAAATAGACGAATATAAATAAATTAATCAAAACGACCATGATAAAATCCCTGGTCCAAATGGGTTCAGTTTGCTTCATAGGCTACAACTCCTCCTGATGTCCTTCTAATAATTGATTTAACAGCCTTTGAAATGTTTTTTTATCCCGTTCTTCAAATACGGAAAGCATTTCCTCTTCAAATTCTTGCATTTTTAATTGAATGTCATCATATTTAATTTTGGCTTCTTCTGTCATTTTGACGACTTTTTCCCGTTTGTCATCGCCCTGTATCCGTTCTACCCAGCCGTTTTTTTCGAGGCGGCTGACGGTTCTCGTCACAGTCGGCGCCTCAACGTGCAAGTAAGTCCAAATGTCTTTTTGCGTCATCGGTCCGCAGGTGTGAAGACAGTATAGGATCGACCACTGTGAACCGTAAAGGCCGTATGCTTCGAGCTGTTCATTCGTTTTTTTAGCAACCATCCGCGTGCTTTGATTGAGCTGGTGAATAATCTTTCGATTGATATGTTCCATTCCCGGACTCCTTCAAAATAGTTACCTAGGTAAATAATAAACTTTATTCATTTTACCGGAAGCCAAGATTAGTGTAAAGTTAAAATTTTTGAAACCCGAAATAAAATTATCAGAGAAACCCCTTGTCCTCCTTGAGTTTTTAGCATAATCCCATTTGAATGCTAATACACTGATACAAACCTAACAAAGAGAGTGTTTGAGGTGAGGGATCGTGGGAGTATTTCAAAATTCTACTTGGAAAAGCATAAAACGAAGAAGCTGCGTAAATAGCGAATTTTTTCACAAGACGGATCTCATTTCACACTTCTCACATCCATTTTAGGGAGGTCGAGTGGTGTGCACGATTACATCAAAGAGCGAACAATCAAGATAGGGAAGTACATCGTGGAGACGAAAAAAACAGTTCGTGTGATAGCGAAGGAGTTTGGTGTTTCCAAAAGTACCGTTCACAAGGATTTGACAGAAAGGCTGCCTGAAATTAATCCTGACCTGGCCAATGAAGTAAAAGAAATTCTTGATTATCATAAATCAATCAGACATTTGCGGGGCGGAGAAGCGACAAAACTAAAATATAAGAAAGAGGAAATCTTTGAAAGAGAACCCGTGCAATAAGGAATAATGGCTCAGAAACGAGCACCGTTTATCAGAATTTCCCGGTATCCTCCGTAAAAAGCCACAAAAATTTTATGAAGAACTTTAATAAGCTCTCTTTTTTTTCTAATATTTATGATAAAATATATAATTAGGGCAGAATGTGGACATTGCTGTGAAACAGATTTCGAGGAGGATATAGATAGATGTTTGCAAGGGATATTGGTATTGACCTTGGTACAGCGAATGTGCTGATCCATGTCAAAGGAAAAGGTATTGTCTTAAATGAACCATCAGTCGTTGCTCTTGACAAAAACAATGGGAAAGTGCTCGCTGTCGGTGAAGAAGCAAGGAGAATGGTAGGACGTACACCTGGGAATATTGTTGCGATACGTCCATTAAAAGACGGCGTCATTGCCGATTTTGAAGTAACGGAAGCCATGCTGAAGCATTTCATTAACAAGCTGAATGTGAAAGGTCTTTTTTCAAAGCCGCGCATGCTGATTTGCTGCCCTACAAATATTACTTCTGTGGAGCAGAAGGCTATCAGAGAAGCTGCCGAGAAAAGCGGCGGAAAGCATGTATATTTGGAGGAAGAACCTAAGGTGGCCGCAATCGGAGCGGGAATGGATATTTTCCAGCCAAGCGGAAACATGGTAGTTGATATCGGCGGTGGAACGACAGATATCGCAGTCATCTCAATGGGCGATATTGTCACCGCCTCTTCTATTAAAATGGCTGGGGACAAGTTTGATCTTGAAATCTTGAACTACATCAAACGTGAGTACAAGCTGCTCATAGGCGAACGGACAGCCGAAGACATTAAGATTAAAGTCGCAACTGTTTTCCCAGACGCACGTCACGAGGAAATTTCCATCCGCGGCCGCGATATGGTCACAGGATTGCCGAGAACCATTACGGTAACGAGCAAAGAGGTGGAAGAAGCGCTGCGCGAATCTGTATCTGTCATTGTACAGGCTGCCAAGCAGGTGCTCGAAAGAACGCCGCCTGAGCTGTCAGCCGATATTATCGACAGAGGCGTTATCATTACAGGAGGCGGCGCGTTGTTAAACGGTCTTGACCAGCTTCTTGCCGAAGAACTGAAAGTGCCAGTTCTCGTTGCCGAAAATCCGATGGATTGTGTGGCAGTTGGTACGGGTGTCATGCTTGATAACATGGACAAGCTACCTAAGCGCAAACTGAGCTGATCAGAAACCTCATTCTTTATTTAGAATGAGGTTTTTTATGTGAAATGCTTTAAAGGAAGCGAATGGCTGCCGATAAAAAGAGTAGTATGTTTGAATACCATTATAGAACAAATGTTCTGTGTTAGCAAATATAAATTGCAAGCCTTTCGCAAAAGAGGTTTTTCGATGAGAAACTCTGGAGCATGACACTTATTTGAGGTGAAATGATGTTAAAAGGACTTTATACAGCGACTTCTGCAATGATCACCCAGCAGCGCCGCACAGAGATGCTGACGAATAATATCTCGAACGCAAATACGCCGGGATATAAAGAAGACCAAGGGTCAATCCGTTCTTTCCCGGAAATGCTTTTGAGCCGGATTGAATCCGATTCTGTCAAGGCCGGCAGCGCTTCGCGTTCGTTTTCAACACAGACGCCGATCGGTTCTATCAATACAGGAGTTTACATGCAGGAACTGAAGCCTCAATTCTCGCAAGGCGATCTGCAAAGCACGAATGAGCCGACGGATATTGCAATCAGCGAAACCGAAGTTCCGGTCAATGGGGAAACAAACGATAAAGCAGCGCTTTTCTACGCGGTCCGGCTTGAAAATGGGGATGTACGCTATTCAAGAAGCAGCCGTTTTTCTTTAAATGAAAATAATCAATTGACAATAAACGGCCGACTCGTCCTTTCAACGGAAAACCAGCCGATTACGGTGGGAAGCGAGAATTTTCAAGTCGCTGAGGACGGAACGGTGACTGAAAACGGCCAAAACCTTGGAAGGATCGATGTCAGAATCGCGCTCGATACGAGAAATTTAGCAAGAGAAGGCGATGATCTGTATCGTACTGAAAACGGTGAGGCGCTGCCAAGCGCAGTCGGCAATCCCGCAGTCGCTTATTCTGTCAAGCAGGGGATGACGGAACGGTCGAATGTCGACGTGACGAGAGCTTATACGGAAATGACCGCTGCCTACCGCTCGTTTGAAGCCAACCAAAAAGTTCTTCAAGCTTATGATAAAAGCATGGAAAAGGCGGCCAATGAGATTGGAAGGATCGGATAAATGACCGATCGCGATCAGCGTAAATGGAGGATGTGGAAAAACGATGCTTAGATCCATGATCACGGCTTCAAACACAATGTTTGAACTGCAAAAACAAATTGATAATATCAGCCATAATCTTGCAAATACCGATACAACGGGATATAAGGCGAAAAACACGAGCTTTTCGGAGCTGATCAGGCAGCAGATTGAACAGGTAAACGAGAAAAATAATGAAGTAGCGGCAAGCAGAAAGACGCCGCCCGGACTTCGGCTCGGCGTCGGAGCCGTGATGACCGACCGGCTGACACATAAACAGGGAAGCCTTAAAGAAACTGGCCGCGATCTTGATATCGCACTGACTTCTCCTTATCAGTACTTCCAGGTCAATGTCGACGGGGAAGTGCAATATACAAGAGACGGAGCATTTTACCTGACGCCTGCGGCTGGAAACGCCAACCAGATGCAGCTGGTGACGAAAGAAGGGCATGCTGTTCTTGACGAAAACGGAAATCCCATCCGTTTCAACCAGCGTTATAAACACATCAAAGTTGACGATTCGGGTAGTGTCACCGTTTCGTCAGACAATCAAGGTGAAGCGCCATTGCGTTTTAACTTGGGAATCGTCCGGGCTGTCAAACCTCAGGCTCTTACGGAAGAAGGAAGCAATCTTTTTTCTGTCAGCGATGAATTGAGAGCAACGGCTCTCATCAATCTGAACGGAGCCGGGCGGCAGGACATTTCTCTAAAACAGGGATTCCTCGAATCATCAAATGTCGATGTATCGAAGGAAATGACCGACCTGATCTCTTCGCAGCGGTCTTATCAAATGAATTCCCGCGCCATCACGATGGGCGATCAAATGATGGGGCTGATCAATTCAGTTCGCTAGCAAAGCAAATAGGAGCCGGCCAAACGACGTTTGGTTCAGGCTCTTTTTATTTTCATTTTCAGCGTTGTCTTTCATCTTTTGTTGAAAAAGATTCCGTTTCATAATATACTTCCAGATGTACAGAATAAGGCACTGACATATCATTCTATACATATTTTTCGAAAAAGGAGATGTCAAGGCAATGCTTGATGCTCAGCAAATTAAAGAAATCATTCCCCACCGCTATCCCTTTCTGCTGGTAGACCGTGTGACAGAAGTAGAGGAAGGAAAACGGGCAGCGGGTTATAAAAATGTGACAGTAAATGAAGAATTCTTTAACGGACACTTTCCGGATTATCCGGTGATGCCTGGCGTTTTGATTGTTGAAGCGCTTGCGCAAGTGGGTGCCGTGGCGCTTTTGATGAAGGAAGAAAACCGCGGAAGGCTCGCGTTTTTTGCGGGGATCGACAGCTGCCGCTTCAAAAAGCAGGTCAAACCGGGCGATCAGCTCCATCTTGAGCTTGAAGTGCTTCGTTTCCGCGGTTCCATCGGCAAAGGAAAAGGAGTCGCGAAAGTGGATGGAGAAGTGGTGTGTGAAGCCGAATTGATGTTTTCTCTTGGCGAAAAACAGGAATAACGCAAACAGAATGGGTTTCCGTAAAAGCCCATTTTGTTTTTTTATCATAAAAGAGAAAAGGTGATCATTCATGTGGAAAGAATTTAAAAGCTTTGCGATTCGTGGAAATGTAATCGATCTTGCAATCGGGGTTATCATAGGAGGCGCCTTTGGAAAAATCGTGACTTCGCTTGTCAATGATTTAATGATGCCGCTCCTCGGTCTTCTGCTAGGAGGCCTGGATTTTTCAGCGCTGTCGTTCACATTTGTTGATGCCGACATTAAATACGGGCTGTTCATTCAGTCGATCGTCAATTTCTTTATTATTTCGTTTTCCATTTTTCTATTTATCCGTTATATCTCTAAGCTGAAGAAGAAGGATGCCGAAGAAGAAAAAGCTGCTCCTGATCCGCAGGAAGAATTGCTTAAGGAAATACGGGATTTGTTAAAAGAGCAGACGAAACGCTCTTAGAGCTATAGCGAAAAGGCTGTCCGGCGAAGACAGCCTTTTCTATATATTTTGTTTAAATGCTTCAAGAAGCCGGTCTCCGGAATATCCTTCTTTCATTAAATCTTCCAAGATCTTGTCGGAGCCTTTCCTCAGCTTTGAGCTGACCATTTTGCCGTCCAATAAGACGGAAACATGCTCGCCTAGTACCGTGATCTTTTTGACCTTCGCTAACAGCTGTGCGGGGCGGTTGCTTTTTTTCGTGATCGTTACATATGTTTTCACTTCTTTGCCTTCCTGAAGGAGGTATTCGAAAAAATACCGGTACTCTTTCGAAACCAGCCCCTCAACCATCCAGTGGTTTTCTCCGTCTTCTTTATTAATGATAAGGCCGTCGATCAGCGGGAACTCCTCGAGCCGCTTTGAAGTTTCATCCTGGCGGACAATTTTTAAATCAATAAGCCTAAAGGTTTTCACTAGTATCACCTCACAAGCTTCCATAGTTGTATAACCATTATAGCACATTCGCTTGGAAGAACTCTTGACCCTGGTTTGTTTATGCAATAGGAGCATATTCGTATTTTAAATTTTGCAAAAAGTATTTTATAATGCTTTATTTTTATTTATACTTTAGGTGATATTGAGCAGGAGGTGACTTATGAACCATTTTTTCTTAAAAGAAGTATTTGTGATCGCAAGCAATCCAGCTGCTGACTGCCGTCAATATATGCCTATGATTTGCTTTTCAGCCGGAAACAAAAAGCACGAGATCAGCACGTATGCCAATGAAGGCATCGTGTTTCGCTATGAAACAAAAGACAGAATGGAAATATACGAATTTCAAGTAACGATTAAACAGAAAGAGTTGTCATTCCGTTTGTATGCTTGGGACGGGGGCTCATATGTCCGCGTATACTCAGAGCGGTGGCTGGCATCTCCTGTTTTTTTTCAGTTTCTGAAAAATACGTATTTCTCAAATAACAATGAGATGATTTTTTTAATTAATGGCAGAAAGAAACAAAAATTATGATGCGAACCCGGGTTTTTTCCAGGTTATTTTTCTTTTATGATGATTTTCCTTAAATACCGATCTCTTATAAACTGGGGATACCCGAACAGGAAGGGAGGCACGAAATGTTTAATGAGATCATGCTGGTCGGGCGTTTGACAAAAGATCCCGAACTTCGGTACACATCTGACGGTGTCCCTGTTGCAAATGTGACGCTGGCTGTCAGCAGGCCTTTCAAAAATGCAGCAGGCGAAATTGAAGCGGACTTTGTCAATTGCACCCTGTGGCGCAAAACTGCCGTGAATACAGCCGAATATTGCGAAAAAGGCTCCATCATCGGGCTGAGCGGAAGAATCCAGACTCGCCAATACGTCAATTCAGAAGGCGAACGCGTCTTTATTACAGAAGTTGTCGCCCGATCAGTCAGATTTTTGGGAGAAAGCCGAAAAGCCCATGAGCCGTCGGAAGCTTAAACCGTAAAATTCCTTCTGCAAACGCCTTTCTTAAAAAAAATCAATTACTATCCCCAATTTTATCCCCCTTATGACCGGTTTTTAATGACCGGTTTTTTTATTTTAGACAAAAAATAGACAAATTTAAATTGACGCCCAAAAATTCCGTATGTATAATGTAAGCGGATACAACGACAAATGACAAATGCTTGCACAAATGTGCAAAAGAAGGGTGATGTTATGGAAATAAAGGATGATAAACGCCTTCTGATCAAAGTCTGCAAAATGTACTACGAAGAGGATATGACACAGAGCCAGATTGCAAACGCAACAGGGATATACAGAACAACTGTCGGACGTATGCTGAAAAAAGCGCGCGAGGAAGGAATCGTTAAAATCACGATCGATGACCATGTCGGGACACACTACGATTTGGAACGGGAGCTCGAACAGCTGCTTGGGCTTAAAGAAGTGTACATATGCGACGCAAAACCGGAACAAACATCTGAAGACAAGAAGAAACTCGTCGGCAAAGCCGGTGCCGAAATCTTAAAACGCGTCGTGAAAGACGGAGATACGGTAGGCTTTGCATGGGGGACGACGATGGCGGGAATGATCGGGGAGTTTCACGGCGTAAAAAAACGGAGCGCTTCATTTGTGCCGCTTGTCGGCGGTCCGGGCGCCATGGATACGAAATATCACGTGAACAGCATCGTATACAGCATTGCCGGTGACTTTGGAGGAACGCCTTACTTTATAGACGCGGCAGCCGTTGTCGAAAAAAAAGAAACGAAAGAGGAAATCGTCAAGTCCCACTATTTTAAAAAAATAGAAAGTCTGTGGAACGGCCTTACCGTGGCAGCCGTCGGGATCGGAGCGCCGCTTAGTTCTTCAAATATGATCTGGACCGGATTTTACGGCGATCAGGATATCGAGCGCCTTGAAGAAAAGCAGGCGGTCGGAGATATATGCTCGCGTTTCTTTGATCGGTCGGGAGCGTTGGTAGAAACAGAGATTCATGACAGAACCATCGCGATAGACATCAAGAGGTTAAAGAATTTGGAGTATTCCATCGGTCTTGCTGAATCCCATGAAAAAGTCCCTTCTATTATCGGGGCTGCAAAAGGCCGTTATATTAATATTTTGGTGACAACTGCCGAAACAGCCAGAGAAATTGCCGAGGAGGTAAGAAACCAATTATGATCATTTACTTTATCATCGCCCTTGGAGCTGCATGGCTTCTCCAAAGTATTTTTGGTTTTTTGCAAATCAGGCATTTCAACCGAACATTCGCCGCATACAGACGTATGGGAAGAGTCGCGGTCGGAAGGAAGACCGGCTTATTCAGAGCCGGAACGGTCGTCCTGTTTGTCATTGACAAGCGCAATAAAATTTTAAAGGCGTCAAAAATGCAAGGTGTCACTGTCTTTTCAAGAATCAAGCCTTTAAAAGGGTTTGAAGGAAAGTATTTGTTGAAGATCGGACAAGCGGAGCTTGTCCGGCACGACCGCCTCACACGGCTCGCAATTGAAGATGCCTTGAAAACATTCGACATCATCACGAAAGGGGGTGATGTCCCGCAGAAGAAAACGCGGCTTCAAAAACTGATGAGCTTTCAAATCAAAAAAAGAGGTGAATTATGAAAAACGTAACATGGCTTGCGGAGAAGTTTATGGACTTATTCAGACATGGCGGAGAAGTGTTTGTCAGTATGCTTACAGACATCGTTCCTTTATTGATTATGCTTCTTGTCGCCATGAATGCCCTGATACGCCTGATAGGAGAAAAGCGCGTCGAAGCGCTCGCGAGGAAGTCGGGAAAAAATCCATTAACGAGATACATGGTTTTGCCTGTCATTGGTACGTTCATGCTTGCAAATCCAATGACGCTGTCGCTTGGCAGGTTCTTGCCTGAAAAATACAAACCGAGCTATTATGCGGCTGCATCCTATTCTTGTCACACGCATAACGGACTTTTCCCGCACGTGAATCCGGGCGAGCTGTTTGTTTTCCTCGGGATTTCCGCAGGAATTACGACGCTGGGGCATGAAACGACCGAGCTCGCTCTCCGCTATCTTCTGGTCGGGATTGTAACAAACTTTCTCAGGGGCTGGGTAACGGATATGACAACGGCTTATGTCGCGAAACAGCAGGGCATTGCCTTGAAAGATTCGATTGATCTTAAATAAGAAAGGCGGTTTACAGATGAGTTCCTATCGTTCGGTTGAAGTTTCAAAAGGGCCGGGAGGGTTTGGCGGGCCTCTGGTGATCACGCCTGATGAAGAGAGAAATAAAATCGTGTACGTCACCGGCGGAAACAAACCCGATTTTGCGGATCATTTAGCTGAGCTGACGGGGTGCACCCTGGTCGACGGCTTTAAAACGACAGTACCCGAAAACGAAATGGCCGCTGTGATCATCGACTGCGGAGGGACGCTGCGCTGCGGACTTTACCCGCAAAAGCGAATTCCGACGATCAATGTGATGGCGACCGGAAAAAGCGGGCCGCTTGCCGCCCATATTACAGAAGATATATATGTTTCCGGAGTAAAAAAAGAGAATATTAAACTGCTGGGAGCTGTGGAGGAGCCTGAACAGTCTAATATTCCAGAAGAAAAACAAATGCAAAATAAACAAAACCATTATAGCACAGAGAAAAAAATTAGTGAACAGCAGTCGCCGAAAGGGATGATGGCGACAATCGGGATGGCCATGGGATCGGTCGTCAGCACGTTTTATCAAGCTGGACGGGAAGCGATTGAAACCGTTATCAAAACAATTCTTCCGTTCATGGCTTTTGTGGCTCTATTGATCGGCATCATTAAAGAGTCAGGCATCGGAGACATTTTTGCCAAATATTTATCACCATTTGCAGGGTCACTGCCCGGATTGCTATTAATCTCGCTTGTTTGTTCATTTCCGCTGCTTTCCCCGTTTCTTGGACCCGGGGCGGTGATTGCACAAGTTGTCGGTTCGCTGATCGGCGTTGAGATCGGCAAAGGAAACATTCCGCCGAATTTGGCGCTGCCGGCGTTATTTGCGATCAATTCGCAAGCAGCTGCCGACTTTGTTCCGGTCGGCCTGGGTCTTGCGGAAGCGGAAGTCGAAACGGTTGAAGTCGGGGTGCCGTCGGTGCTGTATTCGCGTTTTTTGACTGGGGCGCCAACCGTTTTCATTGCTTGGCTGGCCAGCTTTGGCATGTATGACAGCTGAGGTTTTCTTAAGGAGGGAGAATTATGGTCATGCTGTATGAAACAAAAATAAACAGAATCGGAGATCAAGCAACGGCATTTTCAGATGAAAAGATGCTTATATTATTCGGCGAAGGCGCTCCGGATGAATTGAAAGATTATTGTTTATCAATTGATATAAAGCCTGTAGAAGGCGACTTCAATGAAGGCGATAAGCTCATACTGGGCGGCGAGTCCTACAAAATCACAGCCGTTGGGGGAGCCGTTCGCCAGAACCTGGCGAATCTCGGGCATATTACGCTGAAATTTGACGGATCGGCTTCAGCCGAGCTGCCGGGAACGCTGTACCTTGAACGAAAGGAACAACTGCCGGAGGTTTCAGCAGGAGACTGTATTCAAGTTAAAAGATTCTCATAAGGAGCGGGTGCAATATGGAGATGAATAAAGGAAAAGTGGCATTGATATGCGGCGGCGGCCAAAGTCTCGGAGAAGCGCTGTCCTACCGCATGGCAGAGGCGGGATATAACATCGCGGTCGCAGACATCAACGGCGAGAACGCCGAAAGGACGGCTGAACATGCAGCCGGTCAATACGGGGTCAAATCGCTGTGGATTCAAGCAGATTTTACAAAAGAAGCCGATGTGGAAAAAATGATCGGCAGGATCACGGAGGAATTCAATAAAATCGATGTGATGGTGTACAGTGCGGGAATCGCCAAAAGCAATAAGATCACAGATTTTGAGCTTGAAGACTGGGAACGGACCATCGAAGTCAATTTAACCGGGTATTTTCTTTGCGCGAGGGAAACGTCGAAGGTCATGATTGAGCAGGGAAGCGGGTCAATCATTCAAATTAACTCCAAATCGGGAAAGGTCGGCAGCAAACATAATACAGCTTATTCAGCTTCCAAATTTGGAGGTGTCGGTCTCACTCAAAGCCTCGCGCTCGATCTTGCCGAACACAACATTCGCGTGAACAGCATTATGCCGGGAAATTTGTTGAAATCGCCGATGTTCCAAAGCTTGATTCCGCAATACGCGAAAAAGCTCGGCATTCCAGAGAGCCAAGTAGAGCGCGTGTACACCGAAAAAGTGCCGCTCGGACGGGGCTGTACGTATGATGACATCGCCAATGCCATCTTATTTTACGCTTCTGATCAAGCATCCTATATGACGGGTCAGTCGATTAATGTAACCGGAGGGCAGGTCATGCATTAAAACACGAGGGGGAAGCGATGATGAACATGCTGATTGATTCAGCGCATATACCGGAGATTGAAAGATTGCTGGATTCATTTCCCGCTGGCGGCGTCACGACAAACCCGGCGCTGATCGCAAGGGAAAAGCAGCCCTTTAAACAGCAGATTCAAGATATTCGGCGGCTCCTTCCCGAGCATCTGCCTCTCCATGCCCAAGTGATCGCCGACCATTGGCGGGATATAGCCGATCAGGCGAAGGCGCTCTATAACTGGCTGGATGGAAACGTGTCGGTAAAGATTCCGGTGACGGCTCAAGGACTTTACGCGATCAGAGAGCTCGCGGCTGAAAACATCCAGACCACCGGGACAACGGTTTATACCGCTGCACAGGCTGTTCTGGCCGCAAAAGCCGGCGCCTCCTATGTCGCGCCGTATGTCAATCGTATTGATCAAGAGTATGGTCATGGGGCGGGCGTTGTCAAAACAATTGTCGACTTATTTAACACATACCGTTTAAATTGCAAAGTGCTTGCGGCAAGCTTTAAACATAACCGTCAAATTCTTGCCGTCATGGAAGCGGGGAGCCACGAGGCGACAATCAGCCCTGAGCTTTTAAGCCATTTGGCTGATCATCCGGCTGTAGACCGTGATATCCATGCGTTTCGTGAAATTTGGCACTCTCAATATGGATCATTTTCATTTTAGCATGCGAGCCTGAGGATCGGGAAACCGGACTCAGGCTTTATTTTTACTTATAATTACTTATGTGTTCTTGATTTATTCTGTGTAATAACTTATAATCACTTATAAATAATGAATTTTACTTGTGTAAAGAAGGAATGATCGAGTGTATCAAGAGGAAAGGTTAATTTCCATCATCGACTATTTAAAAGAGCGTAAACGGATTTCCGTTGAACAAATTTGTTCTTTATTCGGAGTTTCAAGAGATACGGCAAGGCGGGATCTGGTCAAACTGCAGGAGCAAGGCGCTATTATCAGAACAAGGGGAGGGGCGATTCTGCCTACCGTTCATGATGAGGTCAAAGACTATTCGGGCAGGCTGGGCATGGTTTCCGAAGAGAAAAGCATGATCGGAAAAGCAGCCGCTTCTTTAATCAGAGAAGGCGACCGTATGATTTTGGATGCTTCCACGACAGTCCAATCGTGCGCCGAGCATTTGCCGGATGTCAATTGCACGATCATCACCAATTCGATTAACCTTGCGGAGGTTCTTTCCTCAAGAAAAGGTGCTGATATCCACCTGCTTGGAGGGAAGCTTCAAAAAGAGCACCGCTTTTTGTACGGCGCCTCCGTCATTGAAAAGCTGTCATGCTATCATGTTGATAAAGCGCTGATCGGCGTGGTGGGGGTTTCCGAACACGGGCTTACAATTGCCCATGAGGAGGATGGAATGGTGAAGCGGAAAATTATTTCCCAAGCGAAACAAGTCATAGCGCTTGCCGACCATTCGAAAATCGGGAGAACGGATTTTTACCGGTATGCTGAACTCAGTGACATCGACCTTCTCATTACAGACCGGCTGCCGCCGAAACCGTTTCAGAAACTGCTTGATGAACATGATGTGGAGCTGCTCGTGGCTGAACATCACGATATTTAAGGGGGAAAACAGCAGATGAAAATGATTGCGGTCGATTTAGACGGGACGTTGTTAAACAGTGAAAGCAAGATCTCACAAGAAAACATCGATGCGATTAAAAAAGCGCGGGAACACGGGATTGAAGTAGTAGTTGCCACAGGGAGAGCATCCTTCGATGTTCAAACGATTTTTGAGCCGACAGGTATTAAAACATGGATTATTAGTGCCAACGGAGCGGTGATTCATGATCCTGAAGGCCGCCTTTACCACTCGGTGCCGCTTGACAGGAAACGGGCGGAAGGAATTCTTCAATGGCTTGAAGAAAAGAATTACTATTATGAGGTATTCAGCGATGAAGCGATCTTCACGCCGCAAAACGGCCGCGAGCTGCTTGACATTGAGCTGGACCGCTTGAAAAGCGCAAATCCCGGGGCCGATCTTTCAAGACTGGAACTCGCTGCTGAACAGCAGCTCAGTCAAAACGGATACGCGTACATCAGCTCCTATACCGACCTGTTTTTAGCGGGAAAAGATGTCAATGTATATAACATATTAGCTTTTTCTTTTCATAAAGAAAAACTGGAAACGGGATGGCAGCGATTTAACGATGCGCAAGATATTACGCTTGTCACTTCAGCCGAGCATAACTTTGAAATTGAGCATCTTCAGGCGTCAAAAGGGCTGGCGTTGGAAAAGCTTTCACGCAAGCTCGGCATTTCCCTTCAGGAAACAGCTGCCGTCGGAGACAGTCTCAATGATTTTTCGATGCTGAAGATCGCGGGGAAAAGCTTTGCCATGGGCAATGCGCGCGAAGACATTAAAGAGATGGCTGATGAGGTGACGCTCACTAATGATGAAAATGGCGTCGCTCACATCCTGAATCAGCTGATTGAACAACAAGTCAAACCGGTTTAATTCGTACATCCTTTCAAATCGGCGTGATGCCGGTACATGGCAGCGTAACGATTGAAGGAGTGCGGTTAAGCAGCGGATGTTATTGATCCGCGGGCCGCCGACAATGTCGGCGGCCTTTATTTATTTTAACGCTGACTCGTGAACTATGAAGTATTATTTTCGTTACTTTTTATTCATTGTTTGATGTGGTGATGTTTGTTACTATTTAACTATTATTTCAAATTCCAAGAATGGAAGGTGACTTTATCATTAGTTTAAATCCTCGAATTTAGAAAAAGATACTAGAACTCATTGAAAAAGAGTAAATAACAGGTGATCGATTTGGATAATCAAATGAGCATAATGTATGAGAAAGCAGAGCGGCTTTCAAAGTGGGGGAAAACAAAGGAAGCCTTGAAGGAAGCAGAGCAGTTTTTATCCAGTTACCCCGACTCACAAGAAGGCTATCAATTGCTTTCAAATATATATTTTAATGCGAAAGAATATGAAAAAGCGGTACAGTTTGCAAAAGAGGCTTTAAATTTAGATCCGATGAACTTTGAAATTTTGGTTATCTTGGCTCTCGCATACTATGAATTGGGAATGTACGAAGAGCATGAGGAAATAAATGAATTATTGATTTCACAGTACCCTGATAATCACTACACTTATGCAATGCACGCTCAATTTCTTTTTCATGATAAAAATGAGTATGAAAAAGCGCGTTTTTATATAGAAAAGGCAGTGGAATTAGAACCTGACGATCCATTTTCTCTTGTCGTATACAGTGAAATTTTGGCGGTGTTTTTTGAGGATCGATTATCAAGAGCGTGTTCAGACAGAGCGCTTGCCCAAAATGCTGATAATGCCATGTTCACGGGAATGGCCGCTTCTGCGGCGTATCGAAGAGGAGATTATGCACAAGCCTTGACTTTAAACAAAACAGCTCTACAAATCAATCCGAACAATCCAGGAATTGTACCCAATTTAGCGTTATACAACATGTGTAATTTTTGGTTTATGAAATACCCGTTGAAAGTCAGGCGCTTCCATGAGAAGCTGCGTGTTAAAAAACCGGTGTTGTTTTGGCCGCTTCTAGTCATCGTGACATTGGTCTTCAAGTGGCTTACGATTCCATACCTGTTTGTCGTCTACAGTACACCTTATATGATGAACGGGCTGGCGGGAGCCTTCATGCAGCGAAAATTGCCCGAACAAATGCGAGGTAGTTCGGTCCTCACATTTTTGAAGTACACACCGATTTGGATCCTTTTTGTATTGCTGATTATTGTGATAGGGATCATATCATTCTTATACAGATTGATATTTTAAATGAATGAAAGAGTGGAAATAATGGAAATACATAAAGATAAACCGGGAACTCTATTTTTTGTTTTTTTCGGACTGCTCAGTTTTGTCGGCACGATGTCTTTGTATGACCGATTTGGGAATCTTCAAATGAAAATGCTGGCGGCTTCCGACAACTTGCTTTTTTGCTCTGATGTAAGCATATTTTACAGCCTGTTGCTGACCTTCATTTGTATACCTTACACCGTTAGAAAAGTGATAACTTCCAAAGGCTATCAGGGGCGCTTGCAGCTGCCTTTATCCTTGATTCTTCTAGTGGTAGGGCTGACGCTGCTATGCAATGCTTTTTTTCAATATCAAAATATCGGGAAAAACAGCATTGTCATGAGAGAAGGGCTAATTTCCAGCACCAAACATTACGATATGGAAGATGTCACTTCTGTCCATGCCTATTATCAAAAAGGGTTAAAAGGGGCACTTTACCTGAAGTATGATCTGACGTTAAATGACGGAAAAAAAATCGATGCCGCCTTGTCCGACGAGTTTTACAATAAAGCTGATGAACTTGATAAGCTCCTGCAGCGGCAAGGAATACATATTGAAAGAAGCGGAATCAAAAAGAAAGATCAGGCCCAGCTAGAAAAACATGCGGGTTCCAAGGCGAACTATAAAGTGGTGAAAAGGATCTTAACCGGTACAAATCATAGATAGGAAGGATAAATATGAAGAGGGATGATACGGAAAAACGCGCAAAGGTGAAAGTCATTCAGTTTGATCAACATCAACATGCTTTAACCGAATTAGAACAACACTGTGAAACTTTTGCTGATGTCGGCGGATTAGAAGATATTAAAAAGAAAATCAACATGGACTTTATTTTGCCTTTGCAAAATCCTGAATATTTTAAAGCGTTTGGAAAAGCGACGGGGGGAAGTCTTCTTCTGTTTGGCCCGCCGGGATGCGGCAAAACATTTATCGCGAAAGCGATTGCCGGCGAGATCAAAGCAAACTTTATACACTTGGAGCTTCAAGCGATATTGTCCATGTATGTTGGGCAGAGCGAACATAATCTGCATGATATTTTTGAAAAAGCGCGTGATAACAGTCCTTGCGTTCTTTTTATTGATGAGCTTGATTCGATCGGGGGGAATCGGCAGGGAATGAGCCAGCATCATGACAGGGTGCTGGTCAATCAGTTGCTGATAGAATTAGATGGTTTAGGGACGTTTAATGACGGTGTGTATGTGATCGGTGCAACGAATACACCGTGGTATTTAGATCCTGCCTTACGCCGTCCCGGCAGATTTAATAAGATGGTATTTATGCCGCCCCCATCTGAAGAAGAACGTGTCGACATTTTAAATTTAAAGCTGTCCGGCAAGCCGCATGATCAGATTGATGTACTGAAAATTGCCAAAAAGACTTGCCATTTTTCGGGGGCTGATTTAGAACAATTGGTCAGCGATGCTTTAGATCAGGCGATCGAACGGTCGCTTCAGCAAGGAAAGCTGTCGCCTGTCCATCAGACAGATCTTGAAAGCAGCCTTCAAGGGAGAGTGCCTTCAACGCTTGAATGGTTTTCAACAGCGAAAAACTATGCCATGTTTAGTGATGCGAATAAAGCATATCAATCCGTTCTTGATTATATGAAGAGAAATAAGCTCAAATAGGTGACCTCCGCATTTTAAAGTGTCACTCGGTCAAAAGGAGAATGATAAGTATGAAAAAGCCGTTTCAATTGCCCGAAAAAATGGCCCGATACCGCGGGCAATTTGAACAATCAGCGCGGGATTTTTTGAAGCTGGACACGAGAAAAGGAAAAACAGGCCGATATGAAAGCAAACTGGCCGGAGATCCTTATTTTCCAAAGTCTGAACAGTATCCTGTCGATTCACAGGGAAAACCGATGAAACTGCTTGCGCAAATTAATTTTTCAGACATGCCCCGCCTTGAGAATTTCCCGGAATCCGGTATTCTGCTTTTTTTTATCTCTGTCAGTGATGATGTTTACGGATTGAATTTTGATGATCCGTGTGAACAGTCGAGTTTTTGCATCAAGTATTTTGAGAATGTCATCGAAAATGAAGACGAGCTTGTCGACGATTTTTCGTTTGTGAAGCTTGAGGATGAGCTGGCCTTTCCGATTGGATGCGAATCCTCACTCACACCTGACACAGGGTCTGAACTTGTCTCTGCGTCCGACTTTCAATTTGAGCGATACGCGGGAAAGGATGCTTGGACGTTCTTTGAGCAATTCGGCGATCAAGAGGAAACGGTGTTCGAAGAATACAGTGAAATGTACGGCGGCTTCTCCCATAAGATCGGGGGCTACGCAGCCTTTACGCAAGATGATCCGCGGGAAGGCGATTATCCGGATCATACCGTTCTGCTATTGCAAATTGATTCTGATGAGAACATTGACGCGATGTGGGGAGATGTCGGGATTGCCAATTTTTTTATAAGGCCTGATGATTTAAAGAATAAGGACTTTTCAAACGTATTATATAATTGGGACTGTCATTAACACAAAAAACAGCTGTCTATTTCAGACAGCTGTTTTGTTTAACCCGTAATAGCCGAAGCGTTCAGGGTAAATAACTCTTCTAGTTCATGTTCGGAAAGCTCGGTGATCCAATTTTCGCTTTGGATGATTTGATCGTTCAGCGATTGCTTCGATTCGAGCATGTGGTCGATTTTTTCTTCAATTGTGCCGGTGGTGATCAGTTTATGAACGTGGACGAACCGTTTCTGTCCGATTCTGTAGGCGCGGTCTGTCGCCTGATTTTCAACCGCGGGATTCCACCATCTGTCATAGTGGATGACGTGATTGGCGGCCGTCAAATTGAGGCCTGTGCCGCCGGCTTTTAATGATAAGATCAGAATCGGAAATTCCTTGTTCTGAAACTGCTCCACCATTTTGTCCCGTTCTAGCTTGGATAAACTGCCGTTCAGAAACTTGACCGGTTCGCCGAATGATTTCTCGAGCAGGCGTTTCATCATATCTCCCATCCCGAGATATTGGGTGAAAATCAGGCAGCTTTCATCGCTTTCGCGAATCGTCTTCGTCAGTTCCAACAGTTTTTCGAGCTTGACTGACCTTCCGTTAAGGAGCTCGCTCCCGGTCTCTTTTAAGTAAAGGGCAGGATGGCCGCAGATTTGTTTGAGCTTGCCGAGCATGCTTAAGATGAGAGCTTTGCGCTGCATTCCGGCGAGGCTTGACATATGTTCAAACGTATCTTTGACAAGCTGTTCATATAGTGAGGCCTGTTCTGCCGAGAGCGGGATGAACTCTTTTTCTTCCTGTTTTTCAGGCAGGTTGAGCGCGACTTCCTTGTCCTGCTTTGTCCGCCTTAATAAAAACGGTTTGATCAGCTGCTGGAGCTGTTCGATCCGTTTTTCGTCGCGGTCTTTTTCAATCGGCAGGACAAATCGCTTATGGAAGCTGCCAAGGCTTCCGAGATAGCCTTTGTTCATGAAATCGTAGATCGACCACAGCTCCGTCAGGCGATTTTCCATCGGAGTCCCGCTGAGCGCGATATGATGCATGCCTTTCAGCTTTCTGATTGAGCGGGATTGTTTCGTGTGCGCATTTTTAATATTCTGGGCTTCGTCAAGGCAGATGCAGTTCCAGGCGACGCTGCTGAGATCGTCAAAGTCGGATTGGGCGAGGCCGTATGACGTCAAGACGATATCTGCATCTTTGTAACATTCCTGAAACGCTTCACCTTTAGGGCGTTTTGGCCCGTAATGGAGCGCCGCCGTCAGGTCGGGCGCGAAGGTCTCAAGTTCGCGCTGCCAGTTCCCGAGGACGGAAGTCGGCGCAATGATGAGAGATGGCGTTTGTTGTCCCTGTTCTTTTAAATAGGCGAAATAGGCGATCATCTGGATGGTTTTTCCAAGACCCATATCGTCTGCCAGGCAGGCGCCGAAGCCGCAGTTTCTGAGAAAGATCAGCCAGTTCAAACCGTCTTCCTGATAAGCCCTGAGCGTTCCGTCAAAAAATTTGCTGACCGGGTATGACGGGAGATCATCGCGCTGGCTCAGCTTTTTGATCATGTTTTTCAGCTGATAGGACAGTTCAAACCGCACCTCGCTGAATGCGGAAGCATCGAACAGATCATCATCCTCGCGGGTTTCGCTCCGCTCCGTCAGCTCGCGCGCCAGGATGTCAGACATATGAAGCCCCTCTGTTTCTGCTCGCTCCATCAGCTTTTTCATTTGTTTGATAAAATTCGGATCGATTTTAATCCACTGCCCGCGTATGTTGACAAGCCGTCTTTTATTGGCGACAAGCTGCTCGAATTCTTCTTCTGTGAGTTCGATTCCGTTCGTAGCAAAACGCCAGTTGAAGTCCATCAATGCATTCATTCCGACAAAGGACTCGCCGCGGGGAGCCGATGACACTTTCGCTTTCAGCAGCATGTTGCTGTCTCTGACGATTTGCCACCATGACGGCAGCAAAATTTCAATCCCCATGCTGACAAGAGTTTCACTTGCTTCGGATAGGAAGATCCATGCTTCCTCTTCCGTTAAAAGCGTCGTTCCCGAGTCGATCGTTAGCCACGGCACGATTTGGCGGAATCTGTCTTGTTCCCGAGCGATTTTATCAGCGTATGCCTGCCACGATTTTTTCAGCCTGTTCAAGCCTTCAAAGAACTGAATGGCTCCGCTTTTTTTGTCGCGCAAAAACAGTTCGATTTTCCAATCGTCTCCGTCAAAGTCAGGTTCATTTAAGCGGAGTCCGACAGTAAACGGCACAGGGTTTTCATGCCAGCCGATCGTTTCAAGAAAATCGTCTTCATCAAGAAAGTGGCCCTGAAATGTGGTGACGGCGGGAGAATGTGCGACAATCGATTCCCATTTTGCTTTTAACTCGTCATTGTAGTTGATGTAGTCTTCGACAGCGTGTGAAAACCATTCAGCTGTATAGCCTTCCAAAATCCCTTCTTTATCTTTCCAACGCAGCACCTCTTGCTTCCATGCTTCATAGTCGGGAAGAAAATCTTCATCTGCGATAAACTCATAAATGGTGGAAGCCGTTTTCATCAAAGGTTCGGTTTCCTCGGTGAGATTGATGTCGCTGTACGAATTAAATGAGTTTTTGCCGAGAAATTCGACCGCCATCCACGGAGACAGCAGAACCGCTGGAGTCTCTAAACCGGCATCTTCGAGAAACGTTCCGTAAAAAGACGATTCGTGCCACTGAAACAAATACCTTTCCATTTCATTCCGCGTAAGAAACTGATGATCCTCGTCATGACAAGATAAAATGAATGTATAGTCTTCTGATTGTTCGACATGTATCACGATTTCCTTAAGACTCGCCATCGATCAACTTTCCTTTCTTAAGTTCCTCCTGGAAGGCTCTCAGCCGTTTATAGCGAGCTGAAAACTGCTCCATAAACCGGTTCCAGACATCCTGTTTTTTCGATTTCTTATAGAGGGAGCGCAGTTTTTTTAATTGTTTGACGGCTTCTTTGTAGCTTGAGCGGTTTTTTTGTTCAACCAGCCCGGAAATTTCTCTGTGATAGGAAGGAATCAAAGCTTCAGGGGCTGCTGCTGCGATATCTTTCAAGGCGTTCTGTCCGATCTCAGAGATAGAAAAACCGACAAGGCTGTGGATCTCCATCCACTCCGTAAAGCGGTTTTTGTTATATAAAAAATGGCTGTATTCAGTAAACGTATAAGGAAGGCACTTTTTGCAGTACCGTTCATATACATGCTCTTCTTTTGCGTTTTTGCTGTAATCGCTCAGAAACAGGAAGAATTCGCTTAAAACATCGCGTATTTCCCGGTACGGTTTATCCAGTCTGCAGAAGCCGGATGCAAGCTGTTCAAGGTGTTCGTACCATTTTTTAAGGCGCTTCCAGTCTTTTTTGGCGGTCATGACGCTGAGCCATTGAAATGTATAAGGAAGAATCTCAGGTGAAAACGATCCGGCTTGATCAAGAATCACATCGTCGTTTTTTAGCAGAAATTCAAGATGCAGCCTGCCGAATTGTATTTCAGGCGACGGCTCCAGATCGTTCAGCACATCGAGCTCCCGCTTCAGCCAGTTTGGCCGGGACAGAAGCGCACTCCAGATTTCCCCGAAAATCCGCAGCCTTTCATACTGAAAAATGTCTTTCTTGAGCAGCAGTTCCCGAATCGCGCCGGGGGTTTTTTCTAAAAACGGATCAAGGGAGAACGATAGCGCATATGTTTTCAGTTCATCGATTGAGCTGTAGATCGTGTCCATCAGCTGTTCGATATAAGGATTCAGCGAGTAAAAATCTTTTTCAGGATCAATGCGCCCTTTCTCGACGAGCGAATGCATGGCAAGCCATGTCGCAAGAGCCGCGTGGATTTGGTACATTTTTTTCAGCTCCGGCTCCGCAGGCGTCCGCTTTTTTAAAGCTGAAAAATACCCGTAGTAAAGGTATTGCATCGTTTGCTGGTTTTTAGGCGTATGCTCTTCCCATCGTCTGAACTCCGTTTTGAAAAACGATGTCCATTGATCGAGCGTGTGGCTGCGGGGTTTCATTCCACGCTGAAGCTGTCCGAGAATATCCCTGTTTTCGCGGCGTTTTTGCGCTTCTTTCCAAAACTCCGTAAACGTTCCCAATCGATCATATTGTGCATACAGATATAAATAAACGGCAAGCACATGCCGGCAGATGTTTTGAGCAGGGCAGGAACAGCTGCTTTTTTTAACGTCGGCGAGGTCGATGAAGACCTTCACCGGGACCACATCCTGAACGTAAGCACTGACCGTATGCCCGCTCATCGGCTTGACCCGATAGACGGAATCCTGTCTGTATAAAATAAGGGCTTTTTTCATGAGCTGAATGTTAGCTTCTGTGCACGGCAGTACATGCTTAAACTGTTCAGCTGCATCCATCACAACCGTTTTTGAAATCATGTCTTGAAGCATGTCTATCGCTCCTAACCGAATGGCTTTTAAAAAGTTTCCAATCTCTCTATTATAGCTTAATCAATCCGTCCAAAAAAGATTTTCTCAGGAAAAGGACATAAAAACGGATGGCTGTCGAATAATGTAATAGACTATGGCAAATTGATTCTTTACATCATATAATTTGAAATATAATCAGAAATGTTTTAATTTATGGAATCTGAAAGGAAAAGGATATGGATGACAAGGAATTGAATCAGGAAGAATTTTTGAGAATTCTTATGCATGCGTATGACATTGGTGAAAAATCAAAAGACATAACGACGAAAGAACTTCTTGAAGATCTCATTCTTCATATCAAAAATGGATATACGACGTAAAAGGTGTGCAAACTTCGGTTTGCACACTTTTTCGTTCAGCAAAAAGCGCGC
Source organism: Bacillus sp. FSL L8-0193 (assembly GCF_037976065.1). Taxonomy (NCBI): domain Bacteria; kingdom Bacillati; phylum Bacillota; class Bacilli; order Caryophanales; family Bacillaceae; genus Bacillus; species Bacillus sp. FSL L8-0193. Next base: position 3,819,921 of record NZ_CP150261.1, on the reverse strand, counting down.
AGGTCCTGCAAAAGTCGATATTTAATACCATATAAAGACGCGATTTCCCCGGTATCTCCCGTTATTTGTCAGGATTCATTTCTTTCGGAAACGAAAGAACCATGTATAATCAAAGGGAGGTGTTTAATTTGCTGAAAATTTAAATAAATACGCGAATCCTAGAGGGAGGCTTTTATGAGAGATCATATCGGCTTTAAAGATGTGTTCATCATTTTGAAAAAAAGATTCGTTCTGATCGCACTGATCACCATTGCGGCCGCTCTGTCCAGCGCTGCCGTCAACTTTTATTGGCTCACACCCGTCTACCAGGCATCCGCCCAAATCCTCATCAACGGCCGTCAAACGTCGAACTTCACCGATATTCAGACCAACCTTGAGCTAATCAACACTTATAACGTGATTATGAAAAGCCCGCTCATCTTAAATAAGGTTAAAGACGAACTAAACCTTCCGGAAACGGCTGAAGACTTGAAGCAAAAAATCACAGTTATCAGCGAAAATGAATCACAGATTGTCAGTATCTCCGCGACTGACAAGGATTATTCCAAGGCGGCGGACATCGCGAACACGGTCGTCGCCGTATTCCAAAGGGACATTGACGGCATTATGGGTGAAAATACCGAAGTCAGCCTTGTTGCGAAAGCAAACCCCGAACATTCGCCTGCTCCCGTCAGCCCGAACAAGAAGTTCAACATCGCTGTTTCTACGGGATTCGGCCTGCTGTTTGGCGCAGGGCTTGCATTTTTACTCGAGCTTTTGAAAAATACCGTTCGAAATGAAGAAGACATCGAAAAAGAGCTGAACGTTCATGTGTTGGGAAATATTCTGTATGTAAAACCGAAAAAAGGACAAGCCCGGAAGCTGGAAAGCTTTATCGGTAAAGACCATACGATCTAAAACGGGAAAACACGGGGAGGCCGCCTATGATCGATATTCATTGCCATATTCTAGCGGACATTGATGATGGGGCAGCATGTATGTATGACAGTATAGAAATGGCTAAACAAGCCGCCCGTCAAGGGATTCATACGATTATCGCCACACCTCACCACCGAAACGGTGTATACGAACACCAAAAAGAGGCCATTCTGGCAGCTGTTTCGAGTTTAAAGACGCGGGTGCAAAAGGAAAACATCCCGGTGCTTATTGCTCCCGGACAGGAAATCCGCCTGTACGGCGAATTGAAGCGTGATCTTGAGCGCGGCAGACTGCTCAGCCTCGCCGGCACAAAGTATTTGCTGATTGAACTTCCTTACCACCATGTTCCGCGATATGCCGAAAAGCTGTTGTTCGATCTACAGTTAAATGGTTACATTCCGATTATCGCACACCCCGAGCGGAACCTTGAATTGATGGAGAATCCTGATCTGCTGTACCGCCTCGTCAAAAACGGCGCGTGCGCCCAGCTGACATGTTCAAGTCTTACAGGCCGCTTTGGCAGAAGCGTGAAACGGCTTGCCCGCCGCTTTCTTGAAGCGAACCTCGTCCACTTTATCGCATCAGACGCCCACAACCTCACGAGCCGATCTTTCTTTTTTGATGCAGTGGAAAGCGATTACGGCCGCGATTTCTTATACGTGTTTACAAAAAACGCGGGCCTTCTCCTGGAAAACCGGGAGATTCATAAAGAAACACCCCGTCCCGTCAAAAAGAAAAAGCTGATGGGCCTGCTGTGAAAGGTTGTTCACAAAAGCCCGTCAGCCAGAATATCAGCGTCGGTTATGCGGCGCTGATTTTTTATATCATCTGTTAGAAAGCGACCGGATATCCCTCTCTACAACAGCGGAATGACAAGCCCGCCGTAAGCGAAGGCGGCCACGATCAGGAAAGCCGGATGGACGCGGAACTTCGTCAAGGCCGCCAAAGAGATCAGCGCGATGACAAGTGATTGAACCATGCCGATCGACCGGATCGCGTCACCGCCGATTTCCCATGTCAAAATAAGCATCATCACGGCGATAACCGGCTGAACCGCCAAAGTCATTCCTTTGACGACCGGCGACTGGCGGTAGCGGCCGATCAGCTTGAGCAGCAAAACGAGCGCGATGGCCGAAGGCAGCACAGTTGCGATAAGAGCAATGAAGACACCGGGCCATCCGAGCACGCTGTAGCCGACATAAGCGGCGATTTTTGTCGCGATTGGACCCGGCAGTGCGTTTGCGAGCGCAAGCATGTTTGAAAATTCTTCTTTTGACAGCCAGTGAAAATGCTGAACAACTTCTTCAAAATTAAGCGGAATTGAAGCCGGACCGCCCCCGTAGCCCAATAAATTTGCAATAAAGAAAGCCCAAAATAAATAAAAGATGATCATGAAGCGGACACTCCCTTATCTTTTTCCCGGGCCGCTTTTCTTTTTAATTTAAAGTGGAACGCGCCATACGTTAAAAACAGGATGACAATGATGCCGGGATGGATGGAAAACACCTGAAGACCCAAAAATGCAAGAATAAAGAAAAGCACGCCGGCAAGCAACCCGAAGCCTTTCAATGCTTTTTGCCCAAATTCGTAAGCCATGATGCCGAGCATGACGGCGATGACAGGGGTAACAGCGCCGATCATGCCGCTTACGATTTTGGAGTGGCTGAGCACATTAACGGCTGCGAACAAGGCGGCCATCGCAACGCACGTCGGCAAGATATGGGCCGCTGTAGCCACGACAGCGCCCGGAACGCCTTTGACTTTATGACCTAAATATGCCGACATTTTTGTAGCGATCGGTCCGGGCAGCGCATTGGCAATCGCCAAAATTTCCCCGAATTCATCATCATCGATCCAATTGAACTTTGAAACGGCTTCATGACGGATCAGCGGGATAACGGACGGTCCGCCGCCAAATCCCAATATCCCCGTTCTTGTCATTGCGATGATCAGTTCCCGGTAAGGGTGCTTCATTTCGCGTTTCCTCCTATTCAGTTAAAGCTTCATTCCCATTCGGCTCTTATATCGTTTAATCAGCATCTGGCAGTCGACACTCACGACGCCTTTCAGAGGGTACAGGCGCTTCGTCAAAAATTCCTCCATCTCCTGATCATTTGCGAAAATGCCGTGCATATGCAGTTTGCTCGGCCCTGTCATATGATAGAGGCTTGTCACGGCGGGCTCTCTTTCTAAAGCAACGGCAACAGCCTCTAAATATTGGGGTTCGACTTCAACATTGAAAAACACCGATACATGAATTCCAACTTTGACTGGATTGATGACGGCTGTGAATTTTTCAATGATGCCTTCTTCAATCAAGTTGTTGATCCGCGTTTGTACGGCAACTCTTGAAAGTCCCACGCGCTTTCCTAAATCCGTATAAGAGATTCTTCCTTCCTCATGCAAGATCGAAAGGATTTTTTTATCCGTTTCATCAAGAATTAAATTTGGCATATGGTAGTCGAGGCTCACAAATGTCCCTTCCTTTCTGTTTGGTCATTGATCATACGAAATTGCTTGTCAATCACGTTATAAATGAACATTTTGTAAATTGTATCATAATACGGATTTCGATATGAATCATTTTAACGTTTTTTTAATACTTATTGAAAAAGGGTTGTTAGTTTTTCTTCCCTGAAAGTAGCGCCTCCTTAAACGGGCCACTATACTTCAAACACAAATGGATGCTTGAAAGAAAGGAAGGGAGCTATGGAGAAGCTGAAGATCGGTTCGAAACAAATGGTTGTCAGTCCTCATTATCTCGCTTCGCTTGCAGGGCACAGCATCATGGAGAAGGGAGGAAACGCGTTTGACGCGGCTGTGGCAGTAAGCGCGTGCCTTGCTGTTGTCTATCCGCATATGACAGGACTCGGAGGGGATGCTTTTTGGCTGATGTATCACAATGGAAGCGGCGAGATCAAAGGATACAATGGCAGCGGGCGGTCGGGGCGGAAAGCGGACCGGAATCAGTATAAAGGAGAGCGCGCCATTCCGGTCAGGGGCATGAGCAGTGCGATTACCGTGCCGGGGATGGCGGACAGCTGGGCCGAAATACTGGCGGCATACGGCCGTTTATCACTTCGGGAGGTGCTGAAGCCGGCGATCATGTATGCAGAAAAGGGTTTCCCGGTCTCGCCGGATCAATGTCAAAACACGGTGAAAAACGCCGAGTGGCTTTCCGGTATGCCGATCACTGCAGATATTTATCTTCCGGGAGGAAACCCGCCCTCTCCAGGTGAGCGCTTTGTGCAAAAAGAGCTCGCGCGCACTTTGGCGATGATCGCTGAGAAAGGAAGAGACGCCTTTTATAAAGGGGAAATTGCCCAAGCTTCAGCAGCCTATCTGCAAAACAACGGAGGCATCTTGACCCTGGAAGATTTCGAGCGGCATCAAGGGGAATGGGTGTCTCCGCTTTCCTCTACATACAGAGGATATGCGATCTATCAAATGCCTCCGAATTCACAAGGATTTACCGGTCTTATGGCATTGAATATTTTGGAAAACTACGACTTTGGCATGATCGAGCACGGTTCTTTCGAGTATTATCATCTGCTCATCGAAGCATTGAAATTAAGTATTTCCGACAGCAATAAAGTATTGACTGACCCGGCATTTTCCCAAATTCCGCTGGGGCGCCTGCTTGACAAAGGGTATGCGCGGGAGCTGGCCGCAAAAATCGGACTGCCGGCTCTTCAGGCGGAGAGCCAGCCGCTCGGCAGCGATACGGCTTATGCTGCAGCAGTAGATGAAGACGGGAATGCTGTTTCGTTTATTCAAAGTTTGTATTTCGAATTCGGCTCAGGTGTGACAGCTGGAGATACCGGTGTCATTTTGCAGAACAGAGGGTCGTTTTTCTCGCTTGATCCCGGCCATGTCAATTCACTGGAGCCGGGAAAAAGAACTTTTCATACGCTGATGCCCGCCATGGCGTTCAAAGGCGGCAAGCCGAAATTTCTTTACGGAACGCAGGGGGGAGAAGGACAGCCGCAGACGCAGACGGCTCTTATCACGAGAATGATAGATTACGGGATGGATCCGCAAACCGCCGTTCATGAACCGAGATGGGTGTGGGGCAGAACATGGGGAGAACGGGTGGAAGGTGTAAGAATGGAAAGCAGAGTGGCGCCCGAAGTGATTGAAAAACTGCGAAAGCATGGGCATCATATAACCATTGTCGGCGACTTTGACGGTGTGATGGGTCATGCCGGCATCATCGAGATTGATGATCGAGGTTTCCTGAGAGGGGGAAGCGATCCGAGAAGCGATGGGGCGGCAATCGGCAGTTAACTCCGTTTTCAAAACGCGCAAACGTCAATATGAGAAAAAAACCCCGTGAACAAGGAGGAATTGTCCACGGGTTTTTTTCTATCCGGCTATGAGTATTGATCCGAGATTTCGATGAAATGCTTAAGCGCCGGATTGCGGTTGTCTTTTCGATGTGCGGTAATCCATTCTGCGCGAAGGGGAAAGTCTTCGATTTCTTTGTATACAACATCGAGGTTAAATAATCGTTTAGCCGCTGTAGGCACAACGGCGATTCCCATTCCGGCTGTCACGAGGCCGATCACCATTTGGTATTCTGTAGCTTCCTGGGCGATGTTGGGGATAAACCCGGCTTTTTCACACAAGAAATTAAATTCCGTGTATAAAGAGGGCCACGCTTCTTTGGCAATGACGATCAGCGATTCGTCTTCAAGATCTTTCAAATGTACCCGGGGTTTTTCTGTCAGCGGGTGGTGTTTCGGAAGTGCAAGGACACAGTGGCTTTTCTTCACTGTGTATGACTTTAGCTCGTCGTTTCCCAACGGGGGATGCAGCACGCCGATGTCAATGTGTCCGTTTAGCAGTGCTTCGACCTGATTGGGGGTTGAAAGCTCCCGAAGATCAATCTGGACGGACGGGTACCGGTTTCGGTATTCCCTGATGATGGGAGGCATGATCTCGTATGTTGCGGAGCCGACAAAGCCGATCACGAGTCTACCCAGCTCCCCGCGGGCCGTCCGCTGAGCCATGTCGACGGCTTGATCAATCTGGGAAAGTCCTTCCTTGATTTGTTTTAAAAAGACCCCGCCTGCCGCCGTCAGCCTGACGGCTCTTTTTGACCTCTTCAGCAAGGTGACGCCTATTTCACTTTCTAGCTGTTTAATCTGCTGGCTGAGCGGAGGCTGAGTCATGTTCAGCCGAAGAGCTGCTTTTCCGAAATGCAGTTCTTCGGCAACAACCATAAAATAACGAAGATGGCGCAGCTCCATTATTCACTCATTCCTTTCTGAATGCGATTTCAGTCGTTTTACATATTAATTGTAAGACAAAGAAGTATTGGAAAACAATTTCCACAAGATGTATATTTAATAATACAATAATTTTATTAAAAATTCATTGTAAACGAATGAAAATGGAGGAGTGAGGGCTTTGAAAAATGTAGCCGCTAAAAATGAAACTCTTACTGTAAGAGGAGCAGAGCTTGTGGTGGATAGTCTCATTCAGCAAGGTGTCACTCATGTTTTCGGTATTCCGGGAGCGAAAATCGATGCGGTATATGACGTATTGAAAGACAAGGGGCCTGAACTGATTGTTTGTCGTCACGAGCAGAATGCAGCATTTATGGCGGCGGCAGTCGGACGATTGACTGGAAAGCCCGGTGTTTGCCTGGTGACTTCGGGTCCGGGAGCGTCTAATTTAGCGACCGGTCTTGTAACAGCCAATACAGAAGGAGATCCGGTTGTTGCCCTGGCGGGTGCTGTAAAAAGAGCGGATCGTCTCAAAAGAACTCATCAATCGATGGATAATGCGGCGTTGTTTCAGCCGATTACAAAATATAGCGCAGAAGTGGAAGATGCGAACAACATCCCTGAGGCGGTAACCAATGCATTCAGAGCGGCAGCTTCCGGACAGGCCGGGGCAGCGTTTCTCAGCTTTCCGCAGGACGTTACGGCCGGTCCGGCAACTGCCAAGCCGGTGAAAACCATGCCGGCGCCGAAGCTGGGCGCGGCTCCGGATGAACTGATCAGCGCGGCTATCGCCAAAATTCACAATGCGAACCTTCCCGTCGTGCTTGTAGGGATGAAAGGCGGAAGACCTGAAGCGATTGAAGCGGTCCGCCGTCTGCTGAGAAAAGTGAAACTGCCGTTTGTTGAAACATACCAAGCAGCGGGTACGCTGTCTCACGATTTAGAAGACCAGTACTTCGGCCGGATCGGATTATTCCGCAATCAGCCCGGAGATATTTTGTTGGAAAAAGCGGATCTCGTTTTGACGGTCGGCTATGATCCGATTGAATACGACCCCGTCTTTTGGAACGGAAAAGGCGAGCGCAGCGTGATTCATCTTGATGAAATACAAGCCGATATCGATCATGACTATCAGCCTGAAATTGAGCTGATCGGCGATATCGCAGAGACATTAAACCATATTGAACATGATTCTTTGCCGGTTTCCATCGATGAATCATTTGCACCTGTACTTGATTATTTGAAGAAAGCGCTGGAGGAGCAAAGCGAGCCGCCTAAAGAAACAAAAACGGATCTTGTTCATCCGCTGCAAATCGTTCGCGATTTGCGTGATTTGCTGAGCGATGATATAACAGTGACTTGCGACATCGGCTCCCATGCGATTTGGATGTCGAGATATTTCCGCACATACCGTCCGTATGGACTGCTGACTTCAAATGGCATGCAGACGCTGGGCGTTGCTTTGCCGTGGGCGATCGCAGCAACACTGGTCAATCCGGGACAGAAAGTCGTGTCTGTTTCCGGGGACGGAGGCTTCCTGTTCTCCGCGATGGAGCTTGAGACAGCGGTCAGATTGAAAGCGCCGATCGTTCACATTGTCTGGAATGACAGCACATACGATATGGTTGCGTTTCAGCAGGAGATGAAATACAAGCGGACGTCCGGAGTCGACTTCGGCGGAATCGATATTGTAAAATATGCTGAAAGCTTTGGAGCAAAAGGTTTAAGGGTCAATTCGCCAGACGAATTGGCAGAGGTGCTTAAAGCTGGTCTTGATGCAGAGGGTCCGGTTGTCATTGATATTCCGGTTGATTACAGCGACAACGTTCATTTGGCTGATCAGCGTTTTCCAAAAAACTTTGAGGAACATTTTAGTAAACAAGCCTCTAAGCAATCTTGATCACAGCAAGTCCAGTCATAACAAACAAAATCAAGGGAGTGAAAAGAGGAAAATGAAAAGTGCAAGCAAACAAAAAGTGGTTCAGCCCGTTGACAAGAACCTCGACCAGGTCTTTCAGGTCTCAACGATGATATCGTTATTGGACGGGATTTATGACGGGGATTTTTACATGTCTGAAGCAAAGGATTACGGAGACTTCGGAATCGGAACATTCAACCGGCTCGACGGTGAGCTGATCGGTTTCGACGGTGAGTTTTACCGTCTTCGTTCCGATGGCAAAGCCTATCCTGTTCAAGGAAGCGATTGTTCTCCGTTTTGCTCGCTCGCTTTCTTCCGGCCGGATATTTATCACGAAATCAAGCAGCGGATGCCGCTTAAGGCGTTCGAGGAAGAAATGAAACGGATCATGCCGAGTGAAAACCTGTTTTACGCGATCCGCATGGACGGAATCTTTAAGAAAGTCAAAACGAGAACGGTTGAACTGCAGGAAAAACCGTACGTGCCGATGGTCGATGCGGTAAAATCGCAGCCGATCTTTGATTTTAATGATATTAAAGGGACGATCGTCGGCTTTTGGACGCCGCAATATGCCAACGGAATCGCAGTTTCCGGCTTCCATCTTCACTTTATTGATGAAGACCGCAATGTCGGCGGACACGTTTTCGATTATGAAATCGAAGAATGCACGGTGCAAATTTCTCAAAAACTCAATATGAATCTCAGATTGCCGAATACGCAAGATTTCTTTAAAGCGGATCTCAATAAACATGATCTTGCAGCCGGAATCGAAGCGGCCGAAGGCAATCCCGAGTAAATGAAAAAGCCCCCTCTTTGAAAAGGGGGCTTTTTTGCGTTCGCTTGCTTCCTTAAAAATACTGTTGCGTATGCTGAGAGGTGACGGTGAAAAAGTCCGGAATCCAGCGGGCCGTTTTGCTTATGCTTTCATTCCGGCAATCAATACCGCTTTCAGACAAAAAGACACCGGATGCCCGTTTTCATCGTGGACGATGTTAAACATGTCACGGCACGACTGGGACGGTTCTGACAAATGGGCATGGATGGCTGCCTTTCTTTGTTCAGGTACGGCGCCTCTTCGAAGCCAGCTCTCGTAATCGATCGGAAGATTCCATCTCTCCCGGACGGCAAAATCAAGTCCGTTCTCTTTAAACAGCTTCTGCCATTCGCTCTCTGAATATTCCCTTACGTGTGACGGGTCTCTCAATTGATTGAGCCGATTTATAAATCGGTCTAAAGCTTCGTCCTCCGGAGCACAATGATCGATGAGGAGAAAGGAGCCGCCTTTTTTCAAGACGCACGCTATTTCCTGCATGGCCCGGCTGATCTCCGGGAAATGGTGGGCTGCATACCGGCATGTGACAATATTAAAGGACTCGTCTGCAAAATCCAATTGTGCTGCATCGCCTTGAAGAAAAACCACATTTTCAGCATTTTTCTGTTTGGCAAATTGAGCCGCGGTTTGAACCATTTTTTCTGTAATATCGATTCCTGTGCAATGTTTGACAAAAGTCGAAAAGGCAATGGCCGTATGTCCCGCTCCGGTTCCGATATCAAGCAGGGTTTCACCGCCGTTCAGATTCCGGCAGCTGACCATGGCATCAAGATCTTTTCCCGATGAGAACAGCGGCTCATCTCGATATTGCTCCGGATTTTTTGAAAATTGCCGTTGCGCGCTAGTTTTCATTTGTATCATCCTCCTATCGGCTATGTATTTATATTAGGGGAGTCGACAGCCATCAGTCTAAGATATAAAATGTTTGAAAATGATAGGCGGAAACTATGGGGGTGCGGGAATTGGATATGAGACTTTTTGAATACGCGGCAGAGATTTTCAAAAAAGGCAGTTTTACAAAGGCGGCTGCCAGCCTGCATATCGCTCAGCCTTCACTGAGCCAGCAAATAAAAAAGCTGGAAAGCGAGCTCGGCTTTCCGCTGTTTTACAGAAACAGAGAGGGGGTCTCGCCGACTCCTCAAGGGATGCGCTTCATCCGAAAAGCGCAGGATATTTTGCGGTCAAGAGATGAACTGCTGTGTGAAATGCGCGATCAGCTCGAGGAAATGGGGACGGAATTATCGATCGGCGTTCCCGCTGTCACGGGAGGGTATCTTCTTCCGCCGCTCCTGAAAGCCTTTCTGAAAAAGCATCCGAACGTACAGGTTCAGCTGATAGAAGACTCGCCGGCGGCATTGGAAAACATGACGGAAAACGGATCGGTGGACCTGTCGATTCTCCCTTTGCCGATTGAAAATGACAGGCTCGCGATCCGGCCGATACTGACCGAGCCGCTTTTTTTGGCGATTCCAAATGAAAGGGAGAGCTGGATGACCGGCCAATTGCGGAAGCTCATCATTTCGGTCCGGTCGAATGCCGAAAAAAACCCCCTTGCTTTGAAAACGGCCGAGGATGTGCCGTTTATTTTATTAAAAGAAGGCTACGGCTTCCGTAGAATGGTACTTGATTTATGTGCGGAGGAAGGGTTTCAACCGAAAGTGACCTTCAAAACAAGCAGCATTGAAACCGCCCAATCTCTCGTTGAACACGGAATGGGGGTCACGGTCGTGCCCCGGATGGTCATGCGGAAAGAGTCTGACAGAATCGTCTATGTTCCTTTGCAATCCGATCCGTCCCGGACGCTTGAGTTTGCTTATCCGGAAACATGCTATTTGTGCCGGGCGGCAAAAGCTTTTATGGAGATGGCCAAAAAAAATCAGACCTCCATGTATGAAGAGGTCTGATTTTGTAGTTACTTTTTCGTTTCCAGTTTGAGCGGTGCGGGTATCGTTTTTTCAACTTTTTTGCCGTTCAAAATATCGCGGGCCGCTTGTACGGCGAGCTTGCCGATCAATTCAGGCTGCTGGGCGATCGTGGCCGACATATCTCCGGCCTGAACCGCTTTAACCGCATCTTCATTGCCGTCGAAGCCAACGACAAGTATCTCTTTCCCTGAGCTTCTGATCGCTTCAATCGCGCCGAGCGCCATTTCGTCATTATGGGCGAAAACCGCTTGAATATCAGGATTTCCTTGAAGAAGGTTCTCCATAACGTTCAACCCTTTTGTCCGGTCAAAGTCGGCTGTTTGCTTGGCGATCACATTCAGCTTGTCATCAGCGGTCTTATGAAACCCTGAGCCCCGTTCCCTTGTTGCCGATGCACCGGGGACGCCTTCAAGTTCAGCCACTTTTGCGCCTTTGCCGAGCTGCTGTACGATAAAGTCCGCTGCCATTTGCCCGCCTTTTACGTTATCTGAAGCGACGAGCGTTTCTACTTTTCCGTTTTCGGCGGAGCGGTCAAGGGTGACGACCGGAATGCCAAGCGAATTGGCCGATTGGACTGCCGTTGAGATGGCGGAGGAGTCGGCCGGATTGATCAATAAAGCGTCAACGCCTTGCTGCAGAAGATCTTCGACATCATTCGTCTGCTTTGCTGAATCATCCTGTGCATCGACGACAATCACTTCAATCCCTTGTTTTTTTGCTTCTTTGACAACTCCGTTCTTTAATGAAACGAAAAACGGGTTTTTCAAAGTCGAGACAGATAAACCGATTTTGATATCGGTTCCTTTTTCTTTATTTGGCTTTGCCCATTCCGGCGGCTCCAGCGAGCAGGCGGACAGAAACAGAAGCGCCAATGCGGTGAAAACCGTTAATGTTTTTTTCATCAGTATAGCCCTCCTTAAGCGGATTTCTTGCGGTCCAGCAGGACTGCGATCAAAATGACGACACCTTTGACGACCATTTGGAAAAAGGAAGAGACGCCAAGCAGGTTCAAGCCGTTATTCAACGTTCCGATGATGAGGACGCCGATGAGTGTGCCGGCAATTCGTCCTCTTCCTCCGGCAAGGCTTGTACCGCCTAATACGACCGCGGCAATGGCGTCGAGTTCGTAGGAAGTGCCTGCCGTCGGCTGGGCTGAGTTTAGCCGTGACGTCAAGATGGCTCCAGCCAACGCGGATAATAGGCCGGCAAGAGAATAAATCATCATTTTGACGCGCGGAACTTTAATGCCCGAGATCAGGGCCGCTTTTTCATTTCCGCCGATTGCATACGTGCGGCGGCCGAAAGGCGTTTTGTGAAGGATCACCCAGAGGATGATAAAGGCGGCCGCCATAGTTATCGCAGGGACGGGGATGCCTAAAAAGTAGCCGCGTCCGAAAAGCTGGAAGCCGTAGTGATTGCCGAGCCCTGTAATCGGATTGCCGTCTGTGTAAACCATCGTCAATCCGCGGAAAATCGTCATTGTCGCAAGTGTTGCGATGAACGGGGCCATTTTGCCCTTCGTGATTAACAGCCCGTTGACCAAGCCGAGCAGGGCTCCAATCAGGCAGCCGATGATGACGGCAAAAACAGGATCGATGCCGCCGGCGATCATGCCGGCGATCAATGCGCTCGACAGCGCCAAAATCGCTCCGACGGAAAGGTCGATGCCGCCGGTCAAAATGACAAAGGTCATGCCGAACGCGATCAGCGCATTAATGGCGACTTGTCTTAACAAGTTTAAAATATTTAACGGTTCTAAAAAGCTCGGGTTTAATACTGATACGATGACGACGAGAATAATCAGGCCGAGAAACGGACCGAGCTTTTGCATTACAGAATCGACATTAAGGCTTTTTTTCACAGCCGGTTGAGTTTTCATGTTACCGCCCTCCTGTAGCGAGTGTCATAATTCGTTCTTGCGTGGCATCATTTCTTGATAGCTCACCGCTTAGCGTTCCTTCATGGATCACAAGCACGCGGTCGCTCATCCCGAGAATCTCGGGGAGCTCTGAAGAGACCATGACGATCGCGACGCCGCGGTCTGTCAGCTCGTTCATCAGCTGATAAATCTCCCTTTTCGCGCCGACATCGACGCCTCGCGTCGGCTCATCCAAAATCAGCACTTTAGGACCGATTCCGATCCATTTGGCGATGACCACTTTTTGCTGGTTCCCTCCTGAAAGGTTTAGCGCGTGGGTTTCCGGCGATTCCGTTTTGATCGTCAGCCGCTTGATCAGAAGGTCGACAAATTCCTGCTCGCTTTTTTTGTCAATCCATCCTTTCGGTGAAAAGCTGGCGAGATTCGGAAGGGCGATATTTTCCCTGATGGACGTGTCGAGCACAAGTCCTTCATCCTTGCGGTTCTCAGTAATAAAACCGATTCCTTTTTGAACGGCATCGCTCGGTTTTTTGAGCGTCGCTTTTTTGCCTTCGATGAAAATGTCTCCCGAATCAAGCGGATCGAGCCCGAAAATCGCCCTCATCAGCTCGGTGCGCCCGGCACCCATCAGTCCTGAAATCCCGACGATTTCGCCGGAGCGGACGGTAAAGCTGATATTTTGGAAGACGCCTTTTTTGGATGCCTGCTTGACTTCGAGAACGACGCGTCCCGGATTTGGCTGTCTTTCAGGATAGCGTTCGGTCAGCTCCCGTCCGACCATCTTTTTCACCACTTCATGAAAGTTGGTGTCGGGAATCCGTTTCGTGTCGACCGTTTTTCCGTCGCGCATCACCGTGATCCGGTCGCAAATCGTGAAGATTTCTTCCATGCGGTGGGATATATAGACGATGGAGACGCCGTTTTTCTTTAATGCTCTAATGACGCCGAACAGTTTTTCAATTTCTCTTTCTGTCAACGCTGCCGTCGGTTCATCCATGATGATCACTTTCGCGTCTGTCATAAGGGCTTTTGCGATTTCGATCATTTGCTGCTGGCCGACGGAACAGTCTCCGGCTTCTTTTTCAAGAGAAATCGAGACTCCGAGTCTTTCAAGCTGCTCTTTTGCTAGCGCTTTCATTTTCTTGTTATTTAAAAATCCAAGTTTGGAAGAAAGCTCTCTGCCGATAAACAGATTTTCCAATACGGTCATTTCAGGCCAAATGTTCAGCTCCTGATGGATAAAGGCAATGCCGTTCTGTTCGGCTTTCTTTGGATCTGAAAAATACGTTTCTTTTCCGTCGATTTCGATCGTTCCGCTGTCCAGCTTGTGAAGTCCAGTCAACAGATTCATGAGTGTCGACTTTCCGGCGCCGTTTTCTCCCATTAAAGCGTGGACTTCACCTTCCTGAAGTTCGAAAGAAACGCCGGACAGCACCTGGTTTTGGCCAAAAGCTTTATAAATGTCCTTCATTTTAATATGCATGGGCTATCCCTTCTTTCCAGATGTAGAATGTAAACATCTAAAAGATCACTCCCGCGTGCAAGATGCAATTTGCATAAGGTGTTGCTTCCCCTGTGCGAATGACCGCTTTTGCGTGGCTCGTCGCTTTTTTGAATGCTTCGTGCGGGATATAGTCAATTTTTTGGTTTGAAAATTCAGCTTTTAAAAATGCGGCTTGACCGGGATTGACGCTTTCTATTTCTTCGGCTGCCGACACTTTTTCGACGGCCATTTCATCGGCGATGAGCTTTGTGACCTCTTGAAATCCAGGCGTACCCAATGTCAGCGCAAGATCGATTTTGGGGACGCCGGGAGGAACGGGCAGGCCGGCGTCCGCGATGACGACGGTGTCGGTATGCCCGAGATCGGCCAGTAATTTTGCGATATGGCTGTTTAAAATCCCGTGTTTTTTCATGACAATTCACGCTCCACTTCATCCCGTTTCGGCATGCCGCCTTGCGCGCCGAATTTCAAAACCGAGAGGGAAGCCGCCCGGTTCGCAAAGCGCAAGGCAGATTCGATGCTTTGTCCTTCGGAAAGCGCAACGGCCAATCCCGCATTGAAGGTGTCTCCGGCTCCCGTCGTATCAATTGCATTGACAGGGAATGAAGGGACGATCCTTTCTTCCAGACCATTGTGATAGCGGACCCCGTTTTTTCCTTCTGTGATGAACAGCTTCTCCGGATAGCGCTTTAACGCTTCCTCCCGGGACATGCCCTGAAACAGTACCGAAGCTTCATGCTCGTTTGGCGTAATGTAGGCCGCAAGATCGACCGTTTCCGGGCGAAGCGGACGAGCTGGTGCCGGATTCAGCAGGAGAGGAATGCCGAGAGAGCTGCACAGTCCGCTGACATAATCGACGGTTTCTTCCGGAATCTCCTGCTGAATCAGAACGATGTCTGCCTGTTTAATCGCAGGCAGCGCTTTTTGAACGTATTCAGGTGTGACATGGTCATTTGCCCCTTTGACGACGATAATACTGTTGTCGCCGTCTGCGAGAACGATATGTGCGGTGCCGCTTTCCTGACCTGTAACCGGTTCCACATAGTCTGTCAAAACACCATTCGCTTGAAAATTGTCGAGGATGGCTTTTCCGTAATGATCATCGCCGACGCAGCCGATCATATGGACCTCTGCACCAAGCCGGGCCGCAGCCACTGCCTGGTTGGCGCCTTTTCCGCCCGGAACCGTTTTAAAAGATTCGCCAAGCACCGTTTCTCCGGCAGCCGGCCGCTTAGGCGATGTCACAACTAAATCCATCGAAGAGCTGCCAATCACGCATATTTTACTCATTGTCATTCCGCCTTTCTTGTCGTTTGTCTTTCAATAAAGGCAACCGGCATCTGCACTGCCGATTGTTCAATATATTCATTATTCATTAATCTCAGCAGCAGTTTTGCCGCTTCTTTTCCCATTTCATAGGCGGGCTGCCTGATCGTTGATAAAGAGGGGAAAAGCAATTCGCTTTGCGGAATGTCATCAAAGCCGATAATCTGCAGTTCGTCGGGAACTTTGATCTTCCGTTTTAAGGCTTCATGCAAAACGGCTGTCGCCACAATGTCATTGCTTGCGATTACGCCGTCTGTTTCCGGATAGGAGGCAAACAGCTCCGCTGCCCGTTTTTGGGCTTCCGGAAATGAAAATGTCTCGGTTTTCATAACATGAAAATCGATATCGGCACCGCTTAGCATCTCCAGCGCTCCGTTGAAACGGTCTCTTGCAGTCTGAAGGTGGGCCGGTCCTTTAATCAGCGTAATTCGTTTCGCGTTTCTCCTGACCATTTCAGCCGCAGCGATTCTGCCGCCTTCGCGGCTGTCCGCGAATACAGCCGGCGCATTCTCGCCCGTCCGGTCAAGGAAGACAATCGGCATGGACAAGTCTTGATAATTTGGCGCATCCGGATAATTGGTCGCTGAAATGACTCCGACCACATGATTTTGTTTAAACGTCTGCAAATAATCAAGCTCTTTTTCCAAATTTTCATCGCTGTTTCCGAAGATGAGCCGAAAGCCGAGGCGGTGGATCTCATCTTCAACGCCGCGCGCAAGCTGAGGAAAGAACGGGTTTGTGATATCCGGCAGCAGCAGTCCGATCAGTCTGGACTCCCTTTTATAGAGAGACCTGGCCACTTCATTCGGGTGGTAATTCAGTTCTTCCATCGCTTTTAACACGCGTGTCCTCGTGTCTTCATGGACGTATCCCGTCTCATTTAATACCCGGGAAACCGTAGCGACAGATACTTTTGCAGCAAGTGCGACGTCTTTAATCGTAGCCAAAAAAGACTTCTCCTCTCCATTTGTGTAACCGTTTACATAAAGATTATCATGATCCTTTTAAAATCTCAATAAAAAAGTCCGGGCGCTAAAATTTTTAGCCGGGTTGGGATATAGAGACATATACAAGTATGTTGAATAGAAAATAACCTTCATTCGGCATAAATTGGCGACTACAGTAACAATGAGAATAATAAGAAAAATTAAAAATGTTAAAGTTTGATGAATTATCGTTGAAAAAAATTAATGGCTTTTTAAATCTTAGGATTTTAACCTAAAATCTAAAGAAATAAGGTGAATCGAACGGCTCACAAAAAAATTGGATTTGTTAATGAATCCCGCTTTATGCTAAAAGAGATTTTCATTTTTTAATAGGTGATCTGATTGTCATAGGACGCATTTGTTTTGAAGAGGGAACATTGGTGACTTTTTAACCTGTTGGAAAAGAGCGAAAATACAAAAAGAAAGGGGATATCCCGGTTGACAGCCCATTTCTAGGGGATTTCAGCCGGGGGAAAAAGAGACCCTGAATCCATCCTTCAATCTTTCATCAGAAATAGGGAGAAAAGTACAAAAATCATAATGTCGAATTTTGAAAGCGCATACTTAAAACGCTGACAAAAAACTGATAGGAATTAAGAACTTTCGATTACCAAAAATATCAATAAAAAGATAGGCATTATTGACTCGGACTAGGTGATCTTTGTCACGGAAAATTTCGTCGTCTTCTGTTACATAATGCCGATTGTGATTTCATAGTGAACCTATATACTGATGAATGAATTTACATATCAGATTCCAAGAAGGAGATGTAGACAAACAATGTGGGTAATGCTATTAGCCTGTGTGATCGTTGTTGGGATCGGCATTTATGAAAAAAGGCGCCACCAGCAAAACATCGATGCGCTGCCTGTCCGAGTGAACATCAACGGGATACGCGGAAAGTCCACGGTGACAAGATTAACAACAGGGATATTAATCGAGGCAGGCTACAAAACAGTAGGAAAAACAACCGGGACAGACGCAAGGATGATTTATTGGGACACACCGGAAGAGAAACCGATCAAAAGAAAACCTCAAGGCCCGAATATCGGAGAACAGAAAGAGGTTATGAAAGAAACGGTGGAAAGAGGGGCCAATGCGATTGTCAGTGAGTGCATGGCCGTTAACCCTGATTACCAAATCATCTTTCAGGAAGAATTGCTTCAGGCTAATATCGGCGTGATCGTGAACGTGCTGGAGGATCACATGGATGTGATGGGACCGACTTTGGATGAAATTGCAGAAGCTTTCACAGCAACCATTCCTTATAATGGACATTTAGTTATCACTGATAGTGAGTATACCGATTTCTTTAAGCAGATTGCAAAAGAAAGGAACACAAAAGTCATCGTCGCAGACAATTCTAAAATAACAGATGAATACCTCAGACAGTTTGAGTACATGGTATTCCCTGATAATGCGTCTCTTGCGCTCGGTGTGGCTCAAGCGTTGGGTATTGACGAAGAAACCGCTTTTAAAGGCATGCTGAATGCGCCGCCTGATCCGGGAGCCATGAGAATTCTGCCGCTGATGAACGCCAAAAACCCCGGACATTTCGTCAACGGTTTTGCGGCCAATGACGCAGCTTCGACTTTAAACATATGGAAGCGTGTAAAAGAAATAGGCTATCCTACGGATCAGCCGATCGTCATTATGAACTGCCGCGCCGACAGGGTAGACAGAACACAGCAGTTTGCGGAAGATGTCCTTCCTTATATTGAAGCAAGTGAACTTGTGCTGATTGGAGAAACAACAGAGCCGATCGTCAAAGCATATGAAGCAGGCAAAATTCCTGCGGACAAGCTGTTTGATTTTGAGCACAAATCAACGGAAGAAATCATGTTTATGCTGAAAAACAAGCTTGAGGGCCGCGTCATTTACGGAGTCGGAAATATCCACGGAGCAGCGGAGCCTCTCATTGAAAAAATACAAGATTACAAGATTAAGCAGCTCGTTAGCTAGGAGGAAGAAAACACAATGTTTGGATCAGATTTATATATCGCCCTCATTTTAGGAGTCTTACTCAGTTTGATTTTTGCAGAGAAAACGGGAATTGTACCAGCCGGCCTCGTCGTACCGGGTTATTTGGGACTTGTGTTCAATCAGCCGATTTTCATGTTGCTCGTTCTTTTTGTCAGTTTGCTGACGTATGTCATCGTGAAATTCGGACTTTCCAAAATTATGATTCTATATGGACGCAGAAAATTCGCAGCGATGCTGATTACGGGAATTCTTTTGAAAATCGGTTTTGATTTTATATATCCGGTGATGCCGTTTGAGATTGCCGAATTCAGGGGAATCGGAATTATCGTGCCGGGGCTGATCGCGAATACCATTCAAAGACAGGGATTAACGATTACGCTTGGAAGTACGCTTTTATTGAGCGGAGCAACATTCGTCATTATGTATGCTTACTATCTAATCTAAAGTTAGGTGTGTCAAATCGATGAAAAAACAACTGAACTTTCAGGAAAAACTGCTGAAGCTGACGAAGCAGGAGAAAAAGAAAACAAACAAGCACGTCTTTATCGTATTGCCCGTTATTTTCTGTTTAATGTTTGTCTTTACTTGGGTCGGAAGCGCCAAAACTCCTTCGCAAATGGACAAAAAAGAAGATGCCAAGCTTACAGCTACTTTTGTGGGCGATATGATGATGGGAAGAAACGTAGAAAAAGTGACAAACTTGCACGGTTCGGAAAGTGTCTTCAAAAATGTGAAGCCGTACTTTAATGTGTCAGATTTTATCACAGGAAACTTTGAAAACCCTGTAACCAATGCAAAGGACTATCAAGAGGCAGAAAAGAACATCCATCTGCAAACGAATCAAGAATCAGTCGAAACATTGAAAAAGCTGAACTTCAGCGTACTGAACTTTGCCAACAACCATGCGATGGACTACGGGGAAGACGGTTTGAAGGATACGCTGAATAAATTCTCAAATGAGGATTTGGAGCTTGTCGGAGCAGGGAATAATCTCGAAGACGCGAAACAGCACGTATCCTATCAGGATGTGAACGGTGTTAAAATCGCAACGCTCGGTTTTACAGACGTCTACACGAAGAACTTTACAGCCAAAAAGAACAGAGGCGGAGTGCTGCCGCTCAGCCCGAAAATCTTTATTCCAATGATCGCGGAAGCATCCAAAAAAGCGGATATCGTCCTTGTCCACGTGCACTGGGGACAAGAATATGACAATGAACCGAACGCCAGACAGAAGGATCTGGCTAAAGCGATTGCGGATGCCGGAGCAGATGTCATCATCGGCGCTCACCCCCATGTTCTCGAACCGATCGAAGTGTATAACGGCACTGTGATCTTCTACAGCCTCGGAAACTTTGTGTTTGATCAGGGCTGGTCAAGAACACGGGACAGCGCGCTTGTACAATACCATTTAATGAATGACGGCAAAGGGCGCTTTGAGATAACGCCTCTCAACATTCGCGAAGCAACACCGACGCCTTTAGGCAAGAGCGATTTCTTGAAACGAAAAGCGATCTTCCGTCAATTGACAAAAGGAACAAACCTCGACTGGAAAGAAGAGAACGGAAAATTGACGTTTGAAGTCGATCATGCGGACAAACTGAAAAATAACAAAAACGGAGTGGTGAACAAATGAAATTTGTCAGAGCCATTTGGCCGTTCGTAGGTTTAGTGTTGATCATTGCATTCATGTCTGCTTTCAAGTATTCTGATGAATTGTCAAACGATGAAAAAGCTAAAATCTCAACGGAAATCCAAAAAGTGAATCAGCAGGATCACACAACGGAAAACCAACAATAACAGTGCAGAAAAGAGAGTGCCGCCGGCACTCTCTTTTTGCGTGTGCTGATTCCGGTTATAAAAGACCTGTGAAAAGCGGCTGATTTGAAAAGGAAACACGACAATTTTCTTAACCGGTCAGTGTATAAAGTTTTATAGAAAATCAGGAGAATATATACATGGTTTTGGGGTTCGTGTTTATTGTATTCTTTTGAAGGGAATAAAAACTGACAAATTTCGACTAAGCTTCAAAAATGCATCACCTTACCAATTCGGGATGGGAACTGCACCTCATGTTCATGACCTCTTTAGAATATTTCCCTTCATCCATTTAATCCGCGCTTAGGTGAAAAAGCTGATCATGCTGTGCTGCGCGTTTCTTCTCGCTATGACGCTGCTGTACACGCAAAAAAAGTCCTTTAAATATCCCAATTGAATGACGATGAAAGAGGAAAGAAGAGGAGGAACAGAACAATTGATAAAAAAAGCGGCAAACAAAAAATTGGTTTTGTTTTGTGGAATTGCGGTGTTTTGGATGTTTTTATTTTTAACGAATCACAATGACGTACACGCCGATACGATCGGCGAGAAAATAGCAGAAACCGCCAGACAGCTTGAGGGTGCGAAATACAGTTACGGCGGAGAGAAGCCGAAAACGGGGTTTGACTCGTCCGGCTTTGTACAATATGTGTTTCAATCGCTCGATATAACGCTTCCAAGAACGGTAAAAGAGCAATCGACCCTTGGAAGCAGCGTCGGCCGTCAGCAGCTCGAAAAGGGGGATCTTGTCTTTTTCAAAAATGCCGAACTGGAAACGGACGGGCCGACTCATGTCGCCATCTACATGGGAAATGATCAAATTATCCACAGCACAAAATCAAACGGAGTTGTCGTGACAAAGCTTGAAGGCAGCTCTTACTGGAGCTCGGGGTATCTTAAAGCGAAAAGGATCACAAAAGAACCTGAGATTTCTATGGACCCTGTCGTTCAAAAAGCGAAGAGCTATGTCGGTGTTCCATATGTATTTGGAGGCAACTCTCCGGATCTCGGGTTTGACTGTTCAGGACTGACCCAATACGTTTTCAGAGAGGTGCTCGGTGTTTATTTGCCAAGATCGGCGGAACAGCAATGGGCGGTCGGTCAAAAGGTGAAGCTTGAAGATATCCGGCCGGGTGATGTTTTGTTTTTCAGCAATACGTACAAACCGGGAATATCCCATAACGCCATCTATGCCGGGGGCGGCCGGTTTATCCATGCGAGCCGTTCAAATAAAGTGACGATCTCTTACTTGTCGGCTTCCTACTGGCAGAAGAAGTTCACAGGAGTCAGACGTTTTGACAACATGTCCCTCCCGAAAAATCCGATTGTATCTGAAGCGATCAGGCATATCGGCGAAGTCGGTTATCAAAAAGGCGGTACATCGCCTAAAGAAGGCTTTGATACGGCGGGTTTTATCCAATATGTCTATAAAACGGCGGCAGGAGTGGAACTTCCGCGGTACGCTGATAAACAATACAGTACAGGTAAGAAAATCACAAAAAAGGAGCTGGAGCCTGGAGACATCGTGTTCTTTAAAGGAACCACTGTTCTGAATCCCGCCATCTATATCGGAAATGGCCAGGTCGTTCTTGTCACCTTGTCTGCCGGTGTGACGACAGCAGATATGGAGACGAGCGCCTATTGGAAAGAGAAATACGCCGGAAGCGTCAGAATTAAGTAGCAGAAAACCGCTCGAGTCATCTTCGAGCGGTTTTCTAATTATTGATATTCATTTTCCAGCAGTTTATTAATGAAATAAGCGACGCCGTTTTCGTCATTGCTTTTCGTGATAAACGTGCTGATATGCTTCAGCTCATCGATTGCATTGCCCATCGCGATCCGATGGCCGGCTTCCTCAAACATTGACAGGTCGTTCGGGCTGTCGCCGATCGCGTAGATGTCTTTTTTCTCGATTCCATAGTGGCGGGCCAGTTCTTTTAAAGCGCGGCCTTTGCCGGATTCATCAGGCAGAATTTCGATGATATGTCTTCCGGAAGATGTGAGTCCCAATTTTGGAAAGGCTGCAAGGTCTTCTTTTGCTTTTTTCAGTTTTTCCATATCAAATGAGAAGCACAACAGCTTATAAATATGTTCGTCTCCGTTAAAAACCTCGCGAATGTCGGGGACCGGTTTGATGCCGAATTGTTTAAACTGAGTCAGTGCGCCCTGCCAAAGCGTATCCCTGTCTTCATCAGGGTTGGCGCTTGTGACGATATCGAGCTCTGCTTCAAGCTTCTGCTCTCCGTCATAAGGAGAAAGCAGCGCATCGTCCGTATAAACCTCAAAATAGATTTGATGATCTGTTAAGTATTGGGCGGCCTTTTTTCCGGCGTCCTTGTCCATTAACGTTCTGCTTAGGAGTTTATAGTTGAAATCGTGAACCGTTCCCCCGTTTGCGGCGATAATCGGAATATCCAAATCGTTCAGAAGCGCTTTGACGTCAAATGTGGCCCGTCCCGTGCAAATGGTTACGATGCAGTCTGAGATGAGCGCCTTTTTGATAGCGGCCCGGTTTTCTGCGGATATTTGGCTTTCTGTATTTAAAAGAGTCCCGTCTAAATCGATCGCAATTAACCTCATTATGTAAAGATAACCTCCTGTAAGAGCAGTTTGCCGTTTTTCGGGAGGCGAAAAACAGCTCTCTTCGGCAGTATTCCCTAAAAGGACATGTTATGTAAAAGGCTAAACCTAAATTTAGATTTTTTCAATAGTAAATCTTGAGTTTCATTAAAGAGAAAAAGGATGAATCATCTTCATCCTTTTTCTAATTATACATCCAGCTGCTGTTTTAATTCCTGCTTGATTTCGTTGAGATTTTCCTGGTCAAGCTGGAAATAGTAGACTTTGCCCGGTTGATAATCGCTCCCTTTCAATTGAAGGGTATCGATCGTTTGAATGGACGTCATAAACGGGATCAGCCCGATTGCATCATTCAGCGACAAGTTCATTGATACGTTCTTTCCGACTGTATCAAGGATATCGTCGTAAGCCGGAATGGCAGTAAGCGATTTGGATTTGTTGATAATCGATTTGATGACTTCCATCTGGCGATCGCCGCGCTTCAAATCCGTATCGGCTTTTCTCGTTCTTACATAAGCAAGGGCCTCTTCTCCGTTTAGCGTTTGCTCACCTGTTTGGAGATTGACTTTGCCTTTCGTATCCTTTTTAATCTGCCGGACAATATAGTCTTCTTTGATTGTGATCGGTACACCGCCGAGCTCGTCAACTACTTCTTTGAAAGCTGAAAAATTGGCTTCCATGACGTAATCAACCGGAATGTCGAGCAGGTTTTCGACGGTTTCTGTACTGAGGTCGCGTCCGCCTAATGAGTGGGCATGCGTGATTTTATCAAAGCCGCGTCCAGGGATGTTAACATAGGAATCCCGCGGGATGCTTAATAGTTTCACTGATTTGTTTTTTCTGTTGAACGTGGCGAGAACCATCGCATCGCTTCGTTCTTTGTCCATGCTTTGTCCGGGACGGGCGTCAATCCCCATCAACAGGATGGAGAAGTTATCTTTTTTAGGATTGAACTCTTTAATCCGCTTGACGGACTGTTCTCCTCTGGAAAGGGTGACTTGCGCATCTTTGGAGGCGTTCGCCACTTTGTAGTACGCATAGCCGCCTGCGGCTGCAGTCGCCGTCAGGATTAAAGCAATGAAAAACAATGAGTATTTCACCCATTTTCTTAGTCTCTTTTTCTTCGTTCGTTGCGATCGTAGCATGTATAAGCTCCTCTTTTATTTATATTAAAACGTACAATTGTTGAATAAGTCTAAATTTTGATAAAAAAATGATTTCCCAATCTTGGATTTTACAAGATATTTGCTGTTTTGCATATGGGGATTCTCTGGAAATTCCGCGGGATCTAATCATTTTGCCGCCTTAAATAAGACGATGAAACAGATAAAATGTTTCATATTTTTAAATTCTTTTAATGGTACTCCGAGTTTCTTAGGTTTGAAGAAAGCGAGACAAGGTTAAAGATTATAAAAGACAAGCCTTGTTAGGAGGATATACTGATGAAGGGAAAAAGATCGAATGCCTGGCTTTATTTTTTTGGAGCCTTGGGCGGTGTGCTCTACGGTTATGATACGGGCGTCATTTCCGGGGCGATTTTATTTATGAAAGATGAGCTTGGGCTCAATGCCTTTACAGAAGGACTGGTTGTCAGCGCAATTTTAATTGGGGCGATTTTCGGATCGGGTTTGTCCGGCAGGCTGACAGACCGCTTCGGGAGAAGAAGGGCGATTATGTCAGCGGCAGTGCTGTATTGCATTGGGGGGCTCGGAACGGCCCTGGCGCCAAGCACGGAATATATGGTGGTTTTCAGGATCGTGCTCGGCCTTGCGGTTGGCTGTTCAACGACCATTGTTCCTTTGTACCTTTCAGAGCTTGCGCCGAAGGAATCTAGGGGCGCGCTTTCTTCATTAAATCAGCTGATGATTACGATCGGGATTCTGGTCTCTTATTTGATCAATTATGCATTTAGTGATGCAGGTGCATGGCGCTGGATGCTGGGCTTGGCTCTTATTCCGTCAATCGGCCTTTTAATCGGTATCTTTTTCATGCCGGAAAGCCCACGCTGGCTCTTAACAAAAGGAAAAGAAGAGAAAGCGCGACGGGTTTTGTCCAAGATGAGGGGAGGAAAGCAGGTCGATCAGGAAATCAAAGAAATTAAGGAAGCGGAAAAGCAGGAGCAGGGGGGCTTGAAAGAGCTGCTGGAACCGTGGGTGCGCCCGGCGTTAATCGCAGGGGTCGGACTGGCGTTTCTCCAGCAATTTATCGGAACCAACACGATTATTTACTATGCCCCAAAAACGTTTACGAATGTCGGATTTGAAGATTCGGCGGCCATTTTGGGGACAGTCGGCATCGGTATGATCAATGTTCTGATGACGCTTGTGGCGATCCGCTTTATTGACAGGATTGGCCGGAAGCCGCTTTTATTATTTGGAAATGCCGGCATGGTCATCAGTTTAATCGTGCTTTCTTTCACCAATATCTTTTTTGGCAATACGACTGGTGCGGCATGGACGACTGTCATCTGTTTAGGTGTATTCATTGTCGTATTTGCCGTCAGCTGGGGACCGATCGTCTGGGTGGTGCTGCCTGAGCTGTTCCCCCTTCATGTCAGAGGGGTGGGAACCGGAGTATCGACTTTAATGCTTCATGCAGGGAACTTAATTGTGACATTAAGTTTTCCGGTCCTCATGGAAGCGATGGGCATCAGTTACCTGTTCCTGTGCTATGCGGCCATCGGAATCGCGGCCTTCCTGTTCGTTTTCTTTAAAGTAACAGAAACAAAAGGCAAAAGCCTTGAAGAAATCGAGCAGGATTTACGGGACAGGCACGGCGGAATCACGGGAACTGACACGCAGCCGGTTGAACGATAGGCAAAAGGATGGGCATGGCCCCATCCTTTTTTGTGTGAGGAGGCCAGCCAAGCCAATCATGGCTGATCTCTGTTTTCTCCGTCTTCTGGCTGCGAATCGTCATGGCGCGGCAGATTACCCGTTCTGATCGCCCGAAACACGAGAAAGAAAATAACGAAAACAACCAGCCCTCCGACTAGTATTTGCAGCAGCATCCCAACACCTCCGTTTTCTTCTATGTATGAATCATGACCGCTCTGCATGACGGTTAATGAAACGTTTGTTTAAAAAACTGAATAAGAACCCGGGTTTATCTCACACTAAAGTCAACTGAACGATAATGGGAGTGTGACGATTTGAAAGCTGTAACGTTTCAAGGGCCTCAGCATGTTAAAGTCAGCCAGGTGGAGGACGCCAAAATAGAAAGAAGCGATGATATCGTTGTCAGAATTACTTCTACGGCGATTTGCGGATCAGACCTCCATCTTTATCAAGGGAATTTTCCTCTTCCGAAAGGCTTCCAGCTCGGCCATGAACCGATGGGAATTGTAGAAGAAGCAGGACCTGATGTAACAAAAGTGAAAAAAGGGGACCGGGTCGTCATCCCGTTTACCGTTGCATGCGGACATTGCTTTTATTGCGAAAACAAGCTGGAAAGCCAGTGTGATAATGCCAATCCCCATTATGATTCAGGCGGATATTTCGGCTACTCGGAAAAGTTCGGAAACCACCCTGGCGGACAGGCCGAATATTTAAAAGTGCCGTTTGGCAACTTCACGCCGTTTGTCATCCCTGAATCATGCGAGATGGAGGACGAGTCGCTCCTGTTTTTATCAGATGTCCTGCCAACCGCGTATTGGAGCGTGCTTCACGCTGGCGTTAAAAAGGGAGACACCGTCATTGTTCTCGGCTGCGGACCGGTCGGATTAATGGCGCAGAAGTTTGCCTGGATGGAAGGGGCGAAGCGGGTTATTGCAGTAGACTACTTGGACTACCGTCTAAGGCAGGCTGAAGCGTTAAACCGCGTCGAAGTATTTGACTTTACAAAATATCCTGACATGGGCGAGCATTTAAAGGAGATTACAAAAGGCGGGGCGGATGTCGTGATCGACTGCGTGGGGATGGACGGCAAAAAATCTCCGCTTGAGTATCTGGAGCAAAAACTGAAGCTTCAGGGCGGCACGCTCGGACCGATTCAAATTTCTACAAAGGCAGTCAGAAAGTGCGGGACCGTACAGATTACGGGGGTATATGGAAGCAATTATAATATGTTTCCGCTCGGCGCGTTCTTTTCCAGAAATGTTACGCTGAAAATGGGGCAGGCCCCGGTCATCCATTTGATGCCTAAGATTTACAAGAAGATCGAAGAGAATCAATTTGATCCGAAGGAAATCATTACGCATCAGCTTCCGCTTGAAGAAGCCGGCCACGCTTACCAATTGTTCAACGGCCATGAAGATGATTGCATTAAAGTGATTTTGAAGCCATAGCGATGATAAAGGCTGCCGAGCTACCGGCAGCCTTTTCGGCGCATTATCTTGCCAGCCATCCGCCATCGACCGCCAGCACATGTCCATTCACATAATCGGACGCCGGCGCCGAAAGGAATACGGCGGCGCCGGCAATGTCATCCGGCTGACCCCAGCGCTCGGCCGGAATCCGTTTTAAGATTTCGGCATTGCGGTTTTGGTCCTCGCGGATCTGCTTTGTATTGTTCGTTGCGATATAGCCCGGCGCAATTGCATTGACCTGGACATTGTGCGCCGCCCATTCATTGGCAAAAGACTTCGTCAATCCGGCTACTGCATGCTTGCTTGCCGTATATGCAGGGACGAGAATGCCTCCTTGAAATGAAAGAAGCGAGGCAATATTGATGATTTTCCCCTGCTTTCGCTCAATCATCTGCCGGCCGACAGCCTGCGTCAGCAAAAATAAGCTGTTTAAATTGACATTGATCACCGCTTCCCAGTTCTCCCGGGAAAAATCAGCCGCTTTTTCTCTGCGGATCGTCCCGGCATTATTGACGAGAATATCAATCTGATGGCGGTCAAGCACCTCTTTTGCAAAAGCCTCCACCTCGTCAAGGCTGCCCATATCAAGCTGATAAGATGTAAACGCTCTGCCGGCTTCTTCGATCAGCCGCTTTGTTTCATCAAGTCCGCTCGTATGTGAAGTGCCGATGATATCCGCTCCCGCATTTGCCAGCGCTTCGGCAATTCCTTTGCCGATTCCCGTTCCCGGGCCTGTGACAAGCGCCGTTTTGCCTTCAAGTGAAAAATACGATTCAAGATATCCCATCTCACGTTCACGCCCTTACCGTATGACATTCATCGGGACAGCATCCATGTCCTTAAATGTGTAGTTTTCTCCGGCCATCGCCCATATAAAGCAGTAGTTGGATGTGCCTGAGCCCGAGTGGACAGACCACGCGGGTGAAATGACTGCCTGTTCGTTGCCGACGACAAGATGCCTTGTCTCCGTCGGTTCGCCCATGAAATGAAACACCTTTGCATCTTCAGCAAGGTCAAGATACAGATAAGCCTCCATCCGCCGGTCATGAACATGCGCCGGCATCGTGTTCCATGTGTTATTGGGTTCAAGAAACGTAATGCCCATCATCAGCTGGCAGCTTTGGATGCCGTCTGCGTGAATCACTTTGTATAGATTGCGGACATTTGAAGAGGCTTCTTCTCCTAAATGATCGTATGGAAGCTCTGAAAGCGAGGCTTTTTGCACCGGATACTTTTGATGTGCCGTCGCCGAGATGAAATAAAATTTGGCTCCGCCTTCATTCAAGCTTGAGAAAGAAACGTCTTTATTTCCCAGGCCGATATACAGAAAATCTTTGTGCTCCAGTACGTATTCTTCATCACCGACTTTGACCGCACCGGGTTTCCCGACATTCACAATTCCGATTTCGCGCCGTTCCAGGAAATAGTCCGTTTTTAAAAAATCGCCGGCATCGAGCGCGATGGACTCCTTCACTGGAACAGCCCCGCCGATCACGACTCTGTCTTCATGCGAATACACCATGTTCAGTTTGTTTTCAACAAACAATGACTCTATTAAAAAATGCTCGCGAAGCTCTGCGGTTGTGAAGCGTTTCGCTTGTTCTGGATGAACAGAATAACGATTTTCCATACCTTCTCCTCCTTGAATTGGACGTTTTTAGACTGACTTGAATGAAAGGGCCAAAGTTTTTGGTAACGGTTTCAAACATGAATTTTAAAGTAAATAATGGAAAGCGTCAACAGTCTTTTCTTTTTTTTCTGAATATTGTCAAGGTCAATCTTGAAATATTTAAAAATACTCTTCCAAATTTTAAATGATGTGATATGCTGATGGTATAAAGTTTTTGAAATCGGTTTCAAATCATAAGGTCATAGGAGTACTTGAATGAGGGATAAGCAAACAGCGAAAGTAACCATCAACGAAGTAGCCGCATATGCAGGTGTATCAAAATCAACGGTTTCCCGTTATATCAACGGGAAGATTGATGCCATCTCACCGAAAAAGGTGAAAAGCATCAAAAAAGCGATCGAGGAGCTTAATTACCGCCCCAGTCAGATGGCACAGGGGCTGAAGGTGAAAAAAAGCAAGGTTATCGGATTTTTGGTCGCCGATATTACAAACCCGTTTTCAGTTGCCACCTTGAGAGGGGTGGAAGAGGTTTGCGATCAGTACGGGTACAGCATCATGGTCTGCAACACGGACAACAGTCCTGAAAAGGAACGGGAGATGCTGCACAAGCTGAACGCGCATTACATTGAAGGGCTGATTATTAATACGACGGGAAGAAACAACGATGTGCTCATGGATTTAATCAGCCAGGATGTGTCGATTGTGCTCGTTGACCGGAAAGTGCCCGGGCTCAAGATCGATGCAGTTACAACGAACAACCGCGAAGTGACAAGTCAAATCGTCAATCTCATGTATGACAAAGGCTATGCCCAGGTCGGTCTGTTTACCGAGCCGATTAAAGGGATCAGTCCAAGGGAGGAAAGGGTTTCCGCCTATACAGAAATCGCGCTTAAACGCAATGCCGGCGGCAATCCCCTTGTATATGAGGCAGATGTCAAAGACAAAGAATCTCTGTTACAGTCCGTCAAAAGCTTTTTGGAAATGAAAGAAGGGAAAAAAGCCATTCTTGGAAACAACGGGCTTCTGATGCTGAAAATCATCAGCTGCCTTTATGAGCTTGGCATTTCGATTCCGGAAGACGTCGGAATTGCCGGATTTGATGATACGGAATGGTATAAATTGATCGGTCCGGGCATTACCACCATCGCCCAGCCGTCGCATGAAATGGGCAGGGCCGCCATGGAGCGGATCATCAAACGGATTGAAGGAGATGAAAGTGCACCGCAGACGATTCAGCTTGAGGCGGAGCTTGTTCTCAGACAGTCGCTGTAGAACTCGTCAAATGGAGACACTCATATACCCGATAGCTTAGGGGAGAGTGTTTTTCCGCAACTATTTTTGAAACCGGTACCATTTCGAAAGGAGAGTGAAATCATGTCGCTTGATGTGATGACCTTCGGAGAATCGATGGCTATGTTTTACGCAAATGAAACAGGCGGATTGCATGAGGCTGCTTCGTTTTCCAAGGCTCTTGCCGGAGCGGAAACAAACGTTGCCGTCGGACTGTCGCGCCTGGGCTTTCGGGTCGGCTGGATGAGCAAAGTTGGTGCCGATTCGCTCGGAACCTTTATTTTAAATGAATTGAAAAAAGAAGGCGTCGACATCTCTGAAGTCAAACGCAGTGCAGACCGGCAGACAGGCATCCTGCTCAAGTCAAAGGTTGAAAGCGGAGACCCTGATGTCACGTATTACCGCAGCGGATCAGCCGCAAGCACGATGAGCATTGATGACTACCCGGCAGAGTATTTCAAGCAAGCCAAACATATGCATGTAACAGGCATACCTCCTGCCCTTTCAAGAGAAATGCGGGGCTTCGCCCGCCACGCCGTTCACCAGATGAAAAAAGACGGGAAGACGATTTCGTTTGACCCGAATCTCCGCTTCCAGCTTTGGCCGGACCAGCAGACAATGGTTCACACGATTAATGAGATCGCCGCGCAGGCAGACTGGTTTCTGCCTGGGATCAATGAAGGAAAACTCCTGACAGGCAGCAATTCTCCCGAGGATATCGCTAAATATTATGTGATGCAGGGGGTCAAGGTAATTGTCATCAAGCTTGGAAAAGAGGGGGCTTATTACCGGACACATGACAAAGAGGGTTATGTACCGGGTTATCAGGTGGAGAAGGTTGTTGATACCGTTGGCGCTGGTGATGGTTTTGCCGTCGGCATGATCAGCGGTCTATTAGACGGATTGCCGCTGGAAGAAGCAGTTCAGAGGGCAAATGCGATCGGAGCGCTGGCCGTCATGGCTCCGGGTGATATGGACGGTCTGCCGTCAAGGGATCAATTGAAAGCTTTTATGGCTATAGAGGCAAACAACCAAAAAACAGGAGGTTGACCGTAATGGAAATGTCTATGATCGGAAAAGTGCAAGAACAGCTGGCCGAGGCCGGGCTGATCGCGGTCGTCCGCGCAGGCGATAAGGAAGCTGCTGAGGAAAGCATTCACAGATTGATCGACAAAGGAATTACTGCGATTGAAATCACATATACGACGCCGGGAGCGTCTGAGCTGATTGAAAAATTTGCAGGAAAAGACGGCCTTCTTGTCGGAGCCGGAACGGTGGTTGAGAGCGAACAGGCGAGGGAAGCCGCGGCAGCGGGGGCAAAATTCATCGTCAGTCCGGGTTTTTCGGAAAAATTGGCTGAGGAAGCCGCCTCATTGCATACATTTTTTATTCCCGGCGTATTAACACCGAGCGAAATTATGGAAGCGGTCTCAAAGGGTTTTCGGGTTCTTAAGCTGTTTCCAGGGGGGACTTCCGGGATTCCTTACATGAAAAACCTCGCCGGCCCCTTTCCGAAGGTTCGATTCATACCAACAGGCGGGATCCATCCGGGCGATGTGGAGAAATGGCTCGATGCCGGAGCATTGGCAGTTGGAGTGGGAAGCCAGCTGAACAAAGTGTCAGAAGCGGATATCCAGCGTATCTTTCAGCGTCGGATTCGGCAGAATTAAAGCGTGCGCAGCGTGAAAAGACTTCAGGTTTTGCAAGATCGACAGCTTTGCTTTTTCATTAATTTCTAGAATGGGAGAAAAAATGATGAAAATTAAAGCAACGATTGAACGTGTGCCGGGCGGCATGATGATCATTCCGCTCTTTCTGGGCGCAACGCTGAATACGTTTGCTCCGGGAACCGCGGAGTTTTTCGGCGGATTTACAGGCGCCCTGATTACTGGAACGCTGCCGATTTTAGGAGTATTTATCTTTTGCGTTGGTGCAACAATAGATTTTCGTTCTTCAGGATATATTGCGAGGAAGGGACTGACACTTCTGATCGGCAAAGTCGGCATTGCCGCATTATTGGGTTTGATCGCAGCGCAGTTCATTCCAGACGAAGGCATTCAAAGCGGTTTTTTTGCCGGGCTGTCAGTGCTTGCTATTGTAGCCGTTATGAATGAAACGAACGGCGGTCTGTATTTGGCGTTAATGAACCATATGGGAAGAAAGGAAGACGCCGGTGCTTTCGCCTTTATCAGCACGGAATCGGGCCCGTTTATGACGATGGTCACTTTCGGTGTGACAGGGCTCGCGGCATTTCCCTGGGAGACGCTGGCTGCAACCGTCATCCCGTTTTTACTCGGCTGCATTCTCGGAAACCTTGACCCTGAATTGCGCGATTTGTTCGGAAAAGTCGTACCGGCGATCATTCCGTTCTTCGCATTTTCACTAGGAAACACGCTCGATTTTAAAATGTTGATCCAATCCGGCCTTTTAGGCATTGTTGTCGGCGTATCAGTCGTCGTTCTCTCGGGTGCTTCTCTTTACCTGCTGGACCGCTTTGTCGCAAGAGGAGACGGCGTCGCGGGCGTCGCAGCATCGTCAACGGCCGGGGCTGCGGTAGCCGTGCCGTATGCGCTTGCCGATGCAAACCCCGTGTTTGCGCCGGTGGCTGATTCAGCGACCGCGATCATCGCGACAAGCGTCATTGTCACCTCGCTTCTGACGCCGCTTGCAACCGTCTGGATCGAAAAACGGACAAGACAAAGAAAACCTCCGAAACAAATGACGATCGATTACAAGTAATTTCGTTGCTGACGCACCGGGACATGTTGTCCGGGGCGTTTTTTTTTTTGACCGTTTTTAAATAACGTCACCAAATTGCTAAATTTAACGGGTATCATTTGTGCTAATATCAATATATAGTGTCTCATGAAAAGATGGACACTATATATGCTACTTTTTAGGAGAGATTAGGATGACAACAGGCTTTAAAGAACAGGGATTATTACAATTGACAGAAACATTTCATGATATCGTCGGGTATGGAGATCACGATATTATGCAGGAAAATGCCAACGTAGACGGCCGCTCCCCGATGGGGCAAATGAGCCGGTTTGCATCCGAAAGTTCCAGACATTATGCGCTCCATTACTTAATGTCGCCGGAAATCAAGAAAGCAGTCGATGACAACTTGATATATCCGCACGATTTAGACTATATGCCGAGCGGGACAACGACTTGCTGCCAGATACCTTTGGGCCGGCTGTTAAAAGACGGATTCCATACAGGCCACGGCTCCCTCAGGGAACCGAAGGACATTATGAGCGCATTGTCACTCGCATCCATCATTTTTCAATCGAATCAAAATATGCAGCACGGCGGCCAGTCATTTCCGATGTTCGATTACGACCTGGCGCCTTACGTCCGCAAAACGTACGAAAAGCATCTCGCGAAAATCAAACAATACCCGACAACTTTGACAGAAGAAGAGATAAGGGAAAGAGCGTGGGAAGAAACGGACAACACAACTTACCAAGCGTGCGAAGCCTTTATACATAATGCCAACAGCATGCATTCGCGGGGCGGCGGACAGGTTCCGTTTGTTTCAATTAATTACGGCACGGATACGTCAAGGGAAGGCCGCCTTTTGATCAAAAATATTCTGAAGGCGACAAAAGCAGGTCTCGGCAAGGGGGAGACGCCGATTTTTCCGATTCAGATCTTCAAAATGAAAGAAGGCGTCAACGTCGATCAAACAGACCCTAACTATGACTTGTACCGGCTTGCATTGGAAACAAGCGCTGAAAGGCTGTTTCCGAACTTCAGCTTTATCGATTCGCCCGTGAATAAACCTTTTTATGACGGAACACCGGAAAGCGAAATCGCTTATATGGGATGCAGAACGCGCGTCATGTCCAATATTCATGGGAAAGAAAACAGCATCGGCAGAGGGAATTTGTCATTCACCTCGATCAACATTGTCAAAATAGCGCTGCTCAGCGAAAACGTTGAACAGTTTTTTGCTTTGTTAAACCGCTACATGGAATTAACGATTCAACAGCTGCTTGAACGGTACGCCTTTCAATGCAAAAAAAGAGCAAAAGACTTTAAGTTCCTGTATTCGCAAGGCATCTGGCATGAAAGCGAGAAGCTTGATCCTGAGGACACGCTCGAGGATGTGCTAAAGCACGGAACATTGAGCATCGGATTTATCGGACTGGCTGAAGCTTTGACTGCATTGACCGGAAAACATCACGGAGAAAGCGAGGAGTCGTTTGAACTCGGCAAAAAAATCGTCCAGTCGATGAGAGATAAGGCCGATGCAGCCACAGAAAAACACAAGCTGAACTTTTCCTTGATCGCCACACCGGCAGAAGGACTTTCAGGGAAATTTGTCAAAAAAGATAAATTGGAGTTCGGTTCGATCCACAATGTCACAGACCGGATCTACTATACGAACTCGTTTCACATCCCTGTTCACTATAAGCTGACTGCGGTTGAAAAGATCAGAAAAGAAGCGCCGTTCCATTTGATGTGCAATGGCGGGCATATCAGCTATATCGAGCTGGACGGAGACCCGAAAAAAAACATTAAAGCGATGGACATGATTGTGACCGCCATGCGCCGGTCAGGCATGGGCTACGCCTCGATCAACCATCCTGTCGACCACTGCAAGGCGTGCGGATTTACCGGAATCATCGATAACGAGTGCCCGCAGTGCAAAAATCGCGATGAGGCTTTGATTGAACGGATCAGACGGATTACGGGATATTTAGTCGGAGATATGTCAAAGTGGAATTCGGCGAAAAGACAAGAAGAAAAGGACAGAGTGAAGCACCTATGAAAGTGATGAATATTATCCATGACAGCATCGTAGACGGAGAAGGACTGAGAACAGTCGTGTTTTTAGCGGGCTGCCCGCATATGTGTGAAGGCTGCCATAATAAACAAAGCTGGAATATCAATAACGGATTTGATATGAGTGTAGACGAAGTATTTGAGGAAATTATGAAAAATCCGCTTACAAACGTCACCTATTCAGGAGGAGAGCCGCTTTTGCATGCGGGCGAACTGATCGAACTGTCTGAGAGAATTAAGCAGCAATCCGAAAAAGACATCTGGCTTTACAGCGGCTATACGTACGAACAAATCTTGAAAAATGAAAAGCACAGCGCCTTGCTGGCCTATTGCGATGTCCTGGTAGACGGCCCGTTCGAAATCAAAAAAAGGGACTTGACGCTCCTTTACAGAGGAAGCTCAAACCAGCGCATTATCGAGCTGGCATAATCTGAAACAGAAGCCTCCGGGGCTTCTGTTTCAGCGTGTCGACAAACCCTCGCATTCGTTGTCAGGCCTGCGCGTCGGTGCTCACGAATTCCAACATTCGCTCCGCTCCGATGCTCGGCCTTCCTAGACTGCAAGGGTTTTCAATCACGCTGAAAGGATGACAAAATCCCAAAACAAAAAGCCGTTTTGGGATTTTGTCAACAATCTAAAACAGAAGCCTCTGGGGCTTCTGTTTTTCCTTTCCGGCATTGACTTCTATCGAGATAACGTCATAATAAATATGAAAAGGTTTATATTTTATCATACATGTCTATCAATAAAAGAAAGCGTTTTATTTACATAAGAAAATCGTGAATTAAGGGAGGAGATGGCAACATGACTCAATCACCGATATTTCTGCAGCCTGAGTTTAAAGAGAGGATCTGGGGGGGAACGGCTTTGCGCGAGACATTCGGCTATGACATTCCCTCTGATTTGACAGGTGAATGCTGGGCCATTTCCGCCCATCCAAACGGGCCGAACCTCGTTGCTTCGGGTCCTTACAAAGGAAAAACGCTTGCCGAGCTTTGGGACGAGCACCGCGAATTGTTCGGCGGTGCAGAGGGAGACCGTTTCCCGCTGTTAACGAAAATACTTGATGCCAATCAAGATCTTTCCGTTCAAGTCCACCCCGATGACTATTATGCGGGCGAACACGAAAACGGGGAACTCGGTAAGACGGAATGCTGGTATATCATCGATTGCAAAGAAGGTGCCGAGATCGTTTACGGCCATACGGCGAGAACGCGGACAGAGCTGGTCACCATGATCAACAGCGGTGATTGGGACAACCTGTTAAGGCGGATCAAAATCAAGCCGGGCGATTTTTATTATGTGCCAAGCGGCACGATTCACGCTCTTTGCGAAGGGACGGTCGTTTTGGAGACACAGCAGAGCTCTGATACGACGTACAGGGTATACGATTATGACCGGACCGATCAAAATGGAGAAAAGCGCGAGCTTCACCTGACACAGGCGATCAATGTCACAACAGTACCGCACGTTGACAGCTATGTTGACGAATCGACAGAAACTCAAAAAGGTATTACCATTAAGACATTTGTTGAAGCCGAATACTTCTCCGTATACAAATGGGAGATCAACGGTGCCACTGAGCTGACCCAGGATGCCCCTTTCCTGCTATGCAGCGTGATTGAAGGAGAAGGAAAGCTCACTCAGGGCGGCGAATTATTTCCGATCAGCAAAGGAACAAATTTTATCCTTCCGGCCGAAACCAATGATTTTACAATAGAAGGAACATGCGAACTTATCGTGTCACACATATAAAAAGCTTGACGGTCTGCAAAAGAAGGCCGTTAAGCTTTTTTATTGTATGAAAAAATATTCCGGCTCGCCGATAAAAAGAGAAAGCAAGTTTTTGAAATTGAGAGGCTTATAGGCGAGGGGAGTAGAGAATGTGAAAAACATTAGAAAAACCGTTATTTTTGCTGCAATCATTTTGCTCATACATATGGCAGTCCCGGCAATCCCTGCTTTAGCAGCGTATACCGATACTTCCGTCTACAAAATTGAAACAACAAAAGAGTTTAATAGCGAAAGCGCAGCGCTCAAAGCGGCAGAACAACTGAAAAAGGACACGGGATGGAAAGCCGAGGTCAAACCTTCAGGAAAAAACGGCACAACATACGTTTTGACATCAGAAGGTGTCGAAGGGGAGAGCAGAGCAAAAAATCTGCTTTTGCAGTTTGAAAAAGAAACCGGCTTGAAGGCGTCCTATGGTCCGGTTGGACAGAAAGAACCGTTTTCCAAAGCGGTATCAAAGGAATTTGCCGGTGAAGCAAAAGCCAAAGAATGGGCGCTCCAATTTGAAAAAGAAACCGGTCTGAAAGCGACCTATACAATTGCAGGAAACAGGGAAGCTTACGTGAAGGTCGTCACGGGAGGAATCGAAGGCGAAGACAATACGAAAGCCATCCTCGACCGTTTTCAAAAAGAGACAGGCCTCAAAGCGTCGTACGCACCATACGGAGCGGGGCAAGCGCTCGTCAAGCTTTATTCAGGAGAAATCGCAGATGAGAGCAAAGCGAAAAGCCTGCTTGTCCGATTTGAAAAAGAAACTGCCCTTAAAGGAACGATAGAAACAGTAAAGAAACAACAGCCCAGATATAAAATTGCGACAGGTTCGATACAAGGCGAAACAAACGCAAAAAATCTGCTGAAGCAGTTTGAAAAAGAACTCAAGGTCAAAGGGGCATATGAAGCTGCCGGTCAGCCGGCACAGCTTTACAATGTGAAATCGGGATATTTTAATGACGAAAAGAGCGCGAAAAATGCCGCCGGACAAATTAAAAAGAATACCGGTCTCACCTCAAGCACGGAAAAAGTAAAAGGTGCGCGCTTCTGGATCGTAAGCATGAAAAGCGTAGACAGTCAAAACCTCAAAAAAATCGACGCCTTTTTCAAAAAGAAAACGTGGCGTTATACTGCTGCAAAGACGGGAAAAAAGCAGACATCCTTCAGAATCGTTTCCGTCCCGCTTTCAGATCAAAAGAAAGCAAACGACGGCATCCGGTTTTTCAAAAACAAAAACATTCAGGCTTCTGCTCAAAGCGCCGGCAGCACGACCGTCAGCCGCTTCCGGCTCGCGTCCGGCGAAACAGCCGTCCAAGCGCGAATCAATAAAGGACTGGAATTCTTTAAGAAAAACGGTGCGGCGGGAACGGCCGGACCAACAGGAAAAAAAGTGTACAGCCATTATCAGCTGACGACGGAATCCGTATACGAACAGGACAAAGTGACGAAGGCGCTCAATTTCTTTAAAGAAGCAGGCATTCACGCAGAGGCCGTGAAGACCGGCCAATATTACAGCCGGTACAAATTGAGTTCGGAAGCTCTGATCGGAACGGAGAAATTACAGCAAGCGCTCGGATTTTTCAGCAAGCAGAATATACCGGGCAAGATTGAACAAACGGGTGAGTACGGCTATAGGCAGTACCGGGTGACGACAGGTCAGATCACAAGTAAAGCAGATCTCGACAAGGGATTGAATGTCTTTAAGAAGAACAATGTCAGCGCAACTTACCAAACAAAGTCGGTCAGCCTGTTTCACATCTCAATCAATGAACTATTTACAGGGAAAGACCGTGCGGATGCTGCCGCCAATCGGATCAAAACGAATTACGGCTGGCCGGTGAATGTCATCAAAGTGAAAAACGGCCCCCAAATCACAACGACTGACTACGGAATCACGCTCAGTCAGATGGTCGACAAACAGATGAAAGTCAGCCCGCAAACGGATGCGCCGGCTTATGTTTCATTAAGCTACATCAATACGGCGAACCAAACCGTTACGGCTGATCTGCTGAATATCAGGTCAAGCCCCCTTGTGACAAGCGGGAACATCATTGGACAGCTGCAAAAAGGGGATAAAGTCAATATCATCTCCCAGGAAAACGGCTGGGCAAAAATCAGAATGAATTGGCGTAATGCCAGCAGAGAAGAAGTCGAAAAATATGTCAACCCGCAAAACTTTACACAAGACAGCTCGGCATACTTCCAATTTTTAAAACTCTCGCAAACGGCTGGCTTGAATGCCGCCGAAGTCAATGCGAAAATCCTTTATAATAAAGGGATTTTGACAGGCAAAGGCCAAGCGTTCATCGACGCGGCAAGAGCATACAGCATCAATGAACTGTACCTCATTTCGCACTCGCTCCTTGAGACGGGCAACGGAACTTCCGAGTTGGCAAAAGGAACGATGTTCAACGGCAAAAAGGTTTACAATATGTACGGCGTCGGGGCTTACGACAGCAATCCGCTTTACTACGGTGCAAAATACGCCTATGAACAAGGGTGGTTCACACCTGAGGCAGCCATTATGGGCGGAGCCAAATTCATCGGTGAAAAATACATTCACCACCCGACTTACAAACAGGATACCCTCTATAAAATGAGATGGTCTCCGAACGCCCTTCACCAATATGCGACAGATGTCGGCTGGGCTTATAAGCAGGTGGGGAGAATGTACAGTCTTTATACATTGCTCGATGATTACACAGTGTATTATGATATACCAGTTTATCATTAGGAAGCAGGGACCTGCTTCCTATTTGTTTGGGGGGCATTATGCAACGAAATACCTAATAAAGGAAGGAGAATTGTGTCGAAATTCACGAACTGCTGTTGCAATTGGTGTTTTGTAAATATTATAATCGTAAATAGACTGACAGAATTATATGAATCTGTTTCATTTGGTGATTCGTTTTCATTTTTTACATTTTAAGGAAACTGATTCATACGTAGTGATTCTTTTTAAATATTTGTGGAAGTGCGGGGAGTTTATTTGAAAATTTTAATGATCACACAAAATTTTTATCCTGAAATCGGCAGTGCAGGTAACCGGATGAAAACCATTTTCCTCATGTTGAAGCAAAAAGGTTATCATGTAGACGTTTTGACCACGGAGCCGACGTATCCTTCCAGAGACATTTATTCTCAAGAAGATTTTTGGAACGAACAAGATATCGATGTAGACCGAAACCAAGTTACTCGATTGTCAATTCAGAATAAAAAATATTCCTCCAACTTTTTTAGCCGACTTTTCTATTATCTTGAGATAATGTTGAAAATGTTTTTTTACGTTCAGAAGGATAAAAATCAATATGATATTGTGTTTGTAACTTCTCCGCCTATTTTTGTAGCCTTTGTCGGCTTAGTCGCTAAATATCGTTACAATGCGAAGTTGCTGTTGGATGTCAGGGATTTATGGCCGGAATCACTAAAAGGCGTTGGTGTATTTAATCGTTCTTATATTATTTGGATGTTTGAAAAAATGGAATCTACATTATACAAAAAAGCCGACCATATCATCATCAACAGCGAGGGATTTATAGACCATTTTAAAAATAAATGTGATGGTTTAACAAAAAAGTTGATATTCCTGCCGAATGCTGCAAGAAAAAAAGAAACGATGCTGGAAAAACGAGAGGGGGGCTCAATGTTTAATGTTGTTTATGCAGGTAATATTGGACTGGCTCAAGATGTCACAATTTTAATGCAGCTCGCAAAAAAGCTGAATGAACATCATATTTCATTAAACGTGATTGGCTATGGAGTGCAGAAACAGACTTTTACAGATTTTGTCCGGCGTCATAACCTTAAAAATGTAAAGCTTATAAAGCCGATGGGAAGACAAGATTGTTTAAACCGGATGTCACGCTGTGATGTGGGAATAGCAACACTGAATAATTCTAGGGTTTTTGAAACAGTACTTCCCGGTAAAATTATTGACTATTTAACATGCAGACTTCCCGTTGTCGCTTCATTGTCTGGATATTCCAAACAGCTGATTGAAAGTGAAAAAATCGGCTTTGTGACAAGCCGGCAATCAGTTGATGAAATGGTAAGTTATATTTTAAAGCTTTACAATGATCCAGAACTATTAGAGGAGATGCAGTCAAATTGCAGAGAATTTATCGAAAAAAAATTCTTGTGGGAAAACAATATTAACAAATTAACGAATTTGTTAGATCAAATGGCTAAAGGTTGATTATGATGAGAACAAAAGTTTGTATGTTTGTTTGGAACCATTTTACAAATGACGCAAGGGTTATGAGGGAATGTACAGCACTGTCTGAAGATACCTATGATGTTGATTTAATTTGTATCCACGATCCAAAAGATCCTAATCTTAAAACTTTTGAAGAATACAATGAACATTTTAGGGTGCATCGTGTAAAGAGATATCCGGTAAGTCTTCAGTTTTTCCAAATGATCATGAAGAAGTTAAGGCAGAATAAATTTTTGTTGCTGCTGGCTGCTCTCTTATGGCTGTTTTTCGTATATATGATGCCAATTCCTGTCATCATCTGTACTCTTTTTGCTTTAATTGTTCTCAAAACGAAACTGAAGACAGCGATTGTTAGAGGAAGCATCATTTTAAGAATGATTTTAAAAGGGGCGAAGCGGAAGTATGACATCTATCATTCAAATGATTTAAACACCCTTCCGCAAGGTTA
This sequence comes from Bacillus sp. FSL L8-0193, assembly GCF_037976065.1. NCBI lineage: Bacteria > Bacillati > Bacillota > Bacilli > Caryophanales > Bacillaceae > Bacillus > Bacillus sp. FSL L8-0193. The sequence goes on along the minus strand of NZ_CP150261.1, from coordinate 3,778,558 downwards.
TATATGTTCAAAGTTCCGCTTGAAGAAAAAAAAGCTAATCTATGATTCTCATGAAGTACAAACAAGCAGAACGGGCTACGACAGCAGCTTTTACGGAAAAATGGAAGCTTTTTTGATTGAAAAAATTGATGCAATGATTGTCGAAAACCATACGAGAGCGAAGTATAATGAGGATCTTTACGGTTTTTATCCGCATGTAGTACACAACTATCCATTTAAGCAAATAGAAGAAAACAGTGAAAAAATCGATCTCCACAGCCTGTTGAACCTTCCGGAAAAGGAAAAAATTCTTTTGTATCAAGGGGGTATACAAACGGGAAGGGGACTTGAAAATCTCGTTAAAGCGGCTCCGAAATTTATCGAAGGAACAATAGTGTTTATTGGAGATGGCCGTATAAAACCCGATTTGGAAAAAATGGTTGATGAAATGGGAATCGAAGACAAGGTTAGATTTTTGCCGAAGGTTCCGTTAGCTGAACTCCCTAAATATACAAGAAATGCATATTTAGGTTTTCAAGTATTAAATAATGTGTGCTTCAATCACTATTCAGCTTCTTCAAACAAATTGTTCGAATATATGATGGCCGGGGTTCCGGTGGTTGCTTGCGATTTTCCGGAAATCAGGAGAGTGATAGAAGGAGAGAAGACAGGAATAATCGTTGATTCTCATGACCCAGATTCTATTGCTGAGGGCGTTAATAAACTGTTGAGCGCTCCGGATTTCAGAGAGGTTTTAAGTCGAAATAGTCTCAGAGCCAGGGATTTATACAACTGGGAACATGAAAAGGTTGCTTTTTTAAGAGTTTATAAAAACCTAGAGGTCAATGATTTGGCTCTTTAATAGGTACTATTTACTATTATTAATGATTTATTTTTGAAAAGGGGCGTAAAAATGATGAAAATTTGCACAATGGGACTTGGTTATATTGGTCTACCGACATCTATTATGTTTGCTAAACACAACGTTGAAGTCGTAGGGGTTGATATAAAACAGGAAGTTATAAACTCTTTAAATGCGGGGCTCATTCATATCGAGGAGCCGGGGCTGCAAGAAGCCTTAAATGAGGTCATTCGAAATGGAACCTTTAAAGCTTCACTGATGCCGGAGGAATCTGATGCGTTTATTATTTCAGTTCCAACCCCTAACCGTAATGATGAACATAGGTCCTGCGATTTAACTTATGTTCTGGATGCAGTTAAGACGGTCCTTCCATTCGTCAAAAAGGGCAACGTTATTATTGTTGAATCAACGATTGGACCAAGAAGCATGGATGATTATGTAAAACCTCTTGTGGAGGAAGCCGGTTTTGTCATTGGTGAAGATGTATATTTGGTTCACTGTCCTGAAAGGGTGCTTCCTGGGCAGATTCTTCACGAATTAGTATATAATAATCGTATTGTAGGCGGAATTACACGAGCTTGTACAGAAGCCGGAGCAAAAGTATACAGCACTTTCGTAAAAGGCGAGATTATCAAAACAAATGCTAAAACAGCAGAAATGTCCAAGCTAATGGAGAATACGTTCAGGGATGTAAATATCGCTTTAGCAAATGAACTTACAAAAGTATGTAACGAACTTGAGATAGACACGCTTGATGTTATTGAAATGGCAAATAAACATCCAAGAGTCAATTTACACACACCGGGACCGGGTGTGGGAGGCCATTGTCTGGCTGTTGATCCTTACTTTATTGTCGCCAAGGCTCCGGAAACTGCTAGATTAATTGACCTTTCACGTTCCATTAATACTTCAATGCCTTACTATGTAGTAGAAAGCGTTAATACATTGATGGAAAAGGCGAAAGGGAAAATAATTACCGTTTTTGGCCTCACTTATAAAGGAAATGTAGATGATATCAGGGAAAGCCCGGCTATGGAAATTTTAGAAATCTTAAAGGAACAAGGGGAATATGAAGTCAGAGCTTATGATCCGCATGTTAAAAAGGACTTTGTTTTCGCTGACATCGAGGAAGCTGTAGATCATTCAGATTTAATATTAATTTTATCCGATCACGATGAATTTAAAGAATTGGATTGGTCTCACTTGACTAAAATGTCAACTAAGCAGATTTTTGATACGAAAAACATCGTAAAAAATCGTTCAAATGATTTTAAATATATCAATTTTGGGAACCTTCATGAGTCAACAAATAAAGAGAAGATACTGGTATAGGTCATCAAAGCATTGTTCCGAATCGATAGAAATAAAGTGAATTGCAACAACTAGGAGGCAAAGCGTTGAAAAAAATAAAAGTCATGACCATATTCGGGACCCGGCCGGAGGCAATCAAAATGGCTCCGCTTGTCCTTGAACTTAAAAAATATCCTGATCACATCGAATCTTTGGTAACTGTTACTGCTCAGCATAGGCAGATGCTTGACCAAGTTCTAAGTGCTTTTGACATTCAACCTGATTTTGATTTGAATATCATGAAAGACCGGCAGACACTTGCTGATATTACCACACGCGCATTGTCGAAATTAAATGAATTGTTAATAGAACAAAAACCCGATATTGTGCTTGTACATGGTGATACAACAACGACTTTTGTCGGCAGCCTAGCTGCATTTTATAATCAAATTTCTGTCGGGCATGTAGAAGCAGGATTGAGAACGAGAAACAAATATTCTCCCTTTCCAGAGGAAATTAACCGTCAGATTACGGGTGTAATTGCTGATTTGCACTTTGCCCCTACAGAAAAATCTAAACAAAACCTATTAGAGGAAAACAAAGATCCTGCACAAATCTATGTTACAGGAAACACGGCAATAGATGCTCTAAAAACGACTGTCCGGGATGATTATCATCATGAAGTTCTTGATCAATTAGGGAATGACCGGATGATTCTTTTGACTGCTCATCGAAGAGAGAACATAGGCGAACCTATGGAAAACATGTTTCGCGCGATCAAAAGAATCGTTGAGGAGCACAATGATGTTCAAGTTGTTTATCCTGTCCACTTAAATCCCGTTGTAAGGGAAACAGCTGAAAAAATATTGGGAAGCTTGGACCGTGTTCATTTAATTGAGCCTTTAGAAGTGATTGACTTCCACAATTTCGCGTCAAAATCATATTTGATTTTAACCGATTCAGGGGGTGTACAGGAAGAGGCTCCTTCACTAGGGAAGCCTGTTCTTGTTTTGCGGGATACAACGGAAAGACCTGAAGGAATCGAAGCAGGGACATTAAAGCTAGCTGGTATAAAAGAAAATGTGATTTACACGCTGACGAAACAGTTACTAACAGATGAGGAAGAATACAAAAAAATGTCAAGGGCTTCCAATCCATATGGAGATGGTCATGCATCCAAACGTATTGTGGAAGCTCTTCTCAGCTATTTTTCATGACCAACACACGGATAGTCTGCCATTTGGCAGACTATCCTCATTGATTAGACTTAGTTTTTATTCCCTCACATATTCAGAGAAGGAGGAAGATACATTTGAAACCTGTTTTCTCAGAAACAGCTCCAAACGTAAACGAAAAAAACAACGAATTTTTGGGTTTAGACGATAATAATCCAATAAAATGGGAATATACCTCGGCTGTGGGGGATCATATTTTAGTCGCTGTTAAATCAAGTAATCTTGGTGACGCATATTTGACTGCTGTCGGAAAAAAAGTTGTGTATTTAAGGCATGACCTTGAAGAAGAGGCAGACATGAATATTGAGACGTTTGACACCATCCTTTTGGGAGATCTTCTAAAGACCGTATTTGATTCTGAAAGGTATATTGAACGGTTAGCTCCATATCTATCATCGAAAGGAAGCTTTGTTCTTTGGACATTTATAAAAGATCTGAATCTCAATAATCTCCTGAATTTAGTCATAGCATCTTTTCAACTCGGATTTAATGTTAAAGTTTACAGCGGCAACAAATGGATCGGGTTAAAATTGCAACGAACTAATGACACAGCTGTTAACAGCTTATCAGAGATAATCTGCAGTATGATCGATACCCTTAATCTTCATGACAGGAAAGAAGTTCAGCCGTATGAGAAGCAGATATCTTCGTTGCTGAATGAAGTGACTGTGCTAAAAAAAGATCTGGTTGATGCATATAAGAAAGAAGAAAAATTATTACAGCAACAAAAGAAAATGGACAAGCAAATGAAGTATCTGGAGAGGCGTTATCAAGCACTCTCTTCATCAAAATTAGGACGTTTGACCCTTTTTTATTGGAAATTTAGAAAAAGAAGAGGTAATCGTTGATGTCGAATATTGATCAGCGTCTAACGACTATTAAACAAAAAATAGCTAGGTTGACAAAGGAAATTGCCGTTGATAAAGCCACTATAAGTGAGTTTAATCAAAATAAGAGTCTATCGGTTTTAAATAACAGGAAAAAGAAGCTTGCGGACTTAAGAAATAGTCAAACCGCTAAAAGTTCACCAGCATCTCGTCAAAACAATATTATGACACCGGCTGAAAAAGAAGCATACTTGCAGTTTTTAAAGAAAAATCACAAAAAAGGATACTATGAGGAAATTCAGGAGCAAATCAAACAACTTCCCGACAGCAATGGTTCAAAGTATTATAAGAAACTTGATTTAGAAGTTGGAATTATTGCAGATGAATTCTTATTTAAAAGCTTGGAAGACGCTGCGGGTTTTCATTATATTAATTATGAAAACTATAGAAATTTTGGTGACAAAATTGATGTTTTTGTTCTTGCTACTGCTTGGAGAGGGCTTGATGGATCATGGAAAGGCCTTGGTAATCCGAAAATAAAGAAAATAAGGGATCGTATCAGCAGCATTATTGAATTTTACAGAAGCAAGGATATTCCTATTGTCTTTTATTCAAAAGAAGATCCGGTTAATTATGAGTTTTATATCGACTTAGCTCAGCAAGCGGACCATATTTTTACGACGTGCCAAGAAGTTCTTGACGATTATCGAAGGGACTGTCCTTCAGCAAAAACGTTTGACGTATTGGAGTTTGGCGTTAACCCAATTTATCATAACCCGATTGGGACGAGAATGTTCAGAAGGCAGGATATACTATTTGCAGGCTCATGGTATCATAAATATCCAAACAGACAGCATGACAGCCGAATTCTCTTTGATGGAGTATTAAATGCAGGCCGTGAATTAACCATCATTGACCGCAATTTTTCATTACAGCTTCCTGCTCATTTTTATCCAAAGGAATATGTTCCTTATGTGGTGCCGTCAACAGATCATGAAACTTTGCAAAAAATTCATAAAATGTATGATTTTACATTAAATTTAAACTCTGTAAAAGACAGCAACACAATGTTTGCCAACAGGGTGTATGAATTACAGGCAATGGGTACGGTGGTGTTGTCCAACTACAGCATCGGAATAAATAGCAAATATCCAAACGTATTTTTGGCTCCCTCTAAAGGAGAATTGACTGATTACTTAAACTCATTATCTGCAAAAGAAATATACGAGCTGCAGATGCAAGGTGTCAGAAAGGTATTGAATGGTGAAACCGCATTTGACAGAGTCAATAAAATTGCGGAAATCACAGGGCTTAAAAAGCATAAATTCAATAAAAAAGTGCTTGTAGTCACCAAAAAAGATACACCTGAAATGAGAGAACAATTTAACCGTCAATCTTATCCATACAAAACATTTATGGAAGAAAAAGATGTGACTGAACAAGTTTATGCCGAGCATGATATGGTTGCATTTTTCGGTGAGGACTACTGTTATGGAGAATATTATCTCGAGGATATGATCAACGGTTTTAAATATACAGATTCAGACTATATTACAAAAGATGCTTACTACCGGTCGCCGCAAGAATATGTGCCTGGGGTCGAACATCAGTATGTAAATGAAATGAAGGATCGATACCGGACATTGTTCTGGAGAGAGTCATTTGATTGGAAATCGTTGAAAGATATACAGCCTGGCGAGCTTTTGAAAGGATATAGTATTGACCCTTTAGAGATTTTGACTGCCCTGGAGAATAAACAGGAGAATGAAATCAAAACTTATAAACTCTCGGTGATTATACCGACATATAACAATGGCGAGCATTTAAGGTATAAATGTTTTCAGAGTCTTTCCAGAAGCAGTATTTTTGAGGATATGGAGATTATAATCGTTGACGACGGATCTACAGATGGGTATACACCTTATATCGTTAAAAGGCTGCAGGAAAAATACCCTAATGTAAAAACGCATTTCTATCCTCAAGGGGGGAGCGGAAGTGCGTCAAGGCCGAGAAATAAAGGATTGGATCTGTCAACTTCAGAATGGGTAACATATCTTGACCCGGATAATGAAGCGATTAATGATGGTTATGCCGCTCTTTTAGAGGAGGCTAAAGGATCTTCATATGATATGGTAATCGGCGATATGGTTAGATTATCGGATCAAGAGCAGCTGTTTTCCTATTATAAAACCATGATGGGGTTCAATAATGGCAGAGCATCTCGGAAGGGACCACATGGGGAATTTCTTAAGAAAACTTATTTTAAGGCAATGAGTATCCAGGCTCTTGTTGCTAACAGAAAATGGCTAATGAATTCCGGCATTAAGATGGTTGAAGGTGCAATAGGGGAGGATACTCTCGTCTTTCATGAAATGATCCTCTCATCAAGGGCTTTTAAAGTCATTGATTTACCTATTCATATTTACTATGCAATGGTTGAAAACTCTTCAGTCAACAATATAAACAAAAGATTTTTTGAGCGATATGTGATGCTTGAAAAAGGGCGAATTGCTTGGTTGAAAAAAGAAGGACTGTTGGAAGATTATCAGGATATTCGCCTTGAGAACTATGTGAAGAATTGGTATATGGTTAAATTGACCATGGTAAATGAAGAGGAGAAAGATGAAGCAAGAAATCTTTTAGTGCAAATATTGAGGTTATATGAAGGAATGAAGTGGAAAGATCAAGATATTTTAAATTTATTAAAATCAGAAGTTTAGGTAAGGAGGGGGGGACATCCCCCTTCCCCTTAATATTTTCCGGTTCTTTCATTTAGAATAGCCAAAGTCTCTTCTTTACTCATAGGATTATGCCCTTTTTCCTCATCATAATAGAAGTGACATTCAACTTTTTTTACATACGGTTTTTGTTTTGTGAGTTCAAAAATATCATTAATAAAAGGATTAAAATGACGGTTAATATCATGTTCGCAGGCTAGATTTTGGTAATAAATGATATTGGGAATATAATTTATTTTTTTATATAATTCCGGAATATTCATCCTGTACCTTAAATGTTGTGGAAAATCTTCTAATCCCTTTTTTTTATATGATACCTCAAACATTTTCAAGACATGGCTTTGATAATAGTTGTACACGATAGTTTGTGGATTGTTGACCAGGGCGGTCGAGCCTTTGAACAGTCCGCTGAGGAATAGAGAGGTGTATCCCCCGGCTGAGCTTCCATAGAAAGTTGTTTTCTCCGGCTTTATTTTCAATATGTCAGCGATTTTGATAACGATGTTTGAAATGGTTTCTAAATAAAAATGTTCTTCATCCCCCTGTCCCCATCCGATATTTATATTTCCTAAATAAAGGGTCGGGTCATTATAAAATATGCTGGAGCAAGCGATTTCATCTGCCCACGAATGTCTGTGGAAAACAGGAAGTGAGTGTTTTTTCGGATCGATCGCTCCGGATCCAAGGACCAACAAAGCGTCAGAGGTCGATTTTATATTCAGAAAAAATTCAAAATTAATTTGTTTATGTTCTACTATTAATATGAATTTCTCACCAAAGGCAAGAGACTCCTGTGATAAATTTTCCAATGAAGTAATTGTTTTTTTAATGTCCATAAAGTCCCCTTGTGATTAGTTTTTAATTAAAGATATCCGTATTTCTTTATTTTTGTCAAGATAGTCTGATTTATATATGAAATGACATGATGAAAAGTGTTTTTTATGACAAGAGTCATGGTTTTTTTCACATTTTTTGTATTGTTCCAAAAAAATAATAGTCTTTGCTTGAAATTTTGATATACTCATAAATGTCGGTTAAACATATCTCTTTGTAAGCCGATACAGAAAACTGAGAGATAAATAGAACAATAGAAGGGGGGAGTCTAATGAGAAAAATATCTTTAAAATTTGCAGTTTCTGTACTTTTTATCGGAATGTTGAGTTCAATCCTCGTCAATAAATCTTCAGGATATACGGATACTTCTACATATAAAGTAGAGACGTCTGCTGCGTTTCTCGGACAGGAAGACGCTGAAAAGAATTTGCAAAAACTGAAAGCAAATACTGGCTGGAATGCAGTGTATCAAAAAACAAATGATTATAAAAATGTTTATAATCTATATTCCGGTGGATTTCCTACAGAGTCGCGAGTCAAATTAAACCTGCAAGAGTTTGAAGATAGCACTGGTATAAATGCCAATTACGTGGGGATCGGATCGAAAGATTATTATTACTATGTATCAAGCGGCGGCTTTTCAGGGAAATCTAAAACGGAATCAGTCGCTCAGTCTTTTACAAAGAAAACCGGGATTTCCGCATCAGTTGAACCGATAAGTACGACCAAGGATTATTATTATCAGATAGTCAGCGGCGGGTTTGTCGGGGAATCTAAAGTGAAAGATATTTTAAGTGCTTTCAAGAAGGAAACAGGCATCGATGGTACATATAAACCGATCGGCGATCCTGAAAAGTATTACACTTTGATAAGCGGCGGATTTAGCGGCGAATTAAAAGTGAAGAATATTTTGAGTGATTTTGAACAGAAAACCGGAATCAAGGGGACATATAAGCCTGTTGGTGATCCCGAAAAGTATTATATTCTGACCAGTGGCGGATTTAACAGTGAGTCTGCTGCAACAGCCAATCTTGAAAAATTTGAAACTGAGACAGGTATTAAAGGCCGCGTACAGCCAGTGGGAGATCCTGTCGAGTACTTCAACATCAGAACCGGCGGATTTGGAAGTGAGTCTCTTGTTAAAAAACATATTCAAGAGATCAAAGAGGCTATCAACTTAACTGCTGAATATGAGCAGCTGCCAAATTCAACATCATTTAGAATTTTATTTCATGATCTCAATTCTTCAGATCGGGAAAAAGCAGAACAGTATTTGACGAAGAAAAACTGGTGGTTTTCAACACAGAAAAGTGATAAACAAACGTATGACCGCTATAAAATCGTTTCCGATCCCGTGCTCGGAATGGGTGCAGTAAATAAGGGTGTGGAGTTCTTTCAAAAGAATTCATGGTATGTGTCTTATAAAGAAACAGGAGAACAGGCATATACAAAATTCAAAATCTATTCTGAACCGATTCTTGGTGATACTCTGCTTGCCAAAGGATTAGATTTCTTTAAATCAAACAATTGGTATGCGGGCTATCAGGATACCGGGAAAACAGGATATACTCGCTTTAAAATATATTCCAATCCGGTGTTGGGAACGGGTCAGGTTAATAAAGGATTGGACTTTTTCAAAAAGAACTCATGGTATGCGGGCTACCAGAAGACCGGTGAAACCGGGTATTCATCATATCGGGTAGTATCTGATCAGGTTTTCGGCAAGGAGCAAGCCCAAAAAGGACTGGAATTCTTCAAGGCTAATAATTGGTGGGCTACAATTGTTAACACTGGAGAAACCGGATATTCCAGCTATAGAATTGAAACCGGAATGACATTGCTGTATGATGACTTGCTGAAAGCTCAAGCCTTCTTTAAGGAAAAAGGCTGGTGGAATAGTTATACAAGCGAGCGACAATACCTTTATAAAATTGTCATTGATAATATCCAGGGATACAACAATGCATCTGCAACAGCCAACCAAATAAAAAGTAATTATGGGTGGACTGTCAACATTGTCAAAACAAAAGACGGTCCCCAAATCATGTATACAGATTACGGCCTCACCCTTGGTGAAATGTTGAAAAAGCAAATGAGTGTTAACCCGCAGACAGACTCTCCGGGCTATGTATCGCTTTCTTATATCAATACGGGCAACAGTACCGTAACGGCAGACTACCTAAATGTTAGATCTTCTCCGCAAGTGGCTAGCAACAACATTATAGGTATGCTAAATAAAGGTGATAGAGTCAGTATTGTCGGCACTGAAGGGAATTGGGCAAAAATTAACATGGGCTGGAGAAATGCAAGTGAAGTTGAGACCGCGTATTATATTAATCCGAATAACTTTTCAATGGACAGCAAGTATTACTTCCAGTTTTTGAAACTGTCTCAATATGCAGGTCTATCAGCCAGTGAAATTAACAGCAAAATATTAAAAGGTAAGGGAATTCTTGAAGGAAAAGGAGCAGCTTTTGTTGAGGCATCCAAAAAATACAGCATTAATGAATTGTATTTGATCTCTCATGCTCTTTTGGAAACCGGAAATGGAACTTCCCAATTAGCCAAAGGTGTCAAATATAACGGAAAAACGGTTTACAATGTGTACGGATATGGTGCATATGATTCTTGTCCGTTGGAATGCGGATCAAGAACTGCCTATGAGCAGGGGTGGGATACTCCTGAAAAGGCCATCATCGGCGGAGCCGAACTGATCGGCAAAAACTATATTCACAGAAGCGGCTTTCAGCAAGATACACTGTTTAAAATGAGGTGGGCCCCAACGGCCAGTCACCAATATGCAACAGATATCGGCTGGGCTTATAAACAAGTAAATCGGATGTACAGCTTATACACACTGCTGGACAATTATACGTTGTATTATGACGTTCCAAAATATAAATAGGCTAAAAGATCTGACGCATTGTTGCGTCAGATCTTTTTTAAATTGAAAAAGCCATTGTGATGTTTCATCATACACAATGGCTTTTTTCTTTAATTTTCATTTCTTATCATCAAAGTATGCTTCTCGTTATCCACTACAAACAACTGCTTTTTTGTTTTGAAAAAGTATCGTTTATGATCTTTGTCAAATACAGCTTTCTCCTCAGGCAGAGATATTGTAGCCGGTTCGACGACTTGAATGTCATGGAAAACGATTGCTGATGCTTTTTGTTTTTCAATTACATAGTCGACTTTTTCATAATCGAGACGAAGGCCTGTACTCCCGTCATCGTGTTTTACTTGTTTGATTCCCTGCAAAGTCTGTTCTAGCGTTTGTTCACTCTCCCCTAAAAAAGAAAGAAAGTATTGGTAAGAAGACTTTGCTTTCTCGGGAAAGTAAGGCGAAAAAGCATTGGCACTCAATGAAACATTTTTCTGGTCTTTAGCTAAGGAAAGACTGCTTTTTTTCACAAAATAGCTTTTTCCGCTAAAATGAATTTGCGCCACTTTGGCATTTTGTGATGAAAGCGTAACTTCAGTTCCAAATGGCAAAGAAGTGGCTGTTTTTTGTTTTAATGCTTGATCACTGTATGTTGAAAGCTGCGTTGATTTGACATATGCCGGTTGATTCACCTTTGTTAAATGTTCTGTTTCTGATACAGTTTGGCGATCCTCCGATTTTTTAACATCGTTTCCCGGAATAGCCCCAAAGGAAGCGATTGTTCGCAGTGGTGTACTCACAAACATTGTTGCTGCTAACGCAATCAGCAAAATTGACAGAAAAGTGATTTGCACCGCATTCGCTATCGTTTGCGGGTTTTTATTATGTTGTAAATAACGGCTTGTTCGCTCTTCTGCCTGATCTTTTTTACGAAGCTCAATTTGTTCCTGTTGATATTTTTTCTTTTCTTTTTTGGACAACTTATTAAACCAGTCAACAAACTCTTTATATTCCTCAACAACCTGCTCGGTTTCACCAAACATCCGCATTTCGCCGTAATGCATCCAAGCAACGCGGTCGCAGAGCTTTTCTATTTGGGTGATGGAATGACTGACAAAGAAAATCGTTTTCCCACGCTTTTTAAACTCAGTAATTCGATCAATACATTTTTTGTAGAAGGTTTGGTCACCTACAGACAAGGCTTCATCAATAATTAAAATATCGGGATCAATATGAGCTGATATCGCAAAACCAAGGCGCGATTTCATTCCACTTGAATAGCTTTTGACTGGCTGATTGATGAAATCCCCAATATCGGCAAACTCGACGATTTTATCGTAAAGCTCATCAATCTCCTTGTTGGTCAGCCCCATCATCAAGCATTTAAGCCTGATGTTATCCTTCCCGCTCAGCTGGTTGTTCAATCCCGCGGAAATCGCAATCAGAGAAGGCTGACCATTCATTTCAATTTCCCCGGTTGTCGGAGGAATCACCTTTGCCAGCAGATTCGACATCGTCGATTTTCCGGAACCATTGATTCCTACAAAACCGATAGTCTCTCCTTCATAAACATCAAAGGAGACGTTTCGAACGGCATAGAAGCCTTTATCAGTTTTGTTCGGCAAGAACAATGCTTTTATCTTTTCAGACTGTCTCTCGTACAGTTGATACTGTTTTGAAACATTTCGAAACGAAACTTTTAGTTTCATCGTATTATCTCCTTACTTTATTAAAGAAAGTCAACAAACTTGTCCCTGAATTTCATATGGAGGATTGACCCCACTAACAATAACAGCAGTGTGAATATCCAGAAATACAAGGTGTATTTTATATCGCTAAAAAACCAATTGCCGTTTAAAAAGCTGTTTCTGAAGCCGTCTATAATATAAAAAAGCGGATTTAATTTCAAAACGGCCAAAATATGCGGCCTGTTGGCCAAGCTGTGCGCCACATCCCAAAAGATTGGCATCAAGAAAAACAGCAGCCTTGTACCAGCTTGAAGCAGAAATTGATAATCTCTTACTAACACACTGATTGTAGAATTGAACAAACTGAATGAAAACATAAACGCAATCATACAGAACAAATAATAAAAATATTGCAACCAATGAAGTGTCGGAAAATGTCCAGTTCCAATAAGAATCAAAACATAGATTAACGTCATTCCAAAATAGCTGAATAAATTGGAAGTAATCACAACCGCTGGTAGTGAGCTGACTGGGAAATTCATCTTAGACACAAGATTGATTCTTCTAAAAACACTGTTTGATCCATCAAGAATTGTCGGGCTGATAAAAAACCATGGGATGATGCCGGCAAGCATCCAAATAATAAATGGATAGTGGTCGATATCTGCCCTGGTGCCTTTTATTCCAGTTCCAAAAACAAACCAATAAGCTAAAATCTGTATTAACGGATTTAAAAACTGCCAAACAACCCCTAAATAATTCATTTGATACTTTGACTTTGTTTCATAAACCGCCAGCCGCATAATCAGCGGAAGCGAAGAAAATACTTCTTTAAGAACTTTTACCATAGCATTCATTCTAATCTTCCTTAGAGTTAAAGTTTTGTCTTTTTTTATAGCACCGCTCATTATTGTAACAGATCACGCGCCTTTTTTCACTTTTGACATCGACTCAAAATCGCATTTTCCAGTATATCCAGATTAAACCGATTCGAAAAATTTTTTTGTCAACCATTATCATCTTTCTATACAATTTGCTAATTCTTTTTAGCAATTGCTGTTTCACAATATCTACTATAATAATTAAAATGTTGAGGCGTTCGCCTCAACATTCGTTAACTCAAAACTTTATAGAAGGAATTCATAGCTGTTTTATTATATTCAATGTAATCAAAAGACTGCGAGCTATCAACAGGTTCGGTTCGTACTTTAACTAACCCTTGTTCAAGTCCGGTAACGCTGTCTTCAACTAAAGTTCCGTATTTTCCGTTTTCTAATACCGTTCTATTTGCAACAATATCAGTCGCCAAAATTTTCATTCCTAGCGTCATCGCTTCTAGTAATACCATCGGCTGTCCTTCATAATGGGAAGACAGAACAAAGCAATCGCACATCTTCAAAAAGCCGAATGGGTTGTCTAGCTGGCCAACTAGATATGCATGCTCTTCCAGATCCAAATCGGTTATTAATTGTTGAAGATCTTTTTTTAAAGGGCCTTCGCCTAAAATATATAACTTACTGTTTGGATAAGTTTGAACATGTGTATGGAAAGCCTTGATAAGGTTATCCTGAGCCTTTTCTGGAGAGAGTCTCCCCATATTGACAAAATTAAAGTCGCTTTCTGATGGATAAGGAATTAAAGTTTTTCCAACCTTTAAGCCGAGAGGTTCAATTTTCTCTAAAGCATTGCGCTCTATCCACCCTAGCTCTCTATCATGGTAAATAACTTTGCAATAGGTACCGTGCTGTGTTGTTGCCTCTTCAACGACTTTTACTTCTTCATGATTGAATTTTTTATAATCATCTATTATACTGCAACCTTTTACATCATATGGCTTGTTAAAAATATATTCCGTGTCACCTAAATTGATTTGTGCCTCATATTCTACTGGCTTCTCCTCTATAATGACTGTCTCGTCTATAGTTTTAAAGGCATTACAGTCCAGCCACCCGATGACTTTTTCATCTATTGAGAAAAGATAGTACGTGCCTTCTTTTGTTTTATGACTCTTGATGACTTTTGCAATTAAACCGTTGAACTCTTCAGCAGTCGATATTTTTTGGCAGCCATTATTGGGATACGCCTTAGACCAAATCATGTAGTCTTCTCCACTTGTTATCTTTGCTAACAAGTTCAACGCTTTTTCCTCTAATGTTCTGTTGTCCAGCCCTTGGATGATATCAGAATGTTTTTTGTAGTTTTTTTGTTTAATCTTATTCTTTTCCTTATTTATAATGGACTGCTGTTCATCCGCACATTCACTATCCAATTCATACTCTTTTACAATTTTCAATGCTGAACTGTCAATCCATCCTATCAAAACATCATTAATGTATATTCTGCTATAGAAAGAGTGCTGTGTTCTAACCTCTTTGTCTACCTCAACAATAATTCCTTTATATTCTTTGCTCGAACTTACTTTTTCAACATCCAAAACTTTGTATGGCTTATTCCAGATGTCGTTTCCTTTGGGGTGCTGAATAATCGCCAGTCTATTCACTTCTTTTTCAGTCAATATACTGTCCGGCAATATTTCAAGAGCACCTTCTTCCAGCCACCCGATGGTACTGCCGTTGATACTCAATTTATATAGTATTCTTCCGTCATTTGTATGGGCTTCTCTTAATATCAAGACTTCCTCATTTTCAAATTCCTTAGCTGGAGTGAGTCTGGTATTTGCCTTATCAATTAAGGTATTTACAACAAAGAAGCCATCGGCGTTTACAATCTTTGCTCTTGCTTTAAACCTTTTATTATCCACGATGTCAACATGATTCTTAGATCCATTCTCATGGGGGTTCACCGACGTCACAGAATCTGATTCAGTATGCTCAATCCCTAGAATTCTTTCGGGATTAATAGAGTTCATAATATAATCAAAATGATCCTCATCAGCATAAATGGACAGATTTTTTTTATTTAGTTCCATTGTTCCTTTTGAAACACTTACCAATTTGTCAAATTTGTTATAGATCGAGAATAGCCCTCTTAAATTGATTCTATGCGGTCGACGCCCGTTAACTAATCTCTCACTATCCGATAGAAGATCATTGTGCATATAGCAAATTTTCTTTTTTGCATCTGCGCAAACTAAGAATTTGGCCCAATATAAACTGTAACCACTAAAATCGATGACATAATCAAATTTAGATTTTCCAAACAGTCTTTGGTGCTCTCTTACATAAGCATCATTTGGATACAGCTCTTTAAGTCTTCCCTTTGCACCCCTATTATGAATCAGTTTGTCTTTGTATACCTCTGATAATGTATAGACAGGCAAACCAGGTTTAAATATGAATCTGACATTTTTATTCACCTTGTCGATATTATTGAGCACTTCTTTCTGATGGGGTGTTGCCATAAAACAGCTCACATCATATTTTTCAAAATCGATGTTACTCATTAAGTTAATGAAAGAAGTCGTAATACCGTTATTCTTCATTCCGCCGGGGTATATGAGAATCTTTTCTTTTCCTTTATTCAGATCTTTTATCACATTTACTTGCCCGCTATTTTTGAAAATCTTATCAACAACTCTTTTTGTAACATTTCCGTCGTCATAATTTGTAAATTTGGCTTTACTTTCCTGATATTTTTTTTCAAATTCCGAACTCACTTTATTTATATCTTCGATTGCCTCTGTTAGTTCCCTAACGTTATATAAAACCGGACCCGGAAGGTCTTCATTTTTTATATACTTTCCTCTTTGTTCGTTGTAATCATCTGCATCCCACATGTAAAACAAAATTGGTCGGTTGGTAACGAGAAAATCAAAAAATATGCTGGAATAATCTGTTATCAGTATATCAATAGTACTTAACAGCTGATTTGTATCCACAAAATCTGGAACAAGTTTTCCTTTAAGTTCTTCTGATTTGACAGCCGTACTATATAAGAAAGGATGAACTTTTATAAGAATATTGTATTCAGCACCAATTTTGTCTTCCAGATAATTCATGTCTGCTACGATTTGAAATACATCATTTTTTACTTTTGAAACACTTGTCCCTTTCCAGGTAGGTGCGTATAAAATTGTTTTCTTTTCAGTCTCAATCTGTAAATCCAATTCCTTCAGAAACTTTTTGAAGTTTTCAGGAACTGTATTAAGTGTCAAATCAATTCTTGGATAGCCTTCTTCAATAATCTCGCCTGTGTACAACCCTTTTAGTTTATAACTGTTGACAAACATATTTGTAGTATGTTTATTGGGACTTAATAAATAATCTGTACTGATAAAATTCCTTACAACATTTTGCGAATGCGCGGGATTCCCCGGAATATCAAAACCCATGCTTTTGAGCGGTGTTCCATGCCATGTATTGATATATACTTGTTCTTTTTTACATGTGAAAAATGACTGAAAAGTTGAGTTGTTAATCAAATATTTTACTGAGGCTAAGTACTTTAAATATTGTGTTGAATTTCTTTTAACAAATTCAACATTCGGCATATCTTTATACTTCGAAATAACAGGTTCAAGTGCATGAAAGTCTTCTACTGACCAAATATGCTTGTAATGCTTAAATTCCGGATTTTTTGTTAAGTATTTAAAAATTGCAAAAGGGCTGTCAGTAATGCTCTTTCCATCACGGCTTTCGTATAATATTGTGTTATCAATAACATTCAGCTTTTCGTAAAATTTAGCATACTGATTATTTCTTCTATGATTTGTTTTCTTCATATAGTTTTCGAGAGGATCTTTAATAAATTTGACTTTTCTTTTCAAAATTTTTTTATTCATTCGTTCTCGTATCTCCTTGCTTCTTCAAAATTACAGAGGTATTCTTTATATAATCTTCATGTCATTAAATTAAGCATTTGCTGTAATTTTTCACACCTTAAGCATTTATGTGCCCTCCAACCCTTATATTGATCTATAAAAACATCTCAGTATAGAATGAAATTTGCATATGATGATGATTGGCAAGAAAAAAAGAAGTAACAAACATCACTTCTAATAAAAAACTGCAACTTTTAAATTCAATGTAAAGCACATAGTTAGTATTTCGCTATTTTGAAGCCGGATTTTTTGACTATTGAAGATCTTTATGGTAGAACTTATAATAGCATAAGATTGTTTAAAAGTTAAGACTATTTATTTTCCCGACAGTTATTCAAAGGCTAACTGATCAGTTTATGAATGTTCCATTATTTTTTTATTAACATTCAGGTTGAAAGCCACTGTATTATACAGTGGCTTTTTTTACTACTTAAAAATCTTCTCTACTACTTTTTCAGACGATCTGCCCTCTTCCAAGTAGCAAAACTTCTGATAAAAAGGCTCAAATACATCAGGCAGGTGATAGCCGGGTGCTTCCGTTTCCTTGATCTTTTCAAGGACGGCATCCGTCGTTTTGACGAGCGGGCCTGGAGCTTCTTTTTCAAAGTCAAAGTAAAAGCCGCGCAGCTTGTCGCGATACGTTTCAATGTCGGGAACAAAGAAAATCATCGGACGCTTCAAATTCGCAAAATCAAAGAAGACGGAAGAATAGTCCGTGATCAGCAAATCAGACACCATGTAAAGCTCGCGGATGTCCTCATAGGATGAGAAATCGTATGCAAAACCTTGGTATGGCTCAAGGTCGAAGTTTTCGGCAACTAAGTAGTGCATCCTGAGGACGATTACATAGTCATCGCCAATTTCCTGTCTCATTTTCGCCAAATCCAAATCAAGGTCAAATTTGTATTTTCCTTTTTTATAAAACTGATCATCACGCCATGTCGGCGCATAAATGATCACTTTTTTGTCAGCCGGCAGCTTCATTTTCTCTTTTAATGAACGAACCGTTTCGGCATTGTTGTCCGTGTGGAGAAAATCGTTTCTCGGATAGCCTGATTCAATCATCGTTTTATTGAATTGGAATGCACGGGCAAAGATTTCTGTAGAATATGCGTTCGGTGAGATCAAATAATCCCATTTTGCTGCTTCCATAGTGAAATTCTTTTTGTAATTTTCCGTGTTGGTGCCAGGCATATGCACTTCATCCATATCGACAGCAAGACGTTTCAGCGGTGTGCCGTGCCATGTTTGAAGATATGTGGTGTGCTTCGGCTTTGGAATCCATAAAGGCATTCGGCTGTTTACAACCCAATATTCGGCTCTTGCCATGGCAAACAGCCACTTCAGGGTAAACCTTTTGATGTAAGGAATGCCTTTTTCCTCAAAGATATCCGTGTAATCCCGATTTACGCTCCAATACATTTCGTAATCCGGTTTGTTCTCTGTCATATATTCGTAAATTGCGCGCGGATTACAGCTGTACTGCTTTCCGGCGAAACTTTCAAAGATAACGGTCTTCTTTTTCACTGGCAATTTTCCAGCCAGTCCAAAGGTGAAATAATACGCTTTTTTCAAGCCGTTGCCTATCTTTTTCTTTAGCTTGTTTTTTCTTCTGCGGAAAAAGGAAACAGTCCGGTTCTTTTTCCCAACAACGAAATAAACAGCCCTTGTTTTAAATGTATAATCATTCATTCTTAAGCGCATACATCTCTTTTTCTTTTGCGGGTAGACATGAAAACGCGCCGGACCTTTTTCCGTTTCAATGACTGTAAACTGGCTATTTTGCGGGTTCGCTTTGTTTTTCAGCATTAGCGGTTTTGTTCTCTTGATAGCTTTTTCGCCCGTTTCAGGGTCTTCACCGATAAATTCGATGTGAAACTGGAACATGACAGGCATAGCGTTTTCTTCATAAAGCTTTTTGAGATTAATGTGCACCTTAAAGTTTGCTGTTTCATTATCCTCTAATGGGTATTCGAAAACCTTTTTCTCTTCGGCGTCACCGACCTCTTTTAGAATAAGGCATCTTTGCTTGGCAGTTGCCTTTCCATCCTCATTTAGCAAAAAAGCGTATCCTTCAAGGGTGAGTTCTCCATCAGTGTTTAAATCGATATCAGTTATTTCAGCAACTGTTTTTTTGGGCAGAACTTTTAACGAGAGATTTCCTTTCTTGGTTGTATAAGGAAGAAAAAATACCTGCTTTTGCTCATCCCATTTCCAAGATAGTTCAATTGGCTGAAACTTCGTCTGTATTCTTTTCTTTAAAAGGTCAGCTTCCGCTTCACGGATTCCTACGTAGAAGTCGATGCATCCTTTGTCTTCGACGTGTTTAGAAAGAGCATCTAAACGAAGTTCCGCACGATATATTGCTTTTTCTTTGTCTATCCTTTCACAAAAAGCCGGCAGCTCCGCTTTTGTTTTGCGGTTCACTGCCAACAGACTGATATTATCGGCGGATACTGAATAATCTAAAGAGAAATCGAGGAGAAGCTGCCAACCCTCAATTTTCAGGTTTACTAATTTGAATTCTATTGGAACTTCCTTAACCATAAAATAAGTCTACTCCTCTTTTTTCAAAATCATCGACAGATAATCTTCTGATTATTATACATAAGATGAACTGAATATTCATCCCGTAGCAAACAGTTGTCAGGGATTACCTTAGGAGGGCATCTCCGAATCTGTTTGCAAAGTCCATGAATAGTTGCCTTTTACGGTAATATAAGGTTCAACTTTATATTTTGCCACTAAGAAAGGAGAGGGCATCTCTGTTTGGTCAACAGACAGCCGTTTTAATATTGTAACTTGTTCACGGTTGCTGATAGCCAAATAAAAATCAATTGTTTTAGTGTTATTTGCTCTGACTGTTTTAACATGAAAATGTTGATCAAGATCAATATTAAATCGGTAGACATCTGACCTTGAAACGGGTTTCTCAGGAGAAGAAGCGCATATAACAACCGCATTGTTTCTTCTGTCAAGCCCGACAAGCTTTAAATTGTAGCCTTCATCAACCTGAACCTGAGCCTTGAATTCAATGATCAAATTTGATTCATCTATTTTATGCTCTCTCACAGAGAACGCTTGTTTGCCTGGAAAAATCCCTTTTAATTCTTGTTTTTCTTTTTTGACCTCAATCATTTTTTGAAGCGCGTCAGACCAACGCTTCATATAATGTTTTGTCGTATACTTATCTGCTGTCTCAAATGCACACTTCGAAAATTTTTCATGAAGTTTTTCGTTTTTCATAAGCAAAACTATTTTTTCCGCAAGCTGTTCAATATTATATTTCTCGACGACGAAGCCGTTTTCATTATCCTTAACAAGGCTTCTTGCACCGTAGTCATAGTCGTAAGTAATAACAGGGCAACCGTTACCTAGAGCTTCCATATTAGAAAGGCCGAACCCTTCAAAATGAGATGTTGAAATTGTAAGCCACGCCTTTTGAAACTCGTTATCTGGGTTATTGGTATAACCTTTCAAAAAGACGTTTTTCTGCAAATTGCAACTTTCAATTTCCGCTTTTATTTTATTTTCCGCTCCGCCTGAACCGAAAATTTCCAATCTGGCTTCAGGAATTTCATCTACAACAAGCTTAAAAGCTTTAATAGCATGAGTCAGATTTTTCGATTCAACTAATCTTGAAATGATAACCGCTTTATTCTTTTCACTTTGGGTTTTTAAAACCTTTTTATCAAGCGATTTGTCCATGGTATGTGGAGTATAGAAGAATGTTTTATGCTCTCCGACTATCCTCTGGAAATCTTCTTTCTGCTCTTCAGTGATAAAAAACACGGCATCAAGATTATATAAATGACTAAATAATTCTCGGTAACGCGGCTTTACATGAAGTGGATTATCTCCATAATGTTTGCTGTGTATAATTGCAGCGTAATAAGAGGAATCTGCTTTCTTGACTCTAAATACATGTTTATCTTGCCGTCTGCTATCAACCAGGAAAAGCTTTGGGTGATCTGTCTCTAATTCAAGAACTTCAATCCAATGCCGCCGCAATTCTGATTCATCGGAAAACTTCAATACTCCATTTTCTGAATACCAGTTAATACTTTTCAGTTGAAGCTCGTTTTGACCTTCGATAAAATCATAATGTTTATCCAGATAAACATTATGATTATCATTAATAAATTCCTGGCAGTACAATCGGCCGGTCTCTGTATTAAAATAAGATACACGGCACAATAACCCTTGTCTCGTATACTCTTCTCTTTTAAATCGTTTTTTTTCATTATTCAAGTAATCTATACTACAAATTGATTTTCCATCTTCGTAAAAGTTATAGTTAAGGTTGCTTTTTTGTCTTCGGAAAATTTTGCTGAATTTAGCAAAAAAACGATTTTTATTGTGATTTTTTATTTCGTTTAAACTGGTTTTTTCAGAAAATAAGCGGCCATTAGTATTTTTGCTAAGAAAGTCATTATACATATTTAAAATTCGAGTGAATTTCGGGTGGACTTTCTCATTTTCATAAAGCTGTTTTTTTTTAGTTGAAAAATCTTTGTCAAATCCAAATGTTAAAAAGGTTGTAGGCGTCTGAGATAATTTTCCGAACAACTTGGAACGTAGCAGTAGCGACTTTGTCAATCCTCCATAATCGTGAGGAAGGTTTCCTGAAATAAAATAATAGGTCATATTAGGAATAGCTATTCCCTCATTCTTCAAGGGATCACTTTGTTTTTCGCCCAATTTTTTTCTCCCTTTCACTGTAAGCTGGCAATTCGAACTTCTCATTTTAATTCAACAAAAAGTACTTCTTAAAAAAAGATAAGAAGTACTTTTCGAAAGAATTATATAACTTACAGTGGCAAAATGCCAGAATTTATAGGCCGGCGATTTCCTCTTTGATTTTCGTTGTCGAAATTCCTTCAGTTCTTGGCAGGTAGACGACTTCACAGTGTTCTTTTAAGAAATCAAATTTTCCTTCCCAGTCATCCCCCATGACAAAAACGTCAATATCATGGTCGATGACATCCTGGACTTTCTGATCCCAGCTTTTTTCCGGGATGACTTCATCGACGTAACGGATGGTTTCCAGGATAAGTTTGCGGTGCTCATAGCTATGGTAAGCTTTTTTCTGTTTTTGAAGGTTGAATTCGTCCGTTGAAATCGCTACGACAAGATAATCGCCTAACTGTTTGGCGCGCTCCAATAATTTGATATGTCCCCAATGCAATAAATCAAACGTTCCGTATGTGATGACTTTCTTCATGTTAAATTACTCTCCTTCCTAATCTATAACTCCACAAACCACTATGATTAACTTTCAAAATTGCTCTATCCGAAAAACACGTATACTCTTCACTAAAAAATTTTTCCTCATGTCTTCACTGATCACTTATTATAGCACATTGCCTATTAAACGTTAAGCATTGTAAAAAGCAAATGAAATTCCAAATTTTGTTTTAAAATTTATCTCTTTTCATCTGATTTCTGAAGACAGCGTAAAAAATCTTAATCTGTTGTAAAGTTATTGTTAAGCTTTTATGAATCATCTATGTTAAAATATACGTTAGACCGATGGGATTTTTGGGCTGAACCACTTTCCTAAGACATTTTCATTTCGTTTAAACATAAATTTGAACTTTTAAATCGGGAGGAGGAGTTGATGTTGCAAACGGAACGTATTTATAACCTGTCATATGTAAACGCCGATTTATCCGGCTTTTTGCATCATCTTGAGAAGTCATACATTAATCGACGGGTTGGAGCTTATATCGCCACCGTCAATCCTGAAATCGGATATGCAGCAGCAAAAGACAGCAGCTACTGCGACGTGTTGTCAGCAGCGGATTTTATTCTGCCCGACGGAATTGGCGTCGTGATGATGTCAAAGCTGACGAATAAGCGATTAAAATCAAGAATTGCAGGCTATGATGTGTTTATCAACCTGCTGAAGATCGCCAACGACAAAAAGAAAAGTATCTTTTTGTACGGCGCGAAGAAAGAGGTCAATCAAGCCGTCGTGGACCGTATTTCATCTGAATACCCGGACATCACTATTGCCGGTTGTTCAGACGGCTATGCAAAGGACAAAGAAGCGATAGCTAAACGCATTGCGAAAGCTAAACCTGATATGGTGTTCGTAGCCCTTGGTTACCCGCATCAGGAAAGGTTTATTTGTAAATATAAGCATCTGTTTCCAAAGGCCATTGCAATCGGGCTTGGCGGAAGCTTCGATGTTTTCAGCGGCACGGTAAAACGTGCGCCGAACTTGCTGATCCGTCTGAACCTTGAATGGCTGTACCGACTCGTGACAAATCCCTCAAGATGGAAGCGGATGCTGAATATACCGAAATATGCTTTTACGGTTCTGAAAGAAGAAAGGGTTCAAAAACAGAGCTACTATCCTGAACAGGTAAAAGAGCAGTCAAAACAAATCGATGCATAGAAAGAGATTAGGTTGAATCATGAAGATACGTTCTTTGTTTGTCATGTTTTATTCGGGTGTTCTTTCGATGGTCAGCTTTATGCTGACATGGGTAAGGCCCCAAAACAGAGTTGTTCTTCTCGTTTCCTTCCCTGATAACGCAAGAGCGCTCCTAAATGAATATGAGGAAACGGCCTGTCCGTTTGAACTGGAAATGCTTTATACACGGCATGCGGTTTCCCTTGCAAATGAATATCCGTCTGTGTCATCATGTTTCATCAATGAAAAAAATCCTTTTCATTTGATGCGGGCCGTTTATAGCATGTTCAAAAGCAAATGTGTAATTACGGATAATTATTTTTTGCTGACAAGTGTGCTTCGTAAACGGCCGCAGACAAAGTGCATCCAGGTTTGGCATGCGAACGGCGCGCTGAAGAAGTTCGGGCTGGAGGATATCGGAAATTACCGCAGAACATCCGCAGATATCAAGAGGTTTAAAAAAGTATACGCCTCATTTGACTATATCACTGTCGGATCGGAAAAGATGGCGGACATTTTCAAGCGTTCATTCGGCGTTAAGGATGAGCACATATTGCGGACGGGAGTTCCCTTGACAGATCAATATTTTAAAGATGAGGCACGTCCTTATGAATCTTTGGACCAAAAAGCCATCCTTTATGCCCCGACATATAGAGACTATAATATGACAAGAGTGAAACTCCCTTTTTCAAAAGAGCAGCTCTCTGAAGATTTAAAGGGAGAATTTTTGCTTTTGGTTAAGCTGCATCCTGCTGTCCGTGAGAATATCAGACTTGAAGAATATGAAGGTATGATAAAAGACGTTTCAGACCTTCCGTTAAAGGATCTGCTACATGTAAGCGACGTGCTGATATCGGACTATTCCTCGATCCCTTTCGAGTACGCCCTGCTCGATAAACCGATGCTGTTTTACACCTATGATCTTGAAGAGTACGATAAAAAACGCGGTTTGATCGACGACTATGAAGCGGTAATTCCGGGAAAGGCCTGCCGCAACCGCGACATGCTTCTTAACGAATTAAAGAACATTCACCATACGTATGAAGAGGTTAAACGGTTTTCAAATGAGTGGAATGAGTATTCAAGTGGTGATTCCAGCAGGAAGCTGTTGAATTTTATTAATGAATTGTGCAGATAAGAATTAAACCGAAGTGTTTAGAATGCATTAAAAAACTGGCATAAGAGTGTGCCAGTTTTTTTGCGTTTATTATATTTCTTCTTTATTTAAAAGATTTTCTATAAAAGGAACAAGTTTAGTTTTAAGTTCAGGATCCTGCATGGCGAATTCAAGGGTCGTTTGAATAAAACCAAGCTTTTCACCGACGTCATACCGCCTGCCCTCAAAGTCATATGCAAAAACGCGCTGAATTTCATTTAATTTTTGAATCGCGTCCGTCAATTGGATTTCTCCACCTGCTCCAACTTCCTGCTTTTCTAGATACATGAAGATTTCAGGAGTGAAGATATAGCGGCCCAGGATTGCCAAGTTGGAAGGGGCAGTTCCCGATGTTGGTTTTTCAACAAAGTTCTTCACTTGGTACCGGCGTCCTTCTTTTGTGAGAGGATCGATGATTCCGTATCGGTGTGTTTCGTCTTCAGGTACCTGCTGAACACCGATGATGGAAGAAAGGGTTTTCTCATATTCATCCATGAGCTGGCGAAGCCCCGGCGTTTCGGCCTGAACGATGTCGTCTCCGAGCAAAACGGCGAAAGGCTCATTGCCGATGAAGTTGCGAGCACACCATACGGCATGTCCGAGTCCTTTTGGTTCTTTTTGTCTAATGTAATGAATGTCCGCCATATTGGAGGCTTTTTGAACCTTTTCAAGTAGCTCTTTTTTTCCTTTTTCCTCAAGATTACGTTCCAGTTCAGGCGCGTGATCAAAATGGTCTTCGATGGCGCGCTTTCCTTTACCGGTTACGATAATGATATCTTCAATACCGGAGTCGATTGCTTCCTCAACTATGTACTGGATCGTCGGTTTGTCGACAATGGGGAGTATCTCTTTTGGCATTGCTTTTGTCGCCGGTAAAAAGCGGGTTCCAAGACCTGCCGCAGGTATAATGGCTTTTCTTACTTTTTTCATTAATAAAGCACCTTCCTTAAAGTGGATGTGATCATACAATAAACTTTACCACAATTCGAGCATTTTCACACGTATCATAGAACAAAGCAGTTATTATGTTTGTTTAGAAAAAAAACGTTGATTAAATGGTTTATGTTGTTATAAGGTCCCGGCACAGGTAATTGCTTGATAAGGTGCTTGATGAGTTTCAAACTGGACCTGATTTTGTTTTGAATATCATTGAAAGAACAGGTGATATTGGCCGAAAAGGGGTAAAACCCGGAACGTTAAAGCTGGTCGGAACGAATGAAGAAGATGTTTGCGAACTGACAAAGCTGCTGAATAATTATGACGAGTATCAAAGAATGTCAAAAGCTTCAACTCCATACAGTGATGGAAACGCGCTGAAACTCATCGTTGGCGAGATTCTTTATCGTTTTGGGCTATCGGCCGGACAAGCTTCTTCCATTTCATGAACATAAAACGAGCTCCGCATGTTATGAGCGGAGCTCGTTTTGTTAATTCTTAAGCGCAAGGCTTTCTTTTAATTTTTTTGAAATCGATTCACGGTCGCTTTCGTCGACCTTATAGTAATAGATTCCGTCAATTTTGGTTCCCTGGCCTTTAAGTTGATGTTGCACGACCTTGTTTCGTGCCGATTTGTAGTTTGACTGAATATCCCACATATTGTCAAACGTAAGGTTTGTTTTCACGTTGTCTTCGATGACCTGGAACATATCGCTGAATTTCGTTACGGAAGAGATATTG
This sequence comes from Bacillus sp. FSL L8-0193, assembly GCF_037976065.1. Lineage (NCBI taxonomy): Bacteria > Bacillati > Bacillota > Bacilli > Caryophanales > Bacillaceae > Bacillus > Bacillus sp. FSL L8-0193. The sequence goes on along the minus strand of NZ_CP150261.1, from coordinate 3,752,187 downwards.
GCCCCTTTTTTGATGATGCCTTCAATGACCTGACGCTGACGTTCCTGCCTTCCGAAGTCTCCTCTTGGATCCTTTTTTCTCATCCGGGTGTAAGCAAGCGCTTCTTCCCCGTTCAACGTGATTTCGCCTTTGCTGAATGAATGCCCGTCATAATTGAAAGCAAATGTGCTGTTCACCGTAATTCCACCGAGCGTATCAACAATATTCCTGAAGCTTTCCATATTCACTTTCACAAAGTAATCTACAGGCACGTCCAAAAAGTTTTCAACCGTATCGACGGTCATTTGGGTTCCACCGAAGGCGTAGGAGTGGTTAATTTTGTCCATCTTTCCTTTGCCGATGATTTCGGTGTACGTATCACGCGGTATGCTTACCATTTCTGTTGTATTCGTTTTTGGATTCACCGTCATGTAGATGAGGGAATCAGCCCGTCCTTTATCGCCTTCCCTTTCATCAACTCCCATGATTAAGACTGCGATTGGATCTTTGCTGTTAACATCCACCTGCTTGTCCCGTTTATCAGATTTTCCGATATCCTCATGAATGCTGGCGATGGTTGAAGCTGCTTTGTTCCATAGGTAGTAGGCATAGCCGCCTGTACATAAAACGAATAAGCCAATAATCGTTAAAATAATGAAAAGGATTTTTCTTTTCTTTTTTCTTTTTTCAGCTCTCATCATTTTCCTCGCTTTAAAGTTTTTATCATCTGATTTGATTATAAATTTTAAAAATAATAGAAACAACTAATTTTTTTCATATCTCTAGTTTTAATATTACAAGTAGATTAAATAGCACTTAAGAATGTTACAAAGAGGCGCTTCCTTCTATAAAATTATAAATGTTTGTCGATAAAAAACAAGAGGTGATGAAAAATGAAGAAATTTGCGGCATTTATGTTCTTTATGCTTCTTCTGGCCGGATGCGGTACTGCCGAACAGGCGAAACAAGGCGAGCAAACCGACCAGGTTCAAACGGATCAGGTTCAAACGGAGGACGGTACGTTCGTGGGACAGGCAGACACTCATACGATTGAGGTGAAGATAAACAACGAGCCTGTCAGCTTAAATATTGCCGGTGACTATGAAGGGGACATTGACAAATTTACAGACGGACAAAAAGTAAGAGTGACTTACAAAAAGACCGAAAATGGGCAGCTTGAATTAAAGAAAATCGAAAGTGAGAAATAAATTAAGTTTGTCAATGAAGAGTGACTTTTTGGGGTCTTGAAGAAAACGAAGCAAGCGATGCTGTTTACACTTTTTCATGATCTTGTTGATCACGCCTTCCGTTTCTTTCGCTACGAATTCATATCCGTTAAGCTGACCAACTATGTCAAGCCTGGATATTACAACTGTCGGAAATCACAAAGTGAGAGGCAGCAATGTGGCGGATACCAAACGGCTGTGTCGGCTTGTACATATTCGGTCAGGAAAATTGGAAAAAGGGGCGAATACAACGTATATCAAGTTTACGGCAGATACAGTTGTATTCAAACTCTTGCAAGGTCGTGAATTAAACGAAATGAAAGTACTGGAATCCTGATCATAGCGGTATATTCTTCAAGTTATGGGGGTTACACTGAGGCGAGCAATGAGGTAATGGGGCTTTAAAGTCCGTTATCTCATTGCCAAAAAAGTGGACCTGCAAAACGAGAGCCGGATCGGGGACTTCATATAGTTCTATTTTAAAATTCTATTATCCGAGAACGACTTTAACGAACTATTAAATTAAAATTCAAATCGGAAACAGGAGGCAGCCTCGTCTCTTGTTTTCCTTTTTATTGCCGAATGATTTGAAATATTTGGAGGGGAAGATATTGCGATCTTTATTAAAAGTCCTAACATTTAGTTTTTTAGGACTCATCCTTTTTATACCTTCTGCTCTTGCAGACAACACAGCAAACAGAATTGCAGGAAAAAATCGATATGATACAGCGGTGCAAGCATCAAAAAAAGGCTGGTCAACCGCCAGCACCGCAGTCATTGTAGGCGGAGGAGCTTATGCGGATGCTATTTCTGCGGCGCCGTTTGCCTATCAAAAAAATGCGCCGCTTTTATTAACAAATGCAAATAATCTGTCAAGCGAGACAAAATCTCGTTTAAAAGAATTAAAGACAAAAACCGTTTATATCATTGGCGGGACATCAACCGTATCCTATACAGTAGAAAATCAAATTAAAAGTCTTGGAATCACTGTCAAAAGAATTGTCGGGAAAAACCGGTATGATACGGCAGCAAAAGTGGCAAAATCCATGCCAAGCACTTCAAAAGCGATTGTCGCAAATGGCTTTTTGTATGCCGAACCGATAGCCATCATACCTTATGCGGCTAAAAATGGCTATCCAATCTTGTTTACAAATAACAGTACACTCAATAGTTATACAGCTGATGCGCTCAAAAGCAAAGGGATTAAACAGACATATGTTATCGGAGGAAATGGCAGTATAAACAGCACATTATATAAAAGACTCCCATCGCCGATCAGAATCGGAGGAGTAAACCGCTACGACATTTCTGTGAATATTGCAAAAAAGCTTACTCTAAATACAAGTAATACTTACGTCAGCAATGGGTATTCTTATGCTGACTCTATCGCCGGAGCAGCTCTTGCTGCGAAACAAAATAAAGCGATCATCCTGACAAACGGGGAAAATTTATCGAAAGAGCCGAGAGCTTTTATCGGCAATAAAAATATCAAAAACTTCTCTGTAGTTGGGGGAACTTCTTCTGTCACCTCAAAGGTTATGACCCAGCTTAAAAATCCGGCAGTCGGTAAAACGATTTTCATCGATCCGGGGCACGGGGATCAGGATCCTGGTGCAATCGGCAACGGTCTGCAGGAAAAGGACGTCAACCTGGATATTGCTAAACGGCTAAACAGCAAACTGAACAGCGCAGGAGCTATTCCGGTAATGTCACGGTCAAACGATACGTTCTATTCGCTTGAAGAACGGGTGAAAAAGGGCGCCAACGCGAATGTCGATCTGTTCATCAGCATTCATGCCAATTCATATACATCTTCATCACAAGGCACTGAAACGTATTATGACAAAACATATCAAAGCGCCAACAGCCAGCGGCTTGCTGAATTAGTTCAACCGAGGGTCGTCAGCGCGTTTGGAACAAGAGACAGAGGCGTGAAAACAGCAGGGTTCTATGTGATTAAGTATTCGAAAATGCCGAGCGTTTTAATAGAAACCGCTTTTATCACGAATTCGTCTGACGCAAGCAAATTAAAAAGCGTTACGCTAAAGGATAAAGCAGCAAAAGGAATCAATGATGCTGTTTCAGCATACTATAGATAAAAGGAGGGCTTGTGAGTCCTTTATGTGAAAAAAGGAGCCGAACTTCGGCTTCTTTTTTTATATATTGAAATATAGTATGATTATTCCATTAATTCAACAAAAAGGAGCGGACAGTGATTAATGTTTAAAGAAAAATAAACAAACTTACCGAAAAATCACACAATTAATACTCTTTAACAAGCCCTTTACAATGGGTTTACGTTCATATGCTACACTGACGCAGAGATCACAAAGAAGAACCAAACCAATCGTGAGGTGTATGTCAGTGAGTATGGACAAAAGCTTAAGAATGTATAATGAATACTCAAGCCAGCATATCTATTCTTGTGCTCTATCTGAAAAAGCAGTGCGATATTTGAATATCAAACGGGCAATGGATATCGTCCTATCACTCATCGGTCTCGCCATTACACTGCCGGTGATTCTGTTATTCTGTATTTTGATTTCTATAGAGACTCCTGGATCGCCTTTTTACCGCCAGGAACGCGTTGGAAAAGACGGGAAGCACTTTAAGCTGATTAAATTGCGTTCTATGAGAATTGACGCAGAAAAATCCGGTGCGAAATGGGCGCAGAAGGATGATCCGCGCATCACTGCAGTCGGGTCTTTTATAAGAAGAACAAGAATCGATGAACTTCCGCAGTTGATCAATGTTCTGGCCGGAGATATGAGCCTTGTGGGACCAAGGCCTGAAAGACCGATGTTTACCGCTCAGTTTCACCATGAAATTCCGGGATTTAAAAACCGCTTAATTGTTAAGCCTGGGTTAACGGGACTTGCACAGGTAAACGGAGGCTATGATATCGGTCCGAGAGAAAAATTGGTGCACGATCTGTATTACATTCGGAATTTAACGTTTCTTCTCGATTTGAAGGTTATGCTGAAAACGATTAAAGTAGTATTAACCGGCGAAGGAGCCAGATAATACGAGGAAGTTAGGAATATGCTATGTCTACCATTACGAAACAAATATTAAGCGGTGCAAAATGGACAAGTGTTTCAACTTTGATCGTCACGGTCATTCAAATTATACAGTTTGCACTGCTCGGCAATATCATGACAATTGCCGAATTCGGTTTGGTCGGAATGCTGACCACCGTAACGATTTTTACACAAATTGTACTCGATATGGGATTCGGGGCCGCTTTAATTCAAAAGGAGAACATCAGTGAACGCCAATTATCGACCTTATATTGGCTGAATATCCTAACGGGCATCCTTTTGTTTATCGGCCTCTTTTTCCTGAGTCCGTTCATCGCAGACTTTTATCAGCGGGACGAACTGGTTTTTCTTGTGCGGATTTTGGCCGTCATGTTTTTGATCGCCCCGGTCGGCCAGCAGTATCAATATATGCTGCAAAAAGATCTGAAGTTTAATGTGCTGAGCAAAATAGAAGCGGGTGTCACCGTTTTGTCATTTGTGCTCCTGCTCGTTTTGGTTTTTCTGATGGATCCGATTGTGGCCTATGCATTGTCACAAGTTTTTCTTAATTCGGTTAAAGGCATCATGTTTTTTGCTGTATATTTAAAAAAATGGCGTCCATCTCTCGTCTTTGCGTTGGGGGAAGTGAAAGAATTTTTCTCGTTCGGCGCGTTTCAGCTCGCTTCAAGGCTTGTAAACAGGCTTGGCGCCAATATCGACATGATTTTGATCGGACGGTTTCTCGGTGCGGAAGCATTGGGAATCTATAACCTGGCGTATCAAATTATTACGATTCCCGTATTAAAAATCAATCCGATCGTGACACGGGTAGCGTTTCCCGTCTTCTCAAAGAATCAAGGGAACAATCAAACGCTGCGCGAAGGCTTTTTAAATATGACAAAGCTTCTCTCGCTGATTTCATTCCCGCTTCTGATCGGACTGATGACCGTTTCAGATTTATTTATTGAAGTCGTCTTCGGAGAAAAATGGCTGCAGGCCGTACCGGTTCTGAATATCCTCGCGATTGTCGGGCTGCTCAGGGTTTTGATGAATCCGAACGGATCGGTTTTGCTGGCGAAGGGGAGAGCAGACCTGGCATTTTATTGGGACAGCGGGATCATGCTCCTTTACGGGCTGTCTCTTTATGCGGCGGTATTAACGAATGATTTGACGATCACCGCCTGGACCTATGCAGCGATCAGCCTGATCAATTTCTTTATCGGCAGATGGCTGCTCAAATATGTCATCCAGCTGAAGATGGGCGAATATTTCAGAACCGTTGGAAAACCGCTGGCCTTGACACTGCTCATGGCATTGCTGGCTCTTGTCTTGAGCGTCGGCAGCAGACATCTGCTTCACGGCGCCATGCTTCAGCTGGCAGTTTCCGTCGGAATCAGCGGAATTTTTTACGGTTTTCTGGTCAGTAAATTTTATCGGCGGGCTATGAAGATCCAATTAGGAAGATGACAGCAGAAAGGGCGTTTCATCATTGAAGGTTCTTTGGATTACCAGTGTTTATCCAAGCAGTCAAAAACCGGGAGAAGGCGTTTTTCATGAAACACAGGTTCAGGCGCTGCAGATGCAGGGCGTTGATGTGGCGGTCATATGTCCATCACCTGTGAACCCTGCTCCCCTCAGGCTGCTGAAAAAAAAATACCGTCAAGCACGAACAGTCCCGGAATATGAAGAAAGAAAAGGCATCCCGGTCTACAGACCGCCGTATACGGCTCTGCCTGGACAGCTAAAATGGGCACAGCCGCATCGCCGGATTGCAAAGTCTGTATTGAGGACGATCGAGAAGCACGGGCTTGCGCCGGATCTTATCCATGCCCATTTCGCGATGCCATCCGGGGGTGCCGCTGCCGTTGTTTCACAGAGGCTGAAAGTTCCTTATGTTCTGACTTTGCACGGAAGCGATGTCAATATTTATCCCCATTACAGCAAAGGTGCATTTCGAGCATTTGAAACAGCTGTGCATTCCGCGGCAAAAGTTCTGGCTGTCAGCGATGAGCTGAAAGCCAAAACAAAAGAAATGACCGGTGCTGAATGCTCGGTTCTTCCTATCGGCGTCAACCTGGACCGGTTTCAAAAACCCTCCGCTTCAACATTTGAATTGAGGGAGAAATTCGGCCTGCCGAAAGACAAAAAATTGCTGACGTTCGTCGGCCGCTTGGTGAAAGGAAAAGGAGTAGCCGAGCTGGCGGAAGCGGTCAAGCAGCTTGATGACAGCTACAGAGCTGTGTTCATCGGCGACGGACCGGAGAAGCAGCACATTCGTCAAACCGCCGGTGAAAAAGCGATATTGACGGGGCAGGTCGCAAACCATGAGATATCAGAATATCTGGCTGCATCAGATCTGTTTGCGCTTCCTTCGTATTCTGAGGGGATGCCGACTGTCGTCATTGAAGCGCTCGCCCTCAAGGTTCCGGTGCTTTGTACGGCGGTCGGAGGGGTTCCGTCTTTATTCGGAAAACACGAACATCTGCTGATTAAGCCGCGCTCGGCTTCCAGCATAACAGAAGCTGTCAAAGGTTATTTGGAAGGCGCGAATTGGCAAGAAGACATCGCTGAAGAGCTGTATCAAACGGTGCACGATGATTATGACGCCTTTAAAAATGCCGGCAAGTTGCTGGATGTGTATGGAGATGTTGCCGAGAACAAAAATTAAGTTGGGATCTGTCGGTTAATATGCGCATGAGTGTTGAATATAATACTGTTTAAACCCATTTATTTGCGTCTAAGCTAATAAAAATAAGAATTGGGAAAACGGAAAACCCAGATTTTTTCAATAGAAAAGAGATAAAGATCATTACCTAAATCAAGCTATTGGATTTGAAGGGTCAGCTGAAAGAAGGGAATGATAATGTTGAAAAGAATCGCTGTCATTGGAACGGGATATGTCGGGCTGGTGTCTGGAACTTGTTTTGCCGAAGTGGGAAACTCGGTTGTCTGTTGCGATATTGATGCAGAAAAAATAAGAGGACTCTCAGCAGGAGTGATGCCGATTTATGAAAACGGCCTAAAAGAACTTGTGGATAAAAACGTAAACGAAAATCGCTTATTTTTCTCTACTGATATTCCCAAGGCGATTGAAGAAGCAGAGATTATTTATATTGCAGTCGGAACACCGATGTCGGAAACAGGGGAAGCAGACCTGACATTTGTCAAATCTGTTGCCGAAATGATCGGGAAGCATCTGAACGGCTATAAAGTCGTCGTCAACAAAAGCACTGTCCCTGTTGGAACAGGAAAGCTCGTACAAGCCATTATAGAACGCAATTCAAAAGGGGAATTCCCTTTCGACGTCGTTTCGAATCCGGAGTTCCTTCGTGAAGGAACAGCTATTTACGATACGATGAATATGGAAAGAGCCGTCATCGGTGCGACAAGCGAAAAGGCTGCTGCGATTATTGAAGAGCTCCATAAGCCTTTTCAAACGAAAATCGTCAAGTCTAACCTTGAAAGTGCAGAAATGATTAAATACGCTGCAAATGCATTTTTGGCTACAAAGATCTCGTTCATTAATGATATCGCAAATATTTGCGAAAGGGTCGGAGCTGATGTATCAAAGGTGTCTGAAGGTGTCGGACTGGACAGCAGAATCGGCAATAAATTTTTGAATGCCGGAATCGGCTTTGGCGGCTCTTGCTTCCCTAAAGATACAATGGCTTTATTGCACATCGCGAAGTCAGTCGGCTATCCTTTTAAAATGATTGAAGCCGTTATTGAGACGAATCAAAAGCAGCGCGCCCACATTGTGCAAAAGCTCCTTGATGTGTTTGGCGATTTAAACGGCATGACCATTTCGGTTCTTGGGCTGGCATTCAAGCCGAATACAAACGATATGCGCTCGGCGCCGTCTCTGGATGTCATTCCGATGCTGAGAGGCCTTGGTGCTCATATTAAAGCATACGATCCCATTGCAATTCCGGAGGCAGAACGCTTATTGGGAGATCAGGCCATATACAGCAACGATTTGTATGATACTGTAAAGGATACTGATGCTTGCCTCATTTTGACAGATTGGCCACAGGTTAAAGAAATGGATTTTAAGAAATTGAAAACATATTTAAATCGTCCTGTTCTAATTGATGGACGTAACTTGTTTAAACTTGAAGATATGAGAAGAGAAGGATTTATTTATCATTCAATTGGCCGCCCTGGAGTACAGGGAGAGAAAAGCTTAACAAAAGTATAAAACGAGGGGTGTTATTAATGGAAAAAGTACTAGTGACAGGCGGATGCGGATTTATAGGCTCGCATATCGCTGAACAGCTTCTGAAAGAAAATTACCGGGTTTCAATTCTTGACAATTTAACTACGGGACACCGCTCCAACATTGAAGGTCTCGCGGTTGACTTTTATGAGCAGGATATAACAAAGCCGGAAGTCATCGACGTCATCAAAAGCATTGATCCCGATTATATTATTCATTTAGCTGCACAAGTAAGCGTGGCGGAGTCTGTCAGCGATTTTTTAAATGATGAAAACATCAATATCAAGGGATCGCTCCATATCATTAAGGCAGCGGGTGAATGCAGCGTGAAAAAGATTGTCTTTGCATCATCAGCAGCTGTTTATGGAGATCCTGAATATCTGCCTGTCGACACTCGTCATAAAACAAATCCAGGCTCACCCTACGGGCTGACGAAGCTTACGGTGGAGAACTACTTAAAGCTGGCCTATGATCTGTATGGAACCGAGTATTGCATTTTGCGGTACAGCAATGTATACGGGCCGCGCCAGGACGCAAAAGGAGAGGGCGGCGTCGTATCGATTTTCTCCGATTTGCTGACAAGCGGCAAGGCTCCGGTGATTTTTGGAGACGGAGAACAATCGCGCGATTTTATTTATGTCGGTGATGTGGCTTCCGCCAACGTCAAGGCGCTCAAAGCTCAATCAAACGTTTGTTTAAACGTTTCGAACGGCTTTTCGATCACAGTCAATGAGCTGTTTGCAGAGATGAAAAAAGCGACGAACTCGGCGCTGTCTCCGATTTATCAAGATGAAAGACCGGGGGATATCCGCCACAGCACACTGTGTAATGAAGAAACAAAGAAAATTTTAAACTGGGAACCAAAAATGCCGCTCGCTGAAGGACTGGAAAAGACCATTTCATATTATAAAAAAGAAATGAATATGTAAATCACTGGCTGCTGGCTGATGTCGGCAGCCCTTTTCCAGAAAGAAGCGGAAGGAGGGGGAAAAATGAGTCTCAAACGTTCCGCGGTCAATGTTTTGGTTTGGCTCGCCGCATTGACCGCAGGGTTAGCATTCGTTGTATTGGCCCAGTCCAATGCAAAAAAAGTCTTGTTAGCATGTCTGATTTTGATTGCGCTGACTTTGATCATTGTGCTCCGGAAGTATTTGTCGTCCGAGCAATTGCTGATGCCCGTATTATATCTGCTTATCGCTGCAACATTTGCCAACAATGCTTTTTTTACGATTAAATTGGGCTTTTTCAGCCTGTTTCCATATCGAATTCTTCTGATTCTGGCAGGGTTCTTATTCATAGCGGAAATGTTGAAAGGCAGCCAGCACCTTGAAAAGTGGAAGCAGGTGCATGTTAAAGGCATTCTGATGTTTTTCACGTTTTGGTTCTGCTATGGAATGATTTCGCTGCTTTGGGTCAAGTCTGCTACTGAGGGCGTAAAATATCTGTTCCTATTGGCAATGGGAATGTTTTTTGTTTTTCTGATTGTTATGTTTTTTCAAAAAATGGATCGAATTCTCGCGTTTTATTACATATGGTTGGTCATGACCGTATTTTTAATGGTCATCGGGTTTTACAACCACTTTACATTAAACCACCTGCCGAGTTCGACCCTTTATAACGGGCCGCACTATAAACAGCACTATCCGACATCCGTCTTTTTCAATCAGAATGACTTTGCGACATTTCTATCCATCAGCTTTTTCTTTTATTTATCTTTTTTCAAAAACATTAAAAACAGCTACTTAAAAATAGCGGGGCTGCTCCTTGCGTTCTGTTCGGCCTACTTGATTTTCCTGACAGGATCAAGAGCCAGCATCCTGGGAATTATAGCCGGACTTGCCGTTTATGCATTTATTTTGCTGCCGAAGGTGCTTAAAAAATGGGCGCTCATCGCCGCAGCTGCAGGATGTATCGCTTTTGTCACACTGTTTGCAGGAAAGATCACCGGAGCTTTTTATACATACTTTTTGGCTCCGCAAACTACACACGATTTCAGCGAGCCGCTGCCATCCAATGTCGCCAGGGCAAACTTGTTGAAAAACGCCGGGCATTATGTGCTGGATACTTACGGATTTGGCGTCGGCGCCGGCAATGTACCTTATTATTTGGAACATCACGCATTGTTCGATACAGACCGGGTCGTGGAGGTTCATAACTGGCTCGTAGAGATCATGACGAATTTTGGAGTTGTGATGATGCTCGGTTATTTAACGATGTACATTTATTTAATAACTGTGCTTTACCGATATTATAAAAGATCGCTTGGAAAGCGGTACAAGCTTCTCATTGAAGGTTTGACAGCCGCGCTCGTCGCCTTCCTTGTATCAAGCATCAGTCCGAGTTCCGTCTCGAATCTATATTTCCATTGGGTGTTTCTCGCCCTTGTGATTGCGACGGTTAATACCTTTAGAGTCAGCGGAACGGATGAAACCGAACAGTATAGGTGATTTTTGAAAATCGAATTTAAAAACAGGGAGAAATTCATGTGATGAATTTAATCAAACGTATTGCTGGTAGAGTGAAAAAGTTTATTGTGGCGATTATTGCGCTTCCTCTTATTCTTGGTCTTGTCGGCTATTTTATGCCGAAGGGGAGCGTTGCTCCGTCCGATTACACGGCTACTGTAACGATATCAACCGGGAACTATGGAGAAGCGAAGTACAACAATGCAAAGCAGGTGCCGCTGCTGTTGAAAAACGAAGCCTTTTTAAAGGACATTTTCCCGGATATGCCGGAAGAGGATCTGGCGCAGTTGAAAGACGATCTGGCGATTGAAATCAGAACGGATTCACTTTTTAACTTAAGTTATACAGGGCCTGACAAACAGAAAACATTGGATACTTTAGGAAAAGTTAAAGATGCCTATATGAAAGGCGATAAGGCGCTGTTTTCAAAAAGGGAAGAAGTCATCGAAAAGAATATAAAGGCGCTTGAAGGCGAAACAGTCAGCGCTGATTCCAAAGTTGATAAACAGCGGTTTTTGTATGAGCTTGAAACAAGCAGGCTCGACATGAAGGCTGCTGAAGAAATTGAGCCTTTGATCGTGCTGGATAACCAGGCTGCCGGCATGTCGCCTAAAAAAAGAGCGGTATTAGGCGTACTGATCGGTTTAGCGCTGTCGTTTTTTATCATTGTCGTTCCGGAAGTATTCAGAGAACGTTAAATTTTTAATTGGGGATGTGGATCAGGACCATGACGAGGCAAAAACCTTTAATCTCTGTCATTACGCCTTCCTATAACGCGGAGGAATTTATCGAAAAAACCATTCAGTCCGTCTTAAATCAGACGTTTTCCGACTGGGAAATGATCATTGCCGATGATTGCTCAACAGATGGGACAAGAGACATTTTGAAGCGCTATGAAGAAGATGATGAACGGATCCATGCCATTTTTCTGAAAGAAAATCAAGGCGCTGCAGCGGCTCGAAATGCAGCGCTCAGCAAAGCCGAAGGGCGCTATGTCGCCTTTTTGGACAGCGATGATGTGTGGAAAGCAGAAAAGCTGGATAAGCAGCTTGCCTTTATGAGGAAGCATCAGCACGCTTTCACATTTACGGCATACGAGCTGATCAGCCAAGACGGCGAACCGCTTCATAAAACCATTCATGCACCCGTCAGCCTTACATATGATGATGTATTAAAAAATACGATTATCGGCTGTTTGACGGTAATGATTGACAGAGAGCAAACGGGTGATATCCGGATGCCGAATATCAGAACCCGTCAGGATTTGGCGACATGGCTGTCCGTATTAAAGCGAGGATTCAAGGCATTCGGTCTGAACGAACCCCTCGCCGAATACCGCATCGTTGAAACATCGATCTCCAGAAACAAGTGGAAGGCGGCGCGAAAAACCTGGTATGTGTACAGGGAAATCGAACGCCTTCACTTGATGAAAGCGACATGGTGCTTTTTCCATTACGCTAAGAACGCAGTCATGAAAAGATTATAACGGCATTGACAGAAAAGGTGATTGAAAGTGAAAGCAGATCAAGTCATACACGTCATAGTAGCGACAGGTGAATGGGGACAGGATCAGCTAAGGTACAGAAGGCACCGCCTTGCTGAGTTTTTGGCTGGCCGCAAGGAGACGAAGGAAGTCATTTGGGTCTGTCCGTCTGAAAATCCTTCCCGAGAGACATTTACATTGCTTGACAACGGAATCAAGCAATTTGCAGTCAAAGATTTTTTGAAAAAGAAAATATTCAGGTTTGCCCGCTACAAGGATGTTTTTTATAAAAGCAAGCTGAAGCCGCTGCTTGACCGGCTGAAAGAAGACGTTCAGGGGGAAAAGGTGTGCTTATGGTACACATTCCCCGGTTTTCCGCTGCTGTCATCACTTTATCAGTGGGATCAGGTCATCTATGACTGCAGTGACCTGTGGGCGGCACCGATCAGCGGAAAAAAAAGCCTTGTCTCAGGATTCAGGCAAAAGGTCATTTCTGAAGCCGAAGGCAGAATCATCAATGCAGCCGATATGATTTTTTGCACTTCCGAATATTTGCACCAAAACGTAGCAGACCGGCTTCAAGGAGAGACAAAGCCGGTTTTTACAATCGAAAATGGTGTGGAATACAGCTTGTTTGCGAAAAATAAGCAAAAAGCCGATGTATTGAACGGAAGGGAAGGCACCGTCCTCGGCTTTATCGGCGGAATTAAGCCGAAGCTCGATTTTAAGCTCATCAAAGAAGCTGCCAAAACCAAAAAAGAGTGGACGTTTTTATTTGTCGGTCCTGACGGGACAAACGGAGATGAAGATTTTAAAGCGCTTCTTGAAGAAGAAAATGTCATTTGGACGGGGCCCGCTGCGCCGTCGGAAGTACCGGCTTATATGAATGTAGTGGATATCGGGATCATGCCGTATAAACCGTCGCCATATAATAATGCGGTATTCCCTTTAAAGCTGTTTGAATTTTTGGCTGCCGGAAAGCCTGTCGCCGGTATGAACCTTCCTTCAACAAAAAAGGTTGAACAGGAACACGTTTACCGTCATCTAACAGGAAACGACCCCGTTGAATTTACAGCGCTGTGTGAAGAGCTGGAGCTTGCGCATGATGATGTCTCCCATGTGGAACTGCGCAGAAAGATCGCACATGAAAGAGACTGGCATCATTTATTTTTATCGATGCTTGATAAATTGAACTTGAATAAAGATGCATAATTTGCGGCGGGGGATATTAATTCATGATGTTTCTTTTGGCTGGAGCTTGTTATAATAAATAATGAAATTGTATAATGAAAAGGTATGATCTTTAATACGACCAGACTTCATTTAAAAAGGAGACTTCCTTATGTCTTATGAACGCACTGTACTTGCGTTTTTTGTCTCTCTCATTACTGTTTTAATTATTACTCCGCTTGTCAAACGTCTAGCAATCAAATCCGGGGTCGTGGATCAGCCGGATAAACGAAAGATACATGATAAAGTAATGCCGAGAATGGGCGGTTTAGCCATTTTTATAGGAGTATTGACCGGTTCGCTTGCCGGAGGCCTTTATGAAAACAGAATAACAGCAATTACACTCGGTGCTTTTATGATTGTCATTTTGGGCATTGTAGATGACAAACACAATTTAAGCGCGAGAATTAAATTTATCGTTCAAATATTAGTAGCCTGCATCATCGTCAGTACAGGCTTGAAAATGGAATTTTTATCGATTCCATTTTGGGATCTTCGCTTTGATTTGGGGTGGCTCGCATACCCTCTGACGATTTTATGGATCGTCGGGATCACCAATGCCATCAACTTAATCGACGGATTGGACGGACTGGCTGCGGGTATATCCGTCATCGGCCTTTCGACGATTGCCGTCATGGCTTTTTCTGCCGATAAAATCTTGATCTTCTCTCTGTCGCTGGTTGTCATCGGAAGCACGATCGGCTTTCTGTTCTATAACTTCCACCCGGCGAAAATTTTTATGGGAGACACGGGCTCGCTCTTCTTGGGCTATGTGATCTCGGTTCTGTCGCTTCTCGGACTGTATAAAAGCGTGACCCTGTTCAGCGTCGTCATTCCAATCATTATATTAGGAGTGCCGATATTTGACACGACATTCGCGATCATCAGGCGGATTTTAAACAAACAGCCGATTTCGGCGCCCGACAAATCGCATATTCACCACAGGCTGATGGCCTTTGGCCTGTCCCATCGGAAAGCCGTCATCGTTATTTATTTAATTGGCATCGTCTTCAGCCTGAGCGCCATTCTTTTAAAAACCGCGACGCTCTGGGTGTCCATCTTCATCATCTTCGGCTTAATCCTGTTCATGCAGATCATCGCAGAAGTGACAGGCCTTGTAAATGAGCAGTACAAGCCCTTTACGAAGTTTTACAGGCGGATGGTGAAGAGGAATTAATGCGCACAAAAACCCCTGGATTCCAGGGGTTTTATTATTGCTGCAACTCAGGAAGCCTCACAAGCGGTTGGTTGATTAACTAAAACTCTATGAGAAGGAGGATTTTTTATGGATGATCATCACCTTGGACAGATCGAACAAATTATGAAAGCACTCTATAAATCCTGGTCTTCAGATTCAAGTTCAAAATGGAGTCAGGATAACCCTGCGAAGGGACAATGCGGCGTAACCGCCTTAATCGTAAATGATCTATTAGGTGGAGAAATAAGAAAAACAAAGCTGCCTGAAGGGTGGCATTTTTATAATGTTATCAATGGTAAAAGATATGATTTAACAATTTCCCAATTCAAAGAAGACATCCTGTATATGGATGTTCCCTCAAATAGAAACGAGGCATTCTCAGATACCAACGAAAAACAGTATAACTATTTAAAACAAAGTGTTATCAATCAATTGTCTTTTTCAAAAGAAAGGGGAACCCTTAATATATAAAGAGTTCCCCTTCATTTTATTCGATTATGAATTTCACATTCAACAGAGCCAATCAATAAGAAGAAGCAGCAGACGATTCAGCTGAGCTGTCTGTCCCGTCAGCGGTTGCGGAAGATTCAGACGATGTTCCGCTTGAATCAGCGGTTGAGTCCGGGTACAAGTGATGGGTCAATTCATTTTGCACGTTTGCAAGGTTTTGCTGGTCAGGCTCAAAGTAGTAAACATCAGCGATCGTAAGATCTTTTCCTGTGATGTTTAATGTTTTTATATCATCACCAGCAAAGCCGCTGTAGATTTGCTGAAGCGCCAGAGCCTGTGTAATTTTGAAGTTTGTCTGAATGTTTTTGCTTGCTTTTTGGGCTATTTTATCAATTTTAGCGAGGTTTTGCGGTTTTGAGATTTGATCAAGAACGGCTTTTAAGATTTGCTTTTGTCTGTCGTTTCTCCCGAAATCTCCCCGCTTATCCTGTTTTCTCATCCTTGCGTAGGCAAGAGCTTCCTCTCCATTTAGATGCATGTTCCCTTTTTTAAAATAGATTCTCTTGGATTTGGAGACATCGCTTTTTTCGCTGAAATCAAACGGGACGTCAATATCGATTCCGCCGATTTCATCGATGACATCTTTGAACCCGTCAAAATCGACTGTGGCATAGTAATCGATCGGGATTCCGAGGAAGTCCTCTACCGTCTCGATTGTTTCATCCTTGCCGCCTTTTGCATAGGCCGCATTTATTTTTGTTTTTGTGCCGGCTGTGTCACTGGCCAAATGCACCCTTGTGTCCCTCGGAATGCTCAGCATTTTCATCGACTTCTTTTTAGGATCGAGCGTCACGACAATCAGGGAATCCGTCCGTCCGTGCTCGCCGTTTGTCGAATAATCTTCAACTCCCATAAAAAGAATCGAAAACGGCTTTTTTTGAATATTAACGACATCGTCCCTGAGCTTTGACTTCTCTCCGCGTTCAAGCTCATCATAAGTGCCGTCAGCAGCGGAAATCGTGTTAATAATTTTATATATGCCCACTCCGCCGACTACGAGAAGTGCGAGCAGCATAAGGACTATAAACCGTTTAATCAGCTTTCTCTTTTTATTCTTTTTTTTTCGCACTTTCACTTTAATACGCTCAGCCATATAATAATTCTCCTTTAATTGTTAAAAGCTTCTTCCAAATAAACTTGAATGCCTTCTCTATTCTCACTCTTGCCATTTGTTAATTCGGTTATCCATTCCGTAAATGCCTGCTTTTCACTTTCCTTCACATACGTTTCAAATTCGACATCGTCGGCATAATGAATGTCTTTTATTTGATAAGGGGACTCGCGAAGCTCGTTTTCAAGCTTGCCGAGCCATGTATAGTTCACTGTCGTGTGCATCACCCGCATCAGCTTTCGTTCGACAACGCCGACATGGTTCAGCCCCTCTGACACGGATTTTCCATAAGCCCGTATCAGCCCTCCAGCGCCGAGTTTAATACCGCCGAAATACCTCGTCACAACGGCGCACGTATCTTTAAGGTTGCGTTTCTTCAAAACTTCAAGCATCGGAACTCCAGCTGTCCCGCTCGGTTCTCCGTCATCATTCGCTTTTTGAATTTGATCATTTTCTCCTATGACGTAAGCCGAGCAATTATGCGTCGCATTCCAATGCTGCTTTTTTATGTGATTGATAAAGTTCTGTGCTTCTTCTTCAGTACTGACGCGGCTCAAGTGACATATAAACCGGGATTTTTCAATCACGATTTCATGGGTCCCTTCACCTGCAACAGTGAGATAACTTTGCAGCATGCCTGCTTACCTCCTGACAAGCCATGCGGCTGTTCTCCTAAAAATCGAACAGACTTAGAATTTTGGCGCGTATTTTGTTATGATTAAATAGAAATGGATCGGTAACCATAAAAAGACCAAAAAACCAGAATACGCATTCTTTCATTATAATTCGACACGAATTTCAGTTCAATGAAATTTATGATAAAAGTAAATGACAATGCTGTTACGGAGGGAAAATGGGTGAGTGTTTCCAAAATGGACTCCAAAGTTTTAGATTCAATCATTATGAAGATGTTAAAAACGGTTGATGGGAGCAAGGATGAGGTCTTTCAAATCGGAGAGCAGTCCCGTCAGCAATATGAAGGCTTGGTAGAAGAGCTGAAGCAGATTAAACAGCAGGTCAACGAAGTCATCGATCTTGGAGACAGGCTGGAAGTGCATGCCCGCCATGCGCGAAACCGCTTGTCTGAGGTCAGCAGAAACTTTCATAAATTCAGTGAAGAAGAGATTCGCGAAGCTTATGAAAAAGCCCACAAACTGCAGGTTGAACTGACGATGATCCAGCAGCGTGAAAAGCAGCTGAGAGAGAAGCGTGATGATCTGGAACGGCGCCTTTTGGGGCTTCAGGAAATCATCGAGCGTTCAGAAGGGCTTGTCAGCCAGATTACCGTCGTCTTAAACTATTTAAATCAGGATCTGCGCCAGGTTGGCGTTCTCCTAGAAGATGCGCAGGCCAAACAGGATTTCGGACTGCGGATCATCGAAGCCCAAGAGGAAGAAAGAAAAAGGGTCTCAAGGGAAATCCACGACGGCCCTGCGCAAATGCTGGCCAACGTCATGATGAGATCTGAGCTGATCGAACGCATCTTCAGAGACAAAGGAACAGAAGAAGGCTTTCAGGAAATTAGAAACCTCCGGCAAAACGTCAGAAATGCTCTTTATGAAGTCAGAAGAATCATTTATGATTTAAGACCGATGGCTTTAGATGATTTGGGATTGATACCGACGCTCAGAAAATACTTGAACACGATCGAAGATTATCATGGAAAAGCAAAGATCCATTTCCAATGCATCGGAGAATCCGAAGATAGAAGAATAGCACCGCGGTTTGAGGTTGCACTTTTCCGGCTTGCACAGGAAGCAGTGACAAACGCCTTAAAACACTCCGAATCAACTGAGATTCATGTTAAAGTAGAAGTGACAAAAGATTTTGTGACGTTGATTATCAAAGACAATGGAAACGGCTTTGACTTAAAAGAAGTTAAAGGCAAGAAGAACAAATCTTTCGGTCTGCTAGGTATGAAAGAAAGAGTCGATTTGCTCGAAGGTTCAATGACAATCGATTCGAAAATAGGTCTTGGGACATTTATTTTGATTAAAGTTCCGCTGTCTTTGTAAAGATAATTGTAAAATAGAGACAAAAGACATATTGACCATAAAAGCGGTGTGTTTAACAATGAGAATGGGGAGGCGTAGCTTGTGACTAAAGTAAATATTGTAATTATTGACGATCATCAGTTATTCCGTGAAGGTGTCAAACGGATTTTGGATTTCGAACCTACCTTTGAGGTAGTGGCCGAAGGAGACGACGGAGATGAAGCGGCTCGCATTGTCGAGCACTACCATCCTGATGTGGTAATCATGGATATTAATATGCCGAATGTAAACGGCGTAGAAGCGACAAAACAACTGGTCGACTTGTATCCGGAATCAAAGGTTATTATTTTATCTATCCATGACGATGAAAACTATGTTACACATGCATTAAAAACAGGAGCCCGCGGCTATCTGCTGAAAGAAATGGATGCCGACACGCTGATCGAAGCCGTGAAAGTTGTGGCTGAAGGCGGATCTTATCTGCATCCTAAGGTTACTCATAATCTTGTGAATGAATTCCGCCGTCTTGCAACAAGCGGTGTATCATCTCACGCTCAACATGAAGTGTATCCGGAAATCCGGAGACCTCTTCACATTCTTACCAGAAGGGAATGCGAGGTTCTGCAGATGCTGGCGGACGGAAAAAGCAACCGCGGAATCGGCGAATCATTATTTATCAGTGAAAAAACGGTTAAAAACCATGTCAGCAACATCCTTCAAAAAATGAATGTAAACGACAGAACGCAGGCTGTCGTTGTAGCCATTAAAAATGGCTGGGTAGAAATGAGATAAAGGTGGACTTGCCATAAGGCAGGTCTTTTCTTTTAGCAGAAAATCAAACTTTATAATGAAAAAAGCTGCTTTTTCTTTTAGAATAGAAAAGAGTATCTTTCATAAGGAAGGTTTATTTCATGAAAACAGCAGTAGTAACAGACAGTACGGCATATATACCTAAAGACCTGCGTGAGCGCTACAATATTTATATGATACCTCTCAATGTGATCTTTGGAGAGACTTCATACAGGGAAGAAATCGATATGAGCTGGAAGGACTATTACAAAGAAGTAAAAGCTCACGAAAATCTCCCGACGACTTCCCAGCCCGCATACGGCGAGCTGATTTCTCTCTATGAAAAACTCGGGGAAACATATGATGCGGTCATCAGCATCCACCTTTCCAGCGGCATCAGCGGAACATTCAACAGCGCTGTATCAGCACGCGGTATGCTTGAAGGAATTAAAGTGTATCCGTTTGATTCAGAAATCAGCTGCATGGCTCAAGGTTTTTATGCGATCGAAGCGGCTGAGATGGCGGAAAAAGGAGCGGCTCCGGAAGAAATCATTCGCCACTTGGATCATATGAAAACCTCAATGAGGGCTTATTTTATGGTTGACGACCTTTCGCATTTGCAAAGGGGAGGACGCCTGAGCGGCGCCCAGGCTTTTGTCGGAAGCCTTTTAAAAGTAAAGCCGATTTTGCATTTTGAGAACAAGCTGATCGTTCCCTTCGAAAAAATCCGGACGAGAAAAAAAGCGATGAACCGTTTATTTGAGCTTTTTGGCGAAGATGCCGAAAAAGGAAAGCCGTTGAGAGCGGTTGTGATTCATGCCAACCGTGAAGAAGAAGCCGATCAAATAATCGAAGAATTGTCGCAGCAATACGCACATGTCGAATTTTATAAAAGCTATTTCGGGCCTGTGATCGGCACCCACCTTGGTGAAGGAGCAATGGGTATCGCCTGGTATACAGTATAAAAGCCAATCTCCGTTTTGCAAAACGGAGATTTTTTCTTTTTCTACGGTTTTTGAGGGAGATTTTAAGATTTTGACTGTTTTACAAGAAAACATGGATGATAGATACTGAATGGCAGATTGGAGGTGATTCACATCGAACATCCGGCATCCTATTCCTGTGAATTGCGGTCATGTTTGGAGCAGCGCCACCTTCTGAAAAGCGAACTTTCTTTTCCGGAACCTGTCATTGATTGGCATATCCAAGAAGGCCTGATAAAAACGGAGGAAGGCATTAAAAAAACGAAGAGAGGCTTTGTTTGCTTGAGGTGCGGCCAGCACGAGCGCTTCTGTTTCGCTCGATATCCTTGCTATAGGTGCAATAAATGCTGCGTGTACTGCCGAGCCTGTGTCATGATGGGCAGGGTGAGCGAGTGTACGTCTCTGTTGACTTGGCGTGGACATGGCAGACATGAATGGGCGCCTGTTTACACGGAGTGGAAAGGCGTACTTTCAGCCGGTCAGGAAAAAGCGGCAAAATCTATTATCGATGCTATACGCAGGAAAGAAGAGCTGTTGATCTGGGCGGTTTGCGGATCGGGAAAAACGGAACTTCTTTTTCAAGGGATCGAATTCGCGCTGAACAACGGTTTGAGAGTATGTATCGCCACTCCGAGAACAGACGTTGTGCTTGAGCTTGAACCGCGGTTTCGCCACGCCTTTCCCGGGATGGAAATCGCCGCTTTATACGGAGGAAGCCCAGACGTTGGAACTCTCTCGCCGCTTGTCATTTCAACTACCCACCAGCTGCTCCGCTATAAAGAAGCATTTGACGTGATCATCATAGATGAAGTGGATGCTTTTCCGTATTCTATTGATAATACGCTGCAATACGCTGTTAAAAAATCGGCAAAACGGCAAAGCGCACATATCTATTTAACCGCCACGCCTTCTAGAGATATGAAGAAAAGGGCTGAGAGCGGAAAGCTGCACACCGTCCGTATTCCCGCAAGATTCCACCGCAGCCCGCTGCCTGAACCTACATTGATTTGGTGCGGAAATTGGGAAAGGGGTTTGAAACGAAGAAAAGTTCCTTTACGCCTCAAAAAATGGCTTTTTAAGCACCAGGAACTGCAGCATCCGGTTTTTCTGTTTGTTCCCTCTATCCCTGTTCTTAAAACCGTGGTCAGTCTGCTGAAAAAGGAAACATTTCGCGCAGAAGGAGTCTATGCCGAAGACCCTGAGAGAAATGAAAAAGTGAACCGGTTTAGGAAAAGTAAGCTTGAGGTGCTCGTGACGACAACGATTTTGGAAAGAGGTGTAACCGTCAAAAAAGCACAGGTTGGAGTATTGGGGGCAGAGTCGGCTGTTTTTTCGGAAAGCGCTCTTGTCCAAATGGCCGGCAGAGCCGGCAGGCATCCTGAGCACACAGATGGAGACGTCTGTTTCTTTCATCACGGTAGGACAAAGTCGATGAATGCGGCACGACGTCATATTCAATATATGAATAAACTGTCTAAAAAGGAAATGTTGATTGACTAGTCTGATATTCATGGTAAAGTATACCTATGAATATAAAATGAGGAGCGGTGCCGGATGCTAGTCAATGCTAAAGAGGCTGTTTTGGAAGAGTTGTTTGATCAGTATATCGAACAGCTGCACATGAGCTGTAAGTGCAGCAGGTGCAGAGAGGATGTGCTCGCCTTGGCTTTAAATGCAGTAAAACCGCAATATGTAACAGATGAGTCGAAGCTGACTTACATAAAAGCAGAGCTCGTTGACAAACAAAAAAATACATCAATGCTCGTCACCTTGGCTGAAGCTGCCAGAAAGGTGAATGACAACCCGCTTTGCGAAAGCAATCGAAAAGGGAGGAAATGAACTGCATTGTTTAATTTGTGAAGCGCCTCTTTTACATTCTCTTTCATGGCGCGCTTTATTCTTTTTACGATCAGAAGAGAAAATATGCAGGGCATGTAAAGACAATTTTATCAGGATCGAAGGAAGAACGGTGTGCCCTAAGTGCGGGCGCCCCCAAGAGAGCGAAGAACTTTGCGGTGACTGCCTAAAATGGGAAGCTGATCCGTTAACCCGCTCTCTTTTGAGGCAAAACCGCTCTGTCTATATCTACAATACCTTCATGAAAGAAGTCCTTGCCCGTTTTAAGTTCAGAGGTGATGCTGAACTGGTCTTCGCTTTTGCTCCTTTATTTATCAATGCTTTCCACCAATATTACCGCCGCACTCCAGCTGTTTTAGTTCCGATACCACTCAGTGAAGAACGTAAAGCGGAGCGGGGATTCAATCAGGCGGAGAGGCTTGCTTCCTTATTAAAAAAACCCGTTATGCATCCTTTGATCAGAATCGAAAATGAAAAACAATCCAAAAAAAGCAGAAAAGAACGGATCAAGCCCAAAACGGTTTTTAGAACCGAAAAGGGATCGGTAAAGAATCTGGATATCATATTGATCGACGACTTGTATACGACAGGGGCGACCCTTCATCATGCCGCTGCTTGTCTGATGACATCCGGTGAGGCAAAATCTGTATCATCATTTACATTAATTCGAAGCTAAATCATTTTTTTTCCCTGCCGATATAAAAGATAGAATTTAAGGATAGGGGTCAAAATTTATGAGTCAATTGGCGAATTGTCCAAGATGTAATGCATTGTTTATGAAAAGCAGTTTTCAAACCGTTTGCGTTTCATGCTTGAAAGAAGAAGAACGTGCGTTTGAAACCGTTTATAAATTTCTGAAAAAACAAGAAAACCGACAGTCTACAATGTTTCAGATCGTAGAAAAAACAGGTGTCGAAGAAGAGTTAATATTGAAGTTCATCAGACAGAAACGCATTCAAATCTCCAATTTTCCGAATCTCGGCTATCCGTGCGAAAGGTGCGGCACACTTATTCGGGAGGGGCGTTATTGCCTGTCATGCGATCAAGATTTAGCATCGCAAATGAGTCAATTGGACCAGCTGGAGCAGCTTGAAAAAGAGAAGAGAAATAGTTCTAAAGGCACGTACTATACCTTTAATCCTAAAAATGACTGATTCCCTAAACTAACTTGAAGCTCAGACGATAAAATGAGTATGATCATAGATAACTATGGCGGAAAGTGAGAGGAATCCCATGAAGATCAACCAATATGGAACACAACCTGTTAATCCTTATCATAAATCATTTGAAAAACAAACAGCTTCTTCCCAGGCTGCAGCACAGCCGGAAGATAAAGTTGAGATTTCTGCGAAAGCAAAGGAGCTGCAAAAAG
Organism: Bacillus sp. FSL L8-0193; assembly: GCF_037976065.1. Taxonomy (NCBI): domain Bacteria; kingdom Bacillati; phylum Bacillota; class Bacilli; order Caryophanales; family Bacillaceae; genus Bacillus; species Bacillus sp. FSL L8-0193. Next base: position 3,728,754 of record NZ_CP150261.1, on the reverse strand, counting down.
GCCCTGATTTAATGAAGGAGCGTCAGGAGAAAATTGCCCAGCTGAAAGCAGCCGTGGAGAATGGAACATACAAAGTGGACGGCAAAGGCATAGCTGAAAAAATGGTTAATTTTTATAAACAGCAATAAAAGGAGGAAGTCAGTTCAGTGAAACGGGTGATTGAAGAGCTGGAGCGCTTATGCGTGCTGCATGAACATCTGCTGTCTCTGTCGGAACAAAAAACGGAGGCGCTGAAGACGAACGAAATAAAGGCACTTTCAGAAATCGTGACGAAAGAACAAAAGTATGTGCAAGCCATTGAACAAACGGAGCAGTCCCGCATTGAAGCAACTAAAAGCTGTATCGGCAGCTCGGACGCGACCATCAGCGCATGTATCAGCAGAGCTGCGGGCGGCGAGAAAAAGGTGCTGGAACAGCTGTATGCCAAGCTCTCACAGCTCGTCATCCGTTTAAAGGATGTGAACGATTTGAATAAGCAGCTGACTTTTCAGTCGCTTCAATTTATCTCGCTTACATTTGATATGCTCCTTCCGAAAGAAAGCGGTTCGAATTATGGAAAAGAGCAGCAGTCAAATCAGACAGGCGGGACAAAACGGCTTTCTTTATTCGACTCAAAAGCTTAGAACGGAGTGAAAAAGATGACAAACCCAACTTTTTTAGGGCTGGAAATCGCCAAAAGAGGCTTGTCCGCGCAGCAATCAGCTCTGAGCGTGACAGCGAACAATATATCCAATGCCAATACCGAAGGGTATTCAAGACAGCGTGTCACATTTAAAGCGTCAACCCCTTATCCGTCCGTATCAAGAAACTCTGTCGGGCTTGCCGGCCAGATGGGTACAGGCGTTGAGGTCGGTTCGGTTGAACGGGTAAGAGACAGCTTTCTGGATTATCAATACCGGACGCAGAATACAAAGGCAGGCTATTACAATGCAAAAGTGGACGCTTTTAACCAAATGGAAGGGATTATGAATGAACTGAATGACACCGGGTTAAACAAGGTTCTGAATTCATTCTGGAATTCCATTCAGGAATTGACGAACAACGCTCACGAGCCGAGCGCTGCTTCTGTCGTCGGACAAAAAGGGCAGGCGGTCGCCGAGACATTTAACACTCTGTATAAATCGCTGACAACCGTTCAATCAAATTTAGGCGACCAGATTGATCAAAATGTGATGACGATCAACTCGCTTTTGTCACAGCTGAACAGCTTAAACGAGCAAATTGCCAAAGTCGAGCCGAACGGCTATCTCCCGAATGATTTGTACGATAAACGTGATCAGCTCCTTGATGAACTGTCTTCAATGGTTAATATCAAAGTCAGCTATACGAAAACTGGCGGCAACCCACTTGCAACCGCTGAAGGCATTGCATCAATCGAAATCCTGGACGAAAACGGCCAGTCTCTGGGCCAGGTTCTTGACGGACCAAACTTCACGACTGAAACTGTCAAAGTAAATTACGACAACGATACAGGCCTTGTGACAGGTGTTTCCCTCGGCGGGACGGACATCGGCATCGATTCGTTTACTAGCAAAGGATCGCTGCGCGGTTTAATTGAGTCTTACGGATATATGTCAAACGGTAAAGAAAAAGGTTTGTATCCTGAAATGCTCGCAGATCTGGATACGCTGGCGCTTGCTTTTGCGAAAGAGTTTAATGCAGTCCATCAAAGCGGGTTTACTTCATCGGGAGAACCGGGAGGCATTTTCTTTGAATTCACCGGGGGAGAGGCTGAGCCTGCAAAGGGAGCTGCCGGCAAAATCAAAGTAACCGATGAGATCATGAATTCAAAAGGCGATAAAATCGCTGCATCGCTGAATGGTGAAGCGAGCGACAACTCCAACGCGACAAATCTCGCTAATGTCTTCACCAAGAAAATTCAAATTGGCGACAAAACGACGACCGTTTTAGACTATTATGCAGGTATTATCGGTGAAATGGGTGTAAAAGCTCAGGAAACAAACAGACTGGCTAAAAATACAGAAACGCTTGTAAACACTGCTGAGTTGAACAGGCAGTCTGTAAGCGCCGTATCATTAGACGAAGAAATGTCGAACATGATCCAATTCCAGCATGCTTATAACGCAGCTGCGAGAATGATAACGCTGCAGGACGAAGTCCTCGATAAAATTATTAACGGCATGGGTGTCGTGGGAAGGTAGGTAAAGATTCATGCGGGTAACCCAAGGGATGATCGCAAAAAACTCTTTGCGCTACATCAATTCAAGCTATGGAAAGCTGGATAAGCTTCAATCCCAGATTTCGTCAGGAAAAAAGATTTCAAAGGCGTCCGATGATCCCGTCGTCGCAATGAAAAGCCTGAAGTACAATACGCAATTGTCCCAGGTTAAACAATATCAAAGCAATGCCTCCCAAGCTTTTACATGGCTTGAAAACACGGAAACGAACATTACAGAAGGCATTGATATCATGGGGAAAATCAGGGAGCTGACTGTTAAGGCTCAAAACAGTACAAACGGCGAAGAAGAACTAAATGCGATCGGAGTCGAAATCGGCCAGCTGAAAGACCAGCTGATTCAGATCGCCAATACGCAGGTCAACGGCCGCTACCTCTTTAACGGTACGAACTCTGACGTCGCTCCAATCACAAAAAACGCCGACGGTACGTACACATACAATTTTGAAAACTATACAAGCAGCTCTGACGTCAACATCAATGTTTCGCCAAACGCAACCTTAAATGTAAACTCAAATCCGATTTCGGCTTTCGGCGGGCAGTCAGGCAGCGGACAAAATGTGTTTGAAATGATTGAGTCTCTCGAGAACGCCTTAAAAGCGGGAACAATGGAAGGGATGGAAAACGCCCTCTCAGACATTGACCAGTTTTCCAATCAGATGAGCAATGAGCGGTCTGATATTGGAGCGCGCTACAATCGGCTCGAATTGATCAATTCACGGCTGAGCGAACAGGAAGAGACGGCGACAAAAGTTTTGTCAGACAACGAAGATGTTGAGCTTGAAGAAATCATTACTGAATTTATTACACAGCAATCGGTTCACAGAGCTGCACTTGCCGTAAACGCGAAAATTGTTCAGCCGACACTGGTTGACTTTTTAAGATAAAAGCGACTCTATCCGAGTTGCTTTTTTTCAGCAAAAGGAGGATATCATAATGGAGATGCCGAGGCTGATCATGCAAAATATCCCGGGCCGCATCGGTTTAACAACAACGCCGCCGGATTTGAAAATGGAACAGCCGCGCGCCGACTTGAAAATCGAGCAGCCGCCGGCTGAACTGGAGATGACAACTACCCCTTCGAAGCTCACGATTGACCAGACTAAAGCATGGGAAGACTTAGAAAGAAAGCATATCTTTAAAAGGATTGAAGAAGGGGCGCAGCAAGGCTATCAGGATTGGCTTGCCGGAATGGCTCGGACCGCTGAAGAAGGGGACGAGATGATGCGGATTGAAATCGAAGGCAATCCGCTTGCAGACCAGGCGAGACGAATCAGCGAGCCTGAACCGATTCAAATCGGCGTTCATTTTACGCCGTCATTTGACAGGGTGAAGATCGCATATGAACCGGCTAAAGTGAACATTGAAGCAACACCGCGTAAGCCTGTTATCGAAGCAACGCCGAATAAACCGGTTGTTAACTATACGCCAGGCAGTGTGAAGGTTGACATGCTCCAATATCCGGAGGTAAAAATAGATGTGGAATACCCAAAACAAAAGTAATTTAGCAAAGGATCGTGAATGATGATCATTAAAACGAAGTATCACGGAGAAACACAAATTCAAGAAGATCAGACGATCATGTTTAAAAACGGCCTACCCGGATTTACAGGGGAGAAGAAGTTCGTCATCCTGCCGCTTTCCGAGGATTCGCCGTTTGTCGTCCTTCAGTCGGTGCAGTCGGAAGAGCTTGCATTCATTGTCGCCAGTCCGTTCGTCTTTTTCAAAGATTATGGCTTTGATCTTGATGAAACGACGGTTGAACTTCTTGAAATCGAATCTGCCGAAGACGTTGAAGTGATGGCGATTTTAACGATCGAAGAGCCATTCGAGAAATCAACGGCCAATTTGATGGCGCCGATTGTCGTGAACCGCAGAAAAATGCTTGCCAAACAAGTGATTTTGCATGACTCCTCTTATCTGACAAAGCAGCCGATAGGAGGGGAAGCATGTTAGTCTTATCCCGTAAGCTCAATGAAGCGATTCAAATCGGAGACGATATCGAAGTGAAAATCATATCCGTTGACGGCGACCAGGTGAAAATCGGCATTGACGCGCCGAAGCATATCGAAATTCACCGCAAGGAAATCTATTTGGCAATCCAGGAAGAAAACAACCGGGCCGCTTCCATCTCAAACGATTTGCTTGCGAAATTGTCCTCACAAAAAAAGTGAGGATTTTTTTATTTTTGCTATAAACAATTTTAAGGCATCTCCGATATAAAGTATGTAGCAGGAAGGACAGCCTGAATGCTCCAAAATATGCACATGGACGTGCAATCAAACACATTTCAAGGAGGAAATATACAATGAGAATCAACCACAACATTGCAGCGCTTAACACGCTGAACCGTCTGTCTTCAAACAACGGCGCAAGCCAAAAGAACATGGAGAAACTTTCTTCTGGTCTTCGTATTAACCGTGCAGGAGATGATGCTGCAGGTCTTGCAATCTCTGAAAAAATGAGAGGACAAATTCGCGGTCTTGAAATGGCTCAGAAAAACGCTCAAGACGGCATCTCTCTTATCCAAACAGCTGAGGGTGCGTTGACTGAAACTCACTCCATCCTTCAACGTGTTCGTGAGCTTACTGTTCAAGCAAACAACTTAGGAACTCAAGATAATACTGATCTTGCAGCAATCCAAGATGAGATTAAAGCACTTAAAGAAGAAATCGGCGGTTCTACTGAAGCCGGTGCAAGTAAAGGTATCTCTGACCGCACTGAGTTCAACGGTAAAAAACTGTTGAACGGAGACTTTGCAACTGAGCAGCTTACATTCCAGATTGGTGCTAACAGCGAGCAAACATTGTCTGTAAATATCTCAAGCATGTCAATCCAAGATATAGGAACAATCGATGAAGCTGACCCTACAAATTCTTTTAAAATTGCTGATATCGATGTTACTAAATTGACTGGTAAAGCCGCAGATGGAACAGACCTTTCTGATGAAGATAAAGCTAAATTCAGTTTCAAAAATCAACTAGGCGCAATTGATAATGCTATCAAACAAGTATCTACTCAACGTTCTAAACTTGGTGCGGTTCAAAACCGTCTAGAACACACAATCAACAACTTGAGTGCTTCTGGTGAGAACCTAACTGCTGCTGAGTCTCGTATTCGTGACGTTGACATGGCTAAAGAAATGAGCGAGTTCACTAAGAACAACATTCTTTCTCAAGCTTCTCAAGCTATGCTTGCTCAAGCTAACCAACAGCCACAAAACGTACTTCAGTTGCTTCGTTAATTACTTAAAAAGACCTTGGCTTTTGCCGAGGTCTTTTTTATTGGAATATCAATCCCAGTAAAGATTGCTAAGATCTTTTTTAAAAGGTTAGATAAGAGATATTCAATTATTGATCTTAGAGTGTCTCAATATAGAATGTCTATTAATTAGAGAATTCGCTAATAATAAGTGTTCTTGTACCACTTAGTGCAGAATTCTTCCCTTTTATATAGTAGAGGAGATCTGGATCTGTATAAACTGTCTGAATTTCTTGTTGTAGCGAGTAATCTACACTGGAAGAGGCAACTAATTTATTTCTTCCATCTGGAGTAATTTCATAAAGTGAACATGTACCACCGCCTAAACGTGTTGCATTATAAAATCTGCACCGGAAATCCCCCTCCCCAACGCCATGAAAAATATCAGCGCTTTGGCGAATTTCACCAGGGTATACAGCTACTCGAGCTAATACTGCTGCCTTCGAAGATGAGTAAAAACCAAATGACAATACAAAGGCTAGTGCCAGCGACACAAATATTTTTTTCATGAACAAATCCCCTTTCTTGTAGATATTGTCAGTTCAATTATAACATTATAATAAATAACAAATTTGAATATTTATTGAAAGATATTTTCGTATCCAAAAGGATTTTATAATGGCTATCATAAGGAAGTTCTATCATGGTCTTACTCTTAAAATATACTGTGAGTGGCTAGTTTCTATCTACCTTGATTAATTTTTTTCCATAAAGATGTTTAATCTCATTCTCCCTTAGCCGATATAAGTTTTAGATCATAGCATAGGGGATGGTAAAAATTGTCGATCAATAGATTGTCATCTTTAGAACCCATTATTGATGCTTACAAAACGCAGATGATGAATAAACAGTCTGAAGCTGTAGAACGTCCGCAGCAGACGGACGCTGCAGAATTTACATTTGCTCAGCTTGAAAAAACGGTACAAGGCGCAAACAATCTTTTGGAGCCGTCTCAAGTCCACCTTCAGTTTGTGCTTCACGAAAAATTGGGAGAGTATTATGTGAAGGTCGTGGACAATCGGACGGAGGAAGTCGTACGCGAGATCCCGCCAAAGGAGTGGCTCGATTTTTATGCGGCGATGGCGGAGTTTATGGGATTAATTGTCGATCAAACTACATAGAACAGGAGTGTACAAGGTATGGTAATGAGGATATCTGGTTTAGCTTCAGGAATGGATATTGATGAGATTATCAGTAAATTAATGAAGACGGAGAGAGTTCCGCTTGATAAGCTCACGCAAAAGAAACAGACTTTGGAATGGCAGCGCGACAGCTATCGTGAAATCAATACAAAAATTAAAGATTTGCAGGAATCAATCAACCTTATGCTCCGTCCCAGCACGTACGGCGCGAAAAAGGTGACAAGCTCTAACGAGTCGGCTGTTACGGCAACAGGCACCACGAATGCGGCATCAGGCACGATTCAAATCAACAAGCTGGCAACTGCGGCCACCTATAAATCTTCCAGCCTTTCAGGGTATACAGGGAGCGATCAAACGCTAACTTTCCAAGTGACAGCTCCTGGAGAAACGACTGCAAAAAAAGTTGAAATCAGTGTCAGCAGCACGGATACGCTGGATGACATCGTTTCCAAAATCAACAAATCAAACTTGGGCGTAACCGCTATGAAAGAAAAGATTTATAACGGTTCTGAATATGTGGAAACGATCGCTTTCACATCAAAAGCAACCGGCGCAGGGGGCAGCATACAGGCAGCTGATGATGCGACGGCGAACTTTATGTCTAATCAACTCGGTTTTGCGCTTGACGCAGACAACAAGCTGACAGCCAGTCTAGCCGGTCAAAATGCCGAAGTTATCATCAACGGGTTGCAGATTGAGAAGACAACGAACAACTTTACCGTTAATAATGTGACATATCAGCTGAAGAATACGACAAACAGCCCCGTTTCGATAGATGTATCTACTGATGTGGACGGTATATACGAAAAGATTAAAGATTTTGTTACACAGTACAATGAATTGATCGATATGGTCAACGGAAAGCTCACGGAAAAGAAATACCGCGACTATACGCCGCTGACAGAAGAACAGAAAAAAGATATGACGGAAAAGCAAATTGAGCTATGGGAAGAAAAAGCGAAAAGCGGATTGTTAAGGGGCGACACGATTTTAAGCGGCGCCACCAACCAAATGCGGACTGATTTTTACGCTAATGTATCTGCTAATGGAGAATCGCTGCAACTTACCCAGTTTGGAATTTCTACTTCAAGCGTTTACAGTCAGCGCGGTCATTTAGAGATAAACGAAAAAAAACTGAGAGAAAAGATCGCAGAGGACCCCGACAGTGTGGCTAACCTTTTTATGGCGGGAACTAGCAGTACTGAAAACTATAATGAAAAAGGGATATTGAGGCGGATTCAGTCTGTTTTAACTGATACGAAGAAACAGATTGAAGATAAAGCGGGAAATTCATCAATGGCAAACAATCAATTCTTGATTGGGAAAAACTTAAATACAGTTGAAACCGATATTTCGTCCATGAATAACCGCCTGAAACAAATCGAAAATCGCTATTACACAAAATTCACGGCGATGGAAAAAGCAATTCAAAAAATGAATGAACAATCAACATATTTGGCGCAATTGCTTGGACAATAATCGTAGTTTGGAGGATCAAGAATGGCTTTAAACAACCCGTATGCAGCTTATCAGCAAAATTCAATCAACACGGCGACCCCTGGAGAATTGACGCTTATGCTATTTGATGGCTGCCTTAAATTTATGAAGCTGGCGAAACAGGCGATTGAACAAGAGGATATGGAAACGAAAAATACGAACCTTGTTAAAGCTCAAAAGATTATTCAGGAGCTCAATATCACTCTTGACCGGAAAGTCGAATTGGCCGCATCAATGGGGGCAATGTACGAGTATATCCACCGCCGCCTGGTTGAAGCCAACATTCGCAATGACAAAGATATCGTGACGGAAGTCGAAGGGTATGTTAAAGATTTACGCGATGCCTGGAAGCAAGCGCTTCAAATCGAACGGCAGGGCCGGTTCGGATCGGGCGGGCTGGCATAATGGAAAAGATTGAGCTGCTGTACAGCGAAACAAAACATATGCTCGCTCAAATAAAAGACGCCCCGGAAAGTGATGAGCTGGTTCAGGCAATCGAAGCTTTTCTTGAAAAACGCGATGGCTTGATCAAGGAGATCAAGCCGCCTCTTTCTGAGACAGAAAAGCAGCAGCTGCGGCAAGTGACGGATATGGAGCCATTGCTCATGGCCGAACTGAAAAGGCTGCAGCAGGCTGTCAAACATGAGCTGCTTCAGGCGAAGCAGAAGCGAGCCATGCATCATTCCTATATCAATCCGTACGCCAACATGACGATTGACGGCACATATTATGACAAGCGCAAATAGGTGATCGCTTTGACAAGCACCGACGATTACATGCTCTTAACGACTTATTATCAGCTTTTGTTTACGATTGAAGAGGGGTTTTGCTATTTAATAGAAGCGAATCAAGATTTGGCGAAGACAGAAGGAGAGCGGATTTTTAACGATTTAATCTATGCTTTTTTTCAGTTGGATTCGTCGCACGCTGTATTGCTGTCGATTTTGGAGACAAGCTGTGCCAAATCTTCGATTCGTTTTTTTGACAGAGTCTTCCGTGAGTTTGACAGTCTGATTTATTACAATTATCCGTCTGCTGAATTTCAGCATGACTTAACCCATCATTTTTTACCGCTTTATCGGGAATGGATGAAAACGATCCACCAATGCATGAGACCTTACGTTATCCATTGACGGCATACACCTGACAGGTGTATGCCATATTTTTTAAAAAGCAAAAATGGCGTTCTGATTTTATTCGCATGTGAATATATTTAAGATTTAATAAAGGGGTTCAAATGACAGGAGACAATCTTCGTCAAAATTCACGGATTTTTCACATAATTTTTACGTTTATGCAGGAATTCAGCAGGGAAAAGACGAAATGTATTTACATATCCTTAATATAAAGGAGGCGTTCTTTTGATGGAGTACAACGTCAGAGGAGAAAACATTGAGGTAACACCAGCGTTAAGAGAACACGTCGTGAAGAAAATTGGAAAGCTTGAGCGTTATTTTGAAAATAACGTTGATGCGATTGTTCACGTCAACTTGAAATTCTACAACGATCAGGAATCTAAGGTGGAAGTGACAATTCCAATGACAGACCTCTCTCTCCGTGCGGAAGTTCACCACGAAGATATGTACAATGCAATCGATCTCGCAACGAACAAACTGGAACGTCAAATTCGCAAGCACAAAACAAAAGTGAACCGGAAATTCCGCGAAAAAGGTTCTCCGAAGTATGTTTTTGCCGAAGAAAACGGCATCGGAACGGCCGTGCAGGATGACGCTGAGGATGAACAGCCGCAGGTTGTCCGTCAAAAACGCTTTAATTTAAAACCGATGGATAATGAAGAAGCGATTTTACAAATGAATATGCTTGGACACAGCTTCTTTGTATTCACGAACGCCGAAACCAATCTGACCAATGTGGTCTACCGAAGAAACGACGGAAAATACGGTTTGATCGAACCGAACGAATAAATATATCAAGTCCCCTCCCGGATCTTCCGCAGAGGGGATTTTTTCCGTTTCCCCGCGGTAAATTGTTTGGAAATGACAAAAGGTATGATATGATATTGCATATATAAAAATTACTGTTTACTCATACTTAAACAAGGAAAATAAAGAGGAGCGTTATTCTATGCTTGGAATTTTAAATAAAGTGTTTGATCCGACAAAACGCACGCTCAGCCGTTATGAAAAGAAAGCGAACGAGATTGATGCGCTCAAGGCAGATATAGAGAGGCTTTCAGACGAAGCTTTGAAACAAAAGACAATCGAGTTCAAAGAGCGCCTTGAAAAAGGCGAAACAGTTGACGACCTTTTGACTGAAGCGTTTGCCGTTGTCAGGGAAGCTTCCCGGCGCGTGACAGGCATGTTCCCGTTTAAGGTTCAGCTGATGGGAGGCGTTGCCCTTCATGAAGGGAATATCGCCGAAATGAAAACGGGGGAAGGTAAAACGCTGACGTCCACAATGCCCGTTTATTTGAACGCTTTGTCAGGGAAAGGCGTTCACATCGTGACGGTCAACGAATACCTGGCGAGCCGCGATGCTGAAGAGATGGGAAAAATCTATGAATTTCTCGGGCTGACAGTCGGCTTAAACCTGAACAGCCTTTCAAAAGACGAGAAGCGTGAAGCCTATGCAGCCGATATTACGTACTCTACGAATAATGAGCTTGGCTTTGACTACTTGCGCGACAACATGGTGCTTTATAAAGAGCAGATGGTTCAGCGTCCGCTTCATTTTGCAGTCATCGATGAAGTCGACTCGATTTTGATCGATGAAGCAAGAACGCCGCTCATCATTTCTGGACAAGCGGCCAAATCCACAAAGCTGTACGTTCAGGCCAATGCGTTTGTCCGCACGTTAAAAGTGGATCAGGACTACACATACGATGTGAAAACAAAAGGCGTTCAGCTGACTGAAGAAGGGATGACAAAAGCCGAAAAGGCATTTGGCATCGAAAACTTGTTTGATGTCCGCCATGTCGCCTTAAACCATCATATTGCCCAGGCGCTTAAAGCCCATGCGGCGATGCATAAAGACGTCGATTACGTCGTCGAAGACGGCCAGGTCGTTATCGTCGACTCTTTCACAGGCCGTCTGATGAAAGGCCGCCGCTACAGCGATGGGCTCCACCAGGCCATTGAAGCGAAGGAAGGGCTTGAGATCCAAAATGAGAGCATGACGCTCGCGACGATCACCTTCCAGAACTATTTCCGCATGTATGAAAAATTGGCAGGGATGACGGGTACGGCAAAAACGGAAGAAGAAGAATTCCGCAACATCTACAACATGCAGGTTGTAACGATTCCGACCAACAAGCCGATCGCCCGTGATGACCGCCCGGATTTAATTTACCGGACCATGGAAGGAAAATTTAAAGCTGTTGCAGAGGATGTCGCCCAGCGCTATATGGTCGGTCAGCCGGTTCTTGTCGGTACAGTTGCGGTTGAAACATCTGAATTGATTTCAAAGCTGCTTAAAAATAAAGGCATTCCGCATCAGGTGTTAAACGCGAAAAACCACGAGCGGGAAGCCCAGATTATCGAAGATGCCGGGCAAAAAGGCGCGGTCACCATCGCGACCAACATGGCGGGACGTGGTACGGACATCAAGCTTGGCGAAGGTGTAAAAGAGCTTGGCGGACTGGCCGTTATCGGTACAGAGCGCCATGAATCACGGCGGATTGACAACCAGCTGCGCGGACGTTCAGGCCGTCAGGGGGACCCTGGTATCACCCAATTTTATCTTTCCATGGAAGATGAATTAATGAAACGCTTCGGTGCAGAACGGACGATGGCGATGCTTGACCGCTTCGGAATGGACGATTCGACGCCGATTCAGAGCAAGATGGTTTCAAGAGCGGTCGAATCTTCACAGAAGCGTGTGGAAGGCAACAACTTTGATGCCCGTAAGCAGCTTCTGCAATACGATGACGTGCTCCGCCAGCAGCGTGAGGTCATCTATAAACAGCGCTTTGAGGTCATCGATTCCGACAACCTCCGCTCCATCGTCGAAAATATGATTAAAGCTTCACTTGAGAGGGCTGTTGCTTCATACACGCCAAAGGAAGATCTGCCTGAAGAGTGGAATCTTGAAGGCCTTGTCGAGCTTGTAAATGCGAATTTCCTTGATGAGGGCGGAGTGGAGAAAAGCGACATTTTCGGAAAAGAGCCTGAGGAGATTACAGAGCTCATTTATGACAGGATCAAGACGAAATACGATGAGAAAGAAGAGCGGTACGGCTCTGAACAAATGCGCGAATTTGAGAAAGTCATCGTTCTCCGCGAAGTGGATACGAAATGGATGGATCACATCGATGCGATGGATCAGCTGCGTCAAGGAATTCATCTGCGCGCTTACGCTCAGACAAACCCGCTTCGCGAGTATCAAATGGAAGGCTTTGCAATGTTTGAAAACATGATCGCGGCCATCGAAGATGATGTAGCCAAATTCGTCATGAAGGCTGAAATTGAAAACAACCTTGAGCGCGAAGAGGTCATTCAAGGACAGACGACAGCCCATCAGCCGAAAGAAGGCGATGAGGAAAAACAAGCGAAGAAAAAACCGGTCCGCAAAGCGGTGGATATCGGACGCAATGATCCTTGCTACTGCGGGAGCGGAAAAAAATATAAAAACTGCTGCGGAAGAACAGAATAAAAAGAGGTGCACGCCTCTTTTTATTTTGAACAGGCTGAAATCTATGATGAGGTGAAAGAATAATGGAATTGGCAGAAATCAGACAGGAACTTGAAAATATGGCTACTCGATTAGCGGACTTCAGGGGGTCTCTTTGACCTCGAAACAAAGGAAGCAAGAATCAGCGAATTAGACGAGCAGATGGCTGACCCTGACTTTTGGGGAGATCAGCAGAAAGCGCAGACGATCATTAATGAAGCGAATGCGTTAAAAGATTATGTCAACACGTATAACAAGTTGAGCGAATCTCATGAAGAACTGCAAATGACACACGATCTTTTAAAAGAAGATCCTGACCAAGACCTGCAAAATGAACTGGTCAGCGAGCTGAAAAGCTTAACAAAGCAATTTAACGAATTTGAGCTGCAGCTATTGTTAAGCGAGCCGTATGATAAAAACAATGCGATCCTTGAGCTTCACCCGGGAGCCGGCGGCACCGAATCACAGGATTGGGGTTCAATGCTTCTCAGAATGTACACCAGGTGGGCAGAGCGCCGCGGATTTAAGGTGGAAACCCTTGATTACCTCCCAGGGGATGAAGCAGGAATCAAGTCTGTTACTCTCCTGATCAAAGGACACAATGCCTACGGCTATTTAAAAGCCGAGAAAGGCGTACACAGGCTCGTCAGAATTTCTCCGTTCGACTCATCAGGGCGCAGGCACACGTCGTTTGTGTCTTGTGATGTCATGCCTGAATTCAACGAAGAAATCGACATTGAGATCCGTACGGAAGATATTAAAGTCGATACGTACAGGGCAAGCGGCGCCGGCGGGCAGCATGTCAATACGACAGACTCCGCCGTCAGGATCACCCACCTGCCGACAGGCGTCATCGTCACTTGCCAAACGGAGCGCTCACAAATTAAAAACCGCGAACGTGCCATGAAAATGCTGAAGTCGAAGCTGTATCAGCGCAGAATCGAAGAGCAGCAGGCACAGCTTGACGAAATTCGCGGCGAACAAAAAGAAATCGGCTGGGGAAGCCAGATCCGCTCATACGTTTTCCATCCGTATTCCCTAGTGAAGGATCATAGAACGAACACGGAAATGGGGAACGTGCAGGCGGTTATGGACGGAGACATTGACTCTTTCATCGACGCATATTTGCGTTCAAAGCTTTCCTAAATTGGAGAAAGACACATCCATATTGTGAGATGTGTCTTTTTTTTTGCGGGTAAATCCGCCTGGATATGTTCAGCCTAAGCCGTAAGAAGCTTTGTCCCTCTGCCGCTTTATCCGATTAATACGTTATTTGGCTGTTATTTACTTACAATAAGCTAAATGCTATACTCTCGATTGGTAACGAATCGTGCGGAGGATGACAGATATGAATATGGATAAAACGAGACATCAATTGTTTGCGGTGTTGCGTGACTACGGCTATATCCTGTTTGGATCAGCTGTCGTCGCTATGACATTTAATATGTTTCTGCTTCCCAACCGGATTGCAGCCGGCGGAGTCAGCGGCATCAGCACCATTTTGCAATCATTCGGCTTTGAAGCTGCCTATGTGCAATGGGCATTTAATATTCCTTTATTTATTGCCGGGATTCTCATACTCGGAGGAAAATTCGGCATTAAAACGCTTGTCGGGTCTGTTTTTCTCCCCTTTATCGTATATATGACACGGGACATTGCTCCGGCGACAGAGAATCCGCTCTTAGCCGCCATTTTCGGCGGTGTCGGCATCGGAGTTGGTATCGGGATGGTCTTTCTCGGAAGGGGTTCTACAGGCGGGACTGCGCTGGCTGCGCAAATCATTCATAAGTACACCGGGCTTTCGCAAGGCAAATGTTTGGCGCTGATCGACGGAACGATCGTCCTGTCGGCGATGTTTGTTTTTAACATCGAACAGGGACTGTATGCTATGCTTGGCGTTTATATATCAAGCAAAACCATCGATGTTATCCAGGTCGGGCTGAACCGTTCCAAAATGGCGATGATCATTACCAACCGGGAAGAGGAAGTTCGACATGCGGTACTGAATAAAATTGACAGAGGGATTACGAAAATATCAGCGGTCGGAGGCTATACAGATGATGAGCGGCCCATTTTGATGTGCGTGGTCGGCCAGACCGAGTTCACAAAGCTGAAACAACTCGTGAAACACATTGATGAGTCTGCATTTGTCATTGCGATGGATGCTTCAGAGGTGCTTGGCGAGGGTTTTAAACGCGCGTAATCGAGGTTATAATAAAGGTTGACTTGTTAAAGGAGCTGACTTAAAAAAATGAAAATGAAGCTGTTTACTCTGTTTATGGCTGTTTCTTTTGTGCTGGCTGCCTGCGGGGGCAATAACAATGAAAGCAAAGAGAAAAACACAGGCGGGCAAGCAACTGCAACGGACGGGGAAGAGATTTACCAGCAAAACTGCACAGGCTGCCATGGTAAGGATTTGTCCGGCGGTTCCGCCCCGAGCTTGAAAGAAGTTGGCGGCAAGTATAAGGAAAGCGAAATTAAAGACATTGTAGTCAACGGCCGCGGCGGAATGCCTGGCAATCTTGTAGACGAAAAAGAAGCTGAAGCGGTCGCGAAGTGGCTTTCAGAGAAAAAATAAGAATGCCTTGCCGGTCAGGAGGCGAAGAGAACCTTCTTCACATTCGGGTGAAAAAGGTTCTTTTTTTGTTGAAAAGGCCTTTATACCTATTAAAGAACGAAAAAAACAAGTTCTTTTATCTCAGAAAAGGCCCAAAGTACAAATTTTTTGTCTGATTTTGCGTTTTTCCTATAACTTATGTCGGCATTGAAACAAAACTGTAATATCATTTTGTCTAATCTTGACGTATAATGGGTGTTGTTGAAAAAGGGCTTGGATCAATACCGTTTACCGTGAATTTAGCAGGACACAAAACGACATGTCCTTTCGAAGAGTATGACCGTATAAACATAGAAGATTAGGTGATTACATGATCGAAATAAAAGATGTATATAAGACTTATTCCAACGGGGTCTCGGCGCTGAACGGAATAAGCATCTCTATATATCCCGGGGAATTTGTTTATGTTGTAGGACCGAGCGGAGCAGGAAAATCAACCTTCATTAAAATGATTTACCGCGAAGAAAAGCCTTCCAAAGGGAAGATTGTCATAAACAATAAAAATTTGGCGCAGCTCAAAGAAAAAGAGATTCCTTTTATCAGAAGGAAAATCGGCGTTGTATTCCAGGACTTTAAACTGCTGCCAAAGCTGACGGTGTTTGAAAATGTTGCATTTGCTTTAGAGGTCATCGGGGAGCGTCCAGAGGTGATCAGAAAAAAAGTGCTTGAAGTGCTTGATCTTGTCCAGCTGAAGCACAAAGCAAGGCAATTCCCTGATCAGCTGTCCGGGGGAGAACAGCAACGGGTTTCAATTGCACGGTCAATCGTCAACGACCCTGATGTCGTGATCGCTGACGAGCCGACGGGAAACCTTGACCCTGAGACGTCTTGGGAAATCATGAAGACGCTCGAGGAGATCAACAACCGCGGAACAACAGTCGTTATGGCGACTCATAACAAAGAAATCGTAAACACCATGAAGAAACGGGTCATCGCAATCGAAGACGGGGTCATTGTGCGTGATGAAGCTAGAGGGGAGTATGGTTCTTATGATTAGAACTCTCGGACGGCATTTGCGCGAGAGCTTAAAATCTCTCGGGAGAAACGCGTGGATGACTTTCGCATCCATCAGTGCTGTAACAGTTACACTTATCTTGGTCGGCGTGTTCATGGTCATCATGCTGAACGTATACAATATGACATTAAAAGCCGAACAGGAAGTCGAAGTCAAAGTGCTTGTTGACTTGACGGCCAACCAGGACCAAAAAAATACATTGGAAAAAGAAATTAAACAAATACCGGAAATCAGCAGTGTCAAATATTCATCTAAAGATGAAGAGCTGAAAAACCTGAAAGACAGCTTTGGCGAAGACGGGAAATTCTTTGCAATGTTCGAGCAGGAAAACCCGCTGAACGATGCATTTGTCGTAAAAACAAAAGACCCTCAAGACACACCGAAAGCTGCCAAGAAGCTTGAGAAGCTGACCAACG
Organism: Bacillus sp. FSL L8-0193; assembly: GCF_037976065.1. Lineage (NCBI taxonomy): Bacteria > Bacillati > Bacillota > Bacilli > Caryophanales > Bacillaceae > Bacillus > Bacillus sp. FSL L8-0193. Next base: position 3,711,980 of record NZ_CP150261.1, on the reverse strand, counting down.
TCTATAAGGTGACATACGGGCAGGAGCAGGTAGACCGCCTGTTTAAAATCAGCGGTGTCACCAAAGTAATCGGGATTGCATTGGTTGTCGGCCTGCTGTTTACGGCGATGTTTTTAATCTCTAATACGATCAAAATCACGATTTTTGCAAGACGCAAAGAAATCGAGATTATGAAACTTGTAGGCGCGACAAACTGGTTCATTCGCTGGCCGTTCTTCATTGAAGGTCTGCTCTTAGGCGTATGCGGTTCTATCATTCCGATCGCTATTTTGCTCGGAACGTATCATCATGCCGTTAAGTGGATCGCTCCGAAAGTTCAGGGCACATTCATACAGCTCTTGCCGTACAATCCGTTCGTCTTCCAAATTTCAGCGATCCTTGTGCTGATCGGAGCCGTTATCGGTGTATGGGGAAGCTTGATGTCGATTCGCAAATTCTTAAAAGTTTAAACCGGCGCTCTCGCCGGTTGTATCATGTTTAAAGCTGGGATGCCTGCAAAGCGCCGGGCTCCCTTGATTCTGAAGGCAAGGAGGAACCAAGGTTGAAAAGAAAGCTTATGACGCTGGGGCTGACCGCTGTGCTCGGATCGTCGGCAGTGCTGATCCCCCTAAAAAGCAACCATGCTTTAGCTTATGAAGACTTGGAGAAAGAAAAGAGCGACGTTCAAAGCAAGAAATCTGAAAACGAGTCAAAACTCGAGAAAAAGAAACAGGAGCTTTCAAAGCTTGAATCAAAAGAAGCAGGCCTGAAAAGCGAGATCGAGAAAATCGACCGTCAGATGACGAACACGAATGAAAAGCTGGAAAAGAAAAACGAAGAAATCGACCAAACAAAGAAAAGCATTGAAGAGCTGAAAAAGCAAATCAAAAAGCTTAAAGAAAAGATTGAAAAACGCAATAAAATATTGAAAGACCGGGTTCGCTCCATGCAGGAAAACGGCGGTTCCGTTCAATACATAGATGTGCTTCTCGGCTCGAAAAGCTTTGGGGATTTCATCAGCCGTGCGGGTGCGGTTTCGACAATTGTCGAAGCTGATAAAGACCTGATGGAAGAGCAAAAGCGCGATCTTCAGCTTGTTGAGGAAAAGGAGACAAAGCTGAGCAAGGATCTTGAAAGCCTTGAAAAAGCGCTCAAAGACCTGGAAGATTTAAAAAAGACGCTCGACAAGCAGCAAAAAGAGAAAGCAAACGTCATGAAAAAAGTGAAGCAAGATAAAGATCATGCGCATGAAGAACTTGGTTCACTCGAAAATGAAGCAGAAATTTTAAAGCGTCAGGATGAAGCGATCAAAGCTGAAGAGGCGCATCGGAAAAAGCAGGAAGCTGAAGCGAGCCGCCGGGCTTCAAGCGGCCAATCGGAAGCCTCTTCTTCTAAACCGTCGGCACCAAGCAGCTCAGGCTTTATCCGTCCTGCTTCCGGCACATTTACTTCCGGGTTCGGAAATCGTTCGCTCGGGAATCACTTCGGCGTAGATATCGCCAAGCGCGGTTCAGGTGTTCCGATTCATGCGGCAGCCGCCGGAACGGTCTATAACGCCCATTACTCGTCCAGCTACGGCAATGTTGTGTTTATTACCCATAATATCAACGGGCAAACATATCAGACGGTCTACGCTCACATGTCTTCGATTAAAGTGCAGACAGGCCAGCGTGTTGAACAGGGACAAGTGATCGGAACGATGGGAAATACAGGCCAATCCTACGGGCAGCATCTTCACTTTGAAATTCATAAAGGCCTTTGGAACAACGCGAAATCCAATGCTGTTGACCCGGCCAATTATATACCGCTTTAAAAATGAAAGCCGATTCGTCCGGAAATGGACCGAATCGGCTTTTTGTTATTCAAATCGAGATGCTTCAAAATTTGTTCTTGTCAGAAAATAACACAAGGTATAGAATGAAAGTGACACCTGTCGACAGTCGACTATTTGAATAGGGGATGATCTAATGAAAGTATTCAACATTGCCAGCATACCCGGTGACGGAGTAGGAAAAGAAGTCGTACCTGCTGCACAGCGAGTTTTGAAAGCGGTTTCTGATGTTCACGGAGGACTCTCATTTCGGTTTACGGAGTTTCCATACAGCTGCGAGTATTATTTGGAACACGGGGAAATGATGCCCGATGACGGTATGGAGCAGCTGAAAGAGTTCGACAGCATCTTCCTTGGAGCGGTAGGAAACAGCAAGCTTGTCCCCGACCATATTTCCCTATGGGGGCTGCTCATTAAAATCCGCCGCGAATTTGAACAGGTCATCAATGTTAGACCTGCGAAATATTTGCAAGGAATCAAGTCTCCGCTGGCCAATCCAAAAGATTTCGATCTTCTTGTCGTCAGGGAAAACAGTGAAGGGGAATACAGCTCGATCGGAGGCAGAATCTTCAGAGATGAAGATGAAATCGCCATCCAAAATGCCGTTTTTTCAAGAAAAGGGGCGGAGAGGGCGATGCGCTTTGCATTTGAGTTGGCGGCTAAACGGAAAAAGCATGTCACAAGCGCAACAAAATCGAACGGAATCGTATATTCAATGCCTTTTTGGGATGAAGTCTTTGCGAACACGGCAAAAGACTACCCTGGCATTACCGCTGATTCGCAGCACATTGACGCGCTGTCGGCCTTTTTTGTAACGAAGCCGGAGAAGCTTGACGTCATTGTTGCCAGCAACTTATTCGGTGATATTTTGACCGATATCGGGGCGGCGATTATGGGGAGTATAGGCGTGGCGCCGGCCGCCAATATCAATGTAAACGGCAAATATCCGTCCATGTTTGAGCCTGTGCACGGCTCTGCCCCGGATATTATCGGCAAAGGAATTGCAAACCCGATCGGCCAAATTTGGACGGCTAAAATGATGCTTGATCATTTTGGAGAAGAAGAACTCGGTGCCAGATTGCTTGACGTGATCGAAGACGTTCTAAAAAGCGGTTACTTGACGCCTGATATCGGCGGTTCAAGTACGACGGATGAAGTGACAGAAGAAATCATCAAGCGTGTGAAGACTATATAAGCAAAAGCTGCCGGCAATCCGGCAGTTTTTTTGCTGTGAATGGAAAATCGATTACATGATACGGGCGGTTTTTGCGCATAATACTTCAAGCAACAAAATATAGTGCAGGCAGAAGAGGAGGTATAGGATGAATCAGAAGATTGCACGGCTCATCATTGCGCTCAGCCTGTTATGCGGCTTGGTAACAGGCGCCGGTCCGATTCCGTTTCATGATGCCGTTCCAAAAGCATCAGCGGCTGCCGTCAGAAACGAATTGGAGAAAATTGAGAAAGCGTATGACCTGATTTCAAATGAATATGTAGAGCAGGTCGACAGGGAAAAGCTGTTGGAAGGAGCCATACAGGGCATGCTTTCAACATTGAATGACCCATACTCGGTTTATATGGATAAACAGACGGCAAAGCGGTTTTCAGATTCCCTTGATTCCTCTTTTGAAGGAATCGGCGCAGAAATCGGAATGGAAGACAGGAAAATCATTATCGTTTCTCCTTTTAAACAGTCTCCGGCAGAGAAAGCCGGATTAAAGCCGAACGATGAAATCATCAGTATCGACGGCGATTCCATGGCCGGAATGGATTTGAATGACGCCGTATTAAAGATCAGGGGCAAAAAGGGGTCGACGGTTACGCTGAAAGTTCATCGGCCCGGCATGAAAGATCAGCTGACATTTACAATTAAGCGCGATGAAATTCCGCTGGAAACGGTATTTGCTTCCATTAAAAAAATACAGGAAAAACCTGTCGGCTATATCGCAATATCTTCCTTTTCCGAACATACGGCAAAAGATTTTACTGCTGAACTGAAAAAGCTTGAGAAAAAGGGAATAAAAGGGCTCGTTTTGGATGTAAGAGGCAATCCGGGCGGATACTTGCAAAGCGTTGAAGACATTTTAAAACATTTTGTGACAAAAGATCATCCATATATACAAATCGCCGAAAGAAACGGAAATAAAAAACAATACTTTTCAAAATTAAAAGAGAAAAAACCATATCCTGTGAGCGTGATTACGGACAAGGGCAGCGCTTCAGCGTCGGAAATTCTTGCAGGTGCATTAAAAGAAGCCGAGGGTTACGACGTGGTGGGCGATCCTTCCTTTGGAAAGGGAACCGTCCAGCAAGCGGTTCCGATGGGAGACGGAAGCAATATTAAGCTGACGCTGTATAAATGGCTGACGCCTAAAGGGAATTGGATCCATAAGCAGGGAATTCAGCCGACCGTTCCAGTCGCCCAGCCTGCATATTTCTCGGTGGGGCCTGTACAGCTGAAGGAGCCTCTCAAGCCGGATATGAACAACAATGAAATTAAGCGGGCACAGCACCTGCTGAAAGGACTCGGGTTTGTCCCCGGCCGGGAAGACGGCTATTACAGTAAAGGCACAAAAAAAGCCGTCATGGCGTTTCAGGCTGAAAACAAGCTGAAACAAACGGGCATCATTGACCAAAAAACGGCAAATACAATGAACCTGCGGATTGAAGAGAAAAAGATGAAAGAAAAGAACGATCTTCAGCTGCAAACCGCATTAAAAGTGCTGTTTAACAAAAAGTGAGGACACAGGATGTCCTCACTTTTTTTATTCTCAGAAAATAAATTCTCAATCTTTTTACCTAAAATTTTTGTTTTTTCATAAAAAAAACATTCATAATGAATAGAATTGACCCGATAACATAAGTGTATGGGAGACTTTATAAGGATGTAAAGATGCAGTAAAAATGTAACTTTTGCAAGTTGTATAACTAAGGAAAACTTTTTAAAATAGAACCAAAGCTTTTTCAAGAATTATAATGTGTGCATTTTTTTTGCGGAGAATGTTAGCGCGGTTTGCGTTCTTCGTCTCTGTTGGTGGAGTCGTCTGACGCTTGCGCTTTTCTTATATATAAATAATAAATGGGGGTACACGATTGAAAAGGGCAAGTATTGTGAGAGAGAAAAAATACTATGAATTAGTGGAGCAGTTAAAAGTTCGATCACAAGACGTTACGTTTTCCGCTACAAAGGCAGTAGGGTTGCTTATGCTGTTCAGCAGATACCTCGTAAACTACACTTCGGTCGAAAGTGTGGAGGATATCAATGAGGATTGCGCGGAACTTTATTTCAACTACTTGATGGACAACCACAAGCGGCTCGGCATCAATCTGACCGATATCAAGCGGTCAATGCAGCTGATAGGAGATATTCTAGATGTCGAAGTCAATCATTACCTGAAAGACTTTTCTTTGTCGAATGTGACGCTTTGGATGAGCCAGGAGAAATAAACCTCACGTTTACCATACCCAAGCATTTTATTATTTGTTAGAATAATAATAAAATGCACCAGCTTGCCTAAAGGTGCCAGCATTTGTCGTCACGAATGCGCTTAAAAAGCACCGGCGTTAAAGCATCATGACGAAAGTTTCTGCGGCTGACGGCTCAGGCATCCCGCCTGAACGGCCGCACGTCATTTCCTCGTGCCGACGCTTTAGACAAGCTGGGTTTCCCTAAAATATCCAACGTTAAAAAGCTGCCGTATTTAAGGCGGCCTGAAATGCTTGGCTGAGGCGGTGAACGTTCCCTTGTCAGTTGAAGAAAGCTTAATTGAACTTTTAAAAGGAGCAGGATTGTTTTTTCTGCACCCGCTCTTCTATTTTATGATGATCATGAGTCTTGCTTACGGCTATGCCCGGATCAAACGTGAAAGAAAGACGTTTCATACGCGTATTGAAGATATTTATGACGAGTTTAAGTTTACATATTCTAAAGGACTCTTGGCGGGACTCGTGCTGTCCATTGTTTCGTTCGGCTTAGGGCTGTATCTGCCGATGGGTATGCTGGTTTTAATAGCGGCGGTCAGCGTTGCCGCAGCTTTAACTTTCAGACAGAGTCTGCTGTCAGCGGCATATACGCTTGGCGTGAGCATCGTCGCCGGTTTATGTATCGAATACACCGGTTTCGGAGCGCTTGACGCATTACTTCCGCAGCTGTCCCTCGCGAATTGGCCGGCTGCTGCCGTCTTGCTCGGACTTCTGTTGGTAGCGGAAGGAGTGCTCGTCTACAAAACGGCACATATCAAAACTTCCCCTGCGATCGTTATGAGCAAAAGAGGGCTCCCGATCGGCCAGCAGATTGCGGGCAGAACCTGGCTTTTGCCGTTGTTCATTCTCATTCCGGGACATGCGATCGAATCATCGGTTCCGTGGTGGCCCGTTCTGTCATTTAACGGAGGCTTTGAGCTCCTCTGGATTCCTTATTTCATCGGCTTCGGCCAAAGAGTTCAAGGATCGCTTCCGATTGAAAGCATTAAAATTACAGCGAAGCGCATCAGCGTGCTTGGTATTATCATTCTGCTGCTCGCGGCCGGAAGCGTATGGTGGACGCCGCTTGCCGCTCTTGCCGCCGGAGCGGCGATCGCAGGAAGGGCCTTTTTATCATGGAAACAGCGGATGAACGATAATTCCGCCCCTTTCCATTTTTCAAAGAGAGACCAGGGGCTCGTGGTGCTCGGCATTATTCCGAACACGCCGGCAGCCGATCTCGGTCTCAAGATCGGCGAAATCATCACGAAGGTTAACGGGATTTCAGTGAAAAATGCGGCGGACTTCTACGAAGCGCTTCAAAAGAACCGTGCTTTCTTCAAACTTGAAGTCGTCGGTTTAAACAATGAAATTCGTTTTGAACAAAGAGCTTCATATGAAGGAGAGCATCATGAGCTTGGCATCATCTTTGTAAAAGAAGAGGATGCGGCGATGAAGCACGCTGAGGCAGCCGCCTCACAAGAAACAGAATAATTGATGTTAATAAAGCGCCGCTTTTTCGGGCGCTTTTGCTTTTCCTTTTGGGGAATCTTTTTGGTTGTCTTTTACAAAACGTTCCGCTAGGATGATGGATAGAACCGATTGAAGGAGAATGATTGATGAAAAAGGCTTTTCTCGCCGGTGTTTTTGTTTGTTTGATAGCTGTATTGATTTCGGCTGCGGCCGGGGATTGGACGTTGATTTTCAAAGTTTCGGGATCCGCCGGACTAGGCGCAATTCTGCTGTCTGCTTTATGTTCCGGCGTATTTGTCAGCGGTGACCGGTTCAAGGGAAATCACGATTCGGAAACGAAGGAGCACAGGGAGTGGAACGGCAAACTGGCAAACGCACTCGCCGTTTTCGCCATGCCGAACCTCCTGGCAGCCGGAATCTCGTTCTTTTTCGCCTTTTAACGTCTGATTCCGAATAACGCGGCATGATAATGGACAAAATGAATGAGTGTCCATGTTTGTCCGTTTCTTTGTTCTTTAATATAATCGAATAAGATCAAGAAACGTGAGGAGGGTTTTTGTGTTTACAAAAGCCGTTTTTGCACTGATATTTCCTTTCTTGCTTGTCTTGTTTTTTACAAGGGTGACCTATAACCATTACGTCGGGATTGCGCTGACCGCAGCGCTGTTGTTCGCTTCATATTTAAAAGGTTATACGGAAACCTTTTTTATTGTAGGACTTGATATCGTCTCGCTCGTGGCCGGTTCACTCTATGCGGCGAAAAAGGCGGGCGAAAAGAAGGAAGACTCATAGAAATCGTAAGAATGATTGCCGTAAAGCCCTGCTTTTGATGACAAAAAGGAGGGGTTTTTTGATAGATCAGGAAGGGCCGGCTTTTGTGGGAAAACACAGAAACCGAACTTTAGTTCGTATTTTTACTTCGGGTGTGTTAAAATAATAAGCAGGAAGATTTCGTAAAGAAACGGAGGCTTTTTTGTGAAAGACCGCTTTGAATTAGTCTCGAATTATCAGCCCCAGGGGGATCAGCCGAAAGCGATTGATCAGCTTGTCAAAGGAATCAATGAAGGCAGAAAGCATCAGACGCTTTTGGGGGCGACCGGTACAGGAAAGACGTTTACGATGTCAAACGTGATTAAAGAAGTCAACAAACCGACTCTCGTCATCGCCCACAACAAAACGCTCGCCGGACAGCTGTACAGCGAGTTTAAGGAATTTTTCCCAAACAACGCAGTCGAATATTTTGTCAGCTATTATGACTATTACCAGCCTGAAGCTTACGTGCCTCAGACTGATACATTTATCGAAAAAGATGCCAGCATTAACGATGAGATTGATAAATTAAGGCACTCTGCCACGTCTGCTCTTTTTGAACGCAAAGATGTCATCATTGTGGCGAGTGTTTCTTGTATTTACGGCTTGGGTTCCCCAGAGGAATACAGGGAACTGGTGCTCTCGCTCAGAGCGGAAATGGAAATCGAGCGAAATGAGCTGCTCAGAAAGCTCGTTGACATCCAATATGCGCGGAATGATATCGACTTTCAGCGCGGAACATTCAGGGTGCGCGGCGATGTCGTCGAGATTTTCCCGGCTTCAAGGGATGAGCACTGCATCCGGGTTGAATTTTTCGGGGACGAAATCGAACGAATCAGGGAAGTGGATGCCCTGACAGGCGAAATTTTAGGGGAGAGGGAACACGTCGCGATCTTCCCGGCTTCCCACTTCGTCACGCGGGAAGAAAAGATGAAGAAAGCGATCATAAACATTGAAGAGGAGCTGGAAGAGCGCCTTAAAGCGCTTCGTGAAGAAGGCAAGCTCCTTGAAGCCCAGCGTCTGGAACAGCGGACGAGATACGATTTGGAAATGATGCGCGAAATGGGCTTTTGCTCGGGCATCGAAAACTATTCAAGGCATTTGACGCTTCGTCCGGCAGGTTCGACTCCATATACGCTGCTCGATTACTTTCCGGACGATTTCCTGATGGTCATAGACGAGTCGCATGTCACCATGCCGCAGATCAGAGGAATGTACAACGGAGACCAGGCGAGGAAACAGGTTCTCGTCGATCACGGATTCAGGCTCCCTTCCGCTTTGGATAACCGTCCGCTCAGGTTTGAAGAGTTTGAAAAGCACATTCACAACATCGTGTATGTGTCGGCTACGCCGGGCCCTTATGAACTTGAGCATACGCCTGAAATGGTAGAGCAGATCATCCGGCCGACGGGGCTGCTTGATCCGATCATTGAGGTAAGGCCGATTGAAGGGCAGATCGATGATCTGATCGGCGAAATCCAGCAGAGAATCGAGCGGAATGAACGCGTCCTCGTCACTACGCTGACGAAAAAAATGTCCGAGGATTTGACGGATTATCTGAAAGAAATCGGAATCAAGGTCACGTACCTGCATTCCGAGATTAAAACGCTGGAGCGGATCGAGATCATCCGCGACCTTCGCCTCGGCAAGCATGACGTTCTCATTGGCATCAACCTGCTGAGGGAAGGACTCGATATTCCGGAGGTTTCACTTGTCGCCATCCTTGATGCAGACAAAGAAGGCTTTTTGCGGTCTGAGCGTTCGCTCATCCAAACAATCGGCCGCGCCGCCAGAAATGCCGAAGGCCGCGTGATCATGTATGCCGACAAAATCACCAACTCAATGGAAATCGCAATCAATGAAACGAAGCGCCGCCGCGAACAGCAGGAGGCCTATAATGATAAACACGGCATTACGCCGAAAACGATCAACAAAAAGATCAGGGACGTCATCCGGGCAACTCATGCTGCTGAAGAGCAGGAAGAATATCAAGCAAAAGAGGAGCCGAAGCTTTCGAAGATGACGAAGAAAGAGCGGGAAAAAGTGATCGCTCAAATGGAAAACGACATGAAGGAAGCCGCAAAAGCGCTTGACTTTGAACGTGCCGCTGAGCTTCGCGACTTGCTCCTAGAGTTAAAATCGGAAGGATGAATGGAGAATGGCAACGAAACGAATTGAGGTGAAAGGTGCAAGGGCCCACAACCTGAAAAATATCGATGTCTCTATTCCGAGGGACCAGCTTGTCGTGCTGACAGGTCTTTCGGGATCAGGGAAATCATCCCTTGCGTTCGATACGATATATGCAGAGGGGCAACGGCGCTATGTCGAGTCTCTCTCCGCGTATGCCCGCCAGTTTTTAGGACAGATGGACAAACCCGACGTCGATGCGATCGAAGGCCTGTCGCCGGCGATCAGCATCGATCAGAAAACGACGAGCCGGAACCCCCGGTCGACAGTCGGAACGGTGACGGAAATCTATGATTATCTCCGGCTGCTGTTTGCCAGAATCGGAAAGCCGGTCTGCCCGGTTCACGGCATTGAAATTACCTCGCAAACGATCGAACAGATGACGGACAGAATTTTGGAATATCCCGAGCGCACGAAGATCCAGGTGCTCGCGCCGATCGTCTCGGGAAGAAAAGGTTCGCACGTGAAGGTGCTCGACCAAATCAGAAAACAAGGCTATGTGAGAGTCCGGATCGACGGCGAAATGAACGACCTCTCAGAAGACATCGAGCTCGAAAAGAATAAAAAGCATTCGATTGAAGTCGTCGTCGACCGTATCGTTATAAAAGAAGGGGTAGCAGCCCGTCTCACAGACTCGCTCGAAACGGCGCTCCGCCTCGGTGAAGGCCGCGTGATCATCGATGTGATCGGACAGGAAGAGCTGCTTTTCAGCGAACATCATGCCTGCCCGCACTGCGGTTTTTCAATCGGTGAACTGGAGCCGAGAATGTTCTCTTTCAACAGCCCGTTCGGCGCGTGTCCGAGCTGCGACGGCCTCGGGTCCAAGCTGGAAGTCGATGTAGAGCTCGTCATTCCAAACGATGAGCTGTCGCTAAAGGAGAATGCGATTGCACCTTGGGAACCGCAAAGCTCCCAGTATTATCCGAAGCTGCTTGAAGCGGTATGCAGCCATTATGGAATCGATATGGATGTTCCGGTCAGGGAGCTGCCGAAGCACCAGCTTGAAAAAATCCTTTACGGCAGCGGAGACGAGCAGATTTATTTCAGATATGAAAACGACTTCGGACAGGTCCGGGAAAACTACATTGAGTTCGAAGGCGTCATCCGCAATATCGAAAGGCGCTATAAAGAAACGAGCTCTGATTACGTTCGGGAACTGATGGAAAAATACATGGCCAATCAGCCGTGCCCTTCATGCAAAGGCTACCGTCTGAAAAAGGAATCCCTCGCCGTACTGGTAAACGGCCTTCATATCGGCAAAATAACCGAAATGTCGGTTTCTAACGCCCTTCAATTTTTCCGTGAACTTGAACTTTCGGAAAAAGACATGAAGATCGCCAACCTCATTTTGCGGGAGATTAAAGAGCGCCTTGGATTTTTGAACAATGTCGGGCTTGACTATTTGACGCTCAGCCGCGCCGCCGGCACTCTGTCGGGAGGAGAAGCGCAGCGGATCAGGCTTGCAACGCAAATCGGCTCAAGGCTGACCGGTGTCCTCTACATTCTTGATGAGCCGTCAATCGGTCTTCATCAGCGCGATAATGACCGCCTGATTGATACGCTCAAAAACATGAGGGATATCGGAAACACCTTGATCGTCGTCGAGCATGACGAGGACACGATGCTTGCCGCCGACTATTTAATTGATATCGGACCCGGCGCGGGCGTACACGGGGGAGAAGTGATCTCTGCCGGAACACCGGAAGAAGTGATGAACGATGATCAATCGCTGACAGGGCAGTACCTCTCAGGGAAAAAATTCATTCCTCTTCCTGCCGAGAGAAGGAAGCCTGACAACCGTTTTATCGAGGTAAAAGGCGCAAAGGAAAACAACTTGAAAAATGTTTCCGTGAAGTTTCCGCTCGGCGTGTTCACAGCTGTCACCGGGGTATCGGGATCAGGGAAAAGCACGCTCGTCAATGAAATTCTCCACAAAACGCTGGCTCAGAAGCTGCATCGGGCGAAGGCAAAACCGGGAGAATACAAAGAAATAAAAGGAATCGAGCACCTCGATAAAGTGATCGACATCGACCAGTCTCCGATCGGCCGGACGCCGAGGTCAAACCCGGCCACATATACCGGCGTGTTCGATGACATCCGTGACGTGTTTGCCCAGACGAATGAAGCGAAAGTCAGAGGATACAAAAAAGGGCGCTTCAGCTTTAACGTCAAAGGCGGGCGCTGTGAAGCCTGCAAAGGCGACGGAATTATTAAAATCGAAATGCACTTCCTGCCCGATGTATACGTTCCTTGTGAGGTTTGCCACGGAAAGAGATACAACCGTGAAACGCTTCAGGTCACATACAAAGGTAAAAACATTTCTGACGTGCTTGAGATGACGGTCGAAAATGCCGTTCAATTTTTTGAGAACATCCCGAAAATCAAGCGCAAGCTGCAGACCCTCTATGATGTCGGGCTTGGCTATATTACGCTCGGACAGCCGGCTACAACGCTTTCCGGGGGAGAAGCGCAGCGGGTCAAATTGGCATCTGAACTTCATCGCCGTTCAACGGGAAGATCACTCTATATCTTGGACGAGCCGACGACAGGACTGCATGTCGATGATATCGCAAGGCTTTTGGCCGTTCTGCAGCGCCTGGTCGATAATGGAGATACCGTGCTTGTAATCGAACACAATCTCGATATTATAAAAGCAGCTGATTATTTGATCGATTTGGGCCCTGAAGGAGGAGACGGCGGGGGGACGATCGTGGCCTCCGGACCGCCCGAAGAAGTCATGAAAGTTGAAGGGTCATATACCGGCCATTATTTAAAACCGATCATTGAACGCGACAAAAACAGAATGAAAAAGCGGCTTCAGGAAAAAGAAGCTGTCAGACCGTAAATAACATGCTGCCGATCTCACGTCGGCAGCTTTTTCAATGGCCGAATGATCAGCGGCAAGCTTTGTTCAAAAGATTTTCATTGCTCTTTTATTCAATAGCTGTTATAACGTAAAAAACAAACCATAAAGGGGGATGGGGTGATGAAGATCGATCGGATTGATCATCTGGTCCTGACGGTCAAAGACCTTGAAGCGACATGCGAATTTTACAGCCGTGTGTTGGGGATGGATGCGGTCACTTTTAGAGAAGGAAGAAAAGCGCTGACATTCGGCAGGCAAAAAATAAACCTCCACGAGGCTGGAAAAGAATATGAGCCGAAGGCACAGCACCCGGTGCCCGGCTCCCTGGACCTGTGTTTCATCACAAATACAGGCATTGATGATGTGATCCGTCATCTGGAAGGGCTGTCCATTCAGATTGAAGAAGGCCCCGCAGAGCGGACGGGCGCTGAAGGACCGATCGTTTCGGTGTATATCAGAGATCCCGACGGAAATCTGGTTGAAATATCAAACGAACTTCGTGAGAACGTTTAACGCTCAGTCCGGCTGATGTGTTTGGCCGCTTCAATCATACTGTTTAAAATGTGGGTGCTGCTGCTGTTGAGCAGAACCTTTAAATAGCGGATTTCGCTGGAAAGCGGAGGAGCGGAGTTGATCGCTTCCAATCGGTTCACGATCTCCTGATTCATCCTTTTTTGTTCCTGAATCAGACTAAGAAGCTGGGAGGCGGATGAGGTGGGTACTTCCGATTTCTGTTTCATAACGCTCGCTCCTTTTCTTTGGCTTTGCCACATATTTTAAAGGGTTATAAAAAAAGAATCTATTCATAAAATCTAAAAAAATCAATTCGCGAAGTTTGACGCACGCCGATCGAATGAAAATGAAACCTAAAGGCCAAGATACACGTAAACTGAGTATAAGGTCACTGTACATTAGACTCACAAGAACGCTTTACATCGATAAGGAGTGTTTTGCATGACGAGAAACAACGCACTGATTTCTGCAATTTGTTATTTTAGCGTTTTTTTTGCCCCGCTTATTTTGCCAATCGCTGCGTATTTTATAACAGATGATCAAGAAACGAAAAAGCATGCGATGCGTTCGCTTATTTCGCATATTATTCCGTTTATAAGCGTAGTCATATTGGCAGCAGGCGCGATCAGCGGTTCGCTTATCTTTAATGACGGCGGTTATTTGGCGGTCATTTTCATGGTCGGAGGTTTTGTTTTTTTCGGGATCATCAGCTTGATTATTGTGGTCTGGAACGTTGTTCAAGGGATTAAAATGCTGACTCAGGCCTAAAAGAAGGAGAACGGGGGAGCTTTTCATGAAGCATGAGAAAGAGCGAATTTTAAAATTGGTCGAGGAAGGAAAACTGTCTGCGAAAGAGGCGCTGATCCTGATCGAAAAACTTGAAGAAGACTATAGGGAAACGGAGAGCAAGGTGACAGCTCTGTCTGAAAATGTCATTGATGCGGAAGACTTCTACAGCGAAAAGAAAAAAGAACCGAAGCCTTCAATCGGTTCCAAACTGTTCGAATGGATTGATACCGCTGTAAAAAAAGTGAAAGAAGCAGACCTGGATTTGAATTTCGGGCACTCGTTCGAGGTTCAGCATATATTCCAGTTCAAAGACTCCGATTTTTCGACTCTGGATATTCAGCTTGCCAACGGCAGCGTCAACCTTGTACCATGGAACGATTCCGACATCAGAGTCGAATGCCAGGCAAAAGTGTACCGCGCCGAAAATCAGGATGAAGCAAGGCAGGCTTTTCTCCAGCATATCGACTGCGGTGTGGAAGGCGATAAGTTCACGATCCGCACGGAGAAAAAAACAATGAAGACCAACCTTACCGTCTATATACCGGACAAAGAGTACGGCAAAATCCGCTTTAAGCTGTTTAACGGCCCGGTCAGAGGGGAACATTTAAACGTAAAAGAGCTGTCCGCCAAAACGACGAACGGCGTGCTGTCGTTCTCTGCTCTCACGGCAGGAAAAGCTTCATTGGAAACTGCAAATGGGCAAATCAAACTCGCCGACCATACTTGCGGAGAGATTGAAGCGGAAACCATCAATGGATTGATCGATCTTAAAGGTTCATGCGATGCACTTGACCTGCAGAGCTTTAACGGTAATATTGCTGCAACAGTCAAAAATCCGCACTGCCGGACGGCATACGTGAAAACAACGACTGGAAGCGTAGAGCTGAATGTTCCCCGGGACTGCGCTGTGACAGCGGAGCTGAAAAGCAATCTCGGTTCTCTGTCTCATGATCTGTCAGATGCGGAAATTTTAAAAGAAAAAAACGAGACAATCCAGAAAGAAATGTATCTAAAAGCAAATCAAAATCATGATCATAGCATGACTGTTTTTTTGGAATCGAAGACAGGATCGATCCATTTAAACCATACACAGGAGTGATACAATGAAAAGGCTATTTCGATCCGAAACAGACAGAAAGATTGCCGGGGTCGTCGGGGGTCTTGCTGAGTATTTAAATATGGATGCGTCATTGCTGAGAATCATTACGGTTCTATTATTTATATTTTCGACCGGAGTTCCCGTTCTGCTGATTTATATTGTCTGGGTATTCCTAGTGCCGAATGAAGGGGACGTCGACAGATGATGAAATGGATCATAAACGTTCTTGTCAATGCCTTATTATTAATCGTTATTGCTGGTTACTTTGATTCGGTTCACGTCAGAAGCATCGGGGCAGCCATCACGGCAAGTTTGATTTTATCGATCTTAAATATGTTTGTGAAGCCGGTGCTGGTGATTTTGACGCTGCCTGTCACGGTGATTACGTTAGGTTTATTTTTGTTTATCATCAATGCGATTACTCTTTATATGACCGCATCCATTATGGGGGACAGTTTTGACCTGGACGGCTTTGGGACAGCCATTTTTGCGTCGATCGTCCTGTCGGTTTTCCACTTGCTCATTCAAAAAGCAATTATCGAACCGATGTCCAAAAAATAAGTTGAAGTCTGATGATTCATCAGGCTTCTTTTTTTTGCACGGATGTCTCTTTCATAAAAATGATCTGTAAAGGCAAAATACGAAAGGGAGGTAGACGATGAAAAAGTACAGAAATCGCCAAACCCTTTTGTTTCTGGCCGCAGTTTTACTTTTTGCCTTACAGATGCCGATATCGTCCGCGGCGGAAAAAGAGCACATTCAGCTTAGTTCACCGGCCATCAGGCATACTTCTGTTGAACAAGTAAAAAAAGGAGACGACTTGTATTTTTCCGCGGAGGCGGCCGCTGACACGGTCATTCTGTATTACAAGCAGCATGCCGAATTGCCGTATCGGGGGATTCCGATGGAAGTAGAGCCGGGCAAACAGAACGGCTATATTGCCAAGTTGGAAAGCGAATCCATAGCATCCGACAAAGTCCAGTATTACATTGAGGCTCAGGCCGGTCGTTCCTCTGTGAAGACGGATGTGTATACTGTCGCCCTGAAAGGCGTACGTACGGATACACAAAAGCTTCCGGAGCTGTTGATCACGGAAATGGCTGTCGACACGTCAAACACCGGTGCAAAGGACGGCTATGAATTTATTGAAGTTTATAACAATACCAATAAAGCTGTTCATCTGAACAATTACAAAATGAAATACAGGCATCCTGAAAAGGGCAAGGAATCAGACACCGTCTGGCCTTTTGAACGCGATGATGTGACGATTCCTTCCGGTCAAACACACGTGTTTTGGGTGAAAAACCGCTCAAACGGACATTTGACGGAAGATGACTTCAATCAGCATTACGGTGTTCACCTTCGTAAAGGCAAAACGCTTTCTGTTCTCAAAGGGAGCGGCCTGGCGAATACGGCGCCGAGAGAGGTGATTATCTGCACAAACAGCGGGGAAGAGGTCGCATCCGCCCGTTATCAAAGCAAGCCGGATAAAACTGATGTCACTAAAAATAAAGCGCTTCTTTATCGATATCCGCTGGATGGAACGAAGCATATGAAAATGATATCGGCCGGGGAAGAAACACCGTCTCCTGGTTCGCTTCTGAAGGCGCAGGTTCCTTCACAGACGGTGACGGTCATGCCTGACAGAGAAAAGCCGGCGATCCATGATATGACGGATCATCAAGCGGTCAAACCGGGTGAAACGATTCAGCTCTTAGCTGACATGAAAGACAATCGGCAAGTGAAACAGGCGCAGTTTTTCTACCGTATGAATGATGATGAGCCGTTTACTGAAGTCCGTGTTGAAAAAAGCCGCAATGACGGTTTGTACCGCCACAATATCTATTTTGCCGAGCTCATTGGCAAAGAAAAAGTGGAATACTATATGCGGGCCGGCGATGGATCAAATGTTACGGCGACTGAAAAGAAAACGATACCGCTTGAACAGCGGATTTTAAAGGGGCTCAGGCTGAATGTAAGCGAAGGCGGAACCGTTTCCGGAAAAATGCTGTTGAAAGCCACAGCAGAAAAGCCGCCTTTTGAAACGACAATTCGGATTGACGGAATTGAACAAAAAAAAGGTGAATCAGCGCTTGAAAAAAAAGCCTACTTTGCATTCGATGTCAATCAAACAAATCTGTATTTTAAAAATGCTATAACGATCGGCAGAAGGGTTCAAAAAGTTTTTGACGATTCGCGCCGCCGGTATACGACCATTACGGTTCCGGTTTCTCCGGAGGAATTAAAAAAAGGAAAGCCGTTTGCGATTAAAGTTCGTTCAGGCACGAAGTCAACCCCATTTGAACAATCTGCAGAAGAAAACAGGGATGATTTTGTCCTCAAGAATCCCCGTCTTATCTTAGCGGATGGGACCATCATTCGCGATGAGCAGTACGACGATCCGAAAGCTGAGCTTCCGGCCGGCGACGGTCCAGGGGCGCGCGAATGGTATGAATTCCGTTTTTCGATTCCGGAAGCCAAGTTTACATCGCTTGCCAGTCAATGGCATACACAGGCCTGGGATGAAGGGCCGCACATCGTTGAAGCGGAGAATGGCGAAGAAAGG
The DNA here is from genome assembly GCF_037976065.1 of Bacillus sp. FSL L8-0193. NCBI lineage: Bacteria > Bacillati > Bacillota > Bacilli > Caryophanales > Bacillaceae > Bacillus > Bacillus sp. FSL L8-0193. Next base: position 3,694,405 of record NZ_CP150261.1, on the reverse strand, counting down.
CTCATCCGCAGGGTGACGGTTGATAATACAGGCCCTGAGATCAAAACGTCACTAAAAGACGGCAGGACGTATAAAGGATCGTTTGAGATCAATGCGGTCGCACACGATAAATGGAGCGGTGTGAAAAGCATAAAAGCCGTTCTTGACGGCAAAAAAATAGCGCTTCCCTATTTTATATCTTCTGCCGGCCTGGATGCGGGAAAGCACGAACTGAAAATAAAAGCGGAGGACAGCGCCGGCAACCTGTCAATCGTGAAAAAGGCATTTTATATTAAAGAGGAAAAGCCGGAGAAGCCCTCCCAGGTCAAAAATGCCCCCGGCAGCACACAAGCTAAGCTGGCCGTTCGCGTCAAGGACCCGACCAAAGATAAGATGAAAGTGTCATTCCATCAAGGGTTTCAGTACACTGTAAAAGACGAAGAGCACGTTGACGTGTCAGCGAACGAAAGCGGGACGGAACCTCCGCAAAGCTTTGCGGTCAGAGGGGAAAAGGCGCTGACAAAAGAAGAGCGCAGCGGCATGTCCGCACCTGACGGAAAAGGTTTTGAAACGTCATCAACAACAAAGTTTCCGTACCATCGCTTTGATGTCAAAGTGGATGAAAATACGGGGCCGAACGACAAGGTGGAAGTGCGGTGGCGAGGCAGTTCGCTTCCCGGCAGAAAAGTCTCCATGTTCGCTTGGAATTGGACGAGCAAGAGGTGGGAGACGCTGACATTCCATGTTGCAAAGGATGAAAAACCTTTCACCCTCAAAGGAAGCATAAAAGCTGCCGATTATATCCGTCAATCCAAGGCGAGCATCATCATTCAGGATCAAATTCAGCTTTCGCAAAATGACTATACATTTGTGTGGATGTCTGATACGCAATATTATTCGGAAAGCTATCCGCACATTTTTGAACGTCAGGTCAAGTGGATCGCCGAACAAAAGGATAAGCTGAACATTCAGTACGTCTTTCATACGGGGGATCTTGTGGATGAAGCGGATCAGCCGCTGCAATGGAAGCGCGCCGACCAGTTCATGAAAGTTCTCGACGACCATCAAGTTCCATACGGCGTGCTGGCGGGCAATCACGATGTCAGCCATAAAGACCGGTCTTATTTGAAATTCGGCAGGTATTTCGGGGAAAGACGTTTTAAACAAAAACCGCATTACGGCGGGTCTTATCAGAATAACAAAGGGCATTACGATCTCATCTCCAGCGGGGGAAACGACTATATCATGGTATCGATGGGGTGGGGAATCGGAAAAAAAGAACTGCAGTGGATAGATGATGTTCTGAAACGCCATCCCGATCGAAAAGCGATTTTGTCATTTCACGAGTTTTTGCTTGTCAGCGGAAGCAGAAGTCCAATCGGGGAGAAAATATTTGAACAGATCATCAAGCGGAATCCGAATGTGATCGCCGTGTTGAGCGGCCACTATCACAGCTCCAACTTAAAAGTCGACAGGCTTGATGATAACGGGGACGGCAAGACGGATCGCAAGGTGTATCAAATGCTTGCCGACTATCAGGGCGGTCCTGAAGGAGGCCAAGGTTATTTAAGAATTCTTCATGTAGATCCGAAGCATGACACGATCCATGTCAAAACGTATTCGCCATATCTTGACGACTATAATTTTTATGATCCGCACCAATTCGGCCCGAAAGACGAGTTCAACATCAAAACGGATCTGAAACCACGGAAGAAAAAGGTTAAAACCGATTATTTTGAGCTGAATGTCTTTTCGAACAAGGAAATTGGGAAAGCAAAAACGGTGAAAAGCGGAAAGACGGCTTCAGTGACATGGAAGGATTTACAGCCGAACACAACCTATTTCTGGTACGCCGCAGCTTCTGACCATTACGGCGGCAAAAGCAGATCTCAGATGTGGAAATTGACGACAAAAGATGACGGCATGAGATCCTTTTTGATAGATCAAACCGCCGGGGTGGGCTCAGCTCTGTGGCAATTGTCGGGGAGCCCCCCGCCGGCCGGCATGAAGTTAAAGCAAGCGAAACTTGAGCCGTCAGGTATGAAAAATCCCCCAATTGCTGTAATCGGCTTTTGGCTGGCTGCGGTATTCATTTGTGAACGTAAAAAGCATTTGTTTTCCTAAGGGGAGCAAATGCTTTTTAGTTTGTCACATCTTTTTTCAGACGGGTTGCCGTGTCGGCTTGTTTTTTTCTGTAAAGCGATAAAATGCTGACAGAAGCGATGACGGCAAGGGAGAGGACGGCGGCTGTGAAGTAGAGGTTAAAAAACCCCGTTCCTACACTTTCATGGATCGCTTCGCTTATAATGTCCTTTACTTTTGGGTCGGGAATCTGGCTGAGTGATTCGTTCAGACGCGCTACGTCCGACTCACCGCCTGTAAATTCTTTTATCGGCATCCCTGCATCATTCAGTTTTTGTTTGATATGTGTGCCGATATTTTCGTAGCCGGCCGTTATATATCCTGCATACAAAGCGGGCGCCAAGGTCATTCCCATCTGCCTGACGAGTGATAATGTGCCGAGCGCTGTCCCGTAATCCTGTTTTGCTGCCTCTGATACAAGCATATTTAACGGCGCGCCTAACAGAAAACCAAAGCCGACCCCTGCGATAATGCTTGCCAAAACAAATTCCCACTTCTCTGTCACCCAGACGGATAAGAGTAAAAACCCGGCGAACGAAATGATTCCCGAGAGCCATGCCGCTTTTACCGGTCCTTTCCGATCAGCGAGCATTCCGCCGAGCCCTGCTCCTATTCCCGAAGCCAGCGCCAGAGGCGTCATCCAATACCCCGCTTTTTCAGGAGCGACATGCAAATATTGTTCCGCATATGCAGGAATGAAAATAACGGCTGCCAAGAGTCCGCCGGATAAAAATCCGATAAAAAGCGTCCATTGAAACACCTTGTTTTTTAATAAGCTGTAGGCAAGTATCGGGTCGCCGCCTTTCAGTTCTATGCGTTTTTCATAAAAGATGAGTCCTGCAAACAGCGCGCAGCCGATCAGAAGAAAACAGTAAACCTTTGGATCGGACAGGACGGCAGACATGTGCTGTCCGTTTATATTCGTTATTCCGTACATCACAGCTAAAATCCCAAGAGACAACAGCACAGTTCCGGCCAGATCGAGCGGCTTCTGTGTTCCGCCTTTTGTTTCTTTCATCAATGGAACGCTGAGAATGATCAGCACTGCGGCAATCGGAAGGTTGATCAAAAACAGCCAGTGCCAGCTTCCGGTCATATCCAAAATAAAGCTGCCGATATTCGGACCGAGCACTGCCGCGATGCCGTTCATCGCACCTAAAAGCCCCAGTGCGGTTCCCTGTTTTTCTTTAGGCAGCGCAGTGAGAATATGCGAGCTTCCGATAATAAAGATTCCGCCGCCGCCAAGCGACTGAATCAGCCTTGCCAATAAAAACATCGGGAAGTTTTGGCTCAATGCAACCAGCAGCGAACCGGCGCCAAACAGCAAGACTTCGATGATAAACAGCTTTTTGCGTCCATACCGGTCAGACAGCTTTCCGACGATCGGGACGCTGACTGCCAAACCGAGCGTATAAAGTGTGATGCCCCAAGCTCCCCATGAGGGGGATACTTGAAAAGAATCGTTGATTGTCGTCAGTGCGGCTGAAATGATGCCATTGTCTAAAGCAGCCATAAACACGCCGATCGTAAATAATAATACGGCCCACTTTTGGTTCACACCATATATCCTCCTTTTTTATTAATTTAAAATGAATAATTCACTTTGAGTGAACTATTTTAATCATCCTTAAAAAAACACGTTTTGTCAAAAGAAATTTTTCAACAAAAAAAGCTGCGCCGTTTTCCGGGCAGCTTGTCTATTCATCGTCAGCTTTTAACGCTTTTTCAAGAATGGTAAGGCCTTCATTCACTTTGGTTTTTTCCTGTTCGTTCAGTTTCTGGAGCGCCTTTTTGAGCTTTTCGTGGCCCTTTTTGTAAAGGCTTCGAAAAATCCCCTTTGCATCTTCGGTTAGTTCAACAACAATCGTTCTCCGGTCTTGCTCGGAATGTGTTCTTTTGATGAAGTTCGCTTGTTCAAGGCGGCTGAGCAGTCCGGTCATATTTGAAAGGGAAGCGCCCATTTTTTCAGCGATTTCAGAGACTTTCAGTGTGCCGTGGTTGTTCAGAAGCATTAAAACTTTCATTTGCGGCATGCTGAGATCGAGCTTCATCCATTCGGAGACATCCCCCAGGCCGGCAGCGGTCAGTACTTTCATATAAAGAACCCATGTCTCTTTTTCTTCCGGGGTCAAAATGTCTTCGTTCAGCACGGTGGTATCATGGATATTGTATTTCAACGGTTCTTCACTTCCTTTTCGCGTTCCTCTTTACATACTACTGATTTTTCGCTTTGAAAGAAAGCCCAGGAAAAGAAGACTTCACCGAAGTGTCAAGGGGGGCCATTTTCAAAAAATGTTTTAGGTTCATTTTGAAAGTGATAGAATAAAGCTGAATGTCTAGTTCTTCATCTGAGAAGAGGAGGGTGCATCAATCGTGCCGAAAGTTCGAACAAAAGATGTGATGGATAAATTTAAGCTTGAGCTCATCAGCGGAGAAGAAGGGATCAACCGTCCGATTACGATGAGCGATTTATCAAGACCGGGCCTTGAAATGGCTGGTTATTTTACATACTATCCAAAAGAGAGGGTTCAGCTGCTTGGGAAGACCGAGATTACCTTTTTTGAAAAGCTTCCAGAGGAAGAAAAAAAGCAGCGGATGCTGTCGTTATGCACGGAAATTACACCGGCGATTATCCTTTCCCGTGATTTGCCGATTCCGCCTGAACTCATCGAGGCTTCCGAAGAAAACGGCGTGCCTGTGCTTCGATCCCCGTTAAAGACGACGCGCCTGACAAGCCGTCTGACGAATTTTCTTGAAAGCCAGCTGGCTCCGACAACTGCGATTCACGGCGTCCTCGTCGATGTTTACGGCGTCGGGGTGCTCATTATCGGAAAGAGCGGCGTTGGAAAAAGCGAAACGGCTTTGGAGCTTGTCAAAAGAGGCCATCGCCTTGTGGCGGATGACTGCGTTGAGATCAGACAGGAAGACCAGGATACATTGATCGGAAGCGCGCCTGAATTAATTGAGCATCTCCTGGAAATCAGAGGCCTTGGCATTATCAATGTCATGACGTTATTTGGCGCGGGGGCGGTCAGAAGCTTTAAGCGGATTACTCTTGTCATGAGTCTGGAGCTTTGGGAGCAAGGAAAGCAGTATGACCGCTTAGGGCTTGAAGAAGATACAATGAAAATTATTGATACAGACGTTCCGAAGCTGACAATTCCGGTTCGTCCGGGAAGAAATCTTGCCGTCATCATCGAAGTGGCCGCAATGAACTTCAGACTAAAGAGAATGGGTCTGAATGCCGCTGAGCAATTTACCCATAAGCTTGCGGATGTGATTGAAGATGGTGAGCTTGAAGAATAGGAGCTGACAATATGAATGAAACGATTGAACCTTTAAATCCGATTGCTTTTCACCTGGGGCCGATTGCTGTCCATTGGTACGGCATTATCATCGGCCTTGGCGCTTTGCTGGGCTTGTGGCTGGCGGTCAGGGAAGGCGAACGGAGGGGGCTGCATAAGGACACCTTTGTCGATTTGGTGCTTTTTGCGATCCCGATTGCGATTTTATGTGCAAGGGCATACTATGTCATTTTTCAATGGGGCTATTACAGTGAACACCCGGACCAGATTATTCAAATATGGAACGGCGGCCTTGCGATCCACGGCGGACTGATCGGCGCCGTGCTGACGGGAATCATTTATGCGAAGGTCAAAGGGCTTTCGTTTTGGAAGCTGGCTGATATTGCTGCTCCAAGCATCCTGCTCGGTCAGGCGATCGGCCGCTGGGGAAACTTTATGAACCAGGAAGCGCACGGTGAGGCGGTGTCAAGAGCGTTTTTAGAAAACCTCCACCTGCCTGATTTTATCATCAATCAAATGTACATCGACGGGCAGTACTACCAGCCTACCTTTTTGTATGAATCGCTGTGGAGCTTCACGGGAGTAGTCGTTCTGCTTCTTTTAAGAAAAGCGAATTTAAAGCGAGGCGAGCTGTTCTTAATCTATGTCATTTGGTATTCGATGGGACGCTACTATATCGAAGGCCTGAGAACGGACAGTCTGATGCTGACGGCGAACCTTCGCATCGCCCAGGTGATTTCAATCGTCCTGATCCTCAGTGCGGCTGCGCTGATAGCCTACAGACGTTTCAAAGGGCGAGAGATTAAACGGTATCAGGAGATGTAGCGATTTTACAAAGGGGAGGCAGCAATGAAGGGAACTTTAAAAGCCGGAGCTGTGGCGGGGCTGAAAACGACGTGGACACTCGGAAAAGTGATTTTTCCTGTCACGCTGATTGTCAGCCTGCTTCAGCATACACCGGTGATGGACTGGTTGATCAAGCTGATCACGCCGGCGATGGGAATTTTCGGGTTGTCAGGGGAAGCGGCGATACCGCTTGTGCTCGGCAACATGCTGAACTTGTATGCCGGAATTGCGGGGATTTTAACGCTTGATTTGACAGTTAAAGAAGTGTTTATTTTAGCGGTGATGCTGTCGTTTTGCCACAATTTGATTATCGAATCGACCGTTGCATCAAGGGTCGGAATTAAAATATGGCTTATTTTGCTTGTGCGCATCGGCCTCGCCGTTTTTTCGGCCTTTATCATTAACCTTGTCTGGCACGGCGGTCAGGATGCGGCCCAATACGGCTTGATCTCTGCGAAAAGCGCCGCTCCTTCCGGCTGGCTTGAAATTGCGCTTGAAGCCGTCACCAAGGCGGGTCTTGGCGTCCTTCAGCTTGCAGCCATCGTGATACCGCTGATGATCATCATTCAATATATGAGAGACCTTGGCTGGCTGCATACTTTTTCAAAGTGGTTTGCACCGCTGACGAGAATGCTCGGCATGAAAGAGAACACCTCAATGACGATGGTTGCCGGGCTGACGATCGGCCTTGCATATGGGGCCGGCGTTATGATCAAAGCGGTCGAAGAAGACGGCGTCAGCAAAAGAGATGTAACGCTCGCGTTTATTTTTCTCGTTGCCTGTCACGCGGTTGTGGAAGACACATTGGTATTTATCCCGCTCGGCATTCCGGTCTGGCCTCTTTTGTTGATCAGGCTTGTAACCGCGATTCTGCTGACGATCGCGATTTCGCGCATCTGGAGAAAGCCGGGTTATTCCGTTCGCAGAAAGGAAGCTTTGTATGAAAGTTAATACGGTTTTATTTGATTTGGATGGAACGCTAATCAATACAAATGAGCTGATCATCGCCTCATTTTTGCACACGCTCGACCATTATGCACCGGGACGCTATAAACGGGAGGATGTCCTTGCTTTCATCGGACCTTCCCTTTATGAAACGTTCTCAAGCATTCAAAAGGATAAGGCTGAAGAAATGATCACCATGTACCGGACATTTAATCATCAGATGCATGATGAACTGGTAACCGAGTATGAGACGGTTTACGAGACGCTGGAACGCCTCGCGGAAGAAGGGTATAAGCTCGGGATTGTCACGACAAAGCTGCGGGACACCGTTATCATGGGGCTTAAACTGACGGGGCTTGATGCCTTTTTCGAGACGGTTGTGACGCTGGATGACGTCAAGCGGCCGAAGCCAGATCCCGAGCCTGTTTTGCTTGCCCTTTCCAAGCTTGGCAGCCGTCCGGAAGAAGCCATCATGATCGGTGATAATTACCACGATATATTAGCAGGGAAGAACGCCGGAACGAAAACAGCAGGCGTTGCGTGGACGATTAAAGGAGAAGAAAGCCTGGCTAAACACGAGCCTGATTTTATGCTCCGGCAAATGAGCGATCTCCTTCGCATTCTTGAGGTGGAGGAAGCTTGAGAAAAACGAAGCGCTATCCGGTGTCCGGCGCCAATTCCTTATGGCACATCTATCAGACGGTTCCATTTTTTAAAGTGGTCAAAAACTTTATCGTCATTCAGGCAGCGCGCTATACGCCGTTTCTTGGGATGAAAAATTGGATGTACCGGACGTTTTTGCGGATGAAAATCGGAGAGAAATGCTCATTTGCTTTAATGGTCATGCCGGATATCATGTTTCCTGAAAAGATCTCCGTCGGGCGTAACACCGTGATCGGCTACAATACGACCATTTTGGCGCACGAGTATTTAATAAAAGAATATCGGCTCGGCGAGGTTGTCATCGGCGATGAAGTCATGATCGGAGCCAATACGACGATCCTTCCAGGCGTCGAAATCGGAGACGGCGCCGTCATTTCCGCCGGTACGCTCGTTCATAAAGATGTGCCTCCGGGCGCTTTTGTCGGCGGCAATCCGATGCGGCTGATCTATACAAAAGAAGAAATGGAAAAAAGGTTGGAGACCCCCGCTGAATAAAGAACGGGGGCCTTTATTTGCAATCAAAGTTAAAATTCATGATTGTTCCTTTCCGTAATATGCTTCACACCGATCCACTTCTTTCCGACTTTTGAGTACCTTGTATTTGTCATCGTAACGGAACTTGTACTGCTGTCGGTTCTGAAGATGGCCTCTTTCATATTTGTAATCGTGCAGTTATCAATATTGACCACTGCCTTAAATGTCGAGCCTCCGAGCTGGCGAATGAATTTGCCTCCTTGATCCGCAGTGAAATTTTTCACGGTAAATGTACTCGCTTTATTAATCTGAAAGATTTTGTCCGCGGCAAGCCGGGCTGATCCTCCGTTAATCGTGACATTTCCTTCGCTTTTGACAGTCAGGGCATCTTCGCCGACATCTTCCCAAACAACATTGCTTATAGAAGCGTTACCATAAGTGTGAACACCGTCAGCAGCAGGAGCGCCAAGCACGACATTTTTGAGCGTTGCGCCATTCTCCACTTTGAAAATCGGTTTTTGATCTTCGCGCTGGCTTCCGTCCCCCAGCTCCGGACCTGCAATCAGCCGCTTGCCTTTCCCGTCATACGTTTGTCCTTTTTCGACTACGATCGTTTTGTGAACGACCTCGGCGGCCGAGGCTTTTTCGGGCAGAGCCTGTCCAAACCCGCAGACGAGCAAACCTGACAAAATAACCGTACCTGCTAATCTCTTCATCATTTTCATCCTCCTCATGAAATATTGTTCAAAACAGATTTGTCTCCCGTAGGTGAAAGCAGTTTCTGGTCCATTTGCAATAAGATGAGACACCTATTTCGGTACTATCATATATGCGAGTTTGCTGACGTGTAAACAAATAATTTGAATATTGTGAAAAAACAGTAAATAAAACACGTGAAATGGGGTTGTTTTCTGTATTTTGGATGTGACGAAAGGGTAAAGGGGCTTATTTTAATAGGGGTTGAAAGAACTAAAAAAAGGCAGGGGGTTAACTGCCTTTTTAGGCGGCGATCACGATCGCCTGACTGCCCATTTGTTTCCATGATTTTTCAAAATGTTCTCTATCTGTTTTTCTGTTTTTATATCCGTACGGATCATTCACATAAACGTAATCTTCATCATAGCCTGTCACGGCAACACTGTGAACGCTGTACGTCACATCGACTTTGCCTGACGGTGTATTCCATGTTTCCATATCGTTGACTGGGGTGAAATGTACAGTGGTGATCACCCAAACCGGTCTTCCCTGATTCAGCTGTTCATATATTTTCTCCGGCTCACTTCCCGTCAAATCGACAGCTTTAGTACCTGCGTATGAATAGGCCAAATCGTAAATCGGGCCATGGTAGACACTCAGTCCGGGTCCGTTTTCCATATCTCCGACAAAGCCGTCGTTAGGATTTCCCTTTAAGCCGTTTTCATAGTGCAGAGGCACTTTTTTCACCTCATTGGCAAGCTCATTTTTTGTGACATGATATCCGCTGTAGTTTAAGATCATCGCCAGGCTGGCGACTTCACAGCCGTTATAAAGCTTCGGCGAGTCCATTTGGTTGATCAGCGGGACGTCAAGCGGCTGACGTACTTCTTTATTGTCAGCAGCATTCTTATGGCTGCTGTGCAGCATTTCGGCTAACGGGCTTAACGCATCTTTAGAAAACAGTATAAGAACGGCGGTCATAAGAGCTGCTACGAAAAAAATAAAAAAAAGAGTTTTGAAAAATTTCATTCTAAGTCTCCTGTCTTCCCTTTGCTGGTTTGGTTAAGGCAAAGATTTGCGATCGTATACATTATAACATCAAGATGTTCATGACATAAAAGTTATCATTTCCCATACGGTCCGGAGTCTATTTTAAGAGCGGCTGTTGATTTTGATTCTTTTATCTGTTAGCATATTATCATATTAGCGAACTAAAGGATTCGGAATTTTCCTTCAAACGGTTATGGGGGTGCAAGTGTAGATGTTTATGTTTGAAAAACCGCATGGCATGCGGGATACGCTGCCTGTGCTTTACGAAACGAAGAAAAAGGTGCGCTCTTCATTAACAGAGGTGATGGCTTTGTGGGGGTATCAGTTCATGGAGACACCGGCCCTTGAATTTTATGATACGGTCGGTGTGCAGTCGGCCATATTGGATCAGCAGTTGTTTAAACTCCTTGATCAGGAGGGACAGACGCTCGTGTTAAGACCTGATATGACGGCTCCGATCGCAAGGGTGGCGGCCTCAAAGCTTCATAAAGATGATCACCCGCTTAGAGTGGGCTATGCTGCAAATGTGTTCAGGGCACAGGAGCGTGAAGGCGGGCGTGCCGCCGAATTTGAGCAAGTCGGCGTCGAACTGATCGGCGATGGATCTACAAGCGCTGACGCAGAAGTGATTGCGCTCGTCATTTTTTCGCTTAAAAAAGCCGGCCTGACTTCATTTAAAATCTCGATCGGCCATGTCGGAATTTCAGACGCTCTGTTTGTGGAGGTTTTAGGAAACGAAGAAAGGGCTCATGTCCTGCGGCGCTATTTATACGAAAAGAACTATGTCGGCTACCGGGAGCATGTAAAATCCCTCAATTTATCCTCAATTGATAAAAGCAGGCTGCTCGAGCTTTTGGAGTTGAGAGGCGGTATTGAAACGTGCAGCAAGGCGGCATCGATCATCGATTCTGAAAAAGGAAAACGCGCGGTTTCAGAACTGAAGACGCTTTGGGAGACGCTCGGCGACTATAGTTGCACGGACGACATTAAGCTCGATTTAGGCATGGTCAGCCATATGAGCTACTATACCGGCGTTTTGTTTGAAATCTATGCTGAAAACGTCGGCTTTCCGATCGGAAACGGCGGCAGATATGACCAGCTTCTCGGCCGCTTCGACTCACCCGCTCCGGCAACCGGTTTCGGCATCAGGACTGACAGGCTGCTGGAAGCATTGAAGCCGGCTGAAGAGCAAGAAAAAATCGATGTCGTCATCTTCAGCACGGAACAGAGAAAAGAGGCGATCAGATTTGCCGAAGAAGAGCGAAGAAAAGGCAAAAAAGTCGTCATACAGGACTTAGCGGGAATCGGAGATATTGACCAAATGACAAAGTCTTTTCAAAACGTGACCTATTTTATCGGGGCCAGAAAGGAAGAGAAGCATGGGTAAGGAATTGACGATTGCGATGCCGAAAGGGCGGATATTTGAGGAAGCTGCCGATATGCTTCGAAAAGCAGGCTATCAGCTCCCTGAAGAATTCGACGATTCGAGAAAGCTGATCATTCAAGTGCCTGAAGAGAACCTTCGCTTTATCCTCGCCAAGCCGATGGATGTCACAACATATGTCGAGCACGGGGTGGCCGATGTCGGAATCGCCGGCAAAGATGTCCTGCTGGAAGAAGAACGCGATGTCTACGAGGTGCTTGATTTAAACATCAGCAAATGCCGTCTTGCCGTAGCCGGCCTGGCAGAGACGGCGGCCGACAGCGTTGCACCCCGGGTTGCGACCAAGTATCCAAATGTCGCGTCAAGCTACTTCAGGGAGCAGGGAGAACAAGTGGAAATCATCAAGCTCAACGGTTCGATTGAACTCGCTCCCTTGATCGGGCTTGCCGGCCGAATCGTTGATATCGTATCAACAGGACAGACTTTAAGGGAAAACGGGCTGGTTGAAACCGAAAAAATTTGCGACATCACGTCGCGTTTCATCGTAAATCCTGTCAGCTACCGAATGAAAGACGCAGTCATCGATGAAATGGCTTCAAAACTTTCTCTTATTGTGGAAGGGGAAAAAGCAAAATGAAGATCAAATCCATCAGCGGAAATACGTCGGTTTTACTAAAGCGCACCATTGACGCCGGAACGGAAGAACAAAGAAAAGCAGTCCGCGGCATTATCGAAGAAGTGAAAAAGAACGGGAATTCAGCTGTTTCCGCATTCACAAGGCAATTTGACGGAGCGGATGTGGCCGACTTTCGCGTTTCTGAAAAGGAAATCAAGGAAGCATACACCACGCTCAAAAAGCGGGATCTCGAGATTATTCGGGCGGCGATTTTAAACATTAAAGAATATCATGAGCGGCAGCTCACATCATCATGGTTTTACCACCGCAAGGACGGAACGATGCTCGGCCAAAAAATTACGCCGCTTGATTCAGCCGGAGTGTACGTGCCCGGCGGAACGGCTGCTTACCCATCATCGGTCCTGATGAATGTCATTCCGGCGCTTGTTGCCGGCGTCGATCGCATTGTCCTTGCCTCACCTCCGGGAAAAGACGGCAAATTGTCGGCGGGAGTGCTGGCGGCTGCCGCCGAGCTTGGCGTCACAGAGATTTACAAAATGGGCGGCGCTCAGGCGATTGCCGCATTGGCTTACGGAACGGAATCCATTTCCCCCGTCGATAAAATCACGGGACCTGGCAATATTTACGTCGCCTTTGCTAAACGGGAAGTATTCGGCCAGGTTGATATCGATATGATCGCGGGCCCAAGTGAAATCGCCATCCTCGCTGACAGTACGGCAAACCACCGGGAAATCGCCGCTGATCTACTTTCACAGGCTGAGCACGATGCGATGGCATCGAGCATTCTTGTCACCGACTCAAAGCCGCTTGCCGAATCTGTTTTAAAAGAGGTTTACGAACAGCTCGAACATCTTCCGAGAAAAGAGATTGCACGGCAGTCGATTGACAACCACGGTTTGATCTATGTTACAAAGACGATGCATGAAGCCGTTTCCGTCATCAATGAGCTCGCTCCTGAACATTTGGAAATTTTAACAGCTCAGCCTGATGCCCTGCTCGGACAGATCAAACACGCGGGCGCCATTTTCCTGGGCCGCTACAGTTCAGAGCCGGTGGGCGATTATTTTGCAGGCCCTAATCATGTTCTGCCGACTAACGGCACAGCCAGATTTTCAAGCCCGCTAAATGTGACTGACTTCCAAAAGCGCTCCAGCATCATTTCCTACAGCAGGGATGCATTCCGCGAGAATGCCGAGAACATCGCGGCCTTTGCAAGATTAGAAGGACTTGAAGCCCATGCAAGAGCAATTGAATCCAGAGACCGGGAGGAAAACTGATGAGAAAAGCCGAACGGGCAAGAAAAACCAATGAAACTGATATTAAATTATCCTTTCATATTGATGGAGAAGGGAAAGCGGATATTCAAACGGATGTCCCGTTTATGACACATATGCTCGATTTATTTACAAAACACGGGCAGTTTGACCTTTCAGTTGAAGCGAAAGGCGATGTTGAAATCGACGACCACCATACGACTGAAGATATCGGTATTTGTCTCGGACAGGCGCTTTTGGAAGCGCTCGGAGATAAACAAGGAATCAAACGCTACGGTTCGAGCATGGTACCGATGGATGAAGCGCTCGCCCAGGTTGCGATTGATCTGAGCAACAGGCCGCACCTCGAGTTCAGAGCCGAATTCCCGAGCCGGAAAGTCGGAACATTTGATACAGAGCTTGTCCATGAATTTTTGTGGAAGTTTGCGCTGGAAGCGCGAATGAATCTTCACGTCATCGTTCATTACGGTACGAATACCCACCACATGATCGAGGCGATTTTTAAAGCGCTGGGACGTGCGCTTGATGAAGCGACATTGATCGATCCGCGGGTCAAAGGAATTCCGTCAACGAAAGGAATGCTGTAAATGATCGGTGTCATAGATTACGGAATGGGAAACCTGTACAGCGTCTCTAAAGCGCTTGAACGGATCGATGCTCCTTATTTCGTGTCCGAGCATCCGGATGAACTTAAGAAAGCGGACAGCTATATCCTTCCGGGAGTCGGCGCTTTTCGGGATGCGATGGAGACTTTAAGCCAGACCGGCCTGAAAACATTTATTCAAGATGCCGTAAGCGAAGGAAAACCTTTTCTCGGCATATGCCTCGGCATGCAGCTTTTGTTTGAAGAAAGCGAAGAACGCGGGGCGTCAGAAGGACTCGGCCTTTTGAAAGGAAAAATCGTTAAACTGAAAGACCGTGATCAAGCGGGAGATCGCTTAAAAGTGCCTCACATGGGCTGGAATCTGCTCACGGTCCACCGCGACTCTCCGCTTTTACCAAAGACGAAAGAAGGATATGCGTATTTCGTTCATTCGTATTATGTCAGCGGAATCGAAGAGGAGGCTTTGCTTGCCAGCGCCGAATACGGTGTGCGTGTGCCCGCTGTCGTCGGTCTTGGCAATGTATACGGCGCCCAGTTCCATCCGGAAAAAAGCAGTGCGGTCGGCATGTCGATCTTAAAGCGTTTCAAGCAGCTTACACAAGAACAGAAGGTGAAAAAATGAGCGAGTTTACTGTATACCCTGCCATTGACATGAGAAACGGCAAATGCGTCAGGCTCATCCAGGGAGATTACGAAAAAGAAACGATTTACGGTCATTCCCCTCTGGATATGGCCTCCCGGTTTGCTGAAGCGGGGGCAGACTGGATTCATCTTGTCGATTTGGACGGGGCAAGAGAAGGCAAAAAAGTGAACGACAGCCACGTCATAAGCATTGCTGATGAGCTCAACGTTAAAGTGCAGGTCGGCGGCGGCATCAGGACCGAAAAAGACGTGTATGACTACTTGTCGCAAGGTGTTGAAAGGGTGATCTTAGGCAGCTCGGCCGTATCAAATCCCGAGTTTGTCAAAAACATGCTGAAAGCTTACGGCCGGCATATCGCAATCGGTCTTGACGCAAGAGACGGATTTGTTTCGACTGAAGGATGGCTTGAGACCTCCTCCGTTAGAGCGGAAGAGCTTGGCCGCGAGCTTGCGAATGAAGGTGCGGAAGTGTTTATCTTTACCGACATTGCGACTGACGGAATGCTGTCAGGACCGAATATCAGCAGTACAGTGGAGCTTGCCAGGGCAACCGGTAAACAAGTCATTGCCTCCGGCGGTGTCAGCTCTCTCGCCGATCTTGAGGCACTCGCTTCCCGGGCTGCGGAAGGCGTCTCTGGCGCCATTGTCGGAAAAGCGCTGTATACCAATCAATTTACCGTGGCTGAAGCGCTTGAAAGGGTGGCGGAAAAGTGATCACAAAACGAATTATCCCGTGTTTAGACGTAAAAGACGGCCGCGTTGTCAAAGGTGTACAGTTTGTTGAATTGAAAGATGCCGGCGACCCCGTTGAGCTGGCTGAAGTATATGATCGTGAAGGCGCTGATGAGCTTGTTTTTCTCGATATCTCGGCATCCCACGAGGGGAGAAAAACGATGGTTGACGTCGTTGAAAG
Source organism: Bacillus sp. FSL L8-0193 (assembly GCF_037976065.1). Taxonomy (NCBI): domain Bacteria; kingdom Bacillati; phylum Bacillota; class Bacilli; order Caryophanales; family Bacillaceae; genus Bacillus; species Bacillus sp. FSL L8-0193. Next base: position 3,678,851 of record NZ_CP150261.1, on the reverse strand, counting down.
AGTGGCGGCCAAGCTGGCGATCCCGTTTACCGTCGGCGGCGGCATTAATCGTTTGGATGATATGAAAACGATCCTGCGGGCCGGAGCCGACAAAGTTTCCGTTAATACGGCTGCCGTTCTCCGTCCGGAACTGATAACGGAAGGCGCTGACTTTTTCGGCTCTCAATGCATTGTCGTCGCGATTGATGCAAAATTCGATCCGGAAGCTGATCAGTATTATGTTTATACACACGGCGGACGTAAAAAGACGGACCTTGAGGCCGTTTCATGGGCAAAGGAAGCCGTTCAGCGGGGAGCCGGTGAAATCCTGCTGACAAGCATGGATGCAGACGGAGAAAAGAACGGATTTGACTGCAGGCTCACAAAGTGTGTATCAGAAGCCGTTTCAGTCCCGGTCATTGCATCCGGAGGCGCAGGTCATGCGGACCACATGTATGATGCATTTGCAGAAGGGCAGGCGGACGCGGCTCTTGCCGCATCTATCTTTCATTACAAAGAAACATCTGTAAAAGAAGTAAAAGCTTATTTAAAAGAGCGCGGGGTGAATGTAAGATGATCAAGGCAGACGAGTTGACATTTAATGAAGCCGGCTTGATTCCGGCGATTGTCCAGGATGCAGTGAGCAAGGAAGTGCTGACACTTGCTTATATGAACAAAGAATCGTTTGAAAAAACGCTGGAAACGAAGGAGACATGGTTTTTCAGCAGGTCGCGAGGAGAGCTCTGGCATAAGGGAGCGACGTCAGGAAACATTCAGCGTGTGATAGACATCAGGCTTGACTGTGATCAGGATGCGCTCATCGTGCTGGTCGAACCGGCGGGACCGGCCTGTCATACAGAAAGCTACAGCTGTTTCTCGCCCGGCGAACATATCAGACAGACTGGCGGCGGCCGCTTTGACATCATCAATGAACTTGAAACGGTGATTGCCAAACGGCAGGCGGAAATGCCTGAAGGCGCATATACGACATATTTGTTCAGTGAAGGCGTTGACAAGATTTTGAAGAAGGTTGGCGAAGAAGCGGCGGAAGTCATTATCGCTGCAAAAAACCGGGATTCTGAAGAGCTGAAATGGGAAGCGGCTGACCTTCTTTACCATCTGCTCGTTTTGCTGAGGGAGCAGTCCCTTCCGCTTGATGATGTGCTTGGCGTCCTGAAAGAGCGCCATGAAGGCGCTGAATCATAAGCGTATTGCTTACACCTAAAAAGCAAACTGCCTTTTGGGTGTTTTCCCGATAGGGGAGCTATTTGATGTTTAATTTCATCACGATTTGCTCTCCGATCGGCCCCGTTTTTCTTTCCCCTGTGTCTGCAAATCCGGCTTTCACATACAGGTGCTGGGCCGCGGTGTTTTTCACGTTCACAACCAGCACGATTTCATGACAATGGGTGAACGCCTTGGCGACAAACTCAGGAAGCTTGAGCATTCCTTCTTTTGCAAAACCTTTTCCCTGGTGCTTTCTGTCGACGGATAGTGCCGTTAACAGCATGGCTTCCGGGTTGTACGAGTAGTCTTTTACCCTCTCGGTCGCATGCAGGATAAAAAATCCGACGGGCTTGCCTTCGCTTAACATTACGATTGGAAACTGACCGTCCGTCCGTTTTAAAACCTCTTTCGGCAGCGCGGTAAATCGATGCTGTTCTTCAGGAAGCTCGAATTCGAGAAGCGCAGCTGAATGTTCTTCCGAGAAATGCTTCAATTGTATTGATCCGCTTTTTTTCACATGATGAACCCCCTTTCTATGATCATACAATGGGAACGTATATTCGTCACTATCTAGTGCTAAAAAAAGATTTTGCCCTGGTTAAAATAAAAAGCGTACTTCCGATATAAAACCTACCTTGAACCTTCTGAAGGCCCTATGCGCTCCGATGCTCCAAACGTCCGGAATAAAATGGTGAAAAAACCATATGTGGAAAATGAAGAGAATTTTCTCGAAACTTGTTTTTGACCTGTTAAGCCGGCGGGGAACTATGTTATACTACTCACGGTATATAGTTTGAAATGGAGGGTATCTGTGGGAAAGTACACTTCTGAACACCATAAAGATTCGAGAATTGTCCAACTGTTCCAAGATGGGCAATATTTTTATCATAAAGGGCTCAAAGCATATAGAGAACGCAATTTATCCCGCGCGAGCAAGCTCATTCAGAGAGCGATTTTTCTTGAACCGGAAAACACGGGAATGCTGTCCCAACTTGCGGTTATTTACACGGAAATGGGATTTTATCAGCAATCAAATGAACTTTTGGACTTTATCCTGAAGAACATCAACGAAAAAATGACTGAATGCTACTATTTTAAAGCAAACAACTATGCGCACCTCGGTCTTTTTCACGAAGCCTACAAAGCAGCGGAGACTTATTTAAAAGAAGACCCGGACGGCGAGTTCAGCGAGGAAAATGCGGAGCTCCTTGATTTATTGGATATGGGAGAGGAAGATGAGGGCTATTCGCAGTTCGATCAGGACGACTTGATTCTGAAACAGGATCGGGCGAAATCACTGCTGGAAAATGGACAGCTTCAAGAATCGATCGTGATGCTTGAAGAAATCACTTCCGATTACCCAGAGTTTTGGTCAGCTTACAACAACCTTGCACTGGCATATTTTTATGCCGGAGACATTCAGAAAGCCAAAACGACGATTTTTTCGGTCTTGGAAAAAAGCCATGGAAACCTGCATGCGCTTTGCAATCTTCTCATTTTTTATCACTATGAACGACGGGACGATAAGGTCGAGGCGCTTTCCGAACAGCTTTCCAATGTTTATCCGATGCTGTTTGAGCAAAGGTATAAGCTCGGCGCCACGCTATCCCTCGTCGGCAGATACGATCTCGGCTATAAATGGCTGAAATCACTCTACCGCATGGGATTTGAAGGGGATGAGACCTTTTATTACTGGCTCGCCTGCTCAGCTTACTACACCGGCCGCACTCAATTTGCCCGGTCTGTATGGAAAAAGATGCAGGAAGAGTATCCGGATGACGCCCGCATGGAGCCGTGGAAAGAACGGAAGGAAAAGAAACCTGTCCAGCGGCCGCTTGAGGAGCGCCTTGCCGCGTACTATATCAGCGGAAGAAAAGGGGAAAAAGCCCAGCTGAAAGCGGTGCTTGATTCACAGATGGCAAAAACGCCGTTTGAAGATCAGTTTGTCAGGCTTGTGCTTTACGGGGAAAGCAGTGCAGCCGTTGATTCAAAAGACGCGCTTCTTGCTTACAGAACTGCGAAAGCGATTGAACAAGCGGATCAGTCAGCGATGGAACAGGAGGCCATGTGCTTTTGGATTTTTCATGTTATTCAGCAGATCAGGGCTTACGGCCTTCAGCTGAAAAATGCCGGCGGGCTTGCCGCGGCGATCTATTACATTTGGAAGACCGAGCATCAGGAGCGGCTGACAAAAGCTGAAACCGCAAAAATCTTCCATATCTCGCCCGGAACGCTTTCAAAGTATGAACGTACATTAAAAGAACATCTTTAGAAACAGGTGTGAACTTCACTGTTCAGCCTGTTTTATTATGTGAGCAAAAAAATAGCGATTATTCATGATATTTTATAGGATATGGGTAAGGAAGATATAAGAAGGGAATCTTATTTAACAGAAATGGACTGCTTGACAGCATAAGATTCATGAAGGAGTGAACATTGTGTCAGAAGAAAAAATGTATGACGTCATTATTATCGGAGCAGGTCCTGCGGGAATGACGGCAGCCGTTTATACGTCAAGGGCGAACCTGTCGACTTTGATGGTTGAAAGAGGCGTTCCGGGCGGACAGATGGCCAATACGGAGGATGTCGAAAACTATCCGGGATTTGAAAGCATTCTGGGACCAGAGCTTTCAAATAAAATGTTTGAACATGCGAAAAAGTTCGGCGCTGAGTATGCGTATGGCGATATTAAAGAAGTCGTCGATGAAGGAGACTACAAGATCGTCAAAGCGGGATCAAAAGAATTTAAAGCGCGTGCGGTCATCATCACAGCAGGCGCCGAATATAAGAAGCTCGGCGTACCTGGCGAAAAAGAGCTTGGCGGCCGCGGTGTATCTTATTGTGCGGTTTGTGACGGCGCATTCTTTAAAAACAAAGAGCTCGTCGTTGTCGGAGGAGGGGACTCCGCTGTTGAAGAAGGCGTGTACTTAACCCGTTTCGCTTCGAAAGTCACGATCGTCCACCGCCGCGATAAGCTGAGAGCGCAAAGCATCCTTCAGGCGCGCGCGTTTGACAACGAAAAAGTCGACTTTCTCTGGAACAAGACGGTCAAGGAAATTCATGAAAAAGACGGAAAGGTCGGTAAAGTAACGCTGGTCGATACGGTCACGGGCGAAGAAGAAGAGTTCCGGACTGACGGCGTCTTTATCTACATCGGCATGCTGCCGCTTTCAGAGCCGTTCAAAAACCTCGGCATTACAAATGAAGAGGGCTACATCGTGACAAATGAACAGATGGAAACAAAAGTTGAAGGTATTTTTGCAGCGGGCGATATCCGTGAGAAAACCCTTCGCCAAATCGTAACGGCAACAGGCGACGGAAGCATTGCCGCACAGAGCGTTCAGCACTATATCGAAGAGCTGAAAGAGAAAGAAAAGGCTGTAAAATAACGTATTTTTATCGTCATCATGATTTAACCGCCCTGTAACACCAGTGAAACAATTATTCGTTATGATGGGTATAGTAATTGACCCCCTTTTATAATGAATTTTATTGGCACGGATGATCTTATCCGTGTCCTTTTTTTGTTTTATTTTCCCACAAAGAGAATTTTTTACAAATTTCACAAGTTGTTCAAATTTCAATATTGAAACGTCCGTTTTTGCTGTAAAATAGAATAAAAGAACGGTTTTCGCAAGCGCTTCCATTCGCTGAAAAAGCTGTTTCTTTAAGCTTTACCCGGGAAAAGCCTTAAAGCAGTCCGGAAAAAAGCGATTTTCACGGCGGAACTGCATGTTCATTGTGAGCGGGGACAGGAAGCGGTATAATAGAAAAAAGAATTGAAGGAATAAAAGGATGGGTGACAGACTTTGCAAAGAGTGACGAATTGTGTGCTGACTTCAGGTGATAAAGTCCTGTTGCTGCAAAAGCCCAGACGAGGCTGGTGGGTAGCCCCCGGCGGTAAAATGGAAAGCGGGGAAACCGTCAGGGACGCCGTCATCAGGGAATACCGCGAAGAGACGGGTCTGTATGTGCTGAACCCGCAGCTGAAAGGGATATTCACCTTTATCATAAAAGAAAATGATCAGGTCGTATCTGAATGGATGATGTTCACATTCGTCGCCGATCATTATACAGGTAAACATGTAGAAGAATCGGAAGAAGGCATCATCAGGTGGCATCAGGCGGGAGACGTCGGGAGCCTGCCGATGGCGCCGGGAGACGTCCATATTCTGGATTTTATGCTGAAAGGCAAAGGACTGCTTCACGGCACCTTTACGTATACGCCTGACTTTGAATTGCTGTCCTATCGCCTCGACCCGCAAGGCGAATAAACATAAGAGGGGGAGAGAAGCATGAATGCGAATGGAGGCCATGATATACAGCTTGTGATCATAACCGGAATGTCAGGGGCAGGAAAAACAGTGGCGATTCAAAGCTTTGAGGATCTCGGTTTTTTCTGTGTCGATAATCTGCCACCATCTTTGCTGCCGAAATTTTTGGAGCTGATGAAGGAATCAAGTTCAAAAATGAGCAAAGTTGCCCTTGTTATGGATTTGCGCGGCCGCGAGTTTTTTGACAGCCTGATTGAAGCGCTTGACGAGATTGGGGAAACATCCTGGATTACCCCGCGAATTTTATTTTTAGATGCCAAGGATTTGGTTCTCGTTTCAAGATATAAAGAGACAAGAAGGTCCCACCCCCTTGCGACAACTGGCCTGCCGCTTGAGGGCATCCGGACGGAACGGGAGCTTCTCGAAGAGCTGAAAGGCCGCTCTCAAATCATTTATGATACATCCGATATGAAACCGAGGGACCTGCGCGAAAAAATCGTCCAGCATTTTGCGGCAGATCACGGACATACCTTTACGGTGAATGTGATGTCATTCGGGTTTAAATACGGATTACCGATCGATGCGGATTTAGTATTCGACGTAAGGTTTCTTCCGAATCCGTACTATATCGACAGCATGAGGCCGCTGACGGGAAAAGATCAGGAAGTATCTTCGTATGTGATGAAATGGAACGAAACGCAAAAGTTTCTCGAAAAACTGACCGAACTGCTGAGCTTTATGCTTCCGTCATATAAGCGCGAAGGAAAAAGCCAGCTGGTCATCGCGATTGGTTGCACAGGCGGACAGCATCGCTCTGTGACGCTTGCTGAATACCTTGCCGATTACTATAAAAAGGACTACTATACTCATGTTACTCACCGGGACATCGAGAAGAAAAGCAGAAAATAGCATGGCAGATCAGAAAAAAATCGCAATCTTTGGCGGAGGAACTGGCCTTTCGGTATTGCTCAGAGGATTGAAGCAACAGCCCGTTGACATTACGGCGATTGTGACGGTCGCAGATGACGGCGGAAGCTCGGGGAGGCTGCGCGATGAGCTTAAAATTCCCCCCCCGGGGGATATCAGAAATGTGCTCGCTGCACTGTCTGATGTTGAACCGCTTGTTGAAGACCTGTTCCAGCACCGCTTCTCTAAAGGCGGCGATTTAATCGGCCATTCATTGGGAAATTTGATTTTGGCGGCGATGACGAATATAACCGGTGATTTCTTTCACGCCGTCACTGAAATGAGCAAAGTTTTAAATGTGAGGGGAAGGGTTCTGCCCGCGGCCAATACCAGCGTTGTCCTTCATGCAGAAATGGATGACGGACAGGTCATATCCGGGGAATCGACGATTCCGTCTTACGGGAAGCAGATTAAACGGGTGTTTTTAACCCCTGAAAAAATTGAACCCGTCCCGGAAACGATTGATGTAATCCGCGGCGCCGACCTGATTATTCTCGGCCCCGGAAGCCTGTATACGAGCATCTTGCCGAACCTTCTCGTTCCGAAGATAGGGGAAGAAATATTAAACGCCCCGGCAAAAAAAGTTTATATTTGCAATGTGATGACCCAGCCGGGAGAAACGCTGTACTACAGCGCAGCCGATCATGTAAAAGCGCTTAATGAGCATATGGGCGGTCCGTTTATTGATACGATCCTCGTCAACAATGAGGAAATCCCGGACGACATCCGGGAACGCTATGCGAAGGAGCAGGCACAGCCCGTCCAGTTTAACATTGAAGATCTGTCTGCGATGGGGCTTGAGGTCATCAAAGATCAGATTGTGACATACGAGAATGGCGTGATCCGTCATGATACACATAAAGTCGCTTCGCTACTTGTTGATTTGTTAAAAGAATAGCAGGCCTTGGAATGGGGGTGTCTATAATATGTCATTTGCATCGGAAACGAAAAAAGAACTTACAAACCTTGAAGTAAAGGATTGCTGCGCGAAAGCAGAGCTCTCTGCCCTCATTCGGATGAACGGTTCATTGTCTTTCTCAAACCGAAAAGTGGTTCTCGACGTCCAGACCGAGAACGCGGCCATCGCCAGAAGAATTTACACATTGCTGAAGAAACAATACGATGTTTCCGTTGAACTGCTCGTTCGAAAGAAAATGAGACTGAAAAAAAACAATGTCTACATCGTACGCCTGATCGAAAATGCCAAGCTGATTCTTGAGGACCTGAAAATACTCGGAGACAACTTTGTCATTGCCAGAAACATCTCGGAAGACTTAGTCAAAAAACGTTGCTGCAAACGTTCTTATATGAGAGGGGCTTTTTTAGCCGGGGGTTCTGTCAATAATCCCGAGACATCTTCTTACCACCTCGAAATTTTTTCGCTGTATAAAGAGCATAATGATTCATTGTGCAGGCTCATGAATCAGTTTCATTTAAACAGCAAAACGCTTGAGCGGAAAAAAGGATACATCACGTATCTGAAGGAAGCTGAAAAAATTACCGAGTTTTTGAATGTGATCGGCGCGCATAATTCGCTGCTCCGCTTTGAAGACGTCCGGATCGTGCGAGATATGAGAAACTCGGTCAACCGGCTCGTCAATTGCGAGACAGCCAATCTAAACAAAACGATCGGCGCTTCTCTGCGGCAGGTGGAAAACATTAAGCTGATCGACGAAAGAATCGGGCTTGATGCGCTACCGGAAAAGCTGAGGGAAATTGCCCAGCTCCGCATTGATTATCAGGAAGTAACCTTAAAGGAACTCGGGGAAATGGTGTCGAGCGGAAAAATCAGCAAATCGGGCATCAATCACCGGCTTAGGAAACTGGATGAAATAGCTGAGCAGCTGCGTTCAGGACAATCTGTCTCTTTAAAATAGGGAATGGGGGAGATCGTATGGTTCAACAAAAAGTGGAAATTCTTTTGAAAACGGGGCTTCAAGCGCGCCCGGCGGCATTGTTTGTTCAAGAAGCCAACCGTTTTCAATCAGATATTTTTCTGGAAAAGGGAGATAAAAAAGTGAATGCCAAAAGCATCATGGGGCTGATGAGCCTAGCTGTCAGCTCCGGATCGGAAGTCACGCTGATCGCCGACGGTTCCGATGAACAAGATGCTCTTGCTGCATTGACTGCATATGTTCAAGAGAAAAAAGCTAAACCTTTATGAGGTTTGGCTTTTTCTCATCGATTCAAAGCGGAAGGAGAATAACCGATGACGACGATGCTTGATTCACTGTTTAAAAGGATTGGATATAAGCCCGGTCAGCAGGTGACATTTGCTGACTTGCCCGAATTTTTATCGCTGCTGGCTTTACAGTTTCCTTTTGAAAATGGCGCGGTTTTAAGAAACGAACGGATTTCGATGACGAAAACAGGGCTGACGGAAGCCTTGCTGAACAATAAAAGGGGCGGTTTATGCTATGATTTGAACGCCTTTCTTTACCATGTGCTGACTGAGCTCGGCTTTTCCGTACACATGGTTCGCGGGACGGTTTTTAATCCAAAAGAACAGGCGTGGGCGCTGACGGGAACGCATGTCGCCGTTATTCTGCGGGAAAGCGATGAAACCTATTTGCTTGATACTGGATTCGGCATCAACCTGCCGCTTGCCCCCGTTCCGTTCTCAGGTGAACCCATCACCTCAAAAACAGGAGCTTACCGTATCAGGAAAACAAAGACAGATAAAGGAGATTACCTTCTTGAAATGGATAAGGGAGAGGGGTGGCAGACCGGCTACGCATTTTCGCTGACGCCAATCGATGAAGCGGCGCTTGCGTGCGTGCGGGATGCGATTTTCGATGAGGAAGCGTCTCCCTTTAATAAAAACCCGCTCGCTTCCAAGCTGACAATGGACGGAAAGTTAATTTTGTCGAAGGATCACTTCACAAAGCAAACCGGAAGCGGTTTGACGAAAGAAGATGTGAACGCCGGAGATTTCCAGACCATTTTCGTTCAAGCCTTTTTTGACTGAAGCACCGCTGCGCGCATCAATTAAATAAGCGGACGCCTGTCTGCAGCGCCCGCTCGTTTTCTGTTTTATCCTTCTGTTTTCAGCTGAAAGCCGTCCAGAGTTTCTTCGGCTTCGCGAAAAAGCTGCAAATATGCTTCGGCTTGATCGCCCAAGTAAATCCGGCTTTTTTCGATATTCTTCCACTCGATCAGCAAAGGCATGCCGACCCAGCCGGTCAGACAATCCCACAGCGCGTCAAGGTTCTCGCCATAGTAGTCCGGAAGCTCCAGCTGTTCTTTTAATGTTTGGTGAAGGTCTGATACACTCGTGATCTTGTCTCCGTTTAAAGTGACTTGTTTCATATGATCATCTCATTCTCGTAAACGTTTTATAGTGGTCAGTTGTTTTATAAACCAGTCTGTCGTTGGAATAGACGATCCGGTCTGACCCCCGGAATCCCGATGTATAGTTGATGTCGGCTTCTCTCCATACGCGTCCGGCCGCATCTGGAAGCAGCTTTTCTCTGTTTTGAAAGATATCGCCGCCGATGCTTTTTCCAGGCGCTACTTCTGCGAGATTGCCTTTTTGCGGGTCCCACCCTAATTTTGCCGCTTCGGCTTTTGTGATGAAGTTGTCAGGCAGCCTGCCGTATTTCACGATATAGTCGGCAACACCTTCAAACGTATTAATGACCTCATTTGACTGAACGGTGCTGGCTTTTTCTGCATGCGGCCCTTCAGCTGAGCTTGTAAAAAGGTTCCCCGCCAGAAAGCCGAGCGCGAGAACAATCCCAAGCGCAAGTGTGGATAATATTTTTTTCACGGATAAAGTCCTCCCCATCTTTAGACTTTATAGCATAAACATGAAGAATGTGCCTTCATGGGATTGAACAGCCGCATTTCCTCATTTCCATTCCGTCTGTAATCATATTGAATTGTACCTCAAAACATGCTCAGAAATCATTATAGTATTGTAAATTTTCCATGAAACCCGAGGACGGGAACGGATCGCCGCGGTTTCCTATTTGACTCCCGGAATGTTAGTCAAGATTTGAAGAAAAAACCAACTGCTTTTCATCAGTTCTTTTCAATGGAAATATGAAATAGGCGGTAAAGTTCCTTTGCGCCCGCGGGCGTGACTGCAACGGCCCGTGTGCGCGGGGGCCGCTCGATCCAGCCCATGCGGATAAAAGCGTCGAGCAGTGCGGAGCCCAGGGCACCGGCAATGTGATGCCGCCTTTCACTCCAATCCAGGCATTTATGGCAAAAAGAGCGCCGTTTCTTTTTGACTTCCCCAACATCGATGCCAAGTTCCTTCAAAAATAATTCTCCTGCTTCAGTCACGGTAAAAGCCGTCTCTTCATCTTTCAACACGCCCATCTCCACGAGCCGCTCCGCAAGTGTGACGCCGAGCGATCCAGCCAAGTGATCATAGCATGTCCGCGCTTTTCTGACCGCCCGATCTTCGGCTGACTGCCGGAAAGAGCGAATTTCAGCAGGGGGGGCTATGTTGAGCAGAGTTTCCAGTGATTGTGCAACCTTGCCATCTTTGAGCCGGTAATAGCGGTGCCGTCCTTGCTTCCGGCATGTCAGCATTTCGGCGTCAAGCAGTTTGGAAAGGTGAAAGCTTGCTGTCTGCTGTTTGATTCCCGCATACCCGGCCAGCTCGGTAGCTGTATAAAACCGGTCATCAAGCAATGCGGTTAAAATCGCGGCCCGCGACGGATCGGTGACAAGCTTGGCGACCTCGGCGATATTCGGATTCACGGTCATGACACTTCCTCCTAAAATGTAATCGATACTTCGATGTTAATTGAAATATTGGAGAATTACAATAAAAGCATAAAAGGAGGAGACCGATATGCATCAAAACAGCAAAATTATTCAGCCAAGCATTTTATACTACGGAACACCCGTCATTTTGCTCAGCACGCTGAACGAAGACGGTTCCACGAATCTCAGCCCGCTTTCCTCTTCTTGGGCGCTTGGGGATTCGATCGTACTCGGCGTCGGCACCGGCGGCAAAGCATTGGAGAATTTAGAGAGACAAGCCGGATGTGTCATCAATGTGCCGGATTCATCTTTATGGAGCAATGTAGAACGGCTCGCTTCCTATACCGGCAAACGATGCGTTCCAGAAGAAAAAAAGCGGCTCGGCTTTACATACCTTAAAGAAAAGTTTGCAGCCGGCGGATTTACGGCAGCAGATTCCCTGGCGGTGAAACCTGACAGAGTCGCCGATTGTCCGCTTCAAATTGAAGCGGAAGCCGTCAATATCCGCATTCCGGAACATTCACCGTATTTTGCCGTCATTGAAACAAAAGTGCTTCATGTGCACGCACATGAAGCGATTATAAAAGGGGAACACCACATCGATCCTCAAAAATGGGGGCCTTTAATTTATCTTTTTAGACACTATTTTGGTTTAGGACGCGAGCTCGGCAAAACATTCCGGGCCTGAATGTAAGAATGTGCGTCATCTCAGTTCTTTGACTATATCTTTTGGCTGTCTGCCCTGAAGACCGTCAATCAGGTTTTGGACGGCGCTTTTCAGCATGTTGACGTGTGTGACAAGAGTGGATGATCCAATGTGGGGAACGAGGGTCACATTGGAAAGGCTTAGGAGCGGATTGTCTTTTTCAATCGGCTCCTTTTCAAATACATCAAGTCCGGCTCCTTTAATCCATCCTTCTTTCAGCGCTTGAATCAACGCTTGTTCGTCAACGGTTTTGCCGCGGGAGATGTTGATGAAAATGGATGACGGTTTCATTTTTTTGAATTCAGCTTCGCCGATAAGGCGGTATGTCTCATCTGTGAGCGGTGTGATCAGAACAATGAAATCCGAGCGTTCCAACAATTCATGAAAGCCCGTATAAACCGCGCCGGTTTTTTTCTCTGTGTCGGGTTTGCGGCTGCGGCTGTAATAGAGCACTTCCATATCAAAACCCAAGGCCGCCCGTTTGGCGACTTGTTCTCCGATTCGTCCCATTCCGATGATGCCGAGCGTCCGGTGATGGACATCGCATCCGAACAAGCTTTCATCATCCTCTGATTTGGTCCATTTTCCATCGCGGATGTAGCGGTCGAGCTCGGCGATTCGCCGCGCTGAGGAAAGGATCAGACCGAATGCGAGGTCTGCGACTGTGCCGTCAAGAATGTATGGTGTGTGAGTGCCGATAACCGATTTTTCTTTCATTGCTTCAATGTCAAAGTTGTCATAGCCGACGGAGTTGTTGCTGACGATTTTTAACTTCGGCGCATTGCATAATAATTCACGGTTGATTTTTGTCCCCGAGGTCAAAAGACCGTCTGCTTCCTTGATTTTTTCGAGCAGGGTTGATCTGGGAATGCGCTCGCGCGAAGTCCAAATTTCATATGTGCAGTGTTCGGCGAGCATCTCTTCGATTTCTTTTGGGACCGGTTTTGTGACATATACAAACGGTTTCATCTGCATTCTCCTTCCGCGTATCATCTGCTTCTATTATAGAGGAAAAACGGCTTCTATAAAAATCAAAGTCTGTTCCGAATAAACGCAGGACTATCAGCTCAATTATTGTTGTTTAGAAAATCATAGATACTTATTTCAGTTTTTTAATTTATTTTAATGCATTTTTATAACTATAAATCCAAATATTAGATGTTCTATTTTGCTTCCAGTTCTATTTTTATAGGTGAAGAACAGTGTAAATTTTATTATTTTAGAAAGATATAAAATTAGACTTTTTAAAATATTCAGTACATTTATAGTGAATTTTTTGATTCGAATCCAAATCGAAAAACCATGTGCTATAATTCGGCTGTAACAATATCAAGGTCATATGACTATGAAAAGGAGTGAGAGAGAAATGGCGATTTTAACTTCCATTTTGAAGCGAAATCAGTCTTTTGTAGAGGAAAAGGGGTACGAGTTTTATGAAACGACAAAATTTCCGGAGAAGAAACTTGTGATTTTGACATGTATGGACACGCGTTTATTAGAACTGCTCCATCATGCAATGGGGTTAAGAAATGGAGACGCAAAAATCATTAAGAATGCGGGGGCCGTTGTTTCTCACCCTTTTGGAAGCGTCATGCGCAGCATTCTTGTGGCTGTCTATGAGCTGCAGGCTGAAGAAGTCTGCGTGATCGGCCACCATGAGTGCGGTATGGCAAGCCTGAACGCTTCATCTATCCTTCAAAAGGCCAAACAGCGGGGGATTGATGATGGCTGTCTCGAACTCCTGCAGCATTCAGGCATCGACTTGGACACATGGATGACGGGCTTTGACAGCGTTGAAGACAGCGTCAGCCACAGCGTGAACATGGTTCGGAATCATCCGCTGATGCCTTCAGACGTTCCGGTGCACGGATTGGTGATTGATCCAAAGACCGGCCGTTTGGATGTTGTGGAAGATGGTTATTCACGTGAAGACGTTTTGCTTTCGGAAATGGGGAGGATAGATTGAATGTTACGTTTTTCAGGCAGATTTGAAGGATACAGCCTTAAACGGTTTCAAAAAGATATTGTAGCAGGAATGGTCGTTGGAGTCGTCGCAATTCCGCTTGGCATGGCTTTTGCCATAGCCTCGGGGGTGAAACCGGAACACGGTCTTTACACAGTGATTGTCGCCGGTATTTTGATTTCGCTTCTCGGCGGGTCGAAATACCAGATTGGCGGACCGACAGGCGCCTTTGTTCCGATCCTGTTCGCTATTGTGCTCCAATACGGATTTGAGAATCTGCTGATTGCCGGTTTTATGGCCGGAGTGATTCTCGTCATTTTAGGGCTGCTAAAACTCGGCAAGATTATCAAGTTTATTCCGCGGCCGGTGATCATCGGATTTACGGCCGGCATCGCAGTGATTATTTTCACCGGAGAAATCGCCAAGTTTTTAGGTTTGAGGAATGTTGAGAAGCATGAGAGTTTTTATATGAATATGCGAGAGGTTGTCATCAACCTGAACACGCTCAGCTTCTACAGCATTTTGACGGCTGTCGTATCGCTCTTCTTTGTGCTGTTTACGCCAAAGATTCTGCCGAAAGTGCCGGGAGCGCTTGCAGGCTTGCTTGTATCGACGGTCATGGCCACGATGCTGTTTCCTGAACAGGTGGTAACGATCGGCTCAGCTTACGGCGAAATTCCGCGCAGCTTGCCGAGCTTTCAATTTCCTGAATTGTCATTGGAAAAAATCATTTACCTGCTGCCTCCCGCTCTTGCGATTGCGATGCTCGGCGGAATCGAATCGCTGCTTTCCGCGATGGTGGCAGACAATATGAAGGGAACAAGGCATGACAGCAATAAAGAGCTTGTCGGCCAGGGGATTGCGAACATTGCCGCACCGCTGTTCGGCGGAATTCCGGCGACAGGCGCGATTGCCCGTACGGCAACCAATATTAAAACGGGTGCTGCTTCTCCGATTTCAGGGATCGTGCACGGCGTGTTTGTTTTATTGGTCCTGCTTTTGTTTGCGCCATACGCTTCCCTTATCCCGCTTGCAAGCATGTCGCCGATTTTAATGGTGGTCGCTTGGAATATGAGTGAGCGGAAAGAGTTTGTAAACATTTTGAAAATTAAGAATTCCGACTCTGCCGTGCTTGTCGTCACATTTCTTTTAACGGTTTGGCAGGACCTTGTATTTGGGGTGGCGGCCGGGATCCTGCTGGCGATCATCACCTTTATCGTCAGAATGAGCAAATCGTTCCGCATTAAAAAGGATGTGTCTGAATCGATCGTCCAGTCGGCTGCTGCAGCGGAAGAAAAGAAATTCCACCGCTCTGTCAGCATCTATTCTGTTGAAGGCCCGCTGTTTTTCGGCTCATCGAATTCATTGGAGGATTCAATTTTGGACAAAGGCCACCCGCCAAAACTCCTCATCCTGCTTATGAACAAAGTAGACTATATGGATTCTTCCGCAGAAGGCAGCTTGATGACGATCGTCAACCGTGTCCACCAGCAAAACGGCAAAGTGATGATTGTCGGGCTGCAGCAGCAGCCGCGTGAGCTTCTTCATAAAACAGGGCTGTTTCATAAAATCGGCAAAAAGCATTTTGTCGACAGGCCTGAACAAATATTTGACGTGACATAACTGAAGAAAACCGCCTGTTCCGGGCTGACCGAAGCAGGCGGTTGCTTTTATTCGGCGGCTTTTACATATGTGCCTTTTTTCATTGCGGCTATTGCCGTTTCTTTCATCAAAAGGACGTCTTTTGAAAGTGTGGAGGCGGGGACTTTTCTTCCGTTAACGGCGACTTTTGGATCGATCCATCTTACCTTTAAAGTTTGATGAAAAGTAAAATCGTCTTCGTCTCCTTGCTTAACGCTCTGGCTCGCTGTACTGAGCCTTTCAAGCGTTTCCCGGAAGCACGCTTTTTGCTTTAGCATCGCAAGCAGTTCCGTGTCGGTTTTGAAAAAATCGCGTCCCGTGATGATACGCATGTCAAGCGCCTTTTTCAGCATTTGGCTGAGTGTACAGAGCGCATATACATTGAGGGGATTCATAAAGAAGTCAATTACCTCTTGATAGTAAAGGCGGGTGAACCATTCGGCGTGCTCTGTCGAAGTGCAGCAGATTTCGCCTTCGACAACGGTCAGTCCGGTTTCTAAAAATCGTCGAATCTCTTCTTGGTCGCCAAACCCGTAGGCTAAAGAGTCGCGAAGCGTGTAATCGATGCGATCCGCACATAATGAAGGAGCCGGCTGCTCCAGCAGCGTCCATTTTTTTTCATCGTATAAGATATCTTCATCTTTGAATCCGTATGTATCCAGAATCCAGGGGATATCAGATTGCTTGACCCATTGCCGAAACATCTGTTCATGGTAATCTTCGTTTTCCATGTTAAATACATCATCAGCCACATGGGAAAATGCCGTATGGGAAACATCGTGAAGCAAACCTGCAATTTGTTCTTCAAGGCTTCCGCCAAGCCTGCGGATCAAAAGCATAACCCCGATGCTGTGTTCGCAGCGGCTGATGTTCCATGCGGGATTGACGAGAAAGCATGCTCCGCCTTGGTGAATCCCATTTAGACGCTGAACGGCTTTTGAATGAATGAGGTCTGTCAGCACAGGCTCCAAATCTGCCTCGCCGTAAAGGCGGTCATTGATCTTCATGATGCTCTCCTGCAAATCTTTTCGTCAGTTTGCGGCGGTGGGCATCCATCATGTCTTCCAATGAAACATCGTATATGCCGGCAAGCATAATCAAATTCCCCATCACATCGCCCATTTCTTCGATCAGTTCCTTTTTCAGTTCAGCAGCCGGCCGTTTTGCTTCATCAGGACGGTCTCTTCCGATTTCGTATGCCCTGACCGCTCTCGCCAGTTCACCGGCCTCTTCCATTAAAAATCCCATCCGGATGAAAGGTCCGTATTCGCTCCATCCCCTTTTCCGATAAAATGTCTTTGTCCATTGCTCCGCGTCTGTGATTGTCATAAGTCTACACTCCCATTTAGAAATTCAATTATATTATCGCACACGGAACAAACAATATATAGTACAATGTTAATTGCTTTTATCAATATATGGAGTTGGAGTGAGCGAAAGTGAAAACGGTATGCGTATATTCAGGATCAAATATGGGGACGGACCCGGCGTACAAGAAGAAAGCTGCAGAGCTTGGTGTTTATATTGCCGAGAAGGGGCTTCGCCTTGTTTATGGAGGATCGAGAATGGGATTGATGGGCGTGATTGCGGATACCGTATTGAAAAACGGCGGGGAAGTTGTCGGCGTTATGCCGAAAGGACTTTTTACAGGGGAAATCGTTCATCAGCAGCTGACAGAGCTGATCGAAGTGAGCGGCATGCATGAGCGCAAAGCGAAAATGAGTGAATTAGCTGACGGCTTTATCGCGATGCCCGGAGGCTTCGGTACGTTTGAAGAGCTGTTTGAAGTGCTTTGCTGGGCCCAGATCGGCATTCATCAAAAGCCGATCGGACTTTACAATGTGAACGGCTATTTTGACCCACTTCTTAAAATGCTCGAATACAGCGTTCAAGAGGGCTTTTCGAATGAATCGCACCTTCAGCTGATTCATGCTTCGGCGAGCCCCGCGGAATTGATCGGGAACATGAATGATTATCGCTACCCTGTCCTCGAGAAAAAGTGGAAGGATTTATAGAAACTCTTACATAATGAGCGGAGGTACGGTAACATAAAAAAGCTGCCGATGACTTCGGCAGCTTTTTTTGCTGTTTACTTCTGTGCGTCGATATTGCGTGTGAGCACTTTATCAATCAGGCCGTATTCTTTTGCTTCTTCAGCCGTTTTGAAGTTGTCACGGTCTGTATCGCGCTCGATCACTTCAAGCGGTTGTCCAGTGCGCTCTGCAAGAATTTTGTTCAGTTTGTCACGCAATGAAAGAATGCGCTTCGCGGCAATTTCGATTTCTGTTGCCTGACCTTGCGCTCCGCCAAGCGGCTGGTGGATCATGACTTCACTGTTTGGAAGAGCGTAGCGCTTCCCTTTCTCGCCGGCTGCGAGAAGGAACGCACCCATAGATGCCGCCATTCCCGTACAAATCGTAGAGACTTGAGGTTTAATGAACTGCATGGTGTCATAAATCGCCATGCCGGCTGTGATAGAGCCGCCAGGGCTGTTAATATAGATGCTGATATCTTTTTCTGGATCTTCGGCTTCAAGGAATAGAAGCTGAGATACGATGGAGTTCGCAACATTGTCATCGATTGCTGATCCCAGCATAATGATACGGTCTTTCAACAAGCGTGAGTAAATGTCATACGCTCTTTCCCCGCGGTTCGTCTGTTCAATGACTGTAGGTATTAAATTCATAATGCTCCTCCTTCACCTTAAAAGGTAAGTATGTAGTTTAATCATACATTTTTGGTCAATAAAGGTCAAACAAAAAGCCGCCTTCATTAAAAAGACATACTGGGGTTTATTTTTCCCATTTTAAAGGACATTCAAACAAAAGATCAACTTTACAGAGGAAAGTATAGAAAAATGGGGTCTAAGTCCATTGATCTTCAATTTAATTTATAGGAAAAAAGGAAGCCGGTTATATATGTGAACGCAGACAAGAGCGCTCAGAGCTTCAAATAAGAAGAAACCAAAGCTGATCGGGTTTCTCGGCGTTGTTGCCGCTCATAGATTTTATCTCGACGAGAGAACAGGCTACGCTGTAGCCATGCTGCTTCTCAACTGGATTAGATTTGGTCTTTTATTGACGGTATGATCTGCCTTGTGAAAACAACGGACGAATTAAATAAAGAAATCGAGTATAATCTAAACCTGCATTGTTTCGAGCAAGAGATTGTGATTGACTTTTTAAAGGACAGACCTTATAATATAAATTGCTGACGTTAAAAAATTATATTGTGCGCTCGTAGCTCAGCTGGATAGAGCGGTGGTTTCCGGTACCACGTCTGCCGGGGGTTCGAATCCCTCCGAGCGCGTTTTCAAGACAAGGGTTTGGCATTAGCCGCCCTTGTTTTTTTTGTGCACTTTTAGTCGTATTTGACTCCCCGGAAGCATATATCAATTGGGGTTACTCGTGATGACTAGACGAAGGGGCGGGATTAAATGGACAAAAAACACAATTATTTTATACCGTCAGGACTGTTGATTGGATTAGGCATCGGGATAGTATTCGACCATCCGGCACCGGGGCTTTTGATCGGCCTCGGGGCGGGGATTTTGTTGTCTGCTGTTGTGCCGAAACGAAACGGAAAGTGAGCTGGAAGGCTCGCTTTTTTGCGCTTTTACAACAACGGGCGGCCGCTTGGCCGCCCGTTGTTGTTTAATCGTGGATTGAACGCATATGTTTGATCTTTAGATTTTCAAAGACGGCCGTTCCATTTTCGGTAAAGAGCGTGATACCCGTATCATTCAGGTCTGGAAATGCAAGGTTTGAGTGCGTCGTTTCGCCGTCATCAATAAACGCTTCGACAGTGTTTTGATCTACGATGATTGTGAAATGCACCCGCTTTTTTTCCGGATCAAACGGTGCTTTGCTTTCCAAATAGGTGCGGGTGCTGTCAGGCTGTCCCGTAAATCCTCTGTTCACAAAAGAATAACCGCCTTCAGCCGAAATTCCTACATCGATATGGCGTTTTCGATCCGCGGATTCTCTTAGCCTGAATCCCGCGTTTTTAAGATCGGCCCACGAGATATCCGCCTCAAGCTGATAGGTATTTGCCTTAATCTGAAGCGTTTTTGATCCGTTTACTTCGATGCGCTCAAACTCATCTGTCGATTCGGTTAATTCATCCAATTGATCGATTGGATGAGAGGCAAGGCTGTATTGATTTCCGCCTTTATGTTTAAGCTGAATTTGCCGGACGATCGAATCGGTTCCGTTAAAGCCGTCTTTCCATGTCGGCGTCCGGTTTGCATAATCCCAGTTATTCATCCACGCCAAAGCATAGCGTTTCTCGTACGAATCGTCTGTTTCGCCGTCCTCAAATGTCACGCCCGCATACCAGTCAAAGCCGTGATCAAGCCACTGAGGTTCCGCTTCGTCCGCGGTAAATTCGTTGCCGTTGAAGCTGCCTGTCCAGTATGCATAAGTATTCGGCTTGCCGGCACCTTTTCCATTTGCGCTTGCTCCGAGAACCCATTTATATGTTCCGTCATCCGCCCGCATTTTGAATAGATCCGGACATTCGATGATGCCGATATTTTCTGTTTGAAAACTACTTGTATAACGCCATTCCTTCAGATTTTGTGATTCGTAAAAGCCGATTTTCGTTCCTTCAGCCAGCGCCATCACCCATTTATCATCCTCTTCATCCCAGATCACTTTCGGGTCTCTGAAATCGACGGTGTCCGGATTAGGCAATACCGGCTCTTCACCGTAAGGTTTAAATGTTTTTCCACCATTTTGGCTGTACCATAAAAATTGTTCTTCCTTCCCGTCATTGGCCGAAGGCTGCGTCATTATCGCCACGATCGCCCCTTTGCCGAAGCCGGCTGTGTTTTGTGAGTCGACAACGACAGAACCGGACCAAGGATCGCCGTTTTTATTCGTATATTTCGGAATGGCAACCCCTTGATCCTGCCAGTGGACGAGATCATCTGACACCGCGTGGCGCCACTCTGTCCCATTGCCGTCCGGATAGTCCCGGTTATAGAGATAGTAGTAATGATATTTTCCATTGAAATAGACGGGCTTTTGAGGGTCGTTTTTCCACTTGTCAGGGGTTGTCAAATGGAAAGCCGCGCGATATTCCGGTGTTTCCGGGGATTCTCCCTTTTTTTCTGTTTCCCGGTCTGAAACCAATATCATGATGAAGATTCCAAGACAAACAGTTAAAATGCTAATCCGCTTATATACTGTCTTCTTCAAGAAAATTCCCCGCTTTATTCTAAGATGACACACGAAAGAAAATGCCGATGTTCACCGGCATTTTCTTTCGTTCGTTTTATTAGTTTACCGTTAATTGTCCCTGTTCAAGAATGCTGTTTTTGACAACGGATGTTTTTGATCCTTTGACTTTCAGCAAAAAGCTTGGTGCAAATGTGGCGTGATGCTCGTTTGAAATTCCTCTGTTTGTGATGTAGCTCGTGATGACGACTTTGTCGCCTTTTTTCTGCGGTACGGCAAAGTGTGAATAAGTAAATGTGATGTCATTGTAATCAAGGTCCATGTGCAAAACAAGTCCGGATTTGTTTAAAGGCTTGAATGGCCCGGTTAGTGAATCTGATACATAGCCGAGCATATAAATGTCTTTTGCACCAATGCCGTCAATTGTCATTTTTGATCCTCTTGAATCTGTGAACAGATACCATTTTCCGTTCATTTTGAAGAGGTTGGCCCGTTCGATTTCATCAGTCACCGTATTGGAGGCGATCAAAGGCTTCATGACTTTTTTCAGCGTATAATCTTTATTTAATTCGATGATTCCGAGTGCGCCGTTAGCCAATGAAGCGTTCTTTTTGTTCGCTCCTTGAAGCAGCTTGCTGCTTTCTCCTCTAAAGAACTGCTTGCTGCCTCCGTAGTAAGCTCTGTTGAATAGAGAGTCTTCTCCCTGATAGCCGGTTTTTGTTCCCGTATTGGCTTCAAATACGAGATATTTGCGGCCGTGATCTTCCACATAATGCGGGTCTCTCAGCGTATGGTTGTCGCCGGAGCTGTAGTTTCCTTCGTCAATGAATTGCTGAACGTTTTGGTACACTGAACCGTCGGCGCCGTCAAAGACCGATTTATGATCTTCTACACCATCAATTTTCAGTGTGTCCGAATCCGGCTGAGTGAAGTTGACCTGAGCCGTTGTCAGCGTCTGTTTGCCGTATTGCGTGCCGGAGAAAGCTGTGTAAAACAGTCGGACTTTTCCGTCTTTTGTCAGCGTGGCGGAACCTGACCACTCTTGTGTTTGATACTTAAGGTACGGATCGTCAGGAGTGAATTTGTCGCTGTCTTTAAACACTCTGCCGGCGTTTTTCCAGCTGTCGATGGAAGTTTCGCCTTTCTTTTGATAGAACAAGTAGATGGATGTGTCATCGACGTCTTTCGGGTCGCCCGCCAACGCGAAAACAAGATTGTAGCCGTGGTATGTAGCGACTGTTCCGTCGGCATTTTGCAGCGGCCAGCTGTCCCATACGTCTAAATCGATCAGTTCTCCATTTTTGTTATAACCTTTTGCTGAAGGGATGTTTTTGATGGTTTTCGGATCGAATTGAGGAACTTTAAATTGTTCGCTCTTTTGCTGTTCGGGAATTTTCAGCATGTCATGTCTTGTGATATGAGAAAATCCGTAACTCTTCTTGTAATCTTGCGTTTCTTTTGCAAAGGTTTGCGGCGCGCCTCCCGCAAGCAGAGCTGCTGCGACGGTTAAGGCTGACGCTTTTTTAGCGATGTTTTTGATGTTCATCAATATTTCCTCCCTTTTTCAATATGTAACAGATTGCTCCTGACAACATGAACGTTTCCAATCATCCCTCCTAACTGCGGCATTGTCCTGAAGAACAGAAAAAAGACCTAAAATGTGCAAGGTCATATAGGCAAAAGATAGACTTCGCCCTTCACACATTTTAGGTCTTGCCTGCTTAGACAGTAACAATCCCGACAATATTGAATTACCATCATTCTAATATACTCATCTCCGGGACTCAACTGGTCTAAGTTCCTCTTTTCTCATACATTTTTTTGCAAATGACATCAATTTTAAGCTAAAAGGCACCTTTTTTAATGAATCTATAGTCCGTATAAGGAGGAATCGTCAATCGTTGAAATCAATATACATCGGTATACTTTCCCAAAAGGCATCTGGAATTGCGAGCTTTCGTTGATCATGTCTTGACAGGGTTGTTTGAATATCGTCCTCTTTTCCGGCTTGAACTTTTTGAAGCCATTCCGGATCCATCAGAAGTCCCCGACCGATTCCGACGAGATCGGCACCTGTTTTCAGCGCTTGAACGGCATCTTCCGGTGTGTGTACTTTCCCGGCTCCGATCAGAGGAAGACGGTCCCCGACCGCTTCTTTGATCAGTTCCATCCGCGTGCGGGATTTGTCTGCACCACGGCGCGGCAAGGACCGGAAATCAATGAGAGAAACGTGCAGGTAATCCAATGCTTGTTCCCGCAGTACATTGACGAAAGGCAACGTTTCAGCCATTGTGATTCCGGGCGTTTCCGGCTCTTCGGGCGAAAATTTGTAGCCGATGATAAAAGATGGTTTATGGTAGCTATCCGCTACGCGTCTGATTTCTTCTATAATCTGAAGCGGAAATCTCATCCGTTTCTCTAAAGTGCCGCCCCAGCTGTCATTGCGCCGGTTGTAATAAGGAGAGAAGAACTGATGGATGAGAAACCCGTTTGCGCCGTGAATTTCGACTCCGTCAAACCCGGCCTCTATCGCTCTTCGCGCCGCCTGGCCGAAAGAATGGATAAGGTCTTGAATGTCTTGCTCAGACAGTGCCCTTGGCACCGGTGCATTCGGTTGATTCGGAGCGACGGCGCTGGCACTGACCGTCTGCTCTATACCTTTGGCTCCAGGATGAAAGAGCTGCAGGATTGCTTTTGCTCCATGTTTCTTTAAAGTGGCTGCAAGCCGGGTTAGTCCCGGGATTTGATCATCGTTCTCAGCTCCGGGAATGCCGGGAAATCCGGTTCCGGGCTGTACGGTTGTCGCAGATGTGATGACCATCCCGACATCTGTCGCCCGCGCGGCATAATAGACGAGTTCGTCGTCAGAAATGAATCCTCCCGGCATAGAGGATGAATGCCCCATTGGCGGCATGATGATTCTATTTTTCAATTGGATGCCGTTTTTAAAAGTAAAGGGTGTGAATAAAGAATCGTATTGTTTTTTCATGTTTTTCCTCCTTTTGATATAACCATAGCAACCACCGTGAGGCTCCACAAGAACGCAATTTTTTTATATATGCTTTATAAAAATAAACCGTAAGATCGTTCTCTTGAATGCTCTGGTGTCCATATGGTAGGATCAAGTCAAAATTGGCGAATGAGGCAATGGAGGAATTGCTATGAATTCAGCTGTCGATCATAAAGAATGCTCTTCTTTAATACAGGGTGTATTGAAAATTTTCTCCGGTAAATGGTCATTTTTGGTTCTCGCCGAGCTCATTCAGGGCAAGCGGCGATTCAACGAGCTCAGAAGGAACTTGGGAAACGTCAACACTAAAGGATTAACTGACACATTAAGACATCTTGAAGAAAGCGGTATGATTTCCCGGAAGGTGTTCCCGACGGTTCCTGTTACTGTAGAATATGAATTAACAGAAAAAGGTAAAGAGTTCCACGGCATTTTTAAAGAGATGGCCGCGTGGGGGGAAAAATGGCTTCCGTAATGGAGCCTTTTTATTTTGCCTTCGTTTTGCGGTTCCAAATATTTCTGCCTTTTGGTATAGTGATAATGTGTTTAAATTTGCAACAAAAGGTGATCGAATATGAAAGTGATGGCAATTGCTCCATATGAAGGATTAAAAGAGCTGATGATTCAAGTGGCAGGCGGCGAGGATTTTGAATTCGAGGCGGCTTCCGGAGATTTAGAGAAGGGCGTGGAGCTGGCGAAACAAGCGGAAGCAAACGGGACTGATTTGATTATCAGCAGAGGTGGAACCGCTGAGCTGATCCAGCAAGAAGTTTCCATTCCGGTTGTGGATATCGAAGTGTCGGGATACGATATGCTGCGTGTGCTTACGCTTGCCAAGGGCTATCCCGGCAAAGCGGCAATTGTCGGATTTCCGATGATTGCCGACGGCGCGTCAGCAGTGTGCGAAATTTTGGATATCCGGATCGACGCCTGCACCGTATCAGACGAACGCGATGTTGAACCGGTGCTTCTTCAGCTCAAAGAACAGGGCTATCAGATCATTATCGGCGATGTGATCACAATTGAGAAAGCAGAGCAGCTCGGTTTAAACGGACTGCTTTTGACATCCGGAAAAGAAAGCATTGCCAAAGCTTTTGCAAACGCTAAAAAACTGTATTCCTTTTTAGAGAGCATCAAGCAGAAGTACGCTGTGCCGTATCACATTTTACAAAAGGCCGAGACCGGTTATGCAGTATACAACAAGACATTGCGGCCGGTTTTTCAAAACGGCGTATTTGCCGAACAAATCGGCTTGCTGGATCATCTGGAAGAGCTGATCGGGGAAGCGGAAAAGAAGGGAGTCATCCATTTTAGATTCCGAAAGCATGGGCGGACATGGAATATCACGGGACGCAGGTTTTTCGCATCAGACGAGGCATTGACCGTATTTACCGCGGAAAATGCAAAAGATGTTCACGTTTCTTCTTTGCCTGGAGCAGCGACTCTTTCTCCTTTACGGATGAGTTATATGGAAACATCGAGGAACGAAACGATGCAGCAGGTGCTGAAAAAAGCGGAGTTGTTCGCGGCAAGGCGGGAACCCATATGGATCAACGGAGCGCCCGGCTCAGGGAAAGAGAGCTTGGCCGGGCTGATCCATATGAAGGGGGAGGACAAGCATGAGCCGTTTCGAAAAATCGATGCCGGTTTGCTGTCTGAAGCAGAATGGGAACAGGCGTGTGAAAGCGAAGAATTCTTTTCAGGGAGAGGAACGCTATACATCAAACAAGTCGATCGCATGCCGCCGTCCTCGCAACGGCTTTTACTCAGGCGGATCAGCGAACCGTATGACGGGCCGAGGCTGATCGTTTCTTCTTCCCGCAGGCGCGCCGGGGAATTTTTAAGCGATTTATATGATGCGCTTTGTCATTTGGAGCTGGACGTTCCCCCTCTTTCCGAAAGAAAAGAGGATATTTTGCATCTGGCTTATCTGTTTATTGCGGAAAGCAATGAGGCATTCGGCAAACAAATCGTCGGCTTTCGAAGCGAAGCTGGTGTTCTGCTTGAAGAAGCGAAATGGCCGGGCAACCTCAGCCAATTGAGAAAAACAGTCCAAAACTGTGTCCTTGAAGCGCAGGGCGTTTATATCGAGAAGGCTGACGCCGAACGGGTCCTGAGCCGCTTGAACGAGGAAGAAAGAGAAGACATCGATTTATCCGGAACGCTCGAAGAGATCGAAAAAAGGATCATTCAAAAAATCTATGCCGAAGAAGGGAACAATCAAACAAGAACAGCGGAAAGGCTCGGCATCAACAGAACGACGCTTTGGAGAAAATTGAAATCGTCACATTGATAAGACACCGGCTAAACCGGTGTTTTATTTTTTTGTTTTAATATGCAACAGTAAATAAAAATAATTTAGATAAATACCGTTGATTATTGAAACATTTATGTATATAATCATTTTTGAAAACGCTTTACAGGAAGGGGAGGCAATCATGGGATTCGTACCAAAGGGGATTTATCCTGCTATGCTGACACCGCTCACAGAAGATCAAAGCATTGATGAATCGGCGTTGAAACAGCTGACAAACCATTTGATCGATGCTCATGTACACGGGCTTTTTGCGTTGGGTACCAACGGGGAATTTCATATGTTCAACACCGGAGACAAGCTGAAAGTTGCAGAAATCATCATTCAAGAGACGGCAGGACGCGTTCCCGTCATGGTAGGGAGCGGAGGAAACAGCACAGAAGAAGCGATCTGGCTTTCTAAGAAAATGGAGAGGCTTGGCGCAGATGCGCTGTCGGTCATCACGCCATTCTTTATTCCACCGACACAGGAAGAAGCGGCGGTGCATTATAAAACAATTGCGGCATCCGTTTCACTTCCGATCCTTTTGTACAATATCCCTTCAAAAACAGGTTTCCATTTAGAACCAGAAACAGTGGCAGAGCTTGCGAAAGTGGATAATATCGTTGGAATTAAGGACAGCAGCGGAAACTTTGAAAACATACAGCAGTATATCGAGCTGACGAAAAATGAGGACTTTTCCGTTTTTGCAGGCACCGATTCGCTCATATTGAAAACGCTTCAAGCGGGAGGAGCGGGAGCAGTCGCAGCAACAGCAAATATGCTCCCTGATATCGTAACGTCGATTTACCACCATTGGTCAGAGGGTGAGACTGAAAAGGCGGAGGCTGCCCAGATGGAGCTTCAGCCGCTTCGCGATACATTTCGTTTAGGTACGATCCCGGCGGCACTGAAAAAAGCGGTTGGGCTTTATTCAATCCCTGTAGGCCCGCCGAAAGCGCCCATCCAAGAGCTGGCCGGTTCGGCGCTCTTGGAGGTCGAAAAAATGGTCGCTTACTATCAATCAAAATAGGGAGGTTTCAAGAATGCCAGCGAATTATCAATTTCGGACAGCCGATCATATCGTTGCGGGCGAACATTCCATCCGCAGGCTCAAAGATCATGTACGAACGATTGTACCGAAGGCGGACAGGGCGCTGATTATTACCCAGCCGTCGATTGTCAAACTTGGCGCGATCGGAGAAGTACAGGCTCAGCTTACAGAGATTGGCATTCAGTCAGATGTTTGCACAGCCATATTGCCCGAACCGACCGCACAAAATATTGAAGACGTATTTAGAGGAATCCGTGATAAACGATACGACATTCTCATCGGAATCGGCGGAGGCAGCGTGCTGGACGGAACGAAAATATTGTCCGTGCTGCAAACGAATTCAAAAAAGGTCGAGGAGCTGCTCGGGACAGATTTGGTCGAAAAGCCGGGAATCCCGACCGTGCTGATTCCGAGTACCTCGGGGACAGGCGCAGAGGTGACGCCGAACGCGATCGTTACGCTTCCCGAAGAGGAATTGAAAGTCGGCATCGTCAGTCCGCTTCTTTTGCCTAAACTTGTCATTCTTGACCCGATCATCACCCTTGGATTGCCAAAATCAATTACGGCGGCTACCGGAATGGATGCATTCACCCATTCGCTTGAATCGTTCATTTCGACGAAAGCAAACCCGATCAGCGATATGTTCGCTTTAGAATCCATCAGATTGATTTCGGCAAGTATTGTGGAAGCGTATGAAAACGGTTCATCGATACAAGCGAGAGAAAACATGCTGCTCGGTTCGACGTATGGCGGAATGGCGCTGACGGCTGCCGGTACTGCTGCCGTTCATGCCCTCGCCTATCCGCTTGGGGGGAAATACCGAATTCCCCACGGTGTCGCCAATTCGATGCTCCTTCCGCATGTGATGGAGTTTAATATGGATGCTATTACAAAACGGCTGTCTCTTGCGGCAGAAACGATGGGAATCGCTGCATCTGATTTGACCGCCGAACAAGCGGCTGAGGCTGTTGTGCAGAAAATAAGAGAGTGGACGAAGCGGCTGAATATTCCTCAGGATTTAAAAGCGTTCGGCGTAACCGCAAGCGACGTGGACGATTTAGCCGACTCAGCTTCAAAAGTGACGCGCCTGCTTCATAACAATCCGAAACCGCTCAGTCTGGAAAATATAAAAGACATCTATCGAAAACTAATCAACTAAAGGATGAAGACATTTGAAAATTGCAATCATCGCGGATGATTTGACGGGAGCGAACGACTGCGGCGGTCAGCTTGTTCATTACGGGATGGATGTTTCCGTCAAACTCGACGCCGAATTCACCAGACGGGAAACGGAAGGCGTCGTTATTTTCAATACGGACAGCAGATCGCTGTCAGCCGCAGAGGCGAAGGCGACTGTGAAAAACATCAGTGAACACATCTCCCGGCAATCGTTTGATATCGTCTACAAAAAAATCGACAGCACAATGAGGGGAAATATCGGAGCCGAGCTTCAAGCGATGCACGAAGTGTTTCAGCCGGATTTTGTACTGATCGCTCCCGGCTACCCTCAAAACGGACGTCAGGTTATCGGCGGCGTCCATTATGTGAACGGCGTAAAGCTTGAAGAAACCGAAGCGGCAAACGATCCGAAAACGCCTGTAGCCGAGTCGAATATTCAAAGATTAATAGAAAAGCAGACTCGAAATAAGAGCGGGCATTTATCATATGAAGACATCCGCCGCGGACACGGGCATGTTCGCAACAAGCTGGAACGCTTTCGGGCGGAAGGGATTTCATATGTGACGGCCGATTCGGTTCACGAATCCGATCTGCAGGATCTGGCGCTTATTTTGGAGAGTTTGCCGTATTCTATCATTTTAGCCGGTTCGGCAGGCTTGATGAGCTGCCTGCCCAAAGCGTTCAATCTGAAAGAAAGGGAGCTCGGTCAAACCGTTCCGTTTTCCGACCAGCCGATCATGTTTGTCGTCGGAAGCATGAGTCGGAAGGGGAGGGAACAGCTTCACGAACTATTCGCCGGACGTGCGGCTGAAAAAATTGAAATGAGATCAGAGCGCGTGCTGTGCGGCGGAGCTGAGAAAAGAAACGAGTTCGAACGGCTGAAGGAGAGGGCGGCGGACGTCCGCCGCCGTTCGAAACACATCGTCCTCTGCACCTCGGACAATGCGGCAGAGACACAGAAGATTGGTGAAAGCCGCGGACTCACCCCGGTTCAAACGAGCAATGCGGTGTCCGGTGCACTAGGCGAATTGGCGGGCGAGCTGATTCAAGCCTTTCATGTGAGACGTCTGTTTTTAACCGGAGGTGACACGGCATACCAAGTGCTGCATCAGCTTCGGATTCATGAGATACGATTGCTGGACGAAGTAGAGCCCGGCATTCCGCTGGGAGCAGCCGGTGAAGAATTGTACATTGTGACAAAGGCCGGAAATTTTGGCTCGCGTTCGGTGATGGCAAGTGCGGCAAACAAGCTACAAGGAGGATAAACAATGAAGAAACCGGTTATCGGCATTACAATGGGCGACGCGGCAGGCGTCGGTCCGGAAATTATCGTAAAAGCCCTCAAGTCCCGTGAAGTGTATGACATGTGCAGGCCGCTCGTCATCGGCGATATGAAAATGCTGAAAAAAGCCGCTTTCCAAATCGGATCAAAGGTTGTCATTAACAAGGTCGGGCATCCGGACGAGGGCGGTTTTGTACATGGAAAGATCGATTGCCTCGATATCGATCTGCTCCCTGAAAACCTGCCTGTCGGAAAGGTATCGGCTGAAGCTGGAAACGCCGCTTTCCATTTCGTGAAAAAAGCGGTTGAGCTCGCTAAAAAAGGCTGCATTCAAGCGATTTGCACAGCGCCTTTAAATAAGGAGGCGCTGCATAAAGGCGGACACCGATACCCGGGGCATACGGAAATTCTCGCTCATTTAACGAATACGACAGACTACAGCATGATGCTGGCTTCGCCAAAGCTGAAGGTGATTCACCTGACAACGCATCAAGGGCTGATCGAGGCGATTCAGTCGATTACGCCGGAGCGGACCTATAAAGTCATCCGTCTCGCACATGATACATTGACAAGAGCCGGATTCGAACAGCCGAAAATTGCTGTTTGCGGAATCAACCCCCATGCAGGGGAAAACGGCCTGTTTGGAAGCGGCGAGGAAGAACGGCAATTGCTTCCGGGGATTGAGCAGGCGGCAGCTGAGGGAATTGATGCCGGCGGCCCATACCCCGCAGACACGCTGTTTTACAAAGCTGTCAGAGGAGATGTTGACCTGGTCGTAGCCTGCTACCACGACCAGGGGCATATACCGGTCAAAGTCCTCGGGTTGGAAGAGGGCGTCAACATTACGGTCGGATTAAACGGCGGGATCATACGCACCTCTGTCGACCACGGAACCGCATTTGACATTGCGGGGCAGAACAAAGCCGATGAAAGAAGCATGCTCGCTGCTTTGCGGTCAGCCGCTGAGCTGGCGCCCAAATCGTAGAAAAATGAAAGAAGGTTGGTGCATCTTATGAAAGTCGTATGTACATCACCGTCATTTGCGAAATACTCAGACAATCCCGTCTTGTTTTTGAAGAAAAAAGGCATATCGCTGGAACGCCTTCCTGCAGATATAACCGAGGAGCAGTTCATAGAAGCAGCAGGCGGAGCGGATGCCGCGATCGTGGCGTTTAACCAGATTACGCCGTATGTCCTGGATCGTCTCCCTTCTTTAAAAATTGTCTGCAAACATGGCGTCGGTATCGACAATATTGATCTGCACGCTGCGAAAGAGCGCAATGTCTGGGTGACGAATGCTCCCAACGCCAACAAGCATGCAGTCGCCGATTTTGTATTCGGCCTCATGCTATCGGCTGCAAGACAGATTCCTGCAGCCGACAGGGAGACAAAGCTGGGAAAATGGCCGAGGATTTTTGGATCTGACGTTTACGGCAAAACACTCGGCATCGTCGGACTTGGCATGATCGGAAAAGAAGTCGCCAAACGGGCGCAAGGCTTCAATATGACTGTTTTAGCCTATGATGTGTTTCCCGATCGTGCATTCGCAGCCGATCATCACATCCAATTTACGGAGCTTGATCACCTCTTGAAAGAAAGCGACTTTATCACCCTTCATATGCCGCTCACAGCCGAAACGGAAAACATGATCGGTGAAAAAGAATTAGCCGCTATGAAAGAAACATCTTATCTGATCAATGCTTCAAGGGGAGGCATCGTGTCTGAGTGTGCGTTATATGATGCCTTGGCGAACGGGAGCATCGCAGGGGCTGCGCTTGACGTGTATCAAACCGAACCGCTGAAGCAGCATCCTCTCTTTGAGCTGGACCGTTTTATCGCCATGCCGCATATCGCGGGGTACACCCGAGATGCCGTACAGAACCTTGGGATGATATGCGTCAAAAACATCGCTAGTGTACTGATCGACAAACAAAAACCGGAGTTTGTCGTCAACGGGTTGTGAATGTGTTTTCATTCATGCCCTGCATCATGATTTGAAAGCGTTTTCTACAAATGGGATGAGGTGGATAACATGTTGAATCACCCGATTCAAAAAAAGTCAAATGTACGCTGGGTTGTCGCGTTTATGATGTGGGCTGCGATTGCCATCAATTATATTGACCGGACAGTGCTCTCGGCTGCCGCTCCTTATATTACCGAGGAATTCAACTTGACAGCCGGCCAAATGGGAATCATCATGTCCGGTTTCTTCTGGTCGTACGCTTTGCTGCAGCTGCCTTCAGGCTGGGCGGCCGACAAGTATGGCCAGAAAAAAACGCTCGGTTTTGCGGTCGTCTGGTGGTCTGTTGCTACGGCGCTGACGGGTCTTGCGACAGGCTTCAAATCCCTGCTCGGGCTGCGGGTCGCACTGGGAGTCGGAGAGGCTGCTGCATATCCGAGCAATGCGGGGATCGCCGCCAAATGGTTTCCGAAAAAAGAAAGGGCGACAGTAGCCGGAATTTTTGACAGCGGGTCAAAGTTTGGCGGAGCTGTTGCCATGCCTTTGATTGCCTGGATGATAGCGGTCTTTGACTGGAAACTGACGTTTCTTTTGATCGGACTTGTCGGTGTCGTGTGGGGAATTGTCTGGATGATTTTCTTTAAGGAGAATCCCGCAGATCATAAGCGCGTCAATGAGGCGGAACTGGCTCATATTCGGGAAGGGCAGGCTCACATGGAAGAAACGGGCGGCGGCCAGCCGCTGAAGTGGTATCAGCTATTCAAATATCGAAACATATGGGCGATGTGCATCGGATTTTTCATGATCAATTATAATTCTTACTTCTTTATCACATGGCTGCCGACATACCTTGTCAAAGAAAGGGGCATGGATTTAATCGAGATGGGGATTATGGCGTCTCTGCCGCTTTTGACTGCAATGGTCGTTGAAGTCGGAGCCGGGTGGATGTCCGACCGGATATATGCAAAGGGAAAACTGTCGCTGACAGCCGTCCGGAAACTGTTTTTAATTATCGGGCTTGCCATGGCTTCGTGCATCGGTTTTGCCGCTTTTGCAGATTCTGCTATCCTGGCTGTCATCCTTCTTTGTGTAGCGAAATCGGGAACGACTGTCGCCGCGTCCCAAGTCTGGGCGCTTCCGGGGGATGTGGCTCCGAAAAATATGACGTCGATGGTTGCCGGTATTCAAAATACAGTCTCTAATATGGGCGGAGTGGTCGGGCCCATCATTACCGGCTTCATCGTTGGCGCAACGGGTTCTTTCGTGCCGGCGCTCCTTTTTTCAGCTGCCTTGATCGTCATTGCCATTTTAAATTATTTATTCCTATTGGGAAAAGTGAAACAGATTCAAGTATAAGGAACAAGCCCGGCTCATAAGCCGGGCTTTCAGCGTGTCGACAAACCCTCGCATTCGTTGTCAGGCCTGCGCGTCGGTGCTCACGAATTCCAACATTCGCTCCGCTCCGATGCTCGGTCTTCCTAGACTGCAAGGGTTTTCAATCACGCTGAAAGGATGACAAAATCCCAAAACAAAAAGTCGTTTTGGGATTTTGTCAACAATCTGCAAGCCCGGCTCATAAGCCGGGCTTTTCTCATTTAAAATGACTTCAGCACATGCTCCCTGTATTGTGTCGCACCTTCAGCAAGCTCGCTTTTTCCGGCCGTGCCCGCTTGATAGAAGACGTACGGCGGAAGGTATGTAGTACCGATGAAGTTGCTTGTCGCCTGAAAAGGGCGTAACAGTTCGCTGATCGTATAGTGATTTGACCCGCCGGCCTGATAGGCTTCTTCGGGAGCGCCCGCCGATACAGCGACCATGAATTCTTTGCCGTGAAGCGCTGTGCCGTTTGTTCCGTATGCCCAGCCGTAGAGAAAAACGTGGTCCAGCCATTTTTTTAAAAGTGGCGGCGAGCTGTACCAATAAAGCGGAAACTGGAAGACGATCCGATCGTGTTCTTCACAAAGTTTTTGTTCTTTTTCCACATCAATGGCCTCGTCAGGATATTCCTGATAAAGGTCGCGGAATGTAATGCCGGGTGCATCTTTCAATGTGTCTGCAAATGCTCTGTTTACAACTGACTGCTCCATATTCGGATGAAATGCGAGTACCAATACTTTCATGATTCCATCTCCTTCTTCCATTTTATTCATCTTAACGAACAGCCAGCTTGGATTCAACAAAAACGCTTCATCCCTATTCAAGGAATCGGGCCGTGACAAAGGTCTTGATATAAGCCGCAAGACACAGAATTTGCATGCCTTGGAGGAAGATGCGAAAGGTCAAAATCCGAGTTTCTTCATTTATATATAAACATAAGTAAAAAGTCTCTTAAAGACTGCCATGAAAAAATAAGGCAAACAGGTGAAAACGGAGCTATAGACATGGATATTCATGATCGGGCGATATCTATTAATGCGATTATTCCGAATTTTAGGCAAGTTGAAATGGAAATGTGGATTTATATCCGGATGAATGGTTCAAGTCAAAAGCTCCCGTTATCTTCTAAAAAATTAAATATGAATGCAGGATGAATTAATGGTTTTTTGTTCTCATCAAAAACGCTTCTACTTCTTTGACGGTTAATCCCATTTCTTTGGCCTCCAACATAAGGGCTCTCCATTCGTCGATATTGGCTTGTGTCAGCTCCCTGTTTCGATAAAGCGTCCGTTCTTTCTTTTTCTGTTTGAGACGGTGTGTGAATTGAAACAGTTCTTCCTGGTTCATCCCCGCCTGCACGGCCTGTACAAGGTGGGTTCTCCACTCGTCTTCATGCTCGGTCCGGCGATAAAGGATCACTTCGGTATCAAACAATTCCTTTAATTCCACTTTCAGCGCACGGGAGATTTTTTTTAGGAATTCGACTGACGGATTTCTGTGAACGCCGCGTTCGATTTTGCTTAAATATGATTTTGATACGCCTGCTATATCAGCAAGCTGGTTAATGGAGTAGCCTTTTCTTTTTCTGTACATTCGGATGACTCTTCCGATCATACTGATTCCTCCTCTTCCCCTTGCCATTCATATAAAAACGCTTTCCTGTTCATTATAAGAAATAATTTGTTCTTTATAAAATTCAAAAATTTAAGATATCGACAGAAAATAAAAGAAAACGAACGGATTTGTTCTCTAAAAAGAACTATATAGCTAAATTCAGCATTTTTCAATTCAAATTTTTTCTTTTATAATCCAATCATTAACAAACGGCATTCCTGAGGAGGCAGTCAAGCATGAAAGAAAATATTGATTTTAGAGAACTGATTGCAATCTTGCGAAAAAGAACGGTTCTTATTCTCGTTTTGACAATAGGTGTAACATTGACGACCGGAATCATTCAGTTCTATGTGCTGACACCTGTCTATCAGGCATCGACGCAGATTTTGGTGCATCAAGTAGGAGAGAAAAAAGGGAGCGCCACGTACAGCGATATTCAAATCAACCTGCAATACACGCGGACATTCCAAGCGCTTCTGAAGAACCCGGTGATTTTGGAGCAAGTCAAGAGAGAGCTTGATTTACCTTACTCTGCCGGCCGGTTGGGTGAAAAAATCGCAACGAGCAGTGAAAGCGAATCAGAGATTATTAACATTACAGTTCAAGACGAAAATCAGAAACGGGCAGCCGATATAGCGAACACGCTAACAGCGGTGCTCAAAAAAGAGATTAAGCAAATCATGAACACCGATCGGATAACCGTCCTTTCAAAAGCCGACATCATCGATTCGCCGACTCCTGTCAGACCGAATTACAAAATGAATATTTTGCTGGCATTCGGCGCCGCAATAATGACCGGAATCGCTTTGGCGTTCTTTTTGGATTTTATCGATGATACGGTTGCAAGGCCGTCTCAAGTCGAAAAGGAAGCGGGATTTATTTATTTGGGAAGTATTGAGCAAATGAAGCATACAAAAAGTCTGTTTCGCGGAGACCCCGATATGAATATCCGTGTGAAAGCAGGAAGGAGTGAGCCGCTTGGCTATTAGAAAAAAACGCTCTCGCAAATATCAATCGGCGCTTGTCGCATTGCATCAGCCTAATGCGCCGATCGTCGAACAATATCGGACGATCAGGACGAACATTGAGTTCTCATCCTTTGAGAAGCCGTTTAAATCATTGCTCATCACATCGGGCCTCCCGGGAGAGGGCAAATCATTCTCGGCTTCAAACTTGGCGGTCGTATTTTCGCAACAGGAAAAAAAGGTCCTTCTGATCGACGCGGATTTAAGAAAGCCGACGATTCACAAAATTTTTGAGCTCGATAATCATTCTGGCGTCACAAATGTATTGATGAAAAAAACGACGCTGGAAAATGTCGTGCAGCAAAGCCCGGCGGAAAATCTCCATGTGCTGACAAGCGGTCCGATTCCTCCGAATCCGTCCGAGTTGTTGTCGTCGCAGGCGATGGAGGATCTGCTTGCTGAAGCGTACAACCAGTACGATTTAGTCATCCTTGATTCACCGCCGCTATTGCCGGTCGCAGACGCGCAAATATTGGCGAACCAAGTGGATGGAAGCATCCTTGTCATCCTCAGCGGAAAAACAAAGCTTGATAACGCGATCAAGTCGCGGGACGCGCTGAATTCTTCAAAAAGCGAACTGCTCGGCGCCGTGTTGAACGGGCGGAAAGTGAAGAAGGCGCGTCAGTATAATTACGCAACCATGTAATCTTTTGAAGCGGCTGCGCCGCTTTAGGTGATGTCTCCTTGCCTTTACCGATGGAGGCACTCGGCTCTACCGTGGGCAGACTACCCGTCTGCCTTAGACGCAAGTCGTCGATGGCGGAGCGTGAGGACGGGTTAAATGCCCATTTTTATTTAATTGACGTGCTCGGTTTAAATTTGAAAATCGCCCGTATCTTTTTAGCTCATGGGATTTTGCCCTAAAAGATCCTATCAGCTAGAAAGATACATTAGGAGGTAGGAAATTGACATATCGGAGAAGGCTTTCCATTATTACCGCACTCGATTCGTACTTGGTTTTGCTGTCCATCTTTATCGGATATCAGCTGATTTCGCCATCATATGATTTATACCCTTCGGAAATGCTGCTGATGACTTCACTGATACTGCTTGGCGCTCAGCATTTATTCGCCCCTTGCTTCCACCTTTACAAAAAAGTGTGGGAGTACGCAAGCATCGGTGAATTATATGTGCTGCTTAAATCGATTACCTTGTCCCATCTTGTGACGGCGGTCCTCGAACTGTTTTTCTTTCAAAACGTTCCGGTTCGCCTTTTATGTTTAAGCTGGCTGTTCCAGCTGATCTTGATCGGCGGGTCGCGGATGATGTGGCGCATCATCAGGGAACAGGTGAACAAAGAAAGCAAAGGATCTTTAAAAGCGCTGATTATCGGAGCCGGCTCTGCCGGCAGTTTGATCGCAAAACAGCTTGTGCAAAAGCCGGAATTGAACATTAAGCCTGTCGCATTTATCGATGATGACAAAACGAAATACCGGCTTGAAATCATGGGTTTGCCCGTTTTAGGCGGAAAAGAGCAGATCATGCAGGCGGTCCGGCAGTGGAATATTGACCGGATCATCATCGCCATTCCATCT
Organism: Bacillus sp. FSL L8-0193; assembly: GCF_037976065.1. Taxonomy (NCBI): domain Bacteria; kingdom Bacillati; phylum Bacillota; class Bacilli; order Caryophanales; family Bacillaceae; genus Bacillus; species Bacillus sp. FSL L8-0193. Next base: position 3,641,867 of record NZ_CP150261.1, on the reverse strand, counting down.
TTAAGCGTCACTCAGATGCAGGACATGTACAAGGCGTGTGCGCAAACGGGGATCAAAACGCAAATCATGCCGAAAATAGACGAAATTTTGCTCGGCAGACATCCTGTCGGCCAGCTTCGCGATGTCAAAGCGGAAGATTTGCTCGGAAGGGAGCCTGTCCAGCTTGATACAAGCGAAATCTCCAATACGGTCAAGGACCGCGTCGTTCTTGTGACGGGAGCCGGAGGTTCAATCGGCTCGGAAATCTGCCGTCAAATCAGCAAATTTAAACCGAAATCGATTGTTTTAGTCGGGCACGGAGAAAACAGCATTCATTCGATTCTGCTGGAACTGCAGGAGAAGTTCGGAAAGCATGTCGCCTATTATCCGGAAATCGCCGACATACAGGACAGAGAGAAAATGTTTTTGCTGATGGAACGCTACAAACCGAATGTCATTTATCATGCAGCTGCACACAAGCATGTGCCGCTGATGGAAAAATGCCCGAAAGAAGCTGTCAAAAACAATATTCTCGGTACGAAAAACGTCGCTGAAGCCGCCGACGAAACCGGAGTGGAAACTTTTGTCCTGATCTCGTCAGACAAAGCGGTCAACCCTGCCAATATCATGGGGGCGACGAAGCGGTTCGCAGAAATGCTGATCATGAATCTCGGCAAAACGAGCAAAACCAAATTTGTCGCCGTCCGCTTCGGAAATGTTCTCGGCAGCAGGGGAAGCGTCATTCCGATTTTCAAAAAACAAATCGCTAGAGGCGGTCCGGTCACTGTCACACACCAGGACATGACGAGGTACTTTATGACGATTCCGGAAGCTTCAAGGCTGGTTATTCAGGCGGGGGCGCTTGCCAAAGGAAGACAGATTTTCGTGCTCGATATGGGCGAACCGGTCAAAATCGTCGATCTCGCTAAAAATCTCATCCAGCTCTCCGGCTATACGACAGACCAGATCAAAATTGAATTTACAGGCATCCGCCCGGGAGAAAAAATGTACGAAGAGCTGCTGAATCAAAATGAAGTGCTGGCAGAGCAGGTTTTTCCGAAGATTCATATCGGCAAGGCGGTCGACGTCGAGCTAACGGTGCTGAAGACATTCATGGAGGAATTTATGTATTTGTCAGACCGCGAGCTGAGAGAACGCTTGTTCCAAGCGATCGGCCAGCATGAGAAAAAGCTGGTGACAGCGCACTAGGGGGAAGAACATGACAAGAACGGTTTTGTTTTGCGCTACTGTGGATTACCATTTCAAGGCCTTCCACCTCCCATATTTAAAATGGTTTAAAGAGCAGGGGTGGAACGTTCATATCGCCGCAAAAGGAGATATGGCACTGCCTTATACAGACAAAAAATTTGATATCGACATCAGGCGTTCTCCTCTGAATGCAAGCAATATCGCAGCCTATCGGGAGCTGGCGCGCATCATTGACGAAAACCGGTACAGCATCATTCATTGCCATACGCCGATGGGAGGCGTGCTGGCAAGGCTTGCGGCCCGGAAACAGAGAAAAGAGGGAACGAAAGTGATCTATACCGCTCACGGTTTTCACTTTTGCCAAGGTGCACCTTTAAAGAATTGGCTGCTATACTATCCGATTGAAAAAGGGCTGTCCGCTTTGACCGATTGCCTAATCACGATCAATGAAGAAGATTTCGTCCTTGCAAAAGGCTTGCGCAAGGCGCTGCGAACAGAAAAAATTCATGGCATCGGCGTCGATACCGAGCGCTTTCATCCTGTCAGCGAAACAGAGAAAATGCTGCTCAGGAAAACATACGGTTTCAAAGAAGACGACTTTATTCTCATATATCCCGCGGAACTGAACGCGAATAAAAACCAGGCGCTGCTCATCGAAACGGCGGCTGCTTTAAAAGATAGAGCCCCAAACTTAAAGCTCGTGTTTGCAGGAAAAGGGCAGATGGAAGAAAAATACCGAAGTCTCGCTGAACAAAAAGGCGTTTCTTCGACCGTCACGTTTGCAGGTTTTCAAAAAAACATCCACGAATGGATTCAGCTTGCCGATGTGTCTGTCGCTTCAAGCATCAGGGAAGGGCTCGGCATGAACCTCCTGGAAGGAATGGCGGCAGGAAAGCCCGCCGTTGCAGCGGACAACCGCGGACACCGGGAAGTTATTCAAGAGGGCGTGAACGGATTTTTGATTCCGCAGGGAGACGCCGGAACGTTCAGCGACCGAATTTTGCAGCTGTACCGTCTGCCTTCTTTGCGAAAAAAGATGGGGGACGCGGGGAGACGAACGGCCGCCGCTTTTTCCCAGCAGCGCACCGTCAAAGAAATGGCGGGCATTTACTCTTCCTTTATGGATCATGAAACAGTTGAAAGGAGGCTGAAAGGATGACAGGGGGTCAAAAGCCGAAAGTTTCTGTCATTATGGGAGTCTACAATTGTGAGGACACGATCGCAGAGAGCATCGAGTCGATTTTAAATCAAACCTATAAAAATTGGGAACTGATTATATGCGACGATGCATCAACAGATGGGACATATGCTGTTGCCAGGCGGTATGCCGATCATTACGCAGATAAGATCAAGCTGATTAAAAACGAGAAGAATCAGCGGCTGGCTGCTTCGCTAAACCACTGTCTCCGGTACGCCGGCGGGAAATATATCGCGCGCCAGGACGGAGATGACATCTCTTTGCCAAGGCGTTTTGAAAAACAGGTCGCATTTCTTGAATCACAATCTCATTATCATGTCGTCGGCAGCGGAATGATGGCCTTCGACGAAAACGGGATCAGAGGCGTCAGAATGCTTCCTCCCTCTCCCGGGCCGAGAATCATGGCGAAAGGAACGCCGTTTTGCCATGCGACGATCATGATGAGAGCGGAAGTGTACGAGGCGCTGGACGGCTATCGGGTCGGCCGGAGAACAAGAAGGATGGAAGATATCGATTTGTGGCTCCGTTTTTTTGAAGCGGGCTACACGGGCTATAACCTTCAGGAAGCTTTATACAAAGTAAGGGAAGACGAATCGGCGTTTAAAAGGAGAAAGTTCAGCTACTCGATTGACAATGCGTTTATCGTCTTTGCCGCCTGCAGACGGCTGAAGCTGCCGCTCTCAGACTACATTTATATGATGAAACCCATCATCAGGGGGCTCATGCCTCCTTTTATCATGAACAAATACCATAAAAGAAGATTGATGAATGAAGGCGGAGGGGTCGTAAAACATGAATGACGGAAGCGTGAGACCAGAACGGGTGCTTCACATCGTAAGCGGAATGAACCGCGGCGGAGCGGAGACGATGATTATGAATATATACCGCCATACAGACAGGCGGCATATTCAATTTGATTTTATTTCCCACCGGGAAGAAACGTGCGATTATGATCCGGAGATCATCACGCGCGGCGGCCGGGTGTTTTATGTACCAAGCATCGGGCGGTCGGGGCCTCTCGCCTACATCAAAAACATCAGAAGGATTTTGGTTGAGAAAGGGCCGTATGCCGCCGTGCACGCCCATACGGATTTTCAGACGGGGTTTGCCGCATTGGCGGCCAAGCTCGCCGGCGTTCCGGTGAGGGTCTGTCATTCCCACAACACGGCCTGGAAGCCTAACCCCCGGTTTTGGGATACATGGCAGCTCCTCGCATTCCGCCGTTTGATTTTCTCCAGTGCTACGGCTCTGTGTGCTTGCGGCAAAGATGCCGGGCGTTTTTTATTCGGCGGAAAAAAGATGGGCGAAAACGCGGTCCATCTTTTGCAAAACGGGATTGAACTTGACCGCTTCAAAGAAGCGAACGGCGTTTCAAAGACGGATGCAAAAAAGAGCTTCGGCATCAAGGAAGACGCATTGGTTATCGGACATGTCGGCCGTTTTTTTGAACAGAAAAACCACGCGTTTCTGCTCGGGCTTGCCGCTCATTTCAAGAAATCGGGCACGCCTTTTCAAGCGGTGTTCGCAGGTGATGGTCCGCTGCGCAGACAGATGGAAGAAAAAGCCGCCGCTCTCGGTGTAAAAGACGACATTCTGTTTCTCGGCGTCGTCGAAGATATCCCGGCTCTCATGCAGACGTTTGATGTATTTGCCATGCCGTCTTTGTTTGAAGGGCTCCCTCTCGTACTCGTCGAAGCGCAGGCATCAGGGCTTCCTTGTATTGTATCAGACCATATTACAGAGGAAACCGATTTGGGACTCGGCCTGCTGACCAGTCTCAGCTTAAATGCCGGCTTTGAACGGTGGGCTGAGGATATCAGCCGTGCCGCTCAGGCGAAAAAGCCTGCATGGCCGGAGATTGAGAGAAGCCTGGCAGAGAGAGGCTATGATGCAAAAGCAAATTTGGCGAGACTGATGGACATCTATTCAATCTCCGCGGCAGAAGGACAGTGAGTGTATGTCTGTTTACATGTTGAATATGGGGATTGTTTTCATCTGGTCATGGTTTGCGAAAATGTACGGCAGGGAAGATCACAGGCTGCCGACGGGCTACCGTCCGAATGCGATCCTCACCGTCGTTCCGCTCGCGTCTTTGATTATCGTTGCCGGCTTAAGATACAAGGTCGGAACGGATTACCACACCTATATGCTGCTTTACGAATTAGCCGGAAAATACAACAACATTTGGGAGATCTTCGGTTTCGGAACAGATAAGTCGTCGACAGATCCCGGATTTACCGCACTCTTATGGATATTAAACCAGATTTCAGCCGATCCGGCGCTCATGTTTGCCGTCGTTGCCGCGATTACCTATATCTATATCGTCAAGACGCTATATGTGTATGGAAGGCCGTTTGAGTTGAGCATGTTTCTCTTTATCGGCATGTTTCACTATTACGCTTCGTTTAACGGTATTCGCCAATACATGGCGGCGGCCATTCTGTTTTGGGCGGTCCGGTATCTGATCGATGGGAAGCTGGTGCGCTATATGATCGTCGTGCTGATCTGTTCGCTTTTTCATTCTTCGGCTTTGATCATGATTCCTGTCTATTTCATCGTCAGAAGAAAAGCGTGGTCGCCTGTCCTCTGGTGCCTCATGCTCTTATTTTTGGCGGGAACTTTTCTGTATCAAAAATTTTTGTCCGTATTCCTTGTCGTGCTTGAAAACAGTCAATACGGACATTACGAAGAATGGCTGATGAAAAATACGAACGGCATGAACGCCATTAAAATCATCGTTCTTCTTCTCCCGCTCGTACTTGCATTCTGCTTCAGGGAGCAGCTCAGAAAACGCTGGCCCGAAGTCGATTATATCGTCAACCTTTGTCTGATCGGTTTCCTGTTCGGAATTTTGGCGACAAAGGATGTCATTTTTGCGAGGTTCAACATTTATTTCGGGCTCTATCAGCTGATTCTCGTTCCTTATTTTGTACGGATTTTCGAACCGAAATCGAACGCGCTTCTGTATGTTTTGATTTTGATCTGTTACTTCTTATACAGCTTTATGCTCATGCCGTTCGACTCGTCGGTATTGCCTTACAGAACGATTTTTGAACGTTGAATAGCGGAATATCTTGTGAAAATTTCGACAAAGGAGTCATCACATTGGAAAATCCAGCAGTTAGTCTACTGGTCGCTGTTTATAATACAGAAGCTTTTTTGCCGAATTGTTTGCAATCGCTGATCAGCCAGACCTTAAAAAATATCGAAATCATTATCGTTAATGACGGTTCAACAGACGGAAGCCAGAAGATCATTGATCATTACGCCCGAAAGGACGGACGCATCAAAACGATTCGGCAGGAGAATCAGGGCCTCGGCGCTGTCCGCAATAAAGGGATCGAAGCGGCGTCAGGCGAGTTCTTGGCATTCATCGACTCCGACGACTGGATTGAGCCGGACTATTGCCAATCTATGTATGAAAAAGCAAAGGATGAGGATGCCGACCTTGTCATCTGTGATTATGCCGTCGAAATTCAGGATACCGGAAAAACGGTCTGCCCGGACATCGGGAAAAACTATGAAGGAAAGCCGAAAGAGGCATTCATAAAAGCTTTATTAAAGGGTCAAGTAAGCGGCTTTTCCTGGAACAAGCTCTACAGGCGGAGCCTGATTGAGCAGCATAAGCTCGTTTTCCCGCTGCGCGACGAGCTGGAAAACATCGAAGATCAATACTTCAGCTTCAGATGCCTTCTATATGCGAATACGGCGGCGTTCGTGACTAAGCCGCTTTATCATTACAGGGTCCACCTGTCGTCCATCGTCCAAAAGTATCAGGCGGGGCTGTTTGAAGACGGGCTCGCTCTTTATGAAGCGAACCTTGACTGCCTGACAAAGCACGGAGAGCTTCCGGCTTTAAAGGAGGCGCTGCACGTCTTTATCGTCAACCACGGCTGCATCAGTATTTTAAATGAATGCAAGAGCCGAAACCAAAATCCTTCAATAGAAAAATATAAAAATATCCGCAGCATATGCGCCTGTCCGGAATTCAGGGGGAAAATTCCCGCGGTGGACATGTCGGCATTCGATTCGAAGAAGAAGCTTCTCCTTATGCTGATTCGCTTGCGGTTTATGCCGGCAGTGTATGGATTTGCGGCCATTTACCAGAAAATGATCGAGCACAGAATGAAGAAATAGGCGGTGAGGAAATGACCTTTCAGGAACTGAAGATCAATCTTGCAGAATGGCTTTTGCTCAAGGTGAAATATCCTTCTGAATATGTGATGGGAACGCCGGGTTTGAAGCGTTTTGATCAATACAAAGGCAAGAAAAAAATCATTCTGACTTTAATTCCGTCCCATGATAATTTGGGAGATCACGCGATTGCCCTGGCAAGCCGGACATTCATAGAAAACGAGTTTCCCGATTTTGAATTAATTGAAATCGGCATCAACGATATTTACAAACATGCAAAAGCCCTCATCCGCATCCGCCACCCCGAGGATATGGTGTTCATCATCGGCGGAGGAAACATGGGGGATTTGTACCGCAATGAGGAATGGACGAGGCGCTTTATTATCAAAACATTCAAGCATTATAAAATTGTCCAGCTCCCAGCCACCGCGCACTTTTCCGAGACGCCCCGCGGCAAAAAGGAGCTGAAAAGAGCGAAAAAAGTCTACAACTCCCATCGTCGGCTGTTTATGATGGCGCGCGATGATACAACCTATCAATTTATGAAACAGCATTTTTCGAAGCAAACGATTGTGAAGCAGCCTGATATGGTGCTTTATTTAAAGAAAGAACAGCAGTCTGAAAGAGACGGTGTGCTGGTTTGTTTAAGAGAGGATAAAGAAAGCTTTCTCAGACCGGAAGAGCGTGAAAAGCTGATGAAGGCTGTCGGCGACGAATACGGCGGCGTGCAAACTTTTACAACGACGATCGGCAGGAGGGTCAGCCGCATGTCCCGCGAGAAGGAGCTGAATCGGCTTTGGGATCAGCTGAGAGGTGCGGAGGTCGTTGTGACAGACAGGCTGCACGGCATGATTTTTTGTGCGATTACAGGGACGCCGTGCGTTGTGATCCGCTCTTTTGATCATAAGGTGCTTGAAGGCTTTCGCTGGCTGAAAAGCGTTCCTTCGATGAAGCTTGTGGAAAATCCCGATGCGGCAGAGGTTCTCGGCGCAATTGAAGAGCTGATTAAGACCGGTGATTCGTATCGTGAGACTCCGTCAAGGGAGCATTATTTCACAGATTTAAGACAGAAAATTATGGGTGATGTCCAATGAAGCCATTTGTCAGTATCATTGTTCCGATGTACAATGTCGAAAATTATATAGAAGAATGCGTCGATTCCCTGCGCAGGCAGACGCTGAAAAATATTGAAATCATCCTTGTCGATGACGGCTCTCCTGACAGATCCGGGGAGATAGCGAGAAAGTACTGCAGCCTGGATGCCAGAGTGAAAGTGATTCATAAAAAAAACGGCGGGCTGAGCTCGGCGAGAAATGCCGGTCTTCAAGCCGCGACAGGAGATTATGTGGGATTTGTCGACGGTGATGATTTTGTATTGTCTGCCATGTTTGAAAACATGTACGCCGCTGCCAAAAAAGACGACCTTGATATCGTCATGTGCGGGTATCATAAACATTCCGATGCGGAAGACACCTATTTCCCGCCGCCGCTGCCGACCGATCGTCTCTTGTTGAGCTGGGATATTAAACGCGAGCTCAAAAAGGCGCACGAAACCCGCTTCATCTGGTATGTGTGGCGGAATTTGTACAGGCGCGATCTGCTGAAGAAAAACCAGTTGTACTTTTTTGAAGACATTCGTTTTGCAGAGGATTCGCCGTTCAATTTGTACGCCTTTTATGCAGCGAAACGGGTAAGAGCGATCGATGACGGCTACTACATGTACAGGTGCAATCCGGATAGCCTGACGGAGGTGCCGTTTAAACCGTACATGGACGAAAGCCTGAAAAGGCAGTACCGGGCGAAAAGGAGATTCTATGAGACGTTTCAGCTTTTGGATGAATGTGCGGACGATCTGGAAACGTACACATGCAAACATCAAATTCCGATGCTTTTAGCCAATGCCTGTGCGGAACCGAAGCCTTCAAAGCAGGTGAGGCGGCACATTAAAGACATTTTGTCTTACCGGATGGTGCAGTCGTGCGTCAAATCAACGTCTCTCCGCAACCGCAATCTTTTAATCGGCCAACGGCTCGTTTTATTGCTATGCAAGCTGAATATTCCGATCCTGCTCGAATTGTTTTTTAAACGAAATCTGCCCAGTAAGGGATGAGCCTTTTGAATAAGACATTTATTTTGAATCTCGGCGCCAATGTGGCGTCTTTTTTATTATCGGTGCTGTTTTCGATGTGGCTGACGCCTTATGTTATCAAGAACCTCGGTGTTGAGGCGTTTGGGTTTGTCCATCTCACGCAGAATATGATCAATTACTTTTCGATTATTACGGTTGCCTTGAGCGCGGTCGTTGTCCGGTTTTTTTCTGTTTCCGCCCACAGGGGGGCGCTTGATGAAGCGAGGGGCTATATGAATACCTACATCGTTTCATCACTGGTGCTTTCGGTCATCTTGTTTTTTCCGCTTGGCGGCACGGTGTTTTTTATCGATCAGATCATTCGCGTTCCCGCCGGTCTTTTGGGGGATGTGCAGATCGCGCTTTTGATCGGGAGCCTGCTGTTTTTATTGACCTTTGTGATGTCGGGATTTGCCGCCGGTCCGTTTTTTGCCAATAAAATCTATATTACAAGCACGATCCAGGCCGTCCAAATGCTGATTCGCGTCTTGAGCGTATTGTTGATTTTCGCGTGGTTTGCACCGAAGATCTGGCACATTCAGCTCGCCGCTCTTATCGCAACCGCTTCGGCGTGCATCCTGTCGATCTTTTTCTTTAAGAAATTGATCCCATGGTTTACGTTTCGTGTGAGGGATATGTCGTTTGCAAAGTGCAAAAAACTGCTTCAGGCGGGAGGATGGAGCTCCGTCAGCCAAGTCGGCGTCCTGCTGTTTCTGCAAATCGATTTAATGGTGGCGAATGTGATGCTGGGGGTTTCCGAATCCGGCATGTACGCCGCGATCATTCAGTTTCCGCTGTTATTGCGGACGCTTTCGGGAACGCTTGCGGCCGTATTTTCACCTACGATTACACTCTATTATTCAAAAGGCGACAAAGAAGGGCTCGTCCGCTATGCCAACCAGGCCGTCAGAATTAACGGCATTCTGCTCGCTTTGCCGGCTGCGCTTCTGGGCGGGCTTGCCGGCCCGTTTCTGTCGCTGTGGCTTGGCCCTTCATTCGAACATTTGAAATGGCTTTTACTGATACATGCGGGTTATTTGGTTGTTTCATTAAGCCCGGCGCCGCTTTTTTATATTTTTACCGCCTATAACAAGCTGAGAACACCGGCGCTGACCACGGTTGCCTTCGGCGTTGTCAATTTGCTGCTTGCCATCGTGCTGAGCGGACCGGCGGGACTCGGCCTTTACGGAATTGCGCTGGCCGGTGCGGCAGCTTTAATGCTGAAAAATGTCGTCTTCACTCCGATTTATGCGTCAAAGATTACGGGTGAAAGAAAAAGGGTTTTTTATAAAGGTATATACAGGCCGGTTGCCGGTGCTTCATTTACCTTGGCTGTCTGTTACGCTCTTCAATACTTATTTGCAATCGACAGCCTGCTGTCCCTGTTTGTCACGGCGCTTGCTGCGACGGGGACATACGGCCTGTTTGCCTATTTCGTCATGTTGACGAAAGCGGAACGGCATATTGTCACAACAAGGCTCCAAGCATTTCGATGCTCTTTATCCTTCCCGTTTCAAAAGGGATTTTTTAAATAAAAGAAAGGGGTGCGTTTTTCGTGCTTGCGAAACGGTTTTTCGATCTTGCATTGTCGGTTATTTTGCTGATCGCGCTCAGTCCGGCCATGATCCTGACAGCTTGCCTCATCAGATGGAAAATCGGCTCGCCTGTTTTATTTCGCCAAACCCGTCCGGGGCTGAATGGCGAGCCTTTTACATTATATAAATTCAGAACAATGACTGATGAAAGAGATGAAGCAGGCAATCTGCTAAGCGATGAAAAACGGCTGACAAAGACGGGGCGGCTGATCAGAAAAACGAGCCTTGACGAATTGCCGCAGCTGATCAACGTCATCAAAGGAGATCTCAGCCTCGTCGGGCCGCGGCCGCTTTTGATGGAGTATATTCCCCTCTATACGAAGCGGCAATGGAGACGGCATGAAGTCAAGCCGGGCATCACGGGCTGGGCGCAGATCAACGGGAGAAATAAAGTGACATGGGAGGAAAAGTTTGAACTTGATGTCTGGTATGTGGATCATCGTTCTTTTTTGCTTGATCTCAAAATCCTTTTGTTGACTGTCGTAAAAGTCTTGAAGTCGGAAGGCGTCAGCCAGGACCGCCATGTGACAGCAGAAAAATTTACGGGGAGAAGGAATGCCTGATGCAAAATGTGGTGATCATCGGAGCCGGCGGCCATGGGAAAGTCGTTCTGGATCTTGTAAAAGCACGGCCTGATACGGCGCTTGCCGGCATTCTCGATGACCGGTATGCGGAGCTTCATGTCGAGAACGGTCTGTATCGCGGGCCTTCAAGCGCAGCAGAAGAACTTGCGCGATTGCATCCGGACGTGAAGTTCGTCTTAGCTGTCGGTCAAAACGGCATCAGACAGCAGCTGTATGAACGTCTCGGCCTTCCGCTTGACCGGTATGCGGTTTTGATTCATCCGTCCGCCGTGATCAGCGGTTCGGCCCGGATTCAAAACGGCGCCGTTGTCATGGCGTCGAGCGTCATCCAAGCGGATGCCGACATCGGCATCCACACGATTGTCAACACAGGTGTGATCGTCGAACATGACAACCGGATCGGCGATTACGTTCATCTTTCGCCGGGAACGGTGTTAACCGGCGGTGTGACAGTTATGGAAGGCGCTCATCTCGGAGCGGGAACGGCGGTCATTCCCGGAAAGACAATCGGCCGCTGGAGCGTAACGGGAGCGGGATCATCCGTCATTCACGACATTCCTGATGATTGTACCGCTGTCGGAGTCCCTGCAAGAAAAATTAAATATCACAGCAGTAAAAAGGGTGAAAAACATGAGTCAGAATAAGCGAATTTATTTATCCCCGCCGCACATGAGCGGAGACGAAGAGCGCTATGTAGCTGAAGCGTTTCGGACAAACTGGATCGCGCCGCTCGGTCCCCTTGTCGATACATTCGAAGAAAAGCTTGCCGCCTATGCGGGGACGTCCGGTGCCGCGGCAGTCAGCTCAGGAACAGCCGCAATCCACCTGGCGTTGAAATTGCTCGGCGTCGGCAAAGGCGATAAGGTCTTCTGTTCTTCCTTTACGTTTGTAGCGAGCGCCAATCCGATTATATATGAGCAGGCTGAGCCGGTTTTCATCGATTCTGAACGGGATACATGGAACATGTCGCCCGAGGCGCTTGAACGGGCGCTCGACGAAGCGGAGCGGGCCAGAAATCTTCCGAAAGCCGTCATCGTCGTCAACTTGTACGGCCAAAGCGCGAAAATAGACGAGATTATCGCGCTTTGCGATCGATTTGCCGTCCCTGTTATTGAAGATGCGGCCGAATCGCTCGGTTCTGTTTATAAGGGCAGAAAAAGCGGAACCTTCGGACGCTTCGGCATTTATTCGTTCAACGGCAACAAAATCATCACCACATCAGGCGGAGGAATGCTTGTCAGCGATGATGAAGACGCTTTGAAGAAGGCGCGCTTTTTAGCCACTCAGGCGCGCGAGCCCGCCATTCATTATCAGCACGAAAAAGCGGGCTACAATTACCGGATGAGCAATGTCCTGGCCGGAATCGGCATCGCTCAGCTCGCCGTCCTGGATGACAGGGTACACGCCAGACGGGCGATCTTCGAGCGCTATCAGGAGGCGCTCGCCGGTATCGAAGGTATAGAATTCATGCCTGAAGCCGGCATGTCAAACCGCTGGCTCACGACATTAACGTTTGATACAGCAAAGATTCAAACAACACCGGCGGACATCATTGAACAGCTCGCAAATGAAAACATTGAAGCCCGGCCGTTATGGAAGCCGTTGCACAGACAGCCCCTTTTTAAAGGAGCGGCCTTTTATCAGCACGATGACCAAGGCTCTGTCTGCTGCGACTTATTTCAGCGCGGGCTCTGCCTGCCGTCAGGATCAAGTATGACGCGAAAAGAGCAGGACCGGGTGATTCAAATCGTGGCCGACCGGATTAAATATAAATGAGGTGCTAAACATGGCGATTACATATTCCATGGACAGCTTAAAGCATAAGCTGGCAGAAATTTTGGATGTCATCCCAAGACTTTCATCAGTCGTTTACTTGGACTACCCGCTCTACGGAAACGTCGGGGACCTATTGATCATGAAAGGAACGGAAGCTTTTTTTGAAGCATACGGCATCAAGGTGCGCGAAAGATGGAATGCAGAGAATTTTATTCCGGGCCGCCGCATTCCAAAGGACGCCATCATCGTTTGTCAGGGGGGCGGCAATTTCGGCGATTTGTACCCTCACTTTCAGCAGTTCAGGGAACGGGTTGTCGAACATTACCCGGACCACCGGATCGTCATTCTGCCGCAGTCGATTTATTATGAACATGAAGAAAATGCAAAAAAAACGCGCGGCATTTTGGCGGCTCACCCGGATCTGCACTTATTCACGCGGGAAAAGGCATCCTTCGAATTTGCTCTCAAGCATTTCGAAGGGGTGAAAAACATCAGAATGATGCCCGATATGGCTCACCAGCTCTGGCCGATCGCGGCACCTGCCGAAAAGCCTTCTGAGTCCGTTCTGCGGTTGATCAGAACCGACAAAGAAGCAAACAGCAGCCTGCAAAAAGCAGAGGAGCCGGATACGTACGATTGGAACGTTATCTTGTCAGAAGGCGACAAACGCGGAATCAAACGCTTGCAGACGATCAATGTCCTCAACAAAAAAGCCGGCAATCCGCTGCCGATCGCTTCTTATTGGAAACGCTATTCGGACAGCCTCGTCGACAAATCAATCCGTTTTTTCAACCGCTATGAATCCGTCGTTACTTCAAGGCTGCACGGCCACATCTTATCGTGTCTGCTTGGAAAAGAAAATGTCGTGATTGACAACTCCTACGGAAAAAACGCAAATTACTACAACACATGGATGAAGGATATCCCGAGTACAAAACTGATTCAAAACAATCCGGAAGAAGCAGAAAAACCGCCTGTTCACGTATGACAGGCGGTTTTTCTGCTATGCTTCTTCGCGCTTTACTTTGTTGTAGGCTTCATCCAAATGCTGAATCCGTTTTAAGACGACCGCGTTTTTTGTCAGCTGGTCTTGGACAAGCGTTGACACGACTGAACGGTAGTAGCTGTTCATTGCGTGAATTTTATCCTCATTTGGATGCATTTCAATATGGGTTTTAAAATTTTCTATGAAATAGGGCACAGAGAAAAGTTCTGTCAATGGTAACACTCCTTTTTTAAGTCTATACGGTACGGAACCGATCGTGTAAACTAATAGTGGGAGGGGAGATATGATGAACTTGCATGTACAGCAGCAGCAAACGGCAAAACTTCACTTGACGCAAGGGCTTGCCCAAGCCATTCATATGCTTCAGTATTCGTCGGCCGAGCTGAACAGCCGGATTGACGAACTCTCATTGGAAAACCCCCTGATCGAACGAAAAGACCCCGATATTCCCCGATCATTTTACCATAAAACGAATCGTCATTTGCAAAATGAAGGAATGAGCCGCTCTGAGATGGCGCATTCCCGTGAAGATATCAAAAGCGTCTTGAAACAGCAGGCGCTCGATCTCCGGCTGTCAAACCGGGAAAAGCGGATTTTCAGCTACCTGGTCGAATCCCTTGATCGAAACGGATATGTGACAGAAGACATCGCCTTTATCGCTTCCGAGCTGGCTGTCGCCAGAGAAGAAGTGGAAGAAGTCTTGGGCAAGCTGCAGACTCTTGATCCGGCGGGCATCGGAGCGCGGTCGCTTCAGGAATGCATCCTGATCCAATTAAAGCGTCTGCCAAAGGAGACGGCAAAAGCGGAAAAAGTCATTTCCCTATACTTTGACCTGTTTGCCAAAAAAGGATGGAAAGAGCTGTCTGAGAGAGCGGCCCTTTCGCTCTCAGAGCTTCAGGACATACAAGATCTTGTTGCAGAGCTGTCGCCGCGTCCCGGATTGATGTATGGCACGGATGAAGGCGGAGTCTATATCGAGCCTGATGTCATCATTTCAGCCGAGGATGGAAAATTGGTGCTTGAGCTCAGCAGCCGTTCTTTTCCCGATATCCAGCTTAACGCGTTTTACGAGCCGTTTTTGCAGCGCCAGTCAAAAGACGAGGCGACCGTTTATATCTCTGATAAGTTCAAGCAGTGGAAATGGCTCGACAATGCCCTCAGGCAAAGACGGGAAACGATGCGGAGGGTGATGGCGGAAATTATGGTGCGTCAAAAAGATTATTTTTTAAAAGGGAAAGACGAACTGAAGCCGCTCACATTAAAAGAAGTCGCCGATGCCCTCGGGGTTCACGAATCAACAGTAAGCCGTGCAGTCAAAGGGAAAATCGTGCAGACGCCTTTTGAGCTGTGCGAGCTTAAACGGTTTTTTTCGGCGAAGGTAAAGGATGCCGCTGACGGACATACGTCAAGTCACACAGTCAAAGCGCATCTTCGTCGGCTGATCGATGAAGAAAACAAAATGAAACCGCTTTCAGACCAGAAGCTGGCCGACCTTTTAAACGAAAAGCACGGCATCGTCATATCGAGGCGGACCGTCGCCAAATACCGCGATCAGCTTAATATACTGCCTTCGTCCGTCAGAAAGAGATATCAATAAAGAAGCCGTCCGGCACGAACGCCGGCGGCTTTTTTACGGGATCATCCACGCAAACAGGTGATGCTGCAGGAACGTGATCATGCAAACCAGGAACAAAAGAAACAGGCTGTGTTTCAGTGTAAAGCGCAGCAAATCGGATTCCTTTCCTGCCAGTCCGACGGCTGCGCAGGCGACAGCAATCGACTGCGGAGAGATCATCTTTCCGGTGACGCCGCCCGAAGAGTTGGCCGCCACAGACAGCACCGGCTCCATTCCGACTGACTGTGCCGTCACTTTTTGCAGACTGCCGAACAGCAAATTGGCCGACGTATCTGAACCGGTTATAAAGACGCCGAGCCAGCCGAGAACGGGAGAAAAGAATGCGAACATTGAACCCGTCATCGCAAGGGACATGCCAAGTGTTGTGCTCATGCCCGAAGAGTTGGTGACATAGGCAAAACCGACAACGGAAGCGATCGTTAATATCGGCTTGCCGAGTTCTTTCAGCGATTCTGTAAACATGGCGCCCCATTCTTTCCAAGGCATGCCTGTGACAAACTTTGTCAGTACGGCGGCAATCAGGATCGCCGTTCCCGCCGATCCGGCGAGATCAAGTTTATAAAGAGCTTCAAGCGGTTTTCCGGAGCCATCGAGAATTTGATTGTGCAAAAAAGGCACACCGGGCGCGAACGTCAGCCTGCCGCCGATATCACTAATGAACAGCAGCAATGGATTTGACCCTTCGTAATGGCCTGTCAGCGCCTGTTTGACAGCTGGAATTCCCCAGATGGAGACCATTGCCGTGAGCAGCAAAAACGGTGTCCACGCCTTGAAAATCTGCCCAGCCGAGTATGAGGCCTTTTGATGTTCAAGCTGCTGCGCCTCCGCGGCAGCGGCCATTTCCTTTTCATGTGAAAATCTGAATATCGTTTTCGGTTTCCAAAATTTTAAGAATACAGCGAGCGCGATAAGCGATACGATGGCTGACAAAATATCCGGGAGCTCAGGCCCCAGAAAGTTTGAGCTTACATACTGTGTAACGGCAAAAGAGACACCCGACACGAGAATCGCCGGCAGCACTTCCCAAGCCCTTTTCAAGCCGCTCATGATGATAATCAAATAAAACGGAATAAATACAGATAAAAACGGGAGCTGGCGTCCGACCATTTTTGAAATGTCCATCGCAGGAATCCCCGTCGGCCCTTCAACCGCGATAATCGGAATGCCGATCGCTCCGAAAGCGACAGGCGCCGTGTTAGCGATCAGGCATATGCCCGCCGCGTACAACGGATTGAAGCCGAGGCCGACAAGCAATGCGGCCGAGATTGCGACAGGGGCGCCGAAGCCTGCCGCTCCTTCTAAAAACGCCCCGAATGAAAACGCTATCAAAAGTGCTTGCAAACGGCGGTCATCTGTGATCGATAATACCGAGCTCCTGATGATTTCAAATTGGCCGGTTTTGACTGTAAGCTTGTACAAAAAAACGGAAGTCACAATGATCCAGCCGATCGGAAGCAGCCCGTAAACCGCCCCTTGTGAAGCCGACATCACAGCCTGATGAGCGGGCATGCCGTATACGAAAACGGCCAGCGCGAGCGCAATCAGCAAAGTCGACACACCCGCTGTATGCCCTTTCATTCTTTTGATTGCCAGAGCCCAGAAAAAATACAAAATCGGTATAAGCGCTGCAAGCGAAGAGAGCAGCAAACTGTTCCCCAGCGGAGTATAATCTTGCGTCCATCCCATCTCCAATTCCCCCTTTGTTCAAAGTCTCACTCAGTCATCTGATGACATGATGATAAGACTGATCATTTAGCATTATATTTCTCAATGTCATAAATTACAATCTTTTTTTGCATGGAGCCGAAGTCTATATGTTCCGGACGGAAAGAACGGTATAATAAAATAGCGCATCATGCCCAGTCTGGTTACGAGGTGAAAAAAGTTGAAATACAAACAAATCAAGACGAAAAAAATATACGAAGAAGTCGCAGAAGCGCTTCTTGAATCGATTAAAAGCGGAGAGCTTGAGCCAGGTGATAAGCTTGACTCCGTTCAGGCGCTCGCCGAAAGCTTTCAGGTCAGCCGTTCGGCCGTCAGGGAAGCGCTGTCTGCGTTAAAAGCGATGGGGATGGTCGAAATGAAGCAGGGGGAAGGAACGTATGTGAAAAGGTTTGAGCCTGAGCAAATTTCCATCCCCCTTTCGGCTGCGCTTTTGATGAAAAAGAAAGACGTCGCTGAACTGCTCGAAGTCCGTAAGATTCTTGAAATCGGAGCTGTTTCAAGTGCGGCTCAAAAACGCACAGAAGAAGATCTCGGGCGCATGCAGGCCGCACTTGAGGATATGAAGCAGGCGGATGGGAACGGCGAACTTGGCGAAAAAGCCGACCTCGCGTTTCATCTTGCGCTTGCCGGCGCCTCGCAAAACGATCTGCTGAAAGGCTTGATGAATCATGTGTCATCACTCTTAATTGAGACGATGAGGGAGACGCGCAAAATTTGGCTGTTCTCGAAGAACACAACCGTTAAGCGCCTTTATGAGGAACACGATGCCATCTATCAGGCTGTGATGGAAAAAGACGGCCAACAAGCAGAGCAGGCGATGCACAATCATCTGACGAATGTGGAAAATGTGCTGGCCTCATATTTTGAAGAAACGAAACAGGCCGACGAGCCGGCCATATAAGCAGCGGCCCGAGTGAAAACGAAAAAGAAACCCCTTTCAAAAAATTTTACCAAGGTGTAAGATGGAGAAAGAGGGTTTTCTAACCAAGTCATCAGATGACCTGATTTATCGGGTTGGAGAGGGGATCAAGATGAAAGTATCACTGTTTATCACGTGTTTGGTTGACATGTTTCAGTCAAATGTCGGAAAAGCGACGGTTGAACTGCTTGAGCGGCTCGGATGTGAAGTGGATTTTCCCGAAGGACAGATCTGCTGCGGCCAGCCTGCGTACAACAGCGGCTATGTCAAAGATTCCAAAAAAGCGATGAGACGGATGATTGAGACATTTGAATCAGCCGAATACGTCGTCAGCCCTTCAGGATCGTGCGCTTTTATGTTCAAAGAGTATCCGCACCTTTTCCGGGATGAGCCGGCCTGGGCGGAAAAAGCGCAGCGGCTGGCTGACAAAACGTATGAGCTGACCGATTTTATCGTCAACGTTTTGAAGGTTGAAGACGTTGGGGCGACACTTGAGAAAAAGGCGACTTATCATACGTCATGCCATATGACAAGGCTTTTGGGCGTCACAGACGCGCCGATGAAGCTCCTTCGGCATGTGAAGGGACTGGAGTTCACGCCGCTGCCGCGCAAACACGACTGCTGCGGATTCGGGGGGACTTTTTCGGTGAAGATGTCGCAAATATCCGAACAGATGGTCGATGAGAAAGTGGCGTGTGTCGAAGAAACCGCCGCAGATGTGTTAATCGGGGCGGACTGCGGCTGCTTGATGAATATCGGCGGACGGATCGGGAGAAAGAACAAGCCGATTGAAGTCATGCACATCGCAGAAGTGCTGAACAGCAGATAAACAGACATCCGGTCATTTCACAGATAGAGGGGGACATTCGTTATGGCAATGAAGATCGGAACGCAGAAATTTAAAGAGCGCGTATCAGACGGGCTCGAAAACGAGTTTATGAGGGGGGCTGTTTCAAGTGCGCAGGAGCGCTTGAGAGCGCGCCGTCTTGAGGCGGCGGAAGAGCTCGGGAACTGGGAAGAATGGCGGTCTCAGGCCGAGGAAATCAGGCAGCACGTGCTCGAAAACCTGGACTACTACCTAGAACAGCTCGCCGAAAATGTCGCCAAAAAAGGCGGGCACGTATTCTTTGCACAGACGGCTGAAGAAGCGACAGGCTATATCCGCGATGTCGTGAAAAAGAAAAACGGCAAAAAAATCGTGAAATCAAAATCAATGGTGACCGAAGAAATCAACATGAACGAGGCGCTTGAACGCGACGGCTGCGAAGTGGTCGAAACCGATTTGGGCGAATACATCCTCCAAATCGATGATCATGATCCGCCGTCACATATCGTCGCACCTGCTTTGCATAAAAACAAAGAGCAAATCCGCGACGTCTTCAAAGAGCGGATCGGCTACCGCAACACCGAAAAGCCGGAAGAGCTTGTCATGCATGCGCGCGCCGTGCTCAGAAAGAAATTTCTCGAGGCTGACATCGGCATTACGGGCTGCAATTTTGCGATTGCCGATACGGGGTCTGTCAGCCTTGTCACAAACGAGGGAAACGGACGTCTCGTCACGACCGTTCCGAAGACGCAGATTACCGTGATGGGGATGGAGCGGATCGTCCCTTCATTCGACGAGTTTGAGGTTCTCGTCGGCATGCTCACAAGAAGCGCGGTTGGACAGCGGCTGACAAGCTATATCACGGCGCTGACAGGGCCGCGGCTGCCCGGTGAAGCGGACGGACCCGAAGAGTTTCACCTCGTCATCATTGACAACGGGCGTTCGAACATTCTCGGAACGGAGTTTCAATCCGTCCTCCAATGCATCCGCTGTGCGGCCTGCATCAATGTTTGTCCCGTATACCGCCATGTCGGCGGGCATTCTTACGGTTCGATCTATTCAGGCCCGATCGGAGCCGTATTGTCGCCGCTGCTCGGCGGATATGACGATTATAAAGAACTGCCGTACGCCTCTTCGTTATGTGCGGCATGCTCTGAAGCATGTCCGGTAAAAATCCCGCTTCACGAACTGCTTCTGAAGCACCGGCAGCGCATCGTTGAAAAAGAAGGGCGCGCACCGATATCCGAGAAGCTCGCGATGAAAGCGTTCGGCTTGGGAACTTCTGCGCCATCTCTATATAAAATGGGCTCCAAATGGGCGCCGGCAGCCATGAAGCCGTTTAACGAAGACGGCAAAATAACAAAGGGACCGGGTCCGTTAAAACAGTGGACCCAGATTCGCGACTTCCCCGCGCCGAACAAGTCAAGGTTCCGCGACTGGTTTGAGGACAGACGGAAAGAGAAAGGGGAAGACAGATGACAAACGGAACAATCCAAAATAAAGACGGCTTTTTAAACCGGATTGCGGAAAGGCTCGGCCGCAACAGGCGTTCGGCAGGTGTCACCGTTCCCGATTATACGTATCAGCCGCAGCACCGGGTATATCAAGGCTATACACAGGATGAGCTTGTCGGCGTCTTAAAGGACCACTGCCGAAAGATTCATACGGAGCTGATTGAAACGGATATTATCGGCTTGCATGATGCCTTGTATGAACAAGCATCACGATTTGGAGGCGGGCCTGTCATCATTCCGAAAGATGACCGTTTTAAAGAGTACGGACTGTCAGGCCTGTTAACAGACAAGTGGCCGAATGAGGGGACAAAAGTGTGGGAATGGAATGCAGCGGCCGGAGATGAAAATATCCAGCGGGCCGAACAGGCTAACATCGGCGTGACATTCAGCGAGATCACGCTTGCTGAATCCGGAACGGTCGTCCTCTTCAGTTCAAAAGACAAAGGACGATCTGTCAGCTTGCTGCCGACGACATATATCGCGATCGTCCCGAAAAGCACCATCGTCCCGCGGATGACACAGGCAAGCGCAATGATCAAACAAAAGGTTGCAGACGGCGACGTCATCCCGTCCTGCATCAACTATGTCACTGGACCGAGCAATTCAGCCGACATCGAAATGGACCTTGTAGTCGGTGTCCACGGCCCGGTAAAAGCGGCATATATTGTCGTGACTGACCGGTAATTAGACGATAACAAAAAGATTAGCCTCATGCAGAGCTAATCTTTTTTTATTTAGCGATATGACAATTCCGGCATATCCCGATTTTCCGCATCATTCCACTTTTTTGGCCGGTTATAAAATAGCGGAACTTGTTATATTAAAATGGTATTTTTATCAGTTTTCCGGCTCTGTATCCCCATTTCTGCCGCTGGTTCAAGCCACTTGCATCTCATTTATGATTCTCGGAAACACCCCTGTAAGAAATAGCCTATTAAAATTTAAGGTAATGTTAAGGATAAGATTATTTCCCGATAATGTTCACTCACTATAATGGAGAATAGTGAAGGAGTGACTCGTATGCGGGCGGTATGTCTGAATGAATTTATCAGTCTTTTTAAAAGCATCAAGTCGATTATTGTCATTATTATTATGTTTTGGGTGAGCTATAAGACTGCAGGATTGATCGAACAGGCGCCTGCGGACTTCGTGCGCGAATTGGATTTAGGAAGCGATGCAAACGCAATCGGAACGGCCGTTATTGTTTTCGCTCTCGGTTTCCTGTTTATCGCTGGACTTTCTCATGACATGATCAACCGCGAAGTCCATGCCCGGACGGTCAGATTTCTTGTGACGAAAACGTCGCGGATCAAGATCATTCTGGGAAAGTTTTTTGGCGTCTGGCTGTTTTGGTTTTTCTGCATGCTCGTTTCGTACACCTTGGTGATGATCGCCTCAAAAGAGTTTTTATGGATGAGTTATGCAGACAGCATGGCGTTTCTTACAGCTGCAATCTCTTTGAACCTTTTATTTTCAATCGTGATTTCAAGGCCCGCCATGTCCATGTTTTTCGGAATCGTGTTTGCGCTCGTCTTTCCCGCGGTCAGCTTATGGACTGTTTATTCAGAGAACGGCATGATCACCTGGTTTAAATATTTAACACCGTACTATTACTCCGTGCTGGGCGGTTCTTTTGTTTTCATCAACTTTGTCTACGCGGCCATCGTTCTTTGCGGTGCGATCGTTTTGTTTAAAAGGAGAGATTTATAATGGATGTGGTGATCGAGGCAAAAGGGCTGATGAAAAGCTACGGGGCTAAAACCGTCGTCAATCATGTCGACCTCCAAGTCGAAAAAGGAGAGATTTACGGTTTCCTCGGCCGTAACGGTGCGGGGAAATCTACGTTCATGAATATGATCACAGGCATTATCGAGCCGACAGCCGGCAGTTTTCTGCTGTTAAATGATGCTTCGATTGAAAACGTCAAGCATCGCATCGGCGTTTTACCTGATTATTTGACCCTCTATGATTCAATGACAGCAGTCGGGCATTTGAAGTATTTTGCAAAGCTGAACGGACAAGCCGTATCGACTGAGCGGTGCGAAGAAGTCTTAGAGAGAGTTGGGTTCACTGAGCATGCTGAAAAAAAATCGGGCGCCTATTCATTCGGTATGAAAAAAAAGCTCGGCATCGCCCAGGCGATCATCCACGACCCCGAGCTCATCTTTTTGGATGAACCGACATCAGGTGTCGATGCCGAATCGGCCCTGCACATTCAAAAGCTGATTATGGATTTGCAAAAAGAAGGTAAGACGGTATTTATGACATCACACAACCTGCATGAGATAGAGAAAATCTGTACGCGAATCGCCATCATGAAAAACGGCCGCATTTTAATAGAAGGCACGCTCGATGAATTAAGGAGGCATTTCATGTCGAACATAAGCGTTCACATTCGCCATTCGACTATTCCCGATCAGCATTTCGGCCTGATCGACCGTTTTCTTGAGTCAGCTGGTGAAAACGTTCAATTCAATCACCACGAGATTTCGATCACCGTCAATTCAGAAGAAAAAATTCCCGCCATTGTCAGAGTATTAACGAACTGCAAAGTGGGAATCTACAGAATTCACGTCGATGAACCGTCGCTTGAAGACATCTTTTTGGACAGCTCTGAGGAACGCGTTGTTTCTTGACAGAAAGAATTTGATAGGAATGAACCCGGATCTGTTCGGGCATCATGCCTTTAGTCTTGCAGATGCGAATGGCGTCAATGGATAGATCTATTAAATGCCCGAACAAAAAAACGCCTTTGAATAAAGGCGTTTCAGCGTGTCGACAAACCCTCGCATTCGTTGTCAGGCCTGCGCGTCGGTGCTCACGAATCCCAACATTCGCTGCGCTCCGATGCTCGGCCTTCCTAGACTGCAAGGTTTTTCAATCACGCTGAAAGGATGACAAAATCCCAAAACAAAAAGTCGCTTTGGGATTTTGTCAACAATCTGAAACGCCTTTGAATAAAGGCGTTTTCCATAAGGGGCGCTCGGTTTCTAGTATTTCCCCAAAATCGACATGTCGCCGGTCGTTTCTTCATCAATGACATTTCCGTCTTGGTCCATCTTGACGAAATACCTGCCTCCGTTTGTTACGTTTTTGTACTCGGTTTCCGAAGTGCCGTCATCGTTTTGTGTGAATTCAAATTGAACATCAGCGATAAGAGTGTTGCTGTTGAGGTCGACATAGTAGGAATGGAAGCTGACATGGCTCCAGTCGTCTTTTTCGGCGGGGATGTCTGATATGACGCCGACTTTTTCAGCGGGATCATTGACAATCACGCCGTAATCCTTCTGCAAATTGCCGGTTTCAATATCAGCGTCGTTTAAAATCTCTTTCATCTGGCTAAATTCAGCATCTGTAGGTGTTGTATATCTGTCTTCAGGAATGTTTTTCGCAAAGCTTACGGACGATGAACCAAAGACGAGCGTCAATACGGACAAGATCACCATAAACGAAAGTTTTTTCACGTTCTCTTCCTCCTTTAGCTGAAGTGATGATTCGGTTCACACTCTATCATTGTTAAAATATTTTGTAAAGTTTGAATAATATTTCAATTTAACTATTTTTTTCGGGGGAAATTCGCCGATTTTTATATTTCCCTCTTCTGGGGAATGCTCCATCATTATGAAAGTTGTGCATATCTTCCCTTGTATTTTCCAATGGGAAAGGCGATTTTCCTTGAAAAAAGAGAAAAATTTTAATTTTTATTTTTTGGCAGTGGATTTGATGTTGACAAAGTCAAGATCGGCACGTATATTATATGAATATATTTCAGGCAGAAGAAAACACAATGAACGGGAGCAGTAAAAGATCGGCATTGGCAAAGAGAGCTGTGGGTAGGTGCGACGCAGACCAATGAACCTTTGAACTCGCCCGGGAGTGGACTGGCTAAAGGACGGACATCAATTCCTGAGGACATTACGATTAACCTTCGTTAACAGGTTTGCACAGCATGGCTGTGCATCGCAAAGCTGGATTCTTGGCATAGAATCAAAAAGAGTGGTACCGCGGTAAGCTTCAAAGCTCATCGTCTCTTTATCTTCAAATCGAAGAGGGAGACGGTGAGCTTTTTTCATTTTACTAGAGGAAGTGAACATAGATGGAGAAAGACATGCAGAAGCTCGAGCGCACAATGACATCGCGGCATATTATGATGATGGCATTGGGCGGAGCCATTGGAGCAGGATTATTTAAAGGAAGCAGCAAAGCGATCGATTTGGCGGGGCCTTCGGTCATGATCGCCTACTTGATCGGCGGCGTGATTTTGCTGTTTATCATGCAGGGGCTTGCCGAGATGGCTGTCCGAAACAGTGAAGCCAGAACATTCAGGGATCTTGTTCAATCAATATTAGGGCCGTATGCCGCTTATTTTTTAGACTGGATATACTGGAAAATGTGGGTTCTCAATATTGCGGCAGAGGCTGTTGTCGCCGCGATATTTTTGCAGTACTGGCTGCCGGGGCTGCCGATCTGGGTGCTGGCGCTGTTCGTTTCACTCGTCATTACGAGCGTGAATTTGCTTTCTGTCAAAAGCTTTGCCGAGACGGAATACTGGCTTGCCCTTATTAAAATCACAGTGATTGTCGTCTTTATTATATCCGGATTTATCTTGTTATTTTTCTCTTTTGGACAACACTCAGCTGTTGGTTTTACTCATTTGACAGACCATGGCGGCTTCTTCCCGAATGGCGCCGGAGGGCTGATTACAGCCATGCTAGTTGTGATCTATTCCTATGGCGGAACCGAAATTATCGGGGTGACACTGGCGGAAACCAAAAACCCTGAGAAGGTCGTGCCTAAAGCCGTGCGTGGAACGTTGACGCGCATTATTGCTTTTTATCTTCTGCCGTTTTTCGTGATCGTCAGCTTGATTCCATGGAATCAAGTCAACGGTGTGTCGGAGAGTCCTTTTGTTATGGTCTTTAAGATGATCGGCATTCCCGGAGCGGATCATTTGATGAATGCGGTCATTTTACTGGCGGTCATTTCTTCGATGAACTCAGGGCTTTACGGCGCCTCCCGAATAATGTATACACAGGCATCAGACGGAAGAATGCCGAAAATCTTTTCGAGACTTTCCGTGAGAAAAGTGCCGGTTTATTCGATTCTATTATGTACTTCTTTCTTATACTTGGGCGTATTGTTTTCACTGTTTGCCGGCAGCCAAACGTTTGAATATTTGATGGGGTCTCTCGGCTATACCGTCCTTGTGATCTGGATGCTGATTGCCGCTGCCCATTTAAAATCGAGGAAACGGAATCAAACAGCGGGGAACGGCTACTATGTCAAATGGTTCCCTTATACGACTTGGCTGGCAATCATTTCACTGACAGCGATACTGATCGGTGTCATCCTGACCACATCGATTGTCATTACATTGGTGACGGCGGGAATCTATCTGCTCATTAGCGCTGCTTATTTCTTTAAAGGAAGGAACCAGACAGCCGGCCAAACGTCCGCTTCTTAAAAAAAGGCTTGCCTCCGCAGGGAGGCAAGCTTTTAACACATTAGTTCGATTTTTTTCGAACTAATTTCTTTTATTCACCTGAACGATTATGTTATCGTCTAATTACATGACCACTACACTTCAGGAAGAAGGAAAGACAATGTCAAAACAGCATTTCAAAAATACGAAGTATTCCGTATTAAATCTGTCTCCTATCGTACAAGGCGGAGATGCGGGACAATCTTTTAAACAATCTATGGATTTGGCGCAGCATGCCGAAAGATGGGGATACCACAGGTTCTGGCTGGCTGAACACCATAATATCGAAGGCGTTGCGAGCTCGGCTACCTCTGTTTTGATCGGTTATATCGCCGGGGGCACCAAGAAGATGCGCATCGGTTCGGGAGGGATTATGCTGCCGAACCATTCCCCGCTCGTTATCGCCGAACAGTTCGGAACGCTTGAATCCCTTTATCCAGGCAGAATCGATTTAGGACTGGGGCGCGCTCCGGGTACGGATCAATTAACCGCCCGCGCATTAAGAAGAAATATAAGCAGCGGGGAGGATTTTCCCGAGCAGCTTGAAGAACTCCGCCAGTATTTTAAGCCGTCCGGCAATGTAAGAAATCACGTGCGCGCCATACCGGGCGAAGGGCTTGATGTGCCGATTTGGCTTCTCGGTTCAAGCGGATTCAGCGCCCGGCTTGCCGGGGAACTCGGTTTGCCGTTTGCATTTGCGGCTCATTTTTCGCCGGCCAATACGCTGCCTGCTTTGGAACTGTACCGCAGTTCGTTTAAGCCGGGCGTCTTGGAGGAGCCTTATGCGATGGTCGGGGTGACCGTGATCGCAGCCGATACAGACGCGCAAGCGCAGCGCCTTGCAACATCGCACTATCAGAAGTTTTTGGATCTTGTCCGCGGCGCCCCGACTCAGCTTAAGCCGCCTGTAGATGATATGGATCAGATTTGGACGCCGCGTGAAAAAGCGATGGTGAATGAGCAGCTCAGCTCAACGATCATCGGCGGGCCGGACAGTGTGAAAGAAAAGCTTGAAGAATTCATCCGTACGACTCAGGCGGACGAGATCATGATCAATTCAGAAACGTTTGACCATGCTGATAGACTTCGCTCGTTTGAAATCATTGCTGATGTCTGGAAAAATGGATAAACGGCAACAAAGCAACGGAACGGAAAAACCGCCCGTTGCTTTTTTTTTGAGTACGTACTTTAGCAATATATTTATTTTTGAAAATAGACGAAGATGAGGGACGGTACCATACCGTACGCGAGCATCGACCACCATCCGGTATTACACCCCATTCAAACGTCCCAGAACGTTGGACAGCCAGATTCATTTTGAATATTTCCGGTCCGTAATACGCAATGGCATTCATAGGTTTTTTTCATTGAGGCACAATTTTCATGAAATATGTATAGTATAGAAATCAACAGGGACAATAATTAATACAGATGTGTGAACATTCGCGCGAATGTTGTCGATGAATTGATTCTTAACAGTTGAATAAACATTTTAACCCTGTTACAATAAGGAATGTAAGCAGGAGCAATTTTTTTTGGCTGAGGTGGGACGTTTTCAGTCACTACGGGACATTATTTGTCCAGGACGAGATGAAAGGAACGTTTTGGCATGAATCAACTAATACAGGCTCAAAAAAAATTATTGCCGGATCTTCTCGATGTCATGCAGAAAAGGTACAAAATTTTGCAGTACATAAGGCTGACTGAACCGATCGGCAGAAGAAGCCTTGCCGCCAGTCTCGGCATCAGCGAGCGGATTTTAAGGGCGGAGGTTCAGTTTTTAAAAGAACAAAATCTACTAGAGATTAAAACAACCGGCATGATATTGACACTTGAAGGATCCAACCTGCTGAAAGTTCTCGAAGATACGATGAAGGACGTTTTAGGTTTAACCCATTTGGAAAATACATTAAAAGAGAGGTTGAACCTCGACGAAGTCATCATTGTATCGGGAGACAGCGACCAGTCCCCATGGGTCAAAAAAGAGATGGGGAGAGCGGCCGTCGCATGCATGAAAAACAGGTTTACGGGGGAAAATATCGTCGCCGTAACCGGAGGTACGACGCTTGAGGCCGTGGCAGAAATGATGACGCCTGACTCGAAAAACCGCAAGCTGCTTTTTGTTCCGGCAAGAGGCGGGCTCGGCGAAAACGTCAGGAATCAGGCCAATACGATTTGCGCCCATATGGCTGAAAAAGCTTCCGGTACATACAGACTGTTATTTGTGCCGGGTGAGCTGAGCAAAGAAGCATATTCTTCTATCATTGAAGAGCCTTCTATTAAAGAAGTGCTTCAGACAATTCAATCGTCCAGTATGGTGATCCATGGAATCGGGGATGCTAAAACAATGGCAGAACGAAGAAATACACCGAAGGAAGATTTGAAGAAAATAGAAGAAAATGAGGCGGTTGCAGAAGCGTTCGGCTACTATTTCGACCGCCACGGAGAAGTCATTCACAAAGTGCACAGCGTTGGCATCCAGCTCGAAGATCTTGATTCAATCCCGAACATCATTGCGGTGGCGGGAGGCTCGTCAAAAGCGGACGCGATAGAGGCGTACTTCAAAAAGCCGCGCAACACGGTTTTGATCACTGATGAAGGAGCCGCGAAACAGTTATTAAGGGAAGCTTCTTCCCTCAATATAAATTAAATATCTCTTATTTACTTAAAGGAGGAAATCATCATGGCAGTAAAAGTCGGTATTAATGGTTTTGGTCGTATTGGACGCAATGTATTCCGCGCAGCATTAAATAATCCTGAAGTTGAGGTTGTAGCAGTTAACGATTTGACAGACGCTAACATGCTTGCTCACCTATTACAATATGATTCAGTACACGGAAAATTGGACGCAGAGGTTTCTGTTGACGGAAACAACCTAGTTGTTAACGGTCAAACAATCCAAGTTACAGCAGAGCGCGATCCTTCTAAACTTAGCTGGGGCAAACAAGGCGTTGAAATCGTAGTTGAATCTACTGGTTTCTTCACAAAACGCGCAGACGCGGCGAAACATTTGGAAGCCGGTGCGAAAAAAGTTATCATCTCAGCTCCTGCGAGTGAAGAAGATATTACAATCGTTATGGGTGTTAACGAAGATAAATACGATGCGGCTAACCACGATGTAATCTCTAACGCATCTTGCACAACAAACTGCCTTGCGCCGTTTGCAAAAGTTCTGAACGACAAATTCGGCATCAAACGCGGTATGATGACAACTGTTCACTCTTACACAAACGATCAGCAAATCCTGGATCTTCCGCACAAAGACTACCGTCGTGCGCGTGCGGCAGCTGAAAGCATCATTCCTACAACAACTGGTGCAGCGAAAGCCGTTTCTCTTGTACTTCCTGAATTGAAAGGAAAACTGAACGGCGGAGCAATGCGTGTTCCAACACCAAACGTATCACTTGTTGACCTGGTTGCTGAACTTGACAAAGAAGTAACAGCAGAAGAAGTAAACGCAGCGTTTAAAGAAGCAGCAGAAGGCGAACTTCAAGGCGTTCTTGGCTACAGCGAAGAGCCGCTTGTTTCTAAAGACTACAACGGCAATGCAAACTCTTCTACAATCGATGCTCTTTCTACAATGGTTATGGAAGGCAGCATGGTTAAAGTTATTTCTTGGTATGACAACGAAAGCGGATATTCTCACCGTGTAGTTGACCTTGCCGCTTACATCGCAAAACAAGGTCTTTAATCCGGAAACCAGAATCAGACTTGGTTCTTGATGAGAGAAGCGCTATAATGAAAGCGGACAAGGGAAGGGGACACACACTCCCTTTCCCTTTTTCCATATCGGCGCCAATTAAGCCGCCCGGGGATTTCCGTTTTCAGGCTTGTAAAACATTAAAAGGAGGATCTCCTAAAAGCCATGAACAAAAAATCAGTAAAAGACATTGATGTAAAAGGCCGTGTTGTTTTCTGCCGTGTTGACTTTAACGTTCCGATGAAGGACGGAAAAGTGACGGATGATACGAGAATCCGCGCCGCACTTCCGACGATTCAATACTTAACAGAGCAGGGAGCGAAAGTTCTTCTTGCAAGCCACTTGGGCCGTCCGAAAGGCCAGGTTTCAGAAGAGCTTCGCTTAACGCCGGTAGCCGCACGCCTCGGCGAACTGATCGGCAAAGAAGTGAAAAAAGCGGATGAAGCTTACGGCGACGCCGTAAAAGCGCAAATTTCCGAAATGAAAGATGGAGATATTCTCGTATTGGAAAATGTCCGCTTCTATCCGGGAGAAGAAAAGAATGATCCTGAGCTGTCTAAAGCGTTTGCCGACCTGGCTGACGTTTATGTCAATGACGCATTCGGAGCGGCTCACCGTGCCCATGCTTCAACAGCAGGTATCGCTGAACACCTTCCGGCTGTTGCAGGCTTCCTCATGGAAAAAGAGCTTGAAGTGCTGGGCAAAGCACTGTCTAACCCTGAACGTCCGTTTACAGCGATCATCGGCGGCGCAAAAGTAAAAGACAAAATCGGCGTGATCGAAAGTCTTCTTGAGAAAGTAGACAACCTGATCATCGGCGGCGGTCTTGCTTACACGTTCGTTAAAGCGCTGGGCCATGAAGTAGGAAAATCCCTGCTTGAAGAAGATAAAATTGAATTGGCTAAATCTTTCATGGACCGCGCCAAAGAAAAAGGCGTGAACTTCTACATGCCTACAGACGTGCTTGTTGCTGACGATTTCTCAAACGACGCCAACACGAAAGTCGTGCCGGTCAGCGAAATCCCTAGCGACTGGGAAGCCCTTGACATCGGGGAGGAAACAAGAAAAACATATGCTGACGTCATTAAAAACAGCAAGCTTGTTGTTTGGAACGGACCGATGGGTGTATTCGAACTCGATGCGTTCGCTAAAGGAACAAAAGCTGTCGCTGAAGCTTTAGCAGAGGCAAAAGATACATACTCTGTCATCGGCGGCGGAGACTCTGCAGCTGCTGTAGAAAAGTTCGGCCTTGCTGACAAAATGAGCCACATTTCAACAGGCGGCGGAGCTTCCCTTGAGTTTATGGAAGGAAAAGAACTTCCTGGCGTCAAAGCATTGAACGACAAGTAAGCAAAATATACAGCATAAGGAGTGGAGCACATGAGAAAACCAATAATAGCCGGTAACTGGAAGATGAATAAAGTGCTTTCAGAAGCTGTCAGCTTCGTTGAAGAAGTGAAATCTTCCATTCCCGCAGCAGATAAAGCAGAAGCTGTTGTCTGTGCGCCTGCACTGTTCCTTGAAAAGCTTGCATCAGCTGTTAAAGGTACAGATCTGAAAGTCGGCGCGCAAAACATGCACTTTGAAGAAAGCGGTGCTTTCACGGGTGAAATCAGCCCTGCGGCTTTGAAAGACCTCGGAGTTGAATACTGCGTCATCGGCCACTCCGAGCGCCGCGAAATGTTTGCTGAAACGGATGAAACGGTCAACAAAAAAGCGCATGCTGCATTCAAATATGGCATCGTGCCGATCATCTGCGTAGGTGAAACGCTTGAAGAGCGCGAAGCAAACAAAACAAACGAGCTTGTTGCAGACCAAGTGAAAAAAGCACTTGCAGGTTTAACAACTGAACAGGTAGCTGCTTCCGTGATCGCTTATGAGCCGATCTGGGCGATTGGAACCGGCAAATCTTCAACTGCACAAGATGCAAACGAAGTATGCGCGCACATCCGCAAAACCGTTGCATCAGAATTCGGACAAGCTGCAGCAGACAGCGTCCGCATTCAGTACGGCGGAAGCGTAAAACCTGCGAACATTAAAGAATATATGGCCGAATCCGATATCGACGGCGCTCTTGTCGGCGGAGCAAGCCTTGAGCCGCAGTCTTTCGTGCAATTACTGGAGGCAGGTCAATATGAGTAATAAATTGGCCGCACTTATCATTTTGGATGGGTTTGGACTAAGGGACGAAACAGTCGGAAACGCCGTAGCCCAAGCGAAGAAACCGAACTTTGACCGCTATTGGAACAAGTATCCGCATCAGACGCTGACAGCTTCAGGCGAAGCGGTCGGACTTCCCGAAGGACAAATGGGAAACTCTGAAGTCGGCCACTTGAACATTGGTGCCGGACGGATCGTCTATCAAAGCCTGACGCGCGTCAACGTCGCAATCCGTGAAGGCGAATTTGAGCGGAACGAAACGTTTTTAGACGCGATGAAACACGTCAAAGAAAAAGGCACAAACCTCCACTTGTTCGGACTGCTGTCTGACGGCGGAGTACACAGCCACATTCAACATTTGTACGCACTCTTGAAGCTTGCGAAAAAAGAAGGCGTTGAAAACGTCTATATTCACGGCTTCCTTGACGGCCGCGATGTAGGCCCGCAAACAGCTGAGAAGTACATCAAAGAGCTTCAGGAGCAAATCGAAGAAATCGGCGTCGGCGAGATCGCAACATTGTCAGGCCGCTATTATTCAATGGACCGAGACAAGCGCTGGGACCGCGTCGAAAAAGCGTACCGAGCCATGGCATACGGAGAAGGACCGAAATATGAAAATCCGCTCGATGTCGTGAAAGATTCTTATGAAAACGGAATTTACGATGAATTCGTCATTCCTTCCGTCATCACGAAAGAAAACGGCGAGCCTGTTGCGACAATCAAGGACAACGATGCGGTCATTTTCTACAACTTCAGACCTGACCGGGCGATCCAGATTTCCAACACGTTCACCAATGATGACTTCCGCGATTTCGACCGCGGAGACAAGCATCCGAAAAACCTTCATTTCGTCTGCTTGACACATTTCAGTGAAACGGTTGACGGATACGTGGCATTCAAACCGGTCAATCTCGACAACACAGTCGGCGAAGTTTTATCCCAAAACGGGTTGAAGCAGCTTCGCATCGCTGAAACTGAAAAATATCCGCACGTTACGTTCTTTATGAGCGGCGGACGCGAAGAGAAATTCCCTGGCGAAGAGCGAATCTTAATCGACTCGCCTAAAGTTGCAACATACGACTTGAAACCTGAAATGAGTGCATATGAAGTAAAAGATGCGCTTGTCAAAGAAATTGAGGCTGAAAACCATAACGCGATCATCCTCAACTTTGCCAACCCTGACATGGTCGGACATTCAGGAAAAGTCGAGCCGACGGTCAAAGCAATCGAAGCGGTTGACGAGTGCCTCGGCGAAGTCGTTGATGCGATTCTTGCAAAAGGCGGCCACGCGATTATTACGGCCGACCACGGTAACGCAGACGTGCTGATTACCGAAGAAGGCAAGCCGCACACCGCACATACGACAAATCCGGTTCCTGTCATCGTCACAAAAGAAGGCGTGACATTAAGAGAAGGCGGAATCCTCGGGGATCTGGCGCCAACTCTTTTAGACTTGCTGGGTGTTGAAAAACCGAAAGAAATGACAGGATCGTCATTAATTCAAAAATAAGCTTTAAAGGAGAGAAACAAACATGCCATACATTGTTGATGTTTATGCACGTGAAGTATTAGACTCCCGCGGTAACCCGACGGTTGAAGTTGAAGTATACACTGAATCAGGAGCTTTTGGACGCGCGCTTGTTCCAAGCGGAGCTTCCACTGGTGAATACGAAGCTGTTGAGCTTCGCGACGGCGACAAAGACCGCTACCTTGGAAAAGGCGTTTTAACAGCCGTTAACAACGTAAACGAAATCATCGCACCTGAGCTTATCGGCTTTGATGTGACAGAGCAAGTATCAATCGACAAATTGCTGATCGAACTTGACGGAACTGAAAATAAAGGCAAGCTCGGCGCCAACGCCATCCTTGGCGTATCAATGGCCGTTGCCCGCGCAGCTGCGGATTTCTTACAGATTCCTCTATACCAATACCTTGGAGGATTCAACTCTAAAACGCTCCCAGTACCGATGATGAACATCGTAAACGGCGGAGAGCATGCGGACAACAACGTTGACATTCAAGAATTCATGATCATGCCTGTCGGTGCGGAAAACTTCCGCGAAGCACTTCGCATGGGAGCACAAATTTTCCACAGCTTGAAATCAGTTCTTTCTGCTAAAGGAATGAACACTGCTGTAGGTGATGAAGGCGGATTCGCTCCAAACCTTGGTTCTAACGAAGAAGCGCTTCAAACAATCGTTGAAGCGATTGAAAAAGCCGGCTTCAAACCTGGCGAAGAAGTGAAATTGGCTATGGATGCTGCATCTTCTGAGTTCTACAACAAAGAAGACGGCAAATACCATCTGTCCGGCGAAGGCGTTGTGAAAACATCTGCTGAAATGGTTGACTGGTACGAAGAAATGGTTTCTAAATACCCAATCATCTCTATCGAAGACGGACTTGACGAAAACGACTGGGAAGGCCACAAACTACTGACTGAGCGTCTTGGCTCAAAAGTTCAGCTTGTCGGTGATGACCTTTTCGTTACAAACACGAAAAAACTTGCTGAAGGCATCAAAAACGGCGTCGGCAACTCTATCCTGATCAAAGTAAACCAAATCGGTACATTGACTGAAACATTCGATGCGATCGAAATGGCGAAACGCGCAGGCTACACTGCTGTTATCTCTCACCGTTCTGGTGAAACTGAAGACAGCACAATCGCTGACATCGCTGTGGCAACAAACGCAGGACAAATCAAAACAGGTGCTCCGTCCCGTACGGACCGTGTTGCGAAATACAACCAGCTTCTTCGCATCGAAGATCAGTTGGCTGAAACTGCTCAATACCACGGTATTCAATCTTTCTACAACTTGAATAAGTAAGCATAAAAAAGAGCTTGGCTGCTGATGCGGCCAAGCTCTTTTTTGTGTGAAAGCTTAATTTTTTCTTTACCCTGACAAGAGCTGTCAGGGTTTTTGACTATAATAGGCTGTATCAATTGAGATTGGAGTGTTATGGATGCAGTCGAAAACAGTTTATCTTTATGCATTTCCTACAATGTCGGATTGGGAATATGGATATTTAATGGCCGAACTGAACTCGGGAAGATATTTCAAAAAAGATGCAGCACCTTTAAAAGTCATGACAATAGGAGTGACTAAAGAAATGGTGACGACGATGGGAGGGCTGCGCATCAAACCGGATATCTCACTTGATGAGTGGACGCTTGCGAGTACGGATCTTTTAATTTTACCCGGAGGGAATACTTGGGGAGAAGAGATTCATCAGCCGATCTTAAAAAAGGCCGGCGAAGCTTTAGAGCTTGGCGCGATGGTTGCCGCAATTTGCGGCGCAACTGCGGGACTGGCGAATAACGGATACTTGAATTCAAGAAAGCATACAAGCAATGACCTGGCATATATGAAAATGGTCTGTCCCCATTATAAAGGAGAACCATTTTATGAGATTGAACCAGCGGTATCTGATGAGAATCTGGTTACTGCATCAGGAACGGCTCCTCTTGAATTCGCGAGGGAAGTGCTGAAAAAATTAGACGTGTTTGCACCGGATACATTGGATTCATGGTATCAGCTCAATAAGACCGGCCAACCTGAATATTTCTTCACGTTAATGAACTCGATCAATAAGTAGCTCAAAGACCATGAGGAGAACGATGCTTTAGACGCTGGAGGAGCATTTTTTTCGGTGGAAAAGCAAATTTCATGAGGGAAAAGGGTTTTTTATTTTATTTAACACTCTGCTTGGTATGGTATAATCTACCTCGTATAAAAAGCTTTGCTCACTCAAGGGAAGTCTTGCTCATCCCCTTCTGAAAGGGGGTGATAAAAGTGACAGCATATGAAACAATCTCTTTAATGATTGCTTTTGGCATGCTGATTGCCATGTTGTCAAAGAACAAAGAAAAATAGACCGCCCCTTGAGCCTGGAAAGTGATAGGGAGTGGTCTATTTTAGATCAATCTGAGCAAGCCCCTTCGAAGGGCCGGCTTTTTGTACAAGCCGAAGTGTTGGAGCACTTCGGTCTTCTTAATATATACAACATGGTTTCTGAGATTACATCTATATCATAAGGAATTTTCATTAATTTGTAAATGGTGATAGCAAATTGTTGTTTTTATGAATCGGAAAGGTATTTTCTGCCCCATTTTGTCTAGCACTGTTTACAACCTTGGGCTCCAACAACCCTTCAGCCTAAGAAAAAGCCCACCCGTTATCACAGACTTTTCACAGGTTTCAGAAGCCAGGCGGGAAGAAAACCGCTAATGCCAATGATCAAAAAACCAATGATCGACAGCATTGCTATCGCAATGGAAGAGAGCGTTTGCTGAAGGCTGTAAGCCGCGCAGGAAAGCAGCCCACCCAATCCTAAGGTGATGAGGAAGACCTTTTGATTCGTGAAAAACAACGTTTCAGATTTTTTGAATTTGATATAAATTAAAGGAAGACCCGTATAGCCTCCTATGATAAGTGTGTACAGCATCGCTAAAATAAACTGAGGTATAGCTGAAACATTGACTCCGAACATTTCTCCAAATGAAACCGACCAGCTGCTTAACATCACAAATCCTAAAAGATAGAGAATGGATAAAGCCAAATTTTTCATTTAAATCCCTCCACTTGAAAATATACACTATAAGTATTCAGAAGTAAAAGCGGAATAATTATCTTAGTGTTTGAACTAAAAAACTATTGTTTTATTAAGAAAAAATAGTTGAATGGAGTTTCATGGTATTAAAAGAATTTTTGGGAGAATATGCTATAATTAACTTATACATTTAAGGAGCTGTTTAATTTGAAACATTATAAAGGGGATGGCGCGGTATTTCTTGTAATCGGTTTTTGTTTAGGGCTTTTCCTTGGAGTCGTTTTTAATATTTTATCGTATGGTCTTTCTATAGGAATAATGCTTGGATCGTTAATAGATCTTTCTTTTTATATTCGATACAAAAAGATAAACAATAAATAGAGTGATCTTTTAATTAAACATCTATGCCACGTACAGGATTCTAACTATTTGGCTGTCAAGATGAGAGTACTGTTAAATGTTCTATTTGGTTATTTTTTTGACAAAGCATAAAAAATAAATCATACATACTACATTCAATGGACTTAAATGTGTTGGACATTATGTATCACTTTATGATTTTTTTACTTATCTTCAAAATAAAAATAACACCCTTGCGTCTTTTAAGCGAGGGTGTTATTTAATTGCTCTACATTTTAAACTGAGAAATCTTTTCTTGAAGGTCCTACGCTATAACCGCCAGGTCTTCTGATGCTTTGGCGATTTCTGCCGTAATCGGTGACTGCTCCTCTGTTAAAGCGGATGAATTGTTTACGTTTTCGCTTGTGTTCACTGAATAATCGTGCACTTGTTTGACGATATCGCGCATTTGTTTTGTATGTTCTTCAACAGCTTGGATATCATCTTTGATAAGCTGAATATTTGCTGTCACATCATGGATAGATTGATGGATGCTTGTAAAGGACTGCCCCGTTTGTTTGACTTTTTCGATGCCTGTATGTGCAGCTTGCTGGCTGTCTTTCATCGATTCGACTGAATGGGTTATCCCGTCTTGTATTGAGTGGATGGTAGCTGAAATATCAGTCGAAGCATTTTTTGTTTCCTCGGCAAGCTTGCGGACTTCCTCAGCCACGACGGCGAACCCTTTTTCTGATTCACCAGCTCTCGCCGCTTCCACTGGATAATCCCACCTGTATAACAGCTTAAAAACGGTCTTCAGCATCATCCAAAGCAGATTTATAGGAATTTCATATTGACTTTGGGTTGTTTCATTATATAATCTAATTGATAATGAAAATCATTTGAGAAAAGGGGATACAGCATATCATGAAACGTTTTAAATGGTTTGCGCTGTTCGCTGCGCTTTTCCTTATATTAGCCGCCTGTGGAAATCAAGATAAAGAACAAGCTGCGGAGAAGAACGACAGCAAAGATTCCTATACTGTAAAGCACGCAATGGGAACAGCGACAATTGACGGCACTCCGAAAAAAGTCGTTGTGCTGACGAATGAAGCGACAGAAGCAGTGCTCGCCCTGGGTGTTAAACCTGTCGGCGCCGTTCAATCCTGGCTGGGAGATCCATGGTATGATCATATTAAAGATAAAATGAAAGGCGTAGAGAACGTCGGAACGGAAGCTGCGCCGAATATTGAAAAAATCGCGAGCCTGAACCCTGACCTCATCATCGGCAACAAAATCCGCCAAGAAGAAGTATACGACAAGCTGAAAGCCATCGCGCCGACCGTATTTGCCGAGACATTGTCAGGGGAATGGAAAGACAACTTTAAGCTGACAGCCGAGGCGCTCAATAAAAAAGCAGAAGGCGAAAAAGTCATCGCTGACTTTGACAAGCGTGTTGAAGACATTCATGAAAAGCTCGGCGATAAAGTGAAGCAAAAAGTCTCTCTCGTCCGCTTTACAGATGCCGATACCCGCATCTATCACAAGGGATCGTTTGCCGGAACGGTTTTGGATCAGCTCGGTTTTGCAAGGCCTAAAGGCCAGGAAGCCAACGATCTCGGACAAATGGAAGTGACAAAGGAGCAAATTCCTGATATGGATGGAGACGTGCTTTTTTATTACACGTATGAGACAGGCGATGACAAAGCAAGCGCCATTGAGACAACTATATCAACGATCCGCTCTTTAAAAATTTAAGCGTCTCCAAAAAAGGAAACGTCCATAAAGTGAGCGATGCCGTCTGGAATACAGCCGGGGGCGTCCTTGCAGCGAATCTGATGCTTGATGATATCGAAAAATACTTTTTAAAATAATGAAAAAAAAGTCAAACGGATCAGCGCATTCGTTTGGCTTTTTTTAATGCTGCCTTAAGATTAACTCCCTTCTTACGATAAATATAGTATAAAATGACTAAAGAGGTTTAAGTTTTATAGGAGGAAAGTCATGAATTTTTGCAAGGAATGTGGAAGGGAACGAACAAAAAATGCGCTGTATTGCAAGCATTGCGGCGCGCGGGTGGACGAGGAACGAGCTTCCGATCCGGCGGCAGGGTATCAGCGTGCGATGACACGAAAAAGAATCATCATCATGGCAGCAATCGCGGCCTGCTTGATTTTATTGTTTGCCGGCTATAAAACCGGTGAAGCACTCACTTCAAAGGAAAAACTGATTTCCGATTTTGAAGCTGCCCTCGATCAGAAAGATGCCAAGAAAGCAGCAAAACTGCTTCAATCATCAGACGTGGATCTGGCTGTCACGGAGAAAAACGTCAAGCCGCTCCTCGATTATTTGAAAGAACATCCGGATGAAGAAAAAGAGCTGATCTCATCCTTAAAGAGCGGTGCCGGCCATCCATTGATGACGATCGAAAAAAAGGGCAGACGTTTTTGGATCTATGACCACTATGTCTTGAACACGGTGCCTGTCTATTTAACGGTTAAGACAAACTATAAAGATACCGGCCTGTTTGTTAACGGTGAGAAGGTCATCACAACAGAAAAAGAAAACTTCGAGAAAAAAATCGGCCCGTTTGTTCCCGGTATTTACGAGGTGAAGGCAAAGCTGAAAAGCGGAATCGCCGACCTTGAAAAAGCGGAAAAGGTCACTGCCCTCCAAGGTGATGTGAAGGTTAATGCGGACCTTGACGGGCACATGGCAAAGCTCGTCTTTGGAGAAGGCTATGAAAACTTGAAAGGAACGCTCTGGATCAATGATCAGGAGATGAAGATCAACCCGTTCAAAGGAACGGAATTCGGACCCGTGCTGACTGACGGTTCAATGACTGCTGCGGTTGAGGCGCAATTTCCGTGGGGGAAGCTGAAAAGCGAAAAAACGCCGATTGAAAGCGGGGAAATCGAAGTCAATCTTGCTTCAGACAAGGAATTTATGGATGAGATGATGACCACGGTCGTCAGTCATACAAAAGAAGCAGCAAAGGCCTTTGCAAGCGGCGATGACAGCGGCATGACACTGGCCGCGACGTCTTATCAAACTAGCCTGAAAGAGGTCACGGACGGGCTGAAAAGCAGCAGCACCTACTATAAAGGCACCTACTTATCTACCGTATTTGATCTTGATTCGTTTCGGCTGTACAAAGAAGACGGGCAATGGAAAACAGAGGTTAAAGGGATTGAAAAGCATAAATCGGCTTATTATGACGACTACAGTTCCCCTGAACTGGAAGAAAACGATAGCGGCTATACGTATACACTGGTCTATTCAGAAAGCAAGAAAAAGTGGTTCGTCGAAAAAAGCGATCCTGAAGCCGTTATCAATATCGAACATCAAAAAGAAATCAAAAATGACAATCCGAAGGAATACACATCGGCATGGGCTTCGGCAAAAGGAGCTGTGAACAATGCATCAGCAGATGAAGAGCTCACTGATCAAAAGGTTGCTTCCGCCATTGAAACGTATTTATACAGTCTTCAAGGCGCCATCAACACAAACAATTTCGGCCTTGTCCGCGACAGCTTGAAAGAAGGAAGTCCGCTGTACAACGATCAAAAGAAACTTGTCACTAAACTGTACAACAGCGGGACGCAGGAAGAAGTTGCAGATTTCAGCGTAAACAGCTGGAAGCAAAACGGGCGGGAGGCAACGATTAAGACAACAGAGAAAATCAATATCATTAAAGGCGGAAAAAAACAGTTAAAAACGTACCATTGGACATATCATGCCTCCATCGAGAACGGACAATTGCTCTTGACGTCAATAGAATAAAAAAAAGCCTTTTTCCTTTGAGGAAAAAGGCTTTTTACTTCACTAAAACAGCCGCCCTAATATAGAGCCTCCGATCCTTCCGAAATATTCAAGAAACAAATCTCCCATGATCCGCACAGACATAAATGTCAGCAAATAGACGATCAGCGTCGCGTAAATCGTATCAACAGCGCCTGCCGCTTTTTCGTGGTAGCTCAAGATGACAGCCGGCGGAATTAAAAAGGCGATACCGCAAAGGGCAAAGAAAAGAATGTATACAAACAAACCCGTTTGCATGAATGATAAGAGCAATGCGGCGAGCAGAAGTGCGACGAAAGGAACAAGCACCGTTCCAAACCGTCCGAGCACTTCCTTAAATGTCGCTTGCACACCTCGAATGCGCACACCTGCGTATGTAAAAACAAATAATAAGAAAATATAAATAGCAAAGGTAAAAGCGGGCTTGACGACGATATCAAAAAATGTCGGCATTGCGTAGGATCGGCCGAATAATCCGGAATAGTCCCCCAGAGAGTCAAAAAAGCCTTTGAGGCCGAAGTAAAACATCAGCGGCACTGTAAGCGCAAAGATCACCATTGTGATGATGCTGTTGAGGATGTGCTGTTCCCCCGCGTTTTTCATTTCGGTATACGGTCGTTTCAATACCTTTAAACAAAAGGAAAAATACATGGAAGACGCTTGTTTCGCCGCCTCCGTGTACCTCGCTGCCTGCGGCGTTTCAGCGGGAGCCTTGCTGTCAGCACTGCCGCCTGCCAAGCTTGCCCCGCACTGCTCACAA
Source organism: Bacillus sp. FSL L8-0193 (assembly GCF_037976065.1). NCBI lineage: Bacteria > Bacillati > Bacillota > Bacilli > Caryophanales > Bacillaceae > Bacillus > Bacillus sp. FSL L8-0193. The sequence goes on along the minus strand of NZ_CP150261.1, from coordinate 3,600,848 downwards.
AATTTTCCGCCATCTGTTTGATGGCCGCACTTTGAACATGTCATAAAAATAAAATCTCCTTTGAAATAGTTATTTTATCCTATAAAAAATTATTATAAAGGAAAGTGCCGCAAGATGACATTGTTTTTTGAAAGTTTAAGCGGCCAACGTCGGAGGTAAAAATCGATTACCCATATTTTTTTACGAAGAAAGGAGTGGTAAACCGTGTTTGCTTTTATCATCCATGTTTTTGTATCATTGTTCGCCGTCACAAATCCGATAGGCAATGTGCCGATCTTTTTGGCGCTCACAGAAGGCTATGAAGCAAAAGAACGCACCGCATTGGCGAGAAAGGCAGCAATTTTATCGTTTCTGATTCTGATCGCGTTTCTCATATTCGGAGAGTTCATCTTCAGGCTTTTTGACATCAACATCCATGCGTTGCGAGTTGCCGGCGGTATTTTTATTTTCGGAATTGCCTACAATCTGCTGAATGCGAAGCAGTCTCATGTTCAGTCGCTCCATCATGATGAGCACCGCGAGAGCAAGGAAAAAGAGGATATCTCGGTGACGCCGCTCAGCATTCCGATCATTTCGGGGCCCGGAACGATTGCAACGGTGATGAGCCTTTCGGCCGGCAGCCGCAGCCTGGTTCATTTTGGCGGTATGATCATCGGCATCGCCGCCGTCCTCCTGCTGACGTTTGCGGCTTTTCATTATTCGACGCTGATCAGCAACAAATTGGGGCAGACGGAAATGAATGTGATCACCCGGCTGATGGGCTTGATTTTGGCGGTCGTGGCGGTCGGCATGATCGGCACGGGCTTAAAAGGGATGTTTCCGGTTTTGTCGGGATGATTGGAGAAAAAGCAAAAAAAGCTGCTTTATTCTTTGCAGCTTTTTTTCAATTTATGAAGGTTTCGGCACATGCTTGAAGATTTCTTCGCTTTCTAAAAACGCGATCAGATTGTCAAGCCACTCGCAGTAATCGATCCATTGTTTTGTTTCTGCCAGCAGCTCATTGATTTTAGCTTCGGTTTCGGGTGAAAGGCCTTCTTCCTCAAGGGCTTCCAACAGCTCTTTTCTGATTTTCTTCCCGATCATCCTGTTCTTTTTGACGACTTTGCTCCAGTTGGCCGTAAACAATGAAATAAACGTTTGGTAATAATCTTGTTCGACATCATACAAATCTTTGCGGACGCCTTTTTCAAAAACTTTTTCGGCTATATTTAAATCGAGCATTTCGCGGACGACCTGGCTCATTCTCGTTTTGCTCATGCCCGTTTCTTCTGACAGTTCATTTAAAGTCATCGGCTTTCTGTTCATATAGATAATCCCGAGCACGCGGCCGACAGTTGATGATATACCGTACGTATTCATGTTTTCCGCGATTTTTTCTATGAAATGTTCTTCCGCTTGTTTAATCGCCTTTAAAGCGTTTTCCTCCAAAGCACATCATCCCTTCGGGCAGCCAATTTTATTGTCAATATATCATAATTTTGCTAGCGGTTGAAAACACTAAAACGGCAGGAAAATAAAGAAATCGGCCGTAATTTTAAGAATAACCAGCAGATTGATGCCGTTAACATATATTTTTATGTCTTATATATATAATTTAAACACTTTGTAAACTTTTTATTTTACAAAGTGTATTTTATAATAAATGAGATGTTGAAATTTTTAAAAAACAGATGGAGGTGTGCGTTTTGCTGAAGCTAGAAAATGTATCGAAGGTTTATAAAGGCGGAAAAAAAGCGGTCAAGAACATTGATCTTGATATAGCAAAAGGTGAATTTATCGTCTTTATCGGACCGAGCGGCTGCGGGAAGACAACGACGATGAAAATGATCAACCGTTTAATTGAACCGACTTCAGGAAGCATTTACATCGACGGAGAAAACATAATGGATCAGGACCCGGTGGAGCTGCGCCGGAAAATCGGCTATGTCATTCAGCAAATCGGACTCTTTCCCCATATGACGATTCAGCAGAATATCACGCTTGTTCCAAGGCTTTTGAAATGGCCGGAAGAAAAACGGAAGAAGCGGGCGGAGGAACTGCTTCAGCTCGTTGATATGGGGCCGGAATATTTGAACCGCTATCCTCATGAACTAAGCGGCGGACAGCAGCAGAGAATCGGCGTGCTGCGGGCGCTTGCGGCAGAGCCGCCCCTCATTTTAATGGATGAACCGTTCGGAGCGCTGGACCCGATCACCCGTGATTCGCTTCAGGAAGAGTTCAAAAAGCTGCAGAAATCGCTGGACAAAACGATTGTCTTTGTGACCCACGATATGGATGAAGCGATCAAGCTTGCCGACAGAATTGTGATTCTTCGTGCCGGCGAGATTGTTCAAGTCGGAACGCCTGACGACATTTTGCGGAATCCGGCTGATGAATTCGTTGAGGAGTTCATCGGAAAAGAACGGCTTCTTCAGTCCCGTCCTGACATCGAGCATGTCGAACAAGTGATGAATCCGAATCCGGTCACGATTACGAGTGAAAAAAACCTGACTGAAGCGATTCAAGTGATGAGGGAGCGCCGCGTCGATTCACTGCTTGTTGTGGACGAACGCAATGTCTTAAAAGGATATATCGATGTTGAAATCATCGATCAATACCGGAAAAAAGCCGTCACGGTCGGAGAGGTTGTCAATGAGAATGTCTACTCCGTTCAAAAAGGCACGCTCATCAGAGATACCGTCCGAAAAATTTTGAAAAGAGGATTCAAATATGTTCCCGTTCTTGATGAAGAAGGGCGCCTTGTCGGAATTGTCACAAGGGCAAACCTTGTCGACATCGTGTACGACTCGATTTGGGGAGATGAAGAAACCCTTGTCCAACGTTAAATGCAGGGAGGTGCATCAATCATGAATCAGATCGTCCAATTTCTCCAGAACAACGGCGGGGAAATGCTTTATAAAACATGGGAGCACTTATATATATCCATTTTTGCGGTGCTGCTCGGCATCATTATCGCGGTTCCGCTCGGTGTCGTTTTAACGAGAATGAAAAAAGGGGCCGGCGTCGTGATTGGAATTGTTAATATCATTCAAACGCTGCCGAGTTTGGCGATTCTGGCGTTTTTTATTCCGCTCCTCGGAGTGGGAAAGATTCCGGCGATTGTCGCGCTGTTTTTCTATTCAGTCCTACCGATTCTGAGAAACACTTACACGGGCGTAAAAGGCGTCAATCAAAATTTGCTTGAATCAGGAAAGGGAATCGGTATGACTGCATGGGAACAAATCCGCCTGATCGAACTGCCGCTGTCGGTGCCGGTGATCATGGCAGGCATCCGGACTTCCACCGTTTACTTAATCGGCTGGGCGACGCTCGCGGCTTTTATCGGCGGCGGCGGACTCGGCGACTATATTTTTATCGGGCTCAACCTGTACCAGCCTGAGTACATTATCGCCGGAGCGGTGCCGGTTACGATACTGGCCATTGTGATCGACTATATGCTGTCGAAAACCGAAGACAAAGTCACGCCCCAAGGATTAAAAGGGATGAAGGAAGTATCATAAGGAGTTGGCTCTTATGCAAACAAAAAAATTGAGACGGCTCGGCGCCGTCATGCTGGTCTTCTTGCTTTTGATCAGCGGCTGTGCGCTGCCGGGTCTTGGCGGGGCTTCCGATAAAACGATCAAAATCGGGGCGCAAAACCTGACCGAATCCGAAATTCTTGCCAATATGATCTCGCTTTTGATCGAGCATGATACAGATCTCAATACGGTGCTTGTCAAAAACCTCGGCTCAAACTATGTGCAGCACCAGGCCATGCTCGGCGGAGACATCGACATTTCAGCGACGCGCTATTCGGGAACAGATCTGACAAGCACGCTTGGAAGGGAAGCGGAGAAAGACCCGGAAAAAGCGCTTCACATCGTACAGCAGGACTTTAAAAAGAAATTCAACTACAAATGGTTTGATTCTTACGGATTTGACAATACGTACGCTTTTACAGTCACGAAAGAACTCGCTGAAAAAGGGAACTATGAAACCATATCCGATCTGAAAAAAGACGCGGATAAACTGAAGCTTGGCGTTGACAATGCCTGGCTGAAACGAAAAGGCGACGGATATCCGGGATTTAAACAGGAATACGGATTTTCATTCGGCTCGACCTTTCCAATGCAGATCGGACTCGTTTATGACGCCGTCAAAAACGGCAAAATGGATATCGTTCTTGCCTATTCAACGGACGGCAGGATCAAAGCCTATGATTTAAAGCTGTTAAAAGACGATAAACGCTTTTTCCCGCCGTATGACTGTTCGCCGGTCGTGCCGGAAAAAGTGCTGAAGGAACATCCAGAGCTTAAAGAGACCATCAATAAACTGATCGGAAAAATCGATACCGAAACGATGCAGGAGCTCAATTACGAAGTTGATGGAAAACTGAAAGAGCCTTCTGTCGTCGCGGACGAATTTTTAAAGAAGCACAATTATTTTGAGTAAAAGGAGGGGCTGACAAATGGAAGTGCTGCAGCAGCTTTGGACGTATTATGCGCAAAACGGGAGCTATGTGCTGGGGGAATTTTACCGACACTTTTTAATGTCGGCATACGGCGTATTATTCGCCGCCGTCGTCGGCATCCCTGTTGGTATTTTCATCGCCAGATACCGGAAGATCAGCAAATGGGTCTTTTCCATCACCAATGTCATTCAAACGATTCCGGCGCTTGCGATGCTCGCCGTCTTGATGCTAGTCATGGGACTCGGCGCCAACACGGTGATTCTATCATTGTTTTTGTATTCGCTTTTGCCGATTATTCGAAACACATATACGGGAATCGTCAGCATTGAGCACGCCTACCTTGAATCAGGGAAGGCGATGGGCATGACGAAATTTCAAGTGCTCCGGATGGTGGAGCTTCCGCTCGCTTTGTCGGTCATTATGGCAGGGCTCAGAACCGCGCTCGTCATCGCGATCGGCATCACGGCCATCGGCACGTTTGTCGGCGCTGGCGGCCTCGGGGACATCATTGTCAGGGGGTCAAACGCGACCAACGGAACAGCGATCATTCTGGCAGGCGCGATCCCGACGGCACTGATGGCGATCATCGCCGATCTGTTCATGGGATGGCTTGAACGTGCGCTGAGCCCCGTTAAGCATCATAAAGGCAAGACGCCGAATCCGGATGCCGCTTAAATGGCAGCCGAAAAAAGCCGAATTTCTGCTAAAGAGAAATTCGGCTTTTTATGATTGGCGTTTTTTCGCTTCATTGACCAAAAAATGAAAGTATTGTTCGAGGTTGAGCAGGTCTTCGCGGGACAAGCAGTCCCATTTTCCGGGCTCAAACAGCCACAGATCTTCGACGCCATGCTTGGCCGCGATGTCCTGCATCGTGACATAGCCGCGCGGTTGTTCGCGAATCTCGTCAGCCCTCATATAACCGGCAATATCCATGAGCTGCTCGTACGGCATTTTCAGAGCATCGGCCAATTTTCTGATCGTCGCGGGCTTTGGAACGCCGCGGTGGCCGTTTTCGATTCTGGAAATGGCAGCGGCGCTCACACCGGCATACATAGCAAGCTGATTAACAGACAGGCTTCTTTGTTCCCTCAGCTCTTTGAGTCGTTCGCCGAACATTGTCATCGCCATCTCCCCCGCAAATTCATGATATAAACAGTTTAATACAAATGTTGACTAAAGGAAATACTTAGACAGGAAAAATATTGACAAAAGTTAACATAAGGGATAAAATAACAGCAGGGTCGAAAACAGACGAAAATGATAAAAAGGGGGGCGTGCGCTGCGGAGAAGGTATTCAGTTTTTGTTTCGGCTGCTTGCTTCCTGCACGAGAAAGTCGAAATATTTGTCCAGGTTTTCGATGTCTTTCTTTGAGAGCACCTTCCACTTTTCGCTGTCAAACAGAGAAAGATCCTCTAAATCGTACTGTGAAACGATGTCGTAAATGGAATCGTAGCTGCTTCTTGCTTCCTGGACTGTAGATGCGCTGATATAGCCTGCGGATGCCATCAGTTCCTCATACGGGACTTTCAAAGCATCCGCCAGTTTTCTGATCGTCGCCGGCTTCGGCACGCCGCGCTTTCCGTTTTCAATTCGCGAAATGCCGGCCGAACTGACGCCGGAATACATCGCCAGCTGATTGACGGTCAGTTTTTTCCGTTCCCTTAATTGTCGTAAATGGTATCCAAAGTTCGTCATGGCCAAAACCTCGCAATCTCTTATTATAAAATATTTTAGTACGAATATTGCCTATAGGAAACATATGGATGATAAAAGTATTGACAAAAGTTAACAAATCGTTTATGTTCAATATAGACAAAAAGGAACATAAGAGATTAGAAAGGGGAGTAATCATGGTAAAAAAGATTCATATCAAAAGAGATTTTGTTCTTCAGTATATGATTGAACACAATCTCTCCTTAAATCAGCTTGCCATTGAAATCGGCGTATCCCCGGCGACTCTGAGCAGAGTTTTAAATGGCGAAAGGAGGCCCGGACAGCTTGTGATCGGAAAGATGATTCAGTATTTCAACAAAAAATTTGAAGATCTCTTTTATTATAAAGATGTTGACAAAAGTCAATAAACGAAGGAAAAAAGGAGGCTTTTCAAACGTGAAAAATACAGGAATTGTCCGGAGAATCGATGAGCTCGGCAGAGTCGTTCTCCCGGTCGAAATGCGCAGGGTGCTGAATATCAATGAAAAGGACCCGCTCGAAATATACACCGACGGAGAAAACATCATTTTGACAAAATACGCCGCCAACATGGCATGCTTGATGACCGGCGACATCACCACCAAAAATAAAACGTATGCGGGCGGCAAAATCGTACTCAGCCCAAGGGGAGCAGAAATGCTGCTGGAAGATATGATGGCGGCCTTGTCAGAAAAATGATTACATATTCCGCCTGATAGGGAGCATAGCCGCTCCTTTTTTTGTATACTTTATTCAGGCGCTGGGAAAAAATAAAAAAAGCTGTTCGAAACGCTCGTGACATGCGCTTGCTTTTCATGTAAAATAAAACTATTGTCAGCCAGTTTGTCTGGAGGTGTAGGTTATGGCCGCATTTTTAACGGTCTTATTAGTGATTGTAAGTATCGTACTGATCGTTGTCGTTTTACTGCAATCCGGCAAAAGCGCCGGATTATCAGGCGCAATTTCCGGCGGAGCCGAGCAGCTTTTCGGAAAGCAGAAAGCAAGAGGACTTGATTTGATTCTCCACCGGATGACGGTCGTTTTAACCGTGCTTTTCTTTTTCTTAACGATTGCGCTTGCTTACTTTGTATAAGACAATGAAGCATGAGGTCTGATGTTCAAGTCAGGCCTTTTTCCTATTTGCAGGTCTTTGTATGAAGAGACCGGCCGATTGATAAAGTTTGGTTCAAGACTAAACGTGGAAGAATACATATGAAAAGGAGACAGTGAATCATGAAAATCGTCAAACCACAACCTTTCACATTTAAAGGCGGAAAAAAAGCCGTCCTGCTGCTGCACGGATTTACGGGCAACACGGCGGACGTGAGAATGCTCGGAAGATATTTGAATGAAAAAGGCTACACATGCCATGCGCCCCAATATAAAGGCCACGGCGTGCCTCCGGAAGAACTTCTTTCCACAGGGCCGGAAGACTGGTGGAAAGACGTCATGAACGGGTATGAATATTTGAAATCGGAAGGGTATGAACAAATCGCCGCTTGCGGTCTGTCTCTCGGAGGGGTTTTTTCATTGAAATTGGGTTACACTGTACCCATAAAGGGAATTGTTCCAATGTGCGCGCCGATGTATATCAAAAGCGAAGAGACGATGTACGAGGGTGTGCTTGAGTATGCCCGCAATTATAAGAAATTTGAAGGCAAGGCAGCGGAACAGATTGACGCTGAGATGGAAGAATTCAAAAAAACGCCGATGAACACGTTGAAAGCACTGCAGGATTTGATTGCCGATGTCAGAGAGCATGTGGACATGATCTATTCGCCTACATTTGTCGTGCAGGCGCGCCACGATCATATGATTAATACGGACAGCGCGAACATCATCTACAATGAAGTTGAAACGGATGATAAGCAGCTGAAATGGTATGAAGAATCCGGTCATGCCATCACATTGGATAAAGAACGCGAAGCACTGCACAAGGATGTGTATCAATTTTTAGAAACGCTGGATTGGCAGACATAAGGAGGTCTGGTTAGTGGAAAAAGAAGAATTTATGGATAAGCTTCTCTCCTTTATGAAAGAAGAAGCGTATAAACCTCTTACAGTTCAGGAACTGGAAGAGATGCTGGAAATCACCGATTCGGACGAATACAAAGAGCTTGTCAAAGCTCTTGTAACCCTTGAAGAAAAAGGGCTGGTCGTCAGAACGAGAAGCAACCGCTACGGTTTGCCAGAAAAAATGAATTTGATCAAAGGGAAGGTGTCGGCGCACGCGAAAGGCTTCGCGTTTGTTCTCCCCGAAGATTCCTCGCTTGACGATGTCTTCATTCCGCCGTCTGAGCTGAATACGGCAATGAACGGAGATACCGTGCTTGTCCGCCTGAGTACGGAGTCCGGAGGTACAAAAAAAGAAGGAGCCATCATCCGCATCATTGAGCGCAACGTTCAGAAGATTGTCGGCACGTATACAGAGACGAAAAACTTCGGCTTCGTCATTCCCGACGATAAAAAAATCACGAATGACATCTTTATTCCGAAGCACGCCAAAAACGGCGCCGTCGAGGGGCACAAAGTCGTCGTCCGCCTGACAAGCTATCCTGAAGGCCGGATGAGTGCGGAAGGGGAAGTTATCGAGATTCTCGGCCACAAAAACGACCCCGGCATCGATATCCTTTCCATCATTCATAAACATGGCCTCCCGGGAGACTTTCCGGCTGAGGCGATGGAACAAGCCGGCAATACGCCTGATACAATCGATGAAAAAGATCTTGAAGGCAGACGGGATCTGCGCGATCAAATGATCGTCACGATCGACGGCGCAGATGCCAAAGACTTGGATGATGCCGTTACCGTCACAAAACTCAAAAACGGCCATTATAAACTCGGCGTCCACATTGCCGATGTCAGCCATTATGTCACAGAAGGGTCTCCGATTGACCAGGAAGCATATGAACGCGGCACGAGCGTCTATCTTGTCGACCGGGTGATTCCGATGATCCCGCACAGGCTGTCGAATGGAATCTGCTCTTTAAATCCGAAGGTTGACCGGCTGACTTTGTCGTGCGAAATGCTCATTAATCCTCAAGGGCAAGTCGTCGAACACGAAATTTTTCAAAGTGTCATTAAAACGACCGAGCGGATGACTTATTCTGACGTGAACAAGATTTTAGTCGATGACGATGAAGAGCTGAAGCAGAAATATGAGGCGCTTGTCCCGATGTTCAAAGACATGGAAGACTTGGCTGCGATTCTGCGCGGCAAGCGGATGGAACGCGGTGCCGTCGACTTTGACTTTAAGGAAGCGAAGGTACTCGTCGACGAAGAAGGAAAAGCGAAGGACGTCGTCTTGAGAGAACGGTCGACAGCAGAAAAGCTGATCGAAGAATTTATGCTTGTCGCCAATGAAACGGTCGCCGAGCACTTTCATTGGATGAATGTTCCGTTTATTTACCGGATTCACGAAGATCCGGATCAAGAAAAGCTCCAGAGATTTCTTGAGTTCGTTACGACATTCGGCTATGTCGTCAAAGGGACGGCCGGAAGCATCCATCCGAAAGCGCTGCAAAGCGTGCTTGAAGAAGTCAGGGATCGTCCTGAAGAAGCCGTAATTTCAACGGTTATGCTCAGATCGATGAAGCAGGCGAAATACGATCCGCAAAGCCTCGGACACTTCGGCTTGTCGACTGAATTCTACACCCATTTCACGTCACCGATTCGCCGCTACCCTGACTTGATCGTCCACAGGCTGATCAGGACGTATTTGATTCAGGGCAAGACAGACGAAGCGACAAGGGAGAAATGGGCCGAAAAACTGCCTGAGATCGCCGAGCATACGTCAAATATGGAACGCAATGCCGTAGATGCCGAGCGGGAAACGGATGATCTGAAAAAAACCGAATTTATGCTGGATAAGATCGGTGAAGAATTTGACGGTGTGATCAGTTCCGTTACGAACTTCGGCATGTTTGTCGAGCTGCCGAACACGATCGAAGGGCTTGTCCACGTCAGCTTTATGACAGACGATTTTTACCGTTATGATGAACAGCACTATGCCATGATCGGCGAGCGTACGGGCAACGTCTACCGGATCGGCGATGAGATTACGGTCCGCGTCGTTGACGTCAATAAAGACGAGCGGAACATCGATTTTGAAATCGTCGGCATGAAAGGCTCCCGCCGCCGGCAGAAACCGGAGCCAAAACAGAAAAAGGGTCCTAAAAAGGATGCTCCATCGGCTGACAAAGGGGAATGGTTCACCAAGCCGAAAAAGAAAAAAGTAAAGAAAAAACGCGGTTTTCAAAACGCGCCGAAACAAAAACGCAAGAAAAAATAGACGGCACACGTCAAAAAAAGGGCGGCGAAATTGTAAGGCGAACGTTCATTTGATAGAATAATACGTATTCGCCGCCCTTTTGAATGTGAGATTGAAGGCGGGAGGAGGTTGCCGTATGCCAAAGGGAGAAGGGAAGGTTGTTTCCCAAAATAAAAAAGCAAATCATGATTATTTTATAGAAGAAACATACGAAACAGGCATCGTGCTTCAAGGTACGGAAATCAAGTCCATTCGCGCCGGACGGGTGAATTTAAAGGACGCGTTCGCCAAAATTGAGCGCGGGGAAGTGTTCCTTCACAATATGCACATCAGCCCGTATGAGCAGGGGAACCGCTACAACCATGATCCGTTGCGGACGAGAAAGCTTTTGATGCACCGCAAGCAGATCAACAAATTGATCGGTTTGACGAAAGAGCAGGGATACTCGCTCGTACCGCTCAAGATTTATTTGAAGAACGGTTTTGCGAAAGTGCTGCTCGGACTCGGAAAAGGGAAGAAGAAATTCGACAAACGCGAAGACTTAAAGCGCAAAGACGCCAAACGTGAAATCGAAAGAGCATTCCGCGACAGGCAAAAAGGCTTGATCTAAAGCCGGAACCCATGTTATCCTATATGAACGTGATCACAGACATTACCATTTGGAATTGACGCGTGATCTTGTTATAATAGTGATGCAGCCAGTTATCCGACTTCCTTTTCATCCAAGGGGACGTTACGGATTCGACAGGGACGGATCGAGCTTGAGTTGCGAGCCGAGAGGCGATCTCGTAAAAACGCACCTAAATATAACTGGCAAATCTAACCAGAACTTAGCACTAGCTGCCTAATTAGCGCAGCGAGCTCTTGCCCGCATCGCCTATGTGCCGGTTAAGAGCCCATAACGAAGTAGGCTACGCTTGCGCTCCCGTCTGAGAGCGCAGGAAGAGACTTATCAGACTAGCTTTCCGAGGGCCTGCCCGCAGGCACGAAGATGAGCGAAACTAAATATGCAGGGCTACGCTCGTAGACGCTGAAGCAATCGACGTTTCTGGACGTGGGTTCGACTCCCACCGTCTCCACCATACATATGATGGTGGTTTTTTTGTTTTTGGGGGAGTTTTGATGTTTGTGCAAGAGCCTTTGAAAGGCTTAATGAACATGTATGGCGGGTCATCGGTCCTCATATTGCAGCGGAAAAAAAAAAGCTTTCCTCGAGCGACAAAAAATCATCCTACACGCTGCCTGCGGGCATCTTTAAGATAAAAAGCCCACTCATGAAAGGAACGGCCGTTCGGCGGATTCAAGAGGCTTTAGCTGCCCTCTATTTCTATCCATACAAAGAGGCAAAGAATAACGACATAGAAATGGCTGCTGCGGGCCGAAAACGGCGAACGCGGTCAAACGGTTCCAGCTGATGTACGAGTTGTCTGCGGATGGTATTTACGGACCGAAAACGAAAGCAAAACTTGAATCACTACTGAAGTAATACAAAAAGGCCTCTAATAAGGGCCTTCTTATCTCCATCTCCAATTTATTTCATTATCATTTTCGTAAATCCCTGGAAGGGATATACCAACCTTTTTTTGCTTTTCATCAATAATAAACCAATTTTCATCATCTAACCATTCTTCACTATACTGTTCAATGGCAAAAGGGTCATCCTCGTTTACTACAGCCTTAAAGAAATCTTTGAACTTTTCCATGTTTTCATTAGGAATGATTGTTCCATACATCCAGACACCTTCAACAGTAGCGCCTTTTATTTCACCCAAGCATTCATTTTTATAATATAGAAGCATATTTATCACTCCTTCGGATGTACTTTGATAAATTGTTTTGGAACTTCACCTTTTACAAAGTATTCAGTGTCTCTTTGAGTCCATTTTAAAGCTTTGTTTTTCCAGTATTCAGACTGTCGAGTATCATTTTTGATTAACCTTTCGATTTGTTTAGGAGATAAAATTACAATATCCTTCACTTCACCAGACCTGATGGCTTTACGGAGAGCAGATATGTCGAGTTCTATTGTATTTTCACCGTATCCCTTTGCAACTTTTTGATTTATTGTAAAACTTGTATATGGGCTGTTGGATTTCCCGCCTTTTCTATATCCTCCAAGGACGTGCTCTGTTACAGTAACCTGACGACCTTGGTACATACCAGTTTTGTTGGCAGGTACAAGATTACCGGTTTCAGGGGAAATATGAGACTTGCCTATGCCGTTTGGTCTTTTAGGCTCATAAGGAAAGTCTTCACCTCTGTAAAGATTAGTGGCCCTACCGTTATGTGAGTTTACACTCAGCACTTTTCCGGCTTTCTGCATACCGAAAGGTGCTATCATTGCGATTGCACGATTTAGGCTATCCTGTCGCTGTTCATCCGAAATCTTATTTCCGAGCATATCCCGTCCGGTGATGGTTTCGCTGAAGCCATTAGCCGCGGCCAGTCCATATAGGCCTTTTTCAGAGTTTTTCAGAGCGTGGAAGGTTTTCGGGGTTTTGTAAGCAGCCAGAGCTTTGTCTACAGTTGTGACTGCTTTTTCGGCCTTGTACATGCTGTATACACCTTTGATCCCTTTTGCACCTTTGCCTAACCAGCCGACAACCGGGATATAGCCGGCCGCACCCATCGCTCCGGCGGCGACTCGCTGGCCATCCGTTAATTTCTCGCCTGTGATCGGGTCAATCCCTTCAGCAGCTCTTTTATAATCATAGTACCCGCTGATTTCTCCTAAAAATGTTCCACCAGCATCAAGCGTTTTTAAATACCAAGGCTTGTTTGCTTCTTCTTCTTGTTTTTCCTGCAGTTGCCGGGCTTCGGCTTGTTCGCTTTTGGAGTCGATGTAATTAGTGGCCTGTTTTTCAACTTCCATCGTATTCTTGTAGATTTCACTGGAATGAAACGACTTCAAACTAAAATGCATCGGAGCCGCACTTTTTCCATGGCTTGTTGCTTCCATTAGACCGGAATACTTAGCTAGCACTGTATTGTCAAGAGCTTCTAAATTTGAGTATTCGGTTTTTAACGATTCGTCAAGCTTGTTGACAGCATCGATCGTGTTCTGGCGAGTTTCTTGTGCCTTGCCCATTTTATCAATATAGTCATCTAGCGTCCAATTATCCAAGTCAACAATATCGCTTACGCTGGCGATGATCTTATCCATTTCCAGCTTGAGCCCTGAGACGATTTCCGTTGCTTTCAAATCCGCATTTTTCAGCTCATGATCCAGAAAGGAGACTTCCACATATGAATTGGACAGCTTTTGATCTTTAATATCGCCGGAAACCCCTTTAAAAAAAGCGATCTGTGCATCGACAAGCTTGAGCCAACTATCAACGATCTCGGCCTGTCCTCTAAAGAAGTCTTTGATGTTGTCCGCGCCTTTTCCCTCAAAGTCATCACCTAAATCAGCAACGCCCAGAAACGCTTTTTTCAGTGTTTGCAGTTGTTCTTCAAAGGCTTCATATTCTTTCTTACGTTTGTTCGCTGCTTCAATTAAAGAACTCGCTTCAAAGACTTTCATACGTCAAACCCTTTCAAAAGACTTATTCAGAAAAAAGTTTACCACTTTATAGAAAAGAATGGACAATAAATCCTGTGGTTCACTGAAAATGAATCATAATGAAGAGGAAGGAAGAAGGGTGGAGAAAATTAGGATAAATCGTTCCAATGGTGCGTCAAATACTTGCAACCACTCAGGATCATAATTTTCAAATTCTATAAACTCGAGATTAAAGAACTGTTTTAAAACTTTTTTGACTTTCATCAATCTATTTTATTTTGAATGGTTTCTTGCCGATTGGTCATTAGTTATTATCAAGAAAATCAACTGCTATTCTGTCAACTAATAACTCTACGGGTTTACCTGCCAGATATTTATAATCATTAAAATATCCATTGTCATCATAAATTTTTATTCCTGCATCAATATAATCTTCATGTAGTATTCCGCGTATATAATATCTATAACTATCATCAATTCGTGCTAATTCTTTGATTTCCTTATCTAACTCAAGAAGGTCTGACTGATCTAAAATTGTGAAGCTAATAAAAACAGGATACTCTCTCCCTTCTTCAATGACATAGGGGCAAATAGTTGAAAATCCAGTGAATTCAAATCCGTTTATTTCAAGTGTAACCTCTTCCTCTATATGTGGGTGTAATTTTTTTAGTATTGCATTATTCATTACTATCAACCGCCTTTTATTTATCGACTGGATTCATTATAGGGACATTCTTATTATTAATGGTTTTCTAAAAATAGCATTCTCCTCTGATACATTTGGTTACAATCACTAAAGAATAAAGCTTCCTTTTACGAAATGAAAATGGATATACAAAAAAGAGAAATCCATCTTCTTAAGATTGCAATTTCAATTTTTTGGCCTGCCCATATGTAGTCACAAGCTCTCTGAAAGAATGAAGTTCATTTTCAAATGTGAAAAAGCGTTTCGGTATCAAAATCATCTGGCTGCTTGACGTTTTCATGAGGATGAGGCGTTTATATTCTGTTACTGCTGTCACTTCATACCATTGAAACAACGTATCGAAATTCTTAAATTGAATCTGAATTCCTTGTGGATTGATAGTGTAAGTTCTTTTACGTTTTAGCCGTTCATTTTTCCGATAGACAATTTGCATCCGGATATAAAAAAAACCAATTAAAAGTGAGGTTAATATTATTGAAAGTACAATCATGAGAAGTCCATTCAACAACAATTCGAGTGTTTCACTATGATAAACGGTAATCGGCATCTTCCCATCGACGGAAAACACCCAGACCAACAATAGAAAAATAAGAATAAAATAAAGGAATGCGTATTTTTTAAGCCAATAAAAAAAGAAGTATCTCATATCCTGTAATGTATATTCTCCCTCAAGAAAGACACTGTGTTGGATCATAAGTTTACTGCACCTCAAACCTGTTTTCCTTTAATTTTAGCATAAAGTTTCATTTATTTTCAGAAATTGGCTTTTCTTTGGAATCGGTATAGCAGAGGCACCGTGTAATCGACTTAGGGATCGCTAAAAAAGGATCAGAGGGTATTATGTCGAACTTTGATTGTATATACATTCGAAGGAGCTGACCAAAAGGAGGTCTACCATGCTCATCATTGAATCGCTAATAGGATACGTTTGTTTCTTTACTGTTAATGCCATTTATGATACATACATCAAAAAAGCCAAGACTCCGTTAGGACACTTGGCTTTGATTTCGCTTGTTCAGACTGCGATTGCTTTAAGTCTTTTCTTTATTTTCTCCTGATTATAAGAGGTTGCCGCTTTCCTCAGCGGCACTCAGCTTTTCGATCATTCCTCCGGATTCAGCTCGCTTGTCAAGTCGCCGCCCGTTCCTTAAAAAATCCAAAACATGATGATTTATAATATCTCCGCTTTTCCGTCTTCGGGGAAGCTGTAATGCTCCGCTGATTCAACTTAAACTCTTTTTCTTTCCGCGATTAAGAATCACCTCTAGGCAACGTACGGATGTCTATAAAACAACCCTATTTTCTTTTAGAAAAATGAAATTAGTTCATAAGAATCAATTTTAGATTATGAAAAAGAAATGATAAAAGACACTTAATATGCTTAAAAAATTATGGTAAGTTTTTGAAGGCGCTAAATGTAAAAGTTTGTATGATCAACGCTTATGCAAAACGGTTATTAAATATGAACTACAGGAGGGGATGCGGAGAAAGAAGAGCAAAGCGCCGGCAGATAAATCACCGGTCAGGTTATTGCGGTTGGCCAAGATTCTGAACGCGTTCTTCCGGAAGAGGGCTAGGCCCGGCTTCGCGAAGGAATAGAGCTATGAAAGAAGCTGCTTCAAGATTAGAAATCGCCCCAAAGCCGGATCGCACTTTTCAAAGACAGGGGCTTCTGCCGGAAAAATCGGCAACTCGCCTGATTTTATAGATAAAAGGAGGATGTTGGTTATGAAAATGAAGTGCGGTGCATGTTTATTGGTTCTTGTGCTATTCATGAGCTGTATACCTGGGAAATCTGTACTTGCTGCCAGCACAACCATTGCAAAACATGTAGGGAATTCTAACCCGCTTATAGACCATCATTTAGGAGCGGATCCCTTTGCGCTGACCTATAACGGAAGAGTCTACATCTATATGTCCAGTGACGATTATGAATATAACAGCAACGGAACGATTAAGGATAATTCATTTGCCAATTTGAACAAAGTGTTCGTCATCTCTTCAGCGGATATGGTGAACTGGACAGATCACGGAGCCATTCCGGTGGCAGGTGCCAACGGGGCTAATGGCGGCCGGGGGATTGCGAAATGGGCAGGCGCGTCCTGGGCCCCGTCAGTCGCAGTTAAAAAGATAAATGGTAAGGATAAATTCTTCCTTTACTTTGCAAACGGCGGCGGAGGTATCGGGGTCCTCACCGCAGACAGCCCGACCGGGCCGTGGACAGATCCGATTGGAAAAGCGTTGGTTACAATAAGTACACCGGGAATGTCCGGCGTTGTTTGGCTATTTGATCCGGCAGTGTTCGTAGATGACGATGGCACCGGTTATCTGTATGCCGGTGGAGGCATCCCCGGCGGTTCAAATCCAACGCAGGAGCAATGGGCAAATCCTAAAACAGCACGAGTCATAAAATTGGGGAACGATATGACCAGCGTTGTTGGAAGCGCGTCTGTGATTGATGCGCCTTTCATGTTTGAAGACTCGGGAATTCATAAACATAACGGAAAATATTACTATTCCTATTGCATCAATTTCAGCGGTGTGCACCCGGCCAATATACCACCGGGTGAAATCGGCTACATGACCAGCTCAAGTCCCATGGGGCCCTTTACGTATAGAGGGCATTTCCTGAAAAATCCGGGTGCATTCTTCGGGGCTGGCGGAAACAACCATCATGCTGTTTTCAATTTTAAAAACGAGTGGTATGTGGTGTACCATGCTCAAACTGTCAGTTTCGCTTTGTTCGGAGCCGGCAAAGGATACCGTTCTCCCCATATCAATAAGCTGGTCCATCTTGCAAACGGGTCCATTCAAGAGGTGGCGGCAAATTACAGGGGAGTGTCTCAGCTTGCCAATTTGAATCCGTATAACCGGGTAGAAGCTGAAACGTTTGCCTGGAATGGACGCATTTTGACGGAGAAATCCTCAGCACCCGGCGGACCGGAAAATAATCAAAACGTAACAAGCATTCATAACGGAGACTGGATTGCTGTAGGAAATGCTGACTTCGGCACGCGCGGAGCGAGGACATTTAAAGCCAATGTCGCTTCCACTGCAGGCGGTAAAATTGAAGTCCGTCTCGACAGTGTAACAGGTAAGCTTGTGGGAACTCTGAATGTACCTTCCACAGGCGGAGCGCAGACTTGGAGAGAAATAGAAACCACTGTGAGCGGCGCAACCGGTGTTCACAACGTCTATTTTGTATTTACCGGAAACAGTTCAGGCAACTTGTTTAATTTTGATTACTGGCAGTTTACACAAAATGAGCACCGGTAACAGCAAAAAGGTGGTCTCAGAAGGGTTTTCATATACCAAAACAATGAGAGGATGAAAGCATATGAAAAAATTAATTTGTGTATTGTTGGCATATGTAACGATGCTGTCGCTCATGTTAACCGGGCCTGCCGCTTCTGAAGTTTCAGCAGCCAGTGACGCAACAGTTCGTCTATCTGCAGAAAAACAAGTGATTCGCGGTTTTGGAGGGATGAATCACCCGGCTTGGATCGGGGATCTTACAGCAGCTCAAAGAGAAACCGCCTTTGGCAATGGACAGAATCAGTTAGGCTTTTCAATTTTAAGAATTCATGTTGATGAAAATAGAAACAATTGGTACAGAGAAGTGGAGACGGCAAAGAGTGCGATCAAACACGGAGCAATCGTTTTTGCTTCTCCCTGGAATCCGCCAAGCGATATGGTTGAGACTTTCAATCGGAATGGAGACACATCAGCTAAACGGCTGAGATACGATAAGTACGCCGCATACGCGAAGCATCTTAACGACTTTGTTACCTTCATGAAAAATAATGGCGTGAATCTGTATGCGATTTCCGTCCAAAACGAGCCTGATTACGCACACGACTGGACGTGGTGGACACCGCAAGAAATACTTCGCTTTATGAAAGAGAACGCCGGCTCGATTAATGCCCGTGTCATCGCGCCTGAGTCGTTTCAATACTTAAAAAATATATCGGATCCGATTTTGAATGATCCGAAGGCGCTTGCCAATATGGATATTCTTGGCGCTCATCTTTATGGTACACAGCTTAACAATTTCGCTTATCCACTGTTCAAACAAAAAGGAGCAGGAAAAGATCTTTGGATGACGGAAGTATATTATCCGAACAGTGACAATAATTCTGCGGACCGCTGGCCTGAGGCATTGGATGTTTCGCACCATATTCACAATTCGATGGTAGAGGGAGATTTTCAGGCTTATGTATGGTGGTACATCCGCAGATCATACGGTCCTATGAAAGAAGACGGTACGATCAGCAAGCGCGGTTACAATATGGCTCATTTCTCGAAGTTTGTCCGTCCCGGTTATGTCAGGGTTGATGCGACAAAGAGCCCCGCTTCAAACGTTTACGTATCTGCCTATAAAGGTGACAACAAAGTCGTTATAGTTGCCATTAATAAAAACAACTCAGGGGTTAACCAAAACTTCGTTCTGCAGAATGGATCTGTTTCTCAAGTATCCAGATGGATCACGAGCAGCAGCAGCAACCTTCAACCTGGAACGAATCTCAATGTAACAGACAATCATTTTTGGGCGCATCTTCCGGCTCAGAGTGTGACAACATTTGTCGCTAACCTCCGCTAATATTAACGACGCCGCGCATGAAGCGGAGTTACAAGCCGCACACTTCCGATATGCCGGGCTTAGCGGCCATTTAGTGAAAAGGCATACGAAAAATATTTAGTTCTCGCAATCCAGGGTGTATCTGTTAATGAGACAAAGAGGGTGCCGCCGCCGGCACCCTTTCTGTCGTTTTCGGTTTATTCCTTCGGAAACTTCACCTCCGGATATGACGGATTCGGCTTGCTGATCAAGCCGCCGCCGGTTTCTTTTAAATGCTTGTTGAAAAAATCCAAAACGTACCGGTTCACGATATCCGCGCTTCGTTCGCCGTCGATGTCGCCCGTCATGCCGAGCTGCTTCAAAAGTTTTGAATAAAGCTGCAAGTCGGTGAAGTTGTAATGCTCCGTTCCTTCAATATACACCATTGACGCTTGATCAATGATTTTGTATTCCTTTTTTCGTTCCTCAATCATCTTGTTGAATTCTTCTTTCGTTAAACCCGAATTTTTGATTTCTTCATCAGAAATTTTTCCGCTGAGCGCCTTGTCTTTAATGTTCATAAAGCTGCTCGATTCCATGAATAGAAACGGCTTTGAAATCGCCTGCTTGCCGTTGACATTGTACAGTGAACCGTCCATGTTGATTCCAGCTTTAATTTTGGGATTTGAATATGCGGCGTTAAACGCCGTGGCGCCGCCGAATGAGTGACCCATCATCCCGATGTTGTCCATATCGAGTTTTCCCTTAAAGGCATCGCGATTCAGCTGATCCAACTGATTGATGACAAAGTCGGCGTCCTGCGTCCAAATGTTCCCGAGCTTGCTGCTGTTTTCGGAAACTCCATTCATATATCGCTCGGTTGTTAAGCCTGTCATCTGTCCGTCTGGAAAAGCCGTTGCCATCGTACTGTACGTATGATCGATCGCCACTGCGACAAATCCATGGCTTGCCAGATGTTCGGCTTGGGAAGCGTGCAGCAGCCGGCTTGTTCCGAAGCCGTGGCTGATTACGACGACTGGATATCGGGCTTCAGCTGATGAGATCGCAACGTTTTCGTATGAGTTTGTTTTGATGTAGCGCCAATAGTCCAAAGCAAACGGGGGAAGACCGAATCCATCTGCGAACTTCTCGATATATTCGTGAAATGTGCTTGCGTCTTCGGGAAAGAGAGGTGCCCGTTTCTGTCCATGCAAACCTTGGGCAGGGTACCATACTTGGATCATCAGTTCTCTTTTATCGTGCGGATTTTTTGTCAGCGTTTCTTCTCTGTCGCGGTCGGTCAAATGAAACGTCTTCGTCCCGACAGAATAAGCGCCGTCAGGCTTAGGCAAATCGAAGACGGGCAGGTATACAGACAGGAAGACGGAGATTGCCAGCATGGCGAATGTTAGAACATACAAGCCATATTTCAGCGGCTTCCACATCTTGATTTGAAGCCTTTTACCGAAGATCGCGATAAAGGCGAGGGCGGCGGAGATCAGATAGATCAAAACCATTTGCCATCTGTATCCCTCAAAAAAAAGCTGTCCCGCCAACACGCCAATACTCGCAAATCCGGCTGCCGCCGCAAGTTTTCTCGGCATTTTTTGCTGAAACAGCATGACAAAAGACAGGAGTGTTAATAATATTTCGAAAGTTCTCATGATTTTCTCCCTTATGTAAGATGTTGGTGGTCTTATACATAACGAATGTGTGGTTTGATTGGTTGCAAAAATATTCCTTGTGCTGCATTAAAAAAACCGCCGGGTTACCCAGCGGTTGCAGCTTATGATGTTGTGGGTCGCTATCAGCTAGTTTTCCTTTATCTGTTTCACGTGAGCGACAATTCTGTCTCTCTCTGTTTCCTCCAATGTGTAAATCTTCGGAGAAAGAGGCACGTCAAACCCGGCGTGAGAGTGAAAAAAGTCAAAGAGCAGCGTCCCGGCAGGCTTTTCTTGCTGATCGGAGATGACAGCCCAAAACACCCGTGAGCGGCAGTCGTCAGCTCCCCATTTTTCCATGGACTGTCTAAAGTTTAAGCCTTTTCCGATGAAAAAATCACCTTTTCCCGCATCTTGAATCGTTGTAAAGCCGGACTGTTCGAGACTTTCAAATACAGGAGGCAGCAGGTGGTCCAAGTAGACGCCGTAAGTCGCGTCTTCCAATTCGGGAAACACCTTTAAAAGCGCTTCGCGATGATCTTCAAGCGTTTGTTTCCAATTGGCGGCGACATAGCTTTGCACCTGTTCGCCGATTTCTTTGATCGACATGTCGGGTCTAAAACGTACCTTATACAAGAACGAAAACCTCCTTTTGATTACTTGAAATCCATTATATAACATTCTCCTGCACAGTGGATTCTCAATATAAGAGCGAACCGGACCTCTGCCGTGGATAAAGGATTTTATCAATGGTAAAAAACGAAACGGCAATCATGATTTCCGCCGAAGAGGTCAGCAGAACGTCGTCCAGCAATTCGTCCGCTGTAAAAATCGCGGCCCATAAACATCCGATCGTGAGCATTTCGGCTGCAAAAAACGTGATCCGCCGATTGATGCCCAGCAGCTTCATACTGTGGATGAGCAGCTTTTCAGCCGGTTCCAGGACAAAGGTCAGTGCGGTATAACAAAGCGTAAACAAAAGCAGGGACCCGACAGTTTGGTAAAATGCGCCCGGCAGATGAAACAGGATCGAAATGCCGAGAAAGTGGGCGAAAAAAACGAACATTACCGATAAGCAGCAAATAACGAAATGTTTCATGATACAACTCCTTTTAAATATGTACACAGCAGCCGAAGGCCTGCAGGATATGTCTCCTGCAAGCCTGGCTGGTTATTTCTTATCAAATTTCACGACCGGATGCTTTTCTTTAGAGAGCATGTTTGTAAACTCGCTGCCGACGTCGAGGTGCTGGCGGACAAGCTCTTCCGGAACGAGCGCGAGCCATTGGTTTAACGAAACGTCAGCATAGTGGTCGTCTTTGAAGATTTCGAGGAAGCGAAGCGGTTCGTCTCCTGTATTTTGGACGTAGTGTCCCATTGCAAACGGCACATAGCCGACATCTCCGGCCTGGTAGTTAAATGTTCTGGCATGCCCGTCGGACGCGAAAACGGTCATTTTCGCTTGTCCGGAAATATAATACTGCCATTCGTCTGTATTCGGATGCCAGTGCAGCTCCCGGATGCCTCCAGGTTCGACTTCCACCAGCGCAGAAGCGATTGTTTTCGACGCTTTGAAATTCGTGGAATCGGCAATCCATACTTTACCGCCGCTAGATACGATCGGTTCCTGTTCAAGCAAATTGTAGCTGAAAGATTGAGGCACCGTTCCGTTCGGGCTTTCGACTTTGTCTTTCTCAAGACATCCAGGGATCACTTCTTGGAAAATATACTTTTCTTTATCTGGAAGAGATGCTACGACGTCTTTTGAAATGCCGAAGTTTGCGGCAATTACCTCATCAGGCGTATGGGCCAGCCAATCTGTCACCTGGAAGGTGCTGTTTTCAGAGAAAGAACCGTCATCGAAGACGAGCAGGAATTCGCAGCCGTCTTCAAGCGCTTGGATTGAATGCGGCAGACCTGACGGGAAGTACCAGAGATCTCCTTCTTTCACATCTTCAATAAAATTTCTGCCGTCTTGGTCAACAGACGTAATCCGTGCTTTTCCGTACAGCATATATGCCCATTCGGCTTCCTTATGCCAGTGAAGTTCCCTGATGGCTCCAGGTTTCAGCCTCATGTTGACAGAGGCAAGCTTGTCTGAAATCGGCAGCTCGCGAACGGTGACTTCCCGTGCATATCCGCCTTTTTCGAGTCGGTTATGGACATCGGAAAATGAAAATTTCATGTTTGACACCGTTCCGTGGTCGGTTTCCGGCGGCGCAAGCATGTCCGGATTTTGGCGATCGCGCTCAACGTTATGCGGAATTTTCGTTTCCGCTCCTTTTTCTCCTCTGATCGGCTGTGGAATTGATTTGTTTTTTTCCATGTGATATCCCCTCTTTCTCAAAATGTAAAGGAGAGCTGAAAGGCCTTTCGTTTTCCCCTTCTGTCATGTTAAGTGAAAAAAGTGAGGCCGATGTCAATCATCGGTGTCACTTTTTTCTTTGATCAATTCGATCAGTTCATCGATTTTCTTTTCAAAACGCGTCAGCAGGTAAATTGCCAATACAGCCGGAAAGCCGACATTGCCGATTTGTTTCGCTGCTTCCTCAATGAATGCACTGTCCATTCTTACCACCTCCTATGTTAAGAAGTGAAGAAAGTCTGAAAAATGTAAGCAAAGAACTATTTTCTCTGAATGGGAACTTATGTTTGCATGTTAATAAGAAGAGATGAGTTTACTTTTTTTACATTTCTTTCATCTAAATAAATAGGAGGCGGTTTTTATGATTGATCAAACGTTACTGCGTGCGAAAATCAAGGAAATCACAGGGCATCCGCTTGTGAAGCATTTTTTGAGCAACCCCCGGTATGAGCGGCTTTTCAACCACGTTTTGGAACATCCGGATTCTGAAGAGGCAGAGTGTCTCGATCGCGAATTTAAGCGGTTTTACAAAAACATCCGCATGATCAAATACATCAACTCGATGATCCGGATTTTCTCCGTCGACTTTGATAAAAGAGTCCGGAAAAATCGAGAGCGTTTTCCATTGATGATCGACGACAGTCCGACTTTGCCCGAGCCGCCCCGAGGGGACCTGTTAGACGATGTCTTGGAACAGGAAGAGGATTTAAGTGAACATCTGCAAGACCCGATGCTTTATGAAGCGTTTTTGCAATTGACGGACAAGCAGAAAAAAGTACTTGCGCAAATTTACATTCACGGGGTATCCATGCAGGAAATGGCTGACTCTTTGGGAGAATCAAGGCAAAATATTTCAAGAATTCATAAAAGGGCACTCGAAAAGATAAGAGAGCTGCTGAATTCTAAAGCAGAGGGGAATGATAACAGTGAGTCTGCACGACGAAGAAGAGATTGAGAAATTGCTGGAAAATTTCACGCCGATGATCAAAAGCAAATTAAACAACACATCCTATCAAGAGAGGGAGGATCTTGAACAGGAGCTGAAGATGAAAATTTGCGAAAAAGCGGAGATGCTTTTATGTCAAGAAGTTCCTGGGTTTTGGGAGTTTATAACAGAATTGCTGAAAGTCCTTTAACCTGAGTTGTTTTGCTTGCGTAAAACGGCCGGAAGTGTTAAAATTTCTAGCATTTGATTAAGGGAATGTTCAAGCAGCTTCATTGAAATCATGGTGATGATTTGTTTTAATATGAACAAAGGTTTGATAAAATAAATGGATGGATATTCCATTTTTTCTCCTATAAAAACATGCATCAGATAGGTGGTAAGATATCATGAAAAATCAATACCGAGTATTGTTGTATTATAAATATGTTCTTATCGACAACCCCGAGCAATTTGCCGAAGATCACCTCAAGTTCTGCAAAGATTTGGGCCTGAAAGGGCGCATCCTTGTGGCGGGTGAAGGAATAAACGGAACCGTGTCAGGAACCGTAGAGCAGACAGACCGCTATATGAGTGAAATGAAAAACGATCCCCGCTTTGAAGATATGGTGTTTAAAATCGATGAATCAGAAGGGCACGCTTTCAAAAAAATGCATGTCCGCCATCGCGATGAGCTTGTGACGCTCCGTCTGGAAGATGATATCGATCCGAATGAATTAACGGGAAAATACCTTGAGCCAAAAGAATTTTATGAGGCGATGCAGCGGGAAGATACGATTGTCGTCGACGCACGGAACGACTATGAGTACGATTTGGGACATTTCCGCGGCGCGGTCAGACCGGACATTAAAGCGTTCCGCGAATTGCCTGAATGGATCCGTGATAACAAAGAAAAGCTCGAAGGCAAGAAAATATTGACTTACTGCACGGGCGGTATCCGCTGCGAAAAATTTTCGGGATGGCTGAAAAAAGAAGGATTTGAAGACGTGTCCCAGCTTCACGGCGGGATTGTGACGTATGGAAAAGACCCTGAAGTTCAAGGTGAACTGTGGGACGGGCAGTGCTATGTTTTCGATGAAAGAATCAGCGTTCCGGTCAACCAGAAAGAGCATGTCATCGTCGGCAAGGATTATTTCACCGGCGAGCCTTGCGAGCGCTATGTCAACTGCGCCAACCCTGAATGCAACAAGCAGATCATCTGCTCTGAAGAAAATGAACACCGCTATTTGCGGGGCTGCACGCACGAGTGCCGGGTTCATTCGCGCAACCTGTATGTCAAAGAGCACGGCCTTTCAGAAGAAGAGGTGCAAGAGAGACTCGAAAAGCTGGAAGAAGAGGGGCATACAACGCAGTCATAAAAGCTGTATATAAAAGTATCATCTAAAAAACGAAGATGCCGCAAGCATCTAAGAAATGGCATTGCTCCTGCAAGGGAGTCTGCTTTCGTTTTGAATGGAGGAACGCCTTGACCTGAAAAATCGAGGCGTTCCTTTTTTTATTCGTAAATTGCAAGCAGAATGAAAGTATTTGCAGGCGATCAGACTGCTAAACGAAAGTATCAATTAAAGCTTTTGATCCAGCAGCTAGTGCAAAAATGCGAAACAGGCGATCAGCAATATGTGCAAACTGCGTCGTAAAACTTCCGTATGGGAAGTTTGCATCCTGTCTGCGAGCTATTCCCGGCTATACGTTTTTGGACCGGCGGATGATTCCAGCATAAGCCGAGTTTTTCTGAATATTTGCCTGAAAACGTCCCATACTATCCAATAACAATACAAAAAGGCAGGTAGCAAAAGAGATGACAAAAACCCTTTACATTACCGCTCACCCGCATGACGAAAGGGCATCATACAGCATGGCGGCGGGAAAAGCTTTTATCGAATCTTACAAAGAAGCTCATCCGGATGATGAAGTCATACATCTTGATCTTTACAAGGAGAACATTCCGCAGATTGATGCGGATGTTTTCAGCGGCTGGGGAAAATTGCAGTCGGGATCGGGATTTGAACAGCTTTCTGAACACGAAAAGGCAAAAGTCGGCCGTTTGAATGAGCTAAGCGAGCAATTTATCGCGGGAGACAAATACGTGTTTGTCACGCCGCTTTGGAATTTCTCTTTTCCGCCGGTGATGAAAGCGTACTTTGATGCGGTCGCTGTAGCGGGAAAGACGTTTAAATATACCGAACAGGGACCGATCGGGCTGTTAACCGATAAAAAAGCCCTGCACATCCAGGCGAGAGGCGGCTACTATTCAGAAGGGCCGGCTGCGGAACTTGAGATGGGGCACCGCTATATCAGCATCATGATGCAGTTTTTCGGAGTGCCGGAATTTGAAGGTTTATTTATAGAAGGGCATAATGCAGAGCCGGATAAAGCCGAAGAAATTAAACGAAATGCAATTGCCCGCGCCAAAGAATTGGGCCGGACCTTTTGAAAAAACCGCGGACGTGATCCGCGGTTTTATTTTATTTGTGTAAGAACACCGTTTGATTCGTTTCGCTGCTTTTTTGCGCGGCTTCGATGATGCGGATGACGTCGCGTCCTTCTTCAGCCGTGACAGGCAGGCTGCCGCCTTCAAGAATACTTGAAGCAAGCTGCTTGTAAAAGGTTAAGTATGAACCCGGGATGCTTTCCACTGTTTCCTTAATGACCTCGTCACCTTCGACTGTGGCCAGTTCCCCGTAATATTTGGGTTGATCGGCTCCCCACTCATCGCCTGCAGGTTTTTGACCCGCTCTGAGTGCATCCTCCTGGCCGTCGATACCATACTTAATAAAGCTTCCTTTTGAACCGTGGATTTGGTAGCGGGGACCGTTGGCCGGAACAATCGAACCCGAGTGGAGAATCACTTGGCGCTGATCATAGTGAAGGACGACATGGAAGTAATCGTCTGTTTCCGCATTGGCTCTTTGAGCGGTCACTTGAGCGGTGACACTGTTTGGCATGCCGAATAAATGAAGCGCCTGATCGATCAGGTGTGAACCCAAATCGTACAGTGCGCCTGAGCCCGGTCCTTTCTGCTCTCTCCAGCGCTGTCTGACATTCGGCCGGAACCGGTCGTAGGAGGCGTGGAATGTGTTAACCTCTCCGAGGCGCCCTTCTTTGATGAGCTGTTTGATCGTCAAAAAGTCGTTATCCCATCTTCGGTTGTGGTAGACGCTGAGAAGCACCCCTTTTTCTTTCGCGGCATTGATGAGCTTTTCAGCTTCTTCCGCTGTTGCCGTCATCGGTTTTTCCAGGACGACATGCTTTCCGGCGCGGATGCACTCTTTCGCCATTTCGTAATGAAGGCCGCTCGGCGTGGTCACGATGACGAGATCAATGTCAGGGTCATTTGTGATGTCTTCGATCGAGCTGACGGCTTCTGTTTCGGGGAGGTCTTGTTTGACTTGTTCTTTTCTTGAAGTCATCACCTTTCGAATCTCAAAATCTTCTAACACAGATAATAAAGGCGCATGAAACACCGAACCTGACAAACCGTATCCTAATATTCCTGTGCGAACCTTGTTCACCATTCATTCTCCTCTCCCATGTTCGTTTTTAATATGTAATTAACACACCTTTATTTTACCCTGTTTGCCTATAGGAACAAACCTAAAGACCTTTTTCAACCGGAGAATGGAAGATTTTGTCACAATTTTGTTCAATTTGAAGAGGTGTCCGGTTATCGTTAAAAACAAAAAGAGGGGATTTTGAAAATGGAGTATGATTGGGGCGCTTTTATGAACAAGGATTTGGCTGTCGAGCCGGCATCAGCTGAAGGAAGCTTGAAAAACCTTTCGTTTGCGGTAAAGGATGTGTTTGCGGTAGAAGGCCATACAAATGCGGCGGGAAATCCTGATTGGCTGAGGACGCACGAACCTGCCGAAAAAAACGCGGAAGCCGTTGACTTGCTGCTGCGTGAAGGGGCAAGGCTTAAAGGTGCTGCTCACACGGATGAGCTGATGTACAGCCTTGACGGAGAAAATGTCCATTATGGTACGCCAGTCAATCCTTGTGCCAAGGACAACATTCCTGGAGGATCTTCAAGCGGTTCGGCCGTGGCGGCAGCTTCCGGCATGGCCGATTTTGCCCTTGGAACAGACACCGGAGGGTCTGTCAGAATCCCTTCTTCCTACTGCGGAATTTTCGGATTTCGGCCGACGCACGGCGAGGTGCCGGTTAATGGAGTCATACCGCTGGCGAAAAGCTTTGACACTGTCGGATGGATGTCAAAAGATATCGGAATTCTTCATGCGGCAGGCCGCGTCCTGCTTAGCGGACAGGAGGAGGCAGGGGCCTGTTTCAAGCGGATTTATTTTGAAAAAGAGGCGTGGAGCCTGCTTGAAGAAAGCGACCGGACACAAGTATACGCTCATGCATTAGGCCTGATAGACGGCGAATTCGACTGGTGCATTGCCGCTGACGGAGGCCTCGCGGAATGGGCGGAGATGTTCAAGTTGCTGCAGGGTCTGGATATTTGGGAGGAGCATGGAGCTTGGATCGAGCGCACAAATCCAGTGTTCGGCTCTGGAATCGCAGAAAGATTTGAATGGACGTCAAGTCTTAGGAAAAGCGATCATGAGCATGTGTTTATGAAAAGAGAAGCGGTGAAAAGGAGACTGTCGGAATGGCTCGCGGAAGACGGCTTACTCGTCATTCCAACTGCTCCCGGCACGCCGCCGCTCCGCGGGCTGCCGGAAAACGAATTACATGAGAGAAGGGCGCGCACGATGAAACTGACGTGTATTGCCGGGCTTGGCGGGCTTCCGCAGATCACCGTTCCGTTACCGGCAAAAAACGGCGAGCCTTTGGGGCTTTCATTCATCGCCGGCCGCAAACAGGACCTGAAGCTTCTGGCTTGGACTGAAAAGCACGTGTTATCTCTTCAAGTATGAGGGAAGCATATGCTGCGGATCTTTTCTGCATCATATGCTTTTTGCTTGCTTTAATTATTGTTAACTGGTAAACTATTAAATAGTTAACCGGTTAACGATGATGGAAAGGATATGATGATCGTGGAAAACAAGACGTATGAGCAAGCATTTCAAGCCGTTCAGGATTTTATTCTCAAAAGAGAAAAGCGGGCTCAGCATGAACAGCAGGCGCTCGCAAAGGAAGCTTTTCAAGAAGACGACAGCATCCGGAAGCATTGGACACTGACCCAGCTTCACATTATCTCGCTTATCAGCGAAAACGAGGCAGACGTCAACAACGCTTTCCTGGCAGCAAAACTTCAAATATCAAAAGCGGCAGTGACAAAAGCGGTCAATGTGCTTACAAAGCACGGGATGATCGAATCGCACAAAAAACCGAACAACAACAAAGAATTGTATTACAGATTAACAGACGAGGGGAAGAAACTGGCCGACATTCATGACAGGATGCACGAAATTGCAAAGCAGCGCTATATCGAGCTGTTTGAGCGGTTTTCCGAATCCGAGCTGGAAACCGTCATCCGCTTTTTAAACGAATGGTCAAAACACATTTAATCAAGAGGAGCAGCGAATGAATAAAAGTGAAGCCCAACAGTTTTTAAGCAGCATGTATCAGGACATCTTGAGTGAAATGAATACTGAAAAAATTCCCGATTATTTCAGCGAGAATTATGTTCAAGTAACCGACGGCAGTCAAATTGACCTTGTGCAGTTTAAAGATCACATGAGGACGCTGAAAAAGGTTGCCCGCACCATAACGGTGTCGCCCTTTCATGAGTTTTTGTTTGACGAGCGACTGCAAAGCGCAGCGGTCAGGTATACGGTCAATGTTGTCAAAACAAACGGAGACCGGGCGAGAATTGAAATCATCGCGATGTTTAAAATGAATGGTTTTAAAATCGTTCAATGCCACGAACTTTCACATGCGATCGAAGGGAAGGAGGATTTTGAAGAGCTGGCGAAGATCAGTGAGGCGGCAATTGAAAAAGCCTCCTCTCGGGAGGAGAAGGCTTTTTCACAAGATTAATGTTTCGTATCAAATCTGATGTTGAGCGAGACGGGGCCGCGTGTGTAAAGGCCTTTCTCACGGTAAACGAAGTCTTCCTCCAGCTTGATATTCTTCAGCTGATCCAGGACGATATTTGCGACAAGCTCGATTTCCGTCTTCGCAAACCCCGCTCCTACACAGTTGTGGACGCCTGAACCGAATGCGAGATGCCTGGCTGCGCCGCTGAATGCGCTTTTGACTTCCAGGTCGGTGCGATGGATGTTGAACTCGTCTGGCTCCTCAAACGTTTCAGGATCGCGATTTGCCGCGCCTATCATGCAAAATACAGTCGTCCCTTCTTTGAGCTCGACTCCGCCGATCACCGCGTCCTGTGAAAGCTGGCGCGGGATGAGCTGCACCGGCGGCTTGTAGCGCAGCGTCTCTGCGATGGCCTGAGGCAGGAGCGTGCGGTCTTCCAGCACGTCATTCATTTGATCGGGATGATGAAGCAAATGATAAATCATTAATGCGAGCGTCTTGTCCGCCGGTTCCGTGGCGGCAAGTAATATATTGAGAATCAGCGCGCGGATGTCGCGGTCAGACATCGCTACTCCCTCGTATTCGGAAGTGCAAAGGATGGATATTAAATCATGTCCGGGATTTTTGCGCCTTTCTTCGATAATCGGATTCAAATATTCAGCGAGCTGTTCACTGCATTTAAGGGAATGCTCCCGGTCCTCAGGCGCCTGATTCAAACTGGTAATGAAATCGGCGACGCCGCTGTGCCAGTTTCTCACTGTTTGGTGGTCGCTCTTGTCCAAACCTAAAATGTCCATCGTCACACAAACGGCGAACGTTTTGCCGAAATCATTGACAAGGTCGATCCGCCCTTTCTCCAGATGAGGGGCCAAAAGCCTTTGTGCATTATCTTTAATGAGCGGCGTGAGGTGATCAAGGGATTCTCCGATAAAACGGCGCAGAACGATTCTCCTTTTCGCCGTGTGCTCTTTGCCTTTCATTTGGGCGAGCACAGGTCCGCGCATGACGGGCTCGGCCCGTTTGGCGAGCGATTTCGTTGTAAAGACGTCCTGATTCTGGAGCACGCGGCGCACATCCTGGTAGCGGCTGATAAAATAGCTGTCTAGCGATTCTTCATAATGGACGGGATCAGATTCCCGAAGGTATGAGAAATATTGATACGGATTCTCGTGATATTGTTCTGACAACACGCTGAATGTTTTTAGCGATTGATTCATACTCGTTCCTCCTGCATGCTTTTATATTCCACACTTTCGTCCGATTCGGAAACCATAAGATATCCTTGATTTGGGCGCATTTTGACGGCAAATTCATGACGGGAGATCTGTTCGCCGAGCTTCCATGGACGGTGATAAGCAAGAAGCGTCTCTTCGACGCCTAAAATATCAGGGGCGGCGATGAAAAACGGAAGTTCAGCGATGACGTATTCAACAGCCAGCTCCAGCATGGCGGCGCTGACCTCCTGGACATCCATCCGAATGCCCCGGGCCCGTCCGAGGATCGCCGCATGCGACATCTCCAGGCAGGCTTTGCGGAAATGCGGCTGGTCAAAAAAGGCGTCTTCGACTTCCATCCGCAAACGCTGGTATGCGGTCTGGTTCGCGAAATCGGAAAATGTATGAATGGCCTCGGGGTTGCCGCCATGCGCTTCCAACGCCTTTTCAGCGAATCTCCGGTTCCGTGAGACTTCTTTCCTGACTTTCCGTTCGGCCTTCCCATTCGGGGTGCCGAGCGCTTCGAGAAGGTTGGCTGCTTCCTTTCCGGCTAAAAGCACGGATACATGTTGAAATTCACGGACGGCCCAGCCGATAAGCCGATGAATGTAATCTTCGGAAAATCGGCTGTTAAACGGGCTGATGCCAATGAGAACATGGCGTCTGCGTTTTAGTATTTCATTGCAGTTTCGGGTAAGAGTTTCAGTTTTGAATGGCCGGTGTTTGCTCTCCATTGTAAGCTCTGTCATTGATTTCCTCCTTAACGGACATAGAATGACTTCTTTTGCAATCAATGATGGGATACGTGCGGTTTATCGAGCTGGGAATAGGCTGGTCTCAACTTCACGATGAATCGAGAAGAATACAGCGATGGTGCGGGTCATGATGAAGGGGTATCACATTTGTTCAATAGTTAAAGCAGAGCAAGAGTTTGAGCTCAAAATCAGACAAGATACAGCATAAAAGTTTACTAGTAAACAATAGTCATTTTATCCCTAACTTTTCCAGTTGTCAACACAAATCAAATTCAAAATATGAAAATATTCGTAACGTTTTTTGTGAATCTGAGGAATTTTGATCAGAAGGAACCTTTTTTAAGGCGTTTTTCGAGTGAAGAAACCCGATAAGTAAAAAATTTGTAAAAACTTTAAAGCTGCAGTAAGAAATGTTCGTTGACATTGATAAAGGAGTCATCTACAATTAATATTGTTAACCAGTGAACGATATTAGAGGAGTTGTTAACGAATAAACAAAAACAAGGCAGGCGGTTTGACATGAGACCAATGAAATTAAATGCTTCTTTCATTATGTATTTTGTGTGTATCAGCGCCTTTTTCGCATCGTTGAATCAAAATATTTATTCACCCATCATTCCGTTAATCAGAGATTCGTTTCACGTTTCCGTATCGATGGTCAACCTGTCCGTCTCGCTGTTCATCTTCATTACAGCTGTGATGCAAATCATTGTCGGCTCAATTGTCGACTTTAAAGGATCGAGGTTTGTGATGATGGCGAGCATGATCGTAACGGTCATTGCTACAATCGGCTGCGCCGTCGCAAGGGATTTTGGACTGTTTCTTTTTTTTAGGGTGCTGCAGGCTTTAGGGACGGCAGCGCTTCCATTAATTGCGGCAACCACAATCGGATCTCTGTTCCAGGGAACGAAGCGGGGCAGTGCGATGGGGACTTATCAAATGCTGCTTTCCCTTGCACCGGCAGCGGCGCCTATTCTCGGCGGTTTTATCGGGGAGCGCTATAATTATCCGGGAATTTTTTGGTTTTTGACAGTCTTGTCTGTTCTTTTGCTTTTCGGAAATGCGTTTTGCTTTCCGCAGAGACATGCGGAGAAAAAGACCAATCTCAGCGCGGGCAGCCTGTTGTCGCATTATAAGGATATTTTCAAAAACAGGACGGGAAATGCCGTTTTGATATTAAGCTATCTTCTTTTCTTTATTTATTTTTCAGTGATCGTATATTTGCCGATTTTGCTGACTGATCATTATCACCTTGATCTGCAGATCGTCGGCTTGCTGTATTTGCCGATAGCGGTCAGTACGGTTGCCGGCAGCGTGCTGTTTAAGTGGATACAAAAGAGATTGTCGCTCGGACGCCTGTTTCTGATCGGCAATCTGACCGCTGCTGGCAGCGTCGTCTGTTTTGGCTTTACCCACTCGTTTTCACTTTTCGCGTTGTCGGCGGCCCTCGTTCTTTTCGGCGTCACGATGGGGCTGATCCCGCCGCTGTTCTCTACGATGATGGCAAATGAATTTGATGAGAACCGCGGCAGTGCGATGGGCATGTTTAATTTTATCAGGTATACGGGAATGGCCTGCGGTCCTGTTCTATCAGGCGTGTTATTGGGAATGTCATCTTCTGTTTTCGTTTTCGGCTGTTTCGGCATCGTCTATGCCGCGGCCGCCCTTTTGATGATCGCGATCATGCGGAAAGCAGCTCAGACAAAGACGCTGCAAGAACCAAACAAAAAAGCTGCCAGGTCTTAAAACCGGGCAGCTTTTTTAATTACAGATCCGTTCTCCACATTTCTTCTTTCACTTGTCTTTTCTCAGACACAAAGGCGAACATCGTCAGCGTCAGTCCGCACATGGTCATAAGCGCACCGCCTGTGGCAAGGTATGTGTAGGACTCTGATGCATGAAGAATGAGTCCGCCGATCCATGCGCCGAGCGCGTTGGCCAAGTTAAATGCAGCGATGCTGACAGAGGTGGCGATCGTTGTTCCGTGTTCAGACGCAGCCACGACCTTTGTTTGCAAAAGGGGCACCGTTCCGAAAGCGCCGGCTCCGAATAAAAACGTCACGATGATGGCGCCGGCAGGGTGTCCGCTGACAAAAGGGAAGGCCGCAAGGATCGCCATGAGCGCGATCATCACGCCGATCATGGAGCGGGTTAACAGGTGAAACGGCACCTTTCCGGCGTAGAAATTGCCGACGACTCCGCCAAATCCGTAGGCGAAAAGGGCGGCTGTAATGCCGAGGCTGCCAAAACCGGCAGAATGCCGCAGCATCGGTTCAATAAACGTGTAGGCGATGAATACACCTGAATAGCCGAAAATTGTGATAGCAAAAGAGAAAAGAACTTGTTTATTTTTAAACACATCCCATTCATGGATCAATTTAGGGACGACTTTCGGTTTTCTGTGCGGCACCGTCAGCCAAATGCCGGCGAGGCCGATCAATCCGAGGAATGCGATCATCAGAAAAACGATCCGCCAGTTGAAAAGGTCGCCTAAATAAGAACCGAACGGAACGCCGAGCATCAGGGCGATGGTCAAGCCGCCGTTCATTGAAGCGGCAGCGGCGGCCCGCTTTTCGGGCGGTACCATTTCGCTGACGAACACCATCGTCGTTGCAAAAAATGCGCCATGAATGGAAGCGGATAGGATTCTTGAGATCAACAAAACGGTGAAGTTCGGCGCCAGGAAACTGAGCGCATTCGACAGTACAAACACACTCATCAAGCCGATCAATACCGGTTTTCGCGGCATTTTGACCGACAATATGGTGACGATCGGCCCCGTCAGACAAACGCTTCCCGCATATGCCGTTACCAATAAGCCGGTAGATGAAATCGGAACAGAGAGATCCTTTGAAATGGAAGTCAATATACCCATAACGACGTACTCTGTAAAGCCGATAGAAAATGTGCAAATCATAAAAATTGCGATGATCAGTTTGACTGGTGCGTGCAGTGTTTTATTCATCCTGACCCCTCCTTTTAAAAAACATGAGTTTATATATTAAAAGATTAAAAGCCGATTTTCAACCGTTTGTTGTGGATCAATATGTTCCCAAAACGGTTAGCCGGCGGGACAAAAAGCGTCATCATCATGATGCCAGCGCTTTCTTAAAATCTGACATTTTATTTTCAAAGGTTAAAACATTCCACATTCCTGCCCCCCTACGGCTGCCTGCTGTTGGGGGTTTTTTATTTATAGACCGATTGAAACAGCTCTATCATAAAATGGCTTCTGGAAAAAGCGCTTACAAAACAAAACAAAATGTGTTACTCTTTAAACAAACATATTCAAAAATAAACAAACAAAAACGGAGTGATACGTATGGTGGAATATTTATGGTCAGAAACTGAGGCTGCATCGCTGCGTCCGGGTCTTGACGAACTCGTCTACCGTTCCAACCTGATCGGCTCTGACCGATCGGTCTGCAACTGGGGCGGGGGAAACACATCGATGAAAACGACGGAAAAGGATTTCAGGGGCAGGGACATCGAGGTGATGTGGGTGAAAGGCAGCGGCTCGGACTTGGCGACGATGTCAGCGGGCCAATTTACCGGGCTGAGGCTCGATGATATTCGTCCGCTGATGGAACG
Organism: Bacillus sp. FSL L8-0193; assembly: GCF_037976065.1. NCBI lineage: Bacteria > Bacillati > Bacillota > Bacilli > Caryophanales > Bacillaceae > Bacillus > Bacillus sp. FSL L8-0193. The sequence goes on along the minus strand of NZ_CP150261.1, from coordinate 3,565,197 downwards.
GAGCAGCATGACCGATGAAGAAATGACGGCATATTTGTCCCATTGCATGATGGACGGAAAGCACCCGCGGCCGTCGATCGAAACGCTTCTTCATGCTTTTTTGCCGTTTCCGCATGTCGATCACACCCACCCCGATGCGATCATCAGCATCTGCTGCGCTGATAATGGAAAAGAGATCGCAGAGGAGATATTCGGCAGCCGCTTTGTATGGGTGCCTTATGTCAGACCGGGCTTCGCTTTATCGAAGCTGATAGCAGAAGGTGTGAAAAACAACCCGAATGCAGAGCTTGTTTTAATGGAGAAGCATGGGCTCGTCACCTGGGGGGAAACGGCGAAAGAAAGCTATGATCAGACGATTGCTGTGATTCGCGAAGCGGAAGCATACATTAAAAGCCGTTCAGAAGATCATCAGCCGTTTGGCGGACAGATGGTCGAGCCGCTTGCACCGGAGGACCGGAAACGGATTTTAGCCGATATCTTGCCAATTATCCGCGGCGCTGTCAGCGGAGAGAAACGCATGCTGCTCACATGGTGCGATGCTGATGATGTACTCGAATTCACGAACAGCAGGCGCGCTCCATCGCTTTCACAGGTCGGCGCCGCATGTCCGGATCACCTTGTGCATACAAAGCGGACGCCTGCCTATATTCCGTGGAATCCCGCTGAACAGGACACAGAGAAGCTGGTCGAACGGATCAAAACCGAGATTGCTAGGTTTAAAGAATCGTATGCCGCCTATTTTCAAAGAAACCGGCATGAAGGAGACGAGATGTTTGAACCGGCGCCGCGCGTGATGCTAATCCCGGGAATCGGCATGGTGGCAGCAGGTAAAAGCCTGGCGATGGCAAAGGTCAGCCGAGATTTATATCGGCGGGCGATTGCTGTCATGAAGGGAACAGAAGTCCTTGGAAACTTTGTATCTCTAAATGAGGAAGAATCCTACAATGTCGAATATTGGCCGCTTGAGCTTTATAAATTAACGCTTGCTCCGCCGGAAGCCGAATTTTCCCGCAAGATCGCATTTGTGACGGGAGGAGCGGGCGGAATCGGCAGCGAGACCTGCCGCCGCCTTGCTTCAGAAGGTGCGCATGTTGCTGTTGCTGACATTAATATAGAAGGCGCAGAAAAAACAGCCGCAGAGATTAATGAACAATACGGTGCGGAACGAGCATCCGCCGTCCGCATGGATGTGACGAAAGAAGAGGACGTTCAGGCGGCATTCGAGGAAATCGTCCTTAATTACGGCGGGATCGACATTCTCGTCAACAACGCGGGGCTTGCGACATCCAGCCCGCTTGATGAAACGACTCTCGAAGAATGGAATTTAAATATGAATGTACTTGGAACAGGATATTTTCTCGTCGCCAGAGAAGCTTTTAAGCAAATGAAAAGACAGGGTTCAGGCGGCAGCATGGTGTTTATCGGCTCGAAAAATTCCGTTTATGCAGGCAAAAACGCTTCGGCATACAGCTCTGCAAAAGCGCTTGAGGTTCATTTGGCGAGATGCATCGCCGCTGAAGGCGGACCGTATGGAATCCGCGTGAATTCAGTGCTTCCGGATGCGGTGCTTCAAGGGTCGGCCATCTGGGACTCCAAGTGGCGCGAAGAAAGAGCCGCCGCCTACGGGATTGAACCCGATCGGCTTGAAGAGCATTACCGCAAACGTACGACTCTTTCCGTCAACATTTATCCCGCCGACATCGCCGAAGCGATCGCTTATTTCGCTTCAGAAAAAACGGCAAAAACGACGGGATGCATGCTGACGGTTGACGGGGGAGTGCCGGCCGCATTTTCAAGGTAATTGGAAAGGAACGGCTTCGGCCGTCCTTTCAGAAAACAAAGGGGGAAAAGGGAGATGAAGGGCGAGACCCACTGGATCATACCGGACGGTTTTATTCCTCCGGAAAGTTCCGGAAGCTTGACGAGCCATGAAGCCATTTGTGTTTTAAATTGCCATGAAGAAGACGCAAACCTTGCGATCACAGTATACTTTGAAGACCGTCCGCCACTCGAAGGCATTCCCGAGACGGTTCAGGGCAAGAGAACGAAGCATATTCGCACAAGTTCTTTGCACCGAGCAGAAGAACGCATTCCTGAAAATGTTCCTTATGCGATCGAGATCGCAAGCGATGTACCTGTGATCGTCCAGTACAGCCGGCTGGACACAACCCAGCCGGAACTTGCGTTAATGTCAACCATGGCATATCCGTTAAAAACAAGGGGGAAGGGTGTACATGATGAATGACCGGGCTTACGCTTTATTTGAAGAACAGCAGAAAGACAGAGGCATCAGCCTTTCTGAAGTAAAGGAAAAATTGAAAGCGCTTAAAATCGAGACGCCTTCATGGGGATACGGGGACTCGGGCACGCGCTTCAAAGTGTTTCAGCAAGAGGGCGTACCGAGGGATCCGTTTGAAAAAATGGAAGATGCATCAGTCGTTCACAAATTAACCCGAACTTGTCCTTCCGTCGCCATCCATATTCCGTGGGATCAAGTTGATGATTACGGAAAGCTGAAAGCGCACGCCGAGCAGCTTGGCCTTGCCGTCGGCGCCGTGAATCCGAACTTGTTCCAGGACGATGACTACAAATTCGGAAGCGTCACAAACGTTAAAGCGGACATTCGCCAAAAAGCGACTGAGCAATTGCTCGAATGCGTCGATATTGCAAAACAAACAGGCTCCAAGGAAATCAGCCTCTGGCTTGCCGACGGAACCAACTATCCCGGTCAGGGCGACATCAGAAAACGGAAAAATTGGATGTATGAGTGTCTGGCTGAAGTATACGAAGCGCTTGAAGATGATATGCGGCTCTTGATTGAATACAAGTTTTTTGAGCCGGCATTTTATCATACAGACCTGGCGGATTGGGGGATGGCTTACAATTTGGCGCAAAAGCTCGGGCCGAAGGCTGAGGTGCTCGTCGACACCGGCCACCATCCCCAAGGGACGAACATCGAGCACATTGTCGCTTATTTGCTTGACGAAAAACGTCTCGGAGGCTTTCATTTCAACAGCCGCAAATACGCTGATGACGATTTGATCGCAGGCGCGCACAACCCGTACGAACTGTTTCTCATTTTTTATCAAATTTTGGACGCCTGCCGTGATTCCGACCCGAATGTCCGGAAGACGGCCGAACATATTTCGTATATGCTTGATCAATGCCATAATCTCGAACCTAAAATCCCGGCTGTACTGCGCTCGGTCATGAATGTGCAGACTCAATTTGCAAAAGCGCTTTTGATCAACTTCGATGAAGTGAAGAAAGCGCAGGAAAATCATGACGTTCTTGCCGCAGAGGCTGCGATCCGCGAAGCATTTGAAATTGACGTCAAACCGCTCCTTTACGCCGTGCGGGAGGAAATGAACGTCCCGCCTGATCCGCTCAAAGCTTATGCGGAAAGCGGGTATGCGGAGAAAATACTGGCACGCGGCAAAGGCGGTGCAAGCTGGTGACGATTCTCGCTTTTGATCTTGGTGCGTCGAGCGGCAGAGCTTATGCAGGTCATGTGGACGGCGGTCTGATCAAAGCGGAGGAAATTCACCGTTTTCCAAATCAGCCCGTTCAGGCGGGAAAACACCTTTATTGGGACATTCTCAGGCTTTATCATGAAATCAAAAAAGGCATTTTAAAGGCGAAAAACGGCTGCGGACGAATCAGCTGTATCGGAATCGATTCATGGGCAGTTGATGTCGGCTTTCTCGATCGTAACGGAGAGCTGTTGGGGAACCCTTATCATTACCGAGACCCTTACACGGACGGAATGATGATGGAGGTGCTGAATGAAATTGGAAAAGAAGAGCTGTTTTCAAGAACCGGTATTCAACTTTTGCCGTTCAACACCATCTTTCAGCTCCGGGCGCTGAAAAAAGCGAATTCTCCGCTGTTGGAACACGCGGAAACGCTTTTAATGATTCCTGATTTGCTGCGCTATTTTTTAACGGGCGAGAAAAAAAGCGAGTTTACAAATGCGACGACAACTCAGCTGTTCAACCCGAAAACGTTAGATTGGGATTGGGAGCTCATCAGCCTTATGGGACTCCCGGCCAATATTTTTCCGAAGGATATAGCAAAACCAGGAAGCGAAGCGGGGAGGCTGTCACAATCAGTGTGCAGCGAATTGTCGGTGCCTGCCGTACCGGTCATTGCCGTCGGCGAACATGACACGGCTTCTGCAGTTGTCGGCGTTCCCGCTGAAACGGAAGACTTTGCATATTTGATTTGCGGCACCTGGTCGCTGATTGGAACTGAACTTGACACTCCGCTGATGTCAAAACAGGCGCTCGATTGGAATTTTACAAATGAGGGCGGTGCAGGCGGTACATTCCGCTTTTTAAAAAACATTATGGGATTGTGGCTGTTCCAGCGCTGTCAGGCGGATTGGGAAAAAGACGGGATCAGCTATTCGAGCGTCGAGCTTGTCAAACTTGCCGGACAGTCGGAAGCATTCAGGTCGGCGGTTGACCCGGATGACCCGATGTTTCTTAATCCAGTGCATATGCCTGAGGCGATCAGGGAGTATTGCCGTGCAACTGGGCAGCACGTGCCGGAAACGCCCGGACAGATGATCCGCTGCGTGCTGGAAAGCCTTGTGTTTAAATACCGGTTTACGCTTGAACGGATTGAAACATTGACAGGAAAAGAATATGACGGACTTCACATGGCGGGCGGAGGGATTCGAAATGAACTGCTGTGCCAATACACGGCGAATGTACTGGCCAGAAATGTATGGGCCGGACCGTCAGAGGCGAGCACCATCGGCAACATTGCCGTACAGGCCATCGCACTCGACATGTTTTGGGATATTCAAAGCGCCCGAAAAGCGATCAGGACTTCCTTCCCTCAAAAAACGTATGTACCGGAAGATACAGAAGCGTGGGAGGCGGCATATCGCCGCTATACAAGTCAGATTCTCGGCGCCGCTTCCCGCTGAAAACATTTCCTGTATCGGCGCTGATGCGCTATCATGAAAGTAACAGTGACTTTTACCAAAAAAGGAAGGAAGTAAACGGATGCTTGTAGCTGAAAGACACCAAAAAATCGTCGAGCTTGTCAATCTGCGCTCGAGCGTACGCGTCACAGAACTGAGCGAGCTTTTTTCCGTCACGGAAGAAACGATCAGGCGCGATCTGGAAAAGCTTGAGAAGGAAAATAAGCTGAAAAGAAGTCATGGCGGCGCTGTCAGCGTACAGACCGAAGAAGCGGAGGTGCATTTTCGCGAGCGCGAAATTACAAACGTAAACGAAAAAAAGATGATTGCATTTGAAGCCGTTAAGCACGTGAAAAGCGGGGAACGAATAATTCTTGACGCCAGCACGACGGCATGGTACATGGCAAAAGCGCTTGAAAACATCCCGCTGACCGTCATCACCAATTCAGTCAGAGTCGCGATTGAACTCAGCAAAAAAGAAAAGGTGACGGTCATTTCAACCGGCGGGATGCTGCTGCCGCAATCGATGTCATATGTCGGTCCTTTGGCTGAGCGCTCCCTTGATATGTATCACGTCAACAAAACATTTCTGTCTTGCAAAGGCGTCGACCCTGCGAGCGGTTTGAGCGATTCAAACGAAATGCAGGCGCTGTTGAAAAAACGGATGATCGAGATTGCGGACGAAACGATCTTGATGGCGGACAGCAGCAAATTCGGGACCCGTGCTTTCTCGCAAATCGACCGCCTTCATAACGGATACAGGATCATCACAGATTCAGGAATTGACAAAGCAAACCTTGCCCTCTTGAAAGACATTACAGAGACCATCACGATCGTCGGCTGAAATCAAGCTCCTCAAGCACTTGATTTTAAAATCAGGCGCAAATGGGATAAAATAGAAGAGTAAAAAAGGAAAGGAGATGTTTTTGATGGCGAAAAAGATTTTGATCGTAACGGGCGACGCAGTTGAAGCGCTGGAAGTGTATTATCCTTATTACCGCTGTCTTGAAGAGGGCTATGAAACGACGATCGCCGCACCGAAAAAGAAAAAGATTCATACGGTTGTTCATGACTTTCTGGATTGGGATACATACACCGAAAAGCCGGGCTATTTAATTGACGCGCATGCTTCATTTGATGAGATTGATCCGTCCGAATACGACGGCATCATCATTCCGGGCGGACGCGCGCCGGAATTTATCCGGATGTACGATTCCCTGCTGAAAATTGTTGCTCATTTCTTTGAGGAAAATAAACCGGTCGGCGCGATTTGTCACGCGAGCCTGATTTTCACAAGCCTGAGAGAACATCTGAAAGGTCGGGAGCTGACGGCTTACATCGCCTGCAAACCGGAAGTCGAAGCAGCGGGCGCGACTTATGTAGAGGAGAAGCTTCATGTCGACGCCAATCTGGTCTCAGGCCATGACTGGTCCAATCTGCCGGAGTTTATGAGAGAATTTTTTAAAGCGTTAAACAAATAATATGCAGGGACGACCCCGCAGAAAATTGGGGTTGTCTCTTTTTTTTAGACATGTTTCGCTTCGCATTTTATAATGGTACAAACGGGTAACTTGGACAAAATACAATGGAAAGAGAGGTGCTCCGATGTCAGCAGATCATCATGAACACACATTAAATCCCAAAAGTTCTAAAGGAAAAGAACAAATCACAAACCGTTTAAAGCGGATTGAAGGGCAGGTCAGAGGCATTCAAAACATGATCGAAAATGACCGCTACTGCGTCGATATTCTTGTTCAAATCTCAGCTGTGCAAGCCGCGATGCAAAAGGTGGCTTTCAGCCTGCTTGAAGATCATACCCACCATTGTGTCGCAAACGCGATTAAAAGCGGTGAAGGCGAAGAGGCCATCGAGGAGCTGCTTGATGTGTTTAAGCGTTTTTCAAAGTCGTGAACGAAAAAAGGGAAAATCGTTTTCTTGAAATACCCTACAGGGGTATGGTAATATAAAACCGATCAATATCATCAAACCATAGGAGGTTTTCAATATGGAACAAAAAACACTGAAAGTCGAAGGCATGTCTTGCAACCACTGTGTTCAGGCAGTAGAAGGAAACGTCGGAAAGCTTGGCGGAGTAGAGTCCGTTAAAGTGAATTTAAGCGAGGGCAAGGTCGAAGTTTCGTTTGATTCAGGCAAAGTATCGCTGAAAGAAATCATCGATACGATCGAAGATCAGGGGTATGATGTCGCAGGCTAATGTATACCTATAAGGGGTATATAAGGAGTGAAGGATATGGACGGACAAAAAGAAGCCACCCTCCAAATCTCTGGCATGACCTGCGCCGCCTGTGCGGCGCGGATCGAGAAAGGGTTGAAAAGGCTTGACGGCGTTCAGGACGCAAATGTGAACTTGGCGCTGGAAAAATCAAAAATCGTTTATGATCCGGGGCAAATCGAAGTCGGACAGCTGGCTGAGAAAGTCGAATCGCTCGGCTATCAAGTTCCAGCGGAAAAAGCCGAATTCGCAATTTCCGGCATGACGTGTGCGGCTTGCGCCAACCGGGTTGAAAAGCGCCTCAACAAGCTGCCGGGCGTCAAAAACGCCGCCGTCAACTTTGCCATAGAGACTGCGGCAGTCGACTATCATACCGGTGCGGTTTCGCCGGAGGAAATGATCGAAGCCGTTGAAAAGCTCGGCTACAAGCTCGAGCTGAAAAAAGACCAAACTGCGGATGGAGCGGCGGAACAAAGAGAAAAAGGCATTCAGCGTCAAACCGGCAAGTTTATTTTTTCGGCCATTTTATCTTTTCCGCTGCTCTGGGCAATGGTCAGCCATTTCAAATTCACGTCATTTATATGGCTGCCGGGGATGTTCATGGATCCCTGGGTTCAGTTCGCGTTGGCGACACCGGTTCAGTTTATCGTCGGGAAACAGTTTTACACAGGGGCTTATAAAGCGCTTCGGAACAAAAGTGCGAACATGGATGTGCTGGTCGCTCTAGGCACGTCTGCCGCGTATTTCTACAGCTTGTATTTAAGCATTGAAAGCCTCGGCACGAACCGGCATCCGGACGGACTTTATTATGAAACAAGCGCCATCCTCTTAACCTTGATCATTTTAGGAAAGCTGTTTGAAGCGAAAGCGAAAGGGCGCTCATCCGAAGCGATCAAAAAGCTGATGGGGCTGCAGGCAAAGACGGCGACCGTCGTCAGAAACGGCGAAGAGATGACCGTGCCGATTGAAAACGTATTGGCAGGCGACATCATGTACGTGAAGCCCGGTGAAAAAGTACCGGCAGACGGAGAGATTGTCGAAGGACGTTCTGCGCTGGATGAATCAATGCTCACCGGTGAAAGCATCCCTGTTGACAAGACGGTTGGAGATCCGGTTATCGGTGCTACAATCAATAAAAATGGTTTTTTAAAAGTAAGAGCAGAAAAAGTAGGCAAAGATACTGCGCTGGCGCAGATTATAAAAGTCGTGGAAGAGGCGCAAGGTTCAAAAGCTCCGATTCAACGGCTCGCAGACCGGATTTCCGGGGTTTTTGTGCCGATTGTCGTGGCGATCGCAGTCATCACATTTTTCGTCTGGTATTTGGCGGTTAGCCCCGGTGAATTCGGCACGGCGCTGGAAAAGCTGATTGCGGTGCTTGTGATCGCATGTCCGTGTGCGCTCGGTTTGGCAACACCGACTTCGATCATGGCCGGATCGGGCCGTGCGGCTGAATTCGGAATTTTATTCAAAGGCGGCGAACATTTGGAGACGGCTCACCGCTTGGAGACGATCGTGCTTGACAAGACGGGGACTGTCACAAATGGAAAGCCTCAGCTCACAGATGTGCGCACTGAACCATGGATCGATGAAACATCGTTTCTCAAGCTTATCGGTGCTGCGGAAAAAAACTCTGAACATCCGCTTGCTGAAGCCATTGTCGAAGGCGTTAAAAAGAGAGAGATAGAACCGGCCTCCGCAGACAGCTTTGAAGCGATACCCGGCTATGGTATCGAAGCCGCAGTCAATGAAAAACGGATTTTGATCGGTACAAGACGGCTGATGGAAAGCCGTGATATTGACATTCAAGAGGCGCACAGCGAAATGGAGAAGTTTGAAACACAAGGAAAGACGGCGATGCTTGCCGCCATCGACGGTCGGTTTGCCGGGCTGATCGCCGTCGCCGATACGATAAAAGACACGTCGAAGAGAGCGGTGAAAAGGCTGCATGATATGGGGCTTGAAGTCGTCATGATCACCGGGGACAACCGGCGGACGGCAGAAGCGATTGCTGCTGAAGCCGGTATTCAGCATGTCATTGCAGAAGTCCTGCCTGAAGGAAAAGCAGATGAAGTGAAGAAAATCCAGGCAAAAGGCAAAAAAGTCGCGATGGTCGGCGACGGCATCAATGATGCGCCGGCACTGGCGGCAGCCGATACCGGAATGGCGATCGGAACGGGGACTGACGTCGCCATGGAAGCCGCCGATATCACCTTGATCCGCGGCGATTTAAACAGCATCGCCGATGCGATCCTCATGAGCAGGCTGACGATCAAAAACATTAAACAAAACCTTTTCTGGGCGTTTGCCTACAACAGCATCGGCATTCCGTTCGCGGCCGTCGGGCTTTTGGCCCCGTGGATCGCAGGTGCCGCGATGGCGTTCAGTTCGGTCTCGGTCGTTCTGAATGCACTCAGGCTGCAAAAGGTGAAGCTTGATTGGAGGAATCCGTCTTGAAGGATAAAACAGTACTCGTTTGGACGGTTTCGGCGGTTGTTTATGTAGGAATTGTCATGCTCGTATACAGCATATTGGCCGCTCAGGAACCGATACCCGATGAAAAGCCTCATGACGGTCATGCTTTAGAAGAGCATGCCAAATGATTTGAAAAAGCCGGATGTTAAAGAACATCCGGCTTTTTGCATTAGTATCTGTTATTGCTCATACACATCAAAATCTTTTCCTGAACGATTTCTTTCATGGCTTCTTTGGCGGGGGTCATATATTTTCTTGGATCGCTTGCATCAGTGTGTTCATGCAGATAACGGCGCAGTTTATCTGAAAAGGGAATTTTTAATTCAGTCGCGATATTTACTTTTGCACAGCCGAGCTTGATGCACTTTCTTACATCTTCTTGCGGAATTCCTGAGGCGCCGTGCAGGACAAGCGGAACTGAAACCCGTTTTTGAATCGCGGCCAGCCGGTCAAAATCGATATTGGGTTCTTTTGAGTAAAGCCCGTGGGCTGTACCGATTGCCACCGCAAGCGAATCGATTCCGGTTTTCTCGACGAACTCTTTTGCTGCATCCGGATCGGTGTAATAAGCGTCGGCTTCATCCACGATTAAATCATCTTCCTGTCCGCCGAGCCTTCCGAGCTCGGCTTCTACAGTGGCATCTTTTTGCCGGGCATATTGTACGACGCTCGCTACAATTGCGGTATTTTCGGCAAATGGATGGTGCGAAGCATCAATCATCACCGATTTTGTCCCTAATGATAAAGACTCGCGAATATCATCAATCTCTTCATGATGATCGAGATGGAGGGCGACCGGGATTGAACAGCGCGCTGCGGCCGTTTCTGCAATCGCTTGAATATAGTCGCGGCCTGCATAGCTGAAGGTTCCGGGAGTAGCCGCAAGAATCACGGGGGACCTTAGGGCTTCAGCCGCTTCTGTCACGGCTTGCACGGTTTCCAGGTTGTGAATGTTAAAGGCCGGTACCGCATAGCCGTTTGTCTGTGCGTCCAACAGCATTTTCTTCGTATTTGTCAGCATATCGATTCCTTCTTTCTGATCAAAATTAGGATATATAGCTCGAAAAGGTGTTCAGAATGTCGTCAGGACTCGAGGCTTTAATCAGCTGCTGCCTCGCATCTTCGTGAACAAGCATGCGAGACACCGATGATAATAGATTGAGATGTGTGCTGCCTGCCTCGGCATCTGGTATCAATAAAGCAATGATAAATGTGACAGGGTTTTGATCAAGCGCGTTCCATTCGATGCCCATCTGGTTTTGAATGATGATGACAGATGCTTCTGTGATGTCCTTCAGTTTTGCATGGGGAATGGCAAAGCCTTCAATGAAGCCGGTCGTACTTTCAGCCTCTCTTTGTGCCAATCCGTGTATGACCGCTTGTTTTGTTTGGGCGGCTCCCGATTCATATGCGACCTGAGCCACCCGGTCAAATGCTTCCGCTTGGGAAGATAACGTTTCTTGAAGATAGATGTGCTCTTTTTTGATTAAAGCTGTTGTGCCCATGTTTGATCAGCCTTTCTGTTTTTCATATGTCCGTTTTTGATAAAAACCGTATAAGAAGGCGCCGATAAGCGATCCGATGATAATCGACAACACCCATTGAAAGGCTCCTGTGACAACGGGAAGTACAAGGAATCCGCCGTGCGGGGCAGGTACTTGAACTGCGAATGAGTATGTTAATATCGCCGATATCGAAGAGCCGATCATCAAAATCGGGATGACAGGGATCGGTTTTTTTGCGGCGAACGGGATAGCACCTTCGGTAATATGAGTGGCGCCGAGAATAAAATTGACAAGCCCTGCATTTCGGTCCTGCTGGCTGAAATATTTGCGGAAAAGCAAAGTGGCAAACGCAATGACAAGCGGCGGTGTGATGCACGCGGCGGAAACGCCTGCCATGAAATATTGGTTCCCTTCAGCGAGAAGAGCAGTGCCGGTGACATAAGCGGCTTTATTGACCGGACCGCCCATGTCAAATGCGCTCATACAGCCGATAATTAAGCCGAGAATGACGGGATTCGCTCCTTGAAAATCGGCTAAAAAGTCCTTCATCCCTTCATTGATGGCCGTCATCGGCTCCACGAGGAAAAACATGACCGCACCGATCAGAAAAATGCCGATAACCGGATAAAGAAAAATTGCTTTTAGCCCTTCAAGGGATTGAGGCATTTTTTTAAGTGCATACGAGAGACCGTAAATGATCAGTCCCGCCAAAAAACCGGATACGATGCCGCCCAGAAAACCCGCTCCCCCCGTGCTGGCGATCATGCCGCCGATAAACCCGACAATCAGGCCGGGACGTTTGGCCATTGAAGCGGCGATATAAGCGGATAAAATCGGAACCATCAGCTGGAAGCCGAATGCGCCCGTTTTATTCAGCAATTCGGCAAAAGCGTTGTAGCTTGGATGTTCAGGATCTGCTGAATGGATGCCGAATAAAAAGGAAAGTGCAATTAAAACCCCTCCGCCGACGACAAATGGGAGCATGTGGGAAACCCCGTTCATCAAATGTTTATATATTTTACGGCCGATGGAAGCGGCTTCGCCTGTTTGGAGTTCATCCTCTGTTTTTGTCGCTGTTTGTTCGCGGTAAATCGGCGCTTCGCCGTTCAGCAGCGCCCGAATTAAAGATTCCGCATCTCGGATGCCCCGCGCAACCGGGACGTCAAGGACGCGTTTGCCTGCAAAACGATCGGCGCCTACATCTTTGTCAGCCGCGACAATGACTCCGTCGGCTTGTTTAATGTCCTCTGGCGATAGTTCGTTTTGAACTCCGATTTGTCCGTGTGTTTCGACTTTGATTTCTACACCCAGTTTGGCGGCGGCCTGTTTTAAGGCCTCTTCAGCCATAAATGTATGGGCAATGCCTGTTGGACAGCCGGTTGCCGCGATGATTTTGAACTTTTTCATAAGAAAACCCCCTTTATAAATGAGTGATTTGAATTTGTGAAGCTGTTTGATCGAGTTTTGACACATCTCCGAGGCCTTTCGAGAAAGCCGTCAAGGATCCGGCGGCAGAGGCGTGTCTGAGTGCTTCAGGAACAGAACAGCCCAGCTCCTGTTTTCCGACGAACACGGCAAGCATGGCATCGCCGGCACACGCGGTATTGACAACTTTGCCTTTGGCGGCTGTCGCTTTTAAGGTTCTTTGGCGGTCCAAATAAAGGGCGCCGTCTTTGCCGCGTGAGATGAGAACCCTTTGAGCGCCGCGATTGAGGAGCTCCTTTCCGTAGTGGATGATTTCTTCTTCAGACAGCGCTTTCTTCCGGCTGAAAAAAGCGGCAAGCTCCTGTTCATTCGGTTTAATCAGGTAAGGATGGTATGAAAGACAATCTAATAGGACGGGAGAGCTGATATCCAAGATCAATTTCAGTTTGTTTTCGGCGGCAATCTCGGAAAGCGAAAGGTACATGTCATCTGGGACTCCTCTCGGAAGACTGCCTGAGACAAATAAAAAGCGGCCGGACGGAATTTGACGGATTTTGTTGATCAGCTCCTGTTTTCGGCCTTCAGATATGAGCGGACCTTTGTTTACGATTTTGAATTCCCGGGTGGCATTAATAAAAATATTAATCCGTGATATGCCTTCGACTTCGACAAAGTCTGTGACGATTTTTTCATTCAGCAGTTCATTTTCAATAAACCGCCCGGTAAATCCGCCTGTAAATCCAAGCGCGGTATTGTTAAGGCCGAGGCGCTTGAGCATAAAAGAAATATTGACACCTTTTCCGTTTGGCTGATAATCTTCATCTTTAGTGCGGTTGACGACATCGGGAAGCAGCTCGTCGGTTTCAACGAATAAGTCGACCGCGGTATTCATCGTGCATGTATAGATCATGCTGTATCCCCCCTTTATCTGTGGCTTCACAGACATTATGTCACAGATAAAAGGGGGGATGTTTACAGGTTGTGTAAAGGTTTTCAGCTATGAGCGGTGCGGATGACGTATGAGTCCAGCATGATGCGGGAGAGGACTTGCAGAGGGAGGCGCGAGCGGACTTCATAATCGGGAAAAAATGATTGTTCACCTTTAAACCCGACTAGTACGATCTCTGATAATTTCGCAAGACGCGAATCGATCCTTGTTGTTAATGTAATGGTGGAAATGGCTTGCAATTTGAAATTTTGAGCGGCTTCAACAAGCTCCTCTGTCTCGCCGTTCAGGGAAACAAAAAGGCCGAGGTCTTTTTTTGCCAGTGTTTTTGACTTGCCTCTGATAATATTCGGGTCGCTGTGCATCTCGCAGTTTTTGCCGAGCAGCTGAAGCTTGATCGTCATCTCAGTCCCAATCATTTCAGACAATCCCCTTGCGAAAATGTAAACTTTTTCGGCATTGCTGATTTTTTGAATGGCATCTTCGATCAACCCGATATCAAGCATTTTAATCGTATCCAGAACTTCTCTTTCATTCTTGAGCACGGCCTGTTTAATTTGGCTGTCGATATCATCCATCAGCGGAGCGTGGCCGAGGTGGTGTTTTTCTTTTAATGCGTACTTAAAAGAAGTGTAGCCGTCATAACCGAGCTTTTTCATTAACCTGACAATCGTGGCTGTTGAAACATTTGCATCCTCGCTTAATTTTACAATCGATAAAGTGGCGATGACATCTAAGTGCTGATAAATGTACTCGAGCAAATGCCGTTCTGAATCGCTGAGCGACTGATATGTGTCAGAAGTCATTTGAAACACGCTGTCTTTCATATTAAAACCCCCTTTTATAGTCATATTGTATCAGTTTAGCAAGGGGGGAGGAGAAAAAATAAACGTTTCCGACATAAAAATATCCGGCCCGAGAGCCGGATATTTCAAGTTAAGAAGCGATTTTTCTGCATGCTTCAGCACATGCAAAGCAGCTTTCAGCGCAAAGCTGGCAGTGGTCATGCTTGTGCAGGCTGCATTCATTGCCGCAAGCTTCGCAAACCTTTGCGCAAAGCTGGCAAATGTCTTCGGCATACGGGCTGTTGCGCGTCATGGCTTGAAGTGCGAATCCGCACATCTCCGCGCATTCCCGGTCAAGTCGGATGCATTCGGCCATCATCCCCGCGTCTTCTTCCATCAGACATTTGTCAAAGCAGTGATTGCATGCTTCAAGGCATTCCCGGCAGGCTTTGATGCATTCCTCGTATACAGATTTCACGAAATACACTCCTTTTTTCTGCGTTTTCCCTTCGTTGTACCCTGCTTTAAAATCGGGAAAACATGCGAAAAAAACTGCTGTACATCCTGTACAGCAGTTTTGGTTATTCGGCGAGACCTTGATGGATCCGGTCAAGGTTTTCTTTCATCATCTTATAATAGGAATCTCCCGCTTCACCGGGCTTTCCGATCGAATCGGTGAAGACTTTTGCTTTAATCGGCACGCCTGTTTCCGCTGACAGGCTTTCCATGCTCCGCGGGTCAACGCTTGTCTCCACGAATAAGGCCGGAACTTCCTTTTTCTTCACCGTGTCGACGATTTTTTTCATCTGACCGGGAGTTCCTTCATTTTCGGTATTGATTTCCCAAATATACTGCGCGTCGACGCCGTAGGCCGAAGCGAAATATTTAAAAGCTCCTTCGCTCGTCACAAGGACGCGGCGCTCTTTCGGTATATCTTTAAAGCGGTTCACCGCTTCATTATGAAGCTTTTGCAGCTTGCCGATATAGGCTTCAGCGTTTTTCTCGTAATCTTCTTTATGGTCGGGATCGTTTTTGATCAGCGCATCTCTCGCGTTTTTGGCATATTGAATCCCGTTTTCTATATCGAGCCATGCATGGGGATCTTCTTCCGTTTCTTTACCTTTGGCAGTGAGATGCTTTGGCTTGACCCCTTTGCTCAGCTTGTAGACAGGGGCGTCATCGCCGTCTTTTTCAGCTGTTTCCAGCAGCTTGTTAAACCAGCCGTTTCCTGTCTCCAAATTCAGGCCGTTGTAAAAGATGACATCGGCGTCCGTCGTTTTTTGCACGTCTTTTGGCAGCGGGTCGTATTCGTGCGGGTCTGTTCCAACAGGTACAATGCTGTATAAATCGATGTGATCTCCTCCGACTTGTTTGACGATGTCATAGAGAATGGAGTAGGTGGTGACGACCTTCAGCTTTCCGTTTTCTTCACTGCTGCTTTTCGATGAGCAGCCGGCGGCGAGAACAAGAATCAATGCCGCCGCAATGGCTAATGTTTGCTTCCATTTCATGTTTTGTGTTCCCCCTTTATATTGTGGATTATTGAAGTGCTGCCCGCTTTCTTCTTGATTTCAAAGCTCTCCAAAGCACGCCTTGTTTCGGTGAAAATGTAAAGGAAAGTCCGAACAAAATCGTAGCCACGAGCACGATCGCCGCTCCTGAGGAGAGGTTGTACGTATAGCTTAATCCAAGACCGACGACCGCTGACAAAGCGCCGAGGAAAGCGGACAAATAGATCATCACCCACAGCCGGTCCGTTAATAAATAAGCGGTTGCGGCAGGCGTGATCAGCATCGCGACGACGAGGATAATGCCGACGGTCTGAAGCGATGCGACCGTGACCATCGTTAAAAGCGTCATTAAAAAGTAGTGAATCAGCCGGTTCGGCAAGCCGTAGACGGCCGCCATCGTCGGGTCGAAAGAGGTGATGAGCAGCTCTTTGTAAAACAAAAAGACGGCGGTAAGAATCATGACTCCGATGACGAGCGTGATCCACATGTCGGATGAACGAACGGCCAGCACATTTCCGAATAAGATGTGGTACAGATCGCTTGAGCTTTTGACAAGCGTGATCAAAATGATCCCGACGGCGAAAAAGGCTGTGAAGACGATACCGATGGCCGAATCGTTTTTAATTCGGCTGTTTTGGCTGACATAGCCGATTCCGAGAGCCGTCAGGATGCCCGTAAAGACGGCGCCGAAGAAAAAATTGACGCCGAGCATATAAGAGATGGCGACGCCGGGAAGGACCGCGTGTGAAATCGCATCTCCCATCAGCGCCATTCCCCTGAGAATGATAAAGCAGCCGATGACGCCGCAAATGATGCCCACCATAATCGATGTGAACAGCGATTTTTGCAGAAACGAATATTCCATCAAACCATGGATAAATTCCATCACATCGCACCCCTTTTCGATTGCAGGAACGGAAGCTGAGATTCGTAGGCTTTCATCATCACGTCGGGATTGAGGATGTCGGAGACCGGGCCTTTTTGAATCAGCTCTTTGTTCAGCAAAATTAATTCATTGAAATAGCTGTCCGCTTTGCTCAAATCGTGATGGACGACAAGAACGGTTTTTCCTTCATCACGAAGTTCCTTTAAGATGCTGACGATCATTTCTTCACTCGTCACATCAATTCCGACGAACGGTTCGTCAAGACAGAACAGCTCTGCTTTTTGGGCGAGCGCCCGGGCGAGAAAAACGCGCTGCTGCTGCCCGCCTGACAGTTCACCGATCTGGCGCTTGGCGTATGCTTCCATCCCGACTTTTTCAAGACAGTGATATGCCCAGTCTTTATCGCGTTTTTTCGGACGTCTGAAAAGGCCGAGTTCAGGATACGTGCCGAGGATGACGGTGTCGAGCACATTGATCGGGAACGTCCAATCCATATCATTCCGCTGCGGAACATAGGCGATTTGCTTGCGTACATGTTTGAGCGGTTTTCCGAGCAGACGGACGTCGCCTTTATCTTTTGGAATCAATTGGAGCATGGCTTTTAACAGTGTTGATTTTCCTGCGCCGTTCGGTCCGATAACGCCCGCCATCATTCCTTGATCAAGCGAGAAATTGATATTGCGAAGCGCTTCTGCGCCGTGATAAGAAACATATAAATCTTTTACAGTAATCGCGGGTTTCATAGGTTCATTAACCCCTTTCTATGTCTATATGAAAGTTAACCTGAATACAATATTTTTGTTGCGGTAATATTTTATTGCCTTAAGACATTTTTTTTACCTAATGCAACTTTTGATTGAATTCTAATATATCATTCCTAAGTTGTAAAGCACTAAAATTGCTGAAAAACGGTAAAAGCCATGCAGATCAAGCTGCATGGCTTTAAAAAAATTTCTTCTGTGCCGGTTTATCGTTCAAATTGAAACGTATCGATTGCGACTTTCCCTTTGAAGACAAAGTAGATGCGATGGGTGCCTGCCGATTTTCGGACGGAAGCTTTTATCGTTTTCCAGTTATGCAATCCGGATGTGTCAGGCACTTTTAACGAGCCGATTTGCTTTCCTTTTTGAGGATGATCGAGGAAGATGCCGATTTCGCCGCCGCCTCTGCTTGCAACCTTTGCTTTTATCCTTTTTTCGCCTTTGAAGCGGACATCATGGAAGGCGATCCACGCGTTTGCTGTACTGCTTTTTACCGCATCGCCGCCGTATTTGGATTCTTCGGTGATGAGCACGCCTTTGTAGTCGTCGTAGTTTTCAGCGTTTGTCTGCCGCCGCAAGTTCCGTTCTCGAATCGTTTCACCTTGGACGAAAATCCGCTTTGTCTTGCGGATGTCCGCCGCCGAGCTCCCGACCGCTATTTTGTATGCGCCTCTTTCAACGGCAAACGTTTCGCTCGTTACATCCCAGAAGGCAAGGTCTGCCTGTTTCAGCTTGAATGTCACGGTTTTCGTTTCTTTCGGTGCCAGCTCAACGCGCTGAAAGTTTTTCAAGTCCAGATTGGGCTGTTTAACCCGCGTGTTAAACAGGGGAGAAGTATAGAGCTGAACGACCTCATCTCCTTTTCTTCCGCCTGTGTTGGTGACGTTGACGCGGATCGTGACGGAGCCGTCTTTTTTGATGCTGTCAGAGGAAACGCTTAAACCGCTGTAGTGGAACGCTGTATAGGATAACCCGTGGCCGAACGGATACAGCGGCTTGCCTTCGAAATATTTATAGGTTCTTTTCCCTTTGATGATATCGTAATTCATCATATCCGGCAGTTCTTTGACTGACGTGTGCCAAGTTTGCGTCAGCCGTCCGCCCGGATTTTCATCTCCAAAGAGAATGTCCGCCAATGCGCTTCCCGCCTCCTGGCCTCCGTGTGCGGAGTATATGATCGCAGGAATGTGCGCTTTAGCCCAGTTGAGAGCGAACGGATAGCTGCTCGTTACGACAAGCACCGTATTGGGATTGGCTTTAGAAACAGCTTTCAGCAGATTTTCCTGGGCCGGAGGTAGTGTAATGTCTTTCCGGTCTTCGGTTTCCCGGCCGTTGATGTAAGGATTGTTGCCGACAAACACGACGGCTTTGTCCGCGGTTTTTGCCAGTCGAACCGCTTCCTCCGTACTGCTCTTGATGATCGCCTTTGAAAACTTTTCCGCTGCTGTCGCCGGCTTTTCGGCAGCGGCTGTTAATGTCCCGTCTTTTCCAGCGGTGAGATATTTGCCGTTTGCCGTATTTTTGATGGCAAATGTCCCGTCAGGCTGCTGTTCAAACTGGAAAGTTTCTTTGACGGTCCAGCCGTTCGGCTGTTTCTGATCAGCGATCAGTTTGCCGTCATCCTGAAGCGAGACATAGAGACCGTTCGCTTGGGCGCGGAGGGTGAAAATGCTTTCTCCCCAATCCGCCGCATCGAATGCCGCGCTTTTCTCAAGCTTGTCAGCCGATGCTGTGAGCGGTTGTTTGCCGTCCCGGCCTGCGGTTACAAACTTTCCTGTCAGGGCGGATTTGAACCCGCTTTGTTCCAGCCCTTCGGCAAAGGAGACGCGGTCTTTGCCGATTTTGTCCGCGATTCCGTCAAGCGGGGTTTTCCGATACGGCATCGTTCCGCTGTACCAATCTTCGTAAAGCGCATTTCCGAACGGTCCGATAACTGCGATGTTTTCATTTTTCCGGGTATTGAAGGGCAGCAGATTCCGGTCATTTCTCAGTAAAACAATGGCTTTTTCAGCCGCTTTTTTCGCAAGCTGCCGGTGCTTTGGACTGTTGATGACGCCATCTGTCAGGCGGCTGTACGGATTGAGTTCGTCCGGATCGAATTCGCCTGTTCGAAAACGGATGCTGAATGTGTTGGCCAAGGCTTGATCGAGGTCTTTCTCAGACATAAGGCCATTCTTTAAGGCGCCGGTTAAGGCGGTTTTCGTCAGCCCGGGATTTTCTCCCTGATCTGTAAAGTTGTCAATGCCGGCTTTTACGGCGTGGGCATGCGCTTTTTCGTGGCTGTCATAATACTTGTGGTCAGTGACGATTCCTGAAGGATCAAAGGCGTCGCTGACGATGAAGAAATCGTCTTCGGCCCATTTTCCTTTGACTGTGCTGTTGAGCAGCGGGCTCAAAATGGCCGGTTTATCGTTGACAGAATTGTAGGCTGGCATCAGGCTGTACGCGGCTTTTGCGGAAATTGCCGTTTTGAAGGGCTTCAAATAATACTCGTTCATGTTCCTGGGATCAATGCTTGAGGAGCTGAATCCCCGGTCTGTTTCGTTGTTATAGGCAAGAAAATGTTTTAAGGTAGGAACTGTTTTCAAATAGAAGGGATGCTCGCCCCTTAAACCGGAGGCATAGGCGGTTGCTATTTCCCCTGTTAAAAAAGGGTCTTCGGAATAGCCTTCTTCATTTCTACCCCACCTTGGATCCCGCAGCAGATCAACGACCGGCGCCCAGACATTGACTCCGTTTGCCGCGGGATCAAGGTGGTGGAAGCCGCGGACTTCATCGCCGACCGCTGAGCCGATTTGTTTGATTAAAGAGCGGTCCCATGTGTGTGCGAGCCCGACAGCCTGCGGGAAAACGGTCGCTTCCCCGAGCCAGGCAACGCCGTGAAGCGCTTCTGTGCCTGTTTTAAAAGCGGGAATGCCCAGCCGGGGAATGGCAGGCTGATATTGATGCATCAGCGACACTTTTTCCTCAAGGGTCAGTCGAGAAAGCAAGTCGCTGACCCTTTTTTGAACAGGGAGACTTGGATCTTGAAAGGGATATTCATATTCATCAGCCTGGGTTTTAGCGGCCGCGGGCGGCGGATTGACAGCGGCGGCGGAAAGGATCGTGCACATTGCCGCCAACATGATGGTGCGGACCGTTTTCAGCATCCTGATCACTCCTTTTAGAAAAAAATGAAGACATCCCGGTCCTTTTCTTTTGGCTGAATTGCTGTTCCCTCCTGAAGCGCTTCCGCTGCGCCGTTTATGACAGAAGTGACAGACAGATCGCGGATGAGCAGCTTCCATTTCTTTTGGACGCCTGTTGTTTTCACGGTAATCGTATTTTCATGCCGTGAAGCTCTGACTGTCATTGCTTCGCACTTTTCATTGTAAATCGTCTGTTCGGCTGTGCAGCCGTCTTTTAATTGGTAAAGGCAGAACGTCACACCGTCGAGATAATCATAATCAGGTCGCCCGGATTCCTGCCCGAGCGGCAGCAGCGTATTTTCCCTGACGAACAGGGGAAGCCCCATATACCCGTACTGTTCTTCTTTCCATTCTCCGCCTTCCGTCTCTTTTCCCGTCAAAAGGTGTGTCCAGGTGCCTTTTGGCAAATAATAACGGACAACGCCGTCTTCCTGAAAAACGGGAGCGACGAGGAGTCTTCCGCCGAGCATGTACTGTCTGTCAAGCCAGTGGCAAGTGTTGTCACCGGGAAATTCGAGGAGCATCGCCCGCATCATCGGAATGCCTTCAGCGTGCGCTTCATGCGCGGCGGCGTACAAATAAGGCATCAGCCTGTGCTTCAGTTTGACAAAATACCGCATCACATCGGCCGCTTCTTCGTCAAACAGCCACGGAACGCGATATGATTCGCTCCCGTGCAGGCGGCTGTGCGTCGACAAGAGGCCGAATGCGGTCCAGCGCTTATACAAATCGGCTGTTGCCGTGCTTTCAAATCCGCCGATATCGTGGCTCCAGAAGCCGAAGCCTGAAAGGGAAAGCGACAGGCCGCCGCGAAGGCTTTCAGCCATTGAATCATAGCTGGCAAAACAATCCCCGCCCCAGTGTACGGGAAATTGCTGGCCTCCGGCCGTCGCCGACCTTGCAAACACGACCGCTTCCCGTTCGCCGCGCTTTTGCTTCAACAGGTCAAATACGGTTTTGTTGTATAAAAAAGAATAATAATTGTGCATTCTGTCGGGGTCTGATCCGTCAAAGTAAACCGCGTCTCTCGGAATCCGTTCTCCGAAATCGGTCTTGAAACAGTCGACGCCCATGTCGAGCAGGCTTTCAAGTTTTGAACAATACCAGTCACGCGCTTTTCGATTGGTGAAGTCGACGATTGCCATGCCGGCCTGCCACCGGTCCCACTGCCACACATCCCCCCGGCTGTTTTTTAAAAAGTAGCCGTTTTCTTTTCCTTCCTGAAAAAGCTTCGATTTTTGGGCGATGTAAGGGTTGATCCAGACGCATATTTTCAACCCCTTATCTTTCAGGCGGCTGAGCATAGCTTCAGGCTGCTTAAAATATCGTTCATCCCATTCGAAATTGCACCATTCAAATTCTTTCATCCAGAAGCAGTCAAAATGAAACACGCTGAGCGGGATGCCGCGTTCGGTCATCCCGTCGATGAAACGTGTCACGGTTTCCTCAGAATAGTCGGTTGTAAACGATGTGGACAGCCAGAGGCCGAAAGACCAGGCCGGGGGAAGCGCCGGTTTTCCCGTTAACGACGCATAGCGTTTCAAAACATCCTTCGGTTCAGCACCGCTAATGATAAAATAGTCAAGCGTTTCCCCTTCGACCGAAAACTGCGCTTTGGATACGACTTCAGAACCGATTTCATACGAAACGAGCTCGGGATGATTGACAAAAACACCGTACCCTTTGTTTGACAAATAGAACGGCACATTTTTATACGCCTGCTCCGTGCTTGTGCCGCCGTCCTGATTCCAGATGTCTACGGTTTGGCCGTTTTTCACGAATGCCGTAAAACGCTCGCCGAGACCGTAGATCAATTCGCCGACACCGATGTTTAGCTGTTCCCTCATAAAGGTGCGCCCGTCATTGCTCGTGATATAGGCGAGGCTATTCGATTCGCTTGCGGTCAGGCTCTGTCCATCACGTGAAAATTGGTAGCGCCAACCGCTTTTGCTCACCTCAACGCACAGGCTGCCGCTTTGGAAGGTCAGCGCATCATCTTGTTCGGAGATAACCGGCTCAACGTCTGTCATATCCAGCTGAAACTCGGGCTTGCGAGGCGTTTCCCCTTGAAAATGGGACACTTGCACACGGATCACGTCTTCAAGAGGACTCGAAAATCTGACGGTGAGCATGCGGGTGTCCAGCGTGTCCCCGCGCTTTTGAACCGCTTTGACAGGCCCGTATACAGTCAATGATTGCTGATCAATCATTCGGTCGTAGGCTTCTTTTGGCGTGTTGATGTGATATCCTTCGCGCGTCAGCCAGTAGCCGTCTGAAAATTTCATGATCGAAAACACCCTTTCTATTTTTACTTGATGGATCCGCTGATCAGACCTTTAACAAGCTGCTTTTGAAGCAGTATAAAAATGATGATGACAGGCAAAACCGATAAAACGGCAAATGCCATCAGATCATTCCACTGGATTCCGTATTGGCTGATCACATTGTAAATGCCGGCCGTCAGCGGCCACAGCTCCTGATTTCGGTTGAATGTCATGCTGTAAATCAAATCTCCCCATGCGAAAAAGAAGGAAACCGCTCCGCTGACGGCAATCCCGGGTACGCTGATAGGCAAAATAATGCGGATGAATGCGGTAAAACGGCTGCAGCCGTCGATTTTGGCCGCATCCTCAAGGTCCTTGGGAATCCCGAGAAAAAAAGTTCTGAGCATTAATACCGAAAAAGGAACGCCGAGCGTTGCTCCCGTCAAAATCGGTCCGATATACGTGTTTAATATGTTCAGCTGATTAAAGGCGATAAACAGCGGAGTCAAAACAACGGTGGCAGGCAGCATTTGCGTGATGAGAAACAGTAAAATGAACATTTTTTTGCCCTTGATCCGAAAGCGCGCCAAGCCGTAGGCGGAAGGAACGGCCAATATGAGAACGATGGCGGCAGCCGCCCCGGAAATCAGCAGGCTGTTCAAAAAGTATCCGGCGATGCCTGAAGTGAACACAGCTTCGAAGCCGGCCGTCCGGAATGTCTCGGGCCACAATAAAGGTGGTGTTTTAAACAATTCTGCCTCGCTTTTGAAAGCTGTGGCGATCATCCAATAAACGGGGAATAAAAAGCCGGCCGTAACGAGGACGCCAATAATGTTAAAGAGCCATTCCTTTTGCTTCGTTTTCATGACATCACCTCATCTTTTTTGATCAGCCGCAAATAGACAAGACTGACCAAAAGAAGAATGAAAAACAGGACATTGGCGCTTGCTGCGCCCATGCTGAATTGAAATTCGTCAAAGGAGTAGCGGTAGCTGACGGTTGACAGGACTTCAGTGGCGTGCACGGGGCCGCCTCCAGTCATCACAAACACAAGGTCGAACACTTTGAACGTATAAATGAAGCCGAGCATCATGACGACGGTGATCACCGGCCGCAATAAGGGTAGGGTCAGATGAATGAATTTCTGAAAAGCATTGGCGCCGTCAAGGCTTGCGCTTTCATAGACGTCTTCCGGAAGGGAGCTGAGACCGGCGGATATGAGCAGCATATTAAAGGGAATGCCGACCCAGATGTTGGCGATAATAACGGACCAGATGGCAATCTTCGGATCTGACAGCCAGGGGATTGGATTGTCGATCATTCCCCATGATATGAGCAGCTGATTGAACACGCCTTCATTTGAAGCCATCATAAACTTGAATAAAAGCGCCGTAACCGTCAGCGGAATGAGCCAGCTCACCATCATCAATCCCCTGAGAAACGGGGCAAGCCGAAATTTCATGCTGAAAAACAAAGCGAGCAAAAAGCCGATTGCAAACTGAAAAACGACGCTTCCAGCCGTGTAGAGCAGCGTGTTTTTTAAAGATGCCCAAAATACTTTATCCTGGGCAAGCCGCTGATAATTGTCGATTCCTATAAAGCTGATATCCTTTGATGCTATATTTGCAAGCGACACGTTTTGAAAGCTGAGAATTATGTTGTAGATGAGAGGATAACCGATAAGGGCAAGCATAAAAAGAACGGCCGGGAACAAATAGAAGCACCCTTCCCATTTACGAATGATGGCTTTGATCATGTCAAAACTCCTTCGTGCGCTTAAAGCTAGTTTAAGGCGTTGATTTTTTGTGCGGCCTCATCCAGCGCTTCTTTCGGCGTTTTGCTTTCGCTCAATGCTTCCTGCAGGGCCGTCTGTAAAGCTTCCGAAATTTTCGGCCAGTTTTTCGAAGGGCCGCGGGCTGATGCAATCTCCATGATTGGAATAAAGGCTTTTAAATTGTCATCTGTTTTCCAATGACTTGATGATTCGAGCAAATCCTTACGCGGCGGGAATACACCTGTTTCCGCTGTCAGTGTTTCGAGCCGCTCCGGATCGATCAGCCAAGTGATGAAATCCCAGGCGCCGTCGGTGTTTTTTCCTTTAACGACTGCCATATTTTCCCCGCCAAGGGCGGAAGCGAATGTTTGATCCTTCGGGATGAAGGTAATCCCGTAATGTAAGTGACCGGCTTCTTTCAGCCGTTCAATATTCCAGGAGCCGTTGATCATCATAGCGAGCTGACCTGCTGCAAACTGTCTGGCCAGATCATCCTGGGTGGCGTTTAACACTTCCTTGCTCATTGCGCCTTCTTTGACCAGATCCGTTAAAAACTGCAGGGAAGAGGCTGCTTCTTTTGAATGCAGCTGTTTTAAATCTGCTCCGGAAGACAAAAGGAACGGATAAAATTGAAAAGCGCTTTCCTCTGATTTGACGGCTGACAGGGCAAATCCTTCCGTTTGGCCTTTGCTCGTTTTTTTCGCTGCTTTTTTCAGCTCGCTCCACGTTTCAGGCGGCTTGGAAATCCCTGCATCCTTCAAGAGGTCTTTGTTGTAAAACAAAGCAAGCGCATTGCTTGCGAAAGGGATGCCGTAGTACTTCTCTTCATATACGGCTGATGAGAGCGGCCCCTCATAATACCGGTCAGCCTGCCCCCATTGCTCGACTTTCTCTGTTAAATCTTCGAGCACGCCCATGGCGGCGAATGAGGCATTGTCGACATTGTCAAGGAAAACGGCGTCAGGCATGGCATTGCCGGCTGCTCCGACAGACAGCTGCTTTTTCACTTCATTAAAAGGAATGTACTCTGTTACGACTTTGTACCGATCCTGAGACCGATTGTACTGGTCGACAAGTTCATGATAAAGTTCCTGCTGTCTGCCGGTGAAATAATCCCAGACTTTGATTTCTTCCGCATGCTTTGCGCCGGCGTTGGTGCCACTTTTGCAGCCTGCGGAAAAAACGAGAAGAAGGGCGAGGCAGATGATCATCAGACACGATTTTTTCAAAAACGCTCACTCCTTATGAAAAAAAGCTTGTTAGTTTAATAGCTAAACTAAGTATATTTGGGCATCGCTTCTAATATGCCAGCAGAGTTTCGCAGGCGCGAAAGCAGGGTAAAACGCGGAAACAGTCCGGTGCGTATGATAACAAAGATCGATTGACACATTTTTCGAATGAAGCATATAATAAGGATAAATAATATATGCGTATATGCTCATATATAAAATAAAGCCCGGCGCTGAAAAAGAAAGGTGAGAGAGATGGAAAAGGTGAAGCAGGAATACATGTTAAACGGTCTCGACTGCGGCAATTGCGCACAAAAAATTGAGCATGAGATAGCCGGTATGAAAGGGATTGAAGCGTGTTCAGTCAATTTTGCAACAAGCACGCTGACTGTCAAAGTCGACCAAAACAGCGGCGAAGACATTTCTTCAAAAATAAAGAAAAAAGTAACCGAGATCGAACCGCACGTCAACGTGAAGTTGAAGGAAGGGACAAAACAGGCTCCATCCGAAGGTGATGGCCGGTTTAAAAAAACGATCGCAAGACTGGCTGCAGGCACCGTTCTCGGCGCAGCAGGCTTTCTGCTTCCCGGCGGTACCGCAGCTGAGTGGATTCTCTTTTTCCTTGCTTACCTCATCATCGGCGGTGATGTCGTATTAAGAGCCGTCAAAAACATCTTTCGCGGCCGGGTTTTTGATGAGCACTTTTTAATGACGATCGCCACTCTGGGTGCATTTATCATTCAGCAGTATCCCGAGGGCGTGGCGGTTATGCTGTTCTATCAAGTAGGCGAGCTGTTCCAGGGAGCCGCGGTCAGCCGCTCCAGGAAATCGATCAGCGATTTGATGGACATCCGTCCCGATTATGCCAATCTTCAAACGGAAGGCGGTACGGTCAAAGTATCTCCCGATGAGGTTAAAGCGGGCGATATCATCATCGTCAAGCCAGGAGAGAAAGTCCCGCTTGACGGCAAAGTGCGAGCGGGCAAATCGCTTGTCGATACGTCCGCATTAACCGGGGAATCCGTTCCACGAGAAGCCGCACCCGGCGAAGAGGTGCTGAGCGGATTTGTCAACAAAAACGGCGTGCTTGAAGTGAAAGTGGACAAAGAATACAGTGAATCAACCGTTTCAAAGATTCTTGACCTCGTCCAGAATGCCAGCAGCAGAAAAGCGAAAACAGAGAACTTTATTACCAAATTCGCCAAGTACTACACGCCTTTTGTTGTCATAGTCGCGCTTCTTCTCGCTTTTGTCCCGCCGCTGATCATTTCCGGAGCCGCGCTGTCGGATTGGGTGTACCGGGCCCTCGTCTTTTTGGTCATTTCTTGTCCGTGCGCACTTGTCGTTTCCATTCCGCTCGGCTTTTTCGGCGGCATCGGAGCGGCGTCAAAAGCAGGTATACTCGTAAAAGGCGGCAATTATTTAGAAGCGCTCAATGATGTCAAATATGCCGTTTTTGACAAAACAGGCACATTAACAAAAGGCGAATTTGCCGTTGTTAAGCTGTCGCCGGCAGGCCGTGTCAAAGAAGAGGAACTGCTTGAATATGCGGCGCTTGCCGAACATTTCTCAGGCCACCCGATCGCCGAGTCGATCCGTGAAGCATACGGGAAGGTAGGCCAAGCGGATCGCATCAAAGATTACAGCGAGACGGCCGGCTTCGGCGTCAGAGCGGTTGTAGACGGAGCCGTCATTTTGGCCGGGAATGCCAAGCTCATGAAGAAATTCGGCATACAGTATCAAGAGGAAAGCGAAATCGGTACCGTTGTTTATGTAGCCGCCGGCGATACGTTTATCGGCTCGATTGTTATCGCAGACGAAATCAAAGAGGATGCCAAGCGTGCGATCTCTGCTTTGAAAAAAGCGGGGATTAAAAAAACGGTGATGCTGACGGGTGACGCGAAAGAAACCGGCGAGGCGGTCGGCGCGGAACTGTCCATTGATGAAGTGCATGCGGAGCTTCTTCCACAGCACAAGGTGGACCGCATTGAAGCATTTGACAAGCAAAAGCTTCCAAAAGAAAAGCTGCTTTTCGCAGGAGACGGCATCAACGATACGCCGGTCTTGGCGAGAGCGGATATCGGGGTTGCCATGGGAGGCCTTGGCTCTGATGCGGCAGTCGAAGCGGCTGATATTGTGATCATGACGGACCAGCCTTCAAAAATTGCGGAAGCCATCAGCATTGCCAAGCGGACGAGGGCGATTGTCTGGCAGAATATTATCTTTGCGCTCGGCGTTAAAAGTGTTTTTCTCATCTTGGGTGCTTTCGGCATCGCAACGATGTGGGAAGCCGTCTTTTCAGACGTCGGTGTTACCCTTTTAGCCGTTTTAAATGCGATGAGGGTTTTAAAAGTGAAAGAAATGTAACTTTTTTACCACCTAATGAACTGGAAATTCCTTTTTTAGCATCTTCACGAATGCGGCTTGTCTTGTTAAAATGAAAGAGGTTATCAAACTGGCATACTAAAAAATAAGAATAATGAGGTGTCTAAGTGAAGAAGAAACAGCAGTCACCGATGAAATTTGCAGTGATTATGACAGTCGTGGTCGTTTTTCTGATTGGCGCACTTGTCGTACTCAACAATCAAACCCAAAATGCTTCGCAAACCTTTGATGACAAGCCTTCAACTGAAGGGCAGCCGCTTCTTGGCAACAAAGATGCGACTGTAACGATCACAGAATTCGGAGATTACAAATGTCCAAGCTGCAAACAGTGGACTGAGACCGTCTTTCCGGATTTGAAAAAGGATTACATCGATAAAGATCAAGTTAATTTTTCATATATTAACTTCGTCAATGAACAGCACGGCAGAGGCTCTGAATTGAGCGCCCTCGCTTCCGAGCAAGTATGGAAGGAAGATCCGGCTTCATTCTGGAAATTCCATGAAGCACTGTACAAAGCGCAGCCTGACAATGACACGATGGAAAACGAGTGGGCGACGCCGGCAAAATTGGCAGACATCACGGAAGCGAATACGAAAATCAAACGCGATAAGCTCATCAGCAGCTTAAATGACAAAACGTTCTCTGAGCAATTAAAAACGGACAATTCGCTCATCAGCAAATACAGTGTAGACTCGACGCCGACGATCTTTGTCAACGACGTAAAAATCGACAAACCGTTTGATTATGACAAAATCAAAGAAACGATCGCCAAAGAGCTGAAAGGCCAGTCTGATGAAAAATAAACTGCTTTTTCTGTACGGCGCCTGGATCGTCTCATTAACGGCGACACTAGGCAGCCTGTACTTCAGCGAAATCCGTAAATTCATTCCTTGCGAACTGTGCTGGTATCAGCGGATTATGATGTATCCGCTCGTGCTGATCCTTGGAATTGCGACATTTCAGGGCGATGCCCGCGTGAAAAAATACGTGCTGCCGATGGCGGTGATCGGCGCAGGCATTTCCCTGATGCATTACATGGAACAAAAAATTCCCGGATTCAACGGTATTAAACCGTGTGTCACAGGAGTGCCTTGCTCAGGGCAGTATATCAATTGGTTCGGTTTCATCACGATTCCGTTTCTCGCCCTTATCGCATTTATTTTGATTATCATTTTTATGTGCTTTCTCAAGGGGAAAGACGAGTAAAAAGAGCATTGTCTGACAATGCTCTTTTTTTTACATGTTCAACAAAATGAATGTTATAATATTTGGAAATTATTAAATGAATAAGGATGATGAGGATGGAATTTAAGATTCGTAAAATGAAAAAGAAAGACATCCGACAAGTGCAGCAGATTGCCAAAACAAGCTGGAATCACACTTATGAAGGGATAATCCCTTTCGATATTCAAGAGAAATTCTTAGAGAAAGCGTACAATGATGAGATAATGCAGCAGCGTTTGGAACACTCGTTAATGCTCGTTTCAGAAGCGGACGGAAAAATCGTCGGCTTTGTTAACTACTCATTTGTAAGAGAAGGAGGGGAGGCCTATCTCGCTGCCATTTATTTAGCCCCGGAATACCAAGGAAAAGGCATCGGAACCGCATTATTGGAAGAGGGGCTAAAACATTTGGAGGGAGTAAAAAAGATCTTTGTAGAGGTTGAAACAGAAAACCGTACCGGAAAAAACTTTTACAAGGCGAAGGGTTTTGAGGATGTCTCCGAATATGATGAAGAATTTGAAGGGCATATCCTCAAAACGGTCCGAATGGCCTTGCGCGTATAATGCCCGCTTTCACTTCGTGACTTGGACATAGTAGTATAACAAGACCGCCATAATGAAGGCGATGGCTATTGTAAGCAATTTATGTTTTGTCTTTTTCAGCATACCGGGCCACTCCTTTCCAAATGTTTTGCTTTCTCAATCACGTCTTTAATGAATGATTCTTTTCCTTTTGTGTACGAGGTGCGGTCATATGGAAAGCGCCGTGCCAAGGTTTTTTTCAATGTTTCATATTCTTGCCGCTCGGCGGAGTGCTTTCTTAAATAATTTCGGAATCTCAGTTGGTTTTTCCATTCTTCGCTTTGAAAAACATATACGTGCAGATGGTGTGTGCCCGCCCTCCACATTCCCTTTCGAAAAAAGCGCCTGGCAGGGAAGGCTTCGTGAAATACGTGCTCATAACCGAGCTGCTCAAGCGGTTCGATCCAGGCTGAAGCTTCGCTGAGACTGTTGACGCCGGCCATCAGATCGAGCACCGGTTTTGCCGCAAGACCGGGAACAGAGGTGCTGCCGATATGTTCGATAGCGAGAACTTTTTTTCCGAGGACATCCGTGAGCCGCTGTTTTTCAGCTGCAAATTCCTGAGCCCACCCGGCTTTCGCTTTTTCGATGATGATCTCCTGTTCCATGTTTCCACCCCTTTAAAAACGTCTTTTTATATTATAAGATATTTTGATTCAGAGAGGGTTGATTTAAAGGTTGGAGAAGTTATAAAATCAAAAAGATTGAAGTTTAGTATGGAGGACACCTTAGATGGCTTGGGAAGTGTTGAGCATCATCGGCACCGTCGCTTTTGCGATCAGCGGAGCGATCGTTGCAATGGAAGAAGAGTATGATATTTTAGGAGTTTATATATTGGGGATTGTGACGGCGTTCGGCGGAGGGGCGATCAGAAACCTGCTCATCGGAGTTCCGGTGTCCGCCTTGTGGGAGCAGGGGAGCCTGTTTCTAATCGCTCTTGTTTCGATCACGATCGTTTTTTTGTTTCCGAAGCTCCTGTTAAAGCACTGGAGCATCTGGGGGAGCTTTTCAGACGCGATCGGTCTTGCCGCATTTGCGATACAAGGAGCGCTTTATGCCGTTCACATGAACCATCCGGTCAGCGCGGTGATCGTTGCGGCGGTCTTAACAGGAAGCGGCGGCGGAATGATCCGGGATCTTTTGGCCGGAAGAAAGCCGCTCGTGCTGAAAACCGAGATCTACGCCGTTTGGGCCGCTTTGGGCGGATTCATTATCGGCATGGGCTGGGCGGAGAAGCCGCTCACGCTGTATATCCTGTTTGCTTTGCTGGTCGCATGCCGCGTATGCTCGTACATGTTTAACTGGAAGTTGCCGAATCGTTCGCTGCGGTCCCACAGCTGAATAGAAAAAAGCCGATTTTTCGTTGATTGAAAAATCGGCTTTTTATATTGATTTGACCAAAGGTTATATGATAAGATGAAGTGTATTTTAACATAAAATTTCAAATATTATAGTATTATCCATTTTTATTTTATCATGAATCTTTTTTGATGTCAAATCTTTTTAGGGAGTGGTCAGCGTGCAGGAAAACGGTCAGGAATGGCTGGAAGA
Organism: Bacillus sp. FSL L8-0193; assembly: GCF_037976065.1. Classification (NCBI taxonomy): domain Bacteria; kingdom Bacillati; phylum Bacillota; class Bacilli; order Caryophanales; family Bacillaceae; genus Bacillus; species Bacillus sp. FSL L8-0193. Next base: position 3,533,544 of record NZ_CP150261.1, on the reverse strand, counting down.
GGAAAAACGAATCCGGCTTGTTTTAAAGGAATTGGATCAGAAGCTTCATTCTCTAAAGGGAAAGACCGGCGGATTGAAGGAGGATATCATCGATTTACGGAAACATTTCTGGAGCGATGTCACCGTAAACTTGGCCGATGAAAACGAAGCGGTTGAAACATTTTTTAGCATTAAACAGCAGGCTGAGTTTTTGGCTGAAAGGGAAAGGAGTCATAAGCAGTTTTACAACGAGTTGAAAAACTTGTTAAAAGTGAAAGAATCGCCTTATTTCGGCCGTGTAGATTTTTTGGAGGACGGCGAAGAAAACGCTGAATCCGTCTACATCGGACTCGCCTCTTTAATGGACGAAAAAGAAGAGCGGTTTTTGATTTATGATTGGAGAGCGCCGATTTCCAGTCTGTTTTACAACTATGGTCCCGGTGCGGCTCAATACGAAGTTCCGGACGAGACGGTCAGGGGAACGATTGAGCTGAAAAGGCAATTTCTCTTCAAAAACGGCCGGCTGAAAGCGATGTTTAATACGGATATGGCGATTGGAGATGAAATTCTTCAGGAAGTCCTGGGGCAGCAGGCAGATATTCAGATGAAAAGCATCGTCGCCACAATTCAAAAAGAGCAGAATCAGATTATTCGGAACGAAAGAAGCCGCTTTTTAATTGTTCGGGGAGCGGCTGGCAGCGGAAAAACGTCGGCGGCATTGCAGCGGGCTGCGTATTTGCTGTACCGCGGTCGCGGGCAGATCGAGTCGAGCCAGATGCTGCTATTCTCACCAAACCTGCTTTTTAACAGCTATGTCGCCAATGTTCTGCCTGAGCTCGGAGAGGAAAACATCCAGCAGACGACATTCCAGGAATTTGTGGCGCGCCGCCTTGGAAAGCAGGTTTCGTGCGAGACTCCGTTCGATCAGCTCGAATATTGTTTAACGGCTTCAGACGATGAGGAGCAGCGCATCCGGATGAAATCAATCAAATTGAAATCAGGTCTGGCCTTCAAAGGCATTATCGATGATTATGTCAAATGTTTGGCAAAAGGGCGTCTGGATCTGGTGTTTAAACATATCGCCTTTCGCGGAAAAAGGATCATTACAAGCGATCAGGTGCGGGAATTTTTCGCGGCCCTTGATCATGCAGATACGCTGTCCAACCGGATTGAAAAAACGGGGAAATGGCTGTTACAGCTGCTGAACAAATACGAACGCCAAGAAAGAAAAAAAGACTGGGTCATCGAGGAAAGCGAGCTGCTGGATAAAGAGGAATATTTAAAGGCCTATAAACGTCTTCAGGAAGAACAGCGATTTACGGAGAATACGTTTGACGATTATGAAAGGGAACAAAACCTCCTTGCCGCTATCATTGCCGAAAGGGAGTTCAAACCGCTCAAGCAAGCGGTAAAAGCGTTCGGCTTTATTGATTTTAAAGGAACGTACCTTCAGCTTTTTTCCGGGCACTATACCCCGCAAACCCGTCCTGATGACTGGCAAAGCACTTGCACATTCACCCGGAAAAGCTTTCGTTTTGAGAAGCTGCCTTATGAAGATGCCGTCCCTTTTTTATATATGAAAAACCAGCTAACAGGCGGGAGAAAAAACACGGCAATCCGCCATTTATTCATTGATGAAGCCCAGGATTACACGCCTTTTCAGCTTGCTTTTTTGAAGAGCCTGTTTCCCGCGTGCAGCATCACAATGCTGGGAGACTTAAACCAGGCGATTCTTGCCCATGCCTATCACGATAAGACGCTCCTGTCGGGAGGCGTGTTTGAAGGCGAAAAAACGGAGATCATCACCTTGAAGCGCAGCTACAGGTCGACGAAAGAAATTGTTGAATTGACAAAGCGCATTATCGAGGGAGGCGAAGAGATCGAAGCCTTTAACAGGAACGGCAAAAAACCGACCTTGACAATATCGGCCGACCTTCATGCACACCATAAACAGATGGCTTCCCTTATAACCGCCCTTCAAAAAGAAGGACTTGAGACGATTGCAGTCATCTGTAAAACAGTCCGGGAATGCAGGGATGCGTTCCGGCATCTTCAGCAGCATACAGAGCTTAAACTGATCGATAAAGAAACGAGAACGTTTCAAAAAGGGGTGATCGTCATTCCCGTCTATTTGGCGAAAGGGATCGAATTTGATGCCGTCGTCATTTATGACGCTTCTGAAAAACAATACAAAAAAGAGAGAGAGCGGACTCTGTTTTATACGGCGTGCACGAGGGCGATGCATGAGCTCCATCTCTTTTCCCTTGGAGAGGAAACGCATTTTTTAAACGGTGTTTCAAATGATATGTACACGAAAAGAGAGTGACGGTGTCACTCTCTTTTTTGGAGAAACCATTGTTTCTATAAGTTTTTTTATTTACAAACTTTTCTACACTAGGCTGAGTCTGTGGCAATCTTCTTCATATTCTGGCAGGTTAAAGAGTTTGTCATCTTAAACAAAAATGAAATGATTTCCAGCATATATAGAGGAAAGTGGTCTGGCTAAATAATATAAAAGCTTTTATTCATCAAATCGCTTCTCTTTTTCTTGAGGATATATAACATATTTTCTATTTTCATTTTACATGCAGGAGATTACGAAATCGAAATCGTTAATTAAAATCTGTTATATTAAATTTTATAGTTCTGTATCATAATATAAAGCTTTTTAAAATTGGGATTTGATGATTAATTTATTCTGTAATATATTATATATAGAGTCTGTTATATATAATGACAAACTCCCCTGCACGAAACGGCATATTCATTTGAAGAGGATTTATTGGGAGGGAAATATTTCATGTCAAACCATTCACCGATTACCCCTGATTTAAGTGACAGCGGCATTCGCTATTTTCGGGCTTATAAGGAAAGCCTTGGTCTTTGGCCAGTTCATTACAAAACTTTCTACGTATCTACCCGTTTCGGCCAAACGCATATTATTGCAAGCGGACCTGAAGATGCCCCGCCGCTTGTATTGCTTCACGGCGCATTATTCAGTTCCACTATGTGGTACCCCAATATCGAGGATTGGAGCAGCAAATACCGAACATACGCAATCGATATCATAGGTGATAAGAACAAAAGCATCCCTGCAGATTTATGCGGTACGAGGGCGGGTTACGCTGATTGGCTTCTCGAAGTGTTCGACGCTTTGGGGATAGAGAAGTCGCACATGGTTGGTCTTTCGCTTGGCGGGCTTCATACGATGAATTTCGCTTTACGTGCGCCAGAGAGAGTAGAGAGCGCAGCGATCCTTAGTCCCGCGGAAACATTTTTGCCGTTTCATCACGATTTTTATCAATACGCTCTTAGCCTCACAGAGCCTGATGGAGTAGAGAATTTCTTAAATTGGATGATGACAGATCGTAATGTGTTACACCCGGTTTTTGCAGAGCAGTTTCATGCAGGCGTAATGTGGCAGGATGGATTAAGACAGCCAAGGCCTAACGCTGACGGATTTCCGTATGTTTTCACTGACGACGAATTAAAATCAGTAAAAGTCCCTATTCTATTATTGCTGGGTGAACATGAAGTCATCTATGACCCGCAATCAGCCTTACATCGCGCCTCAACATTAGTTCCAGGTATTGAAGCGGAAATCATAAAACAGGCAGGTCACGTTTTATCAATGGAACAGCCTCAATACGTAAATGAACGTATATTACGTTTTTTCAGTAAATAAACCACAGTTTTGTTGTCCATTTCATGGAGATGCAGCGGCTTATACGAGCGGTCATACAAACTTTTTCCAAAGGCTGAGAGTGACGCTGTCACTCTCTTCTTCCATCATATATATCAGTTCTGACATCCAGCACGTTGTTGTTGATGGACACATGGTATTTGTCCTGCCATTCGATTTTGACATGTTCTTCTTCGTATCCCCAATATATGTTTTTTCGTTCACCGGTGGCAACCGTTGTCAATTCCCCTCTGACGGAAGGGGAGTTCGTTCCCCCGCCTTTATTCACGCTATACAAATTCAGGTTGTATGCTTGATTCGGCGAAGCGGAAGACTGAATCCAATTTCCTTTCGGCAGATGATTCATCGAGTAAAAATGCGTATACACGATATATCCGATGGTAATGCCTGACGCAAGCAAAACAGCCAAAATGGCAAACAAGACGCTTCGGCACGGTGACTTCCTCTGCTTTTCTATTTCTCCGTCAATATAAAGCTCCAATTTGTCTCATTCCTTGATGAAAATTGTTTTTTATAGTTTAAGGAAAAAATCGTATTCTGTCTATTTTGAAGCAGGGTTAACCAAAGAGCGCCGCCATCTCATCCATCACAAACCCGATTTCCTCCTTTGTATTGTAAAAATGCGGGGCTATTCTGATGACGTTGTTTCGCGCTGAGACGATGATATGCTTTTCACGCAAGAGAGCTTCCATACGGCCAGCCTCTTCGGCATACACCGAGATCAGGCTTGTTCTGTTATGTACGGTCTCGGGGCCTATGATCTTCAGGCCTTTTTCCGCCCCGTATTGCAAAGAGAATGCCGCGAGCTCCCGCAGGTAGTGCTCGATCCTGCCGGGCTCTGCTTCAAGCAGCAGCCTCAGTGCCGCGTCTGCCGCGTAAATGCTGATAAATGACGGTGTCCCCGACTCGAAGCGTTTCGCACCTTCCGCAAAGCATGAATCTAAGGCAAATGGTTTGTTCCTGCCGAACCAGCCGGCCGTCTTCGGCTCAAATTGTCCGCAAAGTTCGCGTTTCATATACAAAAAAGCCGTTCCGGGAATGCCGAGCATGTACTTGCGCGTCCCCGCCGCAAGGATGTCGATATCCATGTCTTTGACATGAATCGGAATGTGTCCGGCGGTTTGATAGGCGTCGACAAATAAAAGCGATCCTTTTTGATGAACAATCTCGGCAATCTGTTTTACATCTTGTTTAAACCCGTTCCGATAGCCGGCATGGGGTACACAAGTCAAGAGCGTCTGATCGGTAACGTCTTTTTCGTATTGTTCCAAGTCAATCATCCCGTCTTCGCTCTGAATGATGATGAGGTGATCTTTGAAGCGGTCTTGCGCAAGCCAAATTTGGCCGACGGCAGGAAAATCGATATCCGTGAAGGCGATCTGCCTTCGGTGTGGTGGCTGCGGCAATGAAGCAGCGACAGCCGCCACTGCGTCAGATACTGACGGCAAAACGGCTATCTCTTCTTTTTCGGCACCGATCAGCCGGGCAAATTTTTCCTTGGCTTCATCCATCTTGTCGAGATGCGCTTTCCAGTCTGCACCGGCTGTTAAAAGGCCGTTCTGATACTCATCAACCGCTTTGGCAACAGGCAGAGCCAACGCGCTGCCGGAGCATGCGGCAAGGTGAACATGACCAGACAATATCGGAAATAAAGAACGGTAAGTGTGGAATGGATGCTTCATGATATCCCTCCTCATTAAAGCTTCGAGCGGGCCTGAAAAAATCCTCTTTTTCACAGTTGAAATTAAGCGGGCAGAAGCCTCTTTAAGCGAAAGAACAACTGCTGCAGCTGTTTGAAAACTGTCACATTTTCGGGAAGCTTTCTTCCGTCAGCATCAAAAGCTCCCATGCTCTGGTGAATCATTGTTCAGTGCGATTGCTTTCTTTCATCGTCTGATTTATGATTCAATTAAAGCAATTCAAACAGATGAAAAGGAGCCGAGAGGATGAAACATTACGGTGCAATAGAAGCAGGAGGCACAAAGTTTGTTTGTGCAGTTGGAACAGAAAAAGGAGAAATCATTGACAGGCTGACGATCCCGACGGAGACTCCTGAAGAGACTATTGGAAAACTGACTGATTTCTTCAGCAAGTATCAGCTCACATCAATGGGAGTGGGCTCTTTTGGACCTATATCCGTTGCAAAAGATAAAGAGGATTACGGATACATAACCAATACGCCGAAATTAGCCTGGAAGGGGTACCCGTTTATTCCCGAGTTGAAAAAAAGGCTCGGCATACCGGTTTCGTTTACGACTGATGTAAACGCTGCCGCGCTTGGCGAACTGACAAAAGGAGCGGCGCAAGGATTGGAAAGCTGCTTGTATATTACAGTCGGTACAGGAATCGGAGCAGGAGCGATTGTCGGCGGCCGGCTCGTGCAGAGCACGCTCCATCCTGAAATGGGTCACCTTCTCATTAGACGGCATCCGCACGATACGTTTGAAGGAATCTGTCCGTATCACAAGGACTGCCTTGAAGGAATGGCATCGGGTCCGGCGCTTGAAAAGCGCTGGGGGAAAAAGGGCAATGATTTGGCTGAAAACGAGGAAGTTTGGGAGATGGAAGCCGACTACTTAGCGCAGGCTCTCATGCAATATATCTTGATCCTGTGCCCTGAAAAAATCATCATGGGCGGCGGTGTCATGAAGCAGCAGCAGCTGTTCCCGCTGATTCGCAAAAAGCTTGCCGAATATATGAACGGATATGTTGACCTGCCTGATCTTGAAGGATACATCGTACCGCCGGGTCTCGGCGACGATCAGGGAATCACCGGTGCGCTCGCTTTGGCTTATGAAGCCGGTTGAGCAAGTTGTTTTGTAAAATCCACCCAGTGTGAGATAATAACAGCGGTGCGTTTAAAAGCATGAAAAAAAGAAAGGTGGTCGTTCAAAATGGTAAGCAGTTTAAAGGATACTGTGACATTACATAACGGTGTGAAAATGCCATGGTTCGGACTTGGAGTTTTCAAAGTGGAAGAAGGCAGCCAAGTTGTAGAATCTGTGAAAGCAGCCATTAAAAACGGATACCGGAGCATTGACACAGCCGCTATCTATCAAAACGAAGAAGGCGTCGGCAAAGGGATTAAAGAAGCAGGCGTTCCCCGCGAAGAGCTTTTCATCACGTCAAAGGTTTGGAACAGCGATCAGGGATATGAAAAAACATTGGCGGCTTTTGATGAAACCCTTCGAAAACTCGGTCTTGACTACCTTGATTTATATTTGATTCATTGGCCTGGAAAAGACAAATATAAAGATACGTGGCGCGCGCTTGAAAAGCTGTACAAAGACGGCAGAGTAAAAGCGATCGGCGTCAGCAACTTCAATGTGCACCATTTGGAAAGCTTATTGGAAGATGCGGAAATTAAACCTATGGTCAATCAGGTTGAGTTCCATCCGCGGCTGACTCAGGCTGAGCTCAGGGACTACTGCAAAAAGCAGGGCATTCAGGTGGAAGCATGGTCCCCGCTCATGCAGGGAAAACTCCTCGATGATCAAGTGCTGACTGACATCGCTAAAAAATACAACAAATCCGTCGCTCAAGTCATCCTGCGCTGGGATTTGCAAAATGAAGTCATTACCATTCCGAAGTCAATCAAAGAACACCGCATTATTGAAAATGCCGACATATTTGACTTTGAATTAACAGCGGAAGATATCGAAAAAATCAACGCTCTTAACAAAGATGAGCGCGTCGGTCCCGATCCTGACACAATGGTTCACGGATTCGAATAAGCATAAGAAAATCCCGGGTTCATAAAAACCCGGGATTTATTATTTTTCATGAATGGCCAAGCGGCCTTTCGCTTGTTTCCTTCTGCTGCCGTCGAGCCGTCCGCGGCGGTGCTGCTTAATAAAGAATGAGAGAACCAATCCGATTCCCGACAATGCGGCCGCGGTCATAAACGCCAGATTGACGCCGTGAATCATCGCTGTATTCGAAGACGGACCGGCAGGATCGGCAAGCGCACGCTGTGTCATGATGGTGATGAGAACAGCCGTCCCGATCGATCCGGACATCTGTCTCATCGTATTGTTCATGGCCGTTCCGTGAGGAATCAAATGGCGCGGGAGCTGGTTCAAGCCGGCTGTTGTAACAGGCATGAGCACCATCCCCATGCCGACCATCCGAATCGCATAGACGACAGACAAATACGCAAAAGGCGTCGTCTTTGTCAGATGGGTCAAGAGCAATGTGGTCACGAAGATCGCCGTCAAACCGGTGATGCTCAAGATCCGCGCGCCGATTTTGTCAAAAATTCTTCCGGTAATCGGAGACATCAGCCCCATCACGACAGCTCCCGGAAACAGCATCATTCCCGATTCCATCGCCGTGAAATGGCGCATATCCTGCATATACATCGGCACGATCGTCGCCGCTCCGATCATCGACATAAAGACTACCATCCCGATAATCGTCGCAAGTGTAAACATCGGATATTTAAATACCCTGAATTCCAAAATCGGTTCTTCCAAATGGAGCTGCCTCCAAATGAACCAAAACAGCGTAACGCTGCCGACCGCGAAGCCAGCCAGCACGTCCGCACCCGTCCAGCCCGCAACACCGGCGCTGCTGAAGGCGTACAAAATGCCGCCGAAGCCAAGTGAAGACAAGATGATGGAAGTAACATCCATCTTAGGTGACGTCTGTTCGGTGACATTTTTTAAAATAAAGTGTGCGGCAATCATGTCGATAACGGCAAACGGAAGCAACAGATAAAACAATACTTCCCAAGGGTAGCGGTCGACGATCCAGCCTGACAGGGTCGGTCCGACAGCGGGAGCGAAGGCAATCACAAGCCCGACCATTCCCATCGCTGATCCACGCTTTTCTTTTGGGAAAATCAATAAAAGCACCGTCTGCATCAATGGCATCATAATGCCCGCGCCGGCCGCCTGGACGACGCGTCCTGCAATCAGCGCCGGAAAGCTGAATGACAAGGCGCAGATCAGAGTCCCAGCCGTAAATAAAGACATTGCCGCCATGAACAGCTTTCTCGTCGTGAATTTTTCAATTAAAAAAGCCGTAACTGGAATCATGATCCCATTCACGAGCATAAAAACGGTCGTCAGCCATTGGGCAAGCCCCGGCGTAATGTTTAAGTCCCTCATGATCGGAGGCAAAGCGGTCGTCAATAGCGTCTGATTCAAAATGGCGATAAAAGTCCCCATAATCAAGACGGCAACAATCGGCAATTGATTTGTCTTATGCTGTGTTTCACTCATATTAAAACCTTCTTATTTATCATTTTTTATAACACTTTATGAAATAATCGGTACTCGAAATAACTTCTCTTTTTATTTAGGGTAACGAAGGAACTGCAAAACCGCAAGTTCATTTTTAACATTCGGTATATAATACCCAGCTGTCCCTCAATTTAAACAGCCCCTTTAAGCCGGGGGAATCCGGCTTAAAGGGGACGGATTATTTTTTATAAAATCTCAGCAAATCACCGTTAATAATCTTATCGGAAAGGGAAAGCTCTTGATTCGCCTTCTCTATGAGCGGACCGCATTTGTCCTCACTGTCGTTGATCATGTCCCCGGTTTTTTTGCTGTAGCACGTATTTTTCGTGTAGATATAATCATCTGTTATAAAACTGCCGTTTCTTAACACAGCGAAAGGCATTCTTTCTTTCGAAAACAGGTCATTACCGAATTGAATCATGCCTTTTGTATCAATTCCGAGCAAATGGAGCAATGTCGGTTTGACATCAATTTGGCCGCCTGTTTCAGATATCGTTTTCGGGTCTTGATCCGTTACCCCCGGAATGTGGATAATCAGCGGCACACGCTGCAGCTGAACGGTATCGTAAGGGGTGATTTCGTCTTTGCCCAAAAATTGAGCCAGCGCATCGTTGTGCGCTTCTGATATGCCGTAGTGATCTCCCATGAAGACGATCACGGAATTGTCGTAAAGGCCGTTTTTCTTCAGTTTTGCAATGAAATGCTTCAATGATTCGTCTTCATAGCGTACCGTCGTGACATACCGGTTTAAAATCTCACTGTCCGAGTCGTATTCATCGATCAGCTTATCCTTATCATCAATTTGGAACGGAAAGTGGTTCGTCAATGTGATCAGGTTGCTGTAAAAGGGCTGCGGCAAGTCTTTCATCAAGTCGGCCGATTGCGTTAAAAACTCCTTATCCTTCAGCCCCCAGCCCGTTGAATTTTCAGGTGTCACATGAAAATGGGAGACGTCATAAAAGCTGTCGATGCCAAGGGCTTTGTACATGACGTCCCTGTTCCAGAATTTTTTATGGTTGGCGTGGAAAACCGATGTTCTGTAATCGTGGTTCGCCAGTGTTTTATACATCGAATTGTACGCATTTTCGCTCTTCGTAAAAAACACCGAACCGCTCAGAGACGGATAGAGCGAATTGGCGACAATGAATTCCGAATCGGACGTTTTTCCCTGTTCGGTCTGCTGATAAAAATGGTCGAAATAATAGCTTTTTTGAATGAATTTGTTTAAGAACGGCGTGATTTCCTGCCCGTTCACCTTTTCATTAATGACAAATGTCTGAGTGGATTCAAGCGTTACAAAGATGACGTTTCGTCCTTCGGCAATCCCGAACATTTCTTGGTTCGGTTTGCTGTAGTCAGCGTTTGTGTAGTTCTCGATCGTTGCCAGGCTGTTTTCATCAGCGACAGCTTTTTGTGTCAAATTAAAGGTCTGTGAAATGCCGTCCAACAGATGAAACTGATATAAGCCGATGTTTTTTACAAGCACTTCCCTGTCGTAGGAGTAGCTTAAAAACTTCGGCTGATCCAGCTCCGACAGGGCGAGATTAAACAGTACCGTGCCGGCGGCTGCCGCGTAGTAGATCTTAACGGCTTTAGCGGAAAGCTTTTTGCCGGTTCTAGTGCGCGTTTTTGCCAGCCAGACCAAAAGAACCAAATCCAGAAAAAGCGCGATGAAAACCGGATTGAACAGCTCCTGAAAACTGCTCCCAAGCCCCCCGAGATTTTTTGCCTGGAACAGGACGGGAACAGTGATGAAATCGATATAGAAACCATAGAAAATACTGTTTGCAATCAAGATGCCCGTCAGGACGACATTAGCCCCGATTAAATAGAGGCGCTGCGTTTTTTCGCGAAAAAAGAGGCTGATGCCGAGTACAGGGATGAGAAAGCTAAGCGGGTTGATAAACAGGATCAATTCCTGAAGTGCGTTGTCGATTTGTAAATTAAAGCCCAGCTTGTAGATGAAGTATGTTTTCATCCACATAAAAAATATGGATAGGCATAAAAACCACTGCTTTTTAAAAAATTGTTCTTTCATATAAATAGCTCCTCACATATAATCCCCGCAGGTAAAGAACACCAAGATAAAACGACTGAACAAAGCACAATACAGCAATCGGTCAAACCGTCCCTTTCGTCAGGCGATCAAGTTCGCAATAAAATAGCACGAAACAACGGTGAGCACAGCCAGAACGCCTTGTTCCGCCTTCCCGCCGGTTTTAATATAAAGGGGCAGCCGAACCTTAATGGCGGACGGAAAGAAAAGTTTGATGCCATTTACAGTCCCGGCATCAAGGAGCAGATGGCTCGCCATTCCGGCCATCAATCCGACAAAAATGCTCTGATCTGTAAAATATAAATGTGCCGCAAATGCCGTGATGAGCAAAAAGAGCAGGCTGTGTGTAAACGTCCTGTGCCCGAAGACAGAACTGACCACTGCTGATAAAATCGGTAGCCTTCTGCCGATCTTGCTCTTTGTATGGCAAATATCCGGAATCAATGCTCCGATAACGCCCGAAGCTGTCATGAACACTGGATCATATCCGTAAAAATAAGCAGCAGCCGTGCAAGAAGCGACCCCTCCCATGATGTGTGTTTTTCCTGTCATATCGCTTCTCCTTTAAGACCTATAACAATTTCCTAATGAAAACTATATCAAGAGTTCTGGCGGCCTTCAAGACAGATGGTGGCAACTTGTCAGGCAAAAAACGCATTTTCCTGAGGCAATCAGCATGTTTACATCTAGAATATGGTGTTTTCAGTTAAAAAACACATTCAAGGTTCTGCATAATTTTAAAGTGATAAGCCAAATTAAAATTGTACCACATTTTTAAAGAGGTGATTCATTTGGGTATTTTCTTCAATAAAGATAGAGGAAATAAGGAAAAGGACCAAAACGCCGTTCGGGGGGCGCTTGAAGATGCAGGACAAGCGCTGAAAGGAGACCCTTTGCAAGAGGCGGTCAACAAAAAGAAAAACAACCGATAAATGACAGATGGAAGCGCCGTCTTCCATTCTGCAGAAGGCTGCCGAAACAGGCGGCCTTTTGGCGCGGCTGTCCGTTTTTCCATCACTTCCCTTTGACAGATTAAAATTTCTCTGGTAACCTCTTTTCAGAATATGTGATAAATCCTCACTCTTAACTCTTAGTGAGGTAGAGGTTGCGCGGATGATGAGTCGCATGTGTGAGGCTGATGGGGCCGATGATCATATGCAAAAGGCATCAGCGCCGAAGCATAAGGAAGCCATTCATTCTTTATGCTGGGTCTGCATTGAATAAGTGCAGGACTGCCGCGGGTTTTCCCGCGGAGGGCTATCCGGAGATCAAGAGTGTATGTTTAACCAAAGCATGGACTTTTGTTCATGCTTTTTTTATTTTGAATGATCTCACGGTCTGGTCCGGCATATTTTTTATAAAATGCTCGGAGGTTATATCTTATGGAACAGACAAAAAAATGGGGCTTCTGGCTTCTTACCGCTTTTGTTGTCGGCAATATGGTCGGCTCAGGGATTTTTATGCTCCCCAGCACACTCGCCCAGACGGCAAGCCCGTTCGGCGTAACGGCGGCATGGCTGGTGACGGGTGCGGGGGTGCTGATGATCGCCCTTGTATTCGGTCATTTATCCATTCGCCGCCCGGATCTTAAAGCAGGTCCGCAAAGCTATGCAAGAGCTTTATTCTCAGACCCTAAAAAAGGGAATGCGGCAGGTTTTACAATGGTATGGGGGTATTGGGTGGCAAGCTGGATCAGCAACGTGGCCATCATTACAAGCCTTGCAGGCTATTTGACGACTTTCCTGCCGATCTTAACTGACGGACGCGAGCTGATTGAACTCGGCGGCCACCCCGTTACACTCGGCCAGCTCTTGACATTTATCGTATGTACAATCTTGTTATGGGGGACGCATTTCATCTTAGTCTCCAGCATAAATGGAGCGGGCAAACTGAACTTTTTAGCAACTTTTTCAAAAGTGCTTGGGTTTGTCCTGTTTATTGTTGCAGGTTTGTTCGTTTTTCAGACGGCTTTATTCGAATCATTTTATTTTCCAATCGAATCAGAAGGCAAAAGTATTGGGCTGGGCGGACAGGTTCACAATGCGGCGATTTCAACGCTGTGGGCGTTTGTCGGCATCGAGTCTGCGGTAATCTTATCAGGGCGCGCATCATCCCAGCGCGATGTCAAACGCGCGACGATTACCGGATTGTTAATTGCGCTCGGCATTTATATGGTCATCACTTTAATAACGATGGGCGTCATCCCGCACGATCAGCTCCAGGCCTCGGATAAACCGTTCGTTGATGTGCTGCACGTGATCATCGGCAGCTTTGGCAGCGTAATTATGGCGGTCTTGGCAATCGTTTCTTTGTTTGGATCGATGCTCGGCTGGATTTTAATCGGCGCAGAGGTTCCGTATCAGGCGGCAAAGGCCGGTGATTTTCCTGCTTTCTTTGCGAAAACGAACAAAAAGGGAAGCCCGGTTAATTCATTGATCGTCACAAACGTGATGTCGCAGATCTTTATTTTCTCAACGGTTTCGGGAACGATCAGCGAGGCCTTTACGTTTTTAACAACGTCGGCGACGCTCGCTTACCTTGTGCCTTATCTTGTAGCGGCTGTTTTCAGCTTGAAGCTCATCCTCAAAGGGGAGACATACGGTGAACTGAAAGGTTCAAGAACAGGGGACGGCATCATCGCTTTGGCTGCTCTGGTGTATTCTTTATGGGTCATCGTTTCAGGTACGTCTGACTTAACCACCTTTATCTTGGGAATCGGGCTGTTTTTCGTCGGTCTTGCGATCTACCCGTTCGTCTACAAAAAGTTCAAAAATAATCAAGTGTGATAAAGTTCTTTGCCAGCCGGGTCTTTTAGCAGAAGATCGGCTGGCTTTTTGATTCCCGCCGAAATTTTTGATTAAAATTTCCGCTTAGGCCTGTTATACTATAAAATGAAAATGATAATCGTTATCGGTTAAAAAGATCGAAAGGAATGGCATCGAGTGAGCTCTTGCAAAAACATACATCGTATCAACAGCGCGGATGGCCCTGATGAAGAACAGAAACCGATCAACCGTCCGCTTGGAGCTGTTTTTGTCCTGGCCGGCGGAATCATGCTACTGCTGTTTGGCGCCGCATTATCGATTGCGCTCGGTGCGGCTGATATAAAGCTTGGAACGGTTTGGGACGCCATTTTTCATTTTGATGCGAAAAATACGGCCCATCAAATTATTCAGGAACTCAGACTGCCAAGGACGGTAAGTGCGGCTCTTGTGGGCGCCTGCTTGGCGGTTTCCGGAGCCGTGATGCAGGGGATGACGAGAAACCCTCTCGCATCGCCGGAAATTATGAGCGTCACGCACGGGTCAGCTTTCGCAATTGCTGTCGCGTTTGCTTTTTTTCCGGGAACCTCATCGGTCGGGCTGATGATCTGGTCGTTTGCCGGCGCGGGTCTTGGAGCGGGACTCGTTTTTGCGATCGGAATGTTTTCAAAAGGCGGTCTTACGCCTGTAAAGCTGGCTTTGGCCGGTACGGCTGTCGGCACATTTCTGAGCGCTCTTTCTACGAGCATTGCGATCCATTTTGATGTGGCGCGCGACGTCAGTTTTTGGTATGCCGGAGGTGTCGCTGGCACGAAATGGCTCAGCATTCAGTTGTTGGTTCCGGCGGCAGCTCTCGGTTTGGCCGTCGTTTTTGTCATCGCCCGTTCCATTACGGTTCTAAGCTTGGGAGAGGAGCTGGCGAAAGGGCTCGGGCAATATACGAAGACGGTGAAAGCGATCGGAATCGTGTCGGTTGTTCTGCTGACGGGTGCCGCTGTGTCCGTTGCCGGGGCAATCGGTTTTATCGGATTGATCATTCCGCATATTACCCGCTTTCTGGTCGGGGTTGATTACCGCTGGATCATTCCATGCTCAGCGGTGCTTGGCGCCGTCCTGCTGATCTATGCGGATATTGCGGCAAGGCTGGTCAATCCGCCGTTCGAAACACCTGTCGGAGCAGTCACGGCGCTTGTCGGCGTACCATTCTTTCTCTATCTGGCCCGCAGGGAAAGGAGTGGACTGTAATGCTCAAGAAAAACAGCAGACGGGCGGCTGCGGTGATGCTCGTCATGGCCGTGCTGACGGTCGCCGTGTTTTTACTAAGCATGAACATGGGAGAAATCCGCATCGCCCCGCTTGATACATTGAAAACACTGTTCGGTTTCGGAACGCCGCAGGATGAACTTGTATTATTTGAATTCCGTTTGCCGCGCATGGTCCTCGCCATGCTGATCGGTGCGGGAGTTGCTGTCTCCGGAGCCGTCTGGCAGGGGATATCGCGGAATGACCTGGCCGATCCGGGGATATTGGGCATCAATACGGGAGCAGGTTTTGCCGTTGTGCTGTTCATCTTTTATTTTCAGGGGAATGTTGGAAATCTGCAAAAAGGATTCGTTTTTTCCCTGCCGATTTTTGCATTTTTGGGAGCCTGCTTTGCAGTCGTTTCCATCTATTTGCTGGCGTGGAAAAAAGGCTTGAATCCCATTCGCCTCGTTCTGGTCGGCATCGGAGTGAATGCGGCGTTTTCGGCGGCCATCTTAATGCTGCAGCTGAAAATGGACCCGAATGACTTTATGCAGGCGGCTGTTTGGCTGTCAGGAAATATATGGAGTTCAAACTGGAGCTTTGTCTCGGCCGTGCTGCCCTGGATTGTCGTGCTGCTTCCTTTTATTCTCTACAAAGCGCGCTATTTAAACGTGCTGAATCTCGGTGATCAGCTCGCAACAGGGCTTGGAACGGCAGTTGAAAAGGAGCGGCGCATACTGCTTCTGTCGGCAGCCGCGCTGAGCGGCGCGTGTGTAGCGGCTGGAGGGAATATTACGTTTCTCGGTCTTGTGGCTCCGCATATTGCCAGAAGGCTTGTCGGGCCGAAGCATCAGCTTTTAATCCCGGCTTCCGCGTTGACCGGAGCATTGCTCTTTTTGCTGGCGGATTTAATCGGAAGGATGATACTGGCGCCTTCGGAAATTCCCGTAGGGTTAGTCATTGCCGCTTTAGGCGCGCCGTACTTTATCTATTTGCTCATGAAAACAAATTAAAGAAGGGAAGGGTGCAAGGTGTCTCTTTCAACAAACAACCTGGGGATCGGCTACGGAGAACAGATGATAGTCGAAAGCTTAAACCTCCACATACCAAAAGGAAAAGTAACGACCATGATCGGTCCGAACGGGTGCGGCAAGTCAACCATATTAAAAACGATGGCACGCATACAGCGTTCTAGAACGGGCGCCGTTTATTTAAACGGCAAAGCGATCCACCAAATGTCGACGAAAGATATAGCCAAACAGATGGCGATTCTTCCGCAGACCCCTGAGGCGCCAGGCGGTCTGACCGTATATGAGCTCGTTTCTTACGGCCGTTTTCCTCATCAAAAGGGAATGGGCAGGCTCTCGGCCGATGACCGCCGCATGGTTGAATGGTCTCTCGAAGTGACAGGAATGCTGCCTTTTTATGACCGGCCGATCGAAGCCCTTTCCGGGGGACAGCGCCAGCGCGTCTGGATTGCGATGGCTCTTGCCCAGGAAACGGAGCTCTTGCTGCTCGACGAACCGACAACCTATTTGGACTTGGCGCACCAGCTTGAAATTCTGCAACTGCTGGAAAAGCTCAACAAAGAAGAAGGCCGAACGATTTTGATGGTCATTCACGACCTCAACCATGCCGCCCGCTTTGCCCATCACATGGTGGCGCTGAACTCCGGTGCAATTGTCAAAGAGGGCGCTCCACATGAAGTCATGACATCAGAGGTATTGAAAAAAGTGTTTCAGATTGATGCGGAAATTATTTTAGACCCGCGCACAGGAAAACCGGTGTGCCTGACTTATGATCTATTGAAAAAAGAAGAGGATCAGAGGCTGGCAACCGGCTGACAGACATCAGACGATGTCTGTTTTTTTATTCCATGATTTCGTAAAGTAAAAAATCATTTCTAAAAAAGTTTATTTTTACTTTAAAATCAGAAAACGGGTGCCGATAAAGATATAATAGATGGTAAGATGAGGATATCAAAACATGATATAGACAGAAAGGAAAGAAGGATTTTGGAAAATGCGACAATTTTGATTGTGGATGACGAAGACGCCATTGTTCAAATGGTCAAGCGCGTCCTCACGAAGGAAGGATTTTCAGAAGTGCTGACCGCGAGCAGCGCAGAAGAAGCGCTCGACATCGTGAAAAAGGATACCGTGCACTTAATACTTCTCGATGTCATGATGCCGGGACAGACAGGATTTGATGTATCCCCTGAAATCAGACGGCACACCAACGCCCCGATCTTCTTTTTAACGGCGAAGACATCGGACCTCGATAAACTGTCAGGTTTTGCCTACGGAGCCGATGATTATATTACAAAACCTTTTAATCCTCTGGAGTTAATTGCCAGGATTAAAGCGCATTTAAAAAGAACGTATATACATAAAGAAGTCGCAGCTGCTTCGGTATCTTCAGCCTACGAATATGAACGGTTTACATTTCATCCCGATTTTGCGGAGCTGATCGTGGACGGAGAAACGGTCAGCTGCTCCGCACAGCTTCTCCAGCTTCTGCAATATTTTTGCGATCATCCGAACAGAGTGCTTTCCAAGGACCAAATTTATGAAAAAGTGTGGGGCGTTCCATCTTACGGAGACAGCAACACCGTTATGGTACATATCAGAAAACTGAGGGAGAAAATCGAAAAAGACCCGAGCAGCCCCGAATATATCGTCACGATTCGCGGTCTTGGCTATAAGTTCGTTCCCAATCCTGCAAGAAAAGAGAGCGAAGGATGAAGCTGAGAGGAAAGCTCGTTCTCCATTTTGTCAGCCAGATTTTCCTGATTCTCGGTCTTGTCCTCGCCACTCTGCTGTTATCCTTCATCTTTTTCGCTCTCCGGTTAAGCGAGAGCGAAGCGGATACAGGCTTGGCAAAAGCCACATCAGACACTTTTGAAAGCTGGGTCAGTGTGGATGACAATAATAATTGGCAGATTGAAGATATCTTGAAATCGGCTATCGACAAACAGGGAGGCTGGCTTCAAATATTAGACGGTAAGGAGAAAACCGTTTATTCCTACCGCCTTCCTTCGGAAATTCAGAGGGAGTACCACAGGGAAGACCTCGTATCAGTCTTTGACAAAAAAAGAATCAAAAAATATCAAGTCAACTTCTGGTCTGCCAATTTCAATGGTGAAGACTACGTGATTCTATTCGGATGGGAGTCGAAAAGCGATACGATCCTGTCCTATTTGGAAAAGGAAGAGAAGGATATGGCGGACCTTTCTTCCTATAAAAAAAGCACGCTTGATTTCATTAAGAAAAACAAAGGATCGGTTTATCTGTTCAGCGAAAAAGGGAAAATGTTGAACTCGCTCTATCAGGACATAGATTACAGCCAGGGCATCACTGAGCTGGAACTTTTAAAATACGGATCGAAGCCATGGAACTACGAGCACGAGTTTTCATACAGGCGTTTAAGCGCGACAGAATGGCTGATTGCCGCTACCCCGAACCCGATTTATAATCCGGATCATGAGTTCAACAGGACGATGATCGGGCTCGCTTTAAAAATCGTTCTGCTCGTGATCGGCGTTCTGATCGTATTGATGTCTTCCATGACGATTTGGTATTCTTTCAGATTCGGCATGCCGATCATCCATACGATTAAATGGATCGTCAACCTTTCAAAAGGGCGATTTGAAGAGCCGAGAAATCGGAAAGGCCGCCCGCAAAGCCGGAACAAAAAAGGGAAGCGAAAACAGCCGTACCGGTTGTTCACAGAAGTGTTTGAATCGATGGAGCAGCTGACGGAAACGCTGAAAAAAGACGAACAAAGCCGCAAGAAAATCCAAACGACTCGGGAGGAATGGATCGCGGGGCTCTCCCATGATTTAAAAACGCCGCTCAGCACGATTTACGGCTACAGCATGATGCTGGAGTCTCCAAACTATGAGTGGTCAAAAGAAGAAATCCGTGAAATCGGCCAGGCAATGAAAGAAAAATCGGACTACATGTCACAGCTCATCGAAGACCTGAACTTGACGTACAGGCTGAAAAACGACGCCTTGCCGATTAAACGCCAGACAGTGAGGCTTGTGCCGTTTTTAAAAAGCTTCGTTGAAGAGTTTAAGCGCCATTCGTTTTCGGAAGGGTACAACGTTTCTTTTGAATATACGCAAGAAGATACCGAGTTTGCGATAGACAGAGGCTGGTTCAGAAGAGTCCTGGAAAACCTCCTTGCCAACGCCGTCAAGCATAACAAAAAAGGCACTGACATCAAGGTGATCCTTGAAGAAACCAAGCAATATATTATTCTTAAAATTCAAGACAACGGAAGAGGCATGGACTCGGAAACCGTCTCAAATTTATTTAACCGCTACTACAGAGGAACGCATACAAAAGATGCGACAGAAGGAAGCGGTCTCGGCCTTGCGATTTCTTTGGAACTTGTCCACCTTCACGACGGCTGCATCGCCGTTGACAGCCGGACAGGCCGCGGGACGGAAATTACGATGGAATTTAAGAAAAACCCTAAAACCGCCAAATAAGCGGTATGAAAAAGAAGAAGCCAAAGGTTATTGCCTTTAGGCTTCTTTTATGTTGAGAAAATAATGGAAAAGAAGGCGAGGTTCGTATAAAATAAGATTAAATGTTAACGTTCACATTGTATTGCAAAAAGAAATGTTCACGTTAACATTAAATAAGGAAAGGTGGGGATTTTATGAAGCCGTTTTTGAATGACGATTTTCTTTTAACGAATGAAACGTCGAAAGTGTTGTACCACCAGTATGCTAAAGGGATGCCGATCATCGACTACCACTGCCACTTGAACCCAAAGGAAATTTACGAAAACAAAACGTTTAAAAACCTGACCGAAGTATGGCTGTACGGGGATCATTACAAGTGGAGAGCAATGCGGGCCAATGGAATATCCGAAGAGTTTATTACAGGAGATGCGTCAGACGAAGAGAAATTCAGCGCCTGGGCAAGAACGGTTCCGATGACGATCGGAAACCCGCTTTATCATTGGACCCATTTGGAACTGAGAAGGTTTTTCGGCATCGATGAACGGCTTGATGAAAAGAGCGCGCCGCATATTTGGGAGCGGGTGAACAAACAGCTGACCGGAGAAGGGTTCGGCGCCAGAGACTTGATTGAAAAATCAAACGTTGAAACGGTTGTCACGACGGATGATCCGGCAGACAGTCTTGAATATCATATGAAGCTGAAAGATGAAGACTTTAATGTAAGCGTTTTACCCGGATTTAGGCCAGACAAGGCGCTGGAAATCAATCAAGAAGGCTTTGCCGCCTGGGTGAGCAAGCTTGAAGCAGCAAGCGCTATGAAGATAGGAAATTATGACGATTTTTTGAAAGCGCTTAAAAACAGAATTGACTTTTTCCATGAACTAGGCGGACGGATATCGGATCATGCCATCAATCAAATGATGTACACGGAAACAGATGAAAGCGAAGTGCGTCCGATTTTTGCAAAGGTGATGAACGGAGAAGCCGCCTCGCCTGAGGAAGAGTGCAAATTTAAATCCTTTACCCTGCACTATTTGGGAACATGCTATGCGGAGAAGGGCTGGGCGATGCAGCTTCATATTAACGCCCTCCGAAACAACAGCAGCAAAATGTACCGGAAGCTCGGGCCTGATACGGGATATGATGCGATTAATGATCAGGACATCGCAAAGCCTTTGTGCAGCTTTCTCGATTCTCTTGACCGAAAAGACGCGCTGCCAAAAACGATCTTGTATTCTTTAAATCCGCGAGACAACGTCGTGATTTCAAGCCTTTGCGGAAGCTTCCAGGACGGCCGGATACCGGGGAAAATCCAGCATGGCACCGCCTGGTGGTTCAACGATACGAAAGACGGCATGCTCGAACAAATGAAATCGCTCGCCAACATCGGACTATTGAGCCGTTTTATCGGTATGCTGACTGATTCGCGCAGCTTTCTTTCCTACACAAGACATGAATATTTCAGGCGCCTGCTCTGCGATGTCATCGGCACATGGGTTGAAAAAGGAGAA
Source organism: Bacillus sp. FSL L8-0193 (assembly GCF_037976065.1). Classification (NCBI taxonomy): domain Bacteria; kingdom Bacillati; phylum Bacillota; class Bacilli; order Caryophanales; family Bacillaceae; genus Bacillus; species Bacillus sp. FSL L8-0193. Next base: position 3,512,565 of record NZ_CP150261.1, on the reverse strand, counting down.
GCGCCGGATGATATCGAGCTTCTGGGACGGATCGTCAAAGGGATCTGCTACGAAAATGCAAAACACTATTTCCAGTTTGAAGTGAAAGATCGTTTGAAAGCATAGAGTCACAAAATGGCTAGCAGAGGAGCTGCTTTTTCATGGAAATATCGACGAACAAACAAACCGAAACAGTCACCGTCACTCAAGAGAAATTAAGTTTAAAAGAAAAGGTTTCTTACGGTTTTGGAGATTTTGGGAACGGATTTATGTTTGACCTTGGACAGCTCTATCTTTTGAAGTTTTTTACGGATGTTGCCGGTATTCCGGCGGCAGCGGCCGGCGGCATTTTTCTTGTGAGCAAACTTTTTGCCGCTTTTGTCGATCCGATTGTGGGAACATCGATCGACTACAGGAAGAATATCGGGCCGAAAGGCAAATTCAGGCCGTATTTGCTATACGGAAGCTTTGTGCTCGCGATTTTGACGATATTGACCTTCATCTCGCCGAATCTGTCACCGACGGGCAAACTCATATACGCTTATGCGTCATACATGCTTTGGGGCCTCGGCTATTCCTTTGTCAACATCCCTTACGGCTCGCTCGGGGCGGCCATGACGCAAAATTCGGTGGAGCGGACTTCGCTTGCTTCCTTTCGACAGGCCGGCTCGCTGGGCGCCCTGTTTGTGACGAGCATTGTTGTCATTCCGATGATCGTCAGGTTTGACAACCCTGCGGTTGCCTATCCGGTCGTCATGGGGCTGATGTCTTTTCTCGGTGTGTTGTTTTTCTACATTTGCTATAGAAACTGCCAGGAACGGATTGTCGTAAAAGATGAGAAGTACAAACAGGAAAAAGTGACATTCAAAGCAATATCAAAGACGTTTTTTACGAATAAACCGCTCCTTACGCTTATATTCATGACCATTTTTACGATTTCAGCCTATAACCTTAAATCTGCGATGCTGATTTATTTCGCACAGTATAACCTCGGCAACGCCGAACTGATGGCCTACATGAACTTTATCATCATCGGCTCATCCTTTATCGGCGTCATCATGCTGCCGAAGCTCGTGAAGCTGTTCGGGAAAAAGCATACCGCTATTTTGGGGCTCGCGGTTTCCGTCTGTGCGGATCTGATCAATTTTTTCGTACCGGGCAATGTCTTTGTTTTTACGATTCTCGCCAGCATCGCCTTTATCGGCATCAGCATTCCGAACGGTATCACCTGGGCATTTGTATCAGACGCAATCGATTATGGCGAGTGGAGAACAGGGGAACGGAAAGAAGGAACGGTATACTCGCTGTTTAACTTTTCGAGAAAGCTGGCTCAGTCGCTCTCCGGCTTCCTGTCGGGGATCGGTCTCAGCATTATCGGCTATGTGCCGAATGCGACCCAAAAAGCGGGGACGCTGCTCGGCATTAAAGCGATACTCCTTTTGTATCCTGCAGCGGCGCTGACGGCGGCCATTCTCGTTCTCGGCTACCTGTACCGTCTGACAGATCAGAAGCATGCCGAAATGATCGCGGAAATCGAAGCGAGACCATAGCGGAATTTCATTTTCTAAAAAGCGCTTTTGATATGGTAAACTGATGGTAACAACAGCAAGAAAAGGCGGGTAAAAAAACAATGTCAGTAACGATTAAAGATATCGCCAGGCTGGCGAATGTATCGCACACCACAGTATCCAGAGCGCTGAACAATAGTCCGCTGATAAAAGAGAACACGAAAAAGAAAATACTCGACATCGCAGCCGAAATGAATTATAAACCGAATTTTAATGCGAAAAGCCTTGTTACGCAAAAGTCTTTTACGATCGGTCTGTTTTTAACAAGCCTGACAGACGGGACGTCTTCAAGTTTCTTTGCAGACATCCTGCGCGGCGTCAACAAGGTGATCGATGAAAACTATAATATGGTTGTCAGGGGGATTGACGATTATCATGATTTGTCATCCATTCACCGCAACCGCTATGACGGCATGATTTTAATCAGCCAAAGCGAACAGGATCAGGCTTTTATTGAGCACGTCCTCAAACAGAATATTCCGGTCGTCGTGCTGAACAGAAAAATCGAAGGGCACTCCGTCGTCAATATTTTGGCGAATGAACACGAGGGCGCTTTCCTCGCTGCTTCATACTTGATCAAAAACGGCCACAGACGGATCGCCATGGTGCAGGGGAAAGAAAGTTTTAAATCGTCTCAAGAAAGAAAAGGAGGCTTTCTTCGAGCGCTTCGCGACTCAAATCTTGACATGCCCGGCGAATACCTCGTTCAAGGTGATTATACGATGCAAAGCGGCTTTCGTGCGGCTGAAACGCTGCTGAAGCTGAAGAACCCTCCGACTGCCCTGTTTTGCGCCAATGATGATATGGCGATCGGCGCGATGAACGCCCTTTATGCAAACGGGAAACGCTGTCCTGACGATATGTCGATCATCGGCTTTGACGATAGCGGATTTTCGGCGTATACGACACCGTCATTGACGACGGTAAAAAAACCGACGGAAAAAATCAGCATGCTTGGTGCGGAAAGCCTGTTGTCACTGATCGAAAATCCGCAGGCAGAAGGCAGGCAGACGCTCATCGGCACGGAGCTGATCATTCGCAATTCAGTTAAGCATCTATAGCATCATTTTTGATGCGCTGTAAAATGTGAACGTGTGCAAAAATGAGGAGGGAATTGAAATGGAGAGGCTGTCCAAACGGATAAGGTCTAAGCCGAGCCGTCCCGAACGGATTTTGCAAATCGGGGAAGGTAACTTTATGAGGGGGTTTATTGACTGGCAGATTCATAGATTGAATGAAGAAACCGATTTTAACGGCAGCGCCGTCGTTGTGCCTCCGCGCCGCGGCTCAGTAACGGCCTTTCAAGAACAGGATGGGCTTTACACGCTTTATCTTGAAGGCTTCAGGGAAGGACGGGAGGTTCGCGATTCTGCTGTCATTACAACAATCAGCAGAGTCGTCAGCAGCTATGAACACTATGATGAATTTATGAAGCTGGCCGATCTGCCGGATTTGCGCTTTGTCTTTTCAAATACGACAGAGGCCGGCATCATATATATCGAGGAAGACCGGCTGTCCGACCGTCCGCAGAAGAGCTATCCGGGGAAGCTGACTGCGCTGTTATACAGACGCTACCTGACTTTTCAGGGAAGCAGGGAAAAAGGCCTGGTGATCCTCCCGTGTGAGCTGCTTGAAGATAACGGGAAAAAACTGAAAGAGATTGTGCTGCGCTATACGAACGAATGGGCGCTTGAACAGGGGTTCATCGATTGGCTTGAGGAGTCAAATGTGTTTTGCAATACGCTTGTAGACAGGATCGTACCGGGATTCCCGCAAGAAAATGCACACCGGCTTGAAGACGCGGCCGGCTATCGCGATTCTCTGATGGTGACGGCGGAGCCGTATCATTTGTTCGTGATTGAAGGGCCGAAATGGCTTCCAGACGAGCTTCCGCTTCATGAGGCCGGTCTGAATGTCGAGTTTGTCAAAGATGTGACGCCGTACCGGCTGAGAAAAGTGAGAATCTTAAACGGCGCCCATACCGCGATGACGCCGATCGCTTATTTGGCAGGCCTTGAGACGGTTCGTGAAGCGGCTGAAGACGAACTTATCGGATCATTTGTGAAAGAGCTGATTCAGCGTGAAGTGCTCGAGACGATCGATATGCCCGGCAGTGAGCTTGACGCCTATGTGGAAGAGATTCTCGACCGCTTTAAAAACCCGTTTATCCGTCACAAGCTGATCGATATTTCCTTAAATTCCTTTGCAAAATTCAAAGTCAGAAATTTGCCCGTCTTAATGGAATATGCGGAACGAACTGGCAAACTTCCTGCTCGAACCGTATTTGCTTTAAGCGCTTTAATTTATTTTTACCAAGGAAAACGGGAAGATGAGGCCATTCCGCTGTCTGACGACGATGAGGTGCTGGCTTTTTTCAAACGGCTCTGGACAGAAGAGACAGACGTTTCAAACATCGCGTTCCATGTTCTCGGGTTTGAAAAAGTATGGGGGCAAAACCTGAACGACATTTCCGGGTTGACGGACAAGACGGCTGAATATTTAAGGGACATGAAACAAACGGGAATGAGGAAGGCGCTGAAAAAAATGATGAACAGCCAAATGGCTGAGCTGGGGGACATGTGATGAAAGACTGCTTGATGATCAATTCTCAAGATAATGTCGGCATTGCGTTAAGAGAATTGCAAACCGGTGAAACGGTCACTGCAGGAGAACGGGCCATCGTGATCAAGGAAACGATTTTGAAAGGCCATAAGTTTGCTTTAAAAGACATCGCTGAAAATGAAGACGTCATCAAATACGGCTTTCCGATCGGGCACGCCACTGACATGATTCAGACGGGGGAGTGGGTGCATACAAAAAATGTGAAAACGAATTTGGGCGGTGTCGAAGAATACAGCTACAAGCCGAAATTTACGGAAAACCGCTATCAAAAAGAACCGCTCACATTTAAAGGCTTTAAACGAAAAGACGGAAAAACGGGAATCAGAAACGAGCTATGGATCGTACCGACTGTCGGCTGTGTAAATGGCATTGCAGAGCTGATCATCAAGGAATTTAAAGCTGAGGTCGGCTCTATCGTCCCTTTTGAAAGCGTTCACGTATTAAAGCATCAGTACGGCTGTTCACAGCTTGGCGATGATCATATCAACACGAGAACGATGTTGGCGAATGCCGTCAAACACCCGAATGCAGGCGGTGTCCTTGTGCTGGGACTTGGCTGTGAAAACAACAGCATCCATGAATTCCGCGAAGCGCTCGGCGATTATGATCACAGCCGGGTCAAGTTCCTGCTTTCTCAAGAAGTATCAGACGAAGTCACGGAAGGCGTCAAACTGTTAAAAGAAATTTATGAGCATGCAAAAGGTGACCGGCGTGAAGATGTTCCGATTTCTGAACTGAAGATCGGTTTGAAGTGCGGCGGATCTGATGGATTTTCCGGCATTACCGCGAATCCGCTGCTCGGCCGGCTCTCCGATTTTCTGATCGCCCAAGGGGGAACGGCGGTTTTGACAGAAGTGCCTGAAATGTTTGGAGCGGAAACGCTTTTGATGGAGCGGGCTGAAAATGAGGAAGTGTTTCATAAAATCGTCCGCTTAATCAACGATTTTAAACAGTACTTTATCGATCACAGGCAGCCCGTCTATGAAAACCCGTCTCCGGGCAACAAAGCAGGCGGCATTACGACATTGGAGGATAAGTCGCTCGGCTGTACGCAAAAAGCCGGCACTTCAAAGGTGACGGATGTTCTGGAATACGGGGACGTTTTGAAAAAGAACGGGTTGAACCTGCTGAGCGCTCCGGGAAATGACCTTGTTGCTTCATCCGCACTGGCCGCTGCAGGGTGTCAAATCGTTTTATTTACGACAGGGCGGGGCACGCCTTTTGGCACCTTTGTGCCGACGATGAAAATTTCGACAAATACAGCGATTTATGAGGCGAAGCGCCACTGGATCGATTTTAATGCGGGAAGGGTGCTCGAAAACCGGTCAGAAGATGACGTTTTGAAAGAGTTGACAGCATATTTGATCGAAGTCGCGGGCGGCAGGCAGCTGAACAATGAGATAAACGATTTCAGGGAGCTTGCGATATTTAAAACAGGCGTTACATTGTAAAGGGGGCGGTAACGTGAGTCTGCAGAAAATAAAAGACGAGATTCTAAAGACGCTGAAGGTTCCGGTATTTCCTGATCGATCATTTGATGTTACAGCGTTTGGGGCTGACGGAAGCGGAAAAAAGGATGCGACGGGAGCGATACAAAAGGCGATTGATCAAGCCCACAAAGCAGGCGGTGGAAGAGTAGCAGTTCCTGAAGGCGTGTTTCTTTCCGGTGCACTCAGACTGAAAAGCAATGTGGAGCTTCATCTTGCACAAGGAGCGGTGATCAAATTCAGTCAGAACCCGGAAGATTATCTCCCCGTTGTGCTGACGAGGTTCGAAGGCGTCGAGCTCTATAATTATTCACCGCTCATCTATGCTTACGAAGCCGAAAATATTGCAATAACCGGAAAGGGCACGCTTGACGGCCAAGGTGATGACGAACATTGGTGGCCGTGGAAAAGGGGAACGAACGGCCAGTCTTCACAGGAAAAAGACCGAAATGCTTTGTTTGAAATGGCTGAGCGCGGTGTCCCGGTCACTGAGCGGCAGTTTGGAAAAGGGCATTATTTGCGGCCGAACTTCATTCAGCCGTATCGCTGCAAAGATATTTTGATTCAAGGTGTCACCGTTTTGAATTCGCCGATGTGGCAAGTTCATCCCGTGCTTTGCGAGAATGTGACAGTGGACGGAATCAAGGTCATCGGACACGGTCCGAATACCGACGGAGTCAACCCGGAATCGTGCAAAAACGTGGTGATCAAGGGCTGCCATTTTGATAATGGAGATGACTGCATCGCCGTCAAATCGGGAAGAAACGCCGACGGCCGAAGGATCAACATGCCATCGGAGAACATTGTCATTGAACATAACGAAATGAAAGACGGGCATGGAGGGGTCACGATCGGAAGCGAAATTTCCGGCGGCGTGAAGAATGTCATCGCCGAGGGAAACCTCATGGACAGCCCGAACTTGGACAGAGCCCTCCGCATTAAAACGAATTCGGTGCGCGGCGGTGTTCTTGAAAACATCTACTTTCACAAAAATACGGTCAAAAGCTTGAAGCGCGAAGTGATCGCCATCGATATGGAATATGAAGAAGGGGACGCCGGAGATTTCAAGCCCGTCGTCCGCAACATTGATGTTGAGCAGCTGGAAAGCATGGGCGGACAATACGGGATCAGGGTGCTGGCGTACGATCATTCTCCAGTCACCGGTCTGAAAGTGACTGATTCCGAGATCGACGGCGTCGATATTCCGATGGAACTGAAACATGTGAAAGACCCTGTTTTTTCGAATCTGTATATTAACGGAAAACGCTATGATTCACACGAAGTCTAAACAGAGATCCTCTGCAGACATGCAGAGGATCTTTCTTTTAACGCGGCGGCGCATCAGCGGTTTCGTTTTTGACCGAGGAAATCAGCAGTTCCATAAACACCCGGCTTGCAGCGCATATATGCTTGTTTTTACGGTAAACGATGCTGATTTCCGTCGTCAAATCCGGCATTTGAATCGGAATCGTCTGAATGGATTTATTTCCAATATCATCGAGATAGCCTTTCGGCAAAATGGTGGCGCCAATGCCTTTACCAACCATGTTCATGATCGATTCCATCGTTGTCATTTCCATGACTGGCCGAGGTTCGAATCCAAACGTGCGGCACTTTTCGTTGATCAGCTGCCGCAAAAAATACGTCTCAGGCAGCAAGATAGATGGAATCTCCCTTAACACGTCAAGTGTGACAAACTGCCGTTTTGCAACCGGATTGTCAATAGGCACTGCGAGGGCGAGCTGCTGGGTAAGGAATGGAACGGTTTCCAGATCACTGTGTTCCACCCGCTGGGCTACAATGCCCAAGTCGAGCTCATTTTGCAGCAGCCGCTCGTAAATATCTCCGGTTCTCAGCCCTAAAACAGACAATTCAATATTGGGGTAGCTGCGGTGAAATTCGATCACGGTCCGGGGAAGCAAATAATTAACCACGGTCAACAGCGCCCCGATTTTTAGCGTTCCCCTCTTTAAACCTTGGAGCTCGCTGATTGCGTCTTGCGCCTGTGACAGTTCATGAAAGATATTGTAACAGTGCTGAAGCAGAATCTTTCCCGCTTCCGTCATTACGGTGCGTTTGCCTGAACGGTTAAACAAAGGCGTTCCGATTTCATGTTCAAGCAAACGGATTTGCTGGCTCAGCGAGGGCTGAGCGATATTCAGTTTTTCGGCGGCACGGGTAAAATGAAGCTCCCGGCACAATGCCATGAAATATTCCAATTGCTTTAGCTCCAATGCTTTTTCCTCCTCTCCATTATAAAAAACAGACGAAACTCAACGATAGGTTTAACCTATTGTTTTTATAATAACGATTGAATGGTTTTATGATAAGAGGTCGATTATACTTAAATCTCAAAAGAGATGTGCAGCGTTGCTGTTCGGCCGCTGCCGTCTGCAGGACATTTGAATGTAAGAGGTGATATGAATGGAATATGCCGATATCCTTTCGATCAATGTAGGGAAGCCAGAGGCAATTCAGTTTCAAAATAAAGCTGTGTCTACCGGAATATACAAGAAGCCGGCAAGCGGCCCTATCTTCCTGTCATCTACTAATTTTGCGGGGGACGGGCAGGGGGATCTCGTTCATCATGGTGGCGCGGAAAAAGCAGTGTGTGTCTATCCGTATGAACATTATCTCTTTTGGGAAAAGGAACTGCAAAGAAAGCTGGAATACGGAGCATTTGGCGAAAATTTAACGATCAAGGGTCTGCTGGAGGATGACGTTCATATCGGCGATATCTTTCAGCTGGGTGAAGCTGTTGTACAGGTGAGCCAGCCAAGGCAGCCTTGCTATAAACTAACCGTAAGGTACGGTATGCCCGATATGATACTGAAGGTACAGGACACCGGATTTACGGGTTTTTACTTTCGCGTGCTGAAAGAAGGGTTCGTCTGTAAGGATCGTGGTCTGAAACGAATCTCACGCCACCCTAAAGGCATCACGATTTCTTACGCAAATCGCATCAAGCATCATGAAAAGAACAATATTGAGGGCATCAAAAAACTTCTCGAGGTGGAGGAACTGTCGGCAAATTGGCGGGCATCATGTTTAAAGCGGCTTAACGGTTTTGAGCCGGATGACCGCGAAAGGCTGACGGGAGGTCTGGAGAAGAGATCTTAACCCAAAAGGAAAAAATCCTCTGCCGATCGGCAGAGGATTTCTGTTAAATGGAGCGGATAATTCCGCCTTCCACTCTTTGAGCGGAACCGTTGATGGCCGCAGCTTTTTCGGAAGCGAGATAGACGATCGTACTCGCCACTTCTTCCGGTTTTGCATAGCGCTGAATCAAAGAAGTCGGCTCATTCACTTTGAAATAGTCTTTGACAAAAGTGTCTAAATCGGTTTTCTCCTGAGCTGCTGCACCCTCCATATAATTGGCGACGCCTTCCGTCCAGGTAGGTCCCGGAAGGACGGAGTTGACCGTCACATTTGTCCCTTTCGTCATTTCGGCCAAACCTCTTGATAAACTGATCAGAGCGGTTTTCGTCATTGAATAAGGGATCATCTGCGGAAGCGGTTTGATGCCGGCTTCGCTTGCCAAATTGAGAATCCTTCCCTTATTACGCTTCAGCATGGCCGGCAGAAACGCGCGGCAAAGCCTGACTGCGCTTAAAACGTTTACTTCAAAATATTTGAGCCACTCTTCGTCTGTCACCTCTGTGAAATCCTTCACTTCAAAGAAGCCCATATTATTGACGAGGACATCAAGCTCCCCGATTTTAGCGGTTTTTTCGACCAATGCCATGCTTTCTTCAGGAGCGGATAAATCAGCGGCAATGCCGTGAACGTTTCCGTGCCGGGAAAGTTCCTCAACGACTGACTGGACTTTTTCTTCTGTCCGTCCGTTCACGATGACTTCGGCCCCTTCCGCCAAAAAGGCTTCCGCCGTTGCTTTTCCAATACCTGCAGTAGAACCTGTCACGAGGACGAGTTTGTCTTTTAGCTGTAAATCCATATGCCATCAATCCTTGTTTTAAGAGTTAAGATGAAAAAACATCTAATGAACAGTATATCGCAGCTGGACACCTCGGTCGAAAATCGTGCTTGACGTTTTATTGTTCCTTGTTTTTTAAAATCTTATGAATATCTTCCATCGGACGGAGCCAATTCTTTTTCATCACTTCAGCCGCCAATTTCGGATCGTTTTTTTCAAAAGCGGCGATGATTTCCCAATGCTCGGCGGCGGACTGCAGTTTCGGAGCAGACGGCCGATTGAAAAACACATACTTCATCCGTCTGACATGAAGCTGCAGTACAGAGGAAAACTGAAGAACATACGGGTTTTTAGCCGCTTCTGTAATCAAATGGTGGAACTGTTCGTCCAGTTCGGCTGCATCGTGGTTCCGCTCTTCCTTAAACGCGGCTTCGTATTGAGCCGCGAGTTTTTTGAGCTCGGCGATCTCTTCTTCAGTCAAAAGCGGCGCGGCCAGTTCCGCCGCCAGAGCCTGAAGATGTGCGAGCGGGGGATAGACGGCCAGCGCATCATCGGGATGAATGAGCGTGATCTTTGTTTCTTTTCCCGGCTTCATTTCAACAAAACCTTGGGATTCGAGGAGCTGTAGCGCTTCTCTGACCGGTGTGCGGCTGACGCCGAGCGCTTCGGCCAGATCGGCATCCGTGACTTTTTCGCCGGGTTCAAGTGTTCCGTCGACAATCCAGCGCTGCAATTGGTGAAACGCTTTTTCCTTTGCTGAAAGTCTGACCTGCGGCGTATAGTTTTTCGGTATCGGCATAAAACCACCCTTTCTCTATATGCAATATATCGTAAATACTTTAGCAAAAACAACGTTTTTTCAGTTGAAAATCTCCTTTTCAGAATCTCATATACAGACCTGTGTCGATTATAGTATAATAATTCCGAAATTAGGACACGAATGAGTCAGAAAGGCGCTAGCCGTCAGCAGCTTAAGGGAGCCGGCGAGCCCCCCGCGAGCAGTTCGGACGGGCCGGGAGCGATCAACCAAAAGCCCCGGAATAACCGCCTGGATGATGACCGCGTTATCTGCGAAGACAGATGCGGTATAAGCGATGTGCTCTTTTTTTGTACGTTCCTGGTTTACTGCATCTTTACTGAGTAGAGATGTTTTTATTTTATCCCGAGGAGGAAGCAGAATGAAGAAGTTAGGGCTTTTATTGCTGTCACTGCTGTTGGCCGCCGGCGTTCTTAGCGGCTGCGGTCAAGCGCAAAAGCCGGCAGAACAGCAAAAACAGGAGAAGGCGGCTGAAGCGTTTCCGGTCACCATAAAAGATGCTTCAGGACAAGAGGTCAAAATTGAAAAAGAACCGAAGAAAATCGTCTCTCTGATGCCGAGCAATACCGAAATTACATATGCCCTTGGCCTGGGGAAGAAAGTCGTCGGCGTGACGGATTTTGATACATATCCAAAAGAAGTGAAAAACGTTGAAAAAATCGGGGGCATGGAATTCAACACAGAAAAAATCATTTCGTTAAATCCCGACTTGGTCTTGGCTCACGCATCGAGCATGCAGAGTGCCAAAGAAGGACTAAAGCAGCTGGAGGATGCAGGAATTACGGTGGTGACCGTGAATGATGCGGCCTCTTTTAAAGAGGCGTACCAGTCCATCGAAATGATCGGAAAAGCTGCCGGTGCAGAGGATCAAGCGGCAAGCCTGATCAAGGGCATGAAATCTGACCTGGCTGACATAAAAGAAAAAGCTGCCGGCATATCTAAAGACGATCAAAAGAAAGTATTTGTCGAAGTGTCTCCGGCTCCGGACATTTATACGACCGGAAAAGGCACCTTTATGGATGAAATGCTTGAAGCGATCCATGCGGAAAATGCTGCTTCCGCGCAGAAAGGCTGGACCAAAATAACGGAAGAAGCGATCGTCAAGCTGAATCCCGATGCGATCGTGACGACAAATGGTAAATCCGCAGTCAGCGAAATTAAAAAACGAAGCGGCTGGAACGGTGTAAAAGCGGTCAAAAATAACGAAGTATACGACGTGGACCCTGACCTCGTGACCCGTCCGGGGCCGCGATTGATCAAAGGGGTCGAAGAGCTTGCTGAACATATTTACCCTGACGTTTTTAAAAAATAACCGCTTCGCGGCATATGCCTTCAGCCTGATGTTTCTGTCGGCATCTGTTCTTATGGGAATCTCTATCGGATCTTTGGAGATTCCCATTCCTTCTATTATCAAGGTTTTTTTGAACGAATGGTTTGGTATTCAAGGGTTAAATCCCGATACGACAGAGGCGAACATCATCATGAAAATCAGACTGCCGAGGGTGGTGCTGGCCGCTCTTGTCGGCGCGGGGCTTGCTGCTGCGGGAGCCGGGTTTCAGGGGCTCTTGAAAAACCCGCTCGCAGATCCGTATACGCTCGGCATTTCGTCAGGCGCGGCCGTCGGTGCAGTGGTCACGCTGTTTTTTGGGATTCAGCTGCCGGTGATCGGAAGTTTTACACTGCCGTTTTTAAGCGTTGCCGCGGCCGTTGTCGTGATTTTTTTGGTTTTGTTCTTTGCGCGGCTCGTACACCCTTCATTGACCCTGTCTGCTTTGATTTTGACAGGAATCATCTTCAGTTCTTTTTTGGGTGCGCTTATTTCTCTCATGATCGCATTGACCGGCGATGATTTAAAACCGATCGTCCACTGGCTGCTCGGCAGTGTATCGATGAGAGGCTGGGGTTATATCGCGCTGTTTCTGCCCTTTTTTGCGGTTGGTGCTGCCGCGCTTTTGATCAGCGGGAGAGAACTGAATGTGATGACTTATGGCGAGGAAAAAGCGAGGCTCCTCGGTGTGAATGTGAAGCGAAGTAAGTATGTCGTTCTGTTGGCGGGAGCTATTTTAACTGGCAGTGCGGTTGCTGTGTCTGGAACCATTGGCTTTGTCGGTCTCGTCATTCCGCATTTTATCCGGCTTTTCTCTATTACGGATCACCGTCATCTTCTGCCGCTCTCGATGCTGAACGGTGCTTCGTTCCTTGTGCTGTCAGATCTTTTGTCGAGAACCATCATTGAGCCGTCCGAGCTGCCGATCGGTATTATTACCGCACTGATAGGAGCGCCTGTTTTCGGGTTTATTTTGATTCGGCGCTACCGGGGAGGGCGAATTCATGATTGATGTCATCCGTGTGTCCGGCGGCTACGGAAAAACGGATGTCTTACAGGACATCAGCTTTGCTGTAAAGCCGGGTGAATTTTTAGGAATTCTTGGTCCGAACGGCAGCGGAAAAACTACTTTGCTGAAAATGTTGTCGGGAACAATCGCGCCTCGAAGCGGCGAGGTGCTGCTTGAATGCCGTTCAGTCGGGGCGTACCAAACGAAAGAGCTCGCTCGCAAAATGGCGGTCCTTCCTCAAAAAACGGAGCAGGCCTTTTCCTTTACGGTGGAGGAAACGGTACAGTTTGGCCGCTACGCGTATCAATCAGGCCTTTTTCGGCAGCTGACAGCGGAAGACCATGATATCGTGAAGAGGGTGATGAAGCAGACAGACACGCTTCGTTTCGCTCAAAAATCCATTCATGAGCTGAGCGGCGGAGAGCAGCAGCGGGTGTATTTAGCACAGGCACTTGCCCAGGAACCCGAATATTTGCTGCTTGATGAACCGACGAGTTTTCTCGATTTGTCATTTCAAAAGAGTCTGCTTGATTTAATGAAACAAGAAACGGCTGCATCCAAACTCGCAGTGGTCGGGGTGTTTCATGATGTGAATATTGCGAGTTTATACTGTGACCGCCTGCTGTTGTTGAAAGATGGAAAGGCGGAAGTTCTTGACCGCCCGGAAGCCGCCCTTTCTGCCGAGGGTATCGGAAGAGTGTATGATACGGGCATCACAGCGCTGGACCATCCTCAGCGTGCAAATCCGCAGTTTACGATCAAGGCGAAAACCATCCCGGAGAAAACCGAGCCCCTCTTTTTAAAAGAGCGGATTGAACAATATTTGCCGCATGGCATCGCATTTTCGGCAGACCGCCCGCTGCGTCTTCTGTCCTCTGAAACAGGCTTTGCATGGAGACGAAAGCTTGTCTTCGCAAGCGGAAACAACTCTGGATTGCCGCATGACCTGTCAGCCTATGAACAGGAAACGCTGTTTATCCAACATGATGCTGAATTGGCTGACTGTCATATTGTGTCGGAAAAGGGTGATCTTTGCATCGTCGGTATGAAAGATACGGCGGGGCGTTTGATCATATGGGTGTTAGTTGACGGCTGTTTGCAAGATGGTCAATTTGTAACGGCGATAAGTGCTGCAGCAAATGCCGCAGCCGAGCACCATATTCCGTGCAGCGATGTGCTTGTAGCGGCCACTCAATCCGGCCGGTCAGCGTATCAAACTGCCTTTTTTACAGAAATTCAAAATAAAACAGCGGCTTGTGTGAAAGTTTTAAAAGGTTAGATTTGGGCCTGTCTTTGGACAGGTTTTTTTATTGTTTTAAAACGCATCAGCTGAAGGTGAGGTTTCATTCTTTTGTCCCGAATTCGAAAAAATGTGTTGTTAAATGAATCATAACACCTTTATAATAAAATTTGTGAAAGCGTTTTACTATTTAAATGTTTAAAAATGCAACAGAGGAGGCGAGATCACTTGAAAGTAGAGGGGATTATCCCTGCCATACTGACACCGCTTACAAAAGAACAGGCTTTTCATGCGGGCGCAGCCGAAAAGCTGGTGAATGATCTTATTGATTCAGGCGTCCATGGCATTTTTGCTTTAGGGACAAATGGCGAATTTCATTTATTCTCGCAAGAGGAAAAGCTTCAAATTGCTGAAACAGTTGTAAAAGCGGTTAATAAACGAGTGCCTGTTTTCATCGGGGCAGGAGAAAACAGTACTGAGGCGACCATTTCCTTATCCAATCAAATGGCGGATATCGGAGCGGATGTTCTTTCGATTATTACGCCATACTTTGTCGCACCTTCGCAGGAGGAATTGTATCAGCACTTCCGCACGGTCTCTGAAAATGTCACGCTTCCTGTCCTGCTCTACAACATTCCGTCGAGAACAGGCGTATCATTGGAGCCCGAAACGGTTGAAAGGCTTGCGGCATTGCCGAACATTATCGGCATTAAGGACAGCAGCGGCAGCTTCGCCAATATTAAGGCGTATCTTGAGCGTACAAAAGAACAGTCCTTTTCCGTCCTGGCAGGAACTGATTCATTGATTTTAGACACATTGAAGGCGGGTGGAACAGGTGCTGTAGCTGCCACAGCCAATGTGCTTCCGCAAACCGTTGTTTCAATCTATGAATCTTTTAAACAAGGAAACATTGAAGAGAGCGAGCGCTATCAACAGCAGCTGCAACCGCTTCGTGATACGTTTTCACTCGGTTCACTGCCGGCACCGCTAAAAAAAGCAGCAGAGCTTGCCGGCATTGCCGTCGGGCCGCCTAAAAGTCCGATTGCAGAGCTGTCGGGAGAGCCGCTGCTAAAAGTAAAAAAGATGCTCGAAGGCTACGGAATTGAAGTAAAAATGGCAAAGGAGCAGTGAGGTTATGAAGACGCTTTATCATTTTCAAACGGCCGCCCGAATTGAGGCTGGTGCACATTCACTCAATTTGCTTGGCGATCACTTAGATCAGACCGGCTTGAATCAGATTCGTTCGGTGTTTATTTTAACTCAGCCGTCGATCGTTTCTCTCGGCTATGCAGACCAAATGAAAGAGGTGCTGGCCGAAAAAGGCATCTCAAGTGAAATTAACACCGATATACAGCCGGAGCCGACGGAACAAAATATCGAAGAGGTTTTTCAGCTTTTTTCTGAAGGAGGCCATGACGCGATTCTAGGAATTGGCGGAGGCAGTGTGCTAGATGCGGCTAAAATCCTCTCTGTTCTGAAAACAAATGAAAAACCGATTTCTGCTTTGATTGGCACGAATCTTGTTGAAAAGCCCGGCGTTCCGCTTGTGCTGATTCCGACAACATCCGGAACAGGGTCAGAGGTGACGCCGAATGCGATTGTGACGTTCCCGGAGAAAGAATTAAAGATTGGTATGGTCATTCCCTATCTGCTGCCGTCGGTTGTGATTTTAGATCCGGTTTTGACGACCGGTCTTCCAAAAGCGATCACAGCTGCAACTGGAATGGATGCATTTACACACGCACTCGAATCCTATATTTCCAACAAAGCAAACCCATTCAGCGACATGTTTGCGCTTGAATCTATGAGACTGATTTCCTCCAGTATTCAGGAGGCCTACCATCATGGAGATAATCTGGAAGCGAGAGAAAAAATGCTCATTGGCGCCATGTATGGCGGAATGGCCTTGACAAGCGCAGGAACAGCGGCGGTTCATGCGATGGCTTACCCGCTCGGGGGAAAATACAAAATTTCGCACGGGGTGGCCAATTCAATGCTGCTTCCGCATGTAACGGCCTTCAATGCGGATCATGTGATTGACCGTCTTTCGGATGTGGCTGGCGTGATTGGAATTGAACCAAAGGGTTCGAAGGCAAGTCAAGCAGAGCGGGTCATACGGAAAATTGAAGAGTGGACCGCTGATTTGAACATTCCGCAAAATTTAAAGACATTCGGGGTATCAAAAGAGGATGTTCCATCGCTTGCAGAGGCGGCAGCCGACGTCAAACGGCTCATGGATAACAATCCAAAGCCGATGTCCATTGCGGAGATTGAAGCCGTCTATTTGAAATTGCTGGATATGTAGGTGCCGGGATCTGTACATGGTTTTCACCATGAGCCTGTATATGGCTCACAAACAAAGGGGGAGTTTGGGTGGATGTCTTAAGCGGTTCGATCATAACGTTTATTTTGGCAGTGATTGTGGTTTACATTCTTTTTACGACGTGGCTGACGATGCGGTTTCGCAGTAAATCAAGTTCGGAATTCAACAATGCTGCCAAAACGCTGCCGGCGATTGTTGTCGGCATTCTGCTGATGAGTGAATTCATCGGCACCAAATCGACAATTGGGACCGCTGAATCAGCTTATACACATGGTTTGGCGGCTTCATGGTCGATTGTAACGGTCTCGATTGCATTTTTTATTTTTTCCTACTTCTTAGCCGGGAAATTTTATAAAACAGGCCAATATACGATCTCCGGCATTATTAGTGAAAAGTTTGGCCGTTCGACCAAGCTAGTCGTTTCTATCATTATGATTGTAGCCCTTTTACTTGTGAATCTTGGAAACTATTTAAGCGGATCGGCGGCAATTTCGTCTATTTTAGGTTTGCCGCTGATGACGTGTGCGATCATTACAGCGATTGTCAGCACCTTTTATTTTACGTTTGGCGGAATGAAGGGCGTTGCCTGGGTGACGATTTTGCATTCTCTTGTTAAATATGCTGGGGTTCTGATCACTTTAGGGGTTGCCCTCTATTTGACAAAAGGCTGGGAGCCGATGACGCAGCAGTTGCCGGAGCATTTCTTCACTTGGGACGGCAGCATCGGATGGGGGACAATCGGCGCCTGGTTTATCGGCAACATGGGGGCGATTTTCGCGACTCAGTTTATTATACAGGCTATTACATCATCGAAAAGTGAGAAAGATGCAAAGAAGTCGACGCTGTATGCAGCGCTGCTTTGTCTGCCGCTTGCGATTGCCATTGGAGTCATCGGCGTTGCTGCACGGTATTTGTACCCGGATATTGATCCAATTTACGCATTCCCGGTGTTTATGCAGCACATGAATCCTGTGCTGAGCGCGGTTGTGGCGACATCCCTTGTGGCGTCTATTTTCGTCGGCGTTTCGACGGTTGCGCTGGCGACAACGACGCTGATCATTGATGATTTTTATGTGCCGAAAGCAAACCCGACACCGGAACAGCGCATGAAAATCACGAGATATGTTTCGATTATCATCGGTTTTATTCCGCTGCTCGGCGTTGCGCTGGCGCCTGAATTGTTAACGCTTTCTTTCTTTACGAGGGCGCTTCGGACATCAATTGCCGTTGTGGCGGCGATGGGCTTTTATTTGCCATATTTCAATTCAAACCGCGGAGCAACAATTGGTCTGACGCTTTCAGGTATTACGACGACGGTATGGTATTTGCTGGACAATCCGTTTGGCATCGATAACATGTACATCGCCATCATTGTCCCGTTTATTGTGCTCGTATTAGACCGTCTGATCAGCTCGCCTGCGAAAAAAGAGTCAAATGTGGAGGAGGAATTGTGATGAAACAAAGTGAAACTTCCCTGCCGATAGATGGGCGCATCAGAGAAAATAAAACTGACCCGGCCAGAAAGGATGCGTTTTTGCCGACAGACTGCCCGCAAAACCATGCAGCCAACCTGCTGGAGCTGGATAATGGTGATCTGTTGTGCGTCTGGTTTGGGGGAACGCAGGAAGGCATCCCTGATATATCGATTTACATGTCAAGGCTTGAAAGAGGAAGCGATGAGTGGACACAGGCAGAAAAGCTGTCAGATGATCCTTCCCGCTCCGAACAAAATCCTGTGCTTTTTCAAGAGCCTGACGGCCGGCTTTGGCTTATGTATACGGCACAGCTTTCCGGCAATCAGGATACAGCGATTGTCAGATACCGGACTTCAGACGATAGAGGCCGGACATGGAGTAAGATTGACACATTGTTTGCCGAAGCCGGGACTTTTATCCGCCAGCCGCTCATTGTTCTGGATAACGGCGATTGGCTGCTGCCTGTCTTTTACTGCATCACCTTGCCGGGCGTGAAATGGACTGGAAACCGTGACATCAGCGCGGTGAAAATTTCGTCTGATAAAGGCAAGACGTGGGAGGAAGTGAAGGTGCCGGGCAGTACGGGCTGTGTTCATATGAATATTGAAAAACTGCGCGACGGCACATTGCTTGCGCTGTTTAGAAGCCGTTTTGCAGACTCGATTTATTTGAGCCGCTCTATTGATAACGGCCGCACCTGGTCAGAGCCTGAGCCGACGGAGCTGCCGAACAACAACTCCTCCATTCAATTTACAGCGCTTCAAGATGGGACGCTTGCTCTCGTATACAATCATATGAATGCGAATGAAACGACCGAAAGAAGAGCATCTTTATACGATGAAATTGAGGATGAGGATGATACAAAAACAGGTGTTGACACAGAAGCGCGACCTGCCTTCTGGGGAGCTCCGAGGGCGCCGATGACATTGGCCCTTTCACAGGACGGCGGCATCACATGGCCTGTCAAAAGAAACATCGAAGTCGGCGATGGTTATGCGATGACGAACAACTCAAAAGACAAGCTCAACCGCGAATTTTCCTATCCGTCGATCAAGCAGGGGAAAGACGGTGATCTGCATATTGCCTTTACGTACTACCGTCAGGCGATTAAATATGTACGTGTTCCGCAAACATGGGCCTTTGCCAGCCAAGAATAAAGCCGTTTGAGCGCGCGGCACTTGATGGAATGAAGGGTATATCATTTATGATTTAAGTTCGAGAGGCTGTCCCAATCGTTTGAAGGGACTCCCTCGTGATGTGAAACGGGTGTACACGACAATTCAATTGGCGTATGACACGCTCATTCGCGCAGGCATTCCGCAGCCGAAAATCGCCGTATGCGGTATTACCCCCCATGGCAGTGAGAATGGTTTGTTTGGACATGGAGAAGGAGAAGAGAAAATTGTTCCTAGCGTTGAACGCAGGCATTCGGTCCGCTTGGCCTTAAAGCCGGTGTGAGCATTACAGTCGGCCTGCCGATGATCCGTACGAGTGTTGACCATGGAACAGCCTTTGATAATGAGGGAACCGGCAAAGCTGATCCTGCGAGTTTAGAAGAAGCAGTGAGACAAGCAATCGTGCTGTCCGTCCGGTACGCTTGAGCGGCATATATATAAAAGAAGAGCCTTCCAGTTAAGGAGGCTCTTCTTTTTAGTTCATGTAGGTGCCGCCGTTAATATTAATGGTTTCGCCCGTTATAAAATCAGATTGATCAGAGGCTAGGAAGGCGACAACGTTTGCGACATGCTCGGGTGAGCCGATCATTTTCAGCGGAATCCGCTCCATGACAGCTGCGCGATACTCCTCGCTCCACTGCTTGCTCATATCCGTTTCAATCGGTCCCGGGCAGACGGCGTTGACATAAATGCGGTGTGCAGCGAGCTCCTTTGCCAAATGCATCGTTAAATAGTTGATGCCTGCTTTCGATGCACCGTAAGCAGGAGAGGCATTGTGATGCGGTGTTTTGCTCGTCGTTGAGCTCATGTTTACAATTTTTCCGCCGCCCTGCATGATCATCTCCGGGATGACAGCCTGACACATGAGAAAGGTGCCGGTTAAATTTAAATCTATCACTCTTTTCCACTCTTCAAGCGATGTATCAATGGTCGTTTTCCGCAAATTAATGCCCGCATTGTTGACCAAAATATCGATCCGCCCAAACTGCTGTTTTGCTTCAGCTATGAGAAGCGAGGCTGTTTCTGGCAAACTGGCATCACCTGCAACATAAGAAGCGCGCTTTCTCTCAGTATTCAATTGTGTGCACAGGGACTTGAGCAATTCTTCGTTTGTCCCGTTGATGACGACATTTGCCCCTTTATCCGCAAGCGTCTCTGCAACAGCTTTGCCGATGCCGCGGCTTGCACCGGTAATAATCGCCGTTTGCTGATTCAATTCCATCCTCATCCCACCTGTCTTTGAATAAAACCGTTTTCATGTCTATTATAAAATTGAGTGTTTCTTTATTCAACAAAACTTTATTTTGATGATTGCTATTCGTTTTTTTGTTTCATAATGGAACAATTCCTGCAGTAGTTAGAAACAGGGTATACTATAGAAACAAGTAATAAAGAAGGGAGAATGAAATGAAACTATACACAAAAACAGGCGATAAGGGAAAAACGAGTTTAATTGGCGGAAAGGCGGATAAAGATCATCTTAGAGTGGAAGCGTACGGCACATTGGATGAAGCAAACAGTTTCATCGGGCTGGCTCAGTCTTATTTAAAAGCAGAAGAAGCGCTGTTTCAAGATGTTCTGTCAGAGTTGACCGCCATCCAGCATGAGCTGTTCGACTGCGGCACTGATTTGGCGTATGTCAATGTTCAGGAAGAAGGCAAGCTCAAGACTGAATCAATCACCATGCTTGAAGAACGAATTGATGCCTATGTCGAGGAAGCGCCGCGGCTGACCAAGTTTATTCTTCCGGGCGGAACAGAAACGGCATCATTTTTGCATGCGGCGAGAACGGTCATCAGAAGAGCTGAACGAAAGATTGTCGCTTTGGCCAAAGAAGAAGACATTCCGCCGCTTGCGCTGCCATACGTCAACCGGCTGTCCGATTATTTATTTGCGGCGGCGCGCATTGTCAATCACCGTCTCGGGGAAGTGGATGTCGAATATGAACGAAGCGCTGATGTATTCCGGACAAAGAAAAAATCATGAATGAGCCATCCGCCAATCGTTATCTAACAGAAACGGGCCGATTGATCAAATCAAGCCGTTTTCCGGCAGGGGAAAACGGCTTTTTGTCGTAAACTTTAAGTAAGCGATTTCAAAGAGAGGGAGTGTTCAAGTGGTTAATCGGGAGGCAGCTGCTATACGGCTGACGGTTTCGAAGGATGGAGACGGCGAATTTCAAACCGTTCAAGAGGCGATCGATGCTTTGCCTGAGTACAGTCGGGAACAGAAAGTGATATTCATTAAAAAAGGAGTTTACAAAGAAGTCGTTCATATTCCGGCTACAAAGCCGTTTGTGAAGCTGATCGGCGAAAATCGTTACGAGACTGTGATTACGTATGACAACTATGCCGGAAAAGAAAAGGAAGGAGGAGGGAAATACGGCACGACCGGAAGTTCAAGCGTGTTTATTTATGCGGATCATGTTGAAGCCGAAAATTTGACGTTTGAAAACTCGTTCGACCGCACGAAAGTCGACACGACCGATACGCAAGCGGTGGCGGTTTATGCGAAAGGAAACAGGATGACGTTCAAATATGTCAGGTTTATAGGCAGACAAGATACACTGTTTGTCAATGACGGTACACAATATTTTTATCAATGCTATATAGAAGGCGATGTCGATTTCATTTTCGGAGGAGCAAGAGCTGTGTTTGAAGAGTGCCAGATCCATAGCGCTGACCGCGGGTCCGCTACAAACAACGGTTATGTGACAGCTGCGAGCACGCATATCGCAAAGCCGTTCGGTTTATTGATAACAAACTGCAGAGTGACAAGCGATGCCGCAGATGGAACGGTATACCTCGGGCGCCCATGGCATCCGGGAGGAGACCCCGACGCCATCGCCAGTGTGCTATATCACCGCTGCGATTTAGGCGCACACATCAAGCCTGAAGGATGGACGGATATGTCGGGCTTTTCTGCGGCCGATGCCAGATTGTACGAATACGGGAATACGGGTCCGGGTGCGATTTCGCATGAGGCCCGAAGGCAGCTTGCCGATCATGAGGCTGAGAAATGGACAATTGAAAACGTATTGGACGGCTGGAATCCTAAAGTTGAATCATAGCAAGGCAACCTGCAGAAAGACCGCTCTCTCGCTGAGATGAGCGGTCTTTTTATGCGAGCGGGTCCGATGTGCCATACGACCCTGGTCGTACGGCAAAATCAATCTGTGACTCGTTTTGTCGAAGCCTGAAATTGACTATAGTAAAGACATGAACGAGAAAGGAGGAGCAAATATGAATATAAATGGGAAGTCCATCATCGGCTTTTTTCTAATCCTTTTTGGCGTCTCCCTGTTCTTCGGCGGAGGCCATTTCGGCGGATTGGTTACAGGTGCTATTGGAGCATTGCTTCTATTCTATTCCGTGAAAAAATGGAAGGAAGGACGCCAGTTTGCCGCGGTACTGGCCGCGATCTTCGGCATCATGTTTTTGGGAGGGTCATTGCCGTTTCTGATCGGCATCGCGGTTGCTGCAGCGATGGTTTATTTCGGATGGAAAATGATGAAGCAGGATGACAAACAGAATGACATCCTTTATTCAGAGAAAACGGAGCCTTCTGCAGCTTCATATGACACAGGCTTTGATGCAGAGTGGGAAGACTTTTTGAAAAAGAATAAATAATATTTTAGGAGGACGAGATCATGGCTTTAAAAAGAATCAGAGACATGTTTGTCGCATCAGTAAATGAAGGATTGGATAAACTTGAGAACCCCCGGGTGATGCTGAATCAATACGTACGCGACATGGAAAGTGATATCGCTAAGGCGAAGCATACCATTGTCAAGCAGCAGACAATTGAACATAGTTTTAAAGGAAAAGTGGAAGAAGCCGAAAAGCTTGCTGTCAAGCGAAGAAACCAGGCTCAGCTCGCTTTTGATGCGGGTGAAGAAGAACTTGCTAAAAAGGCGCTCTCAGAAATGAAGTATTTTGAAGAAAAAGCTGCCGAATATAAGGACGCTCACCAGCACGCGAAAAAGCAGCTTGCCGAATTAAAGGAACAGCTTGAGACACTCGAAATTAAACTGCGCGATGTCAAAGACCGCAAGCATGCGCTGATCGCCAGGGCAAACGCGGTAAAAGCGAAAGAACATATGAATGCATCATTTAATAAAATCGACAGCGAAAGCGCCTACCGGGAATTTATGAGAATGGAAAACCGCATTGAAGAGATGGAAACAAAGGCGAACAGTTATGCTGAATTATCCGCTTCATCAAGCAGCCCATTCGGCCGCCTTGAATATGCAAAAGAGGTAGAAGAAGAGCTGGAAAAAATGAGGGCTAAAAAGACAGGCTTGGAAAAGCAGACGCCTGCGGGAAATGCGTAAACGAATAGGGGCTCTCATAGGCCCCTTATGCAATTTTTGATTTCTTTCATAGATCATTTTCCTTATAATAAGGAGCATACACTTACTAGCCGAAAGGGTAATCCAAATGAAAAAAACGGTTGGAAAACTGCTGATTATCGCCGGCATTCTTATCCTTGTCGGGATGATGTTGAATGGGCGCGAAGGCTTTTCATTCTTCGGCTTCGATGACGAGTCAGCCCGCACATATCATGCACAGGGAAAAGACATCGATAAAATTGACATTGATGCAAAGAGCATAACAGTCAACATTCAAGCTGAAAACCGCGATGATATAAAAGCTGAGATTTCGGGAAAAAACGTCCGGCTTGATTCGTCTGAACAGGGGCGTACACTCCGGCTTTCCGCTGATTCGAAGGGCTTTTGGCCGTTTTTCTGGAGTAAAAAAGAGCTGATTGTCAAGATTCCTTCTGAATATAAAGAAGATCTGGCGATTTCTTCGGGAAGCGGAAATGTCAAACTGTCCGGCGGCGGTCTGCATTTGCGAAATGTAGCCTTGAAGTCGGGAAGCGGCAGCCTCAAGGCCGATGACCTTCAGGCGGAAGACCTTTCTGTAAAAGGGACGTCAGGATCGGTCAGGCTGGAAAACGTTCAAACGGCAGCTGCTGATATCCGCTCCACATCCGGTAATACAAAACTTGAAAATGTCACCGGCAAACTCAGCATCAAACAGACTTCGGGCAATTTGCGCGCTTCCTTTACAGAGATCAACGATTCTCTGAGCATCAAACAGACATCCGGAAACACCAAGCTCAGCCTGCCCGATGATGCCGACATCAGTCTTGAAGCCGAGTCGACAAGCGGAAACATCAGTCATTCCTATTCATTTGACCAAGTCGCCAATGAGAAGCGGACGCTGACTGGAAAAAAAGGAAATGGAAAAAATAAAATCGACATCTCAATTACGAGCGGGAATGTCTCAATTGAGTAATCGACAAGAAGAAAGGGGGCTCGAGTCAGCATGCGTCTTACAAAAAACCAGCTGATCGGACTGATCATCGTACTCTTCGGAATCAGCATATTTTTGCAAAACAGCGGGCTTGGAGACGCGTTATTCTGGCCGCTCGCTTTTCTTTTTGCCGGGTATTTTCTCCACAAATATTCCCGCCGCTGGCTCGGGTCTGTCATGTATATTTTTGCAGGCTTTCTGCTGCTGAAAGACATCTTCAGCATTACATTCAGCCTGTTCGGCTTTTTCTTTGCCGCTTTCTTAATTTATGCGGGGTACCGGCTGGTGACAAATCAGCCGGTATTTGACCGCCATAAGCCGAAAGACAGGGGAAAGGAAAAGGCGGATTTCAAGCCGCTTCAGGAGAAGAACAGCCCTGGCCAGCGCAGCTTCTTTTTCGGTGATGTAAAATTGATGAAAACACCTTTTGACTTAAATGACTTGAATATCTCCGGGTTTATCGGTGACGTGAAAATCGATTTGTCAAAGGCGATTATTTCAGAGGGCGAAAACACCATCGTCATTACGGGGTTGATCGGAGATGTCGATATTTACATTCCGTCCGATCTTGAGGTGTCCATCAGCTCTTCTGCATTCGTTGGAGACATTGACGTCATCGGCGGCCGAAAAAGCGGCATCGGCAATCAAATCTATTCCGAGACAGAGAATTACGAGCAGTCGGCACGACGGGTCAAAATTTCGATTTCGCTGTTTATCGGCGATGTGGATGTGCGGTTCATATGAGAACGAACAGACTTGCAAACATTCAATGGCGCGCCGTCCGCTTATCCCTTGGTGTCAGCTTTACGATTTTTCTTGCTGTATTGGGCTTTATGCTGTTTTATTACCAGCTGGATCCGAGGGTGCTCATCGTTTCCAGGTGGTTCGGGATTCCGTTTATCGCGCTTCTCGCATTGATCAGCGCAGCTGTCGGGTTCGGCTCAGGCTATATGTTCGGCAATCAGCTGAAAAAACGGCTTGAAAAGCTGATCGAGTCTATTCTAAAGTACGAAAACGGCAACTTTGCCTACCGGATTCCATCGCTTGGAGACGATGAGATCGGGCTGGCCGCCGACCAGCTCAATGAGATGGCCGAACGGATCGAAAGACAGGTTGCCTCTTTGCAAAAGCTGTCCAATGAGAGAGCGGAATGGCAGGATCAAATGAAAAAATCGGTGATCTCCGAAGAGCGGCAGCGTCTCGCGCGCGAATTGCATGATGCGGTGAGCCAGCAGCTGTTTGCGATTTCCATGATGACTTCAGCTGTTTTGGAGGGAATCGATGCTGCGGCTGATGAAAAGCTCGCTCAAAGGCTGAAAATGGTCGAAAAAATGGCGGCCGATGCCCAGAATGAAATGAGGGCGCTCCTTTTGCATTTGCGACCTGTTACGCTTGAAGGGAAAGGTCTACAAGAAGGGCTTGCAGACCTTTTGAAAGAATTTAAAGCGAAACAGTCGATCGACATCGATTGGGAGATTGAGGATGCGGGCAAACTTCCGAAAGGTGTGGAAGACCACCTGTTCAGGATCGTTCAAGAAGCGCTCTCAAACGTGTTCCGGCATTCAAAAGCGACAAAAGTCACCGTCAGACTGCTGCTCAGGAACAAACAGCTCCAGTTGAAAGTCATTGACAATGGCGAAGGATTTAAGATGGATGCCGTCAAAACATCTTCGTACGGGCTGAACTCGATCAAGGAAAGAGCCAGCGAAGTCGGCGGAGTGGCAGAAATCATTTCATTTACGGGAAAAGGAACACAGGTTGATGTAAAGGTTCCGATTTTTGAACAACAAAAAGGAGAGGCTTAAAAGGTGATTCGAGTATTGTTAATTGATGATCATGAAATGGTGAGAATGGGGCTGGCCGCTTTCCTGGAATCCCAGCCTGATATTGAAGTGATTGGGGAGGCATCAGACGGAAAGCGCGGCGTTGAATTGGCGCTTGAAACCAAACCCGACGTGATTTTGATGGATCTTGTGATGGAAGGGATGGACGGAATTGAGGCCACGAAACAAATATGCCGGCAGCTTGCCGATCCGAAAATCATCGTTCTGACGAGCTTCGTTGATGATGACAAGGTCTATCCGGTCATCGAAGCCGGAGCGCTCAGCTATTTGCTGAAAACGTCGAAAGCGAGTGAAATCGCCGATGCGATCAGGGCTGCGAGCGTCGGAGAACCAAAGCTTGAAGCCAAAGTCGCAGGAAAAGTGTTGTCCAAGCTGAGACATTCAGCCGGCGAACAGCCCCTTCATCAATCGCTGACGGCAAGAGAATTGGAAATCCTCAAACTTGTAGCAGAGGGCAAGACAAACAAAGGTATTGCCGAAGAATTATATATCACCATTAAAACAGTTAAAACGCATGTGACGAACATCCTTTCCAAGCTTGAAGTCGACGACCGGACACAAGCCGCAATCTACGCCCACCGAAACAAACTTGTCGACTGATCAAACAAAAAACAGCTTTCTCAAGAAAGCCGTTTTTCAGCCGTTCCAATATTTTCGATCCTCGGCTGCAGGAAGAGTGAATGAATCTGTTTCAACCGTGCGGGCGGTAAGTTGGGCGGCCTCGTTTTCTTCGCGTGCATGTTCGCCCGCTGTACCGTTTTGGCAAATGATGTCGAGCCGCTCGGCCACTATGGCATTGTGTTTCTCCTGCAAGTCGATCAACTTGCCGATGCCTAGCAAAATGAATCCGCCGATGAAGCAAAAAAACGGAGTGGTGAGGTATGTGCCGATCGTGAAGAAAAGCATCGACTGCGAATCCTCCATAAACGGATCATAGGCGACATCACTGATAATGAATCCGGACAGAATGACTGCCGCTGCAATCAAAAAAATGCCTGTCATGTGCAATATCCGCTTCAAGCTCATCACCCTTTCAAACACATTCTATCAGAAAAACGGGGCGCTATCTGCTTTTTGTCGCACCTTTTGTTCCAAAGTCCTGAATCGTCGCTTTAATATGATAGTCGATATAGGCTTCGCTGAAGTGTTTGTCCCAATTGAATCTGTCTTTTTCCCACTCCTTCGGAAAATTGATCCGCGCATTGTCGGAAAAATCGGTGACGTCCGTTTTGATATCGTGCTGCAGGACATGGATCAGCTGCTCAACCCGCTTTTTGATGTCTTTTTGAACCGATTTCTCTATGTTTTTTATATATTGGTCATTAAAAGAATCCTCTCCAAGATACCAGTCCTCTGACAGCCTTCCTTTAATATTGGCATTTACGACGAATTTGTACTTTCCGTTCTGCCTCATCGCCCGCACGCGGTGGGTCATCGAAAACACTTCATACGAGAACAAATGTCCATCATGCCTTGAGTCGATCACTCCGCCGATGACATTGCCAGTTAATAAATTCAGCGCTTCGATCTGAGACGGCGAAAGGTTTGCATGGTATTTGTTGTTTTTGATCACGGCGCCGCCTTCAAGCTGAAGCTGTCCTTTTTCGATCGCAACCTTCGGCATGATATAAGATAAATCAGACTGCATTTTAATCGAAATATCGTTCAATGTGACGGGCTTGAGCAGCTTGATCGTCGAAGCTCTGTTTTCAGAGATGCTGTGGATCACGTCGGACGCAGGGTCACTTGCACCATCAACCTTCAGTATGCTGTCGGCAGCTCCGGGCGTCATATAGACCTCGCTGCTCCTTCTGATGCTGTTGTCCCTAATAAATTGATTGATCAATGCTTCCAGAGAAATATCGGATACAAGCTCCTCTGAGAAAATCAGGACTTGCAGATGCTGCGAGAATACCGGGAAATTTTTCAAAGCGGTGGAACGGATGGTTTGATGGACCGTGTTTCCGGAGGTGGACACCACTTTAGACGGATCCTGAGCGCTGCCGTCTTGTCCGATCTTTTTAGGAACGAGAAACTGATACGTCAATTTCACCTTTTTATCATCTTCACCTTTATCGAGGGCAAGGCCGATGGCGATGCTAAGCTTTTCGATCTGCCTGCTGTCCCAGCAGCCTGTTAAAAGGAGAAGCAGAGAAAGGGCTGCTAACATTCCCTTTTTTTTCATGAAGAAGTAAACCTCCTTTTGATGGACACGAGCAAAAAGATCATAAGCGGAAGTGCACAGAAGACAACGATAAAGATATATCCAAGGTAGTCGCTGAAGGCGCTGACCTGGTTGGCGTCCCGCGGGACAAGGGATGCTAGATAGATGACAACGCCGATGAAGAGGACGTTTTTTTTCACAGGCCATCCGAATACGTTTTCAAGTCCTGAAGCGGCAAAGTACGTATAGACGACAAACGTTGTGAAAAACTGGATCGTCCAAATGACGAGCAAAAACGATTCGAACCTTTCGATGAAAATCCCTCTTATCTCAAAAGACTGAAACAACGAGATCGTCGGCCATGTCAACGTCATGACCTCAGTCGCGGTCAGCGCCCCGACAACGACCGCAAAGGTGAGGATATATAAGAAGAGCGGTATCCCAAATCCAATCGCCGATGCCTTAAAAAGCTTTTCTTTGTTTTTGACGTATTTCGGCAGAAACATCATCAGCTCCACCCCTAAAAATGAAATGGAAACGACCGTCAAAGCTCTGCTGACCGGCTCCAAACCAAGGCCGAGAACCGGCCGCAAATGGTTCAGCTGAAACATATTCAGGCTCAGTCCGCAGACGATCAGAAGAATGACAATGGTAACGGACAGGAAGAACGGGAATATCTTTGACATATCGCTGATACCCCCGACAACCAAATAAATTGCACAGACGATAAAAGCGAAAATCGTCACGCTCATCGGCGTGAACTGAAGAAGGAAAAACTTTGCCATTTCAGCCATCGCCCTGGCTTCAAAGCTGGCCACGCCCATGAAGTATAAAACGATTAACAGGTTGAGAATATTCCCGATTATAAAGCCGCAGCCTTCTCTTGTGTAATCAAAAAAAGACAGGACGTTGTGTTTTTTAACGATTTTTGCATTGATGTAGATAATGAGAAAAAAGACAAGCCCCTCAAAGATTAATACGATCCATCCGTCCGGCGACAGCGTTTTTTGCGTCAGCGCCCTGGGCAGCGTCAGCAGGCCTGCGCCGAGCATTGTGCTGGTTATGATCGAAGCGGCTTCATACGTGCTAATCCGATCGTGCTGATTTTTTGGATCCATTTTTACGGTTCACCTCCCGAGCTTTTGTTGGCAGACGAATAATGGCTTCATCCGTATGTTTTAAGCTGAAAAAATGGTTCGGGTTAAAATACGGGATGCCGAAGCTTCTTTGCCTGACCAAATGGGTGAAGATGGCGAGCATGCACAATATGATCCCGTAAAGCCCGAACACGGCTGCAGCCACCATGGAAATAAAACGAAGCACGCGAAACGACAGGCCCATGCCGTACTGCGGCACAGTAAATGAAGCAAGGGCGATAATGCTGACGATGATCACCATCACAGAGCTGACGATATTTGCTTCGACCGCCGCCTGGCCGATGACGACGCCTCCCACGAGGCCGATCGTCTGGCCTAGCGGATTGGGAAGCCGCAGTCCCGCTTCCCGTAAGAGCTCGATCGTCACTTCCATAATCAGCGCTTCAAGGAGCGGCGGAAACGGCACATTTTCGCGCGTGCTCGCAATCGTAACAGCGAGAGCCGTCGGCAGCATGCCTTGATGAAAAGATACAAGCGAAATATAAAACGCCGATAGGAACAGGGTGATGAAAATCGAACTGAACCGAAGAAATCTGATCAAGGTCGTGGCGATCCATCTTTCGTAAAAATCGTCCGGGGACTGCATCACCATTCCGAAAGAAGCCGGCACGATCAGGGCAAATGGCGAGTAATCAACAAAAATTGCGATCCGTCCATTAAACAGCGCTGAAGAAACCTTGTCAGGTCTTTCGGTATTCTGGATCTGCGGAAACGGCGAGTACTTATTATCTTCGATTAATTCTTCAAGAACGCCGGTATCTTGAATATCATCCAGCTGAACTTTTTTCAGGCGCTTTTTAAGATCTTTGATGATCGAATCGTCCGCTTTGCCCTGGATATAGAGAATGGTCGCGTCTTTAAACTTGCTCTTGCCGAGCGGGATTTTTTCCACGGTCAGTTCTTGATCCGGGACACGCTGCCTGACCAGGGCCACATTTGTATCGACATCCTCGATAAAGCCGATTTTCGGGCCTCTGACGACGTTTTCCGTATCTACGACTCCAAGACTTCTTTTCTTTTTCTCAGATGTTGGCAGCGCAAAAATAACATTCATGCCATTGATCAAGAGCAGGCACTTTCCTTTGAATATCGCGTTGATGGCGTCTTTTTCTTTTGTAACGGGTTCCGCATTCAGCTTATTTAAACGGAGACGGACATCCTCCAGTGAATAAGAGCTGTCATCCGAGACCAGCAATTTCGCCGCTTTTTGGATTTTCTTATCATCATTCAAATCTTTAAAGTACAAAAAGTAAAAAATGATTCCGTTTTTCAGCATTTTTTTATTTTGAATCAGATCATCGTTATGCTCGAGATGGGGAAGGAGCATTGCGAGATTTTCATGGATGTGTTCCTTGAATTCCGATTGAGTCATGATCGTCACCTGCCCTGGTGTTTCTGGAGTTGTATAGGTTATCTTTTCCTGTTAAAAAAACAATATACTGTGTTACAGTAGTGTTTGGCGAAATTTTCATTGAACAGAGACGGAGTGAGAAAGTTGGCGCAAATCAGGCTTACGGGGAAACCGGAGGAGATTGAACGCATTATTCAATCTTTTTCTAAGCATTATGAGGTTTCATATGTATCGAAAGAATACGGTAAAACAAATCCGAAATATAAATATGCAAAAGATACCCGGGTTTATATTGAGCTAAAATTAAAATAAAGATAAAATTTAAATGGAAGGGTTTTATCGATTTTTATCGAAATATAGAATATTGCAGAATTAGAGAAGGAAGGGATAAGAAAGTGGACTACAGAATTGAAAAAGATACGATGGGTGAAGTCAAGGTTCCCGCGGATAAGTTTTGGGGAGCCCAAACCCAAAGAAGCAAGGAGAACTTTAAAATCGGTTCCGAGAAAATGCCGCAGGAAATTGTGTATGCGTTTGCAATCTTGAAAAGAAGCGCTGCGATTGCCAATGAAAAGCTTGGAAATCTTGAGGCGGAAAAAAAGGAAGCGATTGTTTCCGTATGCGATGATATTTTAGAAGGAAAGTATGACAGCCATTTTCCGCTGGTCGTCTGGCAGACCGGCAGCGGAACACAGAGCAACATGAATATGAATGAAGTTGTGGCAAACAGGGGAACGGCTTATTTGCAGGAAAAAGGATCAAGCCTGAAAATCCACCCGAATGATGATGTCAACCGCAGCCAAAGCTCTAACGACACATTCCCGACAGCTATGCACGTGGCAGCTGTCCTCGCGATTCACGATAAACTGATTCCGGCGATTGACCGGTTGAGAAGCACGCTGCATGAAAAAGCTGAAGCTTTCAAAGACATTGTCAAAATCGGCCGCACTCATTTGCAGGATGCGACACCGCTGACATTGGGACAGGAAATCAGCGGCTGGGTATACATGCTGGACCGCTCTAAAGAGATGATTCTTGAAGCTGCTGAAAAAATCCGCGATCTTGCCATCGGCGGAACTGCCGTCGGAACAGGCATTAATGCCCACCCTGAATTCGGCAGCACCGTTGCCGAAGAGATCAGCGCTCTGACCGGGCAGACATTCAAAAGCTCGCCTAATAAGTTTCATGCGCTGACAAGCCATGATGAACTGACACACGTGCATGGGGCGCTTAAAGCGCTTGCGGCAGATCTCATGAAAATCGCCAATGATGTCAGATGGCTTGCGAGCGGACCTCGCTGCGGAATCGGCGAGCTGCTTATCCCGGAAAATGAGCCGGGAAGCTCGATCATGCCTGGAAAAGTAAACCCTACGCAAAGCGAAGCGCTGACAATGGTCGCATCCCAGATCATGGGGAATGACGCAACGATCGGCTTTGCCGCGAGCCAGGGGAACTTTGAACTGAACGTCTTTAAACCTGTGATTATTTACAACTTCCTCCAATCCGTTCAGCTTCTTGCCGACGGCATGAATTCATTCCATGACAAGTGTGCTGTAGGAATCGAACCTAATCGGGAAACAATTGAGAAGAACCTGACCAACTCTCTCATGCTGGTTACGGCTCTAAACCCGCATATCGGATACGAAAATGCTGCGAAAATCGCGAAGCTGGCTCATAAAGAGGGGCTGACGCTGAAAGAAGCGGCTCTCAAGCTGAACCTTTTGACAGAGGAGCAGTTCGACGAAGTTGTTAAACCTGAAGAAATGGTGAAACCGAAAGCATAATCAACAAACCGGCTGCATGCATTGCAGCCGGTTTTGTTTTGCGGATCATCCGTGCGGATGGTGCATGTCTTTTTTGAGCAATTCGGCGAGTTTGTCCGTTTCTTTTCGAATCGCGGGATATTCCTTCAAGTTGGCTATCATGCCTTTGATAATGGCGTTTTTGCGTTTTTCTTTTCTCAGCTCTTTCTCCAGAATATCCAGGCTTTCGGCAAGGTCTGCAGGAGGAGCGCCGTTGTACTGCTTGTTCGCTTTGACGCGCATTTCATTGAGCAGGGCGTCCTTCAGCGGATCAAATGTGTAAAATGGGCCGAACCACTCGTCTGCTTTTTCGAATGGGATCAGCGGCTGGTCATTGCGCTTGATCATCCCCTTCGCCAAATCGTCGAGGCGGTTCAGCATGTGGTCGGCGAGAGACTGCAGGTCGAACGAATGGTGCAGCAAAATCATCAGCTCAAGGTAGACATCGCTCATTCCGTTGATCATAAAGCACAGTTCGGCGCTGTACGGTTCAATGTCTTTGCCGTAAATGTTCTGGATGTTTTCGATGTGCAGCCTGAGCGTGGTTCTCCGCATTTTTTTCGCAAACGCCTCAATTTCTTCATTGATCGGCATCGACCGCTCATTAAACTGCATCGTGATAAACTCTTTATGCTCCAAAATGTTTTCGAAAAAAACGACGAGCTGCATCCGGTACACATCGCGCGGATGGTCATGCTCCGTTTTGATTTTCTGGATTCGGGTAAAGATTCTTTCATAGTAGTAGTGAAGGACTGAAAGGAGGAGCGCTTCTTTTGATTTAAAATAAATGTAGAAAGCGCCTTTTGACATTTGGCACTCTTTTGCAATCTCTTGAACTGAAGTAGAACTGTATCCTTTTTTAGCGAAAAGTTTGATGGCTGTTTCAATAATGACTTTCTCTTTTTGTTTCATAGCTTTCACCTTCCTGAAAGATCGAACCCAAAAGCGGCTTTCGGCGGACCGGGGTGACTGGCGGGTCACTTTTTTTGCTCCGTTATATTTTTAACTAGATTGTAACTTGTTTTTTTGTTTGATATTATTTATATTATAAAGTAAGGTGACCGAGTGGTCAAAATTTGCGGAGAAAGGGTGAAGGTTGATGAAAGAAATCGATGACATGATCAGGCGCCTGCGCAGCAGGGGAATTAAGGTGGACAAAGTTAAATATCCAAAGCACGTCCTGTGCGAAAAGAAATGGATGAAAAAGCCAAAAAACACAGTGAAGCCGAGCTACCGGGATTTCAACGGCTATTCGTTTATATGAAAAAAGACTGCAGCGTCTACAGTCTAATTTCTCGGAACGGATATTGAGTAGCACACACCGGTTTGATCATTCCGAATGGTCATGTCAGCATGGTGGAGCGTTAAGATTCGTTTAACGATGCTGAGTCCAATGCCGAATTCGCCTTTCTTCCCTTTATTAAAAGGCTCATACAGGCTGGAAAGCATCTCTTCTTCAATGTGCGGTCCGTCATTTTTAATGGTGATCAACGTATGTTCTTTCGTCGACCTGACGCTGATGTCAATGAATGTCTCCGCATAGCGGATCTGGTTTTCAAGAACGTTTTCCAACAGCTTGCTCCATTGTTCTTGATCGCCCGTCAACATTGTTTCCTCTTCAAGATCAATCTTCCAGTTCAATTCTTTTTTGGACCATCTCAAGCGTTCAACAACTTCTTTAATGACCTCTTGTATATCAAAAGTTCCGTACTGTCTTTCTTGTCTCAGCAAATAATCAAGCTTTGTCAGATAAAGAAGATCCTTGATTTTCTTTTCAAGTTTTTCAGCTTCGCCTTCAATGACTTCAATCGTGTTTTCCAAATCTCCTTTAGGGTAGATGCCGTCTTTGATCGACTGGGTATACCCGCGGATGACCATGACCGGCGTTTTCAGGTCGTGGGAGATGTTTTGCAGGAGCGTGCGTTCTGTCTCATCTTTCTGGATGAGCTTTTGCCGCATGTCTTCAATGGTGTGCCCCAGCTTGCCGATTTCGTCTTCCCTGTCGACAATCACGGGATCATCCCAATCCTGTTTAGAGATTTGTTTGACGTGCTTTTCAAGCGTGACGAGCGGTCTTGATAAATATTTCGCCAGCCAAATAGAAGGAATCCAGCTCAGCAAAATGACGACGATCAAAATAAACAGCAGCTGCTTAAACAGCGTATGAGACAAATCGTCCCTGTATGAATCAAGCGCATAGGATAACAACAGAAACGTCTGGTCCTGGGTCTGGATTTTTTTGAGCACAAAGAAAACGTGCTCTCCGTTGACATTCTCCGAATACCTTTTCGATGACTCGTCCTGCCTTTTCCCGAGCTTCTGCACCTTCTCGATAAATGAATCGGGGAGAATCTGCGGGCTCTGATAGACGGTTCCTTTCTCAGGCAGCAGGACGTGCTGAACGTGGCGGTTTGTGCTTCGCGAGCCGCTGCTTCCGCCGAAGCCTCTTTCCGGTGAATCGGAAAATCCGTATTCCGTCAGAACATGCTGCTCATTTTCAATGTTTGTATAAATTTCATCAGTGAAAAAGTTCTGCAGTGTCGTCGAGAATAGAAACGTCAGCAAAATCGAGACCGTTAACAGGATGCCGCAAATGACACTCCAAATTTGAAAGGCGAGCGACCTGTTCTTCATGATTTCAACATCCTGTAGCCAAACCCGTAGATGGTTTCCACTTTCAGTTCGGGCATTTTCTTGCGCAGCCTTCTGACAAGATCGTCGACGACGCGGTCGGTTCCGAAGTAATCGTCTCCCCAGACGCTGGTGAGAATATCCTCCCTTGAAAAGGCGCGGCCCTGGTTGTTTATAAATAGAAGCAGAAGATCAAATTCCTTTGACGTCAAATTGATCATGCTGCCATTTTCATAGACTTCTCTCAAGTCTTCATAGACTTCATAGCAGGAAACCGGCGTTCCTTTTTTCTTCTCAGGCGGTTCTTCTTTATAAATCAGCTTGAGCAGCTTTTGCACGCGGATGATCAGCTCCCTGGGGAGAAACGGCTTAGATATATAGTCGCTGCTGCCCAGTTCAAGCCCCAGCACTCTGTCAATGTCGGCATCGCGCGCAGAAATAAAAATGACGGGGACTTCCGGATCTTGATTTTTTATTTCTTTTATTAGCGTATACCCGTCGATATCTGGTAACATGATATCGAGAATCCATAAATGAGGTGACTGGCCTATTTTTTGCCTGGCGCTTTCACCGTTTAGAAAAGAAGTGACGTGCCAGCCTTCACTCTCTAAGTATTTTGTCAGCAATTCATTTAAATTCTCTTCATCTTCAACTAGATAAATGGAGTATGACAAGGGCGGTTCACATCCTTTCTACGTCATTATACTAGTTTTAACATAAGTCTGGTCAATTTTCATAATTTCACATATTCTTTTCATTTTTATCCCACAATGTTTTCGTAACATATTCATCAGGGAAGAAAGGGAATGAAAACAGAGTGAACGATGGCCGGGTCTCTTTTTTTGTGGATGTTAAAGCTTTAATGCCATTTGCGATAGTTGAAGACAAGAAAAATAAAGGAAGTGTACGCTTATGGATTTTAGACGCGATGACGAACAAAAACATGCAAATGAAGAGCAGTTTCACGAAGAAGCGCAGACGCCGCAAACGGCAGGTTCTGAGGAGCAGCAGTCAGAACAGCCGGCAAAGGAGCCCGAGCTGATTTTAAAGAAGGATACAGACGATCAGTCAGATCTTACGAATAAAGAAACCGCTGCAGCCCTGGAAGATGCCAGGGAAACGAGAGCGGCAAAAGAAAAGCGGCGCAAGGCTTCGTGGCTGAGCCCGATTTTGGGCGGGATCATCGGAGGCGGCTTGGTGCTTGGAATCTCCCCGTATCTGCCGGGCGATCATCCGAGCGAAACTGCCGGAACCGGACAGACAGAGCCAAAGCAGTCGCAGAATTTCACCACAAAACCTGTCACAAACGCAGATAACGTACCTGATATGGTGGAAGATTTGGAGCCTGCGATCGTCGGAGTTTCAAATATTCAAACGAGCTTCGGCTTCTCTGAAGACGACGTGGAGGAGAGCGGCACGGGATCAGGCGTCATCTTTAAGAAAGACGGCGGCAAGGCCTACATTATCACAAACAACCATGTCGTTGAAGGCGCCTCGAAGGTGACCATCTCCTTATACAACGGAAAGACCGCGGATGCCAAGATTATCGGCAGCGACGCTTTGACTGATCTGGCTGTTTTAGAGATCAGCAGCAAAGGCGTTGATAAGGTTGCAAGTTTCGGAGACTCCGCAAAACTGCGCGCCGGCGAAAAAGTAATTGCGATCGGGAACCCTCTCGGCCTTCAATTTTCAAGAACGGTTACAGAAGGCATCATCAGCGGTGTCAACCGGACGATTGAAGTCTCAACATCTGAAGGGAATTGGGATATGAACGTCCTTCAGACAGATGCGGCGATCAACCCTGGAAACAGCGGCGGGCCTCTGATTAACAGCAGCGGGCAGGTCATCGGCATCAACAGCCTGAAGATCAGCCAAAGCGGTGTTGAATCGCTTGGCTTCGCGATTCCGAGCAACGATGTTCAGCCGATCGTTGACGAGCTTTTGGAAAAAGGGAAAGTGGAACGGCCTTTCCTCGGCGTGCAAATGATCGATATGCAGCAGGTGCCTGAACAGTACCAGCAAAATACGCTCGGCCTATTCGGAGACCAGCTTAATAAAGGCGTGTACATCGATAAAGTATCGCCGAAATCGCCTGCGGCAGACGCGGGTATGAAAGCCGGCGACGTCATCACCAAAATGAACGGCAAAAACGTCGAAACCACTTCAGATCTCAGAAAAATTCTTTATACTGAAGCAAAAGCAGGAGATACCGTCACATTTGAGGTGCTGAGAAACGGAAAGCAAACAACAATGAAAGCAAAGCTTGCGAAAAGCAAATCATAAATAAAAGCCATGGCGTCTGCCATGGCTTTCAGCGTGTCGCCAAACCCTCGCATTCGTTGTCAAGCCTGCGCGTCGGTGCTCACGAATAGAGGAAGGATCGGCGGCTAACCGCCTAGGCGTCCTGCCTAAACGCCGCCGTCATCACATCCTGTGAAAGTCAGCTTCCGATGCTCGGCTTTCCTAGACTGCAAGGGTTGAGGGTCACGCTGAAAGTATGACAAAATCCCAAAACGGCTTTTAGTTTTGGGATTTTGTCAACAATCTGAAGCCATGGCGTCTGCCATGGCTTTTTCATATTACTTGTCCAAAAATGAACTAAGCATCCAAATTTGCTTATCAATTTCCTCTGTCAGGGCGATATAAAGGTCAGCGGTAGAATGGTCTGATTTTTCTTCCGCCAGTTCTATGGTATGCTGAATTTCATCGCGGATTTGACGGTAATCGCTGACAAGTGCGGAAACCATTTCTTCGGCCGTTTTTTCGGATCCGTTTTCCTCGATTGTGCCGTGGTCAAGGTATTCTTTCATTGTGGCAAGCGGCTGTCCGCCGATGGCCAGCAAGCGTTCCGCGACCACATCTGCCGTTTCTGCGGCATGGTTGTAAAGCTCTTCGAATTTTTCATGAAGGGTAAAGAACTGCGGCCCTTTTACATACCAGTGAAAACGGTGAAGCTTCGTGTAGAGAATGAACCAGTTGGACAAATTCGTATTCATTGAGTTTTCAAGTACAGGATTTTGCTGTTTTAATTGTTGAGAGATCATGTGATATTTCCTCCTCGTGTTTTCATTTGTTAATTATATTATAACAAATATAATATTAAAATCAATACTAAATTATAATTATTTTAAATAACCTTATTTAAACAAATTTTTAATGACCGCGCGTTCCCAAATCCTCCATGGCAGGGCGCTGTGGAGGAGGATCATGAGGCGGACGCCCCTGCCGATCGGATAGCGCAGCCTGTTCAGCCGCTTTTTTACAGCGAGGCGGCAAATCAGTTCAGCCACATCATCAGGGTTTCCGTAATGTTGGCGGTTCGCCGCAATGTAGGCGGAGATTCGCTCAAAATATGTACTGTACCGTGATTTGGCTTCAGGTGCAGTGACCTGGGCGGCAAATGATGTCTCCCAAATCGCCGTCTGATACGATCCCGGCTGGACGACGGCCACATCGATTCCGAATGGGCGGAGTTCGAGGCGGAGGCTTTCTGAAAAGCCTTCAACCGCATGCTTTGATGAAGCATATGCCGAGAAAGCGGGGAAAGCGATCTGTCCGCTGATACTGCTCAGATTAATGATTTTGGCGCCGCTGTGTTTCTTCATATAAGGAAGGACCGCTTTCGTTACCGCCATCAGGCCGAAAACATTTGTCTCATACTGTTTTCTGTAGTCGTCAAGAGAAAGCTCTTCAGCAAATCCGCCGTATGCCGTTCCTGCATTATTGACGAGAACGTCTATCTGTCCGTACGGTTTCAGCTCTTCGGTAAATGTTGAAATCGATTGTTCGTTTGTGACATCTAGTTCAGTGACGGCAATCGATGAATCGATCGAAAGCTCCGCTATGCGGTTCCGTAAAGCTTCCGCTTTTTCGGGATGGCGCGCCGTTGCGATGACGAAATGAGTGCCGGCGAGTTTTAAAGCGGTCAATAAACCAAATCCGCTCGTCGCGCCTGTTACGATGGCGATTTTATTATTCAATGAGTTTCCTCCATTCAAAATTTTGGCTTGTTGACAAAAAAAGGCTTGTCAGCGGCAGTTTATCATTGATAAAATTTAAAAAGTGCTAAAAGACCTATTTTTTATAAAAAAACGCAAGATAGAAAGAAGGCAGGGTGACACGATGAATGTTAAACGATCCCTCCTGTTCATTATTGTACTATGTCTGACGCTGTTTTTTCATAGCTCGGCTCAAGCAGGAGAAAAAAACAAACCGGAAATTAAAAGTGTTTCCGCCATATTGATCGATGGGAAATCGGGGCAGGTTCTCTATGAAAAAAACAGCCGCAAAAAAATGTACCCGGCCAGCATTACAAAAATTGCCACGGCGATTTATGCAATAGAAAACGGAGATCTAGAAGATCGTGTGAAAGTCAGCAAAAATGCTGCTCAAACGGAAGGATCAAGCGTATATCTGGAAGCGGGGGAGTCGGTTCCATTAAAACGGCTGCTCCAAGGGCTGCTGATGAATTCGGGAAATGACGCCGGAACGGCGATCGCCGAACATGTCAGCGGAAGCGTGAAACAGTTTGCGGATGATTTGAACGCGTTTATTGCTGAGCATGCCGGAGTGCATGACACTCATTTTGTGAATCCTCACGGACTGTTTGACAAAAATCATTATACGACGTCCGCCGACATGGCGAGAATTACCGAGTACGCAATGAAAAACAAAACGTTTCGAGCGCTTTTTTCGGAAAAGCAAACGTCATGGCACGGACAGACGTGGGACACGACGCTGAAAAACCATCACCGAATGCTGACAGGTGAGATTCCTTACAAAGGAATAACCGGCGGCAAAACAGGATTTGTGGATGAATCAAAGCATACCCTTGTCACAACGGCAACACGGGGCAGCCTTAATTTAATCGCCGTCATCAT
The DNA here is from genome assembly GCF_037976065.1 of Bacillus sp. FSL L8-0193. NCBI lineage: Bacteria > Bacillati > Bacillota > Bacilli > Caryophanales > Bacillaceae > Bacillus > Bacillus sp. FSL L8-0193. The sequence continues at coordinate 3,472,459 of NZ_CP150261.1, read as the reverse complement.
GAAGGCCGATAGCAAGAAAATGATGTACAGCGATACAAAAACGCTTCTGGATGAAGGATTTCACAATTACGAGACACAAGAACTCAAAAAGGGAGAGGCGTTTACCGACCAGAACGGGACAAGCCATGAACTGAAAAACCCTTTATACGTGACGAAAAAGAAAGGCGAAGCCCTGAGTGAAAATGTAGACAGCGACGGAATTCTGAACATTAAAGGAGAGGACGGCAGGCTGCTTCAGACCCTGCAAATCGCAGAACCATTCAGCGCGGAAATATCAAGCGGCACAGATGCTGTTCAAGGCCCGCCGCAAAGTAAAGGCGGATTGTATTTATTTGTGTTCGGCCTAATCGGTTTATTGACGGCCAGCTATGCGGTCAAACGGATGAGGCAGCTGTAATATGATCAGGGAAGAGGCGTGCCGGCTCACAAGCCGGCCGTTTTTTATTTGCCCTGAAAAGCCAAATTTATCTTATAATGGAAACAAGCCAATGAAAGGGGACGGGAACAATGACATTTCATCAACTTAAAGATACGTGGGATCTCGAGGTTTTCTTTAAAGGCGGGAGCGGCTCCGTCGAGTTCCGTCAATATTTAAATGAAATTAAAGCGCTGCTTTCAACTTTTAAACGCTCTGCCGAGGCTCTTACCGTCTCAAAAAGCGGTCTTGATGAATTGAAGGAAACACTGGCGCTTTTTGAAACAATTGATGTTAAAATTCGCGAAGCAGACGCTTTTGTCGGATGTCTCCAAGCGCAGGACACCGCGGATTTAAAGGCGAATGCCCTTAATTTTGAGGTCACCCAGCTCGCTGCCGATGCTCAGAAGGCGCTGGTCGTGCTTGACAGCAAATTTGCCGTTGTCTCAAATGAAGAATGGGAAGCGATCCTTCAAGAAGAAGGCATTTCCAATATCTCTTATATTTTGAATGAGAGAAGGGAGCGGGTAACGGAAAAGCTTGGTTCCGAACAGGAAACATTGATTCAAGGTTTGTCTGTTGACGGATATCATGCTTGGGGTGATATGTACGACAGCATCGTCGACCAAATTCAAATCCCGTATGAAGAAGATGGCGAGACGAAAATTCTGTCTGTCGGACAGGCGCAGAACCTGACATCTAAACCTGACAGAAAGATCCGCCGCTCCGTATCGGAAAATTTGGACCACGGCTGGGAACAGCACGCTGATTTGCTCAGCAGCACGCTGAATCACCTCGCCGGTTTCAGACTGAACGTCTATGAGGCGAGAGGCTGGGACAATGTATTAAAAGAACCCCTGGACATCAATCGCATGAAGCAGGAAACCCTTGATGTCATGTGGCAGGTCATTATTGATCATAAAAAGCCGTTTGCAGACTATCTTTCCCGGAAGGCGTCTATCTTTGAGCTGGATAAACTGAGCTGGTATGACGTCGAAGCGCCGATCGGTTCAGCGGCAAAGGAATATTCGTATCAAGAGGCAGCCGCTTTTATTACCGGGCAGTTTAAAACGTTTGGAGAAAAGCTCTCCTCCTTTGCTGAAAAAGCGCTCAGAGACAGATGGGTTGAAGCTGAGGACAGGGGAGGCAAACGCCCGGGCGGCTTTTGCGCCAATTTTCCTGACAGCGGGGAATCGAGAATATTTATGACATTTGCAGGAAGCCAGTCAAACGTTTCCACGCTGGCGCATGAGCTTGGCCATGCCTTTCATCAGGAATCCATGCTGGACGTCAGACCGCTAAACAGGGCGTACGCGATGAACGTGGCGGAAACCGCGTCTACTTTTGCAGAAATGATCGTGGCTGATGCGGCATTAAAACAAGCCGGTTCAGACGAAGAAAAACTCGTCCTTCTGGAAGATAAAGTCCAGCGAAGCGTCGCCTTTTTTATGAACATTCACGCGAGGTTTCTATTTGAAACCCGCTTTTACGATGAACGAAAAAACGGCGTCGTATCCGCCGGAAGACTGAACGAGCTGATGGAAGAAGCTCAGAAAGAAGCGTTTTGCGGCGCGCTTGGCGAGTATCATCCGTATTTTTGGGCATCAAAGCTTCATTTTTATATTACGTCTGTCCCGTTCTACAATTTTCCTTATACGTTCGGCTACTTGTTTTCGCTTGGCATTTACGCGCAAGCGCTGAAAGAGGGGGCGGCGTTTGAAGAAAAATATATCGCGCTCTTAAAAGATACAGCCTCCATGTCTGTTGAGGAACTGGCGATGAAGCATCTCGGCGCCGATCTGACGAAGCGGGATTTCTGGGAAGCGGCCATTCAGCCGGCTGTCCGTGATGCAGAAGCATTGTTAGAGATGATATAAAGGCTTCCGCTGAGAGATTGAATGAGTTTCCGCAAAGTGGACATAGCTAAGGATAATGTGCATAGAGGAGATGAACGGTATGAACCTATTTCGGATGGCCGTTATCGCTCTCGTCATGATCCTGATGACCGGCTGCCGTTCAATAGCGGAAGAACATGCCGAAGGCAAGGAGGCCGTTCCCGATAACGCTCCTGTTTCAGATGTGGAAAGCGTGCCTTACGCTGCATTTGCATTGGAAGTGAACTATGGCCGTGGAAAGCACAATTCGTTTACAGCCGTATACGACAAACAGGAGCGGGAAGAAGCATCGATTAAAGACCACCTGAACGGAGCGGACCGCGAAGGGGAAGAAGCTTTAAACGAAATGAAAATGGTTTTAAGCGAGCTTTCGATCGCCAAATCCGATTCAAAGCAGGACGTGATCAGCAATGTGCTCGAGGCTTTCAATCTTGATGAGCGATATGACCTGTTTCATCTGCGGGTGAAATGGCCGGATGGTACGTCAAGAATCTATCACGGAAAATAAACAAAAGAGCATTTCCAACGGCGGAAATGCTCTTTTTTGCTTACGATTTTAAAAAGTATTTTTCGATGTCATCAAGGAACAGATACGCTGCTTTGACACCGCCGGCCGTCGTCCAGATCGCATCGTCGACTTCGTGGGCGTTTCCGGTTTTGACAGCGTTCAATTTTTTCCAAAGCGGATCGCTTGTCCAATCGTTTTGCCATGTTTCGGCCTCTGTTTTGCTTTCGGCAGGTTTATATGTGAAATAGAACAGGACATCCCCATCCATTTCAGGGATCGATTCTTTATTTTCCGTCATAAAAACAAATTTGTCGTCTTGTTTTTCAAACAGTTTTTCCTGTTTTTCCGGATACTTAAAACCGAGCTGATCCAAGATGATTCCCGGGAAAGAATCTTTATAGTAAATCCTTGATTGGCCGGCCATAAATCTGACAACCGACACCCGTTTCTTTTTCTGGTCGCCGAGCTTGTCGCTTAATTCGCTGACTTTTTTATCGAAATCTTCTAAAACTTCTTTGCCCTTTTCCTCTTTGTTTACCGCTTTCGCGTAGAGGGAGAAGTTGTCTTTCCATTCGCCGCGCAGCGTTTCAGAGAAGACAGTCGGAGCAATTTTTTCAAGCTTGTCGTAGATTTTTTCATGTCTCATTTTATTCCCGATGATTAAATCAGGCTTTAGCTCGGCTATCGCTTCGATATTCGGTTCGCCTTCGAGCCCGACTTGCTTAACGCCTTTCATATCGGCTTGAATATGCTTATACCAAGGATCGCCTGTCCAGGATTTGACTGCACCCACAGGTTTGATTCCGAGTTCCAAAAGCGCTTCGGTTCCTTCATTTGTCAGGACGACGACTCTTTTTGGGTCTGCAGGCACTCGTTCTTCCGTACCCATTGCGTGTTTAACGGTGATCGTATCTTTATTCTCTCCGCCCTTTGCAGAGTCATCCTTGCCTCCGCCGCAGGCTGCAAGAATTGAAATCGCTAACAAAGCGATAAATCCAACAATTGACCATCTCTTCATGTGTGTCCTCCTTAGGTATGTAAGTCATTCATCCTGATCATAATTTTTGATCAGAATTTTGTCAATTGTTAATTGAAAATGATTTTCAAGATCAATGTTATCTGATACAATAACCAGTAGATGTTTCAGTCAAACTAGGAGAATTTTAATTTATGCTCTTAAGAACGAATAAATATAGAACAATCGCACTACTGTCTTTTATTTTGGTGCTGGTTGCCGCCGTTTGCGCTAGTATCGTATACGGTTATACGAATACGTCATGGTCGATGGCCTACAAGGCTTTTACCGGCTTCAGCGGCTCTAATGAACATCTTGTCATCAAAAACGTGCGTTTGCCGCGCGCGCTGATTGCTGCAACTGTCGGCGCTTCCCTCGGAGTTGCCGGCGCTTTAATGCAGGCGATGACCAAAAACCCGCTTGCTTCCCCGGGAATTTTCGGCGTGAACGCGGGTGCCGGTTTCTTTGTTGTTGGAGCGCTGTTTTTCTATCACGTCAGTTCGCTTCAGACGATTGCATGGATCTCGTTTTTTGGTGCAGCGTTTGCCGCGCTTGTCGTCTATTTTGTCGGCTCCCTCGGAAGGGAAGGGCTGACGCCGGTCAAGCTGACGCTTGCAGGGGCGGCGATGTCAGCGCTGTTCTCATCATTAACGCAAGGCATGCTTTCCGTTAATGAAGCAGCTCTTGAGCAGGCGCTGTTTTGGCTTGCGGGCTCTGTCCAGGGGCGCGACCTCAGCCTCTTGGTCTCCGTCCTTCCATATATCGTGCCGGCATTCATCATCAGCTTTTTACTCGGGTCGAAAATCAATGTCTTAACGATGGGGGAGGAAGTGGCAAAAAGCCTCGGCCAGAAAACGTGGCTGATCAAAGCGTTGATGGCGGTTTCGATTATCCTGCTTGCCGGGGGATCTGTCGCCGTCGCCGGGCCGATCGGTTTTATCGGTATTGTTATCCCGCATTTTGCAAAATTTATCGTCGGCCACGACCATCGCTGGGTTCTTCCGTACTGTGCCGTGCTGGGAGCCATCCTGCTTGTAACCGCAGACATTGGCGCAAGGTACCTGATTATGCCTGAAGAAGTGCCTGTCGGCGTCATGACAGCCATCATTGGGACACCCATTTTTGTCTATATCGCGAGAAGGGGGTTCCAAAAATGAAAAATTACCGCACGCTGAGAATCGGAAAAGGCGGCATTTCATTGTTGATCGGCAGAAAAGCACTGTTTTCGTTCGTGATCCTATTGGTGTTGACGGCTTGTGCAGTCATCCTCAGCGCCGGCATCGGTGAACGTTTTATTTCTCCGGGCGCCGTCGCGAAAACGTTTTTGGGCATGGGGGATCCGGGCGATGACCTGATCATCATGTCCTTCAGGATGCCGCGGATTTTGGTCGCTCTGTTTGCCGGAATCTGTCTGGCGGCAGCCGGATCGATCCTTCAGGGTCTGATCCGCAATCCGCTCGCTTCGCCGGATATTATCGGTGTGACCGGCGGGGCTTCAGTCGCCGTTGTCTTGTTTTTAATGCTGTTTTCCAATAAAAACAATGCGCTTACGGTCAGCATCAGCTGGCTCCCGGTTGCCGCATTTATCGGCGCGGCTCTCGCCGGAATGCTCGTTTATTTTCTTTCATATAAAAACGGCTCTTCGACTTTCAGGCTCGTTTTGATCGGAATCGGATTTTCGATGCTTGCCCAGTCGCTGACGACATTGTTTATGATAAAAGGACCGATATACAGAATGTCTCAGGCGAACGTCTGGATTACCGGATCAGTATATGGATCGAACTGGCAGGATGTGAATATTTTAATGCCGGCTGCGCTTGTCCTTTTGCTGATATCCGCAGCCGCCGCCAGAAACGTCAACATTCAGACGCTTGGTGAAGAACTGGCGACAGGAGCGGGCAGCTCGGTTCAGCGGAACCGCTTTTTGCTCCTTCTGCTGAGCACGGCTTTTGCCGGAATTGCCGTTGCCTTTGCCGGAACCGTCGGATTTGTCGGTTTGATGGCCCCGCATATCGCAAGAAGGCTTGTCGGTTCATCATTCGGCGCCCTCTTGCCGGTTGCAGCGCTGATCGGAGGATTGCTTGTGCTGATTGCCGACATCATCGGACGCACGCTTTTTTCTCCCGTTGAAGTGCCTGCCGGTGTGTTTACTGCAGCGATCGGCGCCCCTTACTTTATCTACTTGCTGTATAAAAGCAGAAACCAATAAAAGGAGAGATTTCATTTATGAGTGCCATTTCAACAGAAACGTTAAGCTTAGGTTATGGAGAAACAATCATTATTGATGAGTTAAACTTAACGATCCCAAAAGGTGAAATCACCGTATTTATCGGCAGCAACGGCTGCGGTAAGTCGACTCTCCTTCGGTCTCTCGCACGTTTGATGAAGCCAAAGGGCGGTTCAGTGCTTCTCGAAGGCAGCTCCATCGCCAAACTTCCCACGAAAGAAGTGGCAAAGGAGCTGGCCATTCTGCCTCAAGGCCCTTCGGCTCCGGAAGGCCTGACCGTTCTCCAGCTCGTTAAGCAGGGGCGGTACCCTTACCAAAACTGGCTGAAGCAATGGTCGGCGGAAGATGAAGAGGCTGTGCAAAAGGCTTTGAAAGCGACAAGAATGGAAGAACTGGCCGAGCGCACAGTCGATTCCTTGTCAGGAGGCCAGCGGCAGCGCGCCTGGATCGCGATGACGCTCGCCCAGGAAACGGATATCATATTACTGGATGAACCGACGACATACTTGGATATGACGCATCAAATTGAAATTCTGGACCTTTTGTTTGAATTAAATGAACACGAAAAGCGCACGATCGTGATGGTGCTGCACGATTTGAACCTTGCCTGCCGCTACGCTCACCACCTCGTCGCGATTAAAGATAAAAAGATATATGCCGAAGGCCGGCCTGAATCCATTATCAACTGCAAGCTTGTGCAGGACGTTTTTGAAATGGACTGCGAAGTGACGAAAGATCCGCTTTTCGGCACGCCGCACTGCATTCCGTACGGAAGAGGAAGATGCATCGTCCAGCAGGTGGTTCAGTCCCATGCTTAATTTAACAAAAGAGGAGCTTGAGTCATTGCTTCGTTTTCGCCTTGGAACGAAGCAGACCGGCTCCTTATTCTCTGTTAAAGGAAACAAGCTCCTTGATGAGGATTTTTTAGAACGTTATGTAGAAGATATTAAAGACAGGCTGAACGCTCCGAATCAAAAAGTTGCGGCTTCAATGCTCGTCAAGCGCAGCGGGATGCTGGCTGCGCTGCATTTCTATCTGTTTACGGTTTGGGGAAAGCGCTTGCCAACCGCTCCTGCTTCCGTGTCATGGGAGATAGAAGCTGATGATCGAGGGTGGACGCCGTCGTTTTATTTTCACAAAGGTGCTGAGCTTATCGAAGCGGATCGCACCGAAGAACTGAAAAGATTGACTGAGGATATCTTCAGGTGCCACCTTGGCGGCCTGATCGCGGCCTGTCGGCGGGTATTTTCGATTTCAAAGCATATTCTTTGGGAAAATATTGCCGTTTATCTGTATTGGATGTATGACACGCTTCTGGAAGATCCGAAACTCAAGGCGCGGGCGGCGCAAGATTTTCATTTTCTTCTTTATGAAGCTGAGCCCGGTCTTTTTGAAGAAGGGGCGGACGAAAACCCTCTCAAAAGGTTTTATCCCGGACAGCATGCGGAGGACCGGACACGCACGACTTGCTGTCTGTATTATGCAACAGACAAAAACGGTGTCAAATGCAGGACATGCCCGAGAAATAAACGTAAAGAAAGGGTGTCGTGAGTGGAAAAACTAAAGGAGCAGCTGGATGGACTTGTTGAGAAATATACGGAGCTGCTTTTAGGCGAAACGGACGAAGAACTGAAAGAACAGGTGAAGATGTGGATCATCTACAGCCATATCGCCAAAAGCATGCCGCCCCTCGCCAAGCATTGGAACGGAGCTTATCCCGATGCGAAGCAGGAGATAAAAGAAGTAATCCGTCAAATTAAAGAACGAAATGAAGCGCACCGAGCGGCTAATCAAAAAAAATAAGCAGGGAGACTCCTCTGCTTATTTTTTGTTTATTGGTTTTGCTGATATGGCGACTGGTCTTGCAATGTAGAATGGAACTGCTGATAAGACTGCTGGATTTTCTGGGCATCTTCTGCCTCCACCTTGTACCATCCGTTTTGAAACATCACCTGGTACAATCTGCGCTGTACGTTTTGCGCCTCGTTAAACAGCGGCTGAACGGCTTGGTAAAGCGACTCATGGCTTAATTCATTAAGCGCTGTCGAGTATGCTGCCGTCATGTATTTTTCGGTTGTCAGCAGTTCGTTGACAAAATCCCTGTCATTCATCGCGCTCGTTTTCGGGACAGGAGTTTCCTGATTGCCGATTTTCTGTTGGTTTTGCTGATTCATCATTAACCTCCTATTGCATGTATGCTGACGGGTTTTGCGTTTGATTTTGTCGAAGCTGCTCCAATATCACATTGTAATGGTGATGGTGCATTTGTCCGACCCTGTCGAGTTCTGTTTTAAGAGACTGATCCTGGCACTGGTCCGCCATAAAATGCGCTTTTTTCATTGCGAGCAAGTTCCAGTTCAGCATATCCTGCAAATACAGATGATCCTTTGTTGAAATGACTGGCGGCGGTGTTGTCATTCCTTGCTGTTGCTGCATGAGTCTGCCTCCTTTTAGCGTTTATTTTTAGATTTCCTAACACAGCGGAAATTTATACCGGATGCTTAAAGGGGGCTTAGTGATCTTCAGGAACATCCATATTATGCTTTTTATATTGCTGGTTTTGGCTTGTCCGTTTTCCGCCCGCATCCGCCTTTTTATAATCCGGACCTGCATTACCTTTTATGCTTGCGGCGCTGACTGCGGCTGAAGATGGATTTTTTCTTTCACGTACCAAGGCCTTCACCTCCCTCTCTATTGGTTTGTCCCAAAAGCGGGGAAACATGTAACCGCGGCAAAATAATACCCGCTGAAAAAATTTCAGAAATTTTGCACCAAGTTATTGAACTCGCTTCCAAAATCTTTTAAGATGAAAGAAGACAGGAGAGTTTATTTTTTTGGAGCAAAAATGAATGAGTATTCATTCAAAGTAGGGGAGGATCTTTCATGGTCAAGCATATTCGTAAAGCCGCCGTTATCGGTTCCGGTGTAATGGGTTCCGGAATCGCGGCTCACTTAGCCAATATCGGGATTCCTGTGTTACTGCTCGATATGGTGCCGCGTGAATTAACAGATGAGGAAAGAAAAAAAGGCCGCACCCTTGAAGACCCGGATGTGCGCAACCGGCTGGCACAGTCAGCCGTACAAAAGCTGCTAAAGCAAAAACCGGCTCCGCTGACATCGAAGAAGAATATCAGCCGTATCAGCACAGGGAACATGGAAGACGATTTTGAAAAAATTAAAGATGCCGACTGGATTATTGAAGTGGTTGTCGAAAACCTGGAGATCAAGAAGCAAGTGTTTTCAAAGGTCGATCAATACAGAAAACACGGAAGCATCGTCAGCAGCAATACATCAGGCATCTCCGTCAGGCAGATGGCGGAGGGAAGGTCCGCTGATTTTAAAAAGCACTTTTTAGGAACGCACTTTTTTAACCCGGCCCGCTATTTAAAGCTGCTTGAGGTGATTCCGATTGATGAAACGGATCCCGGAGTGCTGGATTTTATGAAGAAATTCGGCGAAGACGTCCTTGGCAAAGGGGTTGTTGAAGCGAAAGACACGCCAAACTTTATCGCCAACCGCATCGGAACCTACGGCTTGCTTGTGGCGGTTCAGGAAATGCTGAAAGGCGGCTACACGATAGGCGAAGTCGATTCGATTACAGGCCCGCTGATCGGACGCCCGAAAAGCGCAACTTTCAGAACGCTAGATGTCGTCGGGCTTGATACATTTTCGCACGTTGCCAAAAATGTCTATAACCAAGTCACTGGCGAAGAAAAAAACGTTTTCCGGCTGCCTGAATTTATTGAACAAATGCTCGAAAAAGGCTGGATCGGAAGCAAAGCGAAACAAGGTTTTTACAAAAAAGAAGGAAAAGACATCCTTGAGCTCGATCCGATGACGATGACCTACAGCAAACGCCAACCATTAAAAACATCGGGACTTGAAGCGGCCAAGCAAATGAAAGGCGCAGGAGCGAGATTGAAAGCGCTTATTTATTCAGATGACAGAGCGGGAAGCCTTCTTTGGAACATGACAGCTCCGACGCTTGTCTATTCGGCTGAGCTGACAGGGGAAATCGCTGACAGCATAACGGCGATTGATCAGGCGATGAAATGGGGGTTCGGCTGGTCGGAAGGTCCGTTTGAAATGTGGGACAGCATCGGTGTGAAAAACGCGGTGCAAAAGCTTGAAGCAGAGGGCTGGAAAGTCGCGGACTGGGTGAAGGAAATGCTCGCAAAAGGACATGAGACCTTCTACCTTAGAGAAAACGGAAAGACGTTCTGCTACTGTTTTGAAAGCGGCGAATACAGGGCGCTTCAAGAAAACAAGAGAACGATCCATTTGTCGTCACTCAAAGAAACAAAAGGCGTCATCAAGAAAAACAGCGGGGCAAGTTTGATCGATTTAGGCGATGATGTCGCACTGCTCGAATTTCATTCGAAAAGCAATGCAATCGGCCTCGACATCATCCAAATGCTCAAATTCGCTCTTGAGGAAGTAGATGCCAATTATAAAGGACTTGTGATCGGCAATCAGGGCAAAAATTTCTGCGTCGGAGCCAATCTTGCGATGATGCTGATGGAAGCCCAAGACGACAACTATATGGAAATTGACATGATCATCCGTCAGTTCCAGGAGACGATGATGAAAGTGAAATACAGTACCAAGCCGGTCGTCGCTGCTCCGTTCGGGATGACGCTTGGCGGGGGGACTGAGCTTTGTCTGCCTGCAGCCCGTGTTCAAGCTTCAAGTGAATCATACATGGGCCTCGTTGAAACAGGCGTCGGCCTGATTCCGGGCGGCGGAGGCAATAAAGAGCTTTATTTAAACTACTTGAAGGGGCTGCCTGAAGGCGTTAAACCGGATATCCAGGAGGCCGCCATCAAAACGTTTGAGACAATTGCTCTTGCAAAAACGTCGACTTCGGCTCAAGAAGCGAAAGAGCTGAACATCTTAACCGCAGAGGATCAAATCAGCATCAACCAGGATCACTTGTTATACGATGCTAAGAAACTCGTCCTGACACTTTCCGAAAGCGGCTACCGTCCGCCGGTGAAAAAGAAAGTTCCGGTGACAGGCGAAACCGGCTATGCGGCGCTCCTGCTCGGTGCGGAATCGTTAAAGCTGTCCGGCGCCATCTCTGAACACGACATGAAGATAGCGAAAAAGCTGGCGTTTGTCATCGCGGGCGGGAGGGTTCCGTTCGGCGCTGAAGTAACGGAAGAATACTTGCTCAATTTGGAAAGAGAAGCTTTCCTGAGCCTTGTGAGCGAACCGAAAACGCAGGCGAGAATGCAGCATATGCTTGTAAAAGGCAAACCTTTGCGTAATTAAGGAGGGAAAATAATGAAAGAGGCAGTTATTGTATCGGGAGCGAGAACCCCGATCGGAAAAGCAAAAAAAGGCTCATTGAGGACTGTCCGTCCCGATGATTTAGGCGCATATGCAGTGAGAGAGACGTTGAAAAGAGCTGGTGGTTATGAAGGGAATATCGATGATTTAATCATCGGCTGCGCTACGCCGGAAGCCGAACAAGGGTTGAATATGGCGCGCAATATCGGCGCGCTTGCCGGGCTGCCGCACACAGTTCCGGCCGTTACAATCAACAGATATTGTTCTTCAGGACTTCAATCGATCGCTTACGGGGCCGAAAAAATCATGCTTGGAGCTGCCGACACGGTCATTGCCGGCGGCGCTGAATCGATGAGCATCGTGCCGATGATGGGACATATCGTCAGACCGAACGCGGCGCTCGCGGAAACAGCTCCTGAATATTATATGGGAATGGGCCATACGGCTGAACAGGTTGCCGTTAAATACGGCGTTTCCAGGGATGATCAGGATGCATTTGCCGTCAGCAGCCATCAAAAAGCAGCCAAAGCGATCGCGGAAGGAAAGTTCGAAGATGAAATCGTCCCGGTGGACGTCACCGTCAGAGAAGTGGATGACCATCACAAGCTGAAGGAGCGGACGTTTACTTTCTCTGCCGATGAAGGTGTGCGCCCGGGGACAACGAAAGACGTTCTGTCAACGTTAAAACCGGCGTTTTCGGCGGACGGTTCTGTTACGGCAGGGAATTCATCGCAGACGAGCGACGGGGCGGCCGCAGTGATGATCATGGACAGAGAAAAAGCGGATGCGCTTGGGTTAAAGCCCCTCGCAAGGTTCCGTTCGTTCGCAGTCGGCGGCGTTCCGCCGGAGGTGATGGGCATCGGTCCTGTTGAAGCTGTTCCAAGGGCGCTGAAGATGGCAGGACTTGAGCTCTCTGATATCGGTTTATTCGAATTAAATGAAGCGTTTGCATCACAAGCGATCCAGGTGATCAGGTCGCTTGGCATCGATGAAGAAAAAGTCAATGTCAACGGTGGAGCGATTGCGCTCGGACATCCGCTCGGCTGCACGGGCACAAAGCTCACGCTGACATTGATCCACGAAATGCGGCGGAGAAGCGAGCAATTCGGCGTTGTAACAATGTGTATCGGCGGAGGTATGGGAGCAGCAGGGGTATTCGAATTAGTTTAATCACAAGGGGGATGGAACAATGGAACAAACAAAAGACCATATGAAAAAAGGCGGAGCCTTTCTGATCGAAGAGGTGACGGCTGATCAGCTGTTTACACCGGAAGATTTCACAGATGAACATAAAATGATCGCCAAAACGACTGAAGATTATATTCTCGGAGATGTTTTGCCATACATCGACGAAATTGAAGAGCACAATTTCGATCACTCTGTCAGGCTCCTGAAAAAAGCTGGAGAACTCGGGCTTCTCGGTGCTGACGTTCCTGAAGAGTATGGCGGACTCGGGCTCGATAAAATCAGCTCGGCGCTGATTACCGAAAAATTCTCAAGAGCGGGAAGCTTTTCATTATCGTACGGGGCGCACGTCGGGATCGGCACGCTTCCGATCGTATTTTTCGGAACCGAGGAGCAAAAGAAAAAGTATCTGCCGTCCCTTGCAACAGGGGAAAAATTTGCAGCCTATGCCTTAACAGAGCCTGGCTCCGGATCTGATGCATTAGGGGCAAAAACAACGGCCGTTTTGAATGAGGCGGGAACCCACTATATATTAAACGGTGAAAAGCAATGGATTACAAACTCAGCTTTTGCCGATGTTTTCATCGTCTACGCGAAAATAGACGGCGAACATTTTTCGGCCTTCATTGTGGAAAAAGATTACGCAGGTGTTTCCACAGGGCCTGAAGAGAAAAAAATGGGCATCAAAGGCTCTTCGACCCGTACGCTCATCTTAGACCAGGTTCAAGTTCCGAAAGAAAACCTTTTAGGCGAACCGGGAAAAGGGCATGTCATCGCCTTCAATATTTTAAATATCGGCCGCTATAAGCTTGCTGTCGGGACAATCGGCGCTTCCAAACGGGTCATCGAGCTGTCCGCTTCATACGCCAATCAGCGCCAGCAATTTAAGACGCCGATTTCAAAGTTCAGCTTAATCGGGGAAAAAATCGCCACTATGTCAGCCAGACTTTATGCGATGGAAAGCTCTGTTTATCGTACGGTCGGGCTGTTTGAAGACAAAATGGGCACCTTGAGCGAAGAAGAGCAAAAAGACGGGCGCCAGGTCGCGAAATCGATCGCTGAATATGCAATCGAATGCTCCCTTAACAAAGTATTTGGATCTGAAACGCTTGATTATATCGTTGATGAAGGCGTCCAAATCCACGGCGGTTACGGATTCATGCAGGAATACGAAGTGGAGCGGGCTTACCGCGATTCACGGATCAACCGGATTTTTGAAGGCACAAATGAAATCAACCGTCTCATCGTCCCGGGCACATACTTGAAAAAAGCGATGAAAGGCGAGCTTCCTCTGTTTGAGAAAGCGAAGGCGCTTCAGGAAGAACTGATGATGCTCATGCCTGAAGAACCAGGTGACGGCGTTTTGGAACAGGAAAAGTATCTGCTGAGAAACGCCAAAAAAATCGCGCTCATGATCGCGGGACTCGCCGCGCAAAAATATGGAAAAGCGCTCGACCAGGAGCAGGAAATCCTCGTGAATATCGCCGACATTGTCAGCCAGGTCTACGCCATGGAAGCAGCTATTTTGCGTACAGAAAAAGCCATCCAGGCAACCGGGGAAGACAAAAACGCCCAGAAAATTCTTTATACGCAGATTTTTGCACAAGTTGCCTTTCAGGAAATTGAAAGCCATGCCAAGGAATCGCTCATTGCGATGGAATCAGGTGATTCGCTGCGGATGATGCTGTCCGCGCTCCGCAAATTGACGCGCTTTACGCCTGTCAATGTCATTGAGAAAAAGCGCCAGGCAGCCAAGGGAGTCTTTGAAGCTGAGAAATATATCGTTTAAACGAAAAGCCCTGCTTAGGCGGGGTTTTTAGCTGTTATAGAATGGAGCACGGTTTTAGGTTTTTCATTCGATCTGTGTTAAAATTACCTCGATTAAATGAGAGGGGTGTGTATGTATGGCTTTGGATTTTTACTGGTATCCGAAATGCGGGACATGCCGTAAAGCGAAAAAATGGCTTGAAGACCATGGCAAAGAAATCAATGGGATACATATCGCAGAAGAGCCGCCAAGCAAGGAAAAACTGAAAGAGCTCTACGAGAAAAGCGGGCTTGAATTGAAGAAGTTTTTCAACACGAGCGGACAAAAATACCGTGAACTCGGCTTAAAAGACAAGCTGCAAAACATGTCTGAAGATGAGCAGCTGGAACTGCTGGCTTCGGACGGTATGCTGATCAAACGCCCGATTGCGACAGACGGCAGTAAAGTAACGGTCGGTTTTAAAGAAGATCAGTTTAAGACATACTGGTTATAACCCATCAAAATATGATATCTTCAATGTAGGATCGATTAAAACACTTTATGGAGGGGTTAGCATGAGCACACCGAAAGAGTTGCGTTATTCAGAAGAACACGAATGGGTGAAAACAGAAGGAGATAAAGTCAGAATCGGCATTACAGACTTCGCCCAATCCGAACTTGGAGACATCGTATTTGTCGAGCTTCCTGAAGTGGGAGACGAAATCAAAGCGGACGAGCCTTTTGGCAGCGTTGAATCCGTAAAGACCGTTTCTGAGCTGTATGCCCCGATCAACGGAAAAGTGGTCGAAGTGAACGAAGATCTGGAAGACAGCCCTGAATTCGTCAACGAGTCTCCGTATGAAAAGGCTTGGATGATTATCGTCGAGCCGTCCGATGCTTCTGAAATCGAAAATCTGATGACAGCCGAGCAATATGAGGACATGATAAAAGAAGACTAAGGATTATTCAGGATAGCCATGTGTCGTTTGGATACTCTATATCAAGAGGGGGTGTCCAAATTGACGCTGAAAAAAGAACGTATTGATATTACAGAACATGTGGAAAGCCGATTAAAAAACGGCGGAATGCAGCTGTACCATGAGAATGAGCTGATCGGCCGAATGACCGGGAAGGATCAATACGAGTTGAAATCTGGATATTCATTCCAAGATGAGAGATTTTACAAAACGGCGGATACCGTAAGCGGTCCGGATGCTAAATATGTAGACTGTGATGACCACCAAGGCTGGTGTTAATCAAATCAGGCGGTGAATATTCACTGCCTTTTTTTACAAGTAAATCTTTAAAGGTGATCCATATGCCGGAAAATGAAAAAGTCATGATCGTCGAAGGGAAATCAGATAAGCAAAAAGTGAAGCATGTCATCGAAGAGCCCGTGGATATTATTTGCACAAACGGAACGATCAGCCAGGCAAAACTCGATGAATTCGCCGAAACGCTGTTTGATAAAGACGTTTATATCCTGGTGGATGCCGATGAATCAGGGGAAAAGCTCCGCCGGCAGCTGACGAGGGAGCTCCCCCAAGCTTCGCATCTATACATCGATAGGGTATACAAAGAAGTCGCTTCCGCCCCGAGTCAGCATGTTGCAGAAGTATTAATTCGTTCAAACATCCGGGTACATACAAAATATTTATTATAAAACGTATTGAGGTGCGGTTCAACAGATGCAAGAACTCCAAGAAAAAGAGCTAAAACGGCTTGAACATGAGACCTGTCTTCTATATGTATACACGCCGTTCTGCGGAACGTGTCAGCTGGCCGGAAGAATGCTGGAAGTCGTTGATGAAATGATAAAGGACATTCCTTTTTATAAAAACAATCTCAATTATTCCCCGGCATTTGCCAAGCAGCAGGAAATAGAAAGCGTTCCATGCTTTATCCTTTACAAAAACGGGGAAGTCGTCAAAAAAGAATACGCTTTTCACTCCGTTTCCTACTTATACGATACGATTAAACAAAATGTTGTGGATTAAGGGCGGTTTTGACATATTTCTCGGGAAATAACCAGCAAAAACTTGTCGAGCAATTCCTAAAGGAACTCCTGCGGCAGACAGAGAATCTGTAAGTATGACCAATTTACAGGAGGTTATACAGTTGGAGAAAATGGGATTGATAGAAAGAGAGGACAAGGCTCTTTTTTTAAAACCTCTATTATCGACAACGGCTTTGCTGATTACGTTTCAAGGCGAGAAAGAAGCTTTTACGTTAGCGATCAACGAAAAAGGAGAAATGGAAAAATCTTCTCTTGCAGAGAAAGCTCATTTGACCTTTTTTGGAGAGCAAAGCGAGATTATTGACCTTCTTCACGGCGATATTTCATTGCAGCATCTCGTACAGCGCGGCACTGTTCAAGTAAAAGGCTCATTCAGAGCTTTATTGAAGCTTGAAGCGATTTTATGGCTGACGGACGGCTTTTTTAAAAACAGCGATCTTTATTCAGAGACATTTTAAAAATTTGAAAAATCGGCACATTCCGTGTATAAGTCGGACAGAGACGAGCGTTTACGTTCGTCTCTTTTCGCCGTAGGCCGATTGTCTTACGAAAAATAGTTGACAACTATTTTTTCGCATGATATCCTACTTTAAGAATTCCGATCATAATAATCAAAAAATAAATATATGATTCTCTTATCCAGAGAGGTGGAGGGAAGTGCCCTATGAAACCCGGCAACCATCAACACGTGTTGAAATGGTGCCAATTCACACGAAGCGTTATGCTTTGAAAGATGAGAGAAAGGCCCAGACTATTCAAAAGCCTTTCTGCTCATGTGTGCAGAAAGGCTTTTTTCATTGTTTGATCAGGGATTTAGACAACTATGAGAATTGAGCAAGAAAGCAGGTGATGGCTTTTGATAAATCTTCAAAATGTTTCAAAGATTTATCGGTCAAAGCATGGAGATGTCAATGCTGTCCAGGATGTCACCCTTACGATTAAAAAAGGTGAAATCTTCGGAATTATTGGATATAGCGGAGCTGGAAAAAGCTCCTTGATCCGTCTTTTGAACGGACTTGAACAGCCGACTTCAGGCACGGTTGAAGTAGCCGGCAGAACAATCAGTGAGATCAAAGGGAAGAAGCTGAGGAATGCAAGGCAGGAAATCAGCATGATTTTCCAGCACTTCAACCTATTGTGGTCAAGAACGGTCCGCGACAATATTGCGTTTCCGCTGGAGATCGCCGGTGTCAGCAAAGCAAAACGTCTGAAAAGAGTCGCTGAACTGATAAAGCTTGTCGGACTTGAAGGCAAGGAAAATGCCTACCCTTCACAGCTTAGCGGAGGCCAAAAGCAGCGCGTCGGCATCGCTCGGGCGCTCGCAAACAATCCGAAAGTTCTCTTATGCGATGAAGCGACATCAGCGCTTGATCCGCAGACGACTGACTCGATCCTGGGTCTTCTGTCCGATATCAATGAAAGGCTCGGACTGACCATTGTCCTGATTACTCATGAAATGCATGTCATCAGGAAAATCTGCCACAGAGTGGCCGTCATGGAAAACGGAAAGGTCGTGGAAGAAGGCGATGTGCTGAACGTATTCCTCAAGCCGCAGGAAGAAATGACAAAGCGCTTTGTTCAGCAGGTAACAGAACCGGTGGAAACACAGGAAACGCTGAAGCATTTCCTCGAAGAAACGACATCGGGGCGGACGATCAAGCTCACCTTCGTCGGTGAAGCGGCCGAATCGCCGCTGATCACACAGATCATTCGGAAGTTCGATGTTGAAGTCAACATCCTTCAAGGCAAAATCTCGCAAACTCAGGACGGCGCATACGGTTCATTGTTCATTCATGTCGACGGATATGAAAACGAGGTCAATGATGTGGTCGATTTCATCAAGAGCCGTCAAGTAGAAGCAGAGGTGATCACGAATGTTTGAAAAACTGTTTCCAAACGTAGATATGGAGCAGCTGTGGGAAGCTACGTATGAAACGATATATATGACAGGAATTTCCCTATTGTTTGCTTTTATCATCGGAGTGATTCTCGGTATGCTGCTGTATCTGACTTCAAAAGGAAACATTTGGCAGAATCGAGTCGTGAACGGTGTAATCTCGGCAATCGTCAATGTGTTCAGGTCTATTCCTTTTATTATATTGATTATTTTGCTGCTTGGTTTCACAAAGTTTTTAATGAACACGATCTTGGGGCCGAACGCCGCACTTCCGGCTTTGATTATCGCATCCGCTCCGTTCTATGCCCGCCTGGTTGAAATCGCTTTGCGCGAAGTTGATAAAGGCGTGATTGAAGCGGCAAAATCGATGGGAGCCAAAACATCGACGATCATATTTAAAGTGCTCCTGCCCGAATCGATGCCGGCCTTGATCTCTGGCATTACGGTTACGGCGATTGCACTGATCGGTTCGACGGCGATGGCCGGAGCAATCGGTTCAGGCGGACTCGGGAACCTTGCCTATGTAAACGGTTTTCAGATGAACAATCCCGATATTATACTCATCGCCACTATTTTCATCTTAGCTATTGTGTTTATCATCCAGTTTATCGGGGATTTTATAACAAATAAATTAGACAAACGTTAGGGAGGACATCAACATGAAAAAAGGTTTATTAACAGCTTTATTCATCATTTTTGCAGGCGTTTTAGCCGCTTGCGGATCTTCCAGCAGCGAAGGGGATAAAGACAGCAAAGTCATCACAGTCGGAGCGACGCCGACGCCTCACGCTGAAATCCTTGAAGAAGCAAAGCCGCTTTTGAAAGAAAAAGGCTATGAGCTTAAAATCAAAAATTTCACGGACTACAAACTGATCAACAAGGCGCTTGCAACGAAAGATCTCGATGCGAACTACTTCCAGCACGTCCCGTATCTTGAACAGGAAATGAAAGAAAATAAAGATTACGATCTTGTTAACGTCGGCGCGGTACACCTTGAGCCATTCGGCATTTACTCTAAAAAGTATAAATCTTTAAAAGACCTTCCTGACGGTGCAAAAATTATTATGAGCAACAACGCCGCTGAACAGGGCCGCATGCTTGCAATGCTTGAAAATGCCGGACTGATCAAGCTGAAATCAGGCATTGAAAAAGTGGATGCGACAGTAAAAGATATTACAGAAAACAAGAAAAAACTCAAAATCAAAAATGATGTGGCGCCTGAAATGACGGCAAAAGCATACGAAGCCAATGAAGCTGACGCAGTGTTCATCAATGTGAACTACGCGATCCAAAACAAGCTCAATCCGAAAACTGATTCAATCGAGCTTGAGTCTCCAAAAGACAATCCTTACGCTAACATCATCGCCGTCCGCAAAGGCGACGAAGATTCTGACAAAGTGAAAGCTCTGATGGACGTATTGCGCTCTGATGACATTAAAAAGTTCATCGACAAAAAATATGAAGGCTCTGTCATTTCTGTTTCTGAGTAAATGAAAGAACACCCCGGTTTTGGAGAAAACCGGGGTTTTTTCGCGTATTTTTTGAAAAGAGGCTCATAATAAAAAAAGACTACCAACTGAAAATGGAGGAACAAAACGTGAATCAGCATGAATCAGAAAGCATTATCGAATCCGCACTGCATGAATATAAAGCAGGGATCGGCATCTTTTCCGAAAAAATGCCCGGAATTGCCGCCAAATACAATGAATTTACAGAGGAATGCTTTAAAAAAGGCGCGCTCAGCGAAAAGGATAAGCAGCTGATCGCACTGGGCATCAGTGTTAATACACAGGATGAATATTGCATTATTTATCATATCAAGGGCTGCCTGGATTGCGGAGCGTCGGAGGAAGAAATTCTTGAAGCGGTCGGCGTAACTGCGGCATTTGGCGGGGGCGCGGCCATGAGCCAAGCTGTCACGCTCGTTCTGCAGGCGATGGAAGAATTCCAGCAAATGAAGCATTGATTTTTCATCCATGAAAGCATATTGAAAGCACACACATCTTTGAAGAGTTTGTATATAACTGGTACTATGAAAGAAAATCTCTGAAAGGATGATTCATTATTTGTTCAAGCCAAGATCAGCTTGACCTTGAATTCACGGCCGAAATGGAAAAAGCGATGCACAAGTCGCATGGAATGGGGTACGAGGAGTACAGCAGAAGCCATGTGAACCGGCTTGAAGTTGAGAAAAGGCGCGAAGAGCAGCATCAAAAAAGCAAGCAGATCGTATCAAATTTACCCATGATCGGATAAAACGAGGGGGGCGGATGTCAATCCGTCCTTCTATATGTCTTTAGAATCCGCTTGACCATAAGTGAAGGAAAAGGTAAAATTTAAATATGAATATATGATCATATATTAAAAGGAGGATTTATGATGGCTCATTCTCACGATCACACAGGTCACAGCCACCATGGCAGCCGATCAGCCAATCAAAAAGCGCTCTACATCAGCTTCGGTTTAATTTTTACTTTTATGATCATTGAAGTGATAGGTGGGATATTGACGAACAGCCTCGCTTTGCTGTCAGATGCGGGACATATGCTCAGCGACGCTGCAGCGCTTGGTTTCAGCCTCTTGGCGTTTAAAATTGGGGAAAAGGCCGCAACTGTGAGCAAAACATTCGGCTACAGGCGCTTTGAAATTTTGGCTGCGTTTATCAATGGCATCACCTTGCTTTTGATTTCACTTTATATCTTTTGGGAAGCGTACAACCGCTTTTTCAGCCCGCCGGAAGTCGCCGGCAGTGGCATGCTGGTGATTGCAACGGTTGGTTTGCTCGTCAACATTGCTGCAGCCTGGATATTAATGAAAGGCGACACAAGCGGGAATTTAAACATGCGGAGCGCATTTTTGCACGTCATCGGTGATATGCTGGGATCTTTCGGCGCGATTATCGCAGGCCTCCTCATGCTTTTCTTCAATTGGAATATCGCCGATCCAATCGCAAGCGCCGCCGTCGCGGCTTTGGTTCTTGTCAGCGGGTGGCGGGTGACGAAAGACTCGGTGCATATATTAATGGAAGGAAAACCGAAAGACATTGATGCGGAAGCGCTTAAAAACGGCCTGCTTTCCATTCCGACAGTCAGAGAGGTTCACGATCTCCACATTTGGTCGATCTCATCTGATATGCCGTCATTAAGCTGCCATATCGTGGCAGACGAAAACAGTGACAGGGATAGAATCTTAAAACAAGTATCAAAATATCTAAGGAAAGAATGCAACGTGGAGCATGTGACGGTCCAAATAGAAGGGGAGCGCTGTTCCCGTCATGAATCGTGCAGCCTTGGATCAAACCGTTCCCGCTCGTAATTCCCGCTGTTTTTCTATAGCTTGTTGATTGTAAGGTACACATCTCTCGTCCGGGGAAGTTTTCTTGTCCCAATCTCTTTAAGAACAAAACGTTTTTTGTTAAACTTGAGAACATGTACACGAAAAGATAGGAAGACTATTGTTGTATTCACTTTTCATTTGTTATAAAATTAGAATGAGAATAAATTGAGAATGATGATTATATATATTGGAGGTATATTTCATGGCTGCTTCGACATTAACAATCAAAGATCTTCACGTTGAGATTGAAGGAAAAGAGATTTTAAAAGGTGTAAACCTTGAAATAAAAGGCGGGGAATTCCACGCTGTAATGGGACCGAACGGAACGGGTAAATCAACTTTATCCGCGGCGATTATGGGGCACCCTAAATACGAAGTAACAAAAGGAAGCATCACGCTTGACGGCAAGGACGTTCTGGAAATGGAAGTGGACGAGCGCGCTCAGGCCGGCCTGTTTTTGGCTATGCAGTATCCGAGTGAAATCAGCGGTGTTACAAATGCCGATTTTCTCCGTTCAGCGATCAACGCGCGCAGAGAAGAAGGCGACGAGATTTCTTTAATGAAATTCATCCGCAAAATGGACGAAAACATGGAATTTCTTGAAATGGATCCTGATATGGCGCAGCGCTACTTGAACGAAGGTTTCTCAGGCGGTGAGAAAAAACGCAACGAAATTCTTCAGCTGATGATGATCGAACCGAAAATCGCGATTCTTGACGAAATCGATTCAGGTTTGGATATCGACGCCCTTAAAGTCGTTTCAAAAGGAATCAACAAAATGCGCGGCGAGGACTTCGGCTGCCTGATCATCACGCACTATCAGCGCCTCTTGAACTACATTACGCCTGACCACGTGCACGTCATGATGCAGGGCCGCGTTGTGAAATCCGGCGGACCTGAGCTGGCGCAGCGCCTTGAGGCTGAAGGATATGACTGGATTAAGCATGAGCTTGGAATCGAAGACGAAACTGTCGGTCAAGAAGCGTAAGCGTTAGGGGGATAAACATGACATTGGAAACAAAACTATCTGTAGATCGGGAATATGTCAAAAGCTTCTCTGAGAAGCACCAGGAACCTGCATGGCTGCAAGATCTACGCTTAGAAGCGCTTGAAAAAGCAGAAGATCTGCCGCTGCCGAAACCTGATAAAACGAAAATTACAAATTGGAATTTTACACGGTTTGATAAGCATACTGTAGAAAATAAACCGCTTGATTCTTTGGATGATCTTTCAGATGAGGTCAAATCGCTGATCGATCTTGGAAATGAAGACAAAACGCTTTATGTCCAAAGAGACCAGACGCCGGCTTACCTTTCTCTTTCAAAAGAGCTGCAGGATAAAGGCGTCATCTTTACAGATATTCATACTGCGTTCCGCGAACACGGCGAGCTAGTCAAAAAATACTTTATGAAAGACGGCGTAAAAGCCGATGAGCATAAATTAACGGCATTGCATGCAGCCCTCCTGAACGGCGGAGCCTTCCTTTACGTTCCGAAAAACGTCGAACTGGAAGCGCCGGTGCAAGCTGTTTATGTCCATGAAAGCAATGATACAACGCTTTTTAACCATGTACTTGTCGTTGCTGATGACAACAGTGCAGTCACATATGTAGAAAACTACATCAGCACTGTGAACCCTAAGGAAGCGGTCTTTAACATCGTGTCAGAAGTGATCACAGGCGCGAATGCCCGCGTGCAATACGGTGCGGTCGACAACCTTTCCGCAGGGGTGACGGCTTATGTCAGCCGCCGCGGAATTGCACTCGGACGCGACAGCAAAATTGAATGGGCGCTCGGTTTAATGAATGACGGAGACACCGTTTCTGAAAACACGACAAATCTGCATGGAGACGGCACATTCGGCGATACGAAAACGGTTGTCGTCGGCAGAGGAGAACAGACTCAAAACTTTACAACGCAAATCATTCATCACGGAAAGCATTCAGAAGGCTATATTTTAAAACACGGCGTTATGAAAGATTCCGCATCTTCGATCTTCAACGGCATCGGAAAAATCGAGCACGGCGCGTCAAAATCAAATGCAGAGCAGGAATCACGCGTTCTTATGCTGAGTGAAAAAGCGCGCGGCGACGCCAACCCGATCCTGTTAATCGATGAAGACGATGTAACGGCAGGGCACGCTGCATCCGTCGGCCGCGTCGATCCGGTTCAGCTTTACTATTTGATGAGCCGCGGAATTCCAAAAGAAGAAGCAGAGCGCCTCGTCATTTACGGCTTCCTCGCACCGGTTGTCAATGAACTTCCGATCGAAGGCGTGAAGAAGCAGCTGGTCTCTGTGATTGAAAGGAAAGTAAAATAATGAATGCCAAAGATATTCGCGAACAGTTTCCGATTCTCAGCCAACAGGTCAACGGACACGATCTCGTTTATTTGGACAGCGCGGCAACCTCGCAGAAGCCGCGCGTTGTCATCGAGACGCTTGATGAGTATTATAACTCTTACAATTCCAATGTCCATCGCGGCGTTCATACATTAGGAACGAAAGCAACGGATGGATATGAAGGAGCTCGTGAGAAGGTCAGGAAGTTTATAAACGCGAAGTCGATGCAGGAAATTATTTTTACAAGGGGTACGACAACGGCCCTGAATATGGTTGCGCTCAGCTATGCCCGCGCAAACCTCAAGCCTGGTGATGAAATCGTCATTACACCGATGGAGCACCATGCGAATATTATTCCGTGGCAGCAGGCTGTCAAAGCAACCGGCGCCACGCTGAAGTACATTCCGCTTCAGGAAGACGGAACCATTTCCTTGGACGATGTCAGGGAAACGGTGACGGAAAATACAAAAATCGTCTCGGCTGCGCATGTTTCAAACGTTCTCGGTACGATCAACCCGATTAAGGAAATAGCCAAAATCGCGCATGACAACGGCGCGGTCATGGTCGTAGACGGTGCGCAAAGCACGCCTCACATGAAAATTGACGTCCAGGATTTGGACTGCGATTTCTACACGTTTTCAGCCCACAAAATGTGTGGTCCGACCGGGGTCGGGGTATTGTATGGAAAAAGAGCATTGCTTGAAAACATGGAACCCGCAGAATTCGGCGGAGAAATGATCGATTTTGTCGGTCTTTACGAATCGACTTGGAAGGAGCTGCCTTGGAAATTCGAAGCCGGCACACCGATCATTGCCGGTGCGATCGGATTGGGAGCGGCGATTGACTTCCTTGAAGACATCGGACTTGACGAAATATTGGCGCATGAACACCGTTTGGCGGCCTACGCCCTGGAGCGCTTTAAAGAGCTTGAAGGCGCGACTGTCTATGGTCCTGCCGAACGTGCAGGACTCGTGACATTCAACCTTGAAGACGTTCATCCGCACGATGTGGCAACCGTGCTTGATGCAGAAGGGGTCGCCGTCAGAGCTGGTCATCACTGCGCACAGCCTTTGATGAAATGGCTGAACGTTTCTGCCACTGCAAGAGCAAGCTTTTATCTGTATAATACGGAAGAAGACATCGACAAACTGATTGAAGCTCTTCAGAAGACAAAGGAGTATTTCACAAATGTCTTTTAATGTGAACTTGGATACACTGTATCGCCAGGTGATAATGGATCACTACAAAAACCCGAGAAACAAAGGGGTTTTAAATGACAGCATCGTTGTTGATATGAACAACCCGACATGCGGTGACCGAATCAGACTGACGATGAAGATAACAGACGGTAAAGTAGAAGATGCAAAATTTGAAGGCGAAGGATGCTCAATCTCAATGGCCTCTGCGTCCATGATGACACAGGCGATCAAAGGGAAAGACGTGGAGACCGCCCTTCAGATGTCACAGATCTTTTCAGATATGATGCAGGGTAAAGACTACGACGATTCGATCGATTTAGGCGATATTGAAGCCCTGCAAGGCGTTTCAAAATTTCCGGCCCGGATTAAATGTGCAACATTGTCATGGAAAGCCCTTGAAAAAGGCGTTTCCAAAGAAAACAGCGATAACGAATAAAGATTGGAGTGAAAATGGATGGCTAAGAAAATGCCGGATATCGGCGAATATAAATACGGTTTTGCCGACAAAGACGTTTCCATTTTCCGTTCAGAGCGGGGATTGACAAAAGAAATCGTTGAAGAAATTTCACGCATGAAAGAAGAGCCGGAGTGGATGCTCGACTTTCGCCTGAAATCTCTTGAACACTTCTACAATATGCCAATGCCGCAATGGGGCGGAGATTTAAACTCATTGAACTTTGATGAAATCACGTACTATGTAAAGCCTTCTGAGCGTTCAGAAAGATCATGGGATGAAGTTCCTGAGGAAATCAAACAAACATTTGACAAGCTCGGAATCCCTGAAGCTGAGCAAAAATATTTGGCCGGTGTATCTGCGCAGTATGAGTCAGAAGTCGTTTACCATAACATGAAAGAAGATCTTGAGTCTCAAGGGATCGTCTTTAAAGACACAGACAGCGCCCTCAAAGAAAATGAAGACATTTTCCGCGAGCATTGGGCAAAAGTCATCCCGCCGACTGACAACAAGTTTGCGGCCTTGAACTCTGCGGTATGGTCCGGCGGATCATTCATCTACGTGCCAAAAGGCGTAAAAGTTGATACTCCGCTGCAAGCATACTTCCGCATCAACTCAGAAAATATGGGACAGTTCGAACGGACGCTGATCATCGTCGACGAAGGCGCTCACGTTCACTATGTAGAGGGATGTACAGCACCTGTTTATACAACAAACTCCCTTCACAGCGCGGTTGTTGAGATCATCGTTAAAAAAGGCGGATACTGCCGTTATACAACGATTCAAAACTGGGCGAACAACGTCTTCAACCTTGTGACAAAGCGTGCGGTCTGTGAAGAAAACGCGACGATGGAATGGATCGACGGAAACATCGGCTCCAAGCTGACAATGAAATATCCTGCCGTTATCCTGAAAGGCGAAGGCGCGCGCGGAATGACGCTTTCTATCGCTCTCGCAGGAAAAGGACAGCATCAGGATGCCGGTGCGAAAATGATTCACCTTGCACCAAATACGTCATCCACAATCGTTTCAAAATCGATCTCAAAACAAGGCGGAAAAGTCACATACCGCGGAATCGTCCACTTCGGACGCAAAGCCGAAGGCGCCCGCTCAAACATCGAATGCGACACGTTGATCATGGACAACAAATCAACTTCTGATACAATCCCATACAATGAAATTTTGAACGACAACATTTCATTGGAGCACGAAGCGAAAGTATCAAAAGTATCTGAAGAGCAGCTCTTCTACTTGATGAGCCGTGGCATTTCTGAAGAAGAAGCAACAGAAATGATCGTCATGGGCTTCATCGAGCCGTTCACAAAAGAACTGCCGATGGAATACGCGGTTGAGATGAACCGTTTGATCAAGTTCGAAATGGAAGGGTCTATTGGTTAATATATAAAAAATGTTGAGGCGAACTTTTGAAGTTCGTCTTCTTCTTTTTTTCTAAGTATTTGTTTGATCTCTCTACAACAGTGGGGATTGGCAGGGGAAACCCTGCTTTTTTTATTCAACAACAGGGAGAATAACTTATTTCTTAGAAGTAACAATTAACTTGCAGTAGGCATATAATTGATGACTGGAAAATAATAACTTTCGGAAATTTTCTGAGGGGGAAAATTAAATGGCTTATCCATCGGTCAATTATTCAGCCAACATCAACAGTTATTCAGACATTGCACGACACAAGGAATGCATAGCAAATGAGTTAAGGTATTACTACTCAAATGTAGTGAATCATGCCCGTGCAGTTACCTGCTTAACCGATGATCACACAGTTGTGATTATGCATTTAAGAATTGATCAATATCGATTTTATGAAATTGTGGTTGTCGCAGGTCCGGATTATAATAAGATAAACCAAATTATTCCGCGGATTTGGAGCTTAATTAGCAGAGCGACTAATATTTGTGGTTAAGACTATTTTAAGCAACTTTAAACAAGGTGGTAGGGTCGTCCATCGGTTATAGCAGATTTCGATTTGTTTACCCGTCATCATTTTATGTGTTTGTGCACCGTAGATATAAACTATTGCCTGTCTTCAATTTTTATTGACAAGATGGGGGTATATCTACGGTTTTTTTTCGGCTTGCCGGTTTCAATTTTGAGTTATAATATCATACGGTTCGGAGGAACACTGGTTTGATAAGTGCGGTCAGAACTCTGACTCAATTTTATATTCTCTTAACGATTCTGTGACGATACGTTTCAACAAAAGAAACCGCATTTTATACTACCTTTTATCATACCAACAGATATATATAATCCTACTACTTTTCTGATCCCAATTTTATAATCCTAAAATTCAACAGGAAAAATGAATCAAATTGATTAGGTCAAAAAACCTCTAATTTTTAAAGACTTCTTAGAATGTTGTTGTGAAAAATTATTCTTTTATGTAAAATGATTACTATGAAGAAAAAGGAAAAACCTGCTGATATTTCTGAAAAATTATAATCTTACGAGAAAGGAAGAGGATAAGTGAGCGTAATACCATATGATTTGGTTGCGACGAAAATGAATTTTTGGTACACCGCCCTAAAAAACAATTGGCCTGGCAAGGCAGAAGATACTAGGAAAGAAGTTGAAAGAGAATTAGAACAAATGGAGCAAAATCAAGATGTGATTGTCTATTATAACTTATTGTTGTTTCGGCACAACCTTCAATTTGATTATATGTATTCTGATGCTGGAGGTAATTTAGCGAGTCGATTTGATGAGTTCAAAAAAATTCGAGATCAGAACAGCCTTGAAGGAATGTTGGAATATTACTATCAATTCTTCGCAGGTATGTATCATTTCAGACAAAAAGAATTGATACTTGCGTTGAATTTTTACAGGAATGCCGAGAAACAGCTTGATTCTTTTGATTGTGATGAGTTGGAAAAAGCAGAATTTTATTTCAAGGCATCAGAAGTTTACTATCATATGAAACAAACATTCTTTTCGATGAATTACGCGAACCGTGCATATAACATATATAAAAAATATGACACTTATGGGGAGAGAAGAGTTCAATGTCAGTTTATTCTTACAGGGAATTTAATTGACAAAATGTATCCAGAAAAAGCCTTAGTCAATTTACATAAAGCGCTTGAGGAATCCAATAATCTCGGTGCTGATCATTTAATTGGCTCATCGCATTTGAATCTCGGAATATGTTATAATCAGCTTGAAGAACTTGAAAAGTCATCCAATCATTTGAAGGAAGCCCTGAATCTATATAGGGATGGATATCTGAGTTTCTTGCCTAAAACACTGTTTAATTTGTCCTATGTTATGGCAAAACTTCGTAAATTGGGTAACGCAGAAGACGCATACCTTGAAGGGAAGGAAGTAGCTGAGAATAATAGGAATTTTGATATCCTTGCAAAGCTGGAAATGATTAAAGGGTTATACCTATCGTTCGATTTAGATTTAATCAGAGATTCATTCAAGTTTTTCAGGGAAAATGGCATGTATGCAGATATGGAAGATTACGGGGTTATAGTGGCTGAAGCTTTAACGAAAAGAGAAAAGATTTACGACGCTCTTGAGTTCTACCGTATTGCATATGATGCGAGACGACAAATTCAAAGGAGTGGGATAGCAAATGAAGGCTAAAATATTGCTTTGTGTTGTTTTGTTTATAGGGACTATAGGTATAGTAGGTGTTTCTGTTGCACAATCAGATAACGCTACATTTAAAGTCGCTGATAGACTACAATCCTAAGCACTCTCTGATTATTGATGTAATAATTTTGATATAAATTCAGTGCGCATTCCAGCAAATTAGCATGTCAAAACAGCCCTTCTCATTTTGCTAGAAGGGCTTTATTTTATTGGAATTCACGACTTGAACTAGCAATACATTATTAAATTACTTTTTTCTTTAATATATTGTCATTTAATGGGTATAAAATGAAGCGCGCCTTGTGTTCCAGGCAAAAGCAAATTTGTTAAAAAAATCGGGCTGCTATTCGATCGACGAGTATTTCCACAAGGCTGCCTGCAAGAAAAAGATCATCATGAAAATACCCATCTTCATCAACAATTTGTATACCTGTCTTAATCTTTTCACCTTAGCTTCATACATTTAAATCACCTCCTTTCACCCACTTATACAGTATTTATCCATTAAAAGAAGAACAGGATCTTCTTGTAAAATATCTTTATTAGATCATATTGTCATGTATAATGAAGGGTATAGCATGTGACATTCATACTGTATAAGAAAGGATATGACCAGTGAAAATGTTGAAAAAGGCTGTGTTGACAGCCGCTGTTTTCTTGCTGGCCGCATTTGCCGGGAGTACAGAAGCCTTTGCTATGCCTTCCAAAGGCGCGGTGAAATTCAGGACGGATGCCAATACATATACGAAATCAGCCACTTCGATCGTTGTCACTGGAAAGAGTCCTGTTACGGGAACGATGATCGCTGTCCGGCTGATCAATAAAAAAGGAACTGTCCTGATCTATCGAGATGTTCATTTAACACGCGGAAAATCTCATTTTCGGGTGAGCTTCCCGACGAAAAAGCTGAAACCGGGCAAGTATGACGTCTGGGTGGATGCTGTTAAAGGAAAGAAATGGCATGGGGAATTGAAGCGCTACATTGTCATCAAACATTGAGCTCCATTATGATGAACGGAGGGCTGTGTAATGACTGCCGTGGGTTTTTGTGTATTATTATGTTCTGCATTTATCCATGCATCATGGAACTACCTTTCAAAAAAAGCCGATGGAGGCGTTCCATTTATCTGGCTGTTCACAGCGATTGCAGCCGTTGTCTACACGCCGTTGGCCATAGGTGTTGTCATATATGAAAAGCCTGAGATCGGCATCTGGCAGCTTGCCATTATCATGGCGAGCATCCTTGCACACTTGGGCTTTTTTCTTGTTCTTCAAAAAGGGTACAAAAAGGGCGACCTTTCCCTCGTCTACCCTATTGCGAGAGGAACTGGCCCGCTGCTCACCTGTGTGCTGGCGGTCGCCTTTTTTGGCGAGTCATTGACGCTGCCCGCAATAACAGGGATTCTTTTGATTGTGATCAGCATTCTTTTTTTCACAGGGGGAGTCAAGCGGCTAAAAGAATCAGGCTC
This sequence comes from Bacillus sp. FSL L8-0193, assembly GCF_037976065.1. Taxonomy (NCBI): domain Bacteria; kingdom Bacillati; phylum Bacillota; class Bacilli; order Caryophanales; family Bacillaceae; genus Bacillus; species Bacillus sp. FSL L8-0193. Next base: position 3,441,848 of record NZ_CP150261.1, on the reverse strand, counting down.
GCTCACACCGGTTCTTTACGGGCTGGCGGTCGGCGGTATTATTGCCGCATATACCCTCCTTGATAAAGCAGCGGTCAGCCGGTTTCTCATTCCGCCGTTGCTGCTTGATTATTGCAATACGCTCGGCCGTCTGATCATATTGACTCCTTTTGCCGCGAAAAGCTGGAGCGAAGTCCGCTTTGAGTGGAAGCATCACCGGATGGAAGCTGTCGGGGTGGGGGTTTTTAACTCTTTGGCTTATATTTTGGCGCTGAGTGTCATGGTATTTGCTCCGGTCAGCTATGTGGCACCGGTTCGGGAAATCAGCATTTTAATCGGAACGGTGATGGGGGCGGTTCTGTTGTCTGAAGGTTTCGGACGGCTTAGAATTGTCGCGGCTGTCTTTATGGTGCTTGGCGTGATATCGGTAGCCGTTGGTTAGGTTGTGTTCCATCGATGTGATCCGTTATATTTGTAAATAAACAGAAATGAAAAAGGTGTTTATCATGAAATCTTTTATTGTAGTCGGAGCGGGCGTCCTCGGCGCTTCTGCCGCTTATCATCTTGCAAAAAAGGGCGCGGAAGTGACCTTGATTGACCGCGGAGAGCGGGGAAGGGCTACAGATGCCGCGGCGGGAATCGTCTGCCCCTGGCTTTCGCAGCGCAGAAACCAGGCATGGTACAAGCTTGCAAAAGGCGGAGCGGCGTACTACGCCGATTTAATCAAGCAGCTTGAAGCTGACGGAGAATCGGAGACGGGGTATAAACGGACAGGCGCTATCAGCTTGCATACAGACGAGCGAAAGCTGGAGAAAATGGAAGAACGGGCGCATCTCAGGCGCAAGGATGCGCCTGAAATCGGCGAGATCACCCGTTTATCCCATGAGGAAACGAAGCGTTTATTTCCGCCTTTGGCAGAGGGGTACGGCTCGGTTCATATCAGCGGCGCCGCGCGCGTAAACGGAAAATTGCTCCGCCGCTCACTTGTGAATGCCGCACAGAAATACGGAGCTTCAGTTGTTGCCGGAAACGCTTCATTGCTCTATGAAGGAAACCGGGTAACAGGGATCTCCACAGCTGACAAAAAAATATACGCTGATCAGGTGCTGGTCACAGCGGGCGCTTGGGCGGACGAGCTTTTGAAGCCGCTCGGCGTGCGTTTTTCAGTCAGCCACCAAAAAGCGCAGATTGTTCATCTTCGTCTTCCGGAGGCGGATACCGGCAGCTGGCCTGTTGTGATGCCTCCGAATGACCAATACATATTGGCATTTGAAGACGGCCGGATCGTTGCCGGCGCTACTCACGAAAATGAAGCGGAGCTTGATGATCTTCGGGTAACGGCTGGCGGCCTTCACGAAATTTTCTCAAAGGCGCTTGCTGTTGCGCCGGGTTTGGAATTGAGCGAGCTGCTTGAGACGCGTGTAGGATTCAGGCCGTTTACACCAGGCTTTCTCCCCGTGATCGGCTCATTGCCGAACATTTGCGGGCTGCTTGTTGCCAACGGCCTTGGCGCTTCAGGGCTCACGTCAGGTCCTTACCTTGGCGCGGAATTGGCAAGACTCGCCTTGGGAGAACAGCCTGAGCTTGATATCGCTTTATATGATCCGGCCGGCGCGCTTGAAAGTTGAATCATGTTGCAAAAAAAGTTCACTCGAAGCTAGAGTGAACTTTTTTCTTGTTTACAGTTTTAAAATAGAAAATTTTTCAATATAAATCCATGGAGGAAAATTTTGAGAAAACCATCTGACTTTCTTCGTAGTGCATGCCGGTTTTTTTGAACGGCAGGTGTTCGGTTGAATCGGCCGCCTCTGATTCCCGAACAAATTTGGAAAGTAAAAGGAGGGTCGCCATGATCCAGTTTGACTTTGAGTATTACAGGCCCCAATCTGCGCAGGAAGCGGTAAAGCTCTTTCAAAGCTTGGAGCGCAAGGGCAAAAAGCCGGCTTATTTTTCCGGCGGAACAGAACATTTGATACCAGGACGGCTGAGTGTGATTCATCCAAATGCCGTTATCGATATTAAAGACATACCTGAGTGCAGAACTCTGCAATTTGAACGGCGCCACCTCGCTTTAGGCTCAGCATTAACATTGACAGAGATCACGGAAAACGGCGGCTTTCCATTGTTGAGCAAAGCGGTAAGGGAAGTGGCCGACCATACGGCGCGCAATAAGATTACGCTTGGCGGCAATATTTGCGGGCAGATCTTTTACCGCGAAGCAGTGCTGCCTTTTTTATTAACCGACAGCAAAGTGGTGACGATCGGAGACAAGGGGGAAAAGCGCTATTTGATTCACGACGTATTCGATCAGCAGCTGAAGCTGAACAAGGGAGAAATCCTCATTTTCCTTTTGATTGAAGAGCGCTATCTTCATCAGCCTTTTGCAAGCATAAAAGTGAGGCAGCAATGGGATACGGGATATCCTTTGGCGACGATTTCAGCTCTTGAAATAGACGGACGCGTCCGCTGTGCATTTAGCGGTGTCTGCCCTTTTCCGTTTCGTTCATCAGAAGTGGAATCTGCGTTGAATGACGAATCGCTCCCTGTAGATCAAAGGGTGGAAAAGGCGATCAGCCGCTTTCCCGGCCCTGTTTTGGACGATGCGCAGGGTTCCGCTGAGTATCGCAAATTTGTCATCAAACATACGCTGTTTGACATTCTCGACATGCTGAAGAAGGAGACGTTTTGACAAGCGCTTGAATCCAATATTTGCAGGCGCGCGGGATACCATGAATTTGAACTGGCCCTAAAATCGGTGTGCTGAACAAAAAAAGAGAGGTTTAAAAAAAGAGCGCCGGGCAGGCGCTTTTTTTGTTCAATTCAAAACGCCTGAGCCCCAAATATCCTCCGCCCATTCAGGGTGATCAATGAATGGATTGCGGTTATGCTGGTATTGCTGATAGATGATGTCGTTCCGCTTTCTTTCAAGGGCATCGACAGGATCTTCATGGTGCCATTTCAATAAAACCGACATTTTTCCGTGGTACGGTTTAGATCCGTTGTTCGTTGTGTCGTTCATTTCAAGATCCGGCTGGCCGTCGTCCCCTTCATAGCGGACCGCCATATAGAAAATCATTCTGGCGACATCGCCTTTAATGCTTTTGTCAGGTTCCCAGGAATCGCCGTCATAGCGGTTTCCGGGAGAACCGGGATAGGGGCTGCCGCCTTCGTCGAAATCAAGGTTTCCGCGGGCGGCGTTTACTTGCACATCGCTGGGCCTGAGATGATGCAAATCTGTTCCGGGTCCTTTGCTTGTTCCGAAATCACCGTGCGATTTTGCCCATACGTGCTCGCGGTTCCAATCGCCAGTTTGCCCCCCGTTCGCCTGTTTAGAGCGCGACTCTCTGGAATATAAGAGAATCACGTTATTTCGATTGGCCGGATCTTCGTCCGTTGCTTTCAGCGCTTCCCATACCTCGCTGTAAGAAAGCTCTCTATGATCGTCGATTGTGTCGTGAAGCGCTTGTTTTAAAGCTTCGCCTGTTTTGCCTTGCGCCTGTTCATAGTAATCCGCCGGAGCCGAGGACTGATGGGGCTGGACGTGTAAGGAAAACAACTGGAAGGCTTCTGCGTTTTGGGTGGGCGCGCACATCGCTGACAGCATCAAAATAAACGGTATGAGACACTTTCGGTTCATCTTTCGATTCCCTCCTTTTCATTTCTTCCATTATCCAATCTTTTCATGAAAAAGAAATATCATTTTGGTTACGGTTTTCTTACGGTCTTGTAAATGAAGCTTTCCACCTCTCGAGGGCTTCCAGGCCGGCTTTTTCTTTCAGCTGTTTTTCCGCCGTTCGGACGCCTTCTTCAATGGCCGCGCAGTGTCCGAACAAATAATAGCGCAATGCGGTATTCATGATGACTTGTTTTCTTTCGTATTCGGTATCGGCCGATTCATCTCCGGCGAGAACGGCCGTTATTTTTTCCGCCTGTTCCTCAGCAGACAGCGGTTTGTTGAGCTTTGCTTCATCTGCGTAAAGCCCGAATTTTTCCGGCTTTAATATAAAGGAATCGATCACGCCGTTTTTTATCGTAAACACAAAGCTGCCTCTGTGGACCGGTACGTCTTCCGAGCCTTCCACCCCCTGGACAATGAACACTTCTTTGTACGTCAAGTGCTGAAAAACGGGATGCATTTTCTGAATGGCCGTCCGGTGAAACGCGCCCATCATGAGCTTGTCGGCATCAGAGAAGTTGACCAGTTTTTCAGCTGTATTCAGCACGGTGCGGACGCCGATCTCTTCGCGAATTTTCCTCATCCGAACAAACGGTTTGCAAAATGTTTCGGCGGATGCGAATCCGATTGAGGCCTCTTCCAGTGAGTGTGCCGTTTGCGCAGGATCAGTCTCAGAGGGGATTCCGAGTTTGTCCAGGACATTTTTTACACTCGTTCCATATTTGGGCGGCAATGCATCACTGCCGTGGAGAAACACGGGGACTCCGTTTCCTGCGAGAAGGAGCGAGACGGGAATGGTTGCTAAAAAAGAATGTCTTCCTGTGTAAGGTCCCGCAAAATCGATGACCGCATCTTTTACAGCTTTGGAAAGGTTCAATGTTTTCGAGCTGTTCCGCAATGCTTCGGTAAACGCGAGCAATTCCTCAGGGGACTCTGTTTTCATCCGCTCCGCTATTAAGAATGCGGCGGTCTGGACGGGGCTGGCATTTCCCGTAACGATCGCTTCTGCAGCCTGCTTGGCCTCTTCGTAAGTTAAATCGCGGGCGCCCCTTTTTCCTCTTGCGACTTCTTTAATCCACTGTTGCAATGTGAACTCTCTCCTTTACATGCTGATCTTTCTTATGACTTTACATGAAAATGCAGAAAAGGAACAGTCGAGATTGTCGGCTTAATACTTGATAGAAAATATGACGATTTTCTGGATTGGCCGTGTAGATTTAGGTATTTTAACTGAAAACATGCTGAAATTTAGAGGGTTTTTCAATGCGATTAATGCTGTAATCATTTAATATGTTAAAAAAGTTAACATGGAAAAGGGGATGATCGAAAATGGGAATGCCGGCTTACAAAACAGAAGACGTGAACAAGAAAGAAAAAAGCAAAAAGGAATTTCCGCATATTTATGTCATTCTGGCTGTCATGATTGGTCTAATGGCGCTTATGACATATGTGATTCCGGCGGGCGAATATGAACGGGTGGAAAGTCCGGACGGCAGGGAAATGATTGATCCGGCGTCCTACAAACGGATCGAACAGACGCCGGTTGATATCTTGGGGTTGCTTACGGCTGTTCCGAAAGGGATGACAGAAGCGGCCCCGATTATCGTGTTTACATTTGTGATTGGCGGCGCTTTTGCCGTTCTGCGGAAAGCGTCTGTCATTGAGCTCGGTGTCCGTCTGCTGGCGGATCAGTTCAGGAACAAACCGGTTTTCGTTACACCTGTCTTAATATTCGTTTTTTCCGGCATTTCCTGTTTTATCGGGACGCCTGAGCTTTCCATCGTTTACGTCCCTGTCATTCTTCCTCTGCTGCTGTCTTTCGGATATGACCGGATGACAGCAGCAGCAATTGCGTTGTGCGGGACGATCGCCGGCTTTACGAGCGCTTTGACAAACCCTTTTACCGTAGGAACCTCACAAATGATTTCCGGTCTCCCGCTTTATTCAGGGATGGGGTACAGGGCGGTCATCTTTGTTGTCATTACGGCGATTGCCGCTGTATATGTGCTCAAATATGCGGAAAAGGTCAGGGCGCATCCTGAAAAAAGCCTGACGGGGAAAGAAGCAGTAGAAGCGGTGCCTGCTTTTAAAGCAGGCAGACGGGTGAAATGGGCCGGTATCGCGGCGCTTGGGTTGTTTGCCGGCTTGATTGGCTGTGTCATTTATTTCAGGTGGGATATGCTGACAATGGCGGGCTATTTCCTCGCGCTCGGCATCATTCCTGCTTACATTGCCGGCATGAGCTCGAGAGACATTGCCGAGTCCTTTAATGAGGGCTTTAAAGAAGTGCTCGTCGGGGCGATGATTTGCGGCATTGCAAGAGCTGCTGCGGTCGTTATGGCCGACGGACAGATCATGGATACGATTGTTTACGGCTTGTCTCATGCGGTCTCACAGCTTCCTTCTTATTTAACGGTTACGGCGATGCTTTTCACACAGATGCTGTTTAACTTTTTTGTTCCAAGCGGAAGCGGACAGGCTTTAATAATGATGCCGATTATGGCGCCTTTGGCTGATATTGTCGGAATTACGCGGCAGACGGCAATTCTGGCTTTCCAATTCGGCGACGGTTTTTCAAACATCGTCTTTCCGACATCGGGTTACTTTATGGCGACGCTTGCGATCAGCCGGATTGCCTGGAACAAGTGGCTGCGATTCATCCTTCCGCTGTTTTGCCTCTGGATGGGAGCGGCCGTGCTTTTCCTGCTGTTTGCTAACGCTGTCGGCTGGTCGTAAATGGATAAAAAGGCGGGGGAATCCTCCGCTTTTTTATTTTCCCATCATTCCTTCAGAAGAGAAAATATGCAAAAATATGAAAAAACTAGACTTTGAACCTATCTGTGGATATACTAATTTAGTAATTGATCGAATTTAAGATTGTCCGGTATTATCGGGCTTTAAGGAAGGTATCCGCGGATGAAAAAAATGGCCAGATTGTATATTCTCATGCTGAACGTGTTCATCGTTATGCTTGGTATAGGCTTGATTATTCCACTCATGCCTACGTTTATAGAAGAATTCGGCGCGTCAGGCAGCACGCTCGGGTTGCTGATTGCGGCTTCGGGAATTACCCAGCTGCTGTTTTCGCCCGTTGCCGGGGAAATGACCGATAAATACGGAAGACGGAAAATGATCATTTTAGGCATCGGTGCGTTTGCGGTTTCCCAGTTGCTTTTCGCCTTGGCGAGCCAGATGTGGCTGCTGTTTGTTTCCCGCCTTCTCGGCGGAGCGGGAGCGGCGTTTTTGGTGCCGGCCATGTTTGCCTACATCGCCGACATCACATCGGAAAAGGATCGAAGCAAAGGGATGGGGCTGATCAGCGCCGCGATGTCTCTCGGCTTTGTCATCGGTCCGGGAGCCGGCGGATATTTGGCTGCGTACGGGCTCACTTTTCCGTTTTACGTGTCAGCAGGATTAGCCGGCTTGGCGACGGTTTTATCGCTTTTTGTCCTCCCGGAAACGCTCAGTCAAGAAAAGATGCTTGAAAAGCGCCGCTCCGCTCAAAAGCGCGAACCGCTTCCTAAGCAAATGGCGCGCGCGCTGCGATCGCCGTATGCTTTTCTGTTTGTCCTCGTGTTCATCCTGAACTTCGGGATCATGAATTTTGAGGCGGTATTCAGCCTTTATGTCGATCATAAGCACGGCTTTACACCGGGAGACATTGCCTTTGTCATTACAGCGGCAAGCTTGATCGGCGTGTTCGTCCAGGCGGTGGCCCTCGGGATGCTGACGAACCGCTTCGGCGAAAAAAAGCTGATGAACATGACGCTGATCGGTTCAGCCGCAGCGCTTGCCGTCTGCTCGATTGCCGGTTCGTACTGGCTCGTTTTCGGTGCAACAATTGTTTTCTTCATGCTGACGTCCATCCTCCGTCCGGCGATTAATACGCTGATTTCAAAAATGGCCGGTGATGAACAGGGCTTTGCCGCAGGCATGAACAATGCGTTTATGAGCCTTGCCAACATTGTCGGACCGACGGTGGCCGGTCTGTTATTCGATGTGAACGTGGAAATTCCATATATTTTTGGTGCGGTCGTTCTCGTGCTCAGCTTTTTGGCGGCAGTCAGCTGGGGGCGGAAGCAGCAGACGCGCGCAATTCCCGAAAAAGTATAAGGGAGTCGGCACATATGCCGGCTTTTTTCTATGGTGAATGTCTAATCATCAGCAATGCCGGTATGGCTTAACTTTCTCCGGTTGCTGCTGTTGGAGTTTCTCACAATCCAAGCAGCATTTGAATTCTGAGCGCCAGTCTCAAGCGCAGGGTTGTGTCCGCATCTTTCAGGCTTTTCCCGAGCAATTCTTCGCATTTTTCAAGCCTGTAGATGACTGTGTTTCTGTGGACATACAGGCGCTTGGCCGTTTCAGAAATCTGACAGTGCGTTTCCAGATAGACGGACAATGTTTGCAGGAGCCCCTGGTCATCCTTCGGCAGGCTGGCAAGCTGATGCAGTGCATGCGTGTAAAATGTCTTCAAATCATCAGCCGGAATCATGCGCAAAAGCTCAGAGACGTCTTTCATATGGTACGTCTGGATGAACTCTGTGCTGCCGGACAAATGGCCGGAGTGGAGCGCGTCGACGGCTTCTTTGCAAATGTGCGGAACGTCGCTCAGCTGATGGCTGAGGTTGCTGATTCCGAAAGAGATTGTCCGCTGAAAGTGCTCCGCAGCATGACGCTGAAACGTCTTTAAAAATCCGCCGACGTCTGCATTCAGTTCAGCCCAGCTGTCCGTCGCTTCGGCCAGCAGGAAGCAGACGTTTCCCTTTGTGAAAAGGTGCGGAGGGAACGGAAAGTCAACCAGCTCTTCTTCCAGGCGTTCGAACACGGAATCTGATTCAAGCTGATTTTCCGTGAAGCTGAGCGATTTTTCGCGCCGGTCCAATTTGCCCGCAATGCACACATATTTTTGATCCCACTTGAGCTGAAATTCTTTGGCCCGGTTTTTAATTTCTTCAGCAGAGGAAAAGGCGCCGTCCAAAAAATTGCTGAAAAACTCGTTCCGTGCTCTTCGCAAATATTGTTTGAGCGCATTTTCCTTCAGCAGCTCAAAGGCGATGACATTGGCGGCTTGTTCGAGGGTTAACAGCAAGCCTTTGTCTGAAGGGGAAATCATCCCGCAGACAACGAGGAAGCCGCATTTTTTTTCATGAGTATAGATCGGAAATACCGAATAGGTTTGTTTGTCGGGAAGCGTTGAAAAACAGGTGAGCCCCGTCCTGTTTCCTTTTTGAAATATTCCTTCATAATGCGACAGCGTCCCGGCGGCATCCGCTTTTGAGGAGGCGATCGGCTTGAGATGCTGATTGAAAAGAAGAACGGGAAGCTTCAAAACAGCAGAGACGTTATGCAAGAGCGATTGAATGCTTTTTCCGCTCATAATATGGGTTGTGAACTTTTTTTGGGCGGTAATGGCCTGTTCGAGTTCTGCCGTCCGTTTGTCCAAAATATGGCTCAGTGTATGATTGACAATATCACCGAGGCGGACATCTTTATTTAGCTCGATGATCGGAAATGACCGCTCGTCGGCAAGCTTGATCACCTCGTCGGGTATTTTCTGCAAAAAGCGCGTTTTGATGCCGAGTCCGGCGCAGCCCCGCCTGATCATCCTTTCAATCAATTCCTTCAATAAAAAAGGCCGGTCCTTTAAATGGTATGCGGTCGTGACGAGGAGCTCGCCGTGATGCAGATAATCGGCAATATCTGGCGCATCCATCATATTGATGTGTTCGATGTTCCGGGTCCCTCCCGTTTTTCCGGCGGCAAGCGTTGCGCCTTTAAACACGGGGAGTTTCATCATGTCATAGATATTCATTGATCTGTACAGACCTCCTTTGTCATTTTAGTCATTATCAACAAAAAATGAGCGGATTTGTGACATTTATGCCGATGTTTATTTTTCATGTTACCAGTAAACTTGTATTTATATAGAGAGTTGTAAAGAAATATAACAAGAAAAAAGAAAGGAAGTTTCTTCACATGACAATTGGCGAAATGAATATTCCGAAACGGACAATTATGACTCCCGGTCCTGTCGAGGTTCATCCGAGAGTGCTGAGGGCGCTTTCCTCACCTGTACTGGGACAATTCGATCCTGCATTTACAGACATGATGAATGACGTCATGGCGCTGCTCCGGCAGATTTTCCGAACGACAAATAAATGGGCATTTCCGATAGACGGGACATCGCGGGCCGGGCTTGAAGCCGTCCTTGCCAGTCTCATCAAACCGGGGGACCGGGTGCTCATTCCCATTTTCGGACGGTTCGGCTATCTGCTGGCCGAAATTTGCGAACGGTACCGGGCTGATGTTTATACAATGGAATGCCCGTGGGGAGACGTTTTTGAACCGAAAGATATCATCTCCGAAATCAAACGGACGAAACCGGAGATCGTCGCGGTTGTGCACGGCGAGACGTCAACGGGATGCATTCAGCCGCTTGAAGAAATCGGCCGGGCCTGCCGGGAGCTTGATGTGCTTTGTGTAGTCGATGCGGTGGCTACGATCGGCGGCACGGATGTCAATACTGATGAATGGTGCCTTGACGCGGTCGTCGGAGGTACGCAAAAGTGTTTATCCGTTCCTTCCGGGATGGCGCCGATCACATTTAACAGCCGGGTTGAAAAGCGCATCAATGAAAGGAAAAAGGTAGAACGTGGCATTGCCACAAGAGAAGATATCGAGCTTGAAACAGGACGCTTGCCGATTTCCAGCAATTATTTTGACCTCGGCATGCTGATGGATTATTGGAGCCCGAGGCGCCTCAATCATCATACAGAAGCGACTTCGATGCTGTACGGTTTGCGTGAAGGAGCGCGGGTCGTTCTTGAGGAGGGGCTCCGCGAGCGGTTCTCAAGACACCGGCTGCATGAAGCAGCGCTAATCAAGGGCATCAAAGCGATGGGTCTCGAATTGTTTACGGAAGGCCGGAAAAAGCTGCCGACCGTCACTTGTGTGAAAGTGCCTGATCGGGTTGACGCGGACCTTGTCAGGAAGATGATGCTTGACGACTTCGGCGTCGAAATCGCCAGCTCTTTCGGACCGCTGGCCGGAAAGATATGGAGAATCGGGACAATGGGGTACAGCTGCCGAAAAGAAAATGTTCTTTTTACATTGGCTGCTCTCGAAGCGGTTCTCATTCGCACAGGTGCTTCAGTATCGCCGGGAAATGCGCTTCAGGCGGCTCTGGATTTCTATCATGAGTAGGCTAATCTCATGAAAACGTTTGACTTGCTTTTGAAAGGCGCTTCCGTCGTGTGCCCGGAAGGCGTAAGGAAAACCGATATCGGCGTCGGCGGGCTGATTGCTGTGCTGGGTGTGCTTGACGGCAGTGCATCAATACATTTTTAAGGCAGACGAAAGAGAAGCAAAAGCGGTTCACTGAAGCGCAAAAAGCAGCCTGTGATCAGGCTGTTTTTTGTGGGATGACCAGAAAAAAACAATTTTGCGACATCCGTGAGAATCTAAAACAAGAGAATTAATCAAAAAAAGCAGGCTGAGAGGCCTGCTTTTCCGTGGTTTTGTGTAAGTCTCTTTTGGTGCAATCCGATCGATCTGTGTCTATTCCAACGATCTTAAATAACCGGCCAATACAGAATCGATCATTTCAGCCGTCAGCCTTTCAGGGGCCATGATCAAATGAAGCGCCAGCCCGTCGACAAGGGCGTACAGGTGCTCGGTTTCCTTTAGAACATCGATCCCCGGTTTGGCACCGGTATTCACCAGCATTTCAACAGCCGATTTACATGCTGAATAAATGCCTTCATTCATCTCCTTTCTTAACGGTTTGAGCTCCGGATCGCTGAGCGATTTGGCCGTAAATGCATACCATGCCTCCATTTCCAGTTTTCGCTCCTCATCAAGAGGCATAAGCTGAAAAAGAAGCTGTTTGACGTTCTCAGCCGGTGTACCGTTAAATGTCATGCTCTCAATCCGCGTTTTGACCCGGTTTGCCACAAGCCTCATTGAATAAATGAAAAGCTCAGACTGTTGAGGAAAATAATGGCGCATCGATCCGGCCGAAAGTCCGGCTTCCTTAGCGACATTTCTGACGGTGCAATGTTCAAGTCCATCTCTGTGAATCACATTCCACACCGCTTCGGCAATTTTTTCTTTTTGTTTTTCGTGATCAACTATTTTTGGCATACACACATTATAACACGGGTGTATTATTTAATACATATGTGTTATAATTTTTTAGTACAAATGTGTTAAAAAGAGAGGCGGATAAAAGGTGATTGGTTTATTGATTATAGCTTGTGAGATCGGTTTTTGGATTTTTATTCTGCTTGGCCTTATTTTTCGCTATATGGCAGGCTGGAAAAAGGCTGGTTTGATCATGTTTGCATGCACACCGGTTTTGGATTTGCTGCTTTTGGCTGCAACGGCGCTTGATCTGTACAATGGGGCGCAAGCGGATGTCTTGCACGGCCTCGCCGCCGTTTATATCGGCGTCAGCATCGCGTTCGGAAGCCGCATGATCAAATGGGCGGATGAAAGGTTCGCCTATCGCTTTGCCGGCGGTCCGAAGCCTGACAAAGGCCCGCAGTACGGCAAGGAACACGCCAAAAAAGAGCGCAAAGGCTGGTTGCGGCATTTTATCGCATGGCTGATCGGGGCGGCGCTGCTGGCCGGGATGCATCTGTTCATCGGCGACCCGGAAAGAACAGAACCGTTAATCAGCATCGCTTCTTTATGGTCGATCATCCTTGCCATCGATTTTCTGTACAGTTTCAGCTTTACCCTTTTTCCGAAGAAAGCCCGTTAAAAGAAGCCGGACATCCGGCTTCTTTTTCATGTTCAAGTATTCCGCCGCAAAAAAGGAAATGCTACAAGCAGACCTGGATCAAGTTTTCGAAAAAAACCTGTGATAAACTAAAGGAAGAGGTGAACTGCATTGATTTATATTGGATTAACAGGATGGGGGGATCATGACAGCCTGTATCCGCCCAAGACAAGCAGTCAAAACAAGCTGATCCACTATTCGGCGCATTTTCCGATCGTCGAGCTTGATGCGAGCTTTTACGCGATTCAGCCCGAGCGGAACAATGAAAAATGGGTGAAGGAGACGCCGGAAACCTTTCAGTTTATCATTAAGGCATATCAGGGAATGACGGGGCATCAGCGCGGGGAAACCCCCTTTGAAACGAAAGACGACATGTTTGCTGCTTTTAGGCTTTCGTTAACGCCATACATAAAAGCGGGCAAGCTGGCGATGGTCCTCTTTCAGTTTCCGCCATGGTTTGATTGCAAAAAAGAAAACGTCAATTATTTAAGATGGGTAAAAGAGAAAATGGGAGATATACCGTGTGCGCTTGAATTCAGGCATCGGTCATGGTTTATGCCCCAGTTTTACGACAAAACGCTCGCTTTTATGGAGGAACAGCAATGGATTCACAGCATTTGCGATGAACCCCAGGCGGGCGAAGGCAGCATACCGACGGTTCTTCATGCGACTGACAGCAGGAAAACGCTCGTCCGTTTTCACGGCCGCAACAAGGAAGGCTGGTTAAGGCCGTCTTCCGGGCAAAATTGGCGTGAGGTCAGATATTTATATTTATATAATGAACAAGAATTAAAAGACTGGAAGAAAAACCTTGAGCTGCTTGAACAGCAGTCGAAAAACGTTTACGTGCTGTTTAATAACAATTCAGGCGGTGATGCGGCTCAAAACGGGAAGCAAATGAAGGAGCTGCTCGATATTGAATACAAAGGGCTTACGCCAAGGCAGCTCGATTTATTCAGCTAGAAAAGAGGACTTATTTTATGGAATATCTTATTTTGCTAATACTCGGATTTATCGCGGGAACCATCGGCAGTCTTGTCGGGCTCGGCGGAGGGATCGTCATCGTTCCCTCGCTCCTTTTTCTGGCGGGGCTGCCGACGCTCTTTGACCATGTGACACCGCAAATGGCGGTCGGCACATCGCTGGTTGTCATCATATTTACAGGGCTTTCTTCAACGATTGCGTATATGAAGTATAAAACCGTAGATTATAAAAGCGGTCTTATTTTTTTCATCGGCTCGGGGCCGGGCAGCATCGCAGGTGCCCATGTATCGACATATTTCAGCTCAGACTCGTTTTCTCTATGGTTCGGGATTTTTATGATTCTCATTTCCCTTTCCTTAATGATAAAGAAAAGGGTGAAACCTGCCGAGAAAAAGCATACGGGCGTTATCAGAACGTTCACAGGGGATGAAGGACAGGAATATACGTATTCATATCATCCTTTAGCCGGAATCGCGATCGCCTTTGTCGTCGGCTTCCTCGGCGGGCTTTTCGGCATCGGGGGCGGCTCGCTGATGGTGCCGGCGATGATTCTTCTGTTTTTATTTCCGACAAGGGTCGCCGTTGCGACATCGATGTTTATTATTTTCCTTTCATCTGTCGCCGGCTCTGCCGGCCATGTCATCGCGGGCCATGTCAACTGGCTTTATGCGCTCGCATTGATCCCGGGCGCCTGGTTTGGCGGACAGCTCGGCGCCTACATTAATAAAAAGATGCAAACAAAGACGATCGTATTGATCATGAGGTTCGTATTGATCATCATCGGAATCAGATTAATCTATCAAGGCGTGTTTAGTTAAACGTTAGGGAGAGATTTGCATGACGGAAAAGCTCCATATTTACCATACGAACGATTTGCACAGCCATTTTGAAAACTGGCCGAAAATCGTCGATTATATTCAGACACAAAGACAAAAACATGAAGAGCAGGGGGAAGAAGTGCTTTTGTTCGACCTCGGCGATCATGTCGACAGATTCCATCCGATATCTGAGGCCACCTTCGGAAAAGCGAATGTGGAGCTGTTGAACCGTCTGCAGTATGATGCTGCAACGATCGGAAATAATGAAGGAATTACACTGCCGCATCAGGAGCTGGATACACTTTATGACAACGCACAGTTTCCTGTCGTTGTTTCCAATTTGTTTGACGAAAAAGGGAAGAGGCCCGGCTGGGCAGCACCGTATGTGCTCAAAAAGGTGAAGAGCGGTGCAACTCTTGCCATTCTCGGTGTGACAGTCCCGTATTATCCGATCTACCGGCAGCTTGGCTGGACGGTTGCAGACGCATTTGAAAGCATCGGCGAGATGCTCAGTGAAATCAAAGAAAAAGCCGATACTGTCATTCTTCTTTCACACCTCGGCATTTTGGATGATCAGCGCGTCGCGGAGGCTTTTCCCGAAATCGACCTGATTCTCGGTTCCCACACCCATCACCTGCTAGAAGAAGGGATGATGAAAGACGGCGTTATGCTGGCCTGCGCCGAAAAATACGGGAACTATGTCGGTCATGTTGAACTGACGTATAACGGAACGCTTGAGAACATCACAGCAACCGTTATGAAGACGGCAGAATGGAACGAAGAATCAGAGGAGACGATTCGTTTTCTGAAGGAAAAAGAGAAAGAAGCCGGACATCTCCTTGAAGAAGAAATTGCGACATTGGACAACACCCTTGAAACCGCCTGGTTCCGCAGAAGCGCCCTTCCGCAAATGCTGGCAGACGCCTTAAAGGAATGGTGTGAGGCAGAAATCGGAATGGTCAACTCAGGCATTGTACTGGAGTCTCTATCACAAGGCCCGGTGACGAAAGCGGATGTTCACCGCATCTGTCCGCATCCGATTAATCCGGTCAAACTGAAGCTGACGGGACGTGAGCTGAAAGAGGTCATCTTCCATGCATCATCGGAAGAAACCGAGAAACTGCGAATTAAAGGGCTCGGTTTTCGCGGCGAAGTGATGGGGAAAATGCTGTATGCCGGCCTTGACCCGGAAAAGCTCTCTGTCAACGGAGCGGACATTGAAGATGATGCGTTCTACACGATCGCCACGATTGATATGTTTACACTCGGAACGCTGTTTCCGGCGATCCGCGATGCGGAAGATATCGAGTACTTTATGCCTGAATTCCTGCGCGATCTGCTCGCCTGGAAGCTTAAAAAAGCAAACCGGTTCTAATACAGATGCTTTAAGATTCGGGGTAAACCGGAACATGTCTCCCGCTTTATCATACATTAATGGTAAAGGAGGGATCGCGATGGTAAATTTAACTCCGATTATGATAGAAGATCAGCCGTTTACGGCTGTAACGGTCAAACTGCCGAAAACGAACTTTATGGCGGTAACCAATGACCATGGATATATTATGTGCGGAGCGCTTGACGTCGCCCTGCTGAATGATAAATTAAAAGAACGGAAAATCGTCGCCGCCAGAGCCGTCGGCGTGCGGACGATCGATCAGCTTCTCGAAGCACCGCTTGAATCTGTAACCGATGCGGCCAGAGAGCTCGGCATCCATCCCGGAATGAGCGGAAAAGAAGCCCTTTTAAAAATGGTGAAATAAAGTTGTCTGATTGAATCGTATATCCCCTCTTACAAGCATACACTTGTGATGTAAGGGGGGATTTTGCTTGCGAAGATTTCGCGGCCCTCTGTCAAAAAGAGGACCTTTGCCTTTTCGATATGTCATGCTGCTTTCGTTTGTATTTTTTATTTTTTCAACGGCCATCAGCCTGTTGATCATCAACTCATCCATCAAACCGACGCTTCTGAACATCGCTGAAATGGAAACGAACCGGATTGCGACGCACGTCATCCAGGAAGCCGTCGAGGATTATATGAGCCAAGATGAAAATGTGCAAAATCTAGTAGAAATGAAGACGAATGAAAATGGAAAAGTAACAACAATTGATTTCAACTCTCATGGTCTTCGTGGTATGCATTCGAAAATTACGAAACAACTTCACGAAAAGCTGAAGGAAACAGAAACCGAAGAATTTAATTCTTCTGCGAAAACTCCCGAAGGTAAGAATGATGGTGTAATCTATAATATTCCTCTAGGTCAGGCAACGGGAAACACGCTTCTTGGAAACCTAGGGCCGAAAATACCTGTACGGCTTAATGTTGTGGGGGATGTCTTTACAGATTTTAAACATAGTGTCGAACCATATGGAATTAATAATGCTTTAATAAATGTCGGTGTTCTTGTCGAAGTCAAGGTCCGTGTCGTCATACCGTTTGCGACAAAAACGGCGGTTGTTAAAAATACGATTCCGGCAACGATTCAAGCCGTGCACGGCGAAGTACCCGACTTCTACAGCGGCAACGGCAGCCAGACGGCGCCATCGATTCAAATCCCTTCAAAGGATGAAAAAACAGAACAAAAAAAGGAACAAAATAAGCAATGATTTCCAGGCGTTCTGCACACATCAGGCAGAATGCTTTTTTTTGCGTCCTGGAAACAGAATGTGTCTATTTTCTTAAAAAAATACTTTGACTTAGGCAAAAAGACTGTATATACTATTCAATAATAATAATTATTAGAAAATTCATTGTTTTCAGATGTTTCAATAAGGTAAAGGAGGAAGCTTATGGATAGTCGTCCGCAATGGGGAACAAGAGCGGGTTTTATTTTAGCAGCTGTCGGTTCTGCGATCGGTTTGGGGAATATATGGAGGTTCCCGGCTGTAGCTTATGAAAACGGAGGAGGCGCGTTCTTTCTGCCATATTTGTTCGCGCTTTTGACAGCAGGAATCCCTCTTCTCATCATGGAATTTACAATCGGCCATAAATACAGGGGCTCAGCCCCGCTATCCTATGCCCGGATGGGGAAAGGAAAGGAGTGGATCGGCTGGTGGCAGGTCGCCATCTCATTTGTCATCTCGACGTATTATGCCGTGATCGTGGCATGGGCCATTTCTTACACTGTCTTTTCTTTCAATTTAGGCTGGGGTAAAGATACAGAAAATTTTCTAATGACTGAATATTTAAACAGAGTTGATATTGGAGGAGGAGCCATCGGGCAATTCGGAGGCTTCGTGCCGGGCGTCCTGATTCCGCTCGCGATTGTCTGGATTGTTTCCTTAGGCATTTTATTTGCCGGAGTCAAAAAAGGAATCGAAATTGCGAACCGCATTTTCATTCCGCTGCTTGTGGTCTTATTTTTAATCATCGTCATTTATTCGATTACACTTGACGGGGCTGCTCAAGGGCTGAATGCGTTTTTCACGCCTGATTGGAGCCAGATAACAAACGGAAAAGTTTGGGTGGCGGCATACGGCCAAATTTTCTTCAGTCTGTCGATCGCGTTTGCCATCATGATTACGTATTCCAGCTATTTGCCGAAAAAATCCGATGTTACAAACAATGCGTTCATCACCGGCTTCGGGAATTCGTCGTTCGAGCTGCTGGCCGGGATCGGGGTATTCAGTGCGCTGGGCTTTATGGCCGCGCAGCAGGGCGTTCCAGTTAAAGAGGTCGTCTCTTCCGGAATCGGTTTGGCGTTCGTCGTCTTTCCGCAAATCATCAATGAGTTTCCGGCGTTTAATGTGCTTTTCGGGTTTTTATTCTTTGGTTCGCTAGTTTTGGCAGGTCTGTCGTCTCTCATTTCGATCTCTGAAACATATGTTGCCGCGATTCAGGATAAGTTCAACGTTCCGCGGCGGAAAGCCGTCCTGTTCGGCGGAGGGGCTGCTGCATTGTGTTCGCTCGTATTTGCGACAAAAGGCGGACTGTTCTTTCTCGATGCAGCCGATTACTTTATCAACAATTTCGGAGTGGCGCTTGCCGGATTGATCGAAGTCGTTGCGATTGCATGGTTTGCGAAAGAGCTGAAAGCTTTGCAGGCTCACGCCAATTCGGTTTCCGACATTCAGCTCGGCGCCTGGTGGAGAATCTGCCTGAGCGTCGTCACACCGATTGTTCTGGGGTATATGATGTTTGATAATATCAAGACGAATATCACAACAGCCTACGGTGATCTGCCGGTAGAGTTTCTCCTGAAATGGGGATGGTGCGTCGCTGTTGGAGCGATCGCAGCCGGGTTTATCCTTTCACTTTCAAAATGGAAGAACGAACTGAAATATACGCCATTTCAACATGACAAGGAGGTTTCCTCATGAACGGCGCATCTATAGCAATGATGGTAATCGGCATCGTCATTATTTGGGGAGGCTTGGCCGCAAGCATCATCAATGCGGTTGTGAAAAGCAAGAAAAGCCAAGCCGGTTAATCTCTGAAAAGAAGACATCCCTATTCTTCTGAAATAGGGATGTCTTTTATTTTTTCTTTCGAAGCTCTTTCCGTTCCCATGCCCTTAAATGAGGATAAGGGTCAAAAGACCATTCGGTTCTTCCGTTGTCTTTATACATGCCGTAGTGAAGATGGGGCGGGAATTTTCCCGATGTCCCCGGCGGCCCGTATCCCGTTGCTCCGACCGAGCCGATCACTTGGCCGGGTTCGACGATTTCTCCCACTTTCAAGCCTTTTGTGAATCCGTTCAAATGAGCGAAATAATGGTACGTATTGTTGATGTCTCTGATTCCGATCCGCCAACCGCCGAAACGGTTCCAGCCTTTCATTTCAACAATACCGTAGCATGTCGACCGGACGGGGAGGCCATAATGGGCGAACAAATCCGTCCCTTCGTGAATCCGCCTGCCCCCGAATCCGCGGGCATCTCCCCATGTGCTTCTATAGCTGTAATCTGATCTTACGGGAAGAGGAAAGGCGTGCTTGCTCAAATCAATGTGGCCGTATTTTTGAAAAAGCCTGATAAAGCCTGATATGATGCCGACCGTCTGATCCCTTTCGTAAAACTCCCACAGGCCGATGCGGATATTTTCTATGTCTCTTCCGTATGTCAACAAGTATTGTCCAAACGTATAAAGGACGTCTTCATCCTGATCCGGTTCCGCCAGTCCGTCTCCGTTTCCGTCCATTCCAATTCCGTCAAAAACCTTGATGCTGAGCGGCGATGTATCTTTCGGGTTGGGGTTTTCAGGTCCGCTCCACACGCTTTGCGGAATATATATCCCGGTGTGCCCTTTTTGCTTCGGCAAGTCCTTGCGGTTTTTGCGGATGTTGATTTCGTATTGGTCGACAGCCGCGAAAACATACCAAGGAATATGGGTTGCAGCTTCTGTTTTATGATAAAGGGCCATTCTCTTTTGCAGATCGGGCTCTTTTTTCTCCTTTGCAAGAGCGCACGGCTGCGATATGAGCAAAAGGAGGATGAGAACGGATAATACAGCTTTCACAGTGTCCTTAGCTCCTTTCAGTTTGAATACGGTTAGTTTGTGACATCTGCGGAAATCGATAATAAGAAAATGTTAGAAATTCCATCTTGACTAATCAAGCTCTTGTTCACAAATCTGTACTATGTTAAAGTGACTAAAGATGAAGATTTAGCAATTTTAATTTAAGCGGTTCCAAAGCAGAGGGACACATCCGGCGCTATGTCACAAATTTCGTATTGAACATGACTACAATCCACAATGGAGATGATGGAATTGGCAAAGAAAGACGAGCACCTAAGAAAGCCCGAATGGCTTAAGATCAAGCTGAATACAAATGAAAACTATACGGGCTTAAAAAAATTAATGCGGGAAAACAACCTCCATACGGTCTGTGAAGAGGCGAAATGCCCGAACATCCACGAATGCTGGGCCGTCAGACGTACCGCAACCTTTATGATTCTCGGATCTGTCTGTACGAGAGCCTGCCGCTTCTGTGCGGTGAAGACGGGGCTGCCGACAGAACTTGACTTGAATGAGCCGGAAAGAGTCGCGGATTCTGTGAGCATCATGAATCTGAAACACGCGGTCATTACAGCCGTTGCCCGTGACGATTTAAAAGACGGAGGAGCAGGGGTATTCGCTGAAACCGTACGCGCCGTCCGGAGAAAAAGCCCGTTTACAACAATCGAAGTTCTCCCGTCTGACATGGGCGGAGACTATCATAATTTGAAAACGCTGATGGATACGCGTCCGGATATTTTAAACCATAATATTGAGACGGTCCGCCGCCTGACGCCGAGAGTCCGTGCGAGAGCTACATACGAAAGATCATTGGAATTTTTGCGCCGTGCCAAAGAGATGCAGCCGGACATCCCGACGAAATCCAGCATCATGATCGGCCTCGGCGAAACAAAAGAAGAAATCATCGAAACAATGGACGACCTTCTTGCGAACAACGTCGACATCATGGCAATCGGCCAGTATCTACAGCCGTCCAAAAAACATATTAAAGTACAGAAATATTACCATCCTGACGAGTTTGCCGAACTGAAAGAAATCGCCATGGAAAAAGGCTTCAGCCACTGTGAAGCAGGGCCGCTCGTCCGCTCTTCATACCATGCCGATGAACAGGTGAATGAAGCGTCTAAAAAACGCCAGGCACAGGCATAACATTGGATGAAAAAACGCCAGCCGTTTGCGCTGGCGTTTTTCTTATTTTCAGGTCAGGATTCGGTCGCTTTTCCTTTTCCGTCAAGGCCGTTTTCATCTGTACCTGTCGTTGTTTTGCCTTGCGGTGATTTTTGCATTTCCTTAATCGTATCGGCCATCAGCTGATCAACGTTTCTTGAATTGGCTCCAAGCCGGCTGAAGTTGGCGACGGATTGCATCATATCCGGATCATCGGAAATATAGATGTGGTAATACCTCGGAATGACGGATGCCGCCGTCTTTTTAACTTGGTCAGCCGTCTGTTCGCGCTGCCCAGAGTCCGTTTTGTACACGACAAGCGCTTCTTCGTCTGTCACAAGTGCTGAGGCATCTTGAATATTGGGAAGCTGAACCGTTAAACTAGATATAATATGCGCCATTTCTTCCCGATCAATTTGAGGCGCCTGCATTTCTTCCTTGTTTGCGACTGGAGTTGCCTGATGGCGCGCATATCCGAATCTGCCTTTCCGGTTGTCATTTCTGAACTTTTCATGATATTGAGGGTTCTTGTCTGCAACGTGAACGGTATTTCCGTCTTCGTCATATATATTGTGTTCGGTATCATTTAAGGCTGTCTGGCATCCTGCTAAAGGCACCGCCAGCAGCCCTGCTAAAAGAATTTTTTTATTCATTCTGCTTTTCCTCCTCTTTTATAGCTTTTCCAACGGGGAGGATTTATTCTTAGCAATTGATGGCGGCACGGGTTTGAATTATCATATAAAAGAGGTGAAAAGAATGATTGTCGTTCAGAACGCTGCATTTGAAGTCGTCAAAGATGTGAAAAACGGTTTTAACGAAGAAGCGTTTAAAGCCAGATACTCCGACATTTTAAATAAATATGACTACATCGTCGGGGATTGGGGATACAGCCAGCTGAGGCTGAAAGGCTTTTTTGACGATCAAAATCAAAAGGCCACATTTGATACGAAGATCAGCACGCTTGATGAATATATTTACGAGTACTGTAATTTCGGATGTGCCTACTTTGTTTTAAAACGTCTGCGAAAATAAGCGATCATAAAAGGGGATGCTCTGATGATGTATTTTGTCGATCGACACAAAATCGAAAACACGCTGAACTTCCTGGAAGAGGAGCTGCGGCTTTATCAAACACAGGAGGAATGGACTTCCGACGTCGAAAAAAAAGCGCTCGAACGAATCGGCCACACGCTGATCGAATGTATATTGGATATAGGGAACGATATGATTGACGGCTTTATTATGAGAGATCCTGGAAGCTATGACGACATTATGGATATACTGACCGATGAAAAGGTTGTCAGCCAAGCGGAAGGCGACAGTCTGAAACATTTGATCGCCTATCGGAAGACATTGGTTCAAGACTACTTGAATGTCAACCATGAAGAATTGGACATGCTGCTCAGCAGGCATGCGGAAACGCTTGAGAAATTTCCGGCGCGGATCCGCGATTATTTAAACCATGAGCTCGGTCCGGTATCCGCATTCAAACCGCACTAAACAAAACTGGAGTGTACAACATGAAAACATACAAAGGATACTTAATTGATCTGGATGGAACAATGTACAAAGGGACGGAAAAAATCGAAGAAGCATGCGAATTCGTAAGGAAGCTGAAAGAACGGAGCATCCCGTATCTGTTCGTCACAAACAATTCGTCGCGCACGCCGAAGCAAGTGGCGGACAAGCTTGTTTCATTTGATATTCCGGCCGAAGAGAGCCAGGTATTCACAACCAGCATGGCGACCGCCAATTTTATCGCCGAACAAAAACCGGATGCTTCCGTATATGTGATCGGTGAGGAAGGCATCCGCCAGGCCATTGAGGAAAAAGGACTGGCATTCGGCGAAGAAGACGCCGACTTCGTCGTCGTCGGTATCGACCGCGGCATTACATACGAAAAGCTAGCCGTCGGTTGCCTTGCCATCCGCAACGGCGCTACATTCATCTCGACTAACGGCGATATCGCTATTCCTACAGAAAGAGGACTATTGCCGGGCAATGGTTCTCTCACATCAGTATTAACCGTTTCTACGCAGACAGAGCCTATTTTTATCGGCAAGCCGGAGCCGATCATCATGGAGCAGGCGATGAAGGTGCTCGGCACAAATATCAGTGAAACGCTGATGGTCGGTGACAATTATGATACGGATATTATGGCGGGAATGAATTCCGGGATGGACACGCTTCTCGTTCATACGGGCGTGACCAAAAAAGAACACCTTGAAGCCTACCAGGAAAAGCCGACATATGTCATTGATTCTTTAACAGACTGGATGGATCGCATCTAAACCGCAAAAAAACACTTGTCTTTTAAGGACAAGTGTTTTTTAATGGCTTATTCCGCATCTTTTGCTCGATGCGCCAGTCTGCTGGATGCGGCTGCCGCAATCGCTCCGACGATATCATCCAAAAACGTGTGGCATTCGCCTGTTGATTTATCGTTTAAACGTGCGAGCACTCCCGGTTTGATTTTATCGATATATCCATAGTTTGTATAACCGATTGATCCATACAAATTCACAATGGAGAAGGATAAGATTTCATCGACGCCGTACAAGCTTTCATCTGTCTCGATTAAGGTTTGGAGCGGTTCCATGAGCTTTCTTTGCTCACCCAGCATATCCAATTGAATCCCTGTGATCACGGCGTTTTGAACTTCGCGTTTTTTCATGACCCGGTTGACATTCTCTTCACATTCTTCTTTTGTCAAGTTTGGATGATATTTCTTTTGTAGTACGTAGACAAGATCAGCAATATCCGAAATCTTGACGCCCCGTTTCTCAAGCCATTCTTTTGCTGCTGTTTCGATTTGATGCATGCTGTTGTTTTCCGGCATCATTTTCACCCAATCTTTTTTTACTTAGTGTATACAAACAACCTTAAAAATGTAACGATTTCAGAACTCTTTTTCCGAATCGATTCATAATCGAATCCCTTCATGATTACGATGTGTAGAAGGAGAAAAATTTATCAGGAAGTGATGTCCATGAAGGAGCTGATCAAAGAAAAATTCGGAATCCATATTCGCGATCTTACTTCATACTTGTCTTATCAGGCTTTTCATACCCCGAATTCGATGTTTTTGATCGTCCCGGTATCCCACTTGAGTCAGGATGAGCTGGCGGAATTGTTTAGTATGAGTCAGTATTTGCAAGAACAGCGCGACCCATACGTTTCATCTTTTATATTGACAAAGGACGGGGAGATGACATTTGAGGACAATGGCGCCTCATATGTACTGCTTCAAGCTGCTCCCCGCATGACAAACAGGTCCGTTTCATTTGGGGCGGAGCTGGCTGAATTTCATCAGAAGGGAAGAGGATACCCTTATGAGGTAAAAGAAACCTCGCGGATCGGGCAGTGGAAAGACCTTTGGGGGAAACGGCTCGACCAGCTGGAACAATTCTGGATCCAAAAAACGCAGGCAAGACAGCTGCAGCCTTTTGAAAAACATTTTATCGAATCGTTTCCTTATTATCTCGGTTTAACCGAAAACGCGATTCAATATTTGGCCGATACCGAATTGGATGATCAGCCGCAGGCCGCCGACTCCGGGACGATTTGCCAGCAGCGTCTCACCTGCGAGGCATTAAGGCGCGAGCCGCTTATTAAAATCCCGATGGAATGGGTGTTTGATCATGCGGCCAGGGATCTTGCGGAATATGCCAGAAGCTTGTTTCACGAAAGGAAAAACTTCAATGACATCGCATTGTTTTTTCAGCAATACGAACAAGCCGCGCCGCTTTCCTCATTTTCTAAACGGCTGGTGTACAGCAGGCTTCTGTTTCCGCTCCACTATTTTGAGACGGTTGAAGGGTATTATATTTCTCCTGAATCAGAGCACCATTATTTTGAAAGCAGACTCGACCATTTATTGTCTCGAGCGCCGGCTTATGAGCAATTTCTGAACGGATTTCAAGAAATGGCAGGCATGAGAGCCGCAGGATTTATGAGCATGCCGCCTGTCAATTGGCTGAAAAGGACACCATAGACGCCGCGGTGTTCTTTTCTTCATGTTAACATTTCCGGATTTTTTCGATATGCTTGGTTGGAAGCTACTCTTAGAAAGGAACGAGGCAGCATGGACAAACCGTTTGTATATGTAACGAGAAAATTACCGGAAGAACAGCTTTCTGCGTTAAAAGAAGAAGCCCGTATTGAGATGTGGGAAAAGGAAGAAGAACCGTGCCCGCGCGCCGTTCTGGCGGAAAAAGCAAAAAAGGCGCACGGACTGTTGACGATGCTTTCCGACACAGTTGATGAGGAGCTTTTAAAAGGTGCGCCGCATTTAAAAGTGGTGGCCAATTTGGCGGTGGGCTATGACAACCTCGATGTGGAGGCTGCGAAAAAGCATGGCGTCATCTGCTGCAACACGCCCGGCGTGCTGACAGAGTCAACGGCAGATTTGACGTTTGCTCTGCTGATGGCATCCGCGCGCAGAATCGTCGAGGCAAGCGACTGGATTAGACAAGGCAACTGGACGGGCTGGGGGCCGCTGCTTTTGGCCGGAGCGGATATCCATCATAAAACGATTGGCATCGTCGGGATGGGGAGCATTGGACAAGCCGTCGCCCGGCGGGCGAAAGGCTTTGGCATGGAGATTTTATATCATAACCGCACCCGCAATCCCGAGGCGGAAGCCGAACTGGGCGCATCCTATCTATCCTTTGGCGAACTGCTCGAACAGGCGGATTTTGTGGTATGCCTGACGCCTCTGACTGAGGAAACGAAGCATCTGTTTAACCGCAGCGCATTCAAAAGGATGAAGCGCTCCGCTATTTTTATCAATGTCTCAAGAGGACAGGTTGTGAATGAAGACGATTTATATGAAGCCCTGATCGAAAAAGATATTGCCGGCGCAGGACTCGACGTCTTTGCGGAAGAACCCGTGCAGCAGGATCACCCGCTCGCCAATCTGCCGCAAGTGACCGCGCTGCCTCACATCGGCAGCGCCACTGTCGAAACGAGAGAAGCCATGATGAGGCTTTGTGCGGAAAATATTGCGCTTGTCCTGGGAGGGAAGCCGGCAAAGACCGAGATTTGATGTTTCTTCCGGCCGGCCTGACGGGTCGGAAGATTTTCTCGCGAAAATATTTCTGAATATATAGAATCTTATTATATCAATGTATAAAGCGTTTTCATGATTTGTTTTTCAGCAAATGTCATCTTGTCAAAAAAAGAATCCCCCATTATAATGTTTGTAACTTAAATGTCTGTGTTGTGTTTACAAATGTCCTCAGAGAGAGGACGATAAGAGAGAGAAAGGTGGAATTTCATTGAAGGCGATACGAGTGGGGCTGCTAGGATTAGGAACAGTCGGGAGCGGTGTGGTGAAGATTATTCAGGATCACCAGGATAAGCTGACACACCAAGTCGGATGCCCTGTTACGATTCAAAAAGTTCTTGTAAAAGATAAAGATAAGAAGAGGGATGTCGACCTTTCCAAAGATGTTCTGACGACGGAAGCTTATGATGTCATTCAAGATCCGGAAGTGGATGTCATCATTGAGGTCATCGGGGGAATCGAGGAGACAAGACGCTATTTGCTTGACGCGCTTCAGGCGAAAAAACATGTCGTGACAGCGAATAAAGATTTGATCGCCCTCTATGGATCGGAACTGACGGCTGCCGCGAAAGAAAACGGCTGCGACCTTTATTTTGAAGCGAGCGTCGCCGGCGGGATTCCGATTTTGCGAAGCCTGGAAGACGGGCTGGCTTCAGACCGGATTACGAAAATGATGGGTATCGTCAATGGAACGACCAACTTCATTTTAACGAAGATGAATAAAGAAAACGCGCCTTATGCTGATGTGCTGAAAGAAGCGCAGGAGCTCGGCTTCGCCGAAGCGGACCCGACAGCTGATGTTGAAGGTCTTGATGCGGCGAGAAAGATGGCGATTTTGGCCAGGCTCGGTTTCTCAATGAATGTCGATCTTGACGATGTCAAAGTGAAGGGCATTTCCCAAGTGTCTGATGAAGACATCAATTTCAGCAAACGGCTCGGCTATACGATGAAGCTGATCGGCATCGCCCAGCGCGACGGACAAAAAGTCGAAGTGAGCGTCCAGCCGACATTGTTGCCGGAGCATCATCCGCTGTCTTCCGTCCATAATGAATTCAATGCGGTTTACGTGTATGGCGAGGCCGTCGGGGAAACGATGTTTTACGGGCCTGGCGCAGGAAGCATGCCGACTGCGACCGCCGTCGTATCAGATTTGGTTTCCGTCATGAAAAACATGCGTCTCGGCGTGAACGGCAGCAGCTTTGTCGATCCGCAGTTTGAAAAGAAGATAAAGGCGCCGTCTGAAATCTTCGCCCAGCAGTTTTTAAGAATTCATGTTAAAGATCAGGTCGGTTCGTTTTCAAAAATCACATCGATTTTTTCGGAAAGAGGCGTCAGTTTTGAAAAAATTCTGCAGCTTCCGATTAAAGGCCATGATGACCTGGCTGAGATTGTCATTGTGACACATCATACGTCAGAAGAGGATTTTACGGATATCTTGCAAAAGCTGAATGATCTTGAGGTTGTTGATCAGGTGAAAAGCACTTATCGAGTAGAAGGGAACGGTTGGAGCTAATGTGGAAAGGACTCATCCATCAATATAAAGAATATTTGCCAGTAACGGACAAAACACCGGAATTGACGCTGAACGAAGGAAATACCCCGCTCATTTATCTGCAAAATCTTTCGAAAAAGCTCGGAATCGAGCTTTATGTCAAAACAGAGGGTGTCAATCCTACAGGCTCCTTTAAAGACCGCGGGATGGTCATGGCGGTCGCCAAGGCGAAAGAAGAAGGCAATGATACAATCATGTGCGCTTCGACCGGCAATACGTCAGCTGCTGCTGCGGCTTATGCGGCCCGCGCCAACATGAAGTGCATCGTCATTATTCCGGACGGCAAAATCGCCTTCGGAAAGTTGGCCCAAGCCGTCATGTACGGCGCTAAAATCATTGCGATCGACGGAAACTTCGACGATGCCCTGAAAATGGTGCGCAGCATTTGCGAGAAAGAGCCGATTGCACTCGTCAACTCTGTGAATCCTTACCGGATTGAAGGACAGAAAACCGCTTCCTTTGAAATTTGTGAACAGCTGGGCGAAGCGCCTGACATCCTTGCAATTCCTGTCGGGAATGCCGGAAATATTACGGCTTACTGGAAAGGCTTTAAAGAATATCATGAGAAAAACGGCACAGGCCTGCCGGTCATGAGAGGTTTTCAGGCGGAAGGCGCGGCCCCGATTGTCAAAAACAAAGTAATTGAAAAGCCGGAAACCGTTGCGACAGCGATCAGAATCGGAAATCCGGCAAGCTGGGACAAAGCGGTCAATGCTGCAAAAGAATCGAACGGAAAAATCGATGAAGTGTCAGACGAAGAGATCCTGCACGCTTATCAGCTCCTGGCAAGAGAAGAAGGCGTATTTGCAGAACCGGGATCGTGCGCATCTATTGCCGGCGTACTGAAACAGCTGGAAACGAAAGAGATTCAGCCGGGGGCGAAAGTTGTCGCCGTCTTAACCGGAAACGGCTTGAAAGATCCGAACACAGCCGTTGATGTGTCGCAGATCAAACCTGTCACACTGCCGACAGATGAAGAAGCCATTCTCGAACACTTAAAAGGAGCCGCTCGTGTATGACTGAGGCTGACATGCTGTTTTCCGTTACGGTTCCCGGAAGCACGGCCAATCTGGGCCCGGGCTTTGATTCAGTCGGCATGGCGCTGTCCCGTTATTTGAGACTGTCTGTTTTTCCTCATGATGAGTGGCGTTTTGAGGCTGAAACAGAAGTCGTAGCGGGAATTCCTGAAGGGACGGATAATTTAATTTACCAGGTGGCCAAACGGACCGCTGCACACTTCGGAAAAGACCTTCCGCCAAGCCTCGTCAAAGTGTGGAGCGATATTCCGCTGGCGCGCGGTCTCGGCAGCAGCGCAGCCGCAATTGCCGCTGCGATTGAGCTGGCGAACGAACTTGCCGATTTAAAACTCTCTGACCGCGAGAAACTCCATTTTGCAAGCCTTGAAGAAGGCCATCCTGACAATGCCGGAGCATCGCTTTTCGGCGGGCTTGTCATCGGACTTCATGAAGAAGATGAAACAGAGATGGTTTCGATGAAAGACATCGATTTGGATGTCGTTGTCGTCATTCCTTTTTATGAAGTGCTGACAAAAGATGCGCGGGATGTTCTTCCCGAAAGCCTCTCTTATCCGAAAGCGGTGGAAGCAAGCGCGGTCAGCAATATGCTCGTCGCCGGACTGATGGCGAAAGATTGGAAGCTTGTCGGCCGCATGATGCAAAAAGACCTCTTTCATCAGCCTTACCGAAGGGCGCTCGTCCCTGAGCTTTCTAAAGTGGAGCATGAAGCAGGCAAAAACGGCGCGTTTGGGACCGCTTTAAGCGGAGCAGGACCGACGATCCTTTCCTTTATTGAAAAAGGAAAGGGAGACGCGCTGAGAGATCAGCTTGCTTCTAAGTTTCCACATTGTGAAGTGGACTGCCTTCATGTCCCGGATACAGGCATTATCGTTGAAAGAAAATCAGTAAACAGTGTTTAACGATAAAAGAGCTTTTTCGGCTCTTTTTTTGTTTGCCTTCAAAACAAGGATTTTTATTTAGAAAGTCGAAATAGTATGACAAACATATAGAGGAGGAGAAACGAACATGAAGCAGCTGATAACCGAAAAAGACCTCATCAAGCTTGTATCCATTACCGACCCGCAGTACTCGCCTGACGGTGCAAAAATCGCCTACGTACAAACAAAAGTAAACGAAAAACAGGACTCTTATGATTCGCATATCATGGTCTACGACCGCAAACAACAAGCGTCAGTACAATGGACGTTTGGAAAAGGAAGAAACCAGCATCCGCGCTGGTCGCCCGACGGCAAATCCCTTGCATTTACGTCTAATCGCGAGGAAACCACACAACTTTACGTAATAAGCGCCGCCGGAGGAGAAGCGAGAAAAGTGACCGATATTCCCTATGATGTATCACAGCCTGAATGGTCGCCTGACGGCAAGTCATTGCTTTGTTCAGTGAGGCTGACGAAAGAGGAAAGCGTCGACGATGAGAAAAAGACGGAGATTGAAGATCACGAACCGCTGGAAGTCGATTCTTTGTCGTATAAATTAGACGGCCAAGGGTTTAAAAGGGGAAAGTATACGCAGCTTGTCCTCGTTCAAGTGGAAACCGGGGAGATAAAACAGCTGACCGATCTAGAACGCGACCATTTCAGCCACGCATTTTCACCGTGCGGAGGCAGGATTGCATTTTGTGCCAATCAGACGGATATGCGTGTGAACGATGTCTATTTGATGAACCTTTCGACAGGTGATTTGAAGCGCCTTACAGGTCAAAACGGCGTTTTTTCTTCACTATCGTTTTCTCCTAACGGCAAACACCTTGCATTCATCGGAAACGAAAAGGAATTTCAAAACGCCACGCTTGATAAAGCATGGCTGTATAATATCGAAACAGGAAAACTAACGTGTCTGACGGAAATGCTTGATGTCCATCTCAGCGATGCAGTAGCAGGGGACAGCCTTGTCGGAGGCGTTCTTCCGAAACCGGCCTGGACCAAAGACGGAAACGGCTTTTATGTCATTGGATCTGACAAAGGTTCGACAGGCATTTACTACATATCAATCGAAGGTCTTGCTTATCCGGTCCGGTTGGAAAAAGAGCATCTGAACGGATTCAGCCTGCATCCGGATGAAAAAAGTTTTGCGGCATCGATAGCCCTGCCTGTCCGGCCGAGCGAACTTTACCATCTCCCATTGGGGGAAGAAACAGCGGAGCGATTAACAGATGCCAACCAAGCGTTTACGGAAGAGCATATCATATCGGAACCGGAGGAGCTTCAATTTCAGACAGCGGACGGTTTGACAATTCACGGTTGGCTGATAAAGCCTGCTCAATATGAAAAAGGAAACACGTATCCGCTCATTCTGGAAGTGCACGGCGGTCCTCACGCCATGTATGCGAATGCTTATTTTCACGAATTTCAAGTGCTGGCCGCAAAGGGAAGCGCCGTTGTATATGTCAATCCGCGGGGAAGCCACGGCTACGGACAGGATTTTGTCAACCGGGTGAGAGGCGACTACGGCGGGGGAGATTTTAAAGATGTAATGGCAGCTGTTGACCACGCGCTGGGACAATATGATTTCATCGATCAAGAAAGGCTCGGAATCACAGGAGGAAGCTACGGCGGCTTTATGACAAACTGGGCTGTCGGCCACACGAATCGCTTTAAGGCCGCGGTGACGCAGAGGTCCATTTCCAATTGGATCAGTTTTTACGGGGTAAGCGACATCGGCTATTTTTTCACAGACTGGCAGATCGGAGCGGACCTTTTTGAAAATCCCGGCAAACTGTGGGAGCATTCGCCGCTCAAATATGCGGACAAGGTGGAGACTCCTCTTCTCATCCTCCATGGCGAACGGGACGACAGGTGCCCGATTGAACAGGCGGAGCAGCTGTTTACGGCATTGAAAAAAATGGGGAAAGAAGTAAAACTCGTCAGATTCCCGAATGCGTCGCACGATTTATCAAGAAGCGGGCATCCGAAGCAGCGGATCAGACGGCTTGAGTATATTGCCGGCTGGTTTGAAGATTATCTATAAAAAAAGAAAAGGCTGCCGTAATGAACGGCAGCCGCCTCAAATTAAAATACTTGTTCAACTTCAATGACGCCCGGAACTTCTTCTAAAAGGGCGCGCTCAATTCCAGCTTTAAGGGTGATCGTGGAACTTGGGCAGCTTCCGCATGCGCCGAGCAGGCGAAGCTTGACGATGCCGTCTTCAACATCGACGAGTTCACAGTCACCGCCGTCGCGGAGTAGAAATGGACGAAGTTTGTCCAGCACTTCCTGTACTTGTTCTTTCATTTCGACCTCTGTCGTCATTCGTATCGCTCCTTTCAAATCATACAACCATTATATTCAGTCGAACAATAAAAAGCTATTGTTTGGTTTCAATCGTTTTCCCACATATTATATCATATTTGCCGGCAAAGACAAAAAGCGATTTTCATTTCAATATGGAGCGAAAGGACAAAATAGAATAAAATAAAAGACAAAGAGAAAGGAGCTGCCGCTGATGAAAAAACAAGCCGAGCTTTTTGTTTACGGTGCCGACGTTCTTTGTCCAAGCTGTGTCAACCTTCCGTCATCAAAAGAAACGTATGAGTGGCTCGAAGCCGCCCTGAAAAGAAAATATCCCGATCAGCCTTTCTCGATCACGTACATTGATATCCATCAGCCGCCGGAAAACGATCCTGAAAAACAGGAAATCTCCGAAAAAATCCTGAACGACGAATATTTTTATCCGCTCGTCATGGTCGGTGATCAAGTGGTCGGCGAAGGAAATCCGAAGCTGAAAGACGTGTATAAAGAAATGGAAAAGCAAGGTTATAAGCCTGCATGATAAACAGCAAGGGACAGATATGTCCCTTGCTGTTTTATTTTTTATGATTGTACTTTTCTTAAAGCGGACAGACTAACTACCAGCCGAATCGTCAATAAGGAGGGATAGCCAGCATGTCCAGCATTGAAGGTCAAATCATGTCAGGCGATTTTGATGACGAAATGAATGTTTTTTCGTTAAAGAAAATCAAGCAGTTTCAAACGCAGACCAGCTTGAAAGAAAACCAGCTCATGGCTTTGCAGCAGTATTTAAGGCAGCATGAGCATGACGAGGGAGGACAGATCATCACCCTCTACGATCAAATGCTTGTCCCTTTATCGCAAGATGATATTAAAGCCTTGCTGCATGACTTAACAAAAGTCCAGTCATTATATCATTAATGAAAAGCCCTTTTCCCATTTATACTCGTTTTCCGGCTCTGATGTCATCCGTCATTCCGGGATAAGGGGCTTTTGAAATCAGATCTTCATTATCGATTCCGGCATTTTCAATGAATGTGATATCGGCGAATTCCGGTACGACATATTTTGGATACGTCTCATATTTTTCGCGCGATTCTTCCATTAAGTCGATGTGGTCATTTTGATAGCAGACTGTGATATCAGGGCGTTCATGAACCCATTTAGGGAAGAAGATGATGCCGTGCATCCGCTTTTCATTGGGCATGAAATTCAAGGAAACGTCAGTCCCTGTCGGTTCTGTCCATGATACTTTATAGACGCCTTCAGTCAGCTTGACGATATCGGCTTTTTGATCGCGAACCCAGCGTCCCCCGACCATTCCGCTGTGAATGCGGTAATCAATGGTATGGTCATTTTTAATGTAGATTTCATATTCCCATCCGTTTTCATACGTATAGATCATATGGCTTCCGACAAACTCTTTGACATCTTGATTCATATGAACCGCTCCTTATTTGTTTATTGTAAAATCGAACATGTTGATATTTACATATATAATTATAAAATGTCATCAAAAACAATGTCAAACGAAAATACTTTCTGAGAGATTTGCAACAATACAGAAAATGGTTACGATTGATGTCAGAATTTTGAGTTATTTTAGGAAATTAAGCCAATATTTAGAAAAGTGATTGTCAAAAAATAAGCGATTCTGTAAAATGAAAAACAACCCATAAAAAGGAAGAGACATGGGAGGAAAGGAAGGATAAACGATTGAAGACAAAAATTGCTTATGAGGAAGTCGCGGGAATGCTTAATCAATGGTATGTCATGATCAAGCGCCATGAAGTGGCACAAGCGGTCTCGATTAAATACGACATTGAGCACCGGCTGCCGAATATGGAAGAAAATCAAGATCTGCTTCTTTATTTTAATCTTTTAGACTATCGGCACAAACTGCTGACAGAAGAGTTTGCTGCTTCCACCAAATTGTTCGAAGATATTCAGGAGCAAAAAGCAGATATGCAAAGCACAGATGACATGATCGAATATTATTATTTCTTTTTCGCAGGCATGTACGAATTTCATAAAAAGGATTATACAAATGCCATCAATTATTATAAACTAGCCGAAGAAAAGCTCAGAACAATCCCCGATCAAATCGAAATCGCCGAATTCCATTACAAACTGGCTATCGCCTACTATCAAATCAAACAGAATTTCCTCTCCTTAAACCATGCAAAAACAGCTCTAAAAACCTTCAAAACACATGATGACTATATTCAAAAAGCGATCAGCAACGATATGCTGATCGGAGCAAATAAACTCGATTTATTTCGTTTTGATGAAGCCGAACAGCATTACAAGCAAGCCCTAAAAGACGCGGCACTGATCAAGCACCACGTTCTCCTCGGCATGGCTCACCACAACTTAGGATTGAGCTATGTCAATCGCAATCTCCTCACCTTGGCCGAACATCATTTCAAAGAAGCGCTGCTTATCAAAGAGCATGAAGAATCGGTTTACGGCATCCACTCCATGTTTGAACTGACACATGTGCTATACAAATCAAATGTTGTCAAAGAAGCCCGCAAATTGTATGAAAAAGGATTTTTCCGAGCGGAAAAAGCAGGAGAAAGGGAATATTTGTCGAAATTTAAACTTATTCATGCTCTGTATGATGAACAGGATCCACTTACGGTTGAACATGCTTTAGAATATCTTAAAACGATCAATCTCTGGACGGATGTAGCGGAATTAACATTTGATATCGCACTTTACTATAAAGAAAACGGAGATGCAGACAAAGCTGCCGAATATTTTGAAGAATCTCATCATGCAAGAGACCAAATTCTTAAAAGAACGGAGGAGCTAAAGTGAAAAAGATGATTGCCGTTGCGTTGACTGCCGTCTTTGCCAGCCTTGTCGTTTTAAGTTTTTCGTCTCAGCCGAAGGGAAATGCCGAGTTTGCCGGTCGCGCCATTTTTCTTGACGATAAGCCGGCCCAGCTGATGGCGGGCAGAGCGATTTTTCTCGACAGCTTTGATGGTAAAGCGCCTGCAGCTTTGCAAAAGACTGCATAACCTGATTTGTTGCCGTACAAGCTGTTAAACTGGCGCCGAAGGCGGCGCCCTTTTTTTATGCAGCAATGAGAGACAAGGAGTCAGAACATGATACATATTCAAAATAAATCCGATACAGCGGTTATCGTGCTGCACGAAATATACGGGATTAACCGGCACATGCACGATGTTTGCCAATTGATAGCTGAGCAGGGCTTTGATGTTATTTGCCCCAATTTGTTAAATCGGGATCAACCGTTTGAATACGCTGAAGAAAAAGCGGCTTATCTTTTTTTTATGGAAAACGTCGGTTTCCCCGGTGTTTTGCGCAAAATAAATACAATCATATCCAAGCTGGATCGTCAATATCGCAAGATCATCTTACTCGGGTTCAGCGTCGGAGCAACCGCTGCCTGGCTTTGCAGCGAAGATGAGCGTGTCAATGGGATCGCCGGATACTACGGCTCCCGGATAAGAGACTATCTGAACATATCGCCTTCATGTCCGGCACTGCTTTTTTTCCCGGAAAAAGAGCAGTCCTTTGACGTTGCCGCGTGTATATCCCAATTGGAATCAAAGAATGTCAAAACGGTGAAGCTGAAGGGTGAGCATGGATTTAGCGACCCGTATTCCGTAAAATACAACCGGCAGTCCTCGCAAATTGCTTATGAAACGATGATGGAGTTTTTAATAGCTTTATAAAAAGCGGTACAGGCATGGAAACGCTATAATAGGTATGACGCTCAATTCAAGAAAGCCCGCCGATGACAAGGGGGCTTTTTTGAGTAGAATCTTATCTGGGGGAATTCGAATGAAACTGTTCCAAGGATAGACTTATTACAAAGGGTTCATTTGCGAAACAAAGTTCTAGCATCATTTTAATTTTAGGAGGGAGCAACATGGAAGCTTTTGCAGAATATTTAGAAGGAATTGATCACCCGGAACATCGAGCCCGGATGGAGGAAGTGTTGAGTTGGACAGCGGAGACATTTCCAAATTTAACGCCGAAAATCGCCTGGAATCAGCCTATGTTTACCGATCACGGCACTTTTATTATCGGTTTCAGCACAGCGAAACATCACCTGGCTGTTGCCCCTGAAAGCGCGGGAATTGATCGTTTTTCTGAAGAAATCGTGCAGGCCGGCTATGATCATACGAAGCAGCTTGTCCGTTTCCCGTGGGATCGTCCGCTTGATTTCTCATTACTTAAAAAAATGATCGAATTTAATATTGTGGATAAGGCGGACTGTTCAACTTTTTGGCGGAAATAAAAAAACGCAAAAATAAGGGCGTTCACTCATAAGAGGGGAGAGCGCCCTTATTTCGCCTGTTTAAGGTAACGGGGGTTAATTAAAAACGCTGTTTTTGTGAAGCATTGGCGCGCAGCGAGATTCTTTTTGCCACTTGATAAAAAGGTCCGTCTCGCATACCCGCTTGTGCTTGATCTTGAAGTCAATCAGCGAAATGTCAGTTAATCGGTTTTGAGAGGTGGAGCAGTGTCCTTTTTACGTAAAGTTGAAAAAGCCAACACACTGACTTTTTAATAGGATAAGGAAAAGATATTGATATGGATGCATCTGAGTAAAAAAAGTAGTTTTTCTCCTTACCTGTAAAAATTCAATTGACAAAGTTTAAGCTTCATTTCTTTCAAGACCTCTTCGAAAAGCTTCTAAATGATTTTCTGATGCGTTGCGTAATTGCGTAAAAACAGTTCTCACATCTGCTGGAACATCAAAAGTTAGAAATTTGTTATACATAGCGATATTATCAATTTCTCCTTGTACCCCGGCAGCAAATGCAGCCTTAAGGGATAATGGCGCAGTGACATATAAGTTAGAGATGTCTTCAGGTATCTGTACCTGGTATCGTTCAAAAAGAGAAAGTAGTGCATTGATATGGCGTAATTCTGCTTCTTTGATTTGTATGAACGTTCGAATGTTTCCGAAGTTGCTAATGATTTCATTGTATCTCGCTTGAGCTAAGTACTCATCCTGAATGGCGTAGGTGAGCATTTGCGGTAAAGTGAGTGAACCTGCATTTAAAGCACCTGCTGCCCCATAATTCGCTTGCCGGGTTTGTTGTGTAGATGAATGGATTAATAAATATAAAA
Organism: Bacillus sp. FSL L8-0193; assembly: GCF_037976065.1. Lineage (NCBI taxonomy): Bacteria > Bacillati > Bacillota > Bacilli > Caryophanales > Bacillaceae > Bacillus > Bacillus sp. FSL L8-0193. The sequence continues at coordinate 3,404,989 of NZ_CP150261.1, read as the reverse complement.
ACCATACTGCATGATTTTGCTCGTCAGCTGCAGCACGCTGAAACACTTTTTTAATTGACTGATCTTGTGTTTGGTCTGCTAAATCTAAATAAAAATCAACTGTCTCCTGCTCATCTTTAAAAGCAGACTTTAGACTAGTGCTATACTGTTTAGGGCATTCTTCTGTGATTTTTGGGGTTGGCTTTTGACCTGTCAAGTTAGTATAAATTCTCCTAAACTCTTCAAAATGTCTCTGTTCATCTTGTCTAATTTCACGAATTTGCTTTCTTATGCCTTCTGTGGGAGCATTTTCTGCTATTTGCTTATAGCAGAAAATGGCGCTGTACTCCCCGTTAATTGCCTTGAGGATGTCATTAATTAGTTTTCTGTCAGGAGGGGTACGATAAGCATAATAATAAGGATACACAAGTTTCACCGTCCCTGAAGTATTTATCAGCTTAGTATATGCCTAATACAATAATGAGTGCGCCATCACAGTATATATAAGACCATTTTTGTCTAGGATGTACATAGACAATACAATGAGTTGGTGAAAACAATGAGTGAACATGTTGAAGTAATTCTTCGATCGATTCTCGCTTTTGGCATTTTACTGATCGGATCAAGGTTGTTGGGAAAACAAACAATTTCACAAATGAATATCTTTGATTTCATTGCGTCAATTACACTAGGAGCAATTACTGCAAATCTGGCTTTTAATACTTCACTTAAAATTCACCACATGGTACTCGCTTTCTCTATATTTGTATTTGTAATATTGGCAACTGCCTATCTATCCCTTTGGAATCAGAAGGCGCGGAAATTCTTTGCTGGAGATCCAACCGTTGTAATTCAAAATGGGAAAATTCTTGAACACAACATGCGCAAAATGCGATATACAATTGATTATTTAAATCAGCAACTAAGGGAAAAAGATGTATTCAAAATTGAAGAAGTGCTTTATGCGATTATTGAAACAAACGGGACATTAACAGTATTAAAAAAACCCCAATTTCGAAATGTGACTAAAAAGGATTTATGGATTGCCACTGCATCAGAAGGAAAACTCCCGATCGAATTAATCATGGATGGAAAAATGAAAGAGGATAATTTGAAAGATAATCAATTAACTCATGAATGGTTACAGTCCGAATTGCAAAAGCGAAATCTGTCTGCTGAAGAAGTTTTCTATGCAGTTTTATCACCTGATAGAAATATCTATTTAGATACGTATAAAGATCATATAAATTCTTCACTTGATAAAGAATAAACTTGAATCAGAACGAGCCTTTGCTGTAGAAGTGAGCGCTTGAGAGCCGACTAGGAGGCTTATTAAATACGCTGGTTTACCCGAAATTTTACTGGTTAAACTGAAACAAGCTCATCATGGATAAATGAGCTTGTTTCAGTTTTTCATATCTGTCCGATTGTGTGAATACAAAAGAAAAAACTAACATTTGCCTAACGAATACGTCGGTTTTTAATATGATACAGTTTTTTTAAAACTAGAAAAACTTTCCCGAACATCCGCGAAACTCTACCCGTTATGATGCTTATACATCCAAAGCAAGCCCGATTTCAGCAGGCGAGGCACTCTGCCGATCAACGGCCGTTCGGCAACTAAACCGAAGCCGGCTTTTTTGCCGAGTGAACCGAGCACGCCTTTCAGCTTGAATTTCGGCATCGCTTCAGGAAGAGGTTCGCCTTTCCAGCGCAGTTCAAGCACTTGGACGATTTGTTCCGCCTGAGCTTCGGCCAGCTGTGCGCTCGGCGCGTGAGGCAGGCTTGCGCAGTCGCCGACAACATACACGTGTTCGTCTCCCGGCAGGTTATGGTGCGGCGTCAGGACGACGCGCCCTTGCGGATCTTTTTCCACATCGAGATCCCGAACGATTTGGTTCGGCTGTATCCCCGCTGTCCAGACGATGGCGTCAGCTTGTATCGGATCGTCATGATTGTAGACGATGCCTTCTTCCACCTTTGTGATGTTGGCGCAATTGATAATCTTGACGCCGTGCTCTTCAAACCAGCTTTGAACATATTTGCTCAAACGCTTCGGGAAGCTCGACAAAATTAATTCTCCACGGTCAAAAAGGACGATGTTCAAATCTTTTCGGCTTTCTCTCAGCTCGCTCGCAAGCTCAACGCCGCTCAGTCCTGCCCCGACGATCGCAACGGTGGCTTCCGCATTTAAGTTGTTGAGCGCCTGATAAGTGCTGCGTGATTGATCAATTGTTTGAATGCTGTAGGTATGTTCAGGCGCACCGGGAACGTTGTGATATTTATCTTCACAGCCGAGCCCGATGACGGCGTCATCATAAGATATCGGCTCCCTGTCATGAAACAAAACTTTTTTCCCTTCCAAATCAACAGACGAAATCGTCCCGTATTCAATCTTTAACTTCGGGTGATCCGGGAAGGACACTCTGATATGATGATCGGAAATCGTCCCCGCAGCCAGTGCGTAGTACTCCGTTTTCAAACAATGGTAAGGGTTTCTGTCGATTAAAGTGATCATCACATCATCTGGCAGCTGGTTAGGCAGCAAACGATGAATGATCCGCATATTTCCGTACCCGCCGCCGAGCAAGACTAAATTTCTCATTGGTAATTCCCCTTTTCCCCTCAGATTAAGAAACTAACCTTTTTCATTGCAAAATTAAAAAACTATGTAAATACCCTCTAGAATTATATCTAATTTGATGTAAAATCACAATATTTCTCGGGAAAATAACCTACATATCCGCCTTGAATCGATAATTAGTAAAACCCTTTAAGGTATTAATATGTTACAAAAGCTTTATTCCTCAGCCTTAAACTTTGACTATTGAAACGTAAATAGGGTACGATAAAAAAGCAATGTGAGGTGAAATAAAGTGTTTCCAATCGTTGAGTTTTGCGTCAGCAATCTTGCCCAAGGTTCTCAGGAAGCAAAAGAAATATTGGAGAAAGATCCGAATCTGGACGTCGTCGAATACGGCTGCCTGAGTTACTGCGGACAATGCATGCAGACCATGTATGCTCTTGTAAACGGAGAAATGGTGACAGCGAATAATCCGGCTGAATTGGTCGAAAATATATACAAGTTCATTGATGAAAATGAACTTATTTAAAAACGGGGTCATCTTGGTGATCTCGTTTTTTCATGCAAAGCCTTCGTTTGAAAGGGTTTACATAAAAAGAGAAAAAATTCTTAAAAATTTTTGTGGACAGGCCAATCATTAATTGTTATCTTAATAAAAGTTTAAAAAATAATAAGAGGTGTGGTCATGAACATTTTATGGGGACTTCTTGGTATTCTGGCGATTTTCGCGATTGCTTTTCTGCTTTCTGAGCACAAGAGTAAAATTAACATAAGAACGATTTTAATCGGTTTGGCGATGCAGCTCCTGTTCGGATTCATCGTTCTCAAATGGGAAATGGGGCGGGAAGTGTTTCTTTCGTTTACGAAAGCCGTTCAGCATCTCGTCAATTATGCGAATGAAGGAATCAGCTTTCTCTTCGGGCCTCTCTTGCAAGTAGGCGACAGCGCTGCCTTCGCTTTAAGCGTTCTTCCTGTTATCATCTTCTTTTCATCGCTGATTGCGGTTCTTTACCACTTACGGATCATGCAAGTCATCATCCGCTTTATCGGCGGCGGATTGGCAAAACTGCTCGGAACAAGCAAAACGGAATCTCTTTCTGCAGCTGCCAATATCTTTGTCGGACAAACTGAGGCGCCGCTTGTGATTAAGCCGTTTATTGCAAACTTAACAAAGTCGGAGCTGTTTGCCGTTATGACAGGCGGACTCGCATCAGTGGCCGGTTCTGTTTTGTTCGGTTACGCCCTTCTTGGGGTTCCTCTCGAATATTTGCTTGCAGCGAGCTTTATGGCTGCACCTGCGGGCTTGATTATGGCAAAAATGCTTATTCCCGAAACTGAAAAATCGAAAATTGAAGAAAAAGATATTCAAATGGCTGAAGACGAAGACGCAGCAAATGTCATCGATGCCGCTGCAAAAGGGGCATCAACAGGTCTTTCTCTTGCTTTGAATGTCGGTGCGATGCTCCTTGCATTTGTTGCTTTGATTGCCGTTTTAAACGGAATTCTTGGAGGAATCGGTGGATGGTTCGGTTTTAAAGACCTTTCGCTTGAATTCATTCTCGGCTATGTATTTGCACCTCTCGCCTTTGTCATCGGCGTCCCTTGGGATGAAGCAGTTCAGGCCGGAAGCTTTATCGGTCAAAAGCTCGTACTGAATGAATTTGTCGCTTATTCCAATTTTGCTCCGATGTTTGATCAGCTTTCCGTCAAAACCGCTTCGATTATCAGCTTTGCGCTGTGCGGTTTCGCAAACCTGTCTTCTGTGGCGATTTTGCTCGGAGGATTGGGAGGAATGGCGCCGAACCGCCGTTCCGATATCGCCCGTCTCGGCTTGAAAGCCGTTGCTGCCGGAACATTGGCCAACCTTACAAGCGCGGCGATCGCCGGTATGTTTATCGGATAACATGATAAAAGCTCCCTGCAAATGAACGCAGGGAGCTTTTATGTATGAAAAACGGGGGATAGCCATATTGTATCCATCCCTTTCAGCTTTTATACTAGAAGAAAGTAAAAAATGTGGAGGCGGCTATGAATTCTTTTCGTTTTACTAAAATGCACGGCTTAGGAAACAGCTATATATACGTCAATCAGTTTGAAGAACATCTCCCTGAGGAGCTGTTGTCAGATTTGGCCGTCAAAGTGTCTTCCGTTTACACCGGAATCGGTTCAGACGGAATGATACTCATCTGTCCTTCAGATCAAGCGCCGGTTAAAATGAGGATTTTCAACAGCGACGGATCTGAAGGCAAAAACTGCGGAAACGGTTTGCGCTGCGTTGCAAAATACGCGTATGAACATAAACTGGTGAAGGAAACATCCTTTTTAATTGAAACTCTTTCAGGCTTGGTAAAGGCTGAGATTGAAGTGAAGGAAGGAAAAGTTGTATCGGCTACAGTCGATATGGGTGAACCGCGCCTTCTCAAATCAGATATGCCAATGCTCGGTGAACAGGGGTCGGAGACGATCAATGAAAAGATGATATTCGGCGGCCGGGAAATGAAAGGTACCGCTGTATCCATGGGCAATCCCCACATCGTCTTTTATTTAGACGATATTGAAAAAGCGCCGCTTACGTCGATGGGACCGCTCATTGAAAAAGATGAAAGGTTTCCGGAAGGGGTTAACGTAGAATTTGTTGAAGTCGAAAACGACAAAGAACTCCATTTCCGTGTATGGGAAAGGGGTTCAGGAATTACCCAGGCATGCGGAACGGGCGCCTGCGCAGCCGCAGTGAGTTCGATACTCAACGGCTATTCCAAACGGGACACGGACATTACCGTCCATCTCGCCGGCGGTGATTTGATCATTAATTGGAAAAATGACGGACGCGTCATGATGACAGGACCCGCTGAAACGGTATGTGAAGGCGAGTTTTTTATATCATGAGTCGGTCCGTTTGAGAAATCGGACGTGCGACTTTATAATAAAGTACACATGAGCTTTTAGGAGGTGTGATGTTATGAGCGAAAAAACAGTTACGGTCACGGAAGCGGCTGCTCTTCATATCAAGGATATGATGAAAGAGCATGAAGAGGAGAACGCATTCTTGAGAATCGGAGTAAAAGGCGGCGGATGCAGCGGTCTGTCATACGGCATGGGTTTTGAACACGAAAAAAACGAAGACGACAATGAATTCGTCCAGCATGGAATCACAGTGCTTGTAGATCAAGAAAGCCTGGATATTATGAACGGTACGGTCATTGATTTTAAACAATCGATGATGGGCGGAGGCTTCACCATCGATAATCCAAACGCCATCGCTTCATGCGGCTGCGGATCATCATTCAGAACCGCAGTGAATGCAGGGAAGCCTGAAGAGTGCTGACATATTGGCATCAGGTCAACGATATGGAATGAGAAAAACGCCTTTCATTGCGATGCATCATCGTGACGAAAAGGCGTTTTATTATGATCTGGGGGGAAAGAAATGAAACTCGTATCAACGCTCGGCTTGTCAAAAGCGGACGTTACCGCGTTTTTTCATAAGCATTGGGGAAGTCCGGACATGGTCAATTCACACGGAACATTCCGCTGCGATGAATTGGAAGGATTCGCTGTGACAGATGAAAAAGGCGATATAAAAGGCCTGATTACGTACTTCATCGCCGGAAACGAATGTGAAGTCGTCTCCTTGGACAGTATTGCCGAAAACAAAGGGATCGGCTCACTCCTTTTAAACGAAGTGGAACGTGCTGCAAAGCGAAAACAGTGTCAATCGATTAAACTGATCACGACGAACGATAATATGCGGGCGTTTATGTTTTATCAAAAGAGAGGCTATACAATGGCCGAGCTGTATGTAAACGCAGTTGAAGAAGCAAGAAAAGTAAAGCCTGAAATTCCCTTTACCGCTGATAACGGCATACCGATTCGGGATGAGATTCTTTTGGTAAAAGATTTAACATAATCTGTTTTCCGCTTCGCTCGGGAAATGCCGGAAGGAAGCAATGCAGCCACCCCGCTCAAGTGCTGAGCAAGGTTTTTGCAACGGGGCTTCCGGAACAATCGTGTTTATTTCTGGTTAAAGATTCGGTTGAGATTGCTCGTGTTGTTGGTGATTGAGGTGATATAGCGGCTTCCGCTTACCATTTCCTTGTTGCACAGAGGGCATAGAGGGCGATCGCTGCTCGTGAAATTTTTTCTCATCCATCCGTTGCAGTCCTCAGCGGTACATTCCCACGTACTGATATCTTCCTTTGGCAAAGGCTCTTGATTGCGATTGTTGTAGTAAGACATATCGTCACTTCCTAACAAGGGTTTTTTGGAGTTCATTTAAGAATATTTTGTGAATCTTAAGACATTCTATTCGTCAATTTGTTATTCTATACTGGACAGGTTTATTTAGAGTCCAAGCCCAGTAAAGAAAAGGGGTTCAACCATGGAAAAAATCAACTGCAGAAGCTGCGGCGGGCTTACGCCTTACGATTCAAAAGTCTGTGAAGCATGCGGCTGCGAAAAACCGCTTCCAAAAGCACAGAAAATTACGGACCGGATTGTCTTGACTGCGGCGGGAGTGGTCGGTATCTTAACGATTGTGCTGATTTTGGGAACGATCTTCTCATATTTGAATATCATATAATGAAAAGGAGCCGGTGTCAGGCTCCTTTTCATTTTTATTTGTTTTCAAACATGCTTGTAGAGTGCAGCGGCTGTACGCGCGCTTTAGGATCCATGTAAGCTTTTGCATTGTTGACAGCGGTCGGTGCTTCTCCAAATCCGCTGGCAATCAGCTTGACTTTTCCTTCGTATGTGCAGATGTCGCCGGCTGCATAGAATCCCTCGATGTTCGTTTCCATTGTGGACTTGACGACGATCGAATTTTTCTCGATTTCAAGCCCCCAGTTTTTGATTGGTCCGAGAGATGAAACAAAGCCGAAGTTGACGATCACATCGTCGACTTCGATGATTTCTTTTCTCTCGCCTTTCACTTCCTCGATGACGATCTGTTCAATCCGCTCGGCGCCGATCAGTTCGGTCGGAACAAACGGTGTCAGCACATTGACTTTTGAATTGTGCAGGTTTTCGACGCTGTGTTCATGTGCGCGGAATTTATCGCGGCGATGAATAATTGACACCTCTTTAGCAATCGGTTCCAGCATGAGCGCCCAGTCGACGGCAGAGTCGCCGCCGCCCAACACCGCAACGCGTTTGCCCGCAAATTGATTCAGATCATCTATAAAGTAATGAAGGTTTGCATTCTCGTATTGAGCCGCAGATTCAAGCTCGAGCTTTCTCGGCTGGAATGCTCCGTTTCCGGCAGTAATAATCACCGTTTTAGAATAGTGGATTTCTTTGTTGGTGACGAGCTTGAAAATGCCGTCTGCTTGTTTTTCAACGCTTTCGACAGCTTGTTCCAGACAAACGGTCTGATCAAATTTCGCCATTTGCTCTTTCAAATTGTCGACCAGCTCCTGAGCGCGGATTTTAGGGAACCCGGCTACATCGTATATGTATTTTTCGGGATACAAAGCGGACAGCTGACCGCCTAGCTGCGGCAGGCTTTCGATAATTTTGACGCTCGCTTGCCGCATTCCGCCGTAAAATGCGGTAAACAAGCCGACAGGGCCGCCCCCGATAATTGTAATGTCATATACTTTTGAGTCTTCACGCATGAAAATAATGCCCCCTAAATGAAAATTGTTCTTAATTATATCATATCACATAAAATAAATACGAGCGCGTCTGTTTTTTTAAGATCGGAAAATATTACCGTCTGATCTAAAGTCTGCCGCCCGAGCATATTTAATCTTGAAAAAGCAAAAGCGAGCGGCTATGATGTAGTTGTGAACATTTTGTTAAAGATTCGTGAATATTTTTCGACGCACAGCCGAAAAACATTCCGTTGTTCGGCAAATTAAAGTGAAGGGTTTCACAAACTTTTTTTCATAAAAAGCCTGAAGCCGGCAGAAGATAACCCAAAGGCTATTTTTAATCCGGCTTAGCAGTAAAATACAGAAAAGGTGGATGTGATTCCGTTGAATAAGCCAAAAGTAGTAGTATTAGGTGCAGGTTATGGTGGATTAATGACCGTTACGAAACTTGTTAAAAAAATCGGCGTCAATGAAGCGGATGTTACGCTTGTCAACAAGCACAATTATCATTATGAGACAACCTGGATGCACGAAGCGAGCGCAGGTACGCTTCATCATGACAGATGCCGCTATCAGATTAAAGACGTCATCAATACATCCCGTGTCAATTTCGTTCAGGATACGGTAAAGAAAATCGATAAAGAAGGAAAGAAAGTCGTCCTTGAAACCGGCGAGCTTAGTTACGACTATCTTGTCGTAGCGCTGGGGGCCGTCCCTGAAACTTTCGGAATTTCTGGATTGAAAGAGTATGCTTTCTCCATTTCAAACATCAACTCGTCCCGGCAGCTTCGCGAGCACATTGAATATCAGTTTGCGACGTATAACACAGAAGCCGAGAAGCGCCCGGAACGCCTGACGATCGTTGTCGGAGGAGCGGGTTTTACCGGCATTGAATTTTTGGGCGAATTGGGCAACCGCATTCCTGAGCTGTGCCGCGAATACGATATCGACCGTCAGCAGGTTCGTTTAATATGCGTGGAAGCCGCGCCGTCCGTTCTCCCGGGCTTTGATCCGGAGCTTGTCGATTATGCGGTCAACTACCTTGAAGGAAAAGGCGTTGAATTCAAAATCGGCACTGCGGTGAAAGAATGCACGCCTGACGGAATCATCTGTGGAAAAGACGATCAGACCGAAGAAATCAAAGCAGGCACTGTCGTATGGGCCGCAGGTGTCCGCGGCAACCCGATCATAGAAGAATCAGGCTTTGAAAACATGCGCGGCCGTGTGAAGGTAAAACCTGATCTGCGCGTTGAAGGCCATGATGATATATTTGTAATCGGAGACTGCTCGCTGATCATAAATGAAGAAACCGAAAGGCCTTATCCGCCGACTGCGCAGATTTCCATGCAGCAGGGCGAAACGTGCGCAAACAATTTGGCCGCACTGATTCACGGCAAAGAAACGGAAACGTTCTCATTCGATAATAAAGGCTCTGTCGCTTCTCTCGGCGAACATGATGCAATCGGCGTCGCATTCGGGAGAAAGATGACGGGAACGACGGCGTCCATGATGAAAAAAATCATCGACAACCGCTCGCTGTTCCTGATCGGCGGGCCGGGACTTGTTCTGAAAAAAGGCAAGTTTAAATTTTTCTAAGCGGAATCGAAGCCTGCAGCGGAAGCTGCGGGCTTTTTATTCGGGGTTAAAAACTTCAAAAACGAAAGAAAAAGGAAGAAAGCTTAGCTTTTAAGCGCTTACATCAAATGATCTGTTATATTTTCTGACTTTATTATTGACAATGTTCATGATATATTATCAGAAAATTAAGAAAAAGGTGAGTAACTAATGAAGACGACATCAACCCATCGCCTTGAATCAACCTGTACATTTTGTTCGGGAAAAGGCTATTTTCAGCTTCTGCTCGGTGGTTCGGAAACGTGCAACAACTGCAAGGGAACGGGAAAAGACCGCTGATCGCCGCTTTCCAATGATTGACTCAAGTTCCTTCCCCAATGTACACTAAAAGAGGTGAATTGGGGGTGGAGGCTTTGATTAGTTTACCAGTTGTCATTATTTCAGTTGTCTTATTTTTCGTCCTGTTTTTCGGCATCGGTTTTCTGCTGAATATGCTGCTCAGGATGTCATGGATCATGGCTGTCATTTATCCAATTGTATGCCTTTTCATTGTGAATAAAGAAAAGCTGATTCGCTATGTAGAGGCGCCGGGAGAGGCATTTTCCGGCCTTTTTGACAGAGTGGCTTCATTGGGAGCTGCCGATATCATCATTTTAGCCAGCGGAATGGCCGGAGCCCTGTTGTCGGGTGTTACGATTAAAGCGTTGCGAAAAAGGGGATATCAAATGTTTTAAGCCTTCTTCTTCAAGGGAGAGGGTTTTTTGAATTTAATTTTTTCACTTTTCTTAAAATTTTTCCGCCATCTGAATATTTCTGTTTCCGCTTGGAAACAACTAGATGGTGAGAGGAGTGGAAGATTTGAGAAAAGTGATGACAATGTTCCGGCGTTTCTTGATGACAGTTTTGTTTGTCTTTGCTTTTATGACGACCTTCTTTGCCGTTTCAGGCGTGGAAGCACAGGACATATCCAGCTGGGCGAAAGAACGCGATCTGTCCTTGAAACAGCTGATGCTCACCTTTAAATCACTTCCGAAAGAAAAAGCGGAAAAAACGTCTCTGTCTGCCGCAGAACAAATTAAAAACAAACCGAAATCGCTTGAAGATGCCTTTGACTGGACCAAGTATCCGAAGCAAAAAGTCACCGCGACCGGATATACAGCAGGGGCGGAATCGACGGGAAAACAGCCTCATCATCCAGATTACGGGATTACATATTCGGGAGTCAAAGTTAAAAGAGATTTATATTCAACCGTTGCTGCCGACCCGTCGGTCTTTCCGATCGGCACGATATTGTTCATACCGGACTACGGCTATGGCGTTGTTGCGGACACCGGATCAGCCATCAAAGGGAACCGGCTTGATTTGTACTATGAGACGGTTGAAGATGTTTATAAAGAGTGGGGCAAAAAAACACTTGATGTGTATGTCATTAAAAAAGGAAACGGCACCATTACCGAAGAGGATCTCCTGAAACTGAATGAAAATAAATCGATGCAAGTATTCAGACAAAAATATAAAATGGCGAAAGAATAAGAAAAAACGTTTAAGACCTGTGCGTCTTAAACGTTTTTTTGCTCTACATCAATAAGTAATCGAGAAGCAGCGTCAGGGCAATGCCGGTCAAACCGCCGAAAAAAACTTCAATCGGCTGATGGCCGAGCAGTTCCTTCAGCTTCTTCTGTTTTTCTTCCTGATGGCTTTTAGGGAAATCTTTCGCTTCGTTGACAAAGCGGTTAAAATCGCGGACAAGCCGGTTGATCACTGTTGCTTGTTCTCCGGCATGTCTTCTCACTCCGGTTGCATCAAACATCGTAATAACGGCAAATATTGCGGAAACGGCGAACAAAGAAGAATCCATCCCGTGATCAAGAGCCACGCCGGTTGAAAGCGCCGTAACGGCTGCTGAGTGTGAGCTCGGCATTCCGCCAGTGCTTGTGACGAGCCGCCAATCCCATTTTTTCGAGACGACAAAGTAAATGGGCACCTTGATAAACTGAGCGAAAAAGATCGCGGCAAAGCTCGCCAGTAAAGGAAAGTTTGTGAGGATTTCCATTTTGCAGAACATCCTTTCTATAAAGAAAATAGAGATGAATTCAAAAAAGCACTCAGTTATTTGCTAAAATATATAATATGAAACCCCATCGGGAAAAAATGTTTTTCCTATTATAACATTGTTGTTTCAATTTTACTCACTTTGCTGATAAGGAGCTGTGAACGCATGTTTTATGCCTTTAAAGACTTCGAAAAAAAAGAAACGCTTTTAATCGGACTGTTTAAAAAAAGCCAGCTGTACGGGAAGGCGGAAGAAATCGACCGCCTTTTGGACGGCCAACTTTCTCAGCTGCTGAAAGACGGGGATGTATCTTCCAAAAAAACGAAAGTGTCTAAAATATTTACCCCTTCCCTTCAGGGAGTCAAACGCATCTATATCGTCGGATTGGGCCGTGAAGCGGAATTTACCTTCGAGGATGCGAAACAGTGCTTTGCCGAAGCGGTTCAGCAGATTCACAAAGATCGAAAGCAGGAGTTAACCGTCATGCTCGACAGCTTCGTATCTGAAGAGGTACCAGCCGCTGACGCCGCGCATGCATTGGCTGAATCGTGCATGCTGTCATGCTATGAAGTGCAGGATTACAAGCACAGAGCAAATGTACCTGATCAATGCCTGCAAAGCGTCTATGTTTTGACAGACCATGACCTGAAGGAAATTCAGGCGAGTCTGCATGTCGGGCAGGTGTACGGAAATGCGACGAATTCGGCGAGAACCCTCGTGAACATGCCGGGGAACATGCTGACAGCGGCGGATCTCGCGTCATACGCCGCTGAATTGGCAGCAAAATACGAATTTGAATGTGAAATTCTCGAAAAGGCTGAAATGGAAGAGCTCGGGATGGGCGGTCTCCTCGCGGTCAACCAAGGATCAGAAGAGCCGCCGAAAATGATCGTCTTAAAATATCAGGGAAAGGAAGCATGGGATGATGTCATCGGTTTAGTCGGCAAAGGGATCACGTTTGATACCGGCGGCTATTCGATTAAGACGAAGAGCGGCATTGTCGGCATGAAGTCAGATATGGGCGGAGCCGCCAGCGTTTTGGGAGCGATGGAAGCGATCGGTGAATTAAGGCCGGAACAAAACGTGCTTGCCGTGATCCCATCGACTGATAACATGATTTCGGGAAGCGCAATGAAGCCGGACGATGTTATCGTTTCCTTGAGCGGCAAGACGATTGAGATCTTGAATACGGACGCCGAAGGAAGGCTGGCGCTCGCTGACGGACTGACATATGCAAAGCACCACGGAGCCTCCGTGTTGATCGATGTCGCGACACTGACCGGAGGTGTCGTCGTAGCTTTGGGAACGGAAACGACAGGCGCGATGACAAATCATGATCCGCTTTATCAGCAGGTGAGACAGGCGGCTGAAGAAGCGGGAGAAGCGATTTGGCAGCTTCCGATTACAGAAAAAGACAAAAAAAGAGTAAAAAACAGCCAAATGGCCGATCTTAACAATTCACCGGGCAGGGAAGGCCATGCGATTATGGCCGGAACGTTCCTCGGTGAATTCGCCGAGCGGACGCCATGGGTTCACCTTGACATCGCCGGAACGGCAACGACATCTCAAAGTTCATGCTTTGGACCGAAAGGCGGAACGGGCGTGATGGTAAGGACGCTTGTCACGTTTGTCGAGCGGTTTTCGGATCAATTGTAGGTTTTTATCCCCTTTGACAGAAGGGGATTTTTTTTATGAAAAATACAGAAGAGCCTCATTGACGCATTCATAAAACATGTGGTAATATACGTTCATTACTTTAATTATCTACTACATTAGCAAACTAAAGCGTTTGTTCGGAGGTTTCAAATATGAATGCAGTTGTGATTGCTGTTATTGTCATGCTTATATTAAGCCTGCTGCGAGTCAATGTTGTTCTTGCCTTGATTGTGGGCGCTCTTGCAGGAGGTCTGACGGGCGGTCTCGGTCTCGGCCAGACGGTCAGCGTATTCACGGAAGGACTCGGCGGGAACGCAACCGTCGCTGTCAGCTACGCGCTCCTCGGCGCATTTGCGGTCGCTTTGACGAAAACGGGTCTTCCGGATGCCATGGTTGAAGCTGCTGTCAAGCTGATCGGCAAAGAAGGCGATACAAGGCGCAAAACCCTTTCAAAAGCGCTGATCGTCTTCGTGATTTTAATCATTTCTTGTATGTCTCAAAATATCGTTCCGGTTCATATCGCATTTATCCCTGTTTTAATACCGCCGCTATTGAAAATTTTGAATGAGCTGCAAGTGGACCGCCGCCTGATTGCGTGTGCGATGACATTCGGATTGACAGCTCCGTATGTTTTGCTTCCCGTCGGCTTCGGTCAGATTTTCCAGGGGATTTTGAAAGACAATATGAAAGATGCCGGCCTTTCGGTCACATTGGCTGATATTCCGATCGCCATGATCATCCCGATCGCCGGGATGATTGCCGGTTTGGCTGCTGCTGCTTTTGTGTACCGCAAACCGCGCACGTACGAAATGAAGGAAATCGCCGGTCAAAAATCGGCGGCTTATACGAAAAAAAGCCTTTCGATTGCCGCTTTGGCCATCGCTGTATCACTAAGCGTACAGCTTTATTTGTCTCAAAGTTTAGACGTCGACGGAATGATCTTCGGCGCGCTCAGCGGTTTGGCGGTCTTGTTTTTAAGCGGAGCGATGAAGCGCGGCGAAGCGGACGAATTGATCACAAACGGCATGAACATGATGGCGTTTATCGGATTTGTGATGCTGGCCGCAGCCGGTTTTGCCAATGTGCTTGAGAAAACGGGCGATGTCAAAGCCCTTGTTGAAGCGTCAACAGGTTTCATCAGCAATAATCAAGTGATCGGCGCATTGCTGATGCTGATTGTCGGTTTATTGATCACAATGGGGATCGGTTCATCATTTGCGACGATTCCGATTATCGCAACGATATTTGTGCCGCTTTGCATGCAGCTTGGCTTCAGTCCGATGGCGACCATCGCTATTATCGGGACGGCGGCGGCTCTCGGGGACGCCGGTTCACCTGCGAGCGACAGCACGCTTGGCCCGACATCAGGCTTAAATGCAGACGGACAGCACCACCACATTTGGGATACTTGTGTTCCGACATTCATCTTTTATAATATTCCGCTGATTTTGTTTGGCTGGATCGCGGCGATTGTTCTTTAAAAAAATTCCCCTCACTTTGAGGGGAATTTTTTTCTATGTTTGTTAAAATAAAAAGAGAACCGCACCGCCTGCTCTTAATTAATAGGTCGGGTTTCTTCTGAAGCCTGCGCCTTTTTGAACCGCCCGGAAAACCTTTGAGGCGAGCGCGGCGAGCAGAACGGAGAATGCCAAGTCTTTCACGAAGAACCAGGTCATCATCTTCCAAACGGCAGAATAAGACAACGGTGTATTGAGCCAAGTTGAAAACGCGAGATACGTATAATTGACGCCAATCAGATAAATGATTAGTGTACCGATCAATGAAGCTGTGAAAAAGTGGCCAGTTCTCGGTTCTGATACTTTGTCCGTGATCCAGCCCGCGGCATATGCGGCAGGAATGTAGGATAGAATAAATCCGGCGCTTCCTTTGAAAAGAACGGAAATACCGCCTGAAAAAGAAGCGAATACAGGAGCGCCTACAAAGCCGACTAACGCATAAACGATCATGGATAGCGCACCTAATTTGCGGCCGAGCAGAAGCCCGGCAAGCAGACAGAAGAAAGGCTGCATCGTAAGCGGAATACCGCCGATTTGCAGAAACGGGGCAAACGAAGTGATATTAGCGCCGATCCCCATGAGGGCGGCAAACATTCCGACAAGCGCCATATCAGCGGCGCGAAGTTTCTTTTTATTCATGATCTTTGTTCCTCCTCAGTGATTCAACACAACCTTATCGTAAGAGATCGTAAAATAGTTTGTCAACCACTTTTTAAACAAAGTTAACAAAGGGGGGTTCTTTCGTGTTTTTTGGAAAAACAAAACCGCACAAGTCCGACAGGGTGCCTCCAAACCAAAATGTCACGACATCTTTTCCTGTTCTTCATGCAGGCGATGTTCCGGAATACAAAGACCTCTCAAAATGGAATTTGCAAGTCTACGGACTTGTCGAACAGCCGCTCCTGCTGTCTTTGAATGATCTGCATGACATGCCGCAGAGCGAAGTGTCCAATGATATTCATTGTGTAACAGGCTGGTCCAGGCTCGATAATGTCTGGGAAGGGATCAAAACAAAGGAGATCGCTGAAAGAGTAAAGCCGCTTCCCGAAGCCAAATTTGTCATCTTGCATGCAGAGGAAGGCTGGACGACGAATGTTCCGCTCGAAGACTTTTTAAAGGATTCGTCTCTTTTGGCTCATTCCCACAACGGCGCCCCGCTCACACCGGAGCACGGTTTTCCGCTAAGAGCGGTCATGCCGCATCTGTATTTTTGGAAAAGCGCCAAATGGCTGAGGGGCATTCAGTTTACAAAGGAAAACCATCCGGGCTTTTGGGAGAAAAACGGGTACCATATGAGGGGAAATCCTTGGAAAGAAGAAAGGTACAGCTTTGATTAGCGGGGGAGGATGAAATGTTTTTCGTATAGCTGCTCATATTTTGCATGCTGACCGTATGTTTTTGGCTTTTGATCGCATCATTCAAGAAAAAGGCTTTTGCTGTTTTATTAGCGCTGACAGCTGCGGCGGTTTTGCCGCTGTTTGCCGCAGCCGGCGATGCCTCAGACAGGACGCTGTGGAGAATCGTTCTGTTTGCGGCGATCCCTGTTTCTGTGATTACCGCAAAATTGATTCAGGATCGGCGGAAAACGGAATAAAAGAAAAAGACAGAGTCTCGGAGCTGTTTCCCGGGGCTCTGTCTTTTTGATGCTATGCACCGGTGGCTGACGACGAATTTTCGATCGCAAGCTCTGCCGGAACGTAATCATAGTTTAAGTCTCTGGCTACGGCTTCATAAGTGATATGGCCGTTTGCTGTGTTTACGCCGGCTTTTAGCGCACGGTTATCAAGTATCGCTTTTTCCGCGCCCTTATTTGCGATTTCAAGCGCGTACGGAACTGTTACATTCGTCAGTGCGACTGTGGATGTCCGCGGAACGGCCCCGGGCATGTTGGCAACGGCGTAATGGACGATTCCGTGTTTGACATAGGTCGGATTGTCGTGGGTTGTGATGTGATCCACCGTCTCGACGATGCCGCCTTGATCGATTGCGACGTCAACGATCACCGAGCCCGGTTTCATCTGTTTGACCATCTCTTCTGTCACTAAAGTCGGCGCTTTGGCACCCGGGATCAGCACCGCGCAGATGAGGAGATCGGCTTCAGCGACTGCATCAGCGATGTTGACCGGATTGGACATCAAAGTTTTGATTTGGTTGCCGAATTGATCATCAAGCTGGCGCAGACGTTCCGCGCTTAAATCGATCATCGTCACGTCAGCTCCCAGACCCGCCGCGATTTTTGCCGCATTTGTGCCGACAACGCCTCCGCCGATGATCGTCACTTTCCCGCGCGCGACTCCTGGTACCCCGGCCAATAGTATGCCTTTTCCGCCTTTCGGCTTTTCAAGGAACTGGGCGCCGATTTGAGCGGCCATCCGCCCGGCTACCTCTGACATCGGCGTCAGTAAAGGAAGGGAGCGGCCGTCGCTGACCGTTTCATAGGCAATGGCTGTCACGCCTTTTTGCTTTAATGCTTCAGCCAGGGAAGGCTCTGCGGCCAGATGCAGATAAGTGAACAAGATAAGCCCTTCTCTAAAATACGGATATTCTTCAGGAAGCGGCTCTTTGACTTTCATCACCATATCAGCTGCTTCCCAGACGGCTTTCGCCTGTTCTGAGATCTCCGCTCCCACTGAGACGTAATCTTCATTTTCAAACCCGCTTCCAGCCCCCGCGTCTTTTTCGATGATGACGTGGTGTCCTGCCGCGATCAGTTGAGAAGCTGCACCGGGAGTCAAGGCAACACGGTTTTCATTGTTTTTGATTTCCTTCGGTACGCCGATAATCATCCCATCATTCCTCCTTTTTCTGTAAAAATGTTGTTGTTTTAGTTTATACTGACTTTTTAGAATTTTCTTTGTTTGAATCGAAAAATAAAAAAACATGCATTTGTGGAATTTCACAAATGCATGTTGCGAAGCTTGATTTCCAGATAAATCGTAAATTTTTCATTGATGTTTTTTAAATCGATTTCGGCGATTTTACTGATGCGCTTCAGCCTGTAGTTCAGCGTGTTGACGTGAATGTTCAGCTTTTTGGCGGCGGTGTTGACGTTGCTGTCGCATTCGATAAACTGCTCAAGCGTCTCGACAAGATTGGAGTGGTGCTCCTTGTCATATGCTTCAAGCTGCATTAAAGAATAGTTTGGATAGCTAGCGTGTTTCCGTTTTTCGCTGAGCACGTCGAGATACTGATAGATGCCGAGTTCTGAAAAGCTGACGAGCTGCCTTGTTTCTTCGGGAAAACGCTCCTTGACCTTCAGCGCCGAGAGCGCTTCCTGATAAGACTGGTGTACAAGGGTGATCAAGCTGTACATTCCGCCGATCGCAATCGTGCAGTTGTTCAGTTTATAGCGCTCTTCAAGCTGCTTTTGTATATTCGCGGCAAATTGCTTTAAATCATTGAACGGCTGTCCCTTTTGCCCCGTTTTTGGCGAAGCGAGGACAATCAGTTCATTATAATCGATTGTAGCCAGAAGAATTTGCACCTGCTGCGTCGTCTCCAGCAAGTAGTGGAGCTGTTTTTCGGTTTTTTCTTCGATTTCGTCTTTCAGCCGGATGATGATGACCGAGTAAGTTGAAGGTACCCCGATACCAAGCTGATGAAAGCCGTCGGAGATCTCCTGATCTTCCGAAATATGCCCGGTCAAGAGCTTCCAGAAAAATTCCTGGCTGCGCTGTTCATTTTTTCTTTTTCGGACTTGATAAGGCAGCAGCTTGTTTTTGACGGAATCCGCAGCCAGCTTCAAAAGATGAAGCTCGTTTTCCGACAGCGTTTTTTGGCTTTCCAGCGCCCAGATAAAACCGATAACCTCGCTGTTTTTCCAGATTGATATCGCCACGCGGCTCGACAAGCCGACTTCATCGATTTGCTCGACCCTGATCGGTTCGTCGGTTTTCATCAAGGCGGGAATCGTTCCATCTTTCCAAAGCTTGTTGATGACCTTTTCCGGCACGCGTCTTCCGATGATCGTTGACGTTCTCGCCGGGTCCGTGTAGTCGCTGTGGGTGCTGTAAGCAAGGAGACGGTGGTTGATGTCTTCTATTGTAATCGGACAGTCCAGCACCTCGCTGATATGATCTGCCACATCTTCTAAACGGTCATATTGATATTTAAAAGGATTGTTTCGATTGTTCATAAAAAAACCCCTACTTTTATGTTTGCATGAAAAAATTTTGACATATACCCATCTTACTTTTATTATGAATATAGTTGTTTGTTAAAATCAACAAAAAAGTCGCTGGCGATTTATTATTTTTCATAAACGTAGCGATGTATTACACCAAATTTAATTATTCTGAAATAAGAGGAGTAGGAACATTGGCGATTCTAGAGAAAATCAACGGCTTTTTATGGGGAGTCCCGGGCATCATTCTGCTTGTGGGAACCGGTTTATTTTTGACGTTCATCCTGCGGGGGCTTCAATTTAAAAGATTGATATATGCATTCAAACTTGCATTCGGGAAAGAGAAAGAATCAGCCGGAGCAGACGGTGATGTCAGCAATTTCAAGGCGCTGATGACGACGCTTGCCGGAACGATCGGAAACGGGAATATTGCCGGTGTAGCCACGGCGATTACGGTTGGAGGTCCGGGGGCTTTGTTTTGGATGTGGCTCGTCGGTCTTTTAGGGATGGCTACGAAATACAGCGAAGCATTGCTCGCCACGAAATACCGCGTCAAAAATGAGCGGGGCGAATATTCGGGCGGACCGATGTACTATGTCGAAAAAGGGCTCGGGAAGAAGTGGAAGCCGCTTGCCGTTTTATTTGCATTGTCAGGTGTGCTTGCCTCTTTTGGAATCGGGGATTCCGTCCAATCCAACACGATTTCGGAAGTCGTCACACACAGCTTCGGAATTCCAGGCTGGATCATCGGTCTTGTGCTCGCGATATTGACAGCCGCGATCATCTTCGGCGGTTTTCAGCGTGTCAGCACGGTTGCGAGCATTTTCGTGCCGGTCATGGCGATTCTTTATATCGGCGGCTCACTGATCATTATTTTCCTTCATTATGATCAAATCATTCCGGCGTTCCAGCTGATTTTTTATCACGCCTTCAATCCGGTGTCAGCCGCTGGGGGCTTTACAGGTGTAGTCGTGTCTGAGGCGATCAGAAACGGCATGTCGAAAGGAATCTTTTCAAACGAAGCGGGTCTTGGTACCGCTGCTTTGATCGCAGGAAACGCGAAATCCGATCACCCCGTCAAGGCTGCTTTGGTTGCGATGACGGGAACATTCATCGTCACATTGATCGTATGTACAATGACCGGGCTCGTCCTCATTATTACGGGATTTTGGGATCCTTCAGGCGGTCTGCTTTCTGGTGTTGCCCACGATACATCGCTTGACGCCGGCGCGCTGACAAACGCCGCGTTTGCTTCTTCGCTCGGAGCCGCGGGTAAATACATTGTGACGTTTTCAGTTATTTTCTTCGGCTATTCAACCATTGTCGGTTGGTATGTATATGGAGAAAAATGTCTGGAATATTTAGTTGGTTTAAAATGGGTGCCGGTTTACCGTGTCGTTTATGTCATCGCTGCATATTACGGTGCAGTCGCAAGCCTCAATACTGTATGGGCTTTTGCCGACATGGCGAACGCATTAATGATGATCCCGAACTTAATCGCCCTTGTGCTCTTATGGAAAGTCATTCGGGCGGAAACTGACGATTTCTTTTTGCACCATTATAATAAGGAAAAACAAAAATCAGCCGGCTTGAAAGCGGGCTGATCGAGACAAGCCTGCCTCTCTTAGAGGCGGGCTTTTTTTGCGCTTATGCAATCCTTCCTTTATCCTATGGAAACGGTTCAGACCCAAGTGGGTACACAGAACCATGTCATTTGATTCAAATGTTACGAGAGAAGAAAATTGAGATAATTTTACTAGATTTCTATAATTTTTGCTGGGTGGAAATAGAGGAATGATAAACCTTTAGACTCATTTTGTAAAATAACAACAGATTTGTTTGACTGTGCCTCAATCTTGTTTTTATAATAAAAGCGTTCAAAAAAATAAGTTATTTAGCCCATATCTAGGGCGAATAGCGCAGGAGGTATAAGGAATATGTCAGGAATCATTCGTGTTACGCCGGCTGAATTGCGGCAAATGGCTGACAGATATCAAAAAGAAAGCGGAGATGTGACTGAACAGGTCAATCAGCGCCTTGATCAAATGATCAACCAGCTTCAAGATATGTGGGAAGGTGAATCAAGCCGTGCGTTCTCAGAGCAATATCAAGAGCTAAGACCTTCTTTTATTAAAATGGCTGAACTTCTAAGCGACGTTTCTAAACAACTTCATCAGACTGCTAACACTCTTGAAAGCACTGACCAAGACATCGCTAGCCAAATCCGCGGCTAATTTACAGATTAGAAGAATGAGAGAAGCGCCTAATTCAAAAGAAGATGACGGCGCTTTTTCTATTGAGAGGTGATGAACTGGTGTATGTTGACATTACCATCGATTTAAAACATTACGACGGCAGCGCCTTTGACCTCAGACTGTCAGATTACCATTCTGTTAAAAAGGTAATCGACATCGCGTGGCAAGCCAAAAGCATACCGGTACCTCCCCGGGAAGGCTACTGGGTAAGGGTGACAAATAAAGATGCCGTTTTTTCAGGCGAATATACATTATCGCAATGCGGAATTACGACAGGTGACCGCCTGGAAATTTTATGAAAGGATCTGGGTGAATGGCAGAGAAAAAGAAAACGTATCTCGAAGACCAATTAGAGGCCGTCATGACGAAAGAAGACGGTGCATATATCTTTCGTTTTCAAAGAGAAAAGATCAATCTTGTGAACGGCTTGGAAGCAAACGTCATCAAAGAAGTCGATCCTTCCTTTAATAAAGAAACCGTCATGACCGATGATGAAGTCCAAATTTTGATTCAGCCTCCTTCCGAATATAAAGAATTTCGTTATATAAAAGGAAAAAATAAAAAAAGCAAATGGCTTTTTGCGTACCAGCTCGTGAAAGCCGTCGAAGAACATTCAATTAAAAGGCTGCACCTGATCGCTGCGCCTGAAAATATTGTTTTTGACAAAGGATTAACACCTAAATTTTTACATTATGGAGTGAAAGAAAGCATTCCGCCATATGAACACGACGAAGAAAGACTTTTCAATGAAGTGAAAGCCGCCGCTGCGCTTGCTGTCGATGGGCAGTTTACTTTTGAAGAGTATTTAAAATACAGCGAAACCATCAAGTTTTCAGACCAGGTAAAAGACATCATCACAAGCGGGACGTACGGCGATTTGAAAGCCGTCATTCAAAAGAAGATCGATGAACTGGATGCCGAAGAAAAAACGCTTGTCCATCTTCCGAAAAAGAAATGGAAGATTCAAAGGTACATAGGGTTAGGACTTATTTTATGCTTAATACCGGCTGTTTTATTTTCCTTCTACTCATTATTCTTTGCACAACCGAAACAGCAGGCGTTTATCGAAAGCAACCGCTACTTCTTAAATAAACAGTACAGCAAAGTCATCAGTACGCTTGATAAATATGATGCCGGCGAGATGCCTGATTCTGTTCAATATCAGCTGGCTTATTCGTATGTGCTTGTTGAGAGCGCATTGAAGGAATTGGACTGGCAGGAAGATGCTTTAAAAAGCCTGACGCTCCAAGTCGATCCGAATAATTTCCTTTACTGGATTCAGATCGGACGGGGGGATAATAAGGGGGCTCTTGAGACAGGCCGGAAACTGGAAAACGACCTTCAAATTATCTACGCAATCACAAAATATATGAGTGAAATAAAAGCGGATGACCAAATGTCGAGCGATGAGAGAGAAAAGCTCCTGGAGCCGCTGCAAAAGGAATTTGACGAATTATATAAGACATTGGAACAAAATAAAAAAGAGCAGAAGAATACTGATGAAAACCAGCAGGCAAACACCGAGCAAAGCCAGGCGGACGTAGAAGCCGCAAAGGCTGAAAAGGAGAAAGCCGAGCAAGAGCAGGCGAAAAAAGAAAATAAAGAAAAGGAAGACAAAAAGAAAAAAGATGATAAATAAAAGCGAAAACACCTGTTGTTGGCAGGAGGCGGGGAAATGAGTCTGTTATGGATTTTTTATCATAAAAACTATCAAAAAATAAAACTGGATGATCAGAACAGCCGCACGCTCACCATCGGGCCGGATTTGAAACATTCTGTCACGATCAAGCATTTTTCGTTTGAAAAAGGCCCGGTGGTACTGGAAAAGCAGAAGGACTCAGACGCTTTCAACGTGCAGCTGGGAGGGGAGACTGTTTCTTCTTTAAAGCTTGGCGGAAAGGCGTCCGTCCAAAGCGGCGCTGAACAGCTGACACTTTTTTTAGCCGAAGAATCCGACAGCGTTCCCGCCTACTATTTGGGAGAGAGACAGGAAGTCGTCATTTCTTCCCTTGATCAAGAAGCGGATGTTTATTTCAATGAAACGGATTCATTCTTTGGAGAAAAAGGTACATTCTCCTTCATCCGCCTCGACGGGCGATGGAATGTCCTGCCGAATGGCGCCAAAATTTATTTGAACGGAGAAGAAGTGTCCGCTTCGGTCTCCGTGCAAAATGGAGACGAAATCGCATTTGGACTGAATATTCTTCGCATCATTGAAGATGACCTCTTGGAAATCGAGGGGTTCGGACAATATGATACGTCTTTGGAGAACATTCTCAAGCCGAGCTCCGAGACAAAAAATAAATATCCGCAATACCGCAGGCCGCCGAGAATGATTTACGATCTGCCGGATGAAAAGATATCCTTCAGCTTCCCGGCACAGGAAAGCGACGGAGACAACAGAGGCTTATGGCTGATGATTTTGCCTCCGATCGTCATGCTGCTCGTCATGGGGATCGTGGCGCTCATTCAGCCGCGGGGAATCTTTATCATCGTCTCCCTTGCGATGTTTATGATGACGCTGATTACGTCAACCGTGCAGTACTTCCGCGACAAAAATCAGCGTAAAAAAAGAGAAGAAAAAAGAGAGCGGGTCTATACCCTTTACCTTGAAAACAAAAAGAAAGAGCTGCACGAACTTGCAGAAAGGCAAAAGTTCGTCCTTGATTTCCATTTTCCTACATTTGAGAGAATGAAGTATTTAACAAAGGAGATCAGCGGACGGATTTGGGAAAAATCGATTGAAAGCGCCGATTTTCTGCAAATCCGCCTTGGAACGGGAAATGTTGCATCTTCATACCAAATCAATTTGAACGGCGGAGATTTGGCCAATCGCGATACAGACCATCTCCTTGAACAAACGCAAAAAATGGAAGAGGTCTACAGAGAACTGAAAAATGCGCCGATCACCGTGAATCTTGCTGAAGGCCCGATGGGCGTCGTCGGAAAATTGTCCGTCGTCAAAAATGAAATTCATCAGCTTGTCGGCCAGCTCGCATTTTTCCACAGCTATCATGATTTGCGCTTTGTCTTTATTTTTGACGAAGCCGAGTATCAAGAATGGGAATGGATGAAGTGGCTTCCGCATTTTCAGATGCCTCATATTTATGCGAAAGGGTTTATTTACAACGAACAGACAAGAGATCAGCTCCTTTCAAGCATATATGAAATTTTGAGAGAACGGGATTTAGATGAAAACAAAAAGAAAACTTTGTATAAGCCGCACTTTGTGTTTATCATCACAAATCAGCAGCTCATCGCGGAACACGTCATTTTAGAATATTTGGAAGGCAAGCAGAAAAACCTCGGAGTGTCGACAATCGTGGCGGCAGAGACGAAAGAAAGCCTGTCCGAAAACATTCATACCCTTGTTCGTTATATTACTGAACAGGAAGGCGACATTTTGATCAAGCAAAAGAAAGCCGTACAGATCCCGTTTCAGCTGGATCACCACAACAGGGAAGACAACGAACTGTTTTCCCGGACGCTGAGAACGCTTGACCACCAGACGGGCATGACGAATTCGATTCCTGATACCGTATCGTTTCTCGAACTGTTCCAAGTGAAGGAAGTCGATGACATCGGTATTGGCCAAAAATGGTTAGCAAGCGAATCGGCCAAATCTTTGGCCGTACCGATCGGCTATAAAGGAAAAGACGACATTGTTCATTTAAATCTTCACGAAAAAGCCCACGGCCCCCACGGGCTGCTTGCCGGAACGACCGGTTCGGGTAAAAGTGAATTTTTGCAGACTTATATTTTGTCTTTGGCCGTTCACTTCCACCCGCATGAAGTCGCATTTTTGTTAATCGACTACAAAGGGGGCGGAATGGCGCAGCCGTTCCGGAACATCCCGCATTTGCTCGGAACGATTACTAACATTGAAGGCAGCAAGAACTTCAGCAACCGGGCGCTGGCGTCCATTAAGAGTGAGCTGAAGAAAAGGCAGCGGCTCTTTGATCAGTATAAAGTCAACCATATCAATGACTATACAAAGCTTTACAAACAGAAAAAAGCGAAAACGGCGATGCCGCACCTTTTCTTAATTTCAGACGAATTTGCCGAGCTGAAAAGCGAAGAACCGGAATTTATCCGCGAGCTTGTCAGCGCGGCAAGGATCGGCCGAAGTCTCGGGGTGCACTTAATCTTGGCGACGCAAAAACCGGGCGGCATCATCGACGACCAGATTTGGAGTAACTCCAGATTCAAGGTCGCCTTGAAGGTTCAGGATGCGAATGACAGTAAAGAAATCCTTAAAAATGGGGATGCGGCTACCATCACGGTAACGGGCCGCGGTTATTTGCAAGTCGGCAACAATGAGGTGTATGAACTGTTCCAGTCTGCATGGAGCGGCGCCCCTTACATGGAGGACGGCTACGGCACAGAGGATGAAGTGGCGATCGTCACAGACACCGGTTTAATTCCTTTGTCAGACGTTGACGCCGATCATACTGCGAAAAAAGAGGCCGTAACGGAAATTTCCGCAGTCGTCGAACAAATTGAACGGATTCAAGAGGAAATGGGAATCGAGAAGCTTCCGAGCCCTTGGCTGCCGCCTCTTGAAGAGCGCATACCTAAAACACGCTACCCGTCTGAGGAAGCGGATGCCTTTAACTTTGCTTATATCGATGAACCTGAAAAGCAAAGCCAGGAGCCGATCAGCTATCGCATGATGGATGACGGCAATATCGGCATCGTCGGATCGTCAGGCTACGGAAAATCCCTGACCGCTACGACGTTCATGATGAGCTTTGCCGAACAATATACACCGGAAGAATTGCATTACTACATTTTCGACTTTGGCAACGGAACGCTGCTTCCGCTTGCAAGGCTTCCGCATACCGCGGATTATTTCTTGATGGACCAAACGAGAAAAATCGAGAAATTCATGGTCCGGATCAAGGCGGAAATCGAGCACCGGAAAAATCTTTTCCGCGCAAAAGAAATCAGCCATATCAAGATGTACAATGCGCTGAATGAGGAAAAGCTGCCGTTTATTTTCATAACGGTCGACAACTTTGACATCATTAAAGACGAAATGCATGAACTTGAAAGCGAATTTATCCAGTTTTCACGCGACGGCCAGTCGCTTGGAATTTATTTAATCCTGACCGCGACAAGGGTCAATGCGATCAGACAGTCGCTCTTGAACAACCTGAAAACGAGGGTTGTCCACTACCTGATGGATCAGTCTGAAGCATATTCGATCATCGGAAGGCCGGAATTCAGCCTTGAACCGATCCCTGGACGCGTCATTATCAATAAAGAAAACCAATACTTCGCACAAATGTTTATGCCTGTGGAAGCGGACAATGATATCGAGCTGTTTGAACGGATCAAATCCGACATTCAGGCGATCGCAGAACGGTCGGAAGGCATGAGAAAGCCGGCGCCTGTGCCGATGCTGCCGCTGGAGCTTTCCGTTACGCAGTTTGTGAGAGATTATCCGCTTCAGCCTGAAAGAGGCCTTATTCCAATGGGACTCGATGAAGAATCTGTCGAACCGGTATACTTTAACCTTGAGAAAAATAAGCACTGCCTCATCATGGGTCAGACGCAGCGCGGAAAAACAAACGTCATCAAGATCATGCTCGAGCACCTGCTTGACCATGACACGAAAAAAATTGCCGTGTTTGATTCGATAGACAGAGGGCTTTCTCAATATGCGACAGAGGATCAAATCAGCTATCTTGAAACAAAAGACGACATTATGCTCTGGCTGGCTGAGACGGAAGAAATTTGCCGGACAAGAGAAGCGATGTATTTGGAAGCCGTTAAACAAGGCGAAATCGCCAACCTTGATTTTTCACCGATGGTCTTTATCGTCGACGGACTTTCACGGTTCCAGCAGACGATCGACGCATCTATTCAGGATAAAATGGCGATGTTTATGAAGTCATACGCCCATTTAGGCTTCCACTTTATACCTGCCGGAAATCACAGCGAGTTCACAAAAGGCTATGATTCGCTGACAAGCGAAGTCAAGCAGGTCAGACACGCCATGCTATTGATGAAAAAATCCGAGCAGAATTTGATTCAGCTCCCATATGAACGCCAGGAGCCGGAAATTCTCCCGGGCTTTGGCTATATCGTTGAAAACGGCAAAGAGAGGAAAATTCAAATTCCTTTATGTGCCGTAGAAAGGAAGAAAACGAAATGACGGAACAACAAAAAAGCACGCTGAAAATTATCAGCGCCTTCGTCACGATCATCTTGCTGCCCGTCTTGTTCTTTCATTTCATCGGTGAGAACCCGACGAAAAAGGTATCGAACGCGACAAGGGAAATCGCTGTCGTCAATGAAGATACCGGCATTTTGAAAGATGACGGAACCGTTGATGAAGATGCGCTGCTGGGGAACGAAATCTCGGCTTCCCTGGTTGACCGTCCGGACTATAAATGGACGGTCGTCAACCGGAGCGCAGCAGAAAGCGGACTTTCGGAGAAGCAATACGATGCGATTGTCTACATTCCGTCGGACTTTTCGCAAAACATTTTAAGCTACAACCATGAGCGTCCACAAAAAGCGGAGCTGGAATTTAAAATTCAGGACCAGCTTGACGCCGTCAACAAGGAAAAAGTCCAGCGCGAACTTCAAGACGCGCAAAAAACGGTGAGCAAAAAAATGTCTTCCCTGTATTGGCGCTTTGTCAAACAGGGAGTCAAAAAGGTCAGAAAAGAGTTTGACAGCATCGTAAACAAAGAATCAGAATTCCAAAACGCGATGTACAATTTTTACAAGCCGAGCTCCAACAATTTAGCGGGCGAAGTAGAAAGACAAAAAGAGATGATCGACAGACTGAAAGAATCGATCAATGAAACAGAAGGCACATCAAAAGAGCGCAACGCAGGCGTCGAAGAATCCAAAAAACAACTGGACAGCTTCGTCGACAACGTCAATCAGTACAAACAATATCAAGAAAAGCAGTCGGAACTGCTTCAAGCTGCACAAGCGGACAGTGAAAAGCAAATTCAAGACGGCCTTACGGTGATTAAGGAAAAGCAGTCCAGCGCAACGAGCCGTTTCAATGAACAAATGAGCGGCATGGCCGCTTCATTCAACGGTTTGCAAAATCAATTCAGCCTGACTGCGAACTCTTTTCAAAACCTGCAAACGACGCGTGAAAATCAGGTGCCGTTACAAATGAGCGGAATTGACAGGATTCAGAATGAGTTGATCGATGATTATCAGGCCCAAACGAGAAGCTATAATCTGAGCGTGCTTCAACCTAAATTAATAGAGAGGCGCTCAGTGTTAACCGTTCCACAGGAAGATCCAGGCACCACAAATCCTGGTGATGATCAAGATAACGATGATGAAGATCAAAATGACGACGAAGAACAGCCGAAAGATTTAAAAATCGATCTTCAAGAACAGCAAGATGAATTGAAGAACATTGCGGCTGATCTTAAAGAATTATCGGACGGGCTAAAGGATTCCTCAGGGAATGATGGCGGTTCAGGAGATCAAGAACCATCTGCCGGAGAGCCGAATCAGGGTCAAGAACCTTCTCCTGAAACCGGGGAAATCGGTCAGCAGGACGGTTCAACTTCTGCAGATGATGCAGGCGATAAGGGAACAGGCGAAGACGGCCAAACGGAGAACCCGGGAGACGAGCCTGAAGACGAAATTACCAAGTTAAAAGCACAGCTCAATGAAGCCGCCGCTAGAATTGAAAAGGTGGAAACAGATCTTCGCGAAAAACAGGAAACGCATAATGAAGAGTTGAAAAAACAGCTGGAAAAATTTGATGATAAAGTCGCTGAATTAACGAATACGATTAAAGACTTAAATCAAAATGTCGAAAAGCTGAACGGGCGAATTACAAAGCTTGAAGAGAGCCAGAATGAAGACTTTAAGACGATTTACAGTCAAATCGAAACACTTGAAAACGAAATATTAAGCTACCCGATGGGTACTGAGAGAAAAGAAGCATTAAAAGAGGCTTTTGCTTCTAAAATCAATACAAGAGATGTCCGCGACCTTCTCAGATATCATAATACGTTGTCTGTATATAGAACAACGCTATACGGATCAGTAGATTATTCAATTAAGAGCAATGTCATCTCCGCGAAAAAAGACAGCGTGGATACCGTCCTTAAAATCGGTGAAACCGAAGCGGAAAAATGGAGCAATTTAAAAAATAATATGCTGTCTACAAATGAAGACATTGAAAATTACACAACAGACATGACCGATTTCGTCAAAAGCTACGGCGATTTCATTAGTGAGAAGCAGACTGACGTGCTGAATGAACTCAGCACGATTTCAGAACGAGCAAATGCCGTATCTGAACAGCTGCGCAATCCGGAAGGCGCCGGAACGGCGGTCATGCAGGGAGACGCGACAGATGGAACGATGGTCATCAGCATGCAGGATACGCTCGGAAATGACATTTTGCAGCTGTCTAACATGCTCGGTTCCTTGTCGGAAACGCAATCAGGCGTCATCGAGTACACGGGCAATATTCAGGAAAGTGTGAACGATGTTCAGAAAAAAGCGGATACCCTGAATTCAAACTGGGGCCAAAATGTCGCGACGACAAAGCTGATCCGCGGAGACGTGTACGGCATTCTCGGCAATGCGTTCGGAGGAAACGACGGATATGTATACGATCATCTGGCAAGTCCGGTGAAAATCAGCGGGGATGTTCCAGAGTCGAAAGCGCAAAACGTACCGCCGGTCGTCATTCTCGTGATTGTGATGCTTTCCAGCTTGCTGATCGGATATTTCAGCCACCATTATCAAAATGCTCCGCTCTTAGTCAGAGGCGCGCTGTTTGGCATTTTGAATATTATTGTCGGACTGATGATCAGTCTGTTCGGTTTGAACATTTACTCACTCGCAGACGATCAGGCCGTCATGTGGTCGGTCTTTACGATCTTGCTGCTGGTCGCAAGTTCAGCCATCATCCGGACGGCGTTTATGCTGGGATCGATCGCAGGCGGAATCGCAACAGCCGCTATGGTGCTGTTCTATGTAGCGCCGCTGCTTGACTTGGCGATGCCGAACTTCAGCTTTAACAATCCGGTATCAACCGTATATATGTCGATTCAGTACGGAACTGGAAGCCAGTTTGCACTCGGAATCGGAGCATTAATTTTAATCACGATCATCGCGATTGCTGTTCCTTTTATTATCGATTTTGCAAAATCAAGAACAGAAGAAAGCGAGACTGACCATGATGCTTAATGCGAAATGGGGAAAGAAGGGGATCATGGCAGTCATGCTCTCCTTCTTTCTTTTCACTCCGTTCGTGAAGGCGGAGGAAACCGATAAAGTCGATGTAAAGCCAAACGAGTATGAAAAGCAGGATATTAAAATCGAGACGGACTATCTTCAGGAAGAAGAGACGGAATACAAGGAAGAAATATCAATTCCAGAAGAACTGAAGGAATTCTCATTTACAGATTCGAAAAAAGAAGATGCCATCGAAAAGCTGAAAAGCCTGTCCGGAAGCTTCACGAATGAAAGCAATTCCGTGGCGTCAAAGCTGAAGCAGCTTGACCTGTCATTCTCGGCAAATCCGTCCTTATCGGGACGGGAAGATGACGCTGCGGAAAGTCGGCAATCCATCTTCCTGCCCATTTTATACGGTCTGCTGATCCTCTTATGCATCGCAGGTCTGTTCTTTTTGATTCCGAAAGTCAGCGGGCAGCAGAAAAAATAGGAGCGCTCAACAATGAAAAATCCGAGGTTCTATAAGGTGCTATCTGCATGGTTAGCTTTTGCATTGGCGTCGATTTGGTTATTAATGCTTGTGGCAGTACATGGGCTGCTCATATTAGAATCCATTTTCTATTACATTGTGGTCATCTGCACATTAGGCATCATTTTACTGATATACCCATCGATGAGGGAGGGACACGATCAGGCAATGGCGGACTTTGTCCACTACGGTTATGGCTTGCTAGGCTCGGGTGTGGCACTCGCCATCATGATCTTTGCTTTGATTCGCATTTTAAAAGGGAAATGCGGTTCATGGACGCAAGGTCTGCTTGTTTTTGGAGCAGCTCTCCAGCTGATTGTGTTCGAATGGTTCAGTTTACTGACGGCGGTTTTTTACGTGCTCGCCGCGTTTCTTCCGGAACAGAAAACCGCTGCACTTGAGAAGCAGGCTGATGAATCAGTACAATAATGGATAAGGAGGGACGCCGTATGCATTTATCCATTGTTACCGGAGCGTCAAAAGGGCTTGGCGCCGCGATTGCCGAAGGGCTTTTGCAAAAAGGCCATATTGTTCACGCTGTCTCAAGGACCAAGTCTGAAGTCAGTCATGAGAGGCTGATCCGGCATGAGGCTGATCTGACACAGCTCGTCGAAACAGAAAAGTGGTTTCGGCAATTGACAGAATCTGTCCAAGCCCGCGATTTTACTTCGATCACCTTGATCAACAATGCGGGTATGGTGACGCCGATCAAGCGCGCCGGTGAAGCTGAACTGGAAGAGCTGAGGCTGCATTATGACTTGAATTTGTTAGCTCCGGTGATTCTCAGCCAGCTGTTTACCAAATGGCTCAAGCCATACAAAGGTAAAAAATCGATTGTCAATATATCATCAGGTGCGGCCAAAAACCCTTATAAAGGATGGAGCGCCTACTGCAGTTCAAAAGCGGGGCTCGATATGTTCACGAAAACATTCGGCTTTGAACAGGAAGATCAATCTGATCCGGTGAAAATGATTTCTTTCTCACCGGGGATCATGGATACCGGCATGCAAGAGGTAATACGTTCATCATCGAAAAAAGACTTTCATGAAATTGAACGATTCAAAACCTATCAAACAGAAGGAAAGCTGAGAAGCACGCCTTACGTCGCCGGCGTTCTGCTCGATCTGCTTGAGACCGACTTTGAAAACGGCAGAGTGTATGACATTAAAGAGTTTTTGTGAAAAATAAAAAAACAAGCACATCAAATCGATTGTGCTTGTTTTTATTTTATTATGGCGCAGGCTCATATAGCGGAATTTTAAATATGATGTGTCAGATCAATTGAGATTTACATGAAAATATGTTAGGATTCTAAAAATATATAAAGGAGGGGTTTACATGAGAAACGTAACATTAGTGGATGTATTCACCCATCCAATCGCACAAAAATATTTAACACGCTCCGGTGTAGCTCATGCCGTAGCCTGCGCTTACCACGCATACCGCCTGGCGGTGCGAGCGGGAGTAGACCCTGATATCGCGACAAAAGCGGCTTTGCTGCACGATATCGGTCATTATGAATGGTATACCGACGGGGAATGGGATTATGAAAAATACAAGCAAAACGACATTCACGCGATAAAGGGTGCCGAGCGCGCTCACAAGCTTCTGATCCGCCTCGGCGAAGATCGGAAAGCGGCAAAAGAGATTGCTTTGGCGATTTTGCTTCATACGGATTCCTATTTGCCAGAAGGGGACCTCGATAAAAACAAGCTGCAGGAAATCGTCAAAAAAGCGGATGAGCTGGATGAAGAGCCGGGCGGAAACCACCATTACCGCAAAATCGATCATAAGCTGGCGCTTGAAAAGATCAGAAAACTTGACCGCATGGTCGATGAATCTTTATCTCCCATGAAAAGAACGGTTTAATCGGACAAAGGGCTGTTTTCAAACTTCTCCCCTTTGTCATTTACATAAATAGAGCGGATGATCGTCCTGTTAAACGGCGAGTTGTCTGCCGTTTTTCCTGAAAGGTCGATCGTCACCGAATACAAGCCCGCTTTTTTGAATGACAGGCTGTTTTGCAGCGCATTGATGGAAGCTGGTTTCAGCGACTTTTTCTCGGCCTGTTTTCCGTTTTCATAGCGGATAGAACGAACGGACGCCTTAACATTCGCAAGATTTGCCGATTCTCTGGTGACTGCGTTTTTAATTTGCTGGTTCAGAGGAGAATCGAACGTCACAATGAACAAAAACGCCTCTTTTTGTTTGACAGATGATGCGATCTTCCATGTACCTGCTGCCGGATTTTTAATGGCAGCGGAATGGACGAATCCCCCTTCAAAAACATCCGCCGTCTTTGCTTTTGAAAAATCTTTGAGCGGCTTGCCGTGCGGATCTGTCAATTTGATATTTCCCGAGGAATGATTGCTCAGCCAGTGAACGGTTATTTCCTTGACGCCTTTTTCAACAGCGAATTCCTCTTCTCTCAATCCATGATTTTCCCCTCCTCTGATGAAAGGGTACGATAGGTTTTCCTTGATGGCCGCTGTTTCATTTGCATATGCCTGAACCGTCAATAAAGGCATAAATACAGGAAATGTGAGGTTTCCTTTAATAATCGAGAAGTGATCCCACTTCCCTGTATTCAGGTTTGTGGCGTAAGGGAGTCTCGCATTTTTTTCGGTGACGGCTCCGTCATTTTCGCCAAACATGTTTAAATAGACGCCTCCAAAAAATAAAACGCTGCCGAACCCGCCGATTTTATTGCCTGCCAAGGTGAAATATTTGGTTTTCGATCGATTGGGATGATTGTCGGTCTGATCGCGGAACGATTTCATAAACCCTGTTTGGAGAGAGTAAACGGCGTCATTTTTCTGGCCTAAAATATCGGCGAGCCATCCTGCCCAGCTGCTGTAGGCAAGGTCTGCCAGCTGCGAACCGTGATGGGGGGTTCCGAGCGTAATCAAGCGCTCGACATAATGGTATGCGTTGTGATGAATCAGCGCCGACTGACTGTCAATTCCGCCTTTGCTGTAGGAAACGAGAATGACCTTGCGGCCGAAATGCTGGTAGATTTCGCGCAGTTTCGCGGCCAGCATCGCTCCGTTATCCTGCATGTCTTTATCGGGGTGGAGATCGATAAAAGCCGCATCATATCCGTTTTTCCACGCCTGCTCCGCCATGTCATTTTCGTCAAACCAAGCGCTTGAAGAGCCGTTTAATCCATGGACAAATACAATCGGCGGTTTTGCGGGATCAGGATGTTCAACAGGGTCTCCCGCGAACCAGTGGCCCGGATCGCCGCCCCCTCCTTTAAATCCTCCCGCTTTCGATACATGCGGATACACGACCAGCAAAACAAGCATGAGCAGTACCAGTTTTTTCATCGTTGTTCACCTCATGGTTTTGTTGTAAGCGTTTTCATCTTATTTTCTGAAGGTGAACTTTATACCGATATACTGAAAAAAATTTAGAAAATATTCATAAAAGATAGGAATATACACTGAAAGGCCGGATATCCGGCCTTCAATGTTCATGCTTTTCCAGGCTTTAAATGTTTGCGGAAGAACGATTTGACGATGTCAAGGGTATGAGCCTGGGTAAAACCGTTATGTCCGGCCCCGTTTATTTTATACATAAGGGCATCATGGCCCTCTTTTATTAAGGCTTCAAACAATTGGACGCTTTGTTCATAAGGGACGACATCGTCCTGATCCCCGTGCATGATCAGAATGGGGGGCGCGTCCCTGTGAACATAGCTTATCGGACTCGCTTGTTTCGCCTGTTCTCTGTTTTCTTGAACAGGTCCGCCGATCAGCTTGGATTCCGGTGAATTGGGTGAATCATGGTCGAAGATGGACGGATACTTGCTCATGGACAGAAGATCAACCGGGCCGAACCAGTCCGCAACCGCATCGACTTTGCTCGATACATGACGGTATTCGTCCTGGCCTTCAAATTCTTCAATTCCTTCGGTCAATCCAAGCAAAAGAGCCAAATGGCCGCCTGAAGAATCCCCCCAGACTCCCACTCTATCAGGATCGATGTTATAGCGGTCGGCATTTGCTTTTAAAAAGCGGACAGCTGTTTTCACATCATGAAGCTGAGCCGGAAACAGCGCCTCTCCGCTGCCTCTGTATTGAACGCTTGCCACGACATAGCCTTGCTCGACAAATGGAACCAGCTGGGGGATAAAGGCGGATGTATCCTGTTTTGTCCAACCCCATCCGCACCCTTGCAGATAAATAATCAGCGGGTATGTTTCTTGATTGCCTTCCCGGTTAAATAACGCATCCATTGGATTGCGGCGCACCAGCAAATGTAATGTCAAAGAAGTGTCTTTCACTTTTGTGTACTCAATATTCGGTATGAGCTGAATGTAAGAGTTGGTGTTTTGCTCCCAGTTGATTTCTTTTATATGATTCGTCATGTTAAGTCCTCCCTTAATGTGTTGGAAATCCGAATTCGCCTGTGTTGATCACATGGTACCCACCTCCTTTTATTCTGTTGTAACGAACAATATTACAACGAGGCGAAAAAATATAATACCAGACGCTCGTTGTAAGTGTGGTTATTACAACGAGTCGAAAAAAATCATGCCTCATTGAGAAGCATTCTTTTTTTGGATAATCAGATCAGTCAATTCTTTTATAGAAATTTCTTTGAGTATAGTCTCCATGGCTGTTTGCGCTTTTAATAAAATAAGCTCAAGAACCTGGTGGATATTCGCACCGACCCAGCAATCAGGATTAGGATTTTCGTGAGTGTGAAACAGTTCGCCTTCACCGACAACTTCGACGGCTTTATAGACATCATACAAAGAAATGGCGTCGGCATCCCGTAATAAGTGCGCGCCGCCTGTGCCGCGCTTTACTTCAATCAAGCCCGCTTTTTTCAGCAATCTGCTGATTTGGCGGATGATGACCGGATTGGTATTGACGCTGTCAGCGATTTGCTCTGATGTCAAATGGTCGCTTCGGACTTGCATCAAGGATAACATATGTACGGCTATCGTAAATCTGCTGCTGATCTTCATCAAATCACCCTTCCGTTGTAATTATTGTATTTACAACGGGTGAAGCTGTCAATCTTTTTTGCTCAAAAAGGTGTTGAAATGAAACCCTGTCAAAGCTTTTTCGTATGAATGGAAGGAAAACAGTTGACAGACGTTAGTGTGAATAGTAGTTTTTAGATTAATGAAAAAAGCCGGGAGGAAACAAAGCTTGTTTAAATCAAAAACCCATTTTTGGACGCTGCAAATTTTATTGGTTCTTCTTATTATTTATGTGTCGACAAAAGTGTCTTTTCTTTTCGAACCGATCATTGTATTTGCATCGACTTTATTTACACCGATTTTAATCGCGGGAATCTTGTATTTTATATTCAATCCGATCGTGCGGTTTCTTGAAAAAAAGCTGCCGAGAACGCTGTCCATTCTGCTGATCTATTTGGCGTTTGTGGCATTGATCGTGTTTGTGTTGTCATCTGTCGGTCCTGTGTTTACAAAGCAGGTGACCGATTTGTTTAACAGCATTCCGTCCTATGTGAAACAGATCCAGATTTTCATTAAGCAAATGTCGAATTCGCAGTGGTTCACTTGGATAATGAATCAGGATTTCGTGTCGGTTGCCAAAATCGAAAGCTCAATCGGCGAATATCTGACGAGCCTGCCTGAGAATATTACAGGGAGCCTGTCTTCTGTATTCGGTGTTGTGACCAACATTGCGCTCACGGCTGTTACCGTGCCGTTCATC
Source organism: Bacillus sp. FSL L8-0193 (assembly GCF_037976065.1). NCBI lineage: Bacteria > Bacillati > Bacillota > Bacilli > Caryophanales > Bacillaceae > Bacillus > Bacillus sp. FSL L8-0193. The sequence goes on along the minus strand of NZ_CP150261.1, from coordinate 3,368,251 downwards.
CTGTTTTATATGCTGAAGGACGGCCACCGTTTCCCGAATTTGGCTGTTAAGATTCTGCCTGACAAGTACAAAAATGAAGGACTGAAAATTTTTAAGGATTTGTATGAGACGCTGGCGGCTTACATTCAAGGACAGTTGATCGTTTGTATGTTTGTCGGAACGGCGTGCTTCATCGGTTTTTGGATCGCCGGTGTGAAATACGCGCTGATTCTCGGCATGATTATTGCCGTGACGAATATTATTCCATATGTCGGACCGTTTCTTGGAGCGACACCGGCTGTCATTATCGCTTTTCTCGACTCGCCGACGAAAGCATTCATCGCGCTGATCATCGTCGTTGCCGTTCAGCAGACAGACGGAAATCTGCTGTCGCCGCTGATTATCGGCCGCCGTCTGAATACGCATCCGCTGACGATCATCCTTTTATTAATCGGCGCCGGAAGCTTCGGAGGTATTCTCGGCATGATCCTGGCCGTTCCGGCTTATGCCCTGCTCAAGGCTTTTACATTGAATATCGTCCGCCTTGTCCGTTTAAGGCAGAGGTATAAAAAAGAAACGGCGGAAAATGCTGAAGTCTGAACGTTTTGCCCATTTTCACATATGATGCTAATAAATTGAATGGCGGAGGTGTGAAGATGCCGGCGATCGTCGGACCGATTTTTATCAGGCAAGTCGTTGATGACAGCGCAGCCTTCTTTGGAGATGTGTTTGCCATTTCCCCGAAGTGCACGGATGTTTCCGGAGGAGGAGCGGGTACATTTTTAACAGGGGACTACGGTTTGATTCAAAACAATAGCAATAAAACATCCTTCACAGATGCGGATGTGATCGACGGTTTCAAGTCATTGAACCTGTGACAGCCTCTTTTAAAGAGGCTGTTTCTTTTTTATAGTATAATGGGAAAAAAGATAGATAAGGCAGGTGACAAAGATGAAAATCAGGAAGGCAAACATCTTGAACAAAGATCAGATGATCACAGACGTTTACCTCCATGAAAATAAAAAGGAATTTCATACGCTTGTGGCTGTGCCGCAACTGGAGTGGAGTAAGCTGATTTCTTATGAGGAAGAAAAAGCAGAGCTCGCCGAAAAGCTTGACCGGTCATTGTCGAAAGTGGCTGAAGCGGATGCGGCCGAGGAGCTGTCCAAAAAGATTGTACAATGGGTGACCGAAATGTAGCCCGGGCTCATGCCCGCTGTTTTCATGGGCATACTGATAAAAAAACGCAGCTTAAAACAAGCTGCCAGCAAGATAAACTGGAGGGTCTAAGACGTGAGCGACCAATCAATGGATCAATATTTACAGCAGGGAATGTATGGACCACGCGAAACGAAGCCGGATGAACGCAGACTGTTTTTAGGCTCGCTGAGGGAACGGGTTATCATCGCATTGACGAAAGGACAAGTGCTGCGTCCGCAGGCATACCGCGAAGTCATCGATGCGCTTGGCTCAAAAGCGGATGCGACATTATTGCTGAACGGTGAAATCGACTACTCTCATTTATCTCCTTACATCAAGGAGTCCAATAAACAAGGTGTTTCTTTTTCCATCGTGTCCGACCAGCAATCGGATACTCCCCTTGGACTTGTCCTCGCAGCGCGCGAGGCTGTAGAGAAAGAATCGATTTATGTTCAGGACGACATCTTTGAGCAGTCGGTTTTAAACAAGAGATGAGGCACGGGTTTTCGCACGCGTCTTCCACAGGGCGTGCGAAAACCCGCGGTTTTTGTTTTTTTCTGAAAAAGAAAAAACCCGCTGCTGGCGCGGCTTTGCAGCCATATCCGCTTGATTCGCCATTCACTTGTCCGTTTAGATAAGTTATAATGTTACCTATCATACAAAAGGCGGGGAGGGCGGCAATGAAAAAAGCTCTTATATGTATAGATTATACAAATGACTTTGTCGCAGCTGACGGAAAGCTGACGTGCGGAGAACCAGGCCGGGAAATCGAAGACGCCGTGACGCGTCTCGCGGAAACGTTTATTCAAAACGGCGATTACGTCGTATTTGCAGTCGATTCACACGAGGCCGGCGATTCGCATCATCCGGAAACCCGTTTGTTTCCTCCACATAATATAAAAGGTACATCAGGACAGGATTTATACGGAAAGCTTGAAGCGCTTTATCGAAAACACGAACATGACCAGAATGTCTATTACATGGAAAAAACAAGGTACTCTGCTTTTGCCGGGACAAACCTCGAGCTGAAGCTTCGTGAAAGGGATATTAAAGAACTGCACCTCGTTGGCGTATGCACAGATATATGCGTGCTCCATACCGCAGTAGACGCTTATAATAAAGGGTTTAATCTTGTCATTCATCAAAACGCAGTGGCTAGCTTTAACCCGGACGGGCACGACTGGGCTCTTTCTCATTTTGCAAACACCCTGGGAGCCTCAGTGTCAGATTGAGGAAGGAGAAATGAAGGTTGGAACACCGTTTTACAGACGACAGTCTAGCACTACACACAGACCTATATCAAATTAATATGGCGGAAACGTATTGGCGCGACGGCATTGATCAAAAGAAAGCCGTTTTTGAACTGTTTTTCAGAAAGCTCCCTTTTGACAGCGGTTTTGCCGTTTTTGCCGGTCTTGAAAAAGCGATTGAGTTTTTGCGGGATTTCAGATTTACTGAAAGCGATTTAGTTTATTTAAAAGAAGAGCTGGGCTTCAAAGATGACTTTCTCAGCTTTTTAAAAGATATGAGATTCACCGGTTCGCTTTATTCCATGCAGGAAGGCGAAATCGTGTTTGGAAACGAACCGATCATGAGAATCGAAGCGCCTTTGGCCGAAGCGCAGCTGATTGAAACGGCTCTGCTCAACATTGTGAATTACCAAACATTGATCGCGACAAAAGCCGCGAGAATCAAAAGTGTGATCGGAGATGAGACGGCGCTCGAATTTGGAACAAGGCGCGCGCATGAAATGGACGCGGCGATGTGGGGAGCAAGGGCCGCGATTATCGGCGGGTTCGATGCGACAAGCAATGTCCGCGCCGGCAAGCGTTTTGACATTCCGGTATCGGGCACGCACGCCCATGCGCTTGTTCAAGCCTACCGCGACGAATACACGGCATTTAAAAAATATGCGGAAACCCATAAAAAATGTGTCTTTTTGGTCGATACATATGATACGGTGCGTTCCGGCATTCCAAATGCAATCAAAGTGGCGAAGGAATTCGGTGATCAAATTGAATTTTCAGGAATCCGCCTGGACAGCGGAGACCTCGCCTATTTGTCCAAGAAAGCGAGAGCCATGCTGGATGAAGCCGGATTTACAGATACAAAAGTCGTCGCCTCAAGCGATCTTGATGAGTATACGATTATGAACCTGAAAGCCCAGGGCGCAAAAATCGACGTCTGGGGCGTCGGCACAAAGCTGATTACCGCTTATGATCAGCCGGCTCTCGGCGCGGTTTACAAACTCGTTTCCATCGAAGAAGACGGAAAGATGGCAGACACGATTAAAATTTCTTCGAATCCGGAAAAAGTGACGACTCCAGGCTTGAAAAAGGTGTACAGAATCATCAATCAGCTGAACCATCATTCAGAAGGCGATTATATCGCTTTGGACTATGAAAAGGTCAATGAACAGGAGCGGCTGAAGATGTTTCACCCCGTTCATACGTTTATCAGCAAGTTTGTGACGAATTTTGATGCGAAAGACCTTCACCAGCCGATCTTTGAAAAAGGCGAGCTTGTTTATGAGAATCCGAGCATTCAGGATATTAAGCGGTATGTTCAAGAAAATCTCAGTTTGCTTTGGGAAGAGTATAAGCGGATCAGCAAGCCCGAAGAATATCCTGTCGATTTAAGCGAAGCTTGCTGGAACAACAAGATGCAGCAAATTCACGAAGCAAAAATCAAGGCGAAAAAAGGTCTGGATCAAGGTTGACTCTGTAAACGATAGTTTTTAATATAACTGGGGATTGAAACAGATAATTTCTTCGGGGATTATCTGTTTTTCAATATTAAGTTCAATATTTGGGCGGATTTTTTAAGCGGACGGGATTTGCTCATTTAATTGATATACTTAAAAGCGAAGGCACCTCAGTCGCTAGGGGGAAAAAGAATGAGGGTATTCGTTGCCAGACAGCCAATATTCAACAGAAAAGAACAAGTTGTCGCATACGAGCTTTTATACAGAGAAAGCGAGAAAAACTTTTTTTCCGGTATTGACGGTGATCAAGCGACAACAGAATTGATGATTAACAGCTTTTTAAACATTGGAATCGATAAATTGACAGAAGGCAAAAGGTATTACGTGAATTTTACCGAAGGTCTTTTGGCATCAGGGCTGCCGACTTATTTTGATCCGGACCAGCTCGTTGTAGAAATCCTTGAAGATGTGCCGATCACCCCTGAGCTTATCGAAAGGTGCAGGCATTTGAAAAGCCTCGGCTACACGATTGCCCTTGATGATTTTTGTTTAAAACATCGCGTGGAGAGGGACTTGCTCCATCAGCTTTTGGCATCCATTGATATTTTGAAGATCGATTTTTTCAAAACGACGCGGCAGGAAAGACAGAGCATCCTTCGATCATGCCGGAACCACCGTCTGACGTTTCTCGCTGAAAAAGTGGAGACGCGAAAGGATTATGAGCAGGCGGCAAAAGACGGATTTCAACTGTTTCAAGGCTATTTCTTCAGCGAGCCCGCTGTGATTGACGGTCAGGACATTACATATCATTTCCATGCTTACTATGAGCTGCTGCATGAATTAAGCGAAGATCAGCCTGATATTGAAAACGTCACAAATATTATAGAACGCGATTTGTCGCTTTCCTACCAGCTGCTGAAGCTGTTGAACTCTCCGGCCAACCGGCCGATTCAAAAGATTAAAAGCATCCGCCAGGCTATCGTGCTTCTCGGATTTAAAGAAATCAAAAGGTGGATCTTCATCCTCTCATTTAAGGATTTAACGAAAAAACAAAACTCCAGCAAGAACGAAGTCGTCAAGATTTCGCTGATCCGCGCGAAGCTTTGCGAATTGCTGGCGAAAAAAACGAATCGCCCTCAGCCGGCTTCTTATATGCTGACAGGCATGTTTTCATTTATCGATACACTGCTTCACAAAGAACTGGCGGAAGTCATCAGCGAACTGCCGCTGACGGACGAAGTAGGACAAGCACTGCTCGGCAAAGAAAACGATTATCGAAAAATCTTACGGCTTGCAAAATCGATCGAGCGAAACGAATGGGAAGACAGCACGCCAGAAACAGAAGGCTTAACAAAAGATGAAGCGTATCAATGCTATCTTGAAGCCGTTGATTGGTGTCAAAAACTTTTATAAAAAAATTCCGGCTCCTTTTTAGGGACCGGAATTTTTTTTGCGCTAAGACCAACGCAGGAGGAGGAATATTCTGCTGCGGGGGCTGATAAGCATGATGCGGATGCCGTCGGGATCGAAAGAGGCATCAAGCTGGCTGCGGACGCCAGTTTGTCTGAGCAGGGCAAGGACGGTATTTTTTTGGTTGCTTTGGGCAGCCGTCATGATTTGGTGAGCCAAAGCACGCGATGCTGAAAGCCTGCTTAAAATTCTTTGTCCGTCAGCCATCAAGCCCTCCGCTTCTTTTGCCGAACGCGAAAAGGCGCTGGCTTCAACTTCCGGATAGACCTGCCGGCAGCGGATATGTTGGTATGGATGCATCCAAAAGCAATGAGAAGGAAGCAATATGAACACCTCGTTTCAATTTTTACGGGTCAAATTGCGGTTTTTGCGGTGTAAGGCGAAGGGTCGGTTTTTTTTAAGGGCCGAAATGCGTGTCGGTCTATTGCGTGTTTTTCGGTGGTGCATACCCGATCTGCGTTCCTTGAACAATCAAGTTTTTCTATTCCCCGCTAGTTATTACTTTAGACTCAATGTCGCAAAACGAACAAAAAATAACTGAACTTGCGGTGCTAAAGGGGTTTATTAGTGATCTTTATTTGATCCCTTTAAAAACAAACTAAAATTTTATGTTTCATTAGGAATTGAGAACTAATCGCAAGTCGTGTAGAATGGGTGTTATGGTCTATTTAAAGTTTGCGGTGTAACGCATGAATTTATATGCAACTTTTCGGTGAAAAAGAGACCAATTCCCTTTAAACTTGTATTAACAGATCAAATACCTATGACTCGTTCACTATACACAAATTGATTGATCTTCCAAAAGGAGTGTGGAATCGGTGGAAAAGCAACAAATTGAAGAATTAAAACAACTGCTTTGGCGGCTAGAGAATGAAATCAGAGAAACAAAGGACTCCTTGCGCAAGATTAACAAAAGCATTGATCAATACGATAAGTACACATATCTAAAAACCTCGTAAAAAGACTTGTTTCAGACAAGTCTTTTTTTTTTGCGAACAAATCCAAAAAAAGGATATATTATTATATAATTGTTAAATAAAAAAATTGCTCTGTCAATCGGGAATTTGATTTAGTAAAATATTAAGAAAGGAGGGAGCACCATCTCTAAGCTTTTTTGTCTAGATCACAGTAAAATCAAGCAAAGAATGAATCATTTTATAGACGTTGAGATTCCCAACGCGGACTTAAATCGGACGCTGCACGCTTTTCTAGATGCAAAGGACCAGTTGCATTTCAGCGAGCTTGCTTTTTATCATTACCAAAGTTTCGGCGGCACGGACGCTGATGCGGCGGAAACGCTTGGAGCGGGCATAGAACTTTTGATTCTTGCGTTTGATATATTCGATGATTTAGAGGATGAAGACAGCCCCGATGAACCTTGGATGAAAATAAACCGTTCAGTCGCAATGAATGCGGCGACTGCGCTTTATACAATAAGCATTAAAGTGATCAGTTCGGTGTCGAAAGAACCGGTGTTTTTTGAAAAACTGATGGAATATATACTTCAATCGATGCAGGGACAGCATGACGATCTCAGCAACCGGCCTGCCACTGAAGATGAATGCCTTGACATGATCAAGCGTAAGTCCGGGGCGCTGACGGCTCTGCCATGCGTGCTTGGGGCGATGCTTGCCACGGGCAAATTTGACCCGGCGGTGGAGAAGTACGCATATCAGCTGGGCATTGCTTCACAAATCGAAAATGATTATAAAGCACTTTTTTATGATTCAAAAAGCGATATCGCCAAGAAAAAGCGGACGCTTGCGTACTTATATTTGTCAAGAAAATTTAACCAGCCATCGATTGATTTGTTAAAAACATTTGAAACTGAGGATAAAATTGCCGATAAAGAAATAAAATGCTATAAAGAGAAATTGAAAGCAGCAGGCGTCACTCAGTATATGTATGTTATGAATCAGCTCGCTATTCAGAAATTTAAAAAGGGAATTGGGGAGCTGCAGTTGGGGGATATGGAGAAAGAACGTTTGATGTCTGCGCTTTTAAACGAGTCTTTACGAGGAGAGTATTATGCAGGAGATCGTGAGTTTTTTGGTTGAACACCCGGAAGTGTTGGAACAGGTTATTGCTGGCAAAGCCAGTCTTATAGGTGTTGATAAAGACCAAGTTTTCAGTTTAATTGAAGGTTTTAAAAGAATTGAAGCAGGTTGGGGTCCTTACCCTAATTTATGGTTCAAATAATGAATAGTAGGGATTTCTAAATGAAGTCATATTATAACAAGGTTTCACTAGTTCTCATATTGTTAAGTTTTATTTATGTTCTCTATGTTTGCTATCTTAGTTTTAATAATAATCTAGTTGGGTTAAAGGTGAAAAATCTTGATGAATACAGTCTTGAAGTTGTGGAAGTGAAAAAACACACTTTAGCCGCTGATTATGCAGAATTAAAAGAAGGAGATATCATTCATAGAATAAATGGGCAGCAGGTTCCATTTAAAAAAGATAAGGAATATACATTGTCAAACGTTTTAACGTTAACAATTGAAAGAAATGGGAAAGTATTTGAGAATGATTCTCTGATATATTTGGATTTAGTCAGTTATGACAGTTTTTTTATATTTATCATTCCGTTGATCTTTTACTTTTTATGTTTAATTTGTGTGTATTTTATTTTTAAAGTAAACAAATCTAAAAATCTTTTCTCAGCATTTTTATTAGTCCTATTTCTGCTTATTACTTCTATAGCTTATGTTAGTGCAGGCGCAGTTGCAAGAGGTGACACTTTCAGTAGATTTGTAAATATACTTACTTTTTTAGCTGTTCCAACTAGCTACTTACATTTTATTTATCGATACTTTAAAGAGATAGGGAAAACATTTTTCAGTAATAAAGTTTTTTTACTTTATTTAATACCATTTATAAACCTCATACTTGAAGCTGGTTTATACTTATTTGAATTTGAGGGAAGTATTCTAAAAAGCATTAACTTATTGTCGTTCTTTATTTCGACGGTCATTGTTTTTATTCTGATTACATATGCCTTAATTAAATTCAAGTATTCTCAACAGTCCTACTTATTGAAAATATTAATGTTGATGAACTTCATTGCATTGGTACCTTTTTTGTTTTTCTATGTACTTCCTATGCTGGTCTTTGGCGATTATATTTTCTCGGCCATTGTTGTGTCCCCGTTTCTGTTGCTGATTCCTTTATCTTTGGTATATCAATTTATGTCTAATAAAATATATGATATTGAATTTTTAATTGGTCGATTGAAATATTATAGTTTTTTAGCGATAATTCCAACTTCTTTAATTATTACTATTTTAGCCATTGTTAAGCATCAAGAAGGAGAATTTTTCACAGTACAGGTTACAATCTTTACATATCTTATCATGGTAGGCGTTTTCTATTTAAAAGAAATTATTGATTTTCGCTTTCGGCTAAAGCGCTTTTCAGAAAAATTTAACTACCAGGATAGTATTTTTAAATTTACTCAAACCATTCGAACATTTACGTCTTTAAATCAAGTTTTAATGGAGTTAAAACAAATCGTTTTGGACGTGCTTCTTGTTAATAATATTTATATGCTCAAAGTAAAAAACGATGGATCGGTATCGATGCTAGAGAATGATGCAGAAGAAAAACCGTGGATCCCGTACGAACAAGAAGTAACCAAGGTCATCACCGACATCGGTAAAATCGTCGAAGTCGACCGCGGATTTTTGATTAAGATCGGTGAACGGGGCGGGACTTCTTATGTCATGCTGTGTTTGTCGGTTTTAAATACGCCTAGGCTGACGCGCGATGAGATTTCGTGGCTTGAGACGCTGGCGTTTTATACGAGTGTTTCCCTGGAAAACGTCTTGAAAATCGGCGAGCTGATGGAGCATCTGGAACATGTGAAAAAAGAAGGGCCGAATCCGGCGTGGCTGAATAAATTGATGTTTGCGATTGAAGAGAAGCAGAGATCTGATTTGGCCCGTGATCTTCATGATTCTGTGCTGCAGGACATGATTTCCTTGAAGCATCAAAGCGAGATGTTTCTGGCTGATTTTGAAAAAGATAAAGTCTGTACGAATCAAATCAGGCAAAGGCTCATCAATATGAATGAGCAAATGTCCACCGTCATCCAGACGACAAGGGAAACGTGTCAGGAGCTGAGGCCGCAGCTGTTGTACGATCTCGGACTGGTCAAAGCCCTTTCGAAACTGGCGGCACAGCATCAGGAGTCCTCATCGATCGATAAGATCCGCCTCAATACGGAAAGGTTCTCAAAGGTGCTCGACCTGGACACGCAGCTGAATTTGTACAGAATTGTGCAGGAGCTTTTAAGCAATGCGGTTAAACACTCGAAAGCTAATGAGGTTTTGATTATGCTTGTCTGCATAAAAGAAAAAGTTGTTCTTCATTATGAAGATGACGGCATCGGTTTTGATCCGGACAAGCTTTATCAAAACAGCGCAAGCATGGGGCTGTCGGGCATTCGCGAGCGAGTCCGCGCGCTGAACGGCAGTCTGGATATACAGACAGCAGAAGGGAAAGGCTTCAGGGTCGCCATTGAAATGGAATTGTAATGTTTAGTTAACATTTTTGCTTGGCATCCGCCAAGTTTTTTCTATAAAATGGTGATAGGGCAAGGTTACGCAAAAGGGAGGAAATTATGAGAAGATTACTTGTGATCGATGATCATCCGGCTGTCATGGAGGGGACGAAGGCAATTCTTGAAACGAACCAGGACTTTGTTGTCGATTGCCTCAGCCCTGAAGCCAGCGAACAATTTCTCAAGAAGCATGATTTTTCTGCGTATGACCTGATCTTAATGGATTTAAATTTGGGTGAAATCAACGGCATGGACCTATCTAAGAAAATCCTTGAGACGTGTTCATCATGCAAAATTATCGTTTACACAGGCTATGAAGTCGAAGATTATTTTGAAGAGGCGATTCGTTCCGGCATGCACGGCGCCATCAGCAAAACGGAATCGAAGGAAAAGATTATAGAGTACATATATCAGGTACTGGATAATAAAATTGTCGTCGATTATGATTATTTCAAGCAGCTGATAACACAGCAAAAATCGAAGTCAAACAGCCAGCAGACCCAGCACGATCTTTTGACTGAAAGGGAATGCCTGATCTTAAAAGAAGTCGAAAAAGGCTATACAAATCAGGAAATCGCTGATGCGCTTCATTTAAGCAAGCGGTCGATCGAATACAGTCTGACTTCCGTATTCAGCAAACTGAATGTAGGATCACGGACAGAGGCTGTTTTAATCGCGAAATCTGAAGGCGTACTTTGATGAAGGGACGATTGTGATGGAAACGAAACATACACTTCTTGAAGCGTTGGGAATCGAGTTGAAGGAATGCAGCAAAGAGCGGTGTGTTGCGGTCATGCCTGTCGACGAAAGAACGCGTCAGCCATTCGGTTATCTGCATGGAGGTGCGTCCGTTGCGCTTGCTGAAACGGTGGCAAGTATCGGGGCATATCAGCATATCGATCCAAAAGAGCAGGCATGCTTCGGGCTTGAGATCAACGCCAACCATATTAAATCGGTGAAAGACGGAACGGTTAAAGCGGTCGCAACGCCTCTGCATGTAGGCAAATCAACAATGGTGTTTCAAATTGAAATACGCGATGAGCAAGACAGCCTGATTTGCACGTCCAGGTGCACGATGGCGGTCATCAGCCGCCCTTCATCGTAAACCAAAAAAACTCGCCTTTTAGGGCGAGTTTTCTTTTTATAAATAGGAATCTTCCTTCTTTTTAATCAGAAAATTTCTGTTGCCTTCATAATCGTCCTGTACGCTTTTCTTTTCCATTTTTACGCCGGTGTTATAGGCGGCCCTTGCGATCAGGTGGGCGCCTACAGGAGACGTCAGAAATACAAAGACGATACCGAGCAGCACTTTGGCCGTAATGAAGCCGTGCAGAAACCAGAAGTAAAAGAATACGCCGAGCAGCACGCTGATGATCCCCAATGTCGCTCCTTTAGAAGCGGCGTGGATTCTTGAGTATACGTCAGGCAGCCGCAGCGTTCCAAAGGAAGCGGCTAACGATATCAGTGCGCCAAGAAGGACCAAGACGGCGATAAGCAATTTAGCGGCTTCGATCATTTTCGATAATCTCTCCTTTCTCAAGGAATTTAGAAAATGCGACGGTGCCGATAAAGGCCAGAATACCGATCAAGAGGATGACCTCCAAATATGCTGTCGTATTTAACAAGATGGACACGAGAGCCGTAATTCCGATCAGGTTGATGCCGATCGCATCAAGCGCCACCACTCTGTCCGGGATGCTCGGCCCTTTAATGACCCTCAGGACATACAGAAAAGTGGAGACCGCCAAAATGCCGAGTGACAATTGCAAAATAAATTCAAACATCAGCGGCTTACCTCCTTAATGGCCTCTTCAAACGAAATGCGGATATCACTGATGGCTTTCTCAGCATCATCGATATCGACCGCATGAATATAAAGAATCGAACGGTCATCAGAGATATCAACAACCAATGTGCCCGGTGTCAGCGTAATCAGGTTCGCCAATGTCGTGATTTCCCAGTCCGCTTTAAGGTCTGTCTTGAAGGCGAAGATGCCGGGCTTATTTTTTAACCTTGGGGATAAGATCGTCTTTAATACGCTGACGTTTGCGAGAACGAGCTCTTTAATAAAAATAAACAGCAGTTTAATGATCGCCCAAATGTTAATTAAGTAAAAGCGGCGGCGGAAAAAACGCCTCATCAGAAAGAGCGAGAATAATCCGATCACATAACCGACGACAAGCCCGGCAGCAGTGTAGTCATTGTTCAGAAACATCCAGCACAACGCAAGAATAAAGTTCAACAATATTTGTAATGCCATGCGATCTACTCCTTCAAAACGGCTTCAATATATTTTTCGGGGTTGACGAGCGTATCAGCCGCCTGATGGAAATACGGCGCGATAAGCTCGGTTCCGAGTCCGATGGCAAGCGACAGAAAGAGCAGTACCGCTGCCGGATACATGTAGCCTTTTAGCGGTCTTTTGGCCGGAGCATCTTCCTGTTCATCCCCCCAGAAGCCGTTGATAAATATTTTCATGACGGAATACAAGACGAGCAGACTGGATAAAAGCATCAGCAGCGTAATCACGAATTCACCGCTTAGAAAGCCGCCCTCTGCAATTTTCAGCTTGCCGATGAATCCGCTGAAAGGAGGGACCCCTGCCAATGAAACAGCTGAAATCATAAACATCCAGCCGAGCACCGGATGGTTTTTGATCAGGCCGCTCATTTTTTTCAGGTTGTTTGTCCCTGTCAGAGTAAACAGCGCTCCGCCAAGCATAAACAGCGCTCCTTTAATGATCATGTCATGAATCAGATAGTAGACAGATCCTTCGATCGAAGCCGGCGTATTGGCGGCGATACCGAATAAGATCACACCGACCGCAGTCACAATATTGTAGATAATGATTTTTTGAACATCCCAGTAGGCGATCGAGCCGATGACACCGAAGATGATCGTAAGGGCCGCAAGCCAGACCATTAATTGATGAGTAAAAGCCGCGTCTTGGGTGAAAATTAATGTAAACACCCTTGTGATCGCGTATAGGCCGACTTTGGTCAGAAGTGCGCCAAACAGTGCGGACACAGCGGCAGGCGGCGCATAATAAGAACCAGGCATCCAGAAATACAGCGGGAAAATGCCGCCTTTTAAACCGAAGACGATCAAAAATAAAACAGCGATGACCGTGATCAGCCCGGTTTGGCCCGATTCACTGATCCGAACGCTCAAATCCGCCATGTTTAATGTGCCCGTCACCGCATATAAATAAGCGACTCCGATGACAAAGAGGGCGGAAGAGATAATGTTAAAGACGATGTACTTCAGAGATTCCCGCAGCTGGATCTTCGTGCCGCCAATGACGATCAGCACATACGAAGCCATCAGGAGAACCTCAAAAAATACGAACAGGTTAAACAAATCCCCGGTTAAGAAAGCGCCGCTAACTCCGGCAAGCAGGAACTGGACCGCGGGATAATAAAAGAAACGCTCGCGTTTTTCGCCGATGGAGCGAAACGAATAAAGAACCGTCAGAAATCCGATAATGGCTGTCGTTAACGCCAGAAGGCTGGCGAATTGATCAGCGACAAGGCTGATCCCGAACGGCGGCTTCCACCCGCCGAGATATAAGGTCTGGATTCCGTCCGTATAGACGGTCTGCACAAGAACAGCGGCCGCCGCGATCGCCGCAATGGAAGATATGGCGCTGAATGCACGCATCAGCACGATCGACTTGTTCATAAAGATGAGTAGAACTGCGGCCATTAAAGGAATCAGTATTGGCAGAATTACAAGATTATTCATGTTGATCATTTCCCCTCATTTGATCCATATCATCCATTTTCAGCTCTTGGTAGGCGCGGAAAGCCATGACCAGGAGAAACGAGGTGACCCCGAAAGCAATGACGATCGCCGTTAAAATCAACGCCTGAGGGAGAGGGTCGACATAGGTTGACGACTCTTCATTTAAAATGGGAGGCGCACCTTTTTTTAACCCTCCCATTGTCAGCAGAAGCAGGTGGACGCCATGGCTGAGAACGGCAGTTCCGATAATCACCCTCAGAAGGCTTTTTGAAAGCAAGAGATATGTCGCCGCCATAAACAAAATTCCTACAATAAAAGACATTAAAATCTCCATTATTCTCTCTCCCCAATCGTCTGAATAATGGTCATGGTCACGCCGACCACTACGAGATAAACCCCGATATCAAACAATACCGCGGTGGCAAGCTCCGTTTTCCCCAAGAGCGGAAGGTTAAAGTAATCAAACGCGTGGGAAAGAAACTGAGCGCCGAATAAAAATGAGCCGATTCCGGTGGAAACGGAAATGAATAAGCCGACGGCCGCCACATAGATAAAGTTGACGGGCAAAATGTTCTGCACCGTTTTTAAATCATAGGCAAGCAGCAGAAGGACGAGCGAAGACGCCGTCATCAATCCGCCGATAAAACCGCCGCCCGGGTTATTATGGCCGGCAAAAAACAGATGGAAAGAAAAGAGCAGAATGATAAAGGATGCAATCTTTGTAACGGTTTGCAGGATCACATCATTCGTCTGAACCTTTTTCAATGCTCTTCCCCTCCTTTCCCCATTCTGAGCCTGATCATGCCGTATATTCCTAAAGCGGCTATGACAAGTACAGTAATTTCAAACAATGTATCAAATCCCCTGAAGTCGACCAATATCACGTTGACGATATTGTGGCCGCCCGCGAGTTTATAGCTGTTTTCAATAAAATACGATGCGATGCTTTCAAGGGAGCGCTGGCTGTTTGCAGAAAGTGCGAGCAGCGTCACAACAGTTCCGACTCCGACCGAGACAAGCGCATTTGTGACCCTGAACTTAGCCGACTTCGGCTTGAATCTGAGCTTCGGCAAATGATAGAAGCAAAGCAGGAACAATGCGACTGAAATCGTTTCGATAATCAGCTGCGTCAGCGCGAGATCCGGCGCTCTGAAAATGACGAAGAACAGCGCAAGCGTGTAGCCGATGACGCCGAGCCCGATAATCGCCGTCAGTCTTGATCTTGCGAAAACGGTGGTAAATGTTGCGGCAATCATGACGGCTGACAAAACAAGCTCATAGATGCCGATTGAAGCATTGCCTTTCACATCGTATGAAAAGCCTCCGGTAACAACGAGCGATCCGCCGATGATCACGATAAAGAAGACAAAAACATAGACGAGATAATCGCGAAGAAACCCGGTCATATACGTTCTTGTAA
Source organism: Bacillus sp. FSL L8-0193 (assembly GCF_037976065.1). NCBI lineage: Bacteria > Bacillati > Bacillota > Bacilli > Caryophanales > Bacillaceae > Bacillus > Bacillus sp. FSL L8-0193. Next base: position 3,353,173 of record NZ_CP150261.1, on the reverse strand, counting down.
TCTTGTTGGAGCCTTTTTCAAGCCCAGACAACGAGCTGTCGTACAGTTTGTTGAGCGTCAGTTTTTCCGGGAAGAGGCCGTAGACCTTCCGCCATTTTGACAAGGTCAAATAGGCGAGAACGCCGAGAGCAACGACGCCGATTGTCATGTAGAGTTCAGATGAAAAGCCGTGCCACATGTAAATATGAACCTTGAATTTTTCGTCTCCGTCCAAAAGGGTCGGCATAATCGACGATGCAGCCGGTTCAATGATGCTGTATGACAGAATGTTCGGGAAAAAGAAAAAAATCACCACGAGAGAGACGAGGACAATCGGCGAAATCAGCATGCCGAGTGGAGCCTCATGCGCTTGTTTTTCAAGTTTTTCAGGCTGATATTTCCCCCCGAACGTTTTAAACAGCAGAACCATGCAGTAAATGAACGTAAACACGCTTCCGATCCAAGCCAGAACAGGAAGCACAAAACTCCATGTGTCGGCGTTATACAAATTAAAATCCGTAATCCTGAGCATGCTGGTGAAAAACATTTCCTTGCTCAAAAAGCCGTTGAACGGCGGCAGACCAGCCATTGAAAACGCGCCGATCAGCGTAATCGTAAACGTAATCGGCATGATCGTCATCAGACCGCCGAGCTTGCGGATATCCCTCGTTCCCGTTTCATGATCGATGATTCCGACCGCCATGAACAGGCTGCCTTTAAATGTCGCGTGGTTGATCAAGTGAAAAACGGCAGCGATCACTGCAACCATATAGTATTCAAAATTTTGATAGTGCAAAGCTGCGGCACCGACGCCGAGCATCGACATGATCATTCCGAGCTGGCTGACCGTAGAAAAGGCAAGTATCGCTTTTAGATCAGTCTGCTTGACGGCGTTGAACGAACCCCAGAAAAGCGTGACAATCCCCGTGAGGGACACGATCCAAAACCATTCCCCGGAAAAAGCGAACACAGGGGTGAATCTTGCAACGATATAAATTCCCGCTTTTACCATCGTGGCGGAGTGCAGGTAAGCACTTACAGGCGTTGGTGCTTCCATCGCGTCTGGAAGCCAGATGTAAAAAGGGAACTGCGCAGATTTAGTGAAGGCTCCGATTAACACCAGCACGAGAGCCGGAATGAAAAAGCCGTGGCCCGAAATTAAATCAACTTGGTTGATCATTTCTCTGATCGAGAATGAACCCGTAATCGTGTAAAGAAGAATGAAGCCTCCAAGCATGGAAAGACCGCCGAAAATGGTGATAAGCATCGATTTTGTCGCGCCGTATCTTGATTTTTCCCGCTTGTACCAATAGCCGATGAGCAAAAAAGACGATATGCTGGTCAATTCCCAAAATAAATAAAGTACAATGACGTTATCAACGAGAACAACGCCGAGCATTGCCCCCATGAACATGAGCAGATAAACGTAAAACGGTCCGAGCTGCTCTCTTTCTTTAGATAGATAATAGATGCTGTAAAGGACAACCAAAGACCCTATCCCTGTAATCAGAAGGGCGAATAGCAATCCGAGTCCGTCAACGTATGCGGTAAAGTTAATGCCAAAGGACGGAATCCATTCCAGTACAGCCTTTAATGTTCCGCCATCCGCCGTCATTTTGATCATGCGGAAAAAATAAATAAATAATAGAACAGGAAGAACCAGGACAAACCAGCCTGTATGAATCTTTCTGACGTTTTTCGCCAATAGCGGAATCAAAAAGGCGAGTGCAAAAGGCGATAAAATTGCAATATGTAAAGCCGTCATATTAACCTCCCTTTAAGGTAGCATGTATAAATACATTCTGTTCCATACTAAAATTTTCAAACGTTATGTACTTTTTTAGAACTGGTGACCTAGACAAATTATAACTCAAATTTTAATCGGCTGCATGATCTCATGATAACCGCGGTTTATGCGGTCTTATGAACCTGAAAACAATTTTAACAAAAAATGCGGCATTTGTATAATGGAAAGTTTTTTTGAACAAGATGAATTTGAGGTGATGAAAGATGAGAAGGAAAGCTTTTATCAGCTTAAGTTTATTTTGTTCGCTTTTTGCGGGAGCGTTTATGATCAACAGGGAAATGACGCGTGAACAGAATCCGGGGATAGGAACGGACGAAGGCCCTCAATATCGCGGGGATTACACGCCGCTTCAGACGGGAGCGGAAGATCAGTCCTTAACGGGAAAAGAAAGAGCTCCCTTTAAACCGAGAGAATATATCAGAGTTGAGAAACGCTGAAAACAAAAAAGGAATCCGATCGTATAGATCAGACTCCTTTTTGTTTTTTTATGCGGCCCTTACGAGGTGAAGAACCTTAGTAAAACGGTCGCCATAATGACGGTTGCTGCCCCGCCGAGACGCGTTGAGATTTGCGCAAACGGCATCAGCCCCATCCGGCCTGAAGCCGAAAGAATAGCCACGTCCCCCGTACCGCCGAGACCGCTGTGACAGCCGGTGACAATCGCTGATTCAACAGGGTACATGTTCATTAATTTGCCGACAAAGTAGCCTGATGTCACCATGGCAATGACGACTGAAGCGCAGACGGCGATGAAGCGCAGGGAAATAACGGACGCCACATCATCAAGCGGGATGTAAAGAATGCCGAGCCCGACCATCAGCGGCCAAGTGAAGCTTGATGACATGAATTTGTAAAGCTGGTGTGCGCCTTTTTCCATGCTTGCAGGCAGAAGCTTTGCATATTTTACGGCAGCCGCCGCGATGATCATCAGGATCGCTCCCGGAATTGCGATGAACTTGGAGACCAAACCGCCGAAAATGAAGAAGGAACATGCGATTAAAACGCCGGCACCCATTAATTTCAAATCGATTTTCGGCTCCTCTTCTTTTTGGTTGAAAATTTCATCGTCTTTTTTCGATTTGACGAGCCTGCCGTTACCATTCAGCTCAGGCCGCTTTTCGCCAAGCTTTTTCATCAGTCCGGCTGAGATGATGGCAACGACGTTTCCGATAATAGCGGCCGGAATGAGCTGTGAAACAAATACATCTGTGGATTGTCCCAAAATTTGCGAGTAAGCGAGTGACAGCGGCAGGATTCCTTCGCCGATGCCTCCGGCAATAATCGGTACAATAATAAAGAAGAAAGCTTCATAAGGGCTGTAGCCAAACAACAGACCGACGAGAATACCGGCGGCAACCGCTGCGACCGTCCCGGCCAACAACGGAACGAACATTCTCATAAAACCTTGAATCAGAACCGTGCGATGCATTCCTAAAATACTTCCCGCGACTAAACATGCGATGTAAAAATACAGAAAATTCGACGTTTTCATCAAAGTCGTAACCGCTTCCATAGATGCGGGGTTAAGCACTTTGAAAAAGACTAAAAACGAAGGAACAAACAGCGAGAGAATGGCAGGTCCGCCGATATCTTTTAAAATCGGAATGCGCTGTCCAACATCCCCGAGAATAATACCGAGAATCATAATGATCGCGAAACCGCCAAGCATGTCATTCGGCAATTCGTTATAGTAAGCTGCCAGAAAAATAATCAGCGCAAGCGCAATGTATAGCGGAAACGGAATCACGCCGATTTTCCAATTGATCAACTTCTGGAAAAAATTTTTATTTTCTTTATGACCGTGATTTGTAATCGGTTTCAAATCTTTTGCTGCTTCCATCAAAAACACCCCCATGTTTGTATGTGTTCAATTGTAGAAGAAAAGTGTCAATTCTGTGCGTTTTTTAAATTAAAATAATCGATTGATAATTAAATTAAAGCGAAAAAGAGCGGGAAAAGAGGAGGAATCTGCTTGATTTTGATCAATTTATAGGTCTTTTGATTTATTGGGGGGTCGTATCCAGGTAAAAAAGGGAATTCCCTGTCCGGGGAGAAAGCTTTTTTAAAGCAGCAATTTAAAAAACCCCCGAAACTGTTTTCGGGGGTTTTGCATTATGATTTTCTTTTGACAAGAGATCCTAACGCCTCTCCCATTTTCACTTGAAGAGAGGGGTGAAGGCGCTCATCAGGAATAAAGGTATCCTTTTCAAACAGCAGGATAACGGTCGAGCCGAAAGAGAAATATGCGATTTCGTCGCCTTGACGCCATTCTTTTGACTCCTCGAGCATCACGATCGAGTTAATATACATCGCCCCGACCTTCACAAGCAGGGCGGACCCATATTGATGCTTAAATTCGGAAATCATCCGGTAGTTTTTTGTCAGCGGCGATTTTCCGTAGGTCAAACCGATTTGATTCACGGGGTAAGACGTGCTTCCCAGCGAATATTGCGTTTCAAGTGTACCGTCAGCCGGGCTGTGAATTCTGTGGTAGTCCCTCGGGCTTAAATAGATGATGATATAGGTTCCACCGATATAGCGGTTCACGATCTCGGATCGCCCGATCATTTCTTCTACGGAATAGAGCTTTTGTTTGACGGTAAATTGCTTGTCGCGCGTGATGGCGCCCATTTCTTCGATGACTCCGTCCACAGGGCTGACCAGGCTGTTTGGTTCAGCGGGAAGGGGGCGTGCACCGCTCTTTAATTTTCTGATGAACAGCTCGTGCAGGCTGTTAAAAGAGCGGACATCTTCCTGCATCTCTTCTGTATTGATATGAAAGGTTTTGATATAGGAGGGGATGAGAGGTTTGCTGAGCTTTGACTGAGCAAACTTTTTCAGCATCCGGGACACGCCCTTTTTATTCGTCAACTCGATCAAAAACCGGTAAAGCCGCTTTTTCAAGCTGTTCACTCCTTTACTGATCACACGGGATGCAAGCGGTATTTAAATCACGCCGATTGTGTATCCGATCGTAATAAAAACGAGACACCAAATAAAAGCCCCTGATCCGGCATAAATCAGGAACCTTTTCATGTCCATCTCGTTCATGCCGGACAGATAGCATGTCACATGGCGGATTCCGGGAACAAAGTAGCCGAAAAGAATCGTCCACGGGCCGTATTTTTCAAACCAGCGGTGCACGGTGTCCAGTCTTTTCGGCGTCAGACCGATCCATTTCCCGAACTTATCGAGCAGCGGTTTACCGATTTTCTTCCCTAGAAAGTAACTGATGAGCATCCCTGATACCGCACCTGAAAAGCTGATCAAAAGAGACAGCTCATAGTTTAATAGATGAATAGAAGACAGATAACCGACAAATGTCATCATGACTTCATCGGGTATCGGCAGGCCTACAATTCCGAGAACAAGCATCCCGAATATCGCAAAATACCCGTATTGGGAAATCAATTCTTTTGCCAACTCCATGAAAAACTAGCTCACTTTCTTCAATAGTTTTTTCCCCTTCAGGCTGATGACTTTGATTTTGCTGACCATGAGAAAGGACAGGAACAGCATAATCAAAATGTACGGCTTTTTGCCAAGGATCTCTGATAAAAGGTTTAAGCAAACCAGAATTGTTCCGGCTGCGGTGATCGGAAGGCCTGTAAAATAATCCTGGTTCTCTGATTGAATATTAAATCGCGCCAGCCGAAGCGCTCCGCAAACAGGGAATAACAATGTCGAAGGAAGGCCTAAGATCGGTGCATCATAAAAAACGATTGAATAGGTGATGATGGCCGGGGCGACTCCGAAAGTGATAATATCAGACAAAGAATCCAATTCTTTTCCAAACGGGCTGACGGCATTTAATCTGCGCGCGGCCATGCCGTCAAGGCTGTCCAAGATAGCGCCGATCAGAACAAATATAATGGCTAAGAATAAATACCCTCTGAATGCAAGCAATATTGAAGAGATGCCCGAAACAAAGTTTCCAATCGTAATTAAAGAAGGTATGACTGATTTATTCAATGTTTTCGCATCCTTTAAATAAAAACGTTTTATATAGAAATTAAACAATATTAAATTGTATACGATTTGCTTCCTGTCTGCAATAAAATTCCTGAAATGATTGATAACCAGACTTTTTCATCATACCATAAAAGTGGTAAAGACACTGGCGGCGTCAAAAAAATTTATATTTTGTTAAGGTAACAAAAAAATGAATAAGAGAGCAGACGCTCTCTTATTCTATCGTTCGGTTCGCGTTTTCCTTTAATATAAGCCGATATATCAGGCCAGCGCGGGAATCGTCAAACGCAAGGCGAAATCAGCATCAGACGCTTGGTATTTCTTTAAAGAAGGGAAGCGTGGACCCGATGCTGTTGATAGCTTTGAGCGAAGCCGAAGAACAGAGCGGATTCGATTGGGTCGAACCCTAAGCGCAGCGAGCGCGATAAATCCTTGTCCGGTAACGGCGGCATGCGAGAAGTCAAGCGTGACCGTCACAAAAAAACGCCCGCTGTCTTTAGGAAGCAGCGGGCGGGGAGGGGACATGTTATAGATATTGGTTAATCACGTTCAAGTCATTTGTATTTAATTTATATTGGAAAACCGGTCTGCCGATCGTGCCGTAGGCCATTTCTACGTTGAGAACTTCGATTTCCTCCAGAAACTTCAAGTATTTGCGAATTGAAACTTGAGAGATTTCCGTGTGATTGGCCAAATCTTCTGTTGTGAACGTCAAGCTGTCAAACGATCTGATGCTTGACCAAATGAGATTCAGCGTGCTTTTGGTCAGCCCTTTTGGCAAATGCATCTTTTCGGGTGCGCGTTTTTTTTGAAAAAGTTCGAAATCCAGCTCTTTTTGGCTGATATTCCGGTTGCTTGCATAAAGCTGCTGCTTCCGTTTGTAATCGATTAGGGCGCTTTGAAACCGCTCAAATTCGAACGGCTTGATTAAGTAATCGACAGCCCCGTACCGCAGCGTTTTTTGAACAACATCCATTTCACTGGCCGCTGAGATGACGATCACGTCGACAGCTTGATTCTGGCGTCTGATCTCAGTGAGCAGCTCGACGCCGTTCCTGCCCGGCATATAAATATCGAGCAGGATCAGATCGATGTGCTCTTCCCGGAGGAAGGTGAGAGCCTCTTGAAAAGAAGCGGCAATTCCCTTCAGCTGAAATCCCTCTACCTGGCTGAGGTAACGTTTATTCAGCTCTCTTACCATCGGGTCATCTTCAACAATTAATACATCAATCATGGTCATCCTCCTTTGGTTCATACGGAATGCGGAGACTGAATGTCGTTCCTTCATTCTTTTCGCTTGTCACGATGATATGTCCATTTAAATTTTCAAGGCTTTGTTCGACGAAATAAAGCCCGAACCCCCGGTTGGAGCCCTTTGTTGAAAAGCCTTGATCAAACATTTTCTGCTGTTCCTCCTTGGATATGCCGACTCCCGTATCCGTGACTTCAATATCAAGCTGTCCGTCATGGTGGCGGAATGAAATCGAGATATTTTTCTTATCAGTTGCGGAAACGGCATCCAGGGCATTGTTGAGAAGGTTCCCGATAACGGTGATTAAATCGTGTATCACCGCTGTGTTGGCTGTATCCGGAATCCTCGTGCTGCAATGAACCTCCAGCGAGGCCCCCTGTTCCCGGATATAGCTCTGCTTGCCGAGCAAAAAGCCGGCGAGCACCGAGTTTTTAATATGGTTGATAATTTCGCTCGCTTCAGACTGCTGATAGATCGCAATGTCTTTTATATAGTTTCCAAGCTCGTCGTAGTTCTTTAATTGAACGAGACCGAGAATCACGTGGAGCTTGTTCATAAACTCGTGCGACTGCGCCCTGAGCGCGTTTGCGTACATTTTAACACCGGACAGCTGCTCAGCTAAGTGCTTCACTTCGGTTTTGTCGCGGAATGTGGCAATCGCTCCGACGATGTTTCCCTTTTTTAAGTGGATCGGAACTTCATTAAAGACAAGTTCTAGCCCGTTGATTCTAACGTCGCGGTCCAGAACGGGCTTCTGAGTATCGATCACTTGTTTCAGGCGGTTGTTTGGCAAGATGTCGGTGACATCCCGGTCGATCGGATTCTCTTCGATCCCCATTTTATGAAACAGGCGCTTCGCTTCCGCGTTGGCGAGCTTGATTTTTCCTGTTCGGTCAACGGCGAGTATCCCTTCTTTTGTCGACTCAAGCATCGCGCTTCGTTCATTCAAAAGCGTTGCAATTTCATACGGTTCCATACCGAACATAATCGTTTTTACTTTCCTCGCCACGATGACAGCTCCGATGATTCCGGCGAAGATGCTGAGGACGATAACCGTATATAAAGGGCGGAGATTTTGCTGGGTGATCTGCTCAATCTCGTTAAGGGTGATTCCGACCGCTACCGCTCCGACCTGGCTGCCCGTTTTATTATAAATGGGAACAAAAGCCCTCAGTGATTCACCGAGCGTGCCTTTTGCCGTACTAATGTGGCGGCGGCCTTTCAGCACTTCTTTTTCGTCCCCGCCGGCAAATTTCTTTCCGATTTTATTCGGATCCGGGTGGGTTTTACGGATGCTGTTCATATCCATGACAACGACGAATTCAGTCTCGGTGATTTTTTGAACGCGGGCGGTGTATGTTCGGAGCTCATCGTATTCGCCGCTTTCCAGCGATTGCGCCGTAATCGGAGCTTCGGCGACCATCTCCGCCGTCTGCAGGGCAATCTGCTGCTCCTGCTCCCGAATGTTCCTTGCGGTCTCGGAACCGACCATAAAAAACGCGATCAATAAAGAAATCAAAACGACGACGCAGACAAATATCGTTAATCGTGTCTGCAGTTTTAATGTTTTTTTCAACGGCGATTCCTCGCGATCTATTGATTAGTCAACACATAATACTTTACAAGTAAATGGCGAATTTGTGAAGAAACCTGCCCCTTTCTGCCGCGAACAGCAGAAATTAAAAATATGGAAAATATTCTTGTCAACAGGTCCTAAGTCGTACATAATGAATGAGGAACATATCAGAAAGGGACTTTTTTTATGAAAAATACGTATGTAACAGGCTTTTTTCCTTTTATCGCAATTCTTCTTTTCAGTTCATCTCTTGCGATTTCTTCCGTTATCTATGCCATGGGGATACTGTCTTCTCTCGGCATTTACAAAGGAATGCTCGAGTTTTTCTCTGAGAGCGGCATCCGGATGGCTTTGTTTGCTGTGTTTACGCTGATTTTTTTCATGGTATTTTCCGCTTTGAAGCTGATTGCCAATACAGTGACAGAGCTTGCCCTCTTATTTTTCGCCAAAGATCCTGAAGGAGCGAACCTGAGGAAAATCAGGGTCGGTTCTGCCGTGTATCTGGGAGCAAGCCTTTTATCCTTTATTTTTGTCCAATATGCCGCTGGAATTGCAGCGCTTTTTTTACTCGCAACACTCGTATATTTAATTTTTATCGTTTATGCGATCCACAGCACGCTTTCATTTATGTCATTAATCGGCTTTATTATGTTTGAGCTGCTGTTTTGGTTTACGTTTTTAATCGGCACGGTGTATATCGTCATCAAGCTATATAACAGCGTCATGGCGAGCCTGCCCGTTTGAGCCATGCAAAAAACCGGAGCGCGGACGTTTGTCCGACGGCTCCGGTTTTTTTATGACAAAAATCGTTTTCTGATCTCAGGACCGGGAATGGTGCACTCGCTTTTTTGCCCAAACCATTTGTAACGGTTTTTCGCAATCACGCTGTAGATGGCGTCCCGTAGCGGTCTGGGAATGATCAAGAGGGCGGAAGCGGCCCGCCAAAGACCAGGAAGGCTTTTCACCACATGCAAGGCCGCGGTTGATTTCTGATATACCCGTCCGTTTTCGATCAAAATAAAGCTGTCAAAATGATCGGAGGGGAGCTGATATTGCTTGAGCAGCTTCCCCCCGGCATCAGATTGCAGGGAAGCGAATGAAAATAAGCCTTCTGGATCATGCTTGATGATGAATTGAACGGCTCCGTCGCAAAAGTTGCACACGCCGTCAAACAGAACGATTCGCTCAGGCATATCAGCCACTTTCAGCCACCCCTTTTTTGATTTAAGATGCGTATGCAAGCGTTCCTCTCCAGATTAAAAGTTGAGGTCCCGCGTGATGCAGATACTCGACATTGCCTTTTGCCTCTTTTCCGACCCATACACTCATTGTGTACGTATCCGTCAATCCGACAAACCAAAGGTCTCTGTACCCGTTGGATGTTCCGGTTTTGCCTCCTACATATCCGCCGCTGAAATTCGCTTTTTTACCGGTTCCTTCTTTGACAACCGCTGATAAGAGCTCGCGCATTTGGTTGTTTGTCCGCATGCTGAATACTTGCTGCGGTTTGTCTTTCCATTTGTAAAGCGTTTTGCCTTTTAAGTCCGTCACCTTTGTGATGGCATGGCTGGATGTATAGCTGCCGTTATTGCCGAAAGTCGTATAGGCATCGGCCATCTCCAGCGGTGAGAAACCCCATGTAAATCCGCCCAGTGCAGCAGGAAGACGGTAGTCGTTTTGAACGATTTTATCAAATCCGAACGGTTTTAAATAGCTGAATCCTTTTTGCACGCCGACTCGGTTCAACATTCGTACGGCCGGTGTATTATACGAATTTTTAAAGGCTGTCTTGATCGACACGGTTCCGTATGTTCTTTCGTTGAAGTTGTTCGGACAGTATTCTTTGCTGCAAAATTTGCTTGCGTCAATCATGCTGCCTGCCGTCGCACCCGTTTCTTCAATGTACGGCCCGTAGTCAAGGAGCGGTTTAATCGATGATCCCGGCTGCCTGTATGCCTGGAATGCCAGGTTGTAATCATACTTTTTATAGTTTTTCCCGCCGGACATGGCGACGATTTGATGGGTTTGGTGGTTGATCACCACCGCTCCGCCTTGTACGCCTTCATAAGGGAGGCGATTATTCACTTGCTGGACGACCCGGTTTTGCATCCCGGTATCGAGCGCCGTATAAATTTTGATCCCGCTCGTCGTGAGGGAGCTGATGCGGTTAGACAGCTCTTTTTCGATTTTTTTCTTTTCTTCTTTTGTTTTTGCCTTTTTCAGCCGTTCGTCAAACCCTTCCGAAGCAGACACCAATTTGGTGAATTCCTCGTTGACATAAGTCGTATAGTCGGGATAAGCGTCTTTCTTTTCTTTTACATGAAGCGTAATTTTTTGCTTTACGGCTTTGCTGTATTCTTTTTCAGTGATCACGCCCGCTTTTTTCAGCCCTTCAAGCAGCCGCTTTTGGCGGGTTTTTGTGTAGTCAAAATGTTTCAAAGGATCATATAATGTAGGGTTATTAGGGATCGCGCAAATAAACGCCGTTTCGGCAAGGTTGAGAGATTTCAAAGGCTTGCTGAAATAGAAATAAGACGCGGATCCAATTCCGTAGACCCCATGATTAAAATAGATCGTGTTTAAATATTTCTCAAAAATTTCTTCTTTTGAAAGCTTTTTTTCCAGCTGATAGGAATACAGGAGCTCTGTGAACTTGCGGTCGAAGGTTCGTTCATGGTTCAAATACAAGTTTCTCGAAAGCTGCTGTGTAATCGTGCTGGCTCCCTGATCAATGCCGCCTTTTTTGACATTGGCTGCGGCGGCCCGGGCCATTCCGATAAAATCAAAGCCTTTATGCTGAAAGAAATGCCGATCCTCTGAAGTGAGAAACAGCTGCTTCACATGATCAGGGATATTTTTATAGGGGACAAATACCCGGTTTTGGTGATCTGAAACAATTTCTGAAATCAGGGCGCCGTCCCTGTCATACATGTAGCTGTTTTGTACAAGGCCGATATCTTTTATATTGATCTTCTCATCGAGCACCTGATCGAGAGGCTTCATATCCTGAGCTTCCCGGCCGGAGGCCATTAAGGTAAAGACAAATATAGGAATTAACATCAACAGAAAAATCCATCCAAAAAATGAACGCAACTTTGTCACTCTCTTTTCGCTAAATTCTAGCCATATCGTACCATTCTTTTTTGATATCGAGAAGGATAATTTGATAGATTGGCAGTTTTTTATCCGATTTCAGCTTGCTTTTGCCTCTGATTTTTTTTGCTGGGACCTTTGGAATATCAGAAGGCATGCTCCGCCGAAAAAGAGGACGGCAGTTGCGTAAAAAGCGGAAGAAATTCCGAAAAAGCTGGAAAGAACGCCGCCGAGCACCGGGCCGATGACATTGCCCAAAAATCTGAAACTTACATTATAGCCAAGCACTTCCCCTTGAATAGGCCCCGGAGATTCAACTCGGATTAAGGCGGTGATGCAGGGAATCATCCCGCCAAGCGCGATTCCGAACAGAAAGCGGAAGAACACAAGCATTTCATACTGAGATGTAAGTCCTTGCGGAATAACGCAAACCGCGGCAGCCAGCGCGAGAATCATCAATATTTTTCCATGGCCGAACCGATCGCCTAAGACGCCCCATTTTCTCGCGGCGAGAAGGCTTCCAAGGCCGGTTGCAGAAAAAGCCAGCCCTGAGAAAAATGCGAGATTGTCAGTTCCGTGCAGCTCGCTGACATATAAGGCGAGCAGCGGCTGAACACTGAAGTTTCCCACTTGAATCACAGCGGTGAGGATCATCGCCGTAATCAGCGGGCGCTGGTGCAAAATCGTCTGCAGCACCTGCTTTCTCGTATACCCGGCGGAGGCATCGCGCTTCGCCTTCAAAGGACGTTCACGCACTCCGGTAAACACGAGGAAAACCGCGCTGTAAATGGCAAATGCCGTAATGAAAAACGTATATGTAAAACCGACGCGATCGGCGAGCAGACCGCCGAGCAAGGGGCCGAATAACCCTCCTGAGACCGTGCCCATCTGCAGCGTGCCGAGCACTTTGCCAGCCGTTTTTTTCGGCGTCTGAGCCGAAATCATGGCAAGGGAAGTGGGAATGAACCCGGTTACGAGCCCCATCGCCATTCTCAAAAAAAACAGTTCGTATACGGAAGAGACAAGGGACATGAGAAGAATGCAAGTGCCGATGCCGGTGCCCGTGATCAAGAGGATTTTTTTATAGCCGTGTTTATCTCCGAACCTTCCCCAAAAAGGAGAAACCAAAAAGGCCATCAAAAATGTGACGCCGAAAACGTATCCGCTCCATTTTGCCGTAAATCCGTCCGAATAGCTGCCGAGCGTTTCGATATAGAGGGAAAGAAACGGCAGAACCATTGTAGAGCTTGCGGCCACGAAAAAATTCGCGAACCACATGATCACAAGGTTTTTCTTATAAACAGAGATGCGAATCACCTTCTTAAAAAGTTTGAATTTCCTTCATTATAAATGAAATGTGGAAGCTGTATGGAATCGCTGCTCATTGGAAAAATGAAAATTGGGTATTTGAAGGAATTTTCAACATTTTCAGAAATTAAAACCTTAAATATAGAAATATAATGATATAATAAGAGAAATATGAACGTACTTTGGAAAACATTCAGAAGGCTTTAGGCTTGGACGATTTCCATCCGTTGCGCTACATCCATAAGTTTTTTATATTGAGATAGAAAGGCAGGTGTGAAAGTTGGAAGCGAGCACCTTACTGATTATTGATTTTGAATTTACAATGCCTGAGGGAAAGTATCACCCGCAAAATTTTTTCCCGGAAATCATAGAAGCAGGGATTGTAAAGGCGGTTCATGATGAGGTGGTTGAGACATTTTCAAGCTATATTAAGCCGAAGAAGTTCCCTAAATTAACGAGGCGCTGCAAAAAATTTCTCAGCATTACGCAGGAACAGGTTGACCAAGGCATCACGTTTAACGCGTTGATTGAAAAGCTGCGGGAGCTTGATCCTGACCAAAACAGCGCCATCATTACATGGGGAAACATGGATATGAAAGTGCTGAAGCAAAATTGCATGTTCAACCATGTTCCGTTTCCGTTTAAAGGAGAGATGAGGGATCTTTCCATGGAGTACAAGGAATTCTTTGGTGACAAAACATTGACGAATTTGTGGAAAGCAGCGGAAGAGTACGGCGATTCAGGAACGGGAAAACAGCATAAAGCGCTAGACGACGCGATGACAACGTATAAGCTGTTTCGGCTCGTAGAACGGGATAAGAAGTATTTGGAAAATCCGAAACCGACGACGATCGGCGAACGGGTTGATCTTTCAAAAGTTTTTCCGCACGCCACATAAATAACCCAATCTGGCGAACAGATTGGGTTATTTGTGCGGGAAATATTCATTTTCAAGCGCATGAATAAGTTCAAGCGATTTTGCCGCGTATTCGGACGAATCGTTTTGCAGATCCGTTTTTAAACGGTTTAAAGCTGAGCGGAGCGAATCCGCATAATCCGGTACAGCTTCATCGAACGGCTTCACCATACGATGCGGGATATTTGTCTGTTCACCGAAAGCGAGCGCTTTTCGTTCATGAAAAAAAGGGACGTCTGCCTTGTTGGGATGGTGAAGATCGCCTTGCTTCGGGTGGGTCAGCACGGCGAGGATTTTGACAAGGTAGTGCATCGGTTTAACATCCGTAATTTCGCCGATGTAGACGCCTGTCTTATAAAAGCCCTTTACACGATCGCCGACTTGAAATTGGTTGTTCACTGCATCTGCCTCCTAATGGTATCATAATAAATAAATGGTAAAAAAATCATTTCAGGGAGGAAGAAAAATGGCGCCGTTTCTGATTCAGTTTATGCTCTATTTTCCTGAAGACAAAAGAGAATATATCCCTTCTTTTATTACGCTGGCCGTTTTCTTTATCATCGCAATTGTTGTATTCCGGCTGATCATTAAACATTCCAAAAAAGAAGCTGAAAAAGCGGAAAAGCTGGAAAGAGAATTGAATGAAACCATCCACAAGCGCTCTTAGAAGCGCCCGTTTTTCAGCCGGAACGCTTATGAAAAAGCGGTCTTCAGACGTCTGAGCCCGTCTTTTACAACAGAGAGCGAACATCCGACATTCATTCTGACGAATCCTTCTCCGCCCGGTCCGTACTTTGGTCCCGGCTCCAGAATCAGCTTTCCTTTATGAAGGAGAAGCCGTTTGATGTCCTGATCCGTCAATCCGAGCTTGCGGCAGTCAAGCCATGCCAAGTAAGAGGCGTCTGGCTCCATCATGCGGACCTCGGGCAGCTCCTCTGCTAAAAAGCGGCGGACTTCTTCCATATTTCGTTCGATGTAAGGGATAAGCTGATCGAGCCACGGTTCGCCTTTTGAATAGGCCGCTTCGATTGCTGCAACTGCAAATGTATTTAAAGAATGCAGTCCCTGACGCTGCATAACTTTTGCAAAGGCGGTTCTCTTCGCCTTGTCGGGTATGATGATGGCTGAGGCCTGCAACCCGGCCAAGTTAAACGTTTTGCTCGGTGCAATACATGTGATCGAAATATCCGCGAATTCCGGAGATAAAGAGGCGAACGGCGTATGGTTCAGTCCGTTCAGCATCAGGTCTGAATGGATTTCGTCGGAAACAACTGTGACACCGTGTTTAAGGCAGAGTTCGCCCAGCGTTGTCAGCTCTTCTTTCGACCATGAACGTCCGGAAGGATTGTGCGGATTGCAAAGAATGAACATCTTCACATCCGGTTCCCCAAGCTTTTTTTCAAGGTCGGAAAAATCCATTTCATAGCGGCCGTCTTTTTCGATTAATGGATTGTGTAACACAACCCGTCCGTTTTTTTCAACAATATCAAAGAACGGCGTATATACAGGCGGCTGTACGACCACCCGCTCGCCGGGCTCTGTGTACGCCTGCACCGCTTGGGCTAGCGCTGTTACAATGCCCGGGCTGAAAGTGATAAGCACCGGTTCAGTATTCCATCCGTGCCGGCGGCTGAGCCAATCGGTGACAGCTTCGTTCGTGCCCGCGCTTGCAGATGTATAGCCAAAAACCCCGTGCTCCAAGCGCTGCTGAAGAGCGTCGATAACGGGCTGGGGGGCGCGGAAATCCATATCAGCCACCCACATTGGAAGCGCGTCATCTACACCGAATAATTCCTGTGTTAAGTCCCACTTCACAGACTGGGTCCCGCGTCTGTTATGTTCTGTATTAAAATCCATGATCTCACCTCATGTCTTTTTCATATGTTATACATTAACTGTGATAAGGATAGATTGCAATGTTTTAACCATGAAAGCTTTTATAAAGTAAAGGGAGTGGCATCCGATGGAATGGAGCAGTGTGCCCTGAGTGGGCTTTTCAGCGTCATCTCAACCCTATGAGCTGGTATATTCGCCCGGTCTTTCTCGTGGCGCTTGCGTATTTTTGCTATAGGCGGACTTGGAAAGGCGTCATCGTTACTTTTTTGCTGATGACGAGCAGCATGTTTTGGTTTCCCGTCCCCGAGCGGATCAATCCGGAGATGCAGGCTGTTTTGGATTACGAGCAGATGCTTTTGTCCAACCCGCTTTCTGCCGTGCTCACGCTCGCTTTTATGATGGGGTTTCTCGTGTTGATTGGCGCGGCATTTTGGAAGCGCTCCTTAGGGTGGGGACTTGCGGTATTGAATGTGACGCTGATCGGCAAGGTTGTGCTGTCAGTGATGCTGACGGGGGAAAACGGCTGGGCGCCCCTCGGAAATGCCGTGTTCGGATTGATTCTCGTCAACGGCATCGGGCTGCTGCTGATCGCCTGGCGGAGGAAGCGGAGACAAGCCGGCCGATAGCCTGGTGCTTTCCTTATCGACAAGCCGGCGCGTTATGATACAATAGCTTTTGAAACATTACAATGAAGCGGTGATCATGATGAAAGAAAGTCAGGCAGCAGCACAAATCATCCACATCATAAAGGAATGGGATCCGTTTCAAGCCGGACCCGATTTTTATGAAACGGAAGCGGCCGAGATTGTTCAGGCCGTCTACACGGAAAACGACGCAGAGCGGCTGGGCGAAGCTATCCAGTCCGTTTTTGAAGTATCATTTGATCAGACGCTGCCGCTGGCAAAATGCAAACAGCTGGCTGAACGGCTCCTTGCGATCAAAGACAGCAGTTCGTGCTGATCAAAATTTAAAAACCGCCAAACGGCGGTTTTTTTATATTCATGTCAAAATGAAATCGGCAATTTTGTCTGATACATAATCCGGATTTTCTTCGGGGACGAGGTGGCCGGTTTCCCGCAAGGAATAGAAAATGGAATTGGGCAAATCCTGATGAAGCCTTTTGCCGATCTGTACAGGGACAACGCGGTCCTCTTCGCCCCAGATTAAGAGGGAAGGCGTCTCGATTTTCTTCAAATCGTCCGGTAATAAATCGCCTTCCCGGTGTCTGATGAGACGCGCGAGCGCCCTGAAAATTTGATCGTCAAGAAACGGTTTCAGGTAGCCATTGATCATCTCCTGATCGATCAGAGATCTGTCGTAGACAACATTCATGAGATTTTTCAGGACGCCTTGTTTTGACAGCCAGCGCTTGATGTACAAATAAAAATAAGGAATATGGCTCCCGAAAATGAGCGGGCGGGGGGAACGCTTTAAATAGCCTGAGCTGCACAGCAGGACGACTTTTTTGAACAGTTCAGGCCTTTCCTTTATCGCATAAAGTGAAATCTGGCCGCCCATCGAATGTCCGACAAGCACGGCGTCTCTAATCCTCAGCCTTTCGATCAGTTCGATGACCACCCTGGCCATGTTTTGATAGGTATACACAAAGGTGCTGGATTTTTCTGATTGGCCGAAGGGAGGCAGGTCAACGGCGACTAAATTAAACTCATCCTTCAGAAGAGGAATGATTTTTCTGTAGCAAAACGAGGAAGAAAGAAAGCCGTGTATTAAAACGAGCGATTGCCTGCCCGGATTCTCGTAATGCTCATAATATATATTGACCCCTTGAATGGTTTCAATAGAAGGTTTTGTTAACAGCATGATCCAAATCACTCCGAATGTTTTTCTTTCATGTTCAAACAATCTGGCTGCATGTTGTCGCCTAAGTCCTGAGTACGTTATTTATCGTACCCGAAAAAATTTTTTTCACGCTTTGATTTCGCTTTTTTTACCGCCTTACATTCGTTCAAAAACGTGCTATAATATTCAGAAGATTTCTTGACATATAAAAGGTGTGATAACGAGATGAAGCTAACAGAAAAAGAAACAGAAATATTGGAAATATTAGAGGAAAACAGCCGCCTCGAACCTGAAACCATTGCTAAAATGGCGAACATTTCACAGGAAGAAACAAAAGCGATTATCGAAAAGCTTGAAAAAGAAAAGGTCATCATCGATTATTCGGCAATGATCGACTGGCGAAAAGTCGACGGCCATGAAGGCGTTACAGCGATGATCGATGTGAAGGTAACACCGAAGCGCGGCGTCGGATTTGACGAAGTGGCCGAGCGGATTTATCGTTTTCAGGAAGTTGAATCCGTTTACTTGATGTCAGGCGTATATGATCTGTCTGTTGTCATCCGCGGCAGAACGATGTCGGATATTTCGCATTTCGTGTCCGAAAAATTATCGACGCTCGAATCGGTCGTGTCGACAACCACCCACTTTATTTTAAAGAAATACAAGCATGACGGTAAAGTTTTTGACTCCGGTGATGATGACAAAAGAATCGTGGTGTCTCCTTAAATGAGGACAACTTATATTTCTAAAGCAGCCCAGCAAATCAAACCGTCGGGCATCCGCAAATTTTTTGATCTTGCGTCCACAATGGAAGGCGTGATTTCATTGGGCGTCGGAGAGCCCGATTTTGTAACGGCGTGGAATGTCAGGGAAGCGAGCATCCTTTCCCTTGAACAGGGCTACACGTCATATACGGCAAACGCGGGTCTTCTTTCTTTGCGGAAAGAGATCAGCGCTTATCTGAATAAACGCTTTCATCTGGATTATGCTCCTGATGACGAGCTGATTGTCACAGTCGGAGCAAGCCAGGCGCTTGATATTGCGGTCAGGGCGATCCTTGATCCCGGAGAAGAAGTGCTGATTCCCGAGCCTTGTTTTGTCGCTTATGAAGCGCTTGTTTCTTTGGCGGGGGGAAAAGCGGTTCACATTCACACGAACGCAGAACGCGGATTTAAAGCGAGCGCAGCCGATTTTGAAGCCGTTCTGACTGAACGTACGAAGGCCATTATCCTTTGCACGCCGTCTAATCCGACAGGCTCTGTGTATACAAAAAAAGAACTGGAAGAGATCGCGGCTTTTGCTGAACAGCATGACCTGATTGTAATAGCGGATGAAATATACGCCGAGCTGACATACGATGAAGCGTATACAAGCTTTGCGGAAATCGCCGGAATGAAGAAGCGGACGATATTGATATCGGGTTTTTCGAAAGGGTTTGCCATGACAGGCTGGCGCCTTGGATATGTCGCAGCTCCTGCATATTTAAGGGACCCTATGCTGAAAATTCACCAGTACTCGATGATGTGCGCGCCAAGCATGGCTCAATTTGCGGCGGAGGAAGCCCTTAAAAACGGTCTCGAAGACGTCGAAAAGATGAAAAAAAGCTATCGCCGCCGAAGGAATGTGTTTGTGGATTCACTGAACGAAATCGGGCTTGACTGTCATCAGCCGGGGGGCGCTTTTTACGCGTTTCCGTCCGTTAAAAAAACGGGCATGAGTTCAGAACAGTTTGCTGAGGAGCTTCTCATCGCAGAAAAAGTCGCCGTCGTCCCGGGCAATGTTTTCGGGCCGAGCGGCGAAGGCTATATCAGATGTTCTTACGCTTCCTCGCTTGAACAGCTTCAGGAAGCGCTCGTCAGAATGAAACGCTTTGTCCAGAAGACCGGTGCAGTTCAATAAAAAAATGCGCACCTAAAAGGTCCGCATCAACATAAGGGGGGGAATACTAGAAAGCCTTAGTTGTTCTTTAGTATTCCCCTTTCAGCTCGGTTTTAAACATACAATGCTTAAAAAAGTTTTTTTGCTTAATAAAGACTTGTATGATATAATTTTTTATTGCGTATAAAAAGAGTTAAATTCATATGATTTAGGAGTTGTTAGTTATGACAGCAAAATTTGAAGTAGGCAGTGTTTACACTGGAAAAGTGACTGGATTACAGGCGTACGGAGCGTTTGTTGCATTAGATGAAGAAACACAGGGACTTGTGCATATTTCTGAAGTAACACACGGTTTCGTTAAAGATATTAATGAGCACTTGGCGATCGGTGATGAGGTGCAAGTGAAGGTTCTTTCTGTAGATGAGGAAAAAGGCAAAATCAGCCTTTCTATCCGCGCTACACAGGCAGCTCCTGAACGAAAAGAAAGCAAGCCTAGAAGACAAAAGGCTGTTCAAGCCGAAGATACAGCTGCTCCACAAGGATTCAACACGTTAAAAGACAAACTTGAAGAGTGGATCGAGCAGTCCAACAGAAAAGATCTTATTAAGAAGTAAATGAAAAAACTCCGGCAAAAGCCGGAGTTTTTTTATCGCATTTCCGGCTGCTTGGCGTCTTCGCCAGCAGTCTCTTCAGCCGGTCTAAATAAAAGTCCGAGGTTGATCAGACCTGCAATTCCGACAAGCGCGTAAACGGTCCGGGCTAAAGCGGATCCTTGACCGCCAAAAATGGCTGCAACCAAGTCAAATTGAAAAAATCCTATCAGTCCCCAATTGATTGCTCCAATGATTGTTAATACCAATGCAATACGTTGAAGTGCATTCATTTGTTTTTCCTCCTTTTTGAAGTCCTATATTTCACATTTATAGATTGCGACGGATTTGGAAACATTATACGCCTGAGGAGCAGATCGCTTTACAGGGCATTCGGCGATTTCCCATAATAGTAAATAAAGGAGGAGATGTAGATGGATAATTTTACATATTGGAATCCCACGAAGCTGATATTCGGCCGGGGAGAAGTTGAAAAGCTGGCAGAAGAGGTGAAACACTACGGCCGCAATGTCCTGCTCGTATACGGAGGAGGCAGCATTAAACGAAATGGTTTATACGATCAAGTGATTTCAATTCTTGAAAAGGCAGGCGCGACCGTCCATGAATTGCCCGGTGTCGAACCGAATCCGCGTGTTGCCACTGTGAATAAAGGAGTCGCGATCTGCAAAGAGAACGATATTGACTTTCTATTGGCAGTCGGCGGCGGAAGCGTCATCGATTGTACGAAAGCGATCGCCGCCGGAGCGAAATACGACGGCGATGCATGGGATATTGTGACAAAAAAACATATTCCTGCTGATGCGCTGCCGTTTGGAACGGTTTTAACGTTGGCAGCAACAGGATCGGAAATGAACTCGGGATCTGTGATCACAAATTGGGAAACCAATGAAAAATACGGCTGGGGAAGCCCGCTAGTATTCCCTAAATTTTCAATTCTTGATCCGGTCAACACATTTACCGTTCCGAAAGACCACACGATTTACGGCATTGTCGACATGATGTCCCACGTGTTTGAGCAATATTTTCACCATACCGAAAATACTCCTTATCAGGACCGGATGTGCGAATCCCTGCTCAAAACGGTGATTGAAACAGCTCCTAAGCTCATTGAAGACCTTGAAAACTATGAGCTGCGCGAAACGATTCTCTATACAGGCACCATTGCGCTGAACGGCATGCTATCAATGGGCGCACGCGGAGACTGGGCGACGCACAATATCGAGCACGCTGTTTCAGCCGTCTACGATATTCCGCATGCGGGAGGGCTTGCGATCCTGTTCCCGAATTGGATGAAGCACACGCTTTCCGAAAATGTCGGCCGCTTTAAACAGCTTGCCGTACGCGTTTTTGACGTAGATGAAACAGGAAAAACCGATCGTGAAGTGGCGCTTGTTGGAATCGAGAAGCTGTCTGAATTCTGGACCAGCCTTGGCGCGCCAAATCGCCTTGCTGATTATGACATAACAGATGAGAAGCTGGATCTGATTGCCGACAAAGCGATGGCAAACGGCGAATTCGGCCGCTTTAAAACGCTGAATAAAGACGATGTTCTGTCTATTTTGAAGGCTTCTTTATAAGATTTCTTGACGGCTCAAGGAGGACCGCCATACCTTGAGCCGTTGTTCATTTGTTATCTTTTTGACAAAACTGCGCGTGGCGGCTGAAAAACATGCATTTTTGCGCGCCTGCCTCCATCCTCCTTTTTTTCGTCACTTGATTTAACGAAGGAGTTCATATAAAGTGAAAAGGGAAGAGGCTGTCGCCGAAAATCGACATGTTTTAAAACCCTTTGGCCCGCACTCTCATGAAAATGAAAGCGCTGGCGGGTATATGGAAGAAAACAGCTAGTACTGGAGGTTTAATAATATGACGCATGTCCGTTTTGACTACTCAAGAGCATTGCCATTCTTTAAAGAACATGAACTTACATATCTGCGTGACTTCGTGAAAGTCGCCCACCATACCATTCACGAAAAAACAGGTGCAGGCAGCGACTTTTTAGGATGGGTGGATCTTCCGACTGACTACGACAAAGAAGAATTCGCCCGCATTAAAAAATGCGCTGAAAAAATTCAAAATGATTCCGATGTTTTGCTGGTTGTCGGAATTGGCGGTTCATACCTCGGCGCAAGAGCGGCGATCGAAATGCTGAATCATTCATTTTACAATGTGCTGCCGAAAGAAAAGCGTAAAACGCCGCAAGTGATTTTCATCGGCAACAACATCAGCTCTTCTTACATGAGAGACGTGATGGATCTTCTTGAAGACGCTGATTTTTCAATCAACGTGATTTCTAAATCAGGCACAACGACAGAACCGGCGATTGCTTTCCGGATCTTCCGCAAGCTTCTTGAAGAAAAGTATGGAAAAGAAGAAGCGAAACGCCGCATTTATGCAACAACTGATAAAGAGCGGGGCGCATTAAAAACGCTTGCTAATGAGGAAGGCTTTGAATCATTTATCATTCCTGACGATGTCGGTGGCCGCTTTTCTGTGCTCACAGCGGTCGGCTTGCTTCCAATCGCAGTCAGCGGAGCCGATATCGATGAAATGATGAAGGGCGCCCGCGATGCGAGCAAAGACTTCTCCACATCAGAGCTTGAAGACAATCCGGCTTACCAATACGCGGTCGTCAGAAATGTCCTTTATAACAAAGGCAAAACGATTGAAATGCTGATCAACTACGAGCCGGGCCTTCAGTACTTCGCAGAATGGTGGAAGCAGCTCTTTGGCGAAAGTGAAGGAAAAGACGAAAAAGGCATTTATCCATCTTCAGCCAACTTCTCGACGGATCTTCACTCTCTTGGACAATACGTACAAGAAGGAAGAAGAGACATGTTCGAAACGGTGCTGAACGTTGAAAAGCCGAGACATGAGCTGACAATCGAAGAAGCGGACAATGATCTTGACGGCTTAAACTACCTTGCCGGCAAAACGGTCGACTTCGTCAATAAAAAAGCGTTCCAAGGCACAATGCTCGCGCACACAGACGGTAATGTGCCGAACCTGATCGTGAACGTACCTGAAATGAACGCTTACACGTTCGGCTACCTCGTGTACTTCTTTGAAAAAGCCTGCGCAATGAGCGGATACCTGCTCGGCGTCAACCCGTTTGACCAGCCTGGAGTGGAAGCGTACAAAGTCAATATGTTCGCTCTCCTCGGCAAGCCTGGCTTCGAAGAGAAAAAAGCAGAGCTTGAGAAACGTTTGGATCAATAAACGAAAAAACAGCCTCCGGACTTATTGTCCAGGAGGCTGTTTTAATTCATATGACGGATGCTGAAGTCCAGTAGACGGATAAAATTCGTCATGAGTGTAGACGAATCCCAATTTTTCCAGTCGTTTTTGTGAAGCTGTATTTTCAGGGTGATGTCCCGCAAACAGCTTTTTTGCCCGGATTTTGTTAAATGCGTATTCAATCATGGCCTCAGCCGCTTCAGATGCATAACCTTTCCCCCAAGCCGAACGGACGAGATGAAAACCAAGCTCGTACACATCATTTTCCGGGTCATAGGGGCGAAGTCCGCAACATCCGATGAATTCGTTGTTTCCTGTTTTAAATATCGGGAAGTATTGCACACCGTGTGTTTTGTATTGTTCGATCTCAAGCAGCAAACGATTTCTTATTTCGCTATCGGTCATAATTCCGTCTGCTGTCAGATATTTGGCCACATCTCGATTTCCCCACAATGTCTTTGCCAAATTCAAATTCTCTTTAGCCCATAAAGAAAAGCCGATGCGTGTTGTTTGCAGAAAGCAGTGCTTCATTCCATTCCGGTCCCCCTTGTAAGGCAGCTGTTCACCTTATTTTAACACGGCAATAGCCGGCGGGGCTCGTTAACCTAATGATTCATCCCGTAAATCGCAAACGCGAGATAAGTCGCGAAAAAACTCCACAACACATAAGGGACAAGGAGAAGTGCTGCTCTTTTATGAATGCGAAGTGTAATCAAGGCGAGCGCAAGAGCGGTCAAGGCTACGAAAAAGGAGTCGGCCGCGGCAGCAAGTACGTTTTTTTCCGTGAATTGAAAATAGCTGAATGCCTGGTTAAACAAATAGTTAATGATCAGCATGATCCAAAATGGCGCCGCTGCTTTTCTCAGATCATATGTGGCATACACAAGCGCCGCCGCTAATGAAATGAAGGCGAACAGCACGCTCCAGATGGTTCCGATCAAACGGCCTGACGGTGTCCAATCCGGTTTGTTCAATGACTCATACCATTCACGATCTACGGGAAATAAAACGCTCGCCAGTGAAAACAGTGCATATGTAACGAGAAACACGATGACAGCCGTTGCTATTTTTTCCTTCTTCAATAAAAGTCCCTCCTCATAGTAAGCTTGATACCTTTGTCTTTCCCTATTCGTTTAAATATACTCATACCGCACAAGCTTCTGATCCATACTAAAAAATAAAACGGGTGAAGTGACATCATGTTATTTGTATTGGAAACGTTGTTTCTCATCTTAACGGGTATTGTTCTGCTGAGAATTTCGGGGAGGAAATCAATTTCGCAAATGACAATAGCCACCACCGTCGTCATGATTTCCATCGGAACGATCATTGTTCAGCCGATCATTGAAGACAGCATTTTTAAAACGGTGGCAGCTGCATCGATCTTTATCATCGTCCTTCTGTTGATCGAGTATTTGAAAATGAAATTTGATTTTTTTGAAAGCCTGATTGCGGGGAAAGCCGTTGTATTAATCGAAAACGGCGAGCTTCAGAAGCAGAACCTAAAAAGGCACCGCCTGACTGTCGACCAGCTGGAAATGAGGCTCAGGACACAGGGGATTTCAAAATTATCGGACGTGAAAAACGTAACGCTCGAATCAAACGGCCAGATCGGCTACGAGTTATCGGATGATGCAAAGCCTTTTACTATGGGAGAGTATAAAAAATTCCTCCGCATGCAAAACAACCTGCAGCAGCCGGAGGACAATCTGTTTAAGGAAATCAATGAAGGGCACCTGCACGAACCTGATAAACAATTGCGCTAGGGCCCTGAAGTATAAAAACGAAAAAAGGAGTTTTTTTATGATAAGCTTACCTTCTGAACTGGAAAACCGGTCGTTTTCTCTTTATCATCTCGAACAGACGCTCAAGCCTCTCGGTTATGTAATCAGCGGCGGCTGGGAATATGACCGCGGCTTTTTTGACTATAAAATTGATGATGAGGAAGGATACTTATTTTTGCGGATTCCGTTTGAAGCGGAGGACGGACAGCTTGATTCGCAAAATGCGACGGTCAAGCTCGGTACACCATTTTTGCTTCGCCACGTCTATCAGGAAGCGCTGGACGACTACGTCGTTCAGGGGAATTTTCGCGCATCTTTTGACCAGTTTGCTGAACCGAAAGAAAAAGACGCCGATATTCCCGGCGTCTATGAAAAGCTTGGCCAATCGTATGTAAAAGAACTCGAAAAGGCGCTTCTTTCCTAAAGTGACAGCAGCTGGTCTGTCGGCTGAAGCTTGTACGAAAATGAAGGAGACAGCACAGGCCCGTCTTTTTGGTGAATACCGATGACGAAAATGTCTTCCTTCATGAAATGGTGAATCACTTCTTGAAAAGACGCACCTTCCATCGTCTTCGGAAGCGGAACCCGATGGACTTTGAAATGAATATCGGCTTCCTTAAATAGCGGATCAGGAAGCTGATTTTTAATGAGAAAATGCTGCAGCATCGCTGTTTTTAAAAGGTCCGCCGTACTGATGATTTGGTTCGCTCCGGCGCGCTCGGCATTTTTTTTCTGCTTTTCCGTCAAGATTTCTACAACGCAATACACCGACGGGTTCAAGCCTTTAACAGCCAGCAATGTTAAGACCGACTGCATATCTGCAGATATTTCGCTTTTATGCTGATCGGCGGTAATAAAGACGATTTCAGCTTCTTCAATATTGGCTTTTTGCAGTGTGGCATCATCCGCAGCGGGTCCTCTGATGAAATGAATGTTTTCCATCAGGGGGCCTTCCTTTAGTGTTTCATCAATGAGCACGATCGTTTTGTTTGAATCGGCGGCCTGGAGCGTCCTCATCAGCTTGTTGGATTTCTCGTTCCAGCCGATCAGGATCATATGTCCCTTGCCTCTGTAGTTGACCTTGCCTTCGGCGTAGCGCTGCTGCTTGCTAAAAGCGGCCGTCGCCATCGTTGCAAAATAGGCCGTGACAAACGCTGCCCCTATTAAAATAAGGAGCATGCCGACGGTTTTGCCGAGTGCGGTTTTAGGGACAAAATCGCCATATCCGACTGAGGACACGGTGATCAGCGCCCACCATACGCCTTCAAAAACGTTTGAAAACTGCTGCGGCTCGACGAATGTGATCAGCTGACCGAAAAGGATGATCAATAAAAGGATAATGATTGCGATGCGGACATATATCGGCCACCTCAGCCATGCGATAAATACACGGTTTGATTTCATGTTTCTTCACCGTCTTTCCGCAGGGAAAATGATAAAATCTCTTTGATGATTGCATTTAACTTTTGATTGGTGCTTACTTTCCCGTGCTGTTCAATCGCTTGTCTGATCATCTCAGCCGTTTCTTCTTCAAATTCGATCAGCTGCTCGTCTTTTTCCGATTCGTTATAGAGAAGAATGAACGCATCAAGCCCTTCATTCATTTTATCAATCGCCGTGCTTAGCTGTTCTTTTTCCTGATCCGTTACTTTCACCGTGTCACCACCCGAGTTCGCCTTTTTACTCAGTATATCCCTCTTTTACAAAAATTTTTCAGGTAAAAATAAACCTTTGTTAACCGACAATAACCGGTAGAGCTGAAGATTTTTACTGGGGCGTCATATCGGTTCCCGTCCTTCCATACACTTTTTATAAACGGATGAGGGATGGGAGCGGAATGTCCTGTTTAATGAGGCTCTTTTTCATACTGGTCGGAGTCCAGCTGATGGCGGCGGCATCCATTCAATTCATTTTTGATTTAAATGCCGTTTATCATTCCTCTGATGAGGTATTCTGGAGGGAGTTTTTCAAGGAGCTGTTCACAAGGCCGCCTTTCTACATCATGGTGTCAGGAATGGTGCTGATCTTTATCGGGGTTTGTTTACCGCGAAGAAAAAGGTAGTGCACTTTTCTGTACAAAAGGAAATCCCTCGGGATAAAATATATTTACAATTAAAATTTTAAACGACTTATCACAAGAGGGAAGATGATTGCATGAGCATGATTTTTTACTTGTTAACATTTGCTGCATTAGGTTTATCGATTTGGGCACAATTTAAAGTAAAGAGCAACTTTGAAAAATATTCAAAAGTAGAGGCGTCAAGCGGGAGAACTGGAGCCGAAGTGGCCAGACAGATTCTCGACCAAAACGGCCTTTACGATATCCCGGTTGAACCGGTAAGAGGAACCTTGACAGACCATTATGACCCGACAGCACGCGTTGTGCGCCTGTCCGAACCCGTATATTACGGCCGTTCAATTGCAGCGGTTTCCGTTGCTTCCCATGAATGCGGACATGCCCTGCAGCATCAGGAATCATACGGCGCACTTGTTTTGAGGCATAAGATGTTTCCGATCGTGAACTTTTCTTCGGGAGTGGCGCCGTTTTTGTTTATCGGCGGAATGCTGCTCGGAAGCCTGAATCTGATCGGACTCGGCATCATTTTGTTTTCGGCGGCCGTATTCTTTCAGCTTGTGACACTGCCTGTTGAATTTAACGCAAGCTCCCGGGCAAAAAGGATCATCGTTTCAGAAGGAATGATCCGCAACACGGAAGAAAGAGGCGTCAGCAAGGTGCTGGATGCCGCGGCTCTGACATATGTTGCTGCAGCGCTTGTTTCGCTGTTTGAGCTGCTGCGCTTCGTCGCAATTTTCCTGTCCGGTCGTAATGACTAACCATTCGTCTTAAGGAGGTGGCCCCTTACCATATTTGGTAAGGGCTTTTTT
Source organism: Bacillus sp. FSL L8-0193 (assembly GCF_037976065.1). NCBI lineage: Bacteria > Bacillati > Bacillota > Bacilli > Caryophanales > Bacillaceae > Bacillus > Bacillus sp. FSL L8-0193. Next base: position 3,325,238 of record NZ_CP150261.1, on the reverse strand, counting down.
TGAATATCCTGAATCTCATACTCGTCATACTTTTAATTGCAGCTACGGCTTTTTTCGTTGTCGCCGAATTTGCGATCGTCAAAATCCGCGGCACAAAAATCGATCAGCTTGTTGAAAGCGGGGATAAGCGCGCGATTGCCGCCAAAAGAGTGGTGACAAATCTTGATGAATATTTGTCTGCCTGCCAGCTCGGCATTACCATCACCGCATTAGGGCTCGGCTGGCTCGGAGAATCGACATTCGAAAGGATCATCCATCCGCTTTTTGAACTATTTGGCCTGCCTGAATCCGTTTTAAGAGTGGCTTCGATTGTTACCGCCTTTGTCATCATTACATTTTTGCACGTTGTGGTCGGCGAGCTTGCGCCAAAAACGATTGCGATTCAAAAAGCGGAAGCCGTCAGCTTATGGACGGCGAAGCCGCTCATTTTATTTTATAAAATCATGTTCCCGTTTATCAAACTGCTGAATGGCTCGGCTCGGCTGTTAACGAAGCTGTTCGGGTTCCATTCGGTTAAAGAGCATGAAGTGGCAATCAGTGAGGAAGAGCTGCGGCTTATGCTGTCTGAAAGCTATAAAAAAGGAGAAATCAACCAGTCTGAGTATAAATACGTCAACAAAATTTTTGAATTTGACAACAGACTGGCCCGGGAAATCATGGTGCCGAGAACGGAGATGGCTACCTTGTTGGCCGATCAATCCATAAAAGAAGCGATTGAAACCGTCATTAATGAACGCTATACGAGATATCCGGTCATTAAGGATGATAAAGATCATATTATCGGAATTGTCAACAGCAAGGATTTGTTTAAATCGTATTTTCTCGACGAGACGATTCCTTTAACGGACTTAATGAGGCCTGTCATCAGGGTGATTGAGAACATACCGATCCAGGAGCTCTTGATTCGCATGCAGAAGGAACGGATTCATATGGCCATTCTTGTTGATGAGTACGGTGGAACGGCAGGACTGGTTACGGTTGAAGACATATTGGAGGAAATCGTCGGGGAAATCAGGGATGAGTTTGATCAGGACGAAATGCCGCACATTATAAAAAAAGGCGAACACCATTATATTATGGACGGAAAGGCTTTAATCGACGAAGTGAATGACCTCCTTCATATCGCGATTGAAAACGAAGAAGTCGATACGATTGCCGGCTGGCTTCTGACGCAAAAGATGGAGCTGAAAAACGGTGACATCCTCAAAACTGAGGGATGCGAATTTAAAATTCTTGATGCTGAAGATCATCATATCCGTTTCATTGAAGTGAAAAAAACGGAATTTTAAAAAGACAGCTGCGGGCGACCGCGGCTGTTTTTTAGTTCGATGGCCGTTCTTTATTTCAATAAAATGGATATCTTTTCAAAGATAAGAGGATATATCTATGGAAATTCATGACTTTTTACGAATGTACTCCGTTTCGTTCTTTTTTATAATAGGGTGTATAAATATGAGGAGGTTTTCAATACGTGAGAAACAACCATTTGCTAAAAGCTATCCTGCTATGGGGAGCTGTATGTATCATGCTGCTGACGGGGCCGCTCTCAGCGCTTGCTGCTTCGTCATCAAACCCGTCGGATAAATTGTATTTTAAAAACAAAAAATACTACATATTCAACAATGTTTGGGGAGCCGACCAGGTCAGCGGCTGGTGGCAGACCATTTATCATAACAATGATTCAGACATGGGCTGGGTATGGAATTGGCCGAGCAATACAAGCACAGTAAAAGCTTATCCGTCGATCGTCAGCGGCTGGCATTGGACTGAAGGCTATACTGCGGGCAGCGGCTTCCCGACCCGATTGTCAGATCAAAAAAACATCAACACGAAAGTCAGCTATTCGATCAGTGCGAACGGCACGTACAATGCCGCATATGACATTTGGCTCCACAATACAAACAAGGCAAGCTGGGGTTCGGCTCCAACCGATGAGATTATGATCTGGCTCAATAACACAAATGCCGGACCTGCCGGTTCTTATGTCGAAACTGTTTCGATCGGCGGGCACAATTGGAAAGTATATAAAGGCTATATTGATGCTGGAAGCGGCAAAGGATGGAACGTGTTTTCATTTGTCAGAACGGCAAACACCCAACGTGCGAACCTGAATGTTCGGGATTTCACGAATTATCTTGCCGACTCCAAACATTGGCTTTCCAAAACAAAGTATGTCAGCAGTGTGGAATTCGGGACGGAAGTTTTCGGAGGCACAGGACAAATTAATATTTCCAATTGGGACGTAACAGTCCGCTGATGGATTCACACCGCTCTTTCACAAAAAGAGCGGTGTTTAATTTATTCCTAATGTTCTTTTTTAGGCGTTCGCAACTGAAATATTACGATACCATCCTTACGTATTGCCGTTTATCTTCATCCTGTATAACCACTCCAAGCTTTGCCAGGTCTTTGCGCAGAATTTTTGCTTCTTCATGTTTATTATCCAGTAAAGCTCGTTCTCTGGCTAAAAGTAGCGTATTGATATGCGAGGGAAAATCGGGGTGATCCGCAACCCAGCGTTGATACTCATTCTTAAAAGGATCTTCGTCTGCCCATTTATAGCCGTGATGTTTAAAAGCACTTTCTGCAAGGGCTCTCTTTGATTCAAGTTGTTCACGGTACAATTCAGTACCCTTATGATCAAGAACAACAAGATCCTTATTCTCAAGATAAACTGCAGAAATGTCTTTTTTCTCAATCACTTCTTCTTTCTCTTTAAACAACAGCTTCACATTTTGATCAGAGATGAACACCTGAAGAATTTCAGTGAAAATATATTGTGAAAAAAATAGGCCGGCAACGATTCCGATAACTGCAGCGATAATTGAAACCCAGAAATTGTTTAGTGATGTGATAAATTCCAAAGGCCCTTTAAAAGGAACGATTGGAATGGTCAATACCCAATCGGCTATAACAGGCAAAAACCATCCAAGAACAGCTCCTAAAACCGGTGGAATGATCCAATATAAGGTTTTCTCTATTTTAGATAATCCAATAATCGTTTCCTGATTCAAAATCTTTCACTGCCTTTCATCACATGACTGACTGCTGTTTCCCATATTTTTTTATAATCCATCTCGATTCCTAAAATCATAAAGTTACCCAAATTATCAATGATCAGGGCAAGGGAGTGTGCATTCACTTTGGTGTTTTTAGAAGAGATGACACCGAGTTCGACACCGTAAGAAAGCAAAGCTTCAAAACCTTCTAAGAATTGTTCCATGATAGATTTAAGCTTTTTCTCATACCTTGGTTTTTGTGCTGCACTTAAAACAAACTCGTGTACCACTTTTAAAGCAGGAGAGTTATGTTTATACTCTTCAAAATAGCGTATGCCGTCTGTTATTAATCGTTTTTTAAAGTTTTCCTTCGTGTACTCATTGATTGAAAAAAATTCAGAGAAATTGTGATCATCAAATACAATGTGAAATAGATAATCCACCAGCTCTTCTTTAGAAGGGAAATAATAGTAAATAGCCGGTTTAGAAATGCCGACTTCCGATGCAATCATTGAAAGGCTCGTGCCTTTTAGGCCGTGTTGGGCAATAAGAGTAAATGCTGCTTCAACAATCGCATCTTGGGTGTTCATTTTCTTTTTCATTGAAATCATCCTTAGCATAATCTGTATATTTATTTTACTTACCGATAGGTAAAAAAGCAACTGTAATTTATGCTTTACATATTCTGTATTAACAGATGCTCCGTTTCAAAAGGATTAAAGCTTCTTTCACCTACTCTTGCCATCACCCTTGCTGCCTTCAAAGGATTTATAAGCCGCAAAGCATATTTAGTATTGAGAAACGTATAATCGTTGGTATATCAAAGTTTATAGGATGTTTATGTTCGGAGTCTAAAAATATTTTATTCATATATCATAATGTCTTCACAACAAGGGGTGTTTGAATGACAAGGGCATGGTGGAAAGAGGCTGTCATATATCAAGTGTATCCGCGCAGTTTTATGGATTCGAACGGGGATGGCATCGGAGATATCAACGGGATCAGAGAGAAGCTTCCGTATATCAGGGAGCTCGGGGCAGATGCCATTTGGATTTGTCCGGTCTTTGATTCTCCCAATGCCGATAACGGTTATGACATCAGGGATTATCAAAGCATTATGCCGGAATTTGGCACGATGGACGACTTTGACGCTCTGCTGACTGAAGCGCATCAGCTCGGAATGAAACTGATCATCGATCTCGTCATCAATCATACGAGCGATGAACATCCATGGTTTATCGAATCAAGGGCAGAGCGGAATTCCGGGAAGCGGGACTGGTATATTTGGCAAGACGGAAAGGACGGGAGCGAACCGAACAACTGGGAAAGCATATTCGGCGGCTCAGCCTGGACTTATGACGAAAAAACAGAGCAATATTATCTGCACCTGTTTCACGAAAAGCAGCCGGATCTGAATTGGGAAAACAGTGACATGCGAAGCGCTCTTTATGACATGGTCAACTGGTGGCTTCAAAAAGGAATCGACGGGTTCAGGGTTGACGCGATTTCACACATTAAGAAAAAAGAAGGACTTCCGGATCTGCCGAATCCAGAAGGGCTCTCTTTTGTGCCTTCATTTGCTTATCATATGAATGTCGACGGGATTATAGCGTTATTGCAGGAACTAAAAGAAAATACGTTCGCCGGGTATCCCCATATCATGACAGTCGGCGAAGCAAACGGTGTCAGCGCTGAAGAAGCGGAGGACTGGGTTGGAGAATCAAACGGGATATTCAGCATGATTTTCCAATTTGAACACCTCGGTCTTTGGGGGATTGAAGGCGGAGAACTCGATCTCCCCGAACTCAAGCGGATATTGTCAAACTGGCAATCGGCTCTTGAGGGGAAAGGGTGGAACGCGCTTTTTATCGAAAATCATGATCAACCCCGGGCCGTTTCAGTCTGGGGAGATGACGGGAAATACAGAGTAGACAGCGCCAAGGCCTTAGCTGCGATGTATTTTTTGATGAAAGGCACCCCGTTTATTTATCAAGGGCAGGAAATCGGAATGACAAACGCGATTTTCTTCGATATAGATGATTATGATGACGTATCGATTAAAAATGATTACCGGATTCAAAAAGAAAAGGGCCGCTCACACGAAGACATCATGAAGGCGGTTTGGAAAAAGAGCAGGGATCACGCCCGCACGCCGATGCAATGGACGGATCGGCCAAATGCCGGCTTTACTAAAGGAGAACCGTGGCTCTGCATGAACGAAAATTACAAGCTGATCAATACGGTTCATCAGCAGCATGACCCCCGGTCAGTCTATCATTTTTATAAACGGTTGATCGCGATCAGAAAGCGGTATGACGTCTTCATCGACGGATCATATGAACTGCTCTTGCCTGAGGACCGGCAGATTTTCGCATACTTGCGAAAGCTTCGGGAAGAAACGGCCATCGTGATCGTCAACCTTAGCGCGCGCCAGGCGTATTACCACCATCCCGCATACCCGTTATGTACGGACGGACTGCTGCTGTCAAATGCTGATATCAACGCGCACAAGCACCTTACATCTTTTGTGATGAAGCCTTATGAGGCGCGCGTTTACATGATCAGACAGGAAATCGGCGATTTATAACGAATAGAGAAAGGGTGCCAGGAAAGGAGCGGATTCATATGTTGAAAAAAATACAGATTCAAACAAACCGGCGCGATGAAATGCTTGATATTACAAATGACGTCCAAAGATTCGTTTCAGAAAATGGCGTTTCCAGCGGCACTGTTATTGTCTACTGTCCGCATACAACGGCAGGCATTACGATTAATGAAAATGCCGACCCCGATGTTAAACGCGATATGCTGAGACGGTTCGATGAAGTGTATCCGTGGGAACATGAGCTTGACCGCCATATGGAAGGGAATACCGCGGCGCATTTGAAAGCGAGCACGGTCGGGGCATCGCAACATATGATCATTGAAGGGGGCAGGCTTGTCCTCGGGACTTGGCAGGGCATATATTTTTGCGAGTTCGACGGCCCGAGGCACCGGACATGCTATTTTAAAATCACAGCCGATTGAAAGGAGAAAATAAAATGAATCAGTTCATGGAACGTCTCTCTTTATCAAAGCCTGTGATCCAGGCGCCGATGGCGGGTGGACCGACAACACCAAGGCTCGCCGCCGCCGTATCAGATTGCGGCGGCTTAGGCAGCCTTGCATCCGGCTATTTGACGCCGGAAGTTCTTCAACGACAGATTCTGGAGACTAAAAAGCTGACATCAGCCGGGTTTCAAGTCAACCTCTTCATTCCGGAAAAACGGGAAAACGTCAGACGGGAAGAATATGAAGGGTGGAAAGAGAAGATACCTTATGCGCGTTCGGCTTCACCCGTGCCAGAAGAGAAACACGATTGGGACGATTTTTACGAGAAAATCGAAATCATTTTAAGGGAAGGGGTCAGCGCCGTTTCATTTACGTTTGGCCCGCCGCCGGCCGATGCCGTCAAAGAACTGAAAGACCGAAATTGCTGTTTAATGGGCACCGCCGTTTCGGTTGAAGAAGCCTTGATGCTTGAAGAATTGGGGATGGATGTCATCGTTGTTCAAGGAAGTGAAGCTGGCGGCCACAGGGGTGCCTTTTTGAAAACGAAGGGAGAACCCGCTGTCGGCTCGATGGCTTTAATTCCCCAAGCGGCAGATCATGTGTCGGTTCCGATTATTGCAGCGGGCGGCATTTTTGACAAAAGAGGTGTTGCGGCAGCTTTTGCCCTCGGCGCACAGGGCGTTCAAATCGGCACCGCTTTTTTGACGTGCGAAGAAAGCGGAACACACCCTGCATACAAACAAAAATTGCTCGAAGCGGTTGAAACAGACACAAGGCTGACCCGTTTGTTCTCAGGGAAGCCGGCAAGAGGCATCGTCAATCAATGGATGGAAGACAGGCGCCCGGACGAAGTTGAAGCGCTGCCTTATCCTCTGCAAAATACGCTGACGCAGCCGATGAGAAAACAGGCGAAGCTTGAAGGGAATCCGGACGGCATGTCATTGTGGTCCGGGCAGGGCGTGCGGGCCTCCGTCCGGCTAACGACGGTGAAGGAGCTGATGGATCAGCTTGCGCCTGCCGATGTGCTATCTGATCATTTGTATTAATGCAGGAATATCAACCCGTGTCACTTGAGAAAGCAGATAGGCGGACGTCTGTGCATGAGGCTTTCTCAGCCCGTTCAGTTTTTCAATGATCGTTTCGCCGCTTAAGATCCCCAGACCGTGTGCCGCATAGAGATTATTTTCAAGTAAAATAGCGTTTTCTCCGCGCCACTGCGGTCTTTCGGGATCGAATTCAGGGTTCTTGAAATACAGGCAGTCTCCCGGAAGGTAGTCGTTCCCCTTATCTGTATAGATCGGCAGCCGCTCATAATGCCAATCGTATAAAATGATTCTTTGATAATTCCGGTCAAATGTCTGATCGCCGATCGTTTTGAGGAGCGCCATATAAAAAATGATGACAATCGCAGTTGCGCACTCAAAAGCATAAAGAGAGCCGCTTTCGAAAATATTTCGAATCGCCTTTGAAGCCGGCGCTCTGTACTTCAACTCCAAAGCCCCCTCAGGCGTCACCCTCCAAAACTCTTCATTCCCGTATGTCTTTGAAAAGGTGGCAAACTTTGCTCCGCTGTTGATCAGCTCTCTGGCTGATTCGACGGTATGCACTCTGAATCTCAGCTCAAATAACAGTTCTGAGATTGAACCGTATCTATATCTGGACGGCATGGCCAGCATCCGGTTGGCAATGTCTCTTTGCGTCTGACTGACATTCAGTTTTTCGATATCCTCAGGACGGAGCCAGTAGCCCGAAACACTTATCATAGGATACACCCTTTTCCCTTTTTTATTAGCGTATGCCTGATGCTTGGGCAGGAAAACGGTCTAATTTTCCGCTTTTTTTACTTAAAAAATAGACCCCGTCTCCGATAAAAGTAGAGAAAGGGGAATCACACATGAAAAAGCTTTTAAATTGGATGAAACGGCCTTCTATTTCTAAAAAATTAATTTTTTCATTTATATTCATTTTAACAATTCCGATCTTGGTTCTTTCGGCTACTTCATATTTTACGGCCAGCAGCACGCTTGAGGATGAGATTTTGAGAAGTGCGAAAGACAATATCGATGAACTGAACGACATCATTCAGCAAGATATCGGCAGCAAGGAGACTTCTATTGCGTATTTCAGCGAATGGATTGATCAAAAAGCGTACAAAGAGAAAGGGCAGACTGCCATTAAACAGCGGTTTGAGCAATTTGCAAAACAAAATCCCGACGTCGAGCTCGTCTTCACCGGTTCGGAAGATAGCGTTTACGCACAATATCCGAATGCTCCATTGCCTGACGGGTATGACCCGGTAGAACGCGACTGGTATAAACAGGCCGTTGAGGAAAAAGGGAAAACGATTGTAACTGAACCTTATGAGTCTGCATCAACAGGCCATATGGTCGTCACGATCGCCAAGCAGAATAAAGACGGATCAGGCGTAGTCGCCCTTGACTTGAACATTGACAAGCTGATCAAATCGGCAAACAGCATCAGCATCGGAAAAACCGGCTATGCATTCATCATCGGCGAAGGGAAAACGTATGTCGCCCATCCGAAAATGAAAGCCGGCACAGAAGCAGAGGCCGATCTGACAGAGCAGATGTTCAGCAAAGAGAGCGGCTTGTTCACCTTTAATGAAAAAGGCAAAGAAAAGAAAACGGTCTTCACGACAAATAAACTAACCGGCTGGAAAATCGGCGGAAAGATGAATACAGCAGAGATTAAAGACGCTGCACAGCCTGTGCTTCACATGGCAGTCATGACATTGGCAGGCGCGATTATTCTGGGCGGCATTCTTGTTTACTTTATCGTCCGCGCGATCAGCAAGCCTTTAAATCAACTCGTCTCTTCTGCAAAAAGCATCAGTGAAGGAGATCTGACACAAAAAATCGATGTCCGCTCCAGGGACGAATTCGGCCAGCTGGGCGCAAGCTTCAACGAAATGGCTGACTCATTGCGTTCGCTGATCAGCACAATTCAGGAATCGGTCGACAATGTGGCATCTTCATCAGAGCAGCTGACGGCAAGTGCGGACCAGACAAGCAAAGCGACGGAGCACATTACATTAGCCATCGAGCGGTTCTCAAGCGGCGCTGAAAGTCAAAGGGAAAAAGTCGAAACAAGCTCACAGCGGCTCAGCCAAATGAATGACAAGCTGAATGAAATCGCAGGCGTATCGGAATCGATTACAGAATCCTCGGGTAAATCGACGGAAATTGCCGAAACAGGCGGAGAGCTTGTCCAACAAACGGTCGGGCAGATGAATTCGATCAACAGGTCCGTCAGACAGGCCGAACAGGTTGTCAAAGGGCTTGAAGCGAAATCGAAAGATATCACCGCGATCCTGCGCGTCATAAACGGAATCGCCGATCAAACGAATTTGCTGGCGCTGAACGCCGCCATCGAGGCAGCGCGGGCCGGCGAATCAGGCAGAGGATTCTCGGTTGTCGCTGAAGAAGTCAGAAAGCTTGCGGCCCAATCAGCAGGATCGGCAAAAGAAATCGAAGCGCTGATTCAGGATATCGTCAAGGAAATCGAACATTCGCTTAACATGTTCAAATCGGTCAACCAAGAAGTACAGTCAGGGCTCGAAATTACGGAAGAAACGGAAACGAGTTTTAAACATATTTACGACATGACAAACGAAATTGCAGGCAAGCTGCAGACGATGAACGCTGCCGTAGAGCATTTATCAACAGGTTCTCACGAAATATCCGACGCGGTCGAAGAGATCGCCGACGTATCGCGTGAAAGCTCTGCCGGCATTCAAGACATCGCTGCTTCAGCGGAAGAACAGCTGGCTTCCATGGAAGAAATCAGCTCATCCGCTGCGACGCTCGAACAAATGGCTGAAGAACTGCGCGACTTAACGAAAAAGTTTACAATTTAATGAAAAGAGGCTGCTGGTCAGCCTCTTTTTTCAGCCCTTTTTTTAGAATCTTCAGAAATACTTTTTAAAGTTTTTTAATATGCAAAAGTAAATGAAAGCTCCGATATTAGTTTCATAACCTAGAAGCTAAAGGAGTTATATCAAATGAAAAAGGTATTGGACTGGCTTAAACGTCCGTCTATCTCAAAAAGGCTGTTTTTCAGCTTTATATTGGTTTTAACTTTGCCGATTTTGGCCTTATCCTATAGTGCGTACCAAACGGCGGGAAGCTCTCTTGAAACGGAAATCATGAGAAGCGCACGCGATAATGTCGAACAGCTGAATGAGATCATAGACCAGAATATCGGGAAGAAAGAGCAGGCTGTTTCCTTTTTCAGCGGCTGGGTGAATGAAAAGCTTTATCAACAAAAAGGGAACGCATCACTTGTCGAGAAATTCGAGCAGTACGCCAAGTTGAACCAGGATGTGGAAGCGATCTACACAGGTTCAAAAGACGGCAAGTTCATCCGCTATCCCGCGGAAAAAATGGCGAAAGATTATAACCCTGTGGATAGGGACTGGTATAAGCAAGCCGTTGAAAATAAAGGAAAAGCAATTATCACAAACCCTTATAAAACGGCGTCAACCGGAACGATGGTCATCACGATTGCAAAGCAGACGGAGGACGGCTCAGGAGTTGTTGCCGTTAACATGAAAATCGATGAACTTATCAAAGCGACAGAACGCGTCAACATCGGAAAAAGCGGCTTTGCGTTTATCTCAAGCAATGATAAAAAATATGTCGCCCATCCGAAGATCGAAGCCGGAACCGAAGGCAAAGGCGACTGGGTTACACAGATGTACGGCAGTGAAAAAGGTGATTTTCAATATACATTTGAAGGAAAAGAAAAGAGAATGGCCTTCACGACGAACAAGCTGACCGGCTGGAAAATCGGCGGAACGATGTTCACGGATGAAATATCAGAGGCCGCCCAGCCTGTCTTCCATATGGCGATCATCATTTTGGCAGCAGCGATCGTGCTCGGCGGGATTCTCATCTATTTCATTATCCGCGGAATCAGCAAGCCGTTAAGCGAGCTCGTGTCATCCGCAAAGAGCATCAGCGGCGGCGACTTGACACAAAAAATCGCAGTCCGTTCAAAAGACGAATTCGGTCAGCTCGGTACAAGCTTTAATGAAATGGCCGAATCGCTGCGCTCGTTAATCAGTGTCATTCAATCATCAGTTGACAATGTAGCTTCTTCATCTGAAGAGCTTCATGCCAGCGCAGAGCAGACAAGCAAAGCGACGGAGCATATTACAATGGCCATTGAACAGTTTTCTGACGGTAATGAAAGCCAGAAAGAAAAAGTCGAAGCAAGCTCGCATCAGCTGAATGAAATGAACGACGGGTTATATGACATGTCGAAAACATCAGCCGCGATTACCGATGCGTCGCTGAAATCGACTGAGATTGCAGGCAAAGGGGAAGAGCTTGTTCAAAAGACGGTCGGCCAAATGAACTCGATCGATCGGTCTGTCAAGCAAGCGGAAGCGGTTGTCAAAGGGCTCGAAGCCAAATCAAAAGACATCACAAGCATTTTGCGCGTGATTAACGGAATCGCCGATCAAACGAATCTGCTCGCGCTCAATGCCGCGATCGAAGCGGCAAGGGCCGGGGAATCGGGCCGCGGCTTCTCGGTAGTGGCTGAAGAAGTCAGGAAGCTCGCCGCACAATCCGCCGGTTCGGCGAAGGAAATTGAACATTTAATTCAGGAAATCGTCAAGGAAATCGACAACTCCCTGAACATGTTCAAATCGGTCAATCATGAAGTACAGTCAGGACTTCGAATCACAGATGAAACAGAGACAAGCTTCAAAACGATTTACGATATGACCAATGATATCGCAGGCAAGCTGCAGACGATGAATGCCGCTGTCGAACAATTGACGCAAGGTTCCCGCCAAGTCGCGGGTGCGGTCGAAGAAATCGCTGATGTATCGAAAGAAAGTTCGGCAAGCATTCAGGACATCGCTGCTTCAGCCGAGGAGCAGCTCGCTTCAATGGAAGAGATCAGCGCTTCCTCCACCACATTGGCGGAGCTGGCTGAAGAACTGCGTGATTTGACACGGAAATTTAAGATTGAATAGCTTTAAAACATCCGGTTTTCCTCCGGATGTTTTTTTAGTTATTTTAGACTATAAAAAGTTATAAAATCCGTATAAAAACTTTTAAAAGAATCCGATATTAGAAATATAACAGAAAAGAGGAGTCAACAATTCTATGGAAAATATTATAAATTGGGTGAAACGTCCCTCCATTGCAAAGAAATTAATTCTTTCATTCTTGCTTATTTTAACCGTTCCAATCATCGTCCTCTCCTATAGCGCGTATCAAACGGCAAGCAGTACGCTTGACGGAGAAATCATGGACAATGCGCGCGAAAACGTTAATCAGCTGAACGAAATCATCAATCAGAATATCAGCCAGAAAACAAATGCCATGTCCTATTTCAGCGGGTTCATTAAAGAAAACTCTTTTAAAGGAAAAGAAAGTGACGCTTTAAAAGTGAAATTCGAACAGTTCGCCAAGCTCCATCCCGATGTGGAAGGGATCTTTACCGGATCAAAGGACGGAAAGTTCATCCGCTACCCGGATCAGGAAATGCCGAGCGGATATAATCCGGTAGAGCGGGACTGGTATAAAAAAGCCGCCGAACACAAGGGCGAAGTCATTATTACAGACCCTTACAAAACGGCGTCAACCGGAACGATGGTTATCACCATCGCCAAGATGCATGAAGACGGATCCGGCGTGGTCGCCGTCAATATGAAAATCGAAGAGCTCATTAAAGCGACAGAACGTGTGACCATCGGGAAAAAAGGCTTTGCCTTTATCACCAGCGCCGATAAAAAGTTTGTCGCCCACCCGAAACATGATGCGGGCTCAGACATCGAAGGCAGCTGGGTTGAAAAAGTATACGCCAATGACAAAGGAACAATCAAATATACGTCTGACGGCGAAAAGCAGATGGCATTCGCGACCAATAAACTGACCGGCTGGAAAATCGGCGGAACCATGTATATCACTGAACTAAAAGAAGCGTCACAGCCTGTGTTGAATGCAGCTTTGATTACGTTGGGCGTCAGCATCATCATCGGTGTGCTTCTGATGATTTTCATCATCAGATCGATCACAGGTCCGCTCCGCGAACTCGTTTCCTCTGCGAAAAGCATCAGCGGAGGCGACTTGACGCAAAAAATCACTGTCCGTTCAAAAGATGAAATCGGACAGCTCGGATCAAGCTTCAACGAAATGGCCGAATCGCTGAGCTCTTTAATCAGCGTCATTCAGACATCAGTTGAAAACGTCGCTTCTTCGTCAGAGCAGCTGACCGCGAGCGCGGATCAGACAAGTAAGGCGACAGAACATATTACATCTGCGATCGAACAATTTTCAAACGGAAACGAAAGCCAAAACGAGAAAGTGGAAGTCAGTGCACAGCAGCTGGCTGACATGAACAGCCAATTGCATGAAATGTCCAAAGTTTCAGCATCGATTACAGAATCATCCATTCAATCGACAGACATTGCCGGTACAGGCGGAGAGCTTGTTCAAAAAACGGTCGGACAAATGAATTCCATCGATCATTCCGTTAAACAGGCAGAATCCGTCGTGAAAGGACTTGAAAGCAAGTCAAAAGACATTACGGCAATTCTGCGGGTGATCAACGGCATCGCAGATCAGACGAATTTGCTCGCGTTGAACGCTGCAATTGAAGCCGCAAGAGCCGGTGAAGCCGGGAGAGGGTTTTCAGTAGTGGCTGAAGAAGTGCGCAAACTGGCTGAGCAATCCGCCTCATCGGCAAAAGAAATCGAAGCGCTCATTCAGGAAATCGTCAATGAGATCGGAAAGTCGCTGGACATGTTCCAGGACGTCAACCGTGAAGTACAGTCGGGACTTACCATCACAGATGAAACAGATACAAGCTTTAAGCAGATTTATGACATGACAAACGAAATCGCGGGCAAGCTGCAGACGATGAATGCGGCAGTTGAAGAGCTGTCAGAAGGGTCACAGCATGTCGCGGGAGCGGTTGAAGAAATTGCAGACGTATCGCGTGAAAGCTCAGGAAGCATTCAAGACATCGCCGCTTCGGCTGAAGAACAGCTCGCTTCAATGGAAGAAATCAGTTCTTCTGCGGCTACGCTTGAACAAATGGCTGAAGAACTGCGCGATTTGACGAAAAAATTTAAGATTGACTAAACATCAGGCTGCCGGCGATCCGGCAGCCTTTTACGCGGGAAAAGCATTTTTAAAAAGTGACGGGGAAGGGGATAAATAGGTTTAAACAGACTGCCATCTATCGTACACTGGTTGTACAGGAGGGATAAATCATGCGACTTGAAGGCAAGAAAGTGATCGCGCTTGTCAGCGATGACTTCGAAGATTTAGAACTGTGGTATCCAGTTTTAAGGCTGAGGGAAGAAGGCGCGATCGTACACCTCGTTGGCGAAAAAGCGGATCATGAATATAAGGGCAAATACGGCGTACCTGCTGTCTCTGATTATGAGCTGAAAAGTATGAATATTGAGGAATACGACGCAGTTCTGGTTCCGGGAGGCTGGGCGCCTGACAAGCTCAGAAGATATCCCGAGGTACTGGAGATGATTCGGTGGTTCAACGAAAGGAAGAAGCCTATCGGGCAAATCTGCCATGCCGGCTGGGTACTGATTTCCGCAGGAATATTGGAAGGCAGGAAAGTCACAAGCACACCTGGGATCAAAGACGATATGGAAAATGCCGGAGCGGTATGGGTAAATGAAGCAGCGGTCGTCGACGGTCATATCGTGTCAAGCCGCCGCCCGCCGGACCTGCCGATCTATGTCAAAGCCTTTGCCGATCTTTTGGCGCAATCCTAAAACAAATGAGCCGCCCGTTCATTCGAATCGAGGCGGCTCATTTGTTATTTTTGATCAGCGGGGAAAACGAGACCGATCTGTTTGCGGGCTTCATCCATGACCGCCAAGGTGTTGATAGAGCGTTCAAATGTGTTAAGCGAAGACTCGATCCGCCCTTGTTTAATTAAATGAATGAATTCCTCTGTTTCATAAAACATGGCCGGTTTGTCATCCGGCAGCGTAAGATGTTCAACCCGTCCGTCCCGATAGCGGATGTCGACTTTTTCAGGTCGGTGGATTTTATCAATGACAATACAGCCTTCCTCCCCTTGAATTTCAGCAGGCGTGAAGGAATTGGAGATTTTCGAGTGCATCAAAACAGCTTCATGTTCCTTGTATTTTAACAGCACTGTTCCTTCACCGTCCGCCCCCGACTCAAGGATCAGCCCGTTTGCTTTTACTTCGAGGGGCTTGCCGAACAGGACGATCGCGGGATGGACGCAATAGACGCCGATATCCATCAGGGAACCGTTCGATAAAGCCGGATTAAATGCGTTTAAGACGGTTCCGTTTCTATAGGCGTCATAGCGGGAAGAGTATTGACAGTAGCTTGCTGTAAAACGGCGGACTTTGCCGATTTTGTGCAGGTTGCGTTCGATGTTTTTAAAATTCGGAAGAAATGTCGTTTTCATCGCTTCCATAAATGTCACGCGGTGTTCCTGCGCTGTTTTTACCATTTCTTCCGCTTCTTTGACATGGGACGCAAGCGGTTTTTCGCACAGGACGTGCTTTCCGCTTTTCATGAATGTGACGGCCTGTTCTTTATGTAAAGAGTTGGGACTTGCGATATATACCGCATCAATAACATCGCTCTCAGCCATTTCGCTGATATCGGTAAAAACCGCCTCTGCCCCGTATTTTTGCGCGAATTCACGTCCGCGCTCCCCGCTCCTTGAATATACCGCGGTTAATTGAAAATCGCCGACCAAACGGGCCGCTTCAAGAAACCGGTCGGTGATCCAATTTGTTCCGACTACCCCGAACCGTATCATGCTATTTTCCCCTTTCGCTGTAGGATATGTTTATTATACAGTGTTTTCTTTTGCCGGCGAAAGGCAAAAAGCCGGAAACACCGGCGTATATGTATATCATCAATAAACGTTTGCAAGCGGAAAAAAAGACCAATAGCAATGGTTTTATTTTTAGTATGAGGAGTAATAGTGTACAATTTAATGTATAAAACCAATGTTAATGGAGGATCGCCATGGACTCTTTGAATATGTGGGGCGGCAGATTTAAGAAGTTTTTTTTAGACAATAAATTCGTTTTGTTTCTGCTCGTTCTGCTCTTGATCGGATTGAACATCCTTGTATTTACAAAAGCATCGTTTATTTTCACGCCTTTCATCGTCCTTGTGGAAACCATCGCTCTGCCTGTCGTACTGACAGGTGTCGTTTATTATTTGTTAAATCCGATCGTTGATTTTCTAGAGCGGAAAAATGTGAAAAGGATTTATTCGATTCTTCTTCTCTATATCGTGATCATCGGTCTGATCACGATTTTGATCGTCTCCGTTATCCCGCTGTTAAGGGAACAGATCACAAGCCTTGTCGATAATTTCCCAAGGTATGTCCACATTGTGGAAGACCAAATTAAACAGCTGATCGGAAGCCAGTTTTTTAATCAGGTCCAGCAGACGCTGAACATCAATCTGACCGATTTGGCAAGCAAATTATCCGATCAGGCCACCACAATTTTAAACAGCACATTTACCGGAGTGGGAACGTTCATAGGCGCTGTTACAGAAGTCGTGATTTCAATTGTGACCGTGCCGTTTATCCTGTTTTACTTATTGAAAGATGGTAAAAAACTGCCGCTCTTTATTTTGAAGCTCGTACCGGTCCGCTTGCGGGAACAGACGTATGTGATGATGTCCGAGATGAATCACCGGCTCAGTTCGTATATCAGGGGGCAGATCATCGTCAGCTTCTGTATCGGCTGCCTATTGTTTATCGGATATATGATCATCGGTCTTGATTACGCTTCCTTATTGGCCCTTGTGGCGGCGTGTACGAGCATCGTTCCGTATCTCGGACCGACGATTGCGATCACGCCGGCAATCATTATTGCCCTGGTTACTTCCCCGTTTATGCTTGTGAAGCTGATCATCGTTTGGACTGTGGTGCAGCTGTTTGAAGGAAAATTTATTTCGCCGCAAATTATGGGAAAAAACCTGCACATCCATCCGGTAACGATCATCTTTGTGCTGCTGACGGCAGCCAAGCTGTTCGGCGTGATCGGCGTCATTCTCGCCATCCCCGGATACGCGGTCATCAAAGTGGTGGTCACGCATTTGTTTGAATGGTTTAAACAGCGTTCACACCTTTATGAAAAAAACGAAGAAGTCTGAATCCCGCTTGCATAATCGGCTTTTAAAGGCGATATAAATAGTTTATTAGAGGACAAGTTTTATGAAGCGAAAGGAATGACATATGAACATTTGGGATATTTTTGTCGCCATCATACTCGGAATTGTTGAAGGATTAACAGAATATGCCCCTGTTTCGTCAACAGGGCATATGATCATTGTTGACGACGTCTGGCTGAAATCGAAAGAACTGCTCACGCCTGAGGCGGCGAATACCTTTAAAGTCGTGATTCAGCTCGGCTCCATCCTCGCTGTCGCCATCGTATTTAAAGACCGGATTCTCAACCTCTTAGGTGTGAAGAAAAACATGACGGAAGAGCAAAAATCGGGAAACCGCCTTTCCATTGCCCAAATCGCTGTAGGACTTGTTCCCGCCGCTGTGCTCGGCTTTTTATTCGAAGACTATATCGATCAGTACCTGTTTTCCGTACACACCGTTGCGGTCGGTCTCATCGCCGGCGCGGTGCTGATGCTCGCGGCCGACTGGATTAACCGGCGCACGGAGACGACAGATTCGGTTGACCGGATGACGTATAAGCAGGCGCTCGGTATGGGGCTGTTTCAATGTCTGGCGCTCTGGCCGGGCTTCTCGCGCTCGGGTTCGACGATTTCGGGCGGTGTTATTCTCGGCTTGAACCACAGAGCGGCCGCCGATTTCACCTTCATTATGGCGATTCCGATCATGATGGGAGCCAGCCTGCTCTCTTTAATTAAAAACTGGGCATATTTAAGTGCAGATCTGTTTCCTTTCTTTATTACAGGGTTTATCAGCGCTTTTATTGTCGCTCTTTTTGTCGTCCGCTTTTTCCTCAGGCTGATCAATAAGATCAAGCTTGTCCCGTTTGCCATCTATCGCATCATTTTAGGGCTTCTTCTGTTCATTTTGTTTCTGTAAAATTACGAACCGATTTCCAGCTGGAAATCGGTTTTTATTATAGGTAAAAAGAATGATATCCTATTATTTCCCACTATAAAACTGCCTGCCAACTTACTATACTAGTAAGAGGGAGGAGATATTGAAATGTTTATTATCGCATGTCTATTGATTATCTTAGGTTTAATGCCTATTTTTTATAAAGCGAACCACAATACAAAAGATGTGAAAGTCAACACGATTTCGGTCGAGCGCGTCCAGGCTCCCGCTTTAAAGAAAAAGCTGAACATTCTTCATCTGTCTGATCTTCATTTAGAAAACATTTCGATTTCACCTGAACAGATTCTTGAACTTGCCAATAAAAAACGAGTGGATCTCATTGCTTTAACAGGAGATTTTCTTGATAGGAAACGAAATATACCAAAGCTTGCAAACTACTTAAAAGCTTTGCAAAAACTAAAGCCGGCATACGGGATGTACGCTGTATTCGGCAACCATGACTACGTATTGAAAGGTGAACACTTTCGGAAGCTGAAACGTGTGCTGGAAGATAACGGATGCATCACCCTTCGAAATCAGCATGTCTCGATTGAAGTGGAAGGTGAGGCACTCAACATTATCGGGATTGATGATTACAGCACGAAGCGAAGCGATATTGCCGCTTCATATAAAGAGCTGAAGGAAGGGTACAACCTTGTATTGACGCATGATCCGAACGTTGTGCTTGATATGCAGGAATTTCACTTTGACTATCTTCTGTCAGGGCACTTTCACGGCGGTCAGATTCATTGGCCGAAGCCTTATCATCTTCTGAAGATGGGAAAGCTTGTGCGAATGAATATGATTAAAGGTCTTCACTATCATCATGACAAACCGTTTTATATCAGCGAGGGATTGGGCCAGACGGGAGCGAATATCCGCATTGGAAGCCGTCCGGAAATGACGTTCCATCACATTTCATAAAAAGAAGAGGCTGTTCCTGTTTTGAGGGATCAGTCTCTTTTTTTTGTTATTTCTGCAGATAGGACTTGAACAATTTTTCTTTCGAGATAAACAAATATTGGGAAGGAGGGATTTTACGAAGAGAAAATTGCTTTGTTGTTAAATATAAAATCGGAATCTGCGTCAGTTTTTTAAAGACTCTGTAAAACTGGTTTGCGGGCTCAACGGCTTCAAAACCGAGCCTTTCAACGCCTTTATGCAGTGTGGTAATGCCGATGATGCCTTTGATTTGGTCTGTCCGGTGATGGTTTTTAACATATTCGGCCAGGATCGGCATTGAAAAGTACGCCTTTTGATAAATGAGGATGCCTCTTCTGACAGCGCTCTCAATATTTTGTAGCTCTTTAATCAGCTTAATATTATGCAGATGAATTTTGATCAGAACATCGTTCTTCTTAATAACCGTCCCATCGTTTAACACCACATCGATCCCTTTGTACCTTGTGAGACGGACGCGAAAAATGCTCGATTTCATTTGATCAATGAGTGTCAGTCTTGAAAAAAAATAATAAAACGGGTCAATTACACTCCAAATCGACAAAAAACAGTTTCTCAAGTCGCCACTTTCCTTTCCTGAAAAAATACACTTATATTTTGGCTGGATATTTGAAAAATATAAATGGAAAACATTTTTCTTCTGAAATGGAGGATGGAGATGACAAAGATTCTGATTTTCCCTTTTTTAAGCATTTCCACCGGTCATCATCACGTTGCCGATTCACTGCAGGCAGAACTGCTTCTCAAATCCCATCAATGTGAAAAAATCGACATTTTTTCACATGCTTATCGGCGGCTTGAAAAAGCCTCTTCTGCGGCGTATTTGTCATGGATTCAGTATTTTCCGAAAGTCTACAGCTCGGTCTATCATCTCCTGGCGTGCGGGCGCCATCAAACCGCAAAGCGCCACCTCTTGTACGAGCTGATCTTTTTGAAGGATATGCAGCAGATCATTGCGGAAAAAAAGCCTGATATCGTGTTCTGTACGCATGCATTGCCCTCCTATTTGCTGAACCGCTTAAAAGGCCGATTTCCCGACATGAAAGTGGTCAATGTCTATACCGATTTTTTCGTCAACCGAATTTGGGGAAGAGAAAAGATTGATTATCATTTTGCGCCGATCAAAGACATCAAAGAACAGCTGATCGCAGAAGGCGTTGATGAAGAGAAGATTTTTTTGACCGGAATACCCGTGCATCGTTCCTATAAAATGGAGAGAAAGCCTGGGCAGAACGGGGACAAAAAAGCGGTGTGCAACATCCTCATAACCGGCGGAAGCATGGGGGTGGGCGGCATTTTTAAGCTTGTGCAGGAGCTGTCGCCGAATGGGGATGTCGCATACCAAATACTATGCGGAAAAAACCGAAAGCTCTACCGGTATGTTCATGATTTAAACAATCCATACATTACAGCGCTGCCTTATATCGAAAGCAAAGCTGAAATGAACCGCTTATACGGGGAGGCGTCGGGCATCATGACGAAGCCCGGCGGCGTCACGATCAGCGAGTGCATTGAAAAACAGCTCCCTGTTTTCATCTATCACGCGCTGCCCGGACAGGAAGAGATGAATCTCGATATTCTGAAAAAGAAAAACCTTGTCATTGAACTGAATCAGCAAAAACAGCAGCCGATTGAACAGCAGCTGCTCTCCTTTTTCCGTTCGGAAGAAGACATCAGACGCTATCAAATGAGCGTTGGTCAATATTTGCGCGAAAAATCGGACCGGGATATCAGCGACATTTTAGACGGGATCATTCATAACCGGAGCGGTTTAGGGAATGCTCACGTATAAGGAAGGAGGAAGAACGATGTCTGAGAGCCGCAAGAAATCAGTCGTCATGTTGCTGATCGATTCATTAATGGATGAACCGCTTCAAGAAGCCGTGAACACCGGACAGGCTCCTGGTCTGCGATATTTGCTGGAAAACGGGCGCTATGTTCCTGATATGATCAGCCCTTTTCCGACGATGTCCGTCAATGTTGACAGCACACTGCTTACAGGGGCGAGCAGCGACCGCCATAAAGTTCCGGGCCTTGTGTGGTACAACGCGAAGGAAAAACGGATCATCAATTATGGCAGCCATATTCGAGAGCTTCTGAAATTAGGCATCAAACAATCCTCCAGAGACGTCTTTTACAATTTGAATCAGGTTCATTTAAGCCAACAGGTGAAGACGCTTCACGAAGAGCTTGATGAAAAAGGAATTGAAACGTGCTCGATCAATGCGCTTTTGCACAGGGGGAGCCGGGACAACTATTTACAGGTTCCCTTTCTTTTTTCAATGATTTCCGGATTAAACCAATCAGTCAAAATCAACACGTCCCAGCTGTTCTCGTACGGCGGTTTTTCCAAAGTGAATCCGGCAAACCGCTCGCTTTTCAAAAAATTCGGCTTTAATGACCGGTTTTCTGTGAATGAATTGGTTCATCTGATCAAAACAAACAAAGTGCCGCCTCTTACACTCGTCTATTTTCCCGATCTCGACCAGCACGTACATAAACACGGGAGAAACGACGCAGCGGGGGTGGCGAAAGCAGACCGGCATGTTCAAAAGATTTTAGACAGCTTTCCGTCATGGGAAGCCGCTTTAAAGGATCACATGTGGATCGTGATGGGGGATAACGGACAGGCCTGGATCAGCGGCAATAAAAAAGAAGCATTGATTGATTTGAGAAGCCTTCTGGACGCCTTTCGCATTGTGAAATTAAAGAAAGGCGTGACGGACGATGATGACATCGTTCTTGCCGTTAACGAAAGAATGGCGTTTATCTATTCGCTCGATAAAGCGAAGCTTCCGCTCACGAGGATCGCGGATATTCTGCAACAGGACGAGAGGATCGACATCATCGGCTGGAAAAATGAAACGGATTCAATTGAGGTCGTTTCGGGTGAGCAGCACGGGAAGCTCACATTTCGGCCGGGAGGCAAATACACGGATGAATTTGGACAAACGTGGACGCTGGAAGGGGATGTAAACATTCTCGATTTGACGGTCGAGCAAAGCAGCATGACATACGGAAAGTTTCCCGATGCGCTGGCCAGACTGTACACTTCATTTTTTTCGCATGAAGGCGACTTTTTGATCGCCAATTCAAAGCCTGGATACGAATTTATCGGCGAAGGGTCGCCGACGCACGTCGGAGGAGCCAGCCACGGTGCATTGCACAAGCAGGACTCCCTCGTATCCATGATCATCACCGGAACCGATACAAAGCCGGCATACAATCGCCTTGTCGACGTGAAAGAATGGATTCTCGATTTAGTCAAATCACTGGGAACGGGGCAATGACTAACCCCCTCTCCCAGTGATTATGACGGCTGTCTGATGCCTTTGACAAATGCTGCAAGCGCCGAAGCGATCATCACGAATAGTGAGACTGTTTTTATGATCGCCTGTAAGAGTGCATGTTCTACGACGATATTGGAGTGCACACATAAAGCCAAAATAAATATGGCAATCAATAATCCGTATTTTTCTCTCATAACCGTTTCTCCTTTCGGGCCGTCATCCTCCAAAGAACAGGTCGAGAATGTTTCCGGCGGTTGAAGATTGTTTGTTGTACAGTTCCGAATACCCGCAGTTTTTGCAATAAACTACGAGAAAACGGTTATGCTGCACATCGAACAATTTTGACAGGCCGGTGCCGGTCGTCGCGATTTCTTTTTGCCCCGCATCTGTACTTCCGCACTTGATACATCCTTTATGTTCACGCATAGCGCTTCTCCTTTCATGATGTAAAATCCGACCAACTTCATTATAATGGAATGTTCTTCAAAAGAAAATATTTCTCAGGAAATGACCGGTCGGAAAAGAGGGGAAAACAGACTGATCCTTTTTACTTATAAAAATCTCTCGAAGACCGGTTATTTTATTTTTTCGTCGAAAAAAACAATCCTTTTAACCTATTCATTCGCCTAGGACCATCCTGTAAGATAAACCTATTACAATATCATCCACTACAGGAAAATAGTTTTTATTGACTAGGATAAATGAAAGGGGCAGCTGCTTTGAGCGAAGGTTTTTGGGATTCAGTAGGCAACTTTTTGCACATATCCTACACGGAAAATGAACGAAAACGCGACGAGTATAAAAATTTATACGACTTTTTATCTGATAAAGAAAGCGATGTTAAGACGAAATTAGCAGAAGTTGATGCAAGTTTGAAGGCATACCACAGCAATCTCCCGGACTTGAACATCCCTTCCCACGAATTTGAGGATACACGCCATGAAAAGGATGCCAAGCTGAAGGAATTGGTCAAGCATTTTAAAGATATGGTCGATGACATTCAAAGCGCCAAGTCGAAGGCGAAAAGCAAGTGGGAGTATTATAAAGCAAAAGCTGAAGCTGAAGAGAAAAAGGCGTAGAGGAGGAACAGCCGAGTCATGGACGGATATGGATACTACAACTATCAAGCGGCCAATCCGAAAGTAAGCGGAGAGACTGTGAAAATTTCACATAATGGAACAATAAAAGCGCATTCCCATGCGAAAGCGATCGAAAAACATGTTGGCGACTCGCTGAAAAAAGCAAAGGAATTGAAAGCGTATGTTGAAAGCGGAAAATGGAGCGGAAAAACCCGCGACGCATTTTTAAGCTACCTTGAGCTGATTATCGAATTGAATGCCGATATGAAAGACGCCTTGAAAGATCATACGGCTGCATTAGATGCACTGCAAATGCACATCGACGATTTTTCAAAGCTCAGTGAAGTGCAGGAAATCAAAAACTTATAACAGGGAAGGAGAATGACATGCAGGTGAAAGCAGATACGCTGTCGGCGGCAGAACTTTATGTTTTAGCAGGAGCAGCCGGAGTTACCTACATATTCGGTCTTCCGGAACGCGAACAGCTGGCCTTGGCTGAGCCGGATTGTGCAGTAAAAGCAAAAGAGAGCCTGATTGAAAAAGGCATCCTTTTAAAGGAAGGCAAGCTGACCAAGACCGCTTTTTTTCTGATTAAGCTGCTGAAGCAATATCAAGAAAGCGAAGAATTCGTGCGCTTTAATAACGTCATGTGCGCATTTTTGCCGGACGATGAGGAGCGCGTTGTCGCTCTGACTGAAAGAAGCCAGGGCAAAGGCTACACATTAGATTATTTGGAAAAGCGCGAAGTTTATTTATCGCTTATTTCCAACGTGTCATTTTTAGTAAGAGAGCCGCGTGATCAAGACCTCGCTTTTTTGACAAAACCGATGAGCGCCGCTGAAAAAGCCGAAGTCAGGGCAATGGATCTTGATCAAAAAGAAGTTCTTGCTGTGGAAACGTTCAAGCTTGCCTCGCAGCAAAAACCGGCAGACACCGGTTTCCAGACGACAACACTTTACTTTACAAAAGGCGAAGATTTCATCTCGGTTGATCCTTTAAATGATCGATATGAATGGATCAGCCTTTATATTATGAACAACCGGATCTATGACGCACTGCACATCAATTTCAGAGCAGGGAGGGCGATGCTATGAATGCAGAAGGCGGAGCAGGAGGCGGCGGTACAAACATCCATCTCGAGTTTGAAGAAATGATCACCATTTCCAATAAGCTGAAAAGCATCTGCGATATTTATACAGAAGGGGTTCAGAAAGAAATCAAAAACCTTTCAGAATCCGATTTTTATAAAGCCGGACAGGCACCAAAAGCGATTGAAAGCTACGCGGATATTCTCGGGAAGACGATGGAGCTGTTTGATAATTACTGTATAGCTTCCCACATTGTCAGTTATGCGATGGAGAAAATGTATGAAACAGATAAAGAGCTTCAAAAACTCTACAAGATTCAGAAATAGAAATGAGGCGATCATCTAAATGGATGTGAAATACGTACCGGAAGAATGGCAGGGCATGAAAGACGGGCTCGATGCGCTGACGGGCGGACCATATGGCGGCGGTATGAAAGCCGGCCTTATCAAACTCAACGATCTCTTGGAAGATATCGAATCCAAAATCAAAGACAAGGACAGCGACAGGGCGATCAGCTTTACCCACACAAGCAAAAAAAGCAAGATCGAGGAACTGTTTAAGGATTATCAAAAGCTGGCTGACTTTTGCATGAAAGCCGGCAGTTTGGTGGAAGATCACATTGACAGCCCTTTTTATAAAAAAATAGACGCGTTCGCCGAAAAAATGCGCGGACTGACGATACATAATTACACGACCGCGAACCGGATCGGCTCCAAGGAAACCACTTACGTCGGATACGGCATGTCCAAACAAGCGGTCGAAACCGACAAAGCGAAAGTGAGCGTAAATGATATTTTCAAAGACTCGGAATCGTTTGATCACGTACTGAGCAAAGAATTTGAAGAATTCCAGATCAACCACCCCGACATCGAATTATCGTATGAAGAATACATGAAAGCGATTGCCTCTTCCCGCGGATTTGAATACGAATCAATCGGAGATGTCCAAAAGAATCAGGAATTGTGGCGGGATCTTCTGGCCGGTGCAGGCATCATCGTGCTCACCATCTTTTGTGCACCGGCCGGTCTCACGGTGGCCGTCGCCTACGGAGGAGCCAATATTTCGAGCGCCGCAACCGGAAAAGACTGGATGACACAACGGGAGTTAAACACAGACGAAAGGGTTGAAAGAGGCGTGTTCGGCGCCCTTGACATCATCCCGGGGGCAGCCGCGGCAAAAGGTACATTTAAAAGCGCAGCCACAATCGGGCAAATTTCAAGCAAAACAGAACATATGGTACAATCTTTTAAAGACAGCAAAAACATCTGGGCGAACCGCATGAAGGTGAATGGGCTGAAAGCTCAAGACCGACTCAACGACGCAGGCTTCGCCATCAAAAAACAATTCGCCAAAAGCGCCGACGCTTTGAGCGATATTGCCCGCGGTGCAGAAGCAGGAGCCGGCGGCACCCTCGTCCGAAAAGGGTCCAATTACTCCGCCCACGTCAACGACGCCCATAAAGCGTCGAAAGCGAAGATGCAGGATTCGATTCAGCGGGTTGAGAAGGAGATTGAGGCTGGGAAGAGTGTTTCTAAAGGTACGACAAACCTTAAATATAAAGAAGATTACTATGTCGAACACACGACAGGACCCGTTAAAAAGTTTACTGAACGTAATGGTGTTAGTGGTGGACATAATTATGATGAGTTTAAGAATTATTTTGATAGTAATTCTAACAAGTATGAGTTGGAAACTGTTGTTAAGAAAGAACATCCAAGTATAGAAGGAGTTTTTGATATTGAATATAAAGTGAAGTACGAAAAAATGGACTATACCGGAAAAAATGGAACAGGTGAATACAAAGTAATACCTAATAAAGACAAAATGTATAAAAAGACAGTGTATGATCCAAAGATTATTTCGGATGATGAAATAATAAATTTAAGTAAAAAGGCAATGGACGAAGGATTAAGCAATAAAAGAGAAATTCCTCTATTAAAACAAAAGAAGATAAAAATACAAGGACAAACAGAATATAATGGAAAAAAATTAAAATTTGAAGGCATTATGAATTCAGAAACTGGTGAGATAGAAAATGCTTATCCAGTATTAGAATGGGTGGATTAGTATGAACGTATATGAAGAATTTATTGAGATGATGAAACAGAATAATTTGACTAAAGAGGCAGTTATAGATGTTTTGAATCTTTATGTAAATGGACGTAACTTTCTACAGCATTTAGAAGAATTTAAAAATAAAGAGGGAGAGCGCCGTGAGTATAATGGAATAATTTATTCAGATGAATATGAACAAGATGAAGAGGAATACTTTGGACAAAATAAAGTTTTATTTTATTCTGGCGACGGTGACGATGATTACGATATTGTGAGTTATGATGAATTGTATCAGTATATAAGTACTGCGTGTAATTTTTATATAGAAAGAAATCCTGAGAAGAAAGAGCTTATTGAAGAATTATTAATGAAGATTAAAGAAAAATATGATATTAAATAATGGATACCTGAGGAACATAGTGAGATGAAGAAGCTTTCTGTGCAACTTTAGGCTAAACTTTAAGTGGAATGCTTTCTGTACGTTACTATAAGGCACTTTGTTGTTAAAAACAACGGGTGCTTTTTTGTGTAATATAGCTGGTAGAAGGAAAAATAAATTCTTCCCTCAGATCTCAATGGAAATATAGAATAGACATAGTGGATGAACAAATAAGAAGTGTAGCACAAAATATGAGTTCTAGTGAGAAAAAATTAACTTATTTAAATGTTAAACTAACCTATTAAAAGGAGGTATTGGTTTTGCAGATTTCAAGGGTGCTGGACTTGTGGTAGAGACTAAAGATTTACCAGAAAGTCTCTGGT
The DNA here is from genome assembly GCF_037976065.1 of Bacillus sp. FSL L8-0193. NCBI lineage: Bacteria > Bacillati > Bacillota > Bacilli > Caryophanales > Bacillaceae > Bacillus > Bacillus sp. FSL L8-0193. The sequence continues at coordinate 3,297,855 of NZ_CP150261.1, read as the reverse complement.
TAAAGTCTGACGAGGCAAAATTTGAATGGCTAGATAACGCAATTGGAGGAAGACCAGAAGGTATGACATGGCACCATACTGAAGTGCCAGGTAAAATGGAGTTAGTACCTTTTGGAATACACAATATAACTATTCATAATGGTGGCAGATCTACTGGAATGTGGGCAGATGTTCCGAGATAGCATTTAGAAAGGAGAAGAAATAAGCTAAGAGTTGCTGTATGACTCAAATGAGATATAATCAAAAACGCATGCGACTGAAAGCAAAAGGCAAGCTCAACGACCGTAGCTCATTGACAAAGTTTATTAAAATAAATGTGGTGGACTTTCAGTGAATATTAATCAAGCTCATAAAATTTTGAATAAGCTGGGGAAATCAACTACTCTTGAAGATAGTTGCATTAAAGAGAATGTTGCTCCGTATGAAAATTTTTATATATTGAAGAAAGACAAAGATAAATGGGTTTATGGTTTGTTTATGGTTGAAAGACAAAATAACCCTTATTTGGAAATAACAAAAGAATTTTACAATGAAGTTGAAGGGGCAAAACACTTTTTTCTGGATAGGTTATCTTCTTTTTATTTTTTAGAAAAGTTTCAGCTTTTTGTGATGGAACATGAAGAGTTGGATATAGGTGGACCTACATTTGATCAAAGTAAGCTTTTTCAAGCCATGTCTATATTAGGGATCCCTGCTTCTTTATTTGCTTTGGGACAATTACAAGTAAAAAATAGAGCGATTATGCTAGAGATGGAAGACGAAGCAAGTTCGATTGTCTCTTTTGTCAACAATAAAGGTAATGTGATTCAATCTACATTAGCAATCCAAAATCAAAGAGCACTGTTTATTGCGTTCAAAAAAGTTTATTTGCTTTATCAATTTGAAAATGAAGTGAAAAATTTGTTGGAAGCTGAAGGAATAGCAAATAATTTCTCTGAAGGAGACATAAGTACTTTTCTTTTATAATGAAATTAAAATCGACCATCTATCTATTATAGATGGTCGATTTTAATTGAAACTACATAAGGTTATGGAGACAGAGAGTAAAGATTACACTATTCTTAAATATCACAATGATACAATAGATAAAGGTTATATAAAAGAAGTTTCAATTACAAAAGGTGGTCTTTAGAAATGCATAATTTGTTGAAGGAAAACCTTGGTGAGGATTATGCGGTTATAAGTCATGCTGAAGAAAATAAAATAGGGGTTTATCAAAAGTTTAATAACTGTATTTATCAAGAAACATTTGTTGAACTTCAAGAAAACACGGAAAACAATATATATTATTTAATATTAAATCAAAGAGGGAATGGATTTATTAAAGAGCAATTTGATAATAAAGAAGAGGGAATTTGTGCACTCGGTATTTATGCGGTTTCTATTTTAGGTGATCGTATTCGAGATATTGAAACACAAGATAAAATATTAGAGTTAGAAGATAATGAAATAAAATCTTTAAATAAATTATTAGATTTGAAAATTGGTGAGAATTATTTTTCAATTTTTAAAGAAAAAAAGATTTCTGTTAACTTAGAACAAACAAAAAATGGATTATATAATATTTTTTATATGACTCCTGACTTCAAAAAAGTTTATTTAATTAAAGATAGAGAAGCTCCAAGTGCATTTCTTGTATTGTATAACTTTTCCTTAAAATTAAAAGAAGTTATCTCTCTTTTAAATCTATGGAAAAACGATTTCAATATAAGTATGCAGTTTGAAGAGAAGATAAGAAGATTGATTTTAGGAAAATAATATTTGATGTATAATTATTTTTAAATGAATATGATTTAAAACTAAAACGCATGGAAATCGATCTCCATGCGTTTTCAAGATGAATCAACAAAGCGGGTGTGCCAAATGAAAAGAAGAATAATATCGTTTCAGTGGAACGATGATAACCATATCTCACAATTTAAAAAAAGACTGTACTCCACTATCCTTGGCGGGGTTATCGGTGATGCGCTGGGCGTCCCTGTGGAATTTAAAGCTAGAAACTTAAATATCACTGGAATGATAGGGTACGGGACTTATAATCAACCGCCTGGGACATGGTCAGATGATACATCACTCACTTTGTGTTTAATGGAGAATCTGATCGAAAAAAAAGATGAGACCGAATTGATGAAAAAGTTTGCTGCGTATCGGGAAGGGTACTGGACTCCATACGGCAGCATGTTTGATATTGGCAGAGCGACTGATGATGCAATCGAGCGCTTCAAAAGGGGCGTTCCAATTGAACAATGCGGCGGAGCGTCTGAGTTTGATAATGGAAACGGAGCATTGATGAGAATATCTCCGTTGGCTTTTATGCTATGGAACGAATCAGATTTTTCAAAAAGACAAGCTGAGATCGAAAGGTGGGCATTTATTACACATCGTCATCCCCGATCTACGCTGGGATGTATCATTTATATAGAATTCTTAATAAACTTGTTTGATCATTCTCCTAAAGAGGCATATAAACAAGCAGTCCATTCTTGTGTGGAGAATTTGAGAGGAACCGAGTATGAAAATGAGTTTTCTGCCTATAAGAGGATACTCAATGATGACATTGCGGGTGTTAAAAGAGAAGACATCATGTCAGACGGCTATGTTGTGCACTCTTTAGAAGCGGCATTGTGGTGTTTCCTCAATTCAGACCGTTATTCTGATGCTGTATTGGAAGCAGTGAACCTGGGGGAAGACACAGATACAATTGCCTTTATTACAGGTACAATGGCTGGAATGTATGATCAAATGGAAAGCATCCCGGAAGAATGGATCACTGCCTTGCCTAGGATAGATGACATTCTGGATTTGTCTGAAAGGTTCACTCAGTTCTGTTTTGAAAAATCAAAGCAATAGCGCTTGTCTAGGTGAAAAAGAAAATGCCGGCTGACAGAGCATTTTCTTACTCACATCAAAAACCGCTTGCTTTTCTCCAAAAATCCATCTATAATAAATCATGTCTTAAATATACGGGGCATTAGCTCAGCTGGGAGAGCGCTACACTGGCAGTGTAGAGGTCAGCGGTTCGAGCCCGCTATGCTCCATCTTTAAAACCCTTGAAGATTCAAGGGTTTTTTTGTTGCCTTTTTTACGCGATCCATTTTTGCGGGTTGATGGCCTATCTGTCTGTACGGTATTTGACGACTGGCCATTTTTCTTTTCGCAGAGCGTTCATCAGCTCCGGTCCTACATGCAAATGCTCTTCAATAAGCTCTCTTGGAGTCAGCGCCATCCACTGATTTAATGAAATGTCTGCAAAGCGGCTGCTTTTGAATATTTCTAAAAACCACAGGCTTTCGCTGCCTGTATTTTGAATGTAATGTCCCATGGCAAACGGGACATATCCGACATCCCCCGCCCGGTAATTAAAGGTGCGGGCAGTCCCGTTTGCCGCAAATACTGTCATTCGCCCGGTTCCTGAGATATAGTACTGCCATTCATCGTTGTTCGGGTGCCAATGCATTTCCCTCATTCCGCCGGGCTTGACTTCGACGAGTGCGGCGGCGATCGTTGTCGAAATTGGAAAGTTTGAAGAATCAACAATTCGCACCGTTCCGCCGGGTGTTACGATAGGCTTTTGTGCAAACAGCCTGTAAGCGAAGCTTTTTGGTACGGTTCCATACGGGTCGGGCACTTTTTGGTTTTCGAGCGGTCCCGGCACTTTTGCTTGGAAGATGTATCGCTGTTTGTCGGGGATGCGGGCGAAGGCGCTTTCGTGTACACCGAAATTCGCGGCCAGAACATCTTTCGGTGTGTGTGCGAACCAATCTGTAATCGTGAAGGTATCGAACTCGGAGAAGTTCCCGTCGTCAAAAACGAGGAGAAATTCGCAGCCATCCTCAAGCCCTTGAATCGAGTGCGGTATTCCGGCGGGAAAGAACCACAAATCCCCGGGGCCGACATCGGCGATAAAGTTTCGGCCGTCCTGATCGACGGCGGTAATGCGCGCATGGCCCAAAATCATGTAAGCCCATTCCGATTGCTTATGCCAATGCAGCTCGCGCACCCCGCCTGGCGTCAGCCGCATGTTGACGCCGGCAATCGTCGTTGATACCGGCAGCTCCCGGACAGTTATTTCGCGCGACCAGCCGCCATGATTTAACTGCATATGTGTGTCTGAAAAAGAAAACTTTAAATTGGGGATTGCTCCGGCATCTGTTTTTGGAGGAACGAACATGTCGGGATTCTCTAAATCCCGCATCACGTCGCGGGGCCCAAAATCAGTCGCGCCCGCACCATCGTGTCTTATTGGATGAGGCACGCGATTGTACCAAGCTGGAGTCCCGGCTGTTCTTTTCATGTAAAAAGCTCCCTTCACAGGTCGTGTATACCGAAATTTATGACAGGGACGCTTAAAATATATCAAATCGAAAAAAATCGGAGCCTTATTAAGCCGCTTTTAAAAAAACTAGATGGACAGATTTGCATTTCCTTTGGCAGCAGAAGAAAACCTTCGATTTAAAGTCTGCACGGCACGGGCTCCTGCTGTTTGCCTTCCACCGCTAACGATTACTGACTGAATGATTTCGCCCGAAGCTGAATAAGAATGAGATAGAAAGCATCCGGGCAATTTTCGAACGGCTACATGAATGAATACTATGTGACAAGAAAGAAGGGAGCGTTGATGAAAAAGCTTTGCCGGGAAGTCTGGGTAGAGGTAAACCTTGATGCGATTAAAAAAAATTTGCGCGCATTTCGGCGGCATATTCCGAAGAGGAGCAAGATTATGGCTGTCGTAAAAGCGAACGCTTATGGTCACGGCTCGGTGGAAGTGGCACGCCATGCACTGGAAAACGGCGCGAGTGAGCTCGCCGTTGCCTCGGTGGAGGAAGCGGTCGTTTTGCGAAAATCGGGGATTGACGCACCGATCCTTGTGCTCGGTTTCACCCCGCTTAGCTGTGTGAAAGAAGCGGCAGCTTGGAATATATCGTTATCAGCATTTCAAGTTGACTGGATTAAAGAAGCGAACGAGATATTGGAAACAGAAGCAACCCCTGACCGGCTGTCTGTTCATATCAATGTGGATACCGGCATGGGGCGTTTAGGTGTACGCACAAAAGAAAGGCTTTTAGCAATTGTGGAAGCGCTGGCGGCTAGTGAAAACCTTAGATGGGAAGGGATTTTCACGCATTTTTCCACAGCTGACGAACCGGATACTGAGCTAACCATGATTCAACACGAAAAGTTTATCAGCTTTCTTCGTTTTCTGAAAGAACAAGGCTTTAAGCTGCCTACGGTGCATATGAACAACACGGCCGCGGCGATCGCTTTTCCGGAATTCAGCGCTGATATGATTCGCTTAGGTATCGGAATGTATGGATTATATCCTTCCGATTATATCAGGCAGCTCAATCTCGTTAAGCTTGTGCCTGCACTAAGCTTGAAGGCGCGCATCGCTTATGTGAAAACCATGTTGACAGAACCGCGGACCGTTAGTTATGGGGCTACATATGTTGCTGAGCGCGGGGAAGTGATTGCCACGATTCCGGTCGGCTATGCTGACGGTTATTCCCGTGAACTTTCCAATCGCGGATTTATTCTACACCGCGGAAGACGGGTGCCGGTGGCGGGAAGAGTAACAATGGACATGATAATGGTCAGTCTGGGAGAGAGCGAAGGTAAACAAGGAGAGGAAGTCGTGATTTACGGCCGGCAAAAGGGAGCTGAAATTTCCGTTGATGAAGTTGCGGAAATGCTTGATACGATCAATTATGAAGTGGTATCTACAATAAGCTGGCGCGTCCCCCGCTTTTATATAAGAGACGGCAAGATTTTTAAAAAGTCGACCCCGCTGTTATACGTGTAGTTTTCCCATACTCACAGGCTGTTTTCTCGATCATTGATAAAATAGGAAAAGTGCAAATTCTTGACAAAAAAATTTATTTATGCTATAATTTACTAATTGAATATTGGTGTGTATAATAGGATTCTCCTGGCCGGGAGAATCCTATTTTTTTTGCGTTTGATGAAGGAGTGTACGACATGAAAAAAGATGAATCGAGTGTAACGTCTCTTATTTCGGCTTTTGGCAGAGCTTATCACAGCCAATATGATGAACCAAAAATTTTTGATGACAATCTAGCCAAAACGCTCATTTCCCAACAAGAATTTTCTGATATTAAAAACAGTTTCATTCAAGGTATACAGTTCTTCAACAAAGATATAGCGGAAAAATACGAGGGAGACGATGAAGAAATATTAAAATGGGTCACACAAATTCAGCTCTCTCCGACGCCGCTCGCGCGTGCCGCATATTGCGAAAGCGTGCTGCACCATGAGATTCGGTTTGGAGCAGAACAATACGTGATTCTTGGGGCAGGGCTGGATACTTTTTGTTTTCGGAACCTAGAGTTAAAAGGCAAAATTGATATCTTTGAAATTGACCATCCGGCGACACAAAAATGGAAAAAGGAAAGGCTGGACAAAGCAGGTTTTCACATCCCGGCCCACCTTCATTTTATTCCTTTGGACTTTGCCAAGGCATTTTCTTATCAAGAATTGGCTGATAAGGGTTTTCATTTTAACAAAAAAACGTTCTTTAGCTTTTTGGGCGTTTCCTACTACTTAACAAAGGAAGAAACCGAAAAATTGCTGAGACAATTAATGGCTGATCTTCCTTCAGGAAGTTCGATCGTTTTTGATTATGCGGATGAAAACCTGTTCAAAGAAAAAGGTTTCTCCAACAGGGTGGAAAATATGGTGAAAATGGCAGCGGCAGGCGGAGAACCGATGAAGTCATGCTATTCGTATCAGGAAATCCAGCATATGCTGGAGCAATCCGGACTGCTCGTTTATGAGCATTTGTCACCGTCGGATATTCAAGAGCGTTATTTTAAAAATCGAAAAGATGATCTGTCAGCCTTTGAAACGATTCACTACATTCATGCCGTGAAAAATTAAACACGAATCAAGAAAAACGCCCGGGGCCGGGCGTTTTTCCTATTTTAAGCCGCGCGATCGTCTTTCTGTTTTTCTTGGGGGAGTACAAGCTGTTTAGGAGGGCATTTGCGCTGCGTCAATTCGGACACAGCGAAGATCGTCATAAATGCTGTAACCGCAGCCAGCGTCCGGAAAGGAAAGAGGACTGTGCCGTCTTCAATCATCGGATACGGCAGAAGCGGCGGGATGCCGAATGCGGGTTCACCGCCGCCCAGCCTCAGAATGACCGCAACTGCAAATCCGGAAATTGACCCGTACAGGTTTGCTCTTTTATAAAAGAGGGCCATTGTTAACTGGGGAAAAAGAATGCAATAAACTAAATCCGATGCCAAATACCATAAAGTATAAACGCTTTTGACATTCAGCGCGATGATCGCTGCTCCCGCGCCGAACAAAATGATTGAGCGTTTGACGACTTTTTGCAGCTGTTTTTGGGTGGCCTTCGGCTTGATCAGCGGACGGTAAATATTCCATGCGGCCATTGATGATGCCGATAGAATCGATGAGTCCATGCTTGACATAACGGCAGCTGCAATTGCACCCAAACCGATGCCAGCGATAATTCCCGGCGTTAAATACGCAAGCGTTTGCGGCAAAATCATCGCCGGGTTATCCGGAGCGCTCGCTCCGAACAGGCTCCAATCCGCACTGTTTCCGGCAGCTCCGATGATCACGCACGGAATGGCGGCAATGATACAGATCACTCCGGCAATAATCGACTGCCACATGGCGGCGTTTTCCGATTTTGCCGAAAGAACGCGCTGAAAGTACACCTGCCATGCGATACCACCGAAAATTAAGAGGAGCGCATTATCCCACCAGTTCCAAAACAGGTTTCCCCATTCAGGATTTTTCCAGCCGTCCAACGGCGGAAACAGATTGGCGCTGCTTCCGAAATCGTGCCTGTAATTTGCCCATACGATATCGAATGAACCGACATTTGACAACACAAATGGGACGACTAAAAACAGCCCAAGCAAAATGATGATCATTTGGAAGACATCTGTGAAAGCGACTGCCCACATGCCTCCGGCCACCGTATAAGCGATGGCGATCATCGCCGAAAGAATAATCGACGTTTGGAAATCGATATTCAGAATCATTCCGAAAGTCGTGCCCAATGCCGTTAAGATCGCGGCGCTCCAAAACAATTCTCCTAACAGCGCCGGTATATATAAAACACCGGCCATCCGCTTACCGAAGCGCTGTTCGAGAGGATCGATAATGGTCATAAATTGATGACGGCGCATTTTTCTGGCGAAGAAAATACCGCCGATAATCAGGCTTAATGCGTAGCCCCAGGGTGCCTGGGCCCAGATGAGACCGTCGCTGTAAGCCGATTCGGCCGTTCCGTTAATATATCCGCCGCCGACCCATGTTGCGGCCATCGTCACCATTCCGACGAAAAACGGCATGCTCCTTTTTGCCACGATCATATCAGAAAAAGAATTTGATTTCTTTGCTGCGTAAAAAGCGCCTAAATAATAGGTGAAAGCAAAGAATATCATCATGGAGATAAAGCCGCCCCAATGAATGTCTGCATTCGAAATGCCGATATACGCGAGTAAGCCTCCCGCAAACAACACAAAAATACCTAATTTGATCCAGTTTTTTTTCTTCTCAGCATAATTCATGTATGCACATCGCCTCCGGTAATAATTTTTCGAATTTTCTTGAAATTAAAATGTGAAAAAAGGTTTTGCGCCACTCTGGGAAGTATGCAAACTGCTGACTTCAGAGCGGATAAAACCTTTTTATTCCTTGTTATCAATCGGTATAAACTCAAAAATCTCTCCGGATTGGACAGATTTCGCGAGTCTCAGCAGCCAGTCATAATACGGTTTTGACTGTTCCAACTGGTCATAAAGAGTTCTCGCTTCTTCTTTTATACTTTCGTCAAGCCCATCGCTTTCGACGATGTCCTCCAATGCTTTTTGAGCGTCTTGAATGGCCATGAGATTCACTTTGACTTCCCTTTCCCATTTTTGCGGGAAAAAGCTTGTGAAAAATTTGAAGAAATCCTTTTCAGCAACAAAGCTGTGTTTTCTTCTTCCTCTATGGAATGTCTTTTTGACGACGTTTAAGTCTTGGAGTTTTTTTACGCTTGTGCTCATGCTGGGCTTGCTCATTTGCAGTTCTTCCCGCATTTCGTCCAGTGTCATTTCATCCGAAAGGTACATGGTTCCGTACAAAATACCCGCACTCCGGGTAATGCCGTACAGATCCATCGTTTCTGCGATTGAATCAATGACAAGATCCTTTGCCTGTGCGATCGCTTCTTTTGCTGAAAGATCACGGGGATTGTCCATAACTTGCCTCCTTTCACAGGAGCGGAACATCAGCATTGCAGATTCAATGCCCCCCGAAAAATCGGGGATTGATCTGAAATCCGCGTTAAGTTTGTTAAGTTATTTCTGTATGTTCTTTATCTTAACGAAAGAAATTCAAATGTCAAAATCAAATTTTTTTTTCAAACGGCCTCAGCCCATGTGAGCTCTGCATTCACATAAAATTCAAAAAAAATAATCAGACTGATTCCCTTTGACACAAAAAATGGCGCATGATAAATTCAAAGTGTTCAAAACGTTAAATTTTTATTTAACAAACTTTGCGTAATGAGGAGGCTGCTTTTATGAGTCAAACACTTTTCATTGACGGAAAGTGGGTGGGCGCCAAAAAAGGCGAAACCCGCCAAATTATCAACCCTTACAATCAAGAGCATATTGAAACCGTCAGTGAAGGAGACAGAGAAGACGCTGTTCGGGCGATTTCCGCAGCGCGCCGCGCCTTTGACGACGGCGAGTGGGCGAATACGCCGGGTCTTGAACGAGGCAACATCGTATTAAAGATCGCCGAACTGATCAGACGCGACCACGAAGAGCTGGCAGAGCTTGAATCGCTTGACACCGGCAAGACGCTTGAAGAAAGCAGAGCCGATATGGATGATATTGCAAACGTATTTCAATATTATGCAGGGCTTGCGGATAAAGATGGCGGAGAAGTCATTTCTTCACCGATTCCCGATTCTAAAAGCGAAATTGTCAGGGAGCCGGTCGGTGTCTGCGGGCAGATCACCCCATGGAATTATCCGCTCCTGCAGGCAAGCTGGAAAATCGCTCCGGCTTTGGCGGCGGGCAACACAATCGTTGTCAAACCAAGTGAAATCACACCGTTGACAACCATTAAGATCTTCAAGCTGATGGAAGAAGCCGGTGTGCCTAAAGGGGTTGCCAACCTTGTTCTCGGCCCCGGGGCCACTGTCGGCGATGAACTTGCCAGAAATACAGACGTCGACTTAATTTCTTTCACCGGCGGAATTGAAACCGGAAAGAAAATCATGCAGGCTGCAAGTACGAATGTGAAAAAAATTGCGCTTGAGCTTGGCGGGAAAAATCCGAATATTGTGTTTAAAGACGCAGATTTTGACGTAGCGGTTGACCAGGCGCTGAATGCGGTATTCTTCCACGCAGGACAGGTTTGCTCCGCGGGTGCTCGTCTTCTCGTTGAAAAATCCATTCATGACGAGTTTGTCGCAGAGCTTGTCAAACGTGCGAAAAAAATCAAGCTCGGCAACGGATTCCACGAGGAGACACAGAGCGGTCCGCTCATTTCAGCTGAACACCGCAGCAAAGTTGAAAAATATGTGGAAATCGGCCTGCAAGAAGGCGCCAAGTTGGAAACAGGCGGAAAGCGTCCGGAGGACCCTGAACTTGCAAATGGATTCTTCTATCTGCCGACGATCTTCTCGGGCTGTACATCAGATATGAGAATCGTTCAGGAAGAAGTATTCGGTCCTGTATTAACAGTTGAATCATTCAAAACAGAAGAAGAAGTGGTCTCACTTGCAAACGATACGATTTACGGCTTAGCCGGCGCCGTTTGGTCAAAAGACATCGAAAAAGCGGAACGCGTCGCTTCCAAACTGCGCATGGGAACCGTCTGGATCAATGATTTCCACCCGTATTTCGCACAAGCGCCTTGGGGAGGTTACAAGCAGTCAGGCATCGGCCGCGAGCTTGGCCGCATGGGCCTTGAAGAATACACGGAAGTGAAGCACGTCTACCGCAATACGAAACCGGCGGCTGTCAATTGGTTTAAAGCATAAGAAGGAGGAAATGATTCATGACTTTAAATATGAAAGTAGAAGCGATGAACAAATTCCACACGTTTGAAATCCCGACCGTCATTAAGCACGGAATCGGAGCCGTTAAACATGTGGGCGAAGAAGTGAAAAAACTTGGCGTTTCAAAAGCGCTGCTTGTCACAGACCCCGGCATCTACAAAGCAGGTGTAACAAACCCGGTCGTTGAATCCCTTCAGGAAGCAGGCGTTGAAGTTGTCGTCTTTAATAAAGTCGAGCCGAATCCGCCTGTCCGTCTTGTCGCTGAAGGTTCCAAACTGTATGCTGAAGAAAACTGCGACGGCCTTGTAGCAGTCGGCGGCGGAAGCTCAATGGATACGGCGAAAGCGATCGGAGTCGAAGCCACTCATGAAGGCTCGGTTCTTGACTATGAAGCGGCAGAAGGAAAGAAGCCTCTTGAAAACCGGATTCCTCCGCTTACAACGATCCCGACGACTGCCGGAACCGGCTCAGAAGTTACACAATGGGCGGTTATCACAGATGAAGAGCGTGAATTTAAATTCAATACGGGCGGCCCGCTGATTGCTGCTCACTTGACAGTTATCGATCCTGAATTGCATGTATCAATGCCTCCGCACGTCACAGCGATGACCGGCGTTGACGCTTTGGCTCACGCCATCGAGTGCTATACGATGAAATTTGCTCAGCCGATAACTGACGCGGTGGCCCTTCTTGCCATCGAATACGGCGCACATTACATCCGCAGAGCGTTTGCCGATGGGGAAGATCTTGAAGCGAGATACGGCATGGCGCAGGCGGCTATGCTTGCAGGCCTTTCTTACGGAAGCGAATCTGCAGGCGCTGCTCACGCGATGAGCCAGACGCTCGGAGGAATCATTCCTGTCGCGCACGGCCAATGTGTGGCGGCGATGATGGGTCCTGTAATGGAATACAACTGGAAAGGCTACCCTGAAAAATTTGCCCGCATTGCAAAAGCGTTCGGCATTGACACAAGCGGCATGTCTACAGTGGAAGCGGCTAAAGCTGCAGTGAACTGGATGTATCAGCTTGTGGAAGACTTGGAGATTCCTAGTCTTGAAGAGCAAGGCGTATCACCTGACATGATCGACCGCCTTTCAAAAGAAGCGATGAAAGATCCGCAAACGGTCGGAAACCCGAGAGACCTGAACGAAAAAGCGTACAATTGGATTTACAAACGCTGCTTTAATCTAACCCCGAAAACTGTATAAAGAAATGCATGAATCCCGCTGTGTGAACGCACAGCGGGCTTTCTCAATTTGAGAAAAAAAGGGATGCATTGTAAAATAAATCACATCTTGAAAAAAGGGGATGGGTTGAATGTGGAAAAAGCACACGGCTGTTGCAGAGAACGTATACATAGCGGACACACCGTCATTTGTGACAGAGAAACAAGAAAAGATTGTGATTGATTATGGGGGAATACCGGGTGATCTGCATTTTGGACTGACGAAAAAAGCGGGAGCAAGGGAGCCGATGTATAAAAGAGGGACGGAGATTTTCAACAGGAGGCAGATTTCAATTGTCTCGGTCGAAGAGTGTCTTGAGATTGCCGGACGGCTGAACGTTCCTGCGGTCCTTCCGGAATGGCTCGGGGCTAATATCGCATTAAGCGGACTGCCTGATTTAACTTCATTAAGAGAAGGAAGCAGAATCGTTTTTCCAAGCGGCGCCTCTCTGTTGAGCGAGGGTGAGAACGAGCCGTGCATTCAGCCCGGAGAAGTCATTCAGGAGCAGTTTCCCGACAAACCGAAGCTTGCTTCGCGCTTTGTGCGCCATGCGATCGGAAGAAGGGGAATCGTCTGCGTCGTCGAACGCCCCGGCTTGATCCATCAAGGCGACCAGGCAGAAGTGTGGGCGTATTCGCCTGCTGCCACGAAAGACGCCAGGTCGTTTGCCTGAGCGGATGAAAAGCCCCGGGCCTCTAAAGCCGGGGCTTTCCGTGTATTATAATAGTTTCTGTTTGATTTCCTTGATCTGTTTAATATGTCTTCTTTCATGATGGCCGATGAAGTCGAGCCACTGTCTGACCGTAAGCTCTTCGAAAACCGGATGCGGCAGCACCCTTTGAAAATCTTCATCATGAAAGGCGGCGATGACTGAAGTTAATTGTGTTCTGACATTGTCGAGCTCAGCTTTGAGGGTTAAAGCATCCGCCGTTTTTCTTTCAGGCTCTGCATATGGGGGCGCCTTTCGTTTGGAGCTTCTGTCTTCCGACTGATGCACCGGTTTATCTTCGATTGTTTTGACCGGTGCATGCTTGATTTGTTCCTTTAGGATTTGAAGTGCCATCAGGTCGATTTTTTTCAGGTGGTCGATCACTTCTTGAATGCTCCATTCGTCCTCCGAGGGCCTTTTATTCAGCGTTTCGTCTGACAGGCCTTGAATCTCGCTCCAAAGTTCTTTTCTCGCTTCATTAAAAATGCTCATCATATCCCCTCCTGTTTTTACTGTACCATATCGCAGGCTGGTAAAATAACCAAAAAACACTCGATTTTCGCATCGCCATCGGATATGCTTAAGAAAAATGAATAGAAGGAAGGATTTATTTGAGAACAACATTGTACCCGTATATCGCATTAGTAGTCGGGGTGCTGGCTGTGTCTTCCTCCGCCATCTTTGTCAGACTGTCAACGGCTGACGCTGGAATCATCGCTTTTTATCGTCTCTTTTTTTCCGCTTTGCTGATCTTTCCTTTTTTCTGGGGAAAAAGAAAAGAAGTCTTGAGTTTTTCGAAAAAGGACTGGCTGTTTTCAGCGGCAGCGGGGTTCTTTTTGGCATTTCATTTTATTTTATGGTTTCGTTCGCTTGAATACACCTCAGTGGCGAGCTCGGTTGTTCTTGTGACGCTGCAGCCGATTTTTTCTTTTATCGGTACATACTTTTTATTTAAAGAAAGAGTGTCGTTCGCTGGAATCATCAGTGCGCTTCTCGCGATCGGCGGAAGCGCGTACATCAGCTGGGGGGATTTCAAAGTAAGCGGCCAGGCGCTCTACGGCGACATTCTTGCACTATTGGCGTGTGCGCTTGTGACGGCATATTTGCTGTTTGGCCAGCATGTCAGAAAACGCCACAGTTTGACCGTTTACACGTTTATTGTGTATGGAATCAGCGCCATCACTTTATGCCTGTACTGTCTGTTTTCGGGCGCCGCCTTTTTTTCTTATCCTGCGTCAGATTGGGGGTATTTCTTTCTGCTTGCCGTCATTCCGACTTTGCTCGGGCACTCGCTGTTTAACTGGGTGCTGAAATGGCTGAGCACAAATATGATTTCTGTGGCGATTTTATTTGAACCTGTCGGAGCGGTTGCGCTGGCGTATTGGATTTTAGACGAATCCGTCATGATGACGCAGGTGATCGGCGGAGCGGTCATTTTTTCAGGTATTATTTTGTTCATGGCCTCGCAAAGCATGAGGAAAAACACCGTCCCGTCCGTTAAAGGGAAGACACATAAGGCGCTTTAAAGTTTGCACCTTATCCGGTCAAAATATCTTCGCTTGAATAGCGGATGTTTTCCTGTTCAGGTCTGGCCAGGGAAAACGCCAATGTGAGCGGTCCGAGTTTTCCGAGAAACATAATGAAAATAATCAGTATCTTTCCGACAGGGGTCAGGTCAGCCGTAATCCCCATTGACAGGCCGACCGTGCCGAAGGCTGATACGACTTCAAACAAAATCGCCAAAAACGGCTTAGGTTCTGTCATATTTAAAATAAAGACAGCCGCTAAAATCAACAGCACACTGATAGTCGAAATAGCGAGCGAACGAATGATCAATTGGTCTTTCAGCGTTTTTTTTGCTATCGAAATATGTTTTTTGCCTTTTAAAAAAGTGATAACCGACAGGAGAATGACAAGAAACGTCGTCAGCTTGATTCCTCCGCCGGTGGATGCGCTCCCCGCTCCGACAAACATAAGAAGGAGCAAAAGTGTGATCGTGCTTTCGTGCAGGCTTCCGATATCTGTCGTGTTAAACCCGGCTGTTCGCGGGGTCACGGCCTGAAAATAGGCGCCCCAAAGTTTTTCAGCTGGCGGAAGCATGCCGAGCGTTTTTTGATTTTGATACTCAAGCAGAAAAATAAAGATCATGGCTGACAAATTGATGATAAACGTACCGTATATCATCAATTTCGAATGAAGGCTTAACTTTTTCAAGCTCCGCTTATGCCATAGATCAGACAATACGGTAAACCCTATCCCGCCGATGATAAACAAAAAACTGATCACCAAGTTGACGAGCGGATCGCTTTTATACCGTATTAAACTGTCCGGCCAAATGGAAAATCCCGCATTGTTAAAGGCGGAAACCGCGTGGAACAGGCTGTAGTAGACGCCGCGTGCGAAACCGTATTCAGGAACCCATTTGACAGCCAGTATGACCATGGCCAGCATTTCAATTGCGAAGGAGTAAATAAACAAACTCTTGATGAGCTTAATGATCCCGCCTAAAGAAGTTTGATTGAGAGACTGTTGAATCAACAGCCGTTCTTTCAGGCCGATTTTTTTCCCGAGCATGATAAAAATGAGCACTGCAAATGACATGATGCCGAGTCCCCCGATCTGGATGAGAACGAGGATCATGAGCTGACCGAACAACGTATAATCCGTGCCTGTATCAACGACGGCTAGGCCGGTAACAGTCATCGCCGATGTCGATGTAAAAAGCGTATCAATCCAGCCTATGGGTTTAGACGTCGCTGCCGGGGTCTTCAATAAAAGAGTTCCTAATATGATGAAAAATAAAAACACCAGCACGAGCAGTTGGGACGGGCTTAATTGAATCTGTTTAAACTTCACGGTTAATCGCCCTTTTTTTCAAAGGTCTCAATATCTTTGTTTTGCCCGATCACAATCAAAATATCGTTTTCGTATATCAAGTCATCAGCGCTCGGTGCGATGATGAAATGCCCGTCTCTTTTTATGCCGACGATGTTGCAGCCGAAGTTGGCGCGTACATCGATATCCCCCAGGCTTCTTTTGTCCAGCTTTTTTGTTGCCACAATTTCGACTATGCTGTAATTTGGCGACAGCTCAACAAAATCGATCATCTTTTCCGAGGTGATATGGCTGGCTATCCGCTTGGCCATATCTTTTTCGGGATGAATGATACGATGGACGCCGATTTTATGGAGAACCTTTTGGTGATAGTCATTTTGCGCTTTCGTCCATACTTTGGGAACGCCCATTTCAATCAGCAAAAGCGAAGTCAGAATGCTTGCTTCAATGTCATCGCCGAATGATACAAAGGCGTGATCGATGTTGCGTATTCCGATTTGTTTCAATGTATTTTCATCAACGGCATTGGCGCAAATGGTGTAGGTTGCATAAGCAGAATATTCGTTTACTTTTTCTTCGGATTTGTCGATGCCTAAAACTTCAGCCCCTTTTGCGTGGAAGGCTTTGACAAGACTGCCGCCGAACTGACCGAGCCCGAAAACGGCATAAGATTTCTGCATCCGTGTTCACCCTTTTATCTGTTTTTCTTATAGTGTTTACTTTTTTAAAAGAAAAACACACAGGGATGTACAAGAATCCGGAAGTGTGCGAATCCGGAGAGCCGCCTTGAGGCGGCTTCGGTTTCAGCTGAGCGAGCCTCCGGTTTCGCGAATGTCTTTTTCGTGAAGGGCAGAGACGACGGCGGCTATCCTCAGCCCTTCGACGATCGTTTCAAGGCTGAGGCTCGGCTCGTGCTTATCGACTGTTTGTTCGGGGAGATACGGAATGTGGATGAACCCTCCGCGGATGTTTGCCGAGGTGCGGTCTATACGGTGCATTAACTGGTAAAAAAGATGGTTGCATACGAATGTTCCAGCTGAATTAGAGACGGAGGCCGGGATTCCGTTTTTTCTCAACTCTTTCACAACGAGTTTGATCGGAAGCGCGGACCAGTAAGCTGCAGGCCCGTCTGCCGCGATCGGTTCATCGATCGGTTCCCGTTTTTCATTATCCGGAATGCGGGCGTCATCGATGTTGATTGCGATGCGTTCCGGAGTAATGTGAGCCCGGCCGCCTGCTTGTCCTACACAAATGACGATATCGGGATGGTGCTTTTCGATCGCTTTTTCCAAAACGGCCGCTGAATGATGAAAAACGGTCGGGATCTGCTCCGCCACGATAGAGACGCCTTCGACTTTTTCTCCGTTCAGCCGTTTTACAGCTTCCCAAGACGGATTGACCGTTTCTCCCCCGAAGGGGTCAAAACCTGTCAGCAGTACTTTCTTTCCCATATCGATCCCTCCTGAATATGAATATAAAGTGCAAAATACCCATTCAGAAGATGTCTGAATGGGTATTTTTTTAAATATTTTATGCTCCTGATCCCCGGGATGCCAGAAGTACCTGATCTCCTTGAGAAGCCGCTTCCGGTGCATGGTTTACGAATGAAAAGCTGATAACTGCGCCTAATACAACTGCTGTTAATAATACTTTTTTCATTTTATTCTCCTCCTCTTCCAGCGAGCTTGCTCGCCTTGTCTGTTTTAATGTAAAAGTATATGGCTTCTTCATATAACTTTTCTCGCCTGTAGTAATTCGCTACATCCATCAATAATTCCTCCAAATCTACCCAGGCTTTTTCATTTTCTAACTGGTGAACATAGTCCTTGATTATTTCCAGTTTATTCTGTGTATCAGAATATAATGTATATAAAATTTTGAATTTCAATTCGAAAATTTCGCTGTTCATTTCCCGGGATTTTTTAAAGCCCACTTCGATCCATTTAAATGCTTGTTTGTGTGCGTTGGTTTTGAAAAGAGACCTTGTGTTTTCATAAACGCAAAGAAGGTAAGCATACTTGGCTTTCGTTTCAAAATCTTTGATTGCAAAAGCTTTATTGTAATACTTTAGCGCTTCCTCCTGCTTGTCTTCCTTACTCTTCAAAAAGCCCATATTATAGTAGGTACACGGTAAAAGGAATTGGTCGCCGATTTTTTCGGTTTTTTCGATCGCTTCTTTTAATAATACTTCACTTTCGGAGAACTTAAATTGGTCAATATAATTGAGCCCGATCAGCATTTTGCAGTTGATGACCCGCTTGGCATACCCGTCATACCCTTGAAAGATGCCGGAGGCAATGTTGATGTGATGAATCGACAGCCATGTCGCTTTTAAGTTGTAATACAAAACACCGATTTTATAATGAAATTCAGCTTTTTCAATTTCATTTTGAATGACGCTCAGTCTTTTTTCCGCTATTCTGAAAAAATTGAGCGCTTCTGTATGGTTTTGCTTGTAGTCCTCATAAATCCCTTTAAACAGGTAAAAATAATAATTCAGCTTGTCGTCCGTACTTTTTGGATCTTTGTCTTGAAAACTGATGGCCTCCAATTTTTCGGTGGAAGATTGGGAGATATCTTCAAGAAGGAGCCTTAAGCGAAAATCGAGCATTTGATAATAGAGTAGAACGTCATGATCTTCTTCCATTTTTTCAATTGCTTTATCTATGTCATCTTTCATTTCGATTGAGCCTGAAATGTCTCTTTTTTTCATCAGTATGTACCAGTCGTTGAGCATATTGGCGACTTCTTGTGAAGCCACGGCTTTGGCCATTCTCTTCCCTCCAATCTTTGTGAATTTTTTGTAAATTGAAGTTCTATTAATCATAGCATAAACTGCTGCCGTCTGTGAATAACGCTGAAATGCAAGTTCGCCGGTGAAAAGTTCATTTCTGAAATTAAATCGTCATTTTCCAAAAAAAGTGCGCGAAAAAAGCGAAAACCGCGCCAAGCGGAATACAGGAGATCATTGCGGTTCCGTTGACCAGCCCGTCAGCTCCGCTTATTTTCAGGGCTTCCCGGTAGCCTATTAAAAAGTGGATGATCGATAGGACGTAACATAAGAGCATCATATAGTAAGGGTTCATTTGCATACCTCCTCTATTCGCTTTACTATATTACATTCAATAGAGGGGAAGATTATGCCTGTTTAAACAGGAAAAAGAACAAAATATTATAGACGAAAAGATTTTCAATTACAATACATGTTTTTAAAAATATTTCCACTATAATCAAAATGAAAGATAAATTTAGGGGGTCATAAGAAATGAAAAAAAGGCTGATGTCACTATTGGTCTGCATCCTGGTTTTAGTGCCGGCAGCTGGTGCTTTTGCCGCGCCGAAACAGGCCGAGCTTCAAGAGTATCTTGAAGAAATAGGAATGACAGAAAAAGAATTGGAAGCTTATTTACAGGATACATATGATGAAAGTTTAAAAGATTTTGAGTCGGTGGAAGAGTTGAAAGATTTTTTAGGGGAAAGACTGACTAATCAACTTTTGGCATCCTATTTAAAAGAATACGGATTGAGCGAAAAAGAAGCGGCTGACCTTTTTGTTGAAAATGGCTATATGGAAAGCGGCCAAAACATTCTCGACGTGTTTATGTTTGAATACGAATTGGATGATGCGCTTTTCACTGTGACATATGAAGAAGACGATTTTCAGATCGGGAACCTGTTTCAAGAATTGGGTGTGGATGATCAGGAGTGGGAAAGGCTCGTGAATCATCTCCGAAAGGTGCGCGATAAAAATCCAAACCTTGAAAATGATTTGATGGCTCTTGGAGAACGTCTTGAAGCGGTAGCCGATTTCGAGTCTGTATCAGAGCTGTCAGCTCAGGATATCGCTGAAATGCTATCCATTTTAAACGATCTTCAGAAGACGCTTGAAGTGAAAACAAAATACTATCTTGTTAAAGACGGAAAGAAAAAAGAAGTGTCTTTGACAACGCTTGTCAGCGCGGAAGATCTGAAGGGAGCAAGCCTTCTGGTGGAAGTATACGATCTGCAAGGCAACTTCATTTTGGATGTATTGCTGACGCCTGACATGATCGGATCTGATTTAATTCATGATACAGGGTCAAAAGTGAAGCAAACCCAAACGGCTGTCAAACATGATTCAAAGCCATCTCATGTGAAAAAGACGGTTAAAGGTGCAAAGCTTCCAAAGACAGCCGGGCATTACGCGGAATGGTCGATCTTAGGCGCCGTTCTGATGTTTGGCGGATTCTTCATGATCAGAAGGCTTCGCAAAGCGGCTTAACATGTCACTTCCCATTCTAATTATGTAGAGAATGGGAAGTTTTTATAAGGAGTGAAAGGAAATTAAGGCACATCGAAAAAAAATCATCTGGCTCGCAGCTATTGTGATGGTTGTGTGCGGCGCTTATTTTACAACAACGAATGTGTTCAAGTTAATGCACGGCTACGCTCTTTTTTCATTTCAGCAGATGAAAGAAGAAGAAAAGCCTGAAAA
Source organism: Bacillus sp. FSL L8-0193 (assembly GCF_037976065.1). NCBI lineage: Bacteria > Bacillati > Bacillota > Bacilli > Caryophanales > Bacillaceae > Bacillus > Bacillus sp. FSL L8-0193. The sequence continues at coordinate 3,277,555 of NZ_CP150261.1, read as the reverse complement.
ACCTCCGATTCAGACGGCGAAAAAAGAAAAAACGGTGATTGATCAAACATTTAAAACCGGGGAGAAAATCGGTGATCTTGTCATTCCGAAAATCAATGCAAGGATTCCTATATATCACGGGACAGATGAAGACGAGCTGCAAAAAGGCGTGGGCCATTTCGCTGGTTCCGTTCTGCCTGGAGAAGATGACAACTCGGTTTTATCAGGCCACCGGGATACGGTTTTCCGAAAACTCGGCCGAGTGGGGAAAGGCGATCAGTTAATTGTTGAAGCTTCCTACGGAACTTTTACATACAAAGTGAAAAAGGTGCGGATCGTGGATGCGGATGACCGGACGGTGATTGTACCAAAGCCGAGAGCAACATTGACGGTTTCCACCTGCTATCCTTTTGACTTTATCGGTTCAGCACCGGAGCGGTATATATTGGTCGCGGATTTGATTAAATCATAAAAAACAGCGGAATCTCAGGCGAGTCCGCTGTTTTTTTATGCTATCTCATGTCTGATCTGTTTTCCAAGAGTTTTGGCGCGGTTAGCAGCAGTAAACAAAGGACAATTGTGCAGACAATGAAAGACGGAAGCATATATGTTCCATTATATACCAAGGAATAAATCCATACCGGAGTGCCTTCAGGCGCATAGTTTCCAAAAAAGACAGCGCCGCTGATGACATGAGCGAGAAATTTCAGTCCGCTTCCGAGAAAGACGGCCAGCGTAACATAGAAAATGATCTTTCCTTTTTGTTTCTCGACTGAAGCATTTCTGATCGATCCAGCAAAAAAGCCGCCGATTCCCGCGGCTGTAGGCGCGATAAAATAATCAAGAAGAAGCTGCAGAGGATGATAAACGTAAAATCCTCCAGTGACAAACTGAAGCAATCCGGCTAAAAACCCGGTTGCCAGCCCTGCCTTCAGCCCCCATCTAAAGGAAATCAGGAAGATCGGAATCATCATGACGGCGATTGAACCGCCTTGAGGCATTTTTAAAAACATTCCGGACACCATATCAAGTATAAGTGCTATTCCTGTCATAAACGCAATTTCAATCAGCTGTACAAGTTGTTTAGATTGATTCATCATAACCCTCACTTTTGATGAACAAAGGGATACTGGACTTCTTTCCCAATAAAAAAAGCAATGCGGGGAAGGAGTAGGAAAGTTTTCCACGCACTGCTTTGGATGCAATTAGAAATGACTTTGCCACATCCCTACGCCAGCGTTAACTAACAGGTTCAAAGGGTCAGAACGGTCGTTCACTCTCAGCCTCGAGGCTCCCCTTGTGGTCATCAAGTTATTTAGTTATATTCTACTATACTAAAAAAAGAAACGGACGACAAGCTGATTTTTCGAAAAATTTTGCTTAATTTCTCCAATATGTAGCAATGCAAACATCTTTTCCTTTATAATAGAACGTATTCGTACGTACAAGATCAGTAAAGGGTTGATCTGATGAGTGAACCTACAAAATACAGCATGGTGAAAAATAAAATTAAATCGTGGATATATGAAGGCAAAGTGAAGCCGGGGGAAAAAATTCATTCGGAAAATGAATTGATGAAAATATTTGATGTAAGCAGGCACACGATCCGGCAAGCGATTGGCGACCTTGTTCATGAAGGGCTTTTATACAGAGAGCAGGGCTCAGGGACGTATTGCTCTCACCGTCTTCAGCTTTCTGAAAAAGGAAGGGAAAGAAATAAGATGATCGGGGTTATTACGACTTACCTTTCGGATTACATTTTTCCTTCTATTATAAGAGGAATCGAATCGTCACTGTCCAGCGAAGGATACACCCTTGTCGTCGCGAGCACCAATAATGACATTGAAAAAGAAAAACAATGCCTTGTGAATATGCTCGATAAAAAAATTGCTGGGTTGATCGTGGAGCCGACGAAAACAGGAAGCTTTAACCCGAATTTAAGTTACTATCTGACGCTTGAACAACATCATATTCCGTATTTGATGATCAACCAATTTTATCAGGAGCTAAATCCGCCCCATTTCATTTTGGATGATGAACACGGTGGCTTTATCGCCACTGAGCATTTGATTAAACTCGGCCATGAAAAAGTGTTCGGTTTCTTTAAACAGGACGATATGCAGGGCGCCAACCGGATGAAAGGATTTATCCGTGCTTTCAGAGAAAACGGCTTGTCGTTTTACCCTGAAATGGTCGTGACGTACACAACAGAGAACAAAAAACAAAAAACGATAGCTGAAGCCAGGAAGCGGCTTTCTTCATCAGACCGTCCGACTGCCATATTCTGCTATAATGACGAGATAGCGCTTTTGGTGTTGGATGTCGTGAGGGAATTCGGTTTGAAAGTGCCGGCAGACATTTCGATTGTCGGATATGACAACTCACATTTGAGCGAGGCATCTGAAGTGAAGCTGACGTCAGTCACTCATCCGAAAATGCAGATGGGGATTGAGGCGGCAAAATGGATGATTGCCAAAGTTGAGGGACGCAACACGAATCAGCTTGAACATTCCACCGTCTACAAACCTGAACTGGTTGTCAGACATTCGACCGCCAAGCTGAAAAGGTAGGCTGCACAATCTTTATCCGCCAACCAGCGTGAATGAAAATGAGAAGAATATATATTCTGTTACAAAGCTCCGGAATGAGGAGCTTTTTATTCAAGTAAAAGCTGATAACGGAGAGTTTAATGTCATCCTCGAAGCTTTGGACCATGTGCAGCTTTAGCAAATCAATTTTTAAAGACCGCTGTATACTTTTATATAGAAGAAAGCAGTAAGAAGAAATAAATGCTGTCAACTGCCTGAGGTCGAGATGATCAGGAATCATCTGAGTCCAAATCATTTGATTATTATTTTTTTAAAAAAGCTATTGTGCAAAACGAAAATAGATGTTATATTAATATCCGCACCTAAAAAGGAGGCTTTATAAAAACAACTTCGAAAATCTTTTAAAAAAAGTTGTTGACATTCACGGTGATAGAATGTTATATTAGTAAAGTCGCTTCTTCGAGAGGCGGAAATGATCTTTGAAAACTAAACAAGACAAAACGTACCTGTTAATTCATTAAATAAATCGTACATGCGAATGTGCGTAGTCAGGGGCCTGCACGATGCAGGTCATGCAGATGTTGTCACAGGATGTGACGAACTTAATCTGCGCTCCATTATTTCATGGAGAGTTTGATCCTGGCTCAGGACGAACGCTGGCGGCGTGCCTAATACATGCAAGTCGAGCGGACAGATGGGAGCTTGCTCCCTGATGTTAGCGGCGGACGGGTGAGTAACACGTGGGTAACCTGCCTGTAAGACTGGGATAACTCCGGGAAACCGGGGCTAATACCGGATGCTTGATTGAACCGCATGGTTCAATTATAAAAGGTGGCTTTTAGCTACCACTTACAGATGGACCCGCGGCGCATTAGCTAGTTGGTGAGGTAACGGCTCACCAAGGCAACGATGCGTAGCCGACCTGAGAGGGTGATCGGCCACACTGGGACTGAGACACGGCCCAGACTCCTACGGGAGGCAGCAGTAGGGAATCTTCCGCAATGGACGAAAGTCTGACGGAGCAACGCCGCGTGAGTGATGAAGGTTTTCGGATCGTAAAACTCTGTTGTTAGGGAAGAACAAGTACCGTTCGAATAGGGCGGTACCTTGACGGTACCTAACCAGAAAGCCACGGCTAACTACGTGCCAGCAGCCGCGGTAATACGTAGGTGGCAAGCGTTGTCCGGAATTATTGGGCGTAAAGCGCGCGCAGGCGGTTTCTTAAGTCTGATGTGAAAGCCCCCGGCTCAACCGGGGAGGGTCATTGGAAACTGGGGAACTTGAGTGCAGAAGAGGAGAGTGGAATTCCACGTGTAGCGGTGAAATGCGTAGAGATGTGGAGGAACACCAGTGGCGAAGGCGACTCTCTGGTCTGTAACTGACGCTGAGGCGCGAAAGCGTGGGGAGCGAACAGGATTAGATACCCTGGTAGTCCACGCCGTAAACGATGAGTGCTAAGTGTTAGAGGGTTTCCGCCCTTTAGTGCTGCAGCAAACGCATTAAGCACTCCGCCTGGGGAGTACGGTCGCAAGACTGAAACTCAAAGGAATTGACGGGGGCCCGCACAAGCGGTGGAGCATGTGGTTTAATTCGAAGCAACGCGAAGAACCTTACCAGGTCTTGACATCCTCTGACAACCCTAGAGATAGGGCTTCCCCTTCGGGGGCAGAGTGACAGGTGGTGCATGGTTGTCGTCAGCTCGTGTCGTGAGATGTTGGGTTAAGTCCCGCAACGAGCGCAACCCTTGATCTTAGTTGCCAGCATTCAGTTGGGCACTCTAAGGTGACTGCCGGTGACAAACCGGAGGAAGGTGGGGATGACGTCAAATCATCATGCCCCTTATGACCTGGGCTACACACGTGCTACAATGGGCAGAACAAAGGGCAGCGAAGCCGCGAGGCTAAGCCAATCCCACAAATCTGTTCTCAGTTCGGATCGCAGTCTGCAACTCGACTGCGTGAAGCTGGAATCGCTAGTAATCGCGGATCAGCATGCCGCGGTGAATACGTTCCCGGGCCTTGTACACACCGCCCGTCACACCACGAGAGTTTGTAACACCCGAAGTCGGTGAGGTAACCTTTTGGAGCCAGCCGCCGAAGGTGGGACAGATGATTGGGGTGAAGTCGTAACAAGGTAGCCGTATCGGAAGGTGCGGCTGGATCACCTCCTTTCTAAGGATATTATACGGAATATAAGACCTTGCGGTCTTATAGACAGGTGCGTTTAGATCTTGTTTAGTTTTGAAGGATCATTCCTTCAGACATAGGAGCACCTGCTAAATGCGCCACATCCTGTGGCAACGCATGTGTTAGCACATCCTATGCGTTGTTCTTTGAAAACTAGATAACAGTAGACATCACATTCAATTCGTAATGCAAGATATCACGTAGTGATTCTTTTTAACGGTTAAGTTAGAAAGGGCGCACGGTGGATGCCTTGGCACTAGGAGCCGATGAAGGACGGGACGAACACCGATATGCTTCGGGGAGCTGTAAGCAAGCTTTGATCCGGAGATTTCCGAATGGGGAAACCCACTGCTCGTAATGGAGCAGTATCCATATCTGAATTCATAGGATATGAGAAGGCAGACCCGGGGAACTGAAACATCTAAGTACCCGGAGGAAGAGAAAGCAAATGCGATTCCCTGAGTAGCGGCGAGCGAAACGGGAACAGCCCAAACCAAGAGGCTTGCCTCTTGGGGTTGTAGGACACTCTGCACGGAGTTACAAAGGAACGAGGTAGATGAAGAGGTCTGGAAAGGCCCGCCATAGGAGGTAACAGCCCTGTAGTCAAAACTTCGTTCTCTCCTGAGTGGATCCTGAGTACGGCGGAACACGTGAAATTCCGTCGGAATCCGGGAGGACCATCTCCCAAGGCTAAATACTCCCTAGTGACCGATAGTGAACCAGTACCGTGAGGGAAAGGTGAAAAGCACCCCGGAAGGGGAGTGAAAGAGATCCTGAAACCGTGTGCCTACAAGTAGTCAGAGCCCGTTAACGGGTGATGGCGTGCCTTTTGTAGAATGAACCGGCGAGTTACGATCCCGTGCAAGGTTAAGTTTGAAAAGACGGAGCCGCAGCGAAAGCGAGTCTGAATAGGGCGCATGAGTACGTGGTCGTAGACCCGAAACCAGGTGATCTACCCATGTCCAGGGTGAAGTTCAGGTAACACTGAATGGAGGCCCGAACCCACGCACGTTGAAAAGTGCGGGGATGAGGTGTGGGTAGGGGTGAAATGCCAATCGAACCTGGAGATAGCTGGTTCTCTCCGAAATAGCTTTAGGGCTAGCCTCAAGGTAAGAGTCTTGGAGGTAGAGCACTGATTGGACTAGGGGCCCCTACCGGGTTACCGAATTCAGTCAAACTCCGAATGCCAAAGACTTATCCTTGGGAGTCAGACTGCGAGTGATAAGATCCGTAGTCGAAAGGGAAACAGCCCAGACCGCCAGCTAAGGTCCCAAAGTATACGTTAAGTGGAAAAGGATGTGGAGTTGCTTAGACAACCAGGATGTTGGCTTAGAAGCAGCCACCATTTAAAGAGTGCGTAATAGCTCACTGGTCGAGTGACTCTGCGCCGAAAATGTACCGGGGCTAAACGTATCACCGAAGCTGCGGACTGTTCTTACGAACAGTGGTAGGAGAGCGTTCTAAGGGCTGTGAAGCGAGACCGGAAGGACTCGTGGAGCGCTTAGAAGTGAGAATGCCGGTATGAGTAGCGAAAGAGGGGTGAGAATCCCCTCCACCGAATGCCTAAGGTTTCCTGAGGAAGGCTCGTCCGCTCAGGGTTAGTCGGGACCTAAGCCGAGGCCGAAAGGCGTAGGCGATGGACAACAGGTTGATATTCCTGTACCACCTCCTCACCATTTGAGCAATGGGGGGACGCAGGAGGATAGGGTAAGCGCGGTATTGGATATCCGCGTCCAAGCAGTTAGGCTGGGAAATAGGCAAATCCGTTTCCCATAAGGCTGAGCTGTGATGGCGAGCGAAATATAGTAGCGAAGTTCCTGATTCCACACTGCCAAGAAAAGCCTCTAGCGAGGTGAGAGGTGCCCGTACCGCAAACCGACACAGGTAGGCGAGGAGAGAATCCTAAGGTGATCGAGAGAACTCTCGTTAAGGAACTCGGCAAAATGACCCCGTAACTTCGGGAGAAGGGGTGCTCTGTTAGGGTGCAAGCCCGAGAGAGCCGCAGTGAATAGGCCCAGGCGACTGTTTAGCAAAAACACAGGTCTCTGCGAAGCCGTAAGGCGAAGTATAGGGGCTGACGCCTGCCCGGTGCTGGAAGGTTAAGAGGAGCGCTTAGCGTAAGCGAAGGTGCGAATTGAAGCCCCAGTAAACGGCGGCCGTAACTATAACGGTCCTAAGGTAGCGAAATTCCTTGTCGGGTAAGTTCCGACCCGCACGAAAGGCGCAACGATCTGGGCACTGTCTCAACGAGAGACTCGGTGAAATTATAGTACCTGTGAAGATGCAGGTTACCCGCGACAGGACGGAAAGACCCCGTGGAGCTTTACTGCAGCCTGATATTGAATGTTGGTACAGCTTGTACAGGATAGGTAGGAGCCTTGGAAACCGGAGCGCCAGCTTCGGTGGAGGCATCGGTGGGATACTACCCTGGCTGTATTGACCTTCTAACCCGCCGCCCTTATCGGGCGGGGAGACAGTGTCAGGTGGGCAGTTTGACTGGGGCGGTCGCCTCCTAAAAGGTAACGGAGGCGCCCAAAGGTTCCCTCAGAATGGTTGGAAATCATTCGCAGAGTGTAAAGGCACAAGGGAGCTTGACTGCGAGACCTACAAGTCGAGCAGGGACGAAAGTCGGGCTTAGTGATCCGGTGGTTCCGCATGGAAGGGCCATCGCTCAACGGATAAAAGCTACCCCGGGGATAACAGGCTTATCTCCCCCAAGAGTCCACATCGACGGGGAGGTTTGGCACCTCGATGTCGGCTCATCGCATCCTGGGGCTGTAGTCGGTCCCAAGGGTTGGGCTGTTCGCCCATTAAAGCGGTACGCGAGCTGGGTTCAGAACGTCGTGAGACAGTTCGGTCCCTATCCGTCGCGGGCGCAGGAAATTTGAGAGGAGCTGTCCTTAGTACGAGAGGACCGGGATGGACGCACCGCTGGTGTACCAGTTGTTCTGCCAAGGGCATCGCTGGGTAGCTATGTGCGGACGGGATAAGTGCTGAAAGCATCTAAGCATGAAGCCCCCCTCAAGATGAGATTTCCCATTCCGCAAGGAAGTAAGATCCCTGAAAGATGATCAGGTTGATAGGTCTGAGGTGGAAGTGTGGCGACACATGGAGCTGACAGATACTAATCGATCGAGGACTTAACCTAAATGTTTGTGAATCGTCTGACCGTTATCTAGTTTTGAGAGAATGCCTCTCAAAAGCCAAAGGCAAGGAAACTCGGCTAAAGGCCCTCACATCCTGTGAGGAACGCCCAGTACCTTCATCCTGAAGGCAATAGTTTGGTGGCGATAGCGAAGAGGTCACACCCGTTCCCATGCCGAACACGGAAGTTAAGCTCTTCAGCGCCGATGGTAGTTGGGGGCTTCCCCCTGTGAGAGTAGGACGCCGCCAAGCACTTAAAAAGACCAGCTGATATCAGCTGGTCTTTTTTGTTGACGTTCAATCATTGATATAGCGCTTTTAACCCTTCAGTGATCCGCGAAACTTCGAAACAATAGGCTTGCTTTCACCTCTTCAGGCTCGCGATCTGGCGGTTCAGTGCGAATTCCATAGGGAAATATGGAGTCAATCAACACATCGGCATGTATAAGATCAGTGATGTAAGGCAGTGAAACTCATGCAAATAGAGGAGCAAAAGATGGATGTTCCGGAAAAGGGATTTTGAGGTATTGAACAGTTTTAAAATTGACAAATGAAGGCATATATTTTGAGCCGTACAACACTCATTTTCAAAACACGCCGCTTGGTATTAAGAGTTGGGATAGAGAGAGTCGAGAAGCCAAATACATTGCTTATCGCTCGAAAAGGACTTAAAATTGTTTTGAAAAAATCAATTCGAATACAAATTTGCTATGGGGAAAAGACAGGAATTCACGGAGCGTCTGAAGAACCTATTATAAGCAGTACATAGGGATAAATGTTGCTCTGAAGCTTTTGATGCAATATACGGATTAAGCGGAACGATGTGTGCACATTCGTCTTGTTATGATAGAATAAACTGAAAATAAAATTTTTTTAATATAGCCTTTACAAATGGGTGTATTCCCGTATATAATAGTCCTTGTCAGATCGAGAGTTACTCCAACAACTGACGAGGAGGATTAGCTCAGCTGGGAGAGCATCTGCCTTACAAGCAGAGGGTCGGCGGTTCGATCCCGTCATCCTCCACCATTCATTTTGGAATGGGCCGGTGTAGCTCAATTGGTAGAGCAACTGAATCGTAATCAGTAGGTTGGGGGTTCAAGTCCTCTTGCCGGCACCACGATTTTATGATACAATATAAAAGTTGCTGAAAAAAGACAGATAGCTTTCGAAAAAGTCTTCAGTTTTCATTGCAGTATTGGAGCCATTAGCTCAGTTGGTAGAGCATCTGACTTTTAATCAGAGGGTCGAAGGTTCGAGTCCTTCATGGCTCACCATTTTCATGCGGATGTGGCGGAATTGGCAGACGCGCTAGAATCAGGCTCTAGTGTCTTTTAAAGACGTGGGGGTTCAAGTCCCTTCATCCGCATTGCCAATCTATTTTGCGGAAGTAGTTCAGTGGTAGAACACCACCTTGCCAAGGTGGGGGTCGCGGGTTCGAATCCCGTCTTCCGCTTGATCATCTATGCGCCCGTAGCTCAATTGGATAGAGCGTTTGACTACGGATCAAAAGGTTAGGGGTTCGACTCCTCTCGGGCGCGCCATTATATAACGGGAAGTAGCTCAGCTTGGTAGAGCACATGGTTTGGGACCATGGGGTCGCAGGTTCGAATCCTGTCTTCCCGACCATTATTTGGGGCCTTAGCTCAGCTGGGAGAGCGCCTGCTTTGCACGCAGGAGGTCAGCGGTTCGATCCCGCTAGGCTCCACTTTGTTATCTTTAATATTCACCATGGCGGTGTAGCTCAGCTGGCTAGAGCGTACGGTTCATACCCGTGAGGTCGGGGGTTCGATTCCCTCCGCCGCTATTAAAGGACCTTTAGCTCAGTTGGTTAGAGCAGACGGCTCATAACCGTCCGGTCGTAGGTTCGAGTCCTACAAGGTCCACCATTGTTACGGAGGAATACCCAAGTCTGGCTGAAGGGATCGGTCTTGAAAACCGACAGGGGTGTCAAAGCCCGCGGGGGTTCGAATCCCTCTTCCTCCGCCATATATCTATTATTGTTTTGATCATCGCGGGGTGGAGCAGTTCGGTAGCTCGTCGGGCTCATAACCCGAAGGTCGCAGGTTCAAATCCTGCCCCCGCAACCAAATTTAAATTCATTGCCAAAATGGTCCGGTAGTTCAGTTGGTTAGAATGCCTGCCTGTCACGCAGGAGGTCGCGGGTTCGAGTCCCGTCCGGACCGCCATTTAATAAAGGCTCGGTAGCTCAGTTGGTAGAGCAACGGACTGAAAATCCGTGTGTCGGCGGTTCGATTCCGTCCCGAGCCACCATTTTACAATTTTATATATTGCGGCGGTTGTGGCGAAGTGGTTAACGCACCAGATTGTGGCTCTGGCATTCGTGGGTTCGATTCCCATCAACCGCCCCATGCGAAATGCGGGTGTAGTTTAGTGGTAAAACCTCAGCCTTCCAAGCTGATGTCGTGGGTTCGATTCCCATCACCCGCTCCATTTGCATATCATGGGCCTGTAGCTCAGCTGGTTAGAGCGCACGCCTGATAAGCGTGAGGTCGATGGTTCGAGTCCATTCAGGCCCACCATGATATTCCGCAGTAGCTCAGTGGTAGAGCTATCGGCTGTTAACCGATCGGTCGCAGGTTCGAATCCTGCCTGCGGAGCCATGGAGAAGTACTCAAGTGGCTGAAGAGGCGCCCCTGCTAAGGGTGTAGGTCGCGTAAGCGGCGCGAGGGTTCAAATCCCTCCTTCTCCGCCATTTTTTTAATAAGGCCCGTTGGTCAAGTGGTTAAGACACCGCCCTTTCACGGCGGTAACACGGGTTCGAATCCCGTACGGGTCATCATGTTAAACTCTGCATCATTATGATGCGGAGTTTTTTTATGCCTGTATGACTTCAGTCAATGTTCAAAAAGGATATTGTTGAACTTTGTCAATAAAAAGAAGCGCTTTCATGAAAGGGATCAAGCCATATTATGCGAATAAAAGAGTAATCTTTAAATATAGTGGCAGAAAGGATGAAATCAATGGCTGGTGTGAGTGCCTCGGATATTAAAGCGCATCTCTTTCATGACGGTCGGCTTTATGAATGCTACAGATTTTTCGGCGCTCATCAAATGGAACAGGACGGTCGCCAAGGTTTTCGCTTCTGTGTTTGGGCCCCTCATGCGAAGGAAGTTCGAATCGCCGGAACGTTTAACGGCTGGTCCGGTGCCCGGCATCAAATGGAGAAGCGTCATCAGGAAGGCATATGGGAACTGTTTATCCCCGGCATCGGAGAAGGGGAGCTGTATAAATATGAAATGATCACAGCCGCAAATGAAACAAAATTGAAGGCCGATCCCTATGCTTTTTTTTCTGAAGTCAGGCCGAAAACGGCATCGATCACTTATCAATTGGCCGGATACCCATGGGGCGACCGAAAGTGGCAAAAGAAAAAGAAACAAAAAAACGTATATGAAAAACCGATTTCCATCTACGAGCTTCATGTCGGTTCGTGGAAAAAGAAAGCGGATGGGCGTTTTTTCACATACCGGGAACTGAGCGAAACAGTCATTCCTTACGTTAAAGAACACGGATTCACACATATCGAGCTGATGCCGTTGACAGAGCACCCGTTTGACCGTTCATGGGGCTATCAGACAACGGGGTACTACAGTCCGACGAGCAGATATGGCGAACCGCATGACTTGATGTATTTTATCGACCAGTGCCATCAGCATGAAATCGGCGTCATTATGGATTGGGTTCCCGGCCATTTCTGCAAAGATGACCACGGCTTGTATTTGTTTGACGGTATGCCGCTGTATGAATATTCACATGAGCATGACAGGGAAAATTGGGAATGGGGGACCGCCAATTTTGACCTCGGAAAACGAGAAGTTCGCAGTTTTTTAATCTCGAATGCGTTGTATTGGATCGAGATGTATCACATAGATGGATTTCGAGTCGATGCAGTTGCAAACCTCCTGTATTGGCCAAACCGTCCTCAGGCTGAAGCGAACGGCTTTGCCGTCGAATTTATTCAAACTTTAAATGAACAGGTTTTTGCAAAAGATCCCCACTTTTTAATGATTGCTGAGGACTCCACAGACTGGCCGCTTGTGACGCATCCGACCTATGCAGGCGGTCTCGGGTTTAATTATAAGTGGAATATGGGTTGGATGAACGATGTATTAACCTATATGGAAGCTTCCCCAGAACAAAGAAAACACCTGCATCATCTTGTTTCATTCTCCTTAATGTATGCCTACTCAGAAAATTACATCCTGCCGTTCTCCCATGATGAAGTGGTATACGGCAAAAAGTCTCTGCTTCATAAGATGCCCGGCGATTACTGGCAGAAATTCGCCCAGTACCGCCTGCTGATCAGTTATTTTACGCTGCACCCGGGAAAAAAACTTCTCTTTATGGGCGGTGAGTTTGCTCAATTTGATGAATGGAAAGACGAAGAAGAGCTCGATTGGTTCTTGGACGATTTTGACATGCACCGCAAGGCCCGGATGTTTACAAAGGAGGCTCTTCACCTCTACAAAAAAAGCCGTATTCTGTATGAAAATGATCATCGGCAGCAAGGATTCGAGTGGATTGACGTCAACAATGCGGAACAGTCGATTGTATCGTTTATCCGCTATGGAAAACAGCCCGGTGAAGCGTTGATTATCGTCTGCAATTTTACGCCTTCCGTTTATCACGAATATCAGGTCGGCGTCCCTTTTCAAACCGGATATATCGAAGTGCTTAACAGCGATGATGCAAAATACGGAGGTTCACACCAAATCAACCCGAAACGCCTTCAAGCAAAAGCAGGCGTTCTGCATGGCAAACCATACAGCATCAGCATGACAGTCCCTCCGCTGGGAGCTGCGGTTTTCAGAGCAGTCAAAAAGAGAGGAGCGAAAAAGGGATGAAAGAACAATGTGTGGCTATGCTTTTGGCTGGCGGCAAGGGAAGCAGGCTGAATGCCTTAACGAAAAACCTCGCAAAACCGGCCGTTCCATTTGGCGGCAAGTACAGAATCATCGATTTTGCCCTCAGCAACTGCGCCAACTCGGGAATTCATCATGTCGGTGTGCTGACTCAATACCAACCGCTTTTATTAAACTCATATATCGGCATCGGCGAGCCATGGGATCTTGACCGCAATGACGGCGGGGTCTCCATTTTGTCCCCTTATGCAGAAGCGTCAGAAGTGAAGTGGTACAAAGGAACGGCAAGCGCGATTTATGAAAACCGCCATTTTTTAAAAGAGCTTCAGCCTGAACATGTACTCATCCTATCAGGAGATCATATCTACAAAATGGATTACGGAAAAATGCTCGAATACCACGTGGAGAAACAGGCTGACGCCACCATTGCCGTCATCGAAGTGAGCTGGGCAGAAGCCGGCCGTTTCGGTATCCTTCATACGAATGACAAGATGGAGATTACAAGCTTTGAGGAAAAGCCGAAATACCCGAAGAGCAACTTGGCATCGATGGGTGTCTACGTTTTCAAATGGAGCGTGCTTGAAGAGGCGCTTGAACGCGATGAAAAAAAATCCGGCTCAAGCCACGATTTCGGTAAAGATATCATACCGGCTCTTCTCGAGGAAAAGAAGCAGCTGAACGCTTATCCGTTTAAAGGGTACTGGAAGGATGTCGGTACGGTCAGAAGTTTATGGGAAGCTAATATGGATCTGCTTGGAGATCATCCTCCACTTGACCTGTTCGAACGGAACTGGCGGATTTATTCCGTCGCTCCGAACCTACCGCCGCAGTTTGTTGCCGAGCAGGCGGACATCAAAGAATCGCTCATTAGCGAAGGGTGCGCCGTATATGGGGCTGTCACCCGTTCGGTTATCTTTCAGCGCGTTGCAATCGGCAGACATTCCGCAATCAAACGTTCAGTCGTGATGCATGACGTTTCTATTGGAGAGCATGTTGAGATCGAAAATGCTATTGTATCGGCAGGAATTCGAATTCCGGACGGTTTTCACGCGAAGGCGGAAGATGGCGAAGTCCTGCTGATCACAGAGGAATATGTCAAAAAACATAAGGTTGTTTAAACAACACGGAGAGGCGGATGGTGCCAATGAATAAACAAATGCTGGGAATTATTGATGCAGCTGTCAACCAGCACTCTCTTCAGGATTTAACGGCCGGACGTTCGATCGGAGCCGTTCCATTTGCAGGAAGGTACCGGCTGATCGATTTTGCATTGTCAGGAATGGTTCATGCAGGCATTCGGAGTGTCGCTGTATTTTCCAAGTCTCCGTACCGTTCCTTGATGGATCATTTAGGATCGGGAAAAGAGTGGGATTTAAACAGGAAAAGGGACGGTCTTTTCTTTCTTCCGTCTTCGATTCCCCATGACGAGCATGTCGGGCTTGGTTCGTTTCGGCAATTTGCCGAGCATCTCGATTATTTTCAAAGAAGTACTCAGCCATATGCTGCTGTGGCAAACAGCTATACGGTCTGCCACATTCCTTTTCAAGAAGTGCTCAAACAGCACCTTGAATCCGGGTGTGATCTGACTGAAGTTTGTCAAGAAGGAAAACCTTTAGGTTTGTATGTCACGAAAAAAAGTCTGTTGAGAGAGATGGTTGAAGGGCATTGCGCCGGAGGAGCGCAATCTTTTGAGGAAGTCTGCCGGAAAGAGCGTGGTTCGCTATCCGTCAACAGCTATGAGCATTCGGGGTATACCGCCGTGATCGATTCCCCGGAAAGCTATCTCTTTCATAGTTTGAACCTCATTCAGCCCGTGTTTCGGGAGCAAATCTTTCATATGGGCCAGCCTGTCTACACAAAAATAAAAAACGATCCTCCTGTAAAATACGCTAAAAACAGCAGGGTAAAGCAATCGATTATCGCTAACGGCTGCGTCATCGAAGGTGAAGTTGAGAATTCGGTCTTGTTCAGAGGAGTTCACGTAGGAAAAGGAACGATCATTAAAAACAGCGTGATTATGCAAAAAACAAGGATTGGAGAAAACTGCCGACTGGAGCACGTCATTTGCGACAAGGATGTCAAAATCGGCCATCATATCGAAATGTCCGGCACTATGAGCCTCCCTTTCATCATAAAAAAAGGAGCCGTACAAGGAGCGCTGATGAACTCTTGAAAGTCTTATTCGCTGTCTCTGAATGTGTGCCGTTTGTTAAATCAGGCGGGCTCGCCGATGTCGCCGGTGCGCTCCCGAAAGAACTCGCCCTTTTAGGAATAGAAACGGCTGTCATGATGCCGAAATACAGCTTGATTGCGGAAGATTTCAGAAGAAGGATGGTTAAAACGGCTGAATGCGAAGTTCGCGTCGGGTGGCGCAGGCAGTTTTGCGGCATTGAACACCTTGAACATGACGGAATTTCTTATTATTTTCTAGATCATGAGTATTATTTTAACCGGGATTCCCTCTACGGCCATTATGATGATGGAGAACGGTTTGCTTTTTTCTCGCGGGCCGTTTTGGAAGCATTATACGCGCTGAATTTTGATGCTGATGTCATCCATACCCATGATTGGCACGCAGGGATGATCAATTATTTATTAAAAGAGGAATATCAAAAAAAACCGTTCTATCAGCGCATGAAAAGCGTATTCACCATTCATAACCTTCAATTTCAGGGAATTTTTCCGAAGGAAGCGGTCCATGACTTGCTCGGCCTTGACATTTCCCACTTCACAACGGAAAAGCTCGAGTTTTATGGACACATCAATTATATGAAAGGCGGCATTATTGCCGCTGATCAGGTGACAACGGTCAGTCCGACGTACAGCAATGAAATTTTGACTCCATACTACGGCGAGCGGCTTGAAGGGGTGCTGGCAGACAAGAAGGATGTGCTGACCGGCATTTTAAACGGGATTGATGATGAGCTGTACGACCCTTTAAATGATCCTCACATCGATTATCATTACGATGCCGTCAACCGTGACGGAAAACGGAAAAATAAAGCTGTGATCCAGAAGACATTCGGTCTGCCGGTGAATGAAGACATTCCGCTCATCAGCATGGTGACAAGGCTGACGAAGCAAAAAGGCATCGATTTGATCAAGCGGGTATTGCACGAACTGTTTCAAGAAGAAGACATGCAGCTGCTCGTTTTAGGAACCGGAGAAGCGGAATATGAAAATTATTTTCGCTATATGGAGCAGGCTTTTCCGGAGCGGTGCAAGGCGTATATCGGTTTTCATGAACCGCTCAGCCGCAAGATTTATGCCGGCAGCGATCTTTTCCTGATGCCTTCAAAATTCGAGCCGTGCGGTCTTGGGCAGCTGATTGCCCTTAGATACGGAGCGGTTCCGGTTGTCAGGGAAACAGGCGGGCTTCACGATACAGTGACCGCTTACCAGGAAACAAACGGTGAAGGCAACGGTTTTACGTTCGCCCATTTTAACGCCCATGATATGAAGTATACGATTAAAAGAGCACTGTCTATATATCACCGGAAAGAAGAATGGGGCAGCATCGTTCAAAAAGCCATGACACATGATGTCAGCTGGGCTTTGTCAGCCCGTCAGTATCAGCAGTTATACAGCCGGGAGATAAAGGGGGAAGCGCCATGTTCTCGTGTAAAGAAGGCTTTAAACAATGCTTTTTGAAGCGTCTTGAACGGTTGTGCGGAAAAAGCTTTCGGGACTCTTCTACGCTTGACCAGTATCAGACGCTCGGCATCATGGTCAGGGAACATATCAGCGCAAACTGGATCAGGACCAATGAAAGGAGCCGCTCCAACCAAAATAAACAGACCTATTATTTATCGATTGAATTTCTTCTGGGCAGACTGCTCGGCCAAAACCTGCTCAACCTCGGCGTCCGTGAAGTTGTCCAAGAAGGTCTTTCCGAGCTTGGCATTTGTCTTGAAGACATCGAAGAGGCCGAAATGGATGCAGGCCTTGGCAATGGCGGATTGGGCAGGCTCGCGGCGTGCTTTTTGGATTCACTGGCTTCGCTCGACCTTCCCGGGCATGGGATGGGGATTCGCTACAAGCATGGCTTTTTCGAACAAAAAATCGTTGACGGTCATCAAGTCGAACTGCCTGAACAATGGCTCAAACATGGGTACGTCTGGGAAATCCGCAACGCCGATCAGGCTGTTTGTGTTCGTTTCGGCGGGCGGGTCAAGATGGCGCAGGAAGGAGGGCGCCTCCGCTTTTGGCAGGAAGAAGCGGAAGTGATGACAGCCGTGCCTTACGACATTCCGATCATCGGCTATGAGACCGAGACGGTCAATACCCTCCGGCTGTGGAATGCGGAGCCTTGCTCGCTCCATCATGAACCGAATATTTTGAAGTATAAGCGCGAGACAGAAGCTGTATCTGAATGCCTGTATCCGGATGACACGCATGACGAAGGCAAGATTCTCCGTTTGAAACAGCAATATTTTTTAGTATCGGCAAGCCTGCAAAGCATTGTGAAATGCTATAAGAAAAATCACCCGTCACTCCATGATTTTCATCAAAAAGTTGCGATCCATATCAATGACACCCACCCCGCTCTGGCTGTGCCGGAATTGATGAGAATTTTGCTTGATGAAGAAAAAATGACGTGGGATGAAGCGTGGCATGTTACCGTACATACGATTTCATATACGAATCATACGACGCTTGCCGAAGCGCTGGAAAAATGGAGGATCGATTTAATTCAACCGCTTCTGCCGAGAATTTTTATGATCATTGAGGAGATCAATGAGCAGTTTTGCGGCTGGCTGTGGGAAAAATACCCGGGTGAATGGGGAAGGATCGAAAAGCTAGCCGTCATCGCCCACGGCGAAGTGAAAATGGCCCATCTGGCGATCGTCGGAAGCTACAGTGTTAACGGCGTAGCCAACATTCATTCAACCATATTAAAAGAGCGGGAAATGAACGACTTTTATTCTGTATTCCCTTTTAAATTCAATAATAAAACGAATGGCATCTCACATAGAAGGTGGCTGTTAAAGGCAAATCCGCCGCTGGCGAACCTGATAACTGAAGCGATAGGAGACAGGTGGCTGAAAGAACCGGAAAGCCTCTTGGATCTTCGTCCGTTTGTGCACGATTCCGCGTTTCTTGAAGCATTTCAGCGCATCAAAAGGGAACGAAAGCAGCTTTTGGCAGACATGATGAAAGGCAGCATCGGATTCGCCATTAATCCTGACAGCATCTTCGATGTTCAAGTCAAGCGTCTCCACGCTTATAAGCGCCAGCTTTTAAATGTGCTCCATATCATGTATTTGTACAACAGGCTGAAGGAAGACAAAGGCTTTGCCATTTATCCGCAAACATTTATTTTCGGGGCAAAAGCATCGCCGACTTATCATTATGCCAAAAAGGTGATCAAGCTGATCCATTCAGTCGCAGATAAAATCAATCATGATCCGGATGTCAGACAATCGATCAATGTCATCTTTCTGGAAAATTACCGGGTATCAATCGCCGAGCGTATCTTTCCGGCGTCAGATGTCAGCGAGCAAATATCTGCGGCAAGCAAAGAAGCCTCCGGTACAGGAAACATGAAGTTCATGATCAATGGGGCTTTGACGATCGGCACGCATGACGGCGCCAATATTGAAATGCTTGAGAGGGTGGGGCCCGAGTGTATTTACACGTTCGGTTTAAAGGCGGATGAAGTGCTGAACTACACTGAAAAAGGCGGCTATCTGTCAAGGGAATACTATCAGCATGATGCAAGGATCAGACAGACGGCCGATCAGCTGATCAATGGTTTTTTCGAAGGGGAAGCCGGCGAATTTGAGCCGATTTATGACTCGCTGATCGCTTATAATGATGAATACTTTGTTTTAAAAGATTTTGCTTCTTATATTGAAGCGCAGGAACGGATTCAAAAAGACTACTTGAATAAGCGTCTTTGGGCCGAAAAAGCCGTCACAAACATCGCGCATGCCGGATATTTTTCAAGTGACCGCACGATCAGGGAGTATGCGGAAGACATTTGGAAAATTGAGCCGTATCACCGCCGAATTTAAAAACGCTAAGCCCCTGACCCGCGGGGCTTAGTCTTCTTCAGTATAAGGATCCTTTTCATAAGCCGGGAGATCACCGAAAGAGGTCATGATGCCTTCTTCATCAAGAAGGTCTTCATATTTTTCGTGTTCTTTCGTCGGGTAGACGGTTACTTCTTTTCCGGTAATGTCTGTTGCGGCATAGTTTTCGTAATCTTCGACATATCCGAGCGGCTCTTCATATTCCATGTACATCTGGCTGTATGAAAGCGGCGGAACGGCCAGATCCTGAGGTGTTTCAGAATTGCCGTAGCGTTCGACGTCCTGGTAAGCGTCTTCTGAATCGTATGCGACGTTTTCGTCGTCTTCGTCTTTTTCAAAATGTCCGAACGGGGGGTTCAGCACTTCTTCTTCAATCGGACGGTCTTTTGAAACGGAGACGGTTGACGAATGTTCGCTGCATGTCGTTGCGGTTGGCAGTACGGACAGCCTTTCATACGGGATATCCTTTCCGCATACCTCACAGCGGCCGTATGTTCCTTTTTCGATCAAAGCCAGAGCATGTTCGATATCGTGCAAATGCTCTCTTTCATGTTCAAAAAGAGCAAGATCTTTTTCGCGTTCGTACAGTTCTGTACCTTCATCTCCTGGATGGTTGTCATAAGCCGAAAGATCGCCCGTCGAGTTGAACGGATGCGTCACATCGATGCCAAAATGTCCGTTTTCTTTAAAGCGGCTGACGATCTGTTCTTTCCCGGCTTTCAGTTCATTTTCGAGTTTTGTCAACTGTTCTTTTGTTAGCACATGCATCGCCTCGTTTCTTTAAAGTGCTCGCGTTTTTAGTATGAACGAATTCAAACAGAACTTTCTTGTAAATAAAAGCAAAAAAAAGAGCCATAAAGGCTCCTTTTTTAAAAAATATACTGAATGAGCAGGGCAATGGCGAGCAAAAGGCCGAAAAAGGTGTTCGTCTGCGCCGTTGATTTCATGGCGACCATCAGATCCGCCGGTTTTTCTTTTTCCTTGAACTCCTGGATGGCTTTAATCGGCTTCGGCAGGCTTAATAGAACAATGCAGCTCCACAGAGAAACGATCTCAAAGCCGATGTATATACCGATCAATATATAGGAAACAGCAAAAACCCAGCTCAAAATCTGCACGGCATTTTTTCTTCCAGCCAAAATCGGCAGCGTCTTCCTTCCGTTTTCTTTATCTCCGACCATATCGCGGATATTATTGGAAAGATTGATGCCTCCGACTAAAATCGTAATCGGAAGGGAGATCAGAAAGACGTTCCAAGTCAACCCGCCAGTCTGAATATAATATGAAATCAGAATGATGACCATTCCCATAAAAACGCCCGACATAATTTCACCGAACGGCGTATAGGAGATTGGAAACGGTCCGCCCGTATAAAGATAGCCGACGGCCATGCATACCAATCCGATCAACGCAAGCCACCAGCTTGAAGAAGCGCAGATGTACAGGCCGAGTAAAACGGCTGCTCCAAAAAGTCCGTATGCCAGGTATAATACCGTCTTTGGCTTCATTCCATAGCGGACGATAGCACCGCCGATGCCGACCGAGTTTTCATTATCAAGTCCTCGTACAAAATCAAAATACTCATTGAATAAGTTCGTTCCGATTTGAATTAATATTGATGCGGCCAGCATAGCTAAAAACAGCCAGATATCAATTTTTCCCGATTCAAGGGACATTACGGTCCCGAGCGTTACAGGGACAAAGGCTGCTGTCAGTGTATGGGGTCTTGTTAACATCCACCATACGCGCCATTTTTCCGGCTTTATTTCAGAAACACTCCCTGAAAGTGATTGATGCTGCATATAGTATGACTCCTTTAGTTTTAATACGTACACGTCCATACTAAGTTTAGAAAAAGTTAAAAAAGGTGTCAATATAATGGGTGATATTGTTAGAAAAAAAGCGGCCGTCCAGCAATTCAAAAATATTAAATGACCTTGTCTTTTTCAATCGGCCGATTACGTTTATAATAGGTAAGGGCAGTTGTTAATAAAGTGTCGTTTTGTTGACACATACCGTTCACAGGTGTATGGTTATAAAAGCATTTTACGGATTTTGGAGGAATGTATCATGGTGACAACAGTGCAGCGCACTTTCCTAAGGGAAGCGCCTGAAGCATTAAACATCGTCAAAAAAGTCAACCATGCTGTTTTAATAAGTTATTCCAGAAAAATTGAGAGCATAGATGCTCTTTCCTTTTTCATAAATGGGGAAGAACAATTTGCCGGGAAACGGTTCTTCTGGTCTGATCCCGACGGCGGACTGACGCTTGTCGGATTGGGAAAGGAAATTTCGGTTTCCACAGACCTGAAGGATGCCGGACGTTATCAGGCTGTACATGAAAAATGGGAGCGCTTAAAAGAGAAAACCTTTCACTTCCACGAAGATCAATGCACGAGTCAGGCAGCGGTGGGGCCATTGCTGTTTGGCGGTTTTTCATTTGATCCGCTGGAAGATCGCAAGCAGCATTGGAACGGCTACCAGGAAGGCGCTTTTTTTATTCCTACCGCTATGCTGACACAGGACGGAGAGGAAACGTTCATTACGGTCAATAGATGGAAGGCTCCTGAAGAGGATGTGCGCAAAGTACTTGAAGAAATAAAGGGCGCTGCTTCACAGCTGATCAAGGCGGACGCTTCCCGTTATCCCGAAAACGGTCATGCGCGATTTACCGCCAAGGAGGAGCTTGATGTTCCTGAATGGCTTGAAGCGGTCCGGCGGGCGACTGACGACATTAAAAACGGGAAGTACGATAAAGTTGTGCTCGCCAGAGAGATCCTTTTAACGTTCGACCAGCCAGTCGAACTTCACAGAGTATTATTCAATCTGATGTCTGAACAAAAAACGAGCTATATATTCGCTATTGAAGAAAACGGCAAAAGTTTTGTCGGCGCGTCACCTGAACGACTGGTCAAAAAAGACGGAGACAACGTGCTGTCGACCTGCCTTGCCGGTTCAATCAAGAGAGGCGAAAGTGAGCAGGAGGACCGGATGCTCGGTCTTGAGCTGTTAAACGATGAAAAAAACCTTATCGAACACGACATTGTCGTCAATATGATTCATCAGGCGCTATTGTCAAATTGCAGCAATATCAAAAAGCCGGCCAAGCC
Organism: Bacillus sp. FSL L8-0193; assembly: GCF_037976065.1. NCBI lineage: Bacteria > Bacillati > Bacillota > Bacilli > Caryophanales > Bacillaceae > Bacillus > Bacillus sp. FSL L8-0193. Next base: position 3,255,666 of record NZ_CP150261.1, on the reverse strand, counting down.
GGGACTATACAAAACAAAAAATGTGCAGCATTTGTATACGCCGATTGTCGGCAAAATGAATGCGGAGTCCTCGCTTTTTGATTTAATCGAGAAGCTTCATCCAACTCCTGCACTTGGAGGAGCGCCTCAGCAAAAAGCGATTGAGGTCATCAGAGTGTTGGAGCCGATGTCAAGGGGCTGGTATGCGGCACCGGCGGGCTGGATCGACATGTCCGGCAATGGGGAATTTGCGGTGGCGATCAGGTCAGGACTTATCGATTCAAAAGAGGCCAGAATTTTTGCCGGCTGCGGGGTTGTGGCTGATTCCGATCCTCATATGGAATACGAAGAAACGCAAATTAAGATGAAGCCGATGCTGTCTGCACTTGGAGGCGATATCCGTTGACTGAAAATCCAATTACAAAATATATAGGGAATTTTATTGATGAGCTTTCTCTTGCAGGCGTGACAGAAGCGGTTATCTGCCCGGGATCAAGATCGACGCCCCTTGCGATTTTGGCCGCGAGTCATCCGGACATCAATGTTCATATTCATGTGGATGAAAGATCCGCTGCGTTTTTTGCAATGGGCATGGCAAAAGCTATGCGGAAGCCTGTCGCATTGATCTGTACATCCGGAACAGCTGCGGCGAATTTCTACCCGGCTGTGATCGAAGCTCATTATTCAAGAATACCGCTTATCATCTTAACGGCTGATCGGCCGCATGAACTGAGAGAAGTAGGAGCACCTCAGGCGATTGATCAGCAATTCTTATTCGGAAACTTTGTTAAGTTTTTCACAGACTCGGCTTTGCCTGACAGTCATCCCGAAATGCTGGCGTACATCCGTTCTTTGGCAGCACGCGCAGCCGGAGAAGCCAAAAAAGCGCCGCGCGGACCCGTGCATATCAACTTTCCGCTGAGAGAGCCGCTCATGCCGAACCTTGAGGATGAACCGTTTCAAAGGTTGAGAAACGGCAGTCATGTGGCGGTTGAAAGCGGCCGCTTTCGTGCTGACCGGCATCAGCTTGAAGCGCTGAGCGCTCTGATCAAAGAGACGGAAAAAGGCATGATCGTCTGCGGAGAGCTGCAAGATGATAACGCCAAAGCACATATTGTATCTCTCTCTCAGGCAGCGGGATATCCGATTTTGGCTGACCCGCTTTCAAACTTGAGAAACGGCAGCCATTCAAAAGAAACCATCATCGATGGATACGATTCATTATTGAAAGAAGAACAGCTGAAACGGGAGCTCATGCCTGAGCTAGTCATCCGCTTCGGCGCGATGCCGGTTTCAAAGCCGCTTTTTCAGCTGCTAAAGCAAAATCCGAGCATCAGGCAAATCGTTGTTGACCCAGATGGAGGGTGGCGCGATCCGACTCAGCTCAGTGCACATATGCTGCATTGCGCGGAAGAAGAGATTGCGGCTGCTGTGGCTTCCGCTGTCCATTCAGAAAAAAGATCAGACAGCTGGCTGGAGAAATGGCGGTTTGCCAACAGCCGCTTCCGAGCTCTTTTAAGAAATCTTGAAGCTGAGGATCTTACCTTTGAAGGAAATATCTACCGGAACCTGCAGCATTTGATTCCGGAAAACAGTTCCCTGTTTGTCGGAAACAGCATGCCGATCCGCGATGCGGATACATTTTTTGAAAATCAGGAGCGATCATTCCGGATTTTCGCCAATAGAGGGGCAAACGGGATTGACGGCGTTGTCTCGACTGCGCTGGGCATATATGCCGCAACGAAAGAACCGGTAACTCTTGTCATCGGCGATCTGTCTTTTTATCACGATTTAAACGGCCTTCTTGTCAGCAAAACGCTCGACATTCCGCTGACTGTCGTTCTCGTCAACAATGACGGCGGCGGCATTTTCTCATTTCTTCCCCAATCTGCTGAAGAAAGGTACTTCGAGCTCTTGTTCGGAACGCCGACGGGGCTCGAATTCGAGCATGCCGCCAAGCTGTATGGGGGACGCTATGTATGCCCTGAGTCATCCGCTCATTTTGCCGATGCGTATTTGTCCTCCGTCAACCGCCGCGGCTTGGATATCATTGAGGTGAAAACGAAGCGCGATGATCGTGTAGAGCAGCATCGCCGAATGCTTGATTCCGCAATGTATGAAATAAGAAAAGAGTGGCCGTTTTGAAATTAACACTGAAAGACGGCGTTTCCTATAAAATAGAAGACAATGGCCTGTCTGCGGAAAAAACGGCGGTGTTTTTGCATGGCTTTACAGGAAGTGCGGCAACATGGGACGGGATAGACGGCTATTTTCAGGGGCTGCGTCTGATCAAGCTGAACCTGCTCGGACACGGCGGAACAGACTCGCCGGCAGACAGCAGCCGCTACACAACAGAGAAGCAGGCAGCCGATCTGATCGAGATTTTTGATCAGTTAAATGTGAAACAGGCTTACCTCATCGGTTATTCAATGGGCGGCCGGCTTGCCTTATCAGTGGCGATGATTCATCCGGAGCGTGTGTCCGGTCTTGTGCTGGAAAGCAGTTCTCCGGGGCTTGATTCGCCGGAAGAAAGAAAAATGCGCAGGGAGCAGGACAGCCGGCTCAGCAGACGGATACTTGAAGAAGGAATCGAGTCTTTCGTAGATTATTGGGAAGGCATTCCGCTGTTTGCATCCCAGCTGTCAATGGACCCTTCGAAAAGAAAAAAAGTGCGTGAAGAACGTCTGAACAACAATCCGGTCGGGCTTCGAGGCAGCTTAATCGGAATGGGAACCGGATCACAGCCGTCCTGGTGGAACAGATTGAGCGGAATCGATGATCCGGTGCTTCTCATTGCGGGGAGCCTGGATCGGAAATTTATCGCGATCAATGAAAGCATGGCAAAGCGAATTCCAACTGCCCGCCTCGAGATTGTTGAACATACCGGTCATGCGGTTCATGTGGAAGAGCCCGATTTTTTTGGTAAAATAGTAAGTGAATTTATTTTAAAATAGGAGGTACACATCTATGACTGTAGAATGGAAAAGCGAACGTCAATACGAAGATGTATTATATGAAACATATAACGGCATCGCCAAAATCACGATCAATCGCCCTGAGGTACATAACGCATTTCGTCCAAAAACGGTTTCGGAACTGATCGATGCGTTTGCATATGCGCGGGATGATGCCAATATCGGTGTCATTATCCTTGCAGGGGCCGGCGATAAAGCGTTTTGTTCAGGAGGAGACCAGAAGGTAAGAGGACACGGCGGCTATGTTGGCGAAGACGAGATTCCACGTCTGAACGTTCTTGATCTTCAGCGGCTGATCCGCGTCATTCCGAAGCCTGTTGTTGCGATGGTGTCAGGCTATGCGATCGGCGGCGGCCATGTGCTCCACATCGTATGCGATTTGACGATTGCTGCAGACAACGCAATTTTCGGACAAACAGGGCCGAAAGTCGGCAGCTTTGATGCAGGCTACGGATCAGGCTATCTGGCTCGTATCGTCGGTCATAAAAAAGCGCGTGAAATCTGGTATCTGTGCCGTCAATACAACGCTCAGGAAGCTAAGGAAATGGGCCTTGTCAATACGGTTGTACCGCTTGAAAAGCTTGAAGAAGAAACGATTCAATGGTGTGAAGAAATGCTTGAGAAAAGCCCGACAGCACTCAGATTTCTTAAAGCGGCCTTTAATGCCGACACGGACGGGCTTGCAGGCATCCAGCAGTTTGCCGGAGATGCGACACTGCTTTATTACACAACAGATGAAGCGAAAGAAGGCCGCGATGCGTTTAAAGAAAAACGCCGTCCAGATTTCGGACAGTTCCCGCGTTTTCCTTAAAAGACGGAAGAGAGAAACAGCTTAGTGCGACTGAGCTGTTTCTTTTATCATTCAAGATATTTTTTGGAGATGATGATATGCTGATGGACCATCCGAATTGGCTTAATCAGCGAGCAGAGCTGACTCCTGACAGGATGGCTGTGATTCAGGGGGATCACAAGCTGACTTTTAATCAATTGTTTCATGAAGCAAAAAAAACGGCCGGGCAGCTGAAGAGCTTTGGTCTGAGGAAAGGGGATACAGCGGCTGTACTTCTCACCAACCGGCTGGAGATGGTTATCGCCGTCCATGCCTGTTTTATTCTCGGAGTTCGCATCGTTTTGCTGAATACGAAGCTGTCAATGGCCGAACGAACATATCAAATTGAACACTCGGAAGCAAAGCTATTGCTTACAGAACAGCCTTTCCTGGAAGAGCATAGAGAGGGCAAGCCGGCCCGCGCTGTTGACATTGAAGACGTTCAAAACGCCGCCGGCCCTCCGGTTACGGAAATCGAGAGCATTCATTTGGACGATGCAGCCACAATTATGTATACGTCCGGAACGACAGGACGGCCGAAAGGGGTTATGCAGACATTTGCCAACCATTATTTCAGCGCGGTTTCATCCGCTTTGAATTTGGGGCTCCAAGAACACGATCGCTGGCTGATCGCCTTGCCGCTTTTCCACATCAGCGGCTTATCGGCTCTTTTTAAATCGGTCATTTACGGAATGACAGTTGTTTTACATCAAAGGTTTGACGCGGAAGAAGTTCTCCGTTCGATCAAAGACAATCAAGTAACGATTGCATCGGTCGTTCAGACGATGCTGTCAAGGCTTGCGGCAAAAGTCGACAGCTGCCCCGAATCATTAAGGTGCCTGTTACTGGGCGGAGGGCCTGCTCCGCTTTCTCTCCTTGAGGAATGCAAAAGAAAGAGGCTGCCTGTCGTACAGTCATACGGGATGACTGAAACGTGCTCACAGATTGCCACCCTCGCCCCAGAATACTCGATTGAAAAGCTCGGTTCAGCCGGCAAGCCGCTGTTTGCATCAAGCATTAAAATCGAAAAGAACGGCACGGAATGCCAACCCGGAGAACATGGAGAAATAACCGTAAAAGGGCCGACCGTTATGAAGGGCTACTTAAAAAATGAGGCGGCAGACAAAGCCTCATTCAATGATGGCTGGTTTAAAACCGGTGATATCGGGTATCTTGACGTTGACGGATTTTTATACGTGCTGGACAGGCGTTCAGACTTAATCATATCAGGGGGAGAAAACATCTATCCGGCTGAAGTCGAGGCCGTTCTTCTGTCACACCCCAAAGTTGCGGAAGCGGGGGTAAAAGGGGTCGATGACAAAACTTGGGGAAAGGTTCCCCACGCCTATCTTGTCGCCGCCAGCCCTGTTGATGAAGAGGAGCTGAGCGACTTTTGCAAAGAACGGCTTGCTTCCTATAAAGTGCCTAAAGCCTTTCATTTTGTCGGCAAGCTGCCGAGAAATGCTTCGAATAAACTGATGAGACATCAATTGTAGAAGGAGAGCGCCATGATTCAAATCAAACAGCTGACATTGTACCATCTCAGCATGCGGCTGAAAAAGCCTTTTAAATCAAGCTTGGAAACCTTTCAGGATCGCAAGTTTATCATCATAGAAGCTGCTGACCGGGAAGGGGTGACAGGCTGGGGGGAAGTATCCGCTTTTTCATCTCCGTGGTACACAGAAGAAACAACGGAGACATGTTACCACATGCTAAAAGATTTTTTGATTCCGGCTGTGCTGCGCGAATCATTCACACACCCTTCAGAAGTGCCCGAGACGCTTCGCGGATTCAAAGGCAACAGAATGGCAAAGGCCGGCCTTGAAGCCGCCTTTTGGGACATTTACGCCAGGAAAAAAGGAATCTCTTTAAGAGAGGCGCTGGGCGGAGTAAAAACAGAAGTTCCTGCCGGGGTCGTCGTCGGTCTTGCTCCATTGGATGATATGCTTGAGGAAATTGAACAATATGTAAAAGAAGGTTATCAAAGAATAAAAATCAAAATTCAGCCGGGGCAGGATATAGAGCTTTTAAAGGAAATACGCCGGCATTTTCCGAAGGTGCCGCTGATGGCGGATGCCAACTCTTCTTATGAATTAAAAGACATCAGCCGGATTAAAGAGCTTGACGCATTTAAATTAATGATGATCGAACAGCCTCTGGCGGATGATGATATCGTTGACCACCGTCATCTGCAAAAACATATCAAAACGTCAATTTGCCTTGACGAAAGCATCCGTTCTGCTGATGATGCGCGAAAGGCAATCGAGCTCGGCAGCTGCAAAATTATCAATATTAAGCCGTCCCGAGTCGGCGGTTTGACAGAAGCTCTGAAAATCCACGACATCTGCAAAGAACATCAAATGCCTGTCTGGTGCGGCGGCATGTTTGAAACCGGTATTTCAAGAGCACACAATCTTGCGCTGAGTTCTCTTCCGCAGTTTTTGATTCCCGGGGATCTTTCTTCATCCTCAAGGTATTGGGAAGAGGATATCGTAAAACCGGAAATCCGCATCGAAGGCGGCTATATTCAGGTTCCAAGCCGACCGGGAATGGGCTTTGAAGTGGATACGCATGTTTTGAGAAAGAATTCATCTAAAATAGACGTTTTCAAACAGTAAAGGCTGTTTTAAACGCTGATTTCCAGATTTTCAAGCTTTGTTAAATGGAAGGCTTCTCATGTATATTAAAGCTGTACATTATTCCCTTCTCGTTTGGACCGGCTTTCAAGCCGGTTTTTTTAAAAATATGAAAAGAGCTGCCTTAATAGCAGCCCTTTCCTTTAATCGCCCAAAAGCAAATCTTCGTGTACGATCTGTCCGATCAGCCGGTCCGCTTGATCAGGCAGCCCGTCCAGACAGCCGTATTCATAATCCCATAAGTTCATGAAGGAGCAGGCGGCTTTTTGAAATGCGGTTTCGTCCGCCCCGTGGATTTCCTGATAAAAAGCCTGTAGCAGCGACTCTTTATTCATGACTGTCCCTCCTTCATTCATCCGCTTTAATGATGTTCAGGTTTAAATGTTTTACAATCCGTTTCTTCACTATTAGAAGCTTTTTCACCTTCAGCATGACTGACGACATAAATGGCGTCGGCTGTGCACTTGTTTCCCTGTCCCCAATAAGTGCAGTTGCTGACTTCACACAGTATTTTTTGTTCCATATCATTTTGGCCCCCTTTAAAAGTTGTACACATTTAGCTTAACCTTATTCATGCTGTTTGATGTACCTCTTGTCCTTCATGAACAATTTCCAGAAATAATAAAAGCCGGGGAATAAAATAATAAAACCGACGATATAGGAGATGAACAGCGCCCTGAATGTCTCCGGCGCGGTGAAGCCTGATTGAATCGTGACATCAGGATAGACCATGTAAGGAAGGTGCGCTCTCCCGTACACATAGCTCGCCGTAAAATACTGCAGCGTAATGGCGATGACGGCGAGGCGAGGCTTTCCCTGCCGGTCGCTGTTATGTCTGTTTGGCAGAAACAAAGCCGCAAATGCGACGAGAAACAGCAAAAACGATAAAATCAGCCACGGAAGCCCGTCCATCATTTTTGTATAAAGCCAGCGGGCTTCCGTCCTCATGGTCATCATGATGCTGAATGACATAAGCAAAGCGAGCGGGCCGGTGATTAAAGCGTTTCGGCGGTAGACCTGATACGCGTCTTTTTCTCCGGCTACATTTGAAAAATCAGCCAGCAGCAATGAAGACAGAAACAGCGTGCTGAAAATGGCAAAGCCCATAAAAGAATAGGCATGAGGGCTTAAAAACAAATTAATAAAATCCAATTGGTGGTTTCCGTCTACCTGATATACGAAGTTGCCGTGTGTCACGGGCAAGACAAGGATTAAAACAGCCGGAATGATAAAGCCGCTGATCCCTGAAACGTAAGTCAACGCCCTTTCATAATCTTTTGCAGCGTGCGAAAAGACCAAAAATCCGCTTCGAATCGCCAAAAGCAATAAAATAATGCTGCCAGGAAGCAAAAGCACCGTTCCCAGCACAAAAGTGCCGCCCGGGAAAAAGCTGAAAAGGGCCACGACGATTCCGACGATGAAAACATTGGTCACTTCCCAGGTCGGGGAAAGGTAGCGGTTTGCAATATTGGTTGCTTTCAGCTGTTTTTTATTCATATAGATCATCGACCAAAATCCCGCTCCAAAATCCATTGACGCCATCACAGCGTAGATAAATATAAATCCCCAGACGATCGAAATAGCCAGCAGGGCATCTGTTGTTCCATCCAGTTGCATCATATGACTTCCCTTCTGTTTTTTTGTGCATTCAGCTGCTTTTTAAATCTTCTTCGACAGGGTGGCGTTTAAAGTAATATTGCAATACGAACACCACCGCTGCTCCTAAAATGATGTAGACGATAAAGAACAAAAGAAACAATATGCCGATCGAGCCGGAGGATGTCACTACTTCGGACGTTTTCTGCATATGGTAAATGACCCAAGGCTGCCTTCCGGTGCAAGCGAACACCCAGCCCAATTCGATTGCAAGCAAAGCGAGCGGGCCGCCGGTTATAAACACGGCCAGCATCCAGCGGGGAAAGCGGTCTTTTTTCATGACTTTTCTCCAAATAAAACCGATAGCGGCATAAACAATCAAAAGGCTGCCGATAAAAACCATGCCGTTGAACAAAGTATGAATGAACAGAGGAGGCCACTCATCCCTTGGAAAGTCATTCAGTCCTTTTACAACGGTGTCAAAGCGGTTGTCGGCCAAAAAGCTTAAAGCCCAAGGAATCTCAATCGCCCATTTGACCGATTGCGTCTTTTCATCAGTAAATCCGCCGATCGCAAGTGGAGCGTGGGACTGAGTTTCAAAAAGCCCTTCTGCGCCCGCCAGTTTTTCAGGCTGGTAGCGGTGAAGAAGCTGTGCGGATTCGTGACCGCTCAGAGCCGTGACCAGAGAAAACGCTCCTCCGACAATCAGCCCGAGCAGCAGCGCTTTTCTATGAAGGGCGTAGACTTTTTCATCACCGCGGTTTCGGAGCATTTTGTAGGCGGCTATCGTCGCAATAATAAACGCGCCCGTCATAAAAGCGGAGACGACAACGTGTCCTGCTGTAGCCACAAAACTTTTGTTGAAGAACGCCGTCCACGGCTGAACATCTGTAATTTCGCCGTTCACGATTTTGAAGCCTTCAGGCGTTCCCTGGAAAGCGTGCACATTTGTAATTAAGATGGCTGATGCGGCTGCTCCGATAACGATAAAAATGACAGCTGTAATTCTCATAAGGGGAGTCAGCCGATCGGCTGCGTAAACATAAATGGACATAAATAATGCCTCAATAAAAAAAGCGTAGATTTCAATTTGAAATGGGAGGGACATGACTTTCCCGATCACTTCCATGAATCCCGGCCAAAGCAAGGCGAGCTGCGTTCCGGCAATGGTTCCGGTCGGTATGGCGACCCCGAGCAACACGGCCTGTGCCTTCGTCCATCTTTTTGCCATAATGGCGTAGTGGGGATCTTTCGTTCTTTGATAGATCAGCTCGGCCAGCAAAATCATTAAAGGAATTCCGACACCGAGCGAGGCGAAAATAATATGGAACCCCATCGTTGTTCCGAAAAGGCTTCTTGCAAAAATCAAGTCATTCATCCGGAAAACCACCTTTCATTTACACCATTTTGCTTTTTATTGTTTACCGCCTTTTTTAGATTATTCTTCCTGTGAGCGGTTAAAATGGATAAGGTGATCAAAACATGGCAAATGAACATTCATTTTTGACACAAACATATGAAAGGTATATAATAAAACGTAATTATTACGTTTTGTTAGGAGGAATGGCATATGAAACCAAATATTCATCCGAAAACTTATCAAGTGATCTTTCAGGATGTAAACAGCGGGTACCGTTTTTTAAGCCGCTCAACTAAAACTTCCGATGAGACGGCCGAGTGGGAAGACGGCAAGACGTATCCCGTTATAAAAGTTGAGGTAAGCTCAGACACCCATCCGTTTTATACCGGAAGACAGAAATTCAACGAAAGAGGCGGAAGGGTCGAACAGTTCAAGAAAAGATTTAATATGGATTAAATGAAAAAGACCGGATGTTTCCGGTCTTTTTTCGTCCATATAAAAAAAACAAGCGCATGAGGTCTCATGCGCTTGATCTTTGTTATTTGTTTGATAAAGCTTTTTTCAAGACGGTCAGGTTTTCTTTCATGATGGTAGTATAATCTTTGCCGCTTTCAATGTCTTCTTTTGTTACAGATTCAAGGTTTTTCATCGTCAGACTTTCGGCTCCGATTTCTTTTTTGATGATCTCGGAGATTTTGCTGCTGACATTGCTTTCAAAAATGACGTATTTAATATTATGTTCTTTCGCTGTTTTAACAATGTTTTCAAGCTGCTTTTGTGAAGGTTCCTCAGTAGGCGAAAGGCCGAGAACGCTTATTTGTTTAATGCCGTAGCGTTTTTCCCAGTAGCCGTAGGCGGCATGTGAGACGAGAATTTCTTTTTTATCAGCTTTGTCAACGGTTTGTTTAAAGTCTTTGTCAAGCTGCTCCAAATCTTTTTTTAGAGACTCATAGTTTTTCGTAAACGTTTTTTCGTGTTCCGGATCTAATTTTACGAGCTGGTCTTTAATGTTTTCGGCCATTTTTTCAGCAAGGACAGGATCAAGCCATACGTGCGGGTCATGATCTCCATGGTCGTGATGATGATCATGGCCTTCGGCTTCTCCGTGTTCATGTTCTTCTTCGTGAGCATGCTCATCGTGGTCACCATGTTCTTCTTCATGTGCATGGTCATCGTGTTCGCCTTCTTCTTCACGTGACAGAAGGGCAATGCCCTCTCCGGCTTTGACGATTTTGACGTTGCTGTTTTTTAATGTGTTTACAGCTTTGTCTGCGAATCCTTCTACACCGACTCCAGAGTATATAAAGGCATCCGAGTCGGAAATTTCCGCCATCGTTTTTGAGCTTGGCTCGTAAGTGTGCGCTTCAACGTTTGGCGGGTAAACACTTTTGACGTTCACATATTCTCCGCCGACCTTTTTGGCGAAGTCTTCAAGCGGATAAATGGTTGTATAGATATCCAGCGTGTCTTTGTTTTCTTTTTGTTCACTGGAAGTGCCGTTGCTTGAACAACCGGCTGCTAATCCGGCAGCAAGAATGAATGCAGATGCTAATCCGAATGTTTTTTTCATGGTATTTCTCCTCTCAATGTAAAACTGTAATGGTTCCGATTTAATGGTCCTGTATCATTGTATCGTAATAATTACGATTTGAAAAGAGGAAATGATAGTTAAATATACTCAGGCAGTGAATCATGGAAGGCCGACCAGTCTGAATTCATTTCTTTATCTGTAAGAAGGGTCTGATCCAGGGAGCGGATCACGTCTTCCTGATTCATGTCAATGCCGATAAAAACGATTTCCGTTTTCCGGTCTCCGTATGTTTCATCCCAGTCCGTTTTTAAATGGGGATCCTCTTCAAACGCGAGCTTTTGTTCTTCCTCGGGAGACGCTGCAATCCAGGGGCCTGCGCTTTGGATCATCAGAGAAGAGCCTGCCTGGGACAGAAGGCCTGCTGTGTCATTTCGAGAAGCAAGCCAGAAGAAGCCTTTTGCTCTGATAATATGAGGCGGCCAGTTTTCAAGCCAGCGCTTCAGTCTTTCAGGATGGAAAGGCCTTTGTTTTTGATAGACGAAGGAAGAAATTCCGAATTCCTCTGTTTCAGGTGTGTGCTCTTCATTCAGTTCTTTGATCCACCCCGCTGATTGACTCGATTTTTCAAAATCGAACGATTTCGTATTCATGATGGCCGAAAGCGGCACTTTTGCGAATGTCGAGGAAATGATTCTGCAGTCCGGATTCAGTTTTGTCAGAGACCAGAAAAGCTTTTCTTTGCTCTTCTTTATTGAGTAAATCAGTTTTATTCAAAATGAGGACATCGGCAAATTCGATTTGCTCAATTAAAAGATCGGCCACTTCACGGCTGTCTGTTTCATCTGCCGCCTGTTTCCGTTCCAAAAGGCTTTCCCCCGAAGCGAAGTCCTCAAAAAAACGGCTGCCGTCGACGACGGTGACCATTGTATCAAGCCTGCAATATTTGCTTAAATCAATATCCAGCTCCTCATCTTTGTAAGTAAAGGTTTGGGCAACGGGAATCGGCTCGCTGATACCGGAAGATTCGATGAGAATATAATCGATTCCGCCGTTCTCCGCCAGCTTTTGGACTTCGATGAGCAGATCGTCTCTCAGCGTACAGCAAATGCAGCCGTTCTGCATTTCGACAAGCTTTTCATCCGTGCGGATAAGATCCCCTTTTTTCACGAGGGAGCCGTCGATATTAATTTCACTCATGTCATTGACGATCACGGCGATTTTCATGCCGTGCGCTTCATGCAGGACATGCTGCAGCAGCGTCGTTTTCCCGGACCCGAGATAGCCGCTTAAAACAGTGACAGGAATCAGGTTTTGCGTCATGTTTTCACTTCCTTTAAAACGTAATTATTTCGATTTGCACAATGGAAATCTTACTTGACTTATGAAAAAAATACAAGAAATATGTTATATTTAGATATAAAAAGCGTTTAGAAAGGAAATGAGCCATGAAACTTTTGGAGAACATTCTACAGTTCAATCAACAGTTTGTTGAGCGGCAGGACTATCAAAAATACCAAACAAGCAAGTTTCCCGATAAGAGAATGGTGATTCTGTCTTGCATGGACACAAGGCTTGTCGAGCTGCTTCCTCATGCCATGAATATGCGGAACGGGGACGTGAAGATCGTTAAGAGCGCGGGTGCACTCGTGGCTCATCCTTTCGGGAGTATTATGCGGAGCATTCTCGTTGCGGTATACGAACTGAACGCTGATGAAGTATGCGTGATCGGCCACCATGACTGCGGAATGAGCAAGCTGAGCTGCGCCAGCTTTTTGGATAAAGTCGTTAAGCGAGGCATTCCAAAAGAACGGATTGAGACGCTTGAGTACTCCGGCGTCGATTTTGAACAATGGCTGAAAAGCTTTGATTCTGTAGAGGACAGCGTCAGGGATAGTGTAAGCGTGATTCGAAACCATCCGCTGATGCCGGAGGAAGTACCTGTTCACGGACTTGTCATCAATCCGGAAACAGGCAGACTGGATCTTATTGTCAACGGATATCCGGAAGAACGTTAATCCTTTTGCTTTTTTTCCGGAACGGGATCTATCCCGCCGGGATGGAACGGATGGCATTTCAGAATCCGCTTAATGGTGAGCCATCCGCCTTTACATGCGCCGTGCTTTTCGATCGCTTCACGGCCGTAATTGGAGCATGTCGGATAAAAACGGCATGTCGGCGGAAGAGCCGGTGATATCCATTTTTGATAAAAGCGGATGAGCAGCAGGAATAAGGTTTTCATGTTTTTCGCACCTTTTTTGTTTTGATCTTATTATAATATAAGCAAAAAACTCATAAAAAGGAAAAGCATTGACCTGAAAACTTATCGGTAAAGTATGATATAATACAAAAAGACCGATTAGAGGGGAGAGAGGAAACATGCCTTCAGTTGAAAGTTTTGAACTTGACCATAATGCAGTAAAAGCGCCTTACGTCAGACACTGCGGCGTCCATAAAGTGGGATCGGACGGCGTCGTCAACAAGTTTGATATCCGTTTTTGCCAGCCGAATAAGCAGGCTATGAAACCTGATACAATTCATACTTTGGAGCATCTTCTTGCATTTACGATCCGCACGTATGCGGAAAAATATGACCACTTTGATATTATCGACATTTCGCCGATGGGCTGCCAAACAGGCTATTACCTGGTGGTGAGCGGTGAACCGAAAGTGGAAGAAATCGTTGATTTGCTTGAGGATACGTTCAAAGAAGCCGTTGAAGTGACTGAAATTCCGGCGGCTAACGAAAAACAGTGCGGCCAGGCAAAGCTTCACGATCTAGAGGGCGCAAAGCGCATGATGCGTTTTTGGCTTTCGCAAAATAAAGAAGATCTGCTCAAAGTGTTTGGATAAAACGTTTGAAAAAAACCGGCTCAGAAAAGAGCCGGTTTTCATTTTTTGTTCACAAAGAAAATAATGCCATATATCCCTGAACTTTGCTACACTTTATATTGTAATACATATCATAGAAAAAGGGTGATAGGATGCGTTTGGGAAAATGGTTTATTCTCTTATGTTTAGCAGTCGGTCTTTCAGCCTGCAGCCAGGGGGACAAGCAGGCGGCATCGGATGAGGAGCCCAAAGTGCTGACGGCAAAACTGGCGGCTCCAGAAGCGGCGGCCAAAAATGAAAAGGCTGTCATAAAAGCGACCGTGCGCTATGGGGACGAGCCTGTTGCAGATGCCGATGATGTGGAGTTTGAATGCTGGAAGGCCGGGAGCAAGGAAGATAGCGAGCTAATCAAAGCGAAGAATGAAGGAAAAGGCGTATACAGCATTGAAAAAGCGTTTCCTGAAGATGGCCATTACAAAGTTCAAGTCCATGTCACGGCGAAAAAACAGCATACAATGCCGGTTGCAGACATTAAGGTAGGGAAAGCAACGGATGTGACTGAAGAAGATGAAAAAGAAGAAGCCCACCATCACTGATGAGGCTGTTCTTCTTCCCGCGACGGAAGGGGATCGACTTCATGCTTGTAGTCATAAGCTTTTGATGTTGTGACAAGCGATACGGCCAGAACGGCGCCTGTAATCAGAATTCCTACAATAATCCAAAAGAGGATCATCACTTACCTCCGAATAGCTTTTTCCAACAGTTTACCATATCAGGCAAAGAAAATCATGATAAAGAGTAAAAGAAATGTTTCCTGCACAAGCTAAACGGGTAAATCAAAAGTAAACGAAAAGGAGGACGACCTTATGTCTGAAAAATTGAAAGCAACCGTCAACAAACAAGTCGCAAACTGGACCGTTCTATATGTAAAGCTACATAATTATCATTGGTATGTGAAAGGGAAAGATTTCTTTACGCTGCATGAAAAATTTGAGGAACTTTACACAGAAGCTGCAGAGCATATCGATGATTTGGCTGAACGCCTTTTGGCTATACAGGGCTCCCCGGTCGGAACGATGAAGGAATGCCTGGAAATGTCCGCGATTAAAGAAGCGGACGGAAGCGAGTCTGCTGAACAAATGGTGCAAAATATTTATAATGACTTTTTAACGGTGGCTGAGGAGCTGAAAAGCGGAATGGAGCTTGCCGATGAAGTCAATGATGAAACGACGGGAGACATGCTGCTCGCGATTCATCAATCGATCGAAAAACACAACTGGATGCTGAAAGCCTACTTAGGGTAAGAATAGCTCGGGCAATGCCTGAGCTTTTTTTATTTTCGTTCTTTTTAAAGCCTTTTTTAGAAATTGTCAAACAATTCATCCAAGCCTTTCAAAGTCTTTTTTCATAGGATAAGCTATGAAAAGTCTTTTTTGAAAGGATGTTGAAGCATATGTTTAAGGACTTAAGCATCTTTTCGCTCTTTACAATCGGTTTATCAGCCATCGGATTTTTGTTTGGCCGAATCGAATATTTATTTATGATCTTAATAACGCTCATGGGAATTGAATTTGTCAGCAAAAGCTTGAACGAATGTGTGGAAGATCGCTTTACAATGAAGAGGCTGTTTACAAGGCTGGCGAAAAAATTGGTGACGCTCTTTCTTATATCCGTTGCCCACCTTTTTGATCAGATGCTGCAAACAGGCAGTTCGATCCGCGATTTTTCTATTATGTTTTATATTTTATATGAAGCGTTTCAAATCATAAGCACGGCTCATTCGTTAGGAATCCCCGTGCCGCAGATGTTATTGGATATTTTAAATACCATAAAGGAAAAACTCCGGGGAAAGCCGTAACATTTTAACACAACTGGTCATACTAACACGAAAAAGGATGATTGGCTTTGGAAAAAAGGACATACTATGTTTCGGTGCAAGATGGAATGATTTCACAGAGCTCAGACGCTTCCCCGTGGGAATTTCAAATTTCAGCGACAGATGATGACATCATTATATTAAGGGAATATTTTGATCAGCTGTATTCAGAAGACTGGATAAACTTTTTCAGAGCTCACGTGCCGGCAGTCGAATACCATTATGACAGTGCAAATGACAAAATGGACGAACTGCGCAAAGACATTTACTCGATGCTTTACCGTCTGGGCAATGAAGAAACCAAGTCGTTTATCAGTGAAAACGGCCTTGCTGAACTCAATTCAGCAGATTAAACGAAGCACCATCAAGCACGGAGTTACCCAGCCTTGCTGCCTTCTCACTCAGAAATGGACACTGAAGTTCCCGAGGGAACGATAAAATTACTGAGCTGAACTGGACAAAAACTCTACCGAAAGAACCAATATATGATATGATGAGTGGAAGAAGCAAGGAAACGGATAAGAGGGATTAGGATGTACGAATTTAAAGATTTTTACCGTAATACGGTTCAGCTTTCTTTTGAAAAGGAACCTTTTTCAAAAGAACCAAAGCATGTATGGGTGATCTGCCGTTACGAAGATCAATGGCTGTTGACAAATCATAAAGACAGGGGCCGTGAATTCCCAGGCGGCAAAGTCGAACCAAGCGAAAATGCTGAGGAAGCGGCTTTGCGGGAAGTAAAGGAAGAAACAGGCGCTGTCGTAAGAAAGCTGACCTATCTCGGACAATATAAAGTTCTTGGCAGAGAGAAAGTGATCGTCAAAAATATTTATTTTGCCGATATCGAAAAGATCGAAAAACAGCAGACATACTATGAGACAAATGGCCCTGTTTTGCTGAAGAGCCTCCCGAAAGATATCGCTAAAAACAGAAATTACAGTTTTATAATGAAAGATTCCGTCCTGACGATCAGTCTTGAAAAGCTGAAAAAGACCGGTATCATCAAATAAAAAGCCCTGCATTTGCAGGGTTTTTTCATGTTATACTCTGCCTTTCATCCACTTTCTTTCCAACAGCTCGACACCCTGATACATCAATGTTGCAAAGACGGCGATGATCAGGAGGCTCAGCATGACGAGGTTGAAATTAAAGACTTGAAAGCCGTAGATGATCATATAGCCGAGGCCTTGAGCCGACACTAAAAATTCTCCTACGATGACGCCGACCCAGCTTAAGCCGACATTGACCTTCAGTGTAGATATGATTGTCGGAATGGAAGCGGGCAGAATGACTTCTTTGAAAATCTCGCGTTTCGTTGCACCGAATGTTTTCATGACTTTTAAATAGTTTTCGTCGATTTCTTGAAAGGACGTGTAGACGACGATTGTCGTAATGATAACGCTGATGATGGCGCCCATTGCAATAATACTCGTCAAGCTGGGGCCGATCGCCACGATGAGAATGGGGCCTAGCGCCACTTTCGGCATCGCATTTAAGACGACAAGATACGGATCCAATATTTTGGAGAGCCTCGGGAACCACCATAGGAGGGCGGCCAGAAAAGTTCCAAGCAATGTTCCGGCCAGAAAGCCGAGGATGGTTTCAAATACGGTGACACCGATATGCCCCGGCAATGATCCGTCTCCCATCTTTTCGAGGAAAAGCGCCCAGACGGCTGAAGGAGAGCTGAAGATCAGCGGATCGATCCACGCCAGACGGCTTGCAGTTTCCCACAGTGAAAAGAAAACGATGAAAATCACGATTTGATAAAAGCGGACCCGCCTTTTTTCGGCTTGCTGCTCCTTTAAAAAATCCTCATGAAGGAAGTCAATTTTTGATTTCAGATGTTTGTTATTCAAGGTCATTGAGCTCCTTCCATATGTTCTGAAAGAGGGGCTGAAATTCCGGTTCCTGTCTCGCTTCAAACGGTGTCAGCTTCCTGATCGCTTCAGGAACGGCAAATGTTTTATGGATGGTGCCCGGCTGCTTTGAAAATAGCAATATCCGATCGCTCATCGCGATCGCTTCACCGATATCATGAGTCACGAGCACCGCTGTTTTTTGATACGTCTTTAACGTGTTGAACACCAAATCTTCGAGGTTTAGTTTTGTCTGATAGTCAAGGGCTGAAAAAGGTTCATCAAGCAGGAGGATATCGGGGTCGACAGCGAGTGTGCGGGCAAGCGCCGCCCTTTGTCTCATACCGCCTGAGAGCTCTTTTGGATACTTTTTTTCAACCTCGTAAAGCCCGAATTTTTTCAGCAGGCCGAGAGCGGTCTCCTTTGTTTCCGGTCCGAATTTTTTGGAAATATGCAAACCGATTAAGACGTTTTCCTCAATGGTTTTCCAGGGAAATAAATAATCCTGCTGGAGCATATAACCGATGTGCCGATCCTCTTCGTCAGGCGTGCGCCCTTCCACCAAGATGCGTCCTTCCGTGGGGGAAACGATGCCGGCGATGATCGATAAAAGTGTTGTTTTGCCGCATCCGCTTGGGCCGAGAAACGAAACAAATTCGCCCTTTTCGACTTCAATGCTGACGTTTTCCAGCGCTGCTGTTTTTTCCTTTAATGAAAAGTAAGTATGTGTGACATCCTGAACTTGCAAAAAAGACACTGCGGCCACCTCCTAGTGATTTTTTGTGACCTTTTCGGCGATCCTTGTATTGACCAGCTCTTGATGAGGGGTGCGCTTCGGCAGCTCGCCGGCTTCATCCATGATGGTTTGAAGCTGGTTCCATTCTTTTTCAGCCAAAACAGGCTCAAGGGCAAAAGACCGTTGTTGTTTATACCGTTCGATTGAAGATTCAATGATTGAAAGCTCGGTATCTTTAAAATAATCTTGAATGCTTTCGGCAGCTTCTTTTGCAGAGTGCGTCTCTACCCACTGCTGCGCTTTGTAAACCGCGCGGGTGAACTTTTCGACCGCTTCTTCGTTTTTTGTTAAGTAGCTTTGTTTAGCCATGAATGTGGTATATGGAATTCGGCCCGATTCTTTTCCGAAGGAGGCGACAATGCGGCCGATGCCTTCTCTTTCAAAAATGGAGGCCTGGGGTTCAAATAATTGAACATAATCGCCTGTACCAGATGCAAAGCTGTTTGCGATATTCGCGAAATCAATCGTTTGGATCAGGTCCACATCCTTTTTGGGATCAATGCCTTTCTGTTTCAGGACAAATTCGCCCGCCATCTGCGGCATTCCGCCTTTGCGCTGGCCAAGGAACGTTTTGTTTTTCAAATCATCCCAGCTGAAATGCCCCGCATCGTTCCTGGCCACGAGGAATGTTCCGTCCGTCTGGGTAAGCTGTGCAAAATTAATCACCGGATCGCTTGCGCCCTGGGCATTCACGTATATTGACGTTTCCGAGCCGACAAGCGCAATATCGGCACCGTTTGACAGAAGGGCAGTCATCGTTTTATCTCCACCCCATGTCGTTTTCAGTTCAACATCAAGGCCTTCTTCTTTAAACAAACCTTCAGACAAGGCGATATATAAAGGCGTATAGAAAACGGAACGGGTCACTTCCGCGAGACGGATCTTTTCGGGCTTTTGACCGCCGCATGACGCGAGGATAAACAGCATCATAATGAAGGATAATATGGTAAAAAAGAAACGCTTCAAACCGATTTCCCTCCTTTGATTTCGGTTATTTTCGGCATAAAATAGTTTATGTTATATACTAAACAGGTGTGAGGGGCAGCTGCGGATTAAAAAAGAGGTGACGTGACGAATGTGGTTAGAAAAAAGAAGGTTTCCATCGCCGAACAAAAAGGTGCGTCTGTTTTCCGTCACATACCTTTCACAAGGACTCAAGGTTAAGGGGCTCTTGGCGGAACCGGCCGCTCCCGGACATTATGACGGATTTTTGTATTTGCGCGGCGGAATTAAAAACGTCGGGATGGTCAGACCGGGCCGAATCGTCCAGTTCGCTTCACAGGGCTTTGTCGTTCTTGCTCCGTTTTACAGAGGCAATCAAGGAGGAGAAGGCGATGAAGACTTTGCGGGTGATGACCGGGAAGATGCTTTTGCCGCTTTTCGTCTTCTGCAGAAGCATGACCTGGTAAAAGACGGACGCGTACACATTTTTGGCTTTTCCCGCGGCGGGATCATGGGTATCTTAACGGCAATCGAAATGAAAGAAGCTGCAGCTTCGTTTGTGTCTTGGGGCGGTGTCAGCGATATGGTTATGACCTATCGCGAACGCAAAGATTTGCGGCGGATGATGAAGCGGGTCATCGGCGGGACGCCTGAAAAGGTTCCTGAAGCGTACGAATGGAGGACGCCTTTTGACGAGCTGGAGAAGATCGAAGCGCCCGTGCTTTTGATCCACGGAGCAAACGATGAAAATGTCTCCATCGAGCATGCGCGGCGTCTAGAACGCGAACTTCTGCAAAGAAACAAGTCTGTGGATACGTGGTATTTCAGTCGATATACCCACTATTTTCCTCCGCGGGAAAATAGGCGGATTGTAAGAGAATTGTCTCAATGGATGAAAAGCCGGCCTTGGACAAGTTATGGTAAACTAAAAGAAAAGAGAAAAGGAGGGGGACTTTAGGTGGGAATGCCAGTTGAATTTAATACAATGATTGTGACAAAAGGAAAAGAAACACGGGTTGAGGAAAATGTGTTTACACTTGAAAAAGAAGGTTATCGGGTTTACCCTCTTCATGTGCCGCTTGAAGTCAGAAAGACTAAGCGGGGCGACATTACCGGCACCGCGCAGGCGGAGCGCCTTGAATGGTCAGACGGACGGACTCATTTAACATACAGGCTCGTATCATTAAATTCGACGAATTAAAAAAAGCCAAGGCGCGGGTAGCGTCCTTGGCTTTTCTGTATTATGCAGGCACATCTTCCTCTTTTCCGATTCCTTTTTTGGAAGTCAGCCTGTGAATCAGCATGGTGAGAGCGCCGTCTCCTGTCACGTTCGTTGCTGTACCCAAGCTGTCCTGAGCAAGGTAAAGTGCGATCATCAATGATACGCTGGTTTCATTAAAGCCGAGCATCGACTGCAGCAGTCCGGCCGCGGCCATAACGGCACCCCCCGGGGCACCGGGCGCTGCGACCATTGTGACGCCAAGCATTAAAATGAACGGCATCATGATCGAAAAAGTCGGTGTTTGACCGTTTAGAATCATTACGCCCATTGCACAGCTCGTCAGTGTAATCGTGCTACCTGACAAATGAATATTGGCCAGGAGCGGAACGGCGAAGTCAGCCACTTTTTGGCTTGCTCCCGTTTTTCTGACTTGTCTCAACGTGACGGGAATCGTTGCCGCTGACGATTGTGTGCCGAGCGCAGTGAAGTATGCCGGCGCCACGATTTTCAACAGCGACAGCGGATTTCTGCCGTTTGCAGCGCCCGCAACGGAGTACTGAATCAAAAGTATGACGAGGTGAAGCACGATAATCATCACGAAAACTTTAGCAAATACGGATAAGATTGTCTGCACCTGACCGCCGAACGTCATATTGGTGAAAATACCGAAAATATGAACAGGCAGTAACGGAATAATAATATATGATATCAGCTTTTCAACGATCGTTTGAAATTCATCGAAAGCGTTTTTTAATGTTTTTCCGGGCAGATAAGCGATTCCGATTCCCATGATGAAAGCAAAAATCAGTGCGCTCATCACGCTCATAAACGGCGTCATTTCAATGGTGAAAAATCCTGCTTGCAAAACTTCTTCCGGATTTTTAAATTCCTGCAGCTGATGGCCGGAAATGATCGCGGGGAGAAGATTTGATCCGACAAGGTACGCCAGGAGGCCGGCAAAAATGGTTGACGTGTAGGCGATACCTGCTGTAATGCCAAGGATTTTTCCGGCGCCGCGGCCGATTTGTCCGATGCCGGGAATAATAAAAGCGATAATAATAAAAGGAATGACGAATTTAATGAAGTTTCCAAAAATATCATTGAAAGTAGCGGCTGTTTTGACAAACCAAAGCGGAGCAAAGCTTCCGACGATAACACCAAGAACAATTGCCGTCATAATTCTCGGCAGTAATCCAAATTTCATAGATGTGTCCTCCTGATATATACAAATGTTTTTATCATATTATCATATGAAAGATTTCTTTTGTTAAAAATAAAAAAAGTCTGTATTTTCAAATAATAACAGCCGCGAATTGGAAGCGTTTTATCACAGGCCGTGCTTGATTGTCGTTTTAATCATTGTCCAGAAAATGGCATCGGCCGCTGACAGGCGAAGCGGATTTTTAATAAACTGCAGCAGCGCAGAATACCTGCGCTGCTGCAAGCGGGTTGAGTTATACGAGCGGTCCTCCGGCTTTTTCAATGTTTTCGGTATTAGAGAATTTTTTGAAATTCTTTTTGAATGCATTCGCCAAGTGGATCGCTTTTTCCTCGTATTCGTTTTCATCTGTCCAAGTTTTAGCCGGGTCAAGCACTTGATCAGGCACACCCGGAACATGGACCGGTGAATGAAGTCCGAAAATGCGGTCAGTCTTCATTTCGGCGTTATCCAGTTCTCCTTCTATCGCAGCCTGAACCATCGCTCTCGTATAAGCGAGGCTCATTCTTTCCCCTGTTCCGTATCCGCCGCCGGTCCAGCCTGTATTGACGAGAAAGACGCTGACGCCGTGCTCATCGATTTTTCTTCCGAGCATTTCAGCGTACACATGTGCAGGGAGCGGAAGGAACGGGGAACCGAAGCAGGTCGAGAATGTGGCTTCAGGAGCGGTGATCCCGCGTTCGGTGCCGGCGAGCTTGCTTGTATATCCGCTCAGGAAATGATACATGGCTTGTTCTTTCGTTAACTTGCTGATCGGAGGAAGCACGCCGAAAGCATCTGCCGTCAGAAATACAATGGTCTGCGGGTGTGCTGCGATGCTCGGCTTGACGATGTTGTCAATCGCATCAATCGGGTAAGCCGCTCTCGTGTTTTCCGTATAGAATGCGTCGGAATAGTCCGGCTCCCCGGTTTTGCCGTCAACCACGACATTTTCAAGAACGGAACCGAAGCGGATCGCATTGTAAATCTGCGGTTCTTTTTCTTTGCTTAAGTTAATGCACTTGGCGTAGCAGCCTCCTTCAATGTTGAAAACGCCTGTGCTGGACCAGCCGTGTTCGTCGTCACCGATCAGCTTCCGTTTCGGATCGGCGGAAAGCGTCGTTTTTCCTGTGCCTGACAATCCGAAGAAGAGAGCTGTTCCGCCTTCCTCGCCAATGTTTGCCGAACAGTGCATCGGTAAAATGTTTTGTTCAGGAAGAAGATAATTCATAATAGAAAAAATCGATTTTTTCATCTCGCCGGCATATTCGGTGCCTCCGATTAAAATCGTACGCTTTTCAAACGACACGATGATAAAT
Source organism: Bacillus sp. FSL L8-0193 (assembly GCF_037976065.1). Lineage (NCBI taxonomy): Bacteria > Bacillati > Bacillota > Bacilli > Caryophanales > Bacillaceae > Bacillus > Bacillus sp. FSL L8-0193. Next base: position 3,232,719 of record NZ_CP150261.1, on the reverse strand, counting down.
GTTTCAGATCTGGTCCCGTCAATGAGCGGATCGGCTTTGAAATGCGGAGCGGAAAGAATCGTAAACGGCTGTTCTTCAGGTTTTTTATCATGTTCTTCAGGTCTGATGAACAACTGTCTTGCAAACAGGTTGTGCCAGGCGAACTCGTTGACAACTGTAATCGGAAGCCGGTATTTTTCGTCTGCTCCTGCAAACCCTTCAAATACATACAATTCATCGCGTTCCTTTAAATAGCTGAGCACTTTTGTGTACAGCCGGTCAAAGGCGGATTCTGAAATCGGCTGGTTTACTGCGCCCCAATCGATTTTGTCCTTTGTGCTCGCTTCTTCCACAATGAATTTGTCTTTTGGCGAGCGGCCGGTGTATGTACCGGTTGTAGCCCGCACGGCTCCGGAAGATGTTAAGACTCCTTCTTTGCGTTCAAGGACTTTTTCAACCAAAAGGGGAACGGATAAGTTCAGCTGAACGTTTTCGCCCATTAATAACGTTTGTAAGTCAGTTGTTAAATCTACAGAATTCATAAAAAACCTTCCTTTGCGTGTTTTTTAATGTGTATAACATTAATGTAGAATTAGTATAACACATTTACTCTTATAGTCTATACCGTTTCTTCATTTTTCGTTCGGGTTTTTTCTCGAAAGACAAGTTTAAATTTATTGCGGCCGATATTGACATAACAAGCCATTTTAAGATAAGATATTTCATTGAGCGGATACTCTTATCCCGAGCTGGTGGAGGGACAGGCCCAATGAAACCCAGCAACCGGTTTCTCTTATTAATGGAAAAAAACAGTTTCTGAGACAACTACGGTGCTAACCTGATGCAAGGTGTTCAATACCTTGAGCGATAAGAGTGAAAGGCACGCAATACCAGACCCTTTCCTCAGCGAATAGGAAAAGGTTTTTTTATTGCATAAATCGAGATCCAAAAATTGCTAAAAAAACTGCCTTCAGGAGGAAGGTACTCGGCGTTTTTCACAGGACGTGAAAGGTTTTAGCCGAGTATCAAGCAGGAGGAAGGTACTGGGCGTTTTTCACAGGACGTGAAAGGTCTAGCCGGGCAGCCAGTCAGGAAAAATTCTATTAAGAGGAATTTTGACTTAGAATCTCGTCAAGAATAGCATATGGAAATTGTTTCAAAACGAGAGCGTATGAAGCCCGAGTATCGTCATATAATCAAGAGGGACGAGATCCGTATCATACTTAAGATCACGGCTGATCTTCATATACAGGAGGAAACATAAATGAGCAAAAACCGTCGGTTATTTACATCAGAGTCAGTTACGGAGGGACATCCGGACAAAATTTGCGACCAGATTTCGGATAGTATATTAGACGAAATTTTAAAGAAAGATCCGAATGCCCGCGTTGCCTGTGAAACATCTGTGACAACCGGATTGGTGCTGGTAAGCGGTGAAATCACGACGTCCACTTACGTCGATATTCCGAAAACAGTCCGCGAAACGATTAAAGAAATTGGCTACACACGTGCAAAATACGGTTTTGATGCCGAAACTTGCGCGGTCTTAACGTCTATAGATGAACAGTCGCCAGATATTGCAATGGGAGTCGACCAGGCGCTTGAAGCGCGTGAAGGAGCAATGAGCGACGCTGAAATTGAAGCGATCGGAGCCGGAGACCAAGGTTTAATGTTCGGTTTTGCCTGCAACGAAACAAAGGAACTTATGCCTCTGCCGATTTCGCTTGCTCATAAATTGTCTCGCCGTTTGACAGAAGTCCGCAAAGAGGAAATTCTGCCGTATCTTCGTCCGGACGGAAAGACACAGGTAACTGTTGAGTATGATGAGAACAACAAGCCGATTCGCATCGATACAATTGTCATTTCGACTCAGCATCACCCTGAGATTTCGCTTGAACAAATTCAGCGCAATCTGAAAGAGCATGTCATCAACCCGGTAGTGCCAAAAGAGCTGATCGATGAAAACACGAAGTACTTCATTAATCCTACGGGCCGTTTTGTTATCGGAGGACCGCAGGGGGATGCCGGTTTAACAGGACGCAAAATCATCGTTGACACCTATGGCGGATATGCCCGTCACGGCGGCGGAGCGTTTTCCGGTAAGGATGCGACAAAGGTTGATAGATCTGCAGCTTATGCTGCGAGATATGTAGCGAAAAATATCGTCGCCGCAGGCCTTGCTGATTCCTGTGAAGTGCAGCTTGCCTACGCGATCGGTGTCGCACAGCCGGTATCCATTTCAATCGATACATTCGGTACAGGCAAAGCCAGTGAAGAAACATTGATCGAAGTGGTTCGCAAAAACTTTGATCTAAGACCTGCCGGCATTATTAAAATGCTCGATCTTCGCCGTCCGATTTACAAACAAACGGCAGCTTACGGACATTTCGGCCGCCTCGACCTCGATCTGCCTTGGGAGCGCACAGACAAAGCGGATCAGCTGAAGAAAGATGCATTAGGAGAATAACAACCGCATAGCCGCTTTCATAAGCGGCTTTGTTTTTCGATGGCAAAAAGCGGGCGGATGTGAAACGTTTTTCTTTAAACACTTGTCTAATCAAGAAGCAGACTTTGATTTCTGCACGAAATTTAAAAAATCGGAGGCAATACTATGTGTGGATTTGTAGGGGTATTCAATCATCGCCCATCATCCGAGACAGCAGCCCAGGAAGAACTGATTAAACAAATGAATGAAATGATTGTACACCGCGGTCCGGACGATGATGGGTACTATCATGATGAGCATGTAGGCTTCGGATTTAGAAGGCTCAGCATCATCGATGTGGAAAACGGAGGACAGCCTCTGTCTTATGAAGATGATTCCTATTGGATTATTTTTAATGGAGAAATCTATAACTATATAGAACTGAAAGACGAACTTATTTCAAAAGGATACGAGTTCAAAACCGATTCAGATACGGAAGTTTTGCTTGCGACTTACCGCCACTACAAACAGGAAGCTGCTTCCAAGCTGCGCGGAATGTTTGCTTTTTTAATCTGGGATAAAAAAGAACAGCTCCTATACGGAGCGCGCGATCCGTTCGGCATTAAGCCGCTCTATTTTACGAAAACGGACGGCCATGTTTATTTTGCGTCAGAAAGAAAGAGCCTGATGGCTGTTGATGCCGATTTGGAATTGAATGAAAAAGCGCTTCAGCAGTATACGTCGTTCCAATTTGTACCAGAGCCTGAGACGCTTGACAAAAAGGTGCAAAAAGTAGAACCGGGCCATCAGTTTACTGTCCGCCCGGGCGAGGATATTCAATTTAAAACATACTGGAAAGTTCAATTCAAGCCTGTTCAGACCGAAGAAGACAAGCTTGTTCAGGAAGTAAGAGACGCGATCTTTGATTCCGTAAAAGTCCATATGCGAAGCGATGTGCCTGTAGGTTCCTTCCTTTCCGGAGGCATCGACTCTTCTTTTATCGTGTCGGTGGCGAAGCAATTTCATCCCAACTTAAAAACGTTTTCTGTCGGCTTTGAACATGAAGGCTTCAGCGAAGTTGACGTTGCGAAAGAAACCGCTGATAGGGTCGGTGTGGAGAACTTCAGCGCGATCATTTCCCCTGAAGAATATATGAACGAGCTTCCAAAGATCGTCTGGCATCTGGATGATCCGTTGGCAGACCCTGCTGCAATTCCTTTGTATTTTGTCGCGAAGGAAGCGAAGAAGCAAGTTACGGTTGTTTTGTCCGGAGAAGGAGCAGATGAGCTGTTCGGCGGTTACAATATTTACCGGGAGCCGCTTTCATTAAAGCCGTTTGAACGAATTCCGTCCCCGCTGAAAAAGATGCTTCTGCACGTAGCTTCAGCGATGCCGGAAGGAATGAAAGGGAAAAGCTTTTTAATGAGGGGCTGTACACCTCTTGAAGAGAGATATATCGGCAACGCAAAGATTTTTGAAGAAGGCATGAAATCAAAACTTCTTCGCCAGTATGACAGCAACCTCTCTTACTGTGACGTGACAAAGCCATATTTTGAAGAAAGCAAGTCCTACAGCGAAATTAACAAAATGCAGTATGTCGATATCCACACATGGATGCGCGGTGACATTTTGCTGAAAGCCGACAAAATGACGATGGCCAATTCACTGGAACTCCGCGTTCCGTTTTTGGACAAAGTCGTATTTGAAGCGGCTTCCAAAATTCCGGAAGAGCTGAAAACGAAAAACGGCACGACAAAATATCTGCTTAGAAAAGCGGCGGAAGGCATCGTTCCAGATCATGTCTTAAACCGCAAAAAGCTAGGGTTCCCTGTGCCGATCCGCCACTGGCTGAAAAACGAAATGCATGACTGGGCCGTGAACATCATTAAAGAGAGCGAGACAGACGCATATATCCATAAAGATTACGTGCTTCAGCTTCTTGAAGACCACTGCGCCAACAAAGCGGATAACAGCCGCAAAATCTGGACGGTTCTCATCTTTATGATCTGGCACAGCATTTTCGTTGAAAAGCGCTTTGTACCGGAAGAACTGAACCATCAGCCAAAAGAAGTCATTATCGTTTAAGTGAAAAAAGAAGGTTTTCGTTAATCGAAAACCTTCTTTTTTTATGCCGGTTTTTCAGCTGATAAATCTGCTAGCACACGTTCACATTCGGAGAAGAGATTGTCAAAAATCACTTCCCACGACTGGGTAAGGGCATAGCTTCTCGCATCGTATGACATCCGTTTTTTTAACGGCACATTGGAGAGGACGCGCAATATATTTTCGGTGAATGCATCCGGATTTCCAGGTTCGGAAAGAAAACCGTTTCTTCCGTTTTGTATAAAGTCTTTCAGGCCGCCGGAATCTGCCCCGATAACAGGCGTCCCGCAGGCGAGCGCTTCAAGCGCGGAATTTCCGAAGGTTTCCGTCGGAGAAGGAAAGACGAACAAATCTGAGCTTGCATAAATGCTTGCCAGCTCTTCTCCTTTGACATAGCCGGCAAAAGTCATATTGAGGGGAGCCCGCTTCTCAAGCTCTTTTTTTAACGGGCCGTCTCCCGCGATCAGCCAGTGGACGCCATCTTTCAAATTGGGGTGACTTGCGATCTTGAGCAGCGTCTCCAAATCTTTCTCAGGTGCAAGCCTTCCGACATAGCTGAGGATATAGGTTTCCTTTATGCTGTATCGCTTGCGGATGTGTTCGGTTTGATGCGCCGGACTGAACAGCGAGCAGTCCACGCCGCGCTTCCAGATGGAGAGGTTCCTGAATTGTTTGGCTTTGAGCTGCATAAACGTTTCGCGCGAAGGGACAAAAATTTTTCGAAAATCTTTATGAAACCAGTGCATATATTTCCATAATAGTTTGGAAAACATTTGAAGATCATAATATGAAAGGTACTGGTCAAAATCGGTATGGTAAGAGCCTACGACAGGGATGTTCCATTTCTTCGCAAGCTTGAGCCCTGCCAGGCCGATATTAAAAGGAGTCGCGATGTGAATGAGATCGGGATTGAATTCGCGGAGTTCTGATTTCATTTTGATGAGATTAGGAAGAGCGATTCTGCACTCGGGGTATAAGAAGAACGGCATGCTCGTAAAACGGCGGATGCGGCTCGAAAATTGTGTTTCATGCGTGCTTTCCGGCGCAAATACTTTATAGGACATCCCGTTTTTTTCAAGATAATCCGTATACCTTTTCAGCGTTCTGGCGCATCCGTTCACATCCGGTGTAAAAGTGTCCGTAAATATCGCAATTTTCATCGTTTCCCCTCCTGTTTGTGATGTAAAAAATCAGTGAAGCTTTGGAAGAAACGGCCGGCTTAGAAAACCATCGCCGACAAAGTTCCGACTGATATCCCGAGGGCCGTGCCTGCCAGAACATCCGAAGGATAATGAAGACCGAGATAAATTCTGGAGAGTCCCACACTGATGCCTACCGGAATTAATAAAAGCGCGAGTATCGGAAAGAATATCATTAGCGGTGTAATGACGGAAAATGCCGCGGTCGTATGGCCGGATGGAAAAGAATGATCCTTGAGCGGATTTTGCAAAACCTGTGTTTCCTTTAGCGTTAAATACGGCCGCTTTCTTGGATACAGCTTTTTGATCAGCATGACTTGAAGGTGGCTGACCAAAAGTGCAATGGCGCTGGCGATCCCCGCTGTACGAACACTTCCGGATCCGAACAGCAAGAGAGACAGGCAAGCGGAAATCGTGCAGAATGCCCCTCCCAGATGTGTTGAGGAACGAAAGTAACGGTTTAGTGCTTTTTGGTGAAATAAGCTGTTCATACCGAGGAAGACCCGGCATTCAAAGTTGTAGATGCCGACCATCAGTTTATTCAAATGTCATAACCCCCTTTACATGAATGGCTGCTTCATGTTTATTGTAAAAAATGAATGTTTAGCAAATGATAAGTATTTGTAAAGATTTCGGAAAAGAAAAAAGCCGCAGATGCGTGCGGCCGAAAAGGTTATTGCTTAAATTATCGGTGGAAAAATGGTAAAGTTGTAGCAAAGCTAATCTTTTTTTTGCAAGGATTTGTAGTATTGTCCTTTTTCAATATATTCTTTGCGAATTCTTTCCATTTCCTGTTTATCCTTGTCGGTTAACGGGCGGATGACTTTAGCGGGCCTGCCGAATGCGAGGTGCCCGGCCGGGATCTTTTTGCCAGGCGGGACAAGACTGCCTGCCCCGATAAAAGCGCCTTCCCCGACTTCCGCTTCGTCAAGAATAACCGACCCCATTCCGATAAGGGCATGCTTTCGTATCACGGAGCTGTGCAGTGTAACCTGATGGCCTACCGTCACACCGTCTTCAATCACAAGAGGGCGCTCAGGGCTTTGGTGCAGGCAGGAAAGGTCTTGAATGTTCACGCCTTTTCCGATCCTGACCGGGGCGACATCGCCGCGGATAACCGAAGAGAACCAGATGCTTGATTGCTCTCCGATTGTTACATCTCCGGTGATGACCGCGTTGTCGGCGATAAACGCCGTTTCATGAATAACGGGTTCCGTTTTTTTATAAGGGTAGATCATTGGTTTCATCCTTTCATTTATAAAATTGTGTGAGGTGGTCAGCATGTGGTGCATGGAAGCGGAAAGACCTGTTGCTTCAATCGTCATCATTCACGGTGCATGTGAGCATCACGGGCGGTATAAATGGCTGTCCGAAATGTGGCGTTCATCCGGGTTTAATGTCGTCATGGGGGATTTGCCCGGACAGGGAACTTCGACAAGAGAAAGAGGACATATACGCTCGTTTCAAGAATATATTGATGAAGTGGACAAATGGGTCGCCAGGGCGAAAGCATTTGAACTGCCTGTATTTATGCTCGGGCACAGCATGGGCGGCCTGATCGCGATCGAGTGGTTTAAGCAGCAGCAAAGCGGCATTGCCGGTCTCATTTTATCATCCCCTTGTCTCGGGCTGCAATTAAAGCCGAACAAATTTTTGGACTGGATTTCCAAAGGGCTCAACGTTTTGGCTCCGTCCATGCGGTTTGAATCCGGGATCACGCCTGATAAAGCGACGAGAAACAAAGAAGTCATCGAAATGGACATCAACGATTCATTATATATCACAAAAGTTTCTGTCAGATGGTATCAAGAAATGTTAAAAGCGTTGAAAAGCGCGATGGAGCCGACGGACGCCTTTCTCAACATCCCGCTCTTTGTCATGCAGGCGGGCACAGACTGGCTTGTCGACAAAAAAATGGTCGTCAAGTGGTTTAACGAGCTTGCTTCTCACAATAAGACGTACAGGGAATGGGAGGGCTTATACCACGAAATTTTTAATGAGCCTGAGCGGGAAGACGTTTTTAAAGCGGCCAGAGCGTTTGTGGAACAGTATATGACATAATGGAGGTGCATTCTTTGGCAGTACCGGAGCATCCTTTTGGATTAATGGCTAAAGTATACAGAGAAGTTTTTCCCCTTGTTCATCAGGAGTTGGACAAGTGGAAACGAAAAGCTGAAACGATTCAAAATCCCGAGCTGAAAACGCAGGCGAAAGCCAGCATCAGGGATAAAACCTTTCACTGTGAAGGCGGCGGCATTATGGCCCTCCTTTCAGGCGATAAAATCGAGCAGTCGATCCGGTTTATTACGGCGTATCAGACGATAAGCGACTATCTCGACAATCTATGCGACCGGAGCACCTCGCTTGACCCGGATGATTTTTCCATGCTTCATCAGTCAATGAAAGACGCGCTGACCGTCGGGGCTGAATTGAAGAACTATTACCGGTTCAGGGAAGACCAGGATGATCAAGGCTATTTGCACGACTTAGTGAAAACGTGCCAAGACGTGCTTGCGGAAATTGAGAACTATGATCTGATCAAGCAGCACCTGCTTGAGCTTTGCAGCTATTACTGCGATCTGCAAGTTCATAAACACGTTGTGGAGCATGAGCGTGTCCCCCGGCTCGAAGCGTGGTTTGAGAATTATAGATCGGCCTTGCCGAAAATGGAATGGTACGAGTTCTCAGCCTGTGCGGGTTCAACGCTCGGCATCTTCTGCCTCGTATCGTATTCCGTCCGTTCCGATTTTACTGAATCGATGGCCGGAAAGATCCGCGACAGCTATTTTCCGTACATACAGGGACTGCACATCCTGCTCGATTATTTAATTGACCAGGAGGAAGACTTAATCGGCGGAGATTTGAATTTCTGCACGTATTACCCATCACATTCAGATATGATGGAAAGGCTCGAATATTTCATCGAAATGGCGGATGAACATTTGCGCGGGATTCCGCACGAAAACTTTCACCGTTTGATCAACAGAGGTCTTCTGGGTGTTTATTTATCAGACGATAAGGTCGCGGGTCAAAAGGAAATCGGCCGGCTGGCGAAGCGCCTTATTAAAGCGAGCGGAAAAACTTCCTACTTCTTCTATATCAACGGAAGGGCCTACCGCAAAATTCAAAAAATGCCGTGGATGAAAAGCTCGTAAAGAAAAGCTCAAACCGTTCATCGGCTTGAGCTTTTGCTGTTTACAAGCTTTCCATCCGGTATTGTTTTTCAAGTACAAAACGCTTATTATACCGGAAGCTTTTTTCCCATTTTGAAACAACTATGCAGGCGACAGCATGACCCGGCACGTTCACGCCTGTTCGCGCCATGTCCATCACGCGGTCCACTCCCGCGATAATCGCGACTCCTTCAGCGGGAAGGCCGACTGCGTTGGCGGTAGCCAGAAGGACGACGAGCGAGCCAGATGGAACGGCGGCGATCCCTTTGCTTGTCATCACTAGCACGAGCATCATGAGCAATTGCTGTGAAATGCTCATGTCTATATTGAAAGCCTGCGCCAAAAAGATACAAGCGACAGATAAATATAGGCTGGAGCCGTCACAATTCAGCGATAAGCCTGAAGGAACCACAAAGGAAACGACCCGTTTTGGGCAGCCGTATTTCTCCATGCGGTCCATCAGCTGCGGCAAGACTGTTTCTGTGCTCGTAGTTGAGAACGCGATCAGAAACAAATCCCAAATCATTTTCAGGACTTCGAAGTATTTAATTTTAAAAATAAGACCGACAATCGGAAATAAAACAAAAAGAACGAGAAACAGTCCGAGAAAAACAGTGCCGACTAATTTTAACATAGGAAGCAGGAGTTCGATGCCGTATTGCCCGACGGATGCGGCCATAAGAGCAAGCACGCCGATAGGGGCTGTAACCATAACCATCTGCGTCAGTTTGAACATGATATTGGCAACAGACTCAAAAAATTTCATGACAGGCTCTGAGGCTTTGCCGATCCCGGCAGCTGCGACGCCGAACAATATCGCAAAGAAGATCACGGCAAGCAAATCATTTCTGGCCATGACGTCAACGATGTTGGTAGGAATAATATCGAGGATCATTTGTTTAAGATCGACCACTTTTTCCGTGTAGCCTGAGAGCTCGCCGATATCTTTTTTGGCCAAATGGGAGAGGTCAAGGCCGACGCCGGGCTTTAGCACATTAGCCAAAAGCAGCCCGAGTCCGAGCACGAACGTCGTAATCACTTCAAACCAAATAATCGTCTTGATGCCGAGACTGCCCATTTTTTTCATGCTTCCGCTTCCGGCCGCTCCGATGACGATTGTAGAAAAAACGATCGGAACGACGATCATTTTAATCAAGCGGATAAATCCGTCTCCGACGGGGCGCAGCGCCATTCCGAAATCAGGGAAAAAGTGTCCGATCACTGCTCCAATGGCGAGTGCGATCAAAATTTGATAAGCGATAAATTTTTTCAAATTGAAATCCCTCCGTATTTTACATGAGTTTTCAATAATTTCGTGACAAAGAGTGAAACACCTTTTCTTTTTAGAAAATTGCGAAAAATTTCTTATATTTTATTTTGATATCGCTTACATTATGTTTGGATGAAAAAAATCCTCCTAATGGAGGATTTTCAAGATATCATTTTTGAGCCGCTATTTTCTTTTCAATCGCAATGATAAAAGGCGGATCGTTTCGCTGGTTTAAATATTGGTAACAGAGGGCGCGGGCAGTATCTTGGTCGAGTGATGTGCAAAATTCGAGCAGGGCGTCCTTTTCCCGCTTTCCTTCGGGATGGCCATGGTAGACGACCAGAACGATCAGCCCCTCATTTTTCAGGATTTTGAGAAGCTGCTTGATGCTGGCGATGGTTGAATCGCTTTTTGTTGTCACCGATTTGTCGCTTCCCGGAAGATACCCGAGGTTAAACACAGCTGCTGCCACCTTGCCTGAGATGTCGTCAGGAAGCGAAGTGATGAGCTCATCATGGCTTTTTTGAATCAATGTCACCCGGTCTTTGTACTCGTTTCCAAGTCTTTCGGCAGTATTCATAAGAGCTGTTTCTTGAATATCAAAGGCATAGACATGTCCGTTTTCACCGACAAGTTCTGCTAAAAAATACGTATCATGTCCGTTTCCCATTGTCGCATCAATGACGATGTCTCCTTCGCCTGCGGCTGTTTTCAGCAGTTCTTTCGCATACGGGAGGATCTTTTTGAGCTTCATGTGGCGATGCCTTCTTTCTCTTTGTTGAACCATTTCCCCTGATAGCTGCCGCGCCTTTCCAGTTCTCCATTGATGGCATTTAAGACTTCCCATTTATTGACGCTCCACATCGGTCCGACCATCAATTCGATCGGTCCGTCACCCGTAATCCGGTGAATGATCATTTCCGGCGGAAGAATTTCAAGCTGATCGCAAACAAGCTGGACATAATCATCTTGCGAAAGGAACGTTAATTTTCCTTTTTCATACTGCTTCACCATTGGCGTTCCCTTTAACAGGTGAAGCAGATGGATTTTAATCCCCTGCACATCCAAATCGGCGACCGCTTTTGCGGTTTCCATCATCATGCCGCGGTCTTCGAGAGGCAGCCCGTTAATGATGTGAGAGCAGACGCGGATACCGTGTTTCCTCAGCTTGTTCACGCCTTCTACATAGCAGTCGAAATCATGTGCGCGGTTGATCAAATCAGCCGTCCGTTCATGAACGGTTTGAAGGCCGAGTTCCACCCAGAGGTATGTTCGTTCATGAAGCTCGGCAAGATATTCGACAACATCGTCAGGAAGACAGTCCGGCCGGGTTGCGATTGAAAGGCCGACTACGCCGTCGAGGCCGAGGACCGTTTCGTATTTTTCGCGAAGAACGCTGACAGGAGCGTGCGTATTCGTAAATGCTTGAAAGTACGCCATGTATTTGCCGTCTTTCCATTTTTCATGCATTCTGTCGCGGACTTCATTAAATTGGGTCAGCAGATCGTCGGCTCGGTTTCCCGCAAAGTCTCCGCTCCCTGCGGCGCTGCAAAATGTGCATCCGCCGTGTGCGACCGTGCCGTCGCGATTCGGGCAGTCAAAGCCTCCGTCAAGGGCGACTTTAAACACTTTATGACCGAAATGATTTCGTAAATGATAATTCCATGTATGATATCGTTTTTCACTGTTCGTATATGGAAAAGGGTTGTTCTGATGCAAACAAAAGGACCTCCTTTTAGTATTACGCATCCTAAAATTGTAGCAAATAAACACGATAAGAACAAACCGATTCCCAATTATTTTCTTCAATGATCACGGCTGTGATGGCCAAACTAATCACGATGGATTTTTCCATTAAGGAGGGGTTTTCTTTGGCTACAAGACAATCCGTCGGAGAGCACATCCAAAGAAGCGAAGATGCTTATGATTATGCTTTATCTCAATTTGAAACTGCAAGCAGGCAGGAACATTACAATGAGACAGAGTACAGCGATGCGCAGCTGATGCTTGAAAACGCGGTCAATGAATTAAACAAGCTTTCGCTGTTTGCCAATGAGCAACAAAGGGAGGAAATTCACCGCAAAAGGCTTCAGCTGCAAACCCTTCAAAACAATATGATTCTGCAGAGATCGTATGAAAGATGAACCCTTTTTGAAAGGGTTCATTTTTTTGAAAAAAGTGATTGACAAAAAAGGACGATGTATTTAATGTATTAGGTGTACTATATCGAGTAATACAATTAACACACACATGTAAAGGAGCAACTCTCATGAGTGATAAACATAAAAAAATAACGCCGATGGTGGTCGTGGCGTTTATCATTGCCTGTTCGTTCTTGTTTGTTCTTGCGAAGCTGGGCTTTATAATTCAAGAAAATTTGGGATACGTGTTTTTTTAAAAGTGAATGACCTGAGATTGAACGAGAAAGAAGGGAGATAGATGATTCAAATCGATCCGAGAAGCTCTACCCCGATCTATGAGCAGATTATCCAGCAGATGAAAGAGCTTTGCTTAAAAGGGATAATCAAGCCTGGAGATAAACTTCCTTCTGTCAGAGAGCTTGCAACCATTATCATTGCAAACCCGAATACTGTCAGCAAAGCCTATAAAGAACTTGAACGGGAAGGAATAATTGAAACGTTGAGGGGGAGAGGAACGTATATTTCAGAAAACGCGAAAGTTACGCTTGATGAAGGGAAGATTGCGATGATTAAAGAGCAGTTAAAGCAGCTGATCATCGATGCGCATTACGCTGGGATCGACACTAAAAAGCTGCAGGAGTGGATGGCGGAAATCGACGAAGAAGTGAGAGGAGGGGAAGTGAATGATTGAGCTCAAATCTGTATCAAAAACGATTGACGGAAAACAAATACTCAAAAACATCTCCTTTAAGCTTGAGGAAGGAGAGATTTTCGGACTGCTCGGCAGAAACGGCTCAGGGAAAACAACGCTTCTCCGCCTGATTCAGCAAATCCTGCTGCCTGATGAGGGAGATATCTACTTCGGCAGCGTCAAGGTGAAGGACCATCCGCTCGTCAAGCGCAATATCGTCTATATGCCCGTTCAAAACACCTATTTCGAAAAATACAATTACAAACAGCTCGTCAATATTTTGCGAAACATTTATCCTGACTTTGATGTTACATACGCTAATGAATTAATGAACCGCTACGATATTCCTGAAACAAAAAAGTACAGGGAATTGTCTACAGGATTGAAAAAGCAAATGTCGCTGATCTTGTCATTTGCGATCCGGCCGGCGGTCATCCTGCTCGATGAACCGACAGACGGCATTGATGCCGTCACAAGACAAGATGTTCTCCAGCTGATGGTCGATGAAGTGGCTGAAAACAACACGACGATTCTCATCACATCCCACCGGCTTGAGGATATTGAAAGAATGTGCAACCGAATCGGTTTTCTCGAAGACAATACATTGTCGAACATCATGGATCTTGATGAACTGAAAGGCGATTTTATTAAAATCCAAATGGCATTTGAAGAAGATGTCAATTTGAAAATCAGAGAAAGGGAAATCCCTGTTTTGGATCACACCGGCGTCTTTTATACGGTGTTGATTCCGAAAGAAGACGATGTGAGCAAACAATTTCTTAAAAGTTTGTCTCCGAAAGTTTGGAACGAGCTTCCGGTCAGTCTTGAGGAAGTATTCATCGCGAAGTATGGAGGTAAGCGAAGATGGTAGACCGCGGACTTTTATATAAAGAGTGGAAACAGCATTTCTGGATTTTTTTAGTTGTGTTTGCAGCGGTGATGCTGAGTGAACCGCTTACGCTTTTGAATGATTATTTCCAGTACCAAGGATGCCTTGCAGAACTGAAAAAATTTCCCGATATGGAGTGTGTTTTATATAAAGATTATGAGATAGGCGGGGCTATGAGAATGTTCTGGGTTGGAGGAGTCGCGCTTGCACTCAGCCAGATCGGGTTTGAACGTAGCAGAGGAACGCTTGATTTCACACTCGGCCTCCCTTATAGGCGCGGCATCATTTTCAATACGAAATATGTCTTCGGCCTTTCAATTCTTTTAACAGCTCAGCTATTATCTTACTTATTATCTTACGCTTTGATTATTTTGTATAAGGTTGATGTCATTCATTTTCATGAGTATTTTATCGGGTCGGTCATTTTCTGCTTTATGGTCTACTCGCTTGTCATGGCGGCGGGCGCGATGACCGGCAATCCGCTGGCCCAGCTGGTCGTTGCATTTTCAACGTCGATCCTGCCGTATTTGCTGATCGGGCTTCCGTTGGCCAACCTTCGAATCATTCGGAGTTTCTTTGGAGGTCACTCTGCTTTCTTTTATGGTGAAACAGAACTATTGGATTATATAACGCCGATCATGTACCTCAACCATTTCGGCATTCAATACGGCAGCCTGGCCTTTACGCTTATTCCGCTCGCCATGGGGATTTTGTTTTATATGATCGGCTACTTCTGCTTTATCAGACAGCAGATTGAACGGAACGGACATTTTTTCCTTTGGGGAAAAATGGACCGGCCGATCCAAATTCTCGTGATTTTATTCGGCATCGGGGGATTCGGGACAGCCTCTGGCTCAAGCCTGTCCAGCTATATCTTCGGTATGTTGATCGGTTCGGCAGTCGGGTTTTTAATCAGTTACTTCTTGATTTTTAAAAAAATAAAACAGCTGTAACCCATAATGGAGAGGAGATTTACAAATGATCAGTGTAGAGCATATTCACCACTCGTTTAAAGTCGGCAAAAAGGGGAGGGAAAATGAAATTAAAGTGTTAAAGGATGTCTCGCTTACCGTCGAAAAAGGCGAAATCGCCTGCATTGTCGGACGGAGCGGTTCCGGAAAATCGACGCTGTTGAACTTGATTTCCGGCTATATCGCCCCGACAGAAGGTAAGATCGTCATTGACGGCACGAATGTCACGAATTACGGCGAAAAAGAATGGGCGGCATTCAGGCTTGAACATTTCGGCTTCATCTTTCAAAGTTTTCAGCTGATTCCGAGCCTGACGACTTTCGAAAATATCGAGCTGCCTCTGACTTTAAAAGGTGTTCATCCGTCTGAGCGGAAGCAACGCGTCAATGAGATGCTTCACCGCGTCGGCCTTGAAAACCACGCCGGCCACTATCCGAATGAGCTTTCAGGCGGACAGCAGCAGCGCGTCAGCATCGCCCGCGCTTTGATTTTGAATCCGTCAATCATTTTAGCCGACGAACCGACAGGAAGCCTGGACTCCGAAACAGAACAGGAAATTCTCGAATTCATTCGGCAGCTGAACAGGGAACGCGGGATTACATTTGTCATCATCACGCACGATGACGA
Organism: Bacillus sp. FSL L8-0193; assembly: GCF_037976065.1. NCBI lineage: Bacteria > Bacillati > Bacillota > Bacilli > Caryophanales > Bacillaceae > Bacillus > Bacillus sp. FSL L8-0193. The sequence continues at coordinate 3,217,251 of NZ_CP150261.1, read as the reverse complement.
AGTGGCATCGATCGCCAATACGAAATTTCAGTTATCTGACGGCGTGTTAGAGAAAGGGGAAGAGACTGTTGAAGTTTAAGGATCAGTTGAAGTTTATTAGAAGAAATATGAAGAAAAACCGCCTGCGTGTATTCATGACCATTCTCGCAACAACGGTGGCCTGCGCATTTTTAATCGTGCTCGCATCGGTCGGGTTCGGCCTGCAAAAATCGCTGACTGAACAGCTGATGAAAGAGCAAATCGTGACTGAGATAAATGTTGTCGGAAAAGAAGGGCAAAGCGATCAGAAAGTTCAAAAGAAAGACTTGAAAGAATTCGAAAATCGCAAAGATGTGTCCGCGATTATCGAGCGCACGCAGGTGTTCGCACCTGCTGAAGCAAAGTTGGGCAACAGGACAAACAATCAAATGTCGAATATCACGATTACTGACATGGCCGCTGAACAAAAAGCCAATATCAAACTCGATCGCGGCCGCGTAGCGAAAACACCGAATGAAATCGTCGTCGGCTACCATTTCGGGAAGAATCTCTGGACGAAAAAAGAAGCCCAAGATTATGAAAAGCAGATGGAAAATAATGCTGAGGAAGTAAAAGAACCAAAAGGATACGCAGAAGATATTCTCGGCAAAACAATTGAATTAAAGATCTCAAAAATGGATGAAAAAACAGGAGAAGAAGGGAAAGCGAAAACATATGATCTGAAAGTTGTCGGAGTTACGAAAAAACCTTCTTATGAATGGGCAAGCGATTCAACAGTCTATGTCAGCAACGACATGCAAAAAGACATCACCGGATTTCTGAAGGCGGACAAAGACAGCGGCACGATCGAAAAAAAGCTTTCGGTTTACGCGGATAACTTTGAACATGTCGGACAGCTGACAACAGATTTGGAGGATGAAGGCTACTACGTCGATTCAATAACGAAAAAACTCGAAAGCATTAATCTTTTTTTCATGGCTTTTAAAATCGGTCTGATCTTCGTCGGAGTCATTGCCGTCTTGATTTCAGCGATCGGCATTTTCAACACGATGACAATGGCGGTTACAGAGCGGACGCAGGAGATCGGCATTATGAAAGCGATCGGGGCAAGCCCGAACGTGATCAGGAAAATGTTTCTGCTGGAAAGCGCCTATATCGGTATCTTAGGATCTGTTTTAGGTGTTATCATTTCATACGGTGTCAGCTTTTTAGTGAACAAGATTATACCACCTATTTTATCATCGGTTTCAGAAGGAGGAGCGAGTGCGGCAGACTTCAGCATCACCTTCTCGTACATTCCGGTCAGTCTTGTCCTTATCGCGACCTTGATCAGTGCAGGCGTCGCCATTCTTTCAGGCCTGAACCCGGCCATTAAAGCGACAAGAACGAACGTGCTGACAGCATTAAGAAGAGAGCTTTAAGAAAAAAGCCGGCGGTATGCCGGCTTTCAGCGTGTCGACAAACCCTCGCATTCGTTGTCAGGCCTGCGCGTCGGTGCTCACGAATAGGAGAAGGATCGTCGGCTAACCGCCCAGGCGTCCTGCCTGAACGCCGCCGTCATCACATCCTGTGAAAGTCAGCTTCCGATGCTCGGCCTTCCTAGACTGCAAGGGTTGGGGGTCACGCTGAAAGGATGACAAAATCCCAAAACTAAGAGCCGTTTTGGGATTTTGTCAACAATCTGAAAGCCGGCGGTATGCCGGCTTTTTTAACGTTTCGGAGGTCTGTACCCCGCATCACGCGCCTCCTGTTCTGTGCAGAACCAGCGGGCGACGTTTTTCGTGCGGTCATAATATGTACTTCCTGGTGTATGATAAATATGGTTGACGCTTCCTTTGATTTTGCACTCCTGTTTGCTTTCACCGCTGTTTTTCTTAGGGGAGGGCGCGCTGTGTGACGTTCCGGCCTGAGCGGTGGCGTTCTTTTCTTTTACAGTGGCTTCGGTACTGCCGCTTTTTTCTTCAGCCTTAGCCAGTTTTTCTGACAGCGATTTTGTTTTTTTCGTAAGCGAGTCTTTTTCTTTTGTCAGTTTTTCGTTTTCTTTTTTTAATGTGTCATTCTCCGTTTTGGCTGCCTTCAGTTTTTCGTTTGCTTGATTGAGCTGCTGCTTTAATGCGGTTTGCTCCTTTTGTACAGCGCTGTGTTCAGTTTTCAGTTCCTGAAGCTCGGTTGTCAGGTCCTCTGTTTTTGTCTCATCGACGGCATATGTTTCCTCACTGTAATAAGGCGCAGAGATGATCAGGAGGAGAAGTCCGCCTGCAAAACAAGGATAAAAGAGTTTTCTGGAAAACCTTTTGCCTGGAGAAAAGATTCTTCTGATCAAATGAAATACAAGGTAGCAGATGGAAAAAATAAAGGATAAAAACCCGATCAGCATGATAGATTCCATGATTCGTCTCCTTTCGTGTTTGATAACTATATTTTAGCTTAAAAAGAAAAAAATGTTTATACCAAAAAACTTCTTGCAAATCTAAATATTCAAACGTAAAATAAAGAAATCATTTAAAAAACTGAATATGCAGCTTATAAAGAGAGATGGAGGGACTGGCCCGGCGAAATCTCAGCAACCTGCAGCAGAGCAAGGTGCTAAATCCAGCAGAATGTCAGGCGCATTCTGAAAGATAAGTTGAACAACTCTTTCAGGCGCTGAAAGAGTTTTTTTTATTTTGGAGGAGGAGATGTACATGAACAAGATATTAAAATGGACTTCCGTGCTGGGACTGGCCTTGAGCATGGCGCTTCTGACCGCATGCGGAAACAATGCCGAAAGCGATGGTAAAACGATCAAAATAGGCGCTACTGCAGGACCGTATTACGATATGGTCAAAAAAGCGATTCAGCCTGAACTTGAGAAAAAAGGCTACAAAGTTGAAGTGGTCGAATTCACCGACTATGTACAGCCGAACACGGCGTTAAGCGAAGGCGAACTCGACGCCAATTTGTTTCAACATGAGGTTTTTATGAAATCATACAATCAAGAAAACAATAAACATCTTGCTGCACTCATTTCTGTGCCGACCGCTCCGATGGGTCTCTATTCTGCCAAATATAACGACTTGAACGATGTCAAAAACGGGGCGGAAGTGGCTGTTCCAAACGATCCGGCCAATGCCGCCAGGGCATTTTTAACGCTCCAGGATCAGGGGCTGATTCGGCTGAAAAGCGATGTCGACACATTGAAAGCCTCTGTGCAGGATATTGCGGAAAATCCGAAAAAGCTGACATTTAAACAGCTTGAATCTGCCAATCTTCCAAGAGCGGTCGATGACCTGGATATCGCGGCTGTCCCGGGTAATTTCGCTCTCTCCGCTAATATGAAGTTGCAGGACGCGCTGGCGCTTGAGAACATGCCTGACCGCTACCGCAATCAAGTGGTAGTGGATGAAAAAAACAAAGACAAGCCATTCGCCAAAGATCTCAAAGAAGCGGTAAAATCCAAAGCTTTCGAAGATGCGATCGATCGGGAATTCGCCGGTTTCGGAAAGCCAAAATGGATGACGCAATCATAAAAAAATTCCCCCTTTAAAAAGGGGGTTTTTTATGTTGAAAATCGAAATCGTGTCAATTGAAAAAAATGGGCAAAACGAATAGAATCTAGAGGGAATGCTAAAGAGAAAGAAGGAAACGCTATGCCGCGCACATTATGGCTATTGGTCATCGGAATGTTTATCAATGTCACAGGGGCATCTTTTTTATGGCCGCTGAATACCATCTATATCCATCAGCATTTGGGAAAGTCGCTGACAGCGGCCGGATTTGTGCTGATGCTGAACTCAGGGGCAAATGTGCTGGGCAACCTGTTCGGGGGATATCTATTCGATAAAATCGGCGGATTTAAAACCGTCGTACTTGGAATTGTGATCACGTTTGCGAGCCTTTCAGGCCTCGTCTTTTTTCACGAGTGGTTCCAATACATTCTTTTCTTAACACTGGCCGGTTTTGGATCAGGGATCGTGTTTCCGGCATGCTATGCAATGGCCGGCTCGGTTTGGCCGGAAGGCGGCAGAAAGCCGTTCAATGCTGTATACGTGGCGCAAAATGCAGGGGTGGCAGTTGGTTCAGCGCTCGGCGGAATTGTCGCGTCTTTTTCATTTACGTATGTTTTTCTGGCGAATGCAATGCTGTATGCCGTCTTTTTCATGATTGCGATTTTCGGATTTAGACGCATTCGGTCTGAAAAAGCCATGCAGTCTTCTGTTTTGGATCATGCCGATTCAGTCAGCGGGAAATCTAGATTCTCCGCGCTTTTGGTTATATGTACGGGCTACCTGCTCGGCTGGGTCGCTTATTCGCAATGGTCCTCGACCATCGCTTCACACACCCAGGAGCTGGGGATATCTCTTGGGCAGTACAGCGTACTTTGGACAGTGAACGGGGCGCTCATTGTTTTCGGTCAGCCGCTGATCGGTTTTTTTGTGAAACGGTTTGCCGAATCGCTGAAAAACCAAATCGTGATCGGATTTGTCATTTTTATGATGGCATACGGAATTTTGTTTGGCGCTGAACGGTTTCCGGCGTTTCTTGCCGCGATGGTTGTGCTGACCATTGGCGAAATGCTTGTATGGCCGGCTGTGCCGACAATCGCCAACCGTCTCGCTCCGAGGGGAAAAGAAGGGTTTTATCAAGGGTTTGTCAACAGTATGGCGACCGGCGGAAGAATGATCGGGCCGCTTTTTGGCGGAATGCTGGTTGATTATTTCAATATGCAGCTTTTGCTCGCGGTTTTGCTCGTATTGCTGCTGTTCGCAATAGGAACGGCGTTTTTATACGACAGGAAGGAAAAGCAGCTCTCCGCTCAATCAGATGCATAAGTGGTATAGAAAAAATAGGTAATTGTAATTATATGAAAATGAATCGAAGGAATCAAGATTATCAACCAAATCTTCACATATAATGGAAGAAACAAGCTTTTTTTCTTCTCAGACAGAACACATTTTCTGTATGGTAGTATCGAATATCATCGCAAGGGGTCTAGGGGGGCTGCTCGATGGCCTGAAGTCGCTTGACTAAACTAAGGGCTTTAGGAAGGTGATGAAGATGCTGCATCAAGTTTTGGTTGCTTGTTTGATTGGAGGGATTATGGGGGTTCTCGGGCACGTTAAAAAAAGAGGGCGCCTCGAGAAACCGAGAACAACGAAACGATTCATTTACCTTGGATTTTTTGAAGATATTCTTGTCGGAATGGTTGCTTCTATTTTGCTTGTTTTATCTGCGGAACCTGATTCTGGAATTCAGCTTGTCGTGTTATCGATCATTGCCGGCTACGGCGGTGAAGCTGTATTGAGAAGCTTTGACTTTGTCAGAGAACAGCAGGCAAATGTACAGAACTCCGAACGGCAAAACAAATCTCCACACGATTAAGATCCTCACTCTTACCCTTTTTTCAGCACATTCCCATTGTATACAAACCTGCTTGCACTTATGAACAGAATTCTATAAAATACAGATAAGATTACGGTTACGGCAAGAACAGTGAAGAGGAGCAGTAAGAAGCCCATTTTGTTTCAGAGAGTTGACGGCTGGTGAAAGTCAATCAAATGAGCTTCCGAACTCGCCTCAGAGTTGCAGCAGTGATGAGCTGCTGCCGCGTATCTGCGTTACAGATATCAAGTGAGTGTGCCGCATGCACACTAACAAGGGTGGTACCGCGGGAAATCTCTCGTCCCTTCTTAGGGATGGGAGAGTTTTTTTGATTTTAGAATAATCTGAATATAACGCTGCCAGTCCCGTCCATACTTGAATACAAAGAAGCCGTACTCATATTCAAAGGAGGTTTTTACAATTGAGTTTTGACCATCAAACAATCGAGAAAAAGTGGCAGGACTATTGGCTTAAAAATAAAACGTTCGCCACGCGTGAAGATAAATCCAAACCGAAATTTTATGCATTGGACATGTTTCCGTATCCGTCAGGCGCAGGCCTTCACGTCGGACACCCTGAAGGCTATACGGCAACTGACATTTTGTCCCGCATGAAACGGATGCAAGGGTACAATGTCCTCCATCCGATGGGCTGGGATGCATTCGGGCTTCCTGCGGAACAATATGCGCTGGATACGGGAAACGATCCTGCCGTCTTTACCGAACAGAACATTGACAACTTCCGCCGCCAGATCAGAGCGCTCGGCTTTTCGTATGACTGGGACAGAGAAGTCAATACAACAGATCCGGACTACTATAAATGGACGCAGTGGATTTTCTTAAAGCTTTACGAAAAAGGTCTCGCTTATGTAGATGAAGTCCCTGTAAACTGGTGTCCTGCGCTTGGAACCGTTCTTGCCAATGAAGAAGTCATCGACGGCAAAAGCGAACGCGGCGGCCATCCTGTAGAACGCCGTCCAATGAAGCAGTGGATGCTGAAGATTACCGCTTATGCCGACCGTCTCCTTGAAGATCTGGAAGAACTCGACTGGCCGGAAAGCATCAAAGAGATGCAGCGCAACTGGATCGGCCGTTCCGAAGGGGCGCATGTTCATTTTGCGGTCGACGGCACAGACGAAATGTTTACGGTTTTCACAACGCGGCCTGATACATTATTCGGTGCCACATATGCCGTTTTGGCTCCGGAGCACGATTTGGTTCAAAAAATCACGACGCCTGAACAGCAAGACGCGGTCGACGCCTATATCGAAGAAGTTCAATCAAAGAGCGACTTGGAGCGGACAGACCTTGCCAAAACAAAGACAGGCGTCTTCACAGGTGCTTATGCCGTCAATCCGGCAAACGGGGAAAAAATTCCGGTATGGATCGCGGACTATGTCTTGGCTACATACGGAACCGGAGCGGTCATGGCCGTCCCTGCCCATGATGAGCGGGACCACGAATTCGCATCAGCATTCGGGCTGCCGATCAAAGAAGTCGTCAAAGGCGGAGATGTTGAGAAAGAAGCTTATACAGGCGACGGCGAACACATCCATTCAGATTTTCTGAACGGCCTTGATAAAGCGGCTGCGATCGAAAAAATGATTCAGTGGCTTGAGGAAAACGGGAAGGGCGAGAAAAAGGTAACATACCGCCTCCGCGACTGGCTGTTCAGCCGTCAGCGCTACTGGGGCGAGCCGATCCCGGTCATCCATTGGGAAGACGGCACATCGACTCCGGTTCCTGAAGAAGAGCTGCCGCTGATCTTGCCGAAAACGTCGGAAATCAAACCGAGCGGAACGGGTGAGTCCCCTCTTGCGAACATTAAAGAATGGGTGGAAGTGACAGACCCTGAAACAGGCAAAAAGGGAAGACGCGAAACGAATACGATGCCGCAATGGGCGGGAAGCTGCTGGTACTTCCTGCGCTACATCGATCCGAAAAACCCGAACGAACTGGCTTCCCCTGAAAAATTACAGGAATGGCTTCCTGTCGATATGTATATCGGAGGTGCGGAACACGCCGTTCTTCACTTATTGTATGCGCGCTTCTGGCATAAATTCCTTTATGACATCGGGGTCGTTCCGACGAAAGAGCCGTTCAAACAGCTTTATAACCAAGGAATGATTCTTGGTGAAAACAACGAAAAAATGAGCAAATCCAAAGGCAATGTCGTCAATCCGGACGAAATAGTGGAGACTCATGGTGCGGACACGCTCCGGCTGTACGAAATGTTCATGGGGCCTTTGGATGCATCGATCGCCTGGTCAACGACAGGACTTGACGGCGCCCGCCGCTTCCTTGACCGCGTATGGCGTCTGTTCATCGATGACAATGGCGGGTTAAACGAGAAGATCGTTGAAGGAGCCGGCGAAACGCTTGAGCGCGTCTACCACGAAACGGTCATGAAAGTAACAGACCATTTCGAAGGTCTGCGCTTCAATACAGGTATTTCTCAGCTGATGGTCTTCATCAATGAAGCATATAAAGCTGATCAGCTTCCGAAAGAATACATGGAAGGCTTCGTGAAATTGCTGTCTCCTGTCGCGCCTCACTTGGCTGAAGAGCTGTGGAGCCGACTTGGACATGAGGAAACGATCACGTATGAAGCATGGCCTGTCTATGATGAAGCAAAGCTCGTTGATGACGAAGTCGAAATCGTCGTTCAGCTGAACGGAAAGGTGAAAGCGAAGCTGAACGTTCCAGCCGACGCCGACAAAGAACAGCTTGAAGAGCTGGCGAAAAACAATGAAAAAGTAAAAGAACAGCTCGAAGGAAAAACGATCAGAAAAGTGATTGCTGTACCTGGAAAGCTTGTAAATATTGTCGCAAATTAATGGAAAAGCCCCTTCAATCCGAAGGGGCTTTTCAGCGTGCCGACAAACCCGCGCATTCGTTGGCAGGCCTGCTAAGCCGGTGCTTACGATAGGAGAAAAGATCAGGCGGCTAACCGCCTAACACCGCCGTCACCACATCCTGTGGAAGACCGCTCCGATGCTCGGCTTTCCCAGACTGCAAGGATTGCGGGACAAAGGATGACAAAATCCCAAAACTATAAGCCGTTTTGGGATTTTGTTAATAATCTGAAAGCTCTGTCATTCCGCCGAAAGGATGAAAATATTTCAGCCGTTCGCTTCGTTTCAAATGATCCATGACCGCTTAAAATGGGAAAAAAGGAGATGATTAAGATGCATTTTTCCGATTTTTCCGCCGTACAGGTCAGAATCGCCCGGCCTACAGACCGTTTTGACGAAATCGTTGCGTTTTACGAAAAGGGGCTGGGCCTGAAAAAGCTTGGCGGTTTTTCAGGACATCAAGGGTATCATGGCGTCATGTTCGGCTTGCCGAATGTCCAATATCACCTTGAATTCACCTCCCATATCGGAGGCAGCCCTTGTCCGGCACCGACCAAAGACAATCTGCTCGTTTTTTATATTCCTGATCAGAAGGAAATCAAGAGTATTTTAAAAAGGCTCGCTGACATGGGCCATCACGAAGTGCCGCCAGAAAATCCGTATTGGAAGGACAAAGGGGCAACAGTGGAAGATCCGGACGGCTGGCGGATCGTGCTGATGAATACCGAAGGCATTTAGATATAGGAACGTTATGCCTGTGCCCAGTCTCTTGCTTTCGTGCGGACGATATCTGTAAAAGCCGCCATTGCAGGAGAAAGCCATTTGTTTTTATGATAAGCCATTTGAGTGGAAAACAGGGCGTCGCGGACAAGCGTGCCCTGAAGCTTTCCTTCTTCGATATCAGTGCGCGTTGTGATCAAAGGAAGAAGGGATACGCCCAAACCGCACATCACGCACTGTTTAATTGCTTCGACACTCCAAAACTCCATCGTATGGTCGGCAATGACTCCCCTTTGACGTAAATACTCCTCAAAAAAATCACGGTAGCTGCAGCCGTGCTCCGTATATAAAAACGTTTCATTTGCGGTAAAAGTCAAATCATCAAGGGCCTTTTGTCCTGCCGGGTGTTCCTTTGGAAAGATGAACACCATTGGCTCATTGACCAGCTTTTCAACATGAAGGTCGTTTTCTTTCCGATCGTTGTCCAAAAGAAAAGCGACATCGATTTTTCCCTGCTTCAATTCATCTCTCAGCTGCCAGCACGTGGAAGACTTTAATGTGACCGTGACCTGCGGATATTTGTTAGTAAATTCGTGAAGAATGGCAGGCAATCTGTAAACCGTTAAAGATTCCGAGGCGCCGATGATCAAGTTTCCCGACGGCTCCTGGTCGTTTTCCGGAATGTGCCTCGCTTTTTCATACAGTTCGACCATTTCTGCGGCATAAGGGAGAAGGTGTTTTCCTGCTTCTGTCAGCATCATTTTTTTCCCCAGCCTGTAGAACAGCGGCTTTCTTAATTCTTGTTCGATTGCTTGAACGTGCGAAGTCACAGTTGACTGCGCATATCCCAAATAATCGGCAGCACGGGTAAAACCGCCGATATCCACGATGGTTTTGAATGTTTTCAAATGTCGGATCTCCATCTCGTCCATCTCCCTTTTATTTTATATCGAAAAATTCGAAGTTGCAGATCGATAATATCTATTTTACTGATGAATTAAACAAGATTACAATCATTTTAAACGACTTTGCGAAAGGATTGTATCAGTATGAGAGAAAAAAAGCTTGGCCCTTTATTATTAAGCGGGCTGATGACGGGGCCTATTTTAGGGTCGGGAATCATTCTGCTGCCGCCGATGATTCATCAGACAGCGGGGGACTATGCGATTTTTGCATGGCTGTTGATGTTGGGAATCGGTTTTTTATTTGCCTGGATTTTTGCCAGATTGAGCGTCGAGTATCCGAATGATGCCGGGATTGCTTATGCGGCTGAAAAAGCGTTCGGTTCCCGTGTTAAAAAGTTGGCAGTCTTTTATTTTATCATGGCTGCGAGCTTCGGCCCCGCCGCCGTATTAATGACGGCCGGCGAATATATTCATTCTCTTGCGGCCGGCACGGCATTTCCTGCTGAACTGTACGGCTTCATTTTTTTTATCTTTTGTATGGTAGTTCTTTGCTTTAACCTTTCATTTGTCGGCATGGTTGCACTCATTTTTTCCACTGCCGCGGCCCTCATTCTGTTTGGAAGCAGCGCAGCTTCTGTGCCTTACTTTCGTGAGGGGCCGCTCGTAGACGGAACATTTCAGTTTGCCGATTTTGGCCGCGGATTGCTGCTGCTGTTCTGGGCATTAGTCGGATGGGAAATCGTCGGCAACTACAGCATGGAAGTGAAAAACCGCGGGAAAACGATTCCCCGGGCCGTCGTGATCAGCAGCCTGACGGTAACGCTCATATATGTGGCGACTGCGGCAGCTGTTCAATGGATTGATCCGGGGTTCTTCGCAAACGGACAATTGAAGCTGGCGATGATGCTGACGCCGTTGTTCGGATCTTTTGCATTGCCTGTGATCGCAGTCCTCACTGCTGTCCTCTGCATGTGCGCTTATTTTCAGGTGACAGGCGGAGCAGCCAGGCTGGTGGCATCGCAGGCCGGCGGGCTGTTTGCCCGCAGATCAAGGGGAAATCAGCCGATGGCAGCGCTGGGGCTTATATTTTTCATCCATACCGTCGTTTTCGTCTGCCTGATGTTTCACTTTCTTAATGTTGAGACACTGGTTCTGATCGCAAACGCCTTTTTCATCTGCAACTCGCTGTGCGGTCTTGCCGCTGCTTACAAGCTGCTATCCGGCCGGGTTTACAAAATAGGCTGCCTCTTTCTCATGGGGTGCTTCTCGCTGCTTCTTTTGTTTTCATCACCCTGGGTCTTACTGTTTATCATGCTTGCCAGCGCCTTGTTTGTGGTGAACTTCCGTCAACTTATCATCTGGAAAAAGGTAAAACGCCCTTTCAAATCGTATTAATCAATCAAACGGAAAAAGAAAGGGGAACACGATGCGCAGTCAACTTTTCAAACTGCTCGGCGATTTGCCGGGGAAAAAAAGCATTGGTGTGAGCACTCTTAAAATTGAAGAAAAGTCATCTTTTATTCTCGAAACGCTTTTGCTTGAGTTAAACGGAATTGAAGCGGTGCCGGCCTATTTTGCAAAACCGAAACAGATGAACGGCAAGCGGCCGGCCGTGCTTTACTGTCATTCACACGGAGGACGTTACGAAAGGGGAAAGGAGGAGCTGATTGAAGGAGCGGATTACTTGCAAACACCGCCGTTCGCCGAGGAATTGACGGCCTTGGGATTTTCCGTGCTTGCGATTGACCATTGGGCTTTCGGAGACAGGCGGGGCAAAACGGAGAGTGAGATATTTAAAGAAATGCTTTGGACAGGGCGGGTGATGTGGGGAATGATGGTCTTCGACAGCATCAGAGCCATCGATTACCTGAGCATGCGGGAGGACACAGACGAAAGCCGCATCGCTTCACTCGGCATGTCGATGGGAGGTCTGATGGCCTGGTGGACTGCTGCATTGGATGAGCGGGTCAGCGTATGCGTTGATATATGCGCGCAGGTGGACAGCGAAACATTAATCAAGACGCAGAATTTGGACCGTCACAATCTCTATTCGTATGTTCCAGGGCTGGTCAAGCACTTTTCAACCGCTCAAATCGAAAGCCTGATCGCTCCAAGGCCTCATTTAAGCCTGGTCGGAACCGCAGATAAACTAACGCCAGTTCAAGGGATTGACCTCATTGAAGAAAAGCTGTCCGATGTGTATAAAGAAAAAGGCGCCGGTGAACGCTATGAAGTGTTTCGCTCTCATTCAGGGCACTTCGAGACAGCCGGAATGAGGCATAAAGCGATCGGTTTCTTAAAAACATGGCTGTAAAACAGGAGGTGAATCACTGTGAAAAAGGTGACGATCATCGGAGGGAACGGCACGGTCGGCCGCGTATTAGCGGGCGGATTGGCAGGCGAAGGATACGAGGTGACAGTGCTGGATTTAAAAGAACCGGATGAAAAGCCGGCTGTCCGCTTTGTCCGGGTGGATGCGGCAGATTACAATGAAGTCGTGAAAAACATTCCTCTGAATACGGATGCGGTGATCAACCTTTTAGCTGTAAAGCCGACGGGCGATTTGCTTGACCGGCAGGAGTTTGAGAAAATGACGGATATCTTTTTTAAAGCAACATATACGATTTTGCGGGCGGCGGCGGAGCTCGGGGTGCCGAAGGTGGTTTTTGCAAGCAGCAACCATGTGACAGATGTGTATGAAAAGGACGGAGATTCTCTGCTGGGGAGGCAGATCAACACTGATGACTACCCGCAGTCGAAAAGCTTGTACGGCTTGCTAAAATTGGCGTCCGAAAATCTCGGCTACCTTTTCTCGCACCAATTAGACGCCAAGGTTTCCGTGATCAATCTGCGGATCGGGACAGCCGCTGAAAATGAGCAAGAAACGCTGCGCGCAAAACCGAGGAGCAAAAAAACGCTGTTATCCCACCCCGACCTTATCGGGATTTTTAAAGCCGCAATCGAATCCGGCAAAACATATGGTACATATTATGCTGTCAGCGACAATAAGGGGCGGCCGTGGTCGATCGATTCCGCCATTCGGGAACTGGGGTTCAAGCCGAAAGTAAGCGCCTCAGACATCCTTGATGAAGACTGACGTATCATCTTCTAAGGTGATGATCTTTTTCTCCGCTTTTCTGATCCTGCTTAAAAAATGATTATAGACGCTCTTCTTTCTGTTTGCTACATTTTAGACACGATATCGTAATATTTTGACAGCGCTTACAAGGAGGGGGAAATGACGATCAGGCATTCTGCTGGAAGCCGCGTGTTTGACATATTGAATTATTCATTTTTAACAGGGTTCGGATTGGTTTGTGTGCTGCCGTTCATTCACGTTATTGCAGCCTCTTTCGCGACAGTTGAGGAGGTCATTTCGAAAAAGTTTATCTTAATACCGACGACTTTTTCGCTGGATGCGTACAGGTATATTTTTTCAACTGACATTGTGTACAGAAGCTTAATCATTTCTATTCTTGTCACAGCCGCAGGGACAGCGGTCAGCATGTTTCTATCCTCTTTAATGGCATACGGGTTGTCGAGAAAGGAGCTGATGGGAAGGCGCGTCCTCATGTTCTTGGTCGTGTTCACGATGCTGTTCAGCGGAGGGATGATCCCGACCTTTCTCGTTGTAAAATCGCTCGGATTGCTCGATACCTATTGGTCTCTGATTCTTCCGACGGCCATCAATGCGTTTAACTTGATAATTTTAAAGAACTTTTTTCAAAACATACCGTCAAGCCTCGAGGAATCCGCCAAAATCGACGGCTGCAATGACATCGGCATCTTCTTCCGCATCATTCTTCCGTTGTCTTTGCCGGCGATTGCGACAATTTCGCTGTTTTACGCCGTCACCTATTGGAATACGTACATGCAGGCGATTCTGTACTTGAGCGATGCGACAAAATGGCCGATACAAGTTTTGCTTCGCCAGATTGTCATCGTATCAAGCGGTATGCAAGGGGATATGACGGAAATGGGAGCAGCCGCGGCGCCGCCGGAACAAACGATCAAAATGGCGGTCATTGTCGTTGCAACCATACCGGTGTTGCTCGTGTATCCGTTTATTCAAAAGCACTTTGCAAAAGGCGCTCTTTTAGGGTCAATTAAAGGATAAAAACGGAGGGGACAATATGGGGAAAAAATGGCTGATCGCGATTTTTGCGTTCGCGCTTTTGGCCGGCGGGCTGCTTGGCTGTTCGAACAGCGGAGCAGATCAGGCTTCTACAAAGGATGAGAAAATCGACCTGAACTCGCCTTTGGACTTGAGCTGGATGGTAATCCTTTATCATCAGCAGCCGCCGAAAGATACGGCGATTAAAAAAATCGAGGAGCTCACCAATACAAAGCTCGATTTAATGTGGGTGCCTGATGCGGTAAAAGAAGACCGCTTAAACTCAGCGCTCGCCGCCGGAAACCTGCCGAAAGTCGTCACCATTCAGGACATTAAAAATTCATCTGTCATGAATGCGTTCAGGTCGGGGATGTTTTGGGAGGTCGGCCCTTATTTAAAGGATTATCCGAATTTAAGCAAGATGAACAAGCTGATCAATAAAAACGCTTCGATCGACGGAAAGCTTTACGGCATCTACAGGGAGCGCCCGTTATCAAGACAGGGGGTTGTCATCCGTAAAGACTGGCTTGACAACCTTGGGCTCGAAATGCCGAAGACGGTTGATGAACTTTACGAAACAGCGAAGGCATTTACAGAAAAAGATCCTGACCAAAACGGAAAGAACGATACGATCGGCTTTGCCGACAGAAACGATTTGATCTACGGCGCCTTTAAAACATTGGGGTCCTATATGGGCATGCCGACTGACTGGGAGGAAAAAGACGGCAAGTTCACGCCTGACTTCATGACAAAAGAGTACATGGATACGATGAAATATATGAAAAAACTCTATGATGAAGGGCTGATCAACAAAGACTTCCCGGTTACGAGCAAAACGCAGCAGCAGGAGATGTTTTCACAAGGGAAAGCCGGCATTTATGTCGGAAATATGGTCGATGCCGTCAATTTAAGAGACCAGTCTGTCGATGATAAAATGGAGCTTGAGATCATCAATCGGATCAAAGGGCCGGACGGAAAGGAACGCGTCTGGGCATCAGGCGGGCATAACGGAATCTTTGCCTTCCCGAAAACAAGCGTCAAAACAGAAAAAGAGCTGAAGAGGATTCTGGCCTTTTTCGACCGGATCGCCGAAGAGGATGTTTACAGCCTGATGACTTACGGGATCGAAGGGGTTCACTATAAAAAAGAAGGGAATAAACAATTCAAACGGATCGACGAGAAACTGAAAGACTGGCAGGCGGAAATCCAGCCGCTCGTCTCTCTCGTCGGCATTGATAAACAATATTTGAAAAATACGGGCGATCCGCTCCGTACAAAATATGAAGAGCTGACAGAGGACAATAATGAGATCATCGTCTCAAATCCGGCCGAAAGCTTGTACTCACCGGCCGCATCTGAAAGAGGCGATGAACTGCAAAAGATCATTGATGATGCCACATATCAATTCATCCTCGGCAAAATCAATGAAAGCCAGTTCGAGAAAGCGGTTGAAAAATGGCGGACGAACGGCGGAGATCAAGTAATAGAAGAATATGAGGAGTCATTTAAAAAAGCAGAAAAATAGAAGACAATCCCGGGAAACCGGGATTGTCTTTTTATGCCGAATGATTTTTCAGCTCGCGGTATTTGCCGGGCGTGATTCCTTCCAGTTTTTTAAATGAGCGGATGAAATTCTGCGGATTTTTGTATTTCAGTTTTTCAGAAATTTCTTTTACGGACAGCGTCGTTTCCGTCAGCCAGTTCTTCGCGATATGATGCCTGTAGGATGACAAGTATTCGCTGAACGATATTTTCATTTCTTTCCTGAAGATGCTGCTTAAATAGTTGGGGTTGTAATGAAGCCTTCCTGCGATCGATTCGAGCGTCAAGTCCGTGTCGAATTCCTGCTGGATAATATGGACGATTTTTTCTGAGATGTTTTTGTATTGCGATTCTTCTCTGATGCTGAGTGTATCGATCATCTTGACGATAATCTGCGCGTTCAGCCAGCTTTCGATTTCCTCGATGGTCGTCAGCTCAAAGACGTCGTCGTACAGCATCGTATTTTCGTTCGGTTCAAAAATCTCGATTCCGAGCAAATGCATAAATTCAATCAAGTTGTTCAAGAGCCTTGCAATCGCCACCTGGCAGTGATGCGGATTCATGTTTTCAGAACAAATCGATTCAAGGAGAAGGTGAAGCTGTTCGGCCGCTTGTTTACGGTTGCACGTTTTAATAGCTTCAAACAGTTCATTTTGGATCTGCTTTGGAAACTGGGTTAAAAACGCTTTGTTACGGTCAAGATGCTCATAGAAAATCACCGCGTGTTTTCCTGATTTCAGACGGTATGTCAGCGCTTCAAGCCCTTCCAAATAAGCGCGCTTCGACATTGCAAGGCTTGTAAACGGCTGGCTGATGCCGATGCTGACGAACAATCCAAGCTCCTCATGAATTTTATCCCTGATGGATGATGCTGTATGCTCCAAGTCCTCCTGAAACCTGTCCAGCGGCTGTCCGCGGTTCAGCATGATGATGGTCTGCGTTTTATCAATGACAACCGGCGGGAGGCGCTTATTCTTGGGCACAGATCGTTCGACAAGGCTGTTGATCGCAAACAGCAGGACATCAAGATCCTTTTTATCATATGATGTGTCTTTCAATGTATCAATTTGCAAGGCAAAAACGGACAGGTGGCTCCAATCTTCAGGGAAGCCGAGCCCTGTAAAGCGGTCTTTGATTTCTTCTTCGCTCAGCTTGCCGAGCAAAAGCCTTGTTAAAAAATACTGCTTCAGCTGGGTGACCTGCTGTTCGACGCGCACCTTCAGATCATGGTTTTTATTTTTCATCTCTTTAATATTCCGTTCAATCAGTTCAAATTCGTTTTTCGGTTTCTCCTGGCCGGAAGAGGCCCCGGCAGAAAAGCCTGAGACGGATTCGTACAAAACCTTGATCGGCCTGTAAAAATGACGAGAACCAAACCAGGAAAACAGGTATGAAAGCGCTAACAAAAAGACGCAGATCGTAAACGTAAACCAGCCGATTGATGCCGTCTGCTGATAGAGTTCCGGAATGGTCGTTAACGAAATGTATATCCAATTATTGTAATCTGATTTCTGGTATGTAATGTTATAGGCGGTGTCGTTGACTGTTGTATCAAACTGGCCGTTTTTTTCCTGATGCCGGCGGATCGTTTTGAAATAATCGTCTTGTTTGATCGATTGCCCAATCATTGACGGGTCTGAGTGAAGGATGATCCGTCCGTTGTCATCAAGCACCATCATGCTGTTTGTTTTTGAATGATGCGGCATGCGCTTGACAAGCGAACAAGAAGGAATACTTGCGATCGCAAGGCCTCTGTTTTCCATGCTGTTCAGCGGAAGCTGTTTGACCAGATTGACGTTGTACAGGCAGTTGCCCGAAGCCCCTTCTTTTGTGGCGACAAGGTCGTTGTTTTTTTCAAGCACCCAGCTGGAGCGGCTTTTTAAGGCGTTGTAAAGCGAGATCGTGATGGCTTGTTTTCCCTGATCTAAAGGATATAAACCGGAATTGTTGATATACCACTTTTTTTCTTGGCTGATCAGCGTGATATCCGACAGATCGGTATCGAATGTCTGCAGTTCGTTTAATTCCTTGTTGATTTGGTTATACAGCTGAAAGCGTTCTGGTGTAATGGTGCGGCTGAGTGTCTGAATTAAAGGATAGGAACGGACGTAATTGGTGAAGGAATGGTCAACCGTTTTTAAAATATGCTCGATATTTAGCTGTGTCTGGCCAACGGTTTGGAGCTTTTCGTTTGTAACGTTTTGTTCAATGGTTTCCGCTGATCTCTGATAGGAAAAAAAGCCGACGATGATGACCGGAATGGTGCTCAGAACGAGAAAGAAGGTCACCAGCTTATAGTAAAACTTATATTGTTTTCTCTTCATAAATTCCCCCCCAACAAATCTTCGTTTGAGTTGTTCATATATAATTAATCCGACTTTTGTGTGAATTTGTCAATAATCATTTTCTAACCATCGTTTCATTTTATTAGGTTTTGCCGGCTGCCGGGCGAGGTGCGGCCGATGTGATGATATGATTGTAGATTTATTTTTTCATGGTGGGATAAAGTGAAAGCAAACATCACGAAGGGAGGCCGTTTATGAAAGCAGCCGATGTCCAGACCGGAAAAAATCCGGCCCATATTGTTGAAAAAAAACGAAAGACGCGTTTTTGGGAAAAGCTTCTCCAGCAAAAATATTTATATTTGATGATTCTGCCGGGACTGATTTATTTTTTGCTTTTTAAGTATGTGCCGATGTGGGGGATTGTCATAGCGTTTCAGGATTACCAGCCGTTTCTCGGCATAACGGGGAGCGAATGGGTGGGTTTTAAGCATTTTGAAAGGCTGTTCACCGAACCGACGTTTTTTATGCTTCTGAAGAATACATTGATTTTGTTTTTCCTCAACCTTGTTGTATTCTTTCCGATACCGATTATTTTGGCGCTTTTATTGAATGAAGTCAGAGTCGCATTGTTCAAAAAGTTTGTCCAGACGCTGATCTATATTCCGCATTTTATGTCATGGGTCATTGTGGTATCGCTTTCATTCGTTCTGTTGACGGTTGACGGAGGATTGATTAATGAGATCATCGCCTACTTCGGCGGAGAAAAGATCAACTTTTTGCTGAATGAAAGCTGGTTCAGGCCGATGTACATTCTCCAGGTCATCTGGAGGGAAGCCGGCTGGTCGACGATCATTTATTTGGCGGCGATTACCGCTGTCGATCCGCAGCTTTACGAAGCGGCGAAAATGGACGGGGCCAATCGCCTGAGGAGGATGTGGCATGTCACACTACCTGCGATCAGAAGCGTCATCGTTGTTTTACTTATTTTGAAAATCGGCGATACGCTCGAACTCGGCTTTGAGCATGTGTATCTGCTTTTAAATGCAACGAACCGCGAAGTGGCCGAGATCTTTGATACGTATGTATACACGGCCGGATTAAAGCAGGGGCAGTTCAGCTACAGTACAGCCGTCGGTTTATTTAAAGCAGCTGTCGGTCTCATTCTTGTCATATTTGCAAACAGGATGGCGAAGAAGTTTGGAGAAGAAGGAATATATTAATATTTTTTGATGAAAGGAATTGAATGACATGAATCAATCTCTCATCACAAAAACGCCTCTTTACATTGCCAAAGAAGCGGCCAAAACAATAATGAAAGCGTATACACCAAAGGAGCTGCCGCCGGCCGGACGCTGGCACTACCATCAGGGTGTATTTCTGTGCGGCTTGATTCGCCTCTGGGAAGAAACGGGGAAAGAAGCATATTTCAACTATGTAAAAGAATACGCCAATGAGCTCATTGACGGCTGCGGGAATTTTTATTTCAGGAGGGATGAACTGGACGCCATACAAGCCGGACTTATCCTTTATCCTTTGTATGATGAAACGGGCGATGAACGCTACCGTAAAGCCGCCAAAAAGCTGAAGGGCCTTTTTGATACGCTGAATCAAACAGAAGAAGGCGGGTTTTGGCATAAAGATAAATATCCTTACCAAATGTGGCTTGACGGGTTGTACATGGGAGGGCCTTTCGCACTTAAGTATGCAAGAGCGTTCAGTGAGCCTGAAATGTACGATGTGGTCATCCTCGAAGAAAAACTGATGAGAAAACATACGAAAGACTGCCGGACGGGATTGTATCATCATGCGTGGGATGAAAAGAGGGAAATGCCCTGGGCCGACCCCATTTCAGGCTGTTCTCCCGAATTTTGGGGAAGGTCAATCGGCTGGTACGCGCTTGCACTGAGCGATATGATCGAACTGCTCCCGCAGGGGCATGACACGAGACAGGAGTGGACCCGGGTGCTTCAAGAGATGGTCAAAAGCATTGCCAATTTTCAAGATGAACGCACAGGGTTATGGCACCAGGTTGTCGATAAAGGCGGACTTCCGGACAATTGGCTTGAAAGCTCCTGCTCGTGTTTATATATGTACGCGATGACGAAAGGAGCTCGCATGGGCTATATCGATTCATCATATATTGATAGAGCCGCAAAGGCTTTCAAAGGACTCGTCGAAGAGAAAATCGAGCTGAGCGCAAAAGAAGGCTTGCTTTTAAAAGATATTTGCGTCGGAACTTCTGCAGGGACATACGATTATTATGTCGGGCGGGAAAAAAGCACCAACGATCTTCACGGTGTCGGCGCATTGATCATGGCTCTTGTAGAACTTGAAAAGACCGGCCGCTTTTCCCGCGAGGCAGCGAAGTGAAGAACTTCGCTTTCTCCGTCCTTCTATTTGCAGCAGTGCTTCTTTTTTCCTCATGCGGACAGGATGGGGGCCGGGGAACAGACGTATTGATCTTTTCGGCTGCACCGGCTGAAATAAAGGAAAACGTCCAGCGCGCAGCCGGGAAAGAACAGCTCAACATCACCGTTTTCCCGGCTGCACCGGAAAAACTTCTAGTTGAAATTGCGGCGAAAGAAGGAGATCTGTTTATCGTTCCAGAAGACATGTTTAAACCTTTTTACGATCCTGAAGGACTTCAGCCATTGAATGTTGCTTCGGAAGAAAAAGAGCCGTACAGCGCTCCGGGCAAAAACGGGGACGTACAGCTGTATGCGGCTGTAATTGAAAAAGGAGAAAAACGTTTGAACGGCTATACGTTTCAGCTGAATACAGACATGGCAGCTTTCATACCGGTCTATGCGAAGAAAACCCCTGAAGCGACGGAACTCATCGAAGCGCTTCGCTGAAAATGAAAGGGGGAGGAACCGATGAAAACATATGCGATATGCGGTCTGAGCGGCCGCGCTTTTAACATGTTTATCGAGCCTCTAGTGGGAAAATACGGGGAAGAACACCGCATCACCGCGCTCCTGGACAGCGATCCGCTAAGGGAAGAAGTCTGCAAAGACAGGTTTCCGGCGCTTCGTCCTGTCCCGTTTTTCAAGGAGAAAGCGTTTACCGAAATGCTTGATAAAATCAAGCCGGACGCCATTATTGTAGCAGGCCGTGATGATACGCATGTCCGCTATATATTGGGCGCTTTACAGGCGAATATCGATGTGGTCACTGAAAAGCCGATGGTGACAACGGCACGGGATGCGGCAGCCGTATTAAAAGCCGAAGCCGCGAGCAAAGGAAAAGTGACCGTTACGTTTAATTACCGCTGCAATCCGTACCACCGCAAGATCAAAGAGCTGATACTTGAAGGAAAGCTCGGCACGATTACGTCGGTTGACTTGAACTGGTACATCGATACGTATCACGGCGCAAGCTATTTTAAACGCTGGAACAGGATGAGAGCATACTCCGGCGGGCTTTCCGTCCATAAGTCAACCCATCATTTCGACCTTGTCAATTGGTGGCTTGCTCAAACGCCTCGCGAGGTTTTTGCCTATGGAGGCCTGTACTACTACGGACCCGGCGGCGAAATGAATCCTGAAAAAGGGGAAAAACGCTATTGCGGAACATGCCATGTCAAGAAGAATTGCCGCTATTATATGAGGTGGCAGGCAGGCGACCCGCAGGACGATCATGTCAAGACCAACGAAAGCCAGCATCTGCTCTATACCGATTACAGGCCTGACGCGTGTATTTTCGATGAAGAAATCGATATCGAGGACACGTATGCAGCCGTTTTGAAATACGACAAAGGGGCGCTGCTGAATTACTCCGTCCATTTTTCAGCCCCGTATGAAGGCTACCGGCTTGCAATCAACGGGACAAAGGGAAGGCTTGAAACGCAGGAATATCATGCGCCGGCAAGGGTTCCATTTGAAGTTCCCGAACAGACCATCGATTATTATCCGCTGTTTGAATCGAAAGAAACGATTCGCGTCGTCAGGCAGCCCGGCGGGCATGGCGGAGGAGATCCGCTGCTTTTGGAAGAGCTGTTTGGCGGAGGAGACCCGTTGAGGAATTACGACATTCTGGCCGGTGCCGAAGCAGGCGCCTATTCAATTGCAGCCGGCGAGGCAATATGGCGCTCCATCAAAGAAAAAAAGCCGATAGGAATCAGTGAACTTCTGTATACCCGGCAATATACATAAAGGGGGGGAATTCGTGGAACAAAGCGTCTCCATGGGAAGGGTGCTGAGTTTTTGTGAATGGGTGCTGAAGTTTTTTTACGCCAATCTGCTGTGGTTTGTTTTTACGCTGCTCGGCCTTGGCGTCTTCGGGTTTATGCCGGCGACGACTGCATTGTTTTCCGTGATGAGAAAATGGATTATGGGCAAAACCGATATTCCGATATGTAAAACGTTTTGGCAGGCGTACCGCGGCGAGTTTTTTCGTTCCAACGTCATCGGTCTTATTCTGGCGGCAGTTGGCATCATCATTTATGTTGACCTTGCTTTTATTTATCCGGAGCATTTCCTATTGCACGTTCTCCGGTTCGTCATTATGATTTTTGGGTTTTTGTTTTTAATTATGCTGTTTTATATGTTCCCGCTGCTCGCCCATTTCGATTGGAAGAAGCGGATGTATTTTAAGTTTTCGCTGATTCTGGGCATATCGTATTTACAGTATACATTAACAATGATGGCGGTTGCTGCCGTGCTTTATATCGCTTTTGCCTTTCTGCCCGGAATTGTTCCTTTTTTCAGCGTCAGCCTGCTCAGCTATGCGGTCATGTGGCTGGCATATCAAGTATTGAAAAAAGCGGAGGCCGTAGAACAGAGGGGAACTGTCGTAACGACAAGACACACCTGAACCTTTGCTTCAGGTGTGATGAGAGGAGATGGCCCACATGAGTGAAGAATTTGAAAAACGATATCTTCACTGGATTGATCAAGCTGTAAAGGAAAGCGAAAAGAAAGACGACTTCAAGTCCCTCCCCGGTTTTGGAAGACCGCTCAGTAAAGAGGCGCTCGAAGGGGATGCGCTTTCGTCAACTCTTAAAAACGCCCGTTATCTGCCGGAGTGGCTGAAGCTGCAAAAGGAAATTAAACAAGAGATTGAAAAAGCGATCAAATCGAATCAGCACGAAGCGCTGATCGATGCCATCAACCTAAAAATTAAAAAATACAACCTCACCTGTCCGAACCAATTCCAAAAAGGCCTTGTTTCAGCCAAAAACCTCGAAAGCCAGCTCAAATATTGGAGCTGATGCCACTCCTTGCACTTATTCATAAAAATAATTGCCAATAACAATTATTTTCTGTAAAATAAAGTTAATAAATGTAATTTTTATGTTTTTAAAAAGAAGAAAGGATGAATGAAGAAGTGGAAGCGAAAGCGGCATACGAAAAAGCGGCCGGGCTCTTGAATCAGTGGTACACCATGATCAAGCGCCATGAAGCGCTCTAGGCTGTATCTTTGAGATACGAGATCCGAAACCTGCTCTCTAAAATGGAGAAAAACAGAGATTTGGAGCTCTATTTTCAGCTTTTGGACTACCGCTGCAAATTGATGATGGAGCAGTTTGCAGAATCAGCCGAGCTCTTCCGGAAGATTAAAAGGCAGAAGGAAACGGTTAAGATCGCGGATGACATCATTCAGTACTATTTTTTCTTTTTTTCAGGCATGTATGAGTTTTATGAGAAAAACTATCTTGAGGCGATCAGCTGTTACAAAAAAGCGGAAATGAAGCTGCATAAACTGACCGATGAAATTGAAAAAGCGGAATTTTACTATAAGATCGCAACTGCCTACTACCAAATAGATGATCATTTCAGATCGTTGAACTACTCCGAAAAAGCGCTCTCACTTTTCAGCAAGCATAAAGAATACATAGACAAAACGATCGGGTGCGAAATGATTCTCGGGTCGGTTCAGTTTGAACTGTTCCGCATCAAACAAGCCGAGGAACACTACGGCCGGGCGCTTGATCAGGCCGTTTCCCTCCAAAACCGGCGAATCATCGGGCTGATCTATCATAATATGGGTCTGAACTACGCCAAATGCAGCATGCCGCTTTTGGCGGAGGAGCACTTTAGAAAAGCTCTTTCAATCGGTGTCCATGAGCAATCGGTCTTTGGCATTAACACCCTTTTTGAGCTGTCCCACCTCATGTACAAAAACGGTTCTCCCGAAGAAGCGAGACGTCTCTGCAAAGAGGGATTTACCAGAGCGGCGGAACAAGGAGAGGATGAATACGCGGCGAAATTCAGGCTGATTTTCGCCCTGTATGACGCGGGCCATCCGCTCGATATTGAACTTTCGCTTGAATACATGAGCGATAAACGGCTATGGCCTCATGTTGCCGAACTGACAAAAGATATAGCCGATTACTACATGAAGTCCGGCGACTATGAAAAAAGCGCGCTTTACCTGGAAAAATCGCAGCATGCCAAGAATCAAATATATAAAATGAAGGAGGGGCTCATATGAAAAAATCCATTTGTTTTTTCACCGTCATGCTTGTTTGTCTGATAGGGGGAAGCTTCACAGCCGATTCTGCAGCACAGGACGGATCGTTCCAGACATTGGGGAAATCAGTGTTTTCTGACAGTGGACGATAGAGAAAACCTGCTGAAATAGAAATTGCCTCCCGACTTTTGCTATAATAGTCTCACCTAAAGGCAATTGAAGGGAGCAGTAACGATGACGATAAAAGAGATTTCGGCTGATGAGCTGAAAGACAGGCTTGCAAAAGGAGAAACGCTGAACATTATTGACGTCAGAGAAGATGAAGAAGTGGCTGAAGGAATGATCCCTGAAGCCGTTCACATTAAAATGGGGGATATTCCTGAAAAACTCGATGTCTTCCAAAAGGAGCAGCCTTATATTTTTGTCTGCCGATCAGGCAAGCGCAGCGAAAATGTCTGCCTCTATTTGCAGGATAAAGGCTTTGATGTCACCAATATGGTCGGCGGCATGCTCGAATGGACCGGAAACACAAAGCCGAAAACAAAATAAGCGGGTCCGGCTTCTTATCTGTACAGATAAGAAGTTTTTTATTTATCACATGTCAGGAAACGCTCGGAGCCTCCTGCCGGCGACCTTCAAGGTTCTTTCGATCAGGATTTTAAGCATAACTTCGGCTGTGTGCGAATACCTTTCATTATAGAAAGGAGAGAGCGTATGCTGAAGGTAGCCGTATTTGATGAAGAACACGAAAAAGATTTGCAGCATGAGATCAATGAATTCTTAAAAAAGCTGTCGGAAGACCAGCTGGTCGATATAAAATATGACGTATCAGCCGCATGCGATCCTCAAGGCGAACAGCTTTACTGTTTTTCTGCGTTAATTTTATACAGGACATAAAAAAACAGCTCTTCAAAGGAAGAGCTGTTTTCGTTTATGCTTTTTTCACCCTCGGGCTTCTTGGCTTCTGGAATTTCTCAGCCTGTTTAATTTCTTTCCGCTCTTGTGACAGAGATTTATACAACGATACAAGCATGAAAATCACGATGACTGAGAACGGCAATGCGGCCAGGATGGCGGTGTTTTGCAGGGCCGATAGTCCGCCTGAATACAGAAGCGCCGCAGCCATTGCTGACTGGATGATGCCCCATGATACCTTGACCGAATTCGCAGGATTCAGTGAACCGTAAGTCGTTTGCATGCCGAGAACAAATGTTGCCGAGTCTGCGGAAGTGATAAAGAATACGGCAATGAGCACCAAGGCAATGATAGATGTAATCATCGCCAGCGGATAGTGGTCAAACATGCCAAACAGCATCGTGTCTGTAGACAGTTTTGCAACGTTAAAAGTCCCTTTTTGCTGAAGATCCATCGCTGAAACCCCGAAAATTGAAAACCATAGAAACGCCAGCACAGTAGGGGCAAACAATACGGCAATCAAAAATTCCCTGATTGTGCGCCCCCTTGATACGCGGGCGATGAAAATACCGACAAACGGCGACCAGGAGATCCACCAAGCCCAGTAGAAAATCGTCCATGAATTGATCCATTCACGGCTGTCCGGATCATTAGGCGCAAGGCGGAAGCTCATTTGCACCACGTTGGAGATATACGTTCCGATCGTGTCCGTAAACGAGTTCATAATCAACACTGTCGGTCCCACGAACAGCATAAAGATCATCAGGATGCCGGCCAGCACCATGTTCGTATTGCTCAAGTACTTGATGCCTTTTCCGATACCGCTCCATGCGGAAATTAAGAACAGCACGGTAACGACTGCAATAATTGCCAGCTGCACTTGAAAGCTGTTCGGCACTCCGAATAGATAATGGAGTCCGCCGTTGATCTGCGTGGCGCCGATTCCGAGGCTTGTTGCTACACCGACGACGGTTGCAAAGACAGCGATGCAGTCAATCCCTTTTCCAAGCGGTCCGTTGACTTTGTCGCCGAAGACCGGAAACAGCGTCGCGCTGATCAAGCCAGGCGCGTCTTTTCTGAATTTAAAGTACGCGATGCAAAGAGCAACGATCGCATAGATCGCCCATGCATGCAATCCCCAGTGGAAAAATGTATACCTCAGAGAATCTCTGAAGGCCTGGGCTGTTTCTGTTTCACCTGATGGAGAGCTAATGGCAAAATGGCTGATCGGTTCAGCCGCGCCATAAAATACGAGACCAATGCCCATACCTGCGCTAAAAAGCATGGCAAACCAAGATAATCGAGAGAATTCAGGTTTTTCTTCAGGTTTCCCTAATTTGATCTTTCCGATCGGACTGAAGATCAAAAAGATGCTGAATGCGACAAACAGAGAAACCACCAATAAATAATACCATCCGAGTGTGTTCGTAACATAACCTTGAATCGAAGTCGTTAACGCCTGAAGGTTATCAGGAGCAACGATTCCCCATAATACAGCTGCTGCTGTGATAACAATCACAATCCAAAAAACGCTTGAAATATTTTTCAAAATCATCCTCACCCTCTAATCATTTTTCGTCCTTACTCCCATCATTATGTTTAGTATGAGTTGCACATATAAAATTCATTCTCTCTCAGGAAGTTTGACCTAGCTTCCCCTATTACCCCACAATCAGGTGAAACAAAACTCTTTAACCGTAACATACTTTTCAAAAAAGGCACAAGTCTCAGCACTGCGCTGAAACTCTGCCATTCCACATTTGTCAAGGGTTTGGAGCAATTTTATTTTTTTCTTCGGCAAAGTGAAAATTCGCCTGCATTCATGCCTGCAAGTCTGCCTGTGACAAGCGCGGATGTGATATTGTACCCGCCCGTATAGCCGTGAATATCGAGGATTTCCCCGCAGAAATAAAGCCCCTCCTTTTTTTTGGACGCCATTTTTTTTGGATCGATTTCTTTTACGGAAACCCCTCCGCCGGTCACAAAGGCTTTGTCAAGCGAAAGAGTGCCGTTCACGTTGACGGTAAACTCTTTACAGTCTTTGACGAAAGCTCTGAAACGGTCTTTGGAAAGGGATGAAAACGTTTCAGAAGGATCAATCTTGTTGCGCTCGAGAAGAAACAGCAGATACCTTTCCTGCATCCAAGGCTTCAGCATGTTTTTGAGTGATTTTTTCGGAGCGTCCTTTAATTCTTTATGCATGTTTTGAAAAAGCTGTTCTTCATGAATGTCAGGGAACAAGTCGATTTTCAGCCTGACTTTTTCCTGCTTTTTCAACTCTTTAACGACAAATTGGCTGCACCTGAGGACAGCGGGCCCAGAAAGTCCAAAATGGGTAAAAATCATATCCATTTGGTGGGTGATGACCGGTTTTCCTTTTTTGTTCAATACGCTGAGAGCGACGTTTCTCAATGATAGGCCTTGCAATGTTTTCTGCTTGATAAAAGGCTCGTCAGACGTAACCGGAACTTCTGTCGGGAACAGTTCCGTAATCGTATGTCCGGCTTTTTCCGCCCATTCATAGCCGTCTCCGGTCGATCCTGTATGCGGGACGCTTTTCCCGCCGACAGCGATAACGACAGAGCCCGCTCCAATTTCTTCGCCGCTGCCTGTCACGATCCCGCACGCTTTTTCTTCATTGTATAGGACTGTTTTCACTTTTTCGTTTGTCCGCACGCTTACATGAAGCTGTTCAAGCCTTGTTAAAAGTGCATCCACTACGCTCTGCGCCTTGTCGGAGACAGGAAACATTCTTCCGTGATCTTCCTCTTTCAGCTTGACGCCAAGGCGCTCAAAAAATTTGATGATGTCCTCGTTGTTAAATTCAGAAAAAGCGCTGTACAAAAAGCGTCCGTTTCCGGGAATATGCCGGATGATCTCATCAACCGGCAAGCGGTTCGTCACATTGCACCGTCCGCCTCCCGAAATGGCCAGCTTGCGGCCGAGTTTGTTTCCTTTGTCAATCAAAAGTACGTCCGCCCCCTGTTCACCGGCCGCGATGGCGGCCATCAGCCCGGAGGGGCCTCCGCCGATGACGATGACATCAAAATACTTCATACCAATATCCTCAACTTTCCTGTCTTGTAGAGCCTGCATTCTGTGCAGGCGGGAGGGATTTCATCAGATAATATCCGCGCTCCATCTTCTTATTATAACGAAAGATCGGCAGGATGAAAAAACGTTAAAACATGGGGATGTTAAAATTTAGCCATGTTATTATTACCTGAGTAATGCGCCTGTATGTTAAAATAGAAAAGTTGAATCTATTGAAGAAAAATGGTGATTGGGAACATGTCAAGCAAACTGTTAAGAGGCACCTTTGTATTAACGCTTGGTACCTATATTTCAAGGATCCTCGGAATGATTTACTTGATTCCGTTCGGAGCCATGGTCGGTGCCACCGGCGGTGCCCTGTTCCAGTACGGTTATAATCAATATACGATTTTTTTAAGCATTGCGACCATGGGATTTCCGGCGGCCGTGTCCAAATTTGTTTCAAAATATAACTCGATGGGCGATTATGAAACAACGAGAAGGATGCTGCGCGCCGGAATGTCGATGATGCTCGTCACAGGCATCATTGCTTTCTCCATTCTATATTTGTCTGCCCCGTTTTTTGCGGAGATGGCCCTCGGCGGAACAGAAAACAACGGGCTGACGATTGAACATGTCGTGTATGTCATTCGCATGGTCAGTCTCGCTTTACTTGTTGTGCCGATCCTGGCGCTGATCAGAGGCTTTTTCCAAGGTCACCAGATGATGGGGCCGACAGCCGTTTCACAGGTCGTTGAACAAATTGCCAGAATCGTCTTTCTATTAACGGCTACTTATTTGGTGATCAAAGTATTAGACGGAGGGCTTGTCGTAGCTGTCGGCTATGCGACTTTTGCGGCTTTGATCGGCGCATTCGCGGGGCTGTTCACGCTTTATTTTTCCTGGCAGAAAAGAAAAGGGGCGCTTTTGGCGCTGAAGCCGAACCTGGTTCCTTCCGCCAATATTACGTATCGGCAAATGTTTAAGGAGCTGTTCAGCTATGCCGCCCCATACATCTTTGTCGGATTGGCGATACCGCTTTACCAGTACATTGATACGAATACGTTTAATAAAGCGATGATTGCAGCCGGCTATCAAAACATCAGCCAGGATTTGATGGCGATCGTGACGCTGTACGTGCCAAAGCTTGTGATGATACCGGTATCTCTCGCGACGGCATTCGGCCTGACATTGATCCCGGCGGTGACTGAAAACTTTACCAACAAAGATTTCCCTGCTTTAAATAAACAGATTGATCAGGCGATGCAGATCATTCTTTTTATCGTTCTTCCTGCATCAGTCGGTATGGCTCTTTTATCGGGTCCGGTTTACACGTTCTTTTACGGCTCGGAAAGCCTGCTCCCTGAAATGGGACGAGATATTTTGTTCTGGTACGCGCCCGTGGCGCTGTTATTCTCGCTCTTCACCGTCAACGCTGCGATTTTGCAGGGGGTGAACAAGCAGAAATTTGCGGTTGTCAGCCTGATGATCGGGATTGTAATCAAAATCGGGCTTAACGTTCCGCTCATCAAGCTGTTTCAAGGAAGCGGATCGATTTTGGCAACGGCGCTCGGCTATTCAGCGTCACTCCTGTACGGATTTATTATGATTAAACGCCATGCCGGCTATTCGTATCGCAAACTGTTTAAACGGTTTTTGCTGATGCTGATCCTGACGGCGGTCATGGGCATCATGTTGCTGCTTGTTCAGGCGCTACTCAGTCTGTTTATTTCATATGAAGGCGGGCAGATCAAATCTGCTGTCGTCATTTTCATCACAACCGCGGTCGGCGGATCGGTTTATCTGTACTTGGCTTACCGTGTGAAACTGCTCGAAAAAATGTTCGGTCAGCGGTTGAATCGCTTTTTCAAAAGAAAGGCCTCCTAAAAAGGGCTTTTCTTTTTATGTAAAAAAAGGGAGTGTCTTCATGAGATTGGATAAACTGTTGTCAAACAGCGGCTACGGTTCGAGAAAAGAAGTCAAAAAAATGCTGAAAAACGGGGCGGTACGCGTGAATGATCAACTGATCAAAGACGCAAAAGAGCATGTAGACCCGGAATCAGACGACATCACGGTTTACGGCGAACCCGTCGTTTATCAGGAATTTATTTACTTGATGATGAACAAGCCGCAAGGCGTGCTGTCAGCGACAGAAGACAGCCGCCAGGAAACGGTTGTTGATTTGCTCGATCCGGAGCTGCTGAGGTTTGAGCCGTTTCCGGTCGGAAGGCTTGACAAGGATACCGAGGGGCTGCTGCTTTTAACGAATGACGGCCAGTTGGCACACCAGCTTTTATCGCCGAAAAAACACGTGCCTAAAACGTATGAAGTACATGTCGATAAGCCGATTGATCAGGCGGCTCTCGATCAGCTTGAAAAAGGGGTCGATATCGGTGAAGGATATGTCACAAAACCGGCTGAAGTGTCGCTTTTGGCAAGCGAAAACGGCGTGGAACGTCTGCTTTTGACAATAACGGAAGGAAAATTTCATCAGGTTAAAAGAATGCTGAAGGCGGTCGGCCGTGACGTCATCTATTTAAAGCGACTGAAAATGGGGGATGTCGATCTTGATGGAGAGCTTTTGCCGGGGGAATACAGAGAGCTCTCTGAGCACGAGCTTGCCGCATTGCAAAACAAAAAGACACTCTGATTCGTCGAGTGCCTGTAGAGCTGGTTTATGGGGCATCAAACTTCATCGGGTTTGATGCTTTTTATGTTTGATGGCTGTCCTATATGATATTCAGCGCTAAAGTTCAATTTTTCAGAATATTACTATGAGGAGATTTTCACTTTTTTTCTTGTAGTCTCCCATTTGCCTCTGCTGGGGCTGTGTACTAGATCGTTGTATGCCAACACATTCAGATCACGCTGGATTGTTCTCGGTGTAGTGCCAAATTCATCAACCAGTTCCTGGGTTGTAACGAGTCCTTTTTCTTGAATGAACATGTATACTGATTTGATCCTGGTTAGCATTCGGTTTGTTGAAGGTTTCAAACAACCACTCCCTATCGTATGATCGAATGGACTTGACTACCACAACTTACGACTCCAAAATGCAGCATGGACGGTTAGCGACCATTTCTTGAAAATGATCAATAAATATTATACACGATCTCTTTGCCAAATATCCAGAAAAAAGCCGGAGCCAAATTAATGAAAAAATGAAAATCGTGAGCAGAACATGCAGTACGATCACGTTTTTTTGCCAAAAAAATTTTAAACTTTTTCTAGCTTCATACGTAGTAAAAGAGAGGTGGTAAAGATAATGAAATTAAAAGTGCATATTGAAAAATCCGGTTATGAAGAAAAGGAATCGGCGATCGAAAATATATCGTTTACTGTGGGGGAAGGCGAGCTTGTCGGATTAATCGGACCGAATGGAGCGGGGAAAAGCACGACAATTAAAACGATACTCGGTTTAACAAGGCATATGGCCGGGCAGGTTGAATGGGCTGAAACGTCAAACTATGCATACATACCTGAACAGCCCAGTTTTTACGACGAATTGACTTTATGGGAGCATATCACGGCTTTAGGGACGTTTTTGCAGGAGGACGAGTCCTCGTTTTTGCCGAGGGCGAATCGGCTCATCGAGCGATTCTCGCTGGAGCATGCGCTTCATGATTATCCGGGGAGCTTTTCGAAAGGGATGCAGCAAAAGCTGATGCTGATCCATGCTTTTCTCATGCAGCCTGATCTATATATTATCGATGAACCGTTTATCGGGCTCGACCCGATCGCAAGCCGCCTCTTTTTGGATATGCTGAAAGAAGAGCAGAAGCGGGGAGCGGGTATTTTGCTTTGTACGCATGTGCTGGATACCGCCGAGAAGATCTGTGACCGTTTTTTGCTGATTTCAAATGGCCGTCTGATGCTGGAAGGTACGCTCGAAGAGCTGCAGGAGAAAACCGGCCTTTCGGGTGGCTCGCTGCTTGACTGCTTTTACTTTGCTGTAAAAGGTGCTCCCGCATGAGCGGCCGGGCTCTGTTTATCAGCAGGCTGAAAGCGGACTGTCTTTATCAGCTCCGGATCATCAAACTGGTCATCGATTGGACGGTTGCGCTGTATATTGTACTGCCTGCGGCTGGAATCGGCGTTTATCAATATATCAAATGGCTGAATGGAGGGTCGTTTGATAACGGATGGCAGGCCGGATTGATTGTGCTTGCTCCGGCCGTTTTTACGCTGTTTGGGTCTGTGAGGACATTTTTAATGGAAGCTGATCAGCTTTATTTGTTGCAAAAAAAGACACTCGTGCTGGACATGAAAAGGTGCGGCTATTTATATTGTCTGTTTATCCAGTTTTGCAAATGGCTGTTGGCGGCGGCCGTGTTTACTCCTCTGTTCGTCAGACAATTTGGGATTGAACTGCCCGCTTGTCTCGCCGTATTCTTTTTTTATTTCTGTCTCAATTCCTTGATCACCGTCTTGAAGAGGCGGAACATCGGATGGCAGTACAAGCTGAAACACCGGGTGCTGAACGCCGGACTGATCTTTTTCGTGTGGCTGTCGGCTTGTGCAGTTGTTTTGTTGTTTTCCTGGCCGGTTGTAATCTTGAGCGGCATGGTGCTGTCTGTGGCCGCGCTGAAGACCGCCGGCGGCACTCTCGGCAACATGTATCTATTTTATGAAGAGGTTGAATTTGATAACAGAAGAAAGCTGAGACTCGCAAAATTTTTCCTGTCGCTGAACCTGGATGGAAGCGTGCCGAAGCAGGGGAAACGAGGGGCAAAAGGGCCGCGGCTGTTCTTTAAAAAATCTCGGAACATCTTTAAAGCCCGTACAGTGCAAAATGGCCTTAAGGAAATCTTTTTTAAAGTGATGCTGCGCCATCCGGACTATAAAAGACAGGTTATGCAAATGATCGGCATTTTTACGGCGCTGATCATGGTTGGACCGATCTGGATGAAAGCGGGCGCTCTCCTGGTTTTTGCCTTCGCTTATCGAAGTCTGTTGTCCGTCCATTTTGACAAGGTGATGGAACGCGTTTTTTTGCTGGGGGCAGACAAAGAAAGCAACGCTTTTTATGAAGCCAGGCGGAATTCCATTGACTGGTTTTTCTATCCGGGGTTGATCTGGTGCTGCCTCGTCATCGCGCTCAGCCTGATGCTGAAAACCCCGTCTTTTTAAAAAAGACGGGGTTCAGTCGTTTAATGCCCTTCCAAAAAGAAGAGGTGTATGAAAAAGAGAACGGCAAACACGAAGACAAGCGGATGAATTTCGCGCCATTTGCCTTTCGCGGCTTTGACAATCGGATAAGAAATAAACCCGAGGGAAATGCCTGTCGCAATAGATGATGTCAGCGGCATTGTCAAAATGACGAGAAAGGCCGGGAATGCTTCGTCAAGCTCTTTCCAGCGAATGTTGGTGACAGCGCCGATCATCATGCTTCCTACAATGATCAATGCCGGCGACGTAATCGCCGAGATCCCGGAGACCGCGCTCACAAGCGGGCTGAAAAACAGCGCCGCTCCGAAAAGCACAGCGACTGTTAAAGACGTAAGCCCTGTTCTTCCGCCTGCGGCCACCCCTGCGGATGATTCGATATAAGCGGTCGTCGGGCTTGTCCCGAACATTGCGCCGATCGTCGTCGCTGTCGAATCGGCAAGAAGGGCTTTTCTTGCATTCGGCAGTTTGTTGTTTTTCATGAGTCCGGCTTGTTCGGCGACACCGATCATCGTTCCTGTCGTATCAAAAATCGTGACGAGCAGGAACGAGAAGACAACCGAATAAAGGCCGTAGTGGACGACATCTCCAAAAGCGGCGAAAGGGTTTGTGACGATCAGTTTTTCCGGCAGATGAGGCATTGACAGAATCCCTTTGGTAAACTCAAGCTGGCCGGTAAAAAAGGCGATCAGGCCGGTTAAGATCATACCGAAAAATAGAGCGCCGTTCACATTCATGACCATCAAAACGACGGAGAAAGCCAAGCCGATTAGTGCCAGGATCACTCCGGCCGAGTGCAGATTGCCGAGTCCGACCAAATTGGATTCATTGGCGGTAATGATTCCGGCTCCTCTCAGACCGACAAAAGCGATAAACAAGCCGATTCCGGCGGTAATCCCGTATTTTAGGTTAGCCGGAATGGCTTCGATCAGTTGTTTTCTAAGAGGTGTTAGCGATAAGATAATAAAGAGGATACCGGCCGCGAAAACAGCGCTGAACGCTGTCTGGTAAGAAATTTCGCCGTTGGACGAGCCGACGACTGACACTGCAAAATACGCATTCAACCCCATCCCGGGTGCAATCGCGATCGGAAAGTTGGCGGAAAGCGCCATCCAAAGCGTTCCGACGACGGCAGCAATGATTGTGGCAGTGAACACTTGATCAAACGGGACGCCTGTACCGGATAGGATACTAGGGTTGACCACGACGATATAAACCATTGTAAAGAAGGTTGTAATACCGGCGAGGATTTCTTTTTTGACTGTGGTTTGGTTTTCTTTTATGTTAAACATCATTTCCTCCAATAACGAACATTATAGCAAAACAATATCTATATTATTCGTTATCGGGTGTTTTTGCAAGGGTTTTTGGCTAAACTGAAAAAAGAAGGGGCGAAATTATGAACTGGGAACAGGAAGTGTCAAAAAGACGGAATGAGATCGTAGAGGATATTCAAGGTTTTTTAAAAATCAACAGCGTCCTTGATGAAGAGACGGCGGGTCCGGGTCGGCCGTTTGGAAAAGGAATTCAAGAATGCCTGACAGCGCTTTTGAATAAAGGGGAAGAAAGCGGATTTACGGTCAAAAATCTTGACGGGTATGCAGGCCATATCGAATGGGGGAAAGGCGAGGAGATCATCGGCGTGCTTTGCCATATTGATGTCGTTCCGCCCGGAGATGGCTGGACGAGTGATCCGTTTGCTGCAGAAATTAGAGACGGCCGCATCTATGCAAGAGGAGCGCTTGATGATAAAGGGCCGACAATGGCCGCGTATCATGCATTAAAAATTGTCAAAGACTCCGGCCTCCCATTATCAAAGCGAATCAGAATGATTATCGGCACTGATGAAGAAAGCGACTGGCGCTGTGTGGAGCATTATTTTAAACACGAAGAGATGCCTTCGGCCGGTTTTGCGCCTGATGCTGATTTTCCGATTATCTATGCGGAAAAAGGCCTGATTGACGCGGCTTTAAAAATTGAAACTGATCAAGCGGAAACAGGTGCGGACTTAACATTGGAGACTTTCCGGTCCGGCCGGCGTCTGAACATGGTGCCTGATGACGCCGAAGCCGTCCTAGAGGGGTCTGCCCCATCAGGTTTTGAAGAGTCATTTGT
Source organism: Bacillus sp. FSL L8-0193 (assembly GCF_037976065.1). Taxonomy (NCBI): domain Bacteria; kingdom Bacillati; phylum Bacillota; class Bacilli; order Caryophanales; family Bacillaceae; genus Bacillus; species Bacillus sp. FSL L8-0193. The sequence goes on along the minus strand of NZ_CP150261.1, from coordinate 3,181,848 downwards.
CCGGTTTGTAAAAGAAAAGCGTGCAGAAGGGCGTATTTTTCAAGAAGACGGCAGACTGACATTAACCGTGTACGGCAAATCAGCTCACGCCATGGAGCCTAATAACGGTGTCAATGCCGGCCTCATTTTGTCCGAGTTTTTACATACCCAATCCCTTGACAGAGCCGGGCTCCAGTTTGTTCAAACGGTTAGCGGGGCTTTTGCCGGAGATACGAGAGGGAAAAAAATCGGCATCGGCTGCCGCGATGACATCAGTGGAGAGTTGACGTTGAATGTCGGCCGGCTGCAGTATGAACAGGAAAAAGGCGGAGAAGCCCATATTAACATCCGCTATCCTGTGACTGAAGAGAGCGATCGGGTGAAATCCGGGCTTTCGCAAATAAAGGGCGCCCGGCTGGTGAGCTTTAAAGACAGCAAGCCCCATCATGTAGCAAAAGACCATAAGCTGATCCAAACGCTGCAGCGGGTCTATGAGGAGCAGACAGGGGAAACGGCACAATTAATTTCGATCGGAGGGGCGACATATGCACGGTCACTGGAAGCCGGCGTGGCATTTGGACCGCTGTTTCCAGGCCGTCCCGACGTTGCCCATCAGAAAGACGAGTATATGGAAATTGATGATCTGCTGAAGGCTGTATCGATATATGCACAGGCCATTTATGAATTGGCGAAGTAGCAAAGAGAGTGATGACATGAGTCATAAGCGAGGCGTTTTATTTGAAATCCCGAACGGGTACGGGCGCTTTCTTCTCGATATGCTGAAGCCGGTTGAACCGGCCGATTTCAATTGGCTGCTTGCCGATGGCGAATGCTATCTCGTGGAAAACGGTGAATTGTCAGATGAAAATCTTTTTCCTCAAGATCCGCAGGTGATGACAGGAGAAGCATTTAAAAAAAGGCTGGAAGACGCAAGGTACTATCTCATCTTCGCCGATCTGAAGGCTTTTCCGAAGGATGGCCATCCTGAAGATGTCAGCACATATGAATCATATATGAAAAGCAGCTGCGAGCTGATTGTGCTTACAGCCGATTCGAGTTTTGTCACGATATACTGCAAAGATCAAAAAAAACTGGAGCTTCTATATCAAAATGCAAAGGACTGCGGTTTCAAGCGGATTGAATATATAACGGATCACAACGATGCCAGGACAGGAATGTATGTGTAGCATAACGAAGACGGCCGCTCTCTAGAGCGGCTTTTTTGCTGTTAAACATTGCTGTTTTCAGGAGAGGGGCTTTTTGAAGCAGGAAAAGGAATTGCTGCATGTGAGGAAACGGTTTTATTCATTTTATTTTTTGTTCTTTTTCGGTTACGGGCGTTTTATCCGCTTCTTTCCGTGTCGTCAGACCCTCGCATTCGTTGTCAGGCCTGCTAAGTCGGTGCTCACGAACAAAAGAGAAACGGCGGCTAACGGAGCAGGCGTCGTCCTGCCTGAACACTGCCGTCATCACAATCCTGTGAAAACCAGCTCCAATGCTCGGCCTTCCTAGACTGCAAGGGTTGCGGTTCACGCTAAAAAGATGAAAAAATCCCAAAACGTCTCTTAGCTTTGGGATTTTTTCAACAATCTGAGCCTGATTTCACAACAGAAACCAGGCTTTTCTCTCTTAATCAAATTGAAATAAATCGCTTGATAAATAGCGTTCTCCTGTATCGGCTGTCATACAGACGACCACTTTGTCGGGAGGGAGCTTCTTAGCTGTTTCAACAGCGGCGAAGCAAGCGGCCCCAGAAGAAGGGCCGACAAGGATTCCTTCTTCCCGCGCCAATCTGCGCGTCATCTCATAGGCTTCTTCGTCCTTGATCTTTAAGATTTCGTCATAGACGTTTTCGTTTAAAATGTTTGGAATAAATCCCGGACTTGTCCCGACAAGCTTGTGCTTTCCCGGTTTGCCCCCGGATAAAACAGGCGACCCTGCAGGTTCTGCCACATGAACGGTTATCCCCGGAAATAACGCTTTCAGCTTTTCGCCTGTTCCGGTAATCGTTCCCCCTGTTCCTGCTGTTGCAACAAATGCGGCAAGTGGTTTGCCGATTTCTTCTATTGCCCGGGCAATTTCCAGAGCGGTTGATCTCCGGTGAGCCTCCGGATTGGCTTCATTATCAAACTGCATCGGAATAAAGCTGCCCGGAATTTCCCGAGCAAGCTCCTGCGCTTTTTTGATGCTGCCCGGCATCCTTTCATCCCCCGGCGTCAGGACGACCTCAGCTCCGTACGCTTTCAGAAGGTTGATCCGCTCTTTTGTCATCGTATCAGGCATAACAAGAATGGCTTTGTAGCCTCTTGCCGCAGCGTTCATCGCAAGGCCGATGCCGGTGTTTCCGCTCGTCGGTTCGATGATGGTTGAACCCGGTTTCAGCAGGCCTTTTTCTTCGGCATCCACAATCATTTGGTAGGCCGCGCGGTCTTTCACGCTTCCGCTCGGATTAAAAGATTCAAGCTTGATATAAACTTGGGCTGCGTTTTCGGGCTGAACGCGGTTCAACTTGACAAGGGGCGTTTCCCCGATTAATTCTGCAATATTGTGAACGGCTTTCACGGCTGTGCACCCTTTCCAAAAAACATGATTCTGTCATTATCCTATCATAAGGCCTCGGAAAGTGGAAAATAGAGAGGTTATAAGTCCTTATATTTTTTGTTAAAATATAGAGAAGACGAATGAGGAGGAAGCCATACATATGTCAGTCAAACCGCATTACTTTATTGGAATTCCAATTCCGGCGGAGCTTAGTGAGCCGCTTTATCGAACAGTCAGCAGCCGTCCGGAATTTTCTTTTCATAGATGGGTGCATCCTTTGGACTATCACATCACCCTCGTGTTCCTCGGCTCCGCTGAAGAAGAGCAGCTGGCTATGCTTGCTGACAGCCTCAAGCTGATCTCCGCTGAGACGGCTCCGTTTCAGATTGCCTTGAAACGTTTCGGAACCTTCGGCAAGCCGTCGGAGCCGAGAATTCTTCATGCGGAACCGGAATACTCAGACGCTCTCTTTCACGTGAGGGAACGGGTGAAGCATGCTGCAGATGCGGCGGGATTTGAAATTGAAAAACGGCCTTTTCATCCACATATGACGGTTGCTAGAAAGTGGAATGGATCGGCTTCTTTTAACGGCCGCCTGGAGCCTCTTGAAGACGCGGTGTCTTTTATGGCCGGGCATTTCACCATCTTTCAAACTCATTTAGACAGGCTTCCCAAATATGAGCATCAAGCCGTTTTCCATTTCGGTGAACGGCCGGCTGCAGAAAAGCAAGATTCGGAGATGAACGCAGATGGCACAGATTATTAAAATACAGGATTGCATTTCAAGGTATGAACAGGATCCTTATCATTATATCAACCAGTTTATCCGCTTGAAAAAGCAGCGCTGGCAGTCAATTAAAGAGATGGCTGAGAAAAAGAAAGACAGCCTTCATTACGATAAAGAAGCCGCCGATGATGAAACGGTCGGAAAAAGAAAGAAGACATTTACATTAAAGAGAAAAAAAGAAGCATCCGATATTAATAAAGGAAAAGAAGCCGATGAATGGTTTAACGGACTGGACGGAGAAACGGATGAAAGCTTGATTGCAAGAATTCCTGCGGCACGGGAGGAACTCGTGTCGTTTTTCAAAGAATACGTGTACGAGTTTCAGCTGAAATGGGCAAGCTCGACAATCTCTGACATATCCAGGCTTTCCCGGGAAATAAAAAGCGATAAAATCCTGCACATTTTGGCACAGCAGCTGCCGGATTCATATTTCATCATGTATCGGCCGGTGCTGCAGGTAAATCAGGCTGCGGTAGAGCTCAGCGTCTTGATTCTCACACCTCTTGAGATCTACTGTATATCATTTCTCGAAGGCGAGAAGGACAGCGCATTTATCGGTTCCAAAGATCGTTTTTGGAAAGAAAAAACGGTAAGGGGAAGGGAACGGTCACTGTTAAATCCGGCTGTTGAGCTTCTCAGGACAGGCACGGTTCTTTCCGGCTTGTTAAAGGGATCGGGAATTGAACTGCCTGTGCGCAAAGTTGTTGTCAGCCGGACATCGTATATCGATTATCCGGAACCTCCTTACGGAATCGGCATTTGCGACAAAAGACACTGGAAAGAGTGGCTGGAGAAGCAGCAAAAGAACTTCGCCCCGATTAAAAGCCAGCAGCTGAAAACGGCGAAAATTCTGTTGTCGCACGGCGTCTCCGACTCGATGCGGAGACAGGAATGGCTGAGCTGACCGCCAGAACGTTATCCCGGCTTTTTCATACTATAAAATGGAGAATGGAATCATGAGCGATTGGTATATCATCATAAATCCAAAGGCGGGAAATGCGACGGCCTTCAGAGTATGGAAATCATTGCAGAAAGACCTTCAAAAGGCAAATATATCGTACCGCTCATTTATGACCCAGCATCCCGGGCATGCTGAAGTGTTGGCAAGGCAAATATCAACGATGCAGGATGACAGGCTGAAGCGTCTGCTGGTGATCGGCGGGGACGGAACCGTCCATGAAGTGCTCAACGGCTTAGTCAGCTTGCGGGATATTCAGCTGAGCGTCATCCCGTCGGGCTTAAATAATGATTTTAAACGCGGCTTTGCCGTGAAAAAATCGAATGTCATTAAAGAAATGAAGCGAAAAGGGCAATCGCTGACCCGGACCTATGCCCTCGGAAGCTTTCATACGAAAGACAGTGAAAACGAACTCTATTTTGCCAATCATCTCAGCCTAGGATTTGATGCCTGCGCCGTCAAAAAGATGACTGCTTTGCCGAAATGGACGGCTGCTCTCAGGCTGAATCATTTGATTCAGCCGCTGATTTTCTTTGTTACGGCGTTTACGTTTAAACCGTTTGTTCTTTCGTATGAGAACGGGGATGACAAGCGTACGTTTAAAAAAATCTGGTTTGCGTCGGTTTCAAATCACCCCTACTATGGCGGAGACATGAAGATTGCACCGAACGCGAATCCGCGGGATGAGTTTTTAGACGTGATCATTATTGAAGACCGCTCCGTATTGAAAAAAGCCGGCCTCTTGTTTGCAATGATATTCGGCAAACACATCGGTAAAAACGGTGTTACGGCGTTTAAGACGAAAGAAATTTATTTTCATACGAATGAGCGGGTGCTCTTTCAAGCGGATGGAGAGGTGATCGGCTGGGCGCCCGTTTTCATCAAAACAGGGACCGAATCTCTTCGGTTAAGAGCATAAATCTTTCGAATGAAGGAGAGACTGAGATGCCGGGTATCAGCCGCCCCTTTGAAGCTTATCTCGATGAAATGAGAACGATCACTGTTTTAGTTCCGAAGAGCCGCGCCTCAAGCTGCAGCCCCCCTTTTCTACTTGAAGATGATCAAGGAGGGAAGATAGAGCTTTCGGTAAAAGCGACGGAGGAGCTTGAGGAGAAATTCAAGTATGTTCTCGAAAGCAGCCGCCCCGTTCCATTCGGAAGAGTTCATAAAGTATGCTGTGAAGAAAGCGTCTGGACAGACCTGCAAATTGGTTCTGTTACGCGAAGTGCGGCGTTTGACAAGGCTTTTTTTTATGACGGCCGTCTCGGTGCTTTTTATTCAAAAGAGCGTACTTTATTTAAGGTATGGGCGCCGACCGCGAGTACGGCAGCGATCAAGCTGGAGAGCCCTGATTTGCTTCAAACAAATACTTTTCAAATGATGCGCAGAGAAAAGGGTGTTTTTGAGGTAACGGTCGAAGGCGATCTGAACGGCTGGTCCTATTTATATAAGCTTTATGTAAACGGGACGCCGTTATTGACAGTCGATCCTTATGCGAAAGCTGTTACGGTAAACGGGGAAAAGGGCGTTGTAATAGATCCTGAGGAAGTCAAAGTGAAAAAATACCGTGCGCCAAGCCTTCACAGTCCGTGTGATGCGATTATATATGAGGTTCACATCCGCGATTTTTCGATTCATGAAGACAGCGGTATGCGCCATAAAGGCAAATATCTTGCTTTTACAGAGGACGGAACTGAAACGTCCGGCGGCTTCTCAACGGGAATTGCCTATTTGAAAGAGCTCGGCGTCACCCATATCGAGGTTCTGCCCTTTCACGATTTTGCCGGAGTTGACGAGCTGTCTCCGGACCAATCCTATAATTGGGGCTATAACCCTCTTCATTTTAATGCGCCTGAAGGAAGCTATTCGCTCGATCCGCAGAACCCCAAAAGCAGAATCGCCGAGCTGAAAACGATGATTCAGACGCTGCACAAACACGGCTTCTCCGTGATCATGGATGCCGTATATAATCATGTGTACAAGAGGGAAACATCCCCTTTTGAAAAAACGGTTCCCGGGTATTTTTTCAGACATAATGAATACGGTTTTCCAGCCGACGGAACAGGCGTCGGAAATGACATTGCATCTGAGCGGCTGATGGTGCGAAAATATATTCTCGATTCTGTCCGCTATTGGCTTGAAGAATATGATGTCGACGGAATTCGTTTTGATTTAATGGGCATTCTTGATATTGAAACCGTCCGCCAAATCAGTAAGCTTGCCGAGAATGTGAAGCCGGGCGCGCTCCTGTTCGGAGAAGGCTGGGATTTAAATACCCCGCTTGAAAGCGGGCAAAAAGCAACATTGCAAAATGCCGGGAAAGTTCCGGCGGTCGGCTTTTTTAATGATCGGTTCAGAAACGCAGTCAAAGGGAGTACATTTGAGCTCGGTGACCGCGGATATGCTTTAGGGGACACTGGAAAAAAAGCTGAGCTTCAACATGGAATTGCCGGCTCACCGGGATTCTTGCTGCCGCCACAGTCAATCAATTATGCGGAGTGCCATGACAATCATACGTTTTGGGATAAGATGGCCTTCTGTTCGGAAGAAGATGCCTGCACAAAACGGATCAGGCAAAGGCTCGCGCTGTCGATCGTCCTGCTTTCGCAAGGCGTTCCATTTCTTCATGCCGGGCAGGAATTTTGCCGAACAAAGAATGGGGACAGCAACAGCTACAGGTCGGGAGATGGCATCAACAGGCTCGATTGGGAAAAGCGGGCGGAGCTTTGCGAGGAAATCGAATATGTGCGCCAGCTGATCAGGCTGCGGAGAAGCCATCCCGCTTTTCGTCTGCAAAAAGAGGAGGAAGTCAAGGAACATCTTTCTTTTATGAGCGGTACAGGAGAAGTGACGGCCTACAAGCTGAAGAACATTGCAGCATTTGATCCCTGGAACGAAATCATAGTGGTGCATTGTCCGTCTGCAAAAAAGGAAACGCTTGAGCTGCCCGCCCAGAAACAGTACTTGCTGCACTGCGATCCTTTTACGTTCTTCAATGGGAAGGTTCAAGCGGAAAAAAGGCTTCGGCTGAACGGCATCGGAACCTATGTTCTATACGAACCAAAAGGGATTTTTTAGTTTTGCTTGACGAAGTTTGGCGTCTAGCGCTAAAATTTAAAAGACGGCTATTGTTTAGCACAAATGACTCTCAATAGCCGTCTTTTTATTTGAATATAAAGAGACGACAATACAAGCGGTTTGCTGCCCGCTCTAGGGAGCAGATGCTTTTTAAAATCTTTTAATGAAATGATGGGTTGAAAATCGATATGAACTGGTTGGGACAATTACTAGGTAGCGAATGGGAGATTTCCCCCGCAGGAGGAGCTACAGGAGACGCATATTATGCAGAACATAATGGACAGCAGCTTTTTTTAAAGCGCAACAGCTCTCCTTTTTTGGCTGTCCTGTCCGCGGAAGGAATTGTTCCTAAGCTCGTTTGGACAAAACGAATGGAAAACGGGGATGTGATTACAGCACAGCACTGGCTCAAGGGAAGAGAACTGAAGCCGAAGGATATGAACAGCCAGGCGGTGGCTGAGATGCTTCGGAAAATTCACAGCTCCAAAGAGCTTTTAGACATGCTGAAGAGACTCGGCAAGCAGCCTTTTCAGCCAAACTCTGTAATTACTCAATTGAAGCAGTTTATCCAGGCCCGGCAATATCCGATACCGCAGCTTGACCAAGCCCTTTTGTATCTGGAGCACCATCTCGATGATGTACAGTCCGGAGAAAAGGTCGTCTGTCACTGCGATGTGAATCATAACAATTGGCTTCTTACAGATCAGAACCAGCTTTATTTAATCGATTGGGATGGAGCGATGATTGCAGACCCCGCGATCGATCTGGGGCCGCTTCTTTATCATTACGTTGAAGAGCGGGAATGGGGAAGCTGGCTCGAACGCTACGGCTCTTCGTTAACGGACAATCTCAGGCTGAGAATGGCCTGGTACGTATTGGCGGAAAAAGCAATGACAACACTCTGGCAAGAAGCGAAAGGCAATCAGGAAGGCTTTCACCAAGGGCTGGAACAGCTTCACGCATTAATGAAGCGTCTCGCCGGAGCTTCATGAAAATGAGCCGATATCTTCCACCCATTGTGTGAGATGATCCTGGTGTTCCTGAATGTGGCTGTTGATTGAAGCGGACGATTTTCCCCTCTGGCTGTACAAATAAATGTCTTCGAGAACGCCTTTCAGGCCGGCGTCAAGATTCGTATTTGCCATTAAAGACTTGATAATCCGCTCCATCTGTTCGCACTCAGCGACGGTTCCGGTGCAGTCTGCCTGATGGTCTGAGAGAATATCTTTTAATAGATGAATCTGATTTTGCTGATTTAAGCCCATAATATTGGCACTTCCCTTCATTCTCGGAGTATATGGATTAAAATGTTCAGAAAGCTGTAATTTATACGCGAAAGACCCGGAGGCCGATCTTCGGTCTTTTTTGCTTTGGAAGAGGCCTTGCGGGATTCCGGGATTTCATGGTATGTTGTAAGACGATATAACAAATAGAGGTGTAAGTACATGCGAATGCGTCACAAGCCTTGGGCGGATGACTACCTGGCTGAAAACTCTCATATTGTGATCAGCGAGCCGTCTCAATGTAAAGGGAAATGGCATTCCATTTTTGGAAATGACAACCCGATCCACATCGAAGTAGGAACCGGAAAAGGGCAATTTATTTCAGGAATGGCCCTGCAAAATCCGGATGTAAACTATATCGGAATCGAATTATTTAAAAGCGTCATCGTAACCGCTGTTGATAAAGTAAAGCAGACAGAGGCGCCGAATGTAAAGCTTTTGAACATTAATGCCAATATGCTTTCAGACGTTTTTGCAGATGGGGAGGTCGACCGGGTCTATTTGAATTTTTCCGACCCGTGGCCGAAAAAACGCCATGCAAAGCGCCGTCTGACCAATCAAGCGTTCTTGAAAAAGTATGAGCAGGTGCTCGGAGGCGAGGGAGCGATTCATTTCAAAACCGATAACCGCGGGTTATTTGAGTACTCCCTTACCAGTTTTTCCGAATACGGACTCGTTTTGACGTTCGTCAGCCTTGACCTGCATCAAAGCGATTTTCAAGGAAACGTGATGACCGAATACGAAGAAAAGTTCGCCGCTAAAGGCCAGCCGATCTACAGAGTAGAAGCTGAATGGCGAACATAAAAAAAACAGACTGCTTCCGGCGGTCTGTTTTTTTGCTTTCAAATGAAGCTTCGGGTTGCGTTTTTTGCTACGATAGGAGAAGGAGGGATGATCATGGAAACTTTAACAATCGGACGAATCAAGCTGACATGGCTGAACGGAGGCGTCACACACATGGACGGAGGCGCCATGTTCGGCGTTGTGCCCAAGCCGCTTTGGTCTAAAAAGTATGACGTCAATGAGAAAAATCAGATCGAACTGAGAACAGACCCTATACTTGTTCAGAAAGACGGCACAAATTTGCTGATCGATTCCGGTATCGGACGCGGCAAACTGACGGATAAGCAGAAACGAAATTACGGGGTCACCGAAGAATCGTCAATTGCTGACTCGTTAAAAGCACTCGGGCTCTCAACGGAAGATATCAACGCCGTTCTGATGACACATCTCCATTTTGACCATGCATGCGGATTGACGCGCTATGAGGGAGAAAGCCTTGTTTCCGTGTTTCCGAATGCAGCGATTTACACGTCTGCGATCGAATGGGAAGAGATGAGAAATCCGAATATCCGCTCGAAAAATACATATTGGAAAGAAAACTGGGAAGCAGTTCAGCATCAAGTGAGGACCTTCGATGAGAAGCTCGAAGTTTTGCCGGGAATTACGATGCATCATACAGGCGGCCACAGCGACGGTCATTCCGTGATCGTTCTTGAGGATGCCGGCGAAACGGCCCTTCATATGGCTGATATTATGCCGACGCATGCCCATCAGAATCCTCTCTGGGTGTTGGCGTACGACGATTATCCGATGACATCGATTGCGGCGAAGCAAGCATGGCAGGCGAAAGCCGCCGAGAAAAACGCCTGGTACATTTTTTACCATGACGCCATTTATAGGGCATTAAAATGGGATGAAAACGGCGAAATTGCAGAGTCAGTAAAGAGAGAAAGGCGCTAAGCTATTTTGGTGAATGGTTTGCTTTGTAGTTATCCATCCTAAGGATAACTAACTTTTGAAAGGAAGACGACGGGTGAGCCACAATAATCTGAATGAACAAGTGATCGAGACGCAATTAAGAGGATTTGAAGTCCTTGCAACGCCCCTGCTGAACAAAGGGGTTGCCTTCCCTCCGGAGGAAAGGGAAGCTCTCGGCTTGACAGGATTGCTTCCTCCCAAGGTGCTGACGCTTGAAGAACAGGCAAAACGGGCGTATAAACAGTTCCAATCACAACCTGATGACTTGAGCAAAAACGTCTATTTAACGGCGCTTCATGACCGAAATGAAGTGCTGTTCTACAGGCTTCTGAACGACCATATGACAGAAATGCTGCCGATTGTTTATACCCCGACTGTCGGAACGGCAATCCAGCAATACAGCCATGAATACAGAAAGCCGCGGGGGCTGTTTTTGTCGGTTAATGACCCTGAAGGCATGAAAACGGCATTTGAAAATCTGGCCGCTAAAAAAAGCCGGATCGATTTGATTGTGGCCACTGATGCTGAAGGGATTCTCGGAATCGGGGATTGGGGAGTCGGAGGCATCGCCATTTCGATCGGAAAGCTTGCCGTTTATACTGCGGCTGCGGGCATCGATCCTAACAAGGTCCTTCCCGTTGTCATTGATGCGGGGACGAACCAGGAAAGGCTTCTCAATGATCCGCTTTATGTCGGGAATCAGCATTCAAGAATCAGAGGCGAGCGTTATGAATCGTTTATTGATCAATACGTTCAAATCGCAACCGAGACGTTTCCGGGCGTTTTGCTGCATTGGGAAGATTTCGGAACGCAAAATGCACGTCAGATTTTAAAAAAATACAAAGACAAAATTTGCACCTTTAACGACGACATTCAAGGCACAGGAGCAGTCACCCTTGCAGCGGTGCTTGCGGCCGTCAAAATATCGAAAATGCCCCTAAAAGATCATAAAGTGGTCATATTCGGAGCGGGGACGGCCGGGATCGGCAACGCAGAGCAAATTCGCGCCGCTCTTGTTCAAGAGGGGGTGTCGGAAGAGGAATCATACCGCCGTTTTTGGTGTGTTGACCGGAACGGTTTGCTGACAGATGATATGAACGACTTGCAGGACATTCAAAAGCCGTATGCACGGCCTGCCGACGAGGTCAAAGACTTTAGCCGGAACGGCCCGGGGGATACAATCGATCTGCTTGAGGTGGTAAAACAAGTGCAGCCTACCATTTTGATTGGAACCTCTACTGTATCGGGCGCATTTACAGAAGAAATCGTAAAAGAAATGGCAAAGCATGTGAAACGGCCGGCTATATTTCCGATGTCCAATCCGACGCCGTTATCTGAAGCAAGACCAGAAGATTTGATCAAATGGACGGAAGGGCGGGCGCTCGTCGCCACAGGAAGCCCGTTTGCGCCTGTCGATTACAACGGCACCCGTTATGCGATCGGCCAGGCGAACAATGCCTTTGTATTCCCCGGTCTCGGTCTCGGAACGCTCGTATCAAAAGCAAGGCTGATTACGGACAACATGTTTTACGCCAGCGCAGCTGCGATCGCGGGTATGGTTGACATCGGACGGCCCGGCGCAGCGCTCCTTCCGGAGGTTGAGGATTTGCGCACGGTTTCCGCAACAGTGGCAACGGCTGTCATTAAAGCAGCCATAAAAGACGGAGTTGCAGAAAATGAGCCGGGCGATGTGATTCAAGCTGTACAGGATGCGATGTGGCATCCGGTCTACCGGCCGATTCGCGCCATTTAAAAAATGCGGCCATTTCAGGCCGCATTTTTTTGATGCTATGCTGCGGTATCAATCACATCTACGATCATGCCTGTCTTCGCATCAACCATGACTTCGTACTGTTCAAGCTCTCCGAAAGCAGAACGTGTAATGCCTGTTTTGTACACCATGACGGTTTCGCCGTTTACGGTATAGGCTTCCGGAACGGTATATATCCATGAACCGTCGATCGGGCCTCTCTGTTTAAAAGCGGACTTGACGATGCGCAGCGCTTTTTCAGAAGAAATGTAAGGCTGCATGACATATTGTTTGACAACAACGGCCGCGGCAATGCCGATGCCGGCCCCAAGAAGAAAATGGCGCAGTTTCATCTTTTCAGCACCTCCAAAGCTTGTTTTTTTCATTATACAGAACATGTCCGTCCGTGTTAAGGATGGGCTCTCTTCTGGAAACACATCGCACACTTATGTAAAATGTAGAGAGATACATAAGAAAAGAGGGAAACAGATGAATCAGGAAACGAGAACGCTTTTTCAAACGTTGACGGAGCTCCCCGGCGCCCCGGGAAATGAACATCTAGTCCGCCGTTTCATGAAAAAAGAGCTTGAAAAATATGCTGATGAGATCCTCCAGGACAGACTGGGAAGCGTGTTCGGCGTTAAACATGGACCTGAAGACAGTCCGAAAATTATGGTGGCCGGCCATATGGATGAAGTGGGATTTATGGTGACATCAATCACTGACAACGGACTGCTTCGGTTTCAAACACTGGGCGGCTGGTGGAGCCAGGTTTTATTGGCTCAGCGGGTGGAAATCCATACGGACAACGGGCCGATCCCCGGCGTCATCGCGAGCACGCCTCCTCATCTTTTAACAGATGAGCAGAGGAGACGTCCAATGGATATCAAAAACATGATGATTGATATTGGTGCGGATGACAGGGAAGATGCCGAACGCATCGGTGTCAAACCAGGCCAGCAAATCGTGCCGATCTGTCCGTTTACCCCGATGGCAAATGAAAAGAAGATCATGGCGAAAGCATGGGATAACCGCTACGGCTGCGGACTCAGCATTGAGTTGCTGAAAGAACTGCAAGGAGCAGAACTTCCGAACACGCTTTACTCAGGCGCGACCGTTCAGGAAGAGCTCGGCACAAGAGGTGCGCAAACTGCGGCCAATATGATACAGCCTGACTTGTTTTTCGCGCTTGACGCAAGTCCGGCAAACGATGCGAGCGGCGACAAAAATCAATTTGGCCAGCTCGGCAAAGGGGTGTTGTTAAGGATTTTCGACCGGACGATGGTGACGCACAGCGAAATGAGAAATTTTGTGCTGGATACGGCAGAGACTCATGACATCCCGTATCAATATTTTGTTTCCCCTGGAGGAACCGATGCCGGTCGTGTTCACATCTCAAATGAAGGCGTTCCTTCGGCCGTGATCGGCATTTGTTCAAGATATATCCATACATCTGCTTCCATTATCCACGTTGATGACTACCTTGCTGCAAAAGAATTGCTGCTCAAGCTTGTCAAAGCTTGCGACAGTTCTGCCGTACAATCGATTTTGCGAAATGATTGAACAAAGAGACCCTGTGCCGCTTTACGCACAGGGTCTCTTTTTGATGATACAGCTACCGGCTTTCAAATACGTACGACAACGATTTAATCGCCTGATTGACAGTTTCTACGGTAATGTTCGCTTTGTTTGACAGTTCTTTTAACGGATGATGGAGTGACTCAGGACGGATGATGATCAGCGGCTTGCCTTTGGCAATCGCGTATGAAGCATCCATCGCCGTGTTCCATTGCTTGTATTTTTCCCCGAAAAGAGCGATGACCACATCCGCTTTGTTCATTAAAACGGAAGTTCGAAAATTATTCAAATCCGAGGCTGCATCATCTTTCGCGATCGAATCAGCCTGCTTGCCCATAATTTCTTCACCGATGTTGTCGGAGCGGTCGTGATTTTCCATCGGTCCGACAAACGTGATCGGCAGCTTGAGCGATTTTGCTTTTTCCTTCACTTCTTCACGCCAATTGCTATGTATTTCTCCGGCAAGATAAACGATAAATTCCATACATACTCCTCCTGACTGTCATGGGATCACGGCGCAAGGCGCCTTAACGGATATTTTTACCCTATTACTTACCATGTTAAACGAGAATGGCTTGATAAAGCAAAAAAATTATGCTTATGATATGAAAGAGGATCGGATCGTTAAGATTTTCCCTTTTTAAAACGGGTAAGATACATAAAGAATCGTTCATCTTTTAAAAAAGCAGGTGGACAGCAAAAGGCTGGATATGGAGCCGGTTGTCTGGTATGATCCGAATGGATGATAAGAACATATATTGGAGGCGTTGAGTGATGAAAACGATCGAGACGAATGAAGAACTGCAAAAAGTTGTGAAAGACGATTTATCCTTGTTGATGTTTTCGGCTGACTGGTGCCCGGACTGCCGTTTTGTAGAACCGTTTTTGCCCGAGCTTGAGGCGAACTATCCGGAATTTACATTCTATTATGTTGACCGTGACAAATTTATTGATACGTGCGCGGAGTGGGACATTTTCGGAATCCCGAGCTTCCTCGTATTTAAAGAAGGAAACGAAATCAGCCGCTTTGTCAGCAAAGACCGAAAAACGAAAGAGGAAATCGAGCAATTTTTGACAGATTCCCTGAATAAGTAGCCGAAAGGAGAGTTCCTCTATGAAAATGACGTCAAGGAAACTTTCCGATATATTAAAAAAACGTTTGCAAAATGACAACTGGTCCTTTCATTTCGATAGGGAAAAAGACACCTTGAGAATCGAGGATAAAAATACAGGAAAAGGCATTACACTCGAACTCCCGGGGATCATCGCCAAATGGGAGCAGAAAAAAGATGATGCGATTGACGAAGTCGTCTATTATACTGAGGAAGCACTCAATGCCATGAAAGGCCAGTCGCAGGAAATGGAAGGGCGGGAAAGTCTCATCTATCCCGTCATCCGCTCGACTTCCTTTCCCGAGAAATCCAGCGCAGGCGTTCCCTTGATTTTTGACGGCCACACGGCTGAAACACGAATATACTACGCGCTCGACCTTGGAAACACATACCGGCTGATCGACGAAAAAATGCTGGAAAAAGAGGGCTGGACAAAGGAAAGGATTCGGGAAACGGCTTCCTTTAACCTTCGCTCGCTCCAAACCGTTGTCAAAGAAGACGCAGTCGCCGGCAATCACTTCTACTTTTTCAGAGCAAATGACGGCTATGACGCCAGCAGGGTGTTGAACGAATCGATTCTCGCAGAGTATGAGAAAAGCGCGGAAGGGACACTGGCGGTGTCAATCCCGCACCAGGATGTGCTGATTATTGCCGACATCCGCAACAATGCTGGATACGATATTCTCGGGCAAATGTCGATGAGCTTTTTTGCAAACGGAACAGTGCCGATCACTGCGCTTTCTTTCCTTTATGAGGATGGAAAGCTTGAACCGATCTTTATTCTGGCTAAAAACCGCCCTAAAAAGAAATGATAGAAAGGAATTTTTCTCATGAACGCATTTTATAATCCAGAAGGCGTAGGCGATACGCTGCTCATCTCATTGAACGATATTCCGCGCGAAGAGATCGCTTTTGAGCGCTGCGGAGACGTCGTGAAAATTTTTCATAAAGACACAAAGGAAACAGGAGGCTATAACATTTTTAATGTCTCCTCATATTTAAGCATTGAGGAAAGCGGAGCTGTTGCGCTTTCCGAATCCTTTGTCCAGGATGTGAATGAAATTCTGGTCCGCAACGGTTTGAAAGATGAGCTGACCGTCGATCTTTCTCCGAAGTTTGTAGTCGGATATGTCGAAGAAAAAGAAAAGCATCCGAATGCCGATAAACTGAGTGTCTGCAAAGTGAATGCAGGGAGCGAGACGCTGCAAATCGTCTGCGGAGCTCCTAATGTTGAAGCCGGCCAAAAAGTCGTCGTAGCCAAAGTTGGAGCCGTGATGCCGAGCGGTATGATTATTAAAGATGCGGAACTTCGCGGAGTGGCGTCAAGCGGTATGATTTGTTCTGCCAAGGAACTGAACCTCCCAGACGCGCCGAAGGAAAAAGGCATTCTTGTCCTTGATGACAGCCGTAAAGCAGGAGAAGCTTTTACATTTTAACGGCATAAAATGAACAAAACTTTCGAATAGATGTAAAAAAGAAGCCGCTGGGTAGACAAACTTGGCGGCTTTTTTATTCGGAGGGCGGACACATGAGAAGGACTTGTCCTTTTCTGGGTGGGGAAGCAGTGGTATACTTAAAACCGTCCCCGAAAAATTTAAGGGAGTTAGAGAGTGATGATTCATGAGCTGGTTTAATAAAATGTTCAGCCTGTTTTTAGGCGATGATGAAGATAATGAAAAACAAAAAAAGCACATAGAAGAGTTTGAGGCGGATTCATTTATAGAGAAAGAAGAAGAAATGCCGCAAATTTCCGACGCAAAAGTCGTATATGAATATCCAAAAGGGAAATTCCGCTTCCCGGTTATACCTGATCAAAACTCGCGGCCGCGGGAAAAGGATGACAGCCGCGAACAAAGGACCCGCCGCCCGGCAGGCCGGCACACAGCTTCTCAGCCGAAACCCGGAAATTCCTATCATCATGAAGAGAAAGCGGCGAAAAAACCCTTTAGGCCGTCCGTCATCCCGTCACCGGTTTACGGCTTTCATGAACAGAAAAGAGCCAAACCGGAAAATTATACATATCGTGCAAACAAACAAATGGAAGCGCGTGTCACGCTGTTTAACGAAGAAATTGAAAAAGAGCAGAAGGTTGCCGGAAATAAGCAGCCGGTACGAGAAGAACCTTCCTTGCAAACTGAAAAGAACGGCCGTCCGCTGACTAAAAGCGAGAGTCGCAATCCGACATGGCGAGCCGAATTTGAAGATGTCCCGCATATGTCGGAGGAAACGGATTTCCGCCGAGAGCAAATCACAGAAGGTGGCGAAGCCGCTGAAGAAAAAGTGCTGCGGCATGAATCCGAACGAACGGAAACCCCTGTCTCAACACGTACTCCGGAAGAAACGGTAATCCGTCAAGAGCGAATGACAGAAGACTCTGGGCTCGCCGAAGAGAAAGCGCTGCGGTATGAATCCGAACGAACGGAAACCCCTGTCTCAACACATACTCCGGAAGAAGCGGAAATCCGCCAAGAGCGAATGACAGAAGGCGGCGGGCTTGCCGAAGAGAAAGCGCTGCGGTATGAAGCTGAAGAAGAGACAGCCACCGCATCATGGAACATAACGGAAGAAGAAGCAATTCCCGCCGAGCAAACGCCGGAACAAATCGAAAAGCTTTTGGATCAGATCGAGGAAACCGGAGAAGAGAAGGAAACTGCAGAGGATGCAGAAACCATCGTAGAAGAACATGGGGAGACTAACGGCTCGGACGAAATGCTGCCTGACCCGGAAGCTTTTCCAGAAAAGCAGTACACTGGCCGCAGTTCTGAAGTATCCGACCAGAGCGATGGTCCTTCCGATAACAAAAACCGGACAGATTCCAACACGCCGGCTGACGCTCGTGAAGAAACAAGCGGAAGCAGCCAGGCTGGCTGGAGACATGAGCATGCATCATTTTCACCGGAACCGGAAGAGACAGCGTCAAGCGCGGGTGAACCCGAAAACAGCGAACAGGACCGGGAGAGTACAGGGACAGTTGAGGGGCGGCCCGAGGCTCCGCGGAAACGGGAAACAGGAGCTGCTCCGGGATCGAAGAAAGGCTCTGTTCCGTTTAATGTCATGATGCTTTCATCAGATAAACAAAAAGAAAAAGCGCCTCAAGGATATCAGTTCCCGAATATGTCTTTGCTTGATGTGCCTCCGGCGCAAAAGCCGGATGATCAGGCCTGGATACACGAGCAGCGCGAGCTGTTGGACGTCACGCTTGAGAACTTCAATGTCAAAGCAAATGTCGTTCATGTCACCCAGGGGCCTTCTGTGACAAGATTTGAGGTGCATCCTGAACCCGGAGTGAAAGTAAACAAAATTACAAATCTGTCAGATGATATTAAACTCAGCCTGTCAGCGAAAGATATTCGGATCGAAGCGCCGATTCCGGGAAAAAATACGATCGGAATTGAAGTGCCGAATCTGCATAGTAAAATGGTTTATTTGCGCGAAATGATCAGAAGTTCGGAATTCAGAACGAATCCGTCCCCTCTGACCGCAGCCCTCGGACTCGACATTTCCGGAAAGCCCGTCGTGGCAGATCTGAAAAAAATGCCCCACGGGTTGATTGCCGGGGCTACAGGATCAGGGAAAAGCGTATGCATCAACACGATCTTAGTCAGTCTGCTATTCAAATCGGCGCCGAGGGATGTCAAGCTTCTGCTTATCGATCCTAAGATGGTGGAGCTTGCTCCGTATAATAAAATTCCTCATCTCGTCAGTCCTGTCATCACAGATGCCAAAGCGGCAACTGCTGCATTAAAATGGGTTGTCGAAGAAATGGAGCGGCGCTATGAATTATTTGCCCATTCCGGTGTTCGGGAAATTGAACGATTTAATGAAAAAGTCCGGGAACAGAACATGGGTGAAAAACTTCCTTATCTTGTTGTCGTGATTGATGAACTTGCCGACTTAATGATGGTCGCTCCGAATGAAGTGGAAGAAAGCATCTGCCGAATCGCACAAAAAGCAAGAGCGTGCGGCATCCATCTTCTGATCGCGACGCAGCGGCCTTCAGTTGATGTCATTACCGGCTTGATTAAAGCCAATATACCAACAAGAATAGCGTTTTCTGTATCAAGCGCCGTCGATTCAAGAACGATTATCGATATGGCGGGAGCTGAAAAGCTGCTTGGAAAAGGGGATATGCTGTTCCTGGAGAACGGTTCAGGCAAACCGGTCCGCCTGCAGGGCAACTTTGTTTCCGACCGGGAGATTGACCGTGTCGTTTCACATGTCAGACGGCAGCAGGAGCCGAACTATTTATTTGAACAAGAACAATTGGTCAGACAAAATCCGGCCGGATTTGATCAGGATGAACTGTTTCTGGAAGCGTGCGAATTTGCCGTGGAACAAAACAGCGCCAGCACTTCAAGCCTGCAGCGGCGCTTTCGCATCGGCTATAACAGAGCTGCCAGATTAATCGATATGATGGAAAGGGAAGGCATGATTTCTGAGGCGAAAGGAAGTAAGCCGAGAGAAGTCCTGATTACAAAGGCCGAGCTTGAACAGTTAATAGAAAGTAGTTCACTTTTCGGCTAAACATGGTATGATAGCAGATGGGCGTGTTTTTTTTAGAGCGCCGCATATTAAAGCGCCGGCAGCGGCGTTTTAATCCGTTTTTAAGAGCACTTCCGTGAAAGGGTTCAAAAAAATCCTTTACGCAGGAGGTTTATTCACTCTTGAAAATGTCTGATACTGAATATAATGATGACTTTGAAGAAAACGATGCGGCCGAGCTTAGGTTGCAAATTGAAATAAGCGTCATATACTGGGAAGCAGATAGACGTTTGTTGGAGGTACAATTATGACTGTTTATCATTTTGTCGGAATAAAAGGGACAGGTATGAGTCCGCTTGCCCAAATTCTCCATGATAATGGATATAATGTCCAAGGATCGGATATCGAAAAGTACATTTTTACACAAACCGCTTTAGAGGAGAGAAATATCCCGATATATCCGTTTGATCCGGAAAATATCAAGCCGGGAATGACTGTTATTGCCGGAAATGCTTTTCCCGACACCCATCCTGAAATTGAAAAAGCGCGAGCCGAAGGCCTGCAAGTCGTGCGGTATCATAAATTCCTCGGTGACTATCTGAAGAAATTTACGAGTATTGCCGTGACAGGGGCACATGGCAAAACGTCAACGACGGGTCTTTTATCCCATGTCATCCAGAAAGCAAAACCGACATCTTATCTGATTGGAGACGGGACTGGAAAAGGCTGCGAAAACAGCGAGTACTTTGTGCTTGAAGCCTGCGAATACAGAAGGCATTTTCTGAGCTATCAGCCTGATTATGCGATCATGACAAATATTGATTTTGATCATCCCGATTATTTCGCGAATATCGATGATGTATTTGACGCATTTCAAACGATGGCATTACAGGTGAACAAGGGAATTATCGCATGCGGCGACGACGAATATTTGATGAAAATCCATGCGAACGTTCCAGTCGTATACTACGGCTTTGCCGAGGAAAACGATTTTCAGGCGAGAAATGTCATCAAAAATACCGAGGGCACAACGTTCGATGTTTTCGTCAGGAACACATTCTACGATACCTTCTATATACCGGCATACGGCAGCCATAACGTTCTGAACGCTTTGGCCGTTATTGCACTCTGCCATTATGAACAGGTCGATGTCGATATCATTAAAGAAGGATTGCAAACCTTTGGCGGCGTTAAACGCAGATTTAACGAAAAACATGCCGGCAGCCAAGTGTTGATTGACGATTATGCCCATCATCCGACTGAAATCACGGTGACGATTGAAGCAGCCAGACAGAAGTATCCGGAACGGGACGTTGTCGCAGTATTTCAACCGCATACATTTACGCGTACGCAGTCGTTCCTGAATGAGTTTGCCGAAAGCCTCAAGAAAGCCGATTACGTATATCTTTGCGATATATTTGGATCTGCCCGGGAAAATGCAGGAAAGCTGACGATCGGCGATTTGCAGGAGAAAATCCCGCAGGCGAAGCTGATCGATGAAAATGACACATCGATTTTAAAGGAGCATGAAAATGCAGTGTTAATTTTCATGGGCGCAGGTGACATTCAAAAGTATTTAAAAGCATATGAAAATGTATTAGCATAATGAGAAAAAGGCAGTGTGAGTCAATCCGCTGCTTTTTTGTACATATGGAGCCGGGAGTTTCTGTTAAAGGAATTCTCTCGTGCGTGTAGAAAAAGTAAATATAAAGGTTTACGATTTAAACAATTGGGTATACATCAATTGTAAGACCTTAGCTCGAGGAGGATAAGATGATTATTATTCTATATTTAAGCGCCGCACTCATCGCTGTCAGCTTTCTTATTCTGGTTATCTATTTATCAAAAACATTAAAATCGCTTCAAGTCACACTCAATCATGTTGCCGCAACGCTGGAAGGTGTTGAAGGACAAATGAAAGGCATCACAGCTGAAACAACGGAGCTCCTGAATAAGACGAATCGGCTCGCTGATGATATTCAGGAAAAATCTTTGAAGCTGAATACGGTCGTGGATGCCGTTCAGGAAGTCGGCACATCGGTCAGGCAGTTTAACAGCTCCATTCAGCAGGTTTCAGAGTCCGTCACATCAGCCGCAGAGCAAAACCGTGAAAAAATTTCTCAAGTTGTCAGCTGGAGCAATGCAGCTTTGGAAATTTGGAATAGATGGAAACAAAAGAAGATGAAGGAGGAATAATTTATGAGTAAAGATGGAATGAATACTAAGGATTTTTTAATCGGCACGTTTGTAGGCGGAATCATCGGGGCAGCCGCAGCTTTATTTTTAGCACCGAAGTCAGGGAAAGAGCTTCGCGATGACCTCGGAAATCAGGCTGTCGTTTTAAAAGATAAGACCGGAAAGCTCACAAGCGAAGCGAGGGAGAGAGGTTCTGAGTACGTCAGCATCGCCAAAGAGAAGACATCTTCGATTTCACAGCTTGTTGCCGACCAGTCTTCACAGATCATGGATAAAGTCAAAGACTTGCGAAACAAAGGTGCTGAAAAAGCTGATGAACTAAAGGAAGAAGCATCGACTAAAATCGAAGAACAGGCTGAAGAAGCCAAAAATGAAATAGAAGATGAAGCAAGGGAAACAGCGGATACCGTCCAGAAATAATGGAGGAAAGGGAGATCACCGTGTCGAAACAGCTCATTCAAACAGAGGATGAATTTAAAAAGCTTGCAGAAAACAACGATACATTTATCTTTTTGAAACATAGTGTGACATGCCCGATCAGCAGGCGCGCGTTTGAAGAATTTGAATCATTCGCCAATCAGCATGAAGACATACCGGCTTATTATTTAAAAGTGCAGGAAAGCCGACCGCTGTCAAACTATATCGCTGAGCAGTACGGAATTAAACACGAAAGTCCTCAAGCCTTCATTTTTACAAACGGGAACGTGAAATGGCACGACTCCCATTCGCAAATTAAAGCTCAAGCACTTGCGGAAAACAGCAGATAATCCGCAGGTAAAAACGGCCAAGACGTATAGCGTTTTGGCCGTTTTCTATGTTGTTATGATGCTTTTGCCTCATGGAAATGCCTTTTTAGGAAAATGTATCGTTTGATCCATGGTTGTACGTTATAATTAATAAAACAGGAGGTGATGAGTTGAACACTGAATTAAAGGACATGCTTCAATCCGTTCTAAAAGAAGAATTGAGTCCGATCAATCAGCGTCTTGATGGAATCGACAAGCGCTTAGACAAAATCGACGCACGCTTCGTTGAGGTCGACAAGCGCTTCGATGAAGTGGATGCACGCTTCGCTGAGATCGACAAGCGCTTCAAAGAAATAGACGGGCGCTTAAACAAAGTAGAAAACCGCTTAAACGCAATGGACAAGCGGCTGAATCGGCTTGAAACAGATATAGATGAACTGAAAAGAGGGCAGGAGAGGCTCCCGAAAACGATCATCGAGAACATCGGACAATTTACGGAGAACATTGTCGAACATGCCGATGATAAGGCGGCTGCCTTGAATGACAGGGTTTTTAGCGTCGAAACCGCAATACAGAGAATATACAGGTTATCAAGTTAAAGAATCAAACAAGATTCTTTTTTTTTATTCTTCCGACAAACACCCGCACAGCAAGGGATAAACCGCATATAATGCTTTATCGCTTAAAAGCGTTTTGGTAATAAAGAATTTTTCCGTGACATTTTAAGAAACATTGTTTATAATAAACCCTAATCAATTGAATCATTCTTATTCTCATAGAGGGTGAAGTTAAAAAGAAAGGATGGATAACATGAGCAACACTGAACTTGATTTGCTGAGGCAGCAGGCGAATGAATTAAACTTGCAAATATTAAAGCTGATTAATGAGCGAGGAAGAATCGTTCAGGAGATTGGAAAAGCGAAGGAAGCGCAAGGCATCAACCGCTACGATCCAGTCAGAGAAAGAGCGATGCTGAACGAAATTATTGAAAATAATGACGGACCGTTTGAAAACTCGACGATCCAGCATATTTTCAAAGAGATTTTCAAAGCTGGACTTGAGCTTCAGGAAGACGATCACAGCAAAGCACTGCTCGTTTCCCGCAAGAAAAAGCCTGAAAATACGATCGTTGATTTGAAAGGCGAAAAGATCGGCGACGGAGAACAAAGATTTATCGTCGGTCCGTGTGCAGTTGAAAGCTATGAGCAAGTAGCCGAAGTTGCAGCCGCAGCTAAAAAGCAAAACTTGAAACTGCTTCGCGGCGGAGCCTTCAAACCCCGTACAAGCCCGTACGACTTCCAAGGCCTCGGTGTTGAAGGCCTGCAAATCTTAAAGCGTGTTGCTGATGAGTATGATCTTGCCGTCATCAGTGAGATCGTGAATCCGCAGCATATTGAAGAAGCCATTGATTACATTGATGTTATCCAAATCGGCGCCCGCAACATGCAAAACTTCGAGCTCTTAAAAGCCGCCGGTTCAGTGAAGAAGCCGGTTCTGCTGAAGCGCGGACTTGCCGCAACGCTGAAGGAATTCATCAATGCAGCGGAGTACATCATGTCACAGGGCAATGATCAAATCATCCTTTGCGAACGCGGAATCAGAACGTATGAGACAGCGACTAGAAATACGCTTGATATTTCAGCTGTGCCGATCCTGAAGCAGGAAACTCACCTTCCTGTATTCGTGGATGTCACTCATTCTACCGGACGCCGCGACTTGCTGCTTCCGACAGCAAAAGCAGCGCTTGCGATCGGAGCTGACGGCGTCATGGCCGAAGTTCACCCTGATCCTTCTGTTGCGCTTTCCGACTCTGCTCAGCAAATGGATATCCCGACATTTGAAAAATGGTTAAATGAACTGAAGCCGCTCGTTCAAGTAAAAGCATAAGATTCGTTTATGGACCGCTTTCGAGCGGTCCTTTTTTTAGTTGTCATCAAAAATTGTCGAAAAAATGTCTTATTTTTAATTAAAAAGCTGTTTATTCTTATTTAAATTAATTATAAAAATAAAGGGAACGTTTTCATATTAGGTAAAACCGTGTATAATTTCAGAGAGCCCCTTTTGTTTTGGCAGGTTATGAAAAATAATGTAAACTTGAGTTCTGTTTATTTTACATAAAGTTTTACATTTTGACATTTCTCTACATGAAAATGTTTATGCTATAGGAAAAGAAAAGTGTACCCAGTTGAAGGAGTGGTAAAAATGAGTAATGTGACAATATATGATGTAGCACGCGAAGCAAATGTAAGTATGGCAACCGTTTCCAGGGTTGTGAACGGAAATCCGAACGTCAAGCCGACGACGAGAAAGAAGGTGCTTGAAGCCATCGAGCGTCTTGGCTATCGTCCAAATGCCGTGGCAAGGGGCCTTGCAAGCAAAAAGACGACGACTGTCGGCGTGATCATTCCCGATATTTCCAGCATCTTTTATTCAGAGCTGGCGAGGGGAATCGAAGATATCGCAACGATGTACAAGTACAATATTATTTTGAGCAACTCCGACCAGAATATGGACAAAGAACTTCATCTTTTGAATACGATGCTGGGAAAACAAGTTGACGGTATCGTCTTTATGAGTGGAAATGTCACTGAAGAGCATGTGGAGGAGTTTAAGCGGTCACCAGTTCCGATCGTGCTTGCGGCATCTGTTGAAGAAAAAGGGGAAACGCCGTCGGTTGCGATCGATTATGAACAGGCGATTTATGATGCGGCTACCATGCTGATTGAAAAAGGCCATAAGCGCCTTGCGTTTGTATCAGGACCTATGACTGAGCCGGTCAATCAAGCGAAAAAACTTCAAGGCTTTAAAAGAGCGCTTGAGGATAAGGGGCTGACATTTAAAGAAGAGTATGTCGCAGAAGGCGATTATACGTACGATTCAGGAATGGAAGCGCTGGAGGCGCTAATGAAGCTGGATGAAAAACCGACGGCCGTCCTGTCAGCGACAGACGAAATGGCACTCGGCGTTATTCACGCAGCACAGGATAAAGGACTGGCTATTCCGGATGACCTTGAAGTGATCGGCTTTGACAATACAAGGCTTTCATTAATGGTTCGGCCGCAGCTGTCGACTGTCGTCCAGCCGACGTATGATATCGGTGCCGTAGCGATGAGACTTCTGACAAAGCTGATGAACAAAGAGGAAGTCGAAGAGCATATTGTCCAGCTGCCGCATCGCATTGAACTCAGACAATCAACAAAATGATCATGATTAAATAAACGAGAAAGAAAGCAAGTGTTCACAGCTTTTTTCGTGAATTGCTTGCTTTCTTTTCCATGAGCTGGAGAGATTATGAAAAAATGAAACGATTTGATTATCTGACACCGGTCGGTTTGATTTTGGGTATTTTCATTTTAGTAATCGGCGTTGTCTCTGGAGCGGGGCTTTCCGGTTTTTATTCATTTATCGATTTGACGTCTTTCTTTATCGTGACGGGCGGATTGTGTGCAGCTGTTTTCATCAGCTTTTCCCCGAAAGATTTAAAAAGAGCGCCGGCTGTGCTGAAGCAGGTCTTTATTTCGGAAGAAGACGATGTACGCGACTTGGTCAAAACCTTTGTCAGCCTGTCTGAACAGGCGCGCAAACAAGGAATTTTATCATTGGACGCCAATATCAATGAAATGAAAGACCCGTTTTTGAAAAAAGGTCTGCTTCTTGCCATCGACGGATGGGACGAGGAGACGATCCGCAATGTGATGAACTCGGAAATCGCCGCGATGGAAGAAAGGCACAGAAAGGGAAGAAGAATCTTTGAAAAAGCGGGGGAATTTGCCCCTGCATGGGGAATGATCGGAACCCTTGTCGGACTCGTCATGATGCTCAAAAACCTGAACAAGCCGGAAACGCTCGGTCCGAATATGGCGATCGCCCTTTTGACGACGCTTTACGGATCCCTTTTAGCCAACATGCTGTTTATACCGATCGCCGCAAAGCTTGAAGAAAAGACGGAGAATGAAATCTTTAAGAAGCAGGTCATGATCGAAGGCATCATCGGCATCCAGTCGGGAAGAAATCCGCGAAATCTGGAAAGCCAGCTTGTCGTTTTCAGTTCAAAAGAAGAATGGGCAAAAAAGCGGGCGGATCATATAAAACAAAAGGACAGGGCTCATGAAGCTTAGACATGAACGAAGAAAGCGCGAGCAGGGTCGCAAATCGTCAAACTGGATCATCACGTTTTCGGATTTGATTACGCTCATCCTCGTGTTCTTTATTTTACTGTTTTCGATGTCGCAAATCGATTTAAACAAATTTAAAGCAGCAGTCGGTTCATTTCAAGACAGGGCCGACGGCAAATCCGCCGCAGAGCTGAAAAAAGAAAACGCGGACGATCAGAAGGCTGAAAAAACGGCTAAAAGCCAAGAAGATTTATTAAAGAAAATCAACGACTATATTGAAAAAAATGAACTGTCAAGTTTGATAGCGGCCAAGCGTGATGAACGGGGCATCATCCTCGTCCTTCAGGAAGCGGTTTTGTTTGATTCGGGAAAAGCGGATCTGAAAGACCAGGCTCACCCGCTTTTGCATAAAATCGCCGTCCTTCTCAAATCAGTGTCCAACCCGATCCGTGTGGAGGGGCATACGGACAGCCGCCCGATTTCGACTTACCGTTTTCCATCCAATTGGGAGCTTTCTGCGGCAAGGGCGAGCACTGTGATCGGCTACTTTACGTCGAAAGAAAAGCTCGACTCTTCACGTTTTCTTGCCATCGGTTATGCCGATACAAAACCGGTCAAGGACAACCGCACAGAGAGCCATATGAAGGAAAACAGGCGCGTTGAAATTGTCATCGCAAAAAAATAAATGAGAAGAAAGCAAGGTCTTGCATAAAAGCAAGGCCTTTTCTGTACGCCGGGATTTTTCGCATTAAGTGGCGCGCTTGGCAGAGCGAATCGGATAAAGAGCTTTGGCAACGGTTTGGGCGTTTTTTTCCGTTATTTCGGATTTTCTTGGAATCGAAGGATACAAATCTGCCGGGTCGGACCAGTTGGCAGGAAGTCGGACAGATGCCTGCTTCCCCCACTTTTTCAGCCATTTTTCAGGCATCTTATCCTCAGGTTTCATTCCTTTCATTTCAAGCCAGATTCTTGCCCATGCCCTCGGTACGACGCGCCAAATGTCGTACCCGCCTCCGCCGACAGCGATCCATCTTCCGTTGCAATAGGTGTGTGCAAGTTCGTGAGCGAGCTTTGGAATCTCTTCGTAAATCTTCATCGTCGTGCACAAGTGTGTCAGCGGATCGTAGTAATGCGCGTCAGCTCCGTTTTGCGACAAAATAACGTCCGGTTTGAAAAACTCGGCTATTTCAGAAACAGCCGTCCGGTAGGATTCAAGAAAAGACTCATCTTCTGTGAAGGCATCGAGCGGGATATTAAAAGCGTAGCCGTAGCCTTCGCCATGACCTCTTTCCTGTACTTGCCCCGTTCCCGGGAAAAGGTAGCGGCCGGTTTCATGAATCGAGACGGTACACACGGAAGGATCATCATAGAACGTAAACTGCACCCCGTCGCCGTGATGGGCGTCCGTATCAATATATAAAACCTTCGCATGATATTTTTTCTGCAAATATCGTATCACAACTGAACTGTCGTTATAGACGCAAAATCCTGAAGCTCTTCCTCTGAATCCGTGGTGAAGCCCGCCTCCGAGATTGAGGGCGTGTCTTGCTTTGCCCGTCATGACATAGTCTGCAGCTGTCAGTGTTCCGCCCACCAAAAGGGAGGCGGCTTCGTGCATCCCGGCAAAGACAGGGGTATCTTCTGTTCCAAGCCCGTAGTTTTCGCTTTCGGCTGCCGGGAGTTTTCCCGCCCCTGCAAGCTGGACGGCCTTGATATAATCGCCTGTGTGAACAAGGGCGAGCTCGGCTTCTGTCGCTATGCGCGGAGCAATCGTTTCTCCCGGTTCAAATGCGCCGACCGTATTCAAAAGATCGTATGTTACATAGACTCGCAGCTGATTAAACGGGTGATCTTGATGAAATTGATAGGTTTGGTAAGAGGGAGAAAAAATAAATACGCTGTCCTTCATGGCAAATCCCTTTGAACAGCCGGCCAAAGAACCTGATACCCTTTGGACTTCACGTCTTTGATGATAGAGGCGGGATTCATTGTTTGAACGCGAAACACGAGTATTTTCGAATCATCTTCATCACCGGGATATACGAGCACGCTCAATATGGCGATTTGGCGCCTGCTGAAAATGGCGCTGATATCAGCGAGGCTACGGGCGATATGATCGGTTTTGATTTCGATTTGGGAGCCTGGAAAATGGGCTCCTGTCAGCTGGACGAACGTATGCAGCAAATCGGATTTTGTCACAATGCCGACAAGCTTCCCGTTTTTTACGATCGGGAGGCAGCCGATTTCGTGTTCGAAAAAAATAGCTGATATTTCTTCGGCAAAATCAAGCGGGTGACCGGTGATCACTTCTTTTGACATAATCAGTTCCACCGGCTTTTTTAAATCTTCGTCAGATCTGTTTTGGGCAAAAATACTCGGACTTGCTGTTTTGACGTCCCTGTCCGTGACGATGCCTATGACCGTTCCCCGTTCATTGATGACGGGAAGGTGTTTAATATGAAATGTTCGCATGCGTTTGATCGCTTCTTCAATCGTATCCGTTCTGGAAAGTGTCACAACATCCCGTTTCATGATTTTTTCAACAATCATATTCAGGTCCCCTTTGCTCCCTTAATACATAAAACGATTGTGGAATCTGAGTCTGTCAAAACGCTCGATCGACTCCTGACTGACCTCTTTTCCGATGCGGGCCATTAAACAGTTGGCGGGATGGGAGCTGATTTCCGGATCGTCTGTCGCAAACCAGACAAGCCCTCCGGCATTCATCATTTTCTCCATCATCTTTCTGTATTCCCAAACATCTTTATTAGTCCCCTTTAGATCCCAATGCCAGTAATATTCAGTCGTGATGATGATATATTTTTCCATCTGTGGATCCATCATGCTGACCGCAAGCAGCGTCTTCCCGACAGAGTGACCCCTGAACGCCGGAATGACTTCGATGGCTCCAAGCTCAATTAAATTTTCCATGTTTCCTTCAGACCATCTTTCAAGCGGGTCTGGATAAACATATGTCACATAGCCGACAATGGTTTGCCGGAAACGGGCGATGATGATCCGTCCTTCGGGAAGCCCTGCGATTTCGATTAATGCTTCATGTTGTTTTTGAGATGGGCGAAAGGCTGTAAGCTCGTTGTGAAATTCATATTGTGCGAGTTTTTCGGGACTGATAGGGCCCTCTATCAGCACGGAGCCTTTCTCGGTCTGCAATTCTTTGGCATGATAAGTTTTGTGATGGTCCACGTATCCACCGCCTTACATCTTAGTTGAAGTCTTTTATACATAACATACCAAAATATTAATCGTTTTCATAGGATGGAAGAGTATTTTTTAAAAATTGAGAAAATAAAAAATCTATACTATAATATATTTTGATGAGCGAACAAAGGGGGATGGGCATGGAATTGAAAGCGTTGCCAGCAGAAAAGGGAAACTACAACTTGAAAGACTATGATGAAGCATACCGGACATTTGACTGGAAGGATGCCGAAAAACATTTTTCATGGCACAAAACGGGAAAAATCAATGCAGCTTATGAAGCGATCGACCGCCACGCTGAGTCAAATTTGAAAAATAAAGTGGCATTTTACTACAAAGATCCGGTCCGCGAAGAAAAGTACACCTTCAGAGAGATGAAAAATGAAACGAATAAAGCCGGGAATGTCTTAAAGCAGCATGCCAATGTGGGAAAGGGAGACCGTGTGTTTGTTTTTATGCCGAGATCACCCGAGCTTTATTTTATTCTTCTCGGCGCTGTCAAATTGGGAGCGATCGTCGGGCCGTTGTTTGAAGCATTTATGGAAGGCGCTGTCAAAGACAGGCTTTTAAACAGCGGAGCGAAGGTTATCGTGACGACGCCGGAATTGCTTGAACGGGTGCCGGCCGGCGAACTTCCGGATCTTGAATCAATCATTGTCGTTGGAGAAGGCGTAAAGGAAGAAGGGTCTGTCATCGATTATTACGCGAAAGCGGCTGAAGCAGATACTGATCTTGAGATTGAATGGATGGATCAGGAAGACGGGATGCTGCTTCACTATACATCGGGTTCGACCGGCGCGCCAAAAGGGGTTCTCCACGTCCACAAAGCAATGATTCAGCATTATCAAACAGCCAAATGGGTTCTTGATCTGCACGACGATGACATTTATTGGTGCACGGCTGATCCAGGCTGGGTTACCGGAACGGTCTACGGGATCTTCGGTCCGTGGCTGAATGGAGCAACGAATGTTGTCGTAGGCGGCAGATTCAGTCCCGAAGCATGGTACGAAACGATTGAAAAAATGGAAGTGACGGTATGGTACAGCGCGCCAACGGCTTTTCGGATGCTGATGGGTGCTGGCGACGATCTCGTGAACAAATATAATCTGAGCTCATTACGGCATATTTTAAGCGTAGGGGAGCCGTTAAATCCTGAAGTCATCAGATGGGGGCATAAAGTCTTCAGCAACCGGATTCATGATACATGGTGGATGACCGAAACAGGAGCGCAGCTCATCTGCAATTACCCGTGCATGGAAATTAAACCGGGATCGATGGGCAAGCCGATTCCAGGCGTAGAGGCTGCAATCGTCGATCACCAGGGAAATGAACTGCCTCCTTACAGAATGGGGAATCTCGCCATTAAAAAAGGCTGGCCGTCGATGATGCATTCGATCTGGAACAATCCTGAAAAATACAGCTCCTATTTTATGCCGGGGGATTGGTATGTGTCAGGAGATTCCGCCTACATGGATGAAGACGGATACTTCTGGTTCCAGGGAAGGATCGACGATGTCATCATGACATCGGGCGAGCGCGTCGGCCCGTTTGAAGTCGAAAGCAAGCTTGTTGAGCATCAAGCTGTCGCTGAAGCAGGCGTCATCGGCAAACCGGATCCCGTCCGCGGTGAAATTATTAAAGCGTTCATCGCCTTGAGGGACGGTTATGAACCGTCAGATTCGTTAAAAGAAGAAATCAGGCAGTTCGTGAAACAAGGCTTGGCCGCACACGCCGCGCCAAGGGAAATCGAATTCAAGGATAAACTGCCGAAAACAAGAAGCGGAAAGATCATGAGACGCGTCCTGAAAGCTTGGGAGCTGAACCTTCCGGCAGGCGATCTCTCATCGATGGAAGACTGATGTCTCATTGACAATGCAAAAATATTATGTTAAAAAAGATTTAGTCGAATATTCAAAAGGTGAAGACTGAGATTAGTAAAACGCATCCTTCCCTGTCTTAGAGAGCTGATGGCCGGTGAAAATCAGCACATATGGATGGTTTGAATTACACTCACGAACCGCTTTTGCGAAAAAAGCCTCCCGGGCTTTGTGTAGCAGAAGAACGGAAGCTTTTCCGTTATCATTGAGAGTGAAAAGAGCGCGGCCATGCGTTCTTTTAAGCAGGGTGGTACCGCGATTTTTATCGTCCCTTCGTTTTTGCGAAGGGGCGTTTTATTTTTGGAAAAAAGGAGCTAAATGATGATGACACACTTACTTGATGATTTGTCCTTCAGGGGACTGATTCAGCAGCAAACCGATGAAGCAGGCTTGAGAGAACTGCTGGATAAAGAAAAAATCAGCTTATACTCCGGATTTGATCCGACAGCTGACAGTCTGCATATCGGACACCTATTGCCGATATTAATGCTTCGCCGCTTTCAGCTGGCCGGACATCGTCCGATTGCGCTCGTAGGCGGAGCGACGGGCCTGATCGGCGATCCGAGCGGAAAGAAAGCGGAGCGCACGCTGAACAATGAAGAAATCGTCCGCGAATGGTCGCAGAAAATCAAAAACCAGCTTTCGCGTTTCCTGGATTTTGAAGCTGAAAAAAATCCGGCGATTATGGCGAACAACTATGACTGGATCGGCAAAATGAACGTCATTGATTTCCTGCGCGATGTCGGCAAAAACTTTGGAATCAATTACATGCTTGCCAAAGATACGGTAAGCTCCAGAATCGAGACGGGCATATCTTATACTGAATTCAGCTACATGATCCTACAGTCTCTCGATTTCTTGAATTTGTACAGAAACCAGGAATGCAAGCTGCAGATCGGCGGAAGCGACCAGTGGGGCAATATCACGTCAGGCCTCGAGCTTATCCGCAAATCTGAAGAGAATGCAAAAGCTTTCGGATTGACGATTCCGCTTGTGACAAAAGCAGACGGCACGAAGTTCGGAAAAACGGAAGGCGGCGCGATCTGGCTTGATAAAGAGAAGACGTCGGCATATGAGTTTTATCAGTTCTGGATCAATACCGACGACAGGGATGTCGTGAAATACTTGAAATACTTCACTTTCTTGTCCAAAGAAGAAATTGAAGATCTCGCTGAAAAAGCAGAGACGGCGCCTGAAAAACGCGAAGCGCAAAAGCGCCTCGCCGAAGAAGTGACCGTTCTTGTACACGGCCGTGAAGCGTTTGAGCAGGCTGTCAACATCTCAAAAGCACTCTTCAGCGGAGATATTAAACAGCTGACTGCTGAAGAAGTGAAGGTCGGCTTTAAAGGGGTTCCTTCCATGGAACTTGAGAAAGCGGATGAACTGCCTCTTGTTGAGGTGCTCGTCCAATCCAAGCTGTCTCCGTCTAAACGCCAGGCGCGCGAAGATATCACAAACGGCGCGGTATACGTTAACGGCGAGCGCCGCACCGATGTTGCGGACGTCCTCACCGGCGACGACCGCATCGAAGGACAGTTTACCGTCATTCGCCGCGGTAAAAAGAAATACTTCCTGCTGACTTATAAATAATCAAAAAGCTCTTGCCAAACGGCAAGGGTTTTTTTGTGTCCGTATGTTTCATGTATGTTCATTCAGGAAATGTCAAAAATATAGATGTAATAGGTAGAGCATTTCCATCGTTGAAGAGGGAGGAATGTAGCATGAACCTGTTCATTGCAGCCAAAGAAAAGTTTATGGAAGATTACAACAAGCAGCTGGAAACGGAACGAAAACAAGAGGTGCAGCAGTCGGCTGACGGATACAATCAATTGAATCAGACGGAAAATGCAGCAAAGCGGCTGAAGTAGAGGGTCTTTAGGGCCCTTTTTTTATAAAAAAGCGGACGGCAAATTCTTCACACGTCCGTTTGATGAGTCACGATCGACAGTTTATAATTTGCATGATGGTTTAAAATTGTAAAAATTGATCCAACAGTTGATTTGAAGGAAACTTGCATTCGAGAGTCCCCGCTGATTTTCTAGTTTTGAATGACAGGACGTTATGATAAGCGCCTTTTGTATAGATATTAAAAAAAGCGTGAATAAAACACTCGAGTTTAACTTGATTCATCCTCTTATGGTATACCTTCAATCACTCTTTCATGGTTATCCGGTTGTTCTTGAATCATCTCTATTATTTTCCTATATTTACAGATTACCCTAAATCCTCTTGATGTTTTTCAAATCAAACGCTAAAAATACTTGATTATATCTATTTAAATGATGATCGGTCATAGTATAAACTGATCGTAAATAAAAGGAAAGGTATAACCGGCAAAACATTACTAATAGCTCTGATGTTGGGCTGAGAAAGGCATTTGCCCTCCTTTTCCGGATTCAGCAAAACAAGATCAAAACCACACTTTGGTCACTCTGCCTGTGCCAACCGACGAACTCGTCCAAGAATACAGACGCAGTTATCGTCCCTTATCTGCATTTAGATCACTTTGACGATGCTGCCAAAGATCTAGGATCTGTTGCCGATAGAAATTAAACTGTTTGTCTGAAATGAAGCAGATGCTGAGGAAGTGAGAAAAGCCGGTTTTCAAAATATAGAGGTTCTAACAAAAGAACAGTGTTTGATCGATTCAAGAAGGCAAAAGGCAAGCATGGGAGAGGAGAGATATTAAATTTGCCGGAGAAGTGTGCGGCGTTGTCTTTAAGCACTAAAAGAGAAAACGCTGTTTGTAAAAGGGGGGTACGGTTTGGTGTGAAGGTGTCCTGGAAAAAATCGCTGCACATCAGCCGGACATCATAGTACAGGAGACAATCAAAATATAACCCTTGAAATAGTAGTTTCGATGGTTTAGGATGGATATATATCTTTTATTTTACAATATTTATATTTAATGGAGGGGTACATTTATGAAAAAAATTACGTTATTAGCTTTTGTCGGTATCATGGTATTTGGATTTATTTTTATGGGAACTGGCAAGACGGCAGAGGCTGTAAGCAAAACAACGAGCTTTACATATCATTCGGGTATTGGGGATGCAAAGTCTTATATCCATACATCTGAAAATTATATAAACGTATATGCTACAGTTGAGTTAGGTAGAGTTGGCACTTGGGGTACTGCAGCATATTGCAAATTATATCTGCAACGCTACA
Organism: Bacillus sp. FSL L8-0193; assembly: GCF_037976065.1. NCBI lineage: Bacteria > Bacillati > Bacillota > Bacilli > Caryophanales > Bacillaceae > Bacillus > Bacillus sp. FSL L8-0193. The sequence continues at coordinate 3,147,215 of NZ_CP150261.1, read as the reverse complement.
CAGGTGGCTCTTGGAAAACGATTGATACCGCTTCTGGTGATGCAGAATATGGTAAAAAACTAAACGTTACATTTTCGAATATCGCCAAAAAGTCTGCCTCTACCCGGGTAAAGGTTAAACTTTATAATAATTGGAAGCATTCAGAATTAATGCAAACAGTGTATTCAAGCAAGTGGACTCGATAAGTTAAGTAAGGCTCTCTTATAAAAGGAGAGCTTTATTTTTTGACAGTTAACGGTTACTCCTCTTTTGAGCTGTAACTCTACATTAAAAAGATCTTTATGTGTTTGTTTCTTCCTCCTTGGTCTGGCTTTTTAAAAGCTTCTTCACTTTTTCATACCTTCTTTAACTTAAAATCCCCGGAGACTAAAAAGCAGGAGCTAAAACACTGTATTGCAGCAGGTATAAAAAACCCAAGAAAACAACGTTTCTTGGGTTTCGAGAAATGCTCTTCAAAGAGCATTTTCTATTAACGAGAGTAGAATTCAACGATCAATGCTTCGTTGATCTCAGCAGGAAGCTCAGAACGCTCTGGAAGGCGAGTTAGTGAACCTTCAAGCTTTTCAGCGTCAAAAGTCAGGTATTCAGGAACGAAGTTGTTCACTTCAACCGCTTCTTTAACTGCAGAAAGGTTTTGAGATTTTTCACGAAGTGAAATCGTTTGGCCAGGTTTAACTTGGTAAGACGGAATGTCAACGCGGCTTCCGTCAACAAGAATGTGACCGTGGTTTACCAATTGGCGTGCTTGGCGGCGAGTGCGCGCTAGGCCAAGACGGTAAACGATGTTGTCAAGACGTGCTTCAAGTAGAATCATGAAGTTTTCACCGTGTTTACCAGCCATTTTCGCAGCTTTGTCAAAAAGGTTGCGGAATTGGCGTTCGTTCACACCGTACATATGGCGAAGCTTTTGCTTTTCTTGCAATTGCAAACCATATTCTGATAGTTTTTTACGCTGTCCCGGACCGTGAGGACCTGGTGCGTAAGGACGTTTTTCTAATTCTTTACCCGTACCGCTCAAAGAGATGCCTAAACGGCGGGATAATTTCCAGCTTGGACCTGTATAGCGAGCCATAATGTGACTCCTCCTTTGGTTTTATTTTTGTGAAAATAAAACCCATCTGTTCAATTCAGCCATGTCCATTTTGTTTTCATGTATCCTCGCTCCAGCAGCAAAGAGTTACACGATACACCTTAATAGATAAGGAACAAAATGAAACACAGAAGCAGAACAAAAAGGCTGCATTATTTCACACAAAGAAGATTATATAATGTCCGCTGTGCAAAGTCAACCATTCATGGACTGTCCCAAAGAGTCTGAATCATTAATAAGTATAAAGTCCTGTTTTTTATGATATAATCAGGAAAATAAAATACATAAAACGGATTTTTTTAAGGTGATGACCATGAACAAACAAACTGAAGACCTATATCTGTCTTTTCATCAGAAGCTGTTCCAATTTCTTTTAAAAAAGCCGGCCGTCTCGTACGATGACTCTGTTGCCTGGCTAAAAGCGGCAGCAGAGTCATTTTTTTCGTTTATATCTCTTACATTGCGTCCTTCTTCAAGTCCGCAGGGAGCGAACGGCCAAAGCGGCCAGATCAGCCGAGTTAATGATTATTATATCATTATAACAATAGAAGAAAACAGCAAATATATAGAACTTTTGTGTCAAAAGAATCATAAAGTACCAGAACGTCTTGCTGAATCCATCCGCCTGTTTTTAATGCATTGTCTGAAACTTGATGCATTATTTCATGAGGAGCTCAATAAAACAAAGATTTATGAAAAGACGGCGCTGCTGCATGAGCTGATGGATCAGGAGCAGGTGCTCAAGACAATGGTTGAAAGTTTGAGGGATGTTTTTCCTTTTTTGGCATATTGTCTTTTCTTGTCATACGACGAGGACCAATACATCAGCCTTCCTGCGATAGAGTTAGATGTGCAAAGCGAATCGACCGATTCTTTCGCCTTAGAGGCATACTTATCAGGACAGGCGAAGAGCAAAAATGAATCGGAAGTTTACATTCCGATTAAAGGCCGGCAGGGAACGTATGGCGTTTTGAAGGCTTTTGGACCAGGGGCTGCCGATACGGCAGCGGATATATGCATTATTTCGAATGCGGCAGGGAAAGCATTTGAAAATTCCCGGCTTTACGAACAGTCGCAGAATATGATTTCAAATTTGGAGCTGATTAATGAAACATCGCATCAGCTGAACCGGACGAAACGCCTCCCTGATATGATGAAGAGTTTGTCCGAAAGGCTGATCAGTTCATTTGGCGCCGAAGAGGTGGGCTTTTTTTATAAAAATCATTTGGACGAGGAAACCCTGCTGCCGGGAAGCACAGGTTTTTTTCAGACGGATGCGGCCCTTCTATACATCCGCTATGTTAAAGAAAAGATTTCAGAGGAAAACGGGGTATTTGTCGGAAACGGTTCTTCGTTTTTTGGAAATGAAGGTTATGCTTCATTAATGGGCGTTCCGATGCTGGAGAATAATGAAAACAAAGGATTTGTCATCGTATTGAAAAAAAACGTCTGCTCTTTTTCATTTGAAATGTTTAAGCTGTTTCAGACGCTGATCAGGCATTCCACGCTCGCCGTGTCGAATTTGATGCTGCGTGACCGGCTGAAGTATCTTGTTCAAACAGACCGTTTGACAGAGCTTTACTCGAGAAGCTATTTCGATGAAAAAATCGGGTACAGTATGAAAGCGGATGAGAGCGGCGTACTCGTATTGATTGATATCGATGATTTTAAACAGATTAACGATACGTACGGCCATCAGAAAGGCGATGATATTCTCATTCAAGTCGCCAGGGTGATCCAGCGAAACATCCGCGACCAGGACGTCGCAGCAAGGTGGGGAGGAGAAGAGCTTGCGGTATACTTGCCGAAAGCAGGGCTGAACACCGGTGAAATGCTTGCTGAGAGGCTGATTACGCTTGTCAGGGAATGCACTGATCCAAAGGTGACGATTTCGTGCGGGGTATCCAATTGGTCTCAGGATCGTCCGAAATCTTTAACCTGCCTTTTTAAAGAGGCGGATGTCGCGCTGTACAATGCAAAGCGAAACGGGAAAAACAGGTTTATGACACATTAAAAAAGAGCCGGATTTACCGGCTCTTTTCGCTTAAACGCTCTCCAAGCATCTCTGTGAACTTTTTCAAATAATACTCATCTGTTTCATCGAAGCGGTTTTTAATCGGGCTGTCGATATCGAGCACTCCGATGATGTTCCCGTCCACTTCAAGCGGAACTACGATTTCGGATTGGGACGCCGCATCACACGCAATGTGTCCGGGGAACGCGTTCACATCTTCAACGCGCTCGACCCGGCCGTTTGTATAAGCGGTGCCGCAGACGCCTTTCCCGAACGGGATTCTTACGCATGCAGGAAGTCCCTGGAACGGACCGAGCACAAGCTCGCCGTCTTTGGCAAAATAGAAACCCGCCCAGTTGATGTCTTCCAATGATTGATACAAAAGAGCGGAGGCGTTTGCTGTATTGGCGATCATATCAGGTTCGCCTTCTGTCAGCGCATCGATCTGTTTGAGGAGAAGCTCGTATTTTTTTTCTTTGCTGCCTTCTGTTTTTTCGACATGAAACATGATAATTTCCCTCGCTTTTTCTTTGAAATGGCAAAAACACGCTTGCCGTGATGCTATTTGTCGAGCACTTTTTACAGGAACAATTCCGCTTGAAGTGGAATTGTTTTAAGTAAGAAGGGGTGAAACAAGATGGGATCAAACGCTATTTCAACCACGAAGGACAGGATCATCGAATCTGCCGTGGAGCTGTTCAACCAAAAAGGTTTTTCAGGAACATCCGTCCGCGAAATTGCCCGAGCAGCCAATGTCAATGTCGCCCACATCTCCTATTATTTTAATGGAAAAGGCGGTTTAATGGAGCATTTGATATCCCGATTTTATGAAGGCTATTTAAGAGTCCTTGAAAAGGGTTATGAACGCCTTCCGGATGCAGGTGCAACGGATTGCCTTCTTCAATTGGTTTTTGATATTCTATCGTATCAGCATGAGCACCGTCAATTAACTCGGTTTGTTTATCGCGAAGTCACGATTGATTCCACACTGAATCGCGAAGTGATGTCAACATATTTAACAAAAGAAAAGTACATTCTCCACCTGATCATTGAAAAGGGAAATGAGGACAACGAATTTTCCCGTTTTCCCCTTTCCCATTTTATGATTCAGCTGAAGTCGCTTTTAATGATGCCTTATCTGCAGCCTCAATATATTTCAGAAGTGCTGTATGTACAGCCGCACGAGCCGTACTTTTATCAGGCGTATTACAAGGAAGTCAAAACATGGCTTCTCAGTCTGTTGTACAGAGAAGGTCGGCAAGCCGCCGTTATTTAGCCAAGCGGCTCTCAAAATGTTCGTAACCAAATCCGGCATCCTCTGCTTGGTGGGCATCAGACCCAAAGACAAGCGGGATGTTTTTTTGTTCCGCTTCTTTTATCATCCATTCTTCCATATAGACGTCGCCTGCATAAGGCTTGCGGAGGCCGGACGTATTAAAGTCAAGTTCGTATCCGCGCTTTGCGGCTTCATCCAAACAGGAGGAGACCGATTTTCTGACGCTTTCTGACATCGAATACGGAAACAGCTTCACAAATTTTTTCGCCAGCGTAATGTGGCCGATTCGTTTTGGCTTAAATGCTCCCAGCGGTGATACAATGGAAGAATAAATTTCGTCATAATAGGCGAGATAGACCTGTTCTGTGCTGCCGTAGCAGCCGATCAGCTGCTGAAACGCTTTTTCATCGTAGTCAAGGCAGATGTGCGATGATCCGGCCGGCAAAAAATGAACGGAAAGAATGCTGTCGTCAAGATGCGTGCCGTATTGATCGAGAAAAGCTTTCGTTTCGTGTTCAAAGGTGCGGATATAATCGACTTCAAGACCGATTAAAACGTCGAGCTGTCCTTTGTACTCTTTCTTCAGTTCGGTCAGCCGTTCAATATAGCGGTCCAGCTCGGAGATCGGCATGGCGCTGTCTTTCTCCGGGGTCGGATCCATGAATGAAGGCGGAAGCGGCGCATGCTCGGTAAAGGATACGGATCGGAAGCCTTTTTTGCATAATTCTTCTATATAATATCTGAATTCGTCTTTTGATCCGTGCGGACAAAAGGGAGAATGAACATGACCGTCTCGTTTCAGCATGATGTCACCCCGTAAAAAAATAGTCAGATGTTGTCACTTTGATGTAAAAAAATTAAAAATTCTGCTCAAAAAATGTTGGTTACATGGTATCATAAGAACAATGAAAACGATAGTTTAACTTCATTTTTACATAACAATTTCAAATACATACCCTGACAGAACAGATAAACAGCAAGGGGGCTCATTATGGAGTTTGTCATTGGCTTACTGGCGTTATTTTTAATCTTATTCGCTACGGGCTACTTATTCAGAAAAAATATATATAAAGAGATCGACCGTTTAGAAGCTTGGAAAATCGAAATCATGAACCGATCGATCGTGGAAGAGATGTCAAAAATCAAGCATCTGAAAATGACGGGGCAGACTGAGGAATTCTTTGAAAGGTGGCGCCGGGAATGGGATGAAATCGTCACCTCGCATATGCCCAAAGTCGAAGAGCTTCTGTTTGAAGCCGAGGATTGCGCCGACAAATACCGTTTTCAAAAATCGAAACAGGTGCTCGCGCATATTGAGAATCTTTTATCAGCGGCTGAATCCAACATTGAAGACATCTTAAAGGAAATCGCCGATCTTGTCTCGAGCGAAGAGCAGAACCGCAAAGAAATCGAAGAGGTAAAAGAACGGTATACAAAAGTGCGGAAAAACCTTTTGGCATACAGTCACCTGTACGGAGACCTCTATGAGAAAATTGAAACCGACCTCGATACCGTGTGGGAAGGCATTAAACAGTTTGAAGAGGAAACAGAAGGCGGAAATTATATAGAAGCCAGAAAGGTGCTGCTCGCCCAAGACCGTTTGCTTGAAGAGCTTCAATCATACATAGACGATGTGCCGAAACTGCTTGCAAGCTGCAAGCAGACCGTTCCGCAGGAACTCGCCAAATTGAAAGCCGGCTATCAGGAAATGATCGATAAAGGGTACAAGCTCGATCATATTCAAGTGGAGAAGGAGCTCGAAAACCTTTTGAAAGAATTGAAGCGTGCTGAAGGTGCGCTTTTGGACGAACTTGATTTAGAAGAAGCCGCCGCAATCGTGCAGATGATTGATGAAACGATCCAGACGCTGTATAACCAGCTGGAGCATGAAGTCGAAGCAGGGCAGGAAATTTTGGAGAAAGTGCCTGAGCTTGCCGCTGCATTGGAAAAGCTTGAAGCCTCCAAAAAGGATACCGAAGCTGAAACCGAACTCGTCAAGAAAGGCTACAGACTGACAACCGGAGAACTGGAGAAACAGCAGTCATACGAAAAGCGCCTTGAAATGATCGAAAAGCAGTTCGAACAAGTGAAAGAAAGGCTTGATCAGAAACATGTCGCCTACTCGCTGTTAAAGGAAGAGCTTGCGGATATCGAAAAGCAGATGGAAGCCGCTCAACGGGAGCATGACGAATACAGGGACATGCTGCAAATGCTGAGAAAAGAAGAGCTTCAGGCAAGAGAGCTTCTCAAGCAATTAAAGCAGACGATCAAGGATACGGCTCGGAGCCTGGAGAAAAGCAATGTTCCAGGGATTCCGGAAGCCATAACCGAAAAGATCCGGCAGTCGCAGACGACTGTGCAGAAAGTGACAGAACAGCTGAATGAGCTGCCGCTGAACATGGATGCGGTGAACGAACGCCTTCAAGAGGCGGAACAGCTTGTCACAGAAGTGAAAACAAAGACGGATGAACTGGTTGAAATGGTTTTGCTGATCGAACGCATCATCCAATATGGCAACCGCTTCAGAAGCCAGGACCGGATTCTTTCCGAACAGCTCAAAGAAGCAGAAAAAAGTTTTTATGCATATCAGTATGAAGAGGCTTACGACATTGCCGCCAGAGCGGTCGAAAAAGCGTCGCCGGGAGCAGTTGCCCGGCTTGCAGCGGACGCGAAGCAGCCTGAATAGAGCAAAAACCCGGCACGTGAAAAGGCGTGTCGGGTTTTTTTGTCTATAGCTGCAATGAAAAATAAAAAAACCGGCCCTGTTTAAAAACAGAGCCGGTTTTTCAAAGATCAGCTGACTTTCTTTAATTTGTCTTTCGGCGAAGCGATGAAAAATGTCACAATGTAACCGATCACCGCGCCGATAACAGCCGGAATGACCCAGCCGACACCCATGCTGAACAGCGGGATGTTCGCTTTTAAGATATCGTTTACCGGACCCAGCGGAATTTTCGCCGCGTTTAATCCGTCGATGATGCTTAAAATTCCAGTCGGGATAAGGGCACCGATATAGACTTCGCGTCGTTCAGCAAACAGCTTGTCAATGAAAGAGAGCAAAACGACGACGATCGCAAGCGGATAAATCGCCGACAGAATCGGAACTGAAAACGAGATGATTTCTGTCAGTCCGAAATTGGCAATCACAAGGCTGAAAAGCGTCACGATGATGACAACAGCTTTGTAAGAGAGCTTCGGAATCAGCTTTGAAAAATACTCTCCGCAAGAGGAAACGAGTCCGACGCTCGTCGTCAGGCAGGCGAACAAGATCGCGATACCGAGCACGGCATTTCCAAGCGAGCCGAATAAATACGCGGAAGCTTTGGACAATATTTCGCCGCCGTTGTTGAGCGAACCGACGGTTTCAACACTTGTCGCCCCTAAATAAGCGAGAGAAACATAAACGAGTCCGAGACCGACTGCAGCGACGATCCCCGCTTTGATGCATGAAGCGGCGATTGACTTTGGATTTGTAACGCCGCGGTCTTTAATCGCGGTAATAACGACAATTCCAAATACGATTGAAGCGATCGCATCCATCGTTTTATATCCTTCTAAAAATCCGACAAACAGAGGTGCGGATTGATAGGCCTCTGTCACAGAGCCGATGCTGCCCATCGGGGTGATAAACGCTTTGATGACTAATATTGCGATTACAGTCAATAATATCGGTGTTAAAATTTTACCGATGCGGTCAACAAGCTTGCTTGGGTTTAAAGCCAGGAAATAAGTGATTCCGAAAAATATCAGGGTAAAGATAAACAGATAAAGACTTGATGAATGTTTCCCTAAAAACGGCTCCACCGCTATCACGTATGAAACATTTCCTGTCCTCGGAATAGCAAACAAAGGTCCGATCGTCAAATAAATGCTGACGATTAATATCGTGCCGAAGACCGGATGGGCTTTGTCAGCTAGGCCTTTTGCACTCCCTTTTAGAGCAACCGCGATGACGCCGAGCAGCGGAAGACCGACGCCTGTCAGCAAGAATCCGATGATAGCCGGCCAAACATTCTCTCCGGCAGCTTGACCGAGCTGGGGAGGAAAAATCATATTTCCCGCTCCGAAAAAGAGGGCGAACAGCATAAGTCCAATCGCCGTCGTTTCCTTAGCGGATAGTGAAGTTTTCATTAAAAAGAACCTCCTGGTTTGTTGTTTAAATTTTCTGTCAATTTATTTTCGTGATATAATATGACAAAAGTCCAAAGACTATTATATTTTAAAAATCAGAGAAGTCAAACATTTATTTTTAATTTTCAATTACAAGTTGATATGATAACATATACAGTCATGAAAAAGAACGTTCATTTTTAAAGGAGTAGATCATGATTTATCTTGATAATAGTTCAACAACAAAACCATATCCTGAATTATTACAAATTTATGAACAAGTAAATCAGCGCTTCTTCGGCAACCCGTCGTCACTGCACCGCCACGGCATTGAAGCGGATCAATTGCTTTCAGAAGCGCGGAAACAGATCAAAACGGCGCTTTCGCTAAAAAGTCATGATATCGTGTTTACGTCCGGGGCTTCAGAAGCCAACAACATGGCGCTGAAAGGCATTGCTTTGGCACATATGCAAAAAGGAAAACATATCATTGCTTCCTCCATTGAACATCCGTCTGTGACGGAATCTTTGGAGCAGCTGAAGACAGCCTTCGGCTTTGAGGTTACATATCTTCCTGTCGACAGCCGCGGATTTGTTTCGCTTGAAGATCTGAAACAAGCGCTCCGCAAAGACACGATTCTGGTGAGCATCATGCACGTCAACAATGAAACAGGTGTCATCCAGCCTGTGGAAGACATCGGCAAAATCGTAAAAGAAAACACAAGGGCATACTTTCATGTTGATCACGTTCAAGGCATTAACAAGGTTCCGCTGGACATCTCCGGGGCGGACATTGACCTTTGTACGATATCGGGCCATAAATTTCACGGCTTAAAAGGAACAGGAGCGCTCATTCTGAACGAACGGATTTCGCTTTTTCCTTTGATTTCCGGAGGAGAACAGCAGAACAACAGGCGTGCCGGAACTGAAAATACCGCCGGCGCTGTTACGCTTGCAAAAGCGATCAATATGTCAAAACAGGATTATAACCATTATATAGAAGAAATAAAGGCGGCAAAATTGGCTTTTATCAAGGAGCTAAAAGAGCTAAAAGGTGTTATATTAAATACGCCGGAAGAAAACAGCGCGCCGCATATCATTAATTTTTCCGTGCCGGGATTGAAGGCTGAGGTCCTTTTGCATATGCTAGAAGAGCGAGGTATTTTCGTATCGACGACATCAGCATGCTCTTCAAAACAGCATAAGCCGAGCAAGGTGCTTTTAGCAATGGGAAAAGGTGAAGATGCAGCGGCAAGCAGCATCAGAATCAGTATGACATACCGGGACAATCAGGAGATTGTCGGCCCGTTTATGACGGCCTTAAAAGAAAGTTTACACAAACTAAAAGGAATTATGAGGTAGAGACACAATGAATGAAGACTATATTTTAATCAGATTTGGCGAAATTTCAACAAAAGGAAAGAACAGAAAGCTTTTTGTCGATCGCCTGAAAAGAAATATCAAAATGGTCTTGCGCGATTTCCGCAACGTCCGTTATGAGTCAACACGTGACAGGATGACTCTCGTATTAAACGGAGAAGACGCGGAAGCCGTAATGGCCCGTCTGAAAAACGTTTTCGGCATCCAATCGTTCAGTCTTGCCGTGAAATGCCGGACAGATCTGGAAAGCATTAAAGAGACGGCGCTCGCGTCTGTTCAAGAACAATACAAGCCCGGAGATACCTTTAAAGTATCGACGAAAAGGGCTTACAAGCAGTTTGAATTAAATACAAATGAGATGAATGCCGAAATCGGCGGACACATTTTGCGCAACACCGATGATCTTACCGTTGACGTTCATTCCCCGGACATCCATTTGCGGATCGAAATTCGGGAAGATGCTACGTATTTGACATTCCGGGATGAAAAAGGTGCGGGCGGACTGCCGGTCGGAAGCGGAGGAAAAGCGATGCTTATGATATCCGGCGGAATTGACAGCCCTGTTGCCGGGTTCTATGCCATGAAGCGCGGGCTTGAGATCGAAGCTGTTCACTTTTTCAGCCCGCCATATACAAGCGAACGGGCCAAGCAAAAAGTGATTGATCTCACTAAACGCCTTACGGCTTTCGGCGGAGACATCAAGCTTCATATCGTTCCGTTTACGAAAACCCAAGAGCTCATTCAAAAGCAGATTCCCGAAAACTATTCCATGACGGCGACCAGAAGGCTGATGCTGCAGATCGCCGACAAACTGCGCGAACGACATAACGCGCTTGCCGTTTTTACAGGAGAAAGCCTCGGCCAGGTGGCAAGCCAGACGCTCGAAAGCATGTATGCCATCAACGCGGTCACGAGCACGCCGGTTTTGCGCCCTTTAATCGGCATGGATAAGACGGAAATCATCGAAAAAGCGAAGGAAATCGATACGTACGATATCAGCATACGTCCGTACGAAGACTGCTGCACGATCTTCACGCCTTCTGCGCCGAAAACGCGTCCGAAAAAAGAAAAAATCGAACACTTTGAAAGCTACACAGATTTCGAACCGCTCATCAACGAAGCTGTAGAGAACACAGAAACGATTGTTTTGAGCAGCAAAGCGGAAACGAAAGATCAATTTGCGGACTTTTTCTAAAGGAATATTCGATCAAACGCCTTTGTCTGTTTTTGCATACAATTACCAAACATTCTTTGTATGAAGTCATGTGTTTTTACACAATCTATACTCACAAGGAGGTGAGAACACATGGCTCAAAACAACAGACAAAGCAGTTCTAACCAACTATTGGTTCCTGGTGCTGCTCAAGCTATCGACCAAATGAAATTCGAAATCGCTTCTGAATTTGGCGTTAACCTTGGAGCAGAAACTACTTCTCGTGCAAACGGTTCAGTTGGAGGAGAAATCACTAAGCGTTTAGTTTCTTTCGCTCAACAGCAAATGGGTGGAACACAACAATAATTAAAATTAAAAAGCAATGGATAATGGGTGGGGTTTAATCCCCACTCTTTTTTATGTTCTGCAAAATAGGCATTTCGGAATACAATTGTATGAAAGGATTATGTATAATAAAAAGATGGCACAAGACAAGGAGATGGATGGGTTGAGAAGAGAAGATTTGATTGCGCCGGAGAAGTATAACGCGGTTGATGAAATTGAAAAATTTAAATCTTCCCGTGATAAAACCGCTTTGATCTGGGAAGATGAATCAGGACGTCAAGTGTCTTGGACTTATGAAAAATTAATTGAAAGGGCTTACAAAATCGGCAGCATATTGACCCGTTCTGGACTGAAAAAAGGTGACAAGCTTATCGTGATGATGCCGCGGATCCCGGAGACGTATGCCGTCTACATGGCCATTTTAAAAGCCGGAATGGTGGTCATCCCATGTTCCGAAATGCTCCGGGCGAAAGACTTGGATTACAGGATCAAGCATGCCGGCGTCAAAGGAGCCGTCGTATATTCAGCATTTCTTGATGCTTTTCTAGATGTTCAAGCAAAAGATGAGCTGTCGTTATTTGCCGTCGGAGAAAGCAGAGAAGGGTGGATCAACCTGCCTGAAGAAATGAATCAGGCCGTTGCCGCGGATTTTCAAGCGGCTGATACCTCTCGCGATGACATCGCATTTTTATCTTACACATCAGGCACGACCGGTCAGCCAAAAGGAGTTGTACATACACACGGCTGGGCTTATGCTCACTTAAGAACGACAGCTTCCGCATGGCTTGACATTTCAGAAGGGGATCTCGTCTGGGCAACAGCGGGGCCGGGCTGGCAAAAATGGGTATGGAGCCCGTTTTTAGCAGTGCTCGGCAGCGGTGCAGCCGGCTTTATCTATCACGGGAAATTTACGCCGGAAACGTATTTGCAGCTGATTGAGCGCCATCAAATCAATGTGCTATGCTGTACGCCGACAGAGTATCGATTCATTGCGAAAGTCAATGATTTGTCTCGCTTTGACCTGTCTTCTCTGCACAGCGCTGTTTCGGCCGGGGAGCCGTTGAACAGGGAAGTCATTGATACATTTAAAAAGCATTTTCATATTGATGTGCGGGACGGATACGGACAAACGGAAAGCACGCTGTTGGTGGGGATTTTAAAAGGAATGAAAATCAAGCCTGGAAGCATGGGAAAACCGACGCCTGGAAACCTGGTTGATATTATAGACGGGAATGGAAAGAGCTGTCCGCAGGGCGTAACGGGCGATATCGCCGTCCACTTAAGCACGCCGGCACTCTTTAAAGAATATTACAAAGATCAAGAACGAACGCTCCGCCAAAGAAGAGGAGATTACTTTATAACAGGGGATAAGGCGCGAAAGGATGAAGACGGCTATTTCTGGTTTGAAAGCCGCAATGACGATGTGATCATCAGTTCAGGATATACAATCGGCCCGTTTGAAGTTGAAGATGCACTGATCAAGCATCCTGAGGTCAAAGAATGTGCTGTTGTGGCAAGCCCTGACGAAATCAGGGGATCGATCGTGAAAGCATATGTTGTCTTAAAGGATCGATCCCGCGGCAATGAACAACTGACAAAGGAATTGCAAAACCATGTAAAAGCCATGACGGCCCCTTATAAATACCCCCGGGAGATAGAATTCATCGAAGAACTGCCGAAAACGCCATCGGCGAAAATTAAGCGCTTTGAACTAAGACAACGGGAAATCGTTCTTAAAACAAAAGCTGAATAACCACACAAGAGGGGGGGAATATCCTTTGGGGCATGACTCACTCCGAAACATCGAGAAGGAAATCGCGCTTTTAGTCCGTCTGACGACGGCCTACAGTCCGCGGTTCGGAAGTCTGGACCGCTCGGAATATCTGCTGTTAAGCGAGCTTGATAAGCAAAGTCCTCTTGCCATCAACTCGCTGGCTGAAACCTTAATGCTGAATCTTTCGACAGCGAGCAGACAGGTTGCAGCATTGGAACGGAAAAAGCTCATCAGGCGTTTTCCCGATCCCAACAACGGCCGGATCAGCCTTGTAGAAATGACTTCAGAGGGCATTGATACTCTGAAAAAAGTGCAAAAGGCTCGCTATCATGTATACACGGAGGTTCTTCAAGACTGGACAAAAGAAGAACTGAGCACATTGGAAACTCATTTGATCAGACTGAATCAGGATTTTAAAAAGTGGAGCAAATAATCGGCTAAAGGCTGTTGGTCAGACGATCACCAGCCTTTTTCTTTTTAATCTGTTGATTTATAGAAAAAAGGATGCGTAATACAACTTGTAATACGATATATAAAAACCGGAAGGAGGAGCACTTTTGAGGCAATCCGATGTGTCGATATTAAATTCGTCCGCCAAAGTGCTTGCTACCCGGCATGAATGCGGAAATGAAAATTTCGTGATAAACAACCGCAAAAAAGAGCAGGAAGAACATCCCGCTCTTTATTGATGAAAAGGTTTTCAAAATTATAGAAATGTGCGCCTTACTTTTTCCCAAAACGAATTGTCTTTTAATTTAATGGTTTTGATCATCTTGCCTGAGAGGCTGACTTCGACTTCTTTTACATGCATCGTACTGAAGGCTTCGTTATCAAGGCCGATGATCGGATAGTCGTTCCCGTCTTGGACGATTTTTAATGTCAGCTTTCGATCCGCACTTAAAATAAACGGAGATCCGAGCGTTCTGTATGTGTTGTTGTTCAATGAAGCGAGCTCTGTCACCTGTATGCATGGAAGCAGCGGATCAACGACGGCCCCTTCAACCGATTTGTTATACGCGGTGCTTCCGGTCGGAGTGGACACGATCATTCCGTCCCCGCGGAATGTTTCAAAGTGAAGATCATCAATATAAACGTCCATCACAAATGTTTTAATAATGCTTGAACGGATGGATACCTCATTCAGACATTGAAAGCTTGTCCCGTCAACGGTTACATCGATCAGCGGATATTTTCTGACCTCGATTTGTTCAGAGTTTGTCGCTTCAATCATTTTATCGGTATCATGTATATTAAAATCCGCATACAAATGAGCTTTCCCCTTTTTGGCCACGCCTACGTACAGGCAGTCATCCCTGAAATTCGTCTTTCGAACCGCCTGCAAAAATGTCCCGTCGCCGCCGATGCTTGCGATAATATTGGCTTCATTGTGGTGGTGAACGACGCGAAATCCGTGTTCTTCTGCAAGGTGTTTCAGTTTTTTGCACTGCTCGTCGGTTTCTTCGCTTTTTTTGTAAAAGAAATAAATGTTCCGGCGGTCTGTCACAATCATTCTCCCCTTTGTCTGTTAAGTTTAGATTTTTCTGCCATCTAACATGTATGTTAAAATGACCTGTGACCCTTAGTTTACCATGTCCAAAAACTTCTTGTATATGAAGCGGCATCATACTGAACTTTTTCTCTTCATATACGTACTAAGACATGCAGCTTTTTTTATTCAAAGGAGGAGAACAGACAAAATGAATGCGAAAAGATGGATCGCACTTGTCATCGCGCTGGGCGTTTTTGCGTTATCTGCGGTGGTGAGCCTTTTGCTAGCAGTATTTGACACGATGGGGAATGACGGAAAGATGCAGTTTGGCCTTAATGACACCCAGGAAGAAACGGTGCTTGAAGAAGGAAACAGCTCAAGAAAAATCGCCGTGCTTGAAGTGAACGGAACGATTTCCGACAATGGCGGCGCTTCTGGCTTGTTCAGCTCTGAAGGCTATAACCACAGATCGTTTTTGCAAATGCTTGAAAAAGCAAAAGACGACTCTGCTGTAAAGGGCATTATTCTGCGCGTCAATTCTCCGGGTGGCGGAGTATACGAAAGCGCCGAAATACATAAGAAGCTTGAAGAGATCAAAAAAGATACGAAAAAACCGATTTACGTATCAATGGGCTCGATGGCTGCATCTGGAGGCTATTACATTTCAACGCCTGCCGACAAAATCTTTGCAGCGCCGGACACGCTGACGGGTTCACTAGGGGTCATCATGGAAAGCCTTAACTACAGCAAGCTTGCAGAAAAGCTTGGATTGAAAACGGAAACGATCAAAAGCGGTGAGTTTAAAGACATCATGTCACCGACGCGCGATATGACGAAAAAAGAAAGAGAAATCATGCAGTCAATGGTCGATGACGCGTACGAAGGATTTGTCGATGTTATAGCCGACGGACGCAGCATGTCCGAAAATGACGTGAAAAAAATTGCCGACGGACGCGTTTATGACGGCCGCCAGGCGAAACAGAACCATCTCATTGATGAGCTCGGCTACTATGAGGATGCGGTCAAAGCGATGAAAAAAGACCACAAAAACCTTGCCGGAGCGTCTGTTGTCAGCTATGAAGAATCGGCCGGCCTTGCGTCGCTCTTTTCGATGACTGCAAATAAGATGTTTAAAAGCGAAGCCGATTTCTTAAACATTAAAGAAGCAATTTCTCAATCCGGCGCACCGAGACTCATGTATTTATACGCTAAATAGGAGGGGACCGAAAAAATGGATGTGACTTATGATGGAAAGGATCATAATGAATTATCACCGGACGCCGGTGTTTCCAGGGAAGAATCGGCCCCGCATGTAGAGCATGCATATGCCGGTTTTTGGATCAGGCTGTTTGCCTTTCTGCTCGACGGGATTGTTGTCGGCAGCATCAACAAATTAGCGGTTTCACCTGTTTTCAGCCTGCTGAATCTCCCTAAAGAATCAGGGTTTTTCACCTTTTCGCTTTATTCTTTTGTAACGGCGGCAGTATTTTTCGCTTATTTCGTCCTGATGACGAAGTATTTCGGACAGACGTTGGGCAAGATGGTATTCGGGCTGAGGGTCGTGTCGCTTGTCCCGGAAAAAGGGCTGACATGGGATGTGATCTTGTTTAGGGAGCTTATCGGCCGCTATATCAACAGTTTGTATATTACGTATCTCGTTGCTGCATTTTCGCCAAAGAAACAGGGGATTCACGATTTCTTTGCGGACACGGCGGTTATTCATGAAAAGCTGTATCGAAAAAAAGACTGAGCGTATCAAACCCGGCTGCTGAAAGACAGCCGGGTTTTTTTGCTGCCTAGAATAAGCTCCGTCTATGTTTATTTTTTCAAATTTCTTCCTATAATGATTAGTATGAGGAAGTGAAATCATGATTTACATATGGATTGCGGGAGTATTCCTTCTTTTGGCAGCGTTAATGATGATGAAAATCCGCATCGCGATCGAATATCTTCATACAGACGATGACGACCGGCTGACCTTTAAAGTTCGAACAGGTTTTGGGCTTCTGCGCTTCAAAAAGGAAATTCCGGTGATTAAAATCAATCAGCAGGATATGACCGTTGATGTAAAAGAACAGACGAATACGGCTCTAAAAAACGATAAAAAGAGGAGAAAAGTCGGCTATCGGGAAGTGTTCGATAATACGAAGCAAATCAAAAAATTGGTGGAACAGGTCATCAATCTGCAGCCGCTTATCCGCCGATTTATGAAGCGGATTCACATCACGAAGCTCGAATGGACCTCAGTCCTCGGCTTTCCTGATGCCGCTTTAACCGGAATCGTCACGGGAGGCGCCTGGTCTCTGAAAGCCGGCACAATGGCTCTCTTGCATCAGATTTTTTGCTTTGACAGCCAGCCGGAATACGAAGTGATTCCAGTCTTTAACAGCCGCTCCTCTAAAACGCATCTGACATGTATATTCCATTTTCGCGTTGGCCATGCTATAACCGCAGCTTTTAGAATCGTGATGAACTGGAAAGGGAAAATGCGCGGCTTATTTAAGCTGCCAAAAAATCTGTCAGGTTCAACAAAGAATGATTCATCAGTATAGGAGGAATGGAATATGGCTGAACATCCAATTCAAGGTTTGATGAAAACCGCAATGGAAAATTTAAAGGAAATGATCGATGTCAATACCATTATCGGAGATCCTGTAGAAACACCTGACGGCAGCGTCATCCTAACCGTCTCCAGAGTGGGATTCGGTTTTGCGGCTGGCGGAAGCGAGTTCGGCGGAAATAAACCGGCCGAATCCAAAGCGAGCGATGGAGATCGTGAACGAAAAGAATCGAAGCTCCCGTTTGGCGGGGGAAGCGGGGGAGGCGTATCGATTACGCCGATTGCTTTTTTGATTGTCGGATCATCAGGCGTTAAAATCCTGCATTTGGATGAAAACACGCACGTCATCGATAAGATTTTAGACGCAGCCCCGCAAACGATCGAACGGATTCAGCATATGTTTAAGAAAAACGATAAGCAAAAGCAAAATATGAACCGCCAAAACCAGACGCCTCCATTTTAAAAGCTTCGGCTTTCCGGCCACAGAAGTTAACTGTTCCTGCAGCAGTTAACTTTTTTTGTCTCGGCCGGACTTAAGCTTTGCAGTTTGTCCTAAACTCTTTTATAGTAGAGTCATACATAAATGAAGGAGGAATGATGATGGCTTCAATTACATTTAAAGGAAACCCGGTGACACTGGTAGGTTCAGAAGTGAAAGTCGGAGACCAGGCGCCTGATTTCACTGTTTTGTCCAATTCGCTTGAGGAAGTCACGCTTCAAGACATTAAAGGCAAACCAGCCGTTATTTCGGTGATTCCGTCTATCGATACAGGTGTTTGTGACGCGCAGACCCGCCGCTTTAACGAAGAAGCCGCAGGCCTCGGTTCAGTGAAAGTGTATACGATCAGCGCGGATCTGCCGTTTGCACAGGCTCGCTGGTGCGGAGCAAACGGAATTGAAAATGTGGAAACATTGTCAGATCATAGGGAAATGTCTTTTGGGGAAGCATTCGGGCTTTACATTAAAGAATTGAGATTGCTTGCCCGCGCCGTATTTGTGTTAGATGAAAACGGAAAAGTCGTCTACACTGAATACGTCAGCGAAGCGACAAACCACCCGGACTATGACAAAGCCATCGAAGCTGCCAAATCACTCGTTAAGTAAATTCAACTCATAAAAGGGCTCCAGGTGATCATCTTGCCGGAGCTCTTTTCATGGCTTTGATTTTTTGATAAGGAGAGACATCATCATGCAAAACTATCCAGTCGAAACGATTTATGAATGGCTTGACAAAGGAGCGGAAATCATCGCACGTGACCTGCAGATCCCTTACATAGAAGGATTGGCGGAAGCAGGAGAGGCATTCTTTACAGGTTCCGCGGACCGCGGGCTTTCCGAAAAAGCCGAACAAAAGGTGAAGGATCTGCTCGGCCGTGCGCGTTTTTCAGAATGCAGCCATGAGGCGATCCGAAAAGCCTTCCAGCTTGCCATCCTGAAAGGCCAGAAAGATATTCCCCATCCGAACCGGCAGATGACGCCCGATACAATCGGTTTATTTATCGGATATCTGGTGAACAAATTCATCGGACCCAAAAAAGAATTGACGCTGTTTGATCCGGCGGTCGGCACTGGAAACCTGCTGCTTGCCGTCTTGAACCAGCTGGCCGGTGAAGCCGGAAAAGCGTTCGGCTCAGAGATTGATGACGTTCTGATCAAGCTCGCCTATGTCCAGGCAAACCTGCAGGAAAAGGAAATCGAGCTTTTTAACCAGGACAGCCTGCAGCCGATTTTTATGGAGCCTGCCGATGCGGTCATTTGCGATCTTCCCGTCGGATATTATCCTGATGACGAAAGCGCGCGCGCTTTCGAATTAAAGGCAGATGAAGGCCATTCTTTTTCACACCATTTGTTTATTGAACAAAGCTTGACCTATACGAAACCGGGCGGCTATTTATTTTTTATGATTCCGAACCAATTGTTCGAAAGCAGCCAAAGCGAAAAGCTGCGTACCTTTTTAAAGGACAATGCGTATATTAATGCAGTGCTTCAGCTTCCGCTGTCGATTTTCAAAGATGAGGCACACGCGAAGAGCATTTTGGTTTTACAAAAGCATGGCGAACAGGCGAAAGCGCCTAAACAAGTTCTGCTTGCACAAGTTCCATCATTCGCCAATCAGGATGCGATGCTGAAAATGACAGCCAAACTCGACAACTGGTTTCAAGCTGAAAAAAGATAAGCAGATCAGAGAAGATATATTCTCTGATCTGTTTTTATATTCAGAAAATAATAATTTCTTTGTGAAAGCGTTAACATGTCGGATCGTGACTTGAAATGCACTCTTTTGAGTGTTTAAATGAGAAAGGCAGATATTTTTTGAATTTACTAAGAACGATTTTATACATATTTTTTATGATCCGGGTTGAACATAATGTCACCGGACTATAGGTAAAAAGGAGCGTCATTTTATGTCCAAAATTATTGCAATCAATGCTGGAAGCTCATCATTGAAATTTCAACTGTTCGAAATGCCCAGCGAAAAAGTACTAACAAAAGGCCTTGTTGAGCGAATCGGGCTGGATAACGGCATCTTCACGATTTCCGTCAACGACGAAAAAAAGACCGAAACAACAGATATTCCGGATCACTCCGTAGCCGTAAAAATGCTGCTGGATAAACTCACAAAATTCGGCATTATCAAAGATTTAAATGAAATCGACGGAATCGGACACCGCGTCGTACACGGCGGCGAAAAGTTCAGCGACTCCGTTTTATTGACGAATGAAATGATCCATGAGATCGAGGAGATTTCAGAACTCGCACCGCTTCATAACCCGGCTAATATTGTCGGAATTAAAGCGTTTAAAGAAGTACTTCCAAATGTTCCTGCCGTGGCCGTTTTTGATACGGCATTCCACCAAACAATGCCGGAACAATCTTATCTGTACAGTCTGCCATACGAATACTATGAGAAATTCGGCATCCGTAAATACGGTTTCCATGGCACATCTCATAAATATGTGACTGAACGCGCGGCAGAGCTGCTCGGCCGTCCGATTGAAGAACTTCGCCTGATTTCCTGCCACCTTGGAAACGGCGCGAGCATCGCAGCTGTTGAAGGCGGCAAATCAATCGATACATCAATGGGCTTCACACCGCTTGCAGGTGTGGCGATGGGTACGCGTTCAGGAAACATCGATCCTGCGCTTATCCCGTTCATTATGGAAAAAACGGGTCAAACAGCCGACGAAGTCCTGAACACACTCAATAAAAAGAGCGGTCTTTTAGGTATTTCCGGATTCTCAAGCGATTTGCGCGATATTGTCGAAGCAACTAAAGAAGGCAATGAACGTGCGGAAACAGCCCTTGAAGTATTCGCAAGCAGAATTCATAAATACATCGGTTCTTATGCAGCGAGAATGAGCGGAGTAGACGCGATCATTTTCACTGCCGGCATCGGGGAAAACAGCGTTGAAGTCAGAGAGCGCGTTCTTCATGGTTTGGAATTCATGGGTGTCTATTGGGATCCTGCGTTGAATAACGTCCGTGGAAAAGAAGCGTTTATCAGCTATCCGCATTCACCTGTAAAAGTCCTCGTCATCCCGACGAATGAAGAAGTGATGATTGCAAGAGACGTCGTTAGACTGGCTCACTAAAAATAAAAAAACAGCCTTCTCTTTACAAGGAAGGCTGTTTTTTTTATGCATCTTCCCCTTTATAATGAAAAAAGACTGTATAAAGGAGGCTATTTAGCCATGAGTGTTGAGGAACATAAAAAAGAAGCGCCGGACCGCGTCAACTGCAAAGTTATTACTGTCAGCGATACAAGAACGGAAGACACAGATAAAAGCGGCCGGCTTATGAAAGAGTTTTTAGCGGAAGACGGTCATGAGATCGTTTCCTATGAGATTGTAAAGGATGAAAAGGAAATGATTCAAAAAGCTGTGCTGGAAGGCTGTCTTGATGACCGGATCGATGCCATCCTATTAAACGGAGGGACGGGCATTGCCTCTAGAGATGTAACAATCGAGTCGATCGTTCCTCTTTTTTCGAAAGAAATTCCGGGATTTGGGGAGATATTCCGCATGCTGAGTTATACAGAGGATATCGGAGCGGCTGCGATCCTTTCAAGAGCTGCAGCGGGTGTTATTCAAAACAAAGCCGTGTTTGCAACACCGGGTTCAAGCGGGGCGGTTAAGCTTGCAATGTCAAAGCTGATTGTGCCTGAGCTTGCCCATGTCATCAGAGAACTGAGAAAAGATATGAAAAAATAAAGCCGGAAAGCCCTCCGGCTGAACGCTGAATATGCACTGAACTTCATTCATAAAAAATGAATGAAGTTTTTTTTATAAAAAGGTTGAAAAAACCAGACTTCCTTGTTAAAGTGTATACATATTAAATGTATTTTTATTAAATAAAACTTATTTTTATACAAAAAGAGCACCGAGATGAGAGGAGTTTTTCAAAATGACGCAAAAGAAAAAAGTGGTTTTAGCATATTCAGGAGGACTTGATACTTCTGTCGCGATAAAATGGCTGCAGGAACAGGGATATGATGTAGTGGCCTGCTGCCTTGACGTCGGGGAGGGAAAGGATCTCGCATTTGTTCAGCAAAAAGCGCTTCAAGTCGGGGCTTCTAATTCATATGTTATCGATGCAAAAGAAGAATTTGCGAAAGAGTTTGCACTGACCGCCCTCCAGGCCCATACGCTTTATGAAGGAAAGTACCCGCTTGTATCAGCTCTGTCCAGACCGCTGATCGCCAAAAAGCTGGTCGAAGTGGCTGAAAAAGAGAACGCCCAAGCCGTGGCTCACGGCTGCACAGGCAAAGGAAATGACCAAGTGCGCTTCGAGGTGTCCATTAAATCGCTCAATCCGGATTTAGAGGTGCTGGCACCTGTGCGCGAATGGAAATGGTCGCGCGACGAAGAGATCGCGTATGCAGAAAAGCACGGCATTCCGATTCCGATCAATCTTGACAGCCCGTATTCAATTGACCAGAACCTGTGGGGCAGAAGCAATGAATGCGGAGTTCTGGAAGATCCATGGGCGGCGCCTCCTGAAGGGGCTTATGATTTGACGAAGCCGCTTGAAAAAACACCGGATACCCCCGATGTGATCGAAATCGCTTTTGAAGAGGGCATTCCGGTTTCCATTGACGGCGCTCATTACTCACTGTCAGACTTGATTTTAAAGCTGAATGAACTGGCGGGCGCGCATGGAGTGGGGCGCATCGACCATGTTGAAAACCGCCTTGTCGGCATCAAATCACGCGAAGTGTACGAATGCCCGGGCGCGATGACTTTGATGAAGGCGCACAAAGAGCTTGAAGATTTGACATTAGTAAAAGAAGTGGCGCATTTCAAACCTCTGATCGAACAAAAAATGGCTGAAGTGATCTATAACGGCCTGTGGTTTTCTCCGCTTAAAGACGCGCTTTCCGGTTTCCTGAAAGAAACGCAGAAGCATGTCACGGGCGTCGTCCGCGTCAAGCTGTTCAAAGGCCATGCGATCGTTGAAGGGCGTAAATCCGAATACTCCCTGTATGATGAAAAACTGGCGACGTATACAAAAGACGATGCGTTCGATCATCACGCTGCCGTCGGCTTTATCGAGCTGTGGGGACTGCCGACGAAAGTAAACAGCATCGTCCAAAAAAAGGAGCAGATTAAAGCATGAAAAAGCTGTGGGGAGGCCGGTTCCAAAAAACACCGGAAAAATGGGTCGATGAGTTCGGCGCATCGATCCACTTTGACAAAACGCTCGTGAAAGAAGATATCGCAGGGTCTCTCGCTCATGCTTCCATGCTTGAAAAATGCGGCATTTTAACCGAAGCAGAAGCGGTCAAAATAAAAGAAGGCCTGACATCCCTTTTGCACAAAGCGGAAAAAAACGAACTCGATTTTTCAGTCGATTACGAAGACATTCACCTCAACCTTGAAAAAATGCTCATTGACGAAATCGGGCCGCTCGGCGGAAAGCTTCATACGGCCAGAAGCCGAAACGACCAGGTCGCGACGGATATGCACCTGTATTTAAAAGGGCACACAGAGCATATCATCGAGCTGATTACGGCTTTTCAACACGTGCTTATCGAAAAAGCGGAAGAACATGTGGAGACGATACTGCCGGGATACACCCATCTGCAGCGGGCGCAGCCGATCTCGTTCGCGCATCATTTGCTCGCTTACTTCTGGATGCTTGAGCGCGATAAAGAACGCTATCATGATTCATTCAAGCGGATTAACAAGTCCCCCCTTGGATGCGGGGCGCTCGCTGGAACGACATTTCCGATCGACCGTGAATATTCAGCAGGTCTGCTCGGGTTTGACTCGATATATGAAAACAGCTTGGACGGCGTCAGCGACAGGGATTTCATCCTTGAATTTTTAAGCGCGAGCAGCATTTTGATGATGCATCTGTCAAGATTCTCCGAAGAAATCATTCTTTGGTGTTCGCAGGAATTTAAATTCATTGAGCTTGATGACACTTATGCTACGGGGAGCAGCATGATGCCGCAAAAGAAAAACCCGGATATGGCAGAGCTCATTCGCGGGAAAACCGGACGCGTATACGGTGATCTGATCGGCCTCCTGACGATTATGAAAGGGCTCCCGTTAGCGTACAATAAAGATTTGCAGGAAGACAAAGAAGGTATGTTTGATACTGTGAAAACGGTCGAAGGAAGCCTTGAGATTTTTGCCGGCATGACGAAAACGATGACAGTGAACAAAAATATGATGAAAAAAGCAACGGAGCAGGATTTTTCAAATGCTACCGAACTTGCCGACTATCTGGCGAAAAAGGGCATGCCGTTCAGAGAGGCGCACGAAGTCGTCGGAAAGCTTGTCTACACTTGTATCGAAAAAGGCATTTATCTCAGCGGCCTGCCGTTTGAAGAGTTCGAAAAGGCAAGCGAACTGTTTGAAGAAGACGTCTACATCGTGCTCGACCCGCACCATGCCGTCGAAAAAAGGATGAGTGAAGGCGGGACGGGATTCAAAAAGGTGGAAGAAGCCATTCAAAAGGCGAAGCATTGTTTGAACAATTTTTAACACTTCCCGATTCGATTCATAACTGTGCGGCTTCATACGCAAAATAGATTTGTGAATCGAAAAGGGGTGTGGCAATGAAACAAGATCAGTCAAAACACGCATACATGTATGATGCCGACGGCGATAAAGAAACCGTTCAGCAAATCTCTGATGCCTATTTCAGCGGATTTGTCGCGCACGATGACGCACAGCCGTTAGCTGATGCAGATAAACAATAGAAAGCTGGAGCCCGTAACAGCGGGCTTCAGCTTTCTTCTGTCCAGCGGCGATTGCAAATTTCCCGATGCTCCACATGTGATATACTCTGGCTTTTGTAGTAAAGTATAGGTAGATACATGCAATCATTTGCGAATACCGAGAACCAATGCCTGGGAGGGAAAGATGTGCGCCATGCGTTAATTACTGCCGGTTCAAAAGGTTTGGGGCGTAAAGTGACGGAAGCCCTGCTTGAAAAAGGCTACTCAGTGACGGTGAATTACAGGCAGGACGAAGAAGCTGTCAGCCGCCTAAAAGAAAAATGGCGGTCATCCCTTGACCGTTTACAGTTTGTAAAGGGAGATGTCACCAAGAAAGAAGACCTGCTCCGGATGGTGAATGCCGCACTTGAGCGATTTGGAAAAATTGATCTTCTGATCAATAATGCCGGCCCATACATATTTGAACGAAAAAAGCTTGCAGATTATACTGATGATGAATGGTATGACATGCTTGAAGGCAACTTAAGCTCTGTCTTCCATCTGTTTAAAGCGGTTGTTCCGGTGATGAGGCGCCAGCGGTTCGGCCGCATCATCACATACGGATTTCAGGGGGCAGACCATGCGCCGGGCTGGCTGCATCGTTCCGCTTTTGGAGCGGCGAAAGTGGGGCTGGCTTCTTTAACAAAAACGATCGCCATTGAAGAAGCGGGCTCCGGCATCACAGCCAACATGGTTTGTCCAGGCAACATCGTCGGGGATATGAAAGAGGCTTCGATTTCAGAAGCGAGGGCGTCACTTGATGAGGAAACGCCGATCGGCAGGTCGGGAACCGGTGAAGATATCGCAAGGATCATCACTTTTCTATGCGATGAACATTCCGACTACATTACGGGAACAGTCATTGAAGCGACAGGCGGCTTGAATGTGATTAACCGTCATTCTCTTTAGACGTGCGAAATTAAAAAACAGGGGTGGATATGATGAAAGTGACATATCATGGTCATTCAGTGGTAACAGTTGAAACGGGAAATCATCAATTGATCTTCGATCCGTTTATTACAGGAAATTCTTTAACCGATTTAAAGCCGGAAGAGGTTAAAGCGGATGTTATTTTGCTGACCCACGGTCATAACGATCATGTCGGCGATACCGTCGAAATCGCCAAGCGAAATCATTCGCTCGTTGTAGCTCCGAATGAACTCGCGGTCTATCTGGGATGGAAAGGCCTGAATGTCCATCCGATGCATATCGGCGGCTCCCATCAGTTCGATTTTGGCCAAGTCAAGCTGACGCAGGCTTTCCACGGATCGGCTTATACGGAAGAAGACAGCCAAAAGATCGTCTATACCGGCATGCCGGCGGGGATCCTCTTGACTGTGGAAGGAAGGACGATTTTTCATGCAGGAGACACTGGGCTTTTCTCAGATATGAAGCTGATCGGTGAATTAAATCATATCGACCTCGCTTTCCTGCCGATCGGCGATAATTTTACGATGGGCCCGGAGGATGCCAAACTGGCCGCAGAATGGCTCAGGGCGAAACAGGTTGTACCGGTTCACTACTCGACGTTCCCCGTCATCGAACAGGACCCGCATGCATTTGCGGACAGCCTTCCCGGCGGCGTCGGAAAAGTGCTTGAGGTCGGTGAGTCAATCGAATTTAAATAAACTTGTTTTTAGAGGACCCGAATCCGGGTCCTTTTTTCGGTTGAACCGGTTATATGTCTATCAAAACATGTTAATGATGATATAATATAGGAATCGGATTGTTCTTGGGAGGATATTATGAGGGTATTGAAATACGCGATTTTGGGGCTCCTTGATCACGGGAGTTTGAGCGGCTACGATATGACAAGCCGCTTTAAAGCCGAATTGGGCCAATTTTGGAGCGCCAAGCACAGTCAGATTTATCCCGAGCTGAAAAAGCTGACGGATGAAGGATTTATCGAATATGAAACGGTGATCCAAGGCTCAAAATTAGAAAAGAAAATGTATTCCATCACAGAGGCCGGAAAGCGTGAACTTCACGGATGGCTTACGGAATTCAAACCGGTCCCCGATACGGTAAAAGATGAATTTATGCTGAAAGCTTATTTTATCTCTTCGATGGAACGTGATGAAGCGAAAAGGCTTTTTGCCGATCAGCTTCAAAAGCGGGAGGAGAAAGCCGTTTTTTTAAAAAATAAGCTCGAAGAATTGAAGCGCGAAGCGGGTGAATCGATAACTTTCCGCTCGCCTCATTTCGGCCATTACCTTGTATTGACCCGGGCGCTGGAGCGGGAAAACGGCTATTGCTCATGGCTTGAAAAAGCGCTTCTTCTGATGGAGAATGATCGCTCTTAGACGGACATGATGTTGCGAAGGCGGATTGCGGTTCAATTGCACAACCATTTATAATAAATATATCTAGCAGTCAGAGGATGAAGGTGAAACGATTGGCGACAAAACACGAACAGATTTTAAAATATATTGATTCTTTGTCCGTCGGCGAAAAAATCTCCGTCAGGCGGATTGCGAAGGAAATGAAAGTCAGTGAAGGAACTGCTTACAGAGCGATAAAAGAAGCCGAGAATAAAGGGTTTGTCAGCACGATCGAAAGGGTCGGAACGATCAGGATCGAGCAAAAGAAAAAAGAGAATATTGAAAAACTGACATACGCTGAAGTGGTCAATGTCATTGACGGCCATGTGCTTGGCGGAAAAGCAGGGCTTCATAAAACGCTCAACAAATTCGTCATCGGAGCGATGAAGCTTGATGCGATGATGAGATATACCGGGGCGGGCAACCTGCTGATTGTCGGCAACCGAATCGATGCGCACCGCCAGGCTTTGGAAGCGGGTGCTGCCGTGCTGGTGACCGGCGGTTTTGATACGGAGCCGGAGATTATTGAGCTTGCCGACAGGCTCGAGCTCCCGGTCATTTCTACAAGCTATGACACGTTTACTGTAGCCGCGATGATCAACAGGGCGATTTATGACCAGCTCATCAAAAAAGAGGTCGTGCTTGTCGAGGATATTTTGACCCCTTTGGAAAAAACGGTCTGCTTATCCCCTCATGAAAAGCTCGAAAGATGGTATGAGAAAAACTTTGAAACGGGGCATGGACGTTTTCCCATCGTTGACGAGCAGATGAAAATCCACGGCATTTTAACTTCAAAAGATGTTGCCGGATATGACCGCTCTGTATTGATTGAAAAAGTCATGACGAAAAACCCGATTACAGTAATCGGCAAAACGTCAGTCGCTTCAGCGGCGCAGATGATGGTCTGGGAAGGAATCGAAGTGCTTCCCGTCGTTGACGAGCGGCAAAAGCTGATCGGCATGATCAGCAGGCAGGACGTATTAAAGGCGCTTCAAATGATTCAGAAGCAGCCTCAGGTCGGCGAAAAACTCGATGACATTGTGACAGGCGGTTTCAAAGAATCGGACAATGACAAAAACAAGCCGGATCCGGTTTATCAATACGAAGTAACGCCGCAAATGACAAACCACTTGGGAACGATTTCCTACGGCGTGTTTACGACGATTTTGACCGAAGCTGCAAACCGTTTTTTGCGGTCGCACAAAAAAGGCGAACTCGTGATAGAGAGCATGACGATTTATTTTTTAAAGCCTGTGCAAATGGAGTCTGTCATTGAAATAAAACCGAACATTCTCGAAGCCGGGAGAAAGTTCGGAAAAATGGATATAGAAGTTTTTCACCAGGGTGCTCTCGTCGGCAAAGCGATGATGATGGTTCAGCTGATGGAAAGAAGCTAAGGGACGCGGCCAGTGTCCCTCTTTTCGCTTATGCGTTTTCCCGTTCGTTTTCTTTCGCAAGCAAAGGGACATAGTGCTTATAGGCTCTGTAGCCGGCCCACATGCTCCCGAGCCCGGTCAGCATAAAAATAACGCCGATGACGACAGCCAGCGTGCCGCGGTTTAAAAGCAGCTGATTGGCGCCGAAGAACATGATAAACAGGCCCAGACTCATGCTTGACTTGGCCGAATAGTATTCCCGTTCAATCGCTTTTTTGGTGCGCACATACCTTACTTTGAAGTACCCATAAGCTATCGCTGAAACCACAATGAAAAAAACAAAAAACGGCATAATCGACATCCTCCATTGTAAGTTTTACAAACCCATTGTATACATAATCGGGTTCGCTTTCTACAATAAAAAGTCATAACTTTCACTTTCCACCAACAACAGATTATGATTTAATGGTTAAAAACAAAGTAAAGAAGGGGCGCGTCATGAAAAAAGAAATCATCAGAACCATATCATTATATGACACGATCATTATACATAGACATGTGAGACCGGATCCCGATGCCTACGGATCCCAATGCGGCCTTGCGGAAATCCTGAGGGCAACCTATCCTGAAAAAAATATTTTCGCGGTCGGAACGCCCGAGCCTTCCCTCGCTTTTTTGTACACCCCGGATGTGATTGAAGACCCGGTGTATGAAAATGCACTTGTCATCGTCTGTGACACGGCCAATCAAGCGAGAATTTCCGATTCGCGCTACAACATGGGCGACAAGCTGATCAAAATCGACCATCATCCGAATGAAGACCAATACGGCGACCTTTTATGGGTGGATACGAATGCGAGCTCGACGAGCGAGATGATTTACGAACTGTATTTAGCGGGTAAAGAACAAGCGGGATGGACGCTTCCGACAAAGGGTGCCGAACTGATCTATGCCGGCATTGTGGGGGATACAGGGCGCTTCTTATTTCCGAACACGACAAAAAAGACATTGAAATATGCCGGAGAGCTGATTGAGTATCCTTTTAATTCTCAGGCGCTTTTTAATCAATTGTATGAGACGAAATTAAATGTTGTGAGGCTGAACGGTTACATTTACCAGAATGTTTCTCTGTCCGAAAACGGTGTGGCGTCGGTATTCATCACCCGTGACATTTTGCATCAATACAATATTACGCCGTCTGAAGCTTCACAGCTTGTCAGCACGCTCGGCAATATTTCAGGAATCAAAGCATGGGTGTTTTTTGTGGAGGAAGCCGACCAGATCAGGGTAAGGCTTCGTTCAAAGGGGCCGATTGTCAATGAAGTCGCTAAAAAATACAACGGCGGAGGCCATCCGCTCGCAGCCGGTGCTTCCATCTATGACTGGAAAGACACCGATCTTGTCATCGCTGACTTGGAGCGCATATGCAAAGAAAACAAATAAGAGGGGAAGTCCCTCTTTTTTTGTGCAGTTCAACTGCAAGCGTTTGCATTATATTTTGCGAAAAAGTAAGCAGCAAAGTGTAAGCAGATCATTTTACGCATCACAGCTGCTGCTTATTCAGGTATAAACCATGATCCGATATCTGTTACATCCTCATAAACATGGATGTTTTGGGCTCTTAACTCTCTTTTGATAAGGGACGCGAGACTTTCGGTTTCCGCATAAGCCGAGTAGCCCAGCTTGATCCGGTTGACTTTATCTCTTGCCAGCTGATGGTAACTGTAAATGTACATTCTGCTTTCCTCCCTTTTTAAAAAAACTTACATATCGCTTACTGTCAGTTTAAATTAAAATATGGAAAAAAGCGACGAATGCATGTAAATCGTAAAAAAAAATCCATAATTTTATTCGGAAAAAGAGATTTTGATTTCAACGGAAAGCCGTGTATAAATCGTCAGTTCGGTGACTTTCGCTTTGTACGTTTTATCGTTTATCGTATACTCTTTATTTTCAATCGTCCGCTTTAAAAGCTCCTTCGTCCGGTAGACGCTTTCGATATCCTTTGTGATGACATCCGAAATATTATCCCGGATACGCTCTTCAAAGTTCATCATGTCGGGCTGTGACAATTTGTATTGCTTGCCGTTGATCAGCTTGACGTCGACGCTTTGAATCAGCAGTTTTCTTTTATTGTCTTCATTCAGCTTATGAAGGTCCTCCCGGTAAATGGTGATCTGGTCATTTAAATCATTGATGCGCTCTTTCTGTTCTCTTATCAAGACGACCTGCTTCTCCTGAAAGGTGCCGTATGTAAACAGGAACACGACCCAGCTGATGATGGCTCCGCACATCATTCCCGCAAAAAAACGCTGCCAACCCGGTTTTTTATAATAAGGAGGGATTCTCATGAGGAAATATGCTCCTGTGTGAGCCAATTGATGATCAGATAACCGGTCTGCGCTCCTCCCATCGCCGAAAGAATCAGGAGAAGCTGTTTTACGATGTCTCTCGTATTGCCTTCGATAATGCCCCTTTCAAAGCTGTAGACCGCGTCAAACGTGCCGCCGATTGCCGCAACCAGCGCCCAGATTTTTAGACGGTTTGCGAGGCTTGTAATAATCGTTAAAGGCGGCTGTCCCGACAGATAGGCGCCGATCCCTCCGATTAAGCAACCGCCGAGAAGCACTCCTAGCGCAATAAAATAACAGCTGATAAAGTTTGGAAAAAAGGGCTGTTCAGGATCCATTCCGATCACCTCACCTTATCACACTATATGGATAAAGAAAGACAAGTATGATTGTTGATCAAAGAAAGAACATTTGTTTCTCATTCGATCCCATCATATAATGAAAAGAGACGGCTCGAAAAAGGAAGGGGTGACAGAAATGCCTTTTGTTCACCTGCAAGTACACAGCGGTTACAGCTTATTAAACAGCGCCGCTTCCGTAGAGGACCTCACGGCCAAAGCCAAAGAGCTGGGCTACAGCGCAATGGCGCTGACGGATGATGAGGTCATGTACGGGGCGGTGGAATTTTATAAATCATGCAAAAAACGCGGCATCAAGCCGATTATCGGGCTTACAGCCTCAGTTTTAACAGATGAAAAAGAACAGCTTTCATATCCGCTCGTTCTTTTGGCGAAAACAAACAAAGGCTACCAAAACCTGCTGAAAATCAGCAGCGTGTTGCAGTCGAAATCAAAAACCGGCATCAAAGAAAAATGGCTCAAAAGTTATCATGAAGGGCTCATTGCGCTGACAACGGGCGGGACAAGCCATGTTGAAGCGCTGTTGAAAGAAGGGCTGATCGAAGAGGCGAAGAACGCCGCCCTCCGCTGTCTTTCGATCTTCGGAGAGGGCAGCTTTTATTTGTCGTATCAGCCGTACAAGGGCGACCCGCTTCTTTCTGAACGCATTCTGGAGCTCAGCGAACATACGGGAATTCCGATTGCCGCAACCGGCGATGTACGCTACATCGAAAAAGAGGATGCGGCAGCTTATACGTGTTTAAAAGCGATTAAAGCGGGCGAGAAGCTGAACGAAGACATGAAGGCCGAAGGAGATCTGCATCTTGAGCTCAAGCCGCCCGCTGAAATGCTTGACATTTACAGGGATCGTCCGGACGCGTTGGAGAATACAGTCAAAATCGCGGATCTGTGCCAGGTGGACCTGAGCCTTGGCCAGACGCGCCTGCCGAAATATCCGGCGCCTTCCGGCAAGAATGCTGACGATTATTTGGCTGAGCTTTGCTTTCTCGGACTGGAAAAACGGTTCGATGCCGCTCCGAGGGAGTATGTCGAACGGCTTGAGTATGAGCTGAAAGTGATTCGCGACATGGCGTTCAGCGACTATTTTTTGATCGTCTGGGATTTCATGAAGTTCG
Organism: Bacillus sp. FSL L8-0193; assembly: GCF_037976065.1. Classification (NCBI taxonomy): domain Bacteria; kingdom Bacillati; phylum Bacillota; class Bacilli; order Caryophanales; family Bacillaceae; genus Bacillus; species Bacillus sp. FSL L8-0193. Next base: position 3,115,275 of record NZ_CP150261.1, on the reverse strand, counting down.
CCCACGACAACGGCATTATCACAGGGCCGGGGCGGGGGTCGGCGGCCGGCTCTCTCGTCGCTTATACGCTGTTTATCACAGATGTCGATCCGATCAAGCACAAATTGCTGTTTGAACGGTTTTTAAATCCGGAGCGCATCAGCATGCCCGATATCGATATCGATTTTCCCGATACGAGAAGGGATGAAGTCATCCAATACGTGAAAAATAAATACGGGGCACTGCACGTAGCGCAAATTATCACGTTTGGTACATTGGCCGCAAAAGCGGCGCTCCGGGACGTCGGCAGGGTGATGGGCATCAGTCCGAAAGAAGCCGACCAGTTGGCGAAATTGATTCCGTCCAAACCTGGAGTGACGCTGAAAGAGGCGAGAGCTCTTTCTGTTGAACTGGACAAGCGCCTGAACGGGTCCAAGAAGCTTCAGGACATATTTAAAACGGCTCAGAAAATCGAAGGGCTTCCGCGGCATACGTCCATTCATGCGGCGGGCGTCGTGTTGAGCGAGGAGCCACTGACGAATATCATACCGATACAGGAAGGACATGACGGTGTATATTTAACGCAATATTCGATGGGCTATCTCGAAGACTTGGGACTATTGAAAATGGATTTTCTCGGCTTGCGCAATTTAACGCTCATTGAATCGATCAAAACGCTGATCGAAAAAAGCGAGCGGGTCACCATCGATTTTTCGGCGATTCCCTATGAAGATGAACAGACGTTTAAGCTGCTGTCAGAAGGAGATACGACAGGTATTTTCCAGCTCGAATCAGCCGGCATGAGAAACGTTTTAAAAAGGCTCAAGCCATCAAGCCTTGAAGACATTGTCGCTGTTAATGCCTTGTACCGCCCGGGCCCGATGGAAAATATCCCGCTGTATATCGAACGAAAGCACGGACGGGTTGCCGTGTCTTATCCGCACGAGGATTTGGCCGAGATTTTGAAAGATACATACGGCGTGATCGTTTATCAGGAACAGATCATGATGATCGCATCGCGGATGGCGGGTTTCAGGCTTGGAGAAGCCGATCTTTTGCGAAGGGCGGTCGGCAAAAAAAACAAGGAAATTCTCGATACAGAGAGAAATCATTTTATTAGTGGATGCTTGAAAAAAGGGTATTCCGTACAAGCGGCTAATGAAGTATACGATCTGATTGTAAAATTCGCCAATTACGGTTTTAACCGGAGTCATGCGGTTGCATACAGCATGATCGGCTACCAGCTCGCTTATTTAAAAGCGCATTACCCCCTCTACTTTATGTGCGGCCTCTTGACGAGTGCGATCGGAAATGAGGAAAAGCTTGCTCAGTACATCTATGAAGCGAAAGGGAAAGGGCTGCATGTTTTAGGTCCTTCCATTAATAAGAGCGGCTATCCGTTCGTCGTGGAAAACGGGGCGCTGCGCTACAGTTTAAGGGCTGTTAAAGGCGTCGGTATTTCGGCTGTGAAAGAAATCTACAGGGCGAGAAAAGAAAAGCCGTTCGCAGATTTGTTTGACTTTTGTGTCAGGACTTCTGTGAAAAGCGTGAACCGGAAAACGATTGAAGCTTTAATTTTTGCCGGAGCAATGGATGAATTCGGTGAAAACCGGGCCACTTTGCTCGCTTCTGTCGATGTCGCGCTGGAGCATGCCGAATTGTTTGCAGGAGACAATGATCAGCTCGGCTTCTTTCTCGATGAAGGCTTGACAATTAAGCCGAAGTACGCCGAGACGGAAGAAATGCCGCTCGTCGACCTGCTGGCACACGAGAAGGAGACGCTCGGCATTTACTTTTCTGACCATCCGCTGAGCGTTCACCGCAAGAAGCTGGACCGTGCAGGTGCGCTGCCGATTATTCAGCTGCTCGCCTCCAGCCGTAAAAAGGCGGCTTTGGGCGGACTTTTGACGAAGATGAAGACGATCCGTACAAAAACGGGACAGACGATGGCTTTTCTGGAGCTGAGCGATGAAAGCGGGGAAATCGAAGCGGTTGTTTTTCCTGAACAGTTCAGACAGCTTTCCCCGATCCTGGAAGAAGGCGTATCGCTTTTTGCAGAAGGACGTCTTGAGACAAGGAATGAAAAGCGCCAGCTGATCATCGCCGGGGCATCGCTTGTCGAATCGCTTCATGCTAAAAAGCAGCCGTCCGTCTATATTAAAGTGGAGGAAAGTCAGCACACCCACGATATCTTTAAGAAAATCAGCAGCATCCTGCTTGAACACAAAGGGGAAACGCCGGTCTGCGTCTATTATGAAAAACGGAAACAAACGATGCAGCTGCCGGAAAGCTACAACATCAAGGCTGACCACGCTGCCCTCTACAGGCTGAAAAGCGTTGTAGGTGAGAAAAATGTCGTGCTCAGATAGCAGGTATTTTGAGCATTATTGATCAAAAAAGCGGTCAATTGTGTTATCATTTTTAAGATTCTAGGGTTCGTCTTACAAGAATCTTAAGCAGAAAACGAAGCAAAGTTTTTGGCAAAATTCCCTTGAAGGAGTGTTTGTTAACATGTCATTGAAAGAAAAAGCGCTGCATATGCACAAAGTAAACCAGGGCAAATTGGAATCAAAATCAAAAGTGCAGGTTCGCAATGCGGATGATTTAAGCCTTGCATATTCTCCGGGTGTGGCTGAGCCCTGCAAAGCGATTTACGATGATAACAGCAAAGTATACGATTATACAATGAAGGGAAACATGGTAGCAGTCGTCTCGGACGGAACGGCAGTGCTCGGCCTCGGCAATATCGGCCCTGAAGCCGCCCTTCCGGTTATGGAAGGAAAAGCGGTTCTTTTCAAAAGCTTTGCCGGTGTGGACGCATTCCCAATCTGTTTAAATACATCTGATGTCGACAAAATTGTTGAGACGGTCAAGCTGCTTGAGCCGACATTCGGCGGCGTCAATCTTGAAGACATTGCAGCGCCGAACTGTTTTGTCATTGAAGAACGCCTCAAAAAAGAAACAAAAATCCCGGTGTTTCACGATGACCAGCACGGTACTGCAATCGTTACGGTAGCCGGTCTCGTCAATGCGCTTAAGCTGTCTGGCAAATCGATGTCTTCCGTCAAAGTCGTGGCAAACGGCGCCGGGGCAGCGGGAATTGCCATTATCAAGCTTCTTTATCATTTCGGCGTGCGCGATATCATCATGTGCGACACGAAAGGCGCGATTTACGAAGGCCGTCCGAACGGCATGAACGCTGTTAAAGATGAAGTCGCAAAATATACGAACAAAAACCGCATAGACGGATCGCTCAAAGATGTGATCAAAGACGCCGATGTCTTTATCGGAGTTTCCGTCGAAGGCGCTTTGACAAAAGAAATGGTTGAAAGCATGGCTGACAAACCGATCATCTTCGCCATGGCGAATCCAAATCCTGAAATCATGCCTGCTGAAGCGCATGAAGCCGGAGCAAGCGTCGTTGGAACGGGACGCTCTGACTTCCCTAACCAAGTGAACAACGTTCTCGCATTCCCCGGCATCTTCCGCGGGGCGCTCGACGTCCGCGCGACACATATTAACGAAGAAATGAAAATCGCCGCGGTTGAGGCGATCGCATCACTCGTTTCCGACGAAGAGCTGAGCCCCGAATATGTCATTCCGGCTCCGTTCGATCCAAGGGTCGCACCGGCCGTTGCCAAAGCGGTAGCGAAAGCCGCGATGGAAACAGGTGTTGCACGAATCGATGTCGATCCTGAAGAAGTCGCTGAAAAGACAAGAAAGCTTGCAGTAATTGAAGGAAAATAAAACTCCATTTTTGTGATCAGCGCGTGATTGCTCTGGCCTAAAGAGCCGTCACGCGCTGTTTCTCGAATATGATGTACAGTTTTTCCTCTTATTGGGGACACTTGTAAGGGAATATGCGGGCTGTAAAAAATTTTTTCAAATCGCTTTTCCGGACTTTTGTATCCGCTCTCAAGGCTGATATATCAATTTGTCAGTCTCTAACCGCATCAAGTGCGATTCGGCTGTTTGCCGGTCAAAAATGTCGAATTGAGGATGACACCGTTTGACAAAAAAAGTACAATAGTTTCGGTATAGTGATGTTCTAGTCTATAAACAGGACAGGCATACATGAAGAAAACCCTTCAGAAAAGGGAGGTAATCTTTTGTTAAAAGATATATTCAGCAAAAAGAAAAAAAAATACGCTTCCGTTCCCGCGGAATCAGCAAAGCAAGATGTACCGGAAGGGATCATGACAAAATGCCCGGATTGCAAAAAAATCATGCTCACAAAAGAGCTGGATAAAAACTTAAGGGTCTGCATGAACTGCGGTTACCATCTTCAAATGAACGCGAAGCAGCGTATAAAAAGCCTGCTGGACGATGGCTCCTTTGAAGAATTCAATCAGGATATGATGTCTGAAAACCCGCTGGAATTCCCAGGATACCTTGAGAAACTGCAAAAAGACCGGGAAAAAACATCGCTGAATGAAGCGGTTGTCACCGGAAAAGGGACGGTTGACGGATCTCCGGCAGTCGTTGCCGTGATGGATTCATCTTTCAGAATGGGAAGCATGGGGTCTGTCGTAGGCGAAAAAATTACGCTGGCGATCGAAAAGGCAAGAGAAGAAAAAGTGCCTTTCATTATTTTTACCGCATCAGGCGGTGCGAGAATGCAGGAAGGCCTTCTCAGCTTGATGCAAATGGCTAAAACAAGCTCCGCTTTAAAGCTGTTCAGTGAAGAGCAGGGCTTGATCATTTCGGTGATGACACATCCGACAACAGGCGGTGTATCCGCAAGCTTCGCATCCCTCGGCGATTACAACCTTGCCGAGCCGGGCGCGCTGATCGGCTTTGCCGGAAGAAGAATTATCGAACAAACCATCCGTGAAGAACTGCCTGAGGATTTTCAGACTGCGGAATTTCTGTTAAAGCACGGACAGCTTGATTCCGTCGTTCACAGAGCAGACATGAAAAAAACGCTCGGCAGCATTTTGAAAATGCACCAAACTGGAGGTGATCTCGAGTGGCTGGAGAATTAGAATTTGAAAAACCGGTGGTCGAACTGCGTGAAAAGATCGCCGAATTGAAAAGGTTCACACAGGATTCCGATATGGATTTAAGCTCTGAAATTACGAAGCTTGAAGCTCGTCTTGAAAGGCTTGAAGAAGACATTTATACAAATCTGAAAGCCTGGGACAGAGTCCAGATTGCAAGGCATCCGAACCGTCCGACAACGCTCGATTATATCGAACATCTTTTTACCGATTTTTTTGAATGCCACGGAGATCGATATTTCGGTGATGATGAAGCGATTGTCGGCGGAATTGCCAAGTTCCGGGGCCTTCCTGTGACAGTGATCGGCCAACAGCGCGGCAAGGATACAAAAGAAAACATCCGCCGCAACTTCGGAATGCCGCATCCGGAAGGCTACCGCAAAGCGCTCAGGCTGATGAAGCAGGCCGATAAATTTAACAGGCCGATCATCTGCTTTATTGATACAAAAGGAGCATACCCTGGAAAAGCAGCTGAAGAGCGGGGGCAAAGCGAAGCAATTGCCAAGAATCTTTTTGAAATGGCGGGACTTTCTGTGCCGGTCATCTCGATCGTCATCGGGGAAGGCGGCAGCGGGGGAGCGCTTGCGCTCGGCGTCGCAAACCGCTTATTGATGCTGGAAAACTCAACTTATTCGGTAATCTCTCCCGAGGGAGCGGCTGCTATCCTCTGGAAGGATTCAGGACTCGCGAAAAAAGCGGCAGAAACAATGAAAATCACCGCTCCAGACCTTAAAGAATTGGATATTATAGATCATGTTATAAAAGAAGTAAGAGGCGGAGCACACCGCGATGTAGAGCAGCAGGCCGCCTACATCGATGAAGCGCTGAAAAGCGAGCTTAAATCCTTGCTGAAACTGGATAAGAACGAGCTGATTCAACAAAGATATAACAAGTATAAATCAATTGGAAAAATTTCGACTGAAAACCAATTTGTTGGGATAAAATAAATAAACGTGAGGCCTTTGGCTCACGTTTATTTTTTATGGATAAAGGTGAAAAGTGAAAGGATTGTGTCTTTCACCCGCGATTTTTCAAAGAGTTTGCTTAAAATTTATTTAAAAACTTTTTGTTTAATTGTATAATGAGTAAGGTTTTATAGGGATTTTCGGAAAATTTTCATCCCTTTTTCATTGTTTTAGCGGCAATGAACGTGTTAAGGTAAATTATATATGTTTTCGAGGTGAAAAAGATGAAACGTATCGGAGTATTGACGAGCGGCGGAGATTCCCCGGGAATGAACGCGGCGGTCCGCGCGGTTGTCAGGAAAGCGATCTACCATGACGTAGAAGTATACGGAATTTACAACGGGTATTCAGGTTTAATCAGCGGAAAAATAGAAAAGCTTGAAATCGGTTCTGTCGGAGATATCATTCACCGCGGAGGAACGAAGCTATATACAGCAAGGTGTCCTGAGTTTAAAACGGTAGAAGGACGGGAAAAAGGAATAGCGAATTTAAAAAAATATGGTATAGAAGGATTAGTCGTCATTGGCGGAGACGGTTCTTATATGGGAGCGAAAAAGCTGACAGAACACGGTTTTCCTTGTGTCGGAGTGCCGGGAACAATCGACAATGACATCCCTGGAACAGATTTGACGATTGGATTTGATACGGCGTTAAATACCGTTATCGATGCCATCGATAAAATCAGGGATACAGCTACATCCCACGAACGTACATACGTGATTGAAGTAATGGGCCGCCATGCCGGGGACATTGCTTTATGGTCAGGTTTGGCAGGAGGCGCGGAATCCATTTTGATCCCTGAAGCTGACTACGATATGGAAGAAATTATTGCAAGGCTGAAAAGAGGGCATGAGCGCGGCAAAAAACACAGCATCATCATTGTGGCGGAAGGCGTCGGAAGCGGCGTTGAATTCGGCAAAAGAATTGAAGAAGCCACAAATCTCGAAACTAGAGTATCGGTGCTTGGACATATCCAGCGCGGCGGTTCTCCGACTGCAGCAGACCGTGTATTGGCAAGCCGTCTAGGGGCATTTGCGGTTGAACTGCTTCTTGAAGGAAAAGGCGGACGCTGTGTCGGAATTCAAAATAACCAGCTTGTGCATCATGATATCATTGAAATACTCGATCATAAACATACAATTGATCAAAGCATGTACCGCTTGTCTCAAGAACTGTCAATCTAGTGTAAAACCCGAGGAGGAAGCAATATGAGAAAGACTAAAATAGTTTGTACAATTGGGCCGGCCAGCGAAACTGTTGAAAAGCTCACCCAGCTGATGGAAGCCGGAATGAACGTGGCGCGCTTGAACTTTTCCCATGGAGATTTCGAAGAGCATGGCGCAAGAATTAAAAACATTCGCGAAGCAGCCGGCAAGCTGGGAAAAGATATCGGTATCCTTCTTGATACGAAAGGTCCGGAAATCCGCACGCACACAATGGAAGGCGGTTCAATCGAACTGGAAGCGGGTTCTCAGCTGATCGTGTCAATGGAAGAAGTTATCGGTACGCCTGAAAAAATCTCAGTTACATATGATGGGTTGATTCACGATGTATCAATTGGTTCAACGATTTTGCTTGACGATGGACTGATCGGACTTGAAGTCACAGATGTCAACAAGGACAAGCGTGAAATCGTCACAAAAGTAATGAACAGCGGAACGCTGAAAAACAAAAAAGGCGTGAATGTGCCGGGCGTCAGCGTCAATCTTCCGGGAATTACGGAAAAAGACGCTAACGACATTGTGTTCGGTATCGAGCAGGGTGTTGATTTTATCGCGGCATCTTTTGTGCGCCGTCCGTCGGATGTTCTTGAAATCCGCGAACTTCTTGAAGAGCACAATGCGGCAGATATTCAAATCATTCCAAAAATCGAAAACCAGGAAGGCGTTGACAATATCGATGCCATTCTTGAAGTATCAGACGGTCTGATGGTTGCACGTGGAGACCTTGGTGTTGAAATCCCTGCTGAAGAAGTGCCGCTCGTTCAAAAAGAACTGATCAAAAAATGCAATGCGCTTGGCAAGCCTGTTATCACGGCTACCCAAATGCTCGACAGCATGCAGCGCAATCCGCGTCCGACACGCGCGGAAGCGAGCGACGTTGCCAATGCGATCTTTGACGGAACTGACGCGATTATGCTTTCAGGTGAAACTGCTGCGGGAAATTACCCTGTTGAAGCCGTTCAGACGATGCACAATATCGCTTCCCGTTCAGAAGAAGCGCTCAACCATAAAAAGATCCTTTCTGCACGGAGCAAGCAAGTCAGCATGTCAATTACAGATGCCATCGGCCAGTCTGTGGCGCATACGGCAATCAACCTTGACGTGAATGCCATCGTCACACCGACAGAAAGCGGTCATACGGCGAGAATGATTTCCAAATATCGCCCGCAGGCGCCGATTGTCGCAGTTACGGTAAATGATGCGGTTTCAAGAAAGCTGTCTCTTGTCTTCGGTGTTTTCGCAACAAGCGGACAAAACCACAGCTCGACTGACGAAATGCTTGAAAAAGCAGTGCAAAAATCTCTCGACACAGGCATCGTACGCCACGGCGACTTGATCGTTATCACGGCCGGAGCTGTCGGTGAAGCCGGCACAACAAACTTGATGAAAGTGTATGTTGTCGGAGACGTGGTCGCAAAAGGCCAGGGAATCGGACGCAAATCCGCGTTTGGTGAAGTGGTCATCGCTCAAAATGCACAAGAAGCGGATAAAAAAATGAAAGATGGCGCCGTTTTGGTTACAAAAAGCACGGATCGTGACATGATGGCGTCCCTTGAAAAAGCGGCTGCGCTGATTACTGAAGAAGGCGGTTTAACCAGCCACGCGGCAGTCGTAGGCTTGAGCCTCGGCATCCCTGTCATCGTCGGAATGGAAAATGCGACTTCCATTCTCAAAGAGGGAGAAGACATTACGGTCGACTCCGCCCGCGGAGCTGTTTACAAAGGACGTGCAAGCGTACTTTAATCGCTTATTGAAGAAGAAGGGAAGCTTTTCCCTTCTTTTTTTGCAGGCGGCACAAGCAAAACAGGGCGGCCGTTCGCTTCCATATTAGAATTATGAGGTGAAGACAATGAAGTTTTTCTTATTATTTCTCGTCATTTTTCCAGCGAGTGAAATCGGTCTGTTCCTCTTGTCCGCTAATTGGATCGGTGTCTTGCCGACCGTTTTGCTGATCATCTTGACGGGATTTCTCGGGGCCGCTCTCGCCAAAAAACAAGGAATCGAAGTTTACTACAAAGTTCAGCGCGATCTTCAGTATGGAAAAATGCCTGGGGATGCGATTTTGGACGGGCTTTGTATTTTCATAGGCGGCATGCTGCTTTTGCTGCCCGGCTTTTTATCGGATATCATCGGTTTACTGCTGCTGCTGCCGGCAACGCGCAGCCGTTTCAAACCGTTCATATCCCGCAAGCTGAAGAGGATGTCTGAAGGCAGGCGGATCAACATCATCAAATAACCCGATAAGCGGCGGCCCGCATTGGAAAAAGCAGGCTGCCGCTTATTTTTCATTTCCTTTAATAAACTGCCATACGTCTTTAAAAATACCTGTTGTAAAGAGAGCCTGAATGAGAACGAGAAGGGCGGGGCCCATGATCAATCCGAGAAAGCCAAACAATTTGAAACCGGCAAACAGCGCGATCAATGTTCCCAAAGGGTGAAGTCCGATTGACCGGCTCAAAATCTTCGGTTCGGCCAGCTGCCTGAAGACGAGCACGACGATGTACAGGACTCCGAGGCCGATCGCAAGCGGCAGCTGCTTGGATGCTGCTAAATAGACGATCCACGGCACAAATACAGACCCCGCTCCCAAATACGGCAGCAGGTCGACCAGCCCGATGAGAAAAGCGATGGCGACAGCATGATTAACCTTCAACACAGAAAGCCCGATCAACACGAGCACCATCGTCATCGCCACAAGGGTAAGCTGGGCCTTCACAAAGCCTGCCAGCGCTCTTTTCAATTCCGCATAGACAGCCGCTGCACCCGAGATCAGCCGATCAGGAAGAACAGACCGCGCCTTGTTTTGTATTTTATGCAAATCTTTGCTGATAAAAAAAGTGGCTAGGAGCGAAAAGATCAGCACGGCCGCCATATTCGGCAGAAAGGCGAAAAAGAGGGGCACCATCTCAAGAATTTTTGAAAGAAACAAAGCGGTGCCTGATGCGAGTTCACTGCCCAAATTTTGGACCTGTGTAATGATCGATTCCTGCTGGGCGGCTTCGAGCCCGTCAAAAAAAGCGGCAAGCTGATTATACAGCGGCATGATTTGATTCGTAAAAAAAGATTCGATATAAAGAGCGGCTTTATTAAACTGGACGGGGAGTATTTTAGCCAAATGAGCCGTTCCAGAGACAATCTCGGCAACGACCAGGGTCAAAAAGCCGGCTCCGGCGATCAAAAAGCCGCATAGCACGATGCCGACATTAACGCCTCTCGGGAGCCCGGTCCGCTTATCGAGCCATTCCACAAAAGGGTTGATCATGATGGCGAGAATAAGCGCAATCACAAAAGGATAGGTTAACGGAAAAGAGTAGTAGCCGACCGCTCCGCAAGCAGCGGTCAAAAACAGCACATACACTGCCCGAAGCGCAGCTGTGAGATAGGATTGATTCAATTCTGCATCCTCCTGATATTAGAAAGCATGTCCTTATTTCATTTTATTCTTGAGTCCTGTTATTATGAGAAAGGTCATAAAAAAATGGAGTTGAATACAGCATGTTTACTCAAGCTAATTTATTTTTGATCCTGCTTTTGGCCATCGCATTAATCGCGAAAAATCAGTCGTTGATCATCGCGGTATCCGTCCTGCTTTTGATCAAGCTGACCGGCCTCGATCAAAAGCTGTTTCCGGCCATCCAATCCAAAGGGATTAACTGGGGAGTTACCGTTATTACAATAGCGGTCCTTGTGCCGATTGCCACTGGAGAGATCGGCTTTAAACAGCTTGGCGAAGCGATGAAATCATATTACGCATGGATCGCACTCGGGGCGGGCATTCTCGTAGCATTGATCGCCAAAAACGGGATCACATTGCTCGCGGAAGACCCGCATATCACCACCGCTCTTGTATTTGGAACGATTTTAGCGGTCGCTTTATTCAAAGGTGTTGCCGTCGGCCCGCTCATCGGTGCCGGGATCGCCTATCTTGTCATGCAGGCCGTCCAGCATTTTACATCTTAGAAATGCGGGCCAGCTCCCCCTGTTTCAGGGGGTTTTTTAGTTTGAAAAAAACGTTCGCAACTAAAAATAAACATACATAACGCAGTTAAAACTCCTGAAAATTTGTAAATAGAAGTCAGCTGGTGCAAAAAAATAAGGCCCTCTATAAAAGAGGGCTCAGTTTGTCAAAAACCTGTGTGGGGAAATATGACCGTTTATTTCCAATTTGTGGGTTTTTATTTGTGGAGTCTTCAGCAGGTAAGCTTGGATAAAAAGAAAAAATGATCTATCGTCTCTTTCGGGCTGAAACGCTTGCATCAGTTATCGCATCCTTTATTATGATGGCTGTCGAATTGGGAGTTCTGTTCAGTGCCGGAGAGTTTATTTTTTCTGCTAACTGAGACGTCGGATATGATTGCGGCGCGGACGGCAGCAAGTGATTTTAGTGAACGAAAGAGAAAAATTGCTAGAAAACAGAAAGAAATTGAAGAAACCATCAAAAAATTGAAGGATATGAAGATGTCATTTTCACAAAAGAAAGAGAACTAAAGAAGCAAAAAAAGCAAACCCAGAAAGAGGGCTGTCATCATCTCGATAAGATTGTATAAAAGACTAATCATGCCAACAACTTCTCATTACAATCATAAGAGCCTGCTTAGGTTGAGGCTGCAGGCTCTTATCATTTTTGACATTATTTTTTTGTATAACGCACCCAGTCGTAATGAGCGTATAGAGGTGTTACACCGTTGTAGGAACCGAGCCAGTCATCGACACCAATACCATTCCACAAGTTCATCATGATCTTTCCTGGCGTAGTCGGAATTTGGCTCGTCGCGGTATGTTTTAATTGCCCATCGACATACCATTTAATCGAGTTTGGCTGCCAATCGAACGCATACGTATGATAGGAATTGGATGCATCAAATCCGAGATCCACAAGCTTCTCATGGTTTCCTACACCATTCGTATAGTAGTTAAACTGAACCTTTGTTGTGTCTTTTCCTAAAAATTCGATATCAATCTCATCCCAAGGAGTTCCATCCGTTGGACCTGTGTAAGTGAAGAACGATGAAACGATCCCTACGTTTTTAGCTGGTTTCATTCTGACTTCATAAAGTCCATATCCATATGTTTGAACAGAGCGATTTTCCCCGCAGTCAAACTTGTTATAAGATGGACTTGTTAGCCCCAAACGCATTTCACCTAATGATGTCATTGATACGTTATTTGCACGCCAAGTGCAGTTGAACACACCTCCATTCGAATAACCATTTGCTTTCTGCCATACACCGGAGTTATAGCTGTTAAAAGGGTCAAAAAACGATCCGCCTGCTTGAGCCGAGGCAGTAGAAGTGACTGCAGACAAACTCAAAAACAATCCAGTGACAAGAAGCAGCAACACTCGTTTCATACGATAAGGCATGTGGCATTCCCCTTTCTTTGAAAACGTTTTCTTTATCGATCATACCTGATTCTTTTAAAAGGGAACATCAGTCAAAATAATGATAATAACTTTTCATTCATAAAAACTCCCCCCCGTTTGTTTTAAAACGGATGAAGGGGATTTGCTGAAAGTAACAAGTAAAAGATTTTATCTCTTTTTCTTTTGTTTATAAATTTATTATAGGTGAAAATCATAAACCGATTAGTATGAAAGAACTGGAGGAATACGTCTGTCCACTTTTAATAAAAATCCCTTCCCAAAACCTCCCTCAAATAGATACAGAAGAATACATGATTCTACAAAGCTGTCGATTGATAATAAATAACTACGAACCCTTGATTTATAAGGCTTTGAAAGCATTTTTGATCAAAAACCTACAAATTTATCAGATTATTGTTTATAATATAAATATGCTTAATCTTTATTAAGCATATCGGAGTATCGAACGGTATATAGAAACGCACGATTGTTTTATTTGAAAAACGATTTAATGTAAGCATTTTCTTTTTGGGTTGAAGAAGATGTATACAACATGCGTTGTTTTTGCTCCTAGGTTTTGGTTTAATTTTAAAAGGGGAAATTTTTAAAAAAAGGGAGAGATGAGTATGACAGCAACACGCGGCCTTGAAGGGGTAGTCGCCACTACATCATCAGTAAGTTCAATTATTGATGATACTCTTACATATGTAGGGTATAACATCGATGATTTGACAGAAAAAGCTAGCTTTGAAGAAGTTGTTTATCTGCTTTGGCATTTAAAGCTGCCGAACAAAGAGGAGCTCGCAGAGCTTAAAAAACAGCTTTCTGAAAATGCCGGTATCCCCAAAGAAGTGATTGACCATTTCAAATCCTACTCGAATGGAAAAGTCCACCCGATGGCAGCTCTTCGGACAGCCGTTTCTTTACTCGGACTGTTTGACGAAGAAGCAGATCAAATGGATGCGGAAGCAAACTACAGAAAAGCGGTGCGTCTCCAAGCGAAGATGCCTGCGCTTGTCGCTGCTTTTTCAAGAATCCGCAAAGGGCTCGAGCCGATTGAGCCGAATCCGGAACTCGGTTTTGCCGCCAACTTTCTCTACATGCTGAATGGAAAAGAACCTTCACCTGTTGAAGTGGAAGCGTTTGACAAAGCCTTGATTCTGCATGCGGATCATGAGCTGAACGCATCTACGTTCACAGCCAGAGTATGCGTCGCGACGCTTTCAGACGTCTACTCAGGGATCACGGCCGCAATCGGGGCCTTGAAAGGTCCGCTTCACGGCGGAGCAAACGAAGCAGTTATGAAAATGCTTTCAGAGATTGGCGAGGTTGAAAACGTAGATTCATATATTCACGCCAAGCTTGAAAAGAAAGAAAAGATCATGGGGTTCGGCCACCGCGTATACCGCCAGGGCGATCCCCGCGCAAAACATTTGAAGGAAATGAGCAGACGTTTGACGAATTTAACGGGTGAAAGCAAATGGTATGAGATTTCAGAGCGGACTGAGGAAATCGTCACGTCTCAGAAAAAGCTGCCGCCAAACGTAGACTTTTATTCTGCGTCGGTTTATCATAGCTTAGGAATCGACCATGATCTGTTCACGCCGATTTTTGCGATCAGCAGGGTATCAGGCTGGCTCGCTCACATTCTCGAACAGTATGAAAATAACCGACTGATTCGTCCGCGGGCTGATTACACCGGCCCTGACATGCAGACGTTCATTCCGATTGAAGACAGAAGCTGACCGTTTGAAAGGAGGCTGTTCGAGCTTTGTTCGGCCGGCCTCTTAACGGCTTTCTTAGGAAACAACGATTTCATGAATCTATGAAAAAACATGTTTGTCCCCCGCCAAACGGGGGAAACAAATGTTTTTCTATATTGAAGAATTACATATTATGGGAGGTTTTATTGTGGCACAAGGCGAAAAAATTACAGTCTCCGGCGGAGTATTAAACGTTCCAAACAACCCGGTTATCCCGTTTATTGAAGGGGACGGAACAGGTCCTGATATTTGGAGAGCGGCTTCAAGGGTTCTTGAAGCGGCTGTGGAGAAAGCGTATAACGGCGAAAAGGAAATCACTTGGAAAGAAGTCTACGCCGGGGAAAAAGCGTACAACAAAACAGGCGAATGGCTTCCTGAAGAAACGCTTGATACGATCCGCGAATACCTGATCGCGATTAAAGGTCCTTTAACAACTCCTGTAGGCGGCGGAATCCGCTCATTAAACGTAGCGCTAAGACAAGAGCTTGACCTGTTTACATGCCTGCGTCCTGTCCGCTATTTCACAGGCGTTCCTTCACCGGTTAAGCGCCCTGAAGATACGGATATGGTCATCTTCCGCGAAAATACTGAAGATATCTATGCCGGCATCGAATACGCGAAAGGCTCTGAAGAAGTTCAAAAGCTGATTTCATTCCTGAAAAACGAGCTTGGCGTTAACAAAATCCGTTTCCCTGAAACATCAGGCATCGGTATCAAGCCGGTTTCTGAAGAAGGAACGTCAAGGCTTGTCAGAGCTGCGATCGAGTATGCAATCGAGCACGGCCGCAAATCTGTAACGCTCGTCCATAAAGGAAACATCATGAAATTCACGGAAGGCGCCTTTAAAAACTGGGGCTATGAAGTGGCTGAAAAAGAATTCGGCGATAAAGTATTCACATGGGCCGAATACGACCGCATCGCTGAAAAAGACGGCAAAGACGCTGCAAACAAAGCGCAAAGCGAAGCTGAAGCGGCCGGCAAAATCATCATCAAAGACAGCATCGCTGACATCTTCCTTCAGCAGATCCTGACCCGCCCTGCCGAGTTTGATGTTGTGGCGACAATGAACCTGAACGGGGACTACATTTCAGATGCGCTTGCTGCCCAAGTCGGCGGAATCGGCATCGCTCCTGGAGCAAACATCAACTATGAGACAGGACACGCCATCTTTGAAGCGACACATGGTACAGCTCCAAAATATGCTGGCCTAGACAAAGTAAACCCGTCTTCAGTCATCCTATCCGGCGTGCTGCTTCTTGAGCATTTGGGCTGGAATGAAGCTGCCGACCTTGTGATTAAATCTATGGAGAAAACAATCGCATCCAAAGTCGTCACATACGATTTCGCTCGTTTGATGGACGGCGCGACTGAAGTTAAATGCTCTGAATTCGGTGATGAGCTTATCAAAAATATGTCTTAAACGGCTGTTTTGGGGTAAAACAACAACAATTAAAAGGGGTAGAAAACATGGGAAAGAAGCGAAATAAAGTATCTGTCATCGGAGCGGGCTTTACAGGTGCAACAACTGCGTTTTTAACGGCTCAAAAAGAATTGGCTGACGTCGTGCTAGTCGACATTCCGCAGCTTGAAAACCCTACAAAAGGGAAAGCGCTCGATATGCTGGAAGCGAGCCCTGTCCAAGGATTTGATGCGAATATTACAGGAACGGCAAACTACGAAGATACGGCCGGCTCAGATATCGTCGTCATCACGGCGGGAATCGCAAGAAAGCCGGGAATGAGCCGGGACGACCTCGTGGCTACAAATGAAAAGATCATGAGGAGCGTAACGAAGGAAGTTGTTAAATACTCACCTGATTGTATCATCGTCGTTCTGACAAACCCTGTGGATGCGATGACATACGCCGTCTATAAAGAATCGGGCTTCCCGAAAGAGCGGGTCATCGGCCAGTCGGGAGTTTTGGATACGGCAAGATTCAGAACGTTTGTCGCTCAGGAGCTCAACCTTTCCGTCAAAGACATTACAGGTTTTGTACTGGGCGGACACGGGGACGATATGGTTCCGCTCGTTCGCTACTCTTATGCAGGCGGCATTCCGCTTGAAACGCTTCTTCCGAAAGACCGGATCGATGCGATTGTTGAAAGAACGAGAAAAGGCGGGGGAGAAATTGTCAACCTGTTAGGAAACGGAAGTGCGTATTATGCGCCAGCCGCTTCCCTGACAGAAATGGTTGAAGCAATCTTAAAAGACCAGCGCCGCGTGCTGCCGACTATTGCCTACCTTGAAGGCGAATACGGCTATGAAGGCATTTACCTCGGCGTTCCGACGATTATCGGCGGAAACGGTCTTGAACAGATCATTGAACTTGAACTGACTGAAACAGAAAGAAGTCAGCTTGATCGATCCGTTGAATCAGTCAAAAACGTCATGAAAGTATTATCATAATGAAAACAGCAGGAAGGCTTTATACAAGCCTTCCTGTTTTTGAATGCGATCTTTTTTTACATAAAACCATATGAAAATCAAGACATAAACACGGGCTGTCAGCATATACCTAATCATAATCATCTGCCCGGACATTTTCATTCTTTTTTCTGGAAGCATTCCATCGCTTAAAACAGCGGTTTATTGCCGAAAAAGAGAGATTTTATGCAAAACACTGAAAAATCAAATTGTCGAACGGATAGGCTTTCGTTAAAATAGGAGTGAAAACGTTTATTTAACAAAAGATAGAGAAAGAGATGTCGGGGAAATCTGAAGCCTGGAGGCATGTCATGAGCAAAAAGATATTAGTTGTAGATGATGAGGAATCGATTGTTACCCTTCTAAAATATAACCTTGAACGGTCGGGCTATCATGTGGTGACGGCCATGGACGGAGAGGCCGGCTTATTAAAGGCGATTGAAGAGAAGCCGGATCTGATCGTGCTCGATCTGATGCTTCCTAAAATGGACGGCATTGAAGTATGCAAGGAACTCAGACAGAAGAAGCTGATGTATCCGATTTTGATGCTGACCGCTAAGGATGATGAATTTGATAAGGTGCTCGGTCTCGAGCTGGGTGCCGATGACTATATGACGAAGCCGTTCAGCCCGAGAGAGGTGACGGCAAGGGTCAAAGCGATTTTAAGAAGAACACAGACGCTGTCCGTTCATCCGGAGGAGACGGAAGAACCGGATGCAGGCGAGCTG
Organism: Bacillus sp. FSL L8-0193; assembly: GCF_037976065.1. Classification (NCBI taxonomy): domain Bacteria; kingdom Bacillati; phylum Bacillota; class Bacilli; order Caryophanales; family Bacillaceae; genus Bacillus; species Bacillus sp. FSL L8-0193. Next base: position 3,097,831 of record NZ_CP150261.1, on the reverse strand, counting down.
ATCATAGGCGAATTGAAAATACTGCCAGAACATTATGAGGTTTACTTTCAAAACGAACGCCTCGAGCTAACGCCTAAGGAATTCGAACTCCTTTTATATTTGGGAAGGCATAAAGGGAGGGTGCTGACGAGAGACCTTCTCCTCAACGCTGTCTGGAACTACGACTTCGCGGGCGATACGCGCATCGTCGATGTCCATATCAGCCATCTTCGCGATAAGATCGAAAAAAATACGAAAAAACCGGAATACATTAAAACAATCAGAGGTCTTGGCTACAAAATGGAGGAGCCGAAGCTGAATGATTAAATTCCGGACCCGGCTTTTAGCTGCCCTGCTGACGCTTTTGATTCTCGTATTTGCTTCACTCGGTTTTCTGCTCGTTCACTTGTTTCACTCCTCATACGATGCCAAACTGAGCAGCCATATTGAAAAAGAAGCCGCTTTGGTCGCTTCATTGGCAAATCGTGAAAACATGAAGTCTTCGGAGCAAGGAGCCATTTTAGAGAAGGCAAGCCGTGAACTGGACAGTCATGTATCGCTGGTTGATACAAAAGGTCAGGTTCTTTTTCATTTTGGGAGCCGTGCAGAAGATCAATCCGTTATCAAAGAAGCGCTTGAGTCGGATTTAAACGGTGAAGGAGGAGGCTTCAGAATCAATCCAGATGACGAGTCCGTTTACCGTTACGTGCAGCCGCTGAAAGAAGACGGGAATGTGAATGGATATATTCTGATCAGCACTCCTGTCGATTCATTGCAAGATATCAATCAAAAGATCTGGATTCTCCTCGGCGTGAGCCTTGGAACGGCCTTTTTAATCATCGCCGGGCTTGGGGCGAGAATAACCTCTCAATATACGAATCCGATTGAGTCTGCGACACAAGTAGCGATTGAGCTTGCCAAAGGAAACTATAAAGCAAGAACTTTCAACGAAGATGAAACGATGCTAAGCCAGTCCATCAATATGCTGGCGCAGAACCTGCAGGACATGACAAGAGCACAGGAAATGCAGCGCGACCGTCTGCAAACCGTCATCGAAAATATCGACTCCGGTCTGATCTTAATCGATGGAAAGGGTTATATTCACCTTGTGAACCGCGCTTATCAAAAGCAATTTCACGTAGAAGCCGATCAGCTTCTTTACCATTTCTATCACGAAGTGCTCGAACACGAAGAAATCATTAATCTCATCGAAGAAATTTTTATGACGGAAACAAAGGTCCGCAAAATGTTTAAACTGCCGATCAAAATTGAAAGAAGGTATTTTGAAGTCGACGGAGTTCCAATTATCGGCATCAATGATGAGTGGAAAGGCATCGTTCTCGTGTTCCATGATATGACGGAAAGAAAGCAGCTTGAAGAAATGAGGAAGGACTTTGTCGCCAATGTCTCCCATGAGCTGAAAACGCCGATTACATCGATCAAAGGGTTCACCGAGACGCTTTTAGACGGAGCGATGAACGAAAGGGAGACGCTGCTGCAATTTCTATCGATCATCTTAAAAGAGAGCAGCCGTCTGCAAACGTTGATCCAGGACCTGTTGGATCTGTCGAAAATCGAACAGCAGAACTTCACCTTGAATATTCAAAATTGCAATATTGGTGAAATCCTCGCTGAAATTGAGATGCTTTTGAAGAATAAAGCGGAGGAAAAAGGAATCACCTTGACCCTGGAAAAGCCGGAGATGCCAGCCGTTGCTTCTGGGGATCCGCACAGACTAAAGCAGATCTTTTTAAATTTGGTGAACAATGCCCTCACATATACGCCTGAAGATGGAAACGTAACGATTTCGGCTGATGTACTGGAAAATGCAGTGCAAGTCAAAGTGAAGGATACGGGCATCGGGATCAAGCGGTCCGAAATCCCGAGAATATTCGAACGCTTCTACCGGATCGATAAAGACAGGAGCAGAAATTCAGGAGGAACCGGTCTCGGCCTTGCGATCGTCAAGCATTTAGTCGAAGCCCACGACGGTGAAATCGACGTCGAAAGCGAGCGGGGGAAAGGCACCGAATTCACGGTCCGCTTAAAACGCGCATCCGAGTAGCTTCATTTAGCAAACTTTACAAAGGCTTAACAACTTTTATATATATGGTTAAAACTTGGCTGATAGGATCATTAGTGAACCCCTTCATCCAAGGAGCCATATGGACGGACGCGATCAACAGCGCGTCCCTTTTTTTATTTTTCTGCGAAATCACTCTCATTTTCCTTTCAAAATGAACTTTGCTAAAATAAAATAAGCAAATATGATCACGAAGTTGAATGGAAGCTGACGAATCGGCTCCTTAGGAGGATAAAGATGACTGAAAGAAAAAAACTAGTATTGGTTGACGGAAACAGCCTGGCTTACCGCGCGTTTTTCGCTCTGCCTCTTCTCAGCAATGAAAAAGGGATACATACAAACGCTGTGTACGGTTTTACCACGATCTTAATGAAGATGCTTGAAGAAGAAAAACCGACCCACATGCTCGTTGCTTTTGATGCGGGGAAAACGACATTCAGACATAAAACGTTTAAAGAATATAAAGGCGGCAGACAAAAAACGCCGCCCGAGCTGTCCGAACAGCTGCCGTTTATCCGCGAGCTCCTCGACGCCTATCAAATCTCAAGGTATGAGCTTGAAAACTACGAGGCCGATGATATTATCGGCACCCTTGCCAAGTCAGCGGAAAAAGACGGATTTGAAGTGAAGATTTTTTCAGGCGACAAAGACCTGACACAGCTGGCTACAGAAGGAACGACGGTCGCCATCACGAAAAAGGGCATTACAGATGTTGAATACTATACGCCGGAACATGTCCGGGAAAAGTACGGACTTACACCTGAACAAATCATTGACATGAAAGGGCTGATGGGAGACTCATCAGACAACATTCCAGGTGTGCCGGGCGTCGGCGAAAAGACGGCGATCAAGCTTTTGAAACAGTTCCATACAGTAGAGGAGCTGCTGTCGTCAATAGACGAAGTCAGCGGAAAAAAACTGAAAGAAAAGCTTGAAGAATTTAAAGAACAGGCATTGATGAGCAAAGAGCTTGCGACAATTACGACAGAAGCGCCGCTTGAAGTCACCCTCGATTCCCTCGGATACGAAGGTTTTGACAGGGAAGCGGTCGTCAAGATTTTTAAAGATCTCGGTTTTAACTCTTTGCTCGAAAGGATTGGCGAAGAGCCGGGAGAAAAAGAAGAAGAACAGTTTGAAGAGATCAACGTCACGATCAAAACAGACATCACGGATGATTTGTTTGCGTCACCGGCTTCACTCGTTGTCGAACAGCTCGGCGACAATTATCATGAGGCGCCGATCCTCGGTTTTTCGATCGTCAACGAACATGGCGCTTTCTTCATCCCGGAAGAGACGGCCGTTCAGTCGGACCGTTTTAAAGAGTGGGCCGAAGACGAGTCGAAAAAGAAATGGGTGTTTGATGCAAAACGCGCGGCGGTCGCTTTGCGCTGGCGGGGCATCGAACTGAAAGGCGCAGAATTTGACGTTCTCCTTGCGGCCTATATCATCAATCCGGGACACTCTTACGACGATGTTGCAAGCGTTGCGAAAGAACACCAATTACACATTGTCGCGGCAGATGAAGCGGTCTACGGAAAAGGCGCGAAACAGGCGGTGCCGGATGAGAAGGAGCTTGCCGACCATTTAGCCAGAAAAGCGAAGGCGATATCGCTGCTCCGCGAAAAGCTTCTTGATGAATTGGAGAAAAACGAGCAGCTCGATCTGTTTGAAGCGCTCGAAATGCCCCTCGCCCACATTCTCGGTGAGATGGAATCGATCGGTGTCCAAGTCGATGTCGACAGATTGAAAAAAATGGGGGAAGAACTGTCCGCCAAATTAGCGGAATACGAGAAGAAAATCCACGAGTCAGCAGGTGAAACGTTCAATATCAATTCACCAAAGCAGCTCGGTGTGATTTTGTTTGAAAAACTCGGGCTGCCTGCCGTCAAAAAAACAAAAACGGGCTATTCGACTTCAGCCGATGTGCTTGAAAAACTGCGCGACAAACACGTCATTATCGAAGATATTCTGCACTACAGACAGATCGGCAAGCTCCAGTCCACATACGTCGAAGGACTTTTAAAAGTAATCAAAAAAGACAGCCATAAAGTGCATACCCGCTTTAATCAAGCTTTAACACAGACGGGAAGGCTCAGCTCAACCGATCCCAATCTGCAAAATATACCGATCCGTCTTGAGGAAGGCCGCAAAATCCGGCAGGCGTTTGTCCCTTCGCAAAAAGGCTGGCTCATATTCGCTGCGGATTACTCCCAAATCGAATTGAGGGTTCTCGCCCACATTTCAAAGGATAAAAATTTGATTGAAGCGTTCACGAACGATATGGACGTTCACACGAAAACGGCGATGGATGTTTTTCATGTATCAGAAGAAGAAGTCACCCCTGCGATGAGGAGGCAGGCGAAAGCCGTCAATTTCGGAATCGTCTACGGAATCAGCGACTACGGCTTGTCGCAAAACCTGGGAATTACAAGAAAGGAAGCGGCCGCGTTTATTGAGCGCTATTTCCACAGCTTCCAGGGAGTTAAAGAATACATGGAAGAAACCGTTCAAGAAGCGAAACAGAGGGGCTATGTGACGACTCTTTTAAGCCGGAGGCGGTATATACCGGAATTGACGAGTCGGAATTTCAATCTGCGCAGCTTTGCCGAACGGACGGCAATGAACACGCCGATCCAGGGAAGCGCCGCAGATATCATTAAAAAAGCGATGATCGACATGGCGGACAAGCTGAAAGAAAAAAATCTCCAGGCCAAACTGCTGCTGCAGGTTCACGACGAATTGATTTTTGAAGCGCCTGAAGATGAAATCAAAGTGCTTGAAAAACTGGTTCCGGAAGTAATGGAACATGCATTGGAGCTCGATGTTCCGCTGAAAGTGGACTGCGCTTCAGGGCCTTCATGGTACGATGCAAAATAGAGAAAAGGAAGTGATGATGTGCCGGAATTACCAGAAGTCGAAACGGTCCGGCGCACTCTTGCCGGGCTTGTAAGAGGGAAAACGATCGATGCGGTTGATGTCAGATGGACAAAAATCATAAAACGTCCGGAGGAGCCTGAGGAATTCGCAAGGCTCCTGGCCGGTCAGACGATTCAGTCGATCGGAAGAAGGGGAAAATTCCTGTTGTTCCATCTTGATGATTGTGTCATGGTTTCCCATTTGAGAATGGAAGGAAAGTACGGGCTTCATCAAAACGATGAACCCCTTGATAAACATGTACACGTCATTTTCAGGTTTACGGACGGAAGCGAGCTGCGCTACCGGGATGTCAGAAAGTTCGGCACGATGCATTTGTTTAAGCCGGGAGAGGAACTGACGGAGCTGCCTCTCAGGCAGCTCGGTCCCGAACCTTTCAGCGAGGAATTTACAGCCGGTTACTTAAGAGAGCGCCTGAAGAAAACAAACCGCTCAGTGAAAACCGCACTGCTCGATCAGCGGACAGTGGTCGGACTGGGCAATATTTATGTCGACGAGGCTTTGTTCAGAGCCGGTATCCATCCCGAGACAACAGCGAACAAGCTCACAAAAAAACAGACGGTTCTTCTTCATGAAGAGATCGTTCAAACGTTAAAGGAAGCTGTTGAAGCAGGGGGAAGCACAGTCAGATCTTACATCAATTCACAAGGTGAAATCGGCATGTTCCAGCTCAAACTTTTCGTTTACGGCCGGAAAGATGAACCTTGTAAAAAGTGCGGATCTCCAATTGAAAAAACAGTCGTTGGCGGAAGGGGCACGCATTTTTGCATAAAGTGCCAGAAAAAATGACAATCGCATAAAAGGGACAACAGCAAGCCGTATCATGGTTCAAGCTGTCGATGCATACGCTCCATATAGCTGTTAAAAGCAAGCTTTAAGGTGTGATGTTTCTTTTTCGGGTAAACAACACACGGATGGTTTTCTTCTTTCATATATATAAGAAGCCTAGAAAGCTGCCTTTAGGCTGCATGACTTAACCGCTCGCATCAACAGAAAGGAAGAGCCTGATATGATGTTTGCATCTTTCTTGCTGCTGGCATTTGCCGTCAGCTTGGACAGTTTTTCAGTCGGATTTACTTACGGATTGCGAAAGTTGAAAATCCCCTTTAAAGCGATTTTGATTATTGCTTTTTGCTCTGGTGCCGTGATGTATATTGCCATGATGATCGGAACCCTTTTGGCGAAATTTCTGCCCGTTGTCGTAACAGAAAGGCTCGGAGCCGTCATATTAATGGGGATCGGCGCATGGGTGCTGTATCAGTTTTTCAGGCCGGAGAAAGAACAGGATCTTGTCTTCTCTGAAAAAACGCTCATCAACCTTGAATTGAAATCGCTCGGAATCGTGATACACATTTTAAGAAAACCGACAAGCGCCGACATTGATAAATCAGGAATCATTACCGGTATAGAAGCTTTCCTTCTCGGTTTCGCCCTCTCTATTGACGCGTTCGGAGCAGGGATCGGCGCGGCTGCGCTCGGCTTTTCCCCTGTACCGATGAGCATTACGGTAGGCATCATGAGCTCATTGTTCGTATTTTGCGGAATACAGGCGGGGCGATTTTTATCGAAATGGAACTGGATGGATAAACTGACCTTTCTTCCCGGTATATTGCTGATTATGATCGGCATCTGGAAACTGTAAGAAGGAGGTGCAGGCCTTTGACATTGGTCATCGGGTTGACCGGAGGGATTGCCAGCGGCAAAAGTACTGTCGCGCAAATGTTCCAGCAGTGCGGCATCACAGTCGTCGATGCGGACGTAATCGCGAAAGAGGCCGTTGAACAAGGGATGCCCGCTTATCAGAAAATCGCTGAGACATTTGGTCAAGGCGTGCTGCTTGAAACAGGCGGTATCGACCGGAGAAAACTTGGAGAAATTGTTTTTACTAACGAAGAAAAGAGGATGCAGTTAAATGCGATCGTCCATCCGGAAGTGAGAAAAATGATGATCAAACAGCGCGACGAAGCCATCCGGGCCGGTGAACGGTTTGTTGTTCTCGATATTCCGCTTTTATATGAAAGCGGGCTTGAACATTTGACAGATAAAGTGATCGTCGTCTGGGTGCCGATGGAGCTTCAGCTTGAGCGGCTGATGAAAAGAAACCGGCTCACTGAAGACGAGGCGCTGAACAGAATTCACGCCCAGCATTCTCTTGACGAAAAAAAGAAAAAGGCAGACGCGGTGATCGATAACAGCGGCAGTCTGAAAGATACAGAAGGGCAGCTTCATCAGCTGCTTGATACATGGTCAAATATTGAAAAGTGAGCGCGAAATTGCGCTCACTTTTTTATTAGTCGTTGTTAAACTGGCTGTAATTCGCATAATACAGCGCGGTGCGTTGTGCACCTGCATACCGTTCGGCAAAAGCTTTGGCATTGCCTGCCTTCATCGTCCGATAGCTGTAGTTGGATGAAGGTTTCCAGCTTGTTTCAGGCGATTTCTGTCCTTTTATCGCCGGATATGATCCGACATCTTTAAATGAGCCGTCTCCGTAATCATCAAGTATGCCTTTCTCGCTGCCCGTACCGAAGTAATTGGCTTCAGAATAAATTTTGGCCAATGTCGTTATCGTGAAGCCTAGATGGTAATTGTTGATATAATTGTTTTTCACATGAAAATGGCCGTAACGCATCAACCCGGGCGCCCTGACATAGAGATTCTCAAAGCGGTTGTGGCTGATTGTCATCCGCGGATATCCATTATATATACTGTGGTATTGCTTGTCATCTTGAGGCCAGCCGAGAATCAAGCCGTACCTGTGGTCTGTGAATGTGCTGTGAGACAGTGTGACGTAATCGGCTTTAGCGCCGATGTATAAGAGCTTGTCGAGATCGTGACCGTTTGCTGAATAGCTGTGGCCCTGGAATGTGACATGGTCAATCCAGTAATTCCTCGAATCTGTAATGTAAACAGGGATGTCGTTGTTTTCATTTATGAATGCATCATGTGCAATGATCAGATTTTTGAAAATCACGTTGCCTGAGTCCGTTTTTGTTTTAAAGTAAATGTTGTTCAGCTTATGTTTTTCATACGAGCCGATGATTGTTTTATTGGCACCCACCGTCAATACCGTTTTGGCTGAAGCGCCGATATTGCTGGAGACGACAATGGTGCGGGGCGTTGAACCTCCAATATTGGCTTTCAGTTCGCCCAGATTGTTGACATAGACGACTTTTCCAAACAGGCCGCCGGTTGTGCCTGTTTTCTGCTTGCCATTCGATTCCTTTGCATAGCCCGCGAAACCTTCGAGACCGTCGCTTGGAAGCTTCCACTTTTGGACGGAGCTGCCTGTATATTTGGCAAGCTTCACTCCGTTGCCGTCCAGTGTCAGGGCAAGGCTGTTGTTTTGCGCACTGACGATTTTATACGTGATAAAGTCTCCGTTTCCGTCTTTGTCAGCCCCGATAATATTCCACAACTCTTCTTTTCGTGAATTGTCATAGTAGACTACAGCGGGATTATTGTTTGACAACGCGTAATGGGAAGGGATGATAATTTTGCCGTTATCCATATTTCTGATTTTGAACTGTTTGCCGTCAGACGTATCCAGCCTCCATCTTTCTGCTTTTTCCCCGCTCATCTGTTTTGCTGTTAGCGGTGCATTATCTTGATTCCCGGCGGGCGTGATGTTTATGCCTGATAAGCTTTCCAGCCTGATCATCTGTTTCGGATAATCTTCGTTCGCCGCGGAAGCGGCTGCTGTTCCTATAAAAAAATAAATGCCGGCCGCAGCCAAAAAAGAAATGATAAAATATATGTTTTTGGTCAGTTTCATGGTTGTCCTTTCTTGAAGACACTGCCTTCTGTCGTGTGAAAATTTGGCGCCGTTGGAAATTGTAGCACTAAAGATGTATTTGAAATATATGCTTTAATGCCGATTTTTTCTAGTTCTTTGTTCATTGTTTCACAAAAACCCCGTAAATTTGCTGTAAAAGAAACAAATGGTATGGCTAATTAAAAATAATGTGTTATACTTATTTTGAATAAATCATGATGTGGAATGACATAAAATAAGGGGTGCATATTTGATGAAAGTGAAAGTTGCGATAAACGGATTCGGCCGGATCGGCAGAATGGTGTTTAGAAAAGCGATGCTTGATGAACAGATTGACATTGCAGTGATCAATGCGAGCTACCCTCCGGAAACGCTCGCTCATTTAATAAAGTATGACACAAATCACGGCCGATATGAGCTTGATGTAAACGCTGGAGACGATTGCCTGTTCGTTAACGGTAAAAAGGTCATGCTGACCAATCAGAGGGACCCTAAACTTCTTCCGTGGGCGCAATACGGGATCGACATCGTCGTAGAAGCGACGGGGAAATTTAACGCGAAGGAAAAAGCGGAAGCTCATATTGAAGCCGGCGCGAAAAAAGTTATTTTGACAGCGCCGGGGAAAAATGAAGACATCACAATCGTGATGGGCGTCAATGAACGCGAATTTGATGCGGAGCGTCATACGATTATTTCAAACGCTTCCTGTACGACGAATTGTCTCGCTCCTGTCGCAAAAGTGCTTGATGATGCATTTGGCATTGAAAACGGCCTGGTGACCACTGTTCACGCATTTACAAATGATCAAAAAAATATTGATAATCCGCACAAAGACTTGAGAAGGGCGCGCGCCTGCGGTTCTTCGATCATTCCGACAACGACAGGCGCCGCGAAAGCGCTGTCACTTGTCATGCCACATTTAAAAGGAAGAATGCACGGCCTGGCCCTGCGCGTTCCCGTCTCAAATGTGTCACTCGTTGACCTTGTGGCTGATTTAAAAAGCGATGCGACGGCAGAAGATATTAATGAAGCGTTCCGAATGGCGGCGGCAGGCTCGATGTCCGGGATCCTCGATGTATGCGATGAACCGCTTGTCTCATCCGATTTTAATACGAATCCATACTCGGCGGTGATCGACAGCCTTTCAACAATGGTGCTTGAGAACAGAAAGGTGAAAGTGCTCGCATGGTATGACAACGAATGGGGATATTCGTGCAGGGTTGTCGATTTAATCAGATACGTGGCTTCAAGAATGAAACACCCTTCGGCTGTATAAAATAAGAGCATGGACGGATAAAAAATAAATACCCCTTAACCATCAAATGATAAAACCGCCTTGCAAAAAATATTCAAACAAAGTATACTATTTTTCGTGAACTTCTAGTTCGTGAGCGCTTCGGCATTACTTAAAGGGTTAGGACCTCTCCGGACTAACTTTCCCCCGTGGTAAATGACCGGTTCAGTTGCTTGGAAATTCACTTTTCTAATTCTTGTTAAGGGGGGTCCATGCTATGGAAACAATGGGGCGTCACGTTATCTCCGAACTGTGGGGATGCGATTTTGATAAGCTGAATGACATGGATTTTATTGAAAAAACGTTTGTAAATGCGGCACTGAAGTCAGGTGCTGAGGTACGTGAGGTAGCCTTTCATAAGTTTGCACCTCAAGGTGTAAGCGGGGTTGTGATCATTTCTGAATCTCACTTGACCATTCACAGTTTTCCTGAACACGGATATGCCAGCATTGATGTTTATACTTGCGGAGATTTAGATCCGAACGTAGCTGCCGATTATATCGCAGAAGAATTAAGAGCAGAAACAAGAGAGAACATTGAAATACCGAGAGGCATGGGACCTGTTCAGGTGAAACAGGCCAACGCCAAAGCACAGGCACTTTAATGCCCATAGAGGAGCTGGATGAAAAAGCGGACACCGCTTTTAAAATCCGCTCCTTTTTCTTTCCTCTCGCGACAATCCCCGAAACATATTCTCCCCGGCATTCTCTTGCCCTAATTTGTTTTCCCTTGGAAATCAACCATTTTTTTAATAAAATATAGAGAAGAAAGACAAAGGGGACAGGGGATATGAGTCTTTTTCAAAACATTCACCGGTTTTTTTCTACACACGCCGAAACGTCTGACCGCCATCCTTCGGACAAGCTGAAGAGCCGCTATTATAAAGCGGCGTCAAAAGAAGCGCTCAATGCTGTAAAGGAAGTGCTGGAAGGCCTTGACGGCTGTAAGGTGACATCGGTGTCGGAAGAAAGAGGAGAAATCAGCGCCGAGGTGAAAAAAACGAGAAAAGCTTTTGTGGTGGCGACAGTCGTGTCGATTCGCCCTTTTGATACAGCGGTGGATTTTAATGTGTCAACGGAAACGTTTTTGCCGACCGATTTTGGCTACAGCCGCGGGCTTGTCTCGACGCTATACAGCGAACTGGACGGAAAGCTGCAGAAATCTGTACATTCAAACAATTGAATAGGGAGCTGAAAAAATGAAATGTCCAGCATGTCAGCATAACGGGACGAGGGTTTTGGACTCCCGTCCCGTTGACGAAGGCAGATCGATTCGCAGAAGACGCGAATGCGAATCATGCAACTATCGATTTACTACATTTGAAAAAGTGGAAGAAATTCCGCTCATCGTCGTAAAAAAAGAAGGAATCCGGGAAGAATTCAGCCGCGAGAAGATGCTCCGCGGTTTGATCAAAGCGTGCGAAAAACGCCCTGTCGCCTTAAAGCAACTTGAGGATATTTGCTTTGAAATTGAAAAAGAGCTTAGAAATCAAGGCGTTGCTGAAGTGAAAAGCGATATGATCGGAGAAATGGTGATGGACCGGCTTGCGAAAATCGACGAAGTCGCATACGTCCGGTTTGCTTCAGTATACCGCCAATTTAAAGATATTAACGTATTTATCGACGAGCTGAAAGACTTAATAAAGAAAGAACGGTAAAGAGCTGTAAATTAATCCAGCTCTTTTCTCATGATAAAACCACGGTCGTGTGACATGAAGGCCTGAAAAAGGTGTAAAATGAGGACAAGAAACAAAGTGGAAGGTTGACAAAAGATATGAGTAATTATTGGAAAGACTTGCTTCCTGTCGATCCGTACGTTGTCAAAAGCTGCGGATTGCTTCAGGACTTGGACCGGCAAATTGTCACGCTATTGTATCAGCCTCTAATCGGCTCTTTTTCATTCAGCTTGTTTCTCACGCTGTGGGGGGAACTGGAGCAAAACAGAGTCTGGGGGAAAAGCTCGACTCACAGACAGCTGATGGCGGCGATGCAGACCAACCTGAAGACGATTCACTCAGAGAAGGAAAAGCTTGAGGGAATCGGACTGTTGAAAACTTATATGAAAGAAACGGAAGACGAGCGTTTGTTTATATATGAATTGATTCCGCCGCTCAGACCGGATGAGTTCTTTCAGGACGGCATGCTGAATGTCTTCTTGTACAACCGCGTCGGAAAAGCGAGGTTTCAGCAGCTGAAAGAATACTTTTCCCACCCGTCTGTTCCCGAAGAAGCACGGGATATCACCCGTTCTTTCAACGAAGTTTTTGCATCTGTCCAGCCGAGCGAATGGAAGATGTCTGACGATATGATCGAAGCGATGGAGCTTCGCGAAGATCGTGAATGGATGAAAGAAGGGAATGGCAAACCGGCGGCGGTCACAGACGACGCCTTTGACTTTCAACTGTTTCTCGCCGGTTTATCCGACACGCTTATTCCGAGAAAAGCGCTGTCAGACCAAGTGAAGGAAACGATTAAAAAGCTCGCCTTTCTCTACGGGATCGAACCGCTTCAGATGCAAAACGTCGTCATGTCAGCCGTTGATGAGCACGATACGATCACGACAGAAGCGCTCAGAAAAGCGGCGAGCGACTGGTATCAGATCGAGCGCAGCGGCCCGCTTCCGGAACTCGTCGACAAAGTGCAGCCGATGAATCTCCGCGAACAGCCGAATCAACAGTCGTCAACGAATGCCAAGGAAGACAATTTGATTGCTTTGCTTGAGCAGGTATCGCCGAAAAAGCTGCTGCAGGATATCGGCGGCGGAGCGGAACCATCCAAAGCCGATCTGAAAATTATAGAAGAAATAATGCTTGACCAAAAATTAGAGCCCGGCGTCATCAATGTTCTGATTTATTATGTCATGCTGAAAACCGATATGAAGCTTTCGAAAAATTACACCCAAAAAATAGCTTCTCACTGGGCCAGAAAAAACGTTCGCACGGTTAGAGAGGCCATGAAGCTTGCGAAAGAAGAAAACCGCCAATATCTTGAATGGGCGGAAGGGAAGAAAAAGCCTTCCCGGAACAAGAAAGTCATCAGGGAAGAAAAGCTGCCTGACTGGCTTCGGGAAAGTGACGAAGCCGACAGCAAACCGCTCGAAACAGAGCCGGCCGGTTCCGTAACGAGAGAAGGCTTTGACCAACAGAAGCAGAAGCTGCTCGAAGAAATAAAAAAACTGAAAAACCATTCCGCTCTTTAATGTGAGGTGAAGATGATGGAGCCGATTAAACGCGCTTTGCAAGGCGTGACGACGAGACCCGATTTTCAAAAACGCCTTGAAGATATGAAAGAAAAAGTGCTCTCTGACAAGGATGTTCAGGAGTTTTTAAACAGCCGCCAGTCAGAAGTGGATCAAGGAATGATCGACAGGAGCCTAAACAAGCTTTATGAATTTACACAGCAAAGCAAAGCATGCCAAGACTGCCCGAGTCTGAAAGAGTGCAAAAACCTGATTCAAGGTTATCATCCAAAGCTTGTGATGAACGGAAAAACGATCGATGTTCAATATGACAGGTGTCCGGAAAAAAAGGCAGCGGACGAGAGGGAAAGACAGCGGTCGCTGATTAAAAGCATCTATATTCAACAGGATCTCTTGAATGCTACGTTTGCCGATATTGACGGAGATGATCCGAGCAGATTAAAGGTCCTTCAGCTTGTGACGGGCTTTTTGCATGACTATAACGAAACGGGAAAGGGAAAAGGCATCTACGTCTACGGGAAGTTCGGGGTCGGAAAAACCTTTATGCTGGCCGCCATCGCCAACGAGCTTGCGGCAAAGGACCATCCATCCATTCTCGTCTATGTCCCCGAATTTGTCAGGGAACTGAAAAATGCGATACACGATCAGTCGCTTGAAGAAAAGCTTGAGATGGTCAAGTCTACGCCGATTCTAATGCTCGATGATATCGGTGCGGAGTCCATGTCAAGCTGGGTGAGGGATGAGGTGCTTGGCGCCATCCTTCAGCACAGAATGTCTCATCAGCTGCCGACGTTTTTCTCTTCCAACTTTGACCCTGATGAACTGAAACACCATTTCACCTATTCGCAAAGGGGCGAAAAAGAAGAGGTGAAAGCGGCAAGGCTGATGGAGAGGGTGCTGTATTTAGCGACACCTGTCCGGCTGGACGGGAAAAACCGACGTTAGTAATCACATGATCCCGAGCTTCAATTACGGAGATGAAGAAGATGCAAAAAAGAACCTTGGCCAAATGGACGGTTATCGCCGTAATCGCGGCGGCCGGACTATGGTTGAATGCGAAATATCTGAATCTGAGCCCCGCTCATATAAGAGAAGGCGTCTTATCCTTCGGGATTTTCGCCCCGCTCATCTATATCGGATTATTGATGATCCGGCCGTTTTTGCTGCTACCTGCTTCCGTTTTCGCCGTCAGCGGGGGCCTCGCATTCGGTCCGCTGTTTGGCTCTTTGTATTCTTTTATCGGTGCGGCGGGCGGTGCATTTTTGTCATTCGCTGTTGCATACAGGCTCGGCGGAAACCTTCAGCACATGCCGCTGAAGCTTGACAGCCTGCGGACGCTTTTGCGGAAAAACGGCTTTTTCTGCATTCTGCTCTTGAGGCTCGCGCCGATTCATTTTGACGCGGTTAGCTATGCGGCAGGCGTGTCAAAAGTGAAGCCCCTGTCGTTTGCCCTGGCGACGGCTGCGGGCATCATTCCGGGCACCGTTATTTTAAATGTGCTCGGGTCAAGCCTCTTGACCGGCGACATCATAGCAATTGCAGCTACAGCGGCAATTTACTTGATATTCATTACCGTGCCTCTTTTGTTCAGAAAAAAAGTGCAGGCGCTCCTCGATTAAGGGCTCATCCTTTTTTTACGTCTATTTTATTTGTCACCCCCATATACATGTATCAGATGTTGTTAGGGGGGACAAACATGCTTGAAATTACATTTGAAGATGATTATGATACAGCCGCGTTTTTGCATCTCCTTCGCAATGCGGATGCGAACCGGCATATCAAGATTCACGAAGCACCAGGGAAGATCGGAATTGAAAAGACCCATTCCTCTGTCAGTATTCAGGCCTATATTGAGCCGGTTCTGACGAGATTTTTTACAGAATGCAAAGAAGACGAATACATGCTTTCGGTTATTGAAGGCGATTATTACTTTTTGGACCGGGATGAACAGCAGCAGATTCTTCAACTGGCCCACAGCATTATGGAGGGCGAACTTGAAGGGCTTCCTCTCAACAAGGACGACACCCCTCGCGAACATTACATCATTCAGGAGCTCCAAACGATTTGTCTTGAGGAAAACGTCTTTTCCATTCGGTCTTTTATGACATTTCGCCTCGGGAGGTATTATGAACGCCTCAGGTCTTATGTGGAGGCGGCAATTGACGAGTATAAAATGGAACAGGAATATCAGACATTCATTCAATCGCTGAGAGACTACGTCATGTCGAAAGAGCCGATGCTTGACCATGTCCGCATTGTGCACGACGGTTATTTTGTATTGTGGGAATTAAAGTATATTTCTGAACGGGAACAAAAAAAATACATAGACAGGCGGTTCGTAAGAGAACACCCGATGTATATTGATTCCCATCTCCTGGCTCCGCTCGTATCGATTGCGCCGGAAAAAATAGACCTCTATACAGAAGACCGGGAACACGCCATGGTTCAGACCATTCAAAATATTTTTCAGGAGCGCGTACGGATTCTTTCGCTTGACGCCTTTCATCCGCGAGAAAACATTTTGGAAGAGCATTCTTGATTTTGTGTGAAAAACGATTTATAATACGATGTAAACTTAAAGATATTATGTATCGATAAGGACATGAAAAGATGAACACCGGTTTGACAGAGAGGGAGACCACGGCTGAAAGTCTCTTAAGCCAAGGAGCATTTTTTTACCGCCTTTGAACATCAGTTGTGAACGGCAATGTGTCTAGTAATGACTGACGGGACTTCCCGTTACAGAACCGAAAGCCGAGAGCGCGACGGGTTTTTTGCGTTTTCGGGAAAAAGGGTGGAACCACGAATTCCGTTTATTAATCCTCGTCCCTTTCATAGGGGGACGGGGATTTTTTATTTTGTAAAAAAAAGGAGTGACTAGGATGTCAGATATGGTAAAAATCAAATTTCCTGACGGAGCGGTTAAGGAGTTTGCAAAAACGACGACAACAGAAGATATCGCGGCATCAATCAGTCCCGGCTTAAAGAAAAAATCAATAGCGGGGAAATTAAACGGCAAAGAAATCGATCTGCGCGCACCGATCCTTGAGGACGGCGCCATCGAAATCATTACAGAAGGCAGCGAAGAAGCGCTTGAAATCATGCGCCACAGTACTGCACACTTAATGGCCCAGGCGATCAAGCGCCTGTATAAAAACGTGAAACTCGGCGTGGGTCCGGTCATTGAAAACGGCTTCTACTACGATGTGGATATGGAAGAAGCGCTGACTCCGGAAGACCTTCCGAAGATTGAGAAGGAAATGAAAAAAATCGTTGGCGAAAATCTGCCGATCGTAAGAAAAGAAGTCAGCCGTGAGGAAGCCAGAGCCCGGTTTGCCGAAATCGGCGATGATTTGAAATTGGAACTGCTTGATGCGATTCCGGAAGGTGAAACGGTATCGATCTATGAACAAGGCGAATTCTTCGATTTGTGCCGCGGTGTTCACGTTCCTTCGACAGGAAAAATCAAGGAGTTCAAACTGCTGAGCCTTGCGGGAGCATACTGGCGCGGAGACAGCAACAACAAGATGCTCCAGCGCATTTATGGTACGGCTTTCTTCAAAAAAGCGGAGCTTGATGAGCATCTTCGCCTCCTTGAGGAAGCAAAAGAACGCGACCACAGAAAGCTCGGAAAAGAACTGAAGCTGTTTGCGATTTCGCAAAAGGTAGGGCAAGGGCTGCCGCTTTGGCTGCCAAAGGGTGCAACCATCAGACGCGTCATCGAGCGCTATATCGTTGACAAAGAGCTTGCGCTCGGCTATGAGCACGTGTATACCCCTGTCCTTGGCAGCAAAGAACTTTACGAAACGTCAGGGCATTGGGATCATTATCAAGACACAATGTTCCCTCCGATTGAAATGGACAATGAAACATTGACGCTTCGACCGATGAACTGTCCGCATCATATGATGATTTATAAAAACGACATTCACAGCTACCGTGAACTGCCGATCCGGATCGCGGAGCTCGGAACGATGCACCGCTACGAAATGTCAGGCGCTCTCTCAGGTCTGCAGCGTGTTCGCGGGATGACTTTGAATGACGCGCACATTTTCGTCCGTCCCGATCAAATTAAGGAAGAGTTCATCCGCACTGTCCGCCTGATTCAGGAAGTGTATGAAGACTTTGGCCTTGAGCAGTACTCATTCCGCTTGTCTTACCGCGACCCTGAAGATACAGAGAAATATTACGATGACGATGAAATGTGGAACAGAGCGCAATCGATGCTGAAGGAAGCGATGGACGAGATCGGACACGATTATTACGAAGCCGAAGGGGAAGCGGCGTTCTACGGACCGAAGCTTGACGTTCAGGTCAAAACAGCAATCGGAAAAGAGGAAACACTGTCAACTGTACAGCTGGACTTCCTTCTTCCTGAAAAATTTGATCTGACATATGTCGGAGAAGACGGAAAACCTCATCGTCCGGTCGTCATTCACAGAGGTGTCGTTTCCACAATGGAACGGTTTGTCGCTTTCTTAATTGAGGAGCATAAAGGCGCATTGCCGACATGGCTTGCCCCTGTTCAGTTCCAGGTCATCCCTGTATCGCCGTCCGTGCATCTTGACTACGCCAAAAAAGTTCAAGAGCGCCTGCAGCGTGAAGGACTTCGCGTTGAAGTCGATATCCGTGACGAGAAAATCGGCTATAAAATCCGTGAAGCACAGATGCAAAAAATCCCGTACATGCTTGTCGTCGGCGACCAGGAAGTTGAAAACGAAGCCGTCAACGTCCGCAAATACGGAGAGCAAAAATCAGAAACAGTTGCCTTTGCAGACTTCATTAAAAAAGCCGTTGCAGAAGCAAAGAAATAAACGAGAAAAAAGCATGATTCCCGCTCGGGAGTCATGCTTTTTTGCTTAGTTTGTCGGCTGTTTTTCCGCGGAGGATATCGAACAGTTCGCTCAAATGGCTGATTTCGTGATCGGGTGTAAGGTCAGTTTCATTCTTTTTGCCTTTGCGGTTGACCCAGACGGTTTGAATGCCCGCTCTGGAAGCCCCGAGAATGTCGGTGTTCAAGTTGTCTCCGACCATCACGGCATCATCCTTTGTCATGCCGAGGAGGCTGAGGCAGTGTTCAAATATGCTTGGATCAGGCTTTCCTTTTCCGAATTCACCGGAAATGACGATTTCATTAAAATAAGGAGCAAGTTCCGGTACGCCTGCCAACTTTTCTTTCTGCAGGCTCGGATCGCCGTTTGTCAGCAAAAGAAGCTCTACTTTTCCTTTCAGTTCATCTAAAACGGCAAATGTTTCTTCATACACGAAAGGGCTCTTTCGGCGCACTGCGGCGAAATATTCGCCGAGTTCTTCCCCGAAGGCGGGATCGTCGATGCCAAACGCCTTCAATCCGTTTGTCCATGCGTTTTTTCTGTATTCAGGAACAATTTTGTTCAGTTTTTGAAAGCCTTCGCTGATCGGCTCGCTGAAGTTTGACCACAGGCCTTCAAATGGGTTGATGCCGATCATGACGGTGTATGGATATGTTTCATAAGACGTGTAAAGCTTTCGCGCTGCTTCGCGGACCGCTGCTTCAAATTCTTCCGCATGGATTCCGTATTTTTCTTCAGCTTTAAGACACGTTTTGGAAAATGCTGTGCTGACGCTTTTTTCATCCCAGAGCAATGTATCGTCTAAATCAAAAAATACGGCTTTCATGATCTTCTCCTCTGCCATTAATTTATAGAATTCTCTTATTTATTTTACAATAGATTAAATGGATGTGAAAGAAATGAATTTAAGAATGTGATGTAATGCAGTGTCAAAGTGTGAAAGCTTCTCGAATATGATAGAATGAAACGGGTTTCTATTGTTTGGAAATGCAGGGGATTTTTAAGATGCATCTTATGTTCGTGATAACGGGCTCACATGCGGACAGAAGAAGCAGATACAGTGTAGAAATGGAAGGAATGGTTTTGTGAAAAAACGATGGATATTTTGGTGGATTTGCAACATATTTTGGATGGCCGTTTTTGTAATGGGGACGGCTCTCGTGTGGCTGAGAGATGTTGATGGCGCCGGTGTTACTCAAACGCCTGAGCTTAAATTAATAGCGTTTATCGTTTTATTGATTGCATTTATATTTCCATTCATTATTCAAGTTGTGTGGCTGATTGTTAATTTGAAAACGGGTAGCAGCAAATAAGGTAAAGGCAGCAATTGTTTGCTGCCTTTTTTATTTTGTAAAGCATGCCGCGTCAAAGTGTGAATAAAAAGAGGTATGATAGAATAAGAGCAAATTCCGATACAGAAAGAAAGCAAGGGGAAGTACATGATTCAACTCATGATCATGATGCTGGAGAGAGTGGGGATCATCGTTATCCTGGGCTTTATGTTGGCCCATATGAAGGTGTTCCGTCAGCACCTCCAGCATCCGGAAGGGTATAAGGGAAAAGGGGTTCTCATCTTCATTTTTTCCCTGTTCAGCATCATCAGCAACTATACAGGCATTGAAATCCGGGAACATAAGATTTTGAACAATGATTGGATTTTTGCGATCGATCCATCAAGCTCGATTGCCAATACGAGAATTCTCGGTGTCGAAATCGGCGGTCTGATCGGAGGGCCGTTTGTCGGAGCGGGTGTCGGGCTATTGTCAGGCATTCACCGTTTTTCACTGGGAGGGACGACAGCTTTGAGCTGTGCGGTTTCTTCACTGCTGGCTGGCGTCATCGCCGGTTATATCGGCAGCTTTTTCAGGAAACGGCATCAGATGGTGACACCAAGGGTAGCCGCTCTGGCGGGTATTTGTATGGAGGGTCTGCAAATGCTGATGATTCTCGTACTTGCAAGACCGCAGGCTGAGGCTATTGCGCTCGTTCAGATGATCGGCATTCCGATGATGATTGTCAACGGGACGGGCAGCTTTATTTTTCTATCGATCATTCAGTCTATTATCCGCAAAGAGGAACAGGCGCGGGCCGTTCAGACCCATAAGGTGTTTTCGATAGCGGATCAGACGCTTCCTTTTTTCCGCCGGGGACTGAATGAGGATTCCTGCAAAAGCGCCGCTCTCATTATTCACCGGATGACGGGGACGGATGCCGTATCGATTACGGACAGAGAGAACATTCTCGCTCATGTCGGAGATGGAGCAGATCATCATATTCCTTCGAAAAATCTGATCACCGGTTTATCGAAAAAAGTCATTCAAACCGGAAAGGTCATGAAAGTGAAGTCGCGCGATGAAATCGAGTGTGCGCACCGTTCTTGTCCGCTGCAGGCGGCGATCGTACTGCCGCTCTTCTCCAACCGCGAAACAATCGGCACGCTGAAGCTGTACTTTAAGCATCCGTCCGGTCTTAACCGTGTGACGGAAGAGCTCGCCGAAGGGCTTGCCATGCTTTTTTCCACTCAGCTAGAACTCGGTGAGGCTGAGCTGCAAAGCAAGCTTTTGAAAGATGCCGAAATCAAGGCGCTTCAAGCGCAGGTCAATCCGCACTTTTTATTTAATGCCATCCATACGATTTCTGCTCTGTGCAGGACAGATCCCGAAAAAACGCGGAAACTCCTCCTGCAGTTGAGCGTTTATTTTCGTTCCAATCTGCAGGGAGCCAGGCAGCTGATGATTCCGCTCTCAAAAGAGCTGAACCACCTGGAAGCCTATTTATCATTGGAGCAGGCCCGGTTCCCTGGCAAGTATCATATTGATTTTCATATCGAGGACGGTCTTGAAAGCATGGAAATTCCTCCATTTATATTGCAGCTGCTTGTTGAAAACGCGCTTCGCCATGCATTCCCGAGAAAACAAAAGGTATGCACGGTAAAAGTATGCGCTGTGAGAGAGCAGGACGGCGTTTTGATGAAAGTGTCAGACAACGGCAGGGGAATTGATCCCGAGCTGCTTGGACAGCTGGGACAGGCGCCCGCACCTTCAAAAGAAGGGAACGGGACGGCGCTTTACAATGTGAATCAGCGGCTTACCGGTTTGTTCGGGCACCAGGCTGCCCTCGAGCTTGCCAGCGAACCTGATAGAGGAACAGAGATATCCTTTAAGATTCCTTTTCAAATCGAAAGAGAGGGGAACAGAGATGCTCAAGGTATTAATCGTGGATGATGAAATGTTTGCGCGAGACGAGCTGAGATATTTATTAGAGCAGACCGAAGAAGTGGTTGCGGTCGATGAAGCTGAACATATCGAAGAAGCGTTTGACAAAATGGCGGATCACAAACCTGATATTCTTTTCTTGGACATCGATTTGTCTGGGGAGAACGGTTTTGACATTGCGAAGCGGCTGAAAAAAATGTCGGCGCCTCCGGCTGTCGTTTTTGCGACCGCTTATGATGAATATGCGCTGAAAGCATTTGAAGTGGATGCGGTCGATTATTTGACAAAGCCGTTTGATGAGGAGCGAATCAGACAGACGATCCAAAAATATAAAAGGATGCGTCCCGGCCATCAGGAGGGGCAGCAGCTTGCGGGCCGCCACAGGCTGGCTCTCAGCATTGACGAAGCGATCGTCATTCTCGATCCGGACGAAATCGTATACGCCGGGTTAGAAGACGGACACGTCACAGTGAAAACCTTTGATCAGGCATACACGGTTCACGATACATTAGTCGTTCTCGAACAAAAGCTTTCACAGACGGCGTTGATCAGGGTGCATAGAAGCTTTCTCGCAAATATGGATCATATTAAAGAAGTCAAACCCTGGTTCAATTCGACATACAACCTCCTGATGAAAGACGGCTCCACGATTCCTGTCAGCCGTACATACGCGAAAGAGCTGAAAAAACGGCTGCATATGGTGTAAAAAATGATCAGCGGCGGTGAAAGACTGAATTCGTCATTCACCGCCGTTTTTTAGCACTGAAGCCCGGGCCGTCCCGCTTCTATGGAGAATGTGGCATAAGTTGAGACTGGGGCGCCGGGCCGTGTGATATAAGGAAGAACCTGAAAGTCGGCTTCAAGCTGCCGGGGCGTCAAGCGGCAGCGAACATAGCCGCGCTGCGCATTGTACAGTTTGACATGCGGGTTTCCGAGCCAGATCGGCGCCAATGAATCGGTCTCGCTGCCGTCAGCGTCTGAAGATATCGAAGTTGTGATCAGCTCGGTTCCGATTGTCGCTGAGCCCGCATCGTCGAAGTTCTCCTTTAAGTCGGCAGCGGCATGTCTGTGAATATCTCCTGTCAGCACAACGGGGTTTTGGATGCCGTATGCCTTGTATGCGGAAAAAAGCCTGTCGCGGCAAGCGGGAAAACCGTCCCACTGGTCTGTGCTGTACTCAACTCCGGGGCCTGTATCGCGGTCGATTTGAGCCAGGACGACTTGCTGGACTAAAAAGTTCCACACCGTGTCAGACCGGCTCAAGCCGTTAAAAAGCCAGCGCTCCTGGTCAAATCCGAGTATGGAGCGTGACGGCTCAAGCCGTTCGGCCTCATTTGCCGGAAAATTATTGCGGTACTGCCGGGTGTCCAGAACATTGAATTCAGCCAGGTTTCCATAGCGGAACCGCCTGTACATCAGCATGTCAGGCCCATTTGGAATCGATGTGCTGCGGATCGGGATATTTTCGTAGAAAGCTTGGTACGCCGCTGCGCGCTGCCGGAGAAAATCGTCCGGAGATGTGTTGTATTGGGAATGGATGCCGGCATAATTGTTTTCGACCTCATGGTCATCCATCGTCACAACCCAGGGAGCCAGCGCATGAATGGCCTGGAGGTCCGGGTCTGTCTTAAAAAGAGAATATCTGAGTCTGTATTGGCTGAGCGTGACGGTTTTTGCGTTATGGGCAGCAGATAAAGTCACATCGCGGAAAAGATTTTTAGCATTAATGGCATATTCGTAAATATAGTCTCCGAGGAAAAAAACAACGTCCGGATGGTCTTCGGCCATATGCCGGTAAGCTGTAAAATATCCGTGGTACCAAGCTTGGCACGAGGCGAGAGCGAACGACATTCCCTTAATGTCGGCGTGCGGGGAAGGCGCTGTTTTTGTACGGCCTGTCCGGCTGATTTCCCGTCCCGCTTTAAACCGGTACCAATAATAGCTTCCTGGTTTTAAGCCGTTCACTTCAACATGAACGGAGTGGGCGAGCTCAGCGAGCGCTGAGACGGTCCCGCGCTTCACCACTTTGCGGAAATGTTCATCTTCGGCTACTTCCCACTGAACAGGGACGGCTCTGCCGGGCATTCCCCCTAAACCGTCTTCGGCAAGCGGATCGGGGGCAAGCCTCGTCCAAATGACAACCCCGTCGGGATGCGGGTCACCTGAAGCCACTCCAAGCTTGAATGGATAATCTGCAAATCGGGGCGCGCCGGCGGCGATCGAAGCGTCTTCAGGCATCAGGCCGCGTCTTGCTAAAGATGCGAATTCGCCAGCCGGAACAAAGCGCCCTCCTCTTGAATGGTTCATGAGTCAGAGCCTCCTCATCAATCGTTTTCTCATTAACCACTATACGATCTGTTTTGCTCCATTAGCACATTCTGGAATTTAAATAATTGTGAAGAATGTGCAAAGCCGGAAGAATAATTTGCATTTCAGCGTCCCGTTTCTGCAATTGAAGGGCGGTATCCGGCAAGTTATTTTGAAAACGCTTTTTTGGCCGGGGCCTTTTTATATAATGAACCCAACACAGCCAAAGAGGTGAACGAAATGAAGGGGAAAAAAGAATATGGCTTTTTAACTCAGGCATTTATTTTTGCTGTTATGATGTTTGTTTCAAACGGAATCGCCGCGATTCTGCCCATCCCGATTCCTCCGTCTGTCATCGGCTTGGTGATGTTGTTTGCATTGCTGTGTGCGAACGTACTGAAGCTGGAACAAGTCGAATCGCTTGGCACGGCGCTCACTTCGCTGATCGGTTTTTTATTCGTTCCGTCGGGTATATCAGTGATGAACTCGCTCGGTGTCATGGAGAAATACGGGCTGCCGATCGTCCTCGTGATTTTCCTGGCCACCGTCATTCTGCTTGCAGCGACAGGCTTGTTTTCACAGTTCATCCTGTCTGCAAGCAAAAAGGACCGTCAGGACAACCGGGGTGAACCTGCCAAAAAAACAGCTTCTTGAATCAATAGGAGGTTATTAACGCTATGACACCTTATTTCGGTATCGTCGTTTCACTGGCCGCATTTGGCATCGGCACTTTTTTATTTAAAAAATCAAATGGTTTTTTCTTGTTCACGCCTCTGTTTGTCGCGATGATTCTTGGGATCGTATTTTTAAAAATCGGCGGTTTTTCATATGAGGACTACAAGAGCGGCGGAGACATCATTAAGTTCTTTTTGGAGCCCGCCACGATTGCGTTCGCCATTCCTTTATACAAACAGGTGGAAAGCTTGAAAAAATATTGGCTGCAAATCCTTGGCGCCATTATTGCGGGCTCTGTCTGCTCGGTTGCTGTCGTCTATCTAATCGCAAACGCGCTCCATCTTGACGGAGCCGTCATGAAAAGCATGCTGCCTCAGGCCGCCACGACCGCGATTGCGCTTCCTTTATCAAAAGGGATCGGCGGCATTCAAGATATCACGGCCTTCGCCGTCATCTTTAACGCAGTGATCGTCTATGCGCTCGGCGCGCTTTTTTTGAAGATCTTTAAAGTGCAGCATCCGATCGCCAAAGGGTTGGCGCTCGGAACATCAGGACATGCCCTCGGCGTCGCCGTCGGAATTGAAATGGGGGAAGTCGAAGCGGCAATGGCGAGTATTGCAGTTGTCGTCGTCGGCGTCGTGACCGTGTTTGTCGTTCCGTTATGTGTCCAAATGATCGGCGGATAGAGCCGGTGAAAGAAAAATAAAAAAATAGCATTGCTATTTCAAATGTGTCCTGATATAATAGCAAATGTTGTGATAAATTTTATATCTTGACTTGCAGGATTTGTTTATGTAAGATGGATAATGAATTGAATATATATCAACAAGCAGAAGCACCCGCTTCTCACCTGATTGACACATTCTTGTAGTTGGCAGGTTAAACGTACATTTCTTATTTTTCTATGCAATGTTCGCAGTGTGGGTGTTTCGATGCCCGCACTTTTTGTTTGCCTGTGGAATGCAAAGAAACGGTCAAAATGAGTTGTGAAATCAATTCAAAGATTCTATGGAGGTGGCTCATTATTAGCAAAGATCAATTGGTTAATGAGGGTATCCGTGCGCGTGAAGTTCGTTTGATCGGACAAAATGGCGATCAGCTTGGGATCAAATCCCGCCAGGAAGCACTGGAAATTGCGGGTCGCGCAAATCTTGACCTTGTGTTGGTTGCAGCGAATGCAAAACCGCCTGTATGCCGGATCATGGACTACGGAAAGTACAGATTCGAGCAGCAGAAGAAGGAAAAGGAAGCACGCAAAAATCAAAAAATCATTAACTTAAAAGAAGTTCGGCTGAGCCCTGGTATTGAAGAACATGATTTCAATACAAAGCTTCGCAACGCCATCAAGTTCCTGGAAAAAGGGGACAAAGTGAAAGCGTCCATCCGCTTTAAAGGCCGTGCGATCACGCACAAAGAAATCGGACAGCGCGTGCTGGACCGTTTCTCAGAAGCCTGCGCGGAAGTGGCGACTGTTGAAACGAAGCCGAAAATGGACGGCCGCAGCATGTTCTTGGTGCTCGCGCCTAAAACTGAAAAGTAATTAAGGAGGAAACATCCATGCCAAAAATGAAAACTCACCGCGGATCTGCGAAACGTTTTAAAAAGACAGGTTCCGGGAAACTGAAACGTTCTCATGCATATACAAGTCACTTGTTCGCAAATAAATCTCAAAAACAAAAGCGCAAGCTTCGCAAAAGCGCAGTCGTAAGCGCCGGCGATTTCAAACGCATCAAGCAGCAGCTTGCCAACATTAAGTAATTCGGAAAAGGTATAATTAGGAGGGAAATCTAATGCCAAGAGTAAAAGGCGGAACTGTTACACGCAAACGTCGTAAAAAGGTTCTCAAATTAGCAAAAGGTTATTTTGGTTCAAAACATACATTATATAAAGTAGCTAACCAGCAGGTTATGAAATCAGGAAACTACGCTTTCCGTGACCGTCGTCAGAAAAAACGCGATTTCCGCAAACTGTGGATCACTCGTATCAATGCTGCAGCACGCATGAACGGTCTTTCTTACAGCCGTTTGATGCACGGTCTTAAGCTTTCCGGTATCGAAGTAAACCGCAAAATGCTTGCTGACCTTGCTGTAAATGATTTGAACGCATTCAATCAGCTTGCAGACGCTGCTAAAGCGCAATTGAATAAATAATTGAAAAAGGCCGGAACCCGGCCTTTTTCTTTTGTTGTTAGAAGCTACTCGCGCGGGATGTGAAACGGTTCGTGAGACCGGCCGCCGCAAGCCCCCAACCGCGAAACAAGGAGAAATGAACAATATGACTCTCATATGGATTTACGCGATCCTCATAAACGGATACGGCTTTTTCTTAATGAAAGCAGACAAGCAAAAAGCGGTCACTGGGAAATGGAGGGTATCTGAGCGCCGCATCTGGCTCGTTGCGGCCGCTTTCGGATCCGCAGGCGTCTGGTTCGGGATGATGCGGTTCAGACATAAGACAAAACACCTTTCCTTCAGGCTTGGCATTCCTTTTTTGCTGGCCGTGCAAGCCGTTTTGACCTATTTTTATATGATGAATTAAAAAAGCAGATGAGGCTTATTGCTCTTCTGCTTTTTTGTTTCTCCACTTTTGAATGTTCGAATCCCAGTCGATTTTGCAATCGGGATAGTGGGCTTTAATGTTTTCTTCCAATTCTGCGAAGTCTTCTTCCGTGAAAGAGCTGAGCTTTTCTTCAGGCGCTTCCGTCCATACAAAAATCGTATGGATGAACAGCGGATGGTCTTTTGAAGGAATGTGTTTTTCTCCTTCGAAAAGCACGCCTTTAAATGTCAGCTTGAGATTTTTGCGTGCATTTTTCTGTTCGTCCAAAAAATAAAAGTGTTTTTTGGCCTGTGCTGATTTCAGCCTTCTGTCCGGACTCCCCAAAAATTGAACGGCCCTGTACACGACGTAAACCAAAAGCGCCAGCAAAGCCAGTCTCAATATGATGACAATCATGTTAAAACAGAACCTCCCTTGAACGTAATTTTGAGTATATCCCAATATATACGAACCAGTTCCCGCAAGGTTTCATTTTTTAACCAAAAAAGCTGTACAGAATATTGGTCGTATTGAAAAGGGATGTTTCTGTATAATAGTAAATGAGGGTTAATTAAGGAGGCTGTATAGAGATGGCAAAGCTTGATGAAACATTGACGATGCTAAAGGAATTAACAGATGCAAAAGGAATTCCTGCAAATGAAAAAGAACCCAGACAAGTCATGAAATCGTACATAGAACCGTTTGCCGACGAGGTTACGACAGACAGACTGGGAAGCTTAATCGCTAAAAAGACCGGACAGGCTGACGGACCGAAGATTATGATTGCCGGCCATCTTGATGAGGTCGGTTTTATGGTTACGCGGATCGATGACAGGGGTTATCTCCGCTTTCAGACGGTTGGAGGCTGGTGGAGCCAGGTCATGCTGGCTCAGCGTGTGACGGTCGTGACGAAGAAAGGCGATATCACCGGTATCATCGGTTCAAAACCTCCTCATGTCCTGTCTCAGGAGGCAAGAAAAAAATCGGTGGATATTAAAGATATGTTTATCGATATCGGAGCGTCGAACAGAGAGGAAGCGATGGAGTGGGGCGTTCTTCCGGGAGACCAGGTCGTTCCTTACTTTGAATTTACGGTGATGAATAATGAAAAAATGCTGCTTGCCAAAGCATGGGACAACCGTATCGGCTGCGCGATCGCGATCGATGTGCTGAAAAACCTGAAAGGAGCGGATCACCCGAATGTCGTCTACGGCGTCGGAACCGTACAGGAAGAAGTCGGACTGAGAGGCGCGAAAACCGCCGCGCATACGATCAAGCCTGATATTGCTTTCGGTGTTGACGTGGGAATCGCGGGTGATACGCCGGGTATTACGGAAAAAGAGTCGACAAGCAAAATGGGAAAAGGCCCGCAGATCATCCTTTATGACGCTTCAATGGTGTCTCATAAAGGGCTTCGCGACTTTGTCACGAATGTTGCAGATGAAGCTGGCATTCCGTATCAATTTGACGCCCTCTCAGGTGGAGGAACAGATTCGGGCTCGATCCACCTTACCGCGAACGGAGTGCCTGCTCTGTCGATCACGATCGCAACAAGGTATATCCATACGCACGCAGCCATGCTTCACCGGGATGACTATGAACATGCGGTAAAATTAATTACCGAAGTGATTAAGCGATTGGATAAAGAGACGGTTCAAAATATTACGTTTGACTGATGAAAGATGTGGCTGACAGGCTTATTTTATAAGCTGTCAGCTTTTTTTTGTAATGTCAAAGACAGCGTTTACATATATAAACATTGTTCGAAAAATTGACAAAGAAAGGGAGGCATTGTTTTTTCATTTACAAGAACAGGAGTGTGATTTGAATGAAAAATGTGTTGCGGAGAATGTCTTTGACAGGATTGATGTTCGGACTGCTGCTGGCTTTTTTGATGCCTGAATCAGGCAAGGCTGCGTTTTGGGACACAAAGGGGGACAATTTCATCCATGACCCTTCCATCATTAAAGAGGGAAATACGTGGTATACATTTGGAACCGGGCTCGGTACAGGGCTGCGTGTCATTAAGTCAACCGACGGCAGAAACTGGAGTGCTGCCCCGAGTATTTTTCCAGCTCCATTGTCCTGGTGGAAGATGTACGTACCAAATCATGAACCGCATCAGTGGGCGCCGGATATCAGCTACTATAACGGCCGGTATTGGCTGTATTACTCTGTATCGTCTTTCGGTTCAAACACATCAGCGATAGGACTCGCATCGACAGACCGGATTTCATCCGGCCAATGGCGGGATGACGGGCTGGTCATCAGATCGACATCCGGTGATCAGTTTAATGCCATTGACCCTGATCTGGTTATTGACAATAACGGGAATCCATGGCTCTCATTCGGTTCCTTTTGGACCGGCATCAAGCTGACAAGGCTTGATAAAAACACGATGAAGCCGACGGGAAGTCTGTATTCGATCGCCTCAAGGCCGAATAACGGCGGAGCGGTTGAAGCGCCGAACATTACCTACAAAGACGGTTACTATTACTTATTTGTCTCGTTTGACAGCTGCTGTAAAGGGGTGAACAGCACATATAAAATAGCGTACGGCCGTTCAACGAGCATTACGGGACCCTATTATGATAAAAGCGGCAAAAATATGATGAACGGCGGAGGGACGATCCTGGATTCCGGCAATGACCGCTGGAAAGGGCCGGGACATCAGGATGTTCTGAACAACTCGATCCTTGTCAGACACGCTTATGACGCGTTGGACAATGGTGTATCGAAGCTGCTCATCAACGACTTGTACTGGGATTCCCAAGGGTGGCCGACTTATTAACAGATGACGGGCGATTTTTCCGACCGGTTTTTTTGTTCTGAAATCTGTCAAAAAAAATAAAAAACACACTGGAAATTAAATTGACAGTTTTTTTCAAAATGATATAATGAAGTTGTTCGTACAAATATGTTTTTGAGTTTAGTTGTACGTACATATAGTCGCGATAAGTTTGAGAATAAGGTATATTCATGTTTTTTTGTAAGCGTTTTAATAGTTTGCTAATCTTTACACAGAAACCTTAAAGAAGAGGAGGAAGCTATTTGATTCAAAAAAAGACGCATGTATTTTGGTTTGTGACAGGCAGCCAGCATTTATATGGAGAAGAGGCCGTACAAGAGGTGGAAGAGCATTCCAAAATGATCTGCAACGGATTAAATGACGGACATTTAAGGTTTCAAGTCAAGTACAAAGCGGTGGCCACTTCGCTGGACGGCGTCAGAAAACTGTTTGAAGAGGCGAACCGGGACGAGGAGTGCGCGGGCATCATTACCTGGATGCATACGTTTTCACCGGCGAAAATGTGGATTCCGGGCCTGTCCGAGCTGAATAAGCCGCTGCTCCATTTTCATACCCAATTTAACCGGGACATTCCGTGGGATAGAATCGACATGGATTTCATGAATATTAATCAGTCTGCACACGGCGACCGCGAATACGGCTTTATCGGAGCGAGATTGGGCATTCCGCGAAAAGTCATTGCCGGGTATTGGGAAGACAGAGACGTCAAACACTCGATCGACAAATGGATGAGCGCAGCGGTCGCATATATTGAGAGCCGTCATATCAAAGTCGCCCGATTTGGGGACAACATGCGCAATGTGGCGGTAACAGAAGGAGATAAGATTGAAGCGCAGATTCAGCTTGGCTGGTCTGTCGACGGATATGGAATCGGCGACCTCGTCACAGAGATCAATACTGTATCAGAACAAAGTCTGAACGAGCTCATTTCCGAATATGAGGAGCTTTATGAGTGGCCGGAAGGCGAAGAGGCAAGGGAATCCGTCAAAGAGCAGGCGCGGATCGAGCTTGGATTAAAGCGCTTTCTTTCGAATGGGGGCTATACGGCCTTTACGACAACCTTTGAAGACCTCCACGGTATGAAGCAGCTTCCAGGTTTGGCCGTTCAGCGCCTGATGGCCGAAGGCTACGGTTTCGGAGGAGAAGGAGATTGGAAAACGGCTGCGCTCGTCAGGATGATGAAAGTGATGGCCGGCGGAAAAGAAACGTCATTTATGGAGGATTACACGTACCATTTTGAACCGGGCAATGAAATGATTCTCGGCTCCCACATGCTTGAAGTGTGCCCGTCGATTGCCGATCACAAACCGAGAATTGAAGTCCATCCGCTGTCAATGGGTGCAAAGGACGATCCGGCGCGGCTCGTGTTCGACGGAATTGCAGGCCCTGCGGTCAATGTCTCTCTCATCGATTTGGGCGGCCGTTTCAGGCTTGTCATCAATGAAGTGGAAGCTGAGAAGGTTCCGCATGATATGCCGAATCTTCCGGTGGCGCGCGTACTTTGGAAGCCGCAGCCGTCTTTGAGAACATCGGCTGAAGCGTGGATTTTGGCTGGCGGTGCGCACCATACATGCCTTTCGTATCAGCTGACAGCCGAGCAGATACTCGATTGGGCCGAAATGTCAGGCATTGAAGCGGTGTTGATCAATCGCGATACGACGATTTTAAATCTTCGCAATGAACTTAAATGGAGTGAAGCTGCATATCGGCTTCGCAAGTTTTAAGGGGGTGAAGGCTTATCCCTTACACAATCGGAGTTGACTTTGGAACATTGTCAGGACGCGCTGTTCTCGTCGATGTCCGGACAGGTGAGGAAATCGCGACAGCTGTCAAAGAGTACACACACGGGGTGATAGACCGGGAGCTTCCCGTCTCAAAGCGAAAACTTCCGCGGGACTGGGCGCTCCAGCATCCGGCTGATTACATTGAAGTGCTGGAGGAAACAATTCCGAGCCTTTTAAAGCAGTCGAAAGCGGATCCGAAAGAAATCATCGGCATCGGAATCGATTTCACGGCTTGCACGATTTTGCCCGTTGACGAGAACGGCACTCCTCTTTGCATGAGGGAAGAGTATGCGTCAGAACCGCACAGCTATGTCAAGCTTTGGAAGCACCATGCTGCACAGGAGCAGGCGAATCGCTTGAATCAAATCGCGGAAGAAAGAAATGAACCTTTTCTTCAAACATACGGCGGGAAAATTTCTTCCGAGTGGCTCGTTCCAAAAGTGATGCAAATCGCGGAAGAAGCGCCTGTTATTTATGATGCTGCAGCCGAGATTATGGAAGCGGCCGACTGGATCGTCTATATGCTGTGCGGAACTAGAAAGCGCAACAATTGTACAGCGGGTTATAAAGCGATTTGGAACAATAAAAGCGGCTATCCTTCTGATGATTTCTTCGCAAGCCTGCATCCGAAGCTGAAAAATATCGTTCGCGAAAAATTAACAGAGGATATTTATTCTGTAGGTGAAAAAGCGGGCGGACTGACTGAAGAAATGGCCGGGAAGACAGGGCTTTTGGCTGGTACGGCGGTCGCTGTCGCAAATGTTGATGCGCATGTGTCAGTTCCGGCGGTCGGCATCACAGAGCCGGGCAAGATGCTGATGATCATGGGAACGTCTACCTGCCATATGCTGCTCGGTGAAGATGTCAGAATGGTGCCGGGAATGTGCGGTGTTGTTGAAAACGGGATTCTCCCGGGCTATGTCGGCTATGAAGCAGGCCAATCGTGCGTCGGCGACCATTTTCATTGGCTGATTCAACACTTTGTACCAGAAGCGTATATGAAAGAAGCTAAAGCCGAAGGGATTTCCATTTTCGAACTGCTGTCTCAAAAAGCTGACCGTCTCCAAATCGGCGAAAGCGGTTTGCTTGCATTGGATTGGTGGAACGGAAACCGTTCAACACTCGTTGATGCCGATCTGACAGGCATGCTGCTCGGTATGACGCTTGCCACTAAGTCTGAAGAGATATACCGTGCATTGGTTGAAGCGACTGCTTACGGGACGAGGATCATTATTGAAACGTTTAGACAAAGCGGTGTGCCGATCGAGGAGCTGTATGCCGCAGGAGGAATCGCCGAAAAAAATCCGTTTATCATGCAGATTTACGCGGATGTCACCAACATGGAAATCAAAATATCCGGATCTCCGCAGGCGCCGGCTTTAGGTTCCGCGATATTCGGAGCGCTCGCGGCCGGAAGCGTGAGCGGCGGTTATGACCATATCGAAGAAGCAGTCGCACATATGGGCAAGATCAAGGATCAAACGTACAAACCAATTCCTGAAAACGTTGCCTTATACGATCGGCTTTATACGGAATACAAGGAGCTTTACACGTACTTCGGAAAGCAAAACAACGTGATGAAACGCCTTAAAAAATTGAAAAACATCCAGTCCATTAGTTCTGACACCGGTAAAGCGATGGCTTAAAGGGAGGAGAAAACTGTGCTGGAATCTTTGAAAGAACAAGTATTAAAAGCGAATTTGCAACTTGAAAAATACCGGCTTGTCACCTTTACATGGGGAAATGTCAGCGGTATTGACCGGGAGAATGAGCTGGTCGTCATCAAACCAAGCGGTGTCAAATACAGCGATTTGAAAGCCGAAGATTTAGTGGTTCTGAATATGGACGGCGAGATTGTAGAAGGGGATCTGAAGCCGTCTTCCGATACGCCGACACACCTCTATCTTTACCGGCAGTTTCAGTCGATCGGCGGGATCGTCCATACGCATTCTCCGTGGGCGACAAGCTGGGCGCAGTCAGGGAAGGATATTCCGTCACTCGGAACGACTCATGCCGACTATTACCACGGTGACATTCCGTGTACAAGAGAAATGAATCCTGAGGAGATCAGAGGTCAATACGAGTTGAATACAGGAAAAGTGATTGCCGAGACGTTCCGGCATCTGGACCCCCTGGCGATGCCCGGCGTTCTCGTGAACAATCACGGGCCGTTTTGCTGGGGGAAAGACGCCTTGGCGGCCGTACACAATGCTGTCGTCTTGGAAGAAGTCGCGAAGATGGCGTACCGCTCCCTGATGCTGAATCCGTCTCTTGAGCCGATTAAGAGCGCTTTGCAGGATAAGCACTATTTTCGCAAGCACGGGGCAGACGCGTATTACGGCCAATAGAGGAGGGAAGCTGTCAATGAAAGATTTGATCTCTTATGTGAAAGACACTTTGGGTGCGTGCGAATGCGGAGCTGTTCATCATCCGCTTACAGTCGAAAAAATCGCGATCGGCGGCAAAGCTGTTGAGCAAGAATTGCCCGCTTTCGTGAAATATGCTTCCTATAAAAAAGCCGCTGTCATTTATGATGAAACGACCGGACGGATAGCCGGTAAGCGGATTGCGGCTCTTCTTGAAGAAACGGCTGAAACGGTTCATGTTCTGCTGGAAGCTAATGAAGCGGGCGATGTGACGGCGGATGAGCAAACATTAGTGAGTGCATTGATCGGTGTACCGATTGATGCGGATGTACTAATTGCGGCCGGAGCGGGCACGATTCACGACATCGTCAGGTTTTGCGCCTATCAGCGCGGCATCCCGTTTATTTCAGTTCCTACGGCTCCGTCGGTTGACGGTTTTACTTCAGCCGGAGCACCGCTGATTTTAAAAGGAAAGAAACAGACGGTTCAAACGACAGCGCCGATCGCGCTTTTTGCCGATTTGGAGCTCTTGTGTCAAGCGCCGCAGAACATGATAGCCGCAGGTTTTGGCGATATGCTCGGCAAGGAGACGTCGCTTGCTGATTGGGAAATTTCCCGCCTGCTTGCCGATGAGCCGTATTGCCCGGCCGCCAGCCGGCTCACGAGGGAAGCGCTTGATCAATGCCTTGACCGAAAAGATGACATCGCTGCCAAGACGCGTGATGGGATTAAGAAATTGATGGAATCACTGATCCTTTCTGGTCTTGTCATGCTGGTTCTCGACCATTCAAGGCCGGCTTCCGGCGGCGAGCATCATCTTTCCCACTACCTTGAAATGAAAGCGTTGGAGAACAATAAGCGGCAAGTGCTCCACGGTGCTAAAGTCGGCTGCAGCGCCATCATGCTGACTGACATTTACCGATCTCTTATCGGTACAAGCCTGGGTGATCAACACGCTGAGCAAGCGATTCGCTCCGTTTATGAAAAGCTTCCTGACGGTAAGAAAATGGCAGAGTGGATGAGGCGTATCGGCGGGCCTGTATCTTTCAAAGAACTCGATGTTGAAGAAGAGCTGGTGAAAGAAGCGCTCGCATACGCCCATCAGCTCAGAGACCGGTATACAGGACTGAAAATCATCAATCAATACGGCCTTTTGCCGGGGCTTTTAGGCAAAGGACCAGGCGTGAAAGGGGTTAAAATGTGAAAAGGTTCCTTTCATCTATCTTTATGGTCACGGTCGCTGCATGTCTGCTTTTATCGGGGTGCAAGGCAAGTCCAGCCTCTGATCAAGCGGACGGCACCGAACTGACATTTTGGACATTCAACGGCCTTCATGAACAGTTTTATGCTGAGATGGTGAAAGAATGGAACAAAAAGTATCCCGAGCGAAAAATCAAATTAAATACAGTGGTGTATCCGTATGGACAGATGCATGACAATTTATCAATCTCGCTTTTAGCCGGGAAAGGGGTTCCAGATATTGCCGATGTTGAGCTGGGGCGCTATTCGAACTTTTTGAAGGGCTCTGACATTCCTCTTACAGATTTAACGCCGCTTGTGGAGGGCGAACGCGACAAGTTTGTTGAAGCGAGGCTGACGCTCTACAGCAAGAACGGCAAGCTTTACGGACTTGACACACATGTCGGAACAACCGTGATGTATTACAACATGGAAATGATGAATAAAGCAGGCGTTGATCCGGACGACATCAAAACGTGGGAAGATTACAGGGAAGCGGGCAAAAAGGTCGTCAAAGCTCTCGGAAAGCCGATGACAACGATTGAAACGACCGATCCGAATTCATTTCTGCCGCTGGTTTCCCAGCAGGGATCCGGTTACTTTGATGAGCAGGGGCGTTTGACATTAAACAATGAGACAAACGTAAAAACGCTCGAATTTTTAAAGACTTTAATTGAGAAAGACAAAATTGCCGTCACAACGCCCGGAGGTAATCATCACAGTGAAGAATACTACGGGTTTATGAACCAAGGCGGCGCGGCGTCTGTCTTAATGCCGATCTGGTATATGGGCCGTTTTTTGGATTATATGCCTGACTTGAAAGGGAAAATCGCGATCAGACCGTTGCCGGCATGGGAAGAAGGGGGAGACCGTTCAGCGGGAATGGGCGGAACGGCCACCGTGATTCCAAAACAGGCGAAAGAGGTCGATCTGGCCAAGGATTTCTTGAAATTTGCCAAAGCATCGAAAGAAGGCAACATCAAGCTGTGGACCGTGCTCGGATTCGATCCGCTCAGATGGGATGTGTGGGACTCGGACGAATTGAAAAAACCAAATCAATATACAGAATACTTTCAAAACGGACAACACATCTTTTCCGTGCTTCTTGACATAAAGGATGAGATCAATCCGCTTTACCTTACTGAGGATTATGCGAAGACTTCTGATCTCGTCAACAGAAACGTCCTGTACGAAGCGCTCAAAACGAAGAGCAAAACACCGAAAGAAGCATTGGACAAAGCAGCAGCTGAAGTGAAAGGGCAATAGTCTTTCATTACTGTAAAGCGAGGCGATAACTTGAAGACTGTTAAAACAGATACAGTGCATTCGTTTCCGCCGGTGAGCAGAAAAAGAAAGATCAGACGATTATTATATTCAGCAAAAGCCGCACCCTACATTTTCACAGCACCTTTTGTACTCTCCTTCTGCATATTTTTTCTTTATCCGCTTATCAGCGTCGTCATCATGAGCTTTCAAAGCATTCTCCCCGGGGAAGTCCGCTTCATCGGGACGGAGAACTATCAAGCATTAAACAATCCTACATTTTATACCGCACTATTCAACACCGTAAAATACACCTTTTGGACATTGCTGATTTTAATACCTGTTCCTCTTATTCTGGCAGTCTTTTTAGATTCTAAACTCGTAAAGTTTAAAAACGTGTTCAAATCGGCTTTATTCATCCCGGCTCTGACGTCAACCATTGTGGCGGGGATTATTTTCAGGCTGATTTTTGGAGAAATGGAGACATCGCTGGCGAATTCGATATTGGCTAAGTTTGGAGCTTCGCCGTACAACTGGCTGAACAACGAACATACCGGCATGTTTTTAATGGTGATGCTCGCATCCTGGAGATGGATGGGAATCAATGTCCTGTACTTTTTGGCGGGCTTGCAGAACGTTCCGAAAGAATTATATGAAGCTGCCGAAATCGACGGCGCAGGCACGTTCAAGAAGTTTTACCATATTACGCTTCCGTTTTTAAAGCCCGTCAGCGTCTACGTGCTGACGATCAGCATCATCGGCGGCTTCCGGATGTTTGAAGAAAGCTATGTGCTGTGGCAAAACAACTCTCCGGGCAACATCGGCCTGACGATGGTCGGATACATTTATCAGCAGGGGCTTGCCTACAACAACATGGGCTACGGCTCGGCGCTCGGCATCGTGCTCTTGATCATCATTTTCATCTGCAGCCTCATTTCATTAAAGCTGTCTGGATCTTTTAAAAAGGAGGGCTATTAATGCGTCCTGCCAGAGGCCTCAACATTGCGAAAGTTGCTCTGTTTCTGCTGTTTGCGATACTAAGCTTTTTGTTTGTGTTTCCGCTTTTCTGCCTTGTGCTCGGCTCGCTCAAACCATCTTCGGAATTGTTGCGCTTCGGCTTGAATTTAAAGCTGAGCCCTGAAATCCTGAGCCTTGACAATTACACATACTTGTTTAATGGAGGAAGCATTTATTTTCAATGGTTTTCGAACAGCTTGATTCTCGTGGTGATATCCACCGTGCTGACGCTCTTGTTTTCTTCAATGGTCGGATACGGGCTTGCCGTCTACGACTTTAAAGGAAAAAATCTCTTGTTTGTAGCTGTGCTCCTGATCATGATGGTGCCGATCGAAATTCTCATGCTGCCTTTATTTAAAATGACGGTTTCTCTTCATATTGTCGACACATACGCCGGTGTGATTCTGCCGTTTATCGTCTCGCCTGTCGCCGTGTTTTTCTTTAGACAGTATGCGCTCGGCCTGCCGAGAGATTTGCTTGATTCCGCGAGAATGGACGGCTGCACAGAGTTCGGCATTTACTTCAGGATTATGGCGCCCTTGATGAAGCCGGCATTTGGAGCGATGATCATTCTTCAATCCTTAAACAGCTGGAACAACTTCTTATGGCCGCTGATCGTTTTGCGATCGAAAGAAATGTTTACGCTCCCAATCGGACTGTCCGCTTTGCTCAGTCCGTACGGGAACAATTATGACATGTTGATTTCGGGTTCTGTGCTGGCGATTCTGCCCGTGATTCTCATTTTCCTGTTCTTCCAGAAGTACTTTATATCAGGTTTGACGGCAGGCGGAATTAAAGGCTGATCCACTATATATCATCTTGAAAGGAATGATTTAACATGACTGCACACAAAGCGAAGATGACGATTGACAAGGAATATAAGGTGGCAGAGGTTGATAAGCGAATTTACGGATCCTTTATCGAGCATCTCGGCAGAGCCGTTTACGAAGGCATTTATGAGCCCGATCATCCTGAAGCTGACGAATCTGGCTTTCGGAAAGACGTTATTAAATTGGTCAGTGAACTGAAGGTTCCGTTTATCAGGTATCCCGGCGGAAATTTCGTCTCAGGTTATAACTGGGAGGACGGGGTCGGTCCTGTCGAACAGCGGCCGACAAGACTTGATTTGGCGTGGGCGACAACCGAGCCGAACTTAATCGGTACGAACGAATTTATGGATTGGGCAAAGCTTGTCGGGGCAGAGGTGAATATGGCCGTCAACCTCGGAACGAGAGGAATTGATGCCGCACGCAACCTGGTAGAATATTGCAACCATTCGTCAGGATCGTACTACAGCGACTTGAGAAAATCCCATGGATATAAGGAACCGCATAAAATTAAAACATGGTGCCTCGGCAATGAAATGGACGGTCCATGGCAAATCGGCCATAAAACTGCAGCCGAATACGGAAGACTTGCCGCTGAAGCCGCGAAGGTGATGAAATGGACGGACCCGTCGATCGAGCTCGTCGCCTGCGGAAGTTCGGGAAGCGGAATGCCGACATTCATCGACTGGGAAACGACCGTGCTTGATCATACGTACGAACACGTCGAGTACATCTCGCTTCACTCGTATTACGGCAACCGTGACAATGACCTTCCAAACTATTTGGCGAGATCGCTGGACATGGATCACTTTATCAAAACGGTCATCTCAGTCTGCGACTATATGAAAGCGAAAAAGAAAAGCAAGAAAACGATTCACCTTTCATATGATGAGTGGAATGTCTGGTATCACTCGAATGAAAAAGACAAAGAAGCTGAACGCTGGGCGAAAGCGCCGCACCTTCTTGAAGACATCTACAACTTTGAGGATGCGCTTCTCGTCGGCTGTATGCTGATTACGATGCTCAAGCATGCCGACCGCGTGAAAATCGCCTGTCTGGCTCAGCTTGTCAATGTCATCGCGCCGATTATGACAGACAAAGGCGGAGAAGCGTGGCGTCAGACCATTTTCTATCCGTTTATGCACGCTTCCGTCTACGGCAGAGGAACGGTATTGCAGACGGCGGTATCGTCTCCGAAGTATGATGCGAAAGACTTTACGGATGTGCCGTACCTGGAGTCCGTGTCTGTTTTCAATGAAGAAGCCGAAGAATTAACCGTTTTTGCCGTCAACCGCGCAACTGACGCCGGCCTTGAAATGGAAGCCGATATGAGAAGCTTTGAAGGGTACAGTGTCTCTGAGCACATCGTTCTGGAACACGAAGATCATAAAGCGACGAATGAAAAAGACCGCAACAACGTCGTTCCGCACAGCGGCGGAGACGCCAAAGTATGTGACGGCAGGCTGACGGCTCACCTTCCGAAACTTTCCTGGAATGTGATCAGAGTGAAAAAAAGATGATCTAAAAAATCCGGCCGCTGTGCCGGTTTTTTTAGGTGTGAAAAGGTGTGCGCATTTATGTCGGAGAATACTATAAAACAGGAGGGGGGATATGATGAAGTCGTTTTTTTCGGCTGCATATTGCTTTTTGATGTACGCATTTATAGCATACCTTTGGCTTCTGTTTATCACGGCGGTCCTTGATCGGACCCGGTTTCTCAATCACTCATTTTTAGAGGCGGGCGTCATCTTGATCGGCACCATATTGTTTTTTTCGCTGTCTCACCATCTCTCAGCTTCACTTGTCAAAACAAACATCAATCGAATCGGAGGGAGCGCCGCTTTCTGTCTAGTCATGGCCGTTCATTTTTTTATTGTTCCGTTATGCTGACAGAAAAAAGGCGGATATCCGATGATACCCGCCAATTACGCCTTAAAAAAGGCAGCAGATGAAGCATGTGTCTATTTTATTCTTATTATTCC
Organism: Bacillus sp. FSL L8-0193; assembly: GCF_037976065.1. Classification (NCBI taxonomy): domain Bacteria; kingdom Bacillati; phylum Bacillota; class Bacilli; order Caryophanales; family Bacillaceae; genus Bacillus; species Bacillus sp. FSL L8-0193. The sequence continues at coordinate 3,057,714 of NZ_CP150261.1, read as the reverse complement.
TATTAGTCAACTGGGTTTTGGGTGATTTTGAAAATTATTCCTTTGTTTTAAGGACATGTTGATAAAGATCTGCTGCACTCTCTATTGGAATGTGGCTGATCGAAAATTTCATATTTTCTTTTCCTGAGGCAACGGCCAGCTTAATTGACGCTAAGTTTTTTCTCTCTTGCATAAATGTTTGGCTCAATGATGCCCATTGAATGCGTCCGCGTTTCATAATTGCCGTTTTCCGGGATAAAATTCCGTATTGCAAAGTTAAAAACCGGCTGCTTTGATTCCAGCCAATCATCCGATACCCTATCCACCCCAGGCTGAATAATCCGAGCGGCAGAACTGCAGCCAGATTGTGATAGTCGGAAGGTACAAACAGCCATATCGGTATGGCAAAAAGACAGCCGGCTATAAATGGCATAACCATATAGTGAATTTTCGCTCCCTTTGTGAGCGTGTGCAGATGGCCTCCTTTGCGGTAACCGGTAAACGGTTCAAGCATGGATTCGGCCTTTTCTTTTTTAACAAAAGGAAGTAGGGTGACGGTTTTACTGCTTTGCTCATTTGAACGATTGCGAATCACAACAGCTTTGATTTCTGCATACCCCAAGAATCGGTGAATCGGACGCTCAATGATGAGAACGGCCTGTATCCGGTCTTGTCCGATCGTTCGTTTTTTCTTTTCAAACAGACCCTGCTCAATCTCAATTTCTCCTTTGCTATTTTTCCTTAATGTGAATTGAAAATCACTTGCAAATGTGAGTAATAGCGAAAGCGCGAATGATAGAATAGCCATCAAGACCACCGTGATCATGATCCAGTTGGGGCCGAACCAGCCGGATAAGGAGGTGAACAAAGTGTCCCTGTCTCCTTCTTTCGATATATCCATATATTTTAGCAATCCCAGTAATAACAGCGTAAACACAATCCCGACTTTAGGCGATAGCAGGCTGTGTAAAATGAGGTTACTTTTAGATAATTGAAACATGGAGTCTTCAGCATGTTCGCTCGGCCTGTCTTTTGCTTCTGCTTTTAAAGCCGTCCGAATGCGCTGTTCTTCTTCTTTTGAAATGCAGCTGAGTGTGATGCCGGATTCTTCTCCTCCGGCAAGTTCAATTGTCAAAGTCCGGGTGGAAAATAAATGATCATATACACGAATCGCAGAATCAATTGATTGTATACGATCCGGCTGCACCCATCTTTTCTTGACGACAAGCAAACCGGATTCAACATATATCGCTTTCTCATGTATTTGGTAGGTAAATGACCGCCATTTTAATACACCAATCACGAAAAACGACATGATAAGGCATGAGCCTAAAGTGATATTGATGAGGAAAGCGGGAATGTCACCGCCCAGTTTATGAATACATAATACGAGCAGTGGAAATAACCAAATAAAGGAAAAGGATTCTTTGATCGCTGTAGCGATAAAGTAAAGGACGGAAACCGGATGGAGACGATGTTTGATCAATGTGTCAGACTTGTTCATCGCTTAACCTCGCATAGGCTTCAATTTCTTTGCGGATCGAATCGGCTGTTCCTTCGGCCAATCCCAGAATGTCGTGGCTGCCAGCTGCCGTTGATAAAGTCACTGTATATAAATTGTACTTTTTTAAAATAGGACCTTGTTTTGCTTCGACATGCTGGACTTTCCCCATAGGAATTAATACTTTTCGTCTGAAAATGATCCCTTTATGGATTTGAATACTTACTTCACTTAGGCGGTATCGCCACAAGTGATATTTCCACTTCGGCAAAAGATAAAGTTCAAACGGTACCGAGGCAACAGCTAAACATAATGTGACAGCCAATATCCATTTTGGCCAGCCGAATGTGATAGTAAAGTATAGCAATGCCAGAATCAAGGATGCATACACACATAAAGTGATCACACCTTCAAGCTTCCGTACGGCAACAATTTTCCCGTCCAATTTTTTAAATTCACCAGTGTTCACGATAGCCCCCCTATTTAGTTATTTTTCTTGTTGCATAATCGAACGTATCGACAATTTCTGATATCATGTCTTCCTTATCTGATATATCTTGATTTGCGATTTTGGTCCCAAGAGAATCGATGACGCTTCGGACGGTTCTGGCCATAATGTGCGGGGAAAACTGCCTGAAACTCCCTTCTGTTTCCTGTCCCCACTTAAAAATTTCAACTAATGGCTCATATATTGATTCATCTTCATTCTGGTAAAACAGCTCACCGGTTTCTGTTCGTAGGTTGGATACCACCTCAATGATTGCGGTCACGTAAGCCCGGTGTTCATACATGAATCTGAGATTTGATTCAATGTATGCGCGCAGTGTCGCCGGCGCACTGTCTGAACCATCCATGAATTTTTCCATATAAGGTGCTGCAAGTCCGTAGCAATACTCAACAACAGCCTTCATAAGCTGCATTTTATTTGGAAAATGATACGTAACGACTCCTTTGCTGATTCCCCCCTTTTTTGCGATATTGCCGATCGAGGCATTCGCATAGCCTTCTTCCACAAGCACTTGAATAGCGTCTTCAATAATTTGCAGTCGTCTTTTTTGTGATTTCGTATTCATGGCTCAATTTTAGTACGATCGTGCTAAAGTGTCAATAAGAATATGAAATCAAACTGAGAGGTCCGGGTGCTCGTCTATAACAAAAGGAAGCTGTCATAAAAAGCGAAGATGGAGGCCGTGTCTTTTTTCGAAAAAAGATGATTGCGCTTACAAAAAATATGAGATATGTTAAAAAAGAAACAAAGGGGGGAGGAATTGGATGAATGCAATAACAATTGTGATCGCTTCCATCTGTATTTTGGCGATCGCCTATCGTTTGTACGGAACATTTATGATGGTGAAAGTGTTGAAGGTTGATGATGACAAGCCGACTCCTGCCCATCTCCAGAAAGACGGCAAAGATTATGTGCCGACGAACAAATGGGTGTCTTTCGGCCACCACTTTGCGGCCATCGCAGCCGCGGGGCCGCTTGTCGGGCCGATCTTGGCGGCGCAGTTCGGCTACTTGCCGGGGCTGTTGTGGCTCTTGATCGGAGCGGTGATCGGGGGAGCCGTGCATGATATTGTCGTTTTATTTGCGTCCATGCGGAGGAAGGGAAAGTCGCTTTCAGAAGTGGCGAAAGAAGAGCTCGGGCCTGTTGCGGGATTTTGCACGGGGCTTGCGATGCTGTTTATTATTACGATCACGATGGCGGGGCTGTCGATGGTTGTGCTTCATGCGCTTGAACGCAATCCGTGGGGGACGTTCGCCGTTGCGATTACAATTCCGATCGCGATGGGGGTCGGTTTATTTTATAAAAAGACAGGCAACTTAAAATTAGCGTCAACCGGCGGATTTATTTTACTGATGGCCGGTGTCTTCATCGGACCGTCCATCGCGGAAACGCCGCTTGGAGACGCCTTGACGCTTGATACGAAAACGCTTGCTGTCGCACTTCCTGTCTATGCATTTTTTGCAGCTGCGCTCCCTGTATGGCTGCTGCTTGCGCCGCGCGATTATTTGAGCAGCTTCATGAAGATCGGGGTGTTTATCGCTTTGATTGCCGGGGTGTTCGTCGTCAATCCGGCGATTCCGTTTCCGGCGTTTACCGAGTTTACGGGCGGAGGGGGACCTGTATCACCTGGTCCGGTTTGGCCGTTTATTTCAATTACGATCGCCTGCGGTGCGATTTCCGGCTTCCATGCGTTTGTCGGTTCAGGCACGACGCCGAAAATGCTTGATAAGTGGAGCGATATGAAATTCGTCGGCTTTGGGGCGATGCTCGTTGAGTGTCTTGTCGGCATCATGGCGCTGATCGCGGCAACGGCATTGCAGCCGGGCGATTATTTTGCCATCAACAGTTCGCCTGAAGTCTTTCGGACGCTTGGCATGAATGTCGTCCACCTGCCTGAACTCAGCCGCGAAATCGGTCTCGATCTTGAAGGAAGAACAGGCGGAGCTGTTACCCTTGCCGTCGGCATGGCTTATATTTTTACGGATATTCCGTTTTTCAGCCATTTGGCCTCTTACTTTTTTCAATTTGTCATCATGTTTGAAGCCGTCTTTATTTTAACGGCGATTGATGCCGGTACAAGGGTGGCGCGTTATTTGATTCAAGACTTTTTCGGAGAAGTGTACAAACCGCTGAAAAAAACGGACTGGCTTCCGGGTTCGGTCGCAGCGAGCGCCGTTGCCTGTTTCATGTGGGGGTATTTGCTGTATTCAGGCGACATCAGCTCGATTTGGGCGCTGTTTGGCGTATCCAACCAGCTGATGGCATCCGTCGGTTTAATTATCGGCGCGACGGTCATTTTAAAAATAGCGGACAAACGGCGTTATATGCTGACATGTCTCATTCCGCTCGCTTATTTGTACGTAACGGTCAACTATGCGGGATACTGGATGATCAAAAACGTTTATTTTAATGCGGAAGCTGCCGGTTTCAGCGTTTTAAACGGCATTTTATCAATTATTATGCTGCTGCTGGGGCTGGTGATCATGGCGGCTGCCATTAAAAAGTGGACGGAGATTTGGCGCGATCCGGCATTGCGGATGGAGCCTTCTATTCCAGGATGAAAATAAACCGGGGCCGTTTCAGGCCGCCGGTTTATTTCGTTTTTAATCCTTGTTCCAATGTCTCAAGCATTTCAGTTTTATCCGATTCAGTTGCGTGCTGCCAGATGACCTCGAACAACACACCTAATCCCGGAAGCATTTTTTCTTCACCGCTTTGGATCGCATCGACGATCGTGTGCTCAAGCTCTTCTTGCGAGTTTCCTGATACATTGGCAATAACGGCATGGCGCAAATTCAAATCCATCTTTTTTCACTCCATTTCATCAAATCTGATTTTCTATATTCTGCCTCGCTTTCGGGTTTATTATGTATCATTGATGAGATATAATGTGACTATTGCGAGACAAAGGAGTCAAAACGATTTGAAACGAATTGAATCAGCCAAAAATCAAAAAGTGAAGGATTGGAAAAAACTTCATACGAAAAAAGAGCGGACAAAAACCAATACTTTCTTAATAGAAGGCGAGCATCTCGTTGAGGAAGCGCTGAAGACACCGGGTGTTGTGAAAGAAATCATGGTCCGAGACGAAGCGGATTTCCCGGCCGCGCTTGATGAGTCTGTTGCCCGCTATATTTTGAGCGACGATGCTTTCTCGGCGATTGCCGAAACAGAGACACCCCAGGCTGTCGCTGCTGTATGCCGAATGCCTGAAAGCGGACATTTTCAATACGAAAAGCTGCTGCTTGCGGATGCTGTGCAAGATCCGGGCAATTTAGGGACGATCATCCGGACGGCAGACGCGGCGGGGATCGATGCCGTTGTGATCGGACAAGGCACTGTCGACCCCTACAATGCCAAAACGCTCAGATCGGCTCAAGGTTCGCATTTTCACATTCCGATTTTAAAACGCGAGCTTTCGGAGCTGATTGAAGAGCTAAAGGGAAAAAGCGTCCCGGTATACGGCACAGCGCTGCAAGATGCCGTGCCATTTAGAGAAGCGGAGCCGTCGCAGTCATTTGCGCTATTGATCGGAAACGAAGGATCTGGGGTCGATCCGGATCTCCTCGCACAGACCGACCAAAATCTGTACGTTCCGATCTATGGAAAAGCGGAGTCGCTGAATGTGGCGGCCGCAGCCGCGGTCCTTCTTTATCATCTCCACGGATAACCGGTTGCACAGGATCATGTAATTCACTATAATGAATGTAATATGTTTAAAAACAGTGATAGAGGCTCCGTTTTTTCACATGTCGCCATTTAGGGAGAAAATGCCTTAGACTGCAAGCATTTTTATGGCAGGCCGGAAAAACGCTTCACCTCTTGAGTTGTCACCGGGACCGCGTCTCTCGAGGGATGTGTAAAGGTGAACCGGATTCATTCCGTTATGCCAATGAAGTAAGCAGCAAAGCTTTTTTGCTTTGTTTTAAAAAAGGGTGGTACCACGGCCACGATTCGTCCCTTTCATTATGAAAGGGGCTTTTTTTATTGCCTAAAATAACAGGTTGCTACATAAAAGGAGGAGTTTTTAAGATGCAGGAAGAGCTGAAACGGCTTGAGAAAGAAGCGGTTGAAAAAGTGGAAGCCGCTGGTTCATTAAAAGAAGTCAACGATGTCCGCGTTGCGTACCTGGGAAAAAAGGGACCGATCACGGAAGTGCTTCGGGGAATGGGAAAGCTGTCCGCTGAAGAAAGGCCGAAAATGGGCGCCTTGGCGAACGAAGTAAGAGAAAAAATCGCCGCGGCGATTGCCGAAAAAAATGCCCGCCTAGAGGAAGAAGAGGTGAAAAGGAAGCTGAAAGAACAGACGATTGACGTGACGCTTCCGGGAAGCCCTGTAAAAACAGGAGCACGGCATCCGCTGACGATCGTTATTGAAGAAATCGAAGACTTGTTTATCAGCATGGGATATTCGGTGGAAGAGGGTCCTGAAGTAGAAACCGACTATTATAACTTCGAAGCGCTCAATCTTCCGAAAGAGCATCCGGCCCGCGATATGCAAGACAGTTTTTATATTACGGAAGATACGCTGATGAGGACGCAGACGTCTCCCGTCCAGACGCGCACGATGGAAAAGCATAAAGGCAAAGGCCCTGTCAAAATCATCTGCCCCGGCAAGGTATACCGCCGCGACAACGATGATGCGACACACTCCCATCAGTTTATGCAGATTGAAGGTCTCTGCGTTGACCGCGATATCAGCATGAGCGACTTAAAAGGAACGCTTGAAACGGTCGCGAAAAAGATGTTCGGCGAAGAGCGCGAAATCAGACTGCGTCCAAGCTTCTTCCCGTTTACAGAGCCGTCTGTCGAAGTCGATGTTTCCTGCTTTAAATGCGGAGGCAAAGGCTGCTCCGTTTGTAAACAAACGGGCTGGATCGAAATTCTCGGCGCCGGAATGGTGCATCCGAACGTGCTCGAAATGGCCGGATTCGATTCCAAACAATATCAGGGATTTGCATTTGGAATGGGTGTTGAACGGATCGCGATGCTGAAATACGGCATTGACGACATTCGTCATTTCTATACGAACGATGTCAGATTTTTATCTCAATTTAAACAGGCTTAAAGAGGAGGACGCGTGATGTTTGTTTCATATAAATGGCTGCAGGAATACGTGGATTTAGATGGGATGACTCCCGAGATTCTCGCTGAAAAGATTACGAGAAGCGGAATTGAAGTGGAAGGCATCGAATATAAGGGAGAAGGAATGAAAGGCGTTGTCATCGGACATGTGCTGGAGCGCGAACAGCATCCGAACGCCGACAAGTTGAATAAATGCCTCGTCGATATCGGCGAAGAAGAGCCTGTCCAGATCATCTGCGGGGCTCCGAACGTGGACAGAGGGCAAAAAGTAGCCGTCGCCACGGTTGGTGCGGTATTGCCCGGCAATTTTAAAATCAAAAAAGCGAAGCTTCGCGGGGAAGTGTCTAACGGCATGATCTGCTCTTTGCAGGAGCTTGGCATTCAAGGCAAGCTTGTGCCGAAAGAATATGCGGAAGGCATCTTCGTCTTCCCGGGTGATGCAGAAACCGGTGCGGACGCCCTTCAAAGCCTGGCGCTCGACGATGCGGTTCTCGAACTGGGACTGACGCCAAACCGCGCCGACGCCATGAACATGCTCGGCGTTGCCTATGAAGTGGCTGCGATTCTCGGCCGCGAAGTCAAGCTTCCTGAGACGGCTTATCAGGCAGGCGCCGAAAAAGCGGCGGACTATATTTCCGTCAAAATTGAAGATACAGAAGCCAATCCTTTGTACGCGGCAAAAATCATTAAAAACGTCAAAATCGGCCCGTCGCCGCTTTGGATGCAGACGAAGCTGATCAATGCCGGCATCAGACCGCACAACAATGTCGTCGATATTACGAATTTTGTTCTGCTCGAATACGGTCAGCCGCTGCACGCGTTTGACTATGACCGCTTTGGCTCAAAAGAGGTCGTCATCCGCAAAGCGTACGAAAATGAAACGATAACGACGCTTGATGAACAAGAAAGAACATTGACGCTTGAGCATCTTGTCATCACAAACGGTTCTCTTCCGCAGGCAGTCGCAGGCGTAATGGGCGGAGCGGACTCCGAAGTCCGCGAAGATACGGCGACAGTGCTGCTTGAGGCCGCGTATTTTAACGGTCAGACCGTTCGCAAAGCATCAAAGGATCTCGGTCTTCGCAGCGAATCAAGTGTCCGCTTTGAAAAAGGCATCGATCCTGCACGGGTGCGCCTCGCTGCAGAACGCGCGGCAGATTTGATCAGTCGGTATGCCGGAGGAACCGTCTTAGAAGGTACGGTTGAAGAAAACCACCTTGATATCAAAGAGAATGTCATCCGCCTTTCTGTTGATAAAGTGACGAAGGTTCTCGGCATGTCCATCAGCAAAGAAGAAATGGTCAACATTTTTGAAAGGCTCGGCTTTGCCCTTGAAGACGCTGAACGGGAACTGGTCGTGACGGTTCCGTCAAGAAGAGGCGATATTGCGATTGAAGAAGATTTGATCGAAGAGGTCGCAAGACTGTACGGATATGACAACATTCCGTCGACACTGCCGGAAGTAACAGGCTTTACGGGCGGACTGACACCTTATCAGGACAAGCGCAGAAAAGTAAGACGCTTTCTGGAAGGAGCAGGCCTTTCCCAGGCGATCACATACTCACTAACAAACGATAAAAAAGCAACGGCTTACGCATTGGAAAAATCGTTTAAAACGATCCTTTCGCTGCCGATGAGCGAGGAAAGAAGCGTGCTGAGGCACAGCCTGCTTCCTAATCTGCTTGATTCGGTCGCATACAACCTGGCACGGCAGTCCGATTCTGCAGCTTTTTATGAGGTCGGTTCAGTTTTCTTGAAAGCCGAAGAACATACGAAACCGGTCGAAAAAGAACACGTCGCCGGAGCCGTGACAGGCCTGTGGCATAAAAACCTCTGGCAGGGCGAGAAAAAGCCGGTTGATTTCTTCGTCGTAAAAGGCATCGTCGAGGGTCTGTTGGAAAAGCTCGGCATCACCGAAGGCATCGAATTCGCTCAATCTGAAAGAAAAGAGCTTCATCCTGGGCGGACGGCCAATATTTTGCATAACGGCTCATTAGTCGGCTTCATCGGCCAGCTGCATCCGTCAGTTGAAAAAGAGCTGGATCTGAGCGACACGTATGTGTTTGAACTGGACCTGCACGAGCTCCTTCGATTGGATGTACCGGAGATCACGTATACACCAATTCCGAAGTATCCTTCTGTTACCCGGGATATCGCGCTTGTTGTGAATAAAGAAACAGCGGCCGGTCAGCTTGAGGACGTCATCAAAACAGCAGGCGGCAAATGGCTGAAAGAAGTCCATGTCTTTGACGTCTACGAAGGCGAGCACATGGAAGAAGGCAAGAAATCTGTCGCCTTCAGCCTGCAATATTTGAATCCTGAACAGACATTGACAGAAGAAGAAGTGACAAAAGTCCACGACCAAGTGCTGAAAGCACTGGAGGATGCGTATCAGGCTGTATTGAGAGGATAACCGGTTCCCAGCCCAATTGAGGCTGCCCGGCTGCAGTACAAAAAAGGCGTCTCCGCTTTATGCGGAGACGCTTCAGCGTGTCGACAAACCCTCGCATTCGTTGTCAGGTCTGCGCGTCGGTGCTCACGAATTCCAACATTCGCTCCGCTCCGATGCTCGGCCTTCCTAGACTGCAAAGGTTTTCAATCACGCTGAAAAGATGACAAAATCCCAAAACAAAAAGCCGTTTTGGGATTTTGTCAACAATCTGAGGCGTCTCCGCTTTATGCGGAGACGCCTTTTTATAACTATTGATACCAAACTTTATTTTTCTCGATCAGGCTGTTGTGTTCCGCATCCCAGACATCGACGGTGTATGCGTAATCGTAGTTCATAATGCAACGGATGCCGCTTCCTTGCGGATCATGCTCCACCCCGAAATTATGGGAAAATTCGTGTCTTTGTGCTTTTGCCGTATTTTCCGTTCCCAGGTCGAACGTGACGCTGAAAGCAGGACCGTCCGGTTTAACAGGGTATTGAAAAGCGATGCCGCCCGCTTCAAAATTGTCGTTGGCTGTAAAGCCGGCTACGAATTTATAAGGCCGTCCTTCGAATTTGTCCGCCAGGTTGTCAAGAATGTCAGAGGCATTGCTTCCGGAAGAACTCCATGGGGCAACAGCTTCCACGACAAAATCAATATCGTGGTCGCGGTTAAACATTTCGTCCGCCTCTTCAACGATGTTGACGATTCTCGTTTTCCAGTCTTTGTGTTTCTGCCGGTACTGCTTATCAGCCACCGCGAGGACACTTATCTTTTGCTTGCCCGTGCTTGCCTGAGTCGAAAATTTACCGTTGTTTACATTCTTTTTAAATGTGATCGTACTCGTTTCATTTCCTTTCTCATCCAGCACTTTTGTTTTCGTTGTTTTTTCAATGTGAACTTTGCCTGTTAAATCTTTATAACCTTCCTTAGGTTTAGGCAATGCTTCCTTATAAATCCCTTTTGCTTCATGAGTATGCTTATGACCGCCCGTTTCCGCGACTCCGGCCGCCCCAGGTATTAAACTTGCAGAAAGCAATAAAGTAAAGAATAAAGACCGTTTTTTCATTTGAAAAATTTCCTCCTTAGTTTTTAACAGACTAAAGATTCGTCTAGTTAACTAGAAATCCCTTCTTTCTATCCAAAAAGAGGAAAATATACATAGGTTCTTATGACAAACCTTTCAATGTAACTACAAAGTTCGTTAAAATCAGACAAGAAATCTGCCATTTGACAGTGATTTTTAAACAGAACTATAGGCCTTTTGTTTGCTAATATTCTGATAAATCGTAATATTCTCTAGCGAAAATGATCGAAATTCAGCTAAGATTGCTGAGTTTTGAATTGCCTGCGGGAATAGAAGCAAGAGAAAGGCACTGCTTGGCTGTTTCGCATAAATAGACAAGCCGTCCGCCTCTATAACCTTATTTTGTACCTAATTTCTTCTCTCAATAAATGTTAACCAAGTCACATTCCTCTGGCCCGCTGGAAAAAACTATTTCATATTTCTTTTTTTTAGTATAAAATCATTAATAGTTCAAAATAACCATTCAGAAAGGATTGGTACTATGACAAAAAACCCGAGCAACAGTACTCAAACATTTATCATTTTAGGCTGGATATGTACCGGTATATCACTACTGCTTTTTCCAATTTTATTTGGTGCAGGAGGAGTTATTTTTGGATATCTAGTAAGAAGTAATGGGAAAGTCCAACACGGGACAATCATGATGATCGCAGCTATCGCTTGTGGTTTATTTGGTGTTGTATTAGGAATGGCTTCTGCCGGATATTAAATTCATTCCAATCGATAATGAGAATCCGAGGCAGAACAGTATACATAAAAAAGCAGGCCGACGGGTCTGCTTTTTACTTGATTATAATGCCGGGATGCCAATAGGCCATAATCTCAGCACGCAATGTTTGCAGCCTCTTCATCTTCCTCCCTAATCTTGTCGGGCTCATAGGCCCTTTCCCGTAGGATAAGCGCATCCATATATATGTGGAAGATTTCCGTGATTCTAATATAACTAAGAACATATCATGATTAAGAAAAGCCTCATCTCATTATATTAATCAGGAGATAAAATGAATGATGGTAAGAGCATGAAGTTCATTACGTCCTGTCAAGACAATACACGATTCCGTTTCAAATATTTACTGTGAATGGATCGAAGAAAGAATTCGTAAGTTTCATTGCGAAGAGCCGGGATGAATGCGGGATATAGCCACAAGCGGAAATACTCCTTGGAACTCCGTGAATTGGTCTCTCGAGCTTCCTGCTAAAACAGCTGGGAACCCTGATAGTCAGGAGTTCCCGCTTTTTGGTGTATTCAGTTTTTCGACGCCAGGCGCACCGCTTTCTGTGTGTTCGCAAAATGGCGTTTCGTGAAATGACCGAGCGCTGCTTCGCCGTGTTTCTTGATCAGCTTTGCCGCCGCTTCATCGACGAGCGGACCCGCTCCTTTCGGGAGCGTCATCCCGGCTTCTTTCGAAAGCTTATCCATCTCCATTAAAAATGAATAGCGTGCGATGATCGAAGCCGCTGCAACTGAAAGATGGATGCCTTCCGCTTTTGTGCTGAAATATGTACGTTCTTTGATGGCGTTTTTGCCGGCCAGGTGTTTAAAATAGACGGCAGGTTCTGCGAACTGGTCAATTAAAATCGCTTCAGGCCGGGTTCCGTCCAATTTTTTGAGAAGGTTGCCGATCGCCTGGTTGTGGAGAAGGGCCTTCATTTTTCCCTGGCTCATCCCTTTTTCCTGCATTTCATTATACTTTTCATTTCTCAAGACGAGCAGGCTGTAAGGAACTGTCTTGATTAAGTCGCGCGCGATCTGAACGATTTGCGGATCTTTTAAGTTTTTTGAATCTTTAACACCGAGTTCCTTTAACAGCGGCAGCTTTACCTTGTCAGCGTATACGCACGCGACGGTGATCGGACCGAAATAATCGCCTGTCCCGACTTCATCGGAGCCGATCACAGACATGGAACCGATGCCTTCAGGCGGCTGATAGACGGACGGGATGCTTTTTTTGGATGCGGGCTTTTTGGCAGCCGGTGTTTCAGCATCCGCCGTCCAGCGCTCCGCTTCCTTTTCCGCGTTTTTTCCTTGGAACAGCACCTTCCCCGACCGGTATGCTGTAATGGTGCAGCCCTGTGGTTTGGCCTGGAAAACCGCGCCCTGTACGGAAAGGGAAGTCATGTGAGGCCCGTAGTGGCTTTGCATCCGTTCAATAACAGACGGGGGAACTTTTAAAACAGAATGTGACACGTTCTAATCTCCTTTATTAGCTGCTTAAACAGGCTAAATCATTGTTTTTATAAGTGTATCATAACAGCGGAGGGCTCGTCTTTCCATTCAATCTCTAAACATGTTATGATATAGACTAGGATTCTCGCATAATTGGAATGGAGGAGAAACGTTGTCTGATGGTCAAAAAACGAAAACAACAGTTGACATCTACGGTCAGCAATTCACAATTATCGGCGATGAGAGCAAGAGCCATATGAGGCACGTTGCCTCGATTGTGGATGATAAAATGAGAGAAATCAACGAAAAAAATCCGTATCTTGATATAAATAAACTGGCCGTTTTGACGGCTGTAAATGTGGTTCACGATTATTTGAAGCTGAAGGAAGAGCTTGAGAGATTAAAAGGACAAATTAAAGAAAAGGATTGAACATCACGATGCTAGATATCATCATTATCATTTTGCTTTTGTCCGGTTTGTTTATTGGACTCAAAAGAGGGTTTATCCGCCAGTTTATCCGTTTGGTTACGTTTATCGCAGCGATCGCTGTGGCCGCAACCTATTACGGCGACCTTGCACCTAAGCTCGGCTGGATTCCGTCTCCCGACTTTACGGGCGGCCAGTCTGCGCTGGCGTTTGTAAACGGAAGCCTTGAAGGCGCTTATTACAATATGATTGCGTTTTTGATTCTCTTTTTCCTGACGATTATCCTTTTGAGAATTGCCGCATCGTTTCTGGATGCCGTTGCAAGCATACCGGTTCTCAAACAGATCAACCAAGTACTTGGAGCCGTGCTCGGTTTTGCGGAAATCTATCTGTTCGTGTTTGTCGTTCTGTTCATCGGAACGCTTCTGCCGATCGATGTTCTGCAAAACATGATGGCCGGTTCGGTGATGGCTGATTTGATCATTCATAAAACACCGTTTTTATCAAACATGTTAAACAATCTGCTGCATCAGTACGGATCTTTGTAAAAACTTCTCTGTTTGTAGGGAAGTTTTTTTTCGGGGCTCTTGAGAACCCCGAAAACTGTCGAATAGGCCTGTTTGTTGTAGGATCAGCCAAAAATTTGTATGATTGAAGCAGGATGAACGAGGGGAAACAAGAGGTGAACAGCATGCATAAAAAAGATATCATCAAATTGCTTGAAACGATTGCGATATATATGGAACTAAAAGGGGATAACCCGTTTAAGATCTCCGCTTTCAGAAAGGCTGCGGCAGCTCTTGAACAAGACGACCGGAGCCTCTCGGAAATCGATGATATGATGTCCCTGTCAGGGATCGGCAAAGGCACGTATGCCGTCATCAAGGAATATATGGACACGGGAGCGTCCGGTACGCTGGAACGATTAAAGGAAGAGGTTCCGGAAGGACTTGTCCCGCTTTTGAAGCTGCCGGGCCTCGGCGGCAAAAAAATCGCCAAGCTGTATCAGGAGCTCGGCGTCTGTGATGCGGCGTCTTTAAAAGAGGCATGCGAACAGCAAAAGGTTCAGGGGCTTGCCGGATTCGGCAAAAAAACGGAAGAAAAAATCCTGCAGGCTTTAGGTGAAGCGGGGAAACGCCCTGAACGGTACCCGATCGCGGTCGCTTTGGCTGTCGCCGGCATCATCGAAGAACAGCTTGAAGGGCTCCAGGGCCTCATCAAGTTTTCGCGGGCTGGAAGCCTGCGCCGTGCCAAAGAAACGGTGAAAGACCTCGATTACATTATGGCTGTCACTGATCCGGAACTGGTCCGGGAAGGACTCTTAAAGCTTTCGAACATCAAGGAGGTCATTGCCGCAGGAGATACGAAAGTGTCTCTCACATTTGCGTTTGAATACGAAATCAGTGCGGATTTCCGGCTGGTGACGGAGGAACAGTTCCCAACGACGCTCCATCATTTTACCGGATCAAAAGACCACAATATCAAAATGCGCCAGCTTGCCAAAGAAAAAGGCGAAAGAATCAGTGAATACGGCGTCGAAACCGTTGAAACTGGAGAAATTAAAACCTTCTCAAGCGAACAAGAGTTTTTCGCCCATTTCGGGCTTCCGTTTATTCCGCCCGAACTGCGGGAGACAGGAAGAGAAGTTGAGGACTACCGCGATGACATCGGACTCGTTTCCGCCGAGGATATTCAAGGAGACCTTCATATGCACTCGGCTTGGAGCGACGGTGCTTTTTCGATCAGGGAAATGGCGGAAGCCTGCATGGCAAAAGGGTACCGCTATATGGCGATCACAGACCATTCCCAGTATTTAAAAGTGGCAGGCGGTTTGACGCCTGAGCGCCTGCGCATGCAGGCGAAGGAAATTGATGAACTGAATAAGGAATTGACCGATTTTCATATTTTTAAAGGCGTGGAAATGGACATCCTGCCTGACGGAACGCTAGATTATGACGATGAGCTGCTGGCGGAAATGGACCTTGTCATTGCTTCGATCCATTCAAGCTTTTCACAGCCGCAGCATGTCATCATGAAGCGGCTTGAAACCGCACTGATGAATCAGCACGTTGACATTATCGCTCATCCGACCGGCCGTCTGATCGGAAGAAGGGCGGGTTATGAAGTCGATATTGACCAGCTGATCGAGCTTGCGAAGAAAACGAATACCGCCTTGGAACTGAACGCAAATCCAGCGCGGCTCGATCTCAGGATGGAACACTTGATGAAAGCGAATGCTGCCGGAGTGACACTCGTTATTAATACGGATGCCCACAACACAGCGATGCTTGACGATATGAAAACGGGCGTTACGGCAGCGAGAAAAGGATGGACGCCAAAGGCCAATGTATTAAATACCCGCTCCTTTGAAGAAGTCCAGGCATTTTTGTCGCGCCATCGATCTTAAGGAGGTTTAATGGACGTTGCAGCAAAAAGCGCTATCAGCACTTGAATTTCATAAAGTAAAAGAACAGCTCACAGAGCATGCGGCATCTTCTTTAGGGAAGGAAATGCTTTTGGAACTCAAACCTTCCCGTTCGCTCGAAGAAGTCAAAAAGCTGCAGGAAGAAGTCGATGAAGCAGGAACCGTCCTGCGTTTAAAAGGAAACGCCCCTTTCGGAGGCCTTACCGACATTAGAAAAGCGTTAAGAAGGGCGGAAATCGGCAGCATTTTAAGCCCGGCGGAATTGACCGAAATATCGGGTCTGCTATACGCAGCAAAACAGATGAAGCATTTTCTCGAAGGCCTGTTCGAAGACGGGGTTGAGATTCCTTGTCTTCACCAATATGCAGAAAAGCTCATTCCGCTTTCCGAATTGGAAAGAGACATCAATTCGTGCATCGATGATCATGGAGAAGTGCTAGACCATGCATCTGAGACGTTAAGGGGAATCAGGACGCAACTGCGGACGCTTGAATCAAGAATCAGGGACCGGCTGGAATCAATGTTGCGTTCTTCATCTGCGCAAAAAATGCTGTCGGATACGATCATCACAATTCGCAACGACCGCTTCGTTATCCCTGTCAAACAGGAGTACAGATCAAGCTACGGAGGAATCGTGCACGATCAGTCGTCTTCCGGCGCGACATTGTTTATCGAGCCTCAGGCGATTGTCGATATGAACAATGCGCTTCGCCAGGCGAAAGTAAACGAAAAACAGGAGATTGAACGGATTTTGCGCGTCCTGACAGAAAAGACGGCAGAGCACACAAATGAACTCTTTCACGATGTCAAAGTGCTTCAGACGCTGGACTTTATTTTTGCAAAAGCAAAATACGCCAAAGCGACAAAAGCGGTTAAACCGGCTGTCAATGCTGACGGCTATGTCCGCCTGATTCAAGCCCGCCACCCGCTTTTGCCCCTGGATGAAGTCGTTCCGAATGATATTGAGCTCGGCGGAGAGTATACGACAATTGTCATCACGGGCCCGAACACGGGCGGTAAAACGGTGACGCTTAAAACGCTCGGGCTTTTGACCATTATGGCGCAGTCGGGATTGCACGTACCAGCGGAAGAAGGATCAGAAACCGCCATATTTGATCAAGTATTTGCCGATATCGGCGATGAACAGTCAATCGAACAAAGCTTAAGTACGTTCTCGTCACATATGGTCAACATCGTCGATATTTTGAAAGACATGACGGAAAACAGCCTTGTGCTTTTTGACGAGCTCGGCGCCGGGACAGACCCGCAGGAAGGCGCGGCCCTTGCGATCAGCATCCTTGATGAGGTGTGCCAGACTGGCGCGCGCGTCATTGCCACGACTCATTACCCTGAGCTGAAGGCATACGGCTACAATCGCGAAAATGTCATTAATGCAAGCGTCGAATTTGATATCGATACACTGTCGCCGACCTACAAGCTGTTAATCGGAGTGCCCGGCCGAAGCAATGCGTTCGAAATTTCGAAGCGACTCGGGCTGCCTGATTACCTGATCGGCCGCGCAAAAGCGGAGATGACGGCCGAGCATAATGAAGTTGATACGATGATCGCATCGCTGGAAGACAGCAAAAAGCGCGCCGAGGCGGAGCTGAACGAGACAGAAGCCATCCGCGCCGAGGCTGAAGCCCTTCACCGCGACCTCCAGCAGCAGATCAGCGAATGGCAGGAGAAAAAAGAAAGGCTCTATGAAGAAGCGGAGCAAAAAGCGGCTGAAAAAGTCAAAGAAGCGATGAAAGAAGCAGACGAGATCATCCAGTCGCTCCGCATGATCAAGGAAGACCATAAAGCATTTAAAGACCATGAGCTGATCGAGGCGAAAAAACGCCTTGAAGAAGCGGTGCCTTCGTTTGAAAAAGCGAAAAAGCCGGCTCAGAAAAAAACGGACAAGCGCGAATTAAAACCGGGCGATGAAGTCAAGGTTTTAACCTTTGGTCAAAAAGGGACGCTGCTCGAAAAAACGGGTGCGGCCGAATGGAATGTTCAAATCGGCATTCTGAAAATGAAGGTTAAGGAAAAGGATCTGGAATTCCTGAAATCGGCACCTGAACCCGAAAAACAAAAAACGATCGCCGCCGTCAAAGGAAAAGATTATCACGTCTCGCTCGAACTCGACCTTAGAGGGGAGCGGTATGAAAATGCGCTTCACCGGGTTGAAAAATACTTGGATGATGCGGTGCTTGCGGGCTATCCAAGAGTCTCGATCATCCACGGAAAAGGAACCGGCGCCCTCCGAAAAGGCGTTCAGGACCTCTTGAAATCCCACCGCAATGTGAAAAACTCCCGGTTCGGCGAAGCGGGAGAGGGAGGATCAGGCGTCACCATTGTCGAATTAAAATAAAAAAGGGAGTCTAGAAGGATGAAAGAGTTTTGGGAGAACAACCTTGTGGAAATTGCCGCGTACTACAGCGTTTCCGTTTTGTGTCTTGTGATATTTTTATCTGTGTTTGAACTCGTCACCACCTATAAAAATTGGGAGGAGATTCAAAAAGGAAACATGGCGGTCGCGATGGCAACAGGCGGAAAAATTTTAGGCATCGCCAACGTGCTGCAAAAATCGATCAGCCAGCATAATTCCCTGCTGCAAATGATGGGGTGGGGGCTGTTCGGTTTTATCCTGCTTTTGATCGGCTACTTCATTTTTGAATTTCTGACGCCGCGCTTTAAAATTGACAAGGAGATTGAAAACGACAACCGCGCAGTCGGCTTCATTTCATTCGTTATTTCAGTCGGCCTGTCATTTGTCGTGGCTTCGGGTATCTAAAGGGGATCAACATGGAGAAATTAGCGAAAGTCCTGTTTTTCACAGCTGGGGTATTTGTGGTTATCGGCCTGATTTATATGATCTTTTATGCTTGAAAAAGGTGTCCTTTAAAAGGGCGCCTTTTTAAAAAGAAAAAATATCATTACTTTCTGAATATTGTTTTGATATACTGAAATCAAGAATATATTGTTTAAAAGGGGGGAGCTTATGCCGACTGAAAAACCGTGGCTGCGTCATTATCCCGAACAAATTCCTCACGAGCTGCAATTTGAAGATCAAACACTCCATTCCATCCTGCAACAATCCGCCCAACAGTTTTCTGAAAAAACAGCGATTCATTTTCTCGGAAAAAAATGTTCGTACCGGCAAGTTTATGAGGACGCTTTAAAAATGGCAGATTACCTGCTGTCACTCGGCATTCAAAAAGGAGACAGAGTCTCGATCATGCTGCCGAACTGCCCGCAGGCGGTTATCGCGTATTACGGCGTTCTTTTCTCCGGCGGCATCGTCGTCCAGACAAATCCGCTGTATACGGAAAGGGAGCTTGAACATCTGCTTCATGACAGCGGGGCAACCATCATCATTACGCTTGACATGCTGTACCCGGCAGCATATAAAATGAAAGCGCTGTCAAATATCCGGCACATCATTGCGACAAGCATAAAAGATTACCTGCCTTTCCCTAAAAATCTGCTGTACCCAATCGTGCAAAAAAAAGAGAATCAAATGTCGGTTGAGATCAATGAAAATGAGACGACACACCTCTTCCGAACCATCATGAAACGCCCCGTTCCAAGCGGTCCGCCGGGGATTGAAATCGATCCGGCCCACGACATTGCCGTCCTGCAGTATACCGGAGGCACGACAGGCACGCCAAAAGGCGTCATGCTCAGCCACCGCAACATACTAGCCAATATGGAGATGTGCGATGCCTGGTTTTATCAATTGAATAAAGGGGAGGAGAAGGTGCTGGGGATCGTCCCGTTTTTTCACGTCTACGGAATGACGGCCGTCTTGAATTTCACGATCAGGCAGGGATATGAAATGATTCTGCTGCCGAGATTTGACGCGCGCGCAGCGCTGAAAACGATCGATAAAGAAAAGCCGACGATATTTCCGGGGGCACCGACGATATATATTGCCCTGTTGAACCATCCTGATCTTCACCAATTTGATCTGTCGTCAATTAAGAGCTGTTTGAGCGGATCTGCAGCGCTTCCTGTTGAAGTCAAACAGCAGTTTGAAAAGGTAACGGGCGGAAGGCTTGTCGAAGGTTACGGAATGTCTGAAACCTCGCCCGTCACTCACGCCAATTTTATTTGGGATTTGAATAAAGCGGGCAGTATCGGCTGTCCTTGGCCTGGTACAGACGCGGCTATCTATTCGGAAGAAACCGGCGGTTTTCTCGGACCTTATGAGCATGGAGAAATCGTCGTCAAAGGACCGCAGGTGATGAAGGGCTACTGGAACAATGATGAAGAAACCGCTCAAAGTCTAAGGGACGGCTGGTTTTTTACAGGGGACATCGGCTACATGGATAAAGACGGCTTCTTTTATATTGTCGACCGCAAAAAAGACGTGATCATTGCCGGGGGATACAACATTTACCCGCGTGAAATCGAAGAGGTGCTCTATGAGCACGAAGCCGTTCAGGAGGCGGTTGTTGCCGGCATCCCTGATGAATACAGAGGAGAAACGGTTAAGGCTTTTATAGTGCTGAAAGATCATGTTACAATAACGGAGAAGGAATTGGACGAATATGCCAGATCGCGTCTGGCTCCTTATAAAGTACCGAAAGTATACGAGTTCAGGGACGAACTGCCGAAAACGGCAGTCGGGAAGATTTTAAGAAGAGCGCTCGTTCAAGAAGAAAAAACCGGCGTCTGAAAAAGCGAAGTCTGCCGTCGATTTTGACGGCATGCTTTTGTGGTGCGATTTGAGTTTAGCTTCTTGACAAAGCGTCCATTTTTATTTACGATAAACTCATGAATGAGTATTCATTCATTAATTTGAAAGGAACGAAGCCAATTGAAACAAAAGAGACCAAAGTATATGCAGATTATCGACGCAGCTGTCATTGTGATTGCAGAAAACGGATACCATCAGGCGCAGGTTTCGAAAATCGCCAAGCAGGCCGGAGTGGCGGACGGCACCATTTATCTTTATTTTAAAAACAAAGAAGATATTCTCATCTCGCTATTCAAAGAGAAAATGGGACAGTTTATCGAGCAGATGAACGAAGAAATGGAAGTGACAAATTCGGCGACAGAAAAGCTCACGCTGTTCATCAAAAAGCACTTTGAACTGCTCAGCAGCGATCGCCACCTCGCGATTGTCACCCAGCTTGAGCTGAGGCAGTCGAATCTTGAGCTGAGGCTGAAAATCAATGAGATTCTCAAAGGGTACTTGACGATCCTGGAAGACATCATCACCGAAGGAAAAGAAGCGGGAGAATTTAAGAGCACGCTTGATGTCCGCCTGGCGAAGCAGATGATTTTCGGTACGGTGGATGAGACGGTTACAACCTGGGTGATGAATGATCAAAAATACGATCTGCCAAAGCTGGCAGACAGCATTCATGAATTGCTGATCCATGGGTTCGGCAGCCAAAAGACGAAGGAGGAGAAATAAAATGGCAGCATTAACATACGCCGTAGACGACTATATCGCAACCATTACGATTCAGCACCCGCCGGCAAATGCGCTATCGACGCAAGTGCTTGAAGACCTTTCCGCATGTCTTGAGGAGCTTTCAGAACGTCAGGATGTCAGAAGCGTCGTGATTCACGGGGAAGGAAGATTTTTCTCGGCAGGCGCTGACATTAAAGAGTTTACATCATTGATGGACGGGTCTGATTATGCAAATTTGGCTGATAAAGGCCAGCAGATTTTCGAAAAAGTAGAATCTTTTCCAAAGCCCGTGATCGCCGCGATTCACGGAGCTGCTCTTGGAGGAGGTCTGGAGCTTGCGATGGCATGCCACATCCGGATTGCCGAGGAGAGCGCTAAGCTCGGCCTTCCCGAACTGAATCTCGGAATCATTCCCGGCTTTGCGGGAACGCAGCGCCTTCCGAAGTATGTGGGCACCGCCAAAGCGCTTGAAATGATCGGGACATCAGAGCCGATATCCGGCAAGGAAGCTTTTGAATACGGCCTTGTCACGATTTTGGCGGCGAATGAAGAAGAAGTGCTGCAAAAGGCACAAGAGCTCGCGCGAAAATTCGCTGAAAAAAGTCCGCAGACGATGGCTTATGTCATTGAACTCCTGAATTCGAGCAAAGTGTATTCGTATGAAGGCGGCCTCAAGCTGGAAGGAAAATACTTCGGCGAAGTGTTCCAATCGGAGGATGCGAAGGAAGGGATTCAGGCATTTCTTGAAAAGCGGAAGCCGCATTTTAAAGGGAAATAACAAACGTGAAAACAAAGGGGATGAATAGAACATGAACATTTATGTCTTAATGAAGCGCACGTTTGATACAGAGGAGAAAATTCAGATTGAACAAGGGGAAATCAGCACGGATGGAGCGGAATTCATCATCAACCCGTACGATGAGTACGCCATTGAAGAAGCGCTTCAGCTGAAGGAGAAGCACGGCGGTGAGATTACGGTTGTCACAGTCGGCGAGGAAGAAGCTGAAAAAGAACTCAGGACGGCTCTGGCGATGGGGTGCGACAAAGCCGTTTTGATCAACATTGAAGACGATCTGGAAGAAGCGGACCAATATACGGCGTCAGCCATCCTATACAACTATTTGAAAGACCGCGAGTATGACATGATACTCGGCGGGAATGTGGCGATCGACGGGGGATCGGGACAGGTGGCGCCTCGTTTGGCCGAGCTGCTCGGCATCCCTTGTATCACGACGATTACAAAGCTGACGGTAAACGGCGGAGATGTTGAAGCGGAACGCGACGCCGAGGGTGACCTTGAAGTGATCCAAACGTCGCTTCCAATCGTAGCGACTGCACAGCAGGGGTTGAACGAACCGCGTTATCCGTCACTTCCGGGAATCATGAAGGCGAAGAAAAAGCCTCTTGAGGAGCTTGAACTTGATGATCTGGACATCGACGAGGAAGACGTGGCCGCCAAAACAAAAACGATCGAACGGTTCCTGCCTCCGAAAAAAGAAGCCGGGAAAATCCTTGAAGGGGAGCCGGAACAGCAGGCGGCAGACCTTGTATCACTGCTGAGAAGCGAAGCAAAGGTCGTTTGAAGCCGAAGGGAGCAAAAACACGGTCATTAAAATACAGGGGGAAATGGACATGAGCAAAAAAGTTATCGTATTGGGAGAGTTCAGGGACGGTTCGTTGAGAAATGTGACATTCGAAGCGATAGCCGCAGGAAAAACGGTTGCCGAAGGGGGAGAGGTGATCGGTGTTCTCTTCGGTGAAAGCGTTTCAAGCGATGCGGCACAACTGATCCATTACGGCGCTGACAGAGTGCTTACAGCCGAAAACCCGCTCTTGAAAAACTATACGTCTGACGGCTATGTTCAAGCCTTTATGCCGATCATTGAGCGCGAAAGTCCGGACGTGATCATTTTCGGCCATACGTCAATGGGCAAAGACTTGTCGCCGAAGCTTGCAGCCCGTATGGGAACAGGGCTGATATCAGATGCCGTCAACGTCGAAGTAGCCGGCGGCAACATCGTGTTTACAAGACCGATCTACTCAGGCAAAGCGTTTGAGCGGATCATTTCCGAAGATGAAACGATTTTTGCAACGATCAGACCGAATAATATTGCCCCGCTCGACAAAGATGAGACGCGAACGGGAGCGGTCGAAAGCATCGAAGCGGATATTCGGGACATCAGAACGGTTATCAAGGACATTGTCAAAAAAACGTCCGAAGGCGTCGATTTGTCTGAAGCGAAAATCATCGTAGCCGGCGGCCGCGGCGTCAAAAGCGAGGAAGGCTTTAAACCGCTGCAGGAGCTTGCCGACGTACTGGGCGGCGCGGTCGGCGCTTCAAGGGGAGCCTGTGACGCAGACTACTGCGACTATTCGCTTCAAATCGGCCAGACCGGCAAAGTCGTAACTCCAGACTTATATATCGCCTGCGGCATTTCAGGAGCGATTCAGCACCTCGCAGGGATGTCAAACAGCAAAATCATCGTTGCCATCAACAAAGATCCGGAAGCCGACATCTTTAAAATTGCCGACTACGGGATCGTCGGCGACTTATTTGAAATCGTTCCGCTGCTCACGGAAGAATTTAAAAAGCTGAGCGTCAGTACTTGATCAAAAGCCGGCCTGAAATGGCCGGCTTTTTACATAGGCACATTTCCGCCTTTTGCAAAATAACATGGAATAAGGACATTTTTAGAAAGGCTAAAATCCCGATGTGTAAAACTGCGCAGATAGGGAAATGTATAATCAAGCATTATGTTAGCGTGAACCAAAGGGAGATGCTATACTAAAAAGCATAATTTCACAATTGGAGGAATGAAAGAATGGCTATCGTAAAAGCAACTGATCAAACATTCTCATCTGAAACAAGTGAAGGCGTAGTTCTTGCCGACTTCTGGGCTCCTTGGTGCGGACCTTGCAAAATGATCGCGCCGGTACTTGAAGAGCTTGATCAAGAAATGGGAGACAAACTGAAAATCGTAAAAATCGATGTTGACGAAAACCAAGAAACTGCCGGCAAATACGGCGTGATGAGCATCCCGACTCTCCTCATACTAAAAGACGGCGAAGTGGTTGAAACATCTGTCGGCTTTAAACCGAAAGAAGCCCTTGAAGAACTGGTCAACAAACATTTGTAAAATAGAAACCTGTGAAAAAGGCGATTCCAAAGGGATCGCTTTTTTCTTACAACGCCCCGTCTTCCTTCTCCAATTGTAGCGAACGTACGGTCGGTCATGGTAAACTGAAATGAAGAAAAAACGCCGAAACAAGGAAGGATTTTTGATGAACAAAAAAATCAAAGAAAAGCTGGCCCTTCTCCCGGATCAGCCTGGCTGCTACTTGATGAAAGACAGGCAGGATACCGTCATCTACGTCGGGAAAGCGAAAATCTTAAAAAACAGGGTCCGCTCCTATTTCAGCGGGTCCCATGATGCCAAAACACAGCGTCTTGTCAGTGAAATTGAAGATTTTGAATACATTGTCACCTCCTCGAACATCGAAGCGCTCATTCTTGAAATGAATTTAATCAAAAAGTACGACCCGAAATATAACGTGATGCTGAAAGATGATAAAAGCTACCCGTTTATTAAAATCACGAACGAGCGGCATCCGAAGCTGATTGTCACGAGGAAGGTCAAAAAAGACAAAGGCCGCTATTTCGGGCCGTATCCCAATGTCCAGGCTGCGAGGGAAACAAAAAAGCTGCTGGACCGCCTCTATCCGCTCAGAAAGTGCGCCAAACTGCCGGACCGCGTCTGTTTGTACTATCATCTCGGACAATGTCTGGCGCCATGCGTATATGATGTGTCTGAGGAGACAAACCGACAGCTCACAGAAGAAATCACCCGCTTTTTAAA
This sequence comes from Bacillus sp. FSL L8-0193, assembly GCF_037976065.1. Taxonomy (NCBI): domain Bacteria; kingdom Bacillati; phylum Bacillota; class Bacilli; order Caryophanales; family Bacillaceae; genus Bacillus; species Bacillus sp. FSL L8-0193. The sequence goes on along the minus strand of NZ_CP150261.1, from coordinate 3,032,837 downwards.
GGGCGGATACAATGAAGTCAAGAAAGAACTTGAAGCAAAAATGCTCGAAGCCTCGGAAAACCTGCAGTTCGAACGGGCGAAAGAATTCCGCGATCAAATGGCCCATATCGAGTCAACGATGGAAAAACAGAAAATGATGCTGAATGACATGGTTGACCGCGATGTATTTGCCTATTCGTATGACAAGGGCTGGATGTGCGTCCAGGTCTTCTTTATCAGGCAGGGCAAATTGATTGAAAGAGATGTCAGCATGTTTCCTTTATACAGGGAAGCAGACGAGGAGTTTTTGACGTTCATCGGGCAATTTTACTCAAAAAACAACCATTTCCTCCCAAGGGAAATTTTAGTTCCAGACAGCGTCGATAAGGACATGATTGAGGAGCTTTTGGACGTGAACGTGCGCCAGCCGAAAAGGGGAGCGAAGAAAGACCTGCTGCTCCTTGCCCATAAAAATGCAAAGCTCGCTTTGAAAGAGAAGTTTTCGCTCATTGAACGGGACGAAGAGCGGACGATCGGCGCGATTGAAAAGCTCGGCAAAGCACTGGGCATCTACACGCCGTACCGAATTGAAGCGTTTGATAATTCAAATATTCAAGGAACGGACCCCGTTTCGGCGATGGTCGTCTTTCTCGACGGAAAACCGCATAAAAAAGAGTACCGCAAATATAAGATTAAGACGGTTGAAGGCCCTGACGACTACGGGTCAATGCGCGAAGTCATCAGAAGAAGATATACAAGGGTGCTGAAAGAGAATCTGCCGCTGCCTGATTTAGTATTGATCGACGGCGGAAAAGGCCAGGTGTCTGCCGCCCTTGACGTTTTGGAAAATGAATTGGGGCTCGATGTCCCTGTTGCCGGTCTGGTGAAAGATGATAAACACAGAACTTCCAACCTTTTGATCGGCGACCCCCTTGAGATCGTCCAGCTTGAGCGGAACAGCCAGGAATTTTACCTGCTTCAGCGCATTCAGGATGAAGTTCACAGGTTTGCGATCAGCTTCCACAGGCAGCTCAGAGGAAAAAGCGCATTTCAATCGGTGCTCGACGGCATACCGGGCGTCGGCGAACAGCGGAAAAAACTGCTGTTAAAACATTTCGGTTCCGTTAAGAAAATGAAGGAAGCGAGCGCCGAAGATATCCGCAAGCTCGGCATCCCCCTGAAGACGGCGCAGCTGATTGAAGAGGCTCTGAAAAAATAATGTTGAACTTTTAAAAAGAATCTGATAGAATTTGTACTAATTTCATAATAAGATCGTGTGATATGGTGAAGATAGAGGTGCGAACTTCAAGAGTAGGCTTGATGAGGAAGATGGATTCCGATGAAAAAAGCTGAAAGGGGAGCGTCGCCGAAGCGGGGAAAAAATCCATTCGTTTTTCCTGCTGGCTTTACATTGAATAAATGTAAGGCTGTCAAGAAATCATTTCTTGGAGGGCTATCTCGTTGTTAAAATCATCGGCATTTTGTTGGTTAAAGCAATGAGGGAATTTCTCTCATTGCTTTTTTTGTACGAAAAAACGTACAGCCCGCCGGTCAAGTTTTCCTCTTCATACATAAACAAGCACGAACGAAAACAAAAAGGGTGGTATTTGATGGGTCTCATCGTCCAAAAATTTGGCGGAACTTCAGTAGGATCAGTGGAAAAAATATTGAATGTCGCAAACCGTGTCATCGAAGAAAAACAGCGCGGTCATGATGTTGTCGTCGTCGTTTCAGCGATGGGCAAATCGACGGATTCCCTCGTCGCGCTTGCTAAGGAAATTACCGAGCAGCCGGGCAGCAGGGAAATGGATATGCTGCTGACAACAGGAGAACAGGTGACAATTTCGCTGTTGACAATGGCTTTGCAGAACAAGGGGTATGATGCGGTTTCCTATACAGGCTGGCAGGCCGGCATCGAAACCGAAAATATTCACGGCAACGCAAGAATTACGAACATTGATACAGGCAAGCTGAAAGAGCGTCTGAATGAAGGGAAAATCGCCGTTGTCGCCGGATTCCAGGGGACGACAGCGGAAGGTGAAATCACAACGCTCGGCAGAGGCGGATCAGATACGACAGCCGTTGCCCTCGCAGCTGCCCTGAAAGCCGATAAATGCGACATTTACACCGATGTACCGGGGGTTTTCACAACCGATCCCCGCTATGTGAAAACAGCGCGGAAGCTGGCCGGAATCTCCTACGATGAAATGCTTGAGCTTGCCAATCTTGGAGCAGGCGTCCTGCACCCGAGAGCTGTTGAGTTCGCGAAAAACTATCAGGTACCTTTGGAAGTCCGTTCAAGCACCGAAAAAGAAGCCGGCACATTAATCGAGGAGGAATCATCAATGGAACAGAATTTAATCGTAAGAGGCATTGCATTTGAAGATCAGATCACACGCGTGACCGTATGCGGCCTGGCGAGCGGCTTGACGACGCTGTCAACGATTTTTACAACGCTCGCTAAACAGAACATCAACGTTGACATCATCATTCAATCAGTGACAAGCACAAGCCAAACGTCGATTTCTTTCTCCGTGAAAACGGAAGACTTAAAACGGACGGTCGAAGTTCTCGAAGAATACAAAGACGCGCTCGACTATGAACAGATTGAAACGGAAAACAGGCTGGCCAAAGTCTCGATCGTCGGTTCAGGCATGATCTCCAACCCGGGAGTAGCAGCGGAAATGTTCGCTGTGCTGGCGGAAAAAAACATCCAGGTCAAAATGGTCAGCACATCCGAAATCAAAGTTTCGACTGTCGTCAACGAAGGCGATATGGTGAAAGCCGTTGAAGCGCTGCATGATGCTTTTGAACTGTCAAAGCAGACAGCAGTCATTTAAAAAGAAAAAGGCGGGACTTTTGCAGTCTCCGCCTTTTTTGCATAGTTATGCCGGGTCTTTCAAATCCCATTTTACAGTTAAAACAACTTTTCCGGCTCTTTTTTTCACTTGTTCATACGATTCGGCAATTTGTTCGTTCATCAGCTGGATTTGCTCGGCGATAAATCCGGCTTCGAGCTGAAAGCAGGGTTCCTTTTGATATTTGAGGCGGTTTGAGACCAGCGGGCCTTCGAGCTCAAACTCAAGCTCCTGTTTTTTTGAATGGGCGATCGTAAGCGTTCCCCAGCCTGCATCCAGAAAGAAAGCGGGAAGATCCTCCCTGGATTCAAGCGGGAACTTGCGGGCGAGCTTTTTTCCCGCCCAGTACATCATATCTGCGTAGTCTTGTCCCAGCATATCGGGAAGCAGCACTTCCCTGATCAACTCATAGCCATATGCGGAGACTTCCAGCTCTTTTAATTGCGCTAAGTTTGCTTCATATTTGTTCATATCCAATGTCTCCCCTCTTTTCTCCGTTTATTATAGCTTAAATGGGGTGAAAGATTACAGCGGGGACATGCAATTAGGAAGAAAAAAATCTGATATATTTATATTTTGATAAAATAAAATTTTCTAAAATATGATTAAATTTTAGAAAATTTCAATTTATGTACGCGTTTTCTTGACGCCTATTTCTCATAGGAGTAAAATGAAATTGTCATAAAAACTTAACAAAGTGCGATATTTGAAACAGGACGGGGGATAGGAGACCTTTCATTTTTACTGCACTTTTCAACTAGGGGGTAAAGCAATGGCCGGGAACAGAGAGTTTGTTTATCGAAGACTGCATTCTTTGCTTGGCGTCATACCGGTAGGCATATTTTTAATCCAGCATTTGGTTGTCAACCATTTTGCGGCAAGCGGAGAGGAGGCGTTTAATAACGCCGCTCACTTTATGGAAAACCTGCCGTTCAGGTACGTCTTGGAAATCTTCGTGATTTTCCTTCCGCTGATTTATCATGCTGTTTATGGAGTATACATAGCTTTTACAGCGAAAAACAATGCGAACAGATTCGGCTTTTTTAGAAACTGGATGTTCGTTCTGCAGCGGATTACAGGAATCGTTACCTTGATTTTTGTCAGCTGGCACGTGTGGCAAACACGGATTGCCGCCCAAATGGGGGCAGAAGTAAACTTTGACATGATGGCTGATATTTTGAGCTCCCCGATCATGCTCGGCTTTTACATTGTAGGTGTCCTCTCAACAATCTTCCACTTTTCAAACGGTTTATGGTCGTTTGCTGTCACTTGGGGAATCACCGTTTCTCCTCGCTCACAGCGAATCGCCACGTTTGTGACAATGGGAGTCTTTGTTGTGTTGTCCTATGTAGGGCTGAGAGCGATTTTGGCATTTGTGTAAAAGAACTAGATTACTAGAGGGAGTGGGGCAGGCATGAGCAATTCAAGCATCATCGTTGTCGGCGGAGGACTTGCGGGTCTGATGGCGACCATTAAAGCTGCGGAAGCAGGAACAAATGTAAAACTATTTTCGATCGTTCCCGTTAAGCGCTCACATTCCGTATGTGCGCAGGGCGGAATCAACGGAGCGGTCAATACAAAAGGTGAAGGCGACTCCCCTTGGGAGCATTTTGACGATACCGTTTACGGAGGCGACTTTCTGGCCAACCAGCCGCCGGTCAAAGCGATGTGTGATGCGGCGCCGTCGATTATTCATTTGCTTGACCGCATGGGCGTCATGTTTAACAGAACACCTGAAGGGCTGCTTGACTTCCGGCGCTTCGGGGGAACTCAGCATCACAGAACGGCATATGCGGGGGCGACGACCGGACAGCAGCTCTTGTACGCGCTGGATGAGCAGGTTCGCCGCTTTGAAGTAGAAGGGCTTGTTTCGAAATATGAAGGCTGGGAGTTTCTCGGAGCCGTTCTTGATGATGACAATGCGTGCCGGGGCATCGTCGCCCAAAATCTGACGACGATGGAAATCGAGTCGTTCCGTTCAGACGCAGTCATCATGGCGACCGGGGGACCGGGCATCATCTTTGGAAAATCGACGAACTCGATGATCAATACCGGATCAGCCGCTTCGATCGTTTACCAGCAGGGCGCTTACTATGCGAACGGAGAATTCATCCAGATCCACCCGACCGCCATTCCGGGAGACGACAAGCTCCGTCTGATGAGCGAATCGGCGCGCGGTGAAGGCGGACGAGTCTGGACGTATAAAGACGGCAAGCCTTGGTATTTCCTCGAAGAGAAATATCCGGCATACGGAAACCTTGTGCCGCGGGATATTGCGACGCGTGAAATATTTGATGTATGCGTCAGACAAAAGCTCGGCATCAACGGCGAAAACATGGTATATCTCGATCTTTCCCACAAAGATCCGAAGGAATTGGACATCAAGTTGGGCGGAATCATTGAAATCTATGAAAAATTCATGGGTGACGATCCGCGCAAGCTGCCGATGAAGATTTTCCCTGCAGTCCACTACTCAATGGGCGGACTCTGGGTCGACTACAATCAGATGACCAACATTCCAGGACTGTTTGCCGCAGGGGAATGCGATTATTCAATGCACGGCGGAAACCGCCTGGGCGCGAACTCGCTCTTGTCAGCCATTTACGGCGGCATGGTGGCAGGTCCGAAAGCCGTTGAATATATTCAAGGTCTTGAAACATCCGCAGAAGATCTGTCTTCTTCCGTTTTCGACAGCTGCGTCAAAAAGGAAGAAGACAAGTGGGCTGACATTATGAAAATGGACGGCAATGAAAATGCATATGTCCTTCATAAAGAGCTCGGCGAATGGATGACAGATAACGTGACGGTTGTGCGCCACAATGACAAGCTGCTGAAAACGGATGAAAAAATCCAAGAGCTTGCCGAGCGCTACCAAAACATCAATATCAACGATACGGCAAAATGGAGCAACCAGGGCGCCGTATTCACACGCCAGCTGCACAACATGCTGCAATTGGCACGGGTGATCACGCTCGGTGCATACAACCGGAATGAGAGCCGCGGCGCCCATTATAAACCGGATTTCCCTGAACGTAATGACGAGGAATGGCTGAAAACAACAATGGCGAAACATGCAGGCGATTTTGAAGCCCCGAAATTCCATTATGAGGATGTCGATGTTTCATTAATCGCACCGCGTAAACGGGATTACTCGAAGAAAAAGGTGGCGAAATCATGAGTGAAAATAAGACAATCAAGTTTATCATCACTCGTCAGGATACATCGGATTCTAGTCCTTACCAGGAAGAGTTTGAAATTCCATACCGTCCGAATATGAACGTCATTTCCGCTTTGATGGAAATCAGAAGGAACCCGGTAAATACGAAAGGGGAAAAAACGTCGCCGATTGCTTGGGATATGAACTGTCTCGAGGAAGTGTGCGGCGCTTGCTCGATGGTGATCAACGGCAAGCCGAGACAGTCCTGTACAGCCCTGATCGACCAGCTTGAGCAGCCGATCCGCCTTGAACCGATGAAAACATTCCCGGTTGTCCGCGACCTTCAAGTGGACCGGAGCCGCATGTTTGATTCATTGAAGAAAGTCAAAGCATGGGTACCGATCGACGGCACATATGACCTCGGACCGGGACCGAGAATGCCGGAAAGAAGACGCCAGTGGGCGTATGAGCTGTCAAAATGCATGACTTGCGGCGTATGTCTTGAAGCTTGTCCAAACGTGAACGATAAAACAAACTTTATGGGACCTGCACCGCTCTCGCAAGTCCGCTTATTCAACACCCATCCGACAGGCGCGATGAACAAATCGGAACGGCTTGAAGCGATTATGGGGGACGGCGGACTGGCCGAATGCGGAAATTCGCAAAACTGCGTGCAGTCATGTCCGAAAGGCATCCCGCTCACAACCTCAATCGCTGCGTTAAACAGGGATACGACCGTTCAGGCGTTTAAAAACTTCTTCGGAAGCGACAACACGGAATAACACGAAAAAACGCACCTCTTCAAGCCGAAGAGGTGTTTTTATGACCAAAGGGGATGAAAAACAATGAAGCTGCCGGGATATATTGAAGAACCGTTTGACACATGGTGTCAGTCATTTTCTTTTTTTGATGAAGTATCCGTCCGTTTTTCAGAAACGGACATGTTCGGTCATATGAACAATGTCACACCGTTTGTCTATTTCGAGGAAGCGAGGATTTCCTATTTCAAGCACTTGGGCGTCATGGACCGCCTTTCAGACGGGAAGAGCGCGGCAATTCCCGTCGTGGCGAGCCAGCAATGCGATTACTTTCAGCAGGTCATGCTTCATGAACATTTGAAAATCGGCGTCAAAACAGCATCTGTCGGCAACGCTTCCCTCACCCTTCACTATGCGGCGAAAAATGGGGAAGGTGACCTTTGCTTTACAGGAATGGCGGTTATGGTGCAAATTGCGAAAGATACGGGCAAACCGGTGAAATGGACAGATGAACAAAAAGCAAAACTGCTTGGCAATCACTCATTTCCTGAGAAATAATTGACAGGGGGAGGGAAATGAAAAAAGCGATGATCATCGGCGCGAGTTCCGGAATTGGCAAAGCGCTTGCCAAGCAGCTGTCAGCCGGAGGAGTGGAGGTCGGTCTTGCTGCAAGACGGTATGAGCTGTTAGCCAAATTGCGCGACGAACTCCCTGGACCTTCATACATTAAAAAGATCGATACAGCCGACAGCGAACGCTCGCCTATACTGTTGAGAGAACTGCTTGATGAGATGAATTGGGCAGACGCAGTCTTCATCTGTTCAGGTGTTGGATATTTGGAAAGCGAAATGGATTGGAGCAAAGAAAAGGAAACGATCGATGTAAATGTGACGGGGTTTGTGTCCTGCTCGAACGTGTTGATGGAGCATTTTATCAAAAACGGGAGAGGGCATTTAGTCGGCATTTCATCAATCGCCGCACTGAGAGGAAACGGAGGGGCGGTCACCTACGCCGCTTCAAAAGCATTCGTTTCTAATTACTTAAAAGGGCTCCGTCAAAAAGTGAAAAAACTTGGGTATGATGAAATCGTGGTCACCGACATTCAGCCAGGCTTCGTGGACACGGCTCTCGCAAAAGGTGATCACCTGTTTTGGACGGCTTCGCCCGAAAAAGCGGCTGCACAAATCATCAGCGCTGTGCAGAAAAAGAAAACGCACGCATATATTACGAAAAGATGGCGGCTGATCTCTTGGATTTTAAAATGTCTTCCTTAGAAATTCAGCCCTGAAACGATGCCTGTGTCATGATTTGAAAAATAGGTGTTTGAGGGAACCCTTTTCTCCGTCAGAAACGTCACCGACCTTGCGTATGTTTCATATGATATCACGACTATATCGAAACCCATTCGTTTCAGATCAGCTCTCACCTTAGCAAGGAGGGTTACAATACTTGAAGGAGAAAGAGTTTCAATCAAAGCCGCTGCTAACAAAAAGAGAAAGAGAAGTGTTCGAATTGCTCGTTCAAGACAAGACAACAAAGGAAATCGCAAGCGAGCTCTTTATAAGTGAAAAGACTGTACGTAATCACATTTCCAATGCGATGCAAAAATTGGGAGTGAAAGGCCGTTCGCAAGCTGTTGTTGAACTTCTTCGAATGGGTGAGCTAGAGCTCTAAATTGAGCCGGTGTTCCTTCTTGTAACAAGAAGGGAACCGGTTATTTGTTTTGAGGTGCAATTTGTATATTCATGTTGAAGTCTTGCAATTTGTGTAGAAAAGAAGGAAAATAGACTCAAGTGTTTTGAAAACAAAACAACGAGTCGAGCGAGGTAGAGAAAATGAATTCGAATGCTTCTTTGAATCACATAGCGGATATTGAAAAATCACTCCGCCATATTGCGGGCATCATCAAACAAAAAGGAAGAGAAATTCTCACCCAATATACGATTACCCCTCCCCAGTTTGTCGGTCTTCAATGGCTGTATGAATACGGGGATATGACGATCGGCGAGTTATCACAAAAGATGTACCTGGCGTGCAGCACCACGACGGATTTAATTGACCGAATGGAGAAAAACAACCTCGTTGAACGGGTAAAAGATCCGTCCGACAGGCGCGTAGTCCGCATTCATCTTCTCTCGGAAGGAGAGCGGATCATCCAGGAGGTCATTCAAAAAAGGCAGGACTATTTGGAAGACATGTTAGAGGCGTTTTCCGAGGAAGAAACAGCCGCATTTGAAAAATTATTAATTAAACTTCAGCAGGAAATGAACAGAAAATGAGGCGATTTTGTTGGATCAACCGATAGGAGTCATCGATTCGGGAGTCGGCGGTTTAACCGTTGCAAAAGAAATCATGAGGCAGCTGCCGAAAGAAAAAATTATATATCTTGGAGATACGAAAAGGTGTCCGTACGGACCCCGGGACAGAAAAGAAGTCCTGTCATATACATGGGAAATGACAAATTATTTGTTATCCCGCCACCATATTAAAATGCTCGTGATCGCCTGCAATACAGCGACGGCCATCGCACTTGAAGAAATCAGCAGAGAAGTCGCGATCCCGGTCATCGGCGTTGTGCAGCCCGGAGCCAGAACCGCGATTAAAGTGACGGAGAACCAGCGGATCGGCGTGATCGGAACAGAAAACACGATCAAAAGCGGCGCATATGAAGAAGCGCTTCTTTCGCTGAACGGAGATTTAACGGTAGAAAATCTCGCTTGCCCGATGTTTGTCCCGTTTGTGGAAAGCGGTAAATTTTTGGATGAGACGGCTGATGAAATCGTCAGGTCGTCACTGCACCCGCTCAGGGATTCATCAATCGATACACTGATTCTCGGATGCACGCATTATCCGATTTTAAAAGAGCCGATTCAGCGCTATATGGGAGAGCGCGTCAACATCATTTCCTCCGGAGATGAAACGGCCAGGGAAGTCAGCACGATCTTGTCATACAACGGTTTATTAAGCAAAACGGGGGAACCGCCGGAACACTTGTTTTTAACAACCGGGGAGCGCGCCCGCTTCACGAAAATTGCAAATGATTGGTTTGGATACGAAGTGAAAAATGTGGAAAGCATTTCTCTTCAGGAAACCGCTATAAAATAAAGCTGCCGCACAATTAAACGGCAGCTTTTTTCATGAGCCTTTTCTTTAAAAGAAAAGGTTTTTTGTATTCAGAGGGATTTTTTTAAAAAGCGGTCTAATTCAAAAACGGGCTCGTATACATAATAGTACAAACTGCCTTAGGAGGGAAAAGTATGCTGAAAAAAGGAATGAAAGGAATCGCGGTTTCGGTTACGGCCTCCGCGCTGCTTCTTTCCGGGTGCGGAATATTTCAGTCAGATCAAGCCTCAGAGAAGATAGATCCGCCGCAGGACATCACATATGTAAAAGAGGAGAAGGAGCAAGACAAAACAGACAAAACCAAAGATAAAACAGAAGACAAAGGCAGCAAAACGACAAGCGACGATAAAGCGGCTCAAACGAGCGATACGGTCATGAGAGAGCTTTATCTCATTGATAAGAACGGCTATGTGACAGCGCAGACGCTGCCGCTGCCAAAGCAGGAAGGTACGGCTAAACAAGCGCTTGAATACCTCGTTGAAGGCGGCCCTGTTTCAAACATCCTGCCAAGCGGATTCAGAGCCGTGCTGCCGGCGGATACAGCGGTCAATGTTGATATTAAAGAAGACGGAACAGCGATCGCTGACTTCTCAAATGAATTTAAAAACTATAAAGCTGAAGACGAGCAAAAAATCGTACAGGCGATTACATGGACGTTGACACAGTTTAACTCGATTGATAAAGTGAAGATCCGCATGAACGGCCATGATTTGAAAGAAATGCCTGTTAACGGCACGCCGATTTCAGAAGAACTCAGCCGCGAGGACGGTATCAACCTCGATACGGCGGGTGTGACCGATATAACGGCGACACAGCCGGTCACCGTCTATTATTTGGCTGAATCGGACAAAGGCACATACTACGTTCCTGTAACGAAACGGACGTCTGTAAAAGAAAAAGACCAGGTGACGGCGGCGATTAAAGAGCTGACGGAAGGACCGGGCAATAAAAGCGGCCTGCTTTCCGATTTCCAGGGCGGCGTCAAGCTTGAAAACGAGCCGAAAATTGAAGACGGCCATGTGACTCTCGACTTTAACGAAGCGATCTACGGGAGTGCAGACGGCGAGAAGAAAGTGATATCGGATGAAGTGTTAAATAGCATTGTGCTGACATTAACCGAGCTGCCTGATGTGAAAAGTGTTTCGGTTACTGTGAACGGAAAATCCGAACTCGTCAATGAAAAAGGGGAAAAGCTTTCCAAGCCGGTTTCGAGACCGAGCAAGGTGAACACAGGTAGTTTTTAAGCAGAGATTTTTGATATACTATAGAAAAAGAGGTAAGCGATTAAAGCTGCCTCTTTCTTTATTCAGCTTTTTGGAAGAGCAGAATGATTGTGAAAGGTTTATGTACATACAATCGGAGGTAAAAAATGAGATACGATGGAAGAGAAAACAATGAACTGCGCCCTGTCACAATGGACCTCGACTTCATTACGCATCCTGAGGGATCGGTCCTGATCACAGTCGGCGGGACAAAGGTGATCTGCAACGCGTCTGTGGAAGACCGCGTACCGCCCTTTTTGAGAGGAGAAGGGAAGGGCTGGATCACCGCGGAATACAGCATGCTCCCGCGGGCCACGAACCAAAGGACGATCAGGGAATCGTCAAAAGGGAAAATCTCCGGACGGACGATGGAAATTCAACGGCTGATCGGACGAGCTCTGCGGGCGGTCGTTGATTTGGAAAAGCTCGGTGAGCGGACGATCTGGATCGACTGCGACGTCATTCAGGCTGACGGAGGCACGAGAACCGCGTCGATCACCGGAGCATTTACGGCCATGGCGCTTGCCGTCGGAAGACTTGTCGAAAAAGGCGCGTTGAAGGCGATGCCGATCACTGACTTTTTGGCTGCCACTTCGGTGGGAATCGATAAGGAAAAAGGATTGATCCTTGATTTGAACTACCAGGAAGATTCTGCAGCAGAGGTTGATATGAACGTCGTCATGACAGGCGAAGGCCGCTTTGTCGAACTTCAGGGAACAGGAGAGGAAGCGACATTCTCAAGAAGTGAATTGGACGGGCTTTTAGAACTGGCTGAAAAAGGGATCGCTGAACTCATCGAAAAGCAGAAAGAAGTGCTCGGCGACGTTGCATCAGCCATTCAACAATAACATGAGAAAGGCTTGATACACGATGAAAGAAGTCATCATTGCCACGAAAAACGAAGGGAAAGTCAGGGAATTTAAAGCGATGCTGGAACCGAGAGGCTACGATGTCAAATCTCTACTGGACATCGGCTATACGCCCGAAATCGAAGAAACCGGGCAGACGTTTGAAGAAAACGCGGTGATTAAAGCGGAAACGATTTCGAAAGAAACCGGTAAAATCGTGATTGCCGATGACTCAGGCCTGTCTGTCGACTACCTCGGCGGCAGCCCCGGCGTTTACTCGGCCCGCTATGCAGGAGAAGAGAAAAACGATCTCGCCAACCTGAAAAAGCTATTGAAAGAGCTTGAAGGGGTGGAAAAAGAAGACCGCTCCGCGAGGTTCAGATGCGCGCTCGCATTATGCATTCCAGGACAGGAAACGAAAACGGTCGAAGGTTCTGTGGAAGGATACATTACCGAAGAACCGCGCGGCACAAACGGCTTCGGCTACGACCCGGTTTTTCTCGTCAAAGACAAAGATCAAACGATGGCCGAGCTCTCAAGCGGCGAAAAGAACAAAATCAGCCACAGAGCGGAAGCACTGAAAAAACTGTCCGCTCTATTGGACCAAGCGTAAAGGAGGAGGGCCGATCATGAAGGTTCTGATTGTCAGTGACAGCCACGGCCTTGAAGACGAACTGGAAATGATCGCTGAGCGGCACGGGAAGGAAACAGATCTCATGATCCATTGCGGGGATTCCGAATTGGATCCTTCCCATCCCGCGCTTTCCTCTTACTTAACGGTAAAAGGAAACTGCGATTTTTACGGGGAGTTTAAAGACGAAGTTGTCGTTCCCGTCGGATCAAAAAAGCTTTTTTTCACACACGGGCATTTATACGGCATTAAACAGTCGCTTTTAAATGTATACTACCGCGCTGAAGAACTCGGCGCCGATATCATCTGTTTCGGCCATTCCCACATCGCGGGAAGCGAACTGATGGACGGAAAACTGCTGATCAACCCCGGCAGCATCCGCCTTCCGCGGGTGCGGAAAGAAAAAACTTATGCTATACTGAACATTGACAAAGACAATGCAACGGTCCGCTTTTACGACTTGGACGGCCGGGAAGTCGAAAGCCTGACGAACCATGTCCAACTGCCAGCACATTCATGAGGAAGAATTTTTTTCTTCCTCGTGAAGAAAAAAATTCTAAAAAGTTGTTGACTTTATGTCCCGATCCGCATATAATAAATCTTGTCGCTGATAGTTAAAGCGAAACAAAACAACATCATGTCCCAGTAGCTCAGCAGGATAGAGCAACGGCCTTCTAAGCCGTCGGTCGGGAGTTCGAATCTCTCCTGGGACGTCTCTGGAAAAAGCCTCAAACTTCTTGGTATACAAGGGTTTGAGGCTTTTTTATTTGATGGGAACTTCTGCTCTATTTTTGGTTTGAAAATATGTTTTGGGAGCGGATTTAAAACTCCATTATTTATTGGATATCCTATTAAAATATACACTCCATTTTTTTATTTATAACAACTTCTGAGGTACCTAATCCTCTTTCTATACTTCTTCCAAGAACATCTCCATTTGTATCTTGAGGTGAGAGTAGTTCTCTGAATGGCCTTTTTCTTCAAATAACAACTTCCTAAAAATTCCCTTTCATCATTTCGAACAAAATGAAAAAGATAAAGGGTGTGATCAATTTTAAGGAGGATGTTGTCATGACAAAACAACAGCAAAATCAGCAGCAAAAGCAGAAACAACAAAAACAAAAGCATGAGCAGCTGCTCGGTGCCAATATTACGGATACCGAATTTGCTCAAGAATTCGGAAATATCCAGCAGCAGCTTGCCCAGCTGGAGCAAACTGTTAATCAAATGGGGTCACAACAGCAAGGCCAAAGCGGCCAGCAGAGCTCTCAATTGAGCCAGGGAATCAATCAGCTGAAGCAGCAAATTCAGCAGTTCAGCTCCCAATCTCAGCAGCAGATGCAACAGACGGATCAGCAAATTCAGCAAAGCATTCAGCAGGCTGTCCAACAGCTGAATCAGGCTCTTCAAGGAATCCAGACAAACCAGGCTATGAACCAAATGAGCCAGGCACTTCAGCAGGCGCAGCAGTCATTTAACCAGCAAGGGCAGCAAGGACAGCAACAGGGTCAGCAAAACCAACAAAACCAGCAGCACAATCAAAATTTCCAGCAGCCGCTTCAATAAAAAGCTGTAAAGAGCCGTTTAGCACGGCTCTTTTTTATATCGGTCATTCCTCGTTTTGATCCTTTTCGTCATGGGTTGGATGCGCCCCGGGGTACTGTCGCGGCATTCCTTGGTGGAGATTGCGGAATTCATATGTGAAATTGCTGTAGTACTGCTGGCCTTCCTTCCATGGCGTGTTTTTGTTTTCAACAGGCTTGTCTTTGCCTTGGGCAGCTCCATACGCTCCTTCAGGAAATTCTTCTGCCGTTAAAAAGTTTCTTTGTGTTTCAACGTTCGACAGTTCTTTTTTGTCGTCCATTAGATCACCTCTGTTTTATTTTTATTGTTGCCATGAAAAAGAAGAGCTATGTGTTTTCGTTTTGTGCAGTAGGATTCATTTTAAGAACGGGATAAGATGCTCATTTTCTGCCGAGAGTACAACGGGCAAATGCGCCGATCACAACGAAAAGCACAGAAAGAACCTTTCGGATGTTATGGTATTTTGTGGTTTATTGGTCCTTTTCTCCTCAGCTTTTAAGAACTGTTCTTCTATCTTAATACCCGTCTATTCTCGCTTTTTGTTATACATCTCAATTCAGCAATGGTTTAATCTGTTTTCCAGATTGATGTAAATGGGGCATTGGTTGTAAAATTTACCATGATAGAAAATCTTACAAGTTCGTTCTGCTTTTATTTTAGAAAGGGAGCTGAAGAAAGGTGCATACGCTAGAAAAAATGGAGCAAACAAATTTCCAGACGGCGAGAGATTATGTGACAAAAGCATACGAGACAGTGCGGAAGCGAAATCTTCACGAAAGCGAATTTCTTCAAGCTGTAAAAGAAATTTTCGATTCCCTCGTCCCTGTGTTGGCAAGGCATCCAAAGTATATTGAACACCGCATTCTTGAAAGGATTGCAGAGCCTGAACGGATGATCACCTTCAGGGTGCCGTGGGTCGATGATGAAGGCAATATCCAGGTTAACAGGGGATACCGGGTTCAATTTAACAGTGCGATCGGTCCGTATAAAGGCGGCATCCGCTTTCATCCTTCTGTAAACGCGAGCATTATTAAATTTTTGGGCTTTGAGCAGATTTTTAAAAATTCTTTAACCGGCCAGCCGATCGGCGGCGGAAAAGGCGGGGCTGATTTTGATCCGAAGGGCAAGTCTGACAGGGAGATCATGAGTTTTACGCAAAGCTTCATGAATGAACTGTACAGACATATCGGACCGGACACGGATATCCCTGCCGGCGATATTGGTGTCGGAGCAAGGGAAGTCGGGTTTATGTTCGGACAGTATAAAAAGATTCGGGGCCGCTATGATGCAGGTGTGTTAACAGGCAAAGGCCTTGAATACGGGGGCAGTTTGACGAGGAAAGAAGCGACAGGGTACGGTCTGGTTTATTTCGTAGAAGAAATGCTGAAGGATCAGGGGCTGCGTTTTGAAAACAGCACTGTTGTCGTCTCCGGTTCAGGTAATGTGGCGCTGTATGCGATGGAAAAAGCCGCTCAATTCGGCGCAAAAGTAGTGGCCTGCAGCGATTCTGACGGCTATGTCTATGACGAAAAAGGCATCAGCCTTGAGACGGTGAAGCGGCTCAAAGAAAGCGGGAACGGAAGGATTCGCGAGTATGTCAGCGAGCATCCGGAAGCACACTATTTCGAAGGATGCTCCGGCATTTGGTCTATTCCGTGCGATATCGCGCTTCCGTGCGCGACCCAAAACGAAATTGACGAAGAGGCGGCCGGAGTGC
Source organism: Bacillus sp. FSL L8-0193 (assembly GCF_037976065.1). NCBI lineage: Bacteria > Bacillati > Bacillota > Bacilli > Caryophanales > Bacillaceae > Bacillus > Bacillus sp. FSL L8-0193. The sequence continues at coordinate 3,016,920 of NZ_CP150261.1, read as the reverse complement.
TCATTTCAAATGGGGTCAAAGCCGTCGGAGAAGGAGCGAATATGCCGTCTGAAGAGAGCGCCGTCAAACGCTTTTTGGATGCGGGGGTTCTTTTTGGGCCGGCTAAGGCTGCAAATGCCGGCGGTGTGGCCGTTTCAGCGCTCGAAATGGCGCAGAACAGCGCGCGGCTCCACTGGACGGCGGAAGAAACGGATGAGAAGCTCAGGACGATCATGGCCGATATTTACACGAGAAGCGTTGAAGCAGCTTCAGAATACGGACGTCCCGGCAATCTGCTTGACGGCTGCAATATAGCCGGATTTATTAAAGTGGCGGATGCGATGATCGCTCAGGGAGTCGTTTAACCGTAAAAAGAGAGAGCGAAATGCTCTCTCTTTTTTGTGCTTTGTTAATTTTCTCTGAATCCTCCGGTAAAGCCGTGCACAGCCGGAACGGAAATTCCCGGGTAACCGATGCCGAATCCGAGAGTCGGAGTGGTGAACACCCCGCCGTACGGATAATAGGGATAGGGCCCGTGCGCTGAAGGATTATAGACATAAGTAGTCGGATAGCCGAAGTATCCCGGGTATTGGCGCACGCGGGGATCAGAGTATGGAGGAAAGGTGAGGTACATCATATTCACCCGTTTCTTTTTGGATTAACAGCAGTTTATGTAAAAAATCGTAAAATGGAGTCTGTACACAAATGTGGTAAAAAATCTAACCTTCCGGGATGAAATTTTAAAAAGTTGTCGGTAATAAAATCTAACAAAACTGTATAAAACAACAGTTTTTTTATGTAATCTTTATAGATTGCATAAAAAATTTCAAATTGTTTTTCAATTTTGGATTTCCTTTTATATCAATCATGTAAGCGTATACAAGTAGATTGATTAATCGAAATTGTCTAATAATTTTAAAAAATACGGTTGACACTGCATGTAAAGGGGCGTAATATGAGTTCAAACAAAAGAACAAATCACTTGAAAACTTTTCATCTTTCCCGGGAATGACAGCGGGAAAACGGGTTCCCGCATCATCAATTTTTAACCGTTTAAAGCGTTCATTTACAACAGAAAGGTGTGCTAGAGGGATGGGGGACCAGAAAGACCAGTGGATCTTCCTAAACGACAAACTCGTTAAAAAAGAAGACGCTAAAATATCAGTCTATGATCACGGATTTTTATACGGGGACGGCGTGTTTGAAGGGATCAGGGTATACGACGGCAACATCTTCAGAATGAAAGAGCACATGGACCGCCTCTACGATTCTGCGAGATCGATTATGCTGGAGATTCCATATCAGCAGGAAGAACTGACACAGCACGTTCTCAAAACAGTTGAAAAAAACGGGCTTAAAGACGCTTACATCCGCTTGGTCGTTTCAAGAGGAGCGGGTGACCTCGGACTCGATCCAAACAATTGTTCACACCCGAGTGTCATTATAATTGTCGAACCATTGGCAATATTCCCGAAACACTTATATGAAACGGGAATTGACATCGTGACGGTTCCGACAAGAAGAAACAGACCTGATGTGCTGAGCCCTAAAGTGAAATCGCTGAACTATTTAAACAATATTCTTGTCCGGATCGAGGCGCACATGGCGGGCGTGACAGAAGCGCTCATGCTCAATGATCAAGGCTATGTCGCCGAAGGTTCTGCGGATAACGTATTCATTTATAAAAACGGAAAGCTTTTGACGCCTCCGGGCTATATCGGAGCGCTTGAAGGAATCACCCGGAATGCCATCATCGAAATAGCTCAGGAGCTCGGCTATGAAGTGAAGGAAGAGCCGTTTACCCGCCATGACGTATACACAGCCGACGAAGTGTTTTTAACCGGAACGGCTGCAGAAGTCATTGCTGTCGTAAAAGTTGACGGCCGCAAGATCGGGGACGGCAAGCCGGGAGTCCACACAAACCGGATGCTTGAAAAGTTCCGCGAGCGCGTCGTCCGTGAAGGGGTAAAAGTCAGCCTCGAAGATCAAAGCTTAAGTGTCAGTTGAATAAAGACAAACGTTGAAGAGGATAAGTAACAGCGGAAACGCCGCCTGCAGAGAGCCGGGATTGCTGGAAACCGGTGACGGCCTCCGCTTGTGAACTCCCCTCTGAGTGTCAGCCTGAACGACTTCCAAGTTTAGTAAGGCTGGCCGGGTGAACGTCACGAACGTTCACTCGTTATTAAACCGGATAAGCGATTATCCATAAGGCGGCTTTCGAAAGCCGCGAACAAGGGTGGTACCGCGGAAAGAAAAGCCTTTTCGCCCCTTTGGCCTGCAAGGTGTGCAGCGTCAACAGTGGGCGGGAAGGCTTTTTTTAGCTGCAAAAGCAAATTGGAAACATGCTTTGCGGCATATATAAATTGATTATTTTAAAAAAAACCAATCGTGAATGAACAGTGATGATGATCACTTGATAAGGAGGAAGAAAAATGGGGACGAATGTACAGTTGGATGCTGAAAATGCCCAATGTACACAAACAATGGCAGGGGCGTCAATGCTGATTGAGGCTTTAAAACAGGAAAATGTCGAAGTGATCTACGGGTATCCCGGCGGTGCGGTTCTGTCGATTTATGACAAACTCTACGGATCGGGCATGTTTCATGTGCTGACGCGCCATGAACAAGGCGCCATCCACGCAGCCGAAGGATATGCGAGGATTTCAGGGAAACCGGGTGTCGTCATCGCCACATCCGGTCCGGGAGCGACCAACCTTGTAACGGGTCTGGCCGACGCGATGATCGATTCATTGCCTCTCGTCGTATTCACCGGTCAGGTTGCGACCTCGGTTATCGGATCTGACGCATTTCAAGAAGCTGACGTCATCGGAATTACGATGCCGATTACAAAGCACAGCTACCAGGTTCGCCATGCAGAAGATCTGCCGAGAATTATTAAAGAAGCATTCCATATCGCAACAACAGGAAGACCGGGCCCCGTTTTAATCGATATTCCTAAAGACATCGCCGTTGTAGAAGGAGAATTCCGCTACGACCATGAGATTCACCTTCCTGGCTATCAGCCGACGAAGGAACCGAATTATCTGCAGATCAGAAAGCTTGTAGAAGCGGTCAGTGCAGCGAAAAAGCCGGTGATTTTAGCGGGTGCGGGCGTCTTGCACGGGAAAGCGTCAGAAGAATTAAAAAATTATGTCGAACAGCAGCAAATTCCGGTGGCACATACGCTGTTAGGCCTGGGAGGATTTCCGGCCGACCATCCGCTATTCCTCGGGATGGCCGGAATGCACGGAACGTATGCGGCCAACATGGCGCTGTATGAAAGCGATCTGTTAATCAGCATCGGTGCGAGATTCGATGACCGGGTCACAGGGAACTTGAAGCATTTTGCAAAATATGCGAAAGTCGCTCACATTGACATCGATCCGGCTGAAATCGGCAAAATCGTTCATACACACATTCCGGTTGTCGGCGACAGCAAGCTTGTACTGACAGAGCTGATCAAGCAAAACGGCAAACCGAGCGCTTCGGATGAGTGGAAAAAGCAGCTTGCGGACTGGAAAAACGAATATCCGCTCTGGTATGAAGAGAATGAAACAGAAGGATTCAAACCGCAGAAGCTGATCGAATATATCCACCGCTATACGAAAGGCGAAGCTATTTTAACGACGGACGTCGGACAGCATCAAATGTGGGCCGCGCAATTTTATCAGTTCCAAAAAGCCGACAGATGGGTCACTTCCGGCGGGCTCGGCACGATGGGCTTCGGACTTCCGGCGGCAATCGGAGCACAGCTTGCGGATAAGGATGCGACGGTTGTATCGATACTCGGCGATGGAGGATTCCAGATGACCCTGCAGGAGCTGTCCGTCATTCACGATCTGAACCTTCCGATCAAAGTCGTGGTCTTAAACAACCGCTGCCTCGGAATGGTCCGGCAATGGCAGGAGATCTTTTACGATGAGCGCTATTCACACTCCAAGTTCGCATCACAGCCTGATTTCATCAAGCTGTCTGAAGCATACGGCATCAAAGGTGTCCGAATCACATCCGAAAAAGAAGCGGAAGAAAAGCTGGAAGCGGCGCTAACGTCGAATGAACCGATGGTCATCGATGTTCAGGTTGCACAAGCTGAAAAAGTATTTCCAATGGTTGCGCCTGGAAAAGGGCTGCACGAAATGGTGGGGGTGAAACCTTGAAAAGAATCATCACGCTGACGGTTTTGAATCAAAGCGGCGTCTTAAACAGAATTACAGGGTTGTTTACAAAACGGCATTACAACATTGAAAGCATTACCGTCGGCCACACCGAAACAGCGGGGATTTCCAGGATCACGTTTGTCGTTCATGTGGCAGATGAAAAAGAAACGGAACAGCTGACAAAACAATTAAACAAACAGATTGATGTACTGAAAGTCACGGACATTACAAATCAATCGATCGTCCAAAGAGAGCTGGCATTAATCAGGGTGGTTTCCCCTCCGTCGAGCAGGGCGGAAATAAACGGCGTCATTGAACCGTTTCGGGCGACTGTCGTCGATGTCGCAAAAGACAGCGTCGTGATTCAAGTGACGGGGGAATCAAGCAAGATCGAAGCCCTGATCGAACTGTTGAAACCATACGGGATTAAAGAGGTTGCCAGAACAGGCACCACGGCCTTTGCGAGGGGAACCCAGCAAAAGCCGTCCTCTATTAAAACAATATCTATTGTATAAAACATAAAAAGGGAGAGATTGAAATGGTAAAAGTATATTATAACGGTGATATCAAAGAAAACGTATTGGCAAGCAAAAAAGTAGCGGTAATCGGATACGGCTCTCAAGGCCATGCGCACGCACTGAACCTGAAAGAAAGCGGAGTGGACGTCATTGTCGGCGTCAGAAAAGGGAAATCCTTTGCAAAAGCAGAGGAAGACGGCCATCAAGTTTTCACGGTAAGAGAAGCGGCAGAACAGGCCGACATCGTGATGGTGCTTCTTCCGGATGAACAGCAGCAAAAAGTGTATGAAGCGGAAATTAAAGACGGACTTCAAGCGGGCAATTCACTCGTATTCGCCCACGGATTCAACGTTCATTTTCATCAGATCGTGCCTCCGGCAGATGTTGATGTATTCCTTGTCGCTCCTAAAGGACCGGGACATCTTGTCAGAAGAACGTTTGAACAAGGTGCAGGGGTTCCGGCGCTGTTTGCGATCTATCAGGATGTAACAGGGGAAGCGAAAGACAAAGCCCTTGCTTATGCTAAAGCGATCGGCGGCGCAAGAGCCGGTGTTCTTGAAACAACATTTAAAGAAGAAACTGAAACCGATCTTTTCGGCGAACAGGCGGTGCTGTGCGGCGGATTGACTTCCCTTGTCAAAGCAGGATTCGAAACGCTGACAGAAGCGGGCTATCAGCCTGAACTCGCATACTTCGAGTGTCTGCACGAGCTGAAGCTCATCGTCGACTTGATGTATGAAGAAGGTTTGGCAGGCATGAGATATTCGATTTCCGACACAGCGCAGTGGGGAGACTTCGTATCAGGCCCGCGCGTCGTCGATGAGAAGGTCAAGGCATCAATGAAAGAAGTATTGAAAGACATCCAAAACGGTACATTCGCGAAAGAATGGATCGTCGAAAACCAAGTCAATCGTCCGCGTTTCAACGCCATCAATACAAGCGAAAACGAACACGAAATCGAAGTGGTCGGCAGAAAGCTTCGCGAAATGATGCCGTTTGTCAAGCAGGGCAAGAAGAAGGAAGCGGTGGTAGCCGGTGCGAAAAATTAACTTTTTTGATACGACACTCCGTGACGGTGAACAGTCGCCGGGCGTTAATTTAAACACGCAGGAGAAGCTGGCGATCGCCCAGCAGCTTGAAAAACTCGGGGTCAACATTATGGAAGCGGGCTTCCCCGCTTCATCCCCCGGGGATTTCAACGCAGTAAAAGAAATCGCAAGGACGATTAAAAACTGTTCGGTAACGGGGCTTGCCCGCTCTGTCAAAGGGGATATCGATTCGGCGTGGGAAGCGCTCAAAGACGGGGCTGAACCAAGGCTTCACATTTTTATCGCCACTTCTGACATCCATTTAAAATATAAGCTGAAAAAAACGCGCGAACAGGTTCTGGAACAGGCGGTCGCAATGGTGAAATACGCCAAAGAACGCTTCCCGATCGTCCAGTGGTCTGCCGAGGATGCGTGCCGGACCGACCTTCCGTTTTTAGCCGAGATCGTCAGCGAAGTGATCGCCGCGGGAGCGGACGTCGTCAATCTTCCGGATACGGTCGGTTATTTAGCGCCCGCCGAGTACGGAAATATCTTCCGCTATATTAAAGAAAATGCCCGCAATGCTGACAAAGTCACGCTTTCAGCCCATTGCCACGATGATTTAGGCATGGCTGTCGCCAACTCTTTGGCTGCGATTGAAAACGGAGCGGATCAAGTCGAATCGGTTATCAACGGCATAGGCGAAAGAGCGGGGAACGCCTCTCTTGAAGAAATCGCCGTCGCCCTCTATCTCCGAAAAGATTTCTACCAGGCGGAATCAACGATTCAGCTGAATGAGATTAAGCGGACAAGTGATTTAGTGAGCAAACTCACCGGCATGGCCGTGCCGCGGAACAAAGCGGTCGTCGGCGATAATGCCTTTGCCCACGAATCAGGCATTCACCAAGACGGCTTCTTAAAAGAAAAAACAACATATGAAATTATTTCTCCGGAGCTTGTCGGCGTGAAAACGGATGCGCTTGTGCTCGGAAAGCATTCAGGGCGCCACGCATTTAAAGATAAGCTGCAAAACCTCGGATTCCAGTTTGGTGAAGAAGAAATCAATAAATTTTTCAACATCTTTAAAGAGCTTACCGGCAAGAAAAAGGAATTTACGGATGAAGATCTCATCTCCATGATTCTCGAGGAGAAAACGGCAGACCGCAAAATCGGCTATGAATTTATTTCACTGCAGGTTCATTACGGCACCTCGCAGGTTCCGACAGCAACGGTTTCCCTTAAAGATCAGGAAACGGATCAGATTATCCAGGAAGCGGCGACCGGAGCGGGAAGCGTTGAAGCGGTGTACAACACGCTGAAGCGCTGTATGGATAAAGAAGTCCAGCTCCTTGATTACCGGATTCAATCCAATCGCAAGGGACAGGATGCATTTGCGCAAGTATACGTCAGGGTGATGATCGACGGAAAAGAATCCGGAGGACGCGGAGTCGCCCAGGATGTTCTCGAAGCATCTGCCAAAGCTTACTTGAACGCAGTGAACCGCTATCTCGTATTGAAGACGAATACGGAAGGATTGTCAAAACAGGCGGCTGTAGGATCATAACAGTAATAAGGAAGGAGTTTGTTGAATTTGAAAAAACGAATCGCACTTTTGCCCGGTGACGGAATTGGTCCCGAAGTATTGGACGCGGCTGTTGATGTGCTGAAAAGCGTTGCTGAACATTATCAGCATGAATTCGAATTTGAATACGGCCTGATCGGCGGAGCGGCAATTGATGAGGCGGGAGCGCCGCTTCCCGAGGAAACTGTCGCCGCCTGCAAAGCTGCGGACGCCATTTTGCTCGGAGCAGTAGGCGGGCCGAAATGGGATCAAAATCCTTCTGAACTGAGGCCTGAAAAAGGGCTGCTCGCCATCCGCAAGCAGCTCGATCTTTTTGCCAATCTGCGGCCTGTTAAAGTATTTGAAAGCCTTGCGGAGGCTTCTCCGTTAAAAACCGAATATATCGAAGGTGTTGACTTTGTCATCGTACGCGAGCTGACGGGCGGCTTGTATTTCGGAAAGCCTAGCGAGCAGTACGTCAATCAGAACGGCGAGGAAGAAGCCGTTGACACGCTGTTTTATAAAAAGTCGGAAATGGAAAGGGTCATCAGGGAGGCCTTCCAAATGGCGCAGAGACGGAAAGGCAAAGTGACCTCCGTTGATAAAGCGAACGTCCTTGAGTCAAGCAAACTATGGCGCAAGACGGCGGAAGAAGTAGCGAAAGAGTTTCCTGACGTCAAGCTTGAGCACATGCTCGTCGACAATGCAGCGATGCAGCTCATTTACGCGCCTGGACAGTTTGACATTATCGTGACTGAAAACATGTTCGGCGATATTTTAAGCGATGAAGCATCGATGCTGACCGGATCGCTCGGCATGCTGCCGTCGGCAAGCTTATCAAGCTCCGGTCTTCATCTATATGAACCTGTGCATGGCTCGGCTCCTGATATCGCGGGTCAGAACATTGCCAATCCGCTTGCGGCAATCTTGTCCGCGGCGATGATGCTCAGGACGTCATTCGGTCTTGAAGCTGAAGCGAAAGCTGTTGAACACGCAGTCGATCAAGTTCTCCGGGCAGGTAAGCGGACGAAGGACCTGGCAAAAGGCTCGGAGCATTGCACGACTCAATCGATTACAGGGGAAGTAAAAGCTGCGCTGGCAGACGGCAATGCCATTTCAAACATCATGACCGCTTACGTTTAAGGAAAATGGATATTGGTAGAGGGAGGAAGAAAGATGATGCCTCGAACGATCATCGAAAAAATTTGGGATCAACACGTGATTAAAAAAGGTGAAGGGAAGCCTGACCTTCTCTATATCGATCTGCACCTGATACACGAGGTAACGTCACCCCAGGCCTTTGAAGGCCTAAGGCAAAAGAACAGAAAAGTCAGACGGCCTCAAAATACGTTTGCCACAATGGACCACAACATTCCGACTGTCAATCGGTTTGAGATTAAAGATGACGTCGCCAAACGGCAGGTCAGTGCGCTCGAACGGAATTGCGAAGAATTCGGCATCCGCCTCGCAGACTTGTCAAGCGTCGACCAGGGGATCGTCCATGTCATCGGGCCTGAACTGGGGCTGACGCTGCCGGGCAAAACGATCGTTTGCGGAGACAGCCATACATCCACACACGGAGCGTTTGGCGCGCTCGCTTTCGGAATCGGAACGAGCGAGGTCGAGCACGTCTTGTCAACGCAGACGCTTTGGCAGCAAAAACCGAAGACGCTGGAAATCCGCGTTGACGGCAAACTGCAAAAAGGAGTGACGGCTAAAGACGTCATTCTGGCGGTCATCGGAAAATACGGGGTTAAATTCGGGGCGGGTTATGTCATTGAATATACCGGCGAAGTATTCCGAAACATGTCGATGGACGAACGGATGACGGTGTGCAACATGTCAATCGAAGCTGGGGCAAGAGCCGGATTGATTGCACCGGATGAAACAACATTTGAATATGTCAAAACGAAAAAATATGCGCCAAAAGGCGAAGAGTTTGAGAAAGCTGTAGAAGAGTGGAAGAATCTGAGAACCGATCCGGGGGCGGTCTACGATCGGACGATCGTGATGGACGGAAGCGCCATTTCGCCGATGGTGACGTGGGGCATCAACCCCGGCATGGTGCTGCCGGTTGATGAAACGATTCCGGGGCCTGAGGCTTTCTCTCAGGAAGACGATAAAAAAGAAGCACAGCGCGCATATGAATATATGGGTCTTGAACCATATAAAAAAATCGAGGATATTACAATTGAGCACGTCTTTATCGGTTCATGCACCAACTCGCGCATGACAGATCTTCGCCAGGCGGCTGAAATGATAAAAGGCCAAAAAGTCGCTGACGGTGTCAGGGCGATCGTCGTTCCCGGCTCGCAAAGCGTCAAAATCCAAGCTGAAAAAGAAGGGCTTCACGAGATTTTCATCGAAGCGGGCTTTGAATGGAGAGAATCAGGATGCAGCATGTGTTTGAGCATGAACAACGATGTTGTCCCTGAAGGAGAACGCTGTGCTTCCACTTCCAACCGCAATTTTGAAGGCAGGCAGGGCAAAGGGGCCAGGACGCATCTCGTCAGCCCGGCGATGGCTGCGATGGCCGCGATTCACGGACGCTTTGTCGATGTCAGAAAATATTACCAAGAGACAACAGCTGTATAGAGGAGTGACAAGATGGAGCCATTAAAGACCCATACCGGAATAGCGGCGGTGCTAAACAGAATCAACGTAGACACGGACCAGATCATTCCGAAGCAATTTTTAAAGAGGATCGAAAGAACGGGATACGGACGTTTTGCTTTCTTTGATTGGAGGTATTTGGATAACGGCGATCCCAACCCTGATTTTGAGCTGAACCGGCCGGAATACACAGGCGCTTCGATTTTAATCGCCGGCGAAAACTTCGGCTGCGGCTCTTCAAGGGAACACGCGCCATGGGCGCTTGACGACTACGGATTTAAAATCATTATCGCACCGTCTTTTGCCGATATCTTTCACCAAAACTGTTTTAAAAACGGCATGCTGCCGATCCGCCTTCCTTATGAGACGTGGAAAGAGCTTGCTGAACAGTATGAGTATCAATCTTTGACGATGACTGTCGATCTCGAAAAACAGACGATAACAGACCACGCCGGGCAGCAGATTGCCTTTGAGGTCGATCCGCATTGGCAAGAGATGCTGTTGAACGGTTACGATGAAATTTCTTTAACATTGCTCCTTGAAGAAGAAATCGAACAATTTGAGAAACAGAGAAGTTCTTGGCTGCAAGCATAAAAAAGCTGTCCGATGTAGATCGGAGGCTTTTTTTGCTGGCGGAAGCATACTGCCGCCGGTTCTTTCTTGTGTTTAGCGAGCCGGGTTGATACACTTGTTAAAAAATAAGTGCCTGAAAGGAACTTAGAAATGAAGCATGACAAGAAAAACTCGAAGATCATCCCGTTCCCGAACGTTAAGGAGCGTTTAGTGCACAAAGGGATGGCCGCGCTCAAAGAAAAGAATTACCACGAAGCGCTCAGGCTGTTTTCTGAAGCGAAGCGCTATGATGACGAGGAATCGGATATTTATCTGGGAATGGCCATCTGCCTGCTGGAAATCGGCGAGCTTGAAGAAGCGAAAGGCATCTGCGAAAAAATGCTGAAAGAAGGCCACGGCCATTATTTTACCGTTTTACAAGTCTATATGACGATTTTAATCCAGCTCAGACAATACGAAAAAGTAAAAGAAACGATTGAAGCTGTACTCGAAGAAAACAAGCTGCCTCCTGAAAGCGCGGAACAGTTTTATAAACTGCTTGATTTCAGCCGCAAGATGACGGAAGACCCCGGACCTGAGGACATCACCGAAGACCTTCCCGAGACGGAGGAGGTTGATCAGGAAAGGCTTTTGAATGACACGGAAGAGCAGGTTAAGCTTCTTCACGGACTGAAGGACCGCAATCTGACAAGCTATATCGGCTTGTTGAAAACGATTCTGCAAAATCCGAGCGCACATCCTGTCGTAAAAACGATGATTCTTCAGCTTTTAGCCGAGTCAGACCATGAAAAGCCGACGCTTGTCGCAAAATTTGGCGATTCGATGACAATTAATCCGACAGAGACGGTCAAGCCTGATGATATGCCGATATTGAAGCATGTTCTGAGCGTGCTCGATGACACACTTGGGAATGAAAATCCCACGCTGTACCAAGCGGTCGAAGAGCTGTGGAGAAGGCATATTTACGTCCTCTATCCGTTTCAGCCGAAATACTCAAACCGCGAGCTCTGGGCTGCCGCGCTGCATAAAGTCGGATACGAGATGCACGGGATTGACATCGATAAAGAGGAGCTTCATATTCTCTATGAATTCAATGACAGACAGCTTGACGAGGCCTGCGCGCTGATCAAAGACATAGAAGAAATTTCTTATTTGTAAATGTTGAAAGCAGCGGGCATTGTGTTATAATATAGTGGTTGCATTTGTGAAAAACGGAAGCTGTTCCGTTTGCCGCTTAAGGTTCATTATTTATCTTTGTATACATAATGATGGCTGTCAGAAACACATGAGCTGCACACAGTCGGCAGCTTGCGATGGACGTAGCCGTTTGCTTGTTTTAAAATGGAAAACCGACACAACCTGAATAGATTTTGGAGGGAAACACATGTCAGTAAAATGGGAAAAGCAAGAAGGAAACGAAGGCGTTTTAACGGTTGAGGTAGATGCCGATACCTTTAATAAAGCCCTTGATGATGCATTTAAAAAAGTCGTAAAGCAAGTATCCATTCCTGGATTCCGCAAAGGGAAAGTGCCGCGCGGTTTGTTTGAACAGCGTTTTGGCGTTGAGGCGCTTTATCAGGATGCGCTGGACATCCTGCTTCCTGTCGAGTATCCGAAAGCGGTAGAGGAAGCGGGCATTGAGCCTGTTGACCGTCCGGAAATCGATGTGGAAAAAATCGAAAAAGGCGAAAACCTGATCTTCACTGCGAAGGTAACGGTTAAGCCTGAAGTGAAACTTGGCGAATACAAAGGCCTTGGCATTGAAAAAGACGACACTGCCGTAACGGATGAAGACGTTCAAAACGAACTGAAATCTCTTCAAGAGCGCCAGGCTGAACTCGTTGTAAAAGAAGACGGCAAAGTGGAAGAAGGGGACACTGTTGTTCTTGACTTCGAAGGATTCGTAGACGGCGAAGCGTTCGAAGGCGGAAAAGCGGAAAACTATTCCCTTGAAGTCGGTTCAGGCTCATTTATTCCAGGCTTTGAAGATCAGCTTGTCGGACTTGAAGCCGGTGCTGAAAAAGACGTAGAAGTGACATTCCCAGAGGAATACCACGCGGAAGAGCTTGCGGGCAAACCTGCCGTATTCAAAGTGAAAATCCACGAAATCAAAGCGAAGGAGCTTCCTGAGCTTAATGACGAGTTTGCGAAAGATGTCGATGAGGAAGTTGAAACACTTGCCGAGCTGACTGAAAAAACGAAAAAACGTCTCGAGGAAGCAAAAGAAAATGAAGCGGACGCTAAACTTCGCGAAGAGCTTGTCGTAAAAGCAGCTGAAAACGCTGAAGCTGACATTCCTCAAGCGATGATCGACACAGAGCTTGACCGCATGATGAAAGAATTCGAACAGCGTCTGCAAATGCAAGGCATGAACCTTGAGCTTTACTTCCAATTCTCAGGACAGGATGAAAACGCGCTGAAAGAGCAAATGAAAGAGGATGCTGAAAAACGCGTGAAATCCAACCTGACACTGGAAGCGATCGCCAAAGCTGAAAACCTTCAAGTCACTGACGAAGAAGTCGAAGAAGAGCTTTCTAAAATGGCTGAAGCGTACAACATGCCTGTTGAAAACATCAAACAAGCAATCGGTTCTACAGAAGGAATGAAAGAGGACTTAAAAGTTCGCAAAGCAATTGATTTTCTTGTAGAAAACCGTTAATATGTTTCATAATCATACTTTATATAAAACAGGGCGCGAATGTTTCGTGCCTTGTTTTATACAATTTTGACTTATCATCTTTTCTTTGGGAAAGGATAGATAATGTCGTTTTGATCAACATACATATTGAATATGCCGAACGGCAAACACAACGTTATCGCCTTTTTGGAAAGTGTGGTAAAATGCAATACATAATGGAACGAATGTTTTCAAGCGATGTTTCTTTTAACGAAGAAACAGGAATGACAAGGATATAAGGGGTGAAAGAATGTTTAAATTCAACGAGGAAAAAGGACAATTAAAATGCTCGTTTTGCGGAAAAACACAAGATCAGGTACGCAAGCTTGTCGCCGGACCAGGCGTATATATATGTGACGAGTGCATCGAACTTTGCACTGAAATTGTAGAAGAGGAACTCGGCTCTGAAGAAGAAGTGGAGTTCAAAGATGTCCCAAAACCAAAGGAAATCCGCGAGATTCTTGATGAATACGTCATCGGCCAGGACCAGGCAAAAAAATCCCTTGCCGTGGCCGTCTACAATCATTACAAGCGGATCAATTCGAACAGCAAAGTCGATGATGTCGAGCTGTCAAAAAGTAATATTTCCATGATCGGACCGACTGGAAGCGGAAAAACGCTTCTTGCTCAAACACTAGCCCGCATCCTGAATGTGCCGTTTGCCATTGCAGATGCCACTTCGCTTACTGAAGCAGGCTATGTCGGTGAAGATGTGGAGAACATTTTGCTTAAGCTGATTCAGGCTGCTGACTACGATGTTGAAAAAGCGGAAAAAGGCATTATCTACATCGATGAAATCGATAAAGTGGCCAGAAAGTCCGAGAACCCTTCAATTACACGCGATGTATCAGGTGAAGGCGTTCAGCAGGCTCTGCTTAAAATTCTTGAAGGTACGGTTGCAAGCGTTCCTCCACAAGGCGGAAGAAAGCATCCTCATCAAGAGTTCATCCAGATTGACACAACGAACATCCTGTTCATTTGCGGCGGAGCTTTTGACGGAATCGAGCAAATCATCAAGCGCCGTCTCGGTCAAAAGGTCATCGGCTTCGGCTCTGACAACAAGCATGAAGATCTTGAAAAAGAAGCGCTTCTTTCCAAAGTTCTTCCGGAAGACTTGCTTCGCTTCGGTCTGATCCCTGAATTCATCGGCCGTCTCCCGATCATCGCAAGCCTTGAACCACTCGATGAAAAAGCGCTGGTTGAAATTTTAACAAAACCGAAAAACGCACTTGTTAAACAATATAGAAAAATGCTTGAGCTGGATGATGTGGAGCTTGTATTTGAAGACGAAGCGCTCACAGAAATCGCTAAAAAAGCAATTGAACGTAAAACAGGAGCACGCGGACTTCGTTCCATTATCGAAGGAATTATGCTCGACGTGATGTTCGATCTGCCGTCCCGCGAGGATATTGAAAAATGCGTGATTACAGGCAAAACCGTCACTGACGGCGAACCGCCGCGTCTCATTATGAAAGACGGCACGGTCGTCAATAAAGACAAAAAAACTTCAGCATAATGAAGAGAACCTCCTAGCCAAAGGAGGTTCTTTTTTTGCATTTGGAAACCGTCGGCATACAGAAAAAAGTGATGGTTTCCAAATGCAAAATTATCCCTTTCAGTACGTTTATTCCCTCCCTGATCAGGAAATACTATCTGACATACTTAAAGATACGAAACCATTTCAGGAGGGACCATCAGTTGAGCTGGACGAGCATTGCACTTTTTGTACAACTATTTTTCGGGATCATCATCGGATTATATTTTTGGAATCTGCTCAAGAATCAAAGAACCCAAAAGGTTACGATAGACAGAGAGTCCAAAAAAGAGATGGAACAGCTCCGGAAAATGAGATCAATCCATTTATCAGAACCGTTATCAGAAAAGGTGAGGCCGACAGCTTTTAAAGACATCGTCGGCCAAGAGGACGGCATTAAAGCACTGAAAGCCGCCCTTTGCGGACCAAATCCGCAGCATGTCATTATTTACGGCCCTCCAGGTGTAGGGAAAACCGCAGCTGCAAGGCTTGTCCTCGAAGAAGCGAAAAAGAACAAGCGCTCACCGTTCCAGGAACATTCCATCTTTGTCGAGCTTGACGCGACAACGGCCCGCTTCGACGAGCGGGGAATCGCCGACCCGTTGATCGGATCGGTCCACGATCCGATTTATCAGGGTGCCGGAGCGATGGGGCAGGCCGGAATTCCTCAGCCAAAGCAGGGAGCCGTTACGCATGCGCACGGCGGGGTATTATTCATCGACGAAATCGGAGAGCTTCATCCGATTCAAATGAATAAAATGCTGAAGGTGCTTGAAGATCGGAAAGTGTTTTTGGAAAGCGCCTATTACAGTGAAGAAAACACGCAAATCCCCAAACACATCCACGACATTTTTCAAAACGGGCTGCCGGCGGATTTCAGACTGATCGGCGCGACGACGAGGATGCCTGACGAAATCCCGCCAGCGATTCGGTCGAGATGTCTGGAAGTGTTCTTCCGCGACCTTGAAAAGCAAGAATTAAAAACGGTCGCCAAAAAAGCGGCTGATAAGATTGAGAAGAAAGTCGCAGAGGAAGGACTTGACCTGTTGACGCGGTATGCGAGAAACGGCCGCGAAGTCGTCAATATGATGCAAATCGCCGCCGGAATGGCTTTGACTGAAGAGCGCGACGAGGTGACGGTTGAAGATATCGAATGGGTGATCCATTCGAGCCAGCTGACACCGAAATATGAACAAAAAATCGCCTCCAAACCGCAGGTCGGCATCGTCAACGGACTTGCCGTCCACGGCCCTAACAGCGGTTCGCTGCTCGAAATTGAAGTCACAGTCAACAAGGCTGCTGATAAGGGATCGATTAATATCACAGGCATCGCAGAAGAAGAGAATATCGGCAACCAGTCAAAATCGATCCGACGGAAAAGCATGGCGAAAGGGTCGGTCGAAAATGTCATGACTGTATTGCGGACAATGGGAGTAAAAGCTTCGGATTATGATATTCACGTGAATTTCCCCGGCGGTATCCCGGTTGACGGACCATCTGCAGGAATTGCCATGGCGGCGGGCATTTTCTCCGCCATTCATAAGGTTCCGATAGACCATACTGTCGCCATGACGGGGGAAATCAGCCTGAACGGCCGGGTAAAGCCGATCGGCGGCGTGATTCCGAAAATCAAAGCGGCCAAGCATGCGGGGGCAAAAACTGTTATTATTCCGCACGAAAATGTCCAGTCGATTTTAAAGCGGATAGAAGGCGTACATATCATTCCCGTCAAAACCTTGCAGGAAGTGCTGGACCTTGCATTGGTCAACCC
The DNA here is from genome assembly GCF_037976065.1 of Bacillus sp. FSL L8-0193. Classification (NCBI taxonomy): domain Bacteria; kingdom Bacillati; phylum Bacillota; class Bacilli; order Caryophanales; family Bacillaceae; genus Bacillus; species Bacillus sp. FSL L8-0193. The sequence continues at coordinate 3,000,509 of NZ_CP150261.1, read as the reverse complement.
TCCTTCAGAAATGCCTGACGGCGCTCAGATGAAAAGAGAATCCGTATAAATCCCCATCATTTCAGATGGGGATTTTTTTCGGGCCGGTTTTCTCCGACAGGCGCCGGCATGTTTTCTTAGCGGAGGACATCTTTTCCTTTTTCAGAACTGAAAGAAAGGGTATACTACAGGAGACCCTTTTTATTTCGCCGGGCTTACAATTGTACAGGGATAAAAAAAGTATATTATAATGGTTCATACTAAAGTTACGGAGGTGTCAGTCAAAATGGCAGATGAAACGAAACGAAACATCCCGCTCCTCCCTTTAAGAGGTTTACTCGTCTATCCGACGATGGTTTTGCACCTTGACGTCGGGCGTGAAAAGTCGGTTCAGGCGCTTGAACAGGCGATGATGAATGACCATATGATTTTTTTGGCAACACAAAAGGACATATCCATAGACGAACCGGATGAAGACGAGATTTTTACATTCGGAACCTATACAAAAATCAAGCAGATGCTCAAGCTGCCGAACGGAACGATCCGCGTTTTGGTGGAGGGGCTGCAGCGCGCCCGCATTCTTGAGTACCATGATTTAGATGAATATACGTCTGTAAAAATCGAACGAATCGATGAAGAGACTGAAAAAGATGTTGAAGATGAAGCACTTATGCGCACATTGCTTGACCACTTCGATCAATACATAAAGATTTCGAAAAAAATATCGGCTGAAACATTTGCCGCTGTGACAGATATTGAAGAGCCGGGAAGAATGGCCGATATCGTCGCCTCCCACCTGCCGCTTAAGTTGAAAGACAAGCAGGAAGTGCTGGAAACGATCGATGTCAAAGCCAGATTAAACAAAGTGATCGACCTGATTCACAACGAAAAAGAAGTCCTTGAGATTGAAAAGAAGATCGGGCAGCGCGTCAAGCGTTCAATGGAAAGAACGCAAAAGGAGTATTACCTGCGCGAGCAGATGAAAGCCATCCAAAAAGAGCTTGGCGATAAAGAAGGAAAAACGGGCGAGGTCCAAAAGCTGACTGAGAAAATCGAACAGGCCGGCATGCCTGACAATGTGAAAGAAACCGCGTTTAAAGAGCTAAACCGGTACGAAAAAATTCCGTCAAGCTCAGCTGAAAGTTCTGTCATCCGCAATTATATTGAATGGCTTATTTCCCTCCCATGGAATGATGCAACAGAAGACAGGCTTGATTTAAATCTCGCCAGTCAAATTCTTGATGAAGAACATCACGGACTTGAAAAAGTGAAAGAACGGGTTCTCGAATATTTGGCAGTCCAAAAGCTGACCCGCTCGTTAAAAGGACCGATCTTATGCTTGGCCGGACCTCCGGGTGTCGGAAAAACCTCGCTGGCCAAATCGATCGCCAAATCGCTCGGACGCAAATTTGTCCGCATTTCCCTTGGCGGCGTGAGGGATGAATCCGAAATCCGTGGCCACCGCCGCACATATGTAGGCGCCATGCCGGGCCGCATTATTCAGGGGATGAAAAAAGCAGGCAAGAACAATCCCGTGTTCCTTTTGGACGAGATTGATAAAATGGCTTCGGATTTCAGGGGAGATCCTGCTTCAGCGATGCTGGAAGTGCTCGATCCTGAACAAAACCATACGTTCAGCGACCATTATATTGAAGAGACGTTTGATTTATCAAAGGTTTTGTTTATTGCGACCGCGAACAACCTGGCCACAATCCCGGGTCCGCTCAGAGACCGTATGGAGATCATCACGATCGCGGGCTATACGGAAGTGGAAAAGGTCGAAATCGTCAAAGACCATCTGCTTCCAAAACAGCTGAAAGAACACGGTCTGAAAAAATCCAATCTGCAAATACGGGAGCAGGCTGTCCTTGATGTTATTCGCTATTATACGAGGGAAGCCGGCGTCAGAAGTCTTGAACGCCAAATCGCAGCGATATGCAGAAAAGCGGCGAAGCTGATCGTATCAGGGGAAAGAAAAAGAATTACGGTCACGGACAAAAACCTTGAAGACTATTTAGGAAAAAGAATGTTCAGGTACGGACAGGCTGAGCTCGACGATCAGATCGGCGTTGTCACAGGTCTTGCCTACACGACGGTCGGCGGAGATACGCTGTCCATCGAAGTGTCTCTTTCCCCCGGGAAAGGCAAGCTCATTTTAACCGGAAAGCTCGGCGATGTCATGAGAGAGTCGGCACAAGCCGCATTCAGCTATGTCCGTTCAAAAGCGGAAGAGTTAAACATCAACCCTGATTTTCATGAAAAACACGATATTCACATTCACGTGCCGGAAGGGGCCGTTCCGAAGGACGGGCCATCCGCGGGAATCACAATGGCGACAGCTCTTGTTTCGGCGCTGACGGGCCGACCTGTTTCACGAAATGTCGGCATGACCGGCGAAATCACGTTAAGAGGCCGCGTTCTTCCGATCGGCGGCTTGAAGGAAAAGGCGCTCGGCGCACACCGTGCCGGCTTAAAGACTGTCATTATGCCGAAAGATAATGAAAAAGACATTGAGGACATTCCAAACAGCGTGCGGGAAGGCTTAACCTTCATTCCTGTCGCTCACCTGGACGAAGTTCTAAAGCATGCGCTAGTAGGAGAAGAGAAATGAAAGTAACGAAATCAGAGATTGTCATCAGTGCGGTGAAACCCGAGCAGTACCCTGAAGGGGGGCTGCCGGAAATCGCCCTTGCCGGGAGATCTAATGTCGGAAAATCGTCATTTATCAATACAATGATCAACCGTAAAAACTTAGCGAGGACATCATCAAAGCCGGGCAAAACACAGACATTAAACTTTTATATCATTAACGATGTCCTTCACTTTGTCGATGTGCCCGGTTACGGATTTGCGAAAGTCTCCAAAACGGAGCGCGAGGCTTGGGGCCGTATGATAGAGACGTATTTGACATCCCGCGAAGAACTGAAAGCGGTCGTCCAAATCGTCGACCTCAGGCATGCTCCTTCACAGGATGATGTCATCATGTACGACTTTTTAAAGCATTATGAAATTCCTGTGATCGTGATTGCGACAAAAGCGGATAAAATCCCTAAAGGTAAATGGGAAAAGCATGCCAAAGTCGTCAAAGAGACGCTCAATATAGAAAAAGAAGACCAGCTCATCTTGTTTTCCTCCGAGACGAAAAAGGGTAAACAAGAAGCGTGGTCGGCGATCGAGCAAATGATCGCGAGATAAAAGAAAAAGCACTTGCGGGATTGATGCAAGTGCTTTTTCTTGAATAAACTATTTTCTTTTTAAGAATAATAAAAGCAGACTAACCGCGATAAAAGCGGCCGGCCAATAAGCTTCTACATATGCCGTCTCGATATTCGCCGTCTTCAGCCAGGCGGCAATCTGCCGGAAAAAATAAAGATAGAGGGCGACTGCGATCATCAGCAGACTCTCATATTGATATTCTTTCGTCTTAAACGATTTGACAAGAAGCGCCGCACCGAGGATCAGCACGATGACCGCAAAATCATCCGCGCGGCTGAAATAGTCCTCTTTAAATGTGAAATAAACACCGATCGCTGTCATAAAGAGCCCTGCAAAGGAATGGGCGGAATCGGCTTCCTTCTGCCCCTGATAAAAAAGAGCCAGCCCGATGAGCCCCGCAAGTACAGACCATTCTTCCTGTCCGTCAAACAGGCTGATCCGGCCCGACCGCAGAAAGGCGTAGACAGCCACGGCTATCAACAGCAATGGAAGCAAAACAGATTTCTTTTTCAAAGTATCACCTTCTTGATGTAGTGAAAGAAATAGAAACACATTTTCTACTATATCACATCAATTTTTTAAAATCTGTTCACATTTTGGGAAGAGAAAATAGTGAATATATGTTATAATCGTTTTGAATAATAAATTCTATATTATAATCATTCTAATTTAGATAGATGTTGGGGGTGCAAGCAAGAGTTATGCATATACTTGTCGTGGGATTGGATTACAAATCAGCCCCTGTTGATATACGTGAAAAGTTAACCTTTCAGCCGGATGAGCTGGGGCAGGCGATGTCGCAATTGAAAGAAGAAAAAAGCATACTTGAGAATATCATCGTGTCGACATGCAACCGGACAGAGCTGTATGCAGTCGTTGATCAGCTGCACACCGGACGTTATTATATGAAAATGTTTTTGGCGAACTGGTTCGGACTAAGCAAAGAGGACATTTCGCCTTACTTGAAGTTTTATGAAAACGACGGAGCCGTTGAACATTTGTTCCGCGTATCGTGCGGATTGGATTCGATGGTTATTGGAGAAACGCAGATTTTAGGCCAAGTGCGTACAAGTTTTAAGCTGGCTCAGGAAGAGAAGACAATTGGTACCGTTTTCAACTATTTGTTTAAGCAGGCTGTCACCGTCGCGAAGCGCTGCCATGCCGAAACGGACATTGCTTCAAATGCTGTATCCGTCAGCTATGCAGCCGTCGAGCTTGCCAGGAAAATCTTCGGCGACCTTTCCGATAAACACGTGCTGATTCTCGGCGCGGGCAAAATGGGAGAGCTTGCGGTTCAAAACCTGCACGGCCACGGAATCGGACAGGTTACCGTGATCAACAGAACATTTTCAAAAGCGAAGGAGCTTGCCGGCCGTTTTTCAGGCGCGGCGAAAAGCTTAAATGAGCTGCAATGCGCTTTAATGGAAGCCGACATTCTCATCAGTTCAACGGGCGCAAGCGGCTATGTCGTCACAAAAGAGATGATCGAACATGTCAATAAGCTTCGCAAAGGATGTCCGCTTTTTATGGTGGATATTGCCGTGCCGCGGGATCTTGACCCGGCTCTCAGCGATGTGGAAGGCGTCTTTCTGTACGATATTGACGATCTTGAAGGGATCGTGGAAGAAAATCTGAAGGAGCGTCAGGCCGTTGCTGAAGAAGTGGAGCTGATTATTGAAGCTGAGATCGTCGCTTTTAAACAATGGCTGAATACGCTCGGCGTCGTGCCGGTCATCTCTGCTCTCAGGGAAAAAGCTTTGACAATCCAGGCGGAAACGATGCAGAGCATCGAACGGAAGCTCCCTCACTTGAGCACAAGAGAGAAAAAACTTTTAAATAAGCATACGAAAAGCATTATCAACCAGCTCTTGCGCGACCCGATTTTAAAAGTGAAGGAGTTTGCGTCAGAAGCTGATGCCGAAGAAAAGCTTGCGCTGTTTACGCAGATTTTTGATATTGAAGAAGCGGCTTTTCCTGACGGAGAGAATCAAGACGAACGCCAGCCGGTTCATGCGTTTAAGCGGCAAAACCAGCAGGGTTTGACTTCTATCGTGAGCGAGTGACAGACATGACAGACACATTGTTAGCAAGGCTTAACGAAGTTACAATCGTGTTGTACGCGCTCACCGTCCTCTTTTATTTTATAGACTTTTTACAGCACAACCGGAAGGCGGGAAAAGCGGCCTTCTGGTTGCTTTCTATTGTCTGGATTCTGCAGACGGTATACCTTTTTTATTTCATGCAGTACACAGATCAGTTTCCTGTTTTGAATAATGCACAGGGGCTTTATTTTTACGCGTGGGTGCTTGTCACGCTGTCTCTCGTTTTGACGAAGCTTTTGAAAGTGGAATTTCTCGTTTTTTTCACCAATCTCATCGGCTTTTCAATGGCGGCGATCCACACGTTTACACCGACGGCCCAGCAGTCGGCGGAGCTTTCGGGAAGGCTCGTGTCCGAGCTCTTGATCATCCACATTACAATGGCGATTCTTTCGTATGGAGCGTTTTCATTGTCGTTTGTCTTTTCCGTGCTGTATCTTTTTCAGTACCGTTTATTGAAAAAGAAAAAGTGGGGGAAATGGCTCTTACGAATCGAAGATTTGCCAAAACTTGATCATATGGCTTATGTCCTTAATCTCATCGGCGTTCCCATGCTTTTGCTGAGTCTGATTCTGGGGATTATCTGGTCGTATGTATCGCTTGAAACCCTGTACTGGGCGGATCCGAAAGTGCTCGGATCGATCGTGCTGCTTTTTTTATACGGATACTATTTATTTATCAGGATTGTCAAAGAGCTGCAGGGAAGGATCGCGGCCATGTGGAATACCGCGTCTTTTCTTGTTCTTTTAATCAATTTCTTTTTGCTCGGCAGCTTTTCGCAATTTCATTGGTTTAGTTAGTTAAAACGGTTGCCCGTGACGGATTGGGAGGAAGAAAACATGAGAAACATCATTGTAGGCTCAAGAAGAAGCAAATTGGCGATGACCCAGACAAAATGGGTGATCAAAAAGCTGGAGGAATTAAATCCGGATTTCACGTTTGAAATAAAGGAAATCGTTACAAAAGGCGACCGGATCTTGGATGTTACGCTGTCAAAGGTCGGCGGGAAAGGCCTGTTCGTCAAAGAAATCGAACAGGCGATGCTTTCCGGGGAAATTGATATGGCCGTTCACAGCATGAAGGACATGCCGTCGGCGCTTCCCGAAGGGCTGGTGGTCGGCTGCATTCCAAAACGGGAAGATGCCAGGGACGTTCTCATTTCAAAAAGCCGTCAAAAGCTGGCCGACCTGAAACAAGGTGCGGTTATCGGCACGAGCAGCCTCAGAAGAAGCGCGCAGCTTTTGCAAATGCGTCCCGACCTTGAGATCAAGTGGATCAGGGGAAATATCGATACAAGGTTAAAAAAACTTGAAACCGAAGATTACGACGCGATTATTTTAGCAGCGGCAGGCCTGTCAAGAATGGGCTGGAAGGACGATGTCGTCACCGAATTTCTTGATCCAGAGAGCTGCCTTCCCGCCGTTGGGCAAGGCGCGTTGGCGATCGAGTGCAGAGGCTCGGATGAGGAGCTGCTGTCCCTCTTTTCGCGCCTGAACGACCGCTACACACAGCTGACCGTCACGGCCGAGCGCGCTTTTCTTCATGCGATGGAAGGCGGCTGCCAAGTGCCAATCGCCGGATTTGCGACGATGGACGAAGACGGCGTCATCGAACTGACCGGTCTTGTGGCATCGCCTGACGGAAAAACCGCATACAGAGAAACAGTAAAAGGAAAAGATCCGGAGGCTGTCGGCAGAGAATGCGCGGCGGTCATGTCGGAAAAAGGAGCAAAGGCACTGATTGACCGTGTGAAACAGGAGCTGGAAGACAATGAAGCATGATCTTCCTTTACAGGGAAAGAAAGTGCTCGTCACCCGCAATAAAGCCCAAGCCCAATCCTTCAGGGAAAAGGTGGAGGCTTTAGGCGGAGAAGCTGTTTTAACGTCATTGATTTCGTTTCGGCCCGCCCTCCCGCGAGAACAGGCCCAGCGCTTTCGAGCAGATCTTGAAAGCGCGGACTGGCTTGTTTTTACAAGCGTGAACGGGGCAAAATTCTTTTTTTCTTATTTGAAGAACGCCGGGTTCAGCGTTCCTTTCGCATCAAAGGCCAAGGTTGCCGCTGTCGGTGAAAAAACGGCCAGGTATTTGCGCGACAGGGGTCTTTCTGTCGATCTGATGCCTGAGTTATACGTGGCTGAACATTTGGCGGAGGCACTGAAGCGAAATGCCGGCCGTCATGATAAAGTTGCCGTTTTAAAAGGGAATTTATCCCGGGACGTCATCAAGAAAACCCTCACTCCGCTCGGAATTCAAGTTTCGGAATGGATTTTGTATGAAACCGTTCGCGATGAAAAGGGAATTCTGGAGCTTAAGGAAGCAGCAAAACACGCGTCTTTTGATTTTGTGACATTTACCAGCTCCTCGACGGTACATACATTCATGTCCATTTTGAAAGAGGAGAGCAGAACGTGGGCCGAAAAGAACGGTACGGCTTTTATTACGATCGGGCCTATGACAAAAAAGGCGCTGTCGGACTACGGAATTCCTTCATATATGCCGGACGTCTATACAATCGACGGAATGCTGCGTGAAATATGCCGCATTTCAAGAAAGGGAGAATGACAAATGGAAGCATCATTTCAAAGACACCGCCGCCTGCGGACGACAGCAGGTATGCGAAAATTGGTAAGAGAAACCGAGTTAAGAGCATCTGACTTCATTTATCCGATATTTGTAACCGAGGAAGAGAACGTTAAAAGCGAAGTTCCGTCCATGCCGGGCGTATACCAGCTGTCTTTGGACCGGCTGAAAGAGGAAATGGAGGAAGTCGCAGGCCTCGGCATTCAATCTGTGATCGTCTTCGGCGTGCCTGAACACAAAGATGATGTGGGAAGCGGAGCCTATCACAACCACGGCATCGTTCAAAAAGCGATTGCACAAATTAAACAAGACTTTCCTGAGCTTGTCGTTATCGCAGATACATGCCTATGCGAGTACACGGACCACGGTCACTGCGGCCTTGTGGAAAACGGTGAAATACTAAATGACGAATCGCTCGTTCTTTTGGCAAAAACCGCTGTCAGCCAAGCCCGTGCAGGCGCTGACATTATTGCGCCTTCAAACATGATGGACGGTTTCGTTGCCGCCATCAGGGATGCGCTTGATCAGGAAGGATTTACAAATGTGCCGATCATGTCGTACGCTGTAAAATATGCGAGCGCGTTTTACGGCCCGTTCCGCGATGCCGCGGGAAGCAGTCCGCAGTTCGGCGACCGCAAGACGTACCAAATGGATTATGCCAACCGCAGGGAGGCTCTCCGGGAGGCAAAATCCGATGTGGAAGAAGGCGCCGATTTCCTGATCGTCAAGCCGACGCTTTCATATCTTGATATCGTCAGAGAAGTGAAAAACGAATTTAACCTGCCTGTTGTCGGATACAATGTAAGCGGGGAGTATGCGATGGTCAAAGCCGCGGCCCAAAACGGCTGGATTGAAGAAAAAGCTCTTGTTCTCGAAATGCTGACAAGCATGAAACGGGCGGGCGCTGATTTGATCATTACGTACTTTGCAAAAGATGCGGCAAAATGGATTTCGGAATAAGAATTTGAACTGGGGGTTTTAGAGGATGCGGAGCTATGAGAAGTCTAAAGCGGCATTCGAGGAGGCGCAACGAGTCATGCCTGGCGGGGTGAACAGCCCGGTCAGAGCCTTTAAATCAGTGAACATGGACCCGATTTTTATGGAGCGGGGAAAAGGATCAAAAATCTATGATATTGACGGAAACGAATACATCGATTATGTCTTGTCATGGGGACCGCTTATTTTAGGACACAGCAATGAAAAAGTGGTGAAAGAAATTCAAAAGACGGCAGAACACGGGACAAGCTTCGGTGCACCGACAGAACTGGAAACCGAGCTTGCCGAGCTTGTTATCGACCGCGTTCCTTCCATAGAAATCGTTCGGATGGTGAGCTCCGGTACGGAGGCGACGATGAGCGCCTTGCGGCTGGCGCGCGGTTACACAGGCCGTAACAAAATCGTGAAATTTGAAGGCTGCTACCATGGACACGGTGATTCCCTGCTGATTAAAGCGGGCTCTGGAGTAGCAACGCTCGGCCTCCCTGACAGCCCCGGAGTTCCGGAAAGCATTGCAAAAAACACGATTACCGTTCCTTACAATGATCTGGAAAGCATGAAGCTTGTCTTTCAGGAATTCGGAGAGGACATTGCCGGCGTTATCGTTGAACCTGTCGCGGGCAATATGGGTGTCGTACCTCCGGTTAAAGGGTTCCTCGAAGGGCTTCGCGAGCTGACTGAGACGCATGGCGCTCTGCTGATTTTTGATGAAGTAATGACAGGCTTCAGGGTGGGCTACAACTGTGCGCAAGGCTATTTCGGAGTGACGCCTGATTTGACTTGCCTCGGAAAAGTGATCGGCGGCGGTCTTCCTGTCGGCGCTTATGGAGGAAAGGCGGAAATCATGGAGAAAATTGCGCCGAGCGGTCCGATCTATCAGGCCGGCACGCTGTCCGGCAACCCGCTTGCCATGACAGCCGGACTCGAAACATTGAAACAGCTGACTCCTGAATCCTACCAGGAATTCTCCCGCAAAGCAGACCGTTTGGAAAAAGGAATTTCTGAAGCTGCCGAGAAAAATGGCATTCCGTGTACATTTAATCGAGCGGGGTCTATGATCGGCTTTTTCTTCACAAATGAACCGGTCATCAATTATGATACAGCGAAACAGTCTGATCTCGGACTGTTTGCCGAATATTATAAAGGGATGGCCGATGAAGGCGTGTTTCTCCCGCCTTCACAGTTTGAAGGGCTGTTCTTGTCAACCGCTCATACGGATGACGACATTGAGCATACGATTCAAGCTGCTGAACGCGTATTCGAAAGAATCAGCCGCTCCAGATAAAGAAAAGGGCTGCCGGACATTGCCGGCGGCTCTTTTTTGCATGGTGCCGGTAACGGCTTATGATTTTTCTGTTCATATTCTGCCAGCTTTTCTCATACATCTTTACTGACATCTAATTTTAAAAATTAGGTGAAGGGAGGATATCAGTTTGCCGCAAAACAATCGTTTGCAATTTTCTGTAGAAGAGTCAATCTGTTTTCAAAAAGGACAGGAAGTATCCGAATTATTATCGATTTCATTGGATCCTGACATTACCGTTCAGGAAGTAAATGATTATGTATCCATACGAGGGTCATTAGAGCTGACAGGCGAATACAACATAGATCAAACCCGGGAATATGCAGAGCTGCCTGCGACAAGCCGATTTGTGGAAGATGTAAAGCTGAAAGGGGACGGCAGCGCAGAGCTGACGCATTGTTTCCCAGTGGATATCACCATCCCGAAAGACAAGGTCAATCATTTAAACGACGTATTTGTTTTTATTGATGCTTTCGATTATCAGCTGACAGATGCGAGGATGTTGACGATTCAAGCTGATTTGGCGATTGAAGGCCTCTTGAATGTAAGCGGTGAAGCCGGAGAAGAAGAACCGCGTACTATGCCTGCGGCAGTCCAGCCGGAAGAGGAGCTTGAGCCTGCCTTCAGATCACCTTCAGACGACGAAGAACAGGGTAAAGAGGAAGAATTTTTGATTCAGCTTGACAGATCTTATGAAGAGCAGGACGAAGAACAGCCGTATGAAGAAGCAGAAGAAACTGATACCGATGCGGAAGCGGTTCCGATTTACCAGTCGTTTCTCGGAGACGATACAGAGGAAACAAAGCCGTTTTTTACAGCGTCTTTGTCTGCGGCAGAGCGGACGAAGCGCGAAATGGAAAATCCAAAAGACGCCGCTCTTGAACATCCGGAAGAAGAATATGAGCTAAATAGGGAGAAAGTAGAAGCAAAGCCGGAGGAATATGAGCTGAAAAGGGAGAAAGTAGAAGCAAAACCGGAAGAATATGAGCTGAAAAGGGAGAAAGTAGAAGCAAAACCGGAAGAATATGAGCTGAAAAGGGAGAAAGTAGAAGCAAAACCGGAAGAATATGAGCAAAAAAGGGAGAAAGCGGAAGAGAAGCCGGAAGAATACGAGTTAAAAAGGGAAGAAGCGGAAGAAGAGCCGGAGCCGCTCCAAAGGGCTTATCAACCTCATGATGAACCGAAAGAAACCCCGTTCTACGGTGTTCCGCCTCTTTTGGAGGAAGACCAGAATGACAGGGAGCCTGAGACGTTTGAAGTTGAAGTGACACAGGAAGCAGAAGCGATTGATGAAGAAGAGGAAGCCGGACATACTATAGAAATCCCGGAATATTCGTTTCATGAGCAGACGGAGCCTGAAGAAGAAAGAGATGAGATGCCGGCAGCAGACGACCAGGAAGTGTCAGCGAAGGAGAATGACAATGCTCTCTATTTGACAAAGCTGTTTACAAAACAGGGAGAGGAGGAGTTTACTCGAATGAGGATGTGCATCGTTCAGCAAAACGATACCATTGATCTTTTGTGCGAGCGCTATGATATTAATGTCCAGCAGCTCATCCGGATGAATTCCCTTTCCCTTGACGAGGAATTAAAAGAGGGACAGATCCTTTATATACCGGATTATCAAAACAGCCATGCCTAATGCATTGATAAAAATGTGGTGAAGCCGATGGAAGGCATCCAGTCTGTTTTAAATGAGTACGGTCTTACGCCTGAATATATGGAATCGGTCAGTCCAAAGGTATGGAAAGTGTATACGGATCACGGTGTATTCGCCCTGAAAAAATTGGCGGCTTCAAGAAACGCCAGCTTCACAGAACAGATGATCATGCTGGAGGAAAAAGGCTACAGGCAGTTTGTCCCCGTCTATCGAAACCGCACGGGCGAATTTTTAACGCAAGACGGAGAAGATGTCTGTTATCTCATGCCTTGGCTTACCCTTGAAAGAGAGGAAGAGCTTGACCAAAAACACGAATATATGTTTAAAGAAATCGCTCTTCTTCACCAGCGAACGGAAAAAGAGCTCGGTGTGAGGCGGGAAGAAATACTCGGGCACTATGAACGGACAAAACGGAAATGGGAACAGCAAAAACAGAAATATGAAGAATTCATCTCAAGAGCGGAAAACGAATGGTATATGTCCCCGTTCCAGCTTCAGGCAGCCATGTATTTCAAAGAGACGATATCAGCTGCAGACTTTGCGCTTGCCCGCCTTGAAGAGTGGTATGAGACCATGAAAGACAAAGAGTCTTCCAGAATGGTTTTAAACCACGGGCAGCTGTCCGTCCGGCATTTTCTCTATAACGATACCGGAACGGGTTACTTTACGAACTTTGAGAAAGCGGGACACGGGCCCCCAGCGAACGATCTCATCGTATTTTTTACAAGAATGTTTAAGACGAATCCCGTGATGTGCACGGAATGTGTAAACTGGTTTTATACGTATCACAATGTCTATCCTTTGCGGGAGGAAGAAATCAGCTTATTCCTCAGCTATATGGCTTACCCCGGGCCTGTATACGGTGTGCTGAACCGCTACGACCTTGAGAAGGGGCCCGGAGAAAAAGAAGCCTGTACAACGCTTTTGAAGGCGTACTGGCAAATGAAAAACGCCGAACCGCTTGTGATGAGCATTCACGAGACGGAAGAAAACAGAAAACTGCAGGAAGAAACAGAGTCCCCATCATCATGATGCGGACTTTTTTCGTGCTTATATCCAGTCAAGGTGAAAGGCGCACGCAAGGAATATGAGAATGCCCAAAAGGAGGACATCAAATGTGGTCGGAAAGATGATCGTGCGTATGCCCTGGAAGATCGTGATCGGGAGGACGACTTGAACAGCAACAAGCCTGACTTGCTTCAGCCACGGCTGGAATGAATGTGTGTTGAATTTTTTTCGCATCTTATGCCTCCTCTCTTATCGTTACAGCATCATATGAGGAAAAGGAGCTTGTGTGCATGGCCCAGTATCGTATAAAACAAGAGAAAAACGGAAAAGATGATTGACGAAAATGAAAAAGATTTAGTAATATAAGAAAAAGAAAAAGTACGTGCTGAAAAGTCAATGATCACCCGCTTTGAATGGGAAGAGTACAAAAACAGACGCTTGCAGAGAGGGAAGCCGGTTCGCTGAAAGGCTCCCAGTCAGTCTTTTTTGGAAGGTCGCCCAGGAGCGCAATTTCTCGAACAAAAAGTAGAGAAATTCGGGAAAGTCCCGTTATCCCATTTAAGTGCGTGAATGCGTTTTTTTCGCATTCATGAAAAAAGGTGGTACCGCGAGAGAGTTCTCTTCGTCCTTTTAACAGGATCGAGAGGGCTCTTTTTTATTGTTCAGCCGTTTAATACTGTTGGAGGTTTGAAAATGGATAATCAAGAACTGACGATGCCGACAAAATACGATCCGTCTGCAGTTGAAAAAAACAGATACGACTATTGGGTGAACGGCAAATTTTTTGAAGCGAAAAACGACCCTGAAAAAGAACCGTACACCGTTGTCATTCCCCCGCCGAATGTGACGGGTAAGCTGCACTTGGGGCATGCTTGGGATTCCACCTTGCAGGATATCGTGACAAGAATGAAACGGATGCAGGGCTATGACGTGCTCTGGCTGCCGGGTATGGATCACGCCGGTATTGCAACTCAGGCAAAAGTAGAAGCGAAGCTTCGCGAAGAAGGAAAAACGCGCTATGATCTCGGCCGCGAAAAATTCCTTGAAGAAACATGGAAATGGAAAGAGGAATATGCCGATTTTATTCGCAGCCAATGGGCGAAAATCGGCCTTGGCCTTGACTATTCAAGGGAGCGTTTCACCCTTGATGAAGGGCTTTCTAAAGCGGTTCGCGAAGTATTTGTGAAGCTATATGAAAAAGGGCTGATTTACCGCGGAGAATATATCATTAACTGGGACCCGGCCACTAAAACGGCTCTGTCTGACATCGAAGTCATCTATAAAGACGTACAAGGCGCGTTCTATCATATGCGCTACCCGCTGAAAGACGGTTCAGGCTCGATTGAAATTGCGACAACCCGTCCGGAAACGATGCTCGGCGATACAGCGGTTGCGGTACATCCGGAAGACGAGCGGTACAAACATCTAATCGGAAAAACGGTTATTCTGCCGATCACAGGAAGAGAAATTCCGATTGTCGGAGACGACTACGTCGATATGGAATTCGGCTCAGGTGCCGTCAAAATTACACCTGCCCATGATCCGAACGACTTTGAAATCGGAAACCGCCACAACCTTGAACGCATTCTCGTTATGAATGAAGACGGCACAATGAATGACAAGGCGCTTCAATATAAAGGCATGGACCGTTTTGAATGCCGCAAGCAGATCGTGAAAGATCTACAGGAAGAGGGCGTGCTGTTCAAGATTGAGGAACATACGCATTCGGTCGGCCACAGCGAACGCAGCGGAGCAGTCGTTGAGCCGTATTTGTCAACGCAGTGGTTCGTGCAAATGCAGCCGCTTGCCGATGCCGCCATCGAATTGCAAAAAAGCGAAGGAAAAGTCAACTTCGTCCCTGACCGTTTTGAAAAAACATATCTGCACTGGATGGAAAATATCCGCGACTGGTGCATTTCCCGCCAGCTTTGGTGGGGCCACCGTATTCCTGCGTGGTACCATAAAGAAACGGGGGAAATCTATGTGGGCGCTGAAGCTCCTGAAGATGCCGAAAACTGGGAGCAGGACAAAGACGTTCTTGACACATGGTTCAGTTCCGCTCTTTGGCCGTTTTCAACGATGGGCTGGCCGGATATCGATGAGGAAGATTTCAAGCGTTACTATCCGACGAACGTCCTTGTCACAGGATACGATATCATTTTCTTCTGGGTATCCAGAATGATCTTCCAAGGTATCGAATTTACCAGAGAACGTCCGTTTAAAGATGTTTTGATCCACGGGCTTATCCGCGACGACCAGGGCCGCAAAATGAGCAAATCGCTCGGAAACGGCGTCGATCCGATGGATGTGATCGATAAGTACGGAGCGGATTCGCTGCGCTACTTCCTTGCGACGGGAAGCTCTCCGGGGCAGGATTTACGCTTCAGCTTTGAAAAAGTGGAGTCAACATGGAATTTTGCGAACAAGATTTGGAACGCATCAAGGTTCGCCCTGATGAACATGGACGGCATGACATACGAAGAGCTTGATCTGTCAGGAGAAAAATCAGTTGCCGATAAGTGGATTTTAACAAGGTTGAACGAAACGATTGAAACTGTGACACAGCTGGCTGACAAGTACGAATTCGGCGAGGTTGGCCGCCATCTCTACAATTTTATCTGGGATGATTTCTGCGACTGGTACATCGAAATGGCTAAACTTCCGCTTTACGGTGAAGATGAAGCGGCGAAAAAGACAACCCGCTCTATTTTAGCGTATGTGCTGGATCAAACGATGCGCCTGTTGCATCCGTTTATGCCTTTCCTGACGGAGGAGATCTGGCAGCATCTTCCTCACGAAGGGGAATCCATTACAGTCGCCAAGTGGCCTGAAGCTGTTAAAGAATATACGGACACCGAAGCAGCGGCGGATATGAAGCTTCTCGTTGAAGTCATCCGCGCTGTACGGAACATCCGCAGCGAAGTCAACACGCCGCTCAGCAAGCAGATTGAGCTTTATATTAAAACAAGCACGCCGGAAATCGCCGAACGACTTGAAGAAAACCGTTCGTACGTGGAACGCTTTACGAATCCGAGCCTTCTTCAAATCGGAACGGATATTCAAGCGGTCGATAAAGCGATGACCGCAGTCGTATCCGGCGCCGAGCTGATTTTGCCGCTCGAAGGTCTGATTAACATTGAGGAAGAAATCAGCCGCCTGCAAAAAGAACTCGATAAGCTGACGAAGGAAGTTGAACGGGTTCAAAAGAAATTAAGCAACGAAGGATTTATGAAAAAGGCGCCTGCACATGTCATTGAAGAAGAGCGGGCGAAAGAAGCCGATTATACGGCAAAACGTGAAGCTGTAGAAAAAAGGATTGCCGAATTGAAAAATTAATCAACGAAAAAAGGAGGTGTTTTCCAGGTCTTTCTAAAGATGCTGGAAAACACCTTCATCAATTGAAGGGAAGGAATTCGCTTGTTCAAAACGTTTGATGAAGCACTCAGCTGGATTAACGGAAGGCTTAAATTCGGCGTGAAGCCGGGTTTGGAACGAATGGAATGGCTGCTGAGAAAGCTCGGGCACCCCGAGAAAAAGCTTAATGCGATTCATGTCGCCGGAACAAACGGAAAAGGTTCAACGATCGCTTTTCTCCGTACGGTATTAAATGAAGCCGGTTATACAGCAGGCACCTTCACATCACCGTATATCATTACCTTTAACGAACGGATCAGCGTTGACGGCGCACCGATCTCGGACGACGAATGGACGGCGCTCTTTAATGAGGTCGGGCCTCTCGTCCTTGAGCTTGAAAAAACCGAATTCGGAGCAGCCACCGAATTTGAAATTATTACGGCATGCGCATTTTTATATTTTGCTAAATACCGGCGCACCGATTTTGTTATTTTTGAAACGGGATTAGGCGGCCGTTTGGATTCGACAAACGTCGTGAAGCCGATGTTAACGGTCATCACTTCGATCGGCCATGACCATATGGCAATATTAGGCGGCACGCTGAAAGAGATTGCCGCAGAAAAGGCGGGAATCATCAAACACGGCGTTCCTGTTATCACAGCCGTTCATCAGCGTGAAGCAGCTGAAGTGATAAAGCGAAAGGCGATGGAGACAGAATCTGCTTTTATATCCCTTCATGAGGATTGCGAGCTGTCCGGAGAGCGTTCACTGCCCGATGGAGAGCAGTTTTCACTGAAAACACCGTTACATCGTTATGAAAGAATTGAAACAAGCCTGATCGGCACCTATCAGCGGCAAAACGCGTCTTTGGCCATACTTGCGGCCGAATGGCTGACAGCCGAAAAGCATGCGGCCATCAGCGAAGAAGAGCTGAAACGCGGCATTCATAAGGCGGGATGGCCCGGCCGGTTTGAGAAGGTATTGAACAGGCCTCTCGTTTATATCGACGGCGCTCATAACAAAGAAGGGGTAGAGCGGCTGGCCGAGACGATCACGTCCCACTTCGACGGGCGGAATATTCACGTATGCTTCAGTGCTCTCAAAGATAAGCCGTACAGAGACATGATCCGCAAAATCGAGTCGTTTGCGTCATCGATTCACTTCACATCTTTTGATTTTCCGAGAGCGGAATCCGCTCAAAAGCTGTTTGAGCAAAGTACCGCTGTTCATAAAACATGTGATGAAGACATCGGCTCTGTTTTCCGCTATATCGAAGAACAAGCTGAAGATGAAAAAGCGGTGGTCATTGTTACCGGGTCGCTTTACTTTATTTCCGCTGTCAGGGCAGTTTTAACTGAATAAAAAACATAAAAATGCGCTTTTGGCCATCGGCTGACTGCGCATTTTTATGTTTTATGAAAAGCGGAGGCGCTTCATATTTGCTAAAATAACAGCCTCAGGAAGCCGTTTTTTCCCATGAAGCGGTTAAATTTGATTGTGCGAGGCTGATAGTGATGTTCATCTTTTACCTTTTTACGGCGGGGTTAGTGCTCGGTTCCTTTTTTAGTTCAGCCGGGCGACGCATCCCTGAAAAGATATCATTGATTGCTCCGCGTTCCCTCTGCCGGGCTTGCAAAAGAAAGCTGGGCCTCGCGGAGCTGATACCTGTTTTGTCCTATTTGATGCAGCGGGGGAGGTGCAAGGGGTGTCAAACCCCGATATCGATCGTGTATCCGGCAGTTGAGCTCTCCGCCGCCATCCTGTTTGCGTTTGCCGGTATGCAGGTTGGGCATCAGGGGGAGCTGGTGATTGTGCTTGCTCTTATTTCCCTGCTTTTGATCGTCTTTGTATCTGATGTGATACATATGGTCATTCCGGATGCTGTGCTTTGTTTTTTCCTGATTGTCTTTGCTGTCGGACGGTTTCTTGTTCCCCTCGAGCCGTGGCATTCCGGTTTAAGCGGTGCGTTTGCCGGCGGCATGCTTCCGCTCTTGACGCTGCTTTTGACGAAAGGAGGGATCGGCTGGGGGGACGTAAAGCTGTTTGCGGTGCTCGGCATGGCGCTCGGCAGCCGCCTCCTCATTCTCGCTTTTTTCCTTTCGGCAGCCGCAGGAACGGTGCTTGGTCTGATTGCATTGCTGGCAGGAAAGCTAAAGAAAAATGAACCTATGCCGTTTGCTCCCGCGATTCTGATCGGGACGCTGATAAGCTGTTTCTATGGCAATCCAATGATCGAGTGGTACCTTCAAATGGCACGGTGGTAAAAAATTTGACGAAACCTTTTTGGGCAAGACGACAAAAGTCTTGTTCTTTTTTTTTGAGGCTGTGTTAAAGTGTGGACAATAAGAGGGACAGCCTTTGGGAGAACTCCTCCTTCCTTCTGGCTTCCCTCTGCCGATCGTATAGAGAGCGGCCAATCTGCCGCCTAATCTCAATATAAAACAATAAACGGAAAGCGAGGGAAGCCACATGAAAAAACGGAAAAGCAAGAAAAACTCAGCTAAAAAAGCGCCCCAGGAAGACCCGCTTAAAGTGATGATCAATGGCAGAGAAGAGACCATCTACGGAAATGAAAAAGAGTTTTCCAACAGAAATGAAGAAAAGAAGTTCACCTTTTCAAACTGGGAAGAAAAGAGAAAGGCGGAACGGGAAATATCGGCTTCAAAAGAGGACGGCGCACCTGAAACAGATGAATTTACATGGACGCCTCCAGACGAAGAAGAAACCGTGTACAAAGACGATCCCAAAGTGGTGGCGCCTTATCAAAAGAAAAACGAGGCTAAAAACAACCGAAAAGCGAAAATGTCCCTTACGTTTCCTTTGAAGCGCTTTGCTGCAACCATTATCTTTGCTGTGTTGCTCGGCACGGGACTCGGGCTGTTCGCGCTGAATCTCGCAACCCATAAAGAAGGAGTGCCGGCATCCGGCAGCTTGGGTGCGGATGCGGAAAACGGACAGGCGGTAAAAGCCGGTGACTCAGGTGCCGAAGAGAAAAAGAGCGGACAAAAAAATAGCGGACAAGCGGGAGAATCTTTTCACAGCTTTGCCGTTCAGGCCGGCAAGTTTTCATCTAAAGAAGGAGCGGAGACGCTGGCCTCTCAAATCGCAGACAAGGGGTATGCCGCCGTTTCGATTGCCAAAGACGACGGATTTTATGTGATCGCCGGAATAACAGGGGAAAAACAGATGACATCTGAAATTGGCAAAATATTAATCGAAAACGATTTTGAAGCGTGGGGCGGAAAAGAGCTTCCGGTTGCACTCGAGCCCGGTTTGCTAGAGCCTTTTAAAGAAGCGGCCGAGCTGTCGGCAAAAGCGATTCTCGGCGCGGAGGTTACATCTCAAAACATAGCTGATGTCAAAGCTGAACTTGACGGCACCAAATCAAAAGGAGAATCTGAAGAGGTAAAGAAGAGCATACTGGAAGCCGTCAACCTGCTTGAGAAACCGACCGCAGCCAACGGCTGGAAAAGCCAGCAGCTATTGCTGAGCCAAATAAAATAAAAAAACCAGCAGAGGCGCTGGTTTTTTTATTTTCACGATTTTTGTCATTAAAAAGTTACTTTTCTGAAATTGTGGCGGCGGCGTTCTTTTGGTAGGATAAAACAGGTATCTTTTTTTCCTATGCAAAAACCTTTGAAAGGATGTCTTCTTATGACCCGACAGCTCATATTGGCTTCACAATCACCCCGCAGAAAGGAACTCCTCGATCTTCTTCAGATTCCATACAGCATCGTTACGAGCAACGCGGAAGAAAAATTAATTCGAAACTTTTCACCAGCAGAAAACGTCAAATGGTTGGCGGAACAAAAAGTGCGTGCAGTAGCCGAACAATATCCTGATGCCGTCGTGCTTGGCGCCGACACCATTGTTCTTTATGACGGGGCTTATTTGGGCAAGCCCAAAGATGCCGAAGATGCAAAAAGGATGCTGAGCATGCTTTCGGGACAGACCCATTCAGTGCTTACCGGCGTCTGCATTAAGGACGGCGAGAGATGCGAAACATTTTTTGAAGAAACCGAAGTCTTTTTTTGGCCTCTTGAAGAAAAGGAAATCAGCGCTTACATCGCTACAGGAGAGCCGTTTGATAAAGCCGGTTCATACGGAATACAAGGAAAAGGCGCGCTTTTTGTCAAACAGATAAAGGGAGACTATTATACAGTTGTGGGTCTTCCGATTTCCAAAACGATGAGAATGCTGAAAACGTTCGATCTTCACTCCTTTTGATAAACCGAACGAGAAGGGAATCAAAAGGGAGGGTTTATCATAAGCGATCTGCCGTTGAAATTAAAGGATTTTCCTGATGAAGAAAGGCCGCGGGAGCGCCTTCTCAACACAGGCGCCGAAAGTTTGTCAAACCATGAACTGCTCGCGATACTGCTCAGAACCGGGACGAAAAAAGAATCGGTTCTTCAGCTTTCAAGCCGGCTGCTTCAAACGTTTGACGGCCTCCGTTTGTTAAAAGAAGCATCCGCTGAGGAGCTTTCAAGCATTTCCGGGATCGGCCGCGCCAAAGCCGTGCAGATTTTGGCGGCGCTCGAACTTGGCCGGCGCATTCACAGCCTTGCCTGCAAAGACCGTTATGTGATCCGTTTTCCCGAAGATGCGGCCAATTTTTTAATGGGGGATATGCGCTTTCTGTCTCAGGAGCACTTCGTATGCCTGTATCTAAACACGAAAAACCAGGTGATCCACAAGCGAACAATTTTTATAGGAAGCTTGAACTCTTCAATCGTCCATCCGAGAGAAGTGTTTAAGGAAGCTTTAAAGCGCTCCGCAGCCTCATTCATCTGCGTCCACAATCATCCGTCCGGAGATCCGGCTCCAAGCCGCGAAGACATAGAAGTTACACAGCGCCTTCACGAGTCCGGACAGCTGCTTGGAATCGAATTGCTCGATCATATCATCATCGGTGATCAAAAATTTGTGAGCTTAAAAGAAAAAGGATATTTGTAACACTTTTTTTTTCATTAAATTAAGCTATAATAGAATTTATGGGTTTTTGCTTAGGAATATTGTTTTAAGAAAGGAAGATACATACAAATGTTTGGAATTGGTGCGAGAGACCTTGGAATAGATTTAGGAACGGCGAATACGCTTGTTTTTGTGAAAGGTAAAGGAATTGTCGTCAGGGAGCCTTCCGTCGTTGCGCTGCAAACAGATACAAAGCAGATCGTTGCAGTCGGAAACGATGCGAAAAACATGATCGGACGTACGCCCGGCAATGTCGTCGCCCTCCGCCCGATGAAAGATGGCGTAATCGCTGATTATGAAACAACAGCGACAATGATGAAACATTATATTAGCAAAGCTGTTAAAAACAAAGGCTTATTTGCGAGAAAGCCTTATGTCATGGTTTGTGTCCCGTCGGGAATTACGGCGGTTGAGCAGCGTGCGGTAATCGACGCTACGCGCCAGGCCGGGGCGAGAGATGCATATCCGATTGAAGAACCGTTTGCAGCGGCGATCGGAGCCAATCTTCCTGTTTGGGAACCGACTGGAAGCATGGTGGTCGACATCGGCGGCGGAACGACCGAAGTCGCGATTATTTCCCTCGGCGGCATCGTCACATCCCAGTCTATTCGCGTTGCCGGTGATGAAATGGATGAAGCAATCATTACTTATATTAGAAAAACATATAACTTGATGATCGGTGACCGTACTGCGGAAGCGATCAAACTTGAAATCGGTTCTGCCGAAGCTTCTGAAAACGGAGAAAGCATGGAAATCCGCGGCCGCGATCTTTTAACAGGTCTGCCGAAAACGATTGAAATCACTGAAAAAGAAATTACAGCGGCGCTTCGCGACACTGTGACTGCAATTGTCGATGCCGTAAAAAATACGCTTGAAAAAACTCCGCCTGAACTCGCGGCTGATATTATGGACCGCGGAATCGTCCTGACAGGAGGCGGTGCGCTGCTGCGCCACTTGGACAAAGTCATCAGCGAAGAAACGAAAATGCCGGTTTTAATTGCGGAAGACCCTCTTGACTGTGTAGCGATCGGAACAGGTAAAGCTCTCGAGCAAATTCATCTATTTAAAGGCAAAAATTAAGGACACAGGGAATAGAAGAGGTGTATAATCATGCCGCAGTTTTTTACGAATAAACGGTTGATGCTTTTACTCCTTTGTATCATCATTTTAGTGGCAATGATTGGATTTTCGTTAAAGAATGACCGGAATGCAACTTGGCCCGAAAAATTTATTGGCGATACAACTGGTGTATTCCAGACGATTTTTCATACGCCCGCTCAATTTTTTGCGGGCTTCTTTGAAAATATCGAAGACTTAAAAAATACGTACAGCGAAAATGAGCGCCTGCGGAAAAAGCTCGACGGCCAGACGCAATACGAGGCAAAGCTGCAAGAGCTTGAAAATGAAAATAAGTCTTTAAGAAAAGAGCTCGGCCATTTGAAATCAATTAAAGACTACACGCCGATTCTGGCGACTGTTATCGCCAGAAATCCCGATAAGTATGAGTGGTGGAACCTGATCACGATTAACAAAGGTTCTAAGCACGGCGTCGAAAAGGATATGGCGGTCACAGATGAAAACGGCAACTTGATCGGAAAAATCAAAAGCACTAAAGTGAACAATTTCACTTCCACCGTCCAGCTTTTAAGCGCAACAGACAGAAACAACAGAATTTCTACGGTTATCGCTGCAAATAAAGGCAAGAAAACGGTCAACGGAATCATCAACGGCTACGACTCCGAGAAAAAGGCGCTGTCAATGGAAATCATTGAGCCTGATGAAGACAGGGAAGTGAAAAAAGGAGACCTCGTCGAAACTTCCGGTGCGGGCGGCGTTTTTCCGAAAGGCCTGACAATCGGAAAAGTGACAGAGGTTGAACCCGATTCCTACGGCTTGACGAAAATCGCTTATGTAGAGCCGGCGGCCGATATGTATAACCTTGATAACGTGATCGTCGTCGACAGAACGCTTGATACGGTGGATGTCAACAAGATGGACGATGAGGAGGAAGGTTCGTGAAACGCTTCCTTCTTCCCGTCGTGATGATGTTTGTTTTAGTATCTGACAGCGTCTATGCGGATTTTGTCAACCTGCCTTTTGTGACGGAAGAACAGCAGCTCATCCCGCGTTTTCTGCTGCTTGTCTTAGTTTTTATGACGGCTTATGTCAATCAGCCTTTTGCCATTACATATGGATTTATTTTCGGACTGTTATATGATATTAATTACACCGACCTTTTAGGTGTATATATGTTCGGTTTTGCCGGTATTTGCTATTTATCGTCAAAAGCATTCAAAGTATTGCAGACAAACGCGCTGGTGGTCATTTTTATTTCGCTGCTCGCCGTCTGTGTTCTTGAATTTTACCAATATGGCGTGCAGATGCTGATACGTCCGGAAATCATGCCGTTCCATCAATTTGTGCTCGGCAGGCTCCTGCCTACGCTTGGGCTGAACGCCGTTGGCGGCCTTTTGCTCATTTACCCGTTCAAATGGTTTTTTACCAGTCTTAAGAAAGAGCTGAGGAATGAGTAAAAGAGGATTTTATGAGCCGATGTCGAAAAGAGTATGATGTTGAGGTGAACACCGTGAAGACCCAAAAGCAGCAATACGTAACAATTAAAGGAACGAAAAATGGATTGACGCTTCATCTTGATGACACATGCTCTTTTGAAGAATTATTGTACGGTCTTCAGGATATGCTGTCACTCGAACATTATATGGATGGAAAAGGCCAGAAAATCAGTGTGCTCGTTAAGCTCGGCCACCGTTATGTGACCGAGGAGCAAGAACAGATCTTGACCGATGTGATCACTGAGAAACAAAATCTGTTCATCCACTCCATTGAAAGTGAAGTCATGACCAAAGATGAAGCAAACCGTTTAAAAGCGGAAAGCGAAATTATTTCTGTCGCTAAAATTGTCCGTTCAGGGCAAGTCCTCGAAACGGAGGGTGATTTGCTTCTGATTGGGGATGTGAATCCGGGAGGAATGGTGAAGGCCGGAGGGAATATTTTCATCCTCGGCTCATTAAGAGGGATTGCCCACGCCGGTTTTAATGGAAATAAACGAGCTGTTATTGCGGCTTCGGATATGAGACCGACTCAATTGCGTATCAATCATGTGCTCAATCGCTCCCCAGACCACATCCAAGAAGGGAACGACATGGAATGTGCTTATTTAGATGAAAATGAGAATATGGTCATTGACCGCCTTCAGCAATTAGCTCATTTAAGACCTAGTTTAACAAGGCTTGAGGGAGGAATGTAAAATTGGGTGAAGCTATCGTAATAACCTCGGGGAAAGGCGGAGTAGGCAAAACGACGACATCCGCAAATCTTGGCACCGCCTTGGCCATTTTGGGAAAACGGGTATGTCTCGTTGACACGGATATCGGCCTGCGCAATCTTGATGTCGTCATGGGCCTTGAAAATAGAATCATATATGATTTGGTAGATGTCGTTGAGGAGCGATGCAAAATCCATCAGGCGCTTGTGAAAGATAAACGCTTCGATGATTTGCTTTATTTGCTCCCGGCCGCCCAGACAAGCGATAAGTCGGCTGTTCTTCCCGAGCAGATGGTCAAGCTTGTCCAGCAGCTCAAACAAGACTTCGACTACATTGTCATCGACTGCCCTGCAGGGATTGAGCAAGGTTATAAAAATGCGGTCTCGGGCGCTGACAAAGCGATTGTCGTGACGACACCGGAAATCTCCGCTGTTCGTGACGCCGACCGGATCATCGGCCTGCTTGAAAAAGAAGAAAATATTGAGCCGCCGAGACTTGTCGTCAACCGGATCCGCAACCACTTAATGAAAAACGGCGATACGCTGGATGTTGATGAAGTCATTCAGCACTTGTCGATCGAACTGATCGGTATTGTTGCGGATGATGACGAAGTGATTAAAGCTTCCAATAACGGGGAGCCTGTCGTCATGGATCCGAACAATAAAGCTTCAATCGCATACCGGAACATCGCCCGCCGCGTGCTGGGTGAATCTGTGCCTTTACAGTCGTTTGAAGAAGAAAATAAAGGCGTTTTCGCAAAGATTAAATCATTTTTCGGCGTACGCGCTTAACTTGCAAAAAAGCAATCTCCAAAACGAGATTGCTTTTTTTGCAGTTTCATTGATCGTTTTCGACTTTGTGCTTTAACAAGGAAAGCTTATTGTCCCAATACATGTCGAAGTAGGCGAGCCACTGCTGCAGCTCCGCGAGAGGTTCGGGATGAAGCCTGTACAGTTTTTCTCTGCCCGCTTTTCTTCCGCTGACAAGTCCGGCTTCTGACAAAATTCTCAGATGCTTTGAAACAGCCGTTCGGCTCATCGGGAAATGAGTGCTGATATCTGTTACAGGCAATTCCCTCCCGGCGAGGAGCTTCAGCATCTTTCGCCGTGAGGGATCGGAAACGGCTTGGAACACATCATGTTTTACGGCCGATGATGTCACTAGCCTTCAACTGCCTGACGCAGCTTTTGATTGACGATCGCTTCCCAGCCGCCATTCATCCGATTGCGGACATCCGCTTGTTTTTCTCCCGCTTTTGCAACCGTTTCTTCCGGCGCGCCCCATCCTGAATGAATCAGGGTAAATTCGGTTTTTTCTGCAGACAGCTCTTTCAATTCAAATGTGACGATCCATCCCGACGTATCCCAGCTGAAAGCGAGTCGATGTGGCGCTTCAAGCTCGATCACTTTGCAAGGGGAGGGTCCGAACGGAGACTGCAAGGTGAATTCACAGCCGATCTCCGGACGGAAATCATTTGGCATAAACCAGGCGGCGATGCCTTCACTGGTGGCGACGGCCTCCCACACTTTTTCTATCGATGCGTGAAAAACAGCCTGTTTATGTATATCAGGCACTTGTTGATTGCTCATAATAGACCTCCTAGAAAAAAGTGAAACCAAAAGGTTTCCTATCTATTATATGCAACCTTTTGGTTTTATGTCAATATACCGTCATAAACGCCTGGGACAAGACATATCATTGAACAAACGAACCTGAATGTAAAGGATGAGGGTTATGAGTCATAGAGCAGATGAGATTCGAAAAAGAATGGCCAGGAAAAGAAAGCGGAAAGCGCCGGATAAACAGCCCTTTTCGTCAGGCGGCAAAAAGCTGCCGGTCAAGCCGCCTGCATGGACAGCCTTTTCGGAAGATGAAAAGGCCGGAGACTTCCCTCCGCCTGAGGGAAGCTCCCTGCTGATAAATGGGAAGCACCCTCTTGTCAAAGCGGACGCGCTCATCGTGAAATGTCTTCTGTCGGCATGTCTTGTCCTTGTGTCCGCTATTGCCTACAAAGGCCAGTTTGAACCCGCAAACCAAATCAAACCGGTCATCAGCCAGGTGTTTACTGAAGAGTTCCAATTTGCGGCTCTCCAGAATTGGTATGAATCCAAGTTTGGCGATCCCCTCGCATTCTTTCAACCGAAAGGTGAAAAACCATCCGGTCAGGTCGAGGTGAATCAAGATCTCGCTGTTCCTGCCATGGGAAAGGTTCAGGAGAAATTCTCAGGCCAGGGCATTAAGGTAGAAACAGAAGACGAAACGATCCGCAGTATGAAGGAAGGCTATGTCATTGAAGTGGACAAAAATCCGGAAACGGGCCTGACGGTGGTTTTGCAGCATGCGGACAACAGCTATACCTACTACGGCCAGCTGAAAAAAGCGGATGTCGCTTTATACGATTTTATAGATAAAGGAACGAAGCTCGGAACGATTAAGCAGGATAAAAATCAAAAAGGCGTCTATTACTTTGCGATCAAACAAGGAGAGGAATTTGTTGATCCGATACAGGTGATCACATTTGAATAAATGGACGGAGCTCTTCACCAAGCTTCACATTCACCCGCTGCTGTGGCTTGTCATGGCGATCGGTATCATGACAGGACATATTAAAGCGCTGTTTTGTTTAATGATCGTTATTTTGATTCACGAGCTTGGCCACGCTGCTGCTGCCGTTTATTTTTCATGGAGAATTAAAGGCATTTTTCTGCTGCCTTTTGGAGGAACGCTTGAAGTCGATGAACATGGCAACAGACCGTTAAAGGAAGAGCTGGCCGTCATCGCCGCGGGACCTGTTCAGCATATTTGGCTTCAATTTGCTGCATGGCTTTTGGCGGTCAATTCGCTCGTCAGCCCTCATATATTTGAAATGTTTACCTTTTACAATCTGACCATCCTCTTGATTAATCTATTTCCGGTTTGGCCGCTTGACGGCGGGAAGCTGCTGTTTTTGCTGTTTTCAAAACACCTTCCGTATCAGAAAGCACAGCGGATGATGCTGGCTGTGTCGTGCTTTTGCTGTACTGTTTTAATCGCGGCGATTCTGTTGGTTTCCCCGTCACAGCTGAGCGCTTGGGTGCTCCTCGTATTTTTGGCTGCATCTCTTTACCAGGAATATCGCAATCGCCATTACGCCCATATCCGTTTTTTGCTTGAGCGCTATTACGGAAAGGAGAGGGAAGTGCGACGCCTCGCCCCGATCACGGTGTGCGCCGAACAGCGGATTTATGAGGTCATGCTTCTGTTTAAAAGAGGCTGCAAACACCCGATCATTATTGAGAAGGACGGACAAAAACTGAGCCAGCTTGATGAAAACGAAGTTCTCCACGCTTATTTTACAGACAAGCGCACGACTTCCTCAATGGAAGATCTGCTTTTGGTTTATTGACGATATCCATCTTCTAAAAGACATTGACACTCGAGCTCTTTTCTGGTATATTTTTTAATGTTATGGATGTAGCACCCGTGCTACAACCGCTCAGCACAGGTGTTAAGTGCTTTCTTAGCCCCCTGTGACTGGCGAGTCTTAGTTTATTAGGAGGTGCAGAGATGTACGCAATTATTCAAACAGGCGGAAAACAAATCAAAGTTGAAGAAGGCCAAACTGTATACGTCGAAAAGCTTACTGCTGAAGCCGGCGAAACAGTTACTTTTGACAACGTATTGTTTGTCGGCGGTGAAAATGTTAAAGTTGGCAGCCCTACGGTTGAAGGCGCTACGGTAACAGGCAAAGTTGAAAAACAAGGCCGCGCGAAAAAAATTACCGTATTTAAGTACAAGCCGAAGAAAAACCAACATAAAAAACAAGGTCATCGTCAACCTTACACTAAAGTTGTAATCGAAAAAATCAACGCTTAAGGCGTGTATGATATGATTCATGCAAAGGTTACCAGAGCCCGATCGAACAAAGACATCTTAGGCTTTGAAATGTCGGGACATGCGAATTTTGCTGAACATGGTCAGGATCTCGTTTGTGCAGGGGCATCGGCGGTCGCCTTTGGAGCTGTTAATGCCGTCATGAAGCTGACGGGCATTGAGCCGGTCATTGACCTCGGGGAAGACGGCGGATTTTTATCTTTCGGATTCCCGGACGGTACGGATCGGGAGGCTTTTGAAAAGGCGCAGCTCCTTCTCGAAGGCATGATCGTCTCCCTTGAAACGATCGAACGAGACTACAAAGGTTACTTAAAAGTAACGACGAACAGAATATAGGAGGTGAGCTACATGCTAAGATTAGATCTTCAGTTTTTTGCATCTAAAAAAGGAGTAGGTTCAACGAAGAACGGACGTGACTCTGAGGCGAAGCGCCTAGGTGCTAAACGTGCAGACGGTCAATTCGTATCTGGCGGTTCCATCCTTTATCGTCAGCGCGGAACAAAAATCTATCCAGGTGAAAACGTTGGGCGCGGCGGAGATGACACTCTATATGCAAAAGTCGACGGAACTGTTAAATTCGAACGTTTCGGCCGTAACCGCAAAAAAGTGAGCGTATATCCTGTAGCCTAACCTTTAAACGAAACTCCGGTCGTTCTGACCGGAGTTTTTTACATACAGCATCGTGACTTGCTTAAAAACACCTTCCCGCCCCCTGGACAAGGCCGGGTTTCCGCTCTGATTCTGCTTCTTTAAAGTATATAAACGTGTTTCATTTATACTGCCTTCTCTGTTATAATTCAAAGTACAAACTGAATCAGACTCCTAAAATAGAGAACAAACGATTGGGAGTGCAAAAATGGAAGAAACTTCGAAAAAACAAGAAAAGACGATGGACGATAAGGCTTTGACCCATGAGCTTATTCATCTGCTCAGCCATTCAAGGCACGACTGGATGAATAAACTGCAATTGATTAAAGGAAACTTAACATTAAAAAAGTATGACCGCGTATTTGAAATTATTGATGAAGTGGTCATCGAAGCTCAGCATGAATCAAAGCTTTCAAACCTTAAAATCCCGCGTGCGGCGTATGAGCTGCTTACATTTAACTGGATGGCCCATTCGCTGACGCTTGAATATGAGGTGATCGGTCAGGTCAGAGATTTGTCAGCTTATGAAGAGAAGCTCGTCGTTTTCGTCAGAAAGCTGTTTGGGACTTTTGAGGATGCCGTTTTGAAAGGCGGCGACAATCATCTGACGATCACGCTGCAGACGGACGGTCTGGACGATCGGCTCGTCATCTTTCTGGATTTCCACGGCGTATTCACAAAACTGACCGGTATCAAAGACTTTCATCATTCACTGGCTGATTTTTATGAAATCAAGCGGCTTGATGTAACAGACTGTGAGTGCATCGCCGAAATTCATATCAAGTAAAGCGGTTTTTAGGAATAGAACGGAGGACATTATGTTTGTTGATCAGGTAAAAATATACGTAAAAGGCGGAGACGGAGGCAACGGGATGGTTGCTTTCCGCCGCGAAAAATATGTGCCAAAAGGAGGCCCTGCCGGAGGTGACGGCGGAAAAGGCGGAGACGTCGTTTTCAAAGTTGACGAAGGCCTCAGCACGCTGATGGATTTTAGATATCAAAGACATTTTAAGGCGACGCGCGGAGAACACGGCATGTCTAAAAACCAGCACGGCCGAAATGCAGAAGACATGGTTGTGAAAGTTCCGCCCGGCACGGTTGTCATTGACGATGATACAAAGCAGGTCATCGCTGATCTAACCGAACACGGACAGGAAGCCGTCATCGCAAAAGGGGGACGCGGCGGACGGGGCAATACCCGGTTCGCTACGCCTGCCAACCCGGCGCCGCAGCTTTCTGAAAACGGCGAGCCCGGCAAGGAGCGCTATATCGTTCTCGAGCTGAAAGTTTTGGCGGATGTCGGCCTTGTCGGTTTCCCAAGCGTTGGGAAGTCAACGCTTCTGTCTGTCGTGTCTTCGGCCAAGCCGAAAATTGCCGATTACCACTTTACAACACTGAACCCGAATCTCGGAATGGTCGAAACGGAAGACGGCCGCAGTTTTGTCATGGCGGATCTTCCGGGACTGATTGAGGGGGCGCACGAAGGAGTTGGCCTCGGACACCAATTCCTCAGACATATCGAAAGAACGCGCGTCATCGTGCACGTGATCGACATGTCGGGTCTTGAAGGGCGCGACCCGTATGAAGATTATGTGACCATCAATAAAGAGCTTGAACAGTACAATCTGAGGCTGACAGAACGTCCTCAAATTATTGTCGCCAATAAAATGGATATGCCGGATGCGGAAGAAAATCTGAAGGCATTCAAAGAAAAGCTTACAGATGATTATCCTGTTTTTCCAATCAGCGCGTTGACCAGACAAGGGTTGAGGGATCTGCTGTTTGAGATTGCCGACCGTTTGGAAACGACACCGGAATTCCCGCTCTACGACGAAGAAGACATGACTGAAAACAGAGTCATGTATAAGCTTGAGGATGAGGAAGCGCCATTTGAGATCAGCCGTGATCCTGACGGCACCTTTGTGCTCAGCGGAGCCAAGCTTGAACGCTTATTTAAAATGACGGATTTTTCAAGAGACGAGTCTGTTAAGCGTTTTGCCAGACAGCTTCGCGGAATGGGCGTTGATGACGCGCTTCGTGCTCGCGGTGCAAAAGACGGAGATACGATCCGTCTTCTCGAATTTGAATTTGAATTTATCGACTGATCATACCGGAGAGTTTGCCAGGCAAGCTCTCCGACTTTTAGCTGAAAGGAATGCTTTTCCTTTCGCCGGATCAATGTAAAGGAATCAGGGTTTTTAAAAGGAGAGAAAAGTCTGTGAAAGAGGAGACCTTTTATCTTGTCAGGGAAGACGTGCTGCCGGAGGCAATGCGGAAAACACTTGAGGTCAAAAAGCTGATTGAGCGGAAAAAAGCGGAATCTGTAGCTGAAGCCGTCCAAAAGGTAGATTTGAGCCGAAGCGCTTTTTACAAGTACAGAGATGCGGTTTTTCCTTTTTATACGATGGTCAAGGAGCAGATTATCACGCTTTTTTTTCATTTGGAGGATCGCTCGGGAACGCTGTCCCATCTGCTCCAAGTGGTGGCTGAATCGGGCTGCAACGTGCTGTCGATCCACCAGACCATCCCTCTTCAAGGAAGAGCGAATGTCACGCTGTCCGTCAGTACGAGAGGCATGGATGGAAATATCGATTTGCTGATGAACAAATTAAGAAAGCTGGAATTCGTAGAAAAGGTCGAAATACTAGGTTCGGGCGCTTAAAGGGAGAGAATGTCATATATCATGAGTATGAGAGTAGGTTATTTAGGTCCAGAAGCAACATTTACGCACCTTGCCGTCTGCTCCTGCTTTTCAGATGCAGACCAGCAAGCATTTAACACGATACCCGCATGTATGGATGCGGCGATGAACGGCGAGATTGATCTGGCTGTCGTCCCGCTTGAAAATGCGATTGAAGGATCGGTGAATCTGACAATAGACTACTTAATCCACGAACAGCCTCTTTATATTGTCGGAGAAATCACCGCTCCCATCCGTCAGCATTTACTTGTGCATCCTGCAAGAAAAGAGGCTTGGGAAGACATTCAGAAGGTTTATTCCCATTCCCATGCGATCGCGCAATGCCATAAATTTTTGCACAGCCGGTTCCGCTCCATTCCGTTTGAATATGCGACATCCACCGGAGCAGCTGCAAAATACGTGAGTGAACATCCGGACGAGAACATTGGCGTAATCGCCAATGAAATGGCAGCCGCTACGTATGGATTAGACATCGTCAAAAGAGATGTGCATGACTATGAATACAATCACACGAGATTTGTGATGCTCCATCCGGATCACGAGGCATCTCCACCGGTCAATCCGCACTTGACGGGAAGGCCGAAAACGACTTTGCTGGTAACCCTTCCTTCGGACAAATCAGGGGCTCTCCATCAAGTGCTGTCGGCTTTCGCCTGGAGAAATTTGAATCTTTCTAAAATTGAATCGCGGCCGACAAAAACCGGTCTCGGCAATTATTTTTTCATTATTGATATTGAAATGGCACTGGACGACGTGCTGATTCCGGGTGCGATAGCTGAGCTTGAAGCTTTGGGCTGCAAGGTGAAAATGCTCGGAGCCTACAATGCGTATACATTATAAAGAAAAGGTCCTTTGCGTTGATGACGGCAAAGGACCTTTTCTTTATTCGGGAATGAGGATGCCCGCTTTTTGCAGGGCGTCGCAAGCTTGTTCGATCTTCTCTTCGTCATCTGCCTCCAATGTGTGCAGATGGGTGCCGTTTGTCAGTTGAGACAGATAAGCGGCGTTTGTCGACGAGATTTTTTTGACGAAGTCCGAGACTTCTTTTCTTGTGCTGACCCTGATCGAAGCTGTTAAGTCACCGTAGACCGGATGTTCAATCGTTACATCTTTCACCGTTACGCCAAAGTCGACGATCAGATTCAGTTCTTCTTCCGTTTTTTCCGGCTCGTGGTCACAGGCGATGATCCGCTGAACCGGCTGTTTTTTGCCGAGGGCCGACCGCAAATACACGTATCCTTGGCTTGTTGCGATGATCGGTTCGTTTTTGGCTTTTAATAAAGAAATGTCCTGTACGATGACCTGCCGTGAAACAGATGCTCTTTTCGCCAGTTCGCTTCCTGTCAGCGGAGCCTCAGACTCCTTCAGCCAGGCCAGAAGCTGCTGGCGCCGCTCAGCTCCCGTAAGTTTTAATCCGTCTGTCAATCCGATGGTCTCCTTTCTCATGCATCATATCTTCAAAAACGTCCAACAGCTTATCAACATGTTCGCTTGTCGTATCGCATCCGAACGAAATGCGGACGAATTGAAGCGCGAGTTCCCTTGGGACTAAAAGGGCTTTCATCGTATTTGACGGCTCATGATAGCCCGCTGAACACGCGCTTCCGGTAGAAATGCAAATTCCTCTCCGATTACATTCCAGCATAGTATATTGTCCTTCAAAGGAATGAAAAAAACAACCTATAATATGCGGCAGAACATGCGAATTTGCCGAATCGGGCACAGCGAGGGAGACGGGAAGCTTCCGGGCTTTTGCCTTTTCCAGAAAACGGGCGCGCAGCTCCTGATGTTTAAGATACGCGGCATCCATACGCTTTATTGTCAACTCGGCAGCGGTAATGAAAGCGCCGATTCCAGGGACATTGACGGTGCCGCTCTTCAATCCGTTTTCATGTAAAGTGCCCGGGTAGACGGGTTTCCAGTTCACACCAGGCCGAATATAGACCGCTCCAACTCCTTTTGGTCCGTATACTTTATGGCTTGAAAAAGATAAGGCATCAGCGCCGAGCTCATCAATGCCGACCGGAATCTTGGCAAAGGTCTGTACGCAGTCGCTGTGCAGGAGCACGTCCCGCTTATGCAAGTAAGCCGAAAGCTTTGCCAGGGGCTGGATGACGCCTGTTTCTGAGTTGGCATGCTGAATTGAGACGAGACCTGTATCAGGACGGAGGTGCCGTTCCAGTATCTCTGTTGTGATGATGCCTGAAGCATTCGGTTTCATCAAGTCGACTTCAAAGCCCAGTATCTCAAGATGCCGCTTCAAAATGTGGATCGACTGATGTTCCATTTCGGTCATTAAAAAGCGCTGCTTTCCGGCGGGGAGTCCATTTAAGATGGAGTGAATCGCCAAAAAATTGGCTTCGGTGCCGCCGCTCGTAAAATAAACGCCTTCTTCTTCCCCGGATAAAAGTTCCGCCATCTTTTGGCGGCAGTAGCGCAGAATACTTTCGGCTTTCCCTCCCGCATCGTGCAGACTGCTCGAATTTCCGTACACGTCTGTGCTCAGTTTTTGAAACGCGTCCAAGGCTTCTTTTGCCGCCGGTGTCGTTGCTGCATAATCAAGATAAATCACGGCTCTCGTCTCCCATTCTTTATAAAAAATACTTGAGTTTATTTTATCGATATGTAAATATAGGTGTCAAGACACATGTAAATTTACAGGAGGGGTCGACATGTCTCATCAGACGATAATTGTTGTCGGAGCAGGTGCCGCTGCGCTGTCTTTTGCTGCATCCATTCCGCCGTCTTATGAAGTGATTGTGATGACAAAAGCATCTGTAAAAGACAGCAATTCAACCCTCGCTCAGGGAGGAATTGCCTCGGCTGTATTGCCTCGCGATTCCTGGTCAGCTCATGCGGACGACACATTATATGCCGGATGCGGCCACAATCAAATCGAAGCGGTTCAAGATGCCATTAAAGACGGCCAGCGCCTTGTTGATGAGCTGATTCTTCAGCATTTCCCTTTTGATACTGACGAATCCGGAAAGCTCAGCCTCGGCAAAGAAGGCGCACATTCGATGAACAGAATTTTGCATGCCGGGGGAGACGCTACGGGGCAGGCGCTGATCCGGCACTTAATCGGAAGGCTCGGTCCTCACGTCATACTGAAAGAATACGAAACGGCGGCGGATTTATGGATGGAAGACGGACGCTGTGCGGGCGTCTGGACGAAAGACCGCCAGGGAAAGACTTTTCTCAGGAAAGCCGATTTTGTTGTGCTGGCGGCAGGAGGCTGCGGAAGTCTATTTCAAATCAACACGAATAACCGTTCTGTGACAAGCGATGCGATTTCTTTGGCATATCGGGCAGGAGCCGAGCTCGCAGATTTGGAATTCGTTCAATTTCACCCTACATTGCTCGTCAAAGACGGGCGCGCACACGGGCTTGTTTCAGAAGCTGTGCGCGGAGAAGGAGCTGTCTTGGTTGATGAAAACGGCCAGCGGGTGATGGAAGGGATTCACCCTATGCAGGATTTAGCGCCGCGGGACATCGTATCTCGTGCGATTCACGAAAAGCTTGCCTGTGGAAGCAGCGTATTTTTGGATATTACCCGCATATCAGACTTTAAAAGCCGCTTCCCTACGATTTCCTCTCTTTGCGAAAAAGCCGGAATTTCCATTGAAGAAGGCCGGCTTCCGGTTTCACCGGGCATGCATTTTTTAATGGGGGGCGTTTCTGTGAACAGATGGGGGGAAACGGCGGTTCCACACCTTTATGTGATTGGGGAAGCTGCATGCACCGGCTTTCACGGTGCCAACCGTCTGGCAAGCAATTCTCTCTTGGAATGCATCGTCTTCGGAAGGAGAGCGGCGGAACGGATACAAGCTTATCAAAAACCTGAGCCTGTCAGAGGACAATCTCCTCAGCCTGAGGATGTGACATATTCTGTTCCCCTGACAGATGTGAAGGATATTCAAAAACGCATGACGGATCATGTGGCGATCGTGCGAACGGAGGATGAATTGACGAAGGCGAAAGAATGGCTTGAGCGAGTGCCTTTTCAAATCATGAATGTGAAAGAAATCACAAAAGAACAGCTTGAATTAGCTCATTTATGGCAGACCGCCAAGCAGATGACGGCCTCGGCATTGCTTCGTACAGAAAGCAGAGGCGGCCATTACCGTTCGGATCGCCCGGCGCCTGATGATAAAAACTGGCATGGCAAGCAAATCGTTCACACAAAAGGCGGGATCAAGATAAGACAAAACGAAGGGATTGTGAAATATGCAGCGGCTCATACTTAGGAACATGCTTAAAGAATTTTTCAAGGAAGATATCGGCTGGGGGGATTTCACTTCTGAAGCCGTTTTCGATGCCAATCTTCAATGCGAAGCGGTCATCACAGCGAAGGATGACGGATTGTTTGCAGGAGAATTAGTGATTTTCGAAGGCTTTCGGCTGCTCGATGAAACGATCGCCGTGCAAATGCTGAAAACAGATGGCGAAGCGGTCCATAAAGGAGAAACGATCGCGCGGATCAAAGGCCGTGCAGCTTCTCTCATGACCGGCGAACGGGTCGTGCTGAATCTCATTCAAAGAATGTCGGGGATCGCCACTTTAACAAAGCAGTCCGTTATCAGGCTGAATGATCCGAATATCGCGATTTGCGATACGAGAAAGACGACGCCGGGCCTGCGCATTCTTGAAAAATACGCGGTCAAAACCGGCGGGGGCTGCAATCACCGCTTTGGTTTGGACGGCGGCATCATGATTAAAGACAACCACATTGCCGCCTGCGGCTCGATTTCAAAAGCGGTTGAAAAAGCACGGGCAGCGTGCGGCCATATGGTCAAAATCGAGGTGGAGATCGAGTCTGAACAAGAGCTTCAAGAAGCGATTGAGGCTGAAGCCGATATCATTATGTTTGACAATTGTCCTCCTGACAAGGTGAAAGCATTTGCGGAAATGACACCCGCAGGCATTATGACGGAAGCTTCAGGCGGAATTTCATTTGAAAATCTCCCCGCATACAGGGGAACAGGGGTGCACTGTATTTCATTGGGCTACTTGACCCATTCGGCGAAAAGCCTTGATATCAGCATGAATGTCGATCTGAAAAAATAAGCGGGATTGGAGAGGTGACAGATGTCTATTTTAAACTTGATTCATGACAGGAACGCCGGCATGATGCCGGAGCTGTATAAAGAATTGACCGAAGAAGAAATGGCCGGAAGAATTTTGAATATCAAAAAGAAATTCGGAGAAAGGCTGTTTATCCCGGGGCATCACTACCAAAAAGACGAAGTGATCCAATTTGCGGACGCGACGGGAGATTCGCTTCAGCTGGCGCAAGTCGCCCAAAAAAATAAAAAAGCGGAATATATCGTGTTCTGTGGCGTACATTTTATGGCAGAAACAGCCGATATGCTTACTTCCGACGAACAGATTGTCGTTTTGCCGGACATGCGCGCAGGCTGTTCGATGGCCGATATGGCCAACATGCAGCAGACGAATCGCGCCTGGGAAGAGCTTGCAGAGCTGTTTGACGATACCATCATTCCCCTCACATATGTCAATTCGACAGCGGAAATCAAAGCTTTTGTAGGAAGAAACGGGGGAGCGTCCGTGACATCCTCAAATGCGGCCCGCATGTTGACATGGGCGCTATCGCAAAAGGAGAGAATTTTATTTCTTCCGGATCAGCACTTGGGACGAAACACGGCATTTGACCTCGGCATTCCCCTCAGCAGAATGGCGGTGTGGGATCCCATCGAAGAAAAACTTGAGTATAACGGCGATTATGAAGACATAAAAATCATTTTGTGGAAGGGGCATTGCTCTGTTCACGAAAAATTTACCGCGGCGAATATCAAAAGTGTTAAAGAACGGGATTCGGACATTAATGTTATCGTTCATCCGGAATGCACCCATGAAGTCGTCGCACTCAGCGATTTCAGCGGGTCTACAAAAAAAATCATCGATACGATTAATGAAGCAAAACCGGGGAGCAAATGGGCGATTGGAACAGAGATGAACCTTGTTTCGCGCATCATTCAAGAACATCCTGATAAACAAATCGAATCCCTTAATCCAGATATGTGCCCTTGTTTGACAATGAACAGAATCGACATGCCGCATTTGCTGTGGTCGCTGGAGCAGATTGACAAAGGTGAACTGACAGGCGTGATCAAAGTTGATCAAGATATCGCAAAAGATGCCATTCTTGCGCTGAATCGGATGTTAACGATCCGTTAAATGTTTGGAGAACAAGTTTTTATCATAACCCCTCCGCTATGCGCATAAATTTGTGGAGAAGCATATTTGTTATTCTCATCTGTTCGTTCACGTTTTTGCATAGGAGGGGAAAACGTTGAAAATTCATATTGTCCAAAAGGGCGATTCTCTGGAAAAAATCGCGGAAAGATATGAAGTGGACTTTGAAGAACTGAAAAAGCTGAATTCGCAGCTGAGCAATCCAGATTTGATCATGCCGGGCATGAAAATCAAAGTACCGTCAGGGGGAGTGCCGGTCAAAAAAGAAGAACAGCTCAATATGAGAAAAGAGTTACCGAAAAAACAGCAGGAACATCCATTTGCAAAAGAAAAACCGAAAGGTAAGCTTGATGTTGAAGATATAAAACCGAAAGAAAAGCCTTCGGTTCCTTATGTTCCGCCTGTCCCGAACATCGGGCAGTCAAGTTTGCCTGAAGGCGACATTTCAAATTTGTATCAAAGCGTCAATCAGCTTCATCAGCCGTACGCACCTCCAAAACCTTATGAACATCAAGAGAAAAGCCCCAACATGTATAATCCATGGACAAATGAGGAGGAGAATCATATGGAAAATGTCAATTATCCGAATGTTCCGCAGCCGCCGAATGTCGGTGCAGCAGGTGATGAAAATAAGCAGTTTCACGGCATGCCAAATGTAGCTGCTGCCGGATATCATCACCATCACCATCCGCATCCTTATCCGTTCTATCCTGGAGGCTGCTGGATTCCTGTTTCACCGGTGCTGCCTGGATCGGGCTTATGCCACCCTTGGTATCCATATCCTGCTCAAATGCCTTACATGCCTCAGCCTAGCTATGTATCTCCTGCTGAATATGACGGTGATGACAACATGGGGCATGACAATGCCGGTCATCACGGATATCATCATCAGCCGATGACTGCTCCGGCATATGCGCCTTATCAGCCGTTTCCGGGATATGCATCGCCAAACGTCGGACACGATCCCAATATGGCACACGGCAAAGAAGATGACTGCGGGTGCGGGCCAGGCCAATTCCCGGGAGGTTTTCCGGGTGCAGCGCCATATGGACAGATGCCGCAAATGGGAGCTCCGTACGGTATGGGCGGATACGGACAGCAGCCCGCAGGCGGACAGATGTTTAACAGACCGGAAGATGAAGAAGACTGATTCGGAATGGGACGATGATCTATCGTTCCTTTTTTATTGTGGGCCGCTATAAACACTTTCATGCTTTTTCACGGGACTGTCTATAACTGTCAAGGGTAACTCTTCACATCTCGCACATCCTAAAAAAGAGCGCAATGCTCAAATTCAGCGGTTTTCACGGGGGGTATTACCATTGGACAGCAAGCTGAAAGTGTTTTCGGGTATTTTGCTTTTGACAGCTGGTCTATCTGCCTGCGGAACGAACGACGCTATAGATAATGGAAACAATACGCGTCCGATCGGATATTATTCAAATGATGCAGATCGTAATAACGGTCTTGATAATGACGGTCCTGTTACAGAAATGCTTGAAAACATGAACGGGAGAAACGGTGCAACGAACGTGAACAATCGAGCGGGCAACGGCAATCCCGTTCCAACAGGCGATGGAACTTTCAGCCGGGGAGACATGAATTATCACAATCATTTGGTGAACACGGCGGACACGGGCTATAACAGACCGGAAAACCGTAAAATCTCCAGGAATATCACTGGACGCGTCAACAAGTTGAATTATGTTGACGAGAGTCAGGCCGTCGTAACGAATGAAACGGTCATCATCGCGGTACGGTCAGATAAACAGCTGACAAATAATGAGAGAACTCAAATTAGAAAAGCAGCCAAAACGTTTGCTGGAGACCGGACAGTTCAAGTTGTCGAGGACGACGGCGCATTTACAAGGCTGCGCGAAATGAACGACGACCCTCAGAACATTAGGGATCGCGGAGACACGACGAATAACAATTTGAACCGCTTGCGCAACCAATAAGCAGGGAATTGCCGGGGATGCCCCGGCAATTTTTTTGTAAGCGTTCGGCCGATTTCTTTACAAAAACGGGGAAAACCGTATAAAGTGTACATAGAGACGAGAATTTTTTTGGAGGTAGAAAGATATGGCTGGCCATTCTAAATGGAAAAATATTCAGAGAAGAAAAAATGCCCAAGATGCTAAACGCGGCAAAATTTTCATGAAGCTTGCCAAAGAAATATATGTAGCCGCAAAAGAAGGGGGACCCGATCCCGAATCTAACGCAAGTCTGCGTCTCGTTATCGATAAAGCCAAAAATGCAAACATGCCAAACGACAACATCGACCGCGCCATCAAAAAAGCTTCCGGCAGCCAGGATGGAAAAAGCTACGAGGAAATTACGTATGAGGGCTACGGCCCAAGCGGTGTGGCTGTCATGGTCAAATGTTTGACAGATAATAAAAACCGGACGGCGACAAACGTCAGAACTGCTTTCAGCAAAAACGGCGGCAGCTTGGGGGAAACAGGATGTGTTTCTTATATGTTCGACCGGAAAGGATATATTGCAATCGAGCGTGAAGATCTTGAGATAGATGAAGAGGAGTTTATGCTTGAGGTCATTGATGCCGGTGCCGAGGAGCTAGAAACGAGCGAAGAGCTGTTCGAGATTTATACAGAGCCCGAACAGTTTGAAGAAGTAAAGAAAAACTTGGAGGAGCGCGGCTACGAAACGGCGACAGCCGAAATGACAATGGTTCCACAAACCTATGCAGAGGTCGATGAAACACTTCAGGAAAAAGTCGAAAAACTCATTGACGCACTTGAAGATGATGACGATGTGCAGGAAGTGTATACGAACGTTCATTAAAAAAGGACGCCGCTCCAGATTCGCGGCGTCCTTTTATGCATCATCAA
The DNA here is from genome assembly GCF_037976065.1 of Bacillus sp. FSL L8-0193. Lineage (NCBI taxonomy): Bacteria > Bacillati > Bacillota > Bacilli > Caryophanales > Bacillaceae > Bacillus > Bacillus sp. FSL L8-0193. The sequence continues at coordinate 2,959,764 of NZ_CP150261.1, read as the reverse complement.
CCAATTAGCAGCTGTATCAAGCTGCTGCGGAAACAGGATTTGATTTTTTATCATATATTGTGAAGGAGTCTGTCATTATGAGAGGAGGATCTGCAATGGCTGAACAACACGGAAATGAGAAGCCTTTCCCGGCTGCGGGCGGCAGCCCGCAAGACAAGGAAACCGCTCAAATCATCGAGAGAGTCAACGGCCTTATCACGGGTTTTGGCGAATCGATCTATGAGCTGGTTCAGAAAAACAGCGGTATCGATCTGAGAGAGGCCGATTTCACAAAAAGCGAAAATGCGGAACTTAATCAAGCGATCCAAAATGTCATCAGCGAATATATTCAAAATCTCAACAATTTGAATGTCGATCTTAGCGGAAAGATCGGTGAATCGATCAACGGCTTTGTCACAAACAAAGATCAAAAAGATGTTTAAACATTTGACAGCATGACGTGTATTGCCGGCAAAGCTGCATGCAGCCTTGTCGGCAAGTTTTTTTATACATATGAGAATGTGCTGTAACGCTAAATGCTTTTTTTCATGCCGCAGCGCCGGCATTCACGCAAAAACTGGCCGTTTTTTACAGAGCTTTTAAAAAGGGTGTAATCGCAATTGTCGCACCGTCCGTGGCGGACATCCGGATATTGATTGTAATCATAAACTTTTGTCAGGTCGTAGCCTTTTGTATCATATTCTGTTTCCATGTTTTATCACCTGCATTTTTATTGTCGGTAATAGGATAACAGAACGGGGAGGAAAAGAAAATATAACATCTGCAGCCGGCAGACGCGGCCGATTTTACTTTTATCAAACCGTATACCCCGTTTCTGATAGAACGCCTCATTCTCAAGCGGGATGGGCTGTAGGGAAAGTCGTGCAACAGGAGACGCCTATTGTTATGAGATTTTTTTCTTAAAATTTATCGATCTTTTAAACTAATGAAAAAGCATCTTTTTAATAAAAATATTTAAATTTTTATTTTTTATCAAACTTATTCATAATTGAACGCGTCATGTCTAAAGCGTAAAATAACTGTGTCACAAAAAAGCCAAATATACAATGAGGCATGGAGGACATGCTTAGAAATCGAAAGGTAGTGTAAAAGGGGAATAATCAATGAAGAAAAAAGTACTCATCTACTTGGTGATCGCAGCAGTGATGATAAATGGCGTATACAGATGGTTCGAAAAAACAACCCGGGAGAACTTTCAGATCCAGGCCGGGGACAGATACATGAATTTCAAGGAATTGCAGGAACACGAAAAAAGCGGCTATGACATTGAGTACCACGAAAAAGCGGGAAGCGACTGTTTAATCTTTTCGCCTCACGGAGGAAGAATAGAAGGCGGAGTAAGCGAGCTTGTCAGAGCTTTCAAAGATGATTATTCAACTTATTTATTCGAGGGAAAAAAGGATGAGAACAACTCGGATCTTCATATTACAAGCACAAACTTTGACGAGCCTCTGGCACTGCAGAAAATAAAAGAACACCGCTATACCATCGCATTCCACGGCTATTCCGGCGACCGCCCGCACACGCTTGTGGGAGGAACGGACAGAAAGCTGGCAAAAGCTATCGTCAAATCTCTGAAAAAGTCTGACTTTTCCGCAGAATTGGTCAAAGTGGACGGGAAATTTGCCGGAACTGCCGAGGAAAACATCAATAATGAAAGCCAGTCAGGAATGAGCGTGCAGCTTGAAATCAGCACGGCTCAAAGGAAAGAGTTTTTCGAAGATTTTTCCTATAAAGAGAGGGAGGAGACAAAAACGAGAACATTCCGCAAATATGTCAAGGCGGTCCGAAGGGTGCTGCAGGACAGATGCTGAAAATGGAAACTCGTGTTATTCTGGGTATGAACTGCTTAAACACGAAGGAGGAATAAAAAATGGAACGAAAAGACCGCATCGTTCAGGAATTTATGTCCCACCGCCTGGTGACAGAAGAACTGATTCAAAAGATTGATGAAAAACATCTCGATTACAAACCGACTGAAACGTCGATGCCAGCGAAGGAACTTGTCATGCATATGCTGCAATCTTTCTATGCCTTTGCTTCAGCGGCAAAAGAAGGGAACGGAGAGTCTTTTAAAAAGAAGCCGGAAGAAACAGGGGCAAGCCTGAGCGAGCTCGCCAAAGCATATACAGAAAAAACAAAAAAGCTGCTTGAATCTTTTACGGATGAAGAATTGGATCGTGAAGTCGATTTGACCGGTGTCATCGGACGAAAAGTAGCCGGCGAACAGCTGCTGCAGCTCGCGATCGGACACGAAATACATCACAAAGGCAATCTGTTTGTTTATGTCCGTGAAATGGGACACACGGATCTGCCTTTGTACGTAAAGGTTCATTGATTACGGGAGCTGAAGATCACCCCTCCTTGAAAGAAAACCGGCTAAAAAGGAATACGAAAGCAGCCGGGAGTACACATTATGAGTAAAAGCTAAAGGAGGGTGTCAGCATGAATACGCAGCGTGCCCAGGAAATCGTCGAATCACCCGACATGGTTGATGTTACTTATAATGGCAAGCCGATTTATATTCAGCGTGTCAACGAACAAAATGAAACCGCAAGAATCTTTCCGCTCGGCCAACCGGAGAACGAGCAGGAAGTACCGCTCACAAATTTGAAAGAGCATTAAAAAGCAACCCCTTCTGATGAAGGGGTTTTGTATTTGACTGATCACTCGGCCATCAAAAAAACACCCGAAAGCCCGGGTGTTTAATTTATGATTTTCGCAAGTCCTCTTACTGCCAGCCTCAGCACATAAAACAACGGCTCAAGCAAATCAACGAGATAAAGATAATCCCATTTATCATCATTTCGTTTCTTCTTTTTCTTCAACAGCTGTTTCTCCCTTCCTGACTGTAATGGGGTTATTTCATATACGGACGTGCCTTCTTTAAGTTTCAAATTACGGGTGAAATTTGTTTTTTCTGGCGGCCCATTGTTTTTGAAGCCAGTTTTTTTTATAAAGATAAGCGATCAATTCCATCCACAGCTTAGGAAGCCTTTGCGGGAAACGGCTTTTTTTGTAAATGGTTTGATAGGCTGTTTTTAAGTCATCCCACTGTCTGCATTCTTTCGTCTGCAAAAACCTGGCGACATCGATGACTTTGATTGTCCCAGCCGGCGTCAGTATCAGGTTTCGGAGGTGGATATCGGATGGATTCAACCCTTTCCGCTTCGCATCGTTCAATGCGCGGTCGACCTCGCAGATCATGTCATCATCGATCGGAATGCCTTTGTTTAAACACTCATAAAAAGTATATCCTTTTATATACTCCATTAAAATATATGATGGCCCTGTTTCATATATATCAGGATAATAATTCGAATCAGAAAGCTTTTTGTAAATCTCCGCTTCCCTTGCGGCGATGTTCTTAAATTCGGGAAAAAAGACTTTAAGAGCCATTTCCCTGCCCTCTTCAGTCAGCTTAAAAACGTATGCGCTCCTGCCTTTCCCGATCAACTCTAAGTCATCGGGTTTTTGGATAAGTTTATTGAACTTTTTTTTCGTATTATACTTTACGGCCTCTGCATAGGTTTGCGCCTTTTTCACGCTGAACTCACCTTCTTTTTAAGGGCTGGTCAAACGAAAAACTCTCTATAATGTTGTTTATACATGAGAACGCGGGGTTTTGCACCTTAAATGCCTTTGAGTTCTTCATATTGGTTTGAAAATGTAACATTCGTAAACCGGTTGTTATCTCATTGCTTTTTTAGATTAATTTTTAAAAGCGTTGGTCAAACTATGGATATGATCGTTAAGGCAAAAAAGAAGGTGATATTGATGAACAGCCAAAGCAAGTTCAAAATCGGTTTAGTGCTTATTGGAAGTCTGCTGGCCGCGCTCAGCTTTCACCTGGAGGCCCTGGCCGAAAAGCCGGCTACAGTTCAAATCCAGCTTGAAAAGGTTTATCTGGACGGGGACGTTGGCATCGAAAATAAAGTAGAGGCCGCTCGAACACTGGAAGACTTTAAAGCTGCTTATAAAGGGTGGCAGCTCATCGATCAGAAAAAGGGGTTTATTCTGTTTCGCAAACAGGTGGACGACATTTCTCCCCTCAGCAAAACAAACGGTTATATCGGAGTGACGGAAGACGGCGTGATTTCGACTTTTCACGGCCGCCCGGGCATATTATCAGAGCCGATTCAATCGTTTTTTCAGATTGATATAAAGCGCCTGGAAAGCCGGATGGCGGATGATTTGCGCAAAGGGATCCCATACCGCACGAAAAAGGAATTTGAACATGTCATTGAAGCCGTAAAATCATCCGGAAGCCAACATCATGTAAAAGATATGAAGACATGACGCTGTTATGTCTTTTTTCAGCTGCGGACAGAAGCCATTTTTAGCGAACATATGTTAACTTTTTCATTCTAGCTTTGCCTGTTTTGTGTTACAATGAAGAGCAGTCAAAGAGGTGAATGAACGTTGATCGAATTCGTAAAAGGGACGATTGATTATGTATCGCCCCAATATATTGTCATTGAAAACGGCGGGATCGGCTATCAGATCTTTGCGCCAAATCCGTTTATTTATAAGAAAAACAGCAACGAAACAATCTATACATACCATTATGTAAGAGAAGATACGAATGCGCTGTACGGCTTTTCGACAAGGGAAGAAAAAATGCTGTTTACGAAAATGCTGAATGTTACGGGAATCGGCCCGAAAGGTGCGCTTGCGATCCTCGCTTCCGGCGATCCGGGAGCGGTGATTGAAGCGATCGAGAATGAGGATGAAGCGTTTCTCGTCAAGTTCCCCGGCGTAGGCAAAAAAACGGCAAGGCAGATCATCCTTGATCTGAAAGGGAAGCTTGCGGACGCCGTTCCTGACATCGCGGCCGATCTGTTTAACCATGAAGAGCGGGAGCAAATTCATGAAGCGGAAACGGCTCTTGAGGAGGCGCTTGAAGCATTAAGAGCGCTCGGCTATTCCGACCGGGAAATTAAAAAAGTCCAGCCTCATTTGAAAAAGGAAGAGGCGCTTTCGACGGATCAATACGTTAAAAAAGCATTGCAAAAATTGTTAAAGTAAGGTGATATCATGGATGAGCGGCTTGTATCAAGTGAACTAGACAACCATGAATCAGCGATTGAGCAAAGTCTGCGTCCGCAAAGACTGGCTCAGTATATCGGCCAGGAAAAAGTGAAAGACAACCTCAAGGTTTTCATCGAAGCTGCGAAAATGCGGGAGGAAACGCTTGACCATGTCTTGTTGTACGGGCCGCCGGGATTGGGAAAAACGACGCTCGCCGCGATCATCGCCAACGAAATGGGAGTCAATCTCAGAACGACGTCAGGTCCGGCGATCGAGCGCCCCGGCGATTTGGCGGCGATATTAACGGCTCTGGAGCCAGGCGACGTTTTATTTATTGACGAGATCCACCGGCTGCACCGTTCGATCGAAGAGGTGCTGTATCCTGCGATGGAAGATTTCTGCCTTGATATCGTGATCGGCAAAGGGCCGTCGGCGCGTTCTGTGAGGCTCGATCTTCCTCCTTTTACCCTTGTCGGCGCGACCACAAGGGTCGGGCTTTTAACCGCGCCTCTCAGGGACAGGTTCGGCGTTCTGTCAAGGCTTGAGTATTACACGCGTGACGAGCTTTCGGAAATCGTGATCAGAACGGCGGAACTGTTTGAGGTCGACATCGATTCGCTCTCGGCTCTCGAAATCGCAAGACGGTCAAGAGGGACGCCGCGGATTGCCAACAGGCTTTTGAGGAGGGTCAGGGATTTTGCCCAGGTGCTTGGAAACAGCTCCATCACGGAGGAAGTGGCGGTTGATGCGCTTGAACGCCTCCAGGTTGATAAACTTGGGCTTGATCATATCGACCGCAAGCTTTTGATGGGCATGATCGAAAAATTTGGCGGCGGTCCCGTCGGCATCGATACGATTTCGGCTACCATCGGTGAGGAGTCTCACACGATTGAGGATGTGTATGAGCCGTATCTTCTTCAAATCGGTTTTATTCAAAGAACGCCGCGGGGGCGCATCGTGACCCCTGATGTATACAGCCACTTTAAAATGGAGGTTCCGAACAGTGACTGAATTTCCAAAGATTTTAATGGTGCTGGGCGCCGTCATTTTTGCCGTCGGTTTATTCATGCAAGTCATCGGCAGGCTTCCCGGCGATATTTTTGTGAAAAAGGGAAACGTGACATTTTTCTTTCCGGTTGTTACATGCATTGTCATCAGTATCATTCTGTCCGTGGTGTTTTCGATTTTCGGACGAATGAAATGACTCTGACATTCAAGTCTATAGATAGAGTAAGGTGAAAAAAGATGAAAGTAGAATTATTCGATTTTGACTTGCCTGAACGCCTCATCGCACAGGTTCCTTTAAAAGAGCGGGATGCGTCCAGGCTGATGGTGCTGGATAAAAAAACAGGAGAAATCACTCACAGCACGTTTAAGCATGTGATTGATTTTCTGAACGCGGGCGATTGCATCGTGCTGAACGATACGAGGGTGCTGCCGGCCCGCTTGTACGGAGTCAAGGAAGAGACGGGCGCAAAGGTTGAAGTTCTTCTGTTAAAACAGGAGGAAGGGGACGTCTGGGAAACGCTTGTCAAGCCCGCAAAGCGGGTCAAGCGCGGAACCGTTCTTTCGTTTGGAGACGGCCGTCTCACAGCGGTCTGCACAGAAGAGCTCGAGCACGGCGGAAGAAAAATTGAATTCCGCTATGAAGGGATTTTTTACGAGGTGCTCGAATCGCTCGGCGAAATGCCTCTGCCTCCTTATATTAAAGAACAGCTCGATGACAGGGAGCGCTATCAGACGGTTTACTCAAAGAAACAAGGATCAGCGGCTGCGCCGACGGCCGGGCTGCATTTTACGGAAGAGATTCTCGATGCGCTCAGGAAAAAAGGCGTGCATATTGCGTTTATTACCCTTCACGTCGGACTCGGGACATTCCGGCCTGTCAGTGCGGAAAATGTAGAGGAACACGACATGCATGCCGAGTTTTATGAAATGTCGGAAGAAACGGCAGCATTGTTAAACCGCGTCAGACAGGAAGGCGGAAAGATTATTTCCGTCGGCACGACATCGACGAGGACGCTTGAGACCATCGCTTCCGAGCATGACGGCCGCTTCCGGGAAGCGAGAGGCTGGACATCGATTTTTATTTATCCAGGCTACACATTCCGGGCGATAGACGGGATGATTACCAATTTTCATCTTCCGAAATCGTCCCTCATTATGCTTGTCAGCGCGCTCGCAGGCAGAGAGCATGTGCTTTCCGCCTACCGGACCGCAGTGGAACATGAATACCGCTTCTTCAGCTTCGGAGATGCCATGTTGATCAAATAAAATTCAAAAAGATTGGAGGGCTCATAATTTGTCGCAGCAACCGATACGCTATGAGTTCATAAAAGCATGTAAACAAACAGGAGCAAGGCTGGGAAGGGTGCACACCCCGCACGGCTCATTTGAAACGCCGGTGTTTATGCCCGTAGGAACGCTCGCCACCGTTAAAACGATGGCGCCGGAAGAGCTGAAAGAAATGGGTGCAGGTATTATTTTAAGCAATACGTACCACCTTTGGCTGAGACCGGGCCATGACATCGTCAAAGAGGCGGGGGGCCTTCATCAGTTTATGAATTGGGACCGCGCCATCTTGACGGATTCAGGCGGCTTTCAGGTGTTTTCCCTGAGCGAGTTCCGCAAAATCGAAGAGGAAGGCGTACATTTCCGCAATCATTTAAACGGAGACAAGCTGTTTTTATCTCCTGAAAAAGCGATGGAAATCCAAAACGCCCTCGGATCAGACATTATGATGGCGTTTGACGAATGCCCGCCGTACCCGGCAGAGTACGATTATATGAAGAGGTCTGTTGAACGGACGAGCCGCTGGGCGGAAAGGTGCCTGAAAGCTCACAAGCGCCCTGACGAGCAAGGGCTTTTCGGAATCGTTCAAGGCGGCGAGTACGAAAACTTGAGAAAACAAAGTGCGAAAGACTTGATTTCATTGGATTTCCCGGGATATGCTATAGGTGGACTATCCGTCGGAGAGCCGAAAGACGTGATGAACCGTGTGCTGGAGTTTACAACTCCGCTGCTTCCTGCGGATAAACCGCGCTATTTAATGGGGGTCGGCTCGCCGGACTCACTGATTGACGGAGCCATCCGCGGAGTGGATATGTTCGATTGCGTGCTGCCGACAAGGATAGCGAGAAACGGTACGCTCATGACGAGCGAAGGGCGCCTCGTCGTCAAAAATGCCAAATATGAAAGAGATTTCAGACCGATCGACGAGCAGTGCGACTGTTATACGTGCCGCAATTACTCGCGCGCTTATATCAGACATTTAATCCGCTGTAATGAAACGTTTGGAATTCGTTTAACTTCTTATCATAATCTTCATTTTCTGTTAAAATTAATGGGGCAAGTGAGAGATGCCATTCGTGAAGATCGTTTAGGTGATTTCCGGGAAGAGTTTTTTGAGCGCTACGGTTTTAATAAACCAAATGCTAAAAGTTTCTGACACATAAACGAAGAAAGCGATAAAGCCATTTGAAAGGGGTGAAAAAATAATGGAGATGCTTGGAACATTACTTCCGATTATTTTAATGTTTGCGGTTCTTTATTTCCTTTTGATCCGTCCGCAGCAAAAGCAGCAGAAGGCTGTCCGCCAGATGCAGGAGGAGCTGAAAAAAGGAGATAAGGTCGTAACGATCGGCGGCCTGCACGGCATCGTTGATTCAATTGACGAAAGCAAGGTTGTCATCAAAACAGGCGACAATACCCGTCTGACATTCGACCGCCGCGCGATCAGAGAGGCGTCAGCAGAATAGCCGAAAGGCTGATACATAAGCATCGGAAATCAGACTGTCGTAGGACGTGAAAACGGCGCTAGCGCCGTTCCTTATGTCTTGATGAAGCCGCAGTTGTTCCTGATGTGACATGGCATAAAAGAAGCCTGATGGGCATGAGAAAAGGGAGCGGTCATCCGCTCCCTTTTTGCTGTCTTTATGCACGGCTCCCCTGCAGATTGACCCCGAAAATCCCGCCCAGCATGCTGACTCCCAAAAAACCGGAATGATAGAGCAGCTGCTTCAAATTGAAGGCTTCGCCAAAGCCGAGATATTGAAACAAAAGCACCGTAAGAGAGAAGCAAAGCGCTGTCAATCCTCCGCTCAGCCACCCTTTTTCCTTCGATTTGCCTCCCGCAATAAAACCGCCGATGAACAAGGTAATAAAAGAAATGGCGGTAATAAACCAGCTGAATGAACTTTCGGTTAATGATGTGAAGGTGAGGAGCAGCGAAATGACCAGGCTTCCCGCAAACATCAAAGCGAAAATAACCGCCAAGCTGTATAAAATCCCTTTGCCGACTTGTTTTGGTTCGTTCATCACGATCCTCCTTTCAATATAGACGGGCTCGTCTTTTTAAATGTATTCTGCACGTTTGGCAAATAGACTAGCTCCCCCGACCTTTTATACATAAAAGCCTCAATTTTACAAAGGCTATGTTTATGATCATGATAGGCGGAAGGAGGCGGGCGGTAATGGATGAAATTTTAGCTCTTACGTTTCGGACGGTCGTTTTGTATTTCATCATCTTTATTTTGTTTCGCTTGATGGGAAAGAGGGAAATAGGCGAGCTGAGCATATTGGATCTTGTCGTTTTTATTATGATGGCCGAAATCGCGGTTTTGGCCATTGAAAATCTCGATGACCACCTTCTCCATACGATCATTCCAATTCTCGTTTTGACGCTGATCCAGGTTATATTTGCATATCTGTCATTGAAAAATCAAAAAATCCGCCGGCTTCTCGATGGAAAACCAACGATTATCATAGACCGCGGAAAAATTGATGAACACGCCATGAGGACACAGCGCTATAATTACGATGATTTGATGACACAGCTGAGAGATAAGAATGTGGAACGAATCGGGGATGTTTCATATGCGATTTTGGAGCCGACCGGGAAGCTTTCAGTGTTTACAAAAGACGGGCCAAACAAAATGATCGAACTGCCGTTGATTGTTGACGGAATGGTTCAAAAAGAACAATTAGAAAAGATCGGGAAAGACCGGGAGTGGCTTGAGCAAAAGCTTGAAAAAAGAGGACACCGCGATCTTTCCAAAATTTCTTATTGCACATATAATAAAGGTTCTTTTTTTATTGACATAAAGGATGAATTTAAACCTTAAAGCGAGAGCTTACGAAATCCAGCGGCCGAACAGCGGAAACCGCTGGATTTCTTCTTTTTTGACCAGCTTGAAGGCGACCAGAAGGAAGACGTAAAGAAAGCTTGTAACCGCGACACACAAAAGCAGGCGCATCGGCTCGGACTGGTCTAAAAAAAGGTGTTCTTTCATCAGAAGGCTTCCCCACCCTGATATCAAAATGACGCCGAAGGATACGATATATTCTTTCAGGTTAATGCTGATGGGAAGTACTTTGCTGACGGTTGCGGCGTGCAGCAGGGTGACGAGGATGATCCCCGTCAAAATCGCCAGCGCAGCCCCCATAATGCCAAGTGAAGGCCGTGAAGCGAGAACAAAAATGAGACCTGTTTTCACAACGGCGCCGACCAGGCTGTTCATCATTGCCGCGCCGGCCAGGTTTAAAGCCTGCAGGACGGCCTGCAGCGGACCTTGGAAATAGTAAAATAAAAAGAATGGAGCCATGATTTTCACATAAATCGCAGCATTTGACGACCCGTACATCACGCTGACCAGCTCATCCGCGTACGAAAACAAAATGACCGCCGATATTCCGCCGCTTAAAAGGCAAAGCCTCATCGCCTGCTCAAGCCTGTATTCCACGACTTGCATTTTTTTCTGTTCGATTCCTTCGCTGATGGCTGGAACGAGCGCCGTAGACAGAGAATATGTGATAAAGCTCGGGAGGGTGAGAAGCGTCAGGGCAAAGCCGGTCAACTCTCCGTACTGGCTCGTTGCGGCGGAAGCGGCGACCCCTGCTATTGCAAGGCTTTGCGCTACGACAATCGGCTCAAAAAACCATGACAGGTTGCCGATAAAACGGCTGCCCGTTGTTGGGAGCGAAACGCTCATCAGTTCGAAAAACGTGGTTCGTCCAGATTTCAGCGATTGGAAAAAACGTTTTCTGATGCGGATTTTCTTTTTGTATTTAAAGGCGACGAACAAATAAAGGAGTGAAGCCAATTCGCCAAACACGGATGACAGCATCGCGCCCGCAGCCGCATATTCGATGCCGAGCGGAAGGAATGCCGTCGTGCAGACGGCGACGAGCGATATCCGGACAATTTGTTCGAGAACCTGGGACACGGCGAGCGGCCGCATATTCTGCTTGCCTTGAAAATAGCCCCTCAGTACGCTGGAAACGGCAATGATCGGAACGACCGGCGTAACCGCCAAAAGCGGATAAAGCGTTCTTTTGTCTGTGAGCAGCGTGTCGGCCATCAGCGGGGCGTAAATGAGAAACACCGGAGTGATGACGGCGCTGAGCGTCCCGGTGATCGCAAGAGACATCACTAAAATCTGCTTTGTCTTCCTGTGGTCTCGGCGCGCTTCCGCTTCAGCGACCAGCTTGCTGATGGCGACCGGGAGGCCGAACTGGGTGAGGGTGACGGCCAGAAAAAAGGTCGGAGCCGCCATCATGTAAAGTCCGACGCCTTCACCACCGATGAACCTTGCGATGACAATCCGGTTGATAAAGCCGAGCATTCTCGTAATCAAACCTGCCGCTATTAAAATGAGCGTTCCTTTTAAAAACGTCTGCTTCGTCATTTCTAGAGTCCCCTGCCTTCTCAAACAACCTTTAATCATATACAATAAGATATGCGCATACATCGTCCAAGCATGACAAGTCTCTCTGAAAAAATGTGAAAGGAGCGTGGCTTTGGCATGGGCAAACATCCGGCTGATCTTTACAAGGATCATTTAAAACCCTTTCTTCGCAGCAAGACGGAAGAGTTCAGGATACTCGGTTATGACGATATTGAAATAGAGGAATTGTGGTCATACTTATTGAATAAGAAATGGAAGAAAAAGAAGGATGTTCAAATTCACCAGCTCGCCGGTGATATTTTATCTGTGAAAATTGGCGAATTTATGAACTATGCAACCGTAGAATCGTTTAAAACGTCTAATTTACTCGACAGCAAAGAAGGGCAGGATATGCTCGATGAGCTGCTGAGATAGTCGTTGATTTTGGTTGATTTAAGGGAGGAAATACATAATGAAAAAAGGACGCTTGATTGCGTTTTTCCTTACCGTTCTCTTGATCGGTACGGGACTGGGAATGTTCACGAAGCCGGCTGCAGACAGCATCAGCCTCGGCCTTGATCTTCAGGGCGGTTTTGAGGTTCTGTATGAAGTCCAGCCTGCCAAACAGGGCGACAAAATTGACAGGGATGCCCTCGTCAGCACGGTTGAAGCGCTGAACCGCCGGGCGAATGTGTTGGGCGTCAGCGAGCCGAACATTCAAATTGAAGGAAATAACCGGATCAGGGTTCAGCTTGCCGGCGTCGACAACCAGAACAGGGCGCGGGAAATCTTATCCACACAGGCTCAGCTTACGTTCAGGGATACGAATGACAATGAGCTTTTGAACGGTGCGGATCTTGTCGAAAACGGCGCCAAACAGTCGTTCAAGCAGGACACAAATGAGCCGATCGTGACGATCAAGCTGAAGGATGCCGATAAATTCGGCGAAGTGACGAAGAAAGTGCTTGATATGAAGCCGAACAACCAGCTCGTCATTTGGCTTGATTACAAAAAAGGCGACTCTTTTAAAAAGGAATCGCAAAAAGCGGATCATAAATATATCTCCGCTCCGAATGTCAGCCAGGTGCTGAATACGTCAGACGTGATGATTGAAGGAAACTTTACGATTCAGGAAGCAAAAGACATGGCGAGCATTTTAAATGCGGGAGCTCTTCCTGTCAAACTCGTTGAAAAGTATTCGACATCCGTCGGGGCGCAGTTTGGGGAGCAGGCTTTGAATGATACCGTGTTTGCGGGAATCGTTGGTATTGCTATTATTTTCCTATTCATGCTTCTTTACTATCGCTTGCCTGGTTTTATTGCGGTCATTACGCTTTCGGTCTACATCTACATTACACTGCAGATATTCGACTGGATGAATGCAGTTCTGACCCTTCCGGGGATCGCGGCACTTATATTGGGTGTCGGGATGGCGGTTGACGCCAACATCATTACGTATGAACGCATAAAAGAAGAGCTGAAGCTCGGCAAATCGGTTCGCTCGGCTTTTAAAGCAGGAAACAGAAGATCATTTGCAACGATCTTTGATGCCAATATTACGACGATGCTTGCCGGAATCGTCCTTTTCATATTTGGTACAAGCTCTGTCAAAGGCTTCGCGACCATGCTGATCCTATCCATTTTGACAAGCTTTATTACAGCTGTCTTCCTGTCGCGCTTCCTGCTCGGCCTGCTGGTCGAAAGCCGCTGGCTTGACCGGAAAAAAGGCTGGTTTGGGGTCCGCAAAAAAGACATTTTGGATATCAGAAAGACAGACGAAAATACGGAGCCTCCGACTCCGTTTGAAAAATGGGACTTTGTCGGAAAGCGGAAATGGTTCTTTGCAGTTTCGGGTGTTCTTCTGGCCGCTGGTCTTATCGTCTTGCTTGTGTTTAAGCTGAATCTCGGCATCGATTTCTCAAGCGGAGCGAGAATCGAAGTTCAAAGCGATCATAAGCTGACAACCCAGGAGCTTGAAAACGACTTTGAAAAAGTCGGGCTTGATCCTGACTCGATCGTTCTTTCAGGGGAAAAAAATGATCATGGCGTCGCCAGGTTTGTCGGCGTTCCGAATCAGAAAAAAATCGCTGAAGTGAAAAATTATTTTAAAGAAAAATACGGCAGCGAACCAAATGTCAGCACCGTCTCGCCGACCGTTGGTAAAGAGCTGGCGAGAAACGCGTTCTATGCGGTGATCATCGCGTCGATCGGCCTCATTTTGTATGTATCGATCCGCTTTGAATACAAGATGGCGGTTGCGGCTATCGCTTCATTGCTGTATGATGCGTTCTTCATCATTGCCGTCTTCAGTCTCACAAGGCTTGAGGTTGATATTACCTTCATTGCCGCCGTGCTGACGATCATCGGCTATTCGATAAATGATACGATCGTCACGTTTGACAGGATCAGGGAGCATTTGAAAAAGCGCAAACCGAAAACTTTCAGCGACTTGTCGCATATTGTGAATTTAAGCTTGCAGCAGACGTTCACACGTTCGATTAATACGGTGCTTACGGTCGTCATCGTCGTAATTGCGCTTCTCATCTTCGGCGCTGCATCGATTTCGAACTTCTCTGTTGCGCTGTTGGTCGGACTTTTGAGCGGAGTGTATTCATCGCTCTACATCGCGGCTCAAGTATGGCTTGTCTGGAAAGGGCGCGAACTGAAAAAGCCGAAGCGCAAGCCTGCAGAAGAATAAATCGTGGACTGCCCGCACTGCCGGGCGGTCTTTTTTTGGTTTAAAGAGAAAAAAAGTTGTTTTGGCGGCTTTCTATCGATCTTCTTTTTGTTTAAAATGGGAGCAGAGCGGGAAAATAACGCTAGAAAACGACGCGAATGGAGAGAATATCTCATGAACAAACAATGGACGTTAATCGCTGCACTTATTTTCACATTAATTGTTGCTGTTTTCGCGGTCATTAATGTTGAACCGGTAAAGGTTGATTTTCTTTTTGGAACGGCAGAATGGCCCCTGATCCTGGTCATTTTGGTGTCGGTATTAATGGGGGCGCTTATTATCGGCTCGGCCGGCGCTTTCCAGATCATGCGGCTGAAAAAAGAGCTGAAGGCGCTCAAGAGAGAAGAACAGGTAAAGCATCCTGAACTTGAAGCCGAATCGGCGACGCCCGAAAATCAGAAAGACTAGAAAGATTGCACGAAATAAATTGAATCCCCTCATGCTGCTCTAGTATAATAGTGTGGTTGAGGGGTGAATTTATGTTAGCGTCAAAAATGCGTTGGGACGTGCAAACGCCCGACAAAGAAAAGGTGGAGCAGCTCGCCGGAAGATTAGGCATTACTCCCCTTGCCGCCTCATTGCTTGTCATGAGAGGTTACGATACAGCCGACAAAGCATCTTCATTTTTAAATGGCAAGGATGCTGTTTTTCACGATCCTTATCTGCTGAAAGATATGGAAAAAGCTGTACAGAGAATCAAACAGGCAATTTCAGATCAAGAAAAGATTATGATTTACGGCGATTATGATGCGGACGGTGTGACAAGCACGACTGTCCTTTTGCAAATGTTGAAAAAATGTTCAGCACAAGCCGATTTTTATATACCTGACCGCTTTAAAGAAGGGTACGGCCCGAATGAAGCGGCCTTTCGCGGGATCAAAGAATCAGGCTATTCATTGATCATCACAGTTGACACAGGCATTGCCGCCGTTCATGAAGCTGAAGTCGCTAAAGAGCTTGGCGTCGATTTGATCATTACGGATCACCATGAGCCGGGCCCCGTTTTGCCGGATGCCTATGCGATCATTCATCCGAAGCAGCCGGGCTGCGGCTATCCATTTAAAGAGCTAGCCGGCGTCGGTGTCGCATTTAAGCTAGCCCACGCTTTGAACGGAGAGCTCCCGGAAGATTTGCTCGACCTTTGTGCGATCGGCACGATTGCCGACCTTGTGCCGCTCCATGATGAAAACAGGCAGATTGCCAAGCGCGGCATGGAACAGTTCAGGAGGACGAAGCGCCCCGGATTAAAGGCGCTGACCAAAATTGCCGGAGCGGAGATACATAGTGCGGATGAAGAGACCATCGGTTTTCAAATCGCGCCCCGCTTAAACGCGGTCGGCAGAATTGAACAGGCTGACCCGGCCGTCTACCTCCTGAACACAGAAGACGAAACAGAAGCAGAAGAGCTGGCCGAAGACATCAACGCCTTGAACAAGGAGCGCCAAAAAATCGTCAATCAGATGACAGAGGAAGCCGTTCAGATGATCGAGGAGGAAGGCCTTGACCAGCCGGTGATCGTCGCGGCGCGGCCGGGCTGGAATCCCGGCGTCGTCGGAATCGTGGCTTCAAAGCTTGTCGAGAGGTATTACAGGCCAGCCATCGTTCTCGGTATCGATGAAGAAAAAGGCATTGCCAAAGGATCTGCGCGCAGCATCAAAGGATTTGATTTATTTCAAAATCTCTCGGAGTGCCGGGATATTCTCCCGCACTTCGGCGGGCACCCGATGGCAGCCGGAATGACGCTCAACCTGGAAGATGTTTCGGCACTAAGGGAGAGAATCAACCGTCAGGCTGAAGCGGTTCTGACCGAGGAAGATTTTATTCCCGTCCAAGACGTCGATTTGTGCTGCCGGCTCGAAGATATCACGGTTGACAGCATTGCCGAAATGAACATGCTGGCGCCGTTCGGCACGGGAAATCCGAAGCCGTTCGTTCTTGTCAGCGACGTTAAAATTGATGATTCCAGGAAAATCGGCGCCAACAAGAATCACTTGAAGCTTGTCCTGGCAGACGGCGAGAACAAGCTCGATTGCATCGGATTTTATAAAGGCGCCATCGAAGACGGGATCGTTCCTGGAGCAAAGATTTCGATTGTCGGGGAACTGTCGATTAACGAGTGGAACAACAGAAAAAAACCGCAGCTGATGATCAAAGATGCGGCCGTCAATGAATGGCAGCTGTTTGATCTGCGGGGAAAACGGTCATGGGAAGAAAAAATATTGCAGCTGGACCCTGCAAAACGGGCGTGCATCTGCTTCCGCGAGGAAACAAAAGCGAAGCTTGCGGGGACAGGCCTTGAAGAAGAGCTGACCGTCATCAGCGGCCCTGAAGAGGCAGAGCGTCTCGACCTTGAGAGCCGCTATGCGGTATTTATAGATATTCCGCCGTCGCTCGACATCTTTGACCAAGTGATAAAAGGCAAAAAACTGGAGCGCATTTATCTGATTTTTTATCAATCAGATGAACATTTTTTCTCAACATTTCCAACAAGGGAATACTTTAAATGGTACTATGCTTTCCTCCTGAAAAGAGGTTCTTTTGACTTGCCGAAATACGGCGGGGAGCTTGCCAGACATAAAGGCTGGACAAAAGACACAATTGATTTCATGACAAAGGTGTTTTTTGAGCTCGGTTTTGTTACAATAGAGAATGGTGTTTTATCTGTTGTTTATCATGCCGAAAGGCGCGATCTGACAGATTCTGAAACCTACCGGGAAAAACAGCGCCTGATTGAATTGGAGCAAAAGCTCATTTATTCTTCGGCGGGTGAGCTTAAACAGTGGCTGGATAAGCGGATGGCGGAAAACGCCGTCGCTTATAAAGTATGAGGAGGACATGAAGACAGATGGATTTGAAGAAGTATGTGACAATTGTGCCGGATTACCCGAAGGAAGGCGTACAATTTAAAGATATTACAACATTGATGGACAAAGGCGACGTCTATCGCTATGCGACAGATCAAATTGTAACGTATGCGAAAGAAAAAGAGATCGATCTTGTCGTGGGACCTGAAGCGAGAGGATTTATCATCGGCTGCCCTGTCGCATATTCGCTTGGGGTAGGATTTGCGCCTGTCCGCAAAGAAGGCAAATTGCCGCGCGAAGTCATCAAAGTCGACTACGGATTGGAATATGGAAAAGATGTCCTGACCATCCATAAAGATGCCATTAAACCGGGGCAGCGCGTCTTGATCACTGACGACCTGCTTGCAACCGGCGGGACGATCGAAGCAACGATCAAGCTGGTTGAAGAGCTCGGCGGCATCGTAGCCGGAATCGCTTTCCTGATCGAGCTGACATATCTTGAAGGAAGAAATAAACTGGACGGATATGATATTTTAACCTTGATGCAATACTAAACAAAATTTATACTATAAAAAGCACTCATCAAAAGCGGGTGCTTTTTTTCCTATTCATATAGTATTCCGGGGCCGGCAAAAGTCCTTTTGAATTTCTTCTCTTTACATCTGTGACATTTTTCTTGATAATAATTACAATACAGTTTTCAATTATAAAAAAGGTGATTCCATGGCGAACGAACAAGTATTAACCGCTGAGCAAGTCATTGAGAAGGCGAAAAGTTACCTTTCCGATGAACATGTTGCTTTTATAAAAAAGGCTTATCAGTACGCGGAAGACGCACATCGCGAACAATACCGCAAATCGGGCGAGCCGTATATTATCCATCCGATCCAGGTCGCGGGTATCCTCGTCGATTTGGAAATGGACCCCGCCACAATAGCGGGAGGATTTCTCCATGATGTGGTGGAAGATACGAGCGTAACGCTTGAAGATTTAAAGGAAGCATTCAACGAAGAAGTTGCGATGCTTGTCGACGGCGTCACGAAGCTTGGGAAAATTAAATATAAATCACAGGAAGAACAGCAGGCAGAAAATCATCGGAAAATGTTTGTGGCTATGGCTCAGGACATCCGCGTCATTTTGATCAAGCTGGCGGACCGCCTTCACAACATGAGAACCCTGAAGCACCTGCCGCAGGAAAAGCAGCGCAGAATTTCAAATGAGACGCTTGAAATATTTGCTCCGCTGGCTCATCGCCTTGGGATTTCAAAAATAAAGTGGGAGCTTGAGGATACCGCTTTGCGCTATTTAAATCCGCAGCAATATTACCGGATCGTCAATTTGATGAAGAAAAAGCGGGCCGAAAGGGAATTGTACGTCGAAGAGGTCGTAAACGAAGTGAAAAGCCGCGTCGAAGAGGTTAATATTAAAGCGGACTTTTCCGGCCGGCCGAAGCATATTTACAGCATCTACAGAAAAATGGCGATGCAAAACAAGCAATTCAACGAAATTTACGACTTGCTCGCAGTCCGGATCCTCGTCAACAGCATCAAGGACTGCTACGCGGTTCTAGGCATCATTCATACATGCTGGAAGCCGATGCCGGGCAGATTTAAAGACTATATCGCAATGCCGAAGCCGAACATGTACCAGTCGCTCCATACCACCGTCATCGGTCCGAAGGGGGATCCGCTGGAAGTCCAGATCAGGACGTTTGAAATGCACGAAATTGCGGAATACGGAATCGCGGCCCACTGGGCTTACAAAGAAGGCAAAAATGTCAATGAAGATTCAAGCTTTGATAAAAAGCTCTCCTGGTTCCGTGAAATTTTGGAATTTCAAAATGAGTCGAGCGATGCCGAAGAATTTATGGAGTCTCTAAAAATCGATTTGTTTTCCGACATGGTGTTCGTTTTTACGCCGAAAGGGGACGTCATTGAATTGCCGTCAGGCTCCGTGCCGATCGACTTTTCGTACCGGATCCATTCAGAAATAGGCAATAAAACGATCGGGGCGAAAGTAAACGGCAAAATGGTCACGCTTGATTACCAGCTGCGCACAGGGGATATCGTAGAAATTCTGACGTCCAAGCATTCGTACGGTCCGAGCCAGGACTGGATCAACCTTGCGCAGACATCTCAGGCTAAGCATAAAATCCGCCAGTTCTTTAAAAAGCAGCGCAGAGAGGAAAACGTCGAAAAAGGCAGAGAACTGGTTGAAAAAGAAATTAAAAACCTGGACTTTGAAGTGAAGGACGTCTTAACAGTCGAGAATCTGCAGAAAGTCGCCGACAAATTCAATTTTGCCAATGAAGAAGACATGTATGCCGCAGTCGGCTATAACGGCATTACAGCCGCTCAAGTTGCAAACCGTCTGACGGAAAAAGAACGGAAAATCAGAGATCAGGAAGAACAGGTGAAAAGCGTTCAAGACGTAACGCCTGAACCGAAACCTTACCAAGGGAAAAAGCGCGAAGCGGGTGTTCGCGTCAAAGGCGTTGACAACCTTCTGATCAGACTGTCAAAATGCTGCAACCCCGTTCCGGGAGATCCGATCGTCGGATTCATTACAAAAGGCCGTGGTGTATCTGTCCATCGCGAGGACTGCCCGAATGTTTTAACAAATGAAGCACTCGACCGGCTGATTCAAGTAGAATGGGAGCATGAGCCGCAGACGCAGCGGAGAAAAGAATATAACGTCGAAATCGAAATTCTCGGCTATGACCGCCGCGGCCTTCTTAATGAAGTTCTTCAGGCCGTTAATGAGACAAAAACAAATATTTCATCTGTGTCAGGTAAATCTGATCGCAATAAAGTGGCGACGATCCATATGGCCATCTTCATTCAAAATATTAATCATTTGCATAAAGTGGTTGAACGGATCAAACAGATCAAAGATATTTACTCCGTGCGCAGGGTGATGAATTAGGAGGAAAAGCGTCATGAGATTAGTTGTTCAGCGCGTCACAGATGCAAGCGTTTCGGTAGGAGGCGAGACTGTCGGTCAAATCGGCCTCGGCTTGATGGTGCTTGTCGGCGTGACGCATGAGGATACGAGCGAAGATGCCGCATATTTGGCGGAAAAGCTAGTCAATCTGCGGATTTTTGAAGATGAAGGCGAAAAGATGAACCTGTCGCTTTTAGATGTCGGAGGCTCCGTTTTATCGGTTTCTCAGTTTACCTTGTACGGCGACACGAAAAAAGGAAGACGGCCGAATTTTACAAAAGCGGCAAAGCCCGATCAGGCGCTTCAATTATACGAGGAGTGGAACAGCATGCTTCGCGCAAAAGGCGTTGCTGTCGAAACGGGAAGATTTGGCGAAATGATGGATGTCAAGCTGACAAATTCGGGTCCCGTCACCTTTATTATGGATTCGAAAGCATAAAAAAGCTCCCATTTGGGAGCTTTTTTATTAGTTAAAATAGTTTTCTAAGCCGCTTCTAATGCCGTCTGTCACTCTTTCTCTATAAGCGTTCGTGCTGACAACCGCTTCTTCTTGAGGATGGCTCAAGTAGCCGAGTTCAAACAATGCGGCCGGCTGTTTATTTTCTCTTAATACGAAGTAGTCCCCGAATAATACGCCGCGGCTTGGCAGAGGCGAGTGTTTTTCGATCTCGGACTGCACGTCTGCTGCGAGCTTCCGGTCTTTGGACGGACTGTAGTAATAGGCGGTATTTCCCCTTACGGACGCGTTTGCAAAACTATCATAATGAATGCTGATAAAAGCGTCGGCGTTTCGGTAGTGAGAGGTCGCGACCCGCGACTGAAGGCTGACGAAAGAATCGTCATTCCGCGTCATATAGACGTTGACGCCATCGGCTCTCAGTTTCGCGGCAAGAAGCGTTGCCGTTTTGATGGTCAGCCGTTTTTCCAGCGTCCCTTGCGTTCCGATTGTCCCGCTGTCATGTCCGCCGTGTCCGGCATCGATGACAACCGTTTTGTTTTTGATTGTGCCGCTCGCACTCGACCGCTTTGCCAAAGGCGGTGCTGCGTTTTTCGAATCTCCGGCTGAGCCTGACTGGTCAGCAGTCTGGACGACCCAGTTTGCCACATAGGCGGAATCGCCGTTTGACAGTTTGATTTCATACCAGTCGCCTTTTGCAGAGACGATCGGGTAAGACTCGCCTTTCCCTGCGCGCTTGACGATCGCTGAGGATGTCGAAGGCCCGCTTCTAACATTTGTGCCTTCATACACGATGGTGGCCTGCTGTTTTGACCCGGAGCCGCTGCTTGTTTCCGAAGTTCCGCTTTTCTGTTTGGTTCCTTCGAGAATATAGTGGCTTGCGACCCAGCCCTTTTGACCATTAAATTCGATTTCATACCAGCCGTGCTGTTCGTTTAAAATCGTCACACTTGCATTCCGTTGGAGCGACGCAATAATCCGTCCTTGATGGGAAGCTGTGCTTCTGACATTTAAGGTGGATACGCCGACCGTTCCTGACTTTGTTGATGAAGCATGTGATGAAGACGATTGAGACTGTTTCGGGCCTGAACCTTGATTGACATAGTCTGAATGGACCCAGCCAGTGATATTCTGATAGGAAATCTTCATCCATTTTCCGTCGGTCTTTAGCAGGTCAGCCTGTTCTCCTTCAGGGAATACGCCTTGGACTTCATATGAAGTGCCGGGGCCTTTTCTGATTCTCAGGTTTGCTTCGGAAGATGTGACTTTTCCCGCCGCTGAAACAGAGCCGTTGGAGACTTGGCTTTTTTTCTTGATCAGCCAGGATACGACCCATCCTTTTTGTCCGCCGTTCAGCTGGATCTGGACCCAATCCCCGCGCTCTTCGAGAATCGGATAGCTTTCATTCCGGCTGACGACGCTGACGATTTCATGGCTCAGTCCGGGCCCGCTCCTGACATTGATTTCATCGGTGGCAATCACGGCTTCCCCGATGGCTGCAGAAGCTGTGTTTGACGATGTATAAAAGGCTGCTTGTGCTGCCAGCATCATCGATAGGATCAATACTGTTCTTTTTTTCATATTGGTACCCATCTCCTCCTTTCGGTAAAAAACTTGGAACACTACTTCTTCTTCTATATCGTATATTCCTTGCCGTTTTTTTAATAAAATGAAAATGATTTGTTTATACTATAGAAAAAAGATATCAAAAGGATGTTGCTGCATGAGGTATAATCAAAGAATGGGCAGAGCGATCCATGAGCAAGATGCGAATCTGCATCTAAAGGATCATGCGGACCCGGAGCAGGCCGGCTTTATGGAAGAAACGGCGACTGAGCTGGGGCTTGCGTCCAAAGAATCAATTCAAAATAAAAAGAACCGCAAATAGGGTTGACATGCACACTTAACACTCGTATTATAATATAAATTAGTGTACATATGAGTTGAACTGAAGATGGAGAATAGTAGGCAAGAGTACGTGAAAAGAGAGGAACCGCCCTGGGCTGAAAGCGGTCTGCACGGTATCTTGACCGAATGAACACTCCGAAGGTTTCCCGCTGAAAGCCCGGCAGAACTTGCGAGCAATTAGGCGGCGGACGTGAACCTGCGTTAAAGGCATGAGCGGGAACGGGTTGATCGTTCCAACTAGGGTGGCACCACGGGTATAACTCTCGTCCCTACTATTGGTTTTATAGTAGGTTCGGGGGTTTTTTTATTTCCATAAATGAAAAAAGCATTTAAGTCATGAGGAGGATTTAAAAATGGGATTTAATATTCCAAGGGGAACACAAGATATTCTCCCAGGAGAATCGGAACGCTGGCAATACGTCGAAAAGATTGCGAGAGAAACGTGTCATGCGTATCAATATAAAGAAATCCGGACGCCTATTTTTGAACATACAGAACTATTTTCCCGCGGGGTGGGAGAATCGACTGATATCGTGCAAAAGGAAATGTATACATTCGCAGACAAAAAAGGAAGAAGCCTGACGCTTCGCCCTGAAGGCACTGCATCTGCAGTACGCTCTTTTGTGGAAAACAAACTTTTTGCTAATCCGGTTCAGCCGACGAAACTTTACTACATCGGACCGATGTTCCGCTATGAAAGGCCGCAGACAGGCCGCTACCGCCAATTTTATCAATTCGGCATCGAAGCGATCGGTTCGAACGACCCGGCGATTGACGCGGAAGTCATTGCCTTGGCGATGAGCGTATACCGGAAAGCGGGTCTCAACAATCTGAAGCTGGTCATTAACAGCCTCGGCGACAAAGAGAGCCGAACCGCTCACAGAGAAGCGCTGATCCGCCACTTTGAGCCGAGGATCGACGAGTTTTGTTCAGACTGTCAAAAACGGCTCCGGCAAAATCCGCTGCGGATTCTCGACTGCAAAAAAGACAGGGATCATGAACTGCTGAAAACGGCTCCTTCGATTCTTGACTACTTAAATGAAGAATCCAAAGCCTATTTTGCGAAAGTGCAGCAATATCTGACCGACATCGGCATTGCGTTTGAGGTCGATCCGAATCTGGTGAGAGGGCTTGACTATTACAATCACACGGCTTTTGAAATCATGAGCAATGCCGAAGGCTTCGGAGCGATTACGACGCTTGCTGGCGGAGGGCGCTATGACGGCCTTACCGAGGAGTTCGGCGGACCGAAAGCGCCGGGCATCGGCTTTGCGATGAGCATCGAACGCCTTCTCGCCGCACTGGACGCGGAAAATGTGAAAGTCGGAGCGGATGAAGGCATTGACTGCTATATCGTGACACTTGGCGACAAAGCCAAAGACTATTCCGTATCCCTCCTTTATAAATTGAGAGAAGCAGGGATTTCCGCCGAAATCGACTATGAACAAAAAAAGATGAAAGGCCAGTTTAAATCGGCCGACCGTCTCAATGCGAAATATATCGCTGTTTTGGGCGAGGATGAACTGAGCCAAAATCAAATAAATGTCAAAGATGCGAAAACAGGAGATCAACAGGCCATCGGCCTTGATGAATTCATCCGTTTCTTGAAAACAAACACTGAAAGTTAAAGGAGAGGACCGCTTTGTTTGGACGAACATATTATTGTGGCGAAATAACGGAGAAGGCGATCGGAGAATCCATCGTTTTAAAAGGATGGGTTCAAAAAAGACGCGATCTCGGAGGCTTGATTTTTATTGACTTGAGAGACCGCACCGGCATTGTGCAGGTTGTATTTAACCCCGACGTTTCCAAAGACGCCCTTGAAACAGCTGAAAGCATCCGCAGCGAATATGTGCTTGACATTACAGGAAAAGTCGTTGCCCGTGAAGAAGCAACAGTCAATCCGAACTTGAAAACCGGAAGAATCGAAATCCAGGCGGAATCGGTCAATGTGCTGAGTGCGGCCAAAACGCCGCCTTTTGCGATCAGCGACCAGGCTTCAGAAGTGTCTGAAGACATCAGGTTGAAGCACCGCTATCTCGACTTGCGCCGTCCGGAGATGTTCAACACCTTAAAAATGCGGCATAATGTTACAAAAGCCGTCCGCAGCTTCCTTGACGACAACGGCTTTATCGATATTGAAACACCAGTGTTGACAAAAAAAACGCCTGAAGGAGCGCGCGACTATCTCGTACCGAGCCGCGTCCATGAAGGCGAATTTTACGCGCTGCCGCAGTCTCCGCAGCTTTTCAAGCAGCTGTTGATGGTATCCGGCTTTGACCGCTATTATCAAATCGCCCGCTGCTTCAGGGACGAAGATTTACGCGCCGACCGCCAGCCGGAATTTACGCAGATCGATATCGAAATGTCATTTATGAGCCAAGAAGACATCATGAAGCTCGCTGAAGAAATGATGGCGAAAGTCATGCTCGAAACGCACGGTGTGGACATTTCTCTGCCGCTGCCGAGAATGTCATATCAGGATGCGATGAACCTTTACGGATCCGACAAACCGGATACCCGCTTTGACATGCTGTTGACCGATGTATCAGAAAGCGTAAAGGATTCCGATTTTAAAGTGTTTGCGTCAGCTGTGGCAAACGGAGGCGCGGTTAAAGCGATAAACGTTAAAGGCGCTGCATCTAAATATTCGCGGAAAGACATTGACGCACTCGGCGAATTCGCCGCAAACTACGGGGCGAAAGGGCTGGCATGGCTGAAAGCTGAAGCGGACGGACTGAAAGGTCCGATTGCGAAGTTCTTCCAGGACGAAAAACAGCAGGCGCTCATTGAAGCGCTTGACGCCAAGGAAGGGGACCTCATCCTCTTTGTCGCAGACCGGCTGGAAGTCGCCAATGACGCGCTCGGCGCGCTGCGCTTAAAGCTCGGAAAAGAATTGAATCTGATCGATGAAAGCTTGTTCAACTTTTTATGGGTCGTTGATTGGCCGCTTCTTGAGTATGATTCAGAAGAAGGACGTTTCTATGCGGCGCACCACCCGTTCACGATGCCTGTCCGGGAAGACCTTGATCTGGTCGACACGAATCCGGAAGACATGAAAGCGCAAGCCTATGATCTTGTCTTAAACGGCTATGAGCTGGGCGGCGGATCGATCCGTATTTTTGAAAAAGATGTTCAGGAGAAAATGTTTGCGCTTTTGGGCTTATCTGAGGAAGAGACGAAAGAGCAGTTCGGCTTCCTGCTTGAAGCATTTGAATACGGGGCTCCCCCGCACGGCGGAATCGCGCTCGGCCTTGACCGGCTTGTAATGCTGCTCAGCGGCCGCACCAACCTGAGAGATACGATCGCATTCCCGAAAACGGCAAGCGCAAGCTGTCTGTTGATGGAAGCACCTAGCGAAGTGGACAGCGCCCAGCTCGATGAGCTGCACCTGTCAATCAACCGCAAAGTTCGACAGTAAATTGTAAAATATACGGCTGTACATCCCATTGAAAATCAAAGGGACGTATGATATCATTTTTAACAAATAAAGTCCTGATGTGTTTGTTGTACACCTAGTTTTGACCGAACATTTTTTTACTTGGGAGTTCGACGTTTCCAAATGGAGCAAATGCCTCTTATCACTCGTGTGCTCAAGAGGACTTGCAAAGTTTGGAACAGAACACCCACCTGCCGAGAGCGGGATCAAAACGAAGGAATACGACAACGGCACAATCGGGACTTTTTTTGTGCTTGAAAGGCCTATTTCGGCCATACATAGGATAATCTATGAGGCGAAGCGAAAAAATATGACGGGAAAATGAAATAGACCGCTTGTTTAATCACCCGATTATGATAAGATACTATCGGTAACTGTTAATAAAGATGGAGTGAGATTCTTGTTACATCAGTTTTCACGCAATGAATTAGCGATTGGAAAAGAAGGTTTAAATATTTTAAAAAACAGCACGGTCGCCGTTTTAGGCGTCGGCGGGGTCGGCTCTTTCGCCGCGGAAGCGCTCGCCCGTTCTGGTGTCGGCAGAATCGTGATGGTCGATAAAGACGATGTTGACATCACCAATGTCAACCGTCAGCTGCCGGCTTTACTTTCAACGGTAGGACAGCCGAAAGTTGACTTAATGAAAGCGAGAATCGCCGATATTAATCCTGAGTGTGATGTCATCGCTTTAAAAATGTTCTATACCGAAGAGACGTATGAACAGTTTTTTGCTTATGAACCGGATTATGTAATCGACGCGTCAGACACGATTCATTATAAAATTCACTTAATGAAAGAGTGCCTGAAGCGGGACATCAACATCATTTCAAGCATGGGAGCGGCCAATAAAACAGATCCGACAAGGTTCCAAGTGGCCGATATTTCAAAAACCCACACCGATCCGATTGCAAAAGTCATCCGGACGAGGCTTCGCAAGGAAGGCATTACGAAAGGCATTAAAGTCGTCTTTTCTGACGAAAGCCCGATCGTGATCCGCGAAGACGTACGCCAAATCGTCGGAAATGACGAAGCGAAAATTCGCAAAGCGCAGATGCCGCCGTCTTCGAATGCTTTTGTTCCGTCAGTCGCAGGCTTGATCATGGGCGGCCATGTGATCATGGAGCTTTTGAAAGATATCCCGATCAAAAGGGT
Organism: Bacillus sp. FSL L8-0193; assembly: GCF_037976065.1. Lineage (NCBI taxonomy): Bacteria > Bacillati > Bacillota > Bacilli > Caryophanales > Bacillaceae > Bacillus > Bacillus sp. FSL L8-0193. The sequence continues at coordinate 2,932,628 of NZ_CP150261.1, read as the reverse complement.
GAAAGATAAGTAATACAAAAATGACGGCAACGGTGCTGTCGTTTAAGATTGTTGACAAAATCCCAAAACTAAAAGCCGTTTTGGGATTTTGTCATCCTTTAAAGCTCAGTGTAAGAATAAACAGCCTGTTCCCCATATGAAAAGGGAACAGGCTGTTTATTATTTTTGTTTCATCAGCTTGTCATATACTTGTTTCAGCGCAAGCTCAAATTTTCCTGTCTGCTTCGGCTGATAGTAAACTTTGTTTTTCAGCGGATCAGGCAGGTACTGCTGTTTGACCCAGCCGTTCTCGTAATTGTGCGGATATTTGTATTCGACGCCTCTGCCAAGCTCTGCGGCTCCTTTATAATGGGCGTCTTTTAAATGGTTCGGCACATCGCCGATCTTTCCGGAGCGGACGTCTGACAGCGCTTCGTCAACCGCAAGGATCGCCGAGTTCGATTTAGGAGACAGGCAAAGCTCGATCACGGCGTTGGCGAGCGGAATCCTTGCCTCCGGAAATCCGATTCGTTCCGCCGTTTGAATAGCTTGAAGCGTTCTTCCTCCAGCCTGCGGACTCGCCAGGCCGATATCTTCATAGGCGATAACAAGCAGCCTCCGTGCAAGGCTTTCCAAATCCCCCGCTTCAATGAGCCTTGCCAGATAATGAAGTGCCGCATTGACATCAGAGCCTCTGATCGATTTTTGGAAAGCGGAAATGACATCATAATGCGCGTCTCCATCTTTGTCGTGGACAAAGCTTTTTTTCTGCAGGCATTCTTCTGCGATTTCCAATGTAATGCGGATGGTTCCTTCGCTGTTTTCCTTTGTGGACAATACGGCAAGCTCGAGCGCATTCAAAGCGGAGCGGACATCGCCGCCGCAGCCGCGGGCCATATGGTCAAGGGCTTCATCGTCGAGAGCAACATCATACGAACCGAGGCCTCTGTGTTCATCCTCAAGTGCCCGTTTAATGGCCGCTTTGATTTGTTCAGAGTCCAATGGCTGCAGCTCGAAAATCTGCGTTCTGCTTCTGATCGCCGGATTGATCGCATGGTACGGGTTGGCTGTCGTCGCCCCGATCATAATAATCATGCCGTTTTCCAAATACGGAAGGAGAAAGTCCTGCTTGCCTTTGTCAAGCCGGTGCACTTCATCAAGGATTAAGATGACCTGCCCCGACATTTTGGCTTCGGCGGCAACGGCTTCCATGTCCTTTTTATTATTGATGACAGCGTTCAGTTTTCGGAAAGCGATGCTTGTGCTGCCGGCAATCGCCGTGGCGATCGACGTTTTGCCGATGCCCGGGGGGCCGTACAGAATCATCGATGAGAGGTGTTTGGCCTGCACCATCCGATGAATGATCTTTCCTTCTCCGACCAGATGATCCTGGCCGAGAACCTCTTCGATTTTTGTAGGGCGCATTCGAAATGCGAGTGGTTTCATGATTGATCTCTCCCGAATGTATTCTTTTTATAGAGTAACGGAAAAAAGACGATTAGAAAAGAAATGAATATGGCAAGCTGAATATAGGGCCGAAAATGAAAGTTTATATAAAGTGTGCTATAATAACCTGTAATCTATCAGAAGGGCAAGGCTGGAACCTTGCCTTAACCGAGTTTTTAATATATAACAGATGCTTAAAAACCAACAGCCGGCTTGCACCGGTAATTTCATTTGGAGAACGGCTTATGCCTTGTTAGGATGTTACGGGCGCCTCCTGCGTCCGAATGGGACTCGGCTGCGTGCTTTTTCCTCCTTCGAGGAACGCCGAGTGCTTCGTCTTGGTGAGAAAGGAGACTCGGCTAAAGGCTTTCGCGTCCTGCGAGGAACGCCGAGTAGCTTTGTCCTGGTGAGAAAGGAGACTCGGCTAAGAGCTTTCGCGTCCTGCGAAAAACGCCGAGTACCTTCGTCCTGAAGGCATGATTTATTATAGGTTAGAGGTGTTTATTTTGAAAATATCAACTAAAGGCAGATACGGGCTGACGATTATGATTGAGCTTGCTAAAAAGCATGGGGAAGGCCCGACTTCTTTGAAAAGTATTGCTCAGACAAACGATTTATCGGAACATTATTTGGAACAGCTTGTTTCACCTTTGCGGAACGCAGGGCTTGTGAAAAGCATCCGCGGCGCGTACGGCGGCTATATTCTGGGTGACGAGCCTGAGGCGATTACGGCGGGCGATATCATTCGCGTTCTGGAAGGACCGATCAGCCCGGTGGAAGTACTTGAAAATGAGGAGCCGGCAAAGCGCGAGCTGTGGATCAAGATTCGCGACGCTGTCAAGGAAGTGCTGGACTCCACGACGCTTGAAGACTTGGCCAGCTATACAGAGGGCGAGCAAGAAGCGTATATGTTTTACATTTAAGATTGAGGTGTAATGTTAGGATGGAACGGATTTACTTAGACCATGCAGCGACTTCTCCGACTGACCCACGGGTAGTGGAAAAAATGCTGCCTTACTTAACGGAAAACTTCGGAAACCCTTCAAGCATTCATTCCTTTGGGAGGGAGAGCCGAAAATGGCTTGACGGCACGAGGGAGATGATCGCTCGGGAAATCGGAGCGCATCCCAATGAAATCGTTTTTACGAGCGGGGGAACCGAAGCCGACAATATGGCGATTCTCGGAACCGCGCTGGCGAGAGAGCAGCAGGGCCGCCACATCATCACGACAAAAGTCGAGCACCACGCCGTTCTGCATACGTGCAACAGGCTTGAAGAAATGGGATTTGACGTCACATATCTTGATGTCGACGAAAGCGGAAGAATCTCCGCCGAGCAGGTGAAAGACGCGCTGCGGGACGATACCATCCTGGTGACGGTAATGTATGGAAACAATGAAGTGGGAACGATTCAGCCGATAGATGAGATCGGCGATCTGCTAAAAGACCATCGGGCGCTGTTTCATACAGATGCGGTACAAGCCTTCGGATTTTTGCCGATTGATGTGCAAAAAAGCCGCATCGATATGATGTCAGTCTCCGGACATAAACTGAACGGGCCGAAGGGGACAGGCTTCTTATACGTCAACGAAAACGTGAAGCTCAGCCAGCTGCTTTTCGGAGGAGAGCAGGAACGCAAACGCCGGGCGGGAACGGAAAATGTCCCGGGAATCGCGGGACTCGGTGAAGCCGTTTTGCTGTCAGGTCAGGAAAGAGAAGAAAAATCGGCGCTTTACCGCCGGTTTAAAGACATCGTCATTCGTACGCTGAAAGCAGATGGCGTCTCCTTCGATGTGAACGGCAGCAGAGAGCACAGCCTGCCGCATATTTTAAATCTGTATTTTCCGGGAGTATCTGTTGAATCGCTGCTCGTTAATCTCGATATGGCGGGAATTGCAGTATCGAGCGGATCGGCGTGCACGGCCGGATCTGTGCTTCCGTCTCATGTTCTCTCCGCCATGTTTGGCGAGGAAGATGACCGGCTGACGTCATCCATACGGATCAGCTTCGGCTTTGGCAATACAGAGGAGCAGGTGGAGCGGGCCGCGAAAGAACTTGCGGCAATTGTTCAGCGCCTGTCATAAGTGCCGGGAAGCGACGCTCCGAGCTAAAGATTCGCATCTTGCCCGAAAATGATGATATGATCTGAAAGGACAAGTTTTTGAATTGATTTATTGGAGTTGATGAAAATGACGAAGCGGCCTGAAGATACACGGGTGGTCGTCGGAATGTCCGGAGGCGTTGATTCCTCTGTGGCGGCTTTGCTTTTGAAAGAGCAGGGCTATGATGTCATCGGAATTTTTATGAAAAACTGGGATGACACAGATGAGAACGGTTTTTGCACAGCGACGGAAGATTACGAAGATGTTATAAAGGTATGTAATCAAATCGGAATTCCGTACTATGCGGTAAATTTTGAAAAGCAGTATTGGGAAAAGGTTTTTCAATATTTCCTTGATGAATATAAAGCGGGCAGAACGCCGAACCCGGATGTGATGTGCAACAAAGAGATTAAATTTAAAGCCTTTTTGGAGCACGCTTTGTCGCTTGGAGCCGATTATTTGGCCACCGGCCACTATGCGCGGGTCAACCGTACGGACGGACGTGTTAAAATGCTCAGAGGGCTGGACGAAAATAAAGATCAGACCTATTTTCTTAACCAGCTGACAGAAGAGCAGTTAAGCAAAGTGCTGTTTCCGATCGGCGAGCTTCAAAAAAGCCGCGTCAGGGAAATCGCAAAAGAAGCGGGGCTTGCGACAGCTTCCAAAAAAGACAGCACAGGCATCTGCTTTATCGGAGAACGGAACTTCAAAACGTTTCTCAGCCAGTACCTTCCAGCACAGCCGGGAGATATGCGGACGATGGAAGGCGAATTCAAAGGCCGCCACGACGGTTTAATGTACTATACGATCGGACAAAGGCACGGCCTCGGCATCGGCGGAAGCGGAGACCCTTGGTTCGTCGTCGGTAAAGACCTTGAAAAAAACATCTTGTATGTTGACCAAGGATTCGACAATCCGCTTCTTTTCTCCGATAAGATCACGGCGACAAACGTAAGCTTTGTGCATGACGGCGTCTTCGGCGGTGAAGAAGAGCTCAACTGCACGGCCAAATTCCGCTATCGCCAAGCCGATCACGAAGTCACTGTCAGAATGACCGGGACAGATGAAGCAGAGGTCGTCTTTAAAGAGCCGGTCCGCGCCGTTACGCCGGGACAAGCGGTTGTCTTTTACAGAGGTGAAGAATGCCTAGGCGGCGGAACGATTGATGATGTGTTTAAAGACGGACAACAACTTTGGTATGTATAAAACCGGGGCTCTGGATAACACCCCGGAGCTTCTCGAACGGCTGCCGGCAATGTCGGCGGCCTTTTTAAAATAGTTCGTGAAAGGGAGAGGGCTTTTGGATTACAATCAAATTGGAATAGATGCTATGCAAAAAGGCGACTTTGAAAAAGCCGCAGAAGCCTTTACAAAGGCAATTGATGAAAACAGCGGCGATCCGGTGCCTTATATCAACTTTGCCAATCTGCTTTCGGCAGTCGGGGAACTGGACAGGGCGCTTAAGTTTTACGACCGGGCGGCTGCTTTGGACGAGAAAGCGGGAGCAGCTTATTATGGAGCCGGGAATGTCTATGTCATGAAAGAACGGTATCAAGAAGCGAAGGACATGTTTGAAAAAGCGCATCGGACGGGCATGGAAAACAGCGACTTATATTATATGCTCGGGACGACGCTTGTGAAGCTTGAGCAGCCGAAGCTCGCGATGCCGTATTTGCAAAGGGCCGCTGAGCTGAACGATACGGATGTCGAAGCCCGTTTTCAATACGCGATGTGCCTTGCCAATGAAGGGATGCTGGACGAAGCGATCACGGAGTTTTCAAATGTAACAGAGCGCGATCCGTCCCATGCAGATGCTTTTTATAATTTAGGCGTTGCCTATGCGTTTAAGGAAGATCGGGAAACCGCGCTTGCCATGCTGAACAAGGCGCTGGACATTCAGCCGGACCATATGCTCAGCATTCGCGCCAAGCAGCTTTTGGAAGAAGCTTGATTGATCAAGAGCCGTCATGACGGATTTTGAATGGAGAGGGGGAGAACAGTGATGCAGCGCCATAACCCGGACCAAATTGAAATGGAAGAAGCTTCATTTGTAAAAGGAATGGTTGCGGCTGTCATTTATCATAATGAAACAAACCTGTATACCGTATTAAAGGTAAAAGTGGAAGAAACATCGGAGTCTTTTGAAGACAAAACCGTTTCTGTCACGGGTTACTTTCCTTTGATCCATGAAGACGATATCTACACTTTTTACGGAAAAACCGCCTCCCATCCGAAATTTGGCCTGCAATTTCAAGCGGATCATTTTAAAAAAGAAGTGCCGACAACAAAAGAAGGCGTGATCCAATACTTGGCCAGCGATTTATTTGAAGGAATCGGCAAAAAAACGGCCGAGGAAATTGTTAATAAGCTTGGGGAAGGTGCGATCAACAAAATTTTAAGCGACGGCGCCGTCCTGTATGATGTTCCGAAGCTCTCCAAAAAAAAGGCGGATAAGCTTGCCGCTGCCCTGCAGCAGCATCAGGGGCTCGAACAGATTATGATCTCCTTGAGCGAATTCGGCTTCGGCCCCCAGCTGTCCATGAAAATTTATCAGGCGTATGAAGCGGAAACGCTTGATAAAATCCGCGAAAATCCGTACCAGCTTGTCAAGGATGTCGAAGGAATCGGCTTTATCAAGGCGGACGAACTGGGCGGCAGAATGGGGATCTCAGGCAAACATGAAGAGCGGATCAAGGCGGCGATTTTATACACGGTTGAAGCGACATGCCTTCAAGAAGGGCATACATACATAGACACGAGACAGCTCATCATCGAGACGCAAAAACTGTTAAACCAGTCTGCAGGTGATGAAAAAGTAACCGAGATGGATGTGGCGGACGCGATCATTTCTTTAGGGGAGCAAAAAGAGCTGTTCATTGAAGATGAAAGGTGTTATTATCCGTCCCTTTACTACGCTGAACAAAGCTTTGCCAAAAGGGTGCAGAAAATCGCCGGACAGACCGAATACGATGACCAGTTTCCCGAATCGGAATTCCTGCTCGCTTTAGGGGAGCTTGAAGAACGGATGAAAGTGCAGTACGCGCCAAGTCAAAAAGAAGCGATTCAAAAAGCGCTGATGTCGCCGATGCTGCTTTTGACAGGCGGACCGGGAACCGGGAAAACGACCGTCATTAGGGGAATCGTCGAGTTGTACAGCGAGCTGCACGGCTTAAGCTTAAATCCGGCTGATTACAAAAAGGATGAAACGTTTCCGTTTGTGCTCGCAGCACCGACCGGCCGGGCCGCTAAGCGGATGAGCGAGTCGACCGGGTTGCCGGCCGTAACGATTCACAGGCTTCTCGGCTGGAATGGAGCCGAAGGATTTACGCACGATGAAGACAATCCGATTGACGGACGGCTGCTCATCATTGATGAAACGAGCATGCTTGATATATGGCTCGCCAACCAATTGTTCAAGGCGATTCCCGACCGGATTCAGGTCATCATGGTCGGAGATGAAGACCAGCTTCCGTCCGTCGGTCCCGGACAGGTGCTGAGGGATCTTTTGGCATCGAATGTCATTCCTTCTGTCAGATTAACCGATATTTACAGGCAGGCTGAAGGCTCTTCCATCGTTGAACTGGCGCATGAAATGAAACAAGGAAAGCTTCCTGAAAACTTGACCGCGCCGACAAAAGACCGTTCTTTCATTCGCTGCCGCCAGCAGCAGATTAAAGAAGTCGTCGAAAAAGTCGTCAAAAACGCGCTGCAAAAAGGGTATTCGGCCAGGGATATTCAGATTTTGGCTCCGATGTACAGGGGAGCAGCCGGTATCAACGAGTTAAACGCGCTTTTGCAGGGCATCCTGAATCCCCCGAAGCCGAAAGGCAGGGAAATGAAGTACGGCGATGTCGTGTACCGTACCGGGGATAAAGTGCTTCAGCTCGTCAACCAGCCGGAACACAACGTGTTTAACGGTGATATGGGTGAGATCGTCTCGATTTTTTATGCAAAAGAAAATACGGAAAAAGAAGATATGGCCGTCGTCTCTTTCGACGGGAATGAAATCACCTTTACAAAAAAAGATTTTAACCAATTTACGCACGCCTATTGCTGTTCAATCCACAAATCGCAGGGCAGCGAATTTCCGATCGTCATCCTTCCGGTCGTCAAAAGCTATTACCGCATGCTGAGAAGGAACTTGCTTTACACGGCCATCACAAGAAGCAAGAAATTCCTGATTTTGTGCGGGGAAGAAGAGGCCCTTGAATGGGGCGTGAAAAATAAGGAATCATCGGAAAGGCAGACATCGCTTAAAAGAAGGCTTCAGCAGGCGGCGCATGAAGAGGATGAAGAGCTCATGGCGCTGCAAAAAGAGCTGCCTTTTAGCGTCTATGACGCCAATATCGGGATGGAAGGCATTACACCTTTTGATTTTATGGAAAAGGAAGCAGAATAAGTGTTTTTCATGGAATCCATTTCATCGTATGAGTCGCGTCGCAACAGCAGATCATAAGAATGTTCGTAAAAAGGTGGTTGATCACACTTTGAGAACATGCAATGAGCTGGAAGGACTCAATGTTTACGACAGACAATCTTCTCTCCCGCTTGGGGTGGTAACAGATATCTGTTTTTCCAATGAAGGGACATGTCTCGGATTGATTATGGAAGAGAAGCGGCGCTTTTACAATCCCCGTTCGCTTCTTCCGCTTCCCGCTGTCACCGAAATCGGACGTGACAGCGTATATGTTGATTTCACCGAATTCAAGCCGATGCAAATTCCGAAGCAGAGTCTTTCTTATGACCAGATGAAACAAAAAATGGTCAAAAACGGAGCAGGAGATACGCTGGGCATGCTGGAAGATGTATACTTTTCTTCCGACACGGGCATAATCGTAGCATATGAACTATCAGACGGTTTTTTTGCCGATTTGTCAGGCGACAAAAAGCAGATTCACTCATCTGGGGAACCGCTTGAAGTAGGCAGAAGCACAATCGTCTTGAACGAATAAGAGGTGTGTGTTCAAATGCTCGTTTGCCCGAATTGCAAAAGCAAAAACATCGGCAAAATCGGTGTAAATCAATATTACTGCTGGGGATGCTTTATTGAGCTGACCCTTTCAAAAGGAAAAATTTCGACTCATCAAGTCGAAGAGGACGGAACATTGAGCAGCCTGGACGATCTGTTTTCAGATGACGAACGAACGATTAACCTTTGAATGGAGGTTAGAAAGTTGAATCGTACAATGACTTCTCTCATTTCTTTAGGAGCCGGGGCTTTGATGTACTACATGGCGTCTCAGAACGATATGATGAACAAGCGAAACATGAGAAAGCTGAGAAGACGCGTCATGAAAATGTTTTAAGCAGAAGGGATACCTTTAAAAGGGTGTCCCTTTTTTCTTCGGGAATAATTACAAGCAGAAATCAAAAGCTAACAAGGGGTGAAAAAAATGCTGAAAAAACCGCTGCAGCTTTTAATGTGGGTCTCGATCTTCATGCTTTTGCTATTAACCGTCTATATCTTTTTGCAGCTGAGAATGATTTGGGAGCCTGTCTGCGTGCTGCTGAAGTCGATTCTGATTCCGCTTGTAATTGCGGTTTTTATCACCTATCTGCTTTTGCCTGTCGTTGAAAAGATACACCGGGCCGGCGTGCCGAGAACATTGAGTATTTTGCTGATTTATGTTCTGTTTTTTGCCGGTCTCGGCTACGCCTTTTACAAAGGGGTGCCGATCCTCATTAAACAGCTGACAGAGCTATCAGAGGGAATTCCGTTTCTTGCCGCATCTTACGAAAGCATGCTGGATCAGCTGCATCATCATACAGACGGCTGGCCCGACGGCATGCACGACAGGATCGACAGGTTCGTCAATCAGACGGAGGAATTCGTAGCAAGCTGGGTGGAACGGACGATCAGAAGCATCCGGTTCGTTTTTGATTATATGCTCGTGGCGGCGATTATTCCTTTTTTAGTATTCTACATGGTGAAAGATATTGATACGATGAAGAAGGCGGTATGGTATTTGACGCCTTCTTCATGGAGGGCGAGAGGCAGCGAATTCATCCGCGATGTCGATGATTCTCTTGGAGACTACATCAGAGGCCAGCTTTTTGTCTGTCTTGTCATCGGCTTGGGAGCGAGCCTGTCATTTTGGTTTTTTGACCTGCCCTATCCGCTGATCCTCGGCCTTGTCATCGGCGCGACAAATGTCATCCCGTATTTCGGTCCCGTCATCGGCGCGATTCCCGCCGTTATGGTAGCTGCCGCTTTATCGACGAGGCTCGTTTTCGTGGTGATCATTACGATTTTGGTGCTGCAGTTTATCGAAGGCAATATTCTCGGCCCTCTTGTCGTCGGGAAAAGCCTGCATATGCATCCCGTCGTCATTATGCTTGGATTGCTGGCGGGCGGGGAGCTTGCCGGCATCATCGGCATGATTCTGGCTGTGCCTGTCATGGCCGTTATCAAAGTGATGCTCGTCCATTTTTTAGCGGCAAGAAAAGCGTGAGCGGCAGAAGTTTGACATAACGGCTTCCGTTGTCTATAATTTCGAAATAGACATACATACGTATCTCGATTGACGGATCCGAGTATACTGAAGCCCTGTTTTATAGAGAGAAGCTCCATTGCGGTGAAAGAGCTTTAACAGAAGATCAGTAGAAGCTAATCCTGAGTGCAGGCGAAAACCTGCCGTCTTCATCCGGCGTTATTCGGATATCAAGGTGATGGGCGTTTTGTTACGACCATAATCAGGGTGGTACCGCGAGAGGAGCTCTCGTCCCTGTGTAAACGTTGTTTGCATAGGGCGGGGGCTTTTTAATTTGCATGTGCATCATTTAAAGGAGGAAAAAATAATGAAGACATTGACATCCGCACAAGTGCGCCAAATGTTTTTAGATTTTTTTAAAGAAAAAGGGCATGCCGTTGAACCGAGCGCCTCTCTTATTCCGCATGAAGATCCCTCCCTGCTTTGGATCAACAGCGGAGTTGCGACGCTGAAAAAATATTTTGACGGACGGGTTGTGCCGGAGAATCCGCGTATCTGCAACGCTCAAAAATCAATCAGGACGAACGATATTGAAAATGTCGGGAAAACAGCCCGCCACCATACGTTCTTTGAAATGCTCGGGAACTTTTCGATCGGCGATTATTTCAAAGAAGAAGCGATCGAGTGGGCATGGGAATTTTTAACCGATCAAAAATGGATCGGCTTCGATCCCGAACGGCTGTCAGTCACGGTCCATCCGGAAGATGACGAAGCGTATGAATTATGGTCAAAAAAAATCGGCGTTCCTGAGGAACGGATCATCAGACTGGAAGGAAACTTCTGGGATATCGGTGAAGGCCCGAGCGGACCGAATACCGAAATTTTCTATGACCGCGGTGAAGATTATGGAAATGACCCGTCTGATCCGGAACTTTACCCGGGTGGGGAGAACGAGCGTTACCTTGAAGTATGGAATCTTGTGTTCTCCGAGTTCAACCACAATCCTGACGGAACATACACACCGCTTCCGAAGAAAAACATCGATACGGGGATGGGTCTTGAACGGATGGTATCTGTTATTCAAGATGCCAAGACGAACTATGATACGGATTTGTTTATGCCGATCATCAAGGCGACAGAAGCCATTTCAGGAGAAAAGTACGGCACATCTGCTGAAAAAGATACGGCATTTAAGGTTGTGGCCGACCATATTCGAACGGCTGCGTTTGCGGTCGGCGACGGAGCGCTTCCGTCAAACGAGGGGCGCGGCTATGTCATCAGAAGGCTGCTTCGCCGCGCTGTCCGCTATGCGAAGTCCATCAATATCAACCGTCCGTTTATGTATGAGCTCGTGCCGGTAGTGGCCGACATCATGGCCGCATTCTACGGCGAAGTCAAAGAAAAAGCGGACTTTATCGCGAAAGTCATCAAAACAGAGGAAGAACGCTTCCATGAAACATTGCACGAGGGCTTGGCGATTCTCTCAGAAGTGATTCAAAAGGAAAAAGCAAAAGGAAACCGCATCATTTCCGGGGAAGATGTCTTTAAACTGTATGATACGTATGGATTCCCTGTTGAACTGACCGAAGAATACGCCGAAGATGAAGGCATGGAAGTCGATCATGACGGATTTGAGCGCGAGATGGACAAGCAGCGCGAACGGGCCCGGCAGGCGCGCCAGGACGTCGGCAGCATGCAGGTTCAAGGCGGCGCTCTCCGCGATATCATGACAAAAAGCGAATTCATCGGCTATTCCGATATCAAAACGGAAACGAAAATCGCCGAGCTTCTTCAAGACGGGGAACTTGCCGACCTCGTTCAAGAAGGCAAGAAAGTTCAGTTTATCCTGGAAAAAACCCCGTTCTATGCTGAAAGCGGCGGGCAAATCGGTGATAGAGGCTGGGTTAAAAGCGGGGATGCCGCGATTCGCGTCACAGATGTTAAAAAAGCGCCGAACGGCCAGAACCTGCATGAAGGGATCGTGGAAAGCGGCGCAATTAAAAGAGGCATGAGCGTGACCGCAGAAGTCACGGAGCGGCTAAGAAAAGACATCGTCAAAAACCATACCGCGACACATTTGCTTCATCAGGCGCTGAAAGATGTGCTCGGTACGCATGTCAACCAGGCCGGCTCGCTAGTCACTGACAGCCGTCTGCGCTTTGACTTCTCTCACTTTGGACAGGTGACTAAGGAAGAACTCGAACAAATAGAAACAAAAGTGAACGAGAAAATTTGGGCATCGATTCCTGTGCAAATCGACTTAAAACCGATTGATGAAGCGAAAGCGATGGGAGCCATGGCGCTGTTTGGCGAAAAATACGGAGACATCGTCCGCGTCGTTCAAGTTGGCGACTACAGCATCGAGCTGTGCGGAGGCTGCCACGTGAGAAACACGGCTGAAATCGGTCTCTTTAAGATCGTGTCCGAATCAGGCATCGGGGCCGGCACCCGCAGAATCGAAGCGGTAACTGGGCAGGGCGCTTATGAAGAGATGAACGCCAAACTGGAGCTTCTCGAGCAGGCGGCAGAAGTCCTGAAAACCAATGTGAAGGAAGTGCCGAAACGGATCGAAGCGCTCCAGTCTGATCTGAAAGAAGCTCAGAGAGAAAACGAATCTTTATTGGCGAAACTGGGAAATAAAGAAGCCGGAGAGATTTTAGAAAAAGTAAAAGAAATTGACGGAATCAAACTGCTCGCAGAAAAAGTGAATGCCAAAGATATGAATCACCTGCGCACAATGGTTGACGATCTGAAGGCGAAACTGGGCTCAGCCGTCATCGTTCTCGGGGCGGTTCAAAACGAAAAAGTGAATATTTCCGCCGGAGTTACAAAAGATTTAATAGAGCGGGGTTTCCACGCAGGCAAGCTTGTCAAGCAAGTCGCAGAAGCATGCGGAGGCGGCGGAGGCGGCCGTCCAGACATGGCGCAGGCGGGAGGAAAACAGCCTGAGCGGCTTGCTGAAGCATTAGCATCTGCGGAAGAATGGGTAAAATCCGTTTTATAAATAGCCGTTGTGGTGTAGAATGGTGATTAGAAGGTAATCAGGCTGAAACTTTGCCTGCGAATTTGGGAAAGAGGTGCAAAACGGTGAGCTCATTTGATAAGACGATGAAATTTAACTTTTCCGACGATTCGATGGAAACCAATGTAAATGAAGTGCTGATAACCGTCCATGATGCGCTTCAGGAAAAAGGCTACAACCCGATCAACCAAATTGTCGGATACCTGCTATCAGGAGATCCCGCTTACATTCCAAGGCATCGAGATGCACGTAACCTGATTCGGAAAATAGAAAGAGACGAGATAATCGAAGAATTGGTTAAATCGTACTTAGAACAGCATAAAGAGGCGTAAACAAGCATGCGAATATTAGGTCTGGATTTAGGTTCGAAAACGCTCGGCGTAGCGCTGAGCGATGAAATGGGCTGGACGGCTCAAGGGATAGAAACGATTAAAATCGACGAGGCGGGCGGTGACTACGGCTTGAACCGCCTCGCCGAATTGACGAAAGACTATGTCATTGACAAGATTGTACTCGGTTTTCCCAAAAACATGAATGGAACCGTCGGCCCGAGGGGGGAGGCGAGCCAGAAGTTCGCGGAAGTGCTTGAAGAAACGTTTCAAGTTCCCGTCGTGCTTTGGGACGAGCGCCTCTCGACAATGGCGGCCGAAAGAATGCTGATTTCAGCAGATGTAAGCAGGCAGAAAAGAAAAAAAGTAATAGATAAAATGGCGGCCGTGATGATCCTTCAAGGATATCTCGACAGCCTAAACTCATGAGGTGAATAAGATGGAACACGGAGAAAAAAACATTACGATTGTAGACGACAAAGGAAACGAACAGCTGTGTGAAGTGCTCTTCACATTTGACAGCGATCAGTTTAACAAGTCATACGTGCTTTATTATCCGGTTGAAGCACAGGATGAGGAAGAGATCGAGATCCATGCTTCAAGCTTCGTACCGAATGAAGCCGGAGAAGACGGCGAACTGATGCCGATTGAAACAGAAGAAGAGTGGGATATGATCGAAGAGACGCTGAACACGTTTTTAGCGGATGAAGACGAAGAAGAATAAAGCAGCGGCTGAACCGCTTGACAAAATCCTAAAACTTAAACCGTTTTAGGATTTTGTCATTTTTTAAATGGGCATCTGCAATCATTTGCGCCCTGCTGCCGACAGGCGGCTTTTTTTATTAAAACATTTTGTAATAAATTGCCGAATGATAACGAATCATGTAGTATATACCATGGGAGGAGAGGAGGACACCAATGTTTGAAGATCAGACAAAGAAACCGTTTATAAAAAGACTCCTTAAACATAAAATAAAGTTTTGGCTGACTGTGGTCGCGGTTCTGCTGATTTTAACCGCAGGCGCTGTTTCGCTCTACGTCAAATCGGCGCTCGAACCGGTCGATAAAAATAATGCAAAAACGGTCAGCGTCTATATTCCGGAAGGATCGACCGTTACGTCCATCGCCGCCAAACTGAAAAAAGAGGACCTAATTAAAAACGAAAAAGTATTTATCGCTTATGTGAAATTTAAAAATGTCTCCGGCTTTCAAGCGGGGAACTTTCAGCTCAGCCAGTCGATGGATGCGGCCGGCATGGTCAAAAAGCTGACGAGCGCTTCGCATGTACCGGCATTTAAAATTACCGTTCCTGAAGGAAGACAGCTCCAGGAAATCGCAGCTATCATCGCCGGACAAACCAACTACTCGGCAGCGGACATTATGAAAAAGCTGGATGACCGCGAATTCATCAGCCGATTAAAACAGAAGTATCCGAAACTGATCACCGACGACGTGCTAAACAAGAATATCAAGCATCCGCTTGAAGGATACCTGTATCCTGCGACATATCCGTTTTACGACCCTGAGACGAAGCTGGACGCAATCATCGAAGCGATGATCAAACAAACAGATCAGCTGGCTGAAAAGTATGAAAAGCAGATGAAAGACAAAAAGATGTCCGTCCACAAAGCCTTGACGATGGCTTCGTTAATTGAAGAAGAAGCTACCGAAAAAGCGGACCGGCACAAAATCTCAAGCGTCTTTTACAACCGCATCAGCAAAAACATGCCATTGCAAACGGATCCGACCGTTTTATACGCGCTTGGGGAGCATAAAAACCGTGTCATGTACAAAGACCTTGAAGCGGATTCCCCGTATAATACGTACAAACATGCCGGTCTACCGCCTGGGCCGATTGCTAACGCGGGAGAGAGCTCCTGGGAAGCGGCATTAAATCCGGAGCAAACAGACTATGTTTATTTCCTTGCAAAGAAAAATGGGGAAGTCGTCTTTACAAAAACGCTTGAAGAACACAATAAAGCAAAAGCAAAATACATTACGAACACGCAGGACGAGGAAAAAGGAGAGTAAAAATTACTCTCCTTTTATTCGCAAATACAAAGGTTTTATGATAAAATATATCGGGTTGTTTATTGAGAAAAGACAGTCGACTGCTTTAGGAGAGTGCTGCACATCTGACCTAAGGCTCTTTTTTATGAAAGGGAGGCCATCTGCCCGTGAAGATTGGACACGAAGAATTGACCGGCTATCTTGAAAAGCTGCTGAAGCAAAGGCCGGCTGAAATTATGAAACTGGAGGCCTATGCCGAAAAGCATGGCGTGCCCATTATGGAACCGACAGGAATCGAAGTGCTCCTGCAGCTTCTTTCACTCAAAAATCCGAAAAAAATTCTTGAAATCGGTACCGCCATCGGTTATTCGGCGATTCGGATGGCACTTGCCCTTCCCGAAGCTGAAATCTTTACGATCGAGCGCGATGAAGACAGGTATCGGGAAGCGTTGAAAAACATCCGGTCATTCCAGCTTGAAAACAGAATTCACGTGTTCTTCGGCGATGCGCTCAGCGAATCGGACGCCGTTCAATCGATGGCTCCTTATGATGCGCTTTTTATCGATGCCGCAAAAGGCCAGTATCAGAAGTTTTTCAGTATATATGAAAAAATGCTCGCCGATGACGGCATCATTTTTACTGACAATGTCCTTTTCAAAGGCCTTGTCGCATCAGATTACAATCAGATCGAAAACAAGCGCATCAAAAAGCTTGTATCGAAAATAGATCATTACAATCATTGGCTGATGGAGCATCCTGACTACCACACGGCGATCCTGCCTGTGGGCGACGGATTGGCCGTCAGTCAAAAAAGAGGTGAACGGATATGAAAAAGCCTGAACTGCTTGTGACGCCGACGGCTGTTTCGGATATTAAGCCTTTGGCAGAGGCGGGCGCCGATGCGTTTATCATCGGTGAACAAAGGTTCGGTCTGCGTTTAGCCGGGGAGTTTTCCAGAGAGGAAGTAAAAGAAGCCATCATTCAGGCTCATCAAAAAGGCGCAAAAGTATATGTTGCCGTGAATGCGATTTTTCACAATGACCGGGTTCCAGAACTGAATGACTACCTTTCTTTCTTGGACGAGGCAGGCGCCGATGCGGTTGTCTTCGGCGATCCCGCTGTACTTATGGCTGCACGGGAATCAGCGCCGAATATGAAACTTCACTGGAATACGGAAACGACCGCAACCAACCATTATTCCTGCAACTATTGGGGGCGAAAGGGCGCGAAGCGCGCGGTGCTCGCAAGAGAGCTCAACATGGACAGCATCGTTGAGATTAAAGAGAAAGCAGAAGTCGAGATCGAAATTCAGGTTCACGGCATGACATGTATGTTCCAGTCAAAGCGCTCCCTGATCGGCAACTATTTTGAATACCAGGGAAAAGTCATGGATATCGAAGGAAAGAAAAAAGAAAAAGGCATGTATCTTCATGATAAAGAACGCGGTAACAAATATCCGATTTTCGAAGACGAAAACGGCACGCACATCATGAGTCCGAATGACGTCTGCATCATTGATGAGCTTGAGGATTTAATCGATGCCGGCGTCGATTCATTTAAAATTGAAGGGATTTTAAAATCGGTCGAATACATGACTGAGGTAACGGCCATGTACCGCGAAGCCATCGACCTTTGCATCGCAGACAGAGAAGCATACGAAGACAAGAAAGAAGAATGGATCGAGCGGATTGAACAGCTGCAGCCTGCAAACCGCAGCATCGATACCGGATTCTTTTTCAAAGAAACAGTATACTAAAAGGAGGGATAGCCATGTCTGCAGTAAAAGATAAAATTTCCAAAATCGTTGATGGAAAACGCGTCATTACGAAAAAGCCAGAACTTCTTGCTCCGGCGGGAAATTTGGAAAAACTGAAAATCGCTGTCCACTATGGCGCAGACGCTGTATTTATCGGCGGACGTGAATATGGACTCCGCTCAAACGCAGATAACTTTTCAATTGAAGAAATGGCTGAAGGTGTCGAATTTGCGAAAAAATACGGCGCCAGAATTTATGTGACGACAAACATTTTTGCGCATGAAGAAAATATCGACGGGCTAGAAGACTATTTGCGCGACCTCGAGGGAGCAGGCGTGTCAGGCATTATCGTCGCTGATCCCCTGATCATTGAAACATGCCGCAGGGTCGCGCCGAAGCTGGAAGTGCATTTGAGCACCCAGCAGTCCCTTTCAAACTGGAAAGCCGTTCAGTTCTGGAAGGAAGAAGGCCTTGAGCGGGTCGTGCTCGCGCGCGAAACGAGCGCACTTGAGATCAGAGAAATGAAAGAAAAAGTGGATATTGAAATCGAAACATTCATACATGGTGCGATGTGCATCGCTTATTCCGGCCGCTGCGTGCTCAGCAACCATATGACGGCCAGAGACTCTAACCGCGGAGGCTGCTGCCAGTCATGCCGATGGGACTATGATTTGTATCAGACGGACGGGGCGAATGCACTGCCGCTATATGAAGAAGGCGATGCACCGTTTGCGATGAGCCCGAAAGATCTGAAGCTGATCGAATCGATTCCGCAAATGATTGAAATGGGTATTGACAGCCTGAAAATCGAAGGCCGGATGAAATCGATCCACTACATTGCGACAGTCGTCAGTGTGTACAGAAAAGTGATCGATTCTTATTGTGCTGACCCCGAAAATTTCGTCATCAAAGAAGAATGGCTGAAAGAACTGGACAAATGCGCCAATAGAGACACGGCGCCTGCTTTCTTTGAAGGAACCCCCGGATATGAAGAGCAGATGTTCGGCGTTCACGGCAAAAAGACAACATACGACTTTGCCGGACTTGTCCTTGATTATGATGAAGAGACAAAAATGGTCACGCTCCAGCAGCGGAACTTCTTTAAAACCGGAGATGAAGTCGAATTTTTCGGTCCGGAAATCGAAAATTTCACATGCAAAATTGACACGATATGGGACGAAAAAGGCAATGTGCTTGATGCAGCCCGCCATCCCCTGCAGATCGTCAAATTTAAAGTGGACAACAAGATATATCCTAGCAACATGATGAGAAAGGGGCAGTAATGGCATGGGGAAAAAACCGGTAGTTATCGGCATAGCGGGAGGCTCCGGATCTGGAAAAACGAGCGTCACCAGATCCATTTATGAACAGTTTAAAGGTCATTCGATCTTGATGCTGGAACAGGATTTATATTATAAAGATCAGAGCCATCTGCCGTTTGAAGAGCGGCTGAACACGAACTACGACCATCCGCTTGCATTTGATAATGACTATTTGATCGAGCATTTAAACGAATTGCTTGCCTACAAGCCGATCAAAAAGCCGATTTACGATTACAAGCTGCATACGCGTTCAGAGGAAGTCGTGCACGTCGATCCGAAAGATGTTATTATTTTGGAAGGAATCCTTGTCCTCGAGGATGAAAGGCTCCGCGACTTAATGGACATCAAGCTGTATGTCGATACGGATGCCGACCTGCGAATCATCAGAAGGATGGTCAGAGACATAAAAGAAAGAGGACGTTCGATCGATTCTGTCATCGAGCAGTACATCTCAGTCGTCAGACCGATGCATAACCAGTTTGTCGAACCGACGAAACGCTATGCCGATATCATTATTCCGGAGGGCGGACAAAACCGCGTCGCCATCGACCTGATGGTAACAAAAATACAAACTATTCTTGAACAAAACGCGATTTTATAATAACATAGCATAGACAAACACAACTCTGACCATATTATGTATAGAAATTGAAGGGTTCTCATCCTGAGCCCTTCTTTAACTGTATAAGCACCATTTACCGGAGCCTTCCATCCGGTTTATATGATACTTTACAAATATGGGAGAGAAGAAGGGGACAAGGGTTGTCCTCATTCTTGTATATTCAAGTCTATACCTCACATACAAGTGATGAGGAACCAACTAGAAGGAGTGAAGGAACATGGCACAAGAGAAAGTATTTCCTATGACAGAAACGGGAAAGAAAAAACTGGAAGAAGAACTTGAGTATTTGAAAACGGTTAAACGTAAAGAAGTTGTTGAACGTATTAAAGTGGCAAGAAGCTTCGGAGACCTCTCCGAAAACTCCGAATACGATTCAGCAAAAGAAGAACAAGCTTTTGTAGAAGGGCGCATCACAACCCTTGACAATATGATCCGCAACGCAAAGATCATCGAAGACGATGGTGCAAACTCAGATATCGTCGGCCTCGGAAAAACCGTTACATTTACGGAGCTTCCTGACGGTGAAGAAGAATCTTATACCATTGTGGGCAGCGCGGAAGCCGACCCGTTTGAAGGAAAAATCTCGAACGATTCCCCAATCGCGAAAAGCCTTCTCGGCAAACAGGTCGGGGACGAAGTGACCGTTCAAACACCGGGCGGCGAAATGCTTGTAAAGATTGTGAAAATTTCATAAAATTTGTTTAGCAAACGATGACCTCGTCCACAATGTGGATGAGGTGTTTTTATTATGAAATGGCAAAAGCGCATGAAGTGGGTGTCGATTATCATTTCGGCTGCCCTGTTATTTTTGCTGATCAGGCTCGCTGAAATTCAACTGTTTTTTACCGAATCCTTTTCTAAACGGAATGTGAACTTAATCCAGGAAAGCGTCAAACAGCGCACTGAGGAAGTTCGGATTTCAGACGGGAGAGGATCTTTTTTAGATCGGAACGGCGAACATTTGTCCGTCAGCCAAAAACCGGCCATCGTCTTATTTCCTTTTTTAAAACATCAGCCATGGCCGGCCGAAGAAGCAGCCGAAATTTTAAACATGACAAAAGATGAGCTCGAGAATAAGCTTGAGCATGCGAAAAAACCTGTGATTCTTACAAAACATGAAGGAGCGTCCATTTCAAAGACGGCTCTCGAAAAAATCAATAAACTGAAATATCCCGGCGTTTACGGCGTATACATAGAAGAAACAGAAAAGAACAGGCTGGCTTCGCATACGCTCGGTATGACCAATCAAGACCCGGACCTTCTCCGACGAAAATATCCCGATAAAGAGGGCCTCTCCATCAGCACGAAAATCGGCACCTTCGGCATGGAGCGGACATTTGATGAATTCCTGCTGCCTGAACAAGATACAAAACTGTTGTATCATGTGGACGGATTGGGAAACCCTTTGTTCGGTATGGACGTCAAATATACGGCAGATGCAAATCCGTTTTACCCGCTGCAAGTCAAAACAACGATCGACAAAAAGGTTCAGCGGGCAATGGAAGATGTACTGGCTGACCATCAGCTTGATAAAGGCGGAGCGGTTCTGATTGACATCGAGACGAACGGCGTGGCGGCGATTGCGAGCAAGCCCGATCTCAACATGGCATCGCAAAAAACAAGGCAAAACTATATGCTGACACCGGTATATCCCGGCTCGGTTTTTAAAACCGTGATTGCCGCGGCAGCGATCGAAAACGGCATGGACCATCCGTCAAAAACCTTTAACTGCAATTTGAACCTGTACGGTGAGGCCGGAGAAGACAAAGGGAAGCTCAGCTTGGAAGACAGTTTTGCGGAAAGCTGCAACTACACGTTTACAAATCTTGCTGGGCAGCTCGTTGAAAAAAACAGCTCCGTGATCGAAGATACCGCCGCAAAGCTTGGGCTGACCGGACGGGTCGGCTGGGAAGGGAAGCTGTATCATGAAGATGAGTTCAGACAGTTTCATCATGAAACTGCCGGATCAATCTGGGGGGATGAAAAGGACAAAAAAGTCAAAAAAGCTGTAGCCCAGACCGCCATCGGCCAAAAAAATGTGAAGCTGACCCCGTTGGAAATCGCCAACATGATGGCGACCATTGCAAGAGGCGGAGAGAAAAAACAAGTCAAGATCGCAGACCAGATCGAATATAAAAACGGCACATTGATGACGGCTTTTAAAGATCACAAGCTCCCCGGAGAGAAAATCGATCAGTATACCGCGCAAAAGCTGCAGAAACTGCTCAGAAAAGTCGTCACGTCTGAAAAGGGGACAGGCCGGCGCTTCAGAGATCTTCCGTACGAAGTAGCGGGCAAATCGGGCACAGCTCAGACAGGCCGGACGGCAGATGACAAAAAATCGCTCTATCATAAATGGTTCGCAGGTTATTTTCCGGCGGACAAACCGAAATATGCGCTCGTCGTCGTCCATATGGATACGCCTGATAGCAAGGCTGCGACAAATGCCGTATTTTATGATATTGTTAAAAAAGTATATGAAATTGAAAAGAACCAGACATAGAAGAATGCCTCAGGTGATGATAAAATAGAAAGCGAGGCAAGAGGGAAAAAGGAGTGCAATGAACTTGAGCGAAACAAGGGAATCTCGTTTTGAAAATCGTGATAAGCGCAGGAAAGCGAATCTTGTGCTTAACATTTTAATAGGCATCGTATTGGTATTAATCGTTGTCGTCGCCAGCAGTCTGATGATGAACAGCCCAAAGGAGCAGGCGCAGCAAGATGCTTCGAAAAACGATTCTGAACAGACGACAGAAGCACCTGCTTCCGACAATAAGAAACAAACGTCTGACGAAGATGTAAAAGATGAGGACAAAGGAAAAAGCGATTCTGCCGACAAAGAAGACAGCGATTCCGACTCGGACAAGGATAAAGACTCTGCTTCAGACGAGGACAAATCAACATCAGATGATCCGTTTAAAGGAGCCGAAGTGAAAGAAGGCGGTTCAAGCGCCAATGTTGAAAAAACGATCATCAATCCTGACTGGAAGCCTGTCGGCACACAACAGAGCGGACAGCATACCGCAACATATGATTCGTCTTCACAAGACTGGAAAGAAATGCTTGAAGCCATTTCATATGCGACAGGGGTTTCCCAGGATAACATGACGTTGATCTGGCTCGGAAACAACGGCAGCCCGCAAGATGCGAAAGGAACCATTCAGGCGAAGGACACCGGCGTCAAATACCAGGTAGCCATTACTTGGGTTGACGGGAAAGGCTGGAAGCCGACAAAAGTTGAACAGTTGAAGTAAAGAAAAAAGCGTCCGGTTTTAACAACCGGGCGCTTTTTTTTATGATTCGGCTTTAAAATGCACGACTGCGCTGTAGTGGATCCGTCCGTCAATGACCGCCGTCTGATGGGAAACCGAATGGACCCTCAGCAAAAGCGCCTGGTTGTTTTCAATCTGCTGACTGATCTTTTTTTCAAGCTCCTCTAAGCTCAGCGCCTCAAAAAACTCAATTTTATCTTTGATCAGATCGAGCCCGAAGTTCATAAACCAATCCTCCATTCGTTTCAAGTCATTTTTTATTAAAGCAAAGAAGCGTCCGGGTGACAAGGGAAATATAACCAAGCCTTTTTTGTACCCAAAACGAATGACTTGTGGTAGGATAAGAACTAATCAACCAAATAAATCATACTATACTTATAGGAATTGTAAAAATAGATGGAGAGTGACGATAAAATGGGAAGAGAGTTCATTCCTTTATTTGAGAACTGGGCAAATTCTTATGATGATACAGTAGTTGGCCGCGATCTTCAGTACAAAGAAGTGTTTCGCAACTACGACGGCATTCTGGATGATGTCGTCAGCCGCTCCGGGCATAAAGTTCTTGAATTCGGCGTCGGCACTGGCAATCTGACTGCAAAATTGCTGGCAGCCGGAAAGGGAGTCACAGGTGTAGAACCTTCAAAAGCAATGAGGGAAATTGCCGAGGCAAAGCTAGCGGAGAATGCAGTGATCGTTGACGGAGACTTTCTCGACTTTCCGGAACCGCCGTTTTCTCCCGACACGATTGTCAGTTCCTATGCGTTTCACCACCTGACAAACGAAGAGAAACGGGAGGCTGTGAAGCGATATGGAAAAATGCTCGGAAAGCATGGTAAAATAGTGTTTGCTGATACCGTCTTCAAGGATCGGGAAGCCTTCTCTGCCGCTGTTAAAAAAGCGAAGGAAAAAGGGTTCCTGCAATTGGCGGAAGACCTTGAAACGGAACATTATCCGACGCTTTCGGAAATGGAAATGATCTTTACCTCAGAACAATTCAGGATCGCCTTTCAAAAGCATAATGATTTTGTCTGGGTAATGGAAGCGGCAAAATTGTAATTTGAAGGGAAGTTTTAAGATATGAAAATCGCAGTTATCGGAGCAATGGAAGAAGAAGTCACGATTTTGCGAAGCAAGCTCGAACAGACGAACCAAGAAGTCATCGCAAACTGTGAATTTACCAGCGGATTTTATGAAGGAAAAGAAGTCGTACTTTTAAAGTCCGGCATCGGCAAAGTCAATGCAGCCATGAGCACGACGATTCTGCTCGACCGCTTTAAACCGGACGTTGTCATCAACACCGGATCAGCCGGCGGCTTCCATCATTCGCTTAATGTCGGAGACATCGTCATCTCGACCGAAGTCCGCCATCATGATGTCGATGTCACGGCATTTGATTATGAATATGGACAGGTTCCGAATCTGCCGGCCGCATACAAGGCCGACAGTACATTGATCCAAGCGGCGGAAGCCGAAGCGTCTGAACTGGGACACATTCAGGTTGTCAAAGGAACGATTGCAACAGGCGACTCCTTTATGAGCGATCCTGACCGCGTGGCATTCATCCGCGGCAAGTTTGCAGATCTTTACGCGGTTGAAATGGAAGCGGCTGCTGTCGCACAGGTTTCCTATCAATTTAATACGCCGTTCGTTGTCATCAGGGCGCTTTCAGACATCGCCGGAAAAGAGTCTGAAATTTCATTTGACCAATTTTTGGAGCAGGCTGCCAAGCATTCGACAGATCTTGTGCTCCGCATGATCAAAAGAATCAATTAAAAACAGGGGGGAGCCCCCCTCTGTTTTGCACCTCTTGAAGGAGGAAGGAACATGAATGTGATCAAGGACATCACCCAATTGATCGGTAAAACGCCGCTTCTGCAGATTTTGAATTTTCATATCCCCAGCGGTGTTAACATATATGCAAAGCTTGAAATGATGAATCCGGGAGGCAGCATTAAAGACCGGCTCGGAGAAGTGATGATTGCTGAAGCCGTCGATTCGGGAAAGCTGAAACCCGGTGGAACGGTTATTGAGGCGACAGCAGGCAATACGGGAATCGGCCTTGCCCTCGCCGCCAGAAAGCACAGGATTAGACCCGTTTTTTGCGTGCCCGAGCATTTCAGCATGGAAAAACAGTCGATCATGAAAGCGCTCGGCGCTCGAATTGTTCATACCCCCAGAAGTGCCGGAATGAAGGGTGCGATTGAAAAGGCACTTGAACTTGAGAAGGAGATTCCTGATTCTTATTGCATTTTGCAGTTTAAAAACCCAGTAAATCCATTGGCTTACTATAAAACGATCGCCCCGGAAATATGGGATGATCTAGAGGGCCGGATTGACGTCTTCGTCGCCGGTGCGGGATCAGGCGGGACATTTGCGGGAACCGCCAAGTTTCTAAAAGAAAAAAATCCGTCCATTAAAACGGTTATTGTTGAACCTGAAGGCTCGATTTTAAACGGAGGAGAACCGCACGGACATAAAACCGAAGGAATCGGAATGGAATTCATTCCGGAATATATGGACGAAAGCCATTTCGATGAGATTTACACCGTGCTTGACGAAGAGGCGTTCCGGCTTGTAAAAGAAGCCGCTGAAAAGGAAGGGCTTCTGATCGGAAGCTCATCAGGCGCCGCGTTGTTTGCCGCGTTGAAAGAAGCCGAAAAAGCGAAAGCCGGCACAAACATTGTGACAATTTTCCCCGACAGCAGCGACCGCTATTTAAGCAAAAAAATTTACGAAGGAGGAATATAAGATGAAGCCAAAAACGAAAATGATCCACGGCGGCATTACAGGAGACGAAAAAACAGGAGCGGTATCGGTTCCTATTTACCAAGTCAGCACGTACAAACAGCCGCGCGCCGGACAGCATACAGGATACGAATATTCCCGGACGGGAAATCCGACAAGAACGGCGCTCGAATCCTTGATCGCGGATGTTGAAGGCGGTAAAGCAGGCTACGCGTTCGGCTCTGGGATGGCAGCGATCACAGCGGTCATGATGCTTTTTAAAAGCGGCGATCACATCGTGTTGACAGATGATGTATACGGCGGCACATACCGCGTGATGACAAAGGTGATGAATCGCATCGGCATTGAAGCGACCTTCAGTGATACGAGCAGCATTGAAGACATCGAAAAAGCGATCAAGCCGAATACAAAAGCGATTTATGTTGAGACGCCGACAAATCCTTTATTGAAAATCACGGACATCAAGAAAGCCGCTGAAACAGCGAAAAAGCACGGCCTGTTGCTGATTGTCGACAACACCTTCTACACACCGTACTTTCAAAACCCAATCTCGTTGGGAGCCGATATCGTCCTTCACAGCGCGACGAAGTACTTGGGCGGACACAGCGATGTCGTCGGCGGACTGGTTGTGACAGCCTCGAAGGAACTCGCAGAAGAGATCCATTTCATTCAAAATTCTACAGGCGGGATTCTCGGGCCTCAGGATTCCTGGCTCTTAATGAGGGGGATGAAAACCCTTGGCTTGAGAATGGAAGCGCATGAGCAAAATGCCAGGAAAATCGCAGCTTTTTTAGATGATCATCCGGCCGTCAAAAAGGTTTATTATCCAGGGCTGCCGTCCCATCCGGGACATGAGCTTGCCAAGCGGCAAAGCACGGGCTTCGGCGGCATGATCTCGTTTGATATCGGAAAAGAAGAGAACGTGGACATTGTCCTTGGCCGTCTGAAATGGTTTACGATTGCCGAAAGCCTTGGCGCGGTTGAAAGCCTGATTTCAGTGCCGGCGCGGATGACTCACGCTTCGATCCCGCGTGAACGCCGGCTGGAGCTTGGCATTACAGACGGATTGATCCGCATTTCCGCCGGGGTAGAAGATATTGACGATCTGTTGGAAGACTTGCAGCAAGCGCTGGCCCCGATTTCTTAAAATGGCTGAATTTACATGTCTGGTCATCTGTCAATCTATGTTATCCTGAATCATATCCATTATGAAACAAAAGCAGGTGATCATGACATGCAGAAGAAAAAAGTCAAATCGCTGATGGAAGACTATAAGCAGTTTGCTTTTACGCTTCTCAGCGTAAGCGCATTTTTATATATCGGATCGGTCATTCCCGGACAAGGTTTGGAAACCGGCCAAAAGATGACAATGATGCTCGCGACATGCGGCTTTTTGGGAGGAGCCTTCTATTGTGTGAAGCGCTCGCTTAAATATAAAAGACAATTAGATGAGATGGAAGAATCGTAAGCGGAGAGACTCAGAGAGGGGCTCTCCGCTTTTTTTGTTTGATCAATCCGTCCATTTATTAAAAAAACGGTTTACAAACAGGAATTTGATGGATATACTTACAAAGTAAACAAAAAGCAAAGGAGGTTGATGAACATGAAACCAGCACTGACTACATACATTAGACTTTGTGAACGCCAATATCATGATTCATCAAACCTGTGGGAGAGATTGTGCACTTCCTTAACCGATGCTTTTTCAGCACAGCCGGTCCGTTAGGAAGTTAGGCATAATCATACGCTGCTCCTCCCGCAAGATAAAGACTCGATTCGTTTTTATCTGGCGGTTTTTGTTTGCGCCCGCAGGTTTGTCAGATAATCTGCGGGCTGTTTTTGTTTTTAGCGAACTTGAAAGGAGGTGAGCGATGTGACAATAAATCTATTCTTCTTAACACTAACCATTCAGAGACGATTTAAAAGTCCGGAAGAGTACGAGCGAGAATACGAAATCGAACAAATGTACAATGAAATGAAAGACCTGCAGCTGAAATATCTTTACATGAACAGCCAGCGCTAGCTTAAAGCGCGAAAAAAAATAAAGGAGGAGATCAAGATGATGCATAGAAGGGAACTGTTGGCACATTACACTCGGGAGAAGGACCAGGTTTAGCCGGGGCTGATACGAGTTCCGCATCTCCGCTTTTCTGCATAATATGAAGCAAGCAATTCAATGAATGCGGGTGAAAAGCATGCAGAAAAACGGCAGAATGCCTTTTATCGGCCACGGGTATACATCAATGCCTCATTCTTTCAAGCACGGATACGGTAATCCGTACCGGCGCCAAAGAATGGAGATGGCGCGCCAATTCGGGTATTGGCCGCATTATTGGTATTATTGAGAAAGAGCAGAAAACGTTTGTTTTCTGCTCTTTTTCATGTGGACAAACTGAATGGCAAAATAAAAAGGGGGGATTTAAAGCCCCCCTCCTGTTCATTTAGCAGACGTAACAAGCGCCGATGATAATTAACAGAATGAATAGAACCACAACAAGCGCGAATCCGCCTCCATAGCCGTATCCGCCGCCGTATCCACCGCCGTATCCGCCAGGGTAGCCACCCCAGCCGCCGCAGCATCCGCCGCCGTAACCAAAGCCCATAAATAGCACCACCTTTTAGTGAAAATTCCATATATACTATGCATGGGTTTGAGTTGTGGAAAGGGCGGATAGACCAATTCATTAAAAAAACAGTTTTCTTAAAGCGAAACATTTTCAAAGCTGAAGCCGTCTAGTTATGGAATGTAACAAAAGAATGCAGTTATTTTTGCTAATGCTTTTAATATTCGGTTTATTGACCGATATGATTGGTGAAAGGCCCGTTTGAACGATTTGCAACCTGAAAAACCGGGCTAATTAGTTATTAAAGCAGGTGTTATAACGTGTTTGAACAATGGCTTGGAAAACAATTGCGGAGCCCGAGAGGCATTTTGTCGAAATGGGTCGCGTCATATATGGAAAACGGAAATCATGATATAAACGAATGGACCATCAATTTAATGGATGTCTGTCCGCATGAGCGCATCCTTGAAATCGGAACGGGAAGCGGAGCGGCGCTTTATCAGATCGCGGAGATGCTTGAAAGCGGCAAAGCCTGCGGCATAGACGCTTCAAAAAGCATGGTCAAGCAAGGGATGCGGCGAATCCGTCATATGAAAGAAGAAGGAAAAGCCGAATTGAAGCTCGGCCATGCCGAAAACATTCCTTATCCGGACCGTTCTTTTCATAAAGTATATTCAGTCCACACCCTTTATTTTTGGACGGATTTCAAACAAGCATTAAAAGAAATTTACCGTGTTTTACAGGTTGACGGCACGCTGTTTCTCGCCGTCCATCTGGAAGGGCAATTGAAAAAATCGAAAAAAACAAAAGGCTTTTCCTTATACTCAGAAGAGCAAATCAAGCAACTGCTTGAAGAAAGCCATTTCAGAGACATCACGGTACATATGAACGAAAATGACTGCTGCATTTCTGCGGTAAAATCGTGAGCTTTGTACGATCATCCCTTTCATACGAGAGGGATTTTTTATGTTTGATAGAGTTGAAACCAGATCTTAAATATCATATTTTTGATTTTTAAAGAAAAGTATTCCAATAACATAGCAAACATGGTTTAATATCAAAGTGAACGTTTTTACTATATTTTCCGGAGGTATTTATGAACAAAAGGATCGTGAAAAGTTCAATTGCTTTCTTTCTCCTTGTTGCATTGATTTTTGGCCAGCTGCCTCTACCGAAGACTATGGCGGCCGAAGACAGTGTTCCGATTAACGAAACCACACTGACCGGCGCGTCCCCAGTTGAAGCGTCATTTCAAAGCGATGATGAGGCGCATTGGTATAAAATCAATCCTTCAAATCAGGAAATCGCAAACCACACGCATTTCCGCGTTAAACTGAAATCAGATGCAGAGCTGAACATTTCCGTTTACTCCAGCCTGGAAAACGCAGCTGATCACCAAACGTTTGACAGATACAACGGCTACTCCTATGAAAATAATCCCGCTTTAATCGATTTTCCGATTGCCTGGAAAGGTCCTTACTACATAAAAGTAGAAAATCACCATGATGAGGAAAACGAAACCACTTCAATTACAGATATTTCTTACACCATCAGCTATGAAGGCGTCACCCTGCCTCCGGCAAACCAGGAGGCGGAAGAAGAGTGTCCGGCAGAATTAAGCGTCTCCGAAAGGGAAACCGGCAAGGGCATATTAAAACAGTTAAGAACGATCAGGGATGAAGTTCTTTCAAAAACTGAAAAAGGAAAAGAGCTGTCTTCCCTTTACTATAAAGCAGCTCCATTCATCAGCGCAAAAATGCTCTTTAACAAATCGATGAGAGACAGTGTCTACAAAGATTTGGTGCAGCTGAAGCCGCTGTTTGCCGATGTCGCAAAAAACGGACAAGAGAGCGCATACACCATGACGAATGATGATCAAAAAGCGATCAGCAGCCTGTACGAAACAGCACGCGCGTCCGTTCCCGAATCGCTGAAAAAACAGCTGGATCAAGTCGCAAAAGACATCGGCATCGAACAATTAACAGGCAGCAAAGTATCGGCTGTGCTGGAGAAAGCGGGGATGGCGACAGCTTCATCAAGCGCGCCCGAAAAACGCTATATTGTAAAATTGAAAGACGGCAAAAAACTGAGTTCTTTCAAATCTAAAGCCCAATCTTCCGGCGTCAAGGCATTAGAACCCCTTGGTAAAAATAAAACGGAATTTAAAGATATGTATGTTGTGGAAATGAAGGAAAGCCGTTCTGCCGGATTCAAAGCGGCGGCAAAGCAATATCAGACGGCAGCTGCCAAGATCGCCAAGATGCCTGAAGTGGAATTCGTCGAACAGGTTCAGCAATATGAAGCACTGTCAGCGGACACCCAGTATCCATATCAATGGTCGCTCAAAAATAACGGCAAAAACCGTGCTGCGAATGCAGATATACAATTTGAACAGCTTCAAAAGCTGATGAAAGGCAAAAAGCTGAGAGATACAGTAATCGCCGTTGTCGATACGGGTGTTGATCATACGCTTGCCGATTTAAGCGGCAGCGTCAAAAAAGACGAAGGCTATAACTATATCGGCCGCACCGCGGACGCGATGGATGACAATGGCCACGGCACACACGTCTCAGGCATCATCGCAGCTGCGCAAGACAACCATTTTTCAATGGCGGGAATCAATGCCTATGCCAAAATCCTGCCTGTCAAAGTGCTGGATTCTTCAGGAAGCGGAGATACGGAACAGATTGCCAACGGCATCATCTATGCTGCCGACCACGGTGCAAAAGTCATTAATTTAAGCCTTGGCGGACCATACAGCAGGGTGATGGAATATGCGCTCAAATACGCGGCGTCCAAAAATGTGACGATCGTTGCCGCCACCGGCAATGACGGAGTGTCGGAGATTTCGTACCCGGCATCTTCGAAATATACGCTTTCAGTCGGGGCGACCAATAACCTCGATCTCGTCTCGGACTATTCCAATTATGGAAAAGGTCTCGATATGGTGGCGCCGGGAACCGATATTCCAAGCCTCGTTCCGGACGGAAATGTCACTTATATGAGCGGAACATCCATGGCGGCGCCGCATGTTGCAGCTGCAGCAGGACTTCTTTTGTCACAGAATCCATCTTTGAAACCAAAGCAAGTCGCAAAGCTATTGACCGAGACGACAGCAGATGTGGCATTTGAAGAACAGGATAATCCCAACCCGGACTATGATCTGGATGTAGAACCGGCTGCTCAAATCCCTGGTTATGATTTCGTTTCCGGGTGGGGGAGGCTGAATGTTTATCACGCAGCCAGCGTTTTTGAGCTGAACATGAAGGTTCATCCCGTTTTAAACCGCCATACGGCAGTGACAGGCACAGCCAAAAGCGGTGTGGCGGTCAAAATCTTGCGAGGGAAGCAAGTATTGGGCACGGGAACAGCCGGAAAATCAGGCGCGTTTTCAGTGAAAATTCCGGCCCAGAAGGCGGGGCAAGTTCTTCATGTCGCGGCATCGGGTTATCAGGCGGAAGCCTCGCTCAGAACCGTCGTGGAAAAAGCGCCGAAAAACCCTTCCGTCAAACGCATCACGAACAAAGATACTGCCGTAACGGGGAAAACGGCAGCCGGCTACACGATCAAAGTGAAAAACGCGTCCAAAAAAGTGATCGCGCAAGGCAAAGCGGATGCATCCGGAGCGTTTAAAGTGAACATCAATAAGCAAAAAGAATATGCCGTTTTGTATGTCTCCGCATCTGCTGATGACTACAGAGAAAGCGGCGATGTTAAAATGACGGTTGCTGATGTCATCCCGCCAGGCGCCCCGAAAGTTTATCCGGTTTCCGATAAAAGTACGGTGATTCAGGGAAAAACAGAAGCAAACGCGCAAGTCAGCGCAAAAGTAAAAGGAAAGACGATCGCTTCCGGTAAAGCGACCGGAAAAGGTGAATACAAGCTGAAAATCAGCAGGCAAAAAGCCGGAACGGTCATCAGTGTAACAGCAAAGGATAAAGCCGGGAATGTCAGCAAAGCGAAAGCCGTCACTGTGCTTGACAAAACTCCCCCGCCCACGCCAAAAGTGAATACGGTAACAAACAAGAGCACGGCCGTTAAGGGGAAAGCAGAGGCAAACGCCGCCATCACCGTCAAAGCAGGAAAGAAAACGCTTGGAACCGGCAAGGCCGATAAAAAAGGCGCGTTTTCCGTTAAAATAAAAAAACAAAAGGCAAACACTGTTTTAGCGGTCACTGCAAAAGATAAAGCCGGCAATACGAGCAAAGCGAGCATATTAAAAGTCAAAAAAGCAAAATAATCCGATGGCAGAGGGAACTGATGACATATCAGTTCCTCTTTTTTAATCGAAATTAATATATAAGAATACTATTAAACAGCCGCACTGCCTCCATTCGATTTATGAATTTCAACTCATGTCAACAGTTGGGTCTATTCTCCCTTTTTTTGTTTTCCTTTAAAAAATTTTATATTAAAAAAGGAATTTTCGAGTGTTCTGTCAAAAAGTGAATGTATTGGAAAAGCGGAATGAACGTTCATTCCGCTGGCTTGGAGGGCAAAATCAATGGAATCGGAAAGCAAATATCAGAAGATTATCGAGGCTTCGCTCGTCCTTTTCGCAGACCGTGGCTTTGACGCCGCAACCATTCCGATGATTGCCGAGAAGGCAAACGTCGGTGCAGGCACCATCTACCGCTACTTTGACAGCAAGGAAGACCTTGTAAACGTCTTGTTCCAAGACAGTGTGAAGAGATTTAAAGAAAAGATTGAGGAGGACTATCCTGAAGATTCAGCAGGGATAAAAAAACAATTTCAGCATATTTTCCGCTGCCTTTTCGAGTTTTCTCAGGAAAATGTCCATGCGCTTTATTTTTTGGAAATTGACAAAACCTCTCATTACCTGACAGAGAAAAGCCGTGAAGTCTTAAACGAACTGCTGGATTTCGTCTATTTATTTTTTGAAAAAGGGAAAGCGGCCGGCGTGATTCGCCCCTTGCCTTCTCACATCTTGTCGGCTGTGGTATTCGGGGCGTTCGTTCATATTCAGAAATTGGTAAGGGCCGGGGAAATCGAAGATCCTACCGGACTGATCAAAGAGATTGAAGAATGTTCCTGGCATGCTGTCAAATATCATGGATGAAAGCTTTTTTCAAAACAGAAAGGATGATTTTCATGAACATGTTAAATGGAATTCCAATCCCTAAAACTTACGGGCCGCTCGGCAACCTGCCTTTGCTTGACAAAAACAAGGTCTCCCAGTCTCTTTGGAAAATCGCGGACGAGATGGGGCCTATCTTTCAATTTAAGTTTGCGGATGCGATTGGGATATTTGTGTCCAGCCATGAACTGGTGAAAGAAGTCTCTGACGAGTCCCGGTTTGACAAAAACATGGGGAAGGGGCTATTGAAGGTTCGCGAGTTCAGCGGAGACGGGCTGTTTACGAGCTGGACGAAGGAACCCAATTGGCGGAAAGCCCACAATATCCTTCTGCCGAGCTTCAGCCAAAAAGCGATGAAGGGATACCATCCCATGATGCAGGACATCGCCGTCCAGCTCATCCAAAAGTGGTCCCGTCTCAATCAGGATGAAAGCATTGATGTACCGGATGATATGACGCGGCTGACGCTGGATACGATCGGTTTATGCGGATTTAACTACCGCTTTAACAGCTTTTACCGCGAAGGACAGCATCCGTTTATCGAGAGCATGGTCCGGGGGTTGAGTGAAGCGATGAGACAGACGAAACGCTTTCCGCTGCAGGATAAGCTGATGGTCCAAACGAAGCGTCAGTTTGACAGCGATGTTGAGTCGATGTTTTCTCTTGTTGACCGGATCATCGCTGACCGGAAGCAGGCCGGCGGCGAAAGTGGAAATGACCTTTTATCGCTTATGCTTCATGCGAAAGACCCTGAGACCGGCGAAAAACTGGATGATGAGAATATCCGCTATCAAATCATTACGTTTTTGATCGCCGGGCACGAGACGACGAGCGGTTTATTATCGTTTGCGATCTATCTGCTCCTGAAGCATCCAGATAAGCTTAAAAAAGCGTATGAAGAAGCAGACCGCGTGCTGACTGATCCCGTTCCTTCTTACAAACAGGTTCAGCAGCTGAAATACATCCGAATGATTTTGAATGAATCGATAAGGCTTTGGCCGACGGCGCCGGCTTTCTCTCTTTACGCAAAAGACGAAACGGTTATCGGGGGAAAATACTTGATTCCGAAAGGCCAGAGCGTCACAGTGCTCATCCCAAAACTGCACAGGGATCAAAGCGTCTGGGGAGAAGATGCCGAGGGGTTCCGGCCTGAACGGTTCGAGCAGATGGACAGCATTCCGGCGCACGCATACAAACCGTTTGGCAACGGCCAAAGGGCATGCATCGGCATGCAGTTCGCCCTTCACGAAGCGACGCTTGTGCTCGGCATGATTCTTCAGTACTTTGATCTTGAAGATCATGCAAACTACCAATTGAAGATCAAAGAATCGCTGACATTAAAACCGGATGGCTTCACAATCAGGGTAAGGCCGAGGAAAAAAGAAGCAATGATGGTGACACCGGGTGCTCAACCTGAAGAGAACATGCGGCAGGAAGAAAAGCCTTCCGCACCGGCTGCGGAAAATACGCACGGAACTCCTCTCCTTGTGCTTTACGGTTCAAATCTCGGCACAGCCGAAGAGGTTGCAAAGGAGCTTGCTGAAGAAGCGCGTGAGCAAGGATACCGAAGCCGGACGGCGGAGCTTGATCAATATCCAGGCGCCCTCCCGGCAGAAGGGGCTGTTATCATTGTGACGGCTTCCTATAACGGAAACCCGCCCGATTGCGCAAGGGAATTTGTCAATTGGCTTGAGCATGATCAGACAGGCGATTTGCACGGTGTCAAATATGCGGTATTCGGCTGCGGTAACCGGAGCTGGGCCAGCACCTACCAGCGGATTCCGCGCCTGATTGACAGCGCATTGGAAAATAGAGGCGCCCAAAGGCTGCACAAGCTCGGAGAAGGGGACGCAGGCGATGATTTTGAAGGACAGTTTGAATCATGGAAAAACGATCTGTGGCCGCTTTTAAGAACCGAATTTTCATTGTCCGAACCCGATCCGAATCAAACAGAAACAGACAGGCAAGCCATATCTGTCGAGTTTGTAAGCGCACCTGCGGCTGCGCCGCTGGCTAAAGCTTATCAGGTGTTTACAGCGAAAATATCGGCAAACCGGGAACTGCAGTGTGAAGAGAGCGGAAGAAGCACGAGGCATATTGAAATATCGCTTCCTGAAGGTACCGCATATCAGGAGGGAGACCATCTCGGGGTGCTTCCGCAAAACAGCGGGGTGCTGATTGAACGTGTTTTTCAGCGGTTTGGGCTGAACGGAGATGAACAAATTTTGATCAGCGGCCGGAATCAAGCATCACATTTGCCTTTGGAGCGGCCTGTTCATGTCAAGGATCTTTTTCAACATTGCGTCGAGCTCCAGGAACCGGCCGCAAGGGCCCAGATTCGCGAGTTGGCGGCACATACTGTTTGTCCGCCTCATCAGCGCGAGCTTGAAGACCTGCTGAAAGATGACGTCTATAAGAATCAAGTGTTGAAAAAACGGCTGACAATGCTTGACCTGCTTGAACAATACCCGGCCTGTGAACTGCCGTTCGCCCGCTTTCTGGCGCTTCTGCCTCCGCTAAAACCGAGGTATTACTCGATTTCCAGTTCGCCGCAGCTTAACCCGCGGCAAACAAGCATCACCGTCTCTGTCGTAAGCGGCCCGGCATTGAGCGGCCGCGGGCAATATAAGGGGGTCGCATCGAACTATCTCGCAGGCCTTGCGCCGAAAGACGCGATTTCTTGTTTCATCAGGGAGCCCCAGTCAGGCTTCAGGCTTCCTGAAGATCCTGAAACACCGGTGATCATGGTCGGACCGGGCACCGGAATCGCACCTTACCGCGGATTTCTTCAGGCGCGCCGCATCCAGCGCGATGCCGGGATAAAGCTCGGGGAAGCGCATTTGTACTTCGGCTGCCGCCGTCCGGACGAAGATTTTCTGTATCGAGACGAATTGGAGCAAGCGGAAAAGGACGGAATCGTCCATTTGCATACAGCGTTTTCCAGGCTTGAAGGCCGTCCGAAAACATATGTGCAAGATTTGCTCAGAGAGGATGCAGACATGCTGATTCACTTGTTGAACGAAGGCGGCCGCCTGTATGTGTGCGGAGACGGAAGCCGCATGGCTCCCGCTGTTGAACAAGCTTTGTGTGAGGCGTACCGCATTGTACAGGGAGCGAGTCAGGAAGAGTCGGAAAGCTGGCTGTCCGGACTTTTGGAAGAAGGGCGCTATGCAAAGGATGTGTGGGACGGCGGCGTTTCCCAACATGACGTGAATGCGGACAGCATCGCAAGAACATAAAACAAAAAGAGGCATTCTGAATGGATCAGGATGCCTCTTTTTTAGAGCTTGTGATTTTTTCATTGATATAGATGAAAAGGTTTGATCCCAAGAACAAAACGAGCAAAATATACACCCATTTTGCCGGCGTCTCCCAGCCCTCGAAAAAAGGCAGAGAAGCAATGAATGTTTGCCCTTTCATGATGACAAACACCAATAACGCCACAGAGATGACGAGAACGATTCCTTGTAAAATGAGCGTTTTTGCACTATGTTTTTTCAAATCGCTCCATACGTACATCAGCCCGAACACCAGGGAGGCCATTGAGATAATATCATTCGCTGTGCCGTTGATCTTGAGCCCTGCCCGGAGAAAAAGATTCAAACCTACAGATGCCAAAATTCCGTAAAATCCGATTGTTTTAAGCAAGATGATTCCCCCTCAAACCATTATAGAGGGAGATAAAGGAAAAGCCAACATGACAGGCTGCATTTATTCATTCTAAAAACGGCTGATCTTCAGGAGGAATCGTCATGCTGGCTTTGATTTAAATATCGGCATGTGGTGAAGAAAGTTTAGCTTTTATTTCGGATCTGTGTATCGTCTTGCCGCTTGTTCCTTTTGGCTTCGGCAAAGAAAATTGCCGGATAAGCGGCCAAAAGCAACAAGGTAATGAAGGCGACGATTCCCGGCCATTTAAAATGAGTCCAGAAGAAGCCTCCGAAAGACCCCGCTAAGCTTGAGCCGAGATAATAGCTCAGCAAATAAAGAGAGGAAGCTTGAACGCGCTGTTCGCCGGCCGTCTGCCCGACCCAGGAGCTTGCGATCGAATGCGAGCCGAAAAATCCGAATGTAAAGACAGCGATTCCGGCGATTTTCAGAGAAAGCTGAGGCAGAAGCGTAAGCAATGCGCCTCCCGCGATAATGGCAATCCCGATTTTCAGCATCAGCGGGCTGCCAAAACGGTCGGCTTTCTTTCCCATATAAACGGAACTAATTGCCCCTGCCAAATAAACGATAAAGATGAACCCGATGACAGTTTGAGAGAGTCTGTACGGAGGTCCCATCAATTGAAATCCGATATAATTGAACAGCGTAACAAAGCTTCCCATTAATAGAAATCCGAGTGAAATAATCGACAGCAGCCGTTTGTTCATCAAGACGGCAGAGTAGGCGAGGCTCGCCTTTTTCATGCTCGTTTTTCGCTTAGCGGAGTGCTGTGGCCGGGGCAGCAAAATCCAAAACAAATAGCTTAATAGCACTGATAATCCCCCGATGATTCCAAGCGCTGCACGCCAGCTGAACAAGTCTGTCAAAAGGCCGGTCAAAAGCCTTCCGCTCATTCCTCCAAGGCTTGTGCCGCTAATGTATAACCCCATCATTTTCCCGAGCCCTCGCGGATCAAATTCCTCTCCGACATAAGTCATGGCGATCGCGGGTACGCCTGCAAGGAAAAAGCCAAGCAGCCCTCTCATCACCAAGAGCCCCGCGAAGTTCGGACTAAAGGCGGTCAAGAGGCCGAGCACAGATGTCGCAAACAGGGATATTGCCATAATCGTCTTCCGGCCGAATCCGTCAGATAAAGCTGCTGCCGTGAGTAATGCAAAAGCCAATATACCTGTTGAAATGGATAAAGTTAAGCTTGCAGCTGCCGCCGATATGCCGAATTCCTCCGCAAACAGAGGCATGAGCGGCTGTGTGGTGTAAAGCGTGGCAAATGTCACAAAACCGCTGATGAATAAAGCGATGCTTGCTTTTTGATAATCTTTCGTATGCGGCTGTATGTAAGTCATGGTAGCTCCTCTTTTCCAGAATGACAATCTATGTTTCATGGTACGCTTTCATTTGTGATGTGTCTAATTTATAATATCTATCAACATCATGCATTCTAGTTATGAAGGAGCGGATGAGCATTGGAACTCTATCAAATTGACCATTTTATTGCCGTGAGCAGGCATAAACACTTTACAAAAGCCGCCCTGGAACAAAGGATTTCCCAGCCGGCTTTGAGCAGGTCGATCAAAAAGCTTGAAGAAGAATTGGGCGTCCCGCTGTTTATTCGAAAAACAAAATCGATCCGCCTGACAAAGTACGGCGAGCAGTTCCTCATCAAAGCGAAACAGGCCCGCCTTGCTCTTGACGAAGGCGTCCAGCAAATCAGGGAAAGCGTCAATCCGAATGCCGGGGAAATCTCGGTATCTTTTTTGCATACGCTTGGTTCACGCCTGATGCCGCAGCTGATTGCCGGTTTTAAAAAGAAATACCCGAATGTTGCGTTCCGTCTGTATCAGGCCGCAAATGAACATCTTCAGCATATGGTGGAGACGGGCGAGGCTGATATATGTCTCAGCTCACCACCCCTTCCAAACGAACTTCTTGAATGGACGGTGCTGGATACTGAACCGCTTTACCTGGTGCTTCCCGCCGACCACCCGCTCGCAGATCGGAAAGAAGTCGCGATCAGATCCATTGCCCATGAGGACTTTGTCGGTTTTAAGCCGGGTTATGGTCTTCGATATGTGTTTGATCAAATGTGCCGGGAACTGTCCATCAGCCCGAAGCTTGCGTTTGAAGGGGAAGAAGTGTCGACGATTTTGGGCCTTGTGTCAGCAGGGCTCGGTGCGGCGATCCTGCCGAAAACGGCGGAACATATCCATTCTCCGGTGGCATTTTGCCGAGTGTCAGACTACCGTTCTGAGAGGACGATCGGTCTCGCCGTTTTGAAAGACTATTATTTATCGCCGGCGGCACGCAACTTTAAAGAATTTGTCATCGAATACTATCGACGGAATGAGCGGCCTGATCAGCCGTAAAGCAAATAAAGACTTCTCATGGTGACAATTATCCTGTATATTGATAATGATAATTATTATCAATTGGAGGGTTGAACATGACGAAAAAGCAGTATTCTTATATATTGACCGTTTTACTCGCATTTTCTGTTTTTCTTTCAGGCTGTCAAAGCGGCCAAAAACAGACGGCATCAAAGAACGAAGCGAAAACAAGAGTGGTGAAAACAATCAACGGAAATGTCACTGTACCGGCCAATCCGAAGCGCGTCGTTACGATAGGATATGCCGGGACAATGCTTGCATTCGGAATCAAGCCGCTTGGAGAAACAGGGAAATATCTTGAAAGTCCCTATATTAAAGATCATATTTCAGAAATAAAGAATATCGGGGGAAAAGACGGTTTTTCAGTATCTGTGGAAAAGATTCTTAAGCTTAAACCCGATTTGATCGTATCGATGACAAACGATAAAAAAGAATATGAAAAGCTCTCAAAAATCGCTCCGACTGTCGTTTATCCGTTCGGCACGTTTAAAGATGCACGCGATGAAATGAAAACGTTTGGCAAGCTGCTCGGCAAGGAAAAGGAGGCTCGGGAGTGGACGAAAACGTTTAATCAAAAAATGAAAGCCGCCCGCGCGAAAATCAAAGATGCATCTGTACAAGGTGAAACGTTCTCTTTAATCGGCGCATATGCAAAATCTGTGTATGTCTACGGGGCCTACGGGTATCGGGGCGGAGAAGCGATCTATACGCAGCTGGGACTGACGCCGCCTGAATCTGTTAAAAAGGATGCCATTGATACAGCTGACGGATATAAAGCCATATCTTTCGAAGTTCTGCCGAAATATGCCGGAGACTACATATTTGTCGATGAATCATACAACGGAAAGCTTGATCAGGACAATCCGGTTTGGAAGTCGCTTGACGCGGTGAAAAAAGGCAAGGTCTTTTTCCTCGATCCGGACAGGTTCTGGCCGTATGATCCAAACGCTGTTCAGGCGCAGGCCG
Organism: Bacillus sp. FSL L8-0193; assembly: GCF_037976065.1. NCBI lineage: Bacteria > Bacillati > Bacillota > Bacilli > Caryophanales > Bacillaceae > Bacillus > Bacillus sp. FSL L8-0193. Next base: position 2,892,912 of record NZ_CP150261.1, on the reverse strand, counting down.
AAGAAATCGCGGACATGATATCCAAGAAAGCGAAAAACGAATAGAAAAGCGGGGAGCCGAAAAGAATGATCCGGCTTCCCGCTTTTTCATTTTTCATAATGCTGAAATTGAATATCCAGTGTCCGGAGGTATGTTTGCAGGCCCGCATCTTGGATGGGGATGATATAGGCCGCTTCACCTGACTCATTATGGTGGGAATGCCATAATCCCGGCGGTGTAATGAAGGCTTTTCCGGTTACCCAGTCAATCCGTTTCGGATCGATGATTTCCTTTGTGGCCGGATCGATTTTGCTTCCGACTAATGTGTACGTCCCTGGTGCGGCATAGGCGACAAAATCGAGAGCCACCGACTTGTGGCTGTGGGGCGCTTGATTGGAGCCGGGAGGCACGATGCCGAACATCGCCCACAATACATGGGTGATCGTCAGCGTTTGATCGAATATATCATTGTTTAAAAGAACGGAAATACGGTTTCGGAAACGGGCGTCAGGAGCGGCGGCCGCTTCAGCCAATTTTGCTTTTGCCTGTTCAGCGGTGTAGATGGTTGGTTGAAAGCGGGATTCCGACGGCTTTACGCCCAAATAATGCAGGAGAGGTGAATCGGTGATGTAATAAATGGCTGCATCTTCTGCTGCGGTATGCTGGCTGCTTGAACCGGCAGGCAAAGTCAAAAAATCGCCTTTCTGCCAGTGAATCGTATCTTCGCCCGCTTCGGTACGCCCTGCGCCGCTGACAATGTAATATAGTTCGCTTGTCGCGCGGGGGGCGGTGTGAATGGTGTCGCCCGAACGAATCTTGATGAAGTGGGCGAGAAGGGAAGGGCTTGAAGCGGGATATTCCGTCTTCAGTTCTTCTGAGATGTCCAGCGGGATGATCCGCGTTTCACCTGTTTCATACAATTCAGGTCCGAACTCTTTCACAGGAATCGGACTGATTATTCCGCTTCCAATCGGGTCAGAGGCAGTGGTATACTCGAAAAAACGGGCATGTTTCGTCAAATGCTCGGCTCGGGTTTCAAATTGAGAATGCATTGAAAAACCTCCTGTTATTTTTTGATAATTCAATCATATCTCATTTGGAAGATGATAGTAAACCATTACATTGATAGAAACAGATACGGAAAAGAGGGATTGGATTGGGAAAAGGATTGAACGGCAGAAGAATTGCCATCGGAGCATCGCGAAAAACGGATGAAATGAGCACATTAATCAAAAAGCAAGGCGGGGTTCCCGTCGTACGTTCCCTTCAGGGTACCGTGTTTTTGGCCGAAAAAGAAGTAGGTCCTGATTTGCGAGCCTTTGTTGAAACGGGAGCCGACTGGGTGATTTTCACGACCGGAATCGGGACGGAGACGCTTGTCAACCTAGCTGATAAACTGGGGATCGGTGAGCGCTATTTACAAGCGATCCGCGGGGCGAAGGCGGCATCGAGAGGCTACAAAACAATCGCCGCATTAAAAAAGCTCGGCATTACGCCGGTTGCGGCGGATGAAGACGGCACCACCAAAGGACTGATCGACTCGCTTCAATCCCATGATTTTTCCGGGAAACGGGTGATGGTACAGCTTCACGGCGAAAACGCACCGTCACTGCTTCAGTTTTTGGAAGAGAAAGGTGCAGCTGTTTTTCCGCTTCTGCCGTATCGCCATGTTGCACCGGACCGGGAAACCGTCGCCTTATTGTGCAGCGAGGTCATCAACCGTGAAGTGGATGCGGTTTCCTTTACAACAGCCGTCCAAGTCCGCTCGCTTTTTCATTTTGCGAAAGAAAACGGCTATGCGGAGAAAATTGTCCAATCTTTTCAAGACAGCGTGTTGGCAGCCGCTGTCGGAAAAGTGACGGCAGAAGCTTTAAGAGAAGAAGGAGTTGAACGCCTGCTCGCTCCCGGCCTCGAACGAATGGGAGCGATGATTGTGGAGCTGGCCCGGTTTTATGAAACGGAAGAGGAAATCAAAACACAGTAAGTGCGAAGGAAATCAGCAGATTGGGGCGTGAGAGTCTCCTTGAGAGGCGCTGTCATGTATGCAGACCCAAAAGGAAAAAAGCCGCAGACACAGCTTGCCGTGCGGCTATCATTTTCTGGGCCGTGATACTTTTTGTGCATCATGCTTTTGAATATGTTGATCGTGAGCCGTTGATGTCAAATTTTTCTGTTTTGCTGGGTTTGAGTCTCACCGTGTTTTTTCTGACGGAAAGCCTGGTCAAACGGCTTGCAGCCGCAAAAACAAGAAAAACGCTTCGCCGATGAGCCGAAGCGTTTTTTGCTTTATAAAACAAATTGATCTGAAACGAATACCGCGCCGTCTTCATTAAAAATCCGGGCAGGCTTTGTTCCGATGACCCGGATGTCTGAAATGCTTGCGGCGATTCCCGTTTCTTCCGGCAAGGCGATGACGGGAGTGTCAAAGGCATGCCTATACCTTTTAATCAGCGGATCATGTTCAACCTTGTAGTGACACCAAACCGCATAGTCTCCCAGAAGCTTTAATCCGTTAAAATCGCGCAATCCGCAAGCATTGCGGTCCATATAAGAGCAAGTCATGATGTTCTTTCCGAGAATGACGGCGCCTGCGCTTCCGCCGTAAATGACGCCGCCGCTTTCGGCATAGCGCTTTAACACCTCGATAAAATGTGATTCAATGAATTGTTTGAGCAGACGAAACGTATTTCCTCCGCCAATATATACGGCAGAAAATGCGTCTAAATCGTGCACGGTTTTGCCTTTGACATCCGTCCACATCACGATATTTTTAACGCCGAGCGGGTGAAAGAGCCGGCTGATCCAATCGAAGCCTTCATCATACCTGTCGGCGTCCATGGCAATCGGAATATACAACAAAGGCTTATGCGGGCAGAGGCTCCCGGCAAAATGCCGATCCAGCCGTTCAGTTTGGTGCGCATCTCCGCCTCCGGAAAGAAACCATTTTCCCATCCTGACCTCCATCTATTTATTATGTTTCCTTTAATTGTTCATTCAGCACGCTGTCCTCCAAAACGGCAAATTTGTCTCCATACACTTTCGTAATATGTGTTTCACCCCAGGCGCACAATGAATCCAATATGTCTTTAAGCGTCCATCCGTATTCGCTGAGTTCGTATTCGACCTTCGGCGGCACCTGCTGGTACACGAGCCGATTGATGACGCCGTCCTCCTCCAGTTCGCGCAGCTGCTGGGTCAGCATTTTCTGCGTAATGTTCGGCATCAGCCGCTTCAGCTCGCTCGTGCGTTTTTTGCCGTGCGTCAAATGGCACAAAATCACACATTTCCATTTACCTCCAATTACTTCAAGTGTAGCTTCGACAGATATATTGTACTTTTTCGGCTTCATGTTCTCCTCCAAACCATAGGAACCGAAAAGTACCTATCTAACTTTTTGGTTCCTATCGCACTTAAAAGTGCGTACTTTTTTTTATGGATGATATGTACCATAATATCATTTGCCGGCAGACATTTGCTATACATTAAAAACGAAAGGGGGAAAAAGAATGACTTCTGTTCATGATAAAAAACGCAGTATATTAGCGCTTTTAGCCTTGGCGGCCAGCGCATTTGCCATCGGGACAACCGAATTCATCAGCGTGGGGCTTCTGCCTTTAATTGCTGATGACATGAACATTTCAGTGACGACCGCGGGGCTGACTGTATCGTTATACGCTTTGGGCGTGACAGTCGGCGCACCCGTATTGACGTCTGTCACATCGAGTATGCCGAGAAAAGCGCTGTTGCTTGTGATTATGATTATTTTTATGATCGGAAACGGGCTTGCGGCATGTGCCGGAAGCATCGGTGTTTTATTAACCGCCCGCGTGATTTCCGCGTTTTCTCATGGCGTATTTATGTCAATCGGTTCAACGATTGCGGCAAGCCTGGTCCCGGCGGATAAAAGAGCCGGAGCGATATCAATTATGTTTACCGGTCTGACGATTGCGATGATTACCGGAGTTCCCATCGGCACGTTCCTCGGTCAGCTGTTCGGCTGGCGGATTGCTTTTGCGGCGATTGTCGCTGTCGGCGCACTGGCGTTTATCGCCAACAGCTTTCTTGTTCCGGCCGATTTGCCGAAAGGCGTCCGAACGTCTTTCAAGAGCCAATTGAAACTTGTAACCAATGGCCGTCTGCTGCTTTTATTCATCATTACGGCGCTTGGTTATGGAGGAACATTTGTTGTCTTTACGTATTTATCCCCGCTGCTTCAGCATGTGACAGGTTTTAAACAGGAAGCTGTTGCCGTCATTTTGCTTGCTTACGGCATTGCCGTCGCGCTCGGAAATATCATCGGAGGTAAAGCGGCCAACCAAAAACCGCTTACTGCATTATTCTATATGTTCATCGCCCAAGCGGTTGTGCTTCTCATCTTAACGGCGGCTGCTCCTTATCAGGCAGCGGGCTTTATCGTCATCATGCTGATGGGATTTTTAGCATTTATGAATGTCCCCGGGCTCCAGTCCTATGTGGTAATTCTGGCTGAACGGTTTGTTCCGGGGGCGGTAGATGTCGCATCAGCTGTCAATATCGCTGCATTCAACGCCGGGATCGCGATCGGATCTTATACAGGAGGCGCCATCACACAGTCGATCGGTTTGATTCACACTCCATGGGCCGGAGCTTTGATGGTGCTCGGCGCCGTCGCGCTGACGGGCTGGAGCAGGGCGCTGGAACGAAATGACCAAAAACAAAATCAAGCTTTAAAGAAAAACTGCGCATGATGTATACAAAAATATGAGGAGGCCAATTAGATGACGGCAAAAAATCTGCAAGATCGAATCACATTGAATAACGGGACGGACATGCCCTGGTTTGGACTAGGCGTGTTTAAAGTAGAGGAAGGGCCCGAACTGGTGCAAGCCGTAAAAACGGCAATCAAGCACGGCTACCGCAGTATCGATACGGCAGCCATCTACGGAAATGAAGAAGGGGTTGGCCAAGGAATTCGCGAAGGGTTGAAAGAAGCCGGAATTTCTAGAGAAGACTTGTTTGTAACGTCAAAGGTCTGGAATGACGATTTAGGCTATGACGAAACGATTGCAGCCTACGAAGCGAGTCTCGAAAAGCTCGGGCTCGATTACCTGGATTTATACCTGATCCACTGGCCTGTTGAAGGGCGCTATAAAGCGGCGTGGAAAGCCCTTGAAACTCTTTATGAACAAGGACGCGTAAAAGCAATCGGCGTCAGCAATTTTCACGTTCACCATCTGGAAGACTTGCTGAAAGATGCCGCCGTCAAACCGGTGATCGACCAGGTCGAGTATCACCCGCGGCTCACGCAGAAAGAGCTGCAAGCGTTTTGCCGTTCGCACAGCATCCAGCTTCAAGCATGGTCGCCGCTGATGCAAGGCCAATTGCTCAGCCACCCGCTGCTGAAAGATATCGCGGACAAGCACGGCAAGACACCTGCTCAAGTCATTTTACGCTGGGATTTGCAAAACGGAGTCATCACCATTCCAAAGTCGACAAAAGCGGAGCGAATTGCCCAAAACGCGGAGGTATTTGATTTTGAACTGACCCTCGAGGAAATGAAGCAAATTGACGGGCTGAATGAAAACACCCGTGTCGGTCCTGATCCTGATAACTTTGACTTTTAACAAAAAACGGCCCCGTTCGAATTTCCGAGCGGGGCTTCGACACATTTTTTATCCGCCGTTTTTCACAGGTAAAAGCCATAACATGAAAGAGAAAACAAGATATTAAGAGAAAATAGAAGGTAATAAGTCATAAACTGTGTAAAAAAGGTTATAAAATTGATAAACGAGGAAATTTGATCATTTATGAAACTTTACACGATGATTGAACGGGCGTAATATAAATCTCATCAAAAAACTGAATAAAATTTCCAATTAACGTAACCGCTGAATTCCAATTGGAAGCGGGGGAACCAATTTTTTGTGGCGCTGCCACTTGGGGTGAATCCTTTTCAAGGTAAGGTGACTCTTTGCACCTGAATCCGACAGCTAACCTCGCAAGCGTTTAAAGAGAACCAAAAAACGTGCATAAAGCACGGTTTCTTAACTGTGCCCAAAAAAGCCGTAAGAGGTTTGTTCTCTTGCGGCTTTTTTTCGTGCAAAAAACATGAAAGGAGGTGAGCGGAGTGCTGGATATCGTGATGCTGGCCATTGTCGCATTTTTAGCGGGGATGATGTTTCTGTTGCTGAGATGGGCGGGGAAAACCGCTGATCAATCATAAATGTGAAAGGAGTGATTGCCATGGCGCTATTGGCAGCGGGAGCAGCCGCCATGTTTGTCTATTTGACTTATGCTTTATTGAATCCTGAGAAATTTTAATTGTACACAAATTGGGGGTATTGAAATGACGTCGCTCATATCCATCTGTTTTATCCTGCTTGCCGCATTGCTGGCAGCCAAACCAATGGGGCTTTACATAGCGAAGGTATTTGACGGCGCCCCGTCCAAAATCGACCGGTTTTTCCTTCCGGCGGAACGCTTGCTGCTTGAGCTGGGCGGAGTAAAAGGAGAAAACCAATCGTGGAAGAAATACGCCGCCGCGCTGGTACTCACGAATACGGCGATGATTTTCATCGTTTATCTCGTTTTTCGTCTGCAGGGTGTACTGCCTTTAAATCCTGAAAAGGTCGCGGGAATGGAACCCACACTGGCTTTTAATACGGCAGTCAGTTTTATGACGAATACAAATTTGCAGCATTACAGCGGCGAAAGCGGTCTGTCCATGCTTTCGCAGATGATTGCGATCACCTTTTTAATGTTTGCCGCTCCCGCTACGGCGCTGGCCGCCGCGGTTGCGATGATTCGGGGGCTCGCCGGGAAACCGTTCGGCAACTTTTTTGTCGATTTGGTCCGTTCGATCACGCGGATTTTACTGCCGATCACAGTTGTGGTGTCGCTTGTTTTCGTCGCCCTAGGCGTACCGCAGACGCTTGACGGTTCCGTGACAGCCCATACGGTGAGCGGAGGGGAGCAGTCCATTGTTCGGGGGCCGGTGGCGTCCTTTTTATCCATCAAAGAACTGGGGAACAACGGCGGGGGGTATTTTGGCGTCAACTCTTCTCATCCATTTGAAAATCCGAATGGATGGAGCAATGCGATTCAAATTTTATTAATGCTCTTGATTACCATCTCACTGCCGTTTACGTATGGGAAAATGGTTGGGAATCTGAAGCAAGGCCGCATTCTTTTTGTATCCGCAGGTCTTTTGTTTTTGCTTTCAGCCGGGGCAGCTTTCATGGCGGAATCGCAAGGCAATCCCGTCATCAATCAGCTCGGAATCGAGCACACAGAAGGCAGCATGGAAGGTAAGGAAGTGCGTTTTGGAACATTGAATTCAGCTTTTTATGCGATGGTTACCACCGCGAGCGAGACAGGAGCTGTCAATACGATGCACGACACGCTCACGCCACTAACGGGTCTTTTGGCATTGCTTAATATGATGCTGAACACGGTGTTTGGCGGAATAGGCGCCGGATTGATGAACATGCTTCTATACGCGATGGTTGCGGTTTTTCTGTCGGGCTTAATGGTCGGAAGAACGCCTGAGTTTTTAGGCAAAAAAATTGAAGGAAATGAAATGAAGCTTTTAGCCGTTACTCTGCTGATTCATCCTTTGTTAATCTTAGGGGCGTCAGCGCTTGCCGTCATGACGCAAGCGGGTCAGGCTGCAATTTCAAATCCCGGATTTCACGGGATCAGCCAGATTTTATACGAATATACGTCTTCAGCCGCGAATAACGGTTCAGGATTTGAAGGGCTCGGAGACGCGTCGCCTTTTTGGAATATAACAACGGGAATTGTGATGTTTATCGGCCGTTATTTCTCAATTGTCACACTGCTCGCAGTTGCGGGGTCACTTTTGAAAAAGCAAACCGTTCCGGAAACAATCGGAACATTTCGCACCGATTCAAGCCTGTTCAGCGGGATTTTTATCGCTTCGATCCTGATCGTCGGGGCTTTAACATTCTTTCCGGTGCTTGTGTTGGGACCGGCCGCAGAATATTTAACATTACGATAAGGGGGCTTTACTCATGAACGATTTGCATCATTCCAGTCAACAGGCCACACCGGATGCCGTTCACACAACAAAGCAAACGATGAACGACACGATCATCAAAGATGCGGTCAAACATGCCTTTTTAAAATTAGATCCGCGAACTATGATCAAAAATCCGATTATGTTTGTCGTAGAAGTTGGATTTTTCATAACGGTTCTGCTTTCCGTGTTTCCCCGGTTTTTCGGCAGTACGGCGGCTCCCTGGTTCAATCCGGCGGTTTCTTTCATTTTGCTGATCACCGTGTTATTCGCGAATTTCGCCGAAGCGCTGGCTGAAGGAAGAGGAAAGGCACAGGCCGATTCTTTAAAACAGACGAAAAAAGGGGTTTCGGCCAATAAAGTAATGGATGACCGCATTGAGAAGGTAGCGCCTGCCGAGCTTAGAAAGGGGGACATCGTCATCGTCTCCCAGGGAGAAATGATACCTGGCGACGGTGAAGTCATCGCGGGTCTCGCATCAGTAGACGAATCGGCCATCACGGGAGAGTCTGCTCCGGTCATAAAGGAAGCAGGCGGTGATTTCAGCTCTGTTACGGGAGGCACCCGGGTCGTCAGCGATTCGATTAAAGTCAAGATCACGAGTGATCCGGGTGAAACGTTCCTCGATCAGATGATCGCTTTAGTCGAAGGGGCTGAAAGGCAAAAAACGCCGAATGAAATCGCGTTGAATACGGTTTTAACGAGCTTAACGCTGATTTTTCTGATCGTTGTTGCGACACTCCCGTTTTTTACGTCCTATCTCGGTTTTCAAATTGATCCCGCCGTCTTGATTGCCCTGCTTGTCTGTCTTATACCGACGACGATCGGCGGGCTCCTGTCAGCCATCGGGATTGCGGGAATGGATCGCGTGACCCGCTTCAACGTTCTGGCGATGTCGGGGAAAGCTGTCGAGGCTGCGGGCGACATTAACACGATTGTTCTTGATAAAACAGGGACGATCACTTTTGGAAACCGGATGGCCGGGGAATTTGTCCCTGTCGGCGATGAATCGCTTCAAACCGTTGGTGAATATGCGGCGCTTGGCTCCATCCATGACGAAACACCGGAAGGACGCTCAGTCATCGAACTCGCTGATAAACTCTCGATTCACTATGACTCGTCCGTTGCTGAAGCAGGAGAACCGATTGAATTCAAGGCGGAAACGAGAATGAGCGGCGTGAACCTGCCCGACGGAAGGCACATTCGCAAAGGCGCTGTCGATGCCGTGAAAAAGTGGGTGATCAACAATGGCGGAACGATACCTTCGAATCTCGATCTGGAAAGCGAACGGATTTCAAAAGAAGGCGGAACACCGCTGGCTGTAGCGGCAGACGGAACAATCTTCGGTTTGATCTATTTAAAAGACACCGTTAAACCGGGCATGAAAGAGCGCTTTGCCGAGCTTCGCAAAATGGGGATCAAAACGGTGATGTGCACAGGCGACAATCCATTAACGGCCGCTACGATCGCAAGGGAAGCGGGCGTTGATGACTTTATTGCCGAAAGCAAGCCCGAAGACAAGATTAATGTGATCAAGCGCGAACAATCTGAAGGAAAGCTTGTCGCCATGACGGGCGACGGAACCAATGACGCGCCCGCACTTGCGCAGGCTGATGTCGGGCTTGCCATGAACAGCGGCACAACAGCTGCCAAGGAAGCAGCGAATATGGTGGACCTTGATTCGAATCCGACAAAAATCATTGAAGTCGTCTCGATCGGAAAGCAGCTGCTTATGACGCGCGGCGCTTTGACTACGTTCAGCATCGCAAACGATATCGCCAAATATTTTGCCATCATCCCGGCGATGTTTATGCTGGCGATTCCCGAGATGAACGCGCTGAACATCATGAGGCTTGGTTCGCCGATTTCAGCGATCTTATCTGCGCTGATATTTAACGCGCTGATCATCCCGCTTCTTGTGCCTTTAGCCATGAAAGGAATTGCTTATAAGCCGATGAGCTCAAATGCTTTGCTGGCCCGCAATTTATTGATCTATGGCCTCGGCGGCGTTATCGTCCCTTTCATCGGAATCAAGCTGATCGATATGCTGCTTCAGATTATGTTGTAAGGAGGAATCGTCATGAAAGAAATCGGAGTAATCTTCAGAATCAGCCTGCTGTTAATGCTGGTTTGCGGGCTTGGATATCCGCTCGCGCTGACAGGGATTTCACAGGCCGCCATGCCTGGAAAGTCAAATGGAAGTCTTGTGTATGACCGGCAGGGGAATGTGATCGGCTCTGAACTCATTGGCCAGCGGTTTAGAGACCCGCGGCTCTTTCAAGGAAGGGAATCCAGCATCAAGTATGATGCCGCAGGATCTGGATCCCCAAACGAAGCGCCGTCAAATCCCGATTTGCTGAAACGGATGAAAGCATCGATTGAAAAGTGGAAGGAGGAAAACCCTGATGTTCCGATCAGTAAACTGCCGGTCGATTTAGTCACGAACTCCGCTTCGGGATTAGACCCTGATATCAGTCCCGACGGGGCGATGGCGCAAATTCCGAGAATCAGCCGTCTGACAGGACTGCCGGAGAAAGAGCTTGTGCAGCTTGTTCATCAGCATACCAAAAGCGACTTCTTAAGTGAACCGCGCGTCAACGTGCTGCTTCTCAATATCGATTTAAAAGAAAAACTGAAGTAGAATGCTGCCCGGTGTCTGATCATACGACATCGGGAAAAACAAACTTGATGAGAAAACGGAGATGCTGCAATGCGGACAAAAAACACCCGTGATTATCGAAGGAAGACGCCGGGAGAGCTGCTGGCCGAAATTGAACAGCTGAAAAGAGGGCATTGGACCATTTATATCGGTTCTGCGCCGGGAGTCGGAAAAACGTATCGGATGCTCCAGGAAGCGCACGATTTAAAGCGTGAAGGGATCGATGCCGTGATTGGCCTTGTCGAAACGCATCATCGAAAAGACACGGCCGCACTCGTCAAAGGTTTAGAAGTCATTCCAAAACGAAACATTTCATATAAAGGGATAACGATGGGAGAAATGGATGTCGATGAGATTATTAACCGGAAGCCAGACCTTGTGCTTGTCGATGAACTGGCTCACACCAATGTGCCAGGTTCGAAAAATGAAAAGCGGTACATGGACGTTGAAGATATTTTACAGGAAGGCATCAACGTGCTGTCCGCCGTCAATATCCAGCATATCGAAAGCGTCCATGATATCGTTCAACACGTCACCGGGGTGAAAGTAAGAGAACGGATCCCGGACCGCGTGTTGGAATTGGCGAATGAAGTCATCTTGATTGACGTCACTCCGGAAACATTGCAAAAGCGGCTTCAGGAAGGAAAGGTATATGAAAAACATAAGATACAACAGGCTTTAACCCATTTTTTTACGAAAAATAATTTAGCTGCGTTGAGAGAGCTCGCCTTGCGAGAAGTTGCAGATGATGTGGATGATCGTCTGGAGCGGACGAACGGCAGCCTCCGGCCGAGGGGAACGAATGAAAAGATTTTGGTGTGCGTCCAGCACGGAAAAAATGCCGAAAAACTGATTCGGCGCGGGTGGAGAATCGCAAGCCGCCTGAAGGCCGATCTGCTCGTTTTAAACGTGTCGCGCACGTCAAAGGAGCAGCTGGCCCCGACAGAACGGGATAAAATCGGGCAATGGGAGACGCTCTGTGCACAATTCGGCGCCGAATTCATTTTTAAACACTCAAACAAAAGGCGCATTTCTGAAACGATCACTGATACAGCGAAACAGCACGGCATTACACAAATCGTGCTCGGCCAATCCGCCCGATCGCGATGGGAAGAAATCAGAAAAGGCTCGATTGTCAACAGCATTATGAGGCATACAGACGGAATCGACCTTCACATTGTCTCGGATGAGAAAGCTTGAGATCGGGATGCCGTTGTTAAAGGATGTTCAGCGGCGCCTGCGGCCTCCAGTATCAGCAGTTCTTTTTTCATCTCCAATCCGCCCCGGTATCCCGTGAGCTGTCCGTTTTTGCCGATAACCCGATGGCACGGCACTACCATTAACAGCGGATTTGCGCCGATCGCCGTACCTACGGCCCGGACAGTGTTCCGCTTTTGTATATGCCCGGCGATATCGGAATAGGAACGCGTGCTGCCGAAAGGAATTTCGGAGAGCGCCTGCCACACGGCCAGCTGAAAAGGCGTTCCGGCAAGGTCGACAGGAAAGCTGAAATGAGTCCGCTTGCCATCTAAATACGCCTGAATCTGCTCGGCGTATTCTGCCAATCCTTTGTCATCCCGAATGAAAACTGGCTGTGCGTACCTTTTTTCGGCCCAAGCGGCCAGCTCCCCGAATCCTTGATTCCATGCCCCTGTAAAACAGAGCCCGCGGGTAGTCGCCGCAATGTGAATCTGCGAGCGGCGGCAAGTCAGCGTACGCCAGTATACGATTTGATCTTCCATATGTTTACCTCCGTTTCATTTGCCGGTATGACGTCGGTGATTGCCCTGTTTTCTTTTTAAACAAAGCGGCAAAATAATCCGCATTCCCGATGCCTACCATTGAGGCGATTTCTGCGATCGTTCGTTCAGAATGGGCAAGCAAATCGAATGCTTTCTCAATCCTTTTCTGCAGGATGTATTCTGCCGGCGAGGCGCCTTTGATTCGTTTAAACGTCCGCTGCAGATGAAAAGGGCTGATATGGCACCTGTCTGCCAAAGCTTGCAGAGACAGCGGATCGCGATAAGATTCCTCGATGATTTGCACCGCCCGCTGTGCCAGCTCTTCATCCGGCAGCAGCATCCCGGCCGGATTGCAGCGTTTGCAGGGGCGGTACCCTTCTGATAAAGCATCTTTTGCATTGAAAAAGATTTGCACATTTTCGATTTGCGGAACTCTCGATTTGCAGGAAGGGCGGCAAAATATCCCGGTCGTTTTGACCGCGTAATAAAAAACTCCGTCATAGGCGGAATCGTTTTCCGTAATCGCCCGCCACCTTTCAGGCGTCAATCGTGATTTGCTATTCATATCTTCACCCCGATCTATGTCAGTATAACCTAAATGACAGCCGGAGGTGGAGAGGCGGGGAATGGCACAGCAAGAAGACAAAGAAGAGGAGGGACGGTTGCCTGCGTCTCCGAAACGCGCTACAATTCATTTACAATACAGGATGAGGTGAGAATATTGCCGAAATCAGAGAAGCAGGCCTCCTAAAATAAAAAAGCTATATTTTAGGAGGTAAAACATGAATTTTCAAACAATCGATCTCGACACTTGGTATAGAAAATCTTATTTTGACCATTACATGAAGGAAGCGAAATGTTCTTTCAGTATAACGGCAAACGTCAATGTGACCAATTTGCTTGCCGTGCTCAAGAAAAAGAAGATCAAGCTGTACCCGGTTTTTATTTATATCGTATCAAGGGCCATTCATTCGCGTCCCGAGTTTAGAACAACTTTTAACGACAAAGGACAGCTGGGATATTGGGAACAAATGCACCCGTGCTATACGATTTTTCATCAGGACGACCAAACGTTTTCCGCCCTCTGGACAGAATACTCAGATGATTTCTCGCGGTTTTATCGTCAATATCTTCAGGATGCCGAGCGCTTTGGAGACAAAAAGGGCTTGTGGGCTAAGCCGGACATCCCGCCCAATGCGTTTTCAGTTTCTTCTATTCCATGGGTGCGCTTTACAAACTTTAATTTAAACCTAGATAACAGCGAACACTTGCTGCCGATTATTACAAACGGGAAATACTTTTCAGAAGGCGGTGAAACATTTTTGCCGGTTTCCCTGCAAGTACACCATGCAGTGTGTGACGGCTATCATGCCGGCGCTTTTATGAACGAGTTGGAACGGCTTGCCGCCGATTGTGAGGAGTGGCTTATGTGACAGAGGAAAGGCCGATAGGATTCGGCCTTTTTTATATGCACTTCTTAGCGGGTCCCCTGCCATCTCTCCCTGCTGTTTAAATTTACTCACGGGATTTGGAACGCCGGCTCTCAACAAACTTCCGGTAATGAAAATCATGAACCAAACGGATCGTCGGCCTGATTAACAGCTGAAAGCTGCCGATCACAAACATCCATATTCCCGCCGGCTTCAGTTCCTCGAAGAAAAAACAGAAGCTCCCGACAAGGAATAAAAGACCGATGAGAAAATCGTTTAATGTATGAAGAACTTTGTATCTTTTTTTGAAAAAGAGTTCGTATCGATCATTGTGGTTTTGCGGCATTGCTTGATCCCTCCAGTCCTTTTATTACCCTGCCAGAAGCAGGAGTGAAACGTCGGTATGCATAGGATTTATGAATAAGGAAAAACATATGGGGACATCGACCATCGAGGAGTGAAAAATATGCGGCTATTCATATGTGCATTGTGCCTGTTCGGCATGATTGTTCCGACATTTGAAACGAAAGCGCTGACGTTTGAAGAATTGCCGGTTAAACAGGCTTCAAAACAATGGGAAGTTCAAATCGGTAAAGCCGAAGCAAAAAACGGAATGGCGAAGCCGGAAAAAGGTAGCTTTCATACTTATGCTGTCGAAATCAAAAACATTGGACACGATGTAGCTTCGGCGGAAATTTATCTCTATCGGAATGAACCCAATTCTTCAACGAAATTTTCGCTTTGGAATATTCCTCACGACAATGCGGTCTCTTTAGCCAAAAGCTTAAATGACGGAAGCCCTGTCAAGCACCGGAATTTGCTATTGGCAGAGAATGCGACCGAATTGGAAGTGGACTTGATTTGGACGGAAAAAGGGAGCGAAGGCAGACTTTTAAAGGAATCGTTTATTTTCAAAGGGAGATGAATCATAAAGATAGAGGCCGTTGAACCGTCAACGGCCTTTTTTGTGAAAGTTAAGGCAGCCGGTCGTTCGGCCAACATGGTATCGAAGTGAACATTGATCAGCAGAGCTTTCACAAAACATTTACATTTAGAGAAAAATACAGGATGTTTTCACCAATATTTTCTCAATAATGATACACTATTGACAAGCTGCTACTTTGGGTGGGGTGTTTCTGTGGATGCTGATGAAGCAAAAACACCAGACTGTGTCATGAGAGCACGAACAAATCGATATAAAAGTAGGAGAGTCAGGATTGTCAATCTGTAAAAGATCTTTTTTTTATCCCGTGATTCGGCTTTAAAGTTCTGAATCTTCAAGAAGTTTGCCGCCTTTTTGCTGATCAATCGAGAACAAAGGATGATACATATGAAAAGAATAGATAAAATCTACCATCAGCTGCTGGATAATTTTCGCGAAACGAATATCCATCAGCTTTTAAAGATACAAGGGAATTCGGCTCAGGAAATCGCCGGTCAGCTGCAAATGGAGCGTTCAAATGTCAGCTTTGAATTAAACAATCTCGTTCGTGCCAAAAAGGTGATCAAGATTAAAACGTTCCCTGTGCGCTATGTCCCGGTGGAAATCGTTGAAAACATCTTGAACATCAAATGGAACTCAGAGTTGATGGAGGTTGAAGAACTGAAGCGGCTGGCTGACGGCCAAAAAAAGCCGGCGCGCAACATGTCCGCCGATCCCCTCGAGCTCATGATCGGGGCTAAAGGGAGCTTGAAAAAGGCAATCTCTCAGGCGAAAGCGGCTGTCTTTTATCCTCCGCACGGCTTGCACATGCTGCTGCTCGGTCCGACGGGTTCAGGTAAATCGCTGTTTGCGAACCGGATCTACCAGTTCGCCGTTTATTCGGACATATTGAAGCCCGATTCCCCGTTCATCACATTCAACTGTGCCGATTATTATAACAATCCTCAATTATTGCTCTCGCAATTGTTCGGACATAAAAAAGGGTCGTTTACAGGTGCCGGCGAAGACAAAGCAGGATTAGTCGAACAGGCGGACGGGGGCATTCTGTTTATGGATGAAATTCATCGTCTCCCGCCGGAGGGGCAGGAAATGCTGTTTTATTTCATTGACAGCGGCACATACAACAGGCTTGGTGAAACAGAGCATAAGCGAACGGCAAAAGTCCTGTTTATCTGCGCAACAACAGAAAACCCGAGTTCTGCATTGCTGAAGACATTTTTACGGAGAATTCCGATGACCGTACATATTCCGTCGCTCGATGAACGCTCCCTTGGAGAAAGAGTGGAGCTGACAACGTTTTTATTGGGGAAAGAAGCAGAGCGGATCAAAAAAAACTTAAATGTTCATATCGACGTCTATAATGCATTGATTCATTCTGCAAAATTCGGAAATGTCGGGCAGCTGAAATCAAATGTGCAGCTGGTCTGTGCGCACGGATTTTTAAATAACCTTGACAAAGACGAGGTTGTTGAACTGACCGTCCGGGATCTTCCCGATGAGATTAAACAGGACTGGATGTCCAGCAGCAAAAATATCGAACGGAGCAAAATGATTTCTGAATACGTCAACATTACAACGATCATCTCTCCGATTGTGGAAGATGATACAACGAAAATCGATGACTCATTTAACTTATACCATGTTATAGAAGAAAAAGCGAAAATCCTGAATAAAGAAGGCTTAACAAAAAAACAAATCAATCAATATATTTTAACGGATATTCATTTGCACGTCAGAAGCTTTTTTAATCAGAAAATGCTTCAAAACCACAGCTTGCTCAAATTCGTTGAAGACGACGTGATGCAGATGACGAAAGAATTAAAGGAAGTCGCTGAACATGAGTTAGACTGCAAATTCGACCGTAAATTCATCTATTTCCTGAGCATGCACATCGCCGCATTTTTAAAGCGCGGAAAACAGATTGATGTTTTAAACCCGCAGGAAACAGATGAAATCAGGGAAACCCATGTGAAAGAATATGAGGTCGCACTGATTTTCAAAGATAAAATTCAAGCGTATTTTAAAGTAACCGTTCCGGAAATCGAAGTCATCTACTTGACGATGCTGATTCAGTCGATTAAATCATGGAAAGAAAACAAAAGGACGGGCATTGTCGTGGCGGCCCATGGAAACAGCACGGCGAGCTCTATGGTTGAAGTAGCCACTGAACTGCTGGGGAGCACCCCGATTGCTGCGGTTGATATGCCTTTGACCGTTTCACCTGCGGAAATCGTAAGCAGTCTGGCGGAGAAAGTGAAGCAGGTTGATGAAGGAGAAGGCGTATTAATGCTTGTCGACATGGGATCGCTTGCGATGCTGGAAACAAGGCTCGAACAACAAACGGGCGTAAAAATAAAAACGATCAGCAATGTTACGACATCGATGGTGCTTGATGCTGTCCGCAAGGTGAATTATTTGAATTTGAATTTGCACGCCATCTATGATTCGGTTACAAAGGATTTCATCGATTTATGGGCCGATAAACCGCGGGTCTCAGGCAAAAAGAAGGCGATCGTCTCCATTTGCACGACAGGCGGCGGAACGGCGAAAAAGCTCGAAGAGATCTTAACAGCAATCGTGAGCAGGACATCAGATGAACAAATCAGCATTTTGACGGTGTCATCGATCAAATTAGCAAGCCGCATGAAAGAAATTGAAAAAGCGTATGAGATCCTTGCCACGGTGGGCACGAAGAATCCTAAAATCGATGCTCCGCACGTGCCTTTAGAAGTATTGATTGAAGGCGAAGGAGAAAAAGTGATTCAGCAAGTGATTGGAAACGGCAATGTCCCTGCGAGCGGCGGATTATCCGGTAAAAATGTGGTGGTGAAGGAGCTGTGCGAAGACAGCCTGAAAAAATATCTTGTCTTTTTGAATCCCTATCATATGATAGACATGCTGTTGGAGTGGCTTCAGACGGTTCAAGACGAACTGCGCATCACATTCAGCAACGCGGTGCTGATCAAAGTCATCATGCATACCGCTTTTGCTTTTGAAAGGGTGATCAAACAGAATCCGATCGCTTTTCCTGAGGAAGAAGAAATGAATGATCAGCTTCAAAACGTTCTTCACATCACAGAGAAAACATTAAAGCCTTACGAAGAAAAGCTTGGACTCGCGATCAGCGAAGATGAAAAAATATTTATCGCGACCATCTTTTCTGAAGAGTTATAGCTGTTTTCCATGAGCGATTTTTTCAGGTAAACCTGTATTAAGTGGAATCCCATTTTAATACAGGTTTATTTTTATGCTTGAATGTGTTTCAAACTTGAAAATCATTCGTCTTGAGATGCAGTGAAAGCGCTTAATACAACTTTGTTGGCACGATCCTTGCATTATAAATAAGCGAACGAAAAAAGAAAGGAGCAATGTACATGATTACAGTCATTATCAGCGGCCACGGAAACTTTCCCACAGCATTAAAAGAATCTTCAGGGATGATATTCGGAGAAGAAGACAGCCTGATCGCGGTGCCGTTTCTGAAAGGGGAAGGCATTCAGACACTGCAAGAAAAATATCATCAGACGCTGAAGGACATTCCGGAGGAACACGAGGTGCTTTTTTTAGTGGATATTTTCGGCGGGACGCCATACAACGCAGCGACTCCTTACATCGCGAAGGAGCGGAGATTCGATATGGCAGCCGGCGTGAACCTGCCGATTTTGTTAGAGGCATTGAGCTTGAGGGAGCATATGCCGCTAAAACAACTGCTGAACCAGTTGAAAAAGATGAGCCGGGAATGCTTCCAAATCTGCAGCGAGCAATTGGAAAAATTCAGTCAGTCTAATCAGGGAAGAGAGGATGAATTGTAATGAAAATCGTTTTAGCAAGAATTGATGACCGCTTTATTCACGGCCAAGTATTAACAAGATGGATTAAAATCCACGCTGCTGACCGCATTATCGTCGTCTCTGATGAGGTGGCGCAGGACGAAATGAGAAAAACGCTGATCCTTTCTGTCGCACCTTCAAATGTGAAAGCCAGCGCCGTTTCGATCTCCAAAATGGCCAAAGCGTTTCACAGTCCGCGGTACGAAGATACGACGGCAATGCTGTTATTCGAAAATCCGGGCGACATTGTTTCTTTAATCGAAGCAGGTGTTCCGATCGAAACAGTCAATGTCGGCGGGATGCGCTTCGAGAATAACCGCAGGCAAATAACGAAATCGGTAAGCGTGACTGAAAAGGACATCAAATCGTTTGAACAATTGCACGGATTGGGCGTGAAGCTGGAACTGAGGCAGCTGCCGTCAGATTCGAGCGAAGACTTTATGCAGATTTTAAGAAACGCAATAAAATCCTAGAAGGAGGGTTCTAAAGCCATGTCAACGATTCAAATTATTTTGCTGCTCGTCATTGCAGCTATAACAGGTATCGGTAGTGTATTGGACGAAGGGCAGACACACCGTCCGCTGATTGCCTGCACGTTGGTCGGCCTGGTTCTCGGGGATCTGAAAACAGGCATCATTCTCGGCGGAACGCTGGAGCTGATGGCGCTTGGCTGGATGAACGTCGGTCTTGCAATGGCCCCCGATACGGCTATCGCTTCCGTGATTTCGACCATTTTAGTGATTACCGCCGATCAGGGAGTCGGTGAAGGGATTGCCGTCGCGGTGGCTTTGGCTGCTGCGGGTCAGGCGCTGACGATTTTCGTCAGGACGATCACCGTATTTTTAATTCACCGTGCCGACAAATACGCAAAGGATGGCAATTTTAAAGGAATTGAAATCATGCATATTACCGCCATGGCGTTTCAGGCGCTGCGCGTTATGATTCCGACATTGATTGTGGCTCTGATCAGTGTCAGCGCTGTTCAGGCGTTTTTGGGAAATATTCCGGACGTCATCACAAAAGGTTTGCAAATAGGCGGGGGGATTATCGTTGTTGTCGGATATGCGATGGTCATCAACATGATGAACATTCCGTATTTGAAGCCGTTTTTCTATATCGGTTTTTTGCTGGCCGCGTTTACCGATTTCAATTTAGTCGGCTTCGGTGCCCTCGGGCTTTGTCTGGCATTTTTATATCAGCAAGTGATGCAAAAAAATCATGCGCAGGGGGCGGTGGCTGCCGCCAGTGACAGCAGCGTGGCTGCATATGATGATGACGATGATCTGGATGCTTAACTATTGAAGGAGGGACGAATAATGAGCACAGAAAAAAGGTTAACGAAGAAAGAGATTTTCAGTATGTTTATCCGCTCAAACTTTTTGCTCGGATCATTTAACTTTGAGCGTGTACAGGCGCTCGGCTACTGCTACGTCATGATTCCGGCGATCAAAAAATTGTACGGTCCGGGAGCGAAACGGAGCGAAGCGCTCCAGCGCCACTTGGAATGGTTTAATACGCATCCGTGGCTGACAGCGCCGATATTCGGCGTGACCGCTGCGATGGAAGAAGAAATGGCCAACAATAAAAAGATTGATGCCAAAGCGATTAATGGAATGAAAATCGGCTTAATGGGCCCGTTGGCAGGTGTGGGCGACCCGATTTTCTGGGGGACGCTGCGTCCCGTTCTGGCAGCCTTGGGAGCGTCGCTTGCTTTAAGCGGAAACATCGCCGGCCCGCTTTTGTTTTTCTTTTTAATCAACGCGATCAGGTTAAGTACAAAATACTACGGGTTAAAGTACGGCTATGTGAAAGGCATGGAAATTTTGCAGGACTTGGTCGGGAACCGCATTCAGAAACTGACGGAAGGCGCTTCAATACTCGGGCTGTTTGTGATGGGAGCGCTCGTTTCCAAGTGGACGACGATCAATATCCCGATCGTCGTGTCGAGAATTAAAGATGATGCAGGCAAAGTCGATGTACAGACCGTGCAAAACATTTTAGACAGCATCATGCCGGGGGTACTGCCTCTAGGATTGACATTGCTCGCTGCCTGGATGCTTCGCAAAGGGGTGAATCCTCTTCTCATGATTTTCGGTATTTTTATCATCGGGATTGTCGGCTATTGGGCTGGCTTTTTGGCATAAAATGATTTAGTTGTTCTTTTCTTAGCTTTTGGAGAGGCAGGTCCATTCGGCCGCAAAAAGGGGGAGGCTGTTTGGACTTCCTGCCTTAACCGTCACTAAAAACCGTGTGAAGAAGAGGGGAGAAAAGGGATGAAAAAGAGAATGATTCAGATGGGGATCATAGGGGCTATGATGTTTCCGGAAGCCTTTTCCGCAGCTGCGGCCGACCCGGACTACTATAACGAGGATCATCGGCCCAAGTATCATTTCACGCCGGAAGCAAACTGGATGAATGACCCGAACGGGATGGTGTATTACGCGGGGGAATATCATCTGTTTTATCAATATCATCCGTATGGCTTGCGCTGGGGGCCGATGCATTGGGGGCACGCAGTAAGCAAAGATTTGGTCAAGTGGGAGCATTTGCCGGTCGCGCTGTATCCGGATGAAAAAGGGACAATTTTTTCGGGAAGCGCTGTCGTCGATCGGCATAATACAACAGGGTTTCAAACAGGGACGGAGAAGCCGCTCGTTGCCATTTATACGCAGGACCGGGACGGGGAACAAGTACAAAGCATCGCCTACAGCAATGACAAAGGCAGGACATGGACGAAGTACTCAGGCAACCCCGTCATTCCAAATCCGGGAAAAAGAGATTTCCGAGATCCGAAAGTCGTTTGGCACAAACAGACGAAAAAGTGGGTGATGGTGCTTGCGGGCGGCGACCGAATTTTAATCTATACATCGCCTGACCTGAAGCACTGGACATATGCGAGCGAATTCGGCGAAGGAGAAGGCAGCCATGGAGGCGTGTGGGAATGTCCGGATCTGTTTGAGCTTCCTGTAGAGGGCAGACCGAATGAAACGAAATGGGTGATGCAAGTCAGTGTTGGAGACGGTGCTGTCTCAGGAGGATCAGGCATGCAATATTTCGTCGGAAGCTTTGACGGCACAACCTTTAAAAATGAAAACCCGCCGAATCGCGTATTATGGACAGATTACGGCAAAGACTTCTACGCAGCTGTCAGCTGGTCTGATATCCCGCGGTCTGACGGGCGAAGGCTTTGGTTAGGATGGATGAGCAATTGGCAATACGCAAACGATATTCCCACTTCCCCGTGGAGAAGCGCAATGTCTATCCCGAGAGAACTAAAATTGAAAGCGTTTTCCGAAGGATTCAGAATTGTTCAGGCTCCGGTAACTGAGCTGAAGTCGATCAGGGGTGCATCGCAAATGTGGAAAAACAAGATCATTTCACCTCGAAACAGAAATTTTTTGAAAGCGCTGTCAGATAATGCGTACGAAATCAATGCGGAATTTCAAGTAAATACCGGAACTGCGGCCGAATTTGGCTTTAAAGTCCGAACAGGGGAAAACCAATATACGAAAATCGGCTACAGCAAAAACAGCGCTTCACTGTTCGTCGACCGAAGCCAATCCGGAAACGTCTCCTTTAATCCGAACTTTAACACCGGAAAGCATGCGGCCCCGCTGCAACCGGTCGGTGGGAAGGTGAAGATGCGCATTTATGTCGACCGCTCTTCAGTTGAAGTATTCGGCAACGACGGGAGGCAGGTGATCACCGACATTATTCTGCCGGACCGATCCAGTAAAGGGCTTGAAGTATACGCATCTAACGGGTTTGTCAAGCTGAATTCAATGACGGTTCATCCTCTGAAAAACGTATGGGGAACGTCACCCTTTCAATCGAATTTGACCGGCTGGACGACCGTAAACGGTGTATGGGCCGACACGATTGATGGAAAACAAGGGCGATCTGACGGGGATTCGTTCATTTTATCTTCAGCAAAAGGAACAGATTTCACATATGAAGCAGATATCACGGTAAAGGATGGAAATGGCAGAGGGGCGGGTGCTCTCGTGTTTCGGGCCGACAAGGATGTTCAAAACGGATATCTTGCCAATGTGGATGCCAAGCATGATGTGGTGAAGTTTTTCAAATTTGAAAACGGCTCGGCCTCTGTTATTGCCGAACACCGCACACCGATAGAAACCGGCCGGAAATATCACCTGAAGGCGGTGGCCCGCGATTCCAACTTTCATATTTACTTGGACGGCCGATTGGTGATAAGTGCTCGGGATTCCACGTTTACCGAGGGAGCATTTGGCTTGAATGCATGGGATGCGACCGCAGTCTTCCAACATGTTTATGCTGATCGATAACGATGAAGCTGGAATGCCGGGCATTCCAGCCTTTCATTTAAAAGACGCTGCGGACCAATCCGCCGTCCGCCCGCAAGGCTGCACCATTGATCGGCGAGGAAAGCGGACTGCTTAAAAAGGTGACAAAGTGCGCGATTTCTTCCGGCCGAATCAGCCTTTGTATGATAGAGGTCGGCCGGTTTTCTTTCATAAACCGCCTTTCCGCTTCTTCGACCGTCAGGTTTTCATCTGGATAAAGAGTCTTCAGCATCGTTTCAACGCCTTCGGTTAAGGTTGAGCCCGGCATAACGGTATTGACAGTCACATTTGTACCCGTAGCAAGCTCTGCCAAGCTCCGGGAAATCGAAAGCTGCATCGTTTTTGTTGCGCTGTAATGCGCCATTTCCTGTGACGGCATAACCGCAGCTTCGCTCGCAATAAAAATGACCCGGCCTTCTTTTTTCTCGATCATGTTTTGCAAATATCTCCGCGAGAGCCTTACTCCGCTCATAATATTCACTTCGAAAAAGCGGAACCAATCCTCATCCGGAATCTCAAAATATTCCGCCGGCTCAAAAATTCCTAAATTATTAATGAGAATATCAACATGCGGGAACGCTGCTATTAGGTCTTGACACCCTTTCTCAGTGCCAAGATCATAAGGGGCCGGATGAAGAACAGCCTCGGGGAATTGGCCTTTCAATTCGTCTATTATTTGATTGACCTTGTCTTGCCGGCGTCCGTTAATGATGACAGACGCACCTTCTTTCGCAAGTGAAGCGGCAATCGCTTTGCCGATTCCGGACGTTGATCCGGTCACCAATGCTGTTTTTCCTCGTATGTTCAGGTTCATCATGGATCCCTCCGTTTTCTTTTCAGTATAAACAGAACAATGTCATACAAAACATCATTCATGATTATGGAACAGAAGAACCCGAAACGGAAGTACGCACTTTAAAGTTATATAGGCACTTTTTTGTGCCCCCTCAGTTTAAAGAGGGGACCGTTTGTTTGACCAGGCAAAAAAAGCATCAAAAAACCGCCGTCTGTAAACGGCGGGCTTACTGTTTATGGGGAATTCAATCATAGCAAGTAACGGTGATGTATGTATCGTTCCCTTTAAACAGAACGAGTTCTGCTTTTTTGTTCGCGCCATCTGTAAAATCGCTGACATCGATCACCGGACTGTTGCTTTTCGGTCCGACGTAGATATTTTTTCTAACGATTTCGGGCGTGCTTCCCGCCCCGTCAACTTCATACAGCGTAAAAGTAAAGCCATAAAAGCTGTTGTTGTGAAAATAAAATTTCCCTCCGCCTGATTTAATGATCGGAGTCTGCGATGTCATGCCGTATGTGCCGATATTATCCCATACACCGGAACCTGCTGCAGACGCAGAAGAAAAAGGCAAAAGCAAACACGCCAAAGTGAGCAGTAAGGCACCGATTTTGCTGAATTTCATGATTGGTCCTCCTTTTTAGTCACTACACTGGGGATTGTATCATTCATCACAGATGAAAGAATGAGGCATTGTTCCCTGAAAAATTGGGTTTATCTTTTTCATATGATGCACTTTTTGCGAACGGCATCCATAAATTGTGCTTTTATTAAGAAAAAAGGCCGATCATGGTGCTGCGGCGCTGTAACAAATGAAGCTGATATCCCATGAAGGCCTCCGCGGTTTTTCGAGTTTTTTTCTTTTGAAATTGAAATAGACACTGCTAATGATTGACAACATTTTCAAACTGACTTAAACTTAGTTTGATGATTAAACTAAGTGTGTGCATAAGGAGTGGATGAAAGAGGGAGATCATTTTATGTTCTGATCAAAGCAACCTTCGAAATCTGATTCTTGCGAAAATTGAAAAATGGAGGTGATAAGATGACATAAACCTACAATCTAGTATTCGTGGTTGACGAGTGAAGCATCTGTCTCACTTCGGCTGAAAGGCCGCTTGCCAGGTTCAATGTATGCGCTTTCATAAAAACTTATCATAAAGCCGTTTTGAAAGGCTGTGGAGGAGGTAAGAATCATGACGGGTGGACATGTAAACCAAGTTAGTATGTATGAGAAATCCGGTTATGCTTCTGGAGATTTAGCATGTAATTTAATTTACACCACGGTTTCTACATATCTGTTATTTTTCTATACGGATGTTTATGGTTTATCAGCCGCTGCCGCTGGAACAATGTTTCTGATTGTTCGAATCATTGATGCGCTTGCCGATCCTTTTATCGGAACATTAGTAGACCGAACAAACAGCAGATTCGGGAGGTTTAGGCCGTATCTGCTGTTCGGCGCGTTTCCGCTTGCTGTACTTGCCATCCTCTGTTTTACAACTCCAGATTTTTCAGATACCGGAAAATTAATCTACGCTTATATCACGTATGTCGGGTTATCACTCACATATACAGCGATAAATGTTCCATACGGCGCATTAACCTCCGCGATGACGAGAGATAATCAAGAGGTCGTCAGCATTACTTCGGTTCGGATGGTCTTTGCCAATCTTGGCGGACTCATCGTATCTTTTTTTGTTCCTTTACTTTCTACTTATTTAGGTGATACGACAGGAAACACGGCTCTTGGCTGGCAGCTGACGATGAGCATGCTGGGGATAATTGGCGCCTGTCTATTAATCTTTTGTTTTAAAAGTACAAAAGAACGGGTCACTCTGCCAATGTCCGAAGAAAAAATTAAATTTTCCGATCTATTCGAGCAATTCCGGGTGAATCGTCCGTTAGTCGTTTTAAGCATTTTCTTTATCATTATTTTTGGCGTCAACTCGATAAGCAATTCCGTCGGCATCTACTACATGACGTACAATGTAGGCAGAGCCGATCTTGTGAAATGGTACGGCTTGCTTGGAAGCCTTCCTGCATTGGCCATCCTGCCGTTTATACCCCGAATCAATAAGTGGCTGGGAAAGAGAAAGCTATTAAATGCCGCTTTATTATTAAATATCATTGGACTTTTAGCCATTCTCATTGTTCCGCCAAGCAATGTGTTTCTGGTGCTCTTCTTTCGGGTCATTGCCGCAGTTGGAAGCGTGACGGCCGGGGGATATATGTGGGCGCTTATCCCTGAAACAATCGAATATGGCGAATATAAGACAGGGAAACGTTTGAGTGGATTGATTTATGCGATTATCGGCTTCTTTTTCAAGTTTGGCATGGCACTCGGCGGAATCGTTCCAGGACTCATATTGGAGAAGTTCGGCTATGCCGCAGGCCAGGTCCAAACACCTGAAGCGTTGACAGGGATATTATTAACGACAACTGTAGTTCCGGTTATTTTCCTTATATTGGCTATGATCGACATTAATTTTTACAATTTAAGCGATGAAAAATATGCAAAAGTCGTACGTGAATTAGAGAATAGAGATAAAGTGACTTGGACTCTATGAAGAATTTCAGTAGAAATATACATTTTAAAGACAACCGTGAGGAGGAATGAAGATGAAAATTATCAATCCGGTGCTTAAAGGTTTCAACCCGGATCCATCCATATGTAGAGTAGGGGAAGATTATTATATCGCAGTATCCACCTTCGAATGGTTTCCAGGAGTGCAAATCCATCATTCAAAAGATTTGGTGAATTGGCGTTTAATTGCACATCCGTTGCAGAGGGTTTCACAATTGGATATGAAAGGGAATCCCGACTCAGGCGGTGTATGGGCGCCTTGTCTAAGTTACAGTGAAGGAAAGTTTTGGCTTATATATACAGATGTAAAAGTTGTGGATGGAGCCTGGAAAGACTGTCATAACTATTTAGTTACTTGCGAAACCGTCGATGGAGATTGGGGGGAGCCGATTCAACTAAATAGTTCCGGCTTCGATGCTTCATTGTTCCATGATGTCGACGGAAGAAAATATTTGTTAAATATGCTGTGGGATCACCGGATCGGCCGCCATTCATTCGGAGGCATTGTGATGCAGGAATTTTCCGTGCGCGAAAAAAGGCTTATCCATCAACCGAAAATCATTTTTGAAGGCACAGATATTAAACTGACTGAAGCGCCGCACCTTTATCATATCGGGGATTATTACTATTTGTTGACAGCGGAAGGCGGGACCCGTTACGAGCATGCCGCCACAATTGCCCGTTCAAAACATATCGAAGGACCATATGAGATTCACCCCGACAATCCAATTTTAACGTCTTGGCACGAACCTCGGAATCCGTTGCAGAAATGCGGACATGCATCAATTGTGGAAACGCATACAGGCGAGTGGTATTTAGCTCACTTAACCGGGCGTCCTATTCATCCTGCTGATGACTCGGTTATTCACCAAAGAGGATATTGTCCTTTGGGAAGAGAAACCGCGATTCAAAAATTAGAGTGGAAAGACGGCTGGCCTTATGTGGCAGGCGGAAAAGAGGGGAGGGTGGAGGTGGAAGCGCCCCGCATATCTGAAACCAAGTTTCCATCGACATATCAGGAAGTCGATCAATTTGCTGATCGGACATTAAATATGAACTTTCAGACATTGCGGATTCCCTTTACGAAAGAATTAGGATCATTGACTGAAAGGCCGAATCATTTACGTTTATATGGACGTGAATCACTAACCTCTACATTTACCCAGGCGTTTGTAGCCAGGCGTTGGCAAAGCCTCCGTTTTACAGCGGAGACTGCTGTTGATTTCAACCCGGAGACCTTTCAGCAAGCCGCGGGACTCGTGAATTACTACAACACCGAAAACTGGACGGCTCTTCAAGTGACTTATGATGAAGACCTTGGGCGCATTTTGGATGTAACGATATGCGATAATTTTACATTCTCACAGCCGATAAAAGACAAAATTGTCATCCCGCGGGACATACAATATGTTTATTTAAGAGTAAATGTCGAATGGGAAACATATTATTACTCCTATTCTTTTAATAAAAAAGACTGGTATAAAATTGAGATCCCGTTGGAATCTAAAAAACTGTCAGATGATTATGTGCGCGGAGGAGGATTCTTCACCGGAGCTTTTGTGGGAATGCAATGCCAAGATACAAGCGGAGCACATCAACATGCCGATTTTGATTACTTTATGTATAAAGAGCTATGAGTCAAAAAAACAGCGCCCCCGACAATCGGGGGCGGTTTAAATCCGTTTTCGTCCCTTCCAGTTTTAATGCCTCTTTCTTCCCTCGGTTTATTTTAAAAGTTGTCATCCTCGCTCGCTTAACGGGTAAGTGAAACCCGGAAGGGGCAGATGCATGATAAAACCTTTCAAATTAAACTTCATTACTAAACAATGATTCCGGAAGGTGTTCATTAATGAACATCCATCGCTTGATTGCCGATTGAATTTGAAAGTTGCCCCAACTTATAATAAACACATGTTCATTAGTTGATGAGTGTTCAGAATGGCAAAGGAGGTTTTGCGATGAAGCAATCCGTTTGACTTTTCCAGCGAGCCATCCTCAAGCTCCATGTCGCTTTCTAACCAAAACCTTTGATCAAACGCAGGAAAACGAACTGCTGCGCATGCGTGAACAGGGCTGAAAGCTTTAGATTTACGGAGACGGGCTTGAAGAAAAGTTATGGCGAAAACCAGCTCCTCCAAAGGCAAAGCATAAAGGGGAGAGGCCGTTCGGCCGAACCCTGTCGATCGAATTTAGCAGAATGACGCTTTTGGTATCATGAAATCAGTCAATGTGTGGTTTAATATGTAAAGGTAGGTTTATAATAACAATTTTTCGGAGATGGAGGTTGTAAAAATGTCTTCAAAACATCAAAAAGTCTCTACCATATTATCTGAAAAAGAACTATCTTCTGCTGCATTTAAACATAATGCGTACGATTTTTACAAAAACACACGCGGCTCTCGTTCTGTTTATCCCGTATCCATGGGAGATCTGGGTGAGGGCTGGCTCATTACGAGGTACGATGACGCGGTTCGTATATTAAAGGATGCAAGAATGAAGAAAAACTACGAAAATGTGTTTACAGAAGAAGAATTAGAAAACTTCTCCGCTCTGGGAAATGAAGAACCTTTATCAAAGCATATGCTCAACTTAGATCCTCCTGACCACGGCCGTTTGCGGTCCCTTGTTCAGAAAGCATTTACTCCCCGGATGATATTGCAGCTCGAAGGAAGAATCCAACAAATCGCTGATTCCTTATTGGATGAAGCAGAACCGAACCATTCTATGAATCTTGTAGACGACTACGCTTTTCCCCTGCCGATTATCGTGATCAGTGAGATGCTTGGTATTCCAGTTGAAGATCGGCAAAAATTCAGGGTTTGGTCCCAGGCGATTATTGATTTTTCCGACACTCCTGAAAGCCTGGAGGAATACAAGCATAAAATAGGCGAATTCGCTGAATACCTGGAATATTTGGTCCGCAAAAAAAGGGAGGAGCCGGCTGAAGATTTAGTCAGTTCGCTCATTCAGGCAGAAAGCGAAGGAACGAGATTAAGCATAGAAGAGCTGTATTCGACGATTATGCTCCTTATCGTTGCAGGACATGAAACGACGGTAAACTTAATAACCAATATGACCTTTGCCTTGCTGAACCACCCTGATCAGCTGGAAAAGCTTCGTCAAAATCCTGATTTAATCGACTCAGCCATTGAAGAGGCGCTCAGATTTTACAGTCCAGTGGAATTAACCACCCTGCGCTGGGCGGCCGAACCATTTACATTGCACGGGCAGGAGATTAAGCGAAAAGATGTGATCATCGTTTCATTAGCGTCAGCCAACCGCGATGACACGGTCTTCCCGAATGCCGACCGCTTTGATATTGAAAGAAAGGATAACCGCCACCTTGCCTTTGGCCATGGCAGCCATTTTTGCCTCGGCGCACCGCTTGCCCGGCTGGAAGCCAAAATCGCAATTCAAACATTGCTGCGCCGCTTTGAACATATAGAGATCAAAGGTGAAAGGGAGCAGATCAAATGGAAAGGCAATTTTCTGATGAGAGCTTTAGAAGAACTGCCACTATGTTTTTAAATGGTTGGATTTACAGTCAGCCGTGATATGTTTGCTGTCATTTCGGCTCGAAGAAAAAGCAGACGACCATCTATCACAGGACTCATAAAAATCGTACTCCCCGATATGACGGGGAGTACTTTTCTTGCCGGCTTAATTGTCTAATACTTTTTCAGGCCGCTTTTGCGAATGCAGCCTCTCATATTTTCCTCGCAGGTTTACAGCCCTCGACAGTAAAAACCTTTAATTCTCTCATTGATTTTAAAATTTGTAAGTTTCTTGTTTCTGTTTATAATTAGAAACATATGCTAATGTTCCGCCGCCTTAAAACTGATTAACAGATGAGCATTCCCGGAATGTTCCGTGAGACGTTTTAAAATATACTGGCTAAAGAAGAAAGGTGTTTTTAAACTTGAGAGGATTCATCAAATGGACAGGGGTGGCGATTCTGTGTATTGGCTTGATCGCCTGTACTTCCAACAAGAATGCTGAAAATGTTCATTACGCAAAAGACGACAGACAAACATTGGATATTTATACACCGCAAATAAACGAGGGTGAAAAACATCCTGTTCTCATCTATCTTCACGGTGGAGGGTGGACAAGCGGCGACAAAAGCAGGGCTGCTTCGAAGCCGGCATTGTTCACGGAAAACGGCTATGTTTTCGTATCTGTCAACTATCGGCTTCATCCCGATGTTCAATATGAAGAGATGGCTGATGATGCGGCTAAGGCTGTTAAATGGGTGATGGATCATGCTGATGAATATCAAATCGATCCGTCAAAAATCAATGTTATGGGACATTCGGCAGGAGGGCACTTGGCCGCCTTAATTGCCGCAAATCCGGCATATTTAAATCGTGTCGGCCTCACGCCGGCCTCGCTCAATTCGATTGTAGTTTTAGATGGACCCTTGGATATGAAACGATTCATCGAAGCGATCCCGTCTTATCAAAAAGTGTTCGGTTCCGACGAAAAGGTATGGACAGAAGCTTCGCCGCTCTCCTACATCAACAACTCAAAATTACCGCCTGCCTATCTTGTGACCCGCTGGGAAGACCCCGCCGTCTACAAATTCGCGGAAACCGTAAACAAAGCGAAAGCAACGGATTTTGTGTATCGGGTCAACAGCTTATCTCACAGTGATTTAAATAAGATGTTCGGCTCACCGGATGCGCCGGCAGAAGCACAGAATATGACAAAAGCGGTTATGGCGTTTTTAGAGAAGGAAAATAAATAAGTGTAAATGGATTTCGGTCAAGTTCATAAGCGCTTTAAAGATTAGGAGAGAGGGGCTGGGTTTTAAGATCTGTCCTCTCTATTGAATTTTCTTTTTTCTTCACAATGTTTTCCGCCTTTAATTTTGATATTTACTTTTAAATGAGGGAGAGATAGAAAAATGAGCACGCGGAAAATTGGTGCAATTATAATTGGTATTGCTACTCTCATCGCAATAGCTTACACAACTTACAAAATGATGTCAGGAAAAGATGTGGGTTTCAATGAAATTATAACGATATCGATATTTTTCATGATGTTTTTTTCTGTAATGGCTAGGGAGGATAAGAAGGAAGAAGATCAAAGTGATGAACTTGATCAAAAAGTTCTCGAGAAAAGCTCGAAAATCAGTTATTTTATTCTGTTATTTGCGATATTGTTAGCTGTGTTTGCTGATCAATTAGTGAACGGAACCATTAATATATTTTTGTTAGCTGTGTTAAGCTTGGGAATGGTTATATTTCCTGTCGTTGAATATCTGGTTGCGAAGAAGCGTTAATTTATGAAACCAAAAAGAGCTGTCAATACAGCTCTTTTTCATATAACGAAGTTCTTGATATGTACTTTAGTGAAAACCTTCCGTTTCTTTAGCCCGCTTTTCCGAAGTCTACCGTGTCCCGCTATGTCGTCAGTATGTCTACCGTCACTAACTGAATTCAGAAAAATGTTTGACAAACAAGAAGGTAAAATTTATTATATCATTACCTCGACTGCTTCAACTGCAGTTAGATCTGAAATACATAGTAGGTCTGTCATGTTGTTCATCCTTTAAACAGAAGGTAGGAAATGTCCCTGCTTCGTTACTGTATAGGAACTAATATTTCACACAAATGATTATCAATCATTTGTGAGGTATATCTTTCTATAATTGGTTGTTCTCTTATTGATAGATTATTTCTTTCTATCTCAGAAAAAATATTGCCCCAAAATTCACTGACTGCCTCTTTTGTATGGTCAAGCAAGAAAACAGCGTATTTCCCACCAGAAAATTCACCAACATGAGCTGGTTTTTCCACATTAAAATCTTTATTTATAACAACGCAAACATCATAACGACATTCCTCTTTAGGAGTAATCTCTGGGTTATCTTGTGGTATGCCTAAAATTGTAGAATTATCAAATACACCATTCGATTTTGCCCACTTTTTAAAATTCTCCATTAATTCTTTGTTTTGCTTTTCACCATACTCCCCAACATTTCGGAAATAAGCAATCCTTGATTCAGGTAATTCTTCAATAGTTATTTTCATATTTAATCCTCCTTTCTTAGATAAGGTAATTCGATTTAAAATGTTTTTCAAGTTATTTTTTAAAAGATTCTGATTATAATAGGGTTTAATTAATCCATTATTACACTATATAATCCGATTTATGATGTGATTTTTATCAAGCAATTAAAATATGAATTCCACGATATATTCCGAAGACCCCTTATTTTTATTGTCTCTCATTTACCTATTAGGCCGGTATCTTTCTCACTTTAAACACTCCCGCTTCCAAGCATGACACATAACTCACCAAGATCCTTTGCGGCCTGCGGGATGCGCTTTTTTTCTTTGAATCCAAAAAAGCTCTGACAGTGCCTTCAATCCGATGTTTGCGTATACACGATCTTTCAACTGTTTAGAGAGAACGTTGAAAAATATAAACAAAACATTAATAAAATCAAGCCATTTGATTTAACAAATTTACGATACGATCATATAGAACTTGATGGTTGGGAGATTAAGAGCAAGGGGGATATGATGTGAGAATGAAACGATTAAGGATGAGGAAGCATTTACTGATAGCTGTCTGTTCTTTGGCACTTCTTCTAAGTTCTCTGGTTGTAGGCGATGCGAGCGCGGCAACTAAACCAACAACTGCAGCTTCGCCGCAGTCTTCCGGATTTTTCGTAGATCATTACAAAAATAATATCTCTGCTAATATGACGGTGGAATCCAATCCAGTCATCGGGGTGCTTTCCGAATTTAATAAACTTTGGATCCCCGGAAAGACGTGGAATGCCGGTACTAAACTGAACAGAAGAGTGTTGGATGCCAACATCCAAAAAGTCGTGGATATTGCTGAACACCGCATGATGTTTGAGGAAAATGCTGCATATTTTGATGATCGGAGGGGCCAGAGCTACAGTGTTATTGACGGCCTCGGGAAGCTTGCTGACGTCTATCGAATGAACGCGGGAGCGACGACAACGATCATCAGCATCCCGGCAGATGCCTCGATAAAAAAATATCATGATGAAGGAACCAATTCAGGCAGCACCAGTTCGGAACTTGGACATGTCGTGAGCTTGGTCAATACTTTACGCGGCAACTATTCTTCATCGAATCCGGCTAAAGGCTATTTCAATTATCCCCGTCCGTTTCGCTGGAAAGACAATTCGATCATTGTTCCAACGCTTATTCCCGTCATCAATCCTGATCCGAACAAAGACGGAGGTTTTCCAAGCGGACATACGAACGCCGCATATCTCAGCGCTTTTGCCATGGCCTATGCGATACCAGAGCGTTATCAGGAGCTGCTGACTCGCGCTTCTGAACTCGGTCATAACCGGATTGTTGCCGGTATGCATTCCCCGCTGGACGTTATGGGGGGAAGGGTCATGGCAACAGCGTTGTCGGCTGCGATCCTGTCCGATCCCGACAATGAAAAATTGAAGAAAACGGCTTATGATGAAGCTCATCGTAAACTATTAACGCAAACCGGTACAGGCGAAGACAGATACAGCGATTATGAAACGAATAAAAAACAATATACGGAACGATTGACATATGGATTTCGTCAAATGAAGACAACCGCTAAACTAATGGCAGTTCCAAAGGGAGCCGAAGTCCTGCTGGAAACGCGTTTTCCTTACCTTGATAAAAAGCAGCGCCGTTTGATTTTAGCCACTACCGGTCTTCCGGCCGGCTATCCTGTTCTTGATGATGCGGAAGGATGGGGAAGGCTTAATCTCTTTTCCGCCGCAGATGGGTATGGTGCTTTGACCAAAGATGTTACCGTGAAGATGGATGCTGCCAAAGGCGGCTTCCATGCAACGGATCGCTGGCGCAACGACATCTCCGGCGCTGGAAAGCTGACCAAAAAGGGGACAGGCACTTTGAAGCTGGAAGGGAAAAATACATATTCCGGCGGTACACGGATTGATCAAGGGACGCTTGAGGGCGGTTCGGAGACAGCTTTCGGGAGAGGTGATGTTTCACTGGGAAGAGGCACCCTTAGGGAAGATGTGCCGGGAAAACTGATGATCGGGGGAGACTACAAACAATCTGCTGAAGGAATACTTGAACTTCATCTCAGCGGTAAAAAAGATCAGTTGAAAATTAAAGGAAAAGCAAGATTAAAGGGGACATTACGTCTCAATTTTACAGACAATTACGTTCCGGCTGATGGATCGGCGGTCATAACCTTCCGCAAGCGTCATGGCTCATTTTCTTCCGTCGAAACCAGAGGATTGCCAAGCAAGTATAAAGTGAAGATCATCTATAAGTCCAACAGTATTCAGTTGAAACTTGATCAAAAGGGGAGAAGCTGATCTTCATCATAAGCTGCAAGCTGGCGCTTACTGCCGCCAGCTTGTTTTTCGTTTTGACGAAGTCTATCTTGAACAGGAGATCTTAAAAAATAGTCGGCACCATTCCCCCGTCCATACGGATCGGAGACCCTTTAAATGCAGATGCATAAGGACTGCATACAAATGCCGCCAGTCTGCCGATTTCAATAGGTTTGATAAATCGCTGTATTTCGGATTGAGGCAGGTTTGTGGTCATGAATTTCTTCTCTTTTTCTGAAAAAGTCATTCCTTCATCAGGGTACATTCCCTCAATGATTTGCTTCACATTCTCAGAGAGCGTCGGCCCCGGCATGATCGTATTGACCGTCACTTCTGTTCCGATTGTTAATTTAGATAAGCTTTTTGACAATGATAATAGCATTGATTTTGTCATACAATACTGAGGCATCTGTCCTGAAGGCATCATCGCTTCTTCACTTGCAATAAAGATGATGCGGCCAAAATCACTTTTCAGCATTTTAGGCAAATAAAATTTAGTTAAACCGTTTGCAGCCAGAACGTTGGTGCGGAAGTATTTTTCCCATATTTCATCGTCAACGTCCTCATATTCCATGATTTCATAAATGCCCATATTGTTTATTAAAATATCGATTTGAGGGTATTTTTTAAATAAAGCTTCCCTTTGCCTAATATCCACGATGTCAGCCGCGGCGTTTTGGGGAGAGGTGGCAGGAAAAGCTGATTTTATTTCATTGACTGTTCGTTCTGCCTCTTCCTCATTTCGTCCGTTAATGAGGACATGAACACCTTCTTTGGCAAGTTCAATAGCGATGGCTTTTCCTATCCCTTTCGTCGATCCTGTAACTAAAGCTGTTTTGTTCTTTAATCCCATATCCATCAAACATTTCTCCTATTCTAGTTAAGTCCATTCAGCCGGGTTTGCTTACGCCAATTAGAAGGTGTCTCGCCTTCCCAGAGGCGGAAGGCCCGGTAGAACGAGTTCTGATCTTCATATCCGATCAGAAAGGCCACTTCTTTAATATCGAGCGAAGGGTCTGCCAAGTATTCCCGCGCCTGCTCATGTCTGACTTGGATCAACAGCTGTTTGAAGCTAGTGCCTTCATCAGTAAGCCGGCGCTGCAAGGTGCGGCCGCTCATTCCCAATTCGCCCGCGACAGTCTGAATGTCTGGGTGCCCTCCTGTGAGCGTGCGTTTCATGATCCACTTGACCACTTCAGTGATTGAAAGGCTATTTTGCTGATCATTCAACGATTGATCCAGCACGGGAGTCAGAATCTCCAGCAACTCTGCATTATACGAGACAAAGGGGCGGTCCAGATCTCCTCGATGCAGCGTCAGCCGATTCCGATCTGCACCGCTCCGGATACGGCAGCCGAAGTATGCTTCAAGCGCCTGCATGTCGCCCATTGGGTGTGCAAACTCGACCGACTTCGCTGTCAACGGCTGACCTGTACCCCGGCGCCCGAGTTCCAGAAGAAATGCCAGTGTAATGCCAATCAAGAGCGGCGGACCGGGTTGCTTATCATCCAACCATTCCAGTTCGATTGTGCAGTGCTCACTTTCCTCGGTGATACGCAAGCTTTCGGGAGGGCACAATTGTTTATAGCGGGCCATTCGCTTTAGCGCGTCGCGGTAGTCACGAGCATGGTAAGCCGCTAATACGGCTGGAGGGTAATGTGCCGGCTCAAAGCCGGTCGCAAGCTTGATGATTCCTTTGGAAACATCATCAACGAGATCGGAATACGCCTGCCAGATCGCGAGGTATTGGGCGGCGGTGACAACTGGTTCAGTCATCATGGTGAGCGGCAGCTGGGCTTTTCGGAGCACGTCAGAGGCGTTAATTCCTAAGTGACGCAATCCCGCCCAAAACCTGCCGGGAATTTAATTCGATTATGAGACATCATACGTATGAGCACTCCTTTAACTTTCTGCACCTTCGCTCACTTGGTCGTCATTCCATCCTGCCTTATTGGCGGGACAGTTATAACTTTACCTATCCATTGTCGGACTGTAACTAGCAAAGGACGACATTTAACTTGCCGATTACGCCGAACGTGTCAGCGTACGAAGACTGTGACAGGCAGGCGCCTGTATTCTATCATTACCTTCAAATAGGAGGGACAAGTATTATTGTTTGAATCTTCAATTGATGAATGCAGTCCTTAGATATAGGAAACAAGCCGGGAGGAAACTCCCGGCTGTAAAATCATCCCTTGCCAAACACGGGATTTCCTGTTTTCATCACATGTTTTCTCGTCATGAAAAAGAGGAGGGCGGCGACAAAAAACTCGGAAAGCGGCAAGGATAGCCAAACTCCCGTGACGCCAATAAACTTAGGCAAAATCCAAAGCAGGATGAGAAGGGACACGAAGCTTCGCAATATGATGATCAAAGCCGATGAGCCGGCCCGGCCAATGGATTGAAAGTAACTCATATAGACAAAGTTATAGCCAAGGAAGATATACCCGATAAAAAATAGGCGGATTCCATCGATGGCCAGCTCCTGGATTTCGGTTGATTCTATTCCGAATAAACCTACAAGGAACGGTGCAGCCACCCAACCGATAACGAGCAAAAGAATTCCCAGGATAACAGCGGTCTTCTCCCCAATCTTCATGCTGCTTTTGATTCGTTCGCTTTCTTCAGCACCATGATAATAGCTGATCATTGGCTGAAGCGCCATTTCAATGCCGAAGAAGGACAGGAACATAAACCCGTGAAGGTAGTTGATGACCGAGAAGGCAGCGACCCCTCCCGTGCCTGCCAATTCGGACATCGCCAGGTTATACCCTGTTACAAATATGAGGAGCCCGGCCTCCGCCAGAAAACTTGGAAACCCGATGGCAAAGATATGCAGAAGGGATTTCCGGGACCACTGAAACGCCAGCTTTCTCAGTTGCGCTTGACGGTTAAAGAAGTGCAGGGATAATACAAGCAGTCCGGCGAATCCGCCAAGCACCGTTGAAATCGCAGCACCTGTTACCCCCATGTTCAAAATCATGATTGTATAAAAATTCAGAATGATATTCACAATCGATGTTGTTGCAAGAGCTATCATCGAAAGCTTTGGACTGCCGTCATTCCTTACAAAAATACTTAAGACCTGTTCTAATGCGATGACCCAGCCGAATAAAAACATGATGTTTAAGTACTCTATGACGTAAGAAGAGGTGTCGGAGTTAGCGCCAAGCCATAGGGAAATGGCTTGAATATTGAAAAGCCCGAACACCCCTAAAAGCGCACTGATGATTAGTGTAGAGAAGAGAGCCAGAGAAAAAACGCTGCTTGCCTTTTGAGGACGATTCTCCCCGATGCTGATAGAGTACTTCGTTGCTCCGCCTATCCCAACCCACAGAGAGATGGCCATAATCAAAGAAATGACCGGATAGGAAAGGTTCACTCCAGCCAGTGCTGCGGTTCCAATCCCATTTCCAACGAATAGGCCATCAATTAAAATATTCGCTGACATCAAGAGTAATCCAAGCGTTGCAGGGATGAAATATTTAAAAAACACTTGATTAACTGGTAATTTCATTAGCTGCTGATGTGTTTCTGTCATCATGTATTCCTCCTATAATGAGCTACAGGAGTATTCTAAACCTTCAAGTTACTTGAAGGTCAATCAAAACTTTGTCACCGGAATTTGGATTAAAGTGACAAAATGATCGGACTCCTTGATGACAGCCTCATCAAGAACGGAAATCTCAACGGGGATTCCTTCAAGTTTATATCCTTTCTCTTTCAGCTGACGTAAAACAAGCTGATAACTTTTTCTCATGTCCTCGTAGGGGCCAATATGAGGATAGCTTGCATACAAACCTTCGTTTAAATATTCATTGCTGTTTTCGCCGTGCAGCAATTCAAATAAGCCGATGTATTTTACAGGTCCTTCTTGCTTCAAGCTTTCCATATCCACGATCGTTCCGATGTCTCCGGTGAAGAAGCCGTTATTCTCGATCGACTGGCTCGAAAGCGTTTCTCTATCCTTTAAATAGATGTCGTCGCCTTCCTCTATCAGATCGACAGGTTTGTCAAAATACAGATAGGAAACAGGCCGTTTTGGGAAATACTGAAATGTTAAAGCAGGATGACCGGCAAGTTTTATTCCTTCTTCGATTGTGGAAATTTTGTTTTCGATCCTCGCCGCACTGCGTTGGAGCCGGCAAATTTCCATCCTCACTTCCTCAAGCTTCTTCTTCAAAATATCCATCGTCGTTTCCGGAGTCCTTTTATCTAACTGATGCTGAATGTCTTTTAACGAAAATCCATTTTTCCTTAAAAAAATAATGGTATCCAGAACCTGAAATTGTTCAACACCATAATATCGATAGGATGTTTCAGGGTCAGTATACTTTGGCTTGAACAGTCCGATTTCATCATAGTAACGCAGAGTCGATGCGGGCAGCTTGAAAAGCCGTGCTACTTCTCCCACGCGGAATCGATTATTCACCATTTTTCACCTCATTTGTTGGTATGTGAACTTTTTTTAGGGTTATCGGATGTATATCTTAAGCCTACTATTGACATTAGGTGAAAATGCATGCCTGGTCAACAAGGAACCGCAGCCTCTAAAAGGGGCATTACGCCAAATGATAGATTTTCAAAAATAAATGAGGGCTTCATGATTGGAAGCCCTCATTTATTTTTCACAAACGTGAATTAAAGAAGCTCATTTCAGAGAAAAGGTTTGAATTGGTCCCGGCAAGTTTATTGCTGAAGCGCTCTTGTTCCGATCGAACGAAATCGCGGATGCTCTGCCAGTATGGAACGCTTCATTTCTTTTACAACCGGGTGATCTGACTTTAAAAACCGATCTTTCTCGTAAAGCCCGGTCAATTGGCCGTGATCTAAAATACCTAGTGTATCACTTAATTGATAGGCGGCTTTTAAATCATGCGTTATAAAGAAATACGACATTCCAAAATCGTTTTTGAGCTCTTTTAATAAATCCAATATAAGCGTTTGGGTTACCATGTCCAGGCTGCTGACAGACTCGTCCAATACGATCAGCTTCGGCTTGAGCGAGACTGCTCTTGCAATATTAATTCGCTGCAATTGGCCGCCGCTGAATTGATGCGGATATTTTGTTAAATCCTCTTCAGTTAAGCCTACTCTTTCCAACAGCTCGATAATGGTCCGTTTTTGCTCGGCGATTGTGAGCCTTTCATAGTTTTCCAGCGGTTCTGCTATGATTTGTTCCGCCGTCATTCGCGGGTTGACGGAAGAATATGAGTCTTGAAAAACAGCTTGAAGGTCGCGGCGGATTTTCCGCCGGATGGATTGCTCGGCTTTATATAGATCATGACCTTGAAAAAAGATTTGGCCTGATTGCGGCCGTTCCAAACCGAGCATCACTTTTCCCAATGTGCTTTTCCCGGCTCCGCTTGGTCCAATCATGCCCAGACATGCGCCTTCTTCAATTGAAAAGCTGACATTGGAAAGGACTTGTTTCGATGGAGCTTTCCATTTGAACAATTTGCGCGCCGTATAATGATGAGTGACGTCTTTCACTTGTAATAAACTCACTTGTTCACCCCATATCAAATGCAGGTCTTCTTCATACTGACTCAAGTGGCAAGTTGATCCATTGGCAAAGTCAACCGTGCACTTAACAGCTTCTTTGTATAGTCATGTTTTGGTTCATCAAACAGCTGAAACACATCTCCATTTTCTACAATTCTCCCATTCTGCATCACAGCGACTTCATCGGCCATTTCAGCAATGACGCCCAGATCATGAGATATAAGCAAAATCGCCGTGCCGAATTCAGATCGCAAGCCGTCTAAATATTTCAGCACCGTCTTCTGATTAAACACGTCGAGCGCAGTTGTGGGTTCATCCGCAATAAGAACGGCCGGCTCCAGGCATGCTGCAATTGCAATCATGACCCGTTGAAGCATTCCGCCGCTTAATTGAAAAGGGTAAGAATGCAAAAGTTTAGCGGGGTGGGGGAGGTTTACATGATGCAGTGCTTCGGTCGCGAGCTCTTTCGCCTGTTTTTTGCTAAAAGATGTATGAGAGCGAATCGATTCGATCATTTGCTGGCCGATCGTAAAAACGGGTGTAAAAGCGTTCATCGGATTCTGCATAATATAGGCTATATCTTTGCCGCGGATTTTACGCATGTCCTGTTCTGCTAATCCGTTCAATTCCCGGCCCCGCAATGCAATACTTCCTTCCACCTTGGTTGTTTTTGGATCAAGCGTCTGAAGAATAGACATGCTCGTTACCGTTTTTCCGCAACCGCTCTCACCAATTAAACCAAGAACCTGTCCGCGCTTCAGTTCAAAATTAATCCCTTGAACGATAGTTGAATTTCCTTTTTGATTGTGAACCTGCACATGCAAATCTCTGACTTGAAGTACTGTTGATTGTTCTGTTCCCAACTTCCTCATTCCTTTTTATCATCGACGTTTGACGCCGTATTGATCTGATAAGGCTTCGCCCAATAAATTGAACGTCACAACGACAACCATGATCATCAGCCCTGGATAAATCATTAACTCGGGGTTCGTCCGAATATACGATTTACCTTCATGAATCATCGCTCCCCATTCAGCTGCCGGGGGCTGGACGCCTAATCCGAGAAAAGACATGGCGGAGATATCCATAATGGCCCAGCCCATTTCCAACGTGCCGATGACGACGAGGGGAGGGAGGACATTAGGGATAATATGCTGTTTAATAATTTTCCATTGGGAAGATCCATTGATTTTTGCCGCCGCAATAAAATTCTCCTCTTTCAGACTAAGCACCATTCCTCTAAAAATTCTTGCATAATAGACCCATTGCACAAGCATGAGGGCCACAATGACTTGAGGAAGTCCAGGACCGAATATGCCCACGAGGCCAAGAACTAAAATTAAGTTCGGAAAGGCCATCACACCATCGCAGCATCTCATTAACAGCTGATCAATCCAGCCGCCTTTATACCCTGAGATCGTCCCGATTATGAGGCCGATAACGAGTGAGGAAATGAAAATGAGCATCGCGAATCCAAGAGAAATCCGGGCGCCGTACAAAAGGCGGGATAAGTTGCATCTTCCCAGATGATCAGTTCCTAAAGGAAACGTCCAGGACGGAGGCTGCAGCTTATAGACCAAATGGACATCAGCAGGGTGATGCGGCGCAATCCAAGGGGCGAATACAGCGATGATAAAAAGGACGGTTAATATGATGGTGCAGATTGCGATCACTTTTGGGCCTTTGAAAATCTTGCGTATACTTATCATCGATGCTGTCCTTCTTTCCTTGAAATGCGCGGGTCAATATACATTTGAATGAGGTCAACAATTAAGTTGCTCAATATAAAAAAGGCGGCGGCTAAGAACACATAGCATTGAATGACAGGGATGTCCCGATTGAAAATGGCCTCAATAAAATAACGGCCAAAGCCCGGCCAAGAAAAAACGACTTCAACAATAATTGTGCCGGTGAGCAGCTTGCCAAGGTTCATTCCCAGCCCCGTAATCATCGGAGAAATGGCCATTCGCAATACATGTTTGGCCATAATGTTCATCCTCGTCATTCCTCTTATGCGAGCAAATTGCACATAGGGTTCTTGCAGGTTTTCGATGACACTTGCACGGAGCAGCCTTGTATACATCGCGATTAAAGGAAGCGCCAAAGTCATCGACGGCAGTACAAGATGCTGCCATGTCCCGATTCCCTCTACCGGCAAAAGGTCTAACTGAACAGAAAAGAAAAAACCCAGCATATACCCTAACCAAAAAGTCGGGATGGATGCTCCGAAAAAGGAAATGAAGCGGCTGATATGATCAACTGCACCGTTTCTTTTAATTCCCGCTAAGAAGCCTAGCGGCACACTGACAAGCACCGCAATCATTAAACTCCCAAGCGCGAGCTCGATCGTCGCCGGCATTCGGTGTGCAACTTCATCCCAAACCGGCTGATTCGAAACATAAGATATGCCAAAATCAAGTTGGCATATCTTCAATACAGAGTTTACATATTGAATAAAGAATGGCTGATCCAAGCCAAACTCATGTCTTTTTTGCGCTAAAATTTCATCGGTTGGCTGGATATGTGCTGCGGCTAAGTATGCTTCAGCTGGGTCAACCGGTGAGAGATGAATCATTCCAGTTGTGAGAAGTGCAGCTAAAAGAAACACTGGAATAATAGACATGATTCGTTTCAATATATAGTTGCCCATAAAAGCCTCCTAGTGTTGCTGCTTGATGCGAATCCCTGTAAATGGATGTTCGTCACGATTGGCAGGGAACGTAAAGTTGCTGATATTCTTTTGATATATCGCCGTCTTTTTAATATAAGAAACAGGAACGATGGCTCCCTGGTCTTGAAGGGATTTTAAAATAGATGAGTAAAGCTCCTGCCGCTCTTTTTCATCAGTCGTTTGAGGTACCTTTGCCATCTGCTTGATCAGCTCGTCCTTGTTTGGATAGGCTGAAATCGCTTCATTAAATCCGAATCCTTTGGAGGAGACAATGTTTAAAAATGTGTGCGGGTCATAAGGCGCACCATAGTTGCTAAAGAAGTTCATATCAAACTCATTCGCTTTAAACCGTTTGACTTGGGTTGCCAATTCTACACCTTCAAGATTCAGCTTTACCCCGATCGCCGCCCATTCTGCCTGCAGCGTTTCGGCCATTGTTTTTTGAATGGATTCCGCTGAATCATACATTAAACTAAATTCAAGAGGCTTTCCGTCTTTCTCGCGCACCGTCTTGCCATTCGGAAGCTTCCAGCCTGCCGCATCTAATAGCGCTTTTGCTTTCTCTGGATCATAGTTGATTTGCTTTACATCAATATCAGACGTGTATGGGAAGTCTGTCGGCAAAATATGATCTGCTTTTTCTTCTAACCCGGAGGTGATGCCTTTTACCAAGGCTTCTTTGTCAAAACCATAGTGGAGGGCTTGACGCACGCGCTCATCAGAGAGCTGTTCTTTTTTCGTATTCATGACAAGCTGTCTCGTCGCCACCGGTTCAGAAAGGCTTGTTTCATATTGGCCTGTCGCTTGCAGCTGCTTGAATGCATCCAAACTGATAACGCCTTCGCCGTAAATGAGGTCAAGCTCGCCTTTTTCAAATGCAAGCACCCTTGTTTCGGCGTCCGGGATGACTTTCACCTTGATTTTCTCGACTTTTGGCTTTTCACCCCAATAATGTTCATTGCGTTTAAAAACCGCATATTCATCAGCTTTATGCTCTTCCAATACC
The DNA here is from genome assembly GCF_037976065.1 of Bacillus sp. FSL L8-0193. Lineage (NCBI taxonomy): Bacteria > Bacillati > Bacillota > Bacilli > Caryophanales > Bacillaceae > Bacillus > Bacillus sp. FSL L8-0193. The sequence goes on along the minus strand of NZ_CP150261.1, from coordinate 2,849,081 downwards.
CACGGGCCCGTACCTACCGGTTTTGCGACACCCTTTGATGTATCGCCGTCCTTAGGGAAGCCGGCTTCTCCCAAAAACCGGACCGGCCGTACTACGGCTAGTTCCTGAATGGTCGGGTAATATGGTTCAGTTAATGTCAATTTAAATGTATGATCATCGATTACTTCTGTTTGGGCTATTTTTGAAAGAAACCCTAACCAGCTGTGTAATTCAGTATGTTTTAAAATGGAATCAAAATTCTTCTTCACAATTTTTGCATTAAACGTTGTCCCATCTGAAAATTTTACATTCTTACGTAAATGAAACGTATATACTTTACCGTCATTTGATATATCCCAAGATTCGGCTAAATGCGGTTTAAGCTTTCCTCCCGCTTCATAGGTAACCAAAGGTTCATATACCATCGACTGGGCAAATAATTGGGAAGGATTATACACATGCGGATTCATCTCGCCAATATCTCTAGGCCAAGCCATTGTGACCATGTTTTCATGCGTTTTCTCTGTTGAATTTCCTGAGGTTGTACATCCGGCCAATAAAATAGAAAAGGCGAGCATTAATACAAAAGTAATTTTAATTTTCGAACTAATCCTTCCGCTTATCATGCTTTGTTTCCTCCTAAATGAAGTTGATAATCATTTTCATTCTATGCAGGAAGCATACCCTTGTCAATGTAAGATATAGGAACTGCTTACATGCTGCGGAATGGGGAAGCGGCGGCATCCCGTGAAGAACGAGCGCAAAGAGGGGGAGGCGAAAATGAAGTGGCGAAGAATGAACTTTTTATTAAAATGGATTGTAAAAACGAAGCAATCAAAGTACACTTAATGATAATGATAATCATTTACGATTGAGGGTGTAAACTCATGACATATACCGGGAGTGAAGAGCGATGAGCAGAAATGAAGTGTTTGATGTGACCGTGATCGGCGGAGGTCCGGCCGGTTTATATTCCGCCTTTTACAGCGGACTGCGGGGAATGAAAACGAAGATTATCGAATATCAGCCGATGCTGGGCGGAAAGGTTCACGTATATCCTGAAAAAATGATCTGGGATGTCGGGGGGCTAACGCCGATTTCCGGAGCCAGGCTGATAGAACAGATCGTGCAGCAGGGGCTAACATTTCATCCTGAAGTGCTGCTGAATGAGAAAGTTGAATCGATTGCCCGCAATGAAGAAGGGTTGTTTGAGTTACATACGGCTGCCTCAGGGGTGCATCTGTCCAAGACGGTCATCGTTGCCGTGGGCGGCGGCATCCTCAATCCGCAAAAGCTTCAGATTGAAGGAGCAGAGCGCTTTGAAGTGTCCAATCTGAATTATACGGTCAAATCGCTGCACCATTTTAAAGATAAAACGGTCATAGTATCAGGCGGCGGCAATTCGGCTGTCGATTGGGCCAACGAGCTCGAACCTGTAGCGAAAAAGGTCTACCTCGCTTACCGCAAAGATGCGCTCAGCGGGCATGAGGCCCAGGTGGATCAGCTGCTGAACAGCTCGGTGAGCTGCTTCTTCCATACACAGATTACCAAGCTGATCGCTTCGGAAGATCATGAGGTGATCGAACGGGTCGAGCTCACGAACGCTCAAACCGGTGAGGTGATGGAGCTGCCTGTCGACGAAGTGGTTATCAACCACGGCTATGAACGCGACACCTCACTGCTGGAGAACAGCCGACTTCATATTACCAGGGTTGATGACTATTATATTAAAGGTACCGCCAACTGCCAGTCTTCCGTGCCCGGACTGTATGCGGCAGGGGATATTGTGCATTATGAAGGCAAGCTGCACTTGATCGCCGGAGCGTTTCAGGATGCGGCAAACGCGGTCAACAGCGCCAAGCGCTTTATCGATCCCGAAGCACACAAGAGTGCGATGGTGTCGTCACATAATGAGGTTTTCAAAGAGCGCAACCGCGAGCTTGTGAAGAAGATGTTCGTGTAGAAAAGGAACGTTTCCGCCGTGGGAGCGGCTGATTCGTCGAGGGGATCTTGGAGATATGCCAAGATTCTCTTTTTATTTAAACCAGCCTTTTTCCTTTGAACGGGTAATGGCTTCGATCCGATTTTTGACCTCAAGCTTTTCAAGAATCATTGAGATATAATTTCGCACGGTTCCGCTTTTGATGCTGAGTTCTTGGGCGATTTCTTTTGTGTTTTTTCCGTCAGCCACAAGTTCGAGCACTTCTTTTTCTCTATCTGTGAGGGGATTGGCCTCACTGTACATGTCTTCCATCAATTCAGGCGCATAGATCCGCTTTCCTTTCATGACGCTGCGGATGGCGCTCACAAGCTCTTCGCTTGGGCTGTCCTTTAACAAATAGCCTTTAACACCTGCTTTAATGGCCCGCTGAAAGTAACCGGGGCGGGCAAAAGTGGTTAAGATAATAATGTTGCAGCCTGTATCCTTTAGTTCCTCAGCAGCTTCAAGTCCCGTTTTTCCCGGCATTTCAATGTCCATAATGCATACATCAGGCCGATGTTTTTTTGTGAAATCAACGGCATCCTGTCCGGTTGTGCCTTTGCCGACGACTTCCATATCATCTTCTAAATTCAGTAGTGATCCTAAAGCGCCCAAGAGCATCTGTTGATCTTCCGCAATAAATATACTAATCATGCAAGCCATCCTTTTTTGTTTATTTTGAGTTATTAGGAATTGACATGGTAAGCTTGGTGCCGTTTTTTGTATCAATGTGAAGGCTTCCGTTTGCAAATTCAAGCCGTTCTCTCATGCCAAGCAAGCCGTGTCCTTTTGAAAAGTACTTCTCTTCACCTTGAAACGTTCCATCGTCAGTCACTGTAATGACAACTTCCTTCCAGAGCTGCTGGATGTCAATGCGGCAGGTTTTAGCCTGACTGTGTTTGACGACATTAGTGACAGCTTCCTTTAAGCACATACTCAATATGTTTTCATTAAGCAATGAGATATTTTCCGGCAATTTTTCTTCTTCATAGATGAACGCAATGTCGGCTGCTTCAAGAATTTGTTTGATGTTGATCATTTCATCCTTGAGCCGAATGCCTTTCATGGAGGATACAATTTTTCTTACTTCATTTAAAGAAGTTCTCGCAGTTTGCTGAACGCTTTTCAGTTCACGCGCGGCTTGATCGGGATCTTTGTAAATTAATTTTCTCGCCAAGTCGCTTTTTAAACCGATCAGAGACAGCTTTTGCCCAAGTGTATCGTGAAGGTCGCGGGCAATCCGCTGCCGCTCTTCTAATTTTACCAAATTGGCAATCCGTTCATTAGCATACTCGAGTTTTTCTTCGAGGCGTTCGCGCTCCTTGCGGCTTCTAATACTGAACGGCAATAAAATCGCGCTGATGAGAGTGATGACCACAAAAGGAATTTGTGTCAGAAAAAATTCTTTTTTTAACACGAGACTGAAGTTGGCAGCGACGGCTGCGCTTATTAAATGAACATAATATAAAATGTGAAAAGGGGCTCGTTTTTTTATGTTCCCTATAAAATACGCGATAAAAAAAGCAAAATAAATATAGCTGAACAGCATAATCGAGGCGGTTGAAATGCCGATTAATATAAACGCCCACAAATAAATGTCCCAGCCTTTTGAAACAAAAGCAAATCTGTATACCGCAAAAAATAAAAGTGTCAAAATGATGCCGACGACGATGACAAGGGTAGATGATGATTGCATGATAAAGTAGAAGGGCAGGATGAAAAATATCGTCCATATATACGGTGAGATCCCGTTAAGTTTTTGAAATGCAAAGTGCTTTTTGAACATGATATAACCTCGTTTTCAGCTTTTCATCTTTAGAGTAACTTTACCATTGCCTGAGCCGGATTGCATCATCCGACAATAAATAAGGAAGCCTTCTTGTTGATATAAGAAGACCTCCTCATCGTCAGGCGTTCTTTCGCAGCTTCTGTTTTTCCGTTGAATCCTGCGGAAGATGGGAAGATGTTTGTTTCATGTCCCGAAAGGTTACAAACTGCTTTTTTTCTTCATCCCAAAGCCGGAACGCGAGTGATTGCAGGCTTGTTTTTAAAGTGATGGTCGGGACGTTTTTTAGTGGTTCGTGCTGCTCATGTGCGATTTCAAGTTTATAGTTAGGCACCTTTGGGCTCAGATGGTGAACGTGGTGGTACCCGATATTGCCTGTAAGCCATTGAAGCAGTTTCGGTAGTTTATAAAATGAACTTCCTTCCACAGCCGCCTGAACGTAGCTCCAGTTTTCATCCGCTTCAAAATAAGAATCTTCAAATGTATGCTGAACATAAAACAGCCAAACGCCGATCGAACCTGAGATCAGAAAGATCGGACCCTGTACGAGCAAGAACGATTGCCAGCCAAAGATCAGGCAGCAAACAGCAGCCAATGCCGCGATTGCAAGGTTGGTAAGGTATGTGTTCACACGTTCCTTCCGTCTTGCACCTTTTTTGTTAAAGCGGTTTGTGATCAGAAAGACATAAATTGGTCCGAGAATAAACATGATAAACGGATTTCTGTAAAGTCTGTATGCGATTTTTGTGCGTAGAGGTGCGGCTTTATATTCGTTTACCGTCAGCAGCCAGATATCGCCTGTTCCGCGTTTATCTAGGTTGCTGCTTGTCGCATGATGAATCGAATGGCTGTGCTGCCATTGAAGATAAGGAAATAAAGTCAGAACGCCTGTCAAAAAGCCGAGAATGTGGTTAAGGCGTTTTTGTTTGAAAAAGGAAAGATGGCAGCAGTCGTGAAAAATAATGAAAATTCTCGTCAAAAACCCTGCGGCAATCACCGTTATTCCTAATGTAAGGAGGTAGGAGACATCGAGGCTGAGGTAGGCAAGAAACCACAGTCCGAAGAAAGGAATAAACGTATTGAAGAGCTGAATGAGACTGTTTTTGGTATCAGGCTGGGCAAATGCAGCAACCTGTTTTGTTAACTGTTTTTGTTTGTGTGTGGTGGTTTGTTCAGTCATAGTAAAGTTATCCTCTCATAAATGGGTCTTAAGTTAAGTTTACGGTACAGAGAGATGTCTTTGTAGTAGCACACATCATGCTTCAAACATGACACTTGTCATGTTTCCTTCACCCGAATGGATAAGAAGATTGACAATGACATGATGGGCAAATCCGCATGATGATATGGTGAATAATGGAATCTGGAAAAACGCGATGATTGATTAGTTAAACAAAGTTCTTTTACAATGATGTGATAGATGTTCATTGTTTAGTCATTTCATAAGGGGAGAATTCATATGTCACGAATGGAAAATAAAACATTTAATTGTGAGAAGGAGCTGACGCTCAACATTATCGGCGGTAAGTGGAAAATGCTGATTTTGTGGTTTTTAGGAAAAGAAGGTACGAAAAGGTTCGGAGAATTAAAAGCTTTGATGCCCGGCATTACGCAAAGAATGCTGGTGAATCAGCTGCGTGAATTAGAAGAGGATCATATTGTACATAGGGAAGTATATCCGGTTGTTCCCCCAAAAGTTGAATATTCCCTAACGAAACAAGGAGAAAGTTTAATGCCTATATTAGAGGCGATGTATGAATGGGGTAAAAATTATATAGAAACGAACTTTTCAAAAGATGATGAATAGAATGGTTGACTTTAAGATACTGTTTTGGAGACAGTATCTTTTTCTGTACCATATGAGGAAAAGTATAGTATGTAAAAAAAAAGTGCGTACTATTAATGGAATTTTCCCCTTGTTATACTCTTGATGTAACAAAATATGAAAAGAATAATCCGCGGAATTCTTAATTCAAACAGGAGTGATTGTAAGTGGAATTACAGTTAGCATTAGATTTAGTCAATATACCGGAAGCCATCGAAGTAGTAAAAGAAGTAGAAGAATACATTGATATTGTAGAAATCGGTACGCCGGTTGTGATAAATGAAGGACTCCGTGCAGTGAAAGAGATGAAAGCCGCTTTCCCGAATTTGAAAGTGCTGGCAGACCTTAAGATTATGGATGCGGCGGGGTATGAAGTGATGAAAGCATCAGAAGCAGGAGCCGACATCATCACCATTTTAGGGGCTGCTGAAGACATGTCTATTAAAGGCGCTGTAGAAGAGGCGAAAGCGCAAGGGAACAAAATCCTGGTGGATATGATTGGGATTAAAGACATCAAATCGCGTGCTAAGGAATTGGATGAGCTTGGTGTCGATTATATTTGTGTCCATACCGGTTATGACCTTCAAGCCATTGGCCAAAATTCATTTGAAGACTTAATGACGATTAAAAATGTTGTGAAAAACGCTAAAACGGCTATTGCAGGCGGAATTAAATTAGACACACTGCCCGAAGTCGTTAAATTAAAACCTGATTTGGTTATTGTCGGGGGCGGTATTGCAAATCAAGACGATAAAGCTGCGGCAGCCGCAAAAATGAAGCAGATGATCCAATAAACATGAAGACTTATGATTATGTAAAAGCGATCATCGCAGAGCTTGATCATGCAACGTCTCAAAATCAAGCGGAAGGTATAGAAGACTTAATATCCACTATCATGTCTTCTGAAAAAGTGTTTGTTTCCGGTGCAGGCCGCTCCGGTTTAATGGGGAAATCATTTGCTATGCGATTAATGCACATGGGGATCAATGCGTTTGTAACAGGGGAAACCGTAACACCGGTATTTACCGAAAAAGACTTGCTTATCGTGGGCACGGGATCAGGGAAAACAGAAAGTTTGCTTCATATGGCGGAAAAGGCAAAAGATATCGGAGGCACTGTAGCGACAGTTACGATCTCTCCAGATTCGCCGATAGCTGAAATATCTGACCTGATACTGCAGCTGCCCGGCTCCCCAAAAGATCAAACGACAGGCAATAAACAGACGATACAACCGATGGGCTCGCTTTTTGAACAGACTCTTTTATTGTATTATGACGCTATCATATTGCGAATCATGGAAATGAAAGGGCTGAATACTCATAACATGTATGGAAATCATGCCAACCTTGAATAATAGAAAATCGCCATCCGTAATCTTGGATGGTGATTTTTTTGTATACAAATCTGTTTTTAATATATCATTTACATCTATATTATATTTTTAAAATGTGGATAACGTAAACTGGAGCAGGGACTAAATGGATATATGAAGAAAGGAGCTTATTATGCTTACAAGTTTTAGCTTGGTTGGGTTTATCCCTTTATTTGTTTTTATTATTTTCATCATATTCGAGTTGAGAAAGCTTGTCCCTTTTTTTTAGAAATAAGTAGAGTGTTGATAAAGAAGGAGGCGGTCTTCGTAATTTCCGCCTTAACCGCATTCGATTTCATTTGACTGGAAGACAAAAAAAGCGTTTTCTGATCATGTTATTGTCATGTTTTGATGAACTATTATGTACATACTCATCTCCTAAAGAACGGGTGTCAACTAATTTTTAATAATACAGACCTTATATCTTCGATACTGATAAAGCAGATGAAAAGATTATCAATTGTTGAATATATTTTGGTTATGTGTTATGTTTTTATCAAGTTAACAGACATCATTTCTTGTTATTTTGCTAACGAAATTTAAAATGATCAAAAAGGGGATAAACAAATGCCATTATTACGTTTCGATCTAATAGAAGGCCGTGATGAACAAGCATTAAAAAAATTATTAGATACCGCACACGATGCGATGGTAGAAGCGTTTAACGTTCCGGAGAAAGACCGCTATCAAATTGTCCATCAGCATCCGGCGAATGAGCTTATTATCCAAGATACAGGCTTGGGATTGAATAGATCAAAGGATCTGGTTGTGATTAGCATCACCAGTAAAACAAGAACGGAAAGCCAAAAAGAGAAATTGTACGCTTTACTTGCTGAAAAGCTTGAAGCGGAATGCGGCATTTCACCTGAAGATGTCATGGTGTCCATCACAGAAAATGGAGATGCCGATTGGAGTTTCGGCCTCGGCGAGGCGCAGTTTTTAACTGGAAAGCTGTAAGCGGACAAAAGGAATGTTGACAGGGACATCTGAATCCCTCCAGAAATAGCTAAAGCTGCTGACGGGAAGTCAGCAGCTTTTTTCTTTATATTTCTCCGGGTTTTCGCTTATTTGCTCTTGGCCATTTGTGATGCATTACATACTGAGTCATCGTGTTAAAAATAACCGCCCATTGGTTTTCGGTGAGCGTTCCAACGGTTTTTTCATTGTTGATTTTTAGACTTTTTCTTAAGTGTTTCATTTGACGCGGGGTAAAAATTCCGCGTAAAGCAACACAGAGAGGGATATTCGGCTCCTTTAGCGCGTATTCGGCAAGTCCCCGAAACGCAATATAATGTTTATGTGATAGAGGCGCGTCTTTTTTTCGTGTTATTCTGACCATTGCCGAGTCCACTTTTGGAGGGGGAGAAAAATGCTCTTTCGATATTTCTCTGACAATGCCAATATCAAACCACATTCTCCAAGCTAAAACATAGGAATTTTTAATGAATTTTGATGTGAAACGTTTAGCAGCCCCTTTTTCCATTACGATGATCCCTTTTTGAAATCCGCTTGCAGGATTGTTCAAAAGCATTTTCATGATGGGGGTTGTGATGGCATAGGGAATATTAGAGACCACCACAAACTTTTCTTTTGGTAAATGAATCTTCATGATATCTTGATGAATAATTTTCGTATTTGAATGCTGTGCCGTTTTACGTGTGAGTATATCAACGAATTTAGAATCGTTTTCCACTGCCAATACCTTACCGGCTTTTTGACTTAGCACAGTTGTCAAAGCCCCTTTTCCCGCTCCTAACTCTAAAACCGTATCGTCTATGCTAATATTTGCCCGATCCACAATTTCTTCAATTAATTTTTTATTATGCATCAAATGCTGTCCGGAAAAATTCGGAGATTCCCCGCGGTTTAACTTTTTTCCTCTGTACTTATGATTTTTTTTCTTCATGTTTCCTCTTCCTCTCATCATAAAAAATCACAGGCGGTCTGCCTGTGATTCAGAGTAAAGGGAAGAGCCATCCTTTAAGGATGAAGCCGCGGTATTTCCATAACCAAATAAGCCTTTCTCAGCCGTTAGAAAAAAAGGATTAAACAAAAAAGAAAGGCAGAACGATCCGCCTTTCTACAAATTACAAATTTTATATGCAAATTGAAGATTATTAAAAAAGGACAGACTGATCCCGTTTACTCTGCATACACAAACAGAGCCTTTGAACGTATTTAATTACTGGTTCAAAGTTGGGAAACGAAGTCTCATTGAGTGTGTCATTTTTTAATAATCCTCCTGAAAAGTTAAAGTTACGATCTCATTGTAGGGCATTCTTTGGAAAACGTCAACGGCTGGAATTTTCTTCTCCTTACGAATATCGCAGGGGTTAACCAGGCAGTGTTAAGAATAGGAGTCTGCTAACATTGAAATTATAGATGTGATTGTCTATAATTCAAAATACAAATCGTAATATTTATGATTTGTAAATAACTCATAGAAAAGTGGTGCAATAACATTGAATCAGTCATTCGCATTCTCACGGCATCGCAGACTGCGCTCAACACCGGGTATCCGGGATTTGGTAAGAGAAAATCGGCTTTCCGCTGACGATTTCATATATTCTCTGTTTGTCTAAGAGGAAAGGCGGTCAAAAACAACCCCTTTCTGCTTGTTAAAATGTTTCACATAATAAATATAAATGATATGCAGAGGAAATTTAGTTTTTATCAGACTTAGAAACAAAACAGCCGCTAAAAAAGATGAGGATTATGATGTACCGTTTATGGAGAGCAAAAAACAAATAAAGTTGATTTGTATTGATTAGATGAAGCGAAAGAGCATGATAATGGAATCAAAGAAATGAATTTAATTTACAGAGGGAAGTGAAAGCATGGATTTTGAAACGGTTATGAAGGAACTTGAAGCGCTGGGTACGGAAAATATGAAAAAAAGATACATAACGAATGGTGCACACGAACCGCTTTTTGGTGTGGCTACAGGCAAAATGAAGCCGCTTGCAAAGAAAATCAAGAAAAATCAACCTTTGGCGCAGCAGCTTTACGCTACCGGGAACTACGATGCCATGTATTTTGCCGGCATTATTGCTGACCCAATCACAATGACTGAAGCGGATTTTGAGCGCTGGATCGATGAGGCGTATTTCTATATGCTATCTGATTATGTTGTTGCAGTAACTTTGGCAGAAACCGATTTTGCGCAAGCTGTCGCAGATAAATGGATTTCAAGCGGGGAAGAACTCAGAATGTCGGCAGGCTGGAGCTGTTACTGCTGGCTTTTAGGTAATCGATCGGACGATGAATTTAATGTGACCAAAATTGCCGGTATGCTTGATCAGGTGGAACATGCGATTCACGATTCTCCGGATCGAACAAAATCGGCTATGAATAACTTTATCTACACAGTCGGGATTTCATATTTGCCGCTCCATGAAAAGGCGGTTGAAACCGCAAAAGCAGTAGGCCCGGTCGAACTTCGGCGGGACAAGAAAAAAAGCAGTATCCTGAACGCTTCCAAAAATATTCAAATGGATGTTGAGAGAGGCCGCCTTGGTTTCAAACGGAAATATGTAAGGTGTTAGCATAGTTTTAGTAAACCATCTAAAAATAAATAGGAAGTGGAATATGGAAAATAACGTTTTTGAACAGATGGCAAAACGATATGATACAGAAGAAAGAATTGAATTAGCAAAAGTGATCGTGAATGAAGTAAGACAGGAATTGAGAAATAGTCAATCAAAATCTTTAATCGACTATGGGAGCGGTACGGGTCTCATTAGTTTAGAATTATCAGATTTAGTACATTCTATTTTGTTGGTCGATTCATCAAAACAAATGCTGGAGGTGGCGAAAGCTAAAATTTCTCGCAAAGGAATCGCCAACGCAAAAGTGCTTTATTCAGATTTTACCCAAGAAACTCCTGAACTGAAGGCAGACATCGTTTTAATGTCACTAGTCCTTCTTCATATTCCGGATACGAATAAAATTTTACAAGAATTGTTCGGTGTTTTAAATAATGGCGGAAAGCTCATGATTATTGATTTTGACAAAAACGATAAAATTCAACATCCGAAAGTTCACAGCGGTTTTTCGCACGGAGAATTGAAAAAAAGATTATCCGATGTTGGATTTAAATCAACTGAAATGAAAACATTCTATCACGGCCATCGTATTTTTATGAATCAAGATGCTTCAATGTTTATATCCAGCAGCATAAAGTGATTTCTTGTTTTTGAAATGAAATAGCGGAAGCCGGAAAACGATCCGGCTTTTTCTGCTTCACTTCCCTTCTCCACAAGGTAAAACACATGAAACATCTTCATCAGCGCTCGGGTCCGCGACAGAAGCTTAAAATTTGATTTATCCTCAGCAGTTCAGTATATTATACACATAGGGGTATATGTATTGTGCGGGAGATAGGCTGTTTTGTACAAAAAGTCGTCACAGGCTGGATTCTTAACGAATATGACAGAAATGCAGGACAGTTCATATCCGCATAGTAACGGTTTCGCGAAACTGTTGATAAAAATGATATGCTATCATCATAAGAAAATGGGAGGTTATCTGATGGAATACGATGATCAATTAAAAAATAGGATCAAACGAGTGGAGGGTCAAGTTCGAGGGATATTAAAAATGATGGATGAAGGAAAAGAGTGTAAAGAGCTCGTAAGCCAAATGTCAGCGGTTCGTTCCGCATTAGATCGCGCCATTGGTGTTGTTGTAAGCAGCAACTTGGAGAAATGCGTTCGCCTTCAAATCGAAAGAGGAGAAGATACCGAAGACCTCATTCAAGAAGCCGTTAATTTATTGGTTAAAAGCAGATAGTGTTAAGATGGCTGTTGATAATACAGCCTCTGTATACCCTTAGTTAAAAGAAAACCCCTTAAGGGTATAAAGAGCTGAAACTTATATTTTTTTATTTTTTATATACCCATACGGGTATTAGTATATGGAAATAGGAGAGTTGATCTATGTCAGACCAAAAAGAAAAAACGACCATTGTTTTATTTAGCGGTGACTTAGATAAGGCGATTGCCGCTTTTATTATTGCTAATGGAGCCGCTGCTTATGATCATGAGGTAACAATTTTTCATACATTTTGGGGGCTTAACGCTTTAAGAAAGGATGAACCGGTGCCGGTAAAGAAAGGGCCGCTTGAAAAAGCATTCGGCTTTATGATGCCCCGGGGTTCAAAGAAATTCGGATTATCTAAAATGAATTTTGCCGGTATCGGGCCTAAAATGATCAAACATGTCATGAAAAAGCACGGCGTGCTGTCTCTGCCTCAGCTGATTGAAATGGCGCAAGAACAAGGAGTTAAGCTTGTTGCCTGTACAATGACAATGGACTTGTTAGGCTTGCAAAAAGAAGAACTTATCGACGGTATTGATTATGCAGGAGTTGCCGCATATCTCGGGGATGCCAACGAAGCAAAAGTGAATTTATTTATATAACGGTCTCCAAATTAAACGGTGCTTTAAGGAATAGGGTTGCCGGAGCGATCAAATGGAACTTTGATACTGAAAATGAGTATGGAGGGATGATTGATGAACATCAAATCTGACCGCGTGTTAGATGCGAAGGGGCTTGCTTGTCCAATGCCCGTTGTAAAAACGAAAAAGGCCATGAATGAGTTAGAACCGGGGCAGGTAATGGAAGTGCATGCTACTGATAAAGGGTCTCTTGCTGATATACAGGCATGGGCAAAGGGAAGCGGCCACCAGTATCTCGGGACGACAGAAGACGGAAATATATTAAAGCATTTTCTTCGTAAAGCAGGTCACTCGGAAATAAAGAAAGAAAAAACGTTTCCTTATGTGATTCAAAATGAAGAGCTTCAAAAAAAGGTAGAGGCGGGAGAACGGATAACAGTCGTTGATGTTCGGGAACCTGCAGAATACCGTTTCGGCCATATTCCAGGAGCGATTTCAATCCCATTAGGTGAACTTGAAAAAAGAGCAAAGGAACTGAATAGAGAAGAGAAAATTTACGTTGTTTGCCGTACAGGTAATAGAAGCGATCTGGCAGCTAAACAGCTTGCAGCTAACGGCTTTAAAGACGTTGAAAATGTGGCGCGGGGAATGGAGGAGTGGTCAGGGCCTATTGAAAAATGATCAATAAATTGAACGGCTGCAAAAGTTGCGACCATTGCAACATGTGCCAATGAGATTCTAACATTCTAAGGAGGTTTAGAAGTGGACTTTACAATCATTTCACCAAAAGAAGTAACCGAAAAATTATTAGGAAAAGAATCGTTTTTTATTTTAGACGTACGAAATAAAGATGCCTTTAGTGATTGGAAAATCGAGGGCAGCCGGGTTGAACATTTAAATGTTCCGTATTTTGATTTAATTGATGGTGTAGATAAAATTGCAGGCCAAGTTCCCAAAGATCAAGATGTTCTGGTGGTTTGTGCCAAACAAGGGTCTTCGGAGATGGTTGCACAGCATTTAGTGGATGCCGGTTTTGAAAGAGTTTTTGCACTTGAAGGCGGCATGAAAGCGTGGAGCGAATTTTTACATCCGGTAAAAATCGGAAACTTGAAAGAAGGGGGCTCGATCTATCAATTCGTAAGAATGGGGAAAGGCTGTTTATCCTATTTTATTGAGACTGACGGAGAAGCGATTATAGTTGACCCTGCTCGTACTGTAGACGCATATATAGATTTTGCAAAAGAGAGAAACGTTACGATTAAACATGTGGTCGATACACATTTACATGCGGATCATATTTCTGGCGCACGTTTACTTCGTGAGCGTACAGGAGCCTCATACTACCTGCCGCCAAAAGATGCTGAGGAAGTGCAATTTTCGCATGAACCGTTAATTGAAGGTCATGATGTTTCGATAGGAAACACAAGCATGAAAGTGGAGCCTATCTACTCACCGGGCCATACGATTGGAAGCACATCTTTAATTGTTGATAATCACTATTTGTTAACAGGAGATATTTTATTTGTTGAATCAATCGGCCGGCCAGACTTGGCTGGAAAAGCCGGGGACTGGGCAGAGGATTTACGTAACACATTGCATGAAAAATACAAACAAATATCAGGTGACTTGATTGTGCTTCCAGCTCATTTTTCGTCAGTCAGTGAATTAGGCGATCAAGGGCAGGTTCAAGCTAAGCTGAGTGATGTATATAAAAAGAATGCCGGTTTAAATCTGGATGAAAATGAATTCAGAAGTGCTGTATCAGAAAACCTGCCGCCACAGCCAAATGCCTATCAGGAAATCCGTCAAACCAACATGGGCAAAATAACGCCGGATGCTGACAGGCAAAGTGAGATGGAAATTGGACCAAACCGTTGCGCGGTTCATGGATGAGTATAGATTTGAAGATAGGGAGAGATAAAACATGAAATCAGATAAAGTGATAGATGTTAAAGGATTCGCGTGCCCGATGCCAATTGTGAAAACAAAAAAAGCTATGGATGAATTGCAATCCGGAGAAGTGTTAGAAGTACACGCCACTGATAAAGGGGCAAAAAGTGATCTGACAGCATGGGCGAAGTCAGGCGGCCATGAATTGCTTAAAGGTACTGAGGAAGATGGTGTACTAAAGTTTTGGCTTAAAAAAGGTTAAGGTGATAAAAAGGGGGGACTATTCCCCTTTTTATTGAAGGAAAGGAGGAAAGTCGGTGGACATCTCTTTTATTCTTCTCATATTTTTCATCGGATTTGTTGGTTCTTTTATGTCCGGAATGCTTGGTGTCGGCGGGGCAATTCTTAATTACCCTTTATTATTATATATTCCTGTGTTATTTGGGTTTACAGGCTTTAATGCTCACCAGGTTTCAGGTATTGTCGCAGTCCAGGTTTTTGTTGCAACATTTTCCGGTGTATGGGCTTACCGGAAAGGCGGTTACTTAAATAAAGAACTGATCTCCATCATGGGATTAAGTATTCTGATCGGAAGTCTAGTCGGTGGTTATGGGTCACATTTTTTCTCCGAAGATTTCATAAACTTGGTTTACGGAATATTGGCGATAATCGCCGCAGTCATGATGCTTATTCCAAAGACAGGAACAGAAGGTAATCACAGTGATCACGTTCGCTTTCCGAAGATATTAACCTCAGTAATTACTTTTGCAGTCGGCTTGGCTTCAGGCATTGTCGGTGCCGGCGGCGCTTTTCTGCTTGTTCCGCTAATGTTAGTCGTTTTAAAAATACCTACACGAATCACAATCGCAACATCGCTCGCAGTTACATTTATTTCATCGATTGGAACAACAGCTACAAAGCTCATCATTGGACATGTTCCTATTATGCCGGCTTTGATTATAATAGCTGCCAGCCTAATGGCATCCCCGCTAGGTGTTTTAATTGGCAAGAAGATGAAGGCTAAAGTTCTTCAAGGTATTCTGATATTCGTTATTTTGATTACAACTGTGAAAATCTGGTTTGATATCTTACATTAATGTTTAAAGTTTTCTATATTTTCTGTTTTGAAGGAGGGATTGGATGAAAGAGATTACAGAGCTGACTTCAATGGCGGCAATTGAGAAGTTTATAACCGGTCATAAATTAAGTTTTATATATATATCAAGGCCTCAATGCACAGTCTGTCACGCTGTTCTGCCGCAGCTTAGAGTACTGTTGACTCGCTTTCCAAAGATTAAATTAGGGCATATCAACGCTGATATAGTGAAGGAGGTTGCCGGCTGGTTTTCAGTCTTCACAATTCCTGTGCTTCTTTTGTTTATTGAGGGAACCGAATGTCTAAGAGAAGCGCGTTTTGTTCATTTTGAGCAGCTTGAACAGAAGTTAAAAAGAGTCTATCAGTTGTACGAGGAATAGATAGCTAAAGGGAGGGGCCATGATGTGTCAAAACCCGACTTTTTTTGAACGGTATAAAGAAGAAGGAAAGTCAATGGAAAGCGGCTATTTAAGGCAGATCTTCGACCATTTGCAGGATGGAATCATCATGATGGATCAGGAACGCAGAATTCTGGTGATGAATCCGTCCGCAGAGAAGATGACGGGATGGAAATTAGGTGACAAGGTTCCGTACTGTTCCTACTGCCAAACGAGAAAATTGGAAGCGGGAGAAGAGCGTTGTTATTTGCTGGCCAAGCGGGAAGTTCCTTATTTTCTTTCCTCGATGCCCACATATGAGGGACGATTCGTTGACATGGAGATGAGTACGGCTGTCATTTCTGAAAACGGCGATCAAATGGAAGTTCTTTTGGTCCTGAAAGATTTAACGATAAAGAAAAAGGAAGAGGAAGCGCGGATCTCCAAGCTGGTTCTGCAAAAAACGCTAGAAACTCAGGAAAACGAACACAAGCGGCTGGCCCAGGAACTGCACGATGGCGTAGGACAATCGCTTTATTCGGTTTCAGTAGGTATTCAAGCGATTCAATCGCGCATGGAGCAGGAAGAAACATTTAGAGAGTACATGCAGGAAATCATCGATGAACTGGAAAAAGCGATCCAAGACGTCAAGCTCTACTCTCTTCAGCTGCGGCCGCACAGTCTCGATCAGCTGGGGCTGATTCCTGCTGTCAAGCACCTTGTGTCCAGCTTAAACAAGACTCATCAGGATGTTTCTATTACGTTTGCCTCAAGCAATGTCAGCATTCGCTTGCTGCCGGTTTTGGAAATCAATTTATACCGCATCATTCAGGAGGCGCTGCATAATGCCCTGAAATATTCGCAGGCGACACATATTAAGGTCATATTGTACAAAGAAGATGGCGAGCTTATTTTGATGATTCAGGACAATGGCATTGGTTTTGATCGCGGGCTGACAGAGGAAGGCTTGGGATTCAAACATATGGAAGAAAGAGTCAATCAGATGGAAGGAAGCCTTCGAATTCACTCCGCACTTCAGAAAGGAACGACAATTAAAGTGAAAGTACAGGACAAGGAGGGGAGGGGGAGTGATCAAGGTATTGCTGGTCGATGACCACATGATGATCCGCAAGGGCATCCGTGTGCTTTTGGAAGGTTTTTCTGAAATCGAAATTGCGGGAGAAAGCAACAATGGCAACGAAGCCGTTTTTAAGGCCGGACAGTTGAAACCGGATGTCGTGCTGATGGATTTGTCGATGCCAAACGGGTTGGACGGATTCACAGCGAGCACTGCGATCCGAAAGATGAACCCTTCTGTTAAAATCGTGATTTTGACAATGCATGATAAAGAAATTTTTATCCAAAAAGCGATAGAGGCGGGGGCCCATGGATACGTCTTGAAAAACAGTCATTATCAGTTGCTTTATCAGGCGATTGTCGAAGTGTACAGGGGAAATCTCTATTATAAGACATCTGTATCGCAGGACATCATTGATCAATGGCTGAATTCAGAGTCCCAAAAGCCGCCTTCTGTTTTAACTGTTCGCGAAAAGGAGATTCTCAGATTCATTGTGCTGGGTTATGCCAATAAGGAGATTGCCGATAAACTCTCAATCAGCGTCAAAACCGTCGAAAATCATAAAACAAATATGATGCAGAAATTAAAACTGGACTCGAAACACGAATTAATCCAATATGCGATCAAAAACAAATATCTCGATCTGACGTTCTAACATACTGCCCCTTAACCTTGTCAGCTTGGGAAGACGGTGCTCAAATAAAAGTAGGGGAGTTCCCCTATACAAAAAAGGAAGATGGATGGTAACTTAAAAAACGAGAGACACATCTTTAAGACAAACAGCAACTTTCTATAAACATAAGGGGGTTGACCATGGCAAGACAGGCTCGTTATTCCATTGTCATTGTTGGAGGTGGGACTGCTGGCATCTCTGTCGCCGCCCGTCTCGTTCGGGCTTCTAAAACACTCAAAGGACAAATTGCCATCATTGACCCGCAAACAAAGCACTATTACCAGCCTTTGTGGACATTAGTTGGAGGCGGCGCAGCGAAGAAGGAAGAGTCTGAGCGCGATTTAGCTTCCCTGATTCCTGGCGGGGTCGACTTGATCGGCGATGCTGTAACTGAGTTTCGCCCGAATCAGAACACACTTCTTACAAAACAAGGAACGATCGTTTCCTACGATTATCTCGTGGCGGCAGCCGGTTTGCAAATCGATTGGGACGGGGTCAAAGGTTTGAAAGATGCGGTTGGAAAAAACGGGGTTTGCAGCAACTATTCATATCATACGGTAGACAGCACTTGGGAAAACATCCGCAATTTTAAAGGCGGAACCGCCATTTTCACTCATCCTGATTCTCCCGTGAAGTGCGGGGGAGCTCCACAGAAAATTATGTACTTAGCAGATGACTATTTTCGCAAGTCAAATGTTCGCCATCAGTCGGACATTATTTTCGCATCGGCGAAATCGATCATTTTTGATGTCCCCAAATATGCAAATGCGCTCGAAAAAGTCGTCAGGCGCAAGGATATCCACACGATGTACAAGAGAAATCTAATCGAAATTCAGCCTGATTCAAAAGAAGCCTTGTTCGAAAACTTGGAGACGGGAGAGCAGGAAGTATTAGCATATGATCTTCTTCATGTGACGCCGCCGATGAAAGCACCTCTCTTCATCAAAGAAAGCGCATTGGCGGATGCCGGCGGCTGGGTCGATGTTGATCCGTACACGCTGCAGCACAAAAAGTTTGCCAATGTTTTCGGAATTGGTGACTGTGCCAACCTGCCGACGTCCAAAACGGGAGCTGCAGTTCGTAAACAGGCTCCGGTTGTGGTGCGAAATCTGATGTCCTTGATCAAAGGATCTTCATTAGAAGCAAAGTACGATGGATATACCTCGTGCCCCTTGGTTACAGGATACAACAAACTCGTGCTGGCTGAGTTTGACTATCACAAGGTGCCGCAAGAAACGTTTCCATTTGATCAGTCCAAGGAACGATTCAGCATGTACCTGTTAAAAAGAAGATTGCTTCCCATCATGTATTGGAATGGCATGTTAAAAGGACTGATGTAAGAGGCAAGACAAAGCATGATGCGAACTCAAAAGGACATATTCCGTTAAATGTTTCAAGAGGAGGAATACAACATGTTATTGCGCTATTTTTACGATGAAAAGCTGGCCCATGCATCCTATCTGGTTGGCTGCCAAAAAACAGGAGAGGCAATTGTCATTGATCCCGGCCGCAATCTAAAACCATATTTACAAGCAGCCGAAGATGAAGGGCTAAACATCACAGCGGCCGCAGAAACCCATATCCACGCCGACTTTGTTTCCGGCGCTCGCGAACTCGGCGCTACACATCAAGCGAAGCTGTATCTTTCCGATGAAGGGGACGCAGATTGGAAATACCAATATGTCGATGAATTGAAACATCAACTTGTGAAAGACGGCGATCGCTTTTCCATCGGAAACCTGATGTTTGAGGTTATGCATACTCCCGGC
This sequence comes from Bacillus sp. FSL L8-0193, assembly GCF_037976065.1. Lineage (NCBI taxonomy): Bacteria > Bacillati > Bacillota > Bacilli > Caryophanales > Bacillaceae > Bacillus > Bacillus sp. FSL L8-0193. Next base: position 2,829,856 of record NZ_CP150261.1, on the reverse strand, counting down.
CATACCCCGGAAAGCATTTCCTTTCTGTTGACGGACGGCGGAGGAAATGCGGATCGTCCAATCGGCATCTTTACAGGAGATTTCGTCTTTGTGGGCGACATTGGCAGACCCGATTTGCTCGAAAAAGCGGCGGGGATCAAAGGAACGTCACAATCGGGGGCAAGAGAGATGTTCAAGTCCCTTGGAAAGTTTAAACAACTCCCGGATTACTTGCAGGTTTGGCCGGCTCATGGCGCAGGCAGCGCTTGCGGCAAGGCATTGGGAGCCATTCCAACTACGACTGTCGGTTACGAAAAGATGTTTAACTGGGCAATGGCATACACCGATGAAGAAACATTCGTTAAAGCCTTGCTTGACGGGCAACCAGAACCGCCAAAGTATTTCGCTGTGATGAAACGAGTAAATAAAGAAGGCCCTGCATTGCTTAAAGATCTTTCTGCTGTTCCAGAGATTACATCGATTGAACAAGTGAAAGATTTGCAGGGAAAAGAGCAAATTGTGGATACCCGCACTTCCCGAGAATTTGCTGAAGGGCATATCAAAGGCACAATCAACATTCCATTCAACAAGGCGTTTACGAACTGGGCAGGCTGGCTCATCGACTACACTCGTCCTGTGTACTTCATAACGAATCCGGCAGAAGTGAACGAACTCCTGGAAGCGCTGCGCTCTGTGGGCATTGACAATGCGGCAGGGTTTATGGATCGGGACAAAATCCTGGCAAGCGGTGCTTTTTCACTTGAATCGTACGCGGAGATCACGCCACCTGAGATCGCAAAATTAGTGGATGACGGATTCGTGCACGTGCTTGATGTTCGCAATCTGACTGAATGGCAGGAAGGTCATATTCCAAATTCGCAACACATCATGCTGGGAACGCTCCCAGAACGGCTCGATGAAATTAGAAGAGACTGTCCGATTCTTGTGCAATGCCATTCCGGAGCCCGATCTGCCATCGGAGCCAGCATTCTTCAAGCTAACGGCGGTTTCAAACAAGTATTGAGTTTGAGCGGCGGCATTGTCCAATGGCAGAAAGACGGTCTTGCCATGACAACTTCTTGCAGCGGATTGTAATGAAAGAAAATGTCTGCTCAAGCGCATGGAATAAAGAGTCAAGAGGCCGATTTTGTCTTCCTCCCGGCCTCTGACTGATATTATTTCCGCTTTTCCTTCTCCGTCCGATCAAACTTCTGAAACATCTTCCTTAGTGCCCGCTTTTTCGCGTTTTCTCTTCTTTCGAATCAAGGCCGAAACGGCCGACGATGACTTTTTTCCGTCCAAGATGTCGATACATTCCTGTGGCATACAAAAAGCGATTTGTTGACTTTAGGAAATTTACGTTGACAAAAGTATTGTGCAAAATGACCCCTTTTTATAAAATGTAAAGTAATTATTTGGATATTCAGGGGGGGAGTGTGAAAAAGAAAATGTATTTTTTAATAGTACTGCTTTTTGCAGGTGGTTCTTTTGTGACTCCATATGACTTTGTCTCGGCTGAAGGATTTGTAGACCATAAAACTGCCATTGACGATCTATATTGCTCAGGGAAAAAGACAAGGGAAATTGTAAAAGATGGGCAGGTGCATTTTACGCTGGAAACAACATACCATGAAAATGGAATCGTTGAAGCCATCGTTACGGAAAATAAACATACGACTTATATTCAATATAACCCTGCAACGGGCATGACCTTATTAAATGGTGTAGCATTAGAAACAAAGAAAGAATTTGAAATGGGTTTGTCAGCGTACAAAGAAGTATACATGGGGACTGTAACAAATAATGTTCCGGCAGGCACTTTGGTTGGAGCGGCAATTTCTTTGACAAGTATATGGACCAGGGTTCCTGCGAGCAGAGTAAAACAAACGTTTTAACCCTAACTTCATTGGCTGTAGGAAAGACACTTGATAAATTAAGGGTATTCGGATTATTTGGTGGAAAAGGGCTTATAATTCACCCTTTTCCAATTTCTTAATAAGTGTGGAAAAATCAACACCATAGTTGCCTGTTATGACGTGGTCTGTTACTTCATGCCAATTGAAAGTGTCGTATAATATAGCCTTGCTGAAAGCACTTGAATTAAATCGTGGCTTACGTTTCTTATGGAGGTTCTCATTAAACAGTATTTTGGCTCGTAACGCTTCAAATGAGTAACCTCTACCCATTCGTTCAACTTGCCTAATAATACTGTTTATAGATTCTGTATAAGCGTTTGTAAGTTTTTTATCGAAGTAGTTGAATATTTCGTCTTGCCAGTTGTCTACAGCTCTCACAAGATCTTTATAAGCGTCTTTGGAGTTACTGGACATACAATGTATTCTCCACAGTCTGTAACGGTCTCTGCCTTCTTCAGGATCATCGGTATCCCATATCCAGTAAAATTCTTCTTTGAGTTCATGGGCTTCTTTTAGATCAGGCAGACTACCTAACCAAGTATCTAAGAGAAATGCTTCACGCTCATTTAAATCGTGTTTACGCTTTAGAAGGATAAACCTCTCACGCATAAGGGTACGCCTTTCCAAAGCTGTCATTTTAGCTTTGATAGCCTTTCTAACACCGTCTAAGGCTTGGTTAGCCATTCGGACAACGTGGAACTTATCTACAACCACTTTCGCGTGTGGTAAGACGGTATTAACAGCATCTTTGTAAGGCTTCCACATATCCATTGTGACGTATTCAATATAGGTCCTGTCACTGATTTCTGAAAGGCGTTGAATGACTGTTTCCTTGTTACGGTTGGTCTTGATGTCATAGATAGTCCTACGTTCAACGTTAGTCAATACAAGGCGAGGTTTACGGATAATGTGTATTTCATCTATCCCAAGCCATCTAGGAGTCTCAAACTGGTATTCTCGCTCTTTGAATGATACGTAGTCCTTAAAAACGTTCCTGACGGTCTTCTCGTCAACACCAACGTTTTCTGCAACTTCTACAAAGGTTTTTGACATGGATTGTTCTTCGATAGCTTTTACAAGCCTTTTGGTCATACTACGCTTTTCGTCAATGGATATAAGGCGTTCCCAGAAGGTAGAATCACATTCACAACACTTATAACGTCTACGGTTCAATTGTAAGCCCACTCGCTTTAAACGAATGGGCAAATCCATAATCAATTGCTTTCGTGAACTGTGCTTATATAACTTGTCAAAACCACATTCAGGACAACGTTCTGGTGGGTTGATTGCTTCCACTTTAAACAACATATCGCTTTCATTTTCTTGTGGTGGTTCAATAACTATGAGGTCTTGAAGAGATAATAGGTTAGTCATCTTTACCTTTTATTTTGAGAGAACCTACACCAATAATTGCTCCCAGTATAACTAACACCATACTGGCTATAATTTCATACCCTTGCAAAGCCTCGATGTAATTTACGAGAAACCAACTTGGTCCCCCACCTGCTAATCGGTTTATGATACCTCCAACTCCTTGGATTAATAGAAGTAGACTTACACCGCTTGCAATCTCTTTCATAACACTACATCCCCTTTCCAAATAACTAATATCACGATAGAATTCCCCTAATGCCGATATTGAATAAAACAGCTCCAATAACTGCCACTCCCACTAATAAAGAAGACAATGGAGCTTTTAATAATTTTGTTTTTAGTTTTTCAAGCTTATTCTGTATCCAACCTCTAAATAGAATATAAATGAACAATAATATGATTGAAGGAAGTACCATAAGCACGTTATAGCCAAGTAAAATACTTATGGACAAGCCGGTATTGAACGCTAAACCATCCATTAATAATATCGAGTAAAAATACGGTAAGGCTGTGGTAAACTCGATCGCAAATACAATAATACCGAGTATAATCATCGCACTTATTGATAATTCTTTAGGTAACCACTCTAAAAACCGGGATTCCATTCCTTTTTTAGGCTTATAAAAACTAATGAGTACAAGGACAACTCCAAGTATCGTATAAAACCAACTTGAAATTTGATTGTTAGTCACGCTTTCTATAAAACCAATTATCTGCCCAACTCCCAGGTAAACCAAGATACCCACCATAAAATAGCAAATTTGTGTGGATATTAAAAAAACCATCAAACGCGATGCCAATTTTTCTCTTTGTATTAGAAGGATATAAGCTGTGATGGCCAATACCCCGGGGCTTAAAATGTCAATGAAAGCACAGAGCACAATAATGAGGAGTGCTGTTGTGAAATCTATGTTGGTAGGAATTAATGATTCAATGATTTCAAGCACCTAAATATCCTCCTTATTTATTTATTTCACACACTGTGATAAAATGATAATAACACAGTGTGCGAAATAAAAGCAAGAGGTGATTTAAGTGCCAAAAATCGTTGATCATGATCATAAAAGGAAGATCATCGCTGAAACGGCTTGGAAAATTATCAAAACGGAAGGCATTGAAAGAGCATCTATCCGCAGAATCGCATCTGAGGCTGGAATGTCTACCGGAGCACTAAGACATTATTTCTCAAACCAAGATGAATTACTATTATTTATCATGGAATATTTTCTTGCTCGCGGGAGAGAAAGGTCGGAGAATATATCCTGGTCAACAAACCCTCTTAATGCGGTACGTGAAACGTTGTTAGAATTAGTTCCGGTGAGTCAGGATAAACAAACTGAAACGGGTGTTTGGCTAGTTTTTGCCATCCGCTCACTTACTAGTGCAGCTTTGAACGCAAAAAAAGATGAACTAACTGAAGGAGAATATATTTTAATGGAAGCACTGCTTGAAATATTAATAAAAGCAGGTTGTATAAATAAAACCATAAATATTGAAATCGAAAAATTAAGACTTGCTGTCATCATTGAAGGCATATCCATTCATGCTCTTTTAAGACCGGATATATTCACAATTGAAAAAGCAGAACAAATTATTACACACCACTTAAATGAACTTTGCAATCAATAATATAATAAGTTAAACACTTGTTTTCTAAATAACCCCTGTGGAATGACTCGACAGTGAAAAGAAGTAGAATCCCACCATAAAATCCGAAGAGCCTAAATTAATAAAGGTGAAAATCAAGCAATACAGAACTTCGAAGCCTGTCAAAGATGGAAGCATGTGTTACAAACAATATAAATATAAGCATAAGTCCACATGGCATTATAAGAAAAAACAAAGCAAACAACAAAGCTCAAGCTTGTTTTTACAAAGTAAGCCCTGTTAAGGAGCGGGAAAATGAGTAAATGTCCAGTATGCAGGAAACCGTTTACTTTTAGAGAAAATTCTAAACTGATTAGAACAAAGAGGCCAACTTGTCCCAGATGTAAAAGTCCGCTAAAGGAAACAACAGCTTCAAAATTGCTTTTTAGTTTGATTTTTATTTTGCCAATCCTTTATTTTATGTCTTTTTGGAGCGGATGGGATTCACTATTAAAGTGGCTTTCTCTTTTTATTTGGATTGTGTTTTGTTTATTTATTTTGCAACCTGTACTTTATCGTTATGATAAGACAAAAGCTTAAGTCATTAAGCTAAAGGGCTGAATTGAAGAAGTATTCAGTCCTTTAGCATGTCAGGGGAACCTAAGAATGTGCAAAAAATCTTAAGGGTATTCTTTTTTCATGGGAGGCCTTTTATAGTTTACAACGTCCTAAATTCTCTCCTTTTTATTCTTCCTCTAAAATCGCGACAGGGTTAAACACTTCATAATGAATGTTGTTTTTTGATACGTTCCATTTTTTGAGGGCAGCGTTAATGGCTTTCATAAAGGGAAGAGGGCCGCAAAAATAAAAATCGGCATCCTTTCCCGGCAGGATGGACTGAAGCCACTCCAGGTCAACATAACCTTCCTTATCAAAGTTTAGTAGAGAACGGTCCATGGAGGCAGGTGCTTCGTAGCACACAAATGACCGGATATTCTCATGCTTTTCAGCTAATTTTTCAACATGTTCTTTAAAAGCGTGAAACTCACTGTTTTTTGCTGAATGAATAAATGTTACATGTCTGTTGGGATGTTGTTCAGCCACCGTATTTAACATGCTTAATAATGGTGTGATGCCGACGCCTCCGCTGATCAAAACAAGCGGCAAATCTTTGCTGCTAATGACGAAATCGCCCGCCGGAGCGGAAAATTTGAGAATATCGCCTGTTTGCACTTGCTGATGCAAGTACGTTGAGACGATGCCAGCCGGTGCGCCTCCGCGTCCTTCCTCACGTTTGACGGAGATTCTGTAATAATCTTTGCCGGGAGCGTCGGAAAGGCTGTAATGGCGGATGTGGGTATACGTTTCACCTGGAATCTCTGCTTGTAAAGTTAAATATTGGCCGGCTTTATAAGAAGCGATTGGTTTACCATCCTCCGGCTTTAAATAAAATGATGTAATCAGCCTGCTTTCCTCCACTTTTTGATCAACGCGAAAATCACGATAGCCACTCCAGCCGCCAGGCAGATGTTCAGTTTCTTCATAAAGCTTTTGTTCTATATCGATAAAAGCTTTTGCGATTTCATCGTAAGCTTTTTTCCAGGCTCCAAGCACTTCTTCTGTTGCCGCATCGCCCAGCACATCTTTCACAGCATTGAGCAGAGTTGCGCCCACAATTGGATATTGTTCAGGTTTTATGCCGATTGCTCGGTGCTTTTCAGTAATTCTTTTGATAACGGGATCTATCGCTTCTAAATGATCGATATTTTCGCCAGCGGCATACACAGAATACGCCAAAGCCTCTTGTTGAATACCGCGCTTTTGATTTGTTTGATTAAACAAATTGTGTAACTCAGGCACTTTTGAAAATAATAATTCATAAAAACGTTTGCCGATTTCATGGCTATGCTCCTTTAAGACTGGGGCAGTTGACTTCACAATTTTGATTGTTTTCTCATCAAGCACTATATTCCCTCCTTTTTATTTAGTTTGATTTCTTAAATACGAAATATACAAAACAAGCAAAATAAACATGTGATATCCAGTCATAGGATGTTGCAGGTTCTTTTGTCAACTTCATTCTTTTCTTAAGTGAAGGACATCTTTTTCAACAATACTGCTCTCGAATTATCAATTTCTTTCACAGAAACTGTGTTCCGGGAGGCTATTTAAGAATCCTAAAACACCAAAAAACGGATTCATTGAGGAATGCATAAATAGTACCTGTTTGGGAATTATGGAAATAACGTGAAATTATAAGAAAGGTCATCTGAAATGAAGCAAACAAACATACAGCTGCCTCTTCAAACATTCAGCTTGATTGTGGGGTTTATGGTATGGGTCATTATTTCATCATTAATGACATATATCAAAAAGGATATCGCACTTTCATCAGTGCAATTATCATGGGTGACAGCAATTCCGGTAATATTGGGATCTGTTCTTCGGGTTCCGATAGGCTATTGGACGAATCGGTTTGGCGCGAGGCGGGTTTTTCTTGTAAGCCTCTTATTTTTAATCCTGCCGGTCTATTATTTAAGCCTCGCTGATTCTTTTAACGACTTATTAATAGCCGGTCTTTTTTTAGGTATTGGCGGAGCAATATTCTCTGTCGGAGTTACTTCTTTGACAAAGTACTATTCAAAAGATCGGCATGGATTTGTCAATGGGATATACGGAGTCGGAAACATCGGAACAGCGTTTACTTCATTTGGTGCGCCGATCCTTGCAAACCAATTGGGATGGGAAGTTACTGTCAGGCTTTTTCTCATTCCGCTGATCATATTGGCTGCTCTCAATTTCTTATTGGGCGATAAACATGAACCAAAAGTTAAAACAGCTTTAAAGGAGCAAATCCTCAATGTTTATCGGGATGAAAAACTATGGTTTCTCAGCCTTTTTTACTTTATAACATTTGGCTCATTTGTTGCATTTACCGTATATCTTCCCAATTTTTTAGTTTCTCAATTTAATCTTAGCGAAGTTGATGCAGGATTTCGTACCGCAGGATTTATCACGATTTGTACGTTGTTTCGCCCGCTTGGAGGATGGCTGGGGGATAAATTCAATCCATTTAAGGTTCTTATCATCGTATTTTCAGGATTGACGATTTCTGGTGTGCTACTCTCTTTTTCTCCAACGATGACATTATATACCGTTGGAGTTTTAACAGTGGCGGTTTGTTCGGGAATCGGAAATGGAACCACGTTTAAACTAGTGCCACTCTATTTTTCAAAACAAGGCGGCATTGTGAATGGAATTGTTTCCGCCATGGGAGGACTTGGGGGATTTTTTCCGCCTCTCATTTTAACCGCAGTCAATCAGATGACAGGGAATTATGCCATTGGTTTCATGGCGTTATCAGAGTTTGCCTTGGCAAGCTTAATTATAGTTGTTTGGATGTTTTATTCTGACAAGCTTAGGCTTGCGGACAACATTGTTGAAAGTACTGGACAGGGTGTAATGGTCACCAACACTAAAGGCGTTATTCAAAAAGTAAATCCCGCATTTAGTGCTGTAACCGGATATCAAAAAGAAGAAGCTGTCGGCCAAACCCCGCGGCTTTTAAGGTCTGGAAGACATGATCGAGATTTTTATGAAGAGATGTGGAAGAAACTCAAGGAAAACGGGTATTGGCAGGGCGAGATTTGGAATAAGCGTAAAAATGGAGAAGAATATCTCGAATGGTTGACAATCAGTGCCGTTAAAAATGATGCCGGCGAAGTCATGTATTTTGTAGCAATCTTTAGTGATATTTCTCAAAAAACATAAAAGAAGTCGTTTTGTAATGGACTTCATAAAACGATCGAAAGGGAGTGTTGTCATGAAGAAGAAAATTTCCCCATTGCTCAAAAAGATGACTTTTTTTGGACGCACCGCTGATTTAAACAATCATAGTACGTTATCCAGTGCAGACCGCGAGTCTGAAAAATACTATCGCAGAAGGTGGCAGCATGACAAGGTGGTTCGCACCACTCATGGCGTGAATTGCACCGGTTCCTGCAGCTGGAAAGTTCATGTGAAAGACGGAATCATCACGTGGGAAACACAACAAACAGACTATCCGACTACCGGTCCGAACATGCCTGAATATGAGCCGAGAGGATGCCCGCGCGGTGCGAGTTTCTCATGGTATACATACAGCCCGATACGAGTTCGTTTTCCATATGTGAGAAGCGCTTTGTTAAAAGTGTGGAAAGAAGCCATGCAAAAAACGAACGATCCGGTCGAGGCATGGGAAGTGATTTCTGAGAATCCCGGCATGCAAAAAGCTTATAAACAAGCGCGCGGTAAAGGCGGATTCGTCCGGGCAAACTGGGATGAAGTAAATATGATGATTGCCGCTCAATTAATTTTTACGATCAAAAAATACGGCCCCGACCGCATTGTAGGTTTTTCGCCGATCCCGGCAATGTCCATGGTCAGTTATGCGGGCGGGGCGAGGTTTTTGAATTTAATCGGCGCGCCGCTGCTCAGCTTTTACGACTGGTATGCCGATCTCCCGCCTGCATCGCCGCAAGTTTGGGGCGAACAGACGGATGTTCCTGAAAGCTCTGATTGGTATAACTCCAGCTACTTACTGGTATGGGGTTCTAATTTGCCGCAAACGAGAACGCCTGATGCCCATTTCTATGTTGAAGCAAGGTATAACGGCACTAAAGTAGTTTCTATTAGCCCGGATTATGCTGAGTTTGTTAAATTTGCCGATCATTGGTTAAACGTTAGTCCAGGTATGGATTCAGCGTTGGCGATGGCGATGACCCATGTTATTCTCAAAGAATTTTATGTCGATCAAAAAACGCCCTATTTCGAAGATTACGTCAAGAAATATACTGATTTGCCTTTTCTTATTACATTAAAAAAGCATGGCAATCACTATAAAACAGACCGGTTTTTGCGTGCAAGCGACCTGGGGATGAATGTAAACAAGGCTGAATGGAAAACGATTGTATTTGATAAAAACTCCAATCAATGTGCTGCACCTAATGGAACCGTCGGCCATCGCTGGTCGGAAGGAGGGGAGTGGAATTTACACCTGAAAGATACTGAAAATCAGCTCGGAGATCTTGAGCCTGCACTCTCCTTGTTAGGGATAGAAGACAAAACTGTATTGCTGCAGTTTCCTTACTTTGGTCAAGAACAAAAGCAAATTATCGCAAGAGGAGTGCCAGTCAAGGAAATTCAACAAAACGGAGAGTCTGTTTACGTCACAACCGTTTTCGACCTCATGCTCGCGCAAACTGGCGTAAATCGCGGATTACCCGGTGATTATCCAAAAGACTATGACGATCCAAAGCCATACACACCGGCATGGCAAGAACAAATAACCGGTATTGACCGCAAACTAGCCGCTCAAATTGCAAGAGAATTCGCCCAAAATGCGGTTGATAGCAAGGGACGGTCGATGATTATCATGGGATCAGGCATTAACCATTGGTATCATTCTGATACCATTTACAGGGCGATTCTCAATCTAGTTTTGTTAACAGGCTCCCAGGGAGTAAACGGAGGAGGATGGGCGCATTACGTCGGTCAGGAAAAAGTACGCCCCCTTGAAGGATGGCAAACTGTGGCGATGGCACGTGACTGGGGAGGTCCGCCGCGTTTACAAAATGGAACATCTTTCTTTTATTTCGTGACAGAGCAATGGCGTTATGAGGATCAAAAATCCTCAGATTTAATTTCACCGTTAGTCGAGAAGCCCAGATATCATCATCTGGGAGATTATAATGTACTCGCTGCACGATTAGGGTGGCTGCCTTCCTATCCGCAATTTAATAAAAACTCGATTACGTTGTACGAAGAGGCAAAGGCAGCTAATAATGATGAAGCTGTGAAGTATGTCGTTGATCAAATGAAAAATGGTCAAATGAAATTCGCAATTGAAGAGCCGGGCAATCCTGTTAATTTTCCGAAAACGTTATTTGTATGGAGGGCGAATTTAATTGGAAGTTCTGCAAAGGGGCATGAATATTTTCTGAAGCACCTGCTCGGTACACATTCAAGCATTTTAGGCGAACAAGATCAATCCCTGCATACAGAAGAGGTAGATTCAGCATCTGTTGCACAAGAAGGAAAACTTGATTTGCTTATCAATATGGATTTTCGAATGTCAGGTACGGGGTTGTATTCGGATATTGTCTTGCCGGCTGCAACCTGGTATGAAAAGTATGATATCAGCTCTACCGATATGCACCCTTTTATTCATCCTTTCAATCCAGCGATTACACCGCCGTGGGAGAGCCGATCTGATTGGGATACTTTTAAAAAGCTGGCGAAAACATTTCAATCTTTAGCCGAGAAATATCTGCCGGAGACGGTAAAGGACATTGTCGCTACACCGCTCCTCCATGATACTTCAGACGAGACATCGCAGGCGTTAGGATTAATCCCCGACTGGAAAAATAATGGGGTTGAACCGGTTCCTGGAGAGAATTTCCCGCGCATTCACGTCGTCGAAAGGGAGTATACCAAAGTATACGATAAATTCATTGCGCTCGGGCCGAATATACGGGAAAAAATCGGCGCCAAGGGACTAAGCTGGGATGCTAAAGAGGAATATGACGAATTGAAAGATATTTTAGGCACAGCTAAAACGACAAAAGAATATAAAGATTGCCCCGATATCTCTGCAGATCGAAACGCTGCTGAAGCTATCCTGACATTATCCAGCACGACGAACGGTTCGCTCGCAATGAAAGCATGGGATACTTTAGAAAAGAAAACCGGGCAAAAATTAAAAGACCTAGCCATAGAACGGGCTGAAGAGCACATTTCATTTGACGAGATTACAGCCCAGCCAAGAAAGGTTTTATCATCTCCGGTCTATAGCGGGACAGAGACAGGCAATCGCCGTTACTCGCCTTTTACAACCAATATAGAACGGCTGATTCCATTCCGAACCTTGACCGGCAGGCAGCATTTCTTCTTAGACCATGAAATCATGCGTGAATTTGGGGAGGATCTGCCGACCTTTAAAGCGCCTTTAAGAAAAGCTGCTTTCTATAATAAAGATGGACGTCCGGCATCAACAACCAAAGAAATAAAACTGCGCTATTTAACACCGCATTTTAAGTGGTCTTACCACAGCACATACTACGATACATTGCCGATGCTTACGCTGTTCCGGGGCGGACCGCATGTATGGATGAATAATAAAGATGCCGAGACTGTTGGTATCCGTGATAATGACTGGCTTGAAATGTACAATCGCAACGGGGTTGTCGTCGCAAGGGCCGTCGTCAGCCATCGGTTACCGAGAGGCGTGGCGTTTATGTATCATGTGCAGGACAGAACAATTAATGTTCCCGGTTCAAAAATAACAAAAGAACGTGGGGGAACTTTTAACAGTCCCACTAGGATTCATGTTAAGCCGACACAAATGATAGGGGGATACGCTCAACTAAGCTACGGATTTAATTATTATGGGCCGACCGGAAACCAGAGGGATGAACAAGTCGTTATTCGTAAATTAGAGCGAAACGAGGTGGATTGGCTTGAAGATTAAAGCGCAATTTGGAATGGTGATGAACCTCGATAAATGTATCGGCTGCCACACATGCAGTGTGACATGCAATAATACATGGACGAATCGTAGCGGCGCCGAATATATGTGGTGGAACAATGTTGAAACAAAACCGGGCGTCGGTTACCCGAGGGAATGGGAAAACCAAGAAACCCACCGCGGAGGCTGGGAGTTGAAGAACGGAAAGATTGAATTGAAAGCCGGCGGCCGTGCCAAAAAGCTGCTGAATATCTTTTACAACCCCGATTTGACCCGAATCGATGATTATTATGAGCCATGGACCTATGATTACGAAAATTTAATCAAAAGTCCTCAGAAAAAGCATCAGCCAGTTGCAAGGCCTATCTCTCAGCTTACCGGTGAATACATCGATTTGAAGTGGGGGCCGAACTGGGAAGACGATCTTGCGGGTGTTTATGATACAGGCAAAAAGGATCCGAACATGCACAATGTTGATGAACAGGTGATTCAAGAATATGAACAAGCTTTTATGATGTATTTGCCAAGAATTTGTGAACACTGTATCAATCCGTCATGCCTTTCTTCCTGTCCGTCCGGGGCCATTTACAAACGTGATGAAGACGGCATCGTTCTTGTTGATGAGGATGCATGCCGCAGCTGGCGTTTTTGCATGTCGGGCTGTCCGTATAAAAAAGTTTATTTTAACTGGAAGACGAATAAAGCCGAAAAGTGTACGTTTTGTTTTCCGCGTATTGAAAACGGCCAGCCAACAGTTTGTTCTGAGACTTGCGTCGGCCGCCTGCGTTACATCGGCATCGTCTTATATGACGCGGACAAGATAGAAGAAGCGGCATCTGCTGCCGACCCAAAGGATTTATATGAGTCCCACTTAAACCTATTTTTGGACCCAAATGATCCGGAAATCGTCAAACAAGCAAAGAAGGACGGAATTCCGGAGGATTGGATTGAGGCGGCTCAAGCATCACCTGTATATAAGCTTGCTGTGGAACATAAGGTGGCGCTGCCTTTGCACCCGGAATACAGAACTTTGCCAATGGTGTGGTACATTCCGCCTTTAAGTCCGATTACCAATACGTTCGGCGGTCAAATTGATATGTTGGATCCCGGAATTATTTTTCCGACGATCAAGCAGTTCAGAATCCCCATCCAATACCTTGCGAATTTAATGTCAGCGGGGGATACAAAAGTTATTGAACGCGTATTAAAGAAAATGGTTGCCATGAGGAGTTATATGAGAAGTGTTAACTTGAAGCAATCGTTTGATCAAGCCATCCTTGAAGACGCCGGGTTAACTGAAGAAACCGCTGTCGAATTGTATGAATTATCCGCGATAGCGAAATACAATGATCGTTATGTCATTCCAAAATCTCACAGGGAAGAGGCAGGCAATATGTATTCAGGACAAGGTTCAGCGGGGTACGAGTTTATGGAGGGCTGCTCAGGTTGCAGTTTAGGCACTGAAAAATACGAAGATTTATACGCCTTCAGTGAAGAATATTGGAGTGATCTAAATGGGAACACAATGGATGGAAGAAGATAGATTAGTGTTTAAGCTTTGTTCATTATTCTTGAGATATCCGGATAAAGAATGGACAGAATCGGAAGAAGCAAGTCAAATTGTTGATGAAATAAATGATAAAGGAATGAAGTACTGCCTTCGGCGGTTTCTGACCTATGTAAATGAAACCTCCTTTAAAGAGATGTGCGAGAATTATGTGCGGTGGTTTGATTTTAGCGAACCTAAAACGCTTTATTTAACCCATGGAAGATTTGGAGAGAATAGAGAGCGCGGCCTAGCTTTTGTAAAATTAAAAATGGAGTTTGCAAAAGCCGGGTTTTATATTAAAAATGATGAATTGCCCGACTATTTACCGCTTATATTAGAATTTGCCTCAATTGCGGAAAAAGACTTTGTTCAAAAGGTGTTTTTAATCCACAAAAAAGCAATTGACCTATTGCTGACAGAGCTTGAAAAAGAGGATAATCCGTATGGCTTTTTATTAAAAGCTTGTTTAGCAGCCATTGCAACACATTTGCCACCTAGTGAAAAAGACGCGGATCACCATGCGGGATGACTCAAATTGGAGGGATTGTTATGACAGAACTAGATTATTTCTTATGGGTGATCATTCCCTATTTATCGTTAACCATTTTTGTTGTCGGACATGTTCATCGCTATAATACAGATCAATTCGGTTGGTCGGCACAATCAAGTGAATTTATCCAAAAAGATCAATTATTGAAGTGGGGGAGTACGCTGTTTCACTATGGTGTCATTTTTGTTTTCTTCGGACATGTGGCAGGAGTGCTGATTCCTAAAGCGTTTTATGATGCAGTCGGAATAACTGAACATATGTATCATTTTGGCGCTGTATGGTTCGGGGGAGCCGCCGGGGTGATGATGGTTGTCGGAGGAGCCTTATTGACAGTACGTCGGCTTAGAAGTAAAAGGGTAAGGAGAAACAGCTCAAAGAAAGACCTTTATGTATTGCTTTTAATCGGAGTAGTGACCGTTGTTGGTTTTACAAATACAGTCGCTTATACAGCGACAGGAGGAGAGTTTGATTATCGGGCAACAATAGGTCCGTGGTTCAGGGGAATTTTAAGCTTTCAGCCTTCTCCGTATTTAGTGATGAACGCACCGCTCGGGTTTCAACTTCATATTTTGGCGGCATTTGTTTTATTTGCCGTATGGCCTTACACGAGACTGGTCCATGTGTGGAGTCTGCCTTTAGAATACTTATCTAGAAAGTATATTGTATTCAGAAAAATGAATCCGAAAAAAGCGCTTAAATAGAAAAATGAACCTGCCCAAACACAAAAAGCCACTTCAGTACTCAAGAGTGGCTCATTTCATGATCATTGAATAAAAAGCGCGTTTTTTAATGACCGTCCAGCAAATAGCTTTCCTCATCGCGATTATGTATTTGAACCAGAACATATATCGCTTTAAAACGGTCGATTACATCATCGTTTACCCCTTGTTTATCCAGTTCTTCTTTTATATCGCTTACCAGTATCCTAAGTAAATCATGATCACGCTTAAGCATGCTTAGTGTATGAGAGATATCCGGGTTTTCTTCAAGCTTTCTTTTGTATAAACCCTCTTCTTCTGAATCCGCATGTGCAATTGTACGGGTTTCCCAATGTTCGAGAAGAGCCCTTGCTGCAATCATAGCATGCTTTTTATGTTTTTCGCCATAAACCTGTTCTAATACCTCCATCAAATCCCTTCCTTCTGTTACTGCTCCATCGTGGATGGATCTATGAGAACCTAATTTATTCAAAGATGGACCTGACAATTAAAGTAACCCTCCTTTTTACCCGAAATACGCTAAGGATGTTCATATCCATTATGAACAAATATTATAATTTTCAAACAAGTTCTGCATAGTGATTTATCCATAGAATCGCTGTTTTTAGGAGCTGTCGGCGCTGTTAACGATCGCGTTTCAAGCGCTGGGTAATCTCCTTATGTATCACTAATATCCATTCTGTCGCCAGCCAGAGCTTTTTCTTACGGAGGATCGCTGTTATTCACTTATTTAATAGCTGGGTATCAAATATAGTTATTTTTTTTATTTCAAACACTGAGATAAAATATTTATGATGAGGATGCTAGAGCGTGCTTTTAACAAGAGCCTATCCATTCTTTTTATGAAAAGAACATGGAGGGAACGACAGTGATGAATAAATGGGGAAAACAAATCAAAATTCCAGCAATGTATATGCGAGGCGGGACAAGCAAGGGTGTCTTTTTTCTTAAAGAAGATTTGCCAACCGATCCATCTAAACGTGATAAAGTTTTACTGCGTCCAATAGGCAGTCCAGATCCTTACGGCCAGCAGATCGATGGTTTGTGTGGTGCCACATCGAGTACGAGCAAGGTGGTTATTGTTAGTAAAAGCAATCGTCCTGGATGTGATGTAGACTACCTATTCGGACAGGTGGTCATCGGACAGCCATTGGTTGATTGGAGTGGAAATTGCGGGAATCTTACTTCAGCTGTAGGTCCTTCGATATTTCGAGGTCTGGTAGATGCCCCGCTGGATGGCGTGGCTGAGGTCAATATCTGGCAGGAGAATATCGGGAAGAAGATCGTGGCGCATGTCCCGATGAAGGATGGGGAGGTGCAAGAGCTTGGAGATTTCGCGCTGGACGGAGTCACTTTCCCTGCACCGGAAATAAAGCTTGAATTCCTTGATCCGGGTGCCGATGGGGGAAACATGTTTCCGACCGGGAATCCGATCGATATCATTCATGTGCCAGGCGTAGGAGAAGTCGAGGCTACTTTAATAAACGCTGGAAACCCTGCTGTCTTTGTTTCTGCGTCTTCAATGGGATTATCGGGAACTGAACTGCAAGGAGATATCAACGGCGATGCGGATCTATTGACCCGTTTTGAAGCGATTCGGGCCCATGGAGCGGTGATGATGGGTCTAGCGGAAAGCGTGGAGTACGCAATGACCAATCGTCAGCACACACCTAAAATCGCATTTTTTGAAACCTCTGCGAGCTACACAACATCTGACGGAAAAGAAGTACATGGAGAAGATATCGATATTCTGGCACGCATTCTTTCCATGGGTAAGCTTCATCATGCCATGACCGGTACAGGCGCTGTAGCTATTGCTGCCGCGGCCGCAATACCGGGAACGATTGTCAGCAGGATTATAGGGGATGCGAGGCCGGAGCTCCGTTTCGGTCATCCATCCGGTACTTTGAAAGTGGGTGCAGAAGCTGCTCATGATCAAGCAGGATGGGAAGTGAAGAAAGTAACCATGAGCCGAAGTGCTCGAAGATTAATGGAGGGCTTGGTTCTGATACCGGATCAAGAATAACAGATCATAAAAGGGCTGCATGGATGCCAGCCCTTTTGTTTACACTCAGTTATTTGGAAATCATTGAATCTAAGTATTTGATCGTCGCTTCTTTGTCACCAGAAATCGAGGATTCTCGTTGGTGATCTTTGAGCAGCTTTTCCTTGGCTTTTTTTAGTGTTGCTTCTTCTAATTCCTTCGGGACCACCACAACGCCGTCTGCATCTCCAACAATAATGTCACCGGGTTTAATTGAAACACCCCCGCAAGAAATTGGAACGTTTAATTCGCCGACACCCGCTTTACCGCTTGCAGCAACGGTTGTCCCTTTACAAAAAACAGGAAAATCCAGTTCCTTTATTCCCGTCGAATCCCGGATGACTCCATCCACAACAATTCCGCCTAATTCCAGTGTTTTGGCCATTCCGACGACAAAATCTCCCGCAATCGCTCTATATTCATCGCCTTTCGCATCAATGACAAGAATATCTCCAGGTTTGGCTGTTCGAATGGCTTTAAGTACGGCTAAATTATCACCTACGGGCATTTTTACCGTAAAAGCTCTTCCGCTAAGGACGAAGTCTTCCTTTAGCGGCTTAATACTCGGGTGTAAGTTATTCAAACCGTCCAGAGCATCAGAAATGCAGGTAGTAGGAATGGAGTGAAACTGATCAATTATTTGATCCATGAATTCAAGCACCTCTTTGTTTGAATTTTTTCATAACCATACTATACCGAAAAAATGAGCTGTATCAGTATTCAAAAATGTTATACTTAGCTATAACGAAAACTATTTGTAATGATGGAGTGGCCAGGATGGATGATCGTGATTGGGTAATGCTTGAAAATCTGTATTTTCATAACAACATTTCTAAAACTGCTCAGATTTTATACATATCCCAACCTGCTTTAACAAAGCGCATTAAGCACATCGAGAAAGAGTTTCAAGTACCGATCATAGAACGTGGAACAAGAGGGATTCGATTTACCGCAGAAGGTGAGTACCTCGCCAAATGTGCTGGTGAAATGATTGAAAGAATGCGTCAAATGAAAGAAACCATTTGGAATATGAATCAAGAGGTAGTTGGAACCATCCGGTTAGGCGTGTCTAATATTTTTGCGAAAAATATGCTTCCAAACATACTGAGACTTTTTAAAAACCGCTATCCGAGAGTAGACTATGAGGTTATCACCGGGTTGAGCAGCGAAGTGTATAATCTTGTCTATAATAAAAAAGTTTATTTTGGATTTGTACGTGGAGATTCGCATGGGCGGAATCGAAATGTTTCCTCTTTGAAGAAAATATTTGTATTGCTTCCAAGGAAAAAATCGATCTCGAACAGCTTCCCGAATTGCCGAGGATTGAATATAAAACGGATGCGAACCTAAAGAGGTTAATCGATGATTGGTGGAGAGGAAAATTTTCGCCATCCCCGCGCATAGAGATCGAAGTGGATAGTACCGATACATGTAAAGAAATGGTGAGAAATGGACTGGGATATGGCCTCCTCCCAAGCGTCCTTTTAAAAGAAGATAAAGATATAAAATGTTTTACGATAAAAGATGCACATGATGAACCGCTGATTCGAAAAACTTGGATGATCTATCATAACGAAACCATCAAATTGAAAACGGCAAAAGAATTTGTCTATTTTGTTGAGAATTATAGATTTGATTAGAACCGCGTGGTAAGCAATCACGCGGTTTTAATATTGGGGGGGGAATTAATAAAAAGATGATCAATTCTAAAATAATGTATAAATGGCACGACTTATTAGCTTGCTTTTGGTTGACGTCACTTCTCCTTTTCAGCACGGCAAAACTCATGAGATATCTTCATCAAAGCGTGCTTCCCAGGCCCAGACACGCAGCTTCGCGATTTCACGCTCCGTCTTTTCTTTCTTCAAATCAAGCTGAAGCGGCCGACGATGACTTCTTTTTCTCTCTCCTTAAGGATGTCGATGAATGATTCACTTTTCAAGCTTTATACATGAGCTTGATGGTGACGATGAAGCTTTCGTTTTTTCGACCTTGAGGACATCGTAAGGGTGATTTCGTTGCCACGTTCAGGGAGAGTTTATGGTCATGATCTGCATACAAGATCAGGTGGCGGATTAAACATTGAACTTGAAGATGCTTAGTATGTCGCATATTCTGTTGTTTTTTTCAGCACAATCCCTGGGAATACCGCTATTCAAGACATTATATATGCTCCATCGACCGTGAAATTGCTATAATGTGGTTAATTTCTATTCGCGTTTCGATAATCAGAAGAACCATGAACCTATCGTGAAATACATAAAGAATTAGAAACTAAGAAGAAAGGATGAGATTGTTGAAGGAATATTTTTCAATCGGGGAAACAGCCCGTCTTAATAACATTTCCATTCAAACATTGCGCTATTATGATAAGATCGGAATTTTTAAGCCTCAATGCACAGACCGGGATAATGGCTATCGATATTACCATGTTAAACAGTTCTTTTATTTAGATATTATAAAATATCTCAAATCTATTAAAACGCCGTTGGGAGAAATTAAGCGAATGATTTCGCATACATCTACCCCCGAACGGATGCAAGCCTTTCTTGAGGAGCAAGAAAGCGTGATTGAGCGTGAGATGGAAAGACTCGAACGTGCCAGGCAATTGCTTCAAAGAAGAAAGCACCAGCTTAATGAACAATTGGAGATACGCACTAAAAAAGAAGAAGGTCTAGTTTATGTTCGACATATAGGAGGCCAAACCATTTTAAAAGCAGTGACACCTCAAGTGAATCCTCATGACCAATCAGATTTGTATTACCGAAAATTGGCTGAAGTTCTTGAAGAAAGAGGAGAAATCGTTGATAACTATTATGGATTGATTTATGATTTAAAGCCTTATAAAGATTCCGGTGACATTTATTGCAACAGCGTTTATACTACGATTTATGATGGAGTAAAGATAGATACAGGGGAACAAAACATGAATATAGATATAATCCCATCCGGCGAATATGTATGTATTTCATTTGATTGCACGGCAACAAATTATTTTTCATACTATCAAAAACTGTACGATTTTATTGAATCACATGGCATTCAAACGGATGGAAAAGTATATCAAGTTTCTTTTCCAAACAGCTATAACTCATTAAAAGAAGAAGACTTCCTCACAGAATTTAGAGTGCGGAAAAAATAACGAACCCCTTGACCCTATAGTTGCTATAGGGTTTATGATTTATGCATCGTTCTGATGAATATTTGAAAGGAAGGATGTATAAGATGGCAGAAAATAAGACGCTTCGGTTACTCATGGCGCAAAGCCTGCTGGAAGCCCATTTATTAAATTCTAAACGAATGGTTCATGTGAAGAAGTACCTGACGATTTAGATGTGTGCCTCTCAAATTTAATGAATCTAAAACAAAAGGAGCGATGAAGATGAGAGCACCGATAGATGAACCCATTTGGTACGCCTACCCTGGAATGGTAGCTGTCGTTACGGCTCAATATGAAGGTGAAAAAAACGCCATGGCTTCCGGGTGGCATACGTATATTGGATCTTCTCCCGGGATGTATGGAATATCGATAAATAAAGAGACATATACTTACAAATTGATTGAGAAAAGCGGCGTTTTCGGTGTGAATTTTCTTCCGGGAAGATGTTCGGAACTCATTCAAGCATTAGGCACCCATAGCGGCAGAGATTTAAATAAGTTTGAAGCATTTCATATTCAATACGAAGAAGGACGAAAAGCTGAGATACCGATTTTAACTGATGCGTATTTTGCTTATGAGTGTAAAGTACACAGTATTTCCACTTTGGGCGATCAAGAGTGGATTGCGGGAGAAGTTTTACAGAGATATCAAGATAAAGAGCTTTTCTTAAAAAATGGTATGCCGAATTTAGAAAAATTGGATGTTCCGCTTCATATTGGAGGGTCCAGCTATCGAATATTAAATAGTCAAGCAGAGGAGCGTCAACACGTTTTTTATCCCAAAACTGATTGAAACATTCAGGTTCCTCCGCATAGAGTAGATCCAATCAATGAATGTATCTGCAGCGGACTCCGCTGGAACTCCATTGACTTATACGAAGCAAAAAAGAGACCCAAAGACTGCAACGCTTCTCTTTAAGAAGGCTTTGCGGTCTTTTTATATTCCAAATTAGGAAAAAGCTCCTTCTCCTCCCGGTAAAACTCGTGAAACACCTTCATCAGCGCCCGCTTCTCTATCCGCGACACATAGCTCCGCGAAATCCCGAGCTCCTTCGCAATTTCCCGCTGCGTTTTTTCTTTCTTCAAATCAAGGCTGAAGCGGCCGGCGATGACTTTTTTTCTCGATGAGGCTGATTTAAATGCCACTCACAGGTTATCCGTATAGGGCAATTACTTTTACCAGGTTGAGGGACTGAACTAAAAAGATATCGAACTATATCTAAATAGTTCCTGTTTGATGACAAAATAAAAAGATGCAAACTGAAGGTAATGAATGATCAATCCTGCGTATAAAAAAATATATTTTTGTTTCATTTTTGTATAAAAAATTATATAATGAAGTCAAGAATGAAATCACTTGTAGATGAATGCAGGTAAATGAAAGTTAGGTGTTCAGGTTTTGACTGAAGCAAAACAGATTTTAAAAAGTTATATACCATTTGCAAAAACGATAGGGGAAATGTTTGGTCCATATTGTGAGGTCGTCATTCATGATTTGACAACCCCCCAGTCTTCCGTCATTTTTACAATGAACAACCATGTGACGGGAAGAGAGGTTGGCCAATCCTTTGACCACTTGGTGAAAAAGGTTCTTTTATCCAATGAATTTAAAGAGGATTACTTAGCTGGATATGAAATTCAAACAGATGATGGGAGAACAATAAAATCATCGACTACCCTCATTAGAGATGGCCAGCAGCAGGTGATTGGGGCATTTTGCATCAATTACGACATGAATGTAATGATTCAAATGAAAGAAATGTTAGATGCATTTATGCCCGGTGTTGAAAAGAAAAATCAAATACAAACTTCGAATACGGCGGAGCAGGAAGCTTCGATTCAGAATGTAGAAGAGATCACGAACCAGTTAATTGAACAAATTGTGGCGAATCGCAAACATTCCCTGATGAAACGCCGGGAAAAAATCGAGCTGATCAGATTTATGGATGAAAAGGGAATATTCCTCATGAAAGGTGCCATTGATAAAGTAGCAGAACAACTAGGCATTTCAAAGGTAACCGTCTATAGCTATTTGGATGAAGTGAAAAAAAGACAATCGGAGTGAGCGGAGTGGAGAGTATTTTTGAAGCAGGGAATTTAAAATCGAACGGTCATTATGCATTAGCTGTAATTCATCAAAACACGGTCTATGTATCAGGGCAATTTGCCATTGACCCAATCACGCAGGAAAAGAAATTTGGTACCATTGAAGAAGAGACTTTACAGGCATTGTCAAATATAGAGTATATCTTAAAAAAAGCCGGCAGTCATAAAGGAAAAATTTTAAAGATAACCTTATATCTTCACGATATCAATTTGTTAGACCGTGTCGACAATGTCTGTCAGGTTTTTTTTCACGATTATCGCCCAGCACGGTCAGTTGTTTCGACGAACGAGCTGCATTACGGTTTTCAGGTTGAAATTGAAGCAATCGCCAGTCTGTAATATATTTTTTTGCCTAAATCATATAAAAAAATATATAACATATAAAAAAATATATAATAGGAGGTCTAAAAATAATGGAACAGTATCAATGTCATTCCTGCCGTACGAAATACAATGTATCTGAACAGGTGTGGAAATGCCAGTGTGGCGGAGTGTTAGACCTTGTAAAAGAAAAAGTAGAATGGTCCGATTCAAAAGTGCTCAAAGATATTCCTTCTATGTGGAGATATATTGATGCTATGCCATTTGATCGCGACTCCGCCATATGGAGCGGCATCACGATGGGGGAGGGATACACACCTTTAATCGTTTTAGACAGCGGGGAGCCGAACACTCTTGTGAAAGTGGACTATATGATGCCTACTTTGTCTTTTAAAGATCGCGGTGCTGCTGTATTAATAGCTAAGGCAAAGGAGCTGGGAGTGAAGCATGTGATAGCTGACAGCAGTGGAAATGCAGGGACATCTATTGCAGCTTACGCCAAGCGGGCTAACATCGCATGTGACATCTTTCTTCGGAAGGGTACATCACCTAAGAAAATCGCGCAGGTGAAAGCGCATGGGGCCAACGTTCGCGAAATTGAAGGCACAAGAGAAGATGTGGCCGAAGCAGCGCAAAAGGCTGTGAATATAGAGAAAAAATTCTATGCAAGTCACGTTTTTAATCCATATTTCTATGAAGGAACAAAAACGTATGCCTTTGAGATTTGGGAACAAATGAATGGAGCGCCGGATACGCTTATTATTCCAGTTGGCAATGGTACGTTATTACTTGGGGTTTACTATGGATTTAAAGAATTACTAGAGAACAAATGTATAGACAAAATGCCAAGACTGGTTGCGATACAGGCAGAGAATTGTGCGCCGTTAGCAAAGGCATTTATCAACAATCAACAAGTTGCTCAACCCGTCGAAAACAGGGGAACACTTGCAGAGGGCATCTCGATTGCCAAACCGGCAAGATCAGCTTAAATATTAGAAGCCATCCGTGCCACAAAAGGTCAAATCATTACAACCAATGAGGAAGAGATTCTAAAAGCTCGTACAGCATTAGCAAGTAAAGGCTTTTATGTTGAGCCAACAACAGCAGCTAACTATGCAGGATATTTAAAATACGATCATTCTTCTGATGAAAAAATCGTGATTCCATTATGCGGGGCTGGGATTAAATCTAATTAGGAACGAAGAGAGAGAAACCTTTAATATGAAAATGGGGGAGTTATCATGGAAAACAAGAAAATCATTTTACTGAGTACCGGCGGTACAATTGCAAGTAAGCCTGATCCTGAAACAGGTCTATTAGAAGCAGGTGCTATGACAGGTGAAGAGCTTTCTGAAATGTGTCGACTGCCTTCTCATATAGAGATTGAAATCAAGTCAGTCTTTCAAATGTCAAGCAGTCATATGACTTTTCATCATCTTGACATTCTGAAGCAAAATATAGAGAGTTTCTTCCGGAATGAGGATGTTGCCGGAATTGTGATATCGCATGGAACAGATACCCTTGAAGAGACTTCGTATTTTCTTGATCTGGTTATTTCTGATGATCGGCCGGTCGTGTTAACGGGGTCACAAAGAGGACCGACACTTGACGGTACAGATGCATTTGTGAACCTAAGACAAGCTTTCTTATTAGCGGCACATCCTGATGCGAGAGGATTAGGGGTAACAGTGTTGTTTAATGAGAGGGTCTTTGCTGCTCGATATGTGAAAAAACAGCATGCGTCAAATATTGATGGTTTTTTCTCACCGGGATTCGGTTATTTGGGAACGGCCGATCAAGATGAGATCGCAATTCATCAAAGATTAATCAAGCATGAGGCGTATCAGCTGATTCAACCATTGCCAAATGTAGAACTTATTAAGTGTTCACTTGGATCAGACGGAAAGTTTATAGATTATGCGGCCGAGTGCGGAAGTGCAGGAATCATTATTGAGGCGCCGGGAAGAGGGCATACGGCTCCAGCAATATTAGAAAGTGCAAAGAAAGCCGTAGCGAAAGGGATTCCTGTCGTTCTGACAACAAGTGCTGACGAAGGTGAAGTCAAGGGAGTATATGGATTCAAAGGAAGTGCTTCAACATATGCAGATGCCGGAATCATATTAGGCGGTAGCTATGACAGTAAGAAAGCAAGGATCAAATTGGCTGTTTTGCTGGCTGCTGACCAGAAGATTGATGAGGCTAGCTTTAAATACTAAAAGGGATAATAGGAGGCGATTTTATTGAAGCCTGTACACACGAAATATTCAACACGTGATGGGGGCCATTACGTGCCAGCCATGGAACATAATGGTGTTATCTATATTTCAGGGCAGTTGTCGATGAATCCGGAAACGGGGAAAATTCCAGCTGGGGGCATAAAAGAAGAAGCAAAACAGGCATTGGCAAATATGGAGCTTGTCCTCAAGGAACGGGGATTAGCCAAGGAAGATGTGATATTATGCAGACTTTATACCCCAGATGTAAAGTATTGGCCGGATATCAATGAGGTTTATGCTCATTTCTTCGGCAATCATAAACCGGCAAGAGTAGTTGTTCCATCAAATCATTTATATGCCGGATGTCTTGTTGAAGTTGAAGCCATTGCAGCGATAAAGGAGGAGGTACAATGAATGATTTACAATTAGATACACCAGCTCTTTTAATCGATAAAGACGTGATGTTAAGCAATATGAAGGATATGCAAAATTACGCTAATGAACAGAAAGTAAACTTACGACCTCATACAAAAACACATAAAATGCCTAAATTAGCTAAGCTACAAGAAGAAATGGGAGCTACAGGAATCGCTGTAGCGAAAGTAGGAGAAGCTGAAGTGATGGCGAGAAATGGCTTAAAAGATATCTTTATCGCAAATGAAATTGTTGGGAAATCAAAGCTTGAACGTATTAGAAAACTATCTGAAACGATTGATATCTCTTTTGGAATCGATAGTGCGTATCAAGTACGTGAAATTGAAGAAGTATTTGAAGGAGCTTCAAAGAAAGCCCAAGTGTTAGTGGAAATTGAAGTAGGAGAACAACGCTCCGGAATTATTGAAGAAGATGATTTTCGTACTTTATTAGAATTAATCAAAACGTGTCAAAATGTCGAGCTAAAAGGAATCTTCTCACATGACGGACATTCTTATAAAGCGAAAAGTGTAGCACATTGTAAAGAACTCTATAAAGAAAGTGTAGAACGAACATTACATTTTGCCCGAATTGCGGAAGAAATGGATCTAAAGCCGAAAGTGGTTAGTATTGGCTCTACTCCTCCCTTCATGTTTAAGTTTGATATTCCAGAAGGGGTGACAGAAATTAGACCTGGCACTTACATTTTTATGGACGCCTCACAAGCAAATGTAATTGGTACGTATGATCGCTGTGCTGCTTCTGTACTCACAACCGTGATTAGTAAACCAACAAAAGAACGAGTCATTACAGACGTAGGGGCCAAGGGAATTACCGCCCAAACACGAAGCGAAGGGCTTACTGCAACCAAAGGGCTTGGCCGTATCAAAGAATACGAGGACGTTTATATTCATGGCGTATTCGACGAACATGCTATTATTTATCATGAAGAATTCAACAAAAAAGTAAGCATTGGAGATAAGGTGCGAATTATTCCAAATCATATCTGCCCAGTATGCAACTTGCACGATAAAGCCTATCTAGTCGATAATGGAGAGGTTGTAGATGAATTAAATATTGAAGCTAGAGGAAGACTTCAATAATTTAAAAAATAAGGGGAGATGGCATGAGTCCGAATCATCACAAACTTTTTTACAAAGATCCCTATCTTAAAACGTTCGAAACGAAAATCTTGAAACAGCAACAGGACAAAAAAGGTGATTTTTATATTACCCTAGAGGAAACAGCCTTTTATCCAACAGGCGGGGGCCAGCCCCATGATATAGGAACATTGAACGGTGTCAAGGTTTTAAACGTTGAAGAGGTCGATGGAGAAATTCGTCATTATGTAGAAAGGACTTTACCGAATTTAGATGATCAGGTTGTTGGGGTTATTGATTGGGAACGGCGTTTTGATCACATGCAACAGCACACCGGGCAGCATATTTTGTCGGCGGCATTCGCGCAGTTATACGATATTCATACAGTTGGATTCCATCTTGGAAATGATACGGTTACCATTGACCTTGATGTATCAGAATTAACAGAGGAAATGGCAGGCAAAGCAGAGAAGCTTGCAAACGAGATCATAACGGAAAATAGGTCCATAGTAGCGAAATGGGTAGAATATGATGACTTAGTAAATTATCCGATTCGTAAACTCCCATCTGTAAAAGAAAATATTCGTCTTGTCATGATTGATGAATTTGATTACAACGGATGCGGCGGAACACACCCTAGCGCTACAGGAGAAGTCGGAGCAATTAAAGTATTGAATTGGGAAAGACAGAGGAAAAAAATTCGTTTGTATTTTGTATGCGGAAATCGGGTTATAACGCATTTCGATCAAAAACAAAAAGCAATCGTTGAATTGACTGGATTACTTAATCGTCCTGAAGGGGAATTAAGCGAAGCTGTCAAACGGTTGCTTGAAAATATAAAAAAGCTAGACAAAGCGCTTCTAGAATCTAATGAAAAAAACCTTCAGTATGAAGCCAATGAATTATTAGCCAAAAACACCATTCAAAATGATACTGTCATGGTGATCGAAACGTTTTCAGATCGATCGATTCAAGAACTTCAAAAGCTAGCAAAAATGATCGCTGATCGAGAAAAACGGGCCCTTATTTTTTTCTTATCAGAGAACGATCATCGCTTCCAATTGGTTTGCGGACGAGGAGAAGCAAATAAAATGGATATGAGAACCCTAATGCAAGAAAGCCTTTCCCTTATTGATGGAAAAGGTGGAGGAAATAATATGTTCGCTCAAGGTGGAGGGACTGCTTCATTAACAATAGAGGAATTTATGAAAAATGTTATGAACATTATAGCAACACAAATAAAATCAGAATTCAACAGACCTCTGTAAGTGGATAACAAGCTCTCACTTTTATTGAGGGCATAGAGGAAAGAAATAGAAGCCGGATTATTAGACCGGCTTCTGCGATATCACTTCTCCTTCTCCGCCCGATAAAACTCATGAAACATCTTCATCAGCGCCCGCTTCTCAATCCGCGACACATAGCTCCGAGAGATCTCGAGCTCCTTCGCGATTTCGCGCTGCGTTTTTTCTTTCTTCAAATTAAGACCGAAGCGGCCGACGATGACTTCCTTTTCCCGTCCGTCCATAATGTCGATGTATTTTTTGACTTTTTCAAACTCTGTGCCTGAGCTGGATGGTGTCGATGACGTCTTCGTTTTCCGATCCTGAGGACATCGATGAGGCTGATTTCGTTGCCTTCTTTGTCCTGGCCGATCGGGTCATGGAGAGAGACGCCTTTTTTCGTTCTTTTCAAGGCGTGCAAATGCATGAGGATTTCATTATTCATTACAAAAGGGGGGTGCACAGATTTCCTATCACTGATTGATTAAATCAATGTTGAGTCAGCCTCCTGTAATACTAGCGAATGAAGGAGATACTTTAAATAGCCAAGCTGCATTTTCAATTGCGTGTGATTATATGTACGAAAGGTTAATATGACGTAACATGAAAGTTCGAATGCAAAAGTGCATACCATGTAAAGTTCGGCTTTTTCGGCTGTCCAAGCATATATTATAAATTCCGCTGTATTTAAGTGCGAAGCTTGTAACAGGTTTAAACGAAAGCCTGATATCTAGGTATTATGCTTTAAACACACATCTGGATTTCTCTAGAAAAGCAAAGGTATTTGGGGGTTTATGTAAAAAAATAGTAAATGCCTTATGCAACAAACAGGCTGTAGAGCAAAGTGAAGCATATCATCAAATTTCTGACCGAAATCAAACATGAAAACTGAATAAACCCTCTTAATAGAGGTTTTTTATTTATGTATTGGATTGGTTTAAAATTTACAATTGAGTCAAAAGGTGAAAAAGCTCTATCCTATTTCTAGGATAAAGCTTTTTTTATTGTTAGACAGCATTAATACATTTCTCTCATAATGAAAAATAGATTGTATAAACATGGGTAATCTGCATTAATTGTTTAAAATGAGCATTGTTAGGAGCGTATTTATGTCTGTGAAAATAATTATTGACACTAATATATTTTTAGGATTTTTTCAATCTAAACAAACATCTTTAAAAAAGTTACCAGCAACTCTCTGCGGCATCTCGCCGTGTTCAATTGTTTAGTCCTTTTTTTTCATAATCTTTACAAATCTGAAAAAGTCATCATCATCCGGCAGGGGCTTGTCATCTTCGCGTCCATTGCGATGTATATGCGGATCAGAGTGATGTTCATTGTAGAACTCTACGATATGGAATCCACACTTATTCACATAGAAGTTGATATTTCGCTTTTCGAAATAAGGTGTCACGGTTTCCCAAAGCACAGTATCCGGATACTGTGCTTCAATGGCTTTCCAAGCAGAAAGACCAATCCCTTGGCTGTGATATTCTGGAGATACATAGAATAAATCTAGCGAATTATGATTTGTTTGGCTGTTGATACGTACTACTGCACCACCGACATTCTTACCATCCTGAAGAATATGATATACCACCGCTCCGGGAGCATTGAAAGACTCCTGAACATCATTGTCCGATGGAATCGGTCCATCTTCGCAATCACCGAACGTTTCAATCACGGCGATCGCAAAGGCTTCTTGTAATTTTTTTTGGAATTCTGGCAGATCAGATTCCTTTGCTAGTTCCAGAATAACTTTTGGTTCCTTTTTTGTTTTCATGATTGTTCACTCCCTCAGTTGCTGAAATATCGAGTTCAGTCGTTCAGTAGAAACATTCCAGCTGTTCTACGAGCCCTTATCACAAAAAGTGATTCCGTCGCTTTTTCTTCCGCGGTAAATTTGGCGTTAAAATACTTCAAAAGCTTTCTCCTGTCTTTTTGTATGATTTCTTTTTCTTTGTTTTATTGGAAAACAAGCTGCATGTAACCCTTATTTACTATCGTTCACTACCGTATTAAGTGTTTATGCGGGATTTGTCATCATTCTCGAATTTTTCCTGCGAAAAGTTACAAAAATAGTCGAATGAGGCGCCTTTGACTATGAACATGCGTAAAAGATTCAATTTAGATTCGATCATGAGCAATGCACATTGAGTAAACTCTGGTGGATTTATTAGCCCAAAGAAGCCTAAATGATATAGTCCATATATCAAATCTGTCCGTTTAATGCCCGCTTCATTCAACAACACTAATTTGAAGTCATGCAATCTGTGCAAGGGGGTTATTTCTGAATAGATTTTTCCGAATGCAGCGGAGTTGCTTTGGGACTCCCGTTTAATTTGCCATACGTCAGCTTGCGCCATATTAATTCCATCGGACCGTACTTAAATCGTCTCAACCACAATGTACTAAAGATCATAAGCACGAAATACACGGCCAGGCTGAACATGAACGTGCCGGCGGATTGAATATGATCCGCAAGCCCGAATCCGTACCTGAGGAACAGAACTGTTCCAATGATAGAGTGAAGCAGATAACAGGTCAATGACATCCGTCCGACTTTGGTGAATATCATCATAGGGCCTCGCAGCTGAGGAACGTATAGAAACAGCATTGCAAAAGTGCTCATATAAAACATACTTCCGGTTAAGCCGCCATTTTGACTCAAGACAGAGGAAATGTCCTTCCACAGCATATTCTCAGAAAGATTAAACATGTCTAGTAATATACTGCTTTGTGTTATTAGAAAAGCGATTGTGCTAATGATCCAGATACGCTTCCATATAGGCTTTTTCGCTTCCATGTCTTTGAAAAATTCCATCTTAACAAAGTACACGCCCAGCAGAAACATGAGAAACATGGAATAGATCATAGAGAAAGAGCCAGCAGCCATCGTGACCATATCTGTCCACCGAGTGCTGATGGATTCCACGTAGGTAAGGCTGCTGTGGCTAAACAAAGTAAACTCTGAAAAATTCGGGTTTTTTGGCCCTGCAGTATTGATGACATTGTACAACATTGTGAAAACAGGAGTCAGGAATTGAAACACGATAAGTGCGATAATCCATCTAAGCACCGTTTTGGCCGTGCGTTTATAGAAGGCGAGTAACAGGAAGCCGCTTACGGCGTAAAAGGCTAATATGTCACCGACCCAAACAAATGTGATGTGCAAAATGCCAAATCCCAACAGGATAGATAACCTACGGGCAAACAGCTTGTTGGGACTATCTACCTTCTGCGCGGCTCGATCCATAAAGATCATAAACCCAACCCCGAACAGGAAGGAGAATAACGTAACGAATTTCCCTTCGGCAAACCAGGAAACCAGATTGTGCAGTACGTCATCGGAGGTCATTTCGAATCCCTTTACTGAATCTACGATCAGGAAATAATTGACAATAATAATGCCCAGCAAGGCAAATCCGCGTACGATGTCCAGAAAATGAACCCGTTCCCGCAGACTCACCGGTTGCCCGTGTCCTTCTTTTTGTACAGTCATATCAATGCTCCTTTTCCATTTATCATCGCAATGTGTGGTTCGGATCTGAAAAACCTGAGCCTTACAATGGATAAATATAAAGACCGAATCTTAACAATTTATGAAGAGTCATCGTTTTTTTAGAAAATGTGACAAATTTGTGGCGGGCATCAGCTTTCATAAATTGTTAAGATTTACGTAGTATCTTATAACGTACTTAACGATGAACGATATATAGTAAGGACACACGAGAAATAACATCAAGAATCATGAGGTGATAGAGACATGACCCATCGAATATTAGTCGTAGAGGATGATCAGGATATTGGTGATCTTTTGGAGGAATCCCTTACGCGTGCAGGCTACGAGGTGCTAAGAGCCAAGGATGGAAAGCGAGCATTGCAACTTGTGGATGACTCGCTTGATTTGGTTATTTTGGATATTATGATGCCAGGCATTTCGGGAATTGAAACATGTCAGCACATCAGGAAATCCTCTAACGTCCCGATTCTGTTTCTGACGGCCAGATCGAGTACACTCGATAAAACTGAGGGGTTACTCGCCGGCGGCGATGATTATATGACTAAACCATTCTCGGAAGAGGAACTTCATGCTAGAGTGATTGCTCAATTACGCAGATATACTATCTATCAGGAAAAGAAGGAACAGGAAGAAACATTTCTTATCGGGGGCAAACTAAGAGTGAGCGAAGAATTTAATGAGGTCTGGAAAGAGGAGCAGCAAATCAAGTTGTCAGATCTGGAATATCGTATCCTGAAACTTCTGATGAGCAAACGCAACAAAATATTTTCTGCCCAAAATATATATGAGAGTGTGTGGGGACAGCCTTACTTTTACTGTTCCAACAATACGGTGATGGTGCATATTCGGAAGCTGCGCTCCAAAATTGAGGATGATCCGGCATGTCCGGTTTATATAAGAACTGAATGGGGAAGAGGATATCGATTTGGCGCATCGTAAATTTACGCTAACCAAAAAACTGGCTTTGCTGATCATGGTTGCTGCGTTTGTGAGTGGTGTGATCTTTCTGACGTTGCAAAAGATCACAGATGATCTGATCGAGGGATATCTGAGTTCGGATGAGTATTATCACGAGGAGTCAGCAAGATACATTCAAAAATTCAGCAAGTACGTTTCAGAAAATGAGTTGTCTACATCAGATAGAAAAGCGTTTGGTGAGTGGGTCAAAAAAGAAAATTACATTAACCTCACCATATTCAAGGATCAGGAGCTGCAATATGATTCCATTTATTCCGAATCGGATTATGGAAAGGAGAAGCTGACTCAGTACGCTCAAAATCATTCACATCCTGTCAAGTTTAGCGATGGTGAAGGAAGAGTCATTATCGACGGTTTCTACTCTTCCCGATATTATAGTCTGGCCTTTACATTGGATTTGCTCGGGGCAACCCTCATCTTTTTAATCATTGTTCTCTTTGGCATTCGCCAAAGTCTTCGCTACCTTAAAACGATTCACCAAGAGATTCATATTCTTGAAGGGGGCGAACTGGACTACGAGATGACGATAAAAGGGCATGATGAATTAGCGATGATTGCAAAGAGCATTGAGGATCTGCGGAAAGCTTTCCTGGACAAACTTAAAGCTATCGAGGAATTGCAAGCTGAGAGCCGCAGCCTGGTTACCGAAATGTCGCACGATATGCGCACACCGCTGACGTCGCTGATCATGAATCTGGAGTTTGCCAAAAAAGCGGGAGGCGAAGCGGGTACCAGCAAAGATCGGTATGTAGCCAATGCTTATGGTAAAGCACTGCAATTAAAAAGCTTGTCTGACAATCTGTTTGCGTATTTCCTGCTGGACAAGGAATATGAGGCCGATCTGGAGACCGTTGCAGTAAAAGAAGTGATCTACGATCTAATATCAGATCAGATTGCTATCCTTCATCAGAAGCATTTCCGGGTCCATATTTCAGGCGAGCTGCCGGAAACCTATATTAACGTGAATTTGGAGGAGCTTGGTCGTGTATTTGATAATGTGATGTCAAACTTATTTAAATACGCAGATCCGGAAGAAGAAATCAGCATCACGTTTGTATCGGATCAAGAGATATTTGAGATCCATGTTAGCAATACGATTAAACTTGCGGATATAACACCGGAAAGCAACGGACTCGGTGAAAGGAGCATTGCGCGAATGATGTCCCGCATGCAGGGACAGTTTCACAGTATACAAAAGAATTCTAAGTACTACATTGTGCTACGATTTTGGAACACCAAGATGTAGGCTGAGAATAAAAACCACGAATATATTGAAATAGGAGACAACATGATGAGATTTTCCAACAAATTCAAAAAGGTGCCTTACCTGTTACAAGCGCTTCTCAATGTCTGTCTGTTCTTCCTGGCGATAGCCTTAAGCGCACTTCTGATCAGCGAGACATGGTACATTGTGCAATTCGTATACAAGTCACTGTTCAACAAAGTGGACAGCTATTATGAGATGCTTGGAGAACTGCTTATATTCTTCATGTACTTTGAGTTCATTGCTTTGATTATCAAATACTTCAAATCAGACTTTCATTTCCCGCTTCGCTACTTCATTTATATTGGCATCACAGCTGTCATTCGTTTGATTATCATCGATCATGATCAGGCGATCTCAACGTTCTGGTGGGCGATGGCCATTCTTGCAATGATCTGTGGATTCTTTATTGCCAATAGACGAAATTCTGTTGTTGAACATTAATAAATTAGTTCACTTTATGCCGATACGCCGCCGAAATGTCCTAATTGTGAATGGGAACTGGAACAGAATAAAAAAATTGATAATCGGTATTTATAAGTCTAGCTGTTTAATGTCAGTTCAGAAATCTGTAGTGGATCAAAGTGGATTGTGGTTGTGAGTGGATATCTGAATGTATTTTTTGGCTACTTTAACAGACATGTCCCGATGACATAGCATTAAGAACTGAAAATCGCTTCTTTATTTTAAAAGGAAGAGGTTAAAATTCTTAATAAATAAGATGAAAAAGTTAGGATGGACGTTTATTGTTTTTTCTCGCCATTTTTTAACCATAATTGATATAAACGTATAGAAATGTAATGAAAATAAACTTTCATAACCAATGAGATAGATTTACTATATTGAGGGCCCAGTAATATAGAATACAGATCGATGGTTCAAGCCATCGGTTTTTTATTTGTTTTCATACTGAAAATCACCCATTAGGACAAACAGTTATTACATAGCATTACCCAAGGTGTGATGCATTTATGAAGGTGATGCTCATCGAGGGGCCGCAAGCTGACAAATGCATGAACGATTCCTCTCATTATTTAATAAAACTTGACAGGAAGTAGATCCAGAGTGATGGCAATGTATATAAGGGTATGGATCGAGCAACCACACCCAGATCGAGGCCTGTATAAAGAAAGCAGGGACGATGCGATTAAAGAACTCATAATCAAGTTATCTGCTATGATCCAGATTGTCTTTCTCATAGAGCTTATTAATGTGCAAAAACGATTTTCATAACTCTTTCATCTATTTCTTTTAAAAGAAACTTTAGTGAAAATAGAGAAAAGCCGGAATGTCCAATCCGGCCTTTGCTAAATTATTTCCCCTTCGCTTTCTTCCGCTTCTCCTTCTCCGCCCAATAAAACTCATGAAACATCTTCATCAGCGCGCGCTTCTCAATCCGGGACACATAGCTCCGCGAGATCCCAAGCTCCTTCGCGATCTCGCGCTGCGTTTTTTCCTTCTTCAAATCAAGACCGAAGCGGCCGACGATGACTTCCTTTTCCTGTCCGTTCAGAATGTCGATGTATTTTTTGACTTTTTCAAACTCTGTGCCTGAGCTGGATGGTGTCGATGACGTCTTCGTTTTCCGATTTGAGGACATTGATGAGGCTGATTTCGTTGACTCCTAGAGGTTATCCGTTTTTGTTGTATTAAAGTAATAAAGAATTTTTAAGTTTAACGTTATTTAAAAAAGAAACATACATACGTATTTGGTATGTCCCCCATGATGCTATTCACACGTATGAAAGTAACGGTCTTGAAAATATGTGGGGAGACGCACAAACAATTGCAATGAAAATTAAAGATGACATGAAAAGATAATTTGGTTTGCCATGAACTGTTGGAATTGAACCGAATACGCTGCTGGCAAAACTCTGTCTTGACACGAGTTTTTGGGCATGCCGAGATGTGAAAACAAAGAAATTTCAGTTTCTCTTTCCAATATTCAGGAGACAATTTAATCAAGCTCAATCTATTTCGCCCTGATCAAGAAAAAAGCGAATACTTGGGTACGTTATGGACGGTTTCAGAGAACGGTACGGCTCGTCAGCACTTCTACACGAAGTTTTTTATACAAACGCCGGAACCGCAAGATTGAGATTAAAGTTAGAAAGGAAAATTGTGTATGCTGCGGGACAGAGGAAGTATCAAATGGGTGTCAATGATGTTACCGGAACACGTTGAATTGCTCAAAGAATATCATGAAAGTCTTGATAAAGTGAAAAAGCTGGTTGGTTGTCATATCATTTTTAATGACCTTTCTAAAATGGAGTCGTGTAGTTTATACGGTCACTGATACTCCTTCGTCTATATCCACTTACATTCTTCTGCTGAATGATAATGTCCATTACTCTATCTAAATTGCTCCCAGCTCTTTTGATGTTGTAGATGATGCACCAAAGAGCTTTTTCTACACACCTGCAGCCTTTCCTTGTGCAAGAGGGGAAGTGTCTACACGTAGCCCCACATGCAATGCACTACTTATCCCATTTTCTTCTCCCCACTGAAAAATTCTGATCTCTCCTTCTCTAAATATTTATATAGACACAGTATTTTTTACTGTGCCTATCCTAACTTTTCCCTTGATATCTCATCTAGGTTAGAAAAAAGAATGTCACACCCTAAGAACAGAAATGTAATAAAAAAGGATAAAAGTAACTCTCCACCTTGAAATATGGATACATTACTTAGATGGCTATTTGTAACATACTCTATGGAGAAATAAACGGCTATCCACGCAACAGCAAACTCAAATATATAAGTTACCCACTTAGGAATTCTAACAAATATTGAGAGTCCTTTTATAACTGCCATAAGTATAAGCATGTAAACAAGTGCTAATGAGCTTACTAATAAAGAAAATATGTATAAATCAGACCTAGAGCTATAATTTACATAGTCGCCTAAGAAATGATTAACACCTAAAGAAACAAAATAAATAATTAGGCTAGGAACTGCCATGGCAAAGAATAAACAAAAGCCTATGAGGAGGATAAAAGATAGGAACGCCAAGGTGTTTGGGGGATTATCTATAACCCCCTTTCTAATCAAAAGTAAAAACAAAACACAGGAAATAACCAAACATGAAAGTATAGCTAGAGTTATTGCTGTAAAGATTGTCATCTTTGACCTCCATTAGAAAAGTGCCATTAGTGGGGAACT
Source organism: Bacillus sp. FSL L8-0193 (assembly GCF_037976065.1). NCBI lineage: Bacteria > Bacillati > Bacillota > Bacilli > Caryophanales > Bacillaceae > Bacillus > Bacillus sp. FSL L8-0193. The sequence goes on along the minus strand of NZ_CP150261.1, from coordinate 2,793,108 downwards.
AACAGCACTTTCTTAAATTTTTTATTCGTTAAATCAGCGTAATAATGAATTTTGCCAATGCTCTTGCCACATCAGGCGGACAGCCAATACCTCTCAGTCCATTATAAAACTGATTCTCTGTCCATTTTTCGCCTTTATCCATCAACTTAGCTACTTTAGCAGAGTTTTTTCTAACCCATGCGGCGGTCTTTGGAGACAAAGGTCTAAGCATTTGCGATAAAACCCAACCTCCTAAGCGGAGAGCTAATTTAAAGGCTTTTTAAGACCATGACACTACGCCTTGAGTTTGAAAATTCCCATTAGCAGTAGCTACTGTTTTAACAGGTACATTCTGTGACTTGATAGCGTTTTGTACCCCTTTATGAACAGTCACTTTCATAGCAACAGGAGTAGCTGACGCTGTTTTTTCAGATGCTAATGCACCTGATGTGCCTAAGAAAGATGTAAGAAGCGTGGCGCTTAGAACCACTGAAGCTATTCTCTTTTTATTTTTCCTATATATTTATCTCCTATTATATTATGAATAATTTTAAAACGATTTAATTGCAATGGTTGTCCAATATGCTAAAACTTTGGCATTTATGTTAGAAAGTCCTGATTTTTTAAGCGAATTATATAGCTTATTTTGGACATCAGACCACCCAAAGGCATAATACTCATCTAAAAGGTCTTTTAGTACGGGTTCTATATACTTTGTAAACCTTTCTTCAAGTTCATTTCTTACTTTCTTTCCTGCAAGCCTTTCTACAAGTTGAAAAAGCTTTGCTTTATTCTTTAGAACTGCCCGGATAGCATCTTTAACAGGCTTTGTAGCAGAGTTTTTATTTTGTAATTCAACCTTTGGTGTGAACAGACTATCTACAGTATAAACAATGGGTACGGATGTTCCAGTGGCATTAGTATCAATCTCATCATTTTCCTTAGCTTGAGATGACTGGACAAAGGAAGTAGAGCCAAGGGCTAAAGAAGCTATTACTATGAATCCTTTAGCTAGTCTATTGATAATCATTTCCTCCTCTACATATAATTAGTAGCAAACCAGTGACTATGTATTTAGGTTACAACCTGTAATTGTTTGCTTTGGTATGAATTCCCACCTCCTTGTGATTATTCTATCAGTAGTAAAAATATGGGTAAATAGGAAAAAGGAATAATATTTATTTACATAATTTACATTATTAAAAAGTTCAAAAAATATAATTGTGTATAGCTTATCTGTCATATGAGACTCTTTATAAGAGGAGAATAATGTACTAATAAATATTATCCCCTTCCATCTCTACCTTCCCTTTCGCCTTTTGTTTAATAATCTATTTTTAATCAAAATAAGACTTTCTAATGAACTTTACCAGGACTCAATCAGTGCAGGTTAAAGGCTTAGTGATGACTAATTTCATAAAGGCCAAATAAGTTTTCTAAAACCAAACTCAATTGACCTTTAGCAATGTTAAAGCCTATTATTTTGGGAGAGAGGTGCTATAATACTTTTACTCTTAAAAAAGGAGGAGGAACCTTATTAAGTTCCCCCTATATTCGACACAGTGGAGGCTGTAGCTATAGATTTATACTTCTAGTGTTGTAGGTAACTAGCAATTGGTACAGATTCTGCCCTTTCAAAGTAGTTTGCGATTTAAATAAGCAAAAAAAGACCAGGGTTATCTACTTCCTGGCCTTCTTATATTTTATTTTCCCTTCGCACGCTTCCGCTTCTCCTTCTCCGCCCGATAAAACTCATGAAACATCTTCATCAGCGCGCGCTTTTCAATCCGCGACACATAGCTCCGCGAAATCCCAAGCTCCTTCGCGATTTCGCGCTGCGTTTTTTCTTTCTTCAAATCAAGGCCAAATCTGCCGACGATGACTTCCTTTTCCCGTCCGTCCAGAATGTCGATGTATTTTTTGACTTTTTCAAGCTCCATGTTGAGCTGGATGGTGTCGATGACGTCTTCGTTTTCCGATTTGAGGACATCGATGAGGCTGATTTCGTTGCCTTCTTTGTCCTGGCCGATCGGGTCATGGAGGGAGACGTCTTTTTTCGTTTTTTTCAATGCGCGCAAATGCATGAGAATCTCGTTTTCTATACACCGTGCCGCATAAGTGGCGAGCTTTGTTCCTTTTCCGGCTGAATAGCTTTCGATCGCTTTGATCAGCCCGATCGTTCCAATGGAAATCAGGTCTTCTGCATCTTCGCCTGTGTTTTCGAATTTTTTGACGATGTGGGCGACCAGCCGGAGGTTATGCTCGATCAGCATGTTTCTCGCGTGTTCATCCCCCTGGGCCATCAGCTCCAAGTACTTTTTTTCGTCACTGCTTGACAGCGGCTGTGGAAAGGCATTGTTTTTCACATATGATACTAAAAAAACGAGTTCCTTGATGACATAACCGAGCGCTGCAAAAACACCTGTCATTATCGGCACCTCCACATAATGTATGTAGGCAGAAGCCTATATGTAAATGTATGTGGGAGGGGGGATGTCTGTGTCTGTACGCGGCAAAATTGCCGGACTGCCAAATATTTCGGCGTTCTGTTCGGCATGCAGCCGCTTGTTTTCGCAACCGCTTCCATTTTTTAATCGTTTACAAAAGTTAACAATAGCGGGATAATAAAGGCAAGGAGGTGAGGGTGCCGGACGGTTCACCATAGGGTAAACGCTATCAATCAGTTAGTCCGGTGCAGCAGATGAAAAACAAACGTCTGTTCATACTTTCGTTGATTGTGCTGAGCGTGGTCATGATCGGGGTTCAGGAAACCTTCCCAAATCTGCTGACGACAGGGTTAATGACTGTCGTTATTGCAGTGGCAGTTTTTAATATTTTAAAAGAATCGCTGAATAAAAAAGATGAAACACACAGCAAATGAGGCGGTAGAAAGCGACGGTGCTTCTATCGCCAATAGGAAAAACCGACTCAAAGTGGTGAGCCGGTTTTCTTATTTGTCAGTCTTTCAATGCTTTTCCCATGCCTTTTAAAAATTGCAGACCGAAGCCGACGGCTCGGTTGATGTCAGGGTCGTTCATGGCTTTCAGCAGATCGAGGACCCCGGTTTTTTTATCGCTTTTTAAAAAGTCTTCTCCTTGTTTTGTGCCGGCGACGATGCTTTCTACCAGTTTCCCCATGACTTCCGGTTCGGCTTTGGAGAGAGCGCCGCCTGCCGCAATGGCTGTATTCATCAGGTTTTTGGCCGGCTCTTTAGACAGCTGGCCGAGGACGATTTTGGCGATATCTTCCTTTGCGCCGATCATGCTGTCTGCGGCATCAAGGACCCCGAGGCCGTTCAGTTCGCCGAGAAGCTTCATCGTTTTTGAAACGGCGGCTTCCTGTTCAGCCAAAAGGGTTTTGAGTTCTTCTAATTTTTCAAGCTTCATTTGCTCCTCAGATTTGTCTTCTTTGCGGATGGCGGTGATGGGAGCTGCCATGTGTGATGACCTCCTTTTGATTTAGTCTGTTAAATGAACGTATCCCGGTCGCTTCCATTTCCGCTCGACTTCAGCTCCGTTTTGCGGATGGCGTTTCTTATTGCGCGGATTTGTTTTCGGAAGCGGCGGTTCTGCGCATCCGCCGAGCACTTCCATACGCACCTTTGTCTGCTTGTAAGCAGGTGTATTGGTACGCGCATCTACTGCGGGGCCGGTCAAGAAATTGATTGCAGATTCTTTATCTGTCGAGTTCATCGGCAAATACAACTCGTTCGCTCTAACCCGGTCTGTCACAAGCGCGGTTAATTTTACGGCGCCAAACGGCGAGATCAGTCTGACCTGCGATCCGTCGCAGATGCCCCTATCTTTGGCAAGCTCAGGCGAGACTTCAACAAAGACGTCCGGCACTTTCGCCTGGATGCCTGCCGATTTGTTCGTCATATTTCCTTCGTGAAAATGCTCCAGCATTCGGCCGTTGTTAATGTGAAGGTCGTATTCTTCAGGGAATTCGGCCGGCTCTGTCCAGTCTGCGAGGGCAAAGCGCGCTTTCCGGTCAGGGAAGTTAAAGCCGTCTTCATATAAAAGAGGCGTGCTTTCTCCGGTCAGGCTGCCCCACAGGAAGCTGTTCCATCCTTCAATTGCGTCATAATCGGCCTTTGCGAACAGCGGTGACAGGCTTGCCATTTCTGAAAAAATATCTCCCGGGTGGCTGTAATGCCAGTCAACTCCAAGCCGGTTTGCGATGTCTTGAATGATGACCCAGTCCGGCTTTGCGTCTCCGAGCGGCGAAAGGGCCTGATACAATCGCTGTACGCGTCTTTCCGTGTTTGTAAAAGTTCCTTCTTTTTCAAGCGAAGCTGACGCAGGGAGAACAACGTCGGCGTATTGGGCTGTTTTCGAAAGGAACATATCCTGAACCACAAGGAAATCAAGGCTTGATAAAATGTCATGGACCCGGTTTGCGTTTGAATCGACTAAAGCCATATCTTCTCCGACGATATACATAGCTTTCATTTTGCCTTCTTCAACGGCGTGAAGCATTTCGATGTTGTCAAGTCCGGGTTTCTCGTTGATTGTTGTGCCGTAAGCTTTTTCGAACTTTTTCCGCGCTTTGTCATCTGTAATGTGCTGATATCCCGGAAGCCAGCCGGGAAGCGTCCCCATGTCGCATGCGCCCTGGACATTGTTATGGCCGCGGAGCGGGTACGCCCCAGCGCCCGGGCGGCGGTAATTACCGGTAGCTAAAAGCAGGTTTGAAATCGCGGCGGACGTGTCGGAACCGCCTGTGTTTTGGGTGACTCCCATTCCCCAGAGGACGCACGTACCGTCGGCGTCGCGGATCATCTCAGCGATTTGGATCAGCGTCTGTTGATTGATGCCTGTGATTTTTTCTGCATATTCAAGGGTGTATGTCTCAAGCGATTGCTTATATTCTTCAAAGAAATTGACGTTTTCATTGATAAACGCTTGATCGTGCCAGCCTTGGTCAATCATATACTTGGTCACGGCCATCAGCCATACTTGATCAGTTCCTTGCCGCGGTCTGATAAACAGATCCGAGCGTTCGGCCATTTCGTTTTTGCGAAGGTCAGCGACGATCAGCTTTTGTCCGTGAAGCTTATGGGCGCGCTTCACACGGGTTGCCAGTACCGGGTGGCCTTCGGCCGGGTTGGCGCCGACGATGATGACGAGGCCTGCTTTCGCGATGTCTTGAATGGTGCCAGCATCGCCGCCCATGCCGACTGTGCGGAACAATCCGTCCGTTGCCGGAGACTGGCAGTACCGCGAGCAGTTGTCGACATTGTTCGTGCCAAATACTTGCCGCGCCAGCTTTTGCATCAAGTAGTTTTCTTCATTCGTAATTTTTGAAGACGAAATAAACCCGACGGCGTCTTTTCCGCTCTGCTCCCGAATTGAGCCTAATTTGCGGGCGACGTAGTCAAGCGCTTCTTCCCAAGTTGATTCGACAAATTCGTCATTTTTGCGGATCAGCGGTTTGGTCAAACGCTCTTCCGCATTTACGAAATCCCATCCGAATTTCCCTTTCACACACGTCGAAATGGCGTTGACGGGAGCTTCTGACACCGGCTGAATTTTTAAGATGTCACGGCCTTTTGTCCATACTTCATATGAACAGCCGACACCGCAAAATGTACAGACGGTCTTTGTCTTTTTGATCCGCTGTGAACGCATCGCCGCCTCGACTTCTGAAACGGCAAAGATGCTGCTGTATCCCGGCTCTACATCTTTGACAAGGTCGATCATCGGCTCCATGACATCCGGTTTGATGCCTGTCATGAACCCGGCTTTTCCAAGCATCGATTTTTCCATTAACGCATTGCACGGACAAACCGTGACACACTGCCCGCAGCTGACGCATGATGACTCGTTGATTGAAACGCCTTCATCCCAGATCACCCGCGGACGGTCACGCTCCCAGTCAATTGAGAGCGTCTCATTGACCTGCAGGTTTTGGCAGACTTCAACACATTGTCCGCATGCGATGCACTGATTCGGATCATAGCGGTAAAAGGGATGCGACATATCGACTGCGCAAGACGGGTCTTCTTTTGGCGTGTAAGGGTATTTCTGCTCTTCGATTCCCATCATTTCTGCCGTATTATGTAGCGTACAGTTGCCGTTGTTGTTGTCGCATACCGTACAATAAAGCAAATGGTTTTCGAGCAGGCGGTCCATTGCTTCTTTTTGTGCTGCTTTGACCCGTTCTCCAGACAGGCTGACCGTCATTCCGTCTTCTGCCCGCAGGGAGCATGCCCGCTTTAATTTTCCGTCTGCTTCCACAATACAGGTATCACACGTTTGAATAGGATCCGTCTCTGGAACATGGCATATTTGCGGGTGTTCAAACCCGTTTTTGTTCAATATGTCTAAAACGGTTGCCCCGGCCGCTGCTTTAATTTCTTTGCCGTCTATCCGGACACTGATTGGCTTTCCGTCCATCTTTATTCCCCTCCATCATCTTTTCAAAATCAAAAAAGCCATGTACATATATACCGAATCCTGGCGTGGAAAGCGGTATAAACATACATGGCGGAATAGTTTACTAGCAAAGCTTACTAACAGACCAATCCTATATTGTCAGAATTCGATAGATTCATAACACGACGGTATTACAAATCCATCAGCCCGGCTTTTATTATAAAGTGATATTGATTATAATTCAATAGAATAGGAAAATTTTAACCAAGTGAAATGTCTAAGGGGACATCGAGACAGATGGAAGGTTTAAACGGAAGGGGTAAGCATGATGTCTAAAAAAATCCACGAATTCAACGATATGATCCGCAAGCTTCGAAAAGAGCTGTTTGGCAAGGGGCCTGAACGGATTCACACGGTCTTTGTCGACAATATGGCAGTTTCGACGCTTTACGGCAATTTGACGGCGAGCGAGCAATTTATCGCAAGCACGTCGGAGGGAAGGGAAATGGTCCATGCCGCAAGGACGACCCTGATTCAGAAACACTACTCCAATCACGTGCCGGAAGGAATGGAGCAGCTCATCGGAGCGAAGCTCGAGCACCTTTTTACAGACATCAAAATTCAGGAGGATATTGCGGTGTCTGTTTTTATCTTTGACCGCAATATTGAATACGGCACCGAATCAGCCAGCGGGGCTTGACGGTCTCAAGTTCGAGGAGGAGTTATGATGATTGAACTGAAATCGAGTGAAAAACGAAAAGCAAAGGTTTTGTTAACAGACGAAAGTCCGACATTCGCGCATGCGATAGCCGAAGGACTTATCGAAGGAAACGTTTATGTCGATGATTTCTTCACACCGGCCACTGTTCTTTTTCGAACAGCTGCCGGGATTTATTATGTCGCTGGAGATATCCCCGACAGCGGAAGGAGCGAATGGCTTCACTATTTGAATGAACAGAGGAACGGAGCGCGCTTTACCGTGTTTTCGGCTTCTGAGGAGTGGGACGCCTTTTTAATTGGGGGGCTTGGCGATCCTCTGCAGCAAATGGAGCGCGTGTCATTTTTCCTTGGAAAAGAGGAATATGTTCGCAGTGCCGCATTTGCCGGTGTTGAAAGATTTTCTGAAGATGACTTTCAAAAAAGCGCGAATTTCACGGGAAAATACGCGATTGAGTATTGGGGAGGGCCAGGCCGTTTTTTGAAGAACGGTTTCGGATTTAAAGTGTCGCATGAAGGTGTGATCGCCAGTGAATGTGTCACCATTTTTTGTTCGGAACGCTTTGCCGAAGTTGATATCGTAACACACCTGGATTACAGGGGACGTGGGTTTGCAGCCCGCTGCGCCGGCGCTTTTATCGCGTATGCAATAGAGAACCGCTTGAAACCGCGCTGGGATTGCGACCGGCAAAACGTTGCATCGATTCGCCTCGCTGAAAAATTAGGCTTTCGACCTGTCAAAACATATACATTGTTTGTCGGAAAACCGTGAACCAATACGAATGTTTTTAAACAGGGGGGACAGGTTAAATGCATAGTAAGGACTATACGCTTGCAGGATGGCAGAGATTTCTCCCATTGAAAGTGCAGCTTCTCTCCTATATGATCGTAGTATTGGCTTTTGGAGGTGGAACGAATGAAAAAAAGCTTGGTGATGGTCCTCATCTTTCTGCTTCTGCTTGCAGGCTGCGGAGAGGACGATCCCAGAAAAGTCGTAGCATTTGGAGACAGCAATACACGCGGCTCAAATTGGCAATTTCGCGATTATCCAAAAGCGGAAAAATGGGTCAATTTACTTCAGACTTCCCTTCAAGGGCAGTACAAAATAAATAATGCGGGAATAGGCGGAGAAACGACAGAAGACGCCAGGCTTCGGTTCAGGAAGGATGTGCTGGATGAGCAGCCGGCATATCTTTTTATCATGTTCGGAACAAATGATGCAGCAATTCTTGCGAAAGGGCTGCCGCGCGTATCCAAAAAAAGGTTTAAAGAAAACCTCTATTATTTTGTTAAAGAAAGCCGCCGCCGCGGAATAGAGCCGATATTAATGACGTGCCTGCCGATCGTCGAAGGAAGCGGGGACAACATCTTTTATTATGCAAGATACCGGGCTGCTTCGTTTGAAAAATACGGAGGAGCGCGCAAATGGCACGATTCCTATAATGATGTCACAAGGGAAACGGCGCGTGAACTTGATGTGCCGCTGATCGACAACTGGAAAAACATCGTGAAAAAAGCAGGCGGAGCTACAGATGAGAAGCTGATCCATTCGGGGTTTATCGACCCATCGGGAAATCACTTAACCCCAAAAGGCGCGCGAATTATTTTTGAAGGAATTAATGAAAGTAAAGTTATAAAAACTTCTTGATTTAAGTAAAAGGCCTAGCCATTTCTCCTTTTTCTTCATAGGCTGTTACTATAACAGTCTAAAGGAGGAATGATGCGATGGGATATCCTTTTCCCGCTGGTCCGTGTTCTTACCCGGCTTATCCCGGATATGCAGGCGCCGCATACGGATATGCGTTCGTTGTCGTCCTTTTAGTCGTCCTGCTCGTCATCGGCGGGTTCTACTGGCTTAGTCCTCACGGATTCTTCAAATAGCACCTCTTTTAGAGAGGTGTTTTTTCATGAAAAACAGTAGTAAGCGTATTATTCAAGTGATATAATATCAACCTAAGTGAAAAAAAGCGGCAAGAGCGCTCGGGAGTGCTTGAGCTATGAAGAGACGGAAAGCAGATGACCGAGCGACCTTCTTTTGATTTCGGTTTCAATCAGCTCGATGAATTCGCGGTTCAAATTCATCTCATTTGCTTTAATGTATGATTCTATTAAAAGTTCATCAGACAGCTTTTTCATACTCGGTACCCATTTAATGGGGAAGACACCTCCTCATAAAAATTGGAATAACCTGTTTGGAATAAGCATAAAATGTTAAGTTATATGATCTTTGTTTGAAGTACCTATAATCTATCATGAATATTGGGCGAGAACAATCGTTCTGTTATCCACACCAAAAAGTGGATAACTTGTGGGTATCATGTTTATAATTTAATAAAAGGTCGATGAAATATGAGTGGATACTGTGTGTAATTTTATCCACACCTGTTGAAGAATCCTATTATATGTCGAAAACTTTTCGGACAGCCGATTTTTTAAGACACTTTTAGATTTGATTCGACACATTGAAAAAAGAAGCAGTAATTGAAAGGAAAGGGTGCGGCTTTGTGTTAAAAAAGTTCTTTTTGCCGGATGAATTTGTAAAAAATATTTTTCATATTACCCCTGAAAAACTAAAAGAGCGCAATGTAAAAGGGATTATTACGGATTTGGACAACACGCTTGTAGAATGGGACAGGCCTAGTGCTACACCGCGTCTCATCGAGTGGTTTGAAGAGATGAAAGAGCACGGCATTAAAGTGACAATTGTCTCAAATAATAATGAAAAACGCGTCAAAATATTTTCTGAACCGCTTAATATCCCGTTTATTTACAAAGCGAAAAAGCCGATGGGCAGAGCTTTCAGAAAAGCCGTCAAAAATATGGGTCTTAAAAAAGAAGACGTCGTTGTCATAGGAGATCAGCTCATGACAGATGTGCTGGGAGGGAACCGCAATGGGTTTCATACCATTCTTGTCGTGCCTGTGGCTGCTTCCGACGGCTTTTTTACGCGTTTCAACCGCCAGGTGGAACGCAGGATTCTCAGCGCTTTAAAACGGAAAGGCCATATTCAGTGGGAGGATTAAAGAATGGAAAAGGTAGTTTGTATCGGATGCGGAGTCGCCATTCAAACCGAAGATAAAAATAAACTGGGCTACGCGCCTGAAGCATCGCTGTTAAAAGATAATGTCATCTGCCAGCGCTGCTTCAGATTGAAAAATTATAACGAAATTCAGGATGTTTCACTGACGGACGATGACTTTTTGAAAATCCTGCACGGCATCGGGGAAACGGATTCGCTTATCGTGAAAATCGTCGACATCTTTGATTTCAACGGAAGCTGGATCAACGGCTTAAACCGCTTTGTCGGAGGCAATCCGATCTTATTAATAGGAAACAAAGCAGACATTCTCCCTAAATCAGTCAAGCGCGAGCGCCTTGTAAACTGGATGAAGCGCGAAGCGAAAGAGCTCGGCTTAAGGCCTGTTGATGTGCTGCTCGTCAGCGCCGGGCGAGGGCAGGGGATGAAAGATGCGATCGACGCGATCGAATATTACAGACAGGGCAAAGACGTATATGTCGTCGGGTGTACGAACGTAGGAAAATCAACGTTTATCAATCGGATTATTAAAGAGGTTTCCGGAGAGGGCGACATTATTACGACATCTCAATATCCGGGGACAACGCTTGACGCGATTGAAATTCCTCTGGATGACGGATCGGCGATGTATGATACGCCGGGAATCATCAACCATCATCAAATGGCGCACTATGTCGCGAAACGCGATCTGAAAATATTAACGCCGAAGAAGGAGCTAAAGCCCCGCACCTTTCAGCTGAACGAAGAACAGACGCTGTTTTTCGGCGGATTGTCGCGGTTTGATTATGCAAGCGGAGGCAGATCTTCGTTTGTATGCTATATGCCGAATGAACTCAACATCCACAGAACAAAGCTTGAAAACGCGGATCAGCTGTATGAAAAGCACGCTGGGGAAATGCTTGCTCCCCCTGCAAAAGAAGATCTTGACTCGTTTCCGGAGCTTGTTAAACATACGTTTACGATTAAAGAGCCGAAAACGGACGTTGTGTTCTCGGGCCTCGGCTGGGTAACTGTCCAAGAGGCGAACCAAAAAATTGTTGCCCACGCGCCTAAAGGCGTTCACGTGTTTTTACGCAGATCTCTAATATAAGTGCTAAGGGGAGAGAGTTATGAAACCGATGTACGGACTGATTGGCAATCCGGTGGCTCATTCCATGTCTCCGGACATCCATAATGCGGCTTTGGAGGATCTTTCTTTAGAAGGACATTATCACGCTTTTCGCGTGGAAAACGAAGATCTTGAAGATGCTGTGAAAGGTATGCGGGCCCTTGGTATTCAAGGGTTTAATGTGACGGTCCCCCATAAAGTATCGATCATGAAGCATCTCGACCGCATTGATGAAAGCGCCGAAGCTCTCGGGGCGGTCAACACTGTCAGAAGAGAAAAAGAAGGGCTGGTCGGATATAATACAGATGGAGCAGGATTTCTTAAATCGCTGAAGCCATCCCTTGATCGTCCGCTTTCTGAGCTCTCGATACTGTTGATTGGGGCAGGCGGTGCGGCGAGGGCGATATTTACCACTCTGGCAGCTGAGATGCCGAAGCAGCTGGACGTGGCGAATCGTACACCTGAAAAGGCACTAGCATTCACTAAGCGTTTTGAAGGAGAGGCACGTGCTTTGTCGTTGCAGGAAGCAGAAGCAGACTTGTCAGCATATGATATCGTGATTCAAACGACGTCGGTCGGGATGCACCCGAACATCGAAGCTGCCCCGCTTTCATTGGCGAATGCGAAAGAAACGTGCCTTGTATGCGATATTATCTACAATCCGCTGAAAACGGCCCTGCTGCAGGAGGCTGAAGCAAAAGGCTTGAAAACATTGGACGGAGTCGGCATGTTCATCGGCCAGGCAGCCCTTGCTTTTGAGCTGTGGACCGGACATGAGCCTAATATGGAAAAAATGAAATCAATTGTGTTGCAGCAACTAGGAGGAAAATCATGCTAACAGGAAAACAAAAACGCTATTTGCGCCGGGAAGCGCATCATCTGTCACCGATTTTTCAAGTCGGTAAAGGCGGAGTCAACGAAAACATGGTCAAACAAATCAGTGAAGCGCTTGAAGCCAGGGAATTAATCAAGGTGAGCGTGCTGCAAAACTGCGAGCAGCCTAAAGAGGAAGTAGCCGAAGCGCTGGCGGGCGGAGCACGCGCCGAACTGGTGCAGACGATCGGAAACATTATCGTGCTGTATAAGGAGTCGAAAGAAAATAAAAAAATTGAGCTTCCTTAACGCTTAAAGGTGGTAATCATGAGGAAAATCGGGATTTTTGGAGGGACATTTGATCCTCCGCACAACGGGCATTTATTAATGGCAAATGAAGTCCTGTATAAACTGGATCTTGATGAAATTTGGTTCATGCCCAACCAAATTCCGCCGCATAAACAAAAAAACTCGTTTTCGCTAAGTATGCACAGGGCGGAAATGCTGAAGCTCGCCATATCGGGGAAAGAGCAATTTAAATTGGAGACGATCGAACTCGAAAGGGAAGGCCCTTCTTATACATTTGATACCGTTCGCCTGCTGAAAGACCGATATCCAAACGATAAGTTTTACTTTATTATCGGCGCGGATATGGTGGAATACCTCCCGAAATGGTCAAACATTGACAAGCTTGTCAACATGATTCAATTTGTCGGGGTGAAACGGCCCGGCTTTCAAATTGAGACGCCGTATCCGCTCGTTTTTGTCGATGTGCCTATTTTTGAAGTATCATCATCTTTACTTAGGGACCGCATTAAAAATCAGCAGCCGACAGATTATTTAATCCCTGACGAAGTGAAGGTCTATGTGAAGGAGAATCATCTATATGAAACGTGAGGAAGCCTTAGCCTGCGTGCAAGAACAGCTGACAGAACAGCGCTACATCCATACGGTCGGCGTAATGGAGACGGCTGTCAAACTTGCCGAACGGTTTGGCGCAGATGTGAAAAAAGCCGAAATCGCCGCGATATTTCATGACTATGCCAAATTTCGCCCGAAAGAGGAAATGAAACAAATCATCCTCAACGGGGGCGGGCCGCTTGAAGTGCTCGATTTTCATCATGAACTTTGGCATGCGCCGGCAGGAGCCGCGCTTGTCAAAACAGAGGTTGGAATTACGGATGAAGACATCCTGTCAGCCATTCGATTCCATACATCTGGGAGGCCGAATATGACGCTTCTTGAGAAAGTGATTTATGTAGCGGATTATATCGAGCCGGGCCGCCGTTTTCCAGGGGTTGAAGAGGTTCGGACTCTCGCTGAAGAAGATTTGGATTTGGCGCTTATCGAGGCGTTGAAAAATACGATGACATTTTTAATTTCAAAAAATCAGGCCGTTTATCCGGAAACGGTCGCCACATATAATGCTTTAGTAAACGATAGACACTAGGAGGAATTACTGAATGGATCAAGCTTCAATTTTAAAAATTGCCGCAGAGGCCTGCGATGATAAACGGGCGGAAGATATGATCGCCTTGAATATGCAGGGGATTTCCCTTGTGGCTGATTATTTTCTGATTTGCCACGGGAATTCTGACAAACAGGTTCAGGCCATTGCCCGGGAAATTAAGGATCAAGCTGAAGAAAATGGAATCAATGTGAAGAAAATGGAGGGCTTTGACGAAGCCAGATGGGTTTTGATCGATTTGGGCGATGTCGTTGTCCACGTTTTCCACAAAGAGGAACGAGGCTATTACAACCTTGAAAAGCTGTGGGGAGACGCGCCGACTGAAGACCTTTCATTCGGAGTTAATGAATGATTTATAAAGGATTTTCCGGTATTTATGACAAGCTGATGTCTCACGCTCCTTACGATGAGTGGGTCAGCTGGATTGAAAAAACGATCGGTGCACAGCAGAAAGAACGTATACGGATACTTGATCTGGCGTGCGGAACGGGTGAAATATCGGTCCGCTTGGCTGAAAAAGGCTACGATGTCACAGGAATCGATATTAGCGAAGATATGCTTGCACAGGCTCAGTACAAAGCAGCCGTTCGGCAGCTCGATATTCAGTTCTTTCAGCAGGATATGCGCGAGCTTGCCGGGCATGGGCAAGAGTTTGACGCGGTTGTGATCTGCTGTGACTCGCTGAATTATCTAAAGAGCGAAAAAGACGTTTTCAATACTTTTAAAAACGTTTTTTCTCTATTAAAAGAAGGCGGGCTTCTTCTGTTTGATGTTCATTCCATTTACAAAATGGATGTCATTTTTCCGGGAAGTACGTATGCCGATCAGGATGAAGAAGTCAGCGTCATTTGGCAAAGCTATGCGGGGGATGAGCCTCATTCAGCTGTTCACGATTTGACCTTCTTCGTAGAAAGCGGAGGCGTATACGAAAGGTTTGATGAATCGCATGAACAGCGGACTTTCCAGACGGAAAAGTATATCAGCTTATTGCGGCAAGCCGGATTTGAGGTGCAGTGCGTGACTGCCGATTTTTCAAAATTGGAGCCTGGCGCAGAGTCGGAACGTCATTTTTATACAGCGAAAAAAACAAAAACCATCGTTTAATCGTAACGATGGTTTTTCATAATGTATTTTTCCTTTGTTGAAAATCTCAGCGCGTTCGTGAAACAATGAATCAAACGGAAAATTGCTTCTTGACTAGAGCGATATCTTCTTCATACTTCAAATGGGTGTTCCGGAACATCTGGCGGAACATATCCTGAACGCCGCTTTCCAGCGCCTTAATTCCCTCACCGGTTACACCGCCTTTAACGCACACCTTTTCCTGCAGGGCGGGCAATGTGTAATGCCCTGTTTCGAGCAGCCTTCCCAAACCAACCAGCATTTCTGTCGTCATTAAAATCGCGTCTTCTTTTGAGACGGAGGTTTCTTCTACAGCGGCCTGAATAAACTCCTGAACCAAATAACTGACAAAGGCGGGGCCGCAGCTGACAATGTCTGAGGCGACCCTCGTAATCCCGCTTTCGATTTCAAGAGGGATTGAGATCTTGCTCACTAAAGCCGTCAATTTTTTTTTTGCCTCAGCTGTGCAGCTTTCTCCGAAAGTCAATAATGACACGCCAGACAACGCTCTGTTCGTAATGCTCGGGATCACCCTTGCCGCCTGGCAGGAGACGATGGCTTCCAGCTGTTCGACCTGCACCGGACTCGTAATGGTGACCACAATCTGATCGCGGGTGAAGACGGGTGAGAGCCGCTTTAGCAAAGGATAAATATCCAGCGGCTTTACACAGATAAACACGGCATCACTTTCCGTGATCACTTCTTCCGGCCGTTCTGCAACCTGAATGTCTGGGAATCGTTTTTTTATGTTTAACGCTTTGTCGATCGTTCGGTTAGTAATTGTTAAAGATGAGGGAATGACCGCTCTGGATTCAATCAACGCCTCAATTAAAATGGTCCCCATATTTCCTGTCCCGATAAAGCCGATATTCAATCGTTCTCCCCTCCTTTGAACCTGTATCTTTTAAACGATATGAAGGCTTCATTCAAAATATGTATGAAAGCAGGTGAGCAGTTTGACAGATTGGCTAAAACAATATAAATGGCATGCGGCGGGAGGTGTGGCACTCGTCTTGATCATCAGCGCTGCCTTCATGCTGTTAAGCGGAAAGCGTGAAACTTCATCCGGCTTCTCCATTCCTGAAGAGGCTTCTGCACAGACTTTTGACAAGAAAGAGGAGGTGAAGCGGAAAAAAAACGCGGGGGAAGAGGAGGTTATCATCGATTTGAAAGGCGCTGTGAAAAATCCGGGCGTCTATCAAATGAAGGAGGGAGACAGGGTGCACGATGCATTGAAAAAAGCAGGCGGCACCGAGAAAAAAGCGGACCAAAAGCAGATTAATCTGGCAGCCGTTTTGCGGGACGGTATGGTTCTTTACATTCCTTGAAGGGGAAGAGGCCGCTGGCTCTCTTTCGGAAGCGGACTCAAGAGCAGACGGCAGCTCAAGTGATATCGTCAATATCAATACGGCTTCCTCTGCGGAGCTTCAGACGATTCCCGGGATCGGTCCTTCAAAAGCGGAAGCGGTAGTCGAATACCGCGAGGAGAACGGAATGTTTCAGACGATTGAAGACATAACAAACGTTTCGGGAATTGGAGAAAAGTCTTTTGAAAGAATAAAATCTTCCATCACGGTAAAGTAAATTGACGTTTGCGGATAAACATATGTAAACTTAGGGAAGTCGACATCGTATTTTTGGAGGGAAAACAAGTGGAACGGATTTCTTGGGATCAATATTTTATGGCGCAAAGCCATTTGCTGGCGCTTCGCAGCACGTGTACAAGGCTTGCTGTAGGGGCGACGATTGTCAGGGATAAACGGATTATCGCAGGAGGCTACAACGGATCGATCGCCGGAGGTGTTCACTGTGCGGATGAAGGCTGCTATATGGTGGACGGGCATTGCATCAGAACGATTCACGCCGAGATGAACGCGATTCTTCAGTGTGCAAAATTCGGCGTTCCGACCGAAGGCGCTGAAATATATGTCACGCATTTTCCGTGCATTCAATGCTGTAAATCGATCATTCAGGCAGGTATTAAAACGATATACTATGCGAAGGATTACAAAAACCATCCTTACGCGGTTGAACTTTTCGATCAGGCTTCTGTTAAAGTGGAGCAGGTAGAGCTCGATGAGATGATTATCGACTTAAAAAACCAGGAAAAGTTATCGTTTGTGGCCGATCTGATCAAACAGCTGGCTGATAAAGGCCTTGAGGAAGAGGAAATCAGGAAAATACACGCAGAGGCTAACAAACTGTTTACAAGCTACGTGTAATCCAATGGACAGACATCGCATCTTCCCGTGCGGAGCGATTTCAGCGGCAGTTGGAATCGCCTCCGCTCACTCTTCTCTTTATCTCTTCCTCGCCGTCGGTTTTTTTCTGTTCTTTATCCTCTGTTTCTTCAAGAAACAAATACTCCTTTTCATCATATGTGCAGCGATTTGTATTTTATATTTCACCTCTTTTTACATGATTGACCATTTCAATACAACGATTTATCATGAAGGCAAATTTCACACGTTTGCTTCTGTTCGGGATATCCCCATAATAGACGGAAACCGGCTTTCATTCACAGCCGAAACAGATAAGGGGGAAGCTTTGAAAGCGGGCTATACGATCCGGTCTCCGCAAGAAAAACGGGCGCTCTCCGCTCTTCAGCCGGGAAGCCTCTGTGTCATGCAAGGTGAATTAAGAGCGCCGAAAAAAGAGACGGTTCCTGGAACTTTTGATCAAAAAGAATCCTTGTATCAAAAAGGGATTCACTGGATATTTGCGGTTCAGTCCATTGAAAACTGCAAGCCGGGCGGCGGTCTTATGCCATTTCTATTGAACATCCGAAAAGCGGGCCTTGATTTTACAGAAGAAAATATGGCTAATCCGGCTGCCGGTATTGTAAGAGCGCTTACTTTCGGGGACCGGTTTCTCATTGAACAAGATGTGCTGGACGGCTATCAGCGTCTCGGGATCATTCACCTTTTAGCGATTTCCGGGCTTCATGTCGGTCTGTTGTCGGCCGCTCTGTTCCACGTATTTATTCGCTTCGGTTTGACGAGAGAATGCGCCAAATGGCTGCTCGTTTTCGGGCTACCCGTTGCGGCAGTTTTGACCGGAGGCGCCCCGTCGGTAGTGAGGGCGATTCTCATGTCTGAAATCTATCTGCTGGCATCACTGTCCAATGAGAACTTCAAAAGCGCCGATGTGATCAGCATCGCATGCCTCGGACTGCTGTTGTATCATCCTTATCTGCTATTTCAAGCCGGATTTCAGCTTTCTTTTGCCGTATCCTTCGTTTTCATTCTTTCAAAAGAAATATTGATCAAGCCGAAAAGCCGAATCTCTCAACTGCTATTGGGGTCATTTTTGGCTCAGCTCGCCTCCCTTCCGATCCTGCTCATCCATTTTCAAGAGTTTTCATTTCTCAGCACAGTGATGAATCTGCTTTTCATACCTCTCTATATTTTTATCATCATGCCGCTGTCTTTCGGAAGTCTGTTGGCTTTCATATGTTTTCGTCCTCTCGGGGAGGCGGCAGCCTGTGTGCTGGACCATCTGCTTGTGTGGAGCCATCAGGCTGTTAAATCGGTGTCTGCCGCGGATATTTTCGTTTTTTCTGCGGTTAAACCGCCGGATATTTTGTTGTTTTTCTACTTCGCAGCTATTTTTCTGTTTTTGCTGTTTCTTGAAAAAGAGATGTCGTTTCGTGCGGTCATGATTTCGTCCGGCTTCCTTGCCGCTGTGTTTGCTATTCACGTATGTCTTCCTCAGTTTGCAGGAGAAGGAGAGGTCACAATGCTTGATATCGGCCAAGGTGACAGCATGTATGTCAGCGCTCCCGGTCAGAATGGCACCGTCTTCATTGATACGGGAGGAACCGTATCCTTCCGGAAAGAGCAGTGGAGAAAGCGGAAAAAGGATTTTTCCCTGGGAGAGAGCGTATTAATGCCATTTCTGGCATCCAAAGGAGTCAAGAAGCTCGATGCTTTAATTTTGACTCATGCTGATCAGGATCATATTGGTGAAGCTCAAGTGCTGATCCAAAAACATAAAGTCAAGCAATTGATCGTGCCGAAAGGCTTCGCAGCCGAACCGTCTGATGAAAAGCTGCTTCGCCTTGCCTTGAAAGAAGGCGTCAAGGTACATGTAGCCAAAAGAGGTGACATCCTTCATATTGGCAATCTTGAATTTTATGTTCTTTCACCGAAAGAGGCGGACAAAAACAGCAAAAACAACGGTTCCCTCGTGTTGTGGCTGAAAGCTGGCGAATTTTCGTGGCTGTTAACGGGCGATTTGGAGAAGGAAGGTGAAAATGAGATGATGAAAGTGTATCCGAATCTTAAAGCGGATATTCTGAAAGTCGGTCACCATGGAAGCAAAGGTTCTACGGGGGAAGATCTGATTAAGCAAATTGAGCCGAAAGCAGCCATCATTTCGGCGGGAGAGCACAACCGCTACGGCCATCCCCACGGGGAAGTGCTGGATATCTTAAACCGCCACCATGTGAAAGTATTCAGAACGGATCAGCACGGTTCGATTCAGTACCTATTTCGAGGCGGAAACGGAACGTTTTTACTTCATCCCCCATATGATAAAGTACATTCCTCGCAAGAAAAAAAGACTGCTGAAAAACAGCAGCCGTCAAAAAGCCGCTTTCCTGACGGAGAGTAAAGCGGTGTCCATGACTTGGCTTGATTAAGCGGCCAGATGTATAACAGTAGCGATAATAAACATTGTAGCGAAAAAGCCAAAAGACACGATAAAACCGACACCTGAATCTACAAGATCGTTACGTTTGCTTTGCACGTCTTTTTCAAATTCATTCACAATTTACCCCTCCTATTGATATCCAGTATAATTCAATTCTTTGCAAAAATCTAGGAGCTTCATGCAACCGTTTTCTAAAATTTATGAACATCGTCTTCTATAAACTGACCCGGGGGTTTATGGAAGGCGTTTATTATAAATGAGAGAGCGGGTGACTCCGCTTCTCTCTTTACTAATTGCAAAACACGCTTTAGGATAGAAAGGAAGGATGAAAGAGGGGAAAGTGCAGATGACGGTATTTGATATTTGGAAAAGCTTAAAAAAAGGCGATATTCATCCTGTTTATTGTTTATACGGGAAAGAGACGTATCTTCTGCAGGAGACGGTTCAAAGGATCAGACAAGCCGTTGTTGACGAAGAGACGAAGGATTTCAACCTTTCCGTATTTGATCTGGAAGAAGAGGCATTGGACCTTGCTGTTGAAGATGCTGAAACTTTTCCGTTTATGGGGGATAAGCGTCTTGTTGTTGCGAAAAACCCGTCTTTTTTAACAGCTGAAAAAAAGAAAGATAAAACGGAGCATAACCTCGGGAGCCTGGAGGATTATATTGCGCAGCCGGCGCCTTATTCCGTTTTTGTGCTGCTCGCTCCTTATGAAAAGCTTGATGAGAGGAAAAAGCTGACCAAGCTCTTGAAAAAACACGCCCATATGGTTGAAGCAAAAGAACTGAACGGCCGGGAAACGGCTGATTTTATCACTGGGCTTGCAAAATCAGAGGGGAAGCTCATAGAACGAGAAGCGGCGGAGGAGCTTGTCATCCTGTGTAATGCCAGCCTGTCGGCCATTGCCCAAGAGGTGAAAAAGCTTAGTACATATATTGGTGATCGGGATTCGATCACACTTGAGGACGTCAAAAAGCTCGTTGCCAGAGGTCTCGAGCAGAATATTTTTGAATTGATCAACAAGGTTGTGAACCGGAAGCGTACAGAAGCGCTGCAGATTTTCTATGATCTGTTAAAGCAAAATGAAGAACCGATCAAAATGATGGCGCTGATCGCAAACCAGTTCAGGCTTTTGATGCAGACGAAATACTTTTCGCAGCAGGGGTACGGGCAAAAGCAAATCGCCTCAAACCTCAAAGTTCACCCGTTCAGGGTGAAGCTCGCGATCGACCAGGCGAGGCTGTTTTCTGAAGAAGAGCTGAAAAGCATCATCGAGCATCTCGCCGTTATGGATTATGAAATGAAGACAGGCAAAAAAGACAAGCAGCTCCTGCTTGAGCTGTTTTTGCTCAAGCTTTTGCAGTCCGATTGAAAAAACGGCTCTCTAATTTTAAGAGAGCCGTTAGGCTGTCGAGATTTTCTCGACAGCCTTTTCAGTTGTTCTTATTTCTTTTTCCGTTTCCCCTCATAATCGGCAAGCTTCATCCTTCCTTAGGTGATAAAACATGCTTTGCATATCGCTTCGCTTCGTTTTTGAGGATATTGTCATGAGGATTGTGGGATGTAAAAGCCGGAAGAAACGTGCCATGACATCGGATAATAGTACCCTCAATCGGCCGTAAATACTCTTCTACAGTGAACATATTGCGGCCCCCAACGCGATATTCTTCTTCCGCTCCGCCTGTTGTCGTAGCAATCATGAATTCTTTGCCTTTCAAGTTTTCGCCTCCGGGGCCGTGCGCCCAGCCGTATGTCAGCACATCATCAAACCATTTTTTCAAAAGAGGCGGACAGCTGAACCAATAAAATGGGAACTGAAGAACGATCCGGTCATATTCAAGTAATAATTGCTGTTCTTTTTCAACATCGATACTCCAATTTTGATACTCCTGATACAGATCACGAATAAAGATATCAGGATGATTTTTCAATTCGTTCATTAGTGCCTTGTTCCATTTGGACTCCCTCAAATTTGGATGCGCTGCAATTACCATTATTTTCATAAACATCTTCCTCTACCGTTTGTTGTTTTTCTTGAACCTTTCTTCGTCCCAATTATTACGAATATTTTTGGCATTGCAAAGTACGCTTTTATTTCGTACATAGACCTTTAAACCGTACTATTGCGGTGAAAGAACTTGTTTATGGTAGTCCGGTAAACCGTACTATGTATGTAAAATAAGCGTACTACCGCGAATCAGAATGATATGGTAACGTAACTGATAACACGAATACCGAATCGGGAGTTGACAAAAATGAAGTCAAAAGTACGGGAAATGAAGACGACGGAAGGTATCATCATAACTTTGGCGGCCATAGGAGGAAAATGGAAGCCGCTGATCCTGTTCGTATTACTTCATGAAGGCACCAAACGCTTCGGAGAACTAAGACGGATGCTCCCTGGAGTTACACAGGGGATGCTGACCAACCAGCTTCGGGAGCTCGAACATGATGGTCTCGTCAAACGGCAAGTTTATCAGGAAATCCCTCCGAAGGTCGAATATAGCTTAACTGGGCACGGAAAAACGTTGGCGCCGGTGTTGACCGATATGTGCAGCTGGGGATATAAACATCTCGACTTTGTGAAGCAATTGAGTGAAGAAGAGAAATGAGTTTGACCTAAAAGTCTTTGCATCAATGGGGACTTTCATGATTTGTGTCTATTTTTCGCTTCAGCCCGGATCATTGTTTTTGGGACGCTTCCCTTTCTTTCGTTTTTCGCTTTGGCCTGCTCCAGTTACTCACAGGTTATAAGTAAAATCATCCTTACTAAAACGCTATGACGATCCAGGAACCAGTTGGAGCTTCGATTTCTGAAACCGACGATTTCGCAGCCTTTCTTTTTCCAGAAGATAGTTTAACGAGTTTCGGTGTATCCTGAATATGAACATCAGATGCCAAACATAGCAAAGGGGCACGATTGCAAAAAAGAAAAGATAAAATCGGTAACATTGAAAATGTGCGGAAAAGGAGAAATGAAATGACAAAGAATTTAAGGACTTGCAGCAAAGGACACCAGTATGATAAAAGCAGTGATTGTCCTGTTTGCCCGATTTGTGAGCAACAGCGCAAACCTGACAACGGATTTCTTTCATTGCTCTCTGCGCCAGCCAGACGAGCTTTGGAACACAATGGAATAACTTCTTTGCAGGATCTGTCAAAATACAGCGAAAAAGAGATTTTGAAATTTCACGGTATGGGACCAGCGTCTTTACCTAAATTGCGGGTTGCTTTGAAGGAAAATGGATTATCATTTAAAAGTTAAACACCGGAATAATTAAACTTGTACATAGCAAGGGAATTTCCTTTTTGGAAGTTTCCTCATTTTGTATAAAAATCAACAATATTTAGCACAAAAAATAGCGTCGTGCGACTGAACATAGCTGACAGGTGGAAGGGAAGCTCTCCCCCCTGATAAGTCTTATACGCTATTTCATTTCATGTCCAGTTTACTCAATCCGCGAATATTTCGCTTCGGCACGGGTTCAGGCTTGACGCCAAAAAAAGGCCGGACCCCAGAGGATGAGATCAGCGAGCATTCCCTTTTCTGCAGAGCCTACCCTATGGCTGGATTGACTTGCAATGCAGCGCATCGCGTACATTGTCATGTTGATTTTCTTCCGCCAGCTGACCGCGCGGTTTTTACGATTTATCGGCGGTCTGACGGCTTCTCATTTAAGAGAGCCGTTTTTTATGAAGGCAAGCAAAAAAGCTTGGCATGGCCAAGCTTTCTATTATGCAGAAAGTCCGTTCACTTTTTTCGCTAGGTTTGATTTGTAACGAGCTGCGGTGTTTTTGTGGACAAGACCTTTTTTAGCTGCTTTATCGATTTTCTTTGCTGCTGCAGAAAGAGCTGCTTTCGCTTTGTCTGCTTCGTTGTTGCTTACGAAAGTTTCAACTTGTTTCATAGCAGTGCGCATTGAAGATTTGATTGTTGCGTTGTGCGCGCGGCGCTCGTTGTTTGTTTTTGTGCGTTTGATCGCTGATTTAATGTTTGGCAATGTGTTTCACCTCCTAAGACATAACCTCTGTTCCTTTTCTATAGGTTAGATCTCAACAATAGAACAAATTGTATTCTATCAAACACACCCTTAGATTGCAATATAAATGTAAAGTATTTTTGTTTGAAAGCTCCGCTTCGGGGGAATGTTCGCAGACCTTGTGGGCACACTAACACCAGTTATGTTTTTGGAGGGAATGCAAATATGGAGAAAAAGAAGCTTGATTTAAGTCAATATGCAGTCCGGACAGACTTAGCCGTGGAAGCGAGGGATCTGGCAGAGGAAAAGGAAGCTTCTCCAAAGAAAGAGCTGAAAGGGTTTACAGTCAAAGAATACGAAAAAGACGGGATCAAAATTCAGACGATGGACATTGATGAAGAAGGAGCGAAGCTGTCGGGGAAAAAAGCCGGCCGCTATTTAACCTTTGAAACACAAGGGATCAGACAGCAGGATTCCGTCTTGCAGGAAAAAGTCGTCAATGTGTTTGCGAAGGAGTTTTCCGCATTTCTCGATTATTTGAACATTCCGCGGGATGCCAGCTGCTTAATTGTAGGGCTTGGCAACTGGAATGTCACGCCCGACTCACTCGGCCCCCTAGTGACAGAAAACCTTCTCGTGACGAGGCACCTTTTTCAGCTGCAGCCCGAAAATGTAGAGGATGGCTACCGTCCAGTGAGCGCGCTTTCCCCTGGAGTCATGGGCTTGACCGGCATTGAAACGAGCGATATTATCCAAGGGGTAATCGATCGCTCAAAGCCCGACTTTGTCATTGCCATCGATGCGCTGGCCTCAAGAGGGATCGAGCGTGTGAATTCTACCATTCAAATTTCAGACAGCGGGATACACCCCGGATCTGGGGTAGGGAATAAAAGAAAAGAATTAAGCGAGGAAACGCTTGGCATTCCGGTCATCGCCATCGGTGTTCCGACGGTGGTCGATGCCGTCACGATCACGAGTGATACGATTGATTATATGCTGAAGCATTTTGGAAGAGAGATGAGAGATGACAGTCCGTCCAGGTCGCTCGTTCCCGCGGGGATGAGCTTTGGGAAAAGAAAGGTCCTCACCGAAGAAGACCTTCCCGATGAGGAGCACCGCAAATCGTTTCTCGGTATAGTCGGAGGCCTCGCAGAGGATGAAAAAAGGCAGCTGATCCATGAAGTCCTCGCTCCGCTCGGCCATAACTTAATGGTAACCCCAAAAGAGGTCGATACCTTTATCGATGATATGGCAAATGTGATTGCGAACGGTCTGAACACAGCGCTTCATGAAAATGTCTCGCAAGACAATAAAGGAATGTATAACCACTAAGATTAAGGCGGCTGACCAGGCCGCTTTTTTTCGTGCTTATAGCATTACCGGAACTTGTTCTACTTCCTCTATCTTGTACATAGTCTATTTACTAGACAAGCTCTGGAGGGATTTGCGATGAGAAAAAGAGGCAGGAATCGTCAGTTTGTGCTGGCTGTAAATGGAAGAAGTGCGATTAAGACAGTATTCTTATTTATCGTCAGCCTGCTGCTCGTTTTTATTTTATCAGGCGTGCTGACATCGCTGCGTCCTGAGTTAAGGCCGTCTTCATCGTTGTACCGGGTGACCGATGAATTGGCGGGCGAGACCTTTGGGCTCATTTTGGGAATGGAAAACCACTACTTCGCATCAGAATTGCCGGAACCGAATAAACGCTTTGAACTTTCTCCGATCGTCTTGAAACTGGCGACCAGCATTAATTTAAAAGATCCGCGAAGTTTTCTCGGTCGGGAGCTTCCGGGCTTCTCTCATTTTGACTCGGAAATCCTTATTGCAGGGCAAGGGACGGATTACACGAATATGCCGTCAGAATCTCCGCCGCCGACTGAGGTTTTAAAAGAGGAGAGAGAAGCGAATCTTGCAGAGCTTGAAGGGAAACAGAAAAAGCAAACAGGGGAGGAAAAACCTCCTGAGCAATCGACGGGTGACCGAAAAGTCGTATTTATCTACAATACGCACAATACGGAATCGTATCTCCCCTTTTTAAAAGGTGAGACGGAACCTAATCGGGCGCTTCATTCGAAAGCAAATGTTACGCTTGTCAGCGATATGCTCGGTAAAGCTCTGGATTCTCAAGGCGTAGGCGCGAAGGTGGATAAGACGGATGTCCAGGGGAACCTGAAGAAAAAAGGCTGGGATTATGCGCGATCATATGACGAATCGAGACCAGTCGTCAAAGACGCGATAGCCACAAATAAAGACTTGCAATATTTTATAGACATTCACAGGGATGCAACACGTAAAAAAGCAACTACAACAACGATAAACGGAAAAAGCTATGCGAGGCTCGCGTTTGTGATTGGGAAAAAGAGCTCTAATTTTGAAGCTAATTTTAAACTGGCAAAAGAACTGCATGAGCGGCTGGAAAAAAAATATCCCGGTTTGAGCCGCGGTGTTATATCTAAGGGAGCTGCCGGGGATAATGGCATATATAATCAAGATTTAAACGAAAGATCCGTCTTAATCGAATTTGGCGGCGTAGATAATAACCGTGAAGAGCTGGAGCGGGCTGCAGAAGCGATGGCGGATGTATTCAGCGAGATGTACTGGAATGCTGAAAAAGTTGATGCAGACACCGGTGAAGACGATAAGAAAAAACAATAGGACAGGTGATGGAAGTGGCTTCTTTTATGGGAAAATGCATATTGGCTTGCTGTGTCATGTTTTTCGGCGTCCTTCTCGGCATGCAGCAGGCGAACAACGGAATGATTGAAATGAAAGGGTATCAGGACCCTGATTTAAAAGCGGCGCTCAGCATATCTGAAGGGGATGCGAAAGAGGCGTCAGTCCTCGGCCATCAAATCGATTTGGAGGAAAAACAAAAAGAGCTGGAACAGCTGGAAGCTTTCAACCTCTTTTCCTCGGCCGGCCGCGCCCTGGCCGATTCGGTCACAAACACAGCCCGTTCATTGTATGACTGGATAAAGGAAAAAACGGAATAAGTAAAAGAAAAAACGAGTCGGATGCAGGACTTGTTTTTTCTTTTTCGGGTTTAGAAAGCATATGTGACTTAGCATTGAATCTTCACAACCCTATTGATATAATCTAAGCTAGCGCATATTGCGTTTCATAGTAGGAGTGATTAGTGTGACAGATAAAGAAAAACGATTACAAAGGCAGTCGAGAATCCGAAATTTCTCTATTATCGCCCATATCGATCACGGCAAGTCAACGCTTGCGGATCGAATCCTTGAAAAGACGGCGGCAATCACTCAAAGGGAAATGAAAGAACAGCTCCTCGACTCGATGGATTTAGAACGTGAAAGAGGAATCACCATTAAACTGAACTCCGTACAGCTGAAATATCAGGCAAAGGACGGAGAGGAATATATTTTTCATCTGATCGATACCCCGGGACACGTCGATTTTACGTATGAGGTTTCGAGAAGCCTTGCCGCATGCGAAGGCGCGATTCTCGTCGTCGACGCCGCACAGGGAATCGAGGCGCAAACGCTGGCAAACGTTTACCTTGCGCTTGACAACGACCTTGAAATCCTGCCGGTCATTAATAAAATCGACCTTCCGAGCGCAGAACCCGAACGCGTCCGCCAGGAAGTCGAGGATGTCATCGGTCTTGACGCTTCAGAAGCCGTCCTTGCTTCAGCAAAAGCAGGCATCGGAATTGAAGAAATATTGGAGCAGATCGTTGAAAAGGTTCCCGCACCAAGCGGAGATCCGGAAGCGCCGCTTCAAGCGTTGATCTTTGACTCTCTGTATGATGCATACCGCGGGGTCGTCGCCTATATCAGAGTCGTCCAAGGTACCGTAAAAGCCGGTCAAAAAATCAAGATGATGGCGACCGGAAAAGAATTTGAAGTCACTGAAGTCGGCGTTTTCACACCGAAGGCCGTTCCGGTTGACGAACTGACTGTCGGTGACGTCGGATTCCTGACGGCCGCAATCAAAAACGTCGGAGACACTCGTGTAGGGGATACGATTACAAGTGCGGAAAACCCAGCGCCCGAAGCCCTGCCAGGCTACAGAAAACTGAATCCGATGGTCTATTGCGGTCTGTATCCGATTGATACAGCGAAATACAACGACTTGCGGGAAGCGCTTGAAAAACTTGAGCTGAACGATTCAGCCCTTCAGTATGAGGCGGAAACGTCCCAGGCTCTCGGATTCGGCTTCCGCTGTGGTTTCCTGGGGATGCTCCACATGGAAATTATTCAGGAGCGGATTGAACGCGAATTCAACATCGATTTGATTACGACGGCTCCGAGCGTTATCTATGACGTGTACATGACAGACGGAGAAAAAATCGTTGTCGATAACCCGTCAAATATGCCTGATCCGCAGAAGATCGACCGGGTGGAAGAACCGTTCGTCAAAGCGACGATGATGGTGCCGAACGACTTTGTCGGAGCGGTCATGGAACTGTGCCAGGGCAAGCGCGGCCAGTTTATCGATATGCAGTACCTTGATGCGAACCGCGTCAGCATTGTCTACGAAATTCCGCTTGCGGAAATCGTCTACGAGTTTTTCGATCAGCTTAAATCAAATACGAAAGGCTATGCGTCATTTGATTACGAACTCATCGGATATAAACCGTCCAAGCTCGTGAAAATGGATATTATGCTGAACGGCGAAAAAATCGATGCCCTTTCCTTTATCGTTCACCGCGATTATGCGTATGAACGGGGAAAAGTTATTGTCGAAAAGCTGAAGGAACTCATTCCGCGCCAGCAGTTTGAAGTGCCTGTCCAGGCAGCCATCGGCACAAAAATTGTCGCCCGTTCAACCATCAAAGCCATGCGCAAAAACGTTTTGGCGAAGTGCTACGGCGGGGATATTTCCAGAAAACGCAAACTGCTCGAAAAGCAAAAGGAAGGAAAGCGAAGAATGAAACAGGTCGGCTCTGTCGAAGTTCCGCAGGAAGCCTTTATGGCAGTCCTGAAAATGGACGACAGCAGCCCGAAATCATAATCATGAGCTGCCGCAGCGTAACACACTGCGGCTTCTTCCTGTAAAAGAAGGTGAAAACAATGAAAGCAGCATATATCCATATTCCGTTTTGCGAGCACATTTGCCATTATTGCGACTTCAACAAGTTTTTTATTCAATCTCAGCCTGTTGATGAATATTTGCGTTCTTTAGAGAAGGAAATGGCCAATTCAATGGAAGCGGCCGGACATCCGGAGCTGAAAACGATCTTTATCGGGGGAGGAACGCCGACATCGCTGTCGGAAGCGCAGCTTGAGCGGCTTCTTGATTCCATTCATCGCGTTTTGAAACCGTCCGAAAGCCTTGCCGAATTTGCAGTGGAAGCCAATCCCGACGATTTATCGGCTGAAAAGCTGGAGGTTTTAAAAGCCGCCGGTGTAGACAGGCTGAGCTTTGGCGTACAGACGTTTGAAGACGAGCTGCTAAAAAAAATCGGCAGAGTCCACGAGCAAAAAGACGTACTCGTTTCCTTTGAAAGAGCGCGAAACGCGGGGTTCGATAATATCAGCCTTGACCTGATGTTCGGTCTGCCAGGACAAACCATCGGCCACTTCGCTTCATCGCTCGATACGGCGCTTGCCCTCGGGGCTGAACATTATTCGGTCTACTCGCTGATCGTCGAGCCGAAAACCGTTTTTTATAACTTGATGAAAAAGGGCCGGCTTCACCTGCCTCCGCAGGATCAGGAAGCAGAAATGTACGAACTTGTGATGCGGAAAATGGAAGAAGCGGGCATCGGCCAATACGAAATCAGCAACTACGCCAAAAAAGGATATGAGAGCAAACATAACCTCACATATTGGAACAATGAGGAGTATTTCGGTTTGGGCGCGGGCGCGCACGGCTATATCAATGGTGAAAGAACGGTAAATGCCGGCCCTGTTAAACATTATATCGACCTGATTGAGCAGTCAGGTTTTCCTTATAAAGAAAAACACAGGGTTACAAAAAATGAACAGATTGAAGAAGAAATGTTTCTCGGTCTTCGAAAAACCGCGGGAGTAGACAAAGAACACTTTTTCCAAAAATACGGAAGAACTGTTGACGATCTCTTCCCGAAAGTGCTCCGTTCGCTGGAAGAAACAGGGCTGATTGTGAACACGAGCAACAACGTATTTTTAACACATAATGGAAAACTGTTAGGGAATGAAGTGTTTCAAGCATTCCTGGGTGAGTTATAATTGACATTTTGATTTTGGTTTGGTAATTTTGATATACAATTAGCACTCAGTTGTGTCGAGTGCTAACAGGGGTGATATGGATGTTAACAAATCGTCAGCTGTTAATCTTGCAGGTTATCGTCAACGATTTCATTCGTTCAGCTCAGCCGGTAGGATCAAGAACGCTTTCCAAAAAGGAAGATATCACATTCAGCTCAGCAACGATCAGAAACGAAATGGCTGACTTGGAAGAGCTCGGTTTTATTGAAAAAACCCACTCATCTTCAGGCCGGATTCCTTCTGAAAAAGGCTATCGCTATTATGTCGATCATCTGCTTTCACCCGGAAAGCTGTCAAAAACGGACTTGAACATTATTCATTCGGTTTTCAAAGAAAAAATCTTTGAACTCGAAAAAGCGGTGCAGAAGTCGGCTCAAGTGCTGTCTGATCTGACAAATTATACATCGATTGTCCTCGGTCCGAGACTGAGCGAAAATCATCTCAAACAGATCCAGATTGTGCCGATTCAGCCTAAGAAGGCCGTTGCCATTCTAGTAACGAATACCGGCCATGTCGAGAATAAAACGATCAACTTTCCGGCGGAGGTCAATCTTTCCGATCTCGAAAAGCTGGTGAATATATTAAATGAACGCCTTAGAGGCGTGCCGATCTCAGAGCTGAAAGACAGGATTTTCAAAGAGGTCGTCATCTTCTTAAAGTCGCATATCCAAAATTACGATACGATTTTACACGGGCTCGGCGCAACGCTGGATTCATCTGTTCAAACCGACCGGCTGTTTTTCGGCGGCAAGATTAATATGCTGAATCAGCCCGAATTTCACGATATTGACAGAGTGAAATCGCTATTGTCGCTCATTGAGAAAGAACAGGAGCTTCTCCGGCTCTTTCAGTCGACTGAGTCCGGAATTACCATTAAAATCGGCAAGGAAAACGACTATGAAGAAATGGAAAACTGCAGCCTGATTACCGCGACATACACGGTCGGTTCAAAACAGATCGGCTCCATCGCGGTCATCGGGCCGACGCGCATGGACTACTCCCGCGTCGTCGGTTTGCTTCAGCACGTATCATCTGACTTGTCAAAAGCGTTGACAAGTTTGTATGATGGGTAAGGCAGTACCTGAAAACAAAACAGAAGGGAGAAATCCCTTCTTTATCATGAAACTCATCCTTTAAGGGAGGTGAACACAGATGGCAGAAGAAAAACAAACTGAAGAGCTAAACGAACAAGAGGAACTGAACGAGACAGAAGCGGAGACAGCCGAAGCCGAACAAACGGCTGCTGAAGCTGATGCCCCGGCAGAAGACACGCAAACAGAAATGCTTGAAAAACAACTCAAAGAACTTCAAGAACGTCTTGAAGAAAAAGAAAATAAACTTTTACGTGTTCAGGCGGACTTTGAAAACTACAAACGACGCGCACGCCTTGACCTTGAGGCTGCTGAAAAGTACCGTTCCCAGCGCATCATCAGCGATTTGCTGCCGGCGCTTGACAACTTTGAACGCGCGCTACAGATCGATCCTGACAACGAGCAGACGAAAAGCCTGCTTCAAGGGATGGAAATGGTGCACCGTCAAATTTTGGAGGCTCTTAAAAATGAAGGAGTTGAACAGATTCCTTCAGTCGGAGAGCAATTTGACCCGAACATGCACCAGGCTGTTATGCAGGTCGAGGATGAAGCGTACGAATCAAACGCAGTCGTTGAGGAACTGCAAAAAGGCTATAAACTTAAGGACCGGGTGATCCGTCCTTCTATGGTAAAAGTCAACCAATAACTACATAGCAGGAGGTAAAAATCATGAGCAAAGTAATCGGAATCGACTTGGGAACAACGAACTCATGCGTTGCAGTGCTTGAAGGCGGAGAGCCGAAAGTCATCCCAAATCCAGAAGGGGCCCGCACGACTCCTTCGGTTGTTGCATTTAAAAACGGAGAGCGCCAGGTGGGTGAAGTGGCGAAACGCCAGTCCATCACGAATCCGAACACGATCATGTCGGTCAAGCGCCACATGGGCACGGACTATACAGTTGAAATCGAAGGCAAAAAGTACACGCCGCAAGAAGTGTCTGCCATCATCCTTCAGCATTTGAAATCATATGCTGAAAGCTATTTAGGCGAAACTGTATCTAAAGCCGTAATCACAGTTCCTGCATACTTCAATGATGCAGAACGTCAAGCGACAAAGGATGCCGGTAAAATCGCCGGACTTGAAGTTGAGCGGATCATCAACGAGCCGACTGCAGCTGCGCTTGCATACGGTCTGGATAAGACGGAAGAAGATCAGACGATCCTCGTCTACGACCTTGGCGGCGGTACATTCGACGTTTCCATCCTTGAATTGGGAGACGGCGTATTCGAAGTTCGTTCTACAGCGGGTGACAACCGCCTTGGAGGAGACGACTTTGACCAAGTGATCATCGATCATCTCGTCTCAGAATTCAAGAAAGAAAACGGCATTGATCTTTCTAAAGATAAAATGGCGCTTCAGCGCTTAAAAGATGCGGCTGAGAAAGCGAAAAAAGACCTTTCCGGCGTATCTTCTACGCAAATTTCGCTGCCGTTTATCACAGCCGGTGACGCAGGTCCGCTGCACCTTGAATTGACACTGACCCGCGCGAAGTTTGAAGAGCTGTCTTCACACTTGGTAGAGCGCACAATGGGTCCAGTCCGCCAGGCTCTTCAAGATGCGGGGCTTTCTGCAAGCGAAATCGACAAAGTAATTCTTGTCGGCGGATCAACACGTATTCCTGCCGTTCAGGAAGCGATCAAAAAAGAAACTGGAAAAGAAGCGCATAAAGGCGTCAACCCTGACGAAGTCGTAGCCCTTGGTGCAGCCATTCAAGGCGGCGTCATCACAGGCGATGTCAAAGATGTTGTCCTTCTGGACGTAACTCCGCTGTCACTTGGTATCGAAACAATGGGCGGCGTGTTCACGAAGCTGATTGACCGCAACACGACAATCCCGACAAGCAAGTCCCAAGTGTTCTCAACAGCGGCTGACAACCAAACAGCGGTTGACATCCACGTGCTCCAAGGTGAGCGCCCGATGGCTGCCGACAACAAAACGCTCGGACGCTTCCAGCTTACAGATATTCCGCCGGCTCCTCGCGGCGTACCGCAAATCGAAGTGTCATTTGACATCGATAAGAATGGTATCGTCAACGTCAGCGCGAAAGATCTGGGTACCGGCAAAGAGCAAAACATCACGATCAAATCTTCTTCAGGTCTTTCTGACGAGGAAATCGAACGCATGGTGAAAGAAGCTGAAGAAAACGCCGAAGCGGATGAGAAGAAAAAAGAAGAAATCGAGCTTCGCAACGAAGCGGATCAGCTTGTCTTCACAACTGAAAAAACGCTGAAAGATCTTGAAGGCAAAGCCGATGAAGCGCAAGTGAAAAAAGCGAATGATGCAAAAGACGCGTTAAAAGCTGCGATCGAGAAAAATGACCTTGATGAAATCAAGGCGAAAAAAGATGAGCTGCAAGCGATCGTCCAAGAGCTTTCAATGAAGCTTTACGAAGAAGCTGCAAAACAGGCTCAGGCTCAGCAAGACGGCGGCGCCGGCGCTAAAAAAGCCGACGACAATGTCGTTGACGCTGAATATGAAGAAGTAAACGACGACAAAGATCAAAAATAATTGAAATAAAATGTGCTGTGCTTACCCCGGTTTGCACAGCACATGACCTTACAGGCGATGAAAGTCAAAGTCAGGATCTCTTGACTTTGACTTTTTTCTTCCTAAAGGACAAAAGGAATTGAAAAAACATAATTTGAAATGATACAATCTAATTTATGTGAGAAAATCGGGAGTGTGAAGAGATGAGTAAGCGTGATTACTATGAGGTGCTTGGGGTAGGTAAGAGCGCTTCTAAAGATGAGATTAAAAAAGCTTACCGCAAGCTTTCTAAAAAATATCACCCGGACATCAACAAAGAAGCCGGAGCGGATGAAAAATTCAAAGAAGTCAAAGAAGCCTATGAAACACTTTCTGATGACCAAAAACGGGCCCATTACGACCAGTTTGGCCACACCGATCCAAATCAGGGATTTGGCGGCGGAGGTTTCGGCGGCGGCGACTTCGGCGGCTTTGGGTTTGACGATATTTTCTCAAGCATTTTCGGAGGCGGCGCAAGGCGGAGAGACCCGAATGCCCCGAGGCAGGGCGCCGATCTGCAGTATACGATGACACTGTCATTTGAAGAAGCGGCCTTCGGAAAAGAGACGACGATCGAAATTCCGCGTGAAGAAACATGTGAAACATGCAGCGGCTCAGGCGCGAAACCGGGAACAAAGCCGGAAACATGTTCACACTGCGGCGGCTCTGGCCAGCTGAACATGGAGCAGTCGACTCCGTTCGGAAAAGTTGTCAACAGAAGAGTATGTCATTACTGTAATGGAACGGGTAAGCAAATTAAACACAAATGTTCAACTTGCGGCGGTACAGGAAAAGTGAAAAAACGCAAGAAAATCAATGTCACCATCCCGGCGGGTGTGGATGACGGCCAGCAGCTTCGAGTATCCGGACAGGGTGAACCGGGGATCAACGGCGGTCCGTCAGGTGACTTATTCGTCGTTTTCCGCGTCCAAGAACACGAATTTTTCGAGCGCGATGGCGACGATATTTACTGCGAAATGCCGCTGACATTTGCACAGGCTGCGCTCGGGGACGAAATCGAAGTGCCTACTCTTCACGGTAAAGTAAAATTAAAAGTGCCGGCGGGCACGCAGACAGGCACCAAGTTCCGTTTAAAAGGAAAAGGCGTTGCCAACGTACGCGGGTACGGTCAAGGCGATCAGCACATCGTCGTCCGCGTCGTGACACCGACGAATTTAACAGAAAACCAGAAAAATATTCTCCGCGAATTTGCAGAAGTGAGCGGAAATATGCCGGATGAACAGGAAATGAGTTTTTTCGATAAAGTAAAGCGCGCCTTTAAAGGCGATTAATGATTGGATGAGGAGTTGGTAGTATGAAATGGTCCGAAATCTGCATTCACACGACACATGAAGCGGTTGAGCCCATCTCGAATATTTTGCATGAAGCTGGTGCGAGTGGAGTCGTAATTGAAGATCCGCTTGATTTAATTAAAGAGCGTGAGAATGTATACGGAGAAATCTACCAGCTCGACCCCAATGATTACCCTGATGAAGGAGTCATCATTAAAGCGTATCTCCCGATCAACAGCTTTTTGGGAGAGACCGTAGAAGGAATCAAGGAAACCATCAATAATCTGCTGCTGTATGATATTGACCTCGGACGGAACAAAATCACCATCAGCGAGGTTAACGAAGAAGAATGGGCGACAGCATGGAAAAAATATTATCATCCCGTAAAAATTTCCGAGAAGTTTACGATTGTTCCGACATGGGAAGAGTACACACCGGTTCATACGGATGAGCTCATCATCGAGATGGACCCGGGAATGGCGTTCGGAACAGGCACACACCCGACAACCGTACTTTGCATACAGGCGCTCGAAAGGTATGTGAAAGAAGGGGATTCGGTCGTGGATGTCGGAACGGGAACAGGCATTTTGAGCATTGCATCAGCCATGCTTCGCGCCAAACAGGTTGAAGGATATGATCTCGATCCTGTAGCCGTGGAAAGCGCCCGCTTGAACTCCAAGCTCAATAAAGTCAGCGATCATATCGAGATCAAGCAAAATAATCTGCTTGACGGCGTCGAAGGGGAAAAAGACGTCATCGTCGCCAACATCCTGGCCGAGGTCATCTTGCGCTTTACGGATCAGGCATACAGCCTGTTGAAAGACGGCGGTTATTTCATTACTTCGGGAATCATTCAGCAGAAAAAACAGGAAGTCAAAGATGCACTGGTGAAAGAAGGCTTTACGATCGTCGAGGTTCTTTCAATGGAGGACTGGGTCAGCATCATCGCTGAAAAATAATCGTTAGTAGGTGTGACAAGCGTATGCAACGATATTTTATCGAACAATCAAAACAAGAGGTCACGGCCGCACCTGTGTTCTCGATCAAAGGCGAAGACGTTCATCACATTGCGACCGTGATGAGGATGTCTCCCGGAGACGAGGTCATTTGCTGTGCAAAAGACGGCCATGAAGCGAACTGCCGGATCGAGTCCGTCACAAAAGAAGAGGTTTTATTGAGCGTAATCGAATGGACGGGGAAAACACGCGAACTGCCCGTCCAGATCCATATTGCAAACGGCCTTCCAAAAGGAGATAAGCTGGAATGGATCATTCAAAAAGGGACAGAGCTCGGTGCAAGCTCGTTTATTCCTTTTCAGGCATCACGCTCCGTTGTTAAACTTGATGAAAAAAAGGCAAAGAAAAAGCGGGAAAGGTGGGCGAAAATCGCCAAGGAAGCCGCAGAACAGTCCCACAGAAACACGATTCCCGATGTGGCGCCGGTTCACACGTTTCAACGTTTGCTTGAGAGCCTTGAGGACTTCGATAAATGTGTCGTTGCATACGAAGAGTCATCAAAGCAAGGCGAGACGAGCCGGTTTCAATCCGTGCTCAAAAGCCTGCCGGAAGGATCATCCGTGCTCATGGTGTTTGGTCCTGAAGGCGGATTTTCAGAAGATGAAATTGAGGCGCTTAAAGAAAAAGGAGCCCTCGCCTGCGGGCTCGGTCCGCGGATCTTAAGGGCGGAAACAGCTCCGCTGTACGCGTTGGCGGCAGTTTCTTATCATACAGAGTTACTAAGAGGTGAATAACAATGGCAACCGTTGCATTTCATACACTTGGCTGCAAGGTCAACCATTATGAAACAGAAGCAATTTGGCAGCTTTTCAAAGAAGCCGGCTACGAAAGAAAAGAATTCGAAAGTTCGGCGGACGTATACGTCATTAATACATGCACCGTCACAAATACAGGTGATAAAAAAAGCCGCCAGGTGATCAGACGGGCGATCCGCCAAAATCCTGACGCCGTCATTTGTGTGACAGGGTGCTACGCCCAGACTTCCCCGGCGGAAATCATGGCGATCCCGGGCGTTGATATCGTCGTCGGTACGCAGGACCGTGAAAAAATGCTCGGCTATATTAAGCAGTACCAGGAAGAAAGACAGCCGATTAACGGCGTCAGCAATATTATGAAAGCAAGAGTGTTTGAGGAGCTTGATGTTCCTGCATTTACCGACAGAACACGTGCTTCATTGAAAATTCAAGAAGGCTGCAACAATTTCTGCACATTCTGCATCATTCCGTGGGCGCGCGGCCTGCTTCGTTCCCGCGACCCTGAGGAAGTCATCCGCCAGGCGCAGCAGCTCGTTGATGCCGGCTATAAAGAAATCGTTTTAACCGGTATTCACACCGGCGGTTATGGAGAAGATATGAAAGACTACAACTTTGCACAGCTGTTGAAAGAACTGGACAGCCGTGTGAAAGGTCTGAAACGAATCCGTATCTCTTCAATCGAAGCGAGCCAAATTACAGACGAAGTGATTGAAGTGCTTGACCGCTCAGACAAGATCGTCAGACACCTTCACATTCCGCTTCAATCCGGCTCAAACAGCGTTTTAAAACGGATGAGAAGAAAGTATACGATGGAGTTTTTCGCTGACAGGCTGACGAAACTCAAAAAAGCTCTTCCGGGGCTCGCAGTCACTTCTGATGTGATCGTCGGCTTCCCGGGGGAAACGGAAGAAGAATTCATGGAGACGTACAACTTTATTAAAGAACACAAGTTTTCCGAGCTCCACGTCTTCCCGTACAGCAAACGGACCGGAACTCCAGCAGCACGCATGGATGGCCAGGTTGACGAGAACGTGAAAAACGAAAGAGTTCACAAACTGATCGCTCTTTCAGATCAGCTTGCGAAAGAATACGCATCAGATTATGAAGGCGATGTTCTGGAAATCATTCCGGAAGAGCCGTTCACGGAAACGGGCGAAGACAATCTGCTTGTCGGCTACACGGACAACTATATGAAGGTCGTTTTCGAAGGTTCCGAAGACCTGATCGGCCAGCTTGTTAAAGTGAAGATCTTAAAAGCCGGCTATCCGTACAATAAAGGCCAGTTCGTCCGCGTCGCCGAAGACGACGTCCATGAAAACATCCGCTTATCGTCATAAATGATCAATTTAGCCGGTTCACGAAAAAGGTGTTCCGGCTTTTTTTGCGAATATCATAAAAGACAACCACTTGAAAAGGAGTCGTGACGATGACAAAACAAATTGCGCGAATGATCGATCACACGCTATTGAAGCCTGATGCTGTCACATCCGAAATCGAAGCGCTTTGCAAAGAAGCACGTGTATACGATTTTGCTTCCGTTTGCGTCAACCCTTGCTGGGTAAAGCTGTGCGCCGAGCTTCTTAAAGATTCAGAAGTGAAAGTGTGCACGGTTATCGGCTTTCCTTTAGGTGCGGCGTCTCCGGAAACAAAAGCCTTTGAAACCAGGCAGGCGATTGCAGACGGGGCCGGTGAAGTTGATATGGTGATCAACATCGGTGCATTAAAAGACCGCGATACCCGAACCGTGGAGCATGACATCAGAGCGGTGACAGACGCGGCAGACGGCAAAGCTCTCGTAAAAGTCATCATAGAGACCTCACTGTTGACGGATGAAGAAAAAAGGCACGCTTGTGAACTGGCCGTAAAAGCCGGCGCCGACTTTGTCAAAACATCGACCGGTTTTTCCGGCGGCGGTGCGACAGTTCAGGATATAAAACTGATGCGGGAAGCTGTCGGACCTGTTATCGGCGTTAAAGCATCAGGGGGCGTCCGCGATAAGGAAAGCGCCCTTGCCATGGTTGAAGCCGGAGCGACGAGAATCGGAGCAAGCGCAGGCGTGTCGATTGTCAAAGGCTTAACAGCGGATGAAGACTACTAATCAACAAAAACCAGGCGTTTACCGGGCCTGGTTTTTGTTTGGAATGAGAAACATGATCAGCGAATGAAACAGATTTGAGAGCGGCAGAAACAATAGGGATGTGACGACGTTGAAGAGCAGGCTGAAATGGGCAATCTGCTGAGCGGGGCTTTCAGACAGTCCGGAGATAAAGCCTGTTATTGATGAGAGCAGGGGGTATACAGCTGCTACACCGATGACATTAAACAGCACATGGGCATAAGCCGTTTGCCTGGCCGCAGCTCCGCCTTTGAAGGACGCCATCACGGCTGTGATGCATGTCCCGATATTGGAGCCGAGAACAACGCTCATCGCTTCGGTCAAACCGACGACACCTTGATCCATAAAGCTCATCAGGATGCCGACACACGCCGAACTGGAATGAATCATCGCGGTCAACACCGTGCCGATGATTAAGGCGTAAAGCGGTGAATTTTCAGCAAGCTGCACAATATAAGCGCCCGAGTCTAGCTGTGACAACGGCACGGCAAGCCGGTTAAAGCCGCTGATACAGAAAAAAATAACACCCAAGCCGATCATGCTTACGCCCACTTGCCGAAAAGGGGATTTTCCGGCCATGAAAAGAACCGCACCTGCGGCAAAGAGGGCAAAAATCAAAAATTCCAGCTTCACCGCCAAAAATTCCGTTGTGAAGGTGGACCCGATGTTTGTTCCCAAAATGAGCGGAATCGAACGTTTAAATGAAAGGGCGCCTACCGAGACAAAGCCAATGACGATCACCATAAATGCCGAGCTGCTTTGCAAAACCCCCGTAAATACAATGCTGACCAAAAAGGCTTTCACCGGATGATCCGTGAAAAACAGCAGCCGCTTTTCGATTTTTTCAAATGTCAGTGAAATCAAGCCTTTTCTCAGCATGCTCATGCCTTTGAGAAAAAGAACGATCAATAATATGAATAAGATCAAGATTATCATCAGTTTTTCGAACAGCCTCCTTTATAAATATATACAGACAAGCTGCCGAAATCATGACTGAAC
Organism: Bacillus sp. FSL L8-0193; assembly: GCF_037976065.1. Taxonomy (NCBI): domain Bacteria; kingdom Bacillati; phylum Bacillota; class Bacilli; order Caryophanales; family Bacillaceae; genus Bacillus; species Bacillus sp. FSL L8-0193. The sequence goes on along the minus strand of NZ_CP150261.1, from coordinate 2,753,844 downwards.
AATAAAACGATTCTCCTTGGTTGACCTTACCGGAGGCTTATATTATAATGTCAAAGTACATGTTTATATGTATGTCTTTTTTTAAAGCAGTCGATTGGTGTATTCGGAGGGAGGGAAAGAGAATGTCAAAAACGGTCGTTAGAAAAAACGAATCGCTTGAAGATGCTCTTCGTCGCTTCAAACGCAGTGTATCAAAGACAGGTACTTTGCAGGAAGCAAGAAAGCGTGAATTTTATGAAAAACCTAGCGTAAGACGCAAGAAAAAGTCTGAAGCTGCAAGAAAGCGCAAATACTAAAAGAGGGTGGATTTATGAGTCTTCTTGAGCGGCTGAATCAAGATATGAAGCTCTATATGAAAAACCGTGAGAAAGACAAACTGACTGTCATTCGCATGGTCAAAGCTTCGCTTCAAAACGAAGCAATCAAGCTTAAGAAAGACAGGCTGACCGATGATGAAGAACTGACTGTTCTTTCTCGTGAATTAAAACAGCGTAAAGACTCCCTCCATGAATTTTCAAACGCTAATCGTTCAGATTTAGTAGATAAAGTTCAAAAAGAGTTAGACATTCTGGAAGCTTATATGCCTGAACAGCTGACGGAAGAAGAGCTGCTCGGCATCGTCAATGAGACGATCGCCGAAGTCGGCGCCTCTTCAAAAGCGGATATGGGCAAAGTGATGAGCGCTATCATGCCGAAAGTCAAAGGCAAGGCGGACGGCGGTCTCGTCAATAAGCTTGTCAGCAAACAACTGTCTTAAGAAAAAGACGCCTTTAAGCAATTAAAGGCGTCTTTTTTTGTGCGTGTTCATACAATAGAAAAGTAGTAGAAAGATGAAACCTTTGCTACATTTATAACGTATGTAATGTTAATGATAATAGGGGAAGGAGGTCTCAGACATCGTTGCTGCTGAAAAAATTCAGAATTTTTGTTGCTCTGGCCAGCGGTTTTGTTTTATTCTTATTACTAGGCGTTCATTTGACCGTGAAAGCGGATGGAGATACAGTGTATGTCATTCCGATCGAAGAAACGGTTGAAAAAGGGCTTTCAAAATTTCTTGAGCGTTCTTTTCAAGAAGCGGAAGATATGAATGCCAAACATATCATACTCGATATCAATACCCCCGGCGGAGCGGTCGATGCAGTCCTTGACATGGCTGATACGATACATAACTCCGACATTCCGGTGACCGCTTATGTGAATAGAAGGGCTCTGTCCGCAGGCGCTTACCTCGCCTTGAATGCAGACGATATTTATATGGCGCCCGGCGGGAAAATGGGAGCTGCCGCGATCATTGACACGCAGGGAAATGCCGCTGATAAAAAGTCGGAATCTCTGTGGCTCGCTGAAATGGAAGACGCAGCCAAAAAAAACGGACGTGATCCGAAATACGCTCTCGCGATGGCCGATGCGGATGTCGATGCTAAAGAAGTTGGGGCGCCGAAGGGCGAGCTGCTCACATTAAGCCCTGACAAAGCGCTGGAAGTCGGCTATTCCGAAGGCACAGTTTCGAGCCTTGATGATCTTTTGAAAAAGCTGAACTTGAAGGATGCCAAAATCGAGCGTTCCGAGGTGAGCTTCGCCGAAAAGGTGGCCCGGTTCATCACGCATCCGGTCGTGATTCCGATTCTCCTTTCAATCGGAAGTCTCGGGCTGATTGTCGAGCTTTATTCGCCTGGTTTTGGGATCCCCGGCTTTATGGGACTCTCCGCGCTGCTGCTCTTTTTCTACGGTCATCTCGTCGCCGGGCTTGCCGGAATGGAAACGATCCTTCTGTTTGCAGCAGGCATTATTTTAATCATTTTAGAGATTTTTTTGCCGGGCGGAATAGCAGGGATTGCCGGTCTGATCGCGATTGTTGCGAGCCTCTTTTTAGCATCGGGAAGCTTTAAGGTCATGGCCGTATCCATTTTGATTGCAACTGCTGTTTCTATAGCGGCATCCATTCTATTAACAAGGGTGTTGGGGAAGCGTATGAAATTTTTTAAAAAATTGATCTTAACCGACTCGACAAGCACGGAAAGCGGATATGTGTCAAATGAAAGCCGGCGCGATTTAATTGGTAAAACCGGCGTCACGTTTACACCGCTCAGACCGTCCGGAACGGTCATCATCGGCGATGAACGGCTTGATGTCGTATCTGAAGGCTCGTTCACCGCGAAGGACAAGAAAGTGAAAGTAGTTAAAGTGGAAGGCTCACGCATTGTTGTGAGAGAATTATAAATTATATTATTAGGAGGAATATTATGGATCCGTCAACACTGTTTCTTTTGCTAATTATAGCAGCCGGAATCATCTTACTAGCTGTCTTCTTTACATTCGTCCCGGTCATGCTGTGGATCTCGGCTTTGGCCGCTGGTGTTAAAATCAGCATTTTCACACTGATCGGAATGAGGCTCCGCCGCGTCATTCCAAACCGCGTGGTGAACCCGCTGATCAAAGCGCATAAAGCGGGACTTGATGTTACAATCAATCAGCTTGAAAGCCACTATCTTGCAGGGGGGAATGTTGACCGGGTTGTCAACGCGCTTATCGCTGCCCAGCGTGCAAACATTGAACTCACATTCGCCAGATGTGCGGCCATCGATTTAGCAGGCCGTGACGTGCTTGAAGCCGTTCAAATGAGCGTTAATCCGAAAGTCATCGAAACGCCGTTTATTGCCGGTGTAGCAATGGATGGTATCGAAGTGAAAGCAAAAGCGAGAATCACGGTTCGCGCAAACATCGACCGCCTTGTCGGGGGAGCGGGAGAAGAAACAATCATTGCCCGTGTCGGCGAAGGGATCGTTTCGACAATCGGTTCCTCCGATAATCATAAAAAAGTGCTTGAGAACCCGGATATGATTTCACAAACCGTCTTGAGCAAAGGATTGGATTCAGGCACAGCGTTTGAAATTCTATCGATCGATATTGCTGACGTTGACATCGGCAAAAACATCGGAGCGATTCTGCAGACCGACCAGGCTGAAGCCGATAAAAACATCGCCCAGGCGAAAGCGGAAGAACGCCGAGCCATGGCGGTTGCGCAAGAACAGGAAATGCGCGCCCGCGTCGAAGAAATGCGTGCTAAAGTCGTCGAGGCAGAAGCCGAAGTGCCGCTTGCGATGTCTGAAGCTCTCCGCAGCGGAAAGATCGGAGTCATGGACTACCTCAATATGAAAAACATCGACGCCGACACAGACATGCGCGATTCTTTCGGAAAGATGACGAAAGACCAAAATGAAGAGGATCATAAATAAACAAGCCCCTGTAAAAAGGAGGGAGCTCATTGCTTGATATCCTGTTCGACAATCCGATTATCATGGCGGCCATCATCGCAGCCATCTCCTTCATATTCAACAAGCTCGGAAAAAATGATGAAAATGAAGAAACCAAGCGAAAACCGGCGCCTGAACGGCCGAAAACGCAGACGATGCCGAAGCAGACGGCACAGCGCCAGCCGGCAGAAAACAAACAACAACGGCCTGCAGCAGCGGCTGCTGCAAAAAGCGAAGATATGGCCGCAGAACTCCGCAGAATACAAGCGGATGCCGAGCGGTCCATGCCGGCCGTTGAACGGGCCATTAAAAAGCAGAGCAGCCGGGTGGTCAACCGGAAACAAGAGCTGCTCGATATGAATAAAAACACGATTGTCCAAGGCGTTGTACTCAGCGAAGTATTCGGCCCTCCGCGGTCGAGAAAGCCGCATTACACAATGAGGCGCCGGCCTAAAATTTAAGTATTAGAACCCCCATATCACTCATACATATGAGATGAAAGGGGGTTCTTTTTTTATGGCGCAAAGAAAAAACCGCATCAAAGCGTGGCTGACAAGAACATTGGAAATTCCCCCTGATGTCATGATGGATCTTCCGAGGATCACGATGATAGGAAGACTTCACATATATATTGAAAACCACAGAGGGCTTTTGCTTTTCAGCGATACGGAAGTAAGGCTGATGCTCAAACAGGGGCAGTGCATCATTCAAGGCAAAAACTTTGTCATCAAAACGATTTTGCCTGAGGAAATTCTGCTTGAAGGCACGATTGAGCTCGTACGCTATATCGATTCATAAGTCGGGGGGAAAGAATCGTGAAGAATAAATGGCTTTCTTTTTTTTCAGGAAAGATCCAGCTTGAGATAACGGGAAAGGGGATCGAGCGATTATTAAATGAATGCACCAGGCGCAGCATCCCGATGTTTAATGTTAAGAAAAAGAAAGACGCTGTCTTTCTTTATATTCCGCTTTCTGATGTACATGCCTTCCGGAGGGTCATAAGGGATTTTGACTGCAAGTGCCGCTTCGTCAGACGAAAAGGTTTCCCTTTCCTTGTGCAGAAGTCTAAACGGAATAGCGGCTTCACTATTGGAATTGCTGCTTTTTTTATCATCATGTTTTTATTGTCCAACATGCTCTGGAAAATTGACATAACAGGAGCCAATCCGGAGACAGAACATCAAATCAGACAGCACTTGAATCAAATCGGCGTCAAAAAAGGGCGCCTTCAGTTTACGATGCTGACCCCGGAAAAAATTCAGCAGGCGCTTACAAAGCGCGTCGAAAACATCACCTGGGTGGGCATTGAATTAAACGGCACGGCCCTTCACATGAAAGTGGTTGAAAAAAATGAACCTGACAAAGAAAAATATATTGGTCCGAGGCACATCGTCGCCAAAAAAGGGGCGACCATCTCGAAAATGTTCGTGGAAAAAGGCGAGCCGCTCGTCACCGTGAATCAGCACGTTGAAAAAGGGCAAATGCTTGTTTCCGGACTGATCGGGAGCGAAGAGGAAAAGCAAAAAGTCGGAGCCAAAGGGAAAATCTACGGTGAAACCTGGTACAAGTCAAAGGTAACGGTTCCTCTTGAGACATCATTTGACGTTTTTACGGGTAAAGTAAGGACAAGTCACAAGCTATCCTTCGGTTCTTTTTCTGTGCCTGTCTGGGGCTTTTCTTTTAAAAAAGAAGAGTTCTCGCGTCCGAAGACAGAAACCGAAAAACACTCGCTGCATTTTATGAATTTTACGCTTCCTGTCGCGTATGAAAAGGAACATACGAGAGAGAGCGAACAAATCAAAAGGGTGTACTCGAAAAAAGAAGCGGTCCTTGAAGGGGTCGAAATGGGAAAAAGAGACATCAGGAAAAAAATCGGGAGCGACGGGAACATTATTAGTGAAAAAGTTTTGCACGAAACGAGTGAGAATGGTAAAGTTAAATTGATCATCCTTTACCAGGTTATTGAAGACATTGTTCAAACAACACCAATTGTTCAGGAGACTAAAGAATGACAGAACACTTACTTGCGATTCATCAGCAACTGGAAAGTCCGAACGAGGCTCAAGCGCTGTTTGGGAACCAGGATTCCCATTTGAAGTTAATGGAGGAAGAGCTGAACATTTCGATTGTCACGCGCGGTGAAACCGTCTATGTGACCGGAGACGAAGAAACGTTTGAAATCGTGGACAGCCTGCTTGCATCCCTCTTGAATCTCATCCGCAAAGGAATCGAGATATCAGAACGCGATGTCTTGTATGCGATCAAGATGGCGAAAAAGCAGAAGCTTGAGTTTTTTGAAAGCATGTATGAAGAGGAAATTACGAAAAACGCCAAAGGAAAACCGATCAGAGTCAAAACCATCGGTCAAAGAGAATATATCGCCGCCATGAAAAGGCACGACTTAATCTTCGGCATCGGCCCTGCAGGAACAGGGAAAACCTATTTGGCTGTCGTAAAGGCCGTTCATGAACTGAAAAACGGACGCATCAAAAAAATCATTTTGACAAGACCAGCTGTTGAAGCAGGGGAAAGCCTCGGGTTTTTGCCGGGGGATTTAAAGGAGAAAGTCGACCCTTATTTAAGACCGCTATATGACGCGCTCCATGACGTGCTCGGAACGGACCATACGGCACGGCTGCTTGAAAGAGGAACGATCGAAATCGCGCCGCTTGCTTACATGAGGGGGCGGACGCTCGACGACGCATTTGTGATTTTGGATGAAGCGCAGAATACGACACCGGCACAAATGAAAATGTTTTTGACGAGATTGGGTTTTGGTTCTAAAATGGTCATTACAGGCGACATTACGCAAATCGATTTGCCGAAGGGCGTCACATCGGGGCTTGCCGTTGCAAAAAAGATGCTCCTTGATATCGAAGGCATTTCAATTGTTGAACTGGATCAGACGGACGTGGTCAGACATCCGCTTGTCGCCCGTATTATTGAAGCATACGAAAAGTCAAAATAATTCCGAATGGCCCGATCGCCCGTTATCGGGTCATTTTTTAGTTTCCCGCGGGAAAAGAGGTGCTTTTGTTGAAAAAGAAAAAAAGAGACGGAAAGTTTCGGCCCATCCGCTTGGAAAACGGCCGCTTCCTCCCCGTCATTCTTTATGCGGCTTTATCCGCGCTAATGTTCATCCTGCTGTTTTTCCATGTGAGGCCCGAGTCCCTCGACCTCGATTTATTTTCGATCAGCGAGAATACGATCTATGCGCCGGCAACAGTCGAAGATCAAAAGGCAACGGCTAATAAAAAGCAGGAAGCGAGAGAGGAAGTTCCCGACCAGTACACCTTGAAAAAAGAGTACTCTGACAACAGGGTTGACCTTGTCTCATCAATTTTCGACATCATTAAAGAAGTGAAAAAAGAAAGCGCAGAACAAGAGAAAAAAGACAAGCAGGCCCCATCTGAAAAAGACCAGATCAAATCTGTCGAAGAAAAGCTGACTTCAGATGTGACGGACTCGCTGTCGCAGGATTCAATCAAACACCTGCTGAAGGCCAGCGACGGAGAGCTTTCCATGACACAGGATTCGGTCATCACCGCCGTCAATGACGTGATGAGCAAAGAAATCCGCGCCGGAAAGCTTGATGAAGCGAAAGAGCATGTAACGAAAGAGCTGAAGGGTAATTCGATACCTTCAAAATTAAAAAACGCCGCCGATGAAATCGGACGCTTTGCAATCATTCCCAACTATGTATACGATCCTGACAAGACGGAGCAGAAGCGTCAGGAAGCGGCTGACAGCGTGCAGCAGGTGCAGATCAAGCAGGGGCAGATACTTGTTGAGGAAAATCAGCTGATCGACAGGGAAGTCTATCGAAAGCTTGAACTGACAGGACTTTTAAGCGGAGCCAACATTTTCAAGCCTGTCGGCGGACTGCTGCTTTTAATCGCGCTTTTCATCTCAGCTTTGGTTTACTATTTCGAAAGGCAGTACAGCAGCCGGATTCCGAAAAATAAGTCGCTCATGCTGTTTTCATTGATTACAGCGATCGTTTTAATCGTCATGGAAGTGATCAGCCTGTTTCAGCAGCTTGAAATCGGCCATATCGGCTATCTCGTGCCGATTGCGATGGGCGTGATGCTCATTAAACTGCTGATCAATGAAAGGCTGGCGATCCTGTCGAGCATGATCCTTTCCATTTGCGGAAGCATGATGTTTAACCAGGGTGTGACAGGCACGTTTAACTATGGAATCGGAACGTATTTCTTGATCAGCTCGATGGCGGGTATACTATTTTTAGGGAAGCATAATGCGAGGGCGAAAATCCTCCAGGCCGGCTTGTTTGTCTCCCTGATCAACATCGTCGTCCTGTTTACCCTGCAGCTGATTCAAAACACGGCGCAAACCGGACTTGAGATGGGTACATACCTTGTTATGGGAGCGGTGTCCGGCATCGGATCGTCAGTTCTTGTTCTCGGGCTCATGCCGTTTTTTGAAAGCGGCTTTGGGATTCTGTCCACGATGAAGCTTCTCGAGCTTTCAAACCCGAATCATCCGCTGCTCCGCAAAATTCTGACGGAAACACCCGGCACATACCATCACAGCGTTATGGTCGCGAACTTATCGGAGGCGGCATGTGAAGCTGTCGGAGCAAACGGGCTTTTGGCAAGAGTCGGAGCCTATTACCATGATATCGGCAAGACAAAGCGGCCCCAATACTTTATAGAAAACCAAATGAATATTGATAATCCGCATGACAAGCTTTCTCCGCAGCTGAGCAAAAACATCATCATTGCCCATGCAACAGACGGCGCCGATATGCTGAGGGATCATAAAATGCCGAAGGAGCTTGTCGACATCGCCGAACAGCATCACGGCACATCGCTGCTCAAGTTTTTTTACTATAAGGCGAAAGAAAAAGGCGATCAGACGACTGAAGAAGAGTTCCGCTATCCTGGCCCTAAGCCCCAGACAAAAGAGGCGGCGATCATCTCGGTGGCCGACAGTGTCGAAGCAGCCGTCCGCTCAATGCATAACCCGAATCCCGAAAGGATTGAAAAGCTGGTGCGCGGGATCATATCAGATAAGCTGCAGGACGGGCAGTTTGACGAATGCGATTTAACTTTAAAAGAGCTCAATATTATCGCGAAGACGCTCTGTGAAACGCTGAAAGGCATTTTTCATTCCCGGATCGAATATCCGGAAGCTAATCCTAAACAGAAGGTGAAACACACATGAGTTTAATTCTAGATATCACAGACGAGATCGGACGGGTCCCTGAAGACCAGCTTGCTGAAATTGAGAAAATTCTTCAATTCGCAGCGGCAGAGGAAGGCGTCGCAGACGGCGCCGAAGTTTCGGTTACGATCGTCAACAATGAAGAGATCCAAAAAATCAACAAAGAGTACAGAGGCAAAGATTATCCGACTGATGTCATTTCATTTGCCCTTGAAGAAGACGGCGAAGGAGAGATTGAAATTATCGGCGCTGACATGCCGCCCGTTCTCGGAGATATCATCATCAGCGCTGATAAAGCACGGGAACAGGCCGAAGAATACGGGCATTCACTGATGAGGGAGCTGGGTTTTCTGACGGTTCACGGCTTCTTGCACCTCCTCGGCTATGACCATATGACAGAAGAAGAGGAAAAAGAGATGTTCACTAAGCAAAAGGACATTTTGAATCGATATGGGCTCTCAAGATCCTCATAAACAAAATGAATGGCGCCGTCTGAAATGGAGTTTTTCAAACGCCTTAACAGGAATAGTCAAGACGTTCATGTCGGAGCGCAATTTTAGAATTCATTCCGGGGCCGCCATCCTTGTGATCGTCTGCGGCTTTTTCTTCAGGCTGACTCTGATCGAATGGTCCATCATCTTGATCCTGATCGGCGGAATGCTTGCCTTGGAGCTGATGAATACGGCTGTGGAGCATACGATCGATCTTTTCACAAAAGAGAACCACCCGCTTGCAAAGGCGGCAAAGGACGCGGCGGCCGGGGCGGTTTGCGTGTTTGCGGCCGTTTCGTGTATGATTGGGTTACTCATCTTTTTGTCAAAATTGTTTTGATGCCGTGCCTTTCATTGTGCGCAATTCTTACAAAAATTTTACATTTGTGATTTGGGCGTGAAAAAGAAGCCATTTTTATGTAAAATAAAAGTGTTAGCGGTACCATAACCGCTATAGGAAGGAATACACACATTGACTAAACAAGAATTGATTGCAGAAGCTTTAAAAGCAAGGGAATTTGCATATGTTCCGTATTCGAAATTCAAAGTCGGCGCTGCCCTTTTGACTGAGGACGGCAAGGTGTACAAAGGCTGCAACATTGAAAATGCTGCATACAGCCTGTGCAACTGCGCCGAGCGGACAGCGTTGTTCAAGGCTTACTCGGAAGGGGAAAAATCGTTTAAGATGCTTGCCGTCGCTGCGGATACGCCGGGTCCGGTGTCGCCGTGCGGAGCGTGCAGACAGGTGATTTCTGAACTTTGTTCACCAAACATGCCTGTCATCTTAACCAATCTGAATGGCCAAATCAAAGAAATGACGGTTCAAGAATTACTGCCAGGAGCATTTTCATCGGAGGACTTACATGACACAGGAAAGCTTTAAATCAGGATTTGTCTCCATTATCGGACGACCAAACGTAGGAAAATCTACATTTTTGAATCGCGTGATCGGCCAAAAAATCGCCATCATGAGCGACAAACCGCAAACAACAAGAAACAAAGTGCAAGGTGTGCTGACAACCGATACATCCCAGACGATTTTTATCGATACGCCGGGCATTCATAAACCGAAGCATAAATTGGGCGATTTTATGATGAAGGTGGCGCAGAACACTTTAAAGGAAGTCGACTTGATCTTGTTTATGATCAATGCGGAGGAAGGCTACGGAAAAGGCGACGAATTTATCATCGAGCGCTTAAAAGGAGTCAAGACGCCGGTATTTTTGATCGTCAACAAAATCGACCGGATTCATCCGGATGAGCTTCTTGTGCTGATCGATGAGTACAGAACCAGGTATCCGTTTCAGGAAGTCGTTCCGATCTCCGCCCTTGAGGGAAATAATATCGATACGCTTTTAAAGCAAATTGAAGATTATTTGCCGGAAGGTCCGCAGTTTTACCCGAGTGACCAGGTGACCGATCATCCGGAGCGATTTATCATTTCTGAGCTGATTCGGGAAAAAGTGCTGCATCTGACAAGGGAAGAGATCCCTCACAGCATTGCGGTCTCGATCGAGTCCATTCAAGAACGGGAAAACGGTTCTGTGTATGTGAGCGCGACCATCGTCGTCGAACGCGATTCACAAAAAGGGATCGTCATCGGAAAAAGAGGCAGCCTGCTTAAAGAAATCGGCAAGCGGGCAAGAACCGATATCGAGGCGCTGCTCGGATCATCGGTGTTTTTAGAGCTGTGGGTTAAAGTGCAGAAAGACTGGCGCAACAAGATGTCTCAGCTTCGTGATTTTGGATTTAGAGAAGACGAGTATTAACGAACAGAGCTTGACCGCGGTTTAGTCGTGACAAAATCTCTCGAAATCAAAGATATATTAGAAAAAATTGTTTAACATGAAATGGAGGATACAAGGTCAAGATAATCTTAAGAATTTGGATGTTTAAAAAGCTAGTTATAAACAGAAAGGTGGGGCTTTTTATGTTGAATTTTACTTGGAATGTATTTTCACAAACAGGAAGCGTAGACACGTACCTCCTTTTTAAAGAATTGGAAAAGGAGAACCTGGAAAGACCCGAAGTACTTGAAGAAGAGCTAGCGCAAATTGACTTTCCAATTTTGTGATCATGCTTGACCCCTCCAATTTTTGGATGGTGCACATATGCTGACGAAATGTGAAGGTATCGTCCTTCGTACAAACGACTATGGTGAAACAAATAAAATCATTACGCTGTTGACGAGAGAACACGGGAAAATCGGTGTGCTGGCAAGGGGCGCCAAAAAGCCGAACAGCCGCTTGTCAGCGATTTCCCAGCCGTTCCTTTATGCTTCTTTTTTATTCCGCAAATCATCCGGTCTCGGCACATTGGAGCAGGGCGAGATGATCGAAAGCATGAGGCATATACGCGAGGATCTGTTTTTAACAGCATACGCGGCCTACATCACTGAATTAATCGACAAGGGAACGGAGGAAAAGAAACCGAATCCGTTTTTATTTGAGCTGCTTCTTCAGTCGATGAGGAGGCTCGATGACGGTACAGATCCCGACATTATCGCCAACCTTATCGAAGTTAAAATGCTCAGCGTGATGGGACTGTATCCGGAGCTGGATGAATGTGTACATTGCAAAAGCAAAGACGGCACATTTCATTTTTCGATCCGCGACAACGGCTTTATCTGCCACCGCTGTTTTGCGAAAGATCCATACAGGATACCGCTGTCTCCCGCATCCGCCAGGCTGTTGAGGCTGTTTTTTTATTTTGACCTGTCAAGGCTCGGAAATGTCTCGGTTAAACAGGAGACGAAGGATGAGCTGAAAAGGGTCATACAGACGTACTATGACGAGTACTCAGGGATCTACCTGAAATCGCGGCGCTTCATGGAACAAATGGACAATATGAAAAAGATGCTGGGCGATGAAAACAAAAGTTGACAACCTCTTCATCTTTTTATAAGATCATGTCATGAAGATTGGATTCAATAATGACGTTGCGTTGACGGAAAGAAGTAATTGCGCACGGCCTCATTGAAGCGACTCCGGGGCGGTGAAAGCCGGGGATGAGAGCGTAATGAAAGGCATTCCCTGAGCAACTTTTAAAAAAGAGGCTGAGACATTTCCTCTCAGCAATTAGGGTGGAACCGCGGGAGAACTCTCGTCCCTATGTTTGTGGGCAAACAAGCATAGGGACGGGAGTTTTTTTCTGCCCAAACCAGCCCTATGCCAAAAATTAAACTTGAAAACACGTTTTATGGAGGTGCTTCATTTGAATATTCAAGAAATGATTCTGACACTGCAAAAGCACTGGTCCAATGAAGGATGCGTACTTTTGCAGTCGTATGATGTAGAGAAGGGTGCAGGAACGATGAGTCCATATACATTTTTGCGGAGCCTTGGACCTGAACCTTGGAAAGTCGCTTATGTGGAGCCGTCAAGACGCCCTGCGGACGGAAGATACGGGGACAACCCGAACAGGCTTTATCAGCACCATCAATTCCAGGTGATCATTAAGCCGTCTCCCGACAATATTCAAGAGCTTTATTTAGATTCATTAAAAGCTCTTGGAATCGACCCTCTGGAGCATGATATCCGTTTTGTCGAGGATAACTGGGAAAATCCGTCGCTCGGCTGCGCCGGGCTTGGCTGGGAAGTGTGGCTTGACGGCATGGAAATCACCCAGTTTACCTATTTTCAGCAGGTCGGCGGGCTTGAGTGCAAACCGGTTTCTGTGGAAATCACATACGGTATTGAACGCCTTGCTTCTTATATTCAAGACAAAGAAAACGTCTTTGACCTCGAATGGACGAAAGGCTATACGATAAAAGACCTGTTCAAGATGGCTGAATACGAGCATTCCGTCTATACGTTCGAGACATCTGACGTCGACATGCTGTTCGAATTGTTTGCCACGTACGAAAAAGAAGCGAACCGTCAGATGGATCAGGGACTTGTCCATCCTGCTTATGATTATGTACTGAAATGCTCGCATACGTTCAACTTGCTTGACGCAAAAGGAGCGATTTCCGTCACGGAGCGCACAGGATATATTGCAAGGGTGAGAAATCTGGCCAGAAAAGTGGCGAAAACGTATTATGATGAACGCGAAAAGTTGGGTTTCCCAATGCTGAAGGAGGAAGAGGCTTCACATGAGTAATCAAGATTTGCTTTTAGAAATCGGATTAGAAGAAATGCCGGCGCGCTTCATGCATGACAGCATGACTCAGCTTGGTGAAAAACTGGAAAGCTGGCTCAAGGAAAAAAATATTGCCTTCGGTTCCGTCAAGCTCTATAACTCCCCTAGAAGACTGGCCGTTCTTGTCGAGAACGTGGCGGAGAAGCAGGACGATGTGACAGAAGAAGCGAAAGGACCGGCAAAGAAAATCGCCCTTGACGAAAACGGCGAATGGACAAAGGCGGCCATCGGCTTTTCACGGGGGCAAGGAGCAAGTCCGGAAGATTTGTATTTTAAAGACATCAAAGGAACGGAATATGTTTTTGTGCAAAAATTCCAAAAAGGTCAGGATACGTTTTCATTACTTCCTGAGCTCGGCGACTTGGTGACAAGCCTCCACTTTCCAAAAAACATGCGCTGGGGCAGCGAAGATTTGAAATACATCAGGCCGATTAAATGGATCGTCGCGCTGTTCGGCAGTGAAGTCGTTCCGTTTTCAGTCGCTCATGTCGAAACCGGCCGCACAACACAGGGACACCGCTTCCTCGGAAAAGCAGCCAGCTTGAGCGCACCTTCTGAATACGAAGCGGCACTGGAAAGCCAGTTTGTGATTGCCGATCCGGACAAACGGAAGCAGCTGATCGTTAAGCAGCTTGACGAACTGGCGGCTGAAAAGTCCTGGGACATTCCGAGAGACGAGGATCTGCTGGATGAGGTTACCCATCTGGTTGAATATCCAACGGTTCTGTCCGGTTCTTACGAAGAGGAATTTCTCGCAATTCCTGAAGAGGTGCTCGTGACAACGATGAAAGAGCATCAGCGCTATTTCCCTGTCAAAGATAAAAACGGCGATTTGCTTCCTTACTTTGTGACCGTCCGCAACGGAGACAGCCGCGCCCTTGAAAACGTGGCGAGAGGGAACGAAAAAGTACTGAGAGCGAGGCTTTCAGACGCCGCCTTCTTCTATAAAGAAGATCAAAAATTAAACATTGACGAGAATGTGAAAAAACTCGAAAAGATCGTTTTCCACGAAGAACTGGGATCGCTTGGAGACAAAGTAAGACGCACTGAGGCGGTTGCTGAACGGATCGCTGAAATCATCGGTGCGGATCAAGAGACGGTGCAGCTGATCAAGCGCGCTTCGCACATTTCAAAATTCGACCTTGTGACACACATGGTTTACGAATTTCCTGAGCTGCAGGGCATCATGGGTGAAAAATATGCGCGGATGCTCGGGGAGAAAGAAGAAGTGGCGCTCGCTGTCAATGAGCATTATATGCCGAGACAAGCCGGAGGGGAAGCACCTTCATCAATCGTCGGCGCCGTCGTCGCATTAGCGGATAAACTTGATACGGTCGCTTCATTCTTTAAAATCGGCGTTATTCCGACAGGATCTCAGGATCCGTATGGACTAAGAAGACAGGCGAGCGGCATCGTCCAAATCCTGCTTGACCGGAACTGGGGCATTTCATTCAAAGAACTGGCTGCGTTTGCCGGACAGGAAGCAAACAGCGAACTGCTCGAATTCTTTAAACAGCGCCTCAAATACGTATTAACAGCGGAAAACATCCGCTACGATGTGGTGGATGCCGTGCTCGAAAGCTCGAACCTTGAGCCGTATTCGGCTGTCAAAAAAGCCGCTGTTCTTGAATCGGCTGCAGCAAAACCGGAATTTAAAGAAACGGCTGAAGCGCTGGCAAGGGTTATTTCGATCAGCAAAAAGAGCGAAACGAACGCCATTGATGCGTCACTGTTTGAAAACCCTCAAGAAGAGGAGCTTTTCAAAGCTTATGAGGCGTGCAGACAGCAATTAGAGACCCTTTACCAAGCAAAAGATTATGAGGGAGCCTTCAGTGAGCTGTCCAAGCTAAAAGAGCCGATCGAAGCTTATTTTGATCACACGATGGTCCATGCCGAAGATGAAAGATTAAAAGCGAACCGCCTGGCGCAAATGGCAAGCCTGGCGGAGCTGATCCGATCTTTTGCAAACATCAATGCCATCATTGTAAAATAAACACCGCAGAAGACGGTTGCTGACAAGCTGGCAATCGTCTTTTTGCTCAAATTGATTTTTCACATCCTTGTCAAATTGTGCCTGTCTTTTTCATAGAATTCAATTGTAATTGCTGTTATTTTAGTCTTCATATGCGTTATAATATGTTATCGACTTTTATACATAACGAACGAATTGTGAGCTTCGGCTTAAAGGTGGTGAGTACGATCGAACTAAATAAACGTCAGGAGCATATTTTGCAGATTGTCAAAGAGAACGGACCGATTACCGGAGAACATATCGCGGAAAAGCTGAATCTGACAAGGGCTACGCTTCGTCCGGACTTGGCGATATTGACGATGTCAGGATTTTTGGAAGCAAGGCCGCGGGTCGGTTATTTCTACACGGGAAAGACGGGCACGCAGCTCTTGGCTGATAAGCTGAAAAAGCTGCAGGTGAAAGACTTCCAGTCCATTCCGGTGGTCATTCATGAAAATGTCTCCGTTTATGATGCGATTTGCACGATGTTTTTAGAGGACGTAGGAACGCTTTTTGTCGTTGATGATAATGCCATCTTAGTCGGTGTACTTTCACGAAAAGACTTGCTCAGAGCCAGCATCGGCAAACAGGAGCTCCCTTCAATACCCGTCCATATCATTATGACGAGAATGCCGAACATTACGCTTTGCAGGCGCGACGATTTCATTTTGGACATTGCCAAGATGCTTATCGAAAAACAAATTGACGCACTGCCTGTTGTAAAAGATACAGAAAAAGGCTATGAAGTTGTGGGAAGAATTACGAAAACGAACATGACAAAAATTTTAGTCGGCTTATCTGAAAATGAAATCATGTAGAGTGAACTTCAAATGGAGGGATATCATGAGTAATCGGACGATTTATGTTGTATCAGACTCTGTCGGCGAGACCGCTGAGCTCGTAGTCAAGGCGGCTATCAGCCAGTTTAACGGTTCATCCGAGCAGACAAACATCAGGCGGATTCCTTATGTCGAAGACCGCGGAACAATAAAAGAAGTGATCTCGCTGGCAGAAGCGGACGGAGGCATCATCTGTTTTACGCTTGTTGTCCCGGAGATTCGTGATTTTTTAATCGCCGAAGCGGAAAAGGCGAATGTCGTGTATTACGATATCATCGGCCCGCTGATTGAGAAAATGGAGACGGTCTACGGCTTCAGCGCGAAATACGAGCCGGGCAGAGTCCGGCAGCTGGACGAAGATTATTTTAAGAAGGTAGAGGCCATCGAATTTGCCGTAAAATATGACGACGGCAGAGACCCAAGGGGCATCTTAAAAGCGGATATCGTGCTGATCGGCGTGTCGAGAACGTCCAAAACTCCGTTATCCCAATACTTGGCGCACAAACGGTTAAAAGTGGCAAACGTTCCGATCGTTCCTGAGGTGGATCCTCCCGAAGAACTCTTTACCGTTGATCCGGCTAAATGCATCGGGTTAAAAATCAGCCCGGATAAGCTGAACCATATTCGCAAGGAGCGCCTGAAATCGCTCGGCCTCAACGACAAAGCGATTTACGCTAATATCAACCGCATCAAAGAAGAGCTGGAGTTCTTTGAAAAGATCGTCGGCCGCATCGGCTGCAATGTCGTAGACGTATCAAATAAAGCGGTAGAGGAAACGGCCAACATTATTCACAACATGATGACAAAAAGGGTCTAAGAATAAAACTCAGGACACCCCATCCTGGGTTTTTGCTTTGATGGTTTTGGGAAAAGTGAAAATGTTAGCATCTTTAACCCATTTGTATTATAATAAAAAATTGTGATAAAATAATTAACTTTTAGGTTTAAGCTTAGTACAGAACGAATAAACTATTATGGGTATCGTGTCAAGAATTTCCCGAAAAAAACTTTCGACAAATTCTTATAGATCGATTATTTTTGAAACCTGTGTGATTTTGCCTGTATTTATAGCAGGAGATTGATGGAGGGATGGAGAATTAGTCTTCTTGAAAAAGAAAGGACGATTTTTGTCGATGCAGACGCATGCCCGGTGAAAGATGAAGTGCTCAAAACAGCGGCGGATTTCGACGTAAAGGTCATATTCGTGGCTTCATTCGAGCATTTTCAAGTCACAAGGAAAGAAGAAGAGAATTGGACATATGTCGATCCGCATAAAGAAGCAGCCGATCTGTACATTGCCAACCATGTTCGACCAGGTGATGTCGTCGTCACACAAGATATCGGGCTGGCATCACTTTTGCTTGGCAAAAAGGTCTATGTGATGTCGGAGAGAGGCTATCTTTTCGAAGAGGACTCCATCGATCATGCTCTTTTCCGCCGTCACGTCGCACAAAAATTGAGAAGAAGCGGACGTTACACGAAAGGCCCGAAAAAACTGGTCAAGGAAGACCGAGAGCGATTTGTCAAAGAGCTGCAAAAAATCTTGTCGAAAATTGAAGGATTTACGTACTAAGCAGCGAATTATGTACGACGGAGTGTTGGAACATGGGCAATCGTATACCAGACGAAATTGTAGAACAGGTGCAAAAATCAGCTGATATCGTAGAAGTTATCGGAGAGTACGTCCAGTTGAGAAAACAGGGGCGTAATTATTTTGGGCTTTGTCCTTTTCATGGTGAGAATACGCCATCTTTTTCCGTTTCCGGAGAAAAACAGATTTTTCATTGTTTTGGCTGCGGAGCGGGAGGGAATGTTTTTTCATTTTTAAGACAAATGGAAGGTTATTCATTTACGGAGGCCGTCTCTCACCTGGCGGACAAATATCAAATAGATCTGCCGGAGCAGGTAGCGGCTGTATCAGCATACAGCACAGGCAGTTCGGATGAACAGAAAATGGCGGAAGCTCATGATCTGTTAAAGAAATTTTATCATCATTTGCTGGTCAATACAAAGGAAGGCCAGGAAGCGCTCGATTATTTGCTCGAAAGAGGCTTTGAGATGGAGCAGATCGAGCAGTTTGAAATCGGATGCGCCCTTGATTCATGGGATTTCATCACAAAGTTTTTGGAACGGAGAGGTTTTGATCTTGCGCTGATGGAAAGAGCTGGACTCATCATCAGACGCGAGAACGGTGACGGCTATTTTGACCGTTTCAGAAACAGGATTATGTTTCCGATTCATGATCATCACGGCGCAACGGTCGCTTTTTCCGGAAGGACGTTCACCGGGGAGCAGCCAAAATATATGAACAGCCCGGAAACGCCGCTTTTTCGAAAAAGCAAGCTTCTCTATCATTTCCATCAGGCCCGCCTTCACATTCGAAAAGAAGAGAGGGCCGTCCTTTTTGAAGGATTTGCCGACGTCATCTCAGCCGTCAGTTCCGGTGTGAAAGAATCGATCGCCACGATGGGCACATCGCTGACAGAAGAGCATGCGAAAATCATCAGGCGAAATGTCGGAGAGGTCATACTGTGCTATGACTCGGATCATGCCGGTTATGAAGCCACGCTGAAAGCGGCGGAGATTCTTCAGAAAAAAGGCTGCGACGTCAAGGTGGCCATGATACCTGACGGGCTGGATCCCGATGACTACATCAAAAAATTCGGAAGCGAGAAATTTAAGAATGATGTAATAGGGGCCAGCGTTACGATGATGACGTTTAAAATGAACTATTTCCGCAAGGGCAGAAACCTGTCTGATGAAGGAGACCGTTTAGCCTATATCAACGATGTACTGAAGGAAGTCAGCCTTCTCAGCGGACCTTTGGAACAGGAAATATACGTCAAACAGCTGGCAAATGAATTTTCAATCTCATTTGAATCCTTGAAGGATCAGCTTTCCGTATTTGAAAAGCAGGCTGTAAGCCGCAGCAGGGAAAGCAGCCGTCAGGACTCAAAAGAGCGGCAGGCGGCCGTTTCGCGCGCCCCGCGGAGAAAGACAGGTCTTCGGCCGGCTCATGAGAACGCGGAGCGGATGCTCCTGGCTCACATGATTCATGACCGGGACGTCATTCGAAAGGTTTTAGACCGGGTGGGCTTTGAATTCAACCTTGATCAGCACCGCGCGATTGCCGCTTATTTGTACGCCATGTATGAAGAAGGAGCGGACATTTCCATCCAGGAGCTCTTTAAGAGAGTTGAGGATCAGGAACTCGGTCAGCTTCTGACAGATATCTTAATGCTTCAGGTGAACGAAGAATTAAGTGAAGCGGAATTATCTGATTATGTAAAAAAAGTGTTGAATTATCGAAATTGGTCAATGATAAAAGAAAAAGAAGCTGCAAGGGCGGAAGCCGAGAGGCAAAAAGACTTCATCAAAGCGGCAACTTTGGCACAGGAAATTGTTAAGCTGAACCGTTCGCTGAAATAAACCGTTATATATAATAGGAAAAGCTTTTGGCAATGAATCCTAACGGAGGAGCAAAAGCTGCTTGTCCTAATCATATATTGTCAATTTATGATTTGCTTTCCCGTGAAGCCCTAGATGAGAGAGAAGGCTTTATTCGTGAAATAGGAACAAAAAAAGCGGGATGCTTTTAGAATTCGTCTGTAAGTTTTGGAAGGAGGGATCCATGAATGGCTGATAAACAAGCACACGAGACCGAAACTGAATTCACATTTGAACAGGTGAGGGATCAATTAACAGAAGCCGGAAAAAAGCGCGGAGTGCTCACATATGAAGAAATTGCAGAGCGCATGTCCAGCTTCGAGATCGAATCAGACCAAATGGATGAGTATTATGAATTTTTAGGAGAACAAGGCGTTGAATTAATTAGCGAGAACGAAGAAAATGAGGATCCTAATATTCAACAGCTGGCCAAGGCCGAAGAAGAATTTGACCTTAACGATTTAAGCGTGCCTCCGGGCGTTAAGATAAACGACCCTGTCCGCATGTATCTGAAAGAAATCGGACGGGTAAACCTTTTGTCTGCAAAAGAAGAAATCGAATACGCGAAAAAAATCGAAGAAGGCGACGAAGAGTCGAAGCGCCGTCTGGCTGAAGCCAACTTGAGACTTGTCGTCAGCATCGCAAAACGGTATGTCGGCCGCGGAATGCTTTTCCTTGACCTTATTCAGGAAGGAAACATGGGCCTGATGAAGGCGGTAGAAAAGTTTGACTACCGCAAAGGATACAAATTCAGCACATACGCGACATGGTGGATCAGACAGGCGATTACAAGAGCGATTGCCGACCAGGCGAGAACGATCAGGATTCCTGTTCATATGGTTGAAACCATCAACAAACTGATTCGTGTTCAAAGGCAGCTCCTTCAGGATCTCGGCCGCGAGCCAACGCCTGAAGAGATTGCGGAAGATATGGATCTGACGCCTGAAAAAGTCCGTGAAATTCTAAAGATCGCCCAGGAACCGGTTTCACTCGAGACTCCGATCGGTGAAGAGGACGATTCACATCTGGGAGACTTCATTGAGGATCAGGAAGCGACTTCTCCGTCAGATCATGCAGCATATGAATTGCTGAAAGAACAGCTTGAAGATGTACTGGATACATTGACAGACCGTGAAGAAAATGTGCTCCGCCTTCGCTTCGGCCTTGATGATGGTCGTACAAGAACATTAGAAGAAGTTGGTAAGGTATTTGGGGTAACAAGAGAACGAATTCGTCAAATAGAAGCTAAAGCACTTCGTAAATTAAGACATCCAAGCAGAAGCAAACGCTTGAAAGATTTTCTCGAATAAACTTGAACGGGTCAGGAGATCCGTTCTTTTTTTCACGACAGAATGAAAGCGCTATTATTGGTAACCCGATTATATTTTACTTAATTTCTTTCGAATTTGCAAATATCCAAAAGTGCATTTTGAGTCATTATAACCTTGAGATCGAAGGAAAAGCCCTTTATAATTATTGTTGTAACCGTATTCAAAAACTGGTCTTTAATTGGAAAATGAACAATTGCTTCATCATCCGTTATTTTGTCTAAAATGTGAACTTCATCAGCTTTTGTTTCATAATTGGTTTACTTTTTGTAAAATTAAAGTAGAATTAGAATTGTTTACATAAGGGGCAGGGGTAAATTAAAAAGGGGGATGTAAAATGAACCGCAATCCATTGATACCATTTTTATTAATCGCCATTATGGGCATAGGACTGGTTTTTATCTTATCCATAAAAGGCCTTTATGACGAAAAAGAAATTGCAGGCGAAGGGAATAAAACAGCTCAAGAAGACAAAGCGGATGCCTCGCCTGAAGAAATTTACAAAGCGAACTGTGTAACCTGCCACGGCGAGAATTATGAAGGTGTATCAGGACCTAAACTGAAGGGCGTCGGAGACCGGATGGATACAGGTGCGATTAAAGAAAAGATTGAAAAAGGCGGTAACGGAATGCCGGGAGGACTGGTTCCGGCGGAAAAGCTTGATGATATGGCAAAATGGGTGTCAGAGATTAAATAGGTTAAAACCGTTTCATCACCAAAAGGATTCGCAATGAAAGCTTTGATAAGAGCTTTTGTGCGAATCCTTTTTCTGTTTTCGGTAAATGGGTGATCTTGCTTGACGAGGAGTCACCTCGAAAGGGTGATTTGAACTGTTTCAGCATCCATGATTCCGTCCTTTATGACGGTGCGGCGTCTATCGGGAATAGGTCTTTATTACTTTTTCTGAAGACTGCACTCATCTTTGCAAGGGAAAAAATAAGCAATCCACCCTATTTAAGTAAGATTACATCTATTTTACTATTATATAAATGGAAAGAATGCAGCAGATGCACTGGTGCCATCCGTCTATTTGAGTATTTCTTGAGGTGAATCATATGAGTCATGAGAGCACATTGAATCATATCCACAGCACGATTAACCAAAAGCTGGCTGATGTAGAAAGCCGGATTGAACGTGTCAAAACAGCAAAAAAGGAAATTGAGAAAGAACACGAAACCGGGATTGTCGAGATCAGACAAATCTTGCACCCTCACCTGAACAGCCACTGGACGGGGGACTTCGCCAATGATTTTGATGACGAACGGGATGAAGCTCATACATCAATGTACAACATCGTGAACGGAAAGTACGAAGGCTATATTTCACAGCTGGAGAGAAAAATTTTCGCGCTGGAAATTGAAAAACACAGCCTTGAATTGGCGGGAGCGGCAGCTAAAGAGGCGGATCATTTGCTTTCTCTCGGAGAAAAAGCGGTTGATCAGTTGAGCGATAAACTCCGCTCAATCAAAAACAGTTGGAGCTGGTTTTAATGACGACAATCAAGCTGAAACATGAAGCGGTCATCAAAAAGCTGGAGGCCGTAAGAGAGGCGCTCGATGCCCTAGACCTGCCAAATCCTCCGAAAGCTGCGGGGAAAAATAAATTGACATATGTGACAAAGTGCCACGAACGCGAGCAGAACATACATCAGATGGTGGCCGATTACAAAAAAGCCGTACACAAAAACATAAAGGATACGAAGGAAAATGTCGATTTGCTGAAAGAGCAGGACAAAGCAATCGCCAGAAAATAGCCCTTAGGTTAGAGAGGACAATTCAATGAAAGTATTTGAAGCGCATTCTTTAATTGAAGCAGCGAATAACCGCAAGAAACAATACGAAACCTTTGAGGATCAACTGCAGACGCTCAAAAAAGCGTTTCTTGGGGTCGCTGATTTAGGTGAAGATTTTCAGGGGAAAGGTGCCGACAACATTAAAGACTTCTACAAAGGACAGGCAGAGATCGTAGACAGCTGGTTAAAGCTTGTTGAAGCGCAGATTGCTTTTTTTAAAGGTATATCGGGTGATATAAAGGACAAAAAGCTGTCCGATTCTTATGTGGAAATCTCTTTTTTGGATCATGAACTGAAAAACGCTGATTTGAAAGCGACGGAAATCGTCTCGGGGCTCAAGTTGGAAATGGATAAAATCATCGCGAGTATCAGCGATATCGTTGACTTGGACAATTGGACGCTCGACGACTATATTGATAAAATGTCTAAAGCGCAAACAACTCGGCAAAACACCATCGACGCCGTTAATCAGCTGGATGAATCGCTCAAGACCGAATACACAAACTTACAAGCACTCGACAGCGCCGTGCTCGGCAAATATTCCGGGCTAATGGAAGCTACAAGCCACGGAAAAACCGCCTCGCCGATGTATTTTAGCTTGAAATCGTTCCACTCAAGCGAGATCTATAAAAATACGATAGACGTCGAAAATCAAGCCGCCAATTATATTGAATTCAAAAATGAACAGGCAGAAGCGCGCAGGCTTCAGGAAAAACAAGAAGAAGAAGCGAACAAGCCTTGGTATTTAAAAGCGCTCGACGCAGCCGGAACATTTGTCGGAGAAGTCAGCGGGTATTATGATTATAAGAGAGCCGCTGACGGCGTCGACCCGGTCACAGGAGAAAAGCTGACAGACGGCCAGCGTGTCGCCGCCGGAGCAATGGCGGCAGCAGGATTTATTCCGATCGTAGGGTGGGCAGGCCGAGCCTTCAAAGGCGGCAAAGCCATTTATAAAACAGGAAAAGGACTCATCGCCGCTGAACACGCGCTTGACGCTTACAAAGCCTCAAAAACGTTGAACGTCTTGAAAATGACGGAAATGGGCGCCTACGGCCTTGTCGCTTCAAATGGGTTCTCAGAAGCCGTCACGGGCAAGGACATGTTTGGAAACAAAGTTTCTGAAGAGAGGCGGAAACAAGGCCTGATCGAAGCAGCCTCGAGTCTCGTCGGCGCAGGTGCTGTCGCAAAAACGGCAAACCACGGCGCTCAAACATTGGCCAAAATACCTGGCAAAAATATTCCGCTCGCAAAATCGCCAAAAGCGGCGCTGGTACAAAAAGGAAACAACATCCTTGAAAAGGTGAAATCCTTCCAAGTTCCGACAAACGTCCGCGTCTACGTCGAACAGCCGGCCTCCACAACAGGCCACCGCATCGGCACCCCAATTGTCCGCGTGAATGTTGAGAAAACGCCGGTGAAAGAGCTTGGAATTGTGAAGATGGTGAGTGGTAAGGGGATGGGTAATGGTAAGATCCAACTGGGTAAAGAAGATCTGGATGTTTTACGGAAAAAGTGGAATGTTCCAGAGACTAATACAATTGCAGTTGGTAAAACCGATGTAAAAGGACTTGAAAAAAGGACTTTTGAAGGTGGATCTCCAGAAGTAAGAAAAGAAGCTGGACTGCCTTCATTGGATACAATCTTACCAAATAGAGAGATCAGGGCCCCATACGATCATATGAAAAATCCTAAATTAGCACAGTTTACAAGACATGCTGAAGAAGGAGTTTTAAACGAGTTTGATTCTGCTGTAAAGAAGGCAGGCATCAAACCGACGGAAGTAACAGGTACATTAAGAGTTCACCAGTCTAATCCAAGAGGCGTATGTAATAAGTGTAGTAAAGGATTACTTAAACCTTATCCTATTGAAAAGAGTGGTATATTTTATCAAGCAAGCAAGAAATATCCCAATCTAACAATAGAAGTAACATCAGAGATTGATGACAGTGTTAAAACTAATGGACTGTTATCTTTCGTTTTAAAAGATGGAAAGATTATCGGATAATTTTAAGGAGGAAATCATGGATAATATTTCAATCGATAATTTACAAAATGAAGTTAAAGTAGGCTTTGTTTTAACAGTTGCCGAAAGAGTATTTTCTGTAATCAGCAAAGACGATGAAAGGTATCCTGAAGGGAGAGAAGCATTGGACAAATGCTGGTTATGGGTTGAATCTCATGCTGTTACTGGTGATGACTTATACGAGCTAATTGATAACGCAGACTTTACAGGAATTTCAGAATTTGCTGAGGAAGAAGAAGACTTAAATATTGCTAGGCTATGGTCACTATTAGTTGATGCTGTCGCTTATACTTCTTGGGAAGCTTATAAAAAGGAAAAAGTGAAATATTTACCACAAGCGTTAGAGAGTATTAATAACGATAGTATTACCATCTTTTTAAACAGTGCAGTGGAAACTGGTTTTATCACATTGAAGGAGATTGAAAAAATAGGAAAAGGCATTGAAAATTATCAGAGCACAAACACTGAGATCCCAACAAAAAGAGAAGAGTTTATAAAGTTATTTTAATTAGGAAAAAACTTATATAACAATCGTAAGTTTAATATATGTTTATTAACTGCTCCTAAAGTTAAGAATAAAGCACTTGGTTGCAAATAAAAGGAAACAAGTGCTTTTTCTAGTTTTAGGATAGAAAATGAGAGTGAACGATTTGTCTAATTCCATAAAATCATTAGAACCTATAAATATACCGTGCGGCTGGTTCGTTAAATATCATGATTTAACCGTCACACAAGAAACAGTTGAACCAAATACCAAATTAATAGAATTAGAAAAACAAAGATATCATGCTGCGGTCAAAATCATTAAAGGCCATGATGATTATCTTATACATATTTGTGACAATCATGGAGAAACGATTGACACAATCAATGTTGAAGATCGCCGGCAGTTAGTGGACGAATTGGAACGGATCATTTGGAAAATAGAAGCGGCGGCATTTGGAGGGAACATTTTTATTTTTGAAGGCCCTCCTGATTATTTACGTCTGAGAGTTCCTCAAGGATGGACTGTCTCTTATAATAAACTAATTGATATCGATCCAGATCAGTTAGAGGAGGACAGTGATGACTGGTTTAACTTTACGTCATCATTACTACAGTTGGAGCATAAAGAAAGCCGCTTGATTTTAGATGTCGGCTGGTACGTGGATATTGAGCCTTCAGGCACTTTTTATATGCTATTAATTAAGAATTTGGACTGGGAAAACCCGTTAGAAGACATGGAAACGAGAAGACCGGAAAAATTAGTGGACCACATAGAAGCCGCCCTTCAAAAAGCAGCCGAACATCAATATAAATAGCCAGCCGATGCTTTGTTTGACTTCAGCCCCTCATTATTAATCGATTTTAGTCAGAAAAAGTTGTATTCCATGTACCTAGAACCAGCATGTTATGAAGAATATATACCAAAATCATTGGATTGGAGTTTATGAGGACTTTACAAGTCTAGTTCCTACAAATTAAAAGTATTGGATAAATCATAAAGGGAAAAGTTTATTTTAAAAAAGATAGGAGAGTTTCTAATGAATAGTAATGATACGGTAACCATGTTGAATGAGGAATTTGAGAATGATCAGACAGGTGAAAAGGTCGAAGGCATTACGATTATCGTAGATGGACAATTTAAACAAGTTTTAGATATCATTAAAGCCAAAAGCGACAGTTACCAGAATTACACTGAAATCATACGGGACGCCCTTTTTGAAGGTGTAAACAGCATGACGATGAAGCTGAGAAATAAAGAATAATAATGAATGATTAAAACATCACCCGATTTACAAAAAGACAAACAGAGCTCCCGAATTTTTGCTTGTTAAGGGGCTCTTTTTTTACAATGATCATTCTATAAGACATCTTGCTGTCCGGCATCGGAGTGATGTCCCGGTAATGAACTGAACAATTTAGATATGATCTAGATAAAGGCGTTCAAAAAAAGGTATGTAGAAAGTTGGTTTTTAAAGATGAACATCAACAATATACACGATTTTAATTTAAACCAAGAAAATGACTTCTTAACGATACAAACAAAACTAAAAAAACATATCAATCTAGAAAACCCCATCAGTAAAGACGCTCTGCAAACCTGTGCGGGGGTTGATTTAGCTTATTGGGAGAAAGATGGTGAAGCATTTGGTGTCTGCAGCATCATCGTGCTGGATTTTCATACGAAGCGTGTCATTGAAAAAGTACATTGTGCAGGGAAAATCGCCGTGCCTTATATCGCAGGGTTTCTTGCTTTTAGGGAGCTGCCGCTTATTATTAAGGCAGCTAAAAAGCTGACGATTGAACCGGATGTTTTTTTATTTGACGGGAATGGCTATCTCCATATTAACCATATTGGATTGCGACACATGCTGCGTTTTTTCTCGAAAAGCCAACGATCGGCATTGCGAAAACTTACTTGAAAATAAAACAAACTGATTTTGTGATGCCTGATAATAAATTCGGCGCTTATACAGATATTGTGATTGATGGCGAAGTCTACGGACGTGCGGTGCGGACAAGGCAAGATGTCAAACCGATATTTCTATCATGCGGACATTTGATTGATTTAGACAGCAGTTATGACATCGCGATGAGCTTAATCAATCGAGAAAGCAGGCTGCCGATTCCGGTTCGGCTCGCGGATCTTGAGACCCATACTTTACGTGGATATTACAGAGAGAATCCAAAATTGACCGAGTAGAATGTTGATTTGCTGTTCCAGCTTGGAAAGTAAAGCGATTTTTTATATGATAGTAAAAGTAAAATGAATCTAGAAAAGTAGTGATGATTGTGAATGAATTGAAGTTATCGAAAAGGCTGCAGACTGTGGCGGAATACATAACAAAAGGGGCTGTTGTGGCTGATATCGGGTCTGATCATGCGTATTTGCCTTGCTATTGTGTGCTGAATCGCCTGGCAAGCGCCGCGATCGCCGGAGAAATCACAGATGGTCCGTTTCTTTCTGCGAAACAGCAGGTTGAGAAACTGCAGTTAAGTTCGCTCATATCCGTCAGGAAAGGAGACGGGCTTGAAGTGATTGAAAAGGGCGAAGCCGATGTGATCACGATTGCCGGAATGGGTGGCTCGCTCATTGCTCACATTCTAAAAACGGGCAAGGATAAGCTCTCAGGTAAGGAGCGTTTGGTTTTACAGCCGAATATCCACGCTCACCATATTAGAGAGTGGCTCTACCAGGAAGGCTATGCACTGATCAATGAAGAGATCCTTGAAGAAGACGGCAAGTACTATGAGGTTCTCGTGGCTGAAGCGGGCGATCGGGATGCGGCTTACGATGGGGTTTCCTTTGCGGCAGGCATGCTTGTCGGCCCATTTTTGGTCAAAGAACAAAATGATGTTTTTATCAAAAAATGGTCGCAGGAGCTGAAACATACGGAAAACATCTATCGACAAATTGAAGCGGCTCCTCCGAGTGAAGAAAATCGACAAAAATTGCTTGAGCTGTCAGAACGGATAGAGATCTTAAAGGAGGTACTTAGAAGATGACAAAAACGATAAACGGGCATGAAATCATTCAATTGTTTGAACAGTTCTCGCCTAAGTCTTTAGCCGTTGAAGGAGATAAAATCGGCCTGCAAATCGGCACGCTGAACAAAACGGTGGCCAATGTCATGGTCACGCTTGATGTTCTCGAAGAAACGGTTGATGAAGCGATCGCAAAGAACGTTGATTTAATTATTGCGCACCATCCGCCTGTTTTCAGGCCGCTGAAACATGTCATCACAGATCAGCCCGGCGGAAGGCTGATCGAAAAGTGCATCAAGCATGATATCGCGGTTTATGCGGCTCATACGAATCTCGATGTCGCTGACGGCGGTGTCAACGACATGCTAGCGGAAGCGCTGGAATTAAAGAACACAAAAGTTCTGGTTCCAACCTATGAAGAGCCGCTGAAAAAACTTGCCGTCTATGTCCCGAAAGATTATGAAGAACAGGTACGCACAGCTCTTGGAGACGCTGGAGCCGGCCATATCGGCGCCTACAGCCACTGTGCGTTTTCTGCAGAAGGAGTCGGCAGCTTCAAGCCGCTATCTGAAGCTGATCCGTTTATCGGCAAGCGGGGCGAGCTTGAACGGGTCGAAGAGGTAAGAATCGAGACCGTTTATCCGGCGGGTATTGAAAAATCCGTGATCAAAGCGATGAGTGAGGCCCATCCGTATGAAGAAGTGGCCTTTGATATTTATCCGGTCGAGCAGAATCCGCTTCAAAAAGGGCTGGGCCGCATCGGTGAATTGAATGAAGAGATGACACTCGAAGCGTTTGCCCGATATGTGAAGGAAAAGTTGGAGGCGAACGGAGCGCGGATGGTGGGCAAGTCTGATGCGAAAGTGAAGAAGGTCGCCGTATTAGGCGGTGACGGCAACAAATACATCCATCATGCAAAACGTATGGGCGCTGATGTATATGTCACGGGAGACCTGTATTTCCATACGGCGCACGACGCCATGATGATCGGGCTGAATGTAGTTGACCCCGGCCATTATGCTGAACAAATCATGAAAAACGGGGTTGCGAAAAAGCTGACGGCGATGTGCCGAAAGAAAAAATACAATGTCGCCGTCTTTCCATCAGATACAAATACGAACCCGTTTACATTTTTATAAAAACAAAACCTGAAGCGATGGATGCTTCAGGTTTTTGCTTTTACTTTAGGCAAGATTTTTTGAAGAGGTACTTCGTGACTGATCTTCCATGTGGAAGGATCTTCACGATCGAATTGTTCTAAAAAGCGGATGACTTCTTTTGTAATCGGAGTCGGGGTCGATGCGCCGGCCGTTACAGCGACGGTTTCCACGCCGTCGAGCCATTCCAGCTTTAATTCGCTTAAATCGCCGATCCGGTATGCTTTCGTGCCTGCGATTTCCTCGGAGACCTGGGCGAGGCGATTCGAGTTATTGCTTTTCGGATCGCCGACAACGATTGTCAAGTCGGCTTTTTTCGCCTGTTCGGACACCGCTTCCTGACGCACCTGGGTGGCCAGACAAATCTCCTGGTGGAATTCAACATCCGGATATTTTTCTTTTACTTTTTCCATAATATCATGGACATCCCATTGGGACATCGTCGTTTGGTTCGTGACAATCAGTTTCTCCGCTTCAATGTCCAGCCTTTCCACGTCTTCTTCGGTTTCGACAAGATGAACGATATCCGGGGCGACACCGACCGCTCCTTCAGGCTCCGGGTGTCCTTTTTTTCCAATGTAGATGACGTGATAGCCTTCCGCTTTCATTTTTCGGATTAAATCGTGTGTTTTTGTCACATCAGGGCAGGTGGCGTCAATCGCGACAAGACCTTTATCCTCAGCTATTTTACGGACTTCGGGCGAAACGCCGTGAGCGGTGAAGATCACCGTTCCTTTGTCGACCTGATTCAAAATCTCAAGCCGGTTCGGACCGTCAAGCGTATAAATGCCCTCTTTTTCAAATGCGTCGGTGACATGTTTATTGTGAACGATCATTCCTAAAATATATATAGGTCTCGGCAGACTTTTATCGAGAGCCGCGTTTTTTGCGATGACCATGGCGTCGACGACACCGTAGCAATAGCCGCGCGGCGATATTTTAATTACGTTCATTCTTAGTCCTCCTATAAAGAAGTAAGAGCCGGGCATGATAAAAAGCCGTAAAAAACGGCTTATTTTTGCAGTCTCTATAGACCTCATTATATCTGATCCCGCAGGAGATATCAAAGAATGTTATACATACAGTTTAGGTTTTGATCCTCCGGTTTTTCTTTTTGCAGACGGAGGGGCTGAACGGCTCCGTTTTTTTCTGATTTCTTCGGCTTTGGATTTTTCGGGTGTTTTGGAAGACACTTTTATTTCTTCTTTCTTTTCGCCGCTCGTTTCGGTCTTGTTGTCCGGTTCGCCTTTTTGTTGTTCGCTGTCCTCCACTTCAGTATCATCGGAATTCAGCTGTCTGAACATTTTCACCATGCCGGGGAGATTGCGGACGAGAGGTCCGTATTGCTGAATCATCGGCGTTACTTGCTGGGCTACACCGAGCGCTTTTTGAACATTGCCGAGCATGTTTGAAATGGTAGCCGGATTGGCAAGACCCTGAATGCCTCCAAGGCCGCTTCCGGTTCCGCCGAGGCCTGCTCCTGTTCCCCCGGACGCGGCAGATCCAGGAAGGATTTTCGAGAGCAAACCCTGAATCCCGCCGGCTCCTCGCGCCCCTGCTTGCTCCTGGGCGGCGCCCATCGGCTGAAACATTTGCTGCAGGCCGCGCTGCTGCGCTTGAGGGGGCTGCATTCTCATCCCCGGATGTCTCGGCATCAAGGCTCTGCCGGGCCTTTGCGGCATCTGCGGTCCTGGCTGATTTCTCATCGGCTGTTGCTGAAACATACTTGTACCTCCTTTCAAAATCCTTCTCTTGATAGGGTATGCACCAACGGTGGCAAAGTGCCTTTGCCGCCGGCCCGAATAGGGCGGGGGTGATGGTTTTTTTCCGCAGGATCAGTTATAATTTAATGATGGACATGATATCAGCCTTTTTTTAAGCAGTGCGGCATAAAAAAGGATACATAAGCGCACAATTCAGCCATATAGGATAAAGCTTGGAGCGCCGGAATAAAGGCTTTCCAAGAAGGAGTTGGGAAAATGAAACAAACGAAATTTGAAATGTACGATTTAAAGCCGTTTATTATAGAGGCTGTTCACGACTTGGGATTTTATGAGCCGACTGATATTCAGAAGCGGTTAATTCCTGCGGCGCTGAAAGGGGAGAGCGCGATCGGACAGTCGCAGACAGGTACGGGAAAAACGCATGCCTATCTGCTCCCGCTCTTAAGCAGGATCGATTTTGAAAAAGAGTTCGTTCAAGTCGTGATTACGGCTCCGACAAGGGAGCTCGCCAACCAGATTCATCAGGAAGTCCTGAAAATCACCAAGTTTTTAGGGCCTGATGAAGCGGTTCGTTCGAAATGTTTCATCGGCGGTACCGATAAACAAAAATCGATTGACAAATTAAGAACACAGCCCCATCTGGTGGTTGGTACGCCGGGGCGGATTGCAGATCTGATCAGGGAGCAGGCGCTCGATGTTCATAAAGCCGGTTCGCTCGTTATCGACGAGGCGGACTTAATGCTTGATATGGGATTTTTGGAAGATGTCGATTTTATCGGGTCGCATATGCCTGAAGGCTTGCAGATGCTCGTATTTTCCGCAACGATTCCAGAAAAATTAAAGCCTTTCCTGAAAAAGTATATGGCCAATCCGAGGTATGCGCATGTTGAGCCGAAGCACATCACGGCCGAAAAAATCGAACACGTGCTGATACCTTCCAGACACAGGGATAAAAATGAGCTGCTGCTCGAGGTTATGACCCATTTAAATCCGTATTTGGCGATTGTTTTTGCCAATACAAAAACAACGGCTGACGAAATCGCCGCATACCTGTTGGACAAAGGGATGAAAGTCGGACTTCTTCACGGAGGGCTTACGCCGCGGGAACGAAAAAAAGTGATGAAGCAAATCGGCGATCTGGAATTCACCTATATCATAGCCACTGATTTGGCTGCAAGGGGAATCGATATTAAAGGCATCAGCCATGTCATTAACTATGAACTGCCAGACGATCTTGATTTTTACGTTCACCGCGTCGGCCGTACAGCGCGCGCCGGAACATCCGGAACAGCGATGACGTTTTATGATACATCTGACGAAGATGCACTTGTGAAGCTTGAACAGATGGGAATCGTGTTTGAAAACATGAGGATTGAAAAAGGCGAGTGGAAAAAGATCGATGACCGCAAGCGCCGGCAGAACCGAAAAAGAACGCCTGATGAAACGGATGAGGCCGCCAAGCGGCTTGTGAAAAAACCGAGAAAAGTCAAGCCAGGATATAAGAAGAAAATGCAGACGGAAATCAATAAAATAAAAAGACAGCAAAAAAGAAAGCAATTTAGAAAAGGAAAGTAGGGGAAACAGTTTTGTTGAAAATCGGTTCACACGTCTCAATGAGCGGAAAACATATGCTGCTTGCGGCCAGTCAGGAGGCAAGCTCCTACGGCGCCAATACATTTATGATCTATACGGGAGCGCCGCAAAACACGCGCAGGAAAAAAATCGAGGATTTAAATATTGAAGCAGGAAGAGCCCATATGGAGGAGAACGGCATCTCTGATATCGTCGTTCATGCCCCGTATATTATCAATATCGGCAATACAACAAATCCGGCCACATTTGAGCTCGGTGTCGAGTTCCTGCGTTCTGAAATTGAAAGGACGTCGGCGATCGGCGCCAGACAAATCGTTCTTCACCCGGGAGCTCATGTAGGTGCAGGCGCAGAAGCGGGCATTCAAAAAATCATCGAAGGATTGAACGAGGTCATCGACCCGAATCAGAATGTGCAGATCGCTTTGGAAACGATGGCCGGCAAAGGTTCAGAATGCGGACGGACGTTTGAGGAGTTGGCACAGATCATCGACGGCGTTACACACAATGAACATTTATCCGTCTGCTTCGATACATGCCATACCCATGACGCGGGTTACGATGTCGTATCCGACTTTGACGGTGTCTTAAACGAATTCGATAAGATCGTCGGAATCGACCGTTTAAAAGTGCTTCATATTAATGACAGCAAGAATGTCAGAGGCGCGAGAAAGGACCGGCACGAAAACATCGGATTCGGAGAAATCGGTTTTGATGCGCTTCAATACATCGTCCACCACGATCAGCTGAAAGATATTCCGAAAATCCTTGAAACGCCTTATGTAGGAGAAGATAAAAAGAACAAAAAGCCGCCATACCGGTTTGAAATTGAAATGCTTAAAAATAAACAGTTTGACGAAGGGCTGCTGGAAAAAATCAAGCAGCAATAAAAAAGGGGGGCGTATCAGCTCCCCTTTTTTTATGATACGTATTGAGAAAATAGCTGGTTCAAGAGCTGCACCGCTTCTTTTGAAGTGACCGCTTCCACCTGCTTGAGCAGTTTATTGCGTTCTTCCTCATTAAAAATATTGATGTTTTTTCCTTTCACAAGCTTTTCCACTTCAAGCGCCTGTTTTCTTGTTACATGAATTCCGTATTGTTTAGCGTACTTCAGCACCTCGTCAGCCGTGACCTGATTTAAACGCTGCAGCACGATTTTTTGAAATAAAATCACGTCCATTCCTCCCCTCTGAACTAATGTATGGCGTAAAATTAAAAATGTGTCATTTTTTTATTTCAGTCTGTTAAATGATATGATGATAAGGGACAGTTTGGCCAGTTTGGAAAAAGGAGAGACAGAATGGCAAATACCATAAAACAGCATAAAAAAGAATCAGCGGTCAAAGTGGCGTTTCGGATCGTCATGATTCTCGTCGGGGCTGCCTGTGCAGCCGCCAGCATCGAATTATTTTTAGTGCCGAACAACATCATTGACGGGGGCATTATCGGCATTTCACTAATATTGGACTACATTTTTATAGATACTCCGTATATCAACTTCGCACTGCTCGTTGTCGTTCTTAACATTCCGTTTATGTTTTCAGGCTACAAGCACATCGGAAAAACGTTCTTAATTTCAACCCTGATCGGAATCATCAGCTTATCAATTATTGAAACCTTGTTGCATCATGTAGAAGGGGTTACGACTCAGCCCGTTCTGGCAGCCGTATTCGGCGGTCTTCTGCTCGGATTCGGCGTAGGGCTTGTTATTCGTAACGGCGGTTCTATGGATGGAACTGAGATACTCGGCATTTTGCTTACGAAAAAGCTGCCATTTTCAGTCGGCGAATTTGTCATGTTCGTCAATGTCTTTATTTTTACGTGGGCAAGCTTTGTATTCGGCCTTGAGCAGGCTATGTTTTCGGTTATGACGTACTATATTGCGATGAAGACGATCGACGCCGTTATTCAAGGGCTTGATGAGACGAAAGCGGTCATCATCGTTTCAGATCAATACGAGGAGATTTCCGATGCGCTGCTGCATCGCCTCGGCAGGGGAACGACAAAGCTCAAAGGGAAAGGCGGCTATTCCGATGAGGATACAGAGGTGATTTATGCCGTTGTGACCAGGCTTGAAGTGACAAAGCTGAAATCGATTGTTTTCAATATTGATCACAATGCTTTTATAACGATTATGGACACGCACGAAACGCGTGGAGGAAAGTTCAAAAATGCCATCCATTAGGCTTTCATTTACTTTTTTTTAGTTTATATGTATAATTTAAAGATGAACTGGTCAATCGTGAAAATGGCTTGCTGCTTTTCGGCTGCCATTTTCTTTTTGTGCGATAAATCGTAATGATTCTGGAGAAGTTGAAGGTGAACGTATTGAAACAACCTATTATTGAAATGAAGCATGTATCATATTCCTATGATCATCGAAATGTGATAGAAGATATCAATTTAAACATTGAAGAAGGGACTTTTCTCGGCTTGGTCGGTCCAAACGGATCGGGAAAGACGACATTGCTGAAATGCATTCTGGGGCTGATTAAGCCGCAGACAGGCGAACTTAATTTGTTCGGCGTCCCTCTCAGAAAATTTAAGGACTGGAGCAAAATCGGCTTTGTATCCCAAAAAGCAAACAGCTTTAACACCGGTTTTCCCGCTTCCGTATATGAAGTGGTGGCAAGCGGTTTAACAGCGAAGCTCGGCTTATTCAGACGCATGTCCAAAGCCGATAAGCAAAAGGTGGATGAAGCGATCGAAGCCGTCGGCATCACGTCCCTGAAAGACAGGAACATCGGCGAGCTTTCGGGGGGACAGCAGCAAAGAACTTTCATCGCGAGAGCGCTTGTGAGCGAACCGAAGCTGCTCATTCTTGACGAGCCGACGGTTGGAGTCGATCAAAAAACAGTTGAAGGGTTTTACAAGCTGCTGGAGAAGTTGAATCGTGAAAAAGGCATTACACTCATTCTTGTCACCCATGATGTCGGCACGGTTTCCGATAAAGTCACACACGTTGCCTGCATGAATAAACATCTTCATTTTCACGGCAATACAGAAGAGTTTGAGTCCATGACAGATCAAGACTTGTCTCAATTTTACGGGCATGATGTTCAAGCCATCAGCCACAATCACCATCATCATGGAGGACACGAATAATGCTGACACCTTTTTTTCATTATGAGTTTTTGCAAAACGCTTTTATTTCAGGAATATTAATCGGCCTCATCGCGCCCTTGCTCGGTGTATTCATCGTTGTCAGGCGCCTGTCGCTGATCGCAGATGCGCTCAGCCACGTCTCTTTAGCCGGCATAGCAGCGAGCCTGTATGCAGGCAAACAGTTTGCAGTGCTCGCCGGCGTCAGCCCGATCTATTTCGGAATGGCGTTTTCCGTTGCCGGATCTTTGATTATCGAGAGGCTGAGAACGGTTTATAAACATTATCAGGAGCTGGCGATCCCGATTATCATGTCGGGGGGAATCGGGATTTCCGTTATTTTTATTTCGCTTGCGGACGGATTTAATACGGATCTGTTCAGCTATCTATTCGGCAGCGTCAGCGCTGTTTCGCGGGAAGACATGCTGGTGATCGTCGGAATTTCCGCGGCCGTTTTGATTGTGGTGTTTTCCCTTTTTAAAGAGCTGTTTCTTCTGTCGTTTGATGAAGAGCATGCTAAAGCTTCGGGGATTTCCGCAAAGTGGATTCATTTTATATTTATTTTGATCGTTGCGCTTGTTATTGCCGCCTCAATGAGAATCGTCGGTACGCTTCTCGTTTCAGCGCTGATGACGCTCCCTGTCGCTGCGAGCATGCGCATTGCCAAGGGGTTTAAGCAGGCGATCTTCTTATCGATTCTATTCGGTGAACTTTCCGTCATCGTCGGCCTGGTGCTTGCTTATCATCTCGATCTTGCGCCGGGGGGAACGATCGTGATGCTGTCGATCTTTATCCTGATACTGTGCATCAGTTATAATAAAATCAAAAGGAGGATTCGCCGTGAACGTACAGGAAGCGCTTGATTTACTGAAGGAAAAAGGATATAAATATACAAGCAAACGGGAGGATATGCTTCAGCTGTTTAGTGATTCTGATAAATATTTAACGGCGAAAAACGTCCTTTCCGCTTTAAACGATGATTATCCGGGGTTAAGCTTTGATACGATCTACAGGAATTTGTCGCTGTTTGAAGAACTCGGCATTTTGGAAACGACTGAGCTTTCCGGTGAAAAGCTGTTTCGCTTTAAATGTTCTTCTGCTCATCACCACCATCATTTTATTTGCATGATGTGCGGCAAAACGAAGGAAATCGAGCTATGCCCGATGGAAAAGCTGACAGACGATCTTGACGGCTACCAGATCAGCGGCCACAAGTTTGAAATTTACGGAACGTGCCCGCGATGCGAAGAAAAAAGCGCAGAAGCGCAGTAAAGAAAAGCGGCATATGGCGTTAAAAAGCCATATGCCTTTTTAACGCAAAAAGCATGTAAGAGACTTTATCTTACATGCTTTTTGCGCCTTTAATCATTTTCTCGTTCTTTTTCAGCCATTGGGCGGCTTCAAGCCAGCTGTCGACTCTGACGATGTTTGAATCGATCGGAAGCTGATTATACGGCGTATTAAACAACAGAACCGGAATGCCTGCTTCTTTTGCAATCATGGTTGCATTCCCGTGGTGGTCCTCAAAGAAAACATCGATCTTATGCCTGAAGACGGCTTCCAGTTTATCGTGACCGCCGACAAGTTCTATATGGTCATAATGAATGTCGCGTTTCTCGAACCAATCAAAGGTGATATCCTCCAGATGGTGTCTTCTTGCCGTAATGTATATCAGCTTATGCTGCTTTTTCAGCTCATCCAGCGTCTGTTTGGCATATTGAGCCAGCAATGCTTCCTGATAGATGCGGGGCTCGTTTTCGTTCATCCATTTCCAAAAATCTTCCTGGGATATATTCAGCAGCTTTGTTAAGTCATATTCCTTAATATCTTCCAATGTAATGGAGAGGCTGAACGACTCGTTCAAATAGGGAACAAAAGTATCCTGGGCAGTGATCGTTCCATCAATATCGATTCCTAAATGTAACATGTCCACACTCCTTATCATCCATTCCTCCAGTGTATCATAATCTTTTAACATTTACAGTAAAGTTTAGCAAACATGAATCGAGCTAAAATGCTTAAACTATAAATGCTCCTTTATGGATTAAAGAGGGGGGATATCGAATGGAAAGAGATCAAAATGTTCGCGGTCGTAACCGGGCCGGTTATGATACTGACCTAGTCGATGCGACTTTAGATAATGATGACTTTTTAGAAGAAACAGCAGCAGAAGTTGCCCCGACTTATCGTACGGATAACAGGGACAACGGTGACGCGCGTAACGATGCCGATGCTGCCGGCGGACGCGTAACCGGGTATATCGCGCTTGCGCTTTCGATTATTTCCTTGTTTATGCTTCCAGTGCTGTTAGGAATTGCAGGGATCATTGTCGGTTATATAGCCAGAAGACAAGGAGCAGCTGGCTTAGGAGCATGGGCAATGGGTATCGGTGCAGTTTCCTTGGTGCTTGGCATATTCATCACCCCGTTTTTCTAACGGAAAAAGCTTGACGGATATCCGTCAAGCTTTTTGATTATGTGTTTAATTTTTCTTTTTCGGCCGCTTGTTTGGCATAATGCTCTTCGGCGAGCTTGTCGATTTCTTTTTTCAATTCCTCGACCATCGTTTCCTCAGGCACTTTCCGGACGATTTCGCCTTTGCGGAACAGGAGGCCTTCGCCGCGTGCGCCGGCAATCCCGATATCGGCTTCGCGCGCTTCTCCGGGACCGTTGACGGCACAGCCGAGAACGGCAACTTTGATCGGCGCCTTGATTTTAGCGATATAATCTTCGACTTCATTGGCGATGCTGATCAAATCGATTTCGATCCGGCCGCAAGTCGGGCAGGAAATCAATGTCGCTGCATTGGAAGCGAGCCCGAAAGATTTCAGGAGCTCCCTGGCGACTTTTACTTCTTCGACCGGGTCCGCGCTTAAAGAAATCCGCAATGTATTGCCGATTCCTTTTGAAAGGATCGCGCCGAGACCGGCGGCGCTTTTCACCGTACCGGCAAACAGCGTACCCGATTCGGTGATGCCTAAATGAAGCGGATAATCGAATGCTTTTGCCGCTTTTTCGTACGCTTCAATCGCCAGATTGACATCAGACGCCTTCATGCTGACGATGATATCGTGGAAATCGAGATCTTCAAGAATTTTAATGTGGTGCAGTGCACTTTCGACCATGCCGTCTGCTGTCGGATAGCCGTATTTCTCAAGGATTCGTTTTTCCAGAGAGCCTGCATTGACACCGATCCGGATTGGAATGCCCTTTTCCTTCGCTGCATTGACCACCGCTTCAACCTTTTCGCGGCGGCCGATGTTTCCCGGATTGATGCGGATTTTATCGGCTCCGCCTTCGATCGCTTTTAAAGCCAATTTATAGTTGAAATGAATATCCACGACAAGAGGGATGGATATCCGCTTTTTGATCTCAGGAATCGCGTCTGCAGCCCGTTCATCAGGACAGGCGACACGGACGATTTGACATCCCGCTTCCGCGAGTCTGTTGATTTCGGCGACGGTTGCTTCAACGTCATGTGTTTTTGTTGTTGTCATGCTTTGAATGACGACTTCGTTATTGCCGCCTATTGTTAAAGGTCCCACTTTAACGGGACGCGTTTTTGTACGATGTGTGATTTCACTCACTTGAATTCGCTCCTTAAGTATAATTCGGAGGCGGTTGCTCCTTTTCTTATACCAAATCGTTTACAAGTCTTATTGTAACAGCCCGTTCATGAAACTGACAAGAAATTAACGCTTATTCAGGATAAACGGGAAACTTGTAGGTGATGCCTGCTTGAATGCGGCTCGCCTTCACATTCGGATTCAGCGCTTCAAAATCTTCGGCTATTTTGTCGGCCGGAACGGCGCTGTTCCCGATGATTGAAAATACGGTCTGTCCGGGTTTGACGGTAACGGTCTTATATTGCAGGCTTGCAGCCGGAGCTTCTGCTGCGATGGTTGAAGCCGGCAAGGCGTTTTGAGGGATGGTGCCTGATTTCAAGTCATAATAAACAATGAACAGGGCGAGCAAAATCGAAAACAGCACAATCACACGTTTCATCTGATTTGTCCCCATTTCATGCATTTTTTATTATGTTACGCTTGTCCCTCTTTCAACATGACAATAAATTTGCTCCTGCCCGTTTTACTTTGCTGCTTTAGAAGACGGCGTCTCTTTAATGGCGAGAAACAGGATGATAAAGTTCACAAACCAGTTCAGGAGGAACTGACTTGGAACCACCGCCTCCAGCGCGTCCATAATTGCAAAAAACACGGTCGCGAGCGTGATCGAATAAGCAGACATCACCCAAAGGTGCTTATAGGAGAGCATTTTCTTCTGTCCATTGCGTATAATCAGCCCGATGACGGCAAGAACCGAGACATCAATGAATTTTCCGGCTGCCGTCGCCAAAAACAGCAGAACGCATAAGACGGGAACAATCACCGATTTATTTTGATCAACTAAAGAAAGGATATCGTCCTTGGACATGTCTTCGGGAAGCATGGTGTACGGCATTTCCTGAACTTGGCCGTCAATGGCGATGACGAACTTATCTTTCAGAATGCCGACGGAATTCCGTTTGTCTTCGATCTGTTTTGTTTTATAAGAGCCGCTCGGATCAAAAACGATGACAAATCCGAATGACTGTGATTCAATCGCTTTCTTTGCATCTGTTTGCAGTGAGCCGTCTTTTATGGAGAAAGCGGGGAATTCTTTTACAGCTGACTGAAAGCTGTTCATTGTATTCACCACTCCGCTGCTGATATGGTAAAGGTTCGGGAGAGCGGCGATGATGCTGAGCAAAAATACGTATAAAATCGTTTTCCCTATGCCTTGGAAACGCATTTTGCCAATCGCGTGAGGGGAATATGTACTTTTAAAAAATCGCTGAAATAAATTCATTCGTTTTTCACTTCCTATTTCTATAATGTATCTGCATTATTGTATCGTCACAAAAGGACGAATACAAGAAAACTTATCGATCAACAGGGGTTCTGGAAGTTTCCTTTTGGAAAAATGGGTATAATATGAAGCATCACAATCGATTGGAGGAGATTCGGATGGATGTTTTATATTGGATCATCATTGCGGCGATGTTCGTCATTGCGTTCATCGGCCTTGTTTATCCCATCATTCCGAGCGTCGTTTTCATCGTAGCCGGCTTTGTACTATACGGTTTTTTATTTACATTCGGGCATTACTCCTACCTGTTTTGGATCATTGAAGGCATTTTTACAGCCGTATTGTTTGCTGCTGACTATATTGCAAATCTCCTCGGTATTAAGCGCTTCGGCGGCAGCAGGGCGGCGATATGGGGCAGCACAATCGGCCTTTTGATCGGACCTTTTGTGATACCTGTGGCGGGCATTATTTTGGGGCCGTTTGTCGGGGCCTTGGCGGGTGAGATGATTGTCCATCAGAAGGATATGAAAACAGCGGCCAGAATCGGGATCGGTTCATTGATCGGATTTATTTCAGGCGTTTTTGCGAAAAGTGTGATTCAGCTGATAATGATCGGCTACTTTTTATATACCGTGCTCTAAAATTTTCCCGTCCATGTTTAAAAAGAAGGGGAAAAGGATAAAGTTTAGTGAGCGCTTGAAATGCAACTGTGATCATTTTGTGAGCATTTCCATTGAAACAAGCCTTTTCTTTTGATACATTGAAAGAGGAAAGGCTTGCTAAAGGCGGCATTTCAATACATACAAATTAAGGAGGAATTGATATGGCTTACAAACTTCCAGAATTACCTTATGCTTACGATGCGTTAGAACCTCACATCGACAAAGAGACGATGAATATTCACCATACGAAGCACCATAACACATATGTTACAAAATTGAACGAAGCGGTGGCAGGCAAACAGGATCTTGAAAGCAAATCTGTTGAAGAGCTTGTTGCAAACCTTGATGCTGTACCGGAAAACATCCGCACAGCTGTCCGCAACAATGGCGGTGGACATGCCAACCACTCATTGTTCTGGAAACTTCTTTCTCCAAACGGAGGAGGCGCTCCGACTGGTGAATTGGCAGAAGCGATCAACAGCAAATTCGGCAGCTTCGATCAATTCAAAGAAGACTTTGCCGCTGCAGCAGCTGGCCGTTTCGGCTCCGGCTGGGCATGGCTTGTTGTCAATAACGGAGAGCTTGAAATCACAAGCACGCCAAACCAAGATTCTCCTCTTTCAGAAGGCAAGACCCCTGTCTTAGGTCTTGACGTATGGGAGCACGCATACTACCTGAATTACCAAAACCGCCGTCCAGATTACATTAAAGCATTCTGGAACGTCGTGAACTGGGATGAAGTTGCCCGCCTTTACAGCGAAGCAAAATAATCCAGTTTGAGAAAAGAGGCCCGCGAAAAGCGGGCCTTTCAGATTGTTGATAAAATTCCAAAACGACTTTTTGTTTTGGGATTTTATCATCCCTTTTCAGCGTGATTGAAAACCCTTGCAGTCTAGGAAGGCCGAGCATCGGAGCGGAGCGAATGTTGGATTCGTGAGTACCGACGCGCAGGCCTGACAACGAATGCGAGGGTTTGTCGACACGCTGAGAGGCCCGCGAAAAGCGGGCCTTTTTATGTTGTTCGCGAAGCGGAGCGGCTGTTGAAGGACCGGCAAAAAGCCGGTCTGTTTGTTTTTCGTTTCTTTTGCTCAGAAGTACATAACTGACTTTTGATGAGACAGACTAATGATGATCAGTAAAGGGGAGTCAGTTATGAGCAGAATCAAAAACATAATAGGCGATGTTGAAGTAAACAGGGACCTCCTGCTGCTGCTTGCAGTCGGCGGCCTTTATTCTCTTAGCATTGCCCTTTCCAATACGTTTGTGAATGTATATCTGTGGAAGCAGTCCGGACAGTTTGTCGATTTGGCCATTTACAATTTGTCGATCGTCGTGATGCAGCCTATCATCTTTATGTTTGCAGGCCGCCTTGCTAAAAAAATCGACAGGGTGTTTATACTCAGGTTTGGCGTTTCGTTTTTGGCTGTATTTTATTTAACCGTGCTGTTGGCGGGGGAGAATGCGGGATCACGGCTTGTGCTGCTCGGCAGTGTGCTCGGAATTGGCTACGGATTTTATTGGCTTGCGTTTAATGTCCTGACATTTGAAATCACTGAGCCGGACACGAGAGATTTTTTTAACGGGTTTCTCGGCATTTTAAATTCCGGCGCGGGAATGATCGGTCCGATTGTCGCCGGCTATGTTATTTCACGGCTTGCTGACAACACGGGGTACACGGTGATTTTCAGCCTGTCTTTGGCTTTATTTTCAGTGGCTGTCATCACGAGCTTTTTTTTAAAGAGGCGTGAATCGCGCGGCCGCTACATTTTGAAGAAAATCTGGGCGGAACGAAATTCAGACCCGAATTGGCGCAGCATTACAAATGCTCATTTTTTTCAGGGGCTGAGAGAAGGGATTTTCGTTTTTTTAATCAATGTCTTTGTCTTTATTACGACAAAGAGCGAGTTGGCATTGGGGAAGTTCGGCTTGATTAATTCAGCTGTTTCTTTTTTTGCATACTATTTCGCAACGCGGCTTATTAAAAAAGGAGCGCGCAAAAAGGCGATTTTAATGGGCGGTCTCATCCTGTTCGGCGCTCTATTTCTGATTTTGTTTCATATGACGTATGTGACGCTGCTGCTGTATGCTGTAGCGATTGCGATCGGCTATCCGATTTTGCTCGTACCGTATTCATCGCTCACATATGATGTGATCGGTAAAGCAAGGTATGCCCGGAAAGCGCGGATCGAATATATTGTCGTCAGAGAGGTTTTTTTAAACATCGGACGGATTGTCTCGATCTTGGTCTTTTTGCTGCTCGTGTCGCTGCTGAAAGAAGACCTGGGCATTCCGGTTTCCCTCGTTTTGCTGGGGGCAGGCCACACGCTGATCTACTATTTCGTCAAAGATATCCGTCTGACAGAGCCCGCCCGCGAAACGGTCGGAAAAGATGCGCATAAACAAACAGCTGAACCCAATTATTTAGAAGGAAAAAGGTAAGCCGCAAGGGAAAATAGTAGAAAAATGCCGAAAAAAACTTTACAATAGATTTGGCACCTTTTCATAAGGTGTCTTTTCTTTATTTCAAAAAGGTGATGCTAATGATGAACAAAAAAATGAAAACTGAAAAACGCAAATCGCTCCCCATTAGATTGAACATATTGTTCCTGCTCGCTTTTATTATTTTCACCATCGTCGTCGTGCGCCTCGGCATGGTGCAGATCGTCTTTGGCGAAGACTATACGAACGAAGTGCAGAAGCAGGAAGAAGTCGATGTCTCGACAAGCGTTCCGCGGGGGAAAATATATGATCGGAACTTAAACACGATCGTGAAAAATAAACCGATGAATGCCATTACATACACAAGGACATCATCGACCTCTCAAAAGGACAGGCTTAAAATAGCAAAAAAACTTGCAGAAATGATCAAAATCGATACAGATAAAATAACGGAGCGCGATAAAAAGGACTACTGGATTTTAACGAGGCCGAAAAAAGCCGAGAAGCTCATCACCGATCAGGATCGGAAAAAAGTTAAGGACGGCAAGCTGAAAGAAGACGATTTATACCAGCTGCAGCTTGACAGGATCACGGAAGATAAACTGAAAGAACTGACAGATCAAGATTTGAAAGTCTTGGCAATCAAGCGTCAGATGGATTCTGGATACGCGTTGACTCCGCAGTATATTAAAAACAAGGACGTAACCGCAAAAGAAATGGCGGTTGTCAGCGAACACCTGGACGAGCTCCCTGGAGTCGATGTGACGTCAGATTGGAAGCGGGATTATCCTTATAACGGTCTGCTCAGAACGATGATCGGCAGCATATCTGATTCAAATGAAGGGCTTCCGAAAAGTCTGCTTGATCATTATTTGTCGCTCGGCTACAACCGGAATGACCGGGTTGGAAAAAGCTACCTTGAAGCCGAATATGAAAATGTGCTTCAGGGACAGAAAGAGAAAGTGAAAAATATTACCGACAAATCAGGGGACATCGTCGATACGGAAGTCATTTCAGAGGGGAAAAGCGGAAAAGATTTAGTCTTGACGATCGATGTTGATATGCAAAAAGAGATTGAAAAAATTATCGAGGATGAACTGAAGTCCGCCAAAGCCCAGCATAGCGCTCCGCTTCTCGACCGCGCATTCGTCGTCATGATGGACCCGCGAAACGGGGAAGTGTTATCGATTGCCGGCAAGCAGCTTAAAAACGAAAGCGGCAAATTAAAGGTTGACGACTATGCCCTCGGCGCGATGACGTCTTCTTACGCGATGGGCTCGGCTGTCAAAGGGGCCACTGTTTTAA
Organism: Bacillus sp. FSL L8-0193; assembly: GCF_037976065.1. NCBI lineage: Bacteria > Bacillati > Bacillota > Bacilli > Caryophanales > Bacillaceae > Bacillus > Bacillus sp. FSL L8-0193. Next base: position 2,709,038 of record NZ_CP150261.1, on the reverse strand, counting down.
CAGGTTTGCAGACTGGAGCCATTAATTTAAATACGACTTTTCTTGATGAACCGCTTTGGATCGGTGACTCGCCGAATCCGAAAAAGTCATGGAGAGTGGGCTTGGGAACACTGGGTATCCAGGGAGCGCTTGAACAATCTTCAAACGTGTTCATGTTTAAAACAGCGATCGCCCTTGGTAAAGGTCAATATAAGGCGCACCAGCCTCTCAATCTTCAAACAAAAGCATTTGATACATTCAGGTATTATTTCAGCCAGTTCGGCCTCGGCGTCAAAACCGGAATCGATCTGCCAAATGAAGCAACAGGCTACAAAGGATCTCAAAGACTGCCTGGTTTCTTGCTTGACTATTCCATCGGACAGTATGACACATACACACCGCTGCAGCTGGCTCAGTATGTATCAACGATCGCCAATGGCGGGTACCGCATGAAGCCGCAGCTCGTGAAAGAGATCAGGGAGCCTGATTCGAAAAAAGGAATCGGGGCCGTTACACAGTCCGTGCAGCCTGAAGTATTGAACAAATTAGACATGAGCGATCAATATATTAAAGAAGTCCAAAACGGATTCAGGCGCGTAATGACAAAAGGTACGGCAGCGGGTCAGTTTGCTTCTGCTTCATATAAACCAGCAGGAAAAACAGGAACGGCCCAGTCTTTCTATGACGGACCGGACAAATCGAAAACGGGAACATCGACATACAATACAACGCTTGTTGCCTACGCACCTTACGATAATCCGGAAGTCGCTATTTCCGTCGTCGTTCCTTGGGTTTATAATGACTATGGCCAGAGATATTCGATCACAAACGAAATCGGCCGAAAAGTGCTTGATAAGTATTTTGAACTGAAATCAAAACAATCAAAAGAAAATACTGTCGAAAAAAATAAAGACAAAATCGAAAAAGAAGCTACAGAATAGGACTTTTTCATTAAAACACCTGCATTGAACCATGCAGGTGTTTTTTTGTGCGCCCGTTCTTTTCGTGCGCATTCTATACAAAGTTCAAGCTTAATTTACAAAACCTTAATAATTCATTTAAACAAGATTAATACTGAAAAGTTACGCTATACCCGTAGGACAAATTACACATTTACGCGGGAGGATTAAGAAGTGAAACCATTTAAAAAAATCACACTGATGTTCATCATGTCCGTTTTAGTTGTCTTCGCAGCAGCTTGTGGAAGCAGCAGTACAAACAACAATGCAGACGAAGGCAAACAAAGCGATAAAACAGAGAATAAGGCTTCAGGTTCTTTGACGATTTCGGGTTCTTCGGCGATGCAGCCTCTTGTCTTAGCAGCGGCTGAAAAATTCATGGATGAAAATCCTGATGCCGATATTCAAGTTCAGGCTGGAGGTTCTGGTACAGGCCTTTCCCAAGTGGCTGAAGGCACAGTCCAAATCGGAAACTCCGATGTCTTTGCCGAAGAAAAAGAAGGCATTCCTGCCAAAGAACTTACCGATCATCAAGTTGCGGTTGTCGGAATGGCAGCTGCCGTTAACCCTGAAGTAGGCATCGATGACATTTCGTTAGAAGATCTCAAAAAGGTATTCACAGGTAAAATCAAAAACTGGAAGGAACTAGGCGGGAAAGATCAAAAGATTACGCTTGTCAACCGTCCTGATTCTTCAGGAACCCGCGCGACTTTTGTCAAATATGCACTTGACGGAGAAACTCCGGCTGAAGGAATCACGGAAGATTCTTCAAACACAGTGAAAAAGTTAATCGCTGAAACGCCTGGGGCAATCGGATATCTTGCGTTTTCTTATATCAAGGATGACACTGTCACTCCGCTTTCAATCGACGGCGTTAAGCCGACAGCCGAAAATGTACAAAAAGGCAAATTCCCGATCTGGGCATACCAGCATTCTTATACGAAAGGCGAGCCTGAAGGCTTGGCGAAAGAATTCCTCGACTATTTGATGAACGATGACATTCAAAAATCCATCGTGACGGAGCAGGGCTACATTCCAGTAACAGACATGGAAGTAAAGCGCGATGCTGATGGAAAGCAAACTGATAAATAATTGACAATAGAAGGCGGGAAAGTGTGCTCCTGACACTTTCCCTCTTATGACTTGTTCTTATAGGAGTGTAAAAAATGGTTCAAAAAATAGAGAAACTGTCCGCGAAAGAGCGGCTGATCAGCTCCAAGCATAATCGCAAAATGGATGAAATCCGCGGGAGGATTTTGGTTGCGTCGTGCGCGTTTATCATGATGGCGGCGGCAATTTCGATCACAATTTTTCTCGGAAATAAGGGGTTGCAATCTTTTCTGGCCAATGGTGTAAGTCCAATTGAGTTCTTAACCAGTCTAGATTGGAATCCAACGAACGAAAACCCTGAATACGGAGCCCTTCCGTTTATACTCGGATCTTTTGCAGTGACCCTTCTTGCATCTTTGATTGCTGCACCGCTTGGAATAGGAGGTGCGATTTTCATGACGGAAATCGCGCCATCATGGGGCAGAAAAGTACTGCAGCCGGTTGTCGAATTGCTTGTTGGTATTCCTTCCGTCGTTTATGGATTCATAGGCCTTACAGTGTTAGTGCCGTTCATCTCACAGTTTAAGTCAAGCGGATCGGGCCACAGCCTTCTGGCGGGAACGATCGTCCTGGCTGTCATGATTTTGCCGACGGTCACTTCTATTTCAACGGATGCGCTCATGTCGCTGCCGAAAAATCTGCGCGAAGGATCATACGCATTGGGCGCAACCCGCTGGCAGACGATCCGCAAAGTGCTGATACCGGCAGCGCTGCCTTCGCTTCTGACAGCCGTCGTCTTAGGAATGGCGAGGGCGTTCGGCGAAGCGCTGGCCGTGCAGATGGTCATCGGAAATTCCCGAAACTTGTTTGAGAGCCTTTTAGACCCTGCGGGGACATTAACAACGATCATAACGTTGAATATGGGCCATACAACATACGGGAGCGTGGAAAACAATACGCTCTGGTCAATGGGGCTTGTCCTTCTGATCATGTCGTTCTTGTTCATCCTGCTCATCCGCTATCTGTCATCCAGGAGGAAACTGTAATGAACAGCAAAGTAACAGATCGTTTAGCAACCGGTGTTTTTGGATTGATCGCTGCGGTAATCGCCGCCATTCTTGTCGGTTTGTTCGCTTATATCATCATCAATGGTGTTTCACATATCAGCCTCAGCTTTTTAACTTCGCGTTCCAGTGCGCTTTCAAGCGGCGGCGGAATCCGCGATCAGCTGTTCAACTCGTTTTATATTCTCGCACTGACGATGCTGATCACGGTTCCCCTTGGAGTCGGCGGGGGAATTTATATGGCTGAATATGCGCCCGCCAACAAATTGACTGATTTTATCCGTGTCTGTATTGAAGTTTTGTCATCCCTCCCTTCGATCGTCATGGGGATGTTCGGCATGCTGCTGTTTGTAAATCTGACCGGATGGGGGTACAGCATTATCGGAGGAGCGCTTGCTTTGACGATTTTCAACCTTCCCGTCATGGTCAGGGTGACAGAGGATGCGATCCGCTCTGTACCTAAGGAACAAAAAGAAGCTTCCCTTGCTTTAGGTGTATCCAAGTGGCATACGATTAAAACGGTATTGATCCCTGGTGCGGTGCCGTCCATCATCACAGGCGCGATTCTTGCGTCGGGCCGCGTATTTGGCGAAGCTGCCGCTTTGCTGTTTACAGCCGGACTAACCACGCCGAGACTGAATTTCGCCGATTGGAATCCGTTTTCTGAGACATCGCCGCTCAATATTTTCAGACCGGCTGAAACGCTGGCCGTTCATATTTGGAATGTAAACACGCAGGGGATCATCCCTGATGCTGAAGCGATCGCAAACGGCGCATCCGCTGTTCTCGTACTGTCCGTCTTGATCTTTAATTTGGCAGCCCGATGGCTCGGCTCTTTTATTCATAAAAAATTAACGGCAAACAAATAAGAAGGAAGGATGAAATCATATGGCTCAGGTCCAGATGCCGGTTTTGGAAACCGTGCGCGACAATATCGGAATCGCTCCGTTTCCTGAAGCGAAAGAACATATTTTAGAAGTGAAAAATTTAAATATTTACTATGGAGAAAAGCGGGCCGTCAACGACATTTCCATGCATGTTGACAAACATGCCGTTACGGCTTTGATCGGTCCGTCAGGCTGCGGAAAATCGACTTTTTTAAGAAGCATCAACCGGATGAACGATCTGATTCCATCAGCCAGAACATCCGGAGAAATACGATATGAAGGACTTAACATCCTTGATTCCAATATCAATGTCGTCAATCTGAGAAGGGAAATCGGAATGGTATTTCAGAAGCCGAATCCCTTTCCAAAATCGATTTACAGCAACATTACCCACGCTTTAAAGTATGCGGGTGAACGGCGTAAATCTGTGCTTGATGAGATCGTGGAAGAAAGCTTGAGGAAAGCCGCGCTGTGGGATGAAGTGAAAGACAGGCTGCATGAGTCGGCTTTTTCGCTGTCAGGCGGGCAGCAGCAGCGCCTCTGCATCGCCCGGACGCTCGCGATGAAGCCTGAAGTCCTGCTTCTGGATGAGCCTGCTTCAGCGCTCGATCCGATTTCAAATGCGAAAATAGAGGAATTAATCGTCGGTTTAAAAGAGGAATACTCGATCATCATTGTCACGCATAACATGCAGCAAGCTTCAAGAATTTCCGATCAAACGGCGTTTTTCCTTAACGGAGATTTGATCGAATACGATCGTACGGAAAAGATTTTTATGAATCCTTCAGAAAAAAAGACAGAGGATTACATCAACGGCAGGTTTGGATAAGGAGGGGCCGGTATGAGCGCTGTAACAGCTGTAAAGCCAAAAGATGTGTACCAGATCAACGATTTGAATTTATGGTACGGCGAACATCACGCATTAAAGAACATTAACTTGACAATACCCGAGTACGAAATTACCGCCATCATCGGTCCGTCAGGCTGCGGAAAGTCGACCTTCATTAAAACGCTGAATCTCATGATCAATATGGTTCCGAATGTCAAAATGACCGGAGAGATCAGCTACAACGGAACGAACGTACTGAACAGCAAAGTCGACCTTGTTGAGCTGCGGAAGAAAGTCGGCATGGTGTTTCAAAAAGGAAATCCGTTTCCCCAGTCGATTTTTGATAATGTCGCATACGGACCGAGGATCCATGGACTGAAAAACAAAAAAGAATTGAATGAGAGAGTGGAAAAAGCGCTTATGGATGTGGCGCTGTGGGATGAAGTGAAAGACCGGCTTCATTCCCAGGCGCTCGGACTTTCCGGAGGGCAGCAGCAGCGCCTCTGCATCGCAAGGGCGCTGGCCACCAATCCGGACGTTCTCTTGATGGATGAACCGACATCCGCTCTTGATCCAGTTTCGACTTTGAAAATTGAAGAGCTGATGCTTAAGCTGAAAGAGAAATACACGATTGCAATCGTCACGCACAATATGCAGCAGGCATCGAGAATTTCCGATCAAACGGCGTTTTTCCTCATGGGCGAGCTGATTGAGTGCAACGATACGGTCAAAATGTTTTCAAGTCCTGACGATTATCGGACAAAAGATTATATTACAGGCCGGTTCGGATGAGAAAGAGGCTGCCGTTTTAAAGCGGCAGTCTTTTTTGCATCGGCGGCGGAGGCAATAAAAAAGCAGGCTGGTACGAAGGGGTCTGACCCCATAGATGAGACAAATAAAAAACACCTTCAAGTTTGCACGGATAGTTGTTATCCGAAATAAGACATGGAGGTGTTTTTTCTATGGAGACAAGAGTGAGTTCCGGTTGAAGTCAAACGGAAGGCTGGAGAAATGAGATTGGTAGGCGCACCCATGAAAGAGATCATGCAGAAATCGAATATCAAGAATAAGGCACGGGTTCAGACATGGGTCAGGTGGTATAAGGCTGCGGATAAACACCAATTCGAACAGCCTGTTGGAAAACAATATACTTATGGAAAGGATCCCGAGTATTCTTCTGAATTAGAGAGACTGCAGGCAGAAAGTCGTTAGCTGAAACAACAAAATGAAGTTTTAAAAAAAGGGGGTAGTCCCAGAGGCATTCTTTTCGATTTTTATGAAACAATTCAACCTTAAATTTACCTTAATAAATAAAATCCCATATTGACCAAACATTGTAAAAGGTGATATGTTTTTAATAGAATTAACAAAAAATACTTTTGTTTATATAAGGAGCATTTATGGATAATAAACAAAACTTTATTACTCTCGTACATCATTTCATATTTTCTCCAAAGGACTTTCTTTCTATCAAGTATTCTAGCGATAAGAATTATCGTCATTCTTGGTTTGTCTTCCTAGCTGTATTGTTTCTGTTCTTAGGCTTTTATTTAGCTATCTTCCCAACACTCTCTACCTTGATTAATAATTCATTTCAAGACAATGGAATTGATTATACAACTGATATGAATACACTCATTATGATCATTACATTAGTATTAGGTATTATTCAATTTACCTCGATGGTTCTTGTAAGCTTTTTTATTATACATATTATTGGGATATTAATTGGCGGGACCGCTACAGCCAAAGAATTTTTCCCTAGTTTTATTTATTCAATCATACCTATAGGCATCAAATTTACAATACTCATTATTTTTTCTTTCTTTTTAGGTAGTGATTTCGCCTTTTCAGTTATTTACCCAAATTCTCAACAGCCGCTAGATATTATCTTGAATATTATTATCGACCCTTTCTTTTGGTGGTCTACTATTCTAGGGTGTATTGCCTTAAAAGTAATACATCAAATTTCTTATAAAAAAACCATCATAATCATTAGCATTACAATGTCTTTAGGTATTATTTCTCTTTTTTCAACAAGTTTATTTTTATAAACTGAAAGGAGGTGAGATTTCAAGATGAAAAATAGCAATCTTTTTAAAATTGCAAGTATTACAGGTGTAGTTTCTCTCTTTGCCATTGCTACTTTCCTTATGGGCTCGTCAGAAGGTATTGCAGGTTTAGCTTCTATTGACTTTAGTTCAGGTCATCAGTTCGCTTTAGACCTTGCAACAAACCTAGGAATTAGTAAAAAAACAGCCTATGTAGCAATCGGTGTTATTATGACAACAGGCGATGTATTAACAATTCTCAGCCTATTGGCTGTTGTTTTGGGCGGAACTGGTCTAATTACAGCTGCAATGGTAGCTACAGCGAAAAAGCTAGCTAAAAAATACGGCAAGAAATATGCTGCTGAATGGTAAAATGCTCAAAAGGAAGAGATTGAGGAGTATAATTATACTCCTCCTTATTTTCGTTCTAGGAGGAATATACACATGCTCAACAAAAGGGTTCTCATTGCAAACTTTAAACTAACCTATAGACGAACTTTAAATCGCTTGATTTATTTTTTCCCATCAAGCGAAAATTTACTTAAATCAAATAAAATTCTATTTGTCTTTGCGCCCTTTTTCTTGGTGTATATATTTATTCTATATAAAGCCTCACAGACTCTTTTAACTGGAGTTCCAGAGCATATTCTAACTCTAGGTACTAACTTTATCATTCTCTTTTTTGTTTTGAATATATTAAAATCATCGACTGATATCATACATCGATATGTATATCCTGAAGATTTTCTTCTTCTTCATACTTTAAAAACGGATCCCAAAAAAATTTTATTATCAAGGTTCTTTACAACAATTTTTCTAAACATCCTGTTTAAATTAACAGTAGTGTTATTCCCTATACTCTTTTTTATAAATTTTTCTACACATGACCGTATATATCTTTTGTTATCATTTCCATCACTGCTAATATTTATTGTTGGACTGACAAGTCTTTATTCATCGCTTACATACATCGTTTATTCTAAATTTCTACATAACATTTTAAATTCACGATTAAAAAGCTTGTTATCCCTTATAGGAATTGCCTGTATATCTGCCATTTCAACTACTTTTCTTGGTTGGATCGGACTTAATTATTTTTATCAAAATGATCTCCTCGAAGCTATTGGCAATTTCATATATCTATTCAAATTAGATACGATATTAACCACCAATTGGCTGCCTACAAATTGGTTTTTACTTTCAACAAGCGATATACATTTATTTTTTTTATGTTCTATAGGTTATATTGCTTTAGGTTGCCTTTTCGCCTTTATTACCTTTCATTTAATTTTGAAAGTATTGATTATAAAAGAAGCAGTACCTAATAATCTTTTGCCAAAATTAAAACCAATCAAGTTGCCTTTTTTAAGTTTCTTACAAAAGACCTTACCACGGCAAAATATTGCTATTCTAAAGAAAGACCTTACTGCATTATTAAGAGCTAATTTTACAATAAAAAAACGACTGGTACTTTCCATTAATATGATTGCAGTAGAACTAGGTGTATTGATAGGTCTTAGTTTAAATCAAAAGTGGTTTGATTTCTCAGACATTTTTGTTATCTACCCAATTTTATTTGCTGTGACTTATAATACATCTTTATTAGGAGAGGGATTACTTGGCGTAACTTCAGCAGATGCAGAGCGTGAGAACCTTTACGTTTATAAGAGCTCGGGTGCTTCTATTTTTAAATTGATCGCAGGAAAATCTTTATTGCACTTATCTGTGATTCTTATTTTAATGAATACGTTATTTTTATTCATCTTATTGTTATTCAACTTAGATATTATGACGCAGCTTATATTGTTCATCATGATTAACTCCATCAGTCTTATCATAGGGGCTGGACAAATTATTGGAACATTTCTCTATCCTCGTTTAGATTGGGAGAACTTTGAAGACATTGGTTCATCTGTTAAAGCATCATTTTTTGAACATACTATTCTCGGAGTGTTACTGGCATTTTACCTTCAGTTGTATGGTATCACAGGCGTTCTCGTTACTTTTAATATTATTAATAGGGGAGTATTCTTTTTAATCATTGTGACAGGTACCATTTTATTTGTTATAGGTATTGGAGTCTTTTATTATTTTTGGATTAAAAGAATAGGAACGAAAAATTGGGAGATGAAAACATGAACATTGAAAATGTGTCTTTCAAATATAAAGATAAACTGATCCTTGAATCTATTAATTTAAAGATAGAGAAAGGCAAAGTTTACGGCTTACTTGGACCAAATGGAGCTGGTAAATCAACTCTTTTAAAATGTATCCTTGGTATAGTGAAACCTTACGAAGGTAAAATCACTGTCAAAGGAGAAACCTTGGAATCTGAAAGATCCTCTTACCTTAAATATATAGGATACGTTCCAGACGCACCTTTTATCTATCATTATTTAACACCTAGAGAGTACCTTGAGTTTGTTGCTGATTTACAAGAAGTCCCTTATGAGATTAAAAATGATAGAATAGATCTTTTGTTAAGTCAATTTAAATTGAAAGATAATGAAAACGACATGATATCTACATTTTCTTTTGGTATGAAACATAAGTTATCTGTTGCAGGAGCCATAGTTCATGAACCAGAAATATTAATATTAGATGAACCATTAGGGGCATTTGATCCCCCCACTACAAAGATGATGAAAAGTTTTCTCAAACGTTATGCTGAACAGGGAAATACTGTCATCATGTCTACACACCTTGTAAACATAGCGCAACAACTATGCGATAAGGTTGGTATACTGATTAATGGTACTTTAGTTAAAGAATATAATCACCTGACAGACATAAAGGATTTTGAAGATTTGATTATAAGGGATATGGATACGATACTAAAATGAAGGAATTAATAAAAAGAAATAAGCGTATACTCTATATAGCAAGCTCCTTTTACATAGTGGGTTTAGTTCTTGGTGTGATTTTTAACAATATTCTACCTAGCCTTAGTCAAGATAATGTTCAAAATATCACAGTATCAGGTTACTTTACACATAATTTTGCAGCAAATTTATTTCTCATTTTTTCAATGTTTACATTTGGAATTTTGACATCTATCTTATTACTATTGAATGGCTTCTTAGTCGGTCTATCTTCTTTACATAGTATCACTGACCATGGAAACGATGTCTTATTTATATTAACTGCTTTGGTTCCTCACGGTATTTTTGAGATTCCGGCAATGATTTTGTCGGGAGCACTTGGTTTCAAATTGTTAGATTACGTGTATATGAAGATAAGGGGTATTTATTTTTCAAAAAAACAGTTTTTACAAGATTTTTTGTACTTTGTTATTATACTTTTTTTATTGACATTACTTGCTGCTGTTACAGAAGCATTAATAACGCCTTATTTACTTAACAAATTAACATTAGGAGGCTCTTATGTTTTTTAATAAAAAGCAGATAGATAAATTACTGGATGATCATACAGAAGAAGAACAAAAAGAAACGAAAAGTAAAGTTAATACTTCATTTATAATAGTATTTTATTTTTCAATACTACTATCAATCTGTACTGTCTTTTTTGATTATAGGTACTTTTTGATTGCTTTGTTTGGCCCGACCATTTTAGTAACTTTTATATCCCCACCTTTCCAAACCAAAAAAGGTATTTATAGAATTTTTTCGGCCATATATTTAATACTTTTAATTACAGTTACTTTCTTTTGGTTAAATTGATTGCTTAATTCTCAATCAAAAAACGTCCTTAATGGATGTTTTTTTATATCGTTTAAATTAATAATTTGAATTGCTTTTTGACAAGTTCAACTTCGTACTACGAATGGGTTCTCCATCTTTTTTTATTGTATAGGTATGTAAACGGTTTCTGTAGGGGGAGGGCTTATGTTAACGTTTACTGGTTTGGGGAAAGCAAGTCCGACCATGGTGCCTTTGGTAGGGGTGCTTATTTCTGGATTTGGCATCAATGATATTTAAAGAAGGGATTATCAAAGTACTGCCAGTGGCGACCATGTTTATCTTCGTCACTTTAATTTTTGCATTCTACAAGACACAGTATTCTTTGAACCTCTAATCAAAGCATTAAACAGCTGACAAAGGGGAATGTTGTCACTGTTTCCATGGGTACAGCTGCAAGTGGGATGATCTCACACTTAGATGGTGCAGGAGCCACAACCTTTTTATGAACTGTACCCGCACTGCTTCAGCTTGTAAAAATTACATATGGGTCCTTGCTTACTGTGCGATCAAGGTTAAGTGTATACATCTTATGAGTATCAGAAAGCTATTAATATAATGCCTCCATCGGATCGTTTCATTCCTCACTAAAGTCTGAAACGTTTGATCTTAACAGCATTGATCGAACTACGACTGCCATCGTAGAACACACTGTTAAAGAAATACATTCATTATTTTAACAATATTCGTATTAAAACAAAACTAAACAACCAATCACCGGTAAACTATCGGGAATTGGTTGTTTAAAGGTGTTTTTAAATCCTGTCTCAAAACGGGGGTCAGTCCCGTTCCAGCCTGCTTTTTTATTTGGACAGTGTTTTGACGATGTTTTTCAAGCTGTCACCGCGCTTCAGTTCGTACTTACCTGCGCGGATTTTAGATTCGTTTCCGGTCTTTTTCACATAATCTTTGAAGTCATCGGCAGATGAAATGACTTTTCCTTTTGCAAGGAGGTCTGCTATCTCAGCCGTGCTCATGCCGCTTTTGATTTCAAGCTTATACTTGGAATCTTTTTTTTCTGCTTCTTTCTCTTTTTTGTTTTGAGACGAAGCATCCTGCTTCAGAGCGGTCTCTTTATAATGGAGCAGCTGCTGGTATTCTTCGCGTTTCAGCGAAACCTGCTGGTTGTCCTTTAAATAGGTTTTGACATCGGTTTCGCTGATGTTTTGAGCGTCTTTAGAAGCTTCAGCTTTTCCGTTACCCGTCAAATAAAATGCGCCTGCAAGAACAGCGGTAGCCAAAATCATTCCTCCGGCAAATGCTTGTACACTTTGTCTGGTCATACAAGCACCCTCTCATTGTCTTTAATGATCGCTTTCACATCTTCGACAGATACGTGCTCAGCTTTAGCGATGGCGTCTACAGACATGCCGTTTTGGTATTTTGAAAGAATCTGCTTCGCAATATGCTGGCTGATGCCGGCATTTGGTCTGCGGACGACCACATTTGAATCGAGGAGCTCTTCCTCAAGCACGGTCATCTTCTTTTTCAATTTATAGATTTCCTGCATGGCGGACAGCTGAAGGGTTTCCAACTCCTGTTCAACTTCCTTGATCGGTTCTCTTTGAAAATATGAGAATGCAATCAGCGCAATGCTGACAACGAGCAGCGCAATGATAGCAATTTCCACGTTCATCACCTTCAATTCTAATTTTCTCCTTCTTTTTTATACCATAAAAACGCTTGCTTCAAAAGGAGTTAATGCAAAAAATAAAAATTTTGTCGAAGAATTTTATTTTCGTTGCGCCTGCGGGGCCATTTCCAATAGGATAAATACATAACAGGGCTTAACGGGAGGGCGCACGGTGAAAAGGATGATCATCTCGAAAAAACCTTTTCAACATAGTATTCGAAGCGAATCTTTGTTTTGTAACGATATTTTAAAAATATCTTCGCCGGATCATGAAACCGTTCGGCTGAGCTGGGAAATCTCAGATGCTGTGCTTTCAGCGGCTGAAGCGGTTCTGTTTGAAAGTATAAAAGACGTCGAAAAGCAAATTCTTCTCTTTTGCGTAAAAAACGGAGAGCGCAGCGTACGGACGATCCATACCGATGCATTTAAAGGAGAAGCCTCGGTTTTTCCCGCTGCAGGCAATGCGTTCTACAAAGCGGAATACCGGATATACAATTCGCTCAACATGTCGCTGGCCGTTCTCACCTCCGGCTGCTTCTACCTTGGGGAAAACGGAATCCATTCAAACAGCAGCTGTTTTCTGTATCACGACAATCAGCAGGATTGGACGACTCAATTTTCCGCGTACACGAGTTATTCTTTAATAGAAGGAAAGGAGCGTTTCCGTTGATCAATGTATTGCTGCTGTCGTTGGAAAATCCTCTTTTATTGAAAAGCGGAGCGGGGCGCTATGTGAAAAGTCACCTTGAACTATTGCGGAACGAAGTCAGCTTTACCGTCTGCACGACGGCTGCCGGGCAAAACAGCCATGGATGGAAAACGCTTAAGATTCCGCTTGATTTAAAAGCGTTCGCTTCTTTTGAAGAGGCGGTGGCCGCCATGAATTTTCAGATGATCAAAACCGTGCTGGCGTATAAAGGACAATTTAATTTTATCCATGCAAATGATGATATCACCGCGCCTGCCGCCGTTTATCTCAGCGAGGTGCTGGCTCTTCCGCTGATTTCCACGGTACACGGCCTTGAAAGCGGCCGGAAAACGGCAGCAGGCGAGAATGTCCACCCATACAGAGCAAGCCTCGAACGGCTTCTGGCTGAAAAAAGCCGATCAAATTCTCGTGCTGAGCAGCATGATGAAGACAGACATGCAAAAGGCGTTTTCGCTTCCTTTCGAGCAAGTCCGCGTCATTCCCCATCCGTGCATAAAAAGCCGCACGGTGAAAAAACGAATGAAAAGCGTACCGTACTTTTTTTCCTGCGGAAGGTTTGTTCCGGAAAAAGGGTTTATCGAATGGCTGCACGCCTTTCAGCAGCTTCGCAAACGGCAGCCTGATCTTGAACTTGTCATTGCCGGGGAAGGACCGCTTCAAAGCGGGATCGAGACCAAGGCAAGAGAATTGGGCATTAAGGAAAGTGTGACAATTCTTCCTTTCCTTTGTGAAGAAGAAAGAGAGAGCTGGCTGGCATTTTGTGAAATGGCTGTTTTTCCAAGTTGTTATGAGCCGTTCGGCATTGCTGCTCAAGAAAGCATGGCAGCCGGCGCTGCCGTCGCCGTCGGAAACAACGGGGGATGGAACGATTTCGTCATCGATCGGGTGACCGGTTTTCAGGTTGATTTTAATCATCCTGATAAAGCTGCATATGCGCTTGCAGAAATTGTCCGCGATAAGGAGCAGCTGCACAAGGTCGGACAAACGGCAGAGGCTTATATATTAGATTTGCATGATCCTGGATATATCAAAAATGTGTTTTTGCAACATGTGTATCACACGTCTTTTTAACAAACCGTGACAAACTAAAAAAAACGCCTGGCATTCCGGCATCATAAGTGGTATTATAGATAAGTCTGAACAGAAATGATATATAGTTTGGAGGGAAAAATAAATGCGCGTTAATATTACTTTAGCTTGCACTGAATGCGGCGAGCGTAACTATATTTCTACAAAGAACAAGCGTAACAATCCAGATCGCGTTGAATTCAAAAAGTATTGCCCACGTGACAAAAAATCAACATTACACCGCGAAACAAAGTAAGCAGCAGGGATTTTCCTGCTGTTTTTCTGTTTTTAAGGGGGAAAGAGATGTGAAGCGTTCTTTACGAAATGAGGTCAGAAAGAGGCTTGCAAACATGCCGGAACAGGAGTTTCTTCTAAAGGCGGAAGCGATTCACCGGAAGCTTTTTCAATCCAAACAGTGGAAAAAAGCGTCTGGCATTGCCCTTACGATTTCCAGAAATCGCGAAGTTCCGACAGAACCGATTATCGAACAGGCACGGCTTGAAGGAAAAACGGTGTGCATTCCGAAATGTATGCCTGATACAAAAGAGATGCACTTTCGCAGCTTTCAGGATGAAAGCGATCTTGAAGTTGTGTATTTTGGCCTGCAGGAACCGATCGTGCACAAAACCGGGCGGATGGAGCCTGAAGACATCGATTTCATCCTTGTGCCGGGAATTTGCTATGACCGGACAGGATACAGAATCGGCTATGGAGGCGGCTATTATGACAGATACCTGGCCGGTTTCACAAAAGATACCGCATCGCTGGCTTTCGAGTGCCAAGTGATCGATCATGTCCCAAAGGAGCCGCACGACATTCCGGTTGAGCAAATTTTTACCGAAGACGCCGTTTACACCTGCAGCGGGTCTGCTGAATAATTATTAAAAAATGAGACACGATACGGTTATAGGAGGGATCATATGAGAAAAGTTACATTCATTGCAGTAGGCGTCATTGCCGCCCTTGTGTTTTTTCAAAACCGTTATCGTGTCATCAATTTCATTCTTGGTCAAAACCAGATCCGCCACTATTTTATCCATTTGATGATGAGAATTCCGTTTTTTCGCAATAAGTTTATACAGCAGGCTTTCTGAATCCCGTTTAAAAACGGGATTTTTTTAAAGCGCTTAAAAGGCGCAGAATGACGCGTTTCCTGTTATAATGGACAAAAACAATTGTGGAGCGTCGGTATGTATTCAATCGATTATTTGTATTGGAATTTCATCGGGAACCTCTTAGACAGGGATTTTGAGCTTGTGCAGGCACCAGCTTCATTCGGAGAAGCCTGGCTTGAAGCAAGGGGGAGCGCGCCGTATGATTTGGTTCGCGTTTTTCGGAAGGATATCGATTTCAGACAGGATCTCGTCGGTGACTTGGAATCTCTTTATGAAAGAGCGGAGCGCCTGAGAGCAGCATCAAGGCAGCGAAAGCTCTCGATATTAAACGTCTATTTGTCACAGGAAGCACCTGTAGATGAGTGGGAAGATGTTGTCAGTCATCCGGTCGCAGATAAACGGATCAGCATCGTGCCGGTTTTTATTGAGCACGCTTCGGCTGAAGAAGGCTTCCGCAAACTCGCCGTTGCTTTAAACATGGGGCCGGATGAGCTGACAGGCCACATGCACGATGCCGGATACGAGAATGTGGAAGAGAAGAGAGCCGAAGTATTAGCAGCGGCTAAAGCAAGAGAAGAAGAAAGGCGGCGGGAAGCGGCTGTATTTGAGAAAGGCAAACCGATGTTTACCTGGATTTTTGCAGTGCTTCAAGTCTTCATGTTTCTGCTTCTGGAAATGTCGGGCGGCAGTCAGAATACCGACACGCTCATCCGGTTCGGTGCGAAGGAAAACAGCCTCCTGTTAGCAGGGGAATGGTGGCGGCTTGTCACGCCGATCGTTCTTCATATCGGATTGGTCCACCTCATGTTCAATACATTTGCATTGCTGTCTGTCGGAGCCGCGGCAGAAAGGGTGTTTGGATCATTCCGCTTTCTTGTCATATACATATCAGCAGGAATTTTTGGATCGATCGGCAGCTTTCTGTTCAGCCCGTATCCGTCCGCAGGGGCTTCGGGAGCCATCTTCGGTTGTTTGGGAGCACTTTTGTATCTGGCTTTTTCAAATCGGAAAGCTTTCTTAAAAACGATTGGAACAAATATCATTGTGATTATCATTCTGAACCTCGGCCTCGGTTTCACGATTTCAAATGTTGACAATGCCGGCCATATCGGCGGATTGATCGGCGGACTCCTGACGGCCTTGGCAGTCGGAATCCCCGGGAAAAAAAGACCACTCCAGCGGCTGACAGGCTGGGTTCTCATCTTTGTCATCGGAGGAGGCGCTCTGTACATTGGGACACATTCAGCTTCGATGCAGGAAAATGCCATGCTGCATCAGGCGGCGAAATGGTATGAAGAGGGAGACTATGAAAAGGTAAAAGATGCCTTGCAGGAAGCGGGCTCAAAGCAGGACGCTTCCAGCGACACTTTAAAGCTGCTCGCTTATTCCGAATTTCAGCTCGGCGAGTTTGAAAACGCTGAGAAAAGGTTCGAGGCCGTCGTTGAAAAAGATCCATCAGATCACGCCTCACTCTATAATCTTGCCAGGCTCTATGCTCAAAAAGGCGAGTTCGCCAAAGCCGAACAGTCTGTTGAAAGAGCGTTGGCAGAAAAGCCTGATGAAGAGATGTATAAAGCGTTTCGGGACGAACTTAAGAAAGAAACCGCCCGGTAACCAAGTATGAAAAGCTTCCGTTATGTTAAAAATGGTCTTTAGTATAGACTCATTTGACGGGAGCTTTTAATATACAATGGAAAAAAAGCATGCGGTCCAAAAAAATTTAGCGAAAAATGTTGAATATTTAAATGAAAAGCTGGGGGTCGACAAAAGCTTCGATATGATCCGGCTTGATGTTGTTTATGCTGATAGAGACATGTCGCTTTATCTTGTCGACGGCTTTGTAAAAGATGATATTATGCACCACTTGCTTAAGAATCTCTCAAGGCTCACCCCTGAAAGTCTGGAAGACGATCCGCTTGAGAAGCTGATCAAAACGTACATCCCATACATCGAAATTGATACGGAAGACGACCTCGACAAAGCAGCAGCCCAGGTGTTGTCCGGGCCGGCCGTTCTCCTTGTCGACGGGGTGGACCATGCCATTATTATCGATGCGCGGACATACCCGGCAAGAAACCCGGAGGAACCCGACAATGAACGTGTCGTCAGAGGTTCAAGAGACGGCTTCGTCGAAACGATCGTGTTCAACACCGCACTGACGAGAAGGAGAATCCGCGACCGGTCCCTCAGAATGGAGTTCCTTCAGGTCGGCAGAAGAAGCAAAACAGATGTTGTCATCTGCTATTTGGAAGATATCGCTGATTTGGAAAGTGTAAAAAAGCTGAAGCAATCGCTTGAAGCGATCGATACGGACGCTTTGACAATGGCGGAAAAGACACTGGAAGAATATATCGGCGGCCGTCATTGGAATCCTTATCCGACGGTCCGCTATACAGAAAGGCCTGATACTGCGGCCGTTCATTTGTACGAAGGCCACATTCTCGTCTTTGTGGACGGTTCGCCAAGCGCGCTGATTACCCCTGTTACTTTTTGGCACCATCTGCAGCATGCCGAAGAGTACAGAAACAAACCGCTTGCAGGCGCCTATTTGCGAGTGGTCCGTTTTATATCTGTGTTGGCATCGATCTTTTTGCTGCCGCTGTGGTTTTTGCTCTCCGTTCATCCCGATCTTTTGCCGGACGCCCTTCAATATATAGGGCCTGAAAAAAAAGGGGCCCTTCCGCTGCTTGCGCAATTCATCATAATTGAAATAGGCGTCGACATGATGCGGATGGCTGCAATCCACACCCCGTCGTCTCTGGCTACGGCTCTCGGACTTGTAGCTGCTTTAATGATCGGAGAAGTGGCGGTGCAGGTCGGACTTTTCTCGCATGAAGTCGTCTTGTATCTCGCTGTTGCGGCTATCGGCACGTTTGCTACGCCGAGCTATGAGCTGAGCATAGCGAACAGGCTGGCAAGAATCGTTCTCCTGATCGCGGCCGGCGCATTCGGACCGATCGGCTTTGTCATCGCGATCTTCTGCTGGGTGATTTATCTGGTCAGAATGAAGTCGTTTCATGTGCCGTATTTATGGCCGTTTATCCCCTTTGACTACAGAGCCTTTCGAGATATCGCGATTCGAACGCCAATGCCGCTGAAAAATAGAAGGCCCGTATTTTTGGATCCCCAGGATCCAGACCGCTGAATGTCTGTTTTCCTTCAGGAAAACAGGCTTTTTTTTTGCTTGACGCCGGACAGCTTTATGAATACTCTAATGTTAGACCTTTAAAGAATGGTGAAATAAAATGAAAACAGCCTATGATGTACAGCTGTTGCTGAAACAGTTTGGATGTTATGTTTATTTTGGAGATCGCGAACTTGAACTTGAATATATGATGGACGAACTGAAAGAAATGTTTCTTTCGAATCTGATAGAAAAAGAACAGTGGCTTAAAGGCGTTTCAATTTTGCAGAATGAACTCACAAAAGTAAAGAGAAAATAAAACAGGGATTAGAGGGGGAGCAAAATGAATGACAGCTGGCTGGTCGGAGTCGACCTTGGAGGAACAACGGTAAAGCTCGCTTTTGTAAGCGCTTATGGTGAAATCCTGCACAAGTGGGAAATTCCGACCGATAAATCGGGGGAAACGGTTACGGTAAGCATCGCAAAAGCCATCGACGGAAAATTGAAAGAGCTCGGCAAACCGAAGCACATCTTAAAATGGATCGGCATGGGCGCTCCGGGCCCCGTCAATACGGAGACCGGCATCGTTTATAAAACGACGAACATGGGCTGGGAGAACTATCCGTTAAAAGACCACCTTGAAGCAGAGACAGGATTAGCGGCGGTCATTGAAAATGACGCGAACATCGCGGCTCTCGGCGAAATGTGGAAAGGAGCGGGAGACGGCGCAAAGGATTTGATTCTTGTCACATTGGGAACGGGTGTCGGAGGCGGCATTATTGTAAACGGAGAAATCGTTCGCGGGCAAAACGGTGCAGGCGGAGAAATCGGCCACATCTGTTCAGTTCCTGAAGGAGGAGCGCCGTGCAACTGCGGGAAAAGCGGCTGTATCGAAACGATTGCTTCGGCTACGGGCATCGTCAGGATTGCCAAAGAAAAAATAGAATCCGGTCATCGAGATACAGACTTGCGTGCATGTCCGGATATCACGGCGCGCGATATTTTTGAAGCGGCCAGGGAAAATGATCCGGTTGCTTGCGAAGTCGTCGATTATGTGGCGGGTCATTTAGGAATGGTCCTCGGCAACTTGGCGAGCTCACTCAATCCTTCGAAAATCGTAATTGGCGGAGGCGTCTCAAAAGCAGGAGAAATCCTGCGCTCCAAAGTTGAACAATCTTTCAACCGCTTCGTATTCCCGCGGGCCGGCGAGGCGGCTGAGATCGTAATCGCTTCACTTGGAAACGACGCAGGCGTGATCGGCGGCGCATGGATCGCCAAAAACCAATGGCTGAAAAGCCAGGCGGAGCCTGTTTTATAAGCATTTTCGGAACGCTTTGCAGCATTGTTAACACTTTTAAGCCAATGTGAAAAATGATTGATTTTTTTGTACAGACAGGTTAAGATATGATTTAGTAATTTTAGCGATTTTTCTAAAATAAAACAATATGTGGAAATTCAATTTGCGGAAACATGCGTCTTGCTGCATAGGGAGGTTTCGAATGCGAAAGTCATTTTTTTCAAAAATTTCGTTTTTGTTAATTGCGACATTGCTGATGTGGCTGAAAACGTATGTCGTCTACAAAACAAGCTTCAACATTAAAATTGAAAACTTCATGCAAGAGTTTATATTGTTCATCAATCCTTTAAGCTTTTTGCTGTTTATATTCGGAATCGGCCTGTTTTTCAAAGAAAAAAACAGGAACCGGTTTATTATCGGGGCAAGCATCGTCCTGACGTTTGTCTTGCTTGCGAACATGATCTTCTACCGTTTTTACAACGACTTTTTAACGATTCCTGTATTGTTCCAGACGAATAATATGGGTGATTTGGGAAGCAGTATCAACTCTTTGTTTATGCCGACCGATTTGCTCCTCGTCGTCGACATTGCCATTTTAATTTGGCTGTACAAGCGCCAGCCTGCCAAAACAGGCGGAAAGGCGACAAGAAAGGAACGCGCGGCTTACTATCTATTTGTCGCTGCCGTTTTCTTTTTCAATTTAGGGATTTCTGAAACAGAAAGACCGCAGCTTTTGACAAGATCGTTTGACAGGGAAGTTCTTGTGAAGAATATCAGTCTTTACAACTTCCATATCTATGACGGGCTGATCCAGTCAAAGCAATCTGCACAGCGTGCGCTGGCCGACAGCAACAGCCTCACGGAGATTGAAAACTATGTCAACGCAAACCGCACGGACACCAATCAGAACCTGGCCGGGATCGCCAAGGGTCGGAATGTGATCCTCGTTTCCCTGGAATCCACCCAAAGCTTTGTCGTGAACCAAAAGTTAAACGGCAAAGAGATTACGCCTTATTTAAACGACCTGATAAAGAAAAGCTACAGCTTCGAGAATTTCTATCATCAGACAGGCCAAGGCAAAACGGCAGATTCCGAATTCATCGTCGACAACTCTCTCTATCCTCTTGGAAGAGGAGCGGTCTTCTTTACGAATGCAGGAAACGAATATACGGCAATGCCTGAAATATTGAAAAACCACGGCTATTATTCCTCGATTTTCCATGCGAACAACAAAAGCTTCTGGAATCGGGATATTATGTACGATACGTTTAAATACGATAAGTTTTACGATATCAATTCCTATGATGTAAACGAAGAAAACTCAGTGGGCTGGGGACTGAAAGATAAGGAATTCTTCGAACAAACATCAGAGCTGATGAAAGAAATGCCTCAGCCGTTTTATACCCGCCTGATCACGCTGACAAACCATTTTCCGTTTGAGCTGGATGAGGAAGATAAACTGATCGATGAATTTGATTCAAAAAGCCGTACGTTAAACAGATATTTCCCGACCGTCCGCTATCAGGATGAAGCGCTTAAACGTTTTATTGAAAAGCTGAAAGAAGACGGCCTCTACGATAATTCTGTTATCGTGTTATACGGTGACCATTACGGGATTTCCGAAAACCATAACGAAGCGATGAGCCAATTCCTCGGCAGAGAAGTAACCCCGTTTGAGGAAGTGCAGCTTCAAAGAGTCCCGCTTGTGATCCACATTCCGGGAGTGACGGATAAAGAGCCGAAAGCCATTGACACCGTCGGCGGCCAAATCGATATTCGGCCGACTGTACTGAACCTTCTCGGAATCGATTCGAGCGATCAGATCCAGTTTGGAAACGACCTGTTTGCCAAAGACAAAACGGAGTTTACAGTGCTTCGCGACGGCAGCTTTATTACGAAAGACAAAGTATACACAGACGGCATATGCTATGATAAATCAACAGGAGAGCCGTCTAAAGATAAAAAAGGCTGTGAGCCGTACATTGAAAAAGCGAAACAGGAGCTTTCATATTCAGATCAAATCATTTATGGCGACTTGCTGAGGTTTTATGACAGCGAGCGCTTAAAAAAGCAATCTGACGCCAAGCCGAAAGACGAGTAAGCTTTTCTTTTGGCGGAGAAAGCTGATGCAGCAGGCCGGATATCGTTCCGGCCTGTTTTTAATGACAAGAGTCCGTCATCAAAATCATGATCCAAGCCGATGCCGGTTATGATATAATTGATAATGATTCTCTTTATCGATATTCAAACCAGAAAGAAGGTATGAAAGGTGAATATGAAAGGAAAGACGCTCGCTGGAGCATGCTTTGTACTATTATTGATCGCAGCATTGACAGCATGCGGCAATCAAACGGAGAGCAAAGATTCGTCTTCTCAATCAAAAAGCGAAGAAACGATTACATACAAGGCTGAAAACGGAACGGTTAAAGTTCCGAAGCATCCGAAACGGGTGGTTGTCATGGCTGACGATTATTTCGGCTATTTCAAGACACTCGGTCTCAATGTAGTGGGTGCCCCTGACAGGGTATTCAAAAATCCTTATTTCAAGGGGAAAACCGAGGGTGTGACAAACATTGGTGAAGGAAATTCCGCTGAAAAGGTTATTCAATTAAAACCGGACCTGATTGTCGTATGGACGACCCAAGGCGCTGATATCGAAAAGCTGGAAAAAATCGCTCCGACGGTCGCTTTGAAATATGACAGCTTGAATAACACTGAACGGCTGAAGGATTTCGCAAAAATGACAGGTACTGAAGATCGAGCGGAGAAATGGCTGGCTGAATGGGACAAAAAAGTTGCCGCGGCAAAATCAAAAATTCAAAAAGCGGTCGGGGACAAAACGGTTTCCATTATGCAAACGAATGGCAAAGAAATCTTTGTATTCGGCGATCAATTCGGAAGGGGAGGAAGCATTGTTTATCAAGATCTCGGCTTAAAGGCGACAAAGCTGACGAAGGAAAAAGCAATCGACGAAGGGCCGGGCTACACGAGCATTTCATTAGAAAAGCTGCCTGAATTCGCCGGAGATTATATATTTATAGGGCCCTGGGAATCAAGCGGAGACGACAGCGCCGTGCTTAATACCTCCATTTGGAAGAACCTTGGCGCGGTCAAAAATCAACATGTCTATAAAATCGACCCTGTCGGCTTCTACTTTTCCGATCCGATTTCATTAGAGGGCCAGCTTGACTTTATTACAGAAAGCTTAGCGAAATAATAGATGAACTTCCGCCTATTTGGGCGGAAGTTTTTTTGCGGGCTGAAACCTTATTGAAAAAGCGTTTTTTAAGCGAACCGGGAGAGTTTTTAAACGAGCCTTCATCATATGCTATTGTGGGAGGGATCATTGATGGCATTCATCAACATCAAACCGGAGTTAAAGCAGAATATGGATAGATTGTCTAATATCCTGAACATACCCGAACCGCTTTTAATCAGCGCAAACGCGAATGCAGCCGCGGACGAATTTTATTTTCCGGGAGCGTCTTTTCAAGCAGGAAAAAACGTTCCAGCAGCCGAAACATATGAACAGCTGCAATTATTGGTGAATCAATACACACTTGAAGATGAACAGTGGCTGACAAAAACAGTCGTTTACGATTCAGCAGTACTGAAAAAGGAAATTGACAGATTGACGGAGTGCTTTCCGTTTGTTACTTCCCGCATCATCGGTCGCTCAAGCATGGGCCAGCCTATATACGAACTGCTCCTCGGAGCTGAAAATGCCGAAAAAAAAACGCATATGAATGCTTCTTTTCATGCCAATGAATGGATCACCACTTCTGTTTTGATGAAATGGCTCAAAGAATATTGTTATCATTTATGTACAGGCCGGTCCGCTTTAGGTTTTTCACCGCTTGACATTTTTTCATCAACAAAGCTTTCCGTCGTGCCGATCGTTAATCCCGACGGGGTTGATCTTGTGCTTAACGGTCCCGGTCATCTTGGGATAGCGCGGGAAGCACTGGATGAGATGAATGAGCATCAACCGGATTTCCGGGAATGGAAAGCCAATATAAACGGAGTGGATTTAAATAATCAGTTTCCGTCTTTTTGGGAGATCGAAAAACAGAGAAAACCGCCCAAATCCCCTTCCTACAGGGACTACCCCGGAGATGAACCGCTGACAGAACCGGAAGCGGCAGCGATGAGGGATTTAATCGCAAACGAGCCGCCTGATCGGCTTGTGGCGCTTCACACACAGGGAGAGGAAATTTATTGGGGGTACAAGGGGCTGGAGCCTCCTGAATCAGCCGATGTGATCCAAACATTTGAGCGCCTGAGCGGTTATAAGGGCGTCAGATATATAGACAGCTATGCAGGATTTAGAGATTGGTTTATTCATTTTTTCGGAAGAGAAGGATATACTGTTGAACTCGGCAAAGGAAAAAATCCTTTACCACTGAAACAATTTGACGATATATATTGTAAAAGCAGAGGCATACTTTGGGCATCCTGCTTTTTTGAAAGCTGAAACTTTTCACGGTGAAAATCGTAAATTAGACAGCCAATCATTTATGGAGGGAGAATGGCCGGTTTGAGAGTTTCGTTATGGCTTATTGCCGCTGTGATGACCGTGGCTGCGGCTGGTTGCACACCGCAGCATCAGGAAGGAACGAAAAGCGTTCATCATGAGGAGCCGGAAGGGAAAAAGAAAAGCAGTGCAGCAGTAAAAGATAAAAAAGTGATAGCGCTGAAGGACCGGCACTTTGATGAGGCGGCAGGATGGCTTGATAATGAAACCGTTATATACACCGCAACCGATCCGGTCGCAGGAAGTGAAGTCAAATCATATGATATATTTAAAGGGACGGGCGAAACGATCTACAAGACGGATGACAGGCTGATAGCGGCGGAAGTAAACAGGGAAAAAGGCATGATTCTCATCCAAACCGCCGGAAACGGCTCTGAAATGAAGTTAACTTTGCTTAATTTACAGGGAAAACAGCTGTACACAAAAAAATTTCGCACGCATGAACTGCAAGTGGACTGGAATCGGTTTGACCCTTATCTTTTATACGTCACAACTTTTACGAAAGATTGGAATTATGAATCGCGCCTGATTGATGCGAAAGAACAGCAAACCGAAAAAGACATCGCACAGGCCGCCTTTGTTCATTGGACTTCCGCCGACACTTTTGAATATATCAAATGGAATGAACGGAACCGGGAAAAACCGGCTCCTGTTTATTCCTTCAACACAGCGGACGGACGGGAAAAGAAGCTCGCCGGTGATGCCGTACTGCTCGATGTTCTGGGGGATATGCGGCTGATTGTAGCGCCTTCATCCAGTCATCGCCAGGGCACCTACATATTTTCAGACGTTTCTTCTTCGGAAAAGAAAATTTCTTTCAAATTGCCGCTGTTCTCGGAATATGGCAGCCTGTCACCGATGGAATACAGCTACGACCCTCGGCATGAGCTGTTTTATACGTATCAGCCGAATGAGTCGGGCTCCTTGTATGATCTGATTTCCGTCAGTCTCAAAACCGGCAAACGGGAAGTCATTCGTGAAAAAGTGGAAATGCTTCCGATTACCGTATCTCCTGACGGGGATTATGCATTGTACGGTTATACCCAGGATCAAATCATTTCATTCAACTCAAAAACTGCAGCACCCCTTGTGACAAAAGAATAGAAAGGAGAATGGACAGTGGCCATAGCAGACGTTACCATCATACCGATCGGTACCGAAACTCCAAGCGTAAGCGCGTATGTAGCGGAGATTCAAACCATTTTAGAAGGATTTAAAAAAGAAGGCAAAATCCAATATCAGCTGACACCGATGAATACTTTGATTGAAGGGGAATTAAGCGATTTATTTGAGGTGATTCAGACGATTCACGAAGCGCCTTTCCAAAAAGGCATCCACAGAGTGGCGACGAATATCAGGATTGACGACCGCCGCGACAAGAAAACGACGATGGAAGGCAAGCTTGCAAGCGTCCAGCGTCATTTCAGCCAATAAGAAAAACAGCCTTATTCCGGAATAACGGAATAAGGCTGTTTTTGTCTAAAGGCACCGGGTTTAGTGGACTGTCGGATACCCGCTGTTAATGATTGTCATGACGGTAAACCATCCAAACACTAAAAAAGCCGCCCCGCCAAATAAGATGCCAAGAACGTTGATTTGTTTAAGAGAACGAAGAACTCCAAGAGCAGATAATATCGTGACTAGACCGAAAATGATCACGAGCAACATCAATATAAACCCCCTTCGTTTGGATCCCCTGCAGTATATTTCCAATTTTATTTTAACCGTTTTCATCAAATTTGTCGAGGACAACATGATTCATTGAAAGTTTCCCGCAAAACCTTCATAATGGAACAAAGAAAGATGAATCTGAGGTGAAGAAAATGAAATGGAGAAGAATGCCTTTAGGGCCAATCCAGACGAACGCTTATATTTTATCCCATGATGACGGTACCTGTTTAATAATTGATCCCGGCAGCGAATCAGGGAAACTGAATGCATACATAAAAGAAAACGGTTTGAAGCCTCTTGCAGTATTGCTCACTCACGCTCATTTTGATCATATCGGAGCCGTGGACAATGTCAGAAAAGAATGGAACATTCCTGTATACGTACATAAAAATGAAGCTGAATGGCTGACTGATCCTTCATTAAATGGTTCAGCGCTGCTTACGGGACAGACGATCACAGCAGAAAAAGCAGATCATCTGATCGAAGAAGAGGGGGATCTTAAAATCGGCTCTTTTACGCTCCGCATGCTCTTTACGCCTGGACATTCTCCGGGCAGCGTCTCGTATTATGCGGAAGAAGAAAACCTGATCGTTTCCGGGGATGTTTTATTTAAAGGGGGAGTCGGGCGTACAGACCTGCCGGGAGGAAATCAAAAGGTGCTGATGGACAGTATTCATCAAAAACTGCTGACACTTCCGGAAGAGACGCTTGTGTTAAGCGGTCACGGCCCCGAGACGGACATTGCAACAGAACAGGAACAAAACCCGTTCATCAACGGATTTACTTTGTAAAACATAAAAAAGACGATCCTGATGGATCGTCTTTTTTAATGGCCTCCCTGCCCGGGAACCATAATAAACACAGAATAATATGTAAATGCGGCAAAAAAGACTGTCAAGTAAGCACCGAAAATATAAATGTACATCCGCTCGGTCAAGTTGAGATACGATAAGAACACAAAGAATACAGTTTGACCGAAGAACAGCAGTGATGCATCTTTCATATTTCCTAAATAAAACATGACCGCAAAGATACCTGTCCAGAATCCTAACACACGGAACATGCGATTCATTTATATCCCTCCCAAAAAGCCCCTTTGATTTTATTATAAGCCAATTTATCTTGAAATGTAAACATTTTCATTTTGGGAAAATCAATTCATTTTTTACAATTTTGTGATAAGCATTTTTAAAAAATCACCTGTCACGTGTTTAAACGGAAAATATCACGGGTACTAAAACATACAAAGACAAAGTCAGTACATTTTAAGGAGGAATCATTCATGGAAGAGCTGACCTTTTATTCATACCCGAGCTGCACATCATGCCGGAAAACGAAACATTGGCTGAAAGCGAACCAGGTTGATTTTACAGAGCGGCATCTTTTCAGGGAAACGCCGAATCAGGACGAGCTGAAACATATTTTGTCTCTCACGACCGAAGGAATTGATGAGATATTGGCGACAAGAAGCCAGGCATTTAAAGAGTTAAATCTTGATATCGAAGAATTAACGGTCAGCGAAGTGCTGGAATTGTTAATTCAAAAACCAAAGCTGCTGAGACGCCCGATTATCGTAAACGGCGATAAGCTGGTTGTCGGATATAATCCCGGCGAACTCTTAAAATTAAAAAAACACACCTTACACCGTTCTGTTTCCTGAAAAAAACGAAGATTGCTGACACATTGCATGTTCAGCATATCTTCGTTTTTTCGCCTGTGTAACTGGGCTAGCTGGATTCGAACCAGCGCGTCACGGAGTCAAAGTCCGTTGCCTTACCGCTTGGCTATAGCCCAATGCGCTTACGTATAGTGTAGACAATCGATTTCGTTTTATACATAGTGATCAAAATGTTGGTCATATAGCCGATTGATTTTAAAGGAAAACAATGAGGAGGATTGACATGGAAAACAAGCATGCAGCCCTTTATGAGTATTTGGTCAAACAGGCGGACAGAATCACCGATGAATGGCTGTCCCGAACAGCGTCTGAAAAAGAAAAAACGGCACAGCAATATAAGGACTTTATACTGGCTGTTTCAAGGGTATTTGCCAAGGATGAACAGGCGCTATGCTGGGATAAAGCTTCCGGATGCGCCAAGGAAATTGCCTACGACAGGGCTGTTAGCCAAATTCCGGTGACTGAAAGCATAAAGGGGTTTAAAGTGTGCCGTGAACTTTTAATAGATGAAATCGAGCATTTTTCGGATAAACATGCACCGGACTGTTCGAAAAAAGACTTTTTTATCTGGAATAAACAGCTTCACTCAATGATGGATGAGGTTATTGAACAGTTTATTCTTGAATATGAGCATACGACAAAGAGGCAATTGAAGGCGCAGACCGAGATGATACGCGAACTGAGCGCACCTGTTATACCGGTATCAGAACACATCGGTGTGCTGCCGCTCATTGGCGAAATTGATACTCACAGGGCAACGGTGATCATTGAATCTGCGCTTAAGCAGTGTGCTGAGCTTCATCTCTCGCATCTGTTTATTGATATTTCCGGTGTTCCTGTCGTCGATACGATGGTTGCCTACCAGTTGTTCAAAGTCGTAGACAGCACAAAACTACTTGGCGTTGAGACGGTTCTTTCGGGCTTGAGACCGGAGATTGCCCAAACAGTTGTGAAGCTTGGGATGGATTTTTCGCATATTAACACAGAACAGAGCCTTGCTAAGGCGCTTTGCAATAAAGGCTTTTGCATCCGTGAAAACGGCAAGGCTGAAGAGAAGGTTTAAATTTCTCATTTCAGCAGTTGGAAGCTGAATAAAATAGTCAAATCGGTATTCGGAAATTCCGTTTTTGCTTCGTATTCAGCTTGATTTGCGATTTTTAAGGATTTGATGCTTCCGATGTTTTTCGTATAAACTGCGCTTAGAAAGGAGGCGCAATGGTTTGTACACGATTGAATCATTAAGCGGAAGATTAATTGACGAGGCATATAGAATGAAGGCGTCAGACATTCATATTGTTCCCGGTGAAAAAGAGGCGGTGGTTCGCTTCAGGATTGATGATGAACTTTTTCAAAAAGACAGATTAACGAGAAATGAGTGCTCAAGGCTCATTTCTCACTTTAAATTCCTTTCTTCGATGGATATTGGGGAAAGACGGCTGCCGCAAAGCGGAGCTTTGACTCTTTATATCAACCGTCAGCCCGTTCATTTAAGAATGTCCACTCTGCCCACCATCCATGATGAAAGCTTGGTCATCAGGCTTCTTCCCAAGATGAGCAGCAAGCCGCTCACAAAGCTCTCATTGTTTCCGAGTGCAACATTCAAGCTGCTGTCTTTTCTGAAGCATTCCCACGGATTAATTCTGTTCACCGGTCCGACAGGCTCGGGGAAAACGACAACACTCTATTCTTTAATCGAATACGCTAAGCGGCATTTTAAGCGAAACATCATTACCTTGGAAGACCCTGTTGAATCAAGAAGCGAAAACATTTTGCAAGTGCAAGTAAACGAAAAAGCTGGCATGACTTATTCTGCGGGGTTGAAGGCGGTGCTTCGCCACGATCCGGACATGATCATCCTCGGGGAAATTCGCGATGCCGAAACAGCCCAAATCGCAGTCAGGGCAGCTTTGACAGGACACCTTGTTTTATCGAGCATGCATGCGAAAAATGCCAAAGGCGCAATATACAGGCTGCTCGAGTTCGGCGTTGATATGACAGAAATTGAACAAACACTGGTCGCAATCAGCGCCCAGCGCCTCGTCGGTCTCGTCTGCCCGTTTTGCGGCGACAGCTGCTCTTTATATTGCAGATTGTCGAGGCCTGTGAGAAGAGCAAGCGTCTTCGAGCTTTTGTACGGAAAAAGCCTCAATCTCTGCATCGAAGAAGCAAAAGGCAGGTGCGGTGACATAAAAACAGAAACTTTGAAAACGCTGATCCAGAAGGGAATAGCACTCGGATATCTGCCGTCGAATACTTATGAACGCTGGATAGGCCATGAAGATTAAAATGAAGTGGCCCGTCCGGGAACAGGCGGACATTCTGAAA
Organism: Bacillus sp. FSL L8-0193; assembly: GCF_037976065.1. Taxonomy (NCBI): domain Bacteria; kingdom Bacillati; phylum Bacillota; class Bacilli; order Caryophanales; family Bacillaceae; genus Bacillus; species Bacillus sp. FSL L8-0193. Next base: position 2,679,367 of record NZ_CP150261.1, on the reverse strand, counting down.
AAACTCGGAGACATGATGAAGAGCGGATATACGATTTTGGATGCTTTAAGTATGCTGAAACTGCAATTGAATGAAAGGCGAAGAGCAGATCTGACATTTGCGATGGAGAAGCTGACAGAAGGGCGACCTGTGTTTCAAGTGCTTGAAATGATTTCATTTCATAAGGATGCTGTTACCATTGTTTACTTTGCCGAACAGCACGGGAATTTGCCGTATGCCTTTCGGCAGAGCGGAGAGCTGCTTCACCGCAAGATCGCTCAAACCGAAAAACTAAAGAAAGCCGCCAGATATCCCTTGTTTTTAGTTTTAACGGTCTGCGTCATTATCTCTATTATGAAATCGGCAATCATCCCGCAATTTTCCGCGATCTATGAATCAATGAACGTTGAAACGTCTTTTGCAACGACCCTCATCTTTTCGGTTTTTGATCATTTTTATCTTTTTATCGCAGGAATGATGTTGATTGCCGCCGCTTTATCCCTCTATTATCTGTGTTCATTTCGCCATAAACCTCCAGAAGACAAAATGACCTTTCTCATTAGAATCCCCTTGCTGGGCCAAACCTTCAAACTATTCAACAGTTATTTTTTATCGCTCCAATTGAGCAATCTTTTGCAAGCTGGTCTGTCTGTATATGACAGTTTAAAAGCATTTGAAAGCCAGCCGTTTTTATCATTTCATAAAAATGAAGCGAAGCGCCTGATCGAGCGGCTGAAACAAGGGGAGAGTCTGGAGCAGATGCTGGCCGGGCATCCGTTTTATGAAAATGATCTGGCGAAGGCTGTTGCTCACGGCCAATTAAACGGACACTTATACAGAGAGCTGTATTCATACAGTCAATTTTTGATTGAACGGCTTGAACGGAAAGCAGAAAAATGGACAGGTTTGATCCAGCCATTGATTTACGGGCTAACAGCGGCGATGATATTAATTCTTTATTTGTCTATGCTTTTGCCAATGTATCAAATGATGAACCAGTTATAAGGAGGACGGAACTGTGAATGAAAAGGGATTTACACTGATAGAAATGTTAGTCGTCATGCTCGTCATCTCCATCCTGCTGTTGATCACCATACCGAATGTGACCAAGCATAATCAAAGTATTCAAAAGAAAGGATGCGAAGGGTTAATTAATATGGTTCAAGCGCAAATCACGGCTTATCAAATGGATCATGACGGGAAAACGCCGAGTAGGGCGGACCTTGAATCTGAAGGTTACGTGAAGAAGAACTTAAAGTGCCCGAATGGGAAAGCAATTAAAATTTCAAACGGCAAAGCACAGGCTGATTGACGGTTATGAATCAAAAAGGATTTACGCTTTTGGAAAGCCTAACTGTATTGATGATCGGTTCCATTATGCTCTCTCTTCTCTTTGCCGCACTGCCTCCCGTTTATGAAAAAAGAGTTGTTCAGCACTTTGTCTCACAGCTTGAAGAGGATCTGCTTTACGCACAGCAGACAGCTCTCGTCCGCCATGCGACGGTTAAGGTGCAGTTTGACTTTGCCGGCTGCCGCTATATTATTAAGCACGCGGACGAAGGCTCATCGCCTAAGCTGGTCAGGACATACAGTTGCCATATTGCGTTCAAAAAAGCGACGCTCAAGCGAACTCTTACTTTTAACCCAAGCGGAGTTCCGAATCAAGGGGGGAAAATCGTGATCGATACACAGCACGCCTCTTTTGCACTGACGATCTATTTAGGAAGCGGAAAGATTAATGTGCAAAAAAAATAGAGGCTTTACAACAGTTGAAGCTGTTTCCGCATTGGGCATTTGGGTCATGATCACCATGTTATTGATTCCTATGGTTCATCAGTTGTCTTTGCAGCGCGGGGCATCTGAAAAAGAAGAAGAGGCATATCGCATATTGGATGAAAAGATCAGCCGCTACACACTGACCGGACGGTTTCAGCCTAAAGAAACTGTGCTTTACCGAAACACATCTTACTTTATTGAATGGAAGGAGCAGGGAGATGATTATGAAGTATGCATCTCCATTAAAAAAAGAGACAGTCAAAGGCGTTGCTTCACCATTTTGCGGTCAAAAGGGATTTACCCTTCTTAATGTACTGGTTTCCTTAATGGTGTATATGTTCATTGCAGGAACGATGGCCTCGATATTTCATCTGTTTTTATCCCCGGAAAGAAACGGTGCGGATATTCACCCGCGCGAATGGACGATTACTGCCGAGCAAATATTGAAGGAATGCAGGAACTCGGTTGATCTAAGAGTGGGCGACGATCATCAGTCATTGGAAATGACAAATCGCCAAGGTGCCGCCGTTCGCTATGAGAAATATCAGACAGTTATTCGAAAAAGAGTCAATGGAAAAGGTCATGTGCCGCTTTTGCAACATGTCAAACACATGAGGTTTGTGATTGAAGATCATCTGCTGATCCTTGAAGCGACAAGTTTAAGCGGCAAGTCATACCGTAAGTCCATTCCGCTCTATCATATGTAAAAGGTGATCACGTGAAAAATTCAAAAGGATTCATTTATCCGGCTGCTGTTTTCACAGCTGTGATTTGCATGCTCTGCGCGGGTCACTCAGCTGTTTTATTATCGAATCAACGAATGTTTGCACAGCAAACAAAAGAATTTCATATTCAGCAAAACCTACTCCAAAATGGAATGCTCCATGCCTTGTCTCATATTCACGAAGAGACAAAAGAGAAAATTCAAAAACAGCATGGCTTGATATCGTATACTGTCAATCCGGCTCATCAGCGGCTCAAGCGAGTGAAGATAGAGGTAACGACAGCTTCCGGCACAGAAACGAGCGCTGAATTTCAATATGATTTGAGCACTAAGAAAATCACACAGTGGAAAGAATATTAAAAATTGTGTGTCGGAATCATGAAGAATGTATAAAAAAAGATTCGTATGACAACACTTCAACTGACAGAACTCCCCAAGAGGTGATGTGATGAAAACGAACGATTATGTTAAATATATGACGGAACAGCTCGTAAAATATATGGACACGCCTAAGCAGGAAAGAAAAGAAATGAAAGAAAAACGTAAAGAATCAAAGCCGCCGTCCAGGATATATCAATGGTTCGGCATTCTTCCTCTTGGGTGTATCATGTTTTTTAAAAGGCATAAATAAAGACAAGCCGCTTTCTACTGCAAAGCGGCTTATTTATATTCTTCCACAACGACGACTTTGTTGATTTTGTGTGTCACAGGTTCAAATGAAATTGTAACAAATACTCCGAAATTTTTATTTCCTTCACTCAATGTGACATGGTATTGTTTGACCGCTTCATCCGCCCGCTTTCGATCCCATACTTTTTTCGTGAGACGCACTTCTGCTTCCGGATACCTCTTTTTTGCTTCCTCAACCGCTTTTTCTTCCCACTTAGACATGCGGGCTGTTTCGTAAGCTGCCGCATGGGCATTGAGCGGCCCAATGCTTGCAAGCAGTAAAAAAGAGCATAACATAGCATTTTTCAGCACGGGGCATCATCCTTTCTATCCTATTTTTTCCTTGTCAACAGTGTTTATACAAAAATGAAGAAGAAATTATGTACTTTATAAAGAACTTCAAACTTTTCAAAAAGATGAGAATTTGAGAGATTTTTTGAGGAATTAAACGAAAACGTTCTGTAAAACGAACTTAATCGACTATTTTGATAGTTTTCAAATGGCACATTTGTTCTTTATACTCTAACTATCAAGTTCTTTAAAACGAACGAGCGGAAAAAGCCATTACATACTCGCTAGGAGGGTAGTCATGATCCGATTATCTCGAACTAGGAGATCCCGAAAAAGAGCCGGAAAAAACATCATCGTTTTTCAAACGCTGCTGATCATTTATCTTTTAATTGGATTGGGGAGTCAGCTGTCACAGCATACAAACGCATCATTTCACGATGTGGAAACATACAGCATGACAATGAAAGCGGCCTCTTCATTTCCTCAAGATGGGAAACAGTGGGACGGGAGCAATTTGAAGCTTCAAAAACAGACAAAGACGAAAGGAACGGTCTGTGCACCGCTGACATTGTTTGCAGAATATAAAAACCGCGGCAGCCAAATCGCCGACTCTGAATGGAAGTGGGAGCTGCATAAACTCGGTAATGCCAAAAAACCGTTAGAGGACGGGACTGTGATCGATAAAGGCGCGTTCAAAAAAGAAGCCGAAAAGAACATCTACCGGATAGAGTCAAAGCGGGCGGCAAAAGGAGGGCTCTACGCATTTAAATTGATTAAGCCTGAAGGCCATCCCGATGTGAAAAAGGGCAAACCTTTTATTTGGTCAAATGTGATGAAGCTTCAAGACTGTAAAGAAGAAACACCGAAGCCGCCTAAAAAAGCATCAGAAAAGCCGAAGCAAACAGAACAGACAGAAACACGGGAAAAGTCTGAACAGGACATAGAGAAAACACCAAAGAGCAGTGAATCCGTAGATAAAGAAAATAGAAAAGAAGAAAATTCATTAGAAAGCGGGGAAGCGTCATGAAACATGTGATCAAATGGGTCAGCAATATCTTATATGTGATTATTTTCACACTCATCATCGCCGCGGTCATCGTCGTAATTTCGACAAAGTCGTCCGGCGGAGAGCCGCAGCTCTTCGGCTATCAATTGAAAACGGTTTTATCCGGTTCGATGGAGCCGGAGTTTAAAACAGGTTCTGTGATAGCCGTTCAAAAGATTGAAAATCCCGGGTCTTTGAAAAAGGGAGATGTCATTACATTCATGCAAGACGAAAACACCATGGTTACCCACCGAATTATCGGTATAACAAAAAATAAATCAAACCTCATGTTTAAAACAAAGGGTGACAATAACCAAAACCCTGATTCCGATCCGGTGCTGGCGGAAAATGTTGTCGCTAAGTATTCGGGCATTACGGTTCCGTATGCCGGGTATTTGCTGGATTTTGCAAGTAAACCGATCGGCACAGCCATATTGCTGATCGTGCCGGGACTCTTGTTGATTCTTTATGCAGTGATTACTGTATCCGCGGCTTTAAGAGAGATTGACCAAAAAACTAAGGCAATTGAAGCCGCCGGGAAAGATCAATCAGTTTCCATGTAATCTTCGTTGGTCACCTGAACATTCAGGTCTCCATATATACAGATTTTCTTATTATAAAAGGAGGAGTTATCAATGGGTACAAAGAAAAAACTCGGATTAGGCGTTGCGTCTGCTGCGCTTGGACTGGCATTAGTAGGAGGAGGAACTTGGGCTGCGTTTAACGACATCGAAACAACTCAAGCAACTTATGCAGCAGGTACACTTGACCTGAATGCGAAAGATACATCTGCAAGAGTGAACTTGTCCAACTTAAAACCTGGCGACAAATTCACTAAAGATTTCGAATTCAAAAATGACGGATCACTTGCGATTAAAGAAGTGCTGATGCAGGTTGGCTACAGCAATTTCGTTGACGGAAACGCGAAAAACGGCGGAAAAAGCACAGCGGAAGACTTCCTGAAACAATTTAAAGTCAGCGTTCTGACTGTCGGAGTTGAAGGCGGAAACGGCTATCCTAAAAACATCATTTTAGATGAAGCCAACCTTTATGATCTGTACAATATGTCCGCGAAAAAAGATAAGGCCGCGTACGAAAAAGTGAAGAAAGCAATCGAGCCAGAGTTCCTGCATGACAATGGCAAAATCAATGTAGCGACAATCAACGGAAAAACGGCGCCTGAATACGACGGCATTCCGAAAGATCCATATGACTTTGACAAAGTTCAATTGGTGATTGAGTTCGTCAATGACAAAACAACAGACGCCAGCGGCAGAATGGTACAGAACAAATATCAAGGAGATTCTGTGCAGCTTGACTTCTCATTCGAAGGTACTCAATGGAACGGCTTGACAATCGACGGCAAAAAACATGCCGATGAAAAAGGTTATGTAAAAGAGAACGAAAGAGCGCACAGTGAAGATAAATAATGGTGCAATTTAAAAAACGGATCTGTATGATCCGTTTTTTTATGTTCATGAGGAATCGGCTTATTCAGCGTAAAAAATGCCAAAGGGAGTAAGATATGTTTCCCTTACTCCTTTTCCTGTCTTTTCTTCCACTTTTGATAATCTAAAAATTCTCGAAATTGTTTTTTAGAAACCCCTGATGCCATAGCGTCACGAACTAGATTTTCCCATTCACTATCTAATTGACCATCGTATTCGGTTTCATCTTTCTCATTGAGCAGGGTATGAACCGAGACGTCCAGAACAGCGGAGACTTTTTCTAGAAATTGAATGGAGGGGTTTGTTTGCAAGTTTCTTTCTATTGAACTTAAATAAGACTTCGCTACCCCAGCCTTTTCAGCTAGTTCAGATAGTGAGTAGCCTTTTTCTTTTCGATATTGTTTAATACGCTGGCCAATCAATGTCATCACCTTCCTTTCGATATTATAGCACATTCAGAAAGGATTTATTGAATGACTTCTTTCAATTGATGCGGAAGGTTTTGAAGACTTCTTACCCAAATTGAGAAAAATACGTATATCGTCTGGACTAATGCCTTGTTCAAGAGCGTGTTTAATCAGTTCTGTCCACTCCTCATCCAATTCTTCTTTCTCATTTTTATCTTTATTCATACATTTCCCCCCCAAAATACTTCATTATGTATTTCAGACAACCGTGTTGTGATAAACAAAGATAAACCCCGAGACTCAACACTTTACCAAGCTTGTCCAAATGGTGTTACGAAAGTTCCTCCTATCTCTTTAGTTCTATTATAAGTCCAGCTCACTGAATAAAAACAAGAATGTTGTCGAATCGGAAAAATTATCCTGAATTTTTTTTGTGCAAATAAAATAATCCCCCGTTTTGAACTTTAATATCGATTTTAGGCTCGTAAAGCGTTTGGAGAGCCTTTTTCTCAATTTCGTATTCCTCCGGTTTTTCTTCAGTATCCTCGTAAAATTGGTTTAAAAGTGACAGGTCGTTATTCCAGCGTTTCAGGGAAGCTTCAGCCCAATCAAGCGGCTCGCTTCTGGCCGCCTGTTCGATATAGCGCTCAAGCCGTTTAATGCCGCTTTCCGGCTTAATCAACGGCGACATCGTGTAGCAGTAGTCAGAGATCTGTGAAGAGAGATCTCGGGCCTCCATTTGTTCTTGAAACGATTCGACCAGCTGACCGCTGATTAAATGAAGGCCGAGAGACAGAAGCTTATCTTTTTTCATGTCGGATTGGTACGAGATCGTCACATTCATGCCGAGCCACGGTTCCAGGGAAATATGGGCTCCATCGGAACGGATTTTCTCATAAAGGCGAATAAATTTGCCGTTTTTTTGCACGGCCTGGAAAATTTGAAAAAGTCTTGGTGATCCAAAATGAATAAACTCACCTTCGATATCGGAAGGGGCCTCGTCTTCATTCGTGATCAGCGTGATTTTCATCGGATTAGGTTCTCCGCCCGTCTTTTCGAGCCAGTGCCAGTAAAACGGCCTGTTCATAATCTGTTTATCGACTTCAACCGTCAGCTGCACAGTCATATGGCCTGAACTTTTGTCGGTGATCGTGCAGCCGTTTGCGATGAAAAAGCGTTCTAAAAACAGATATATTTCTTCCTGACGCATTTGATTTTAGCCTCCGATCTGTTCTTGGTTTGAAACGGCTTCATTTCCGTATGAAATGAAAGAGGTTAAGTTTTCCATTTTAATCTTCATTTCCTCGTCTGTCGCGGAGTAAAAGAGAATGTCATGAAGGTGGTCTTCAAAATTGCCGACCTCGATTTTTGTTAAAATATCATCCAAGTCTCCGACGACTTTTTCGAACAAATGGATCTTTTCATAGAGAAGTTTTAAAATATGCTCTTCTACGGTATGCTTTGTTGCCATGTTGTAAATGTAAACATCGCGTTCCTGGCCGAGCCGGTGAATCCGGCCGATCCTTTGTTCGAGACGCATCGGGTTCCACGGAAGGTCATAGTTGATGATTTTATTGCAAAATTGAAGGTTGATCCCTTCACCGCCTGCTTCAGTCGCGATCAGAACTTGAACTTTGCCCCTGAACAAATCTTTCATCCAGTCTTTCTTTCCTCTTTTAAATCCGCCTCTGAACGGTACAGAACTGATGCCGTTCTGCTGGAGGAACCATTGCAGATAAATCTGCGTCGCCCTGTATTCAGTAAAGATGATGACTTTGTCATCGAGTTCTTGAATGAGCTCAACAACTTTCAGCGCTTTTGAATTTTGCGCGACCTCGTTGACCTTTTCGATCAAATGGTGGATGACAGGTTCGGAGATCACCGGCGCTTCGCGATCCTTTCGGTCAAGCATGTTTTTCAGCGTCATATAGACAGCTTCTCTGCTTGAACAGCATTCGCGCTCCAATGTCATGATTGAGAACATGCTTGATGAATGCTGATGACTTGTCTTCAGCTTTTTAATCTCGTCATACAAAGCCTGTTCTGTAGGAGAAAAGGAAATGGGCACGGTTTCGACATGGCGCTTCGTCCAGGTGATGCCGGTATCATGCCGTCTGTTTCTGATCATGACTTTATTGATAAGGGACTTTAAGCGTTCATGCGCTTCAGCTGAATTGATCTGTTTTGTATAATCTTTGTTGAAGTTGCTTTCATTTCCCAAGTGTCCGGGTTTTAGCAGGGAAACGAGATTAAATATTTCGTCGATCTTGTTTTGGATGGGCGTCGCCGTCAGCATCAGGCAATATTTTTTCTTTAAGCTGCGGACAAACTCGTAATTTTTTGTTTTATTGTTTTTCAGTTTGTGAGCTTCATCAATAATCACCACATCATACTGGATCGACAAAACCGTCTCCCTGTGCGGCGACCGCTTTGCCGTGTCAAGGGAGGAGACGACAACATCGCACTGCTCCCAGACATAGCTTTTTTTCTGTTCCACGGCCGGAATTAAAAACTTTTCCCGCAGTTCCTTCACCCATTGCGAGACGAGCGAGGCGGGGACGAGGATTAAGATTTTCTTGGCCAGCCCGCGAATCATGTATTCTTTTAATATCAGCCCAGCCTCGACCGTTTTGCCGAGGCCCACTTCATCCGCCAAGATGGCTTTTCCGTTCATCTGCTCGACTACCTTCCGGGCGACTTCGAGCTGATGGGGAAGCGGGGTGAAGCCTGGGAGGTGATAAGGGGCCTGCAAGCCTTCAAACGTCGGAATCGCAAGCCTTTTCTGCACTTCACAGGAAAGCTTGTAAAGCTCCCAATTCGCCCATGGTCCGTCTTCATCAAGGTGCTTTTTGAACTGTTCCGGCCACTCGTTGTCGAAATGAATGTCTGGTCTCATCACTAATGCCGCCTTTCTCTTCTGAGATTCAAATGTTCTTTTTTAAAAGAAAATATTGCGTGAAAAAAACGGATTTTACTAACAAATAAACAAAACACGAACATTCTTATTTTAAAATAATAAATTGTTAATGATTTTTCCTGTTGCCCAATTGTTGTGATGATGGTAGGATATTTGTAGATCATCAGTAAAAAAATCATAAGCTTTATATAGTATGTCCATGAAAAGAAATGAATATGAGCGAATGACAGCAAGGGGAGAGACCGATAGCGGGAAACCTTAAAGCGGCGCCGAAGGAGCAAGCTGGGGAAACAGTGAATCTCTCAGGCAAAAGAACTCTTGCTTGACGCAACTCTGGAGAGAGTTTGTATCATATGATGTTTTAACAAACCACCAAAGGGGACATCTTTGCTTTTGATGCAAAGTAAACTTTCAGGTGCCAGGACAGAGAGCCTCAGAACTGACAAAGGGGCTTCTCTGTCCTTTTTTGTGCCGTCCAAAGCGGCGGAACCATCCAGGTGATGTTGGAATCTTTCTTGTTTTCTGATGATTGGCAAACTTGTTTTTAGTTTGAAAAGCGAAGGGGGAAGCAGAATGCTTAAACGAACGCCTTTATTTGACCTTTATAAGGAATATGGCGGAAAAACGATTGATTTTGGCGGCTGGGAACTGCCTGTTCAATTTTCTTCAATTAAAGAGGAGCATGAAGCCGTCAGGACGAAAGCGGGGCTTTTTGACGTCTCACACATGGGGGAGGTCGAAATCACAGGAACAGACAGCCTTCCGTTTTTGCAAAAACTGTTGACAAACGATGTTTCGACACTGAAAGAAGGCGGTGCCCAGTATACGGCCATGTGCTATGAAGACGGCGGAACGATCGACGATCTCCTCGTCTATAAAAAAGCGGCCAATGTCTACATGCTCGTCATTAACGCAGCCAATATCGACAAAGACGTCGATTGGATGAACAAGCACCAAGAAGGAGACGTTTCGGTTCGAAACGTGTCTGGCGAGGTTGCGCTGCTTGCCCTTCAAGGACCGAAGGCCGAATCGATTTTAAAACAGGTCGCAGATAGCGATCTTGCCGGGTTAAAGCCATTTACGTTCAGGGATGATGCGGCGATTGGCAGCGTGCAGGCGCTTGTGTCCAGAACGGGATACACGGGAGAGGACGGCTTTGAGATTTACTGCCGGAGTGAAGATGCAGCCTACATTTGGAAGCTGCTTCTTGAAACGGGCAAGGATTCGGGATTAGTGCCGTGCGGCCTCGGGGCCAGAGATACGCTGAGGTTTGAAGCGAAGCTGCCGCTGTACGGACAAGAGCTCTCAAAAGATATTACACCGATCGAAGCCGGCATCGGATTCGCCGTCAAAACAAACAAAGCCTCGGACTTCTTCGGAAAAGCCGTCCTGGCAAGCCAAAAGGAACATGGAGCGGACAGAAAGCTCGTCGGCCTTGAAATGATCGATAAAGGCATTCCAAGGCACGGCTACGCCGTCTATTATCAAGGCGAACAAGCAGGCGAGGTGACAACCGGCACACAGTCGCCGACCTTAAAGAAAAACGTCGGCCTCGCATTGCTGAAAAAAGAAGCCTGTGCCCTCGACACCGTCGTTGAAGTGGAAATCAGAAATAAGCGCTTGAAAGCCAAAATCGTGAAAACCCCATTTTACAAACGGCAGCCGTAAGTTTGCCAAGGCCGTGAAAGGAGACTGAAGATGAAGCACCGTTACCTGCCAGCTACAGATCAGGATAAAAAAGAAATGCTTGAGGCAATTGGAGTCGAGAAGATCGAAGAGCTATTCTCCGATATACCCGAAAGCGTTAAATTTAAAGGGGAATACCAAATTAAAAAGGCAAAGTCCGAGACTGAGCTCACAAAAGAGCTGACGAAACTCGCGGCTAAAAATAAAGATACAGTGATGCACGCCTCTTTTTTGGGAGCGGGCGTATACGATCATTACCAGCCCGTCATCGTGGACCACGTGATTTCGCGGTCGGAATTTTACACGGCTTATACACCGTATCAGCCTGAAATTTCTCAAGGGGAGCTCCAGGCGATCTTTGAATTTCAAACGATGATTTGCGAGCTGACGGGCATGGATATCAGCAACTCGTCGATGTATGACGGGGGAACGGCATTAGCCGAAGCGGCAATGCTTGCTTCAGGACATACAAAAAAGAAAAAAATCGTCGTTTCGGAAACCGTCCATCCCGAATCGCGCGAGGTTTTAGTAACGTATGCGAAAGGACAGTACATCGACGTGGTAGAAGTCCCTGCCAAAAACGGAACAACAGATCTTGCGGCTCTTGATGAAGCCGTCTGCGAAGATACAGCAGCAGTGATCGTCCAATACCCTAACTTTTTCGGGCGAATTGAGCCGCTGAAAGACATTGAACCGATCGCCCATAAAGGGAAAAGCATGTTCATCGTGTCCGCCAATCCGCTGGCTCTCGGGCTTTTAACACCGCCCGGGGCACTGGGAGCTGACATCGTTGTCGGGGATGCCCAGCCGTTCGGAATACCGGCCGCTTTCGGCGGGCCGCACTGTGGATTCTTTGCAGTCACGAAAAAATTGATGAGAAAAGTGCCTGGCCGTCTCGTCGGTCAGACGGAAGATGAAAACGGGAAAAGGGGATTCGTTCTCACCTTGCAGGCGCGCGAGCAGCATATCAGACGGGATAAAGCAACATCAAATATATGCTCCAACCAGGCGCTCAATGCGCTTGCCGCATCAGTCGCCATGACGGCGCTCGGCAAAAAAGGCGTCAAGGAAATCGCATGGCAGAACCTGCAAAAAGCGGCTTACGCAAAAGAAGCAGCTAAACGGGCCGGTCTTGAAGTCGTGTTTGACGGGCCGATGTTCAATGAGTTTGTCGTCAGGCTCAATGAACCTGTCGAAAAAGCGAATGAACGCCTGCTTGAGAAAAATATTATCGGAGGCTACGATCTCGGCGCTTCATATCGGGATTTAAAACAGCACATGCTGATCGCCGTGACAGAGCTCAGAACAAGAGAGGAAATCGATACACTCATGAATGAATTGGGGGATCGCCATGAATAATCAGGATCAATCGCTTATTTTTGAAGTATCAAAAGAAGGGCGGGTCGGCTACAGCCTTCCTGAGCTTGACGTCCCTGAAACAGATGTGACAGACGTCCTTGACGAAGCGTATCTCAGAGATGAACCGGCAGATCTCCCCGAAGTGTCTGAGCTTGATATTATGCGCCATTATACGGCTTTATCGAGGCGCAACCACGGAGTGGATTCGGGCTTTTATCCGCTCGGTTCATGCACGATGAAGTACAACCCGAAGATTAACGAAAAAATCGCGAGAATCCCAGGACTTTCTGCGATCCATCCGCTCCAGGATGAACGGACCGTGCAGGGTGCGCTGGAGCTCTTGTACGACTTGAGCGAGCATTTGGAAGAGATCACGGGGATGGATGAGGTCACCCTTCAGCCGGCTGCGGGTGCGCACGGCGAGTGGACCGGGCTGATGATGATCCGCGCGTTCCATGAGGCAAACGGCGATCATAAAAGGACGAAGGTCATTGTACCTGATTCGGCCCACGGTACAAACCCGGCGTCTGCGACTGTTGCCGGATTTGAAACGGTCACCGTCAAATCGAATGACGACGGTCTTGTTGATCTCGAAGATTTAAAGCGTGTCGTAGATGAAGAAACAGCCGCGTTAATGCTGACTAATCCAAATACGCTCGGCCTTTTTGAAGAAAATATTTTAGAAATGGCTGAAATCGTCCATAAAGCCGGAGGAAAGCTGTACTATGACGGAGCGAACCTGAACGCCGTTCTCAGCAAAGCAAGGCCGGGTGACATGGGATTTGACGTCGTCCATTTGAACCTTCACAAAACCTTTACAGGACCGCATGGAGGCGGAGGACCTGGATCAGGCCCTGTCGGCGTCAAGAAGGAATTGATTCCGTATTTGCCGAAGCCGGTGCTGGTGAAAAAAGACGGCCGTTATACCTTTGACCATGACCGTCCGCATTCGATCGGCAGGGTGAAACCTTACTACGGAAACTTCGGCATCAATGTGAGAGCTTATACGTACATTCGTTCAATGGGGCCGGACGGGCTCAAAGAAGTAACGGAAAACGCCGTTTTAAATGCGAATTATATGATGAGAAAGCTTGCTCCATACTACGATCTGCCGTTTGACCGGCACTGTAAGCACGAATTTGTGCTGTCGGGAAGGCGCCAGAAAAAGCTGGGAGTCAGGACGCTTGACATCGCAAAGCGGCTTTTGGACTTCGGCTTCCATCCGCCGACTATCTATTTCCCGCTCAATGTCGAGGAATGCATCATGATTGAACCGACAGAAACAGAGTCTAAAGAAACGCTCGATGCGTTTATCGATACGATGATCCAGATTGCAAAAGAAGCGGAGGAAACGCCTGAAGTCGTTCAGGAAGCACCGCATTCAACCGTTGTGAAACGCATGGATGAAACAAAAGCTGCGCGGAAGCCCGTGCTGCGTTATGAAAAATGATAAGAAGCCGGCGGATCGATTTCGCCGGTTTTTTTGTAAAAAAAACATCTTTATGTAAACGGTTTATGTACTGAATGATAAGGATTTCTCTCGTATTAAATAGTAAATTCATCAAATTTAAAATTAAAAATAAAAATTACATTGTAAAACGTGATAGTTTCAATGTTTTTATCAAATATAATGGTTTAATTTGCCTTAAAAGAAGAGGATTATGGAGTATTTAAAAGGATTCACAAGGGTAGAGAGTGACAACGATGAATATGAAGGTTTGATACAAAATGACAGTGAATATGCCGTTTGTCTCATATGTTACATAAATGTTACGGTATATTAGATTGCTTCATACGGGAGGAGAAATATGAATTCAGACGAAAAGCCAATCAAGATAAAAGTAGAAAAAGTGTCTAAAGTTTTTGGGAAAAATACAAAGAAAGCAACGCAGCTGCTTGCCGATGGCAAAACCAAAAAAGAAATTCTGAAAGAAACCGGGGCGACCGTCGGGGTGAACCAAGCGGATTTTAGCGTGTATGAAGGTGAGATATTTGTCATCATGGGTCTATCAGGGAGCGGTAAATCAACCTTGGTGCGGCTTTTAAACCGGCTGATTGAACCGACTGCAGGACATGTGTACATAGATGGTGACATGATAACAAATATGTCCAAAGACCAGCTTCGGGAAATCCGCCGGAAAAAAATCAGCATGGTCTTTCAAAAGTTCGCTCTGTTTCCGCACAAAACGATTCTTGAAAACACAGAGTACGGATTGGAACTGCAAAAAGTCGATAAAAGTAAACGCCGGATAAGAGCTATGGAATCATTAAAGCTTGTCGGTCTTGAAGGATATGAACAGCAATATCCGGATCAGCTGAGCGGCGGGATGCAGCAGCGCGTCGGGCTTGCCCGCGCATTGACGAATGATCCGGACATTCTGCTGATGGACGAAGCGTTCAGCGCGCTTGACCCGCTGATTCGCAAAGATATGCAGGATGAACTCCTCGATTTGCATGAATCAGTAGGCAAAACGATTATTTTCATTACCCATGATCTTGATGAAGCGCTGAGAATCGGCGATCGAATCGCATTGATGAAAGACGGAAACATCGTTCAAATCGGTACGCCGGAAGAGATCTTAATGAACCCGTCAAATGAATATGTTGAAAAATTCGTTGAAGATGTCGACTTGTCTAAAGTGCTGACAGCCGGTCATATTATGAAACGCGCTGAAACCGTACGCGCAGACAAAGGGCCGCGCGTCGCTCTGACGCTGATGAAAAACCTCGGGATTTCCTCAATTTATGCCGTTGACAAACACAATAGGCTTCTTGGTTCTGTTGATGCTGAAACAGCTAAAAAAGCAGCCGAAAAAAGCCAGACGCTGGAGAGCGTCATCTCGAGAGACATTACAACCGTGGAAGAGAATGCGATCCTGACGGATATTTTTGAATTGGTCTCTGATGCCAGCATCCCGATTGCTGTCGTCGATGAAAAACAGCGGATGAAAGGGATCATCGTCAAAGGCGCGTTAATCGGAGCGCTTGCCGGAAATGACCGGTATATTAATGCACATTCAGATCATGAACCAGCTCATGAAACTGTTGTTCAGGAGGTGAGATAATGTTTACTTTATCATCGCTTCCCCGCATTCCTTTAGCCGATTGGATCGATCAGTTTGTTGACTGGCTGACGGTGTCGTTCGGCGGGGTATTTAACGGAATTGCCAGCGGAGTGGAATCGTTTGTTGATGCGATTGTCCAAGGCCTGGGTTTTGTTCCGCCGGTTATTTTGACCGTTATCTTTGCCGCGCTCGTCTGGCTGATCAGCAAAAGAGGCATTGCGCTGTTTACTTTAATCGGATTTTTTATCATTGATTATTTAGGATATTGGGACGCCATGCTCCAGACATTGGCGCTTGTCGTCACATCCGTTCTGATTTCTGTCATTATCGGCATTCCGGTCGGAATCTGGGGCTCCCAAAAGAAAACGGTTCGGAGAATCGTTACGCCCATTCTTGACTTAATGCAGACGATGCCGGCATTCGTTTATTTGCTTCCGGCCATCTTCTTTTTCAATATCGGGGTTGTGCCGGGTGTTGTCGCTTCCGTTATCTTTGCGATGCCTCCGACAATCCGGATGACAATCTTAGGAATTCAGCAGGTGCCGGAAGATCTGATTGAAGCTACAGAAGCATTTGGTTCAACGACAAGCCAGCGGCTCTTTAAAGTGCAGCTGCCGCTTGCGACGAGAACCATTCTGGCCGGTATCAATCAAAGCATCATGCTTGCGTTGTCAATGGTCGTTATTGCATCCATGGTAGGTGCGCCTGGACTTGGAGAAGAAGTTTACCGGGCTGTTACCCAGCTGCAAACGGGTACCGGTGTAGAAACCGGGCTTGCGATTGTTATTATTGCGATCGTACTTGACCGGGTTACACAAAATATAAAATTGAAAAAAAGCAGGGGGAATGCATAATGTGGAAAAAGATAGCGGGAATCGGCACTGCAGCAGTACTGACATTGGGTCTGGCTGCCTGCGGAAGCAGCAATAATAATGAAAACGCGTCTGTAGGCGATCAAGTCAGTTATAAAATTACCGGCATTGATCCTGGAGCGGGCATTATGAATGCAACGGACAAGGCGCTCAAGGATTACAATCTCAGCAAGTGGGCTGTAACATCAGGCTCAAGCTCAGCGATGACAGCCGCATTGAAAAAAGCTTACGATAAAAAAGATCCGATCATCATTACGGGTTGGACACCGCATTGGATGTTTGCAAAATACGATCTCAAATATTTGAAAGATCCAAAAGGTTCTTACGGCGATGCCGAAGAAATCCATACTGTTACGCGCAAAGGATTCAAGGACGATCATCCGGGCGCACACAAGCTGCTCAGCCAATTCAGCTGGACAGAGGATGATATGGGAGAAGTCATGCTTGCCGTTCAGGAAGGCAAAAAAGCGGAAGAAGCTGCAGCAGATTTCGTAAAAAAACATCAAGACCTTGTTAAGAAATGGACAAAAGGCGTCGATAAAGCGGACGGCGAAAAAATTAAGCTCGGCTATGTGGCATGGGACAGTGAAATTGCGAGCACAAATGTCATCGCAAAAGTTCTTGAAGACTTAGGCTACAACGTGACGCTCAGCCAAGTAGAAGCAGGCCCGATGTGGACTGGAATTGCAAATGGAAGCGTCGATGCTTCACTTGCTGCATGGCTGCCGCAAACGCATAAAACATATGCTGAAAAATACAAAGGCAAATACGAAGATATCGGTACAAGCATGACAGGCGTAAAAATTGGCCTTGTCGTTCCGACATACATGAAAGATGTCAATTCAATCGAAGACTTGAAAAAATAACGAACAAAGCCGGCGAACCCATTTCGTCGGCTTATTTTTATTTGAAGGATCATCTGCTCCGCCTGTTTTGATTGTCTGCAGGATATGCTAAAAAAAATCCTAAAACGCAAAGACGCTTTAGGATGTTGGCCGCAACTGGAGACAGCTGCGGTTATTAATTTTTCGTTTTAATTTTTCCGCCCCATTTTTTGAACCCGCCTTTCAGGTTGTAAATCTCCTTACAGCCGTGTTTGCGGAGCGTTTGGGCGGCTCTTCCGCTTCTGACGTTGTTTTGGCAGTACAGGTAAACCGGTTTGTCAGGACGGATTTCGCTTTTTCTTTGCTTAAGCTGTGAAAGCGGAATGTTTCTCGCACCCAAAATGTGGCCGCCTTCATACTCGTTCGGCTCGCGCACATCGATGAGTTGCGCTTTGCGATAGCCGGCCCGGAATTCTTCTTCTGTCAAGGTTTTCATAATGCGCTGCTGATAGATGTATGAAACGACCGCGTAGATGATGAGCGCGGCGCAAATCAAGAGAATGATAATGCTGCTGGTAGACAATCTGATCCGACTCCTTTTTGAATTCATCCCGTCTGATAATCGGGAGATTTTTAACGATATGTTAAGACAAATACTATTATAGTAAAGCCTCAGAAATCTGTCATCTGATTCGCCGAATTTATTTTCAATTTTAAGAGGGAATGGTAGACTTATTTTATACCAAAGAAAAAGAGGGTAGGTTATGGAAAAAGAAATATGGCGTTTTATCGATTCGGGACGACAGGATCCCGCTTTTAATATGGCGCTCGACGAGGCGCTCCTTTATTGGCACAGCGAAAATAAGATTCCGCCGACCATCCGCTTTTACGGCTGGAATCCGCCAACGCTTTCAGTCGGCTATTTCCAAAATATCGAAAAGGAAATCAATCTGGATGCCGTCAAAAAACACGGTTTAGGCTTTGTGAGAAGGCCGACCGGCGGAAGAGGCGTGCTCCATGATCAAGAGCTGACCTACAGTGTTATTGTGTCTGAAGAACACCCGGAAATGCCCAAGACGGTGACGGAAGCGTACCGCGTCATCTCAGAAGGTATTCTTGAAGGCTTCAGAGAGCTTGGACTTGATGCGTATTTCGCCATACCAAGAACGGAAAAAGAGAAACAGAGCCTGAAAAACCCGAGATCTTCCGTCTGTTTTGACGCGCCGTCGTGGTATGAGCTCGTTGTCGAAGGCAGAAAGGTCGCAGGAAGCGCCCAGACGAGGCAGAAAGGAGTCATTCTCCAGCACGGTTCGATCCTTCTTGATCTGGATGAGGACAAGCTCTTTGATTTGTTTATTTACAAAAATGATCGTCTCAGAGAGCGCATGCAGAGAAACTTCAAACAAAAAGCGGTCGCCATCAATGAGCTCGCAAAAGAAAAAATCACGATTGAAGAAGCGAGCAATGCTTTTAAAAAAGGGTTCGAAAAGGGGCTTAACATTCATTTGGAGCCTTATGAACTGACAGAAGAGGAAACGGAATTTGTCGCCGATCTCGCCAGAACGAAGTATGCGGCAGATGAATGGAATTATAGAAGGTAATCGGGTGAAAACGTTATCCCGTTGCTTGTTTTTTACATGCACATAGTGTAAACTTGTTATGATTTGAATAGGTGTGATTTGGAGGGATTTGATGACAACACCGAGTATGGAAGATTACATAGAACAAATTTATATGCTGATTGAAGAAAAAGGATATGCAAGGGTCTCAGATATAGCCGAAGCTCTGGCCGTCCATCCCTCCTCGGTTACAAAAATGGTTCAAAAACTCGATAAAGACGAATATTTGATTTATGAAAAGTATCGCGGCCTCGTGCTGACGCCTAAAGGGAAGAAAATAGGCAAACGTTTAGTATACAGACATGAATTATTGGAGCAGTTTTTACGAATCATTGGTGTTGACGAAGAGAAAATTTATGATGATGTCGAAGGAATCGAGCATCATTTAAGCTGGAACAGCATTGACCGTGTCGGAGATCTTGTGCAGTATTTTGAAGACGACAGCAAAAGAATCGACGATTTGAGAAGCGTCCAAAAAAGAAACGAACAGGAAAATCAATAAAAGCCGCCGGGTAACGGCGGCTTCAGATTGTTGACAAAATCCCAAAACGACTTTTAGTTTTGGGATTTTGTCATCCCTTCAGCGTGATTGAAAACCCTTGCAGTCTAGGAAGGCCGAGCATCGGAGCGGAGCGAATGTTGGAATTCGTGAGCACCGACGCGCAGGCCTGACAACGAATGCGAGGGTTTGTCGACACGCTGAAGCCGCCGGGTACCGGCGGCTTTTCTCTTTCCGTATCAGTTTTTCCGTTTGCCGCTTTGTCTCATGGTCTTTTTTTTCTGTCCGTTTCTTAAAATGGTGTAAAGCCATCTTTTAAGGGAGGGAGATCGCGATGTACATCGACGGGGTTTTTTCAGGCGGCGGTATGAAAGGGATTGCACTTGTGGGGGCATACGAGGCGCTTGAGAAACGGGGCTTCCGATTTAAAAGGCTGGCCGGAACGAGCGCCGGTTCGATTATTGCCTCGTTTATCGCGGCAGGTTATACAAGCGCGGAGATCCGTCAAATGATGGAAGAATTAAATGAAAGCGAGCTCCTTGACCCGAGATTTTCACTCTTGCCTTTGAAAATGCTGCAATGGGCATCGATTTATTGGCGGCTCGGTTTATATAAAGGAGATAAACTGGAAAACTGGATTTCCGAAAAGCTGAAAGCGAAAGGCATTTCAGTTTTCGGGGATCTTGAACAGGGAAAACTGAAGTTGATCGCCTCCGACTTATCGAATGGCAAGATGCTTGTGCTGCCTGACGATTTAAACAGATACGGCTTAAACCCAAGGCGTTTTTCCGTCGCCAGGGCGGTCCGGATGAGCTGCAGCATTCCTTATTTTTTTGAGCCGGTGAAGCTCAAGTCCTCCAGCGGCATCAGCGTTGTCGTAGACGGCGGAGTTCTGAGCAATTTTCCGATGTGGCTGTTTACAACAGAAAAAAAACGGCCGGTATTGGGGATCACGCTGATGCCCAATGAAAAAGAGAGGCCGAAGAAAACGATTAAAAATGCGTTCGAACTGTTCGGGGCGCTGTTTGAGACGATGAAAGAGGCGCATGACGCCAGGCACATTGCCACAAAACATGAGCGCAACATCATTTTTTTACCTGTTGAGGAAGTCCTGTCGACTGAATTCGCGATGTCGGCAGAAAAAAAACTAGCTCTAATCGAGCTAGGAAAAAAACGAACAGAATTATTTTTGAAACAGTGGACGTTTTAAAAGAAAGCCCTGTTTTTCTTTTTGCTTTTTTTGCCTTCAATCACTGTCAGCTGAGTCTGGCTTTTTTTCTTCACCAATACCGGCTTCGATTTATTAATAGACGGTACGCTTCTCAGATGATTAACCTTGCCTTTTATAGAGCGTTTTTTGTGATCTTGAAAACGCTTGTTGGATTGCTTGGCTGCTTTCTTAAAAGCGGCTCCTTCACTGCCCATATCGCGATTGGAAATGCGCCTGATCACGAAATAAATGATGGCGCCGACCGCTGCAAAAACAACCAAGTATTGGAGCAGGCGGCCCGGACTTGTGACGGCGAAATAGACAAACCCAAAAATTCCAAACGCAATAATTAAAGCTGAGACAGGATGTACGCGTTGCTTCATAACTGTCCACCTCCCAAAAAATTAACCAATTCGTTGCATTACATTACGATATTAGAAGGTTCCTTCTGTTCGTCCTCTGCTTTGGTCTCCATATGAAGAAGCTCATTGAAGCTTGCGATGGCGACTTCCACCTGATCGTCAGACGGCTCTTTCGTTGTTAAAAGCTGCAGCCACAAACCCGGATAGCCGAGCACCTTCAATACGGGGATGTCTCTCAGTTTGTTTGTCAGCTGCAGAACTTCAAATGAAATGCCGAGAACGACGGGTATCAGTGCGAGTCTATTCAAAATACGGACCCAGAGAGGGTCAGTAGGAACGAGCAAGTAAACAAACATGCCCACGATGACGGTGAATAAAATAAAGCTGCTTCCGCATCGGTAGTGCAGTCTTGACTGCCGCTGAACGTTTTCAACCGTGACCGGCAGATTTTGCTCGTAACAGTTTATGACCTTGTGTTCTGCTCCGTGATATTGAAAAACTCTTTTAATAAAAGGAGTGCATGATATGGCGTAAATATAGCTTAAGAGAAGGAGCAGCTTAAAAAAGCTTTCGATCATAATCTGCGCGACGTCCGACTGAAAGACCGGACGGGTGAGCTCCGCTAAAAAAACGGGCACGAGCGTAAAAATAAACTTGCTGAACAAAAAAGACAGGACGCCGACTGCGGCGAGGCCAAAAATCATCGTCAGCTTGGACGGCTTCTCTTCTTTCAATTGATCGTCTAAAGAAGGATCGAGGTCATAGCGTTCGCTCGAAAAATTCAAGTGCTTGGTGCCGTTCGCGCTTGCTTCAATAATCGCGATAATCCCTCTGAGAAAAGGAATTTTTTTAAATTTTTCAAGCGCCGGATTGGTTTTCCGAGGCAGCTTAAAAAATTCAAGGCTTCCGTCTTTTCTGCGGATCGCGGTTACATAATGGCGCCTGCCGCCGAACATAACGCCTTCGACGACAGCCTGCCCTCCGTATGCGGGCTGTTTTGTTTGATTTGACATTTGCATCAACCTATCTGTATCAATCTATGAGTACATTAACCATTTCCTTACACCTATTGTACAGGAAAAACGCTGAAACCTCTAGATTGACGGGCTCAAAAATTTAAGAAATTCGAACCTATTACAAAGCCAAATCTAATTAAAGTATACCCTTTTTCATGCTTTTTACACTCGGATCTTAAAAATCCGGGAAAGCTGATGTTGGCGAGGCTGTTTTTGGACATACTGGAAATGGAGGTGATCTGGACTGTATGGGTAATGAAGACAATCAAAAACAGCCGGAAGAGCTTGAGCAAAATAAGCGTGAAACTCCGATGACTTTCATCGGAAGGGTGATCACGACTGGCTTTGTCGGCGGAGTGCTTTGGAGTGCACTCGGTGAGCTTGCGTACCTTTTTAAGTTCTCCGAAGTCAATGCAAACATGATTCTCCAGCCTTTTGTCATCGGCGATTGGAAAAACGGATTTCTCGGGACGTTTATCAGCATCCTGCTGATCGGTGTTATTTCCATCGGAGCTGCCCTGCTTTACTACGGCACTTTGAAGCAGGTCAAAGGCATGTGGGCAGGCATTGTATATGGAGCCGTTTTGTGGGCTGTCGTGTTTTACCTGTTCAATCCGATGTTCCCAGATGTTCAGACTGTGGCTGAATTAAAGAGGGAAACGGTTGTGACGACGCTTTGCATTTACCTACTTTACGGTTTATTCGTCGGCTATTCCATTTCGTTTGAATACAATGAGCTCAATTCTGAAAAGTTGACGCGGGCCCTTGGAGAAACAAGAGAATAGTGCCTGATCAGGAAGCAATATGATAAAATGTTCACTGTAAGTGGACATTTTTTTGCGTGATGAGAAGGGGGAGGCAGAGTTGCCGCATATTTTAATATTGAACGGACCGAATTTAAACCGGCTTGGAAAACGCGAACCCGATGTATACGGTACAGACACATTAACTGATTTGGAACAAAAACTTTTTCAATTTGCCGAAGGCATTCAGATTGAATTGACTTTTTTTCAATCAAACCACGAAGGGGACCTGATTGATGCTCTTCATGAGGCAGAGGAACAATACGATGGAATTGTCCTGAACCCGGGGGCTTTCTCCCATTACAGCTATGCCATCCGCGATGCGGTGGCAGCAATCAGCATACCGGTGATTGAGGTCCATCTTTCAAACCCTCATGCGAGGGAAGAGTTCCGGCACCGCTCGGTCATCGCTCCGGTTGCAAGAGGCCAGATCACGGGACTCGGCTTTGAAGGTTATAAGCTGGCCATCTGTTATTTTATGAACGCAAATAACAAATAGGGGGACTAGTGGACAATGAAACTAAACAAATTGAGAGAGCTTTTCGGCGGTTTGGGTATTGACGGGATTTTGGTGACGAGCAGCGTTAATCTGCGGTACATCACCGGATTTACCGGATCTTCAGGACTGGCGGTCATCTCCGGCGACCAAGCGGTCTTTATTACAGATTTCCGCTATACAGAACAGGCGAAAGATCAAGTCAAAGGCTTTGACATTGTTCAGCATGCCGGCGGAATCGTTCAAAAGGCCGCCGAAGTGATCAAAGAGATGGGGATAAACAAAATCGGTTTTGAACAGGATAAAATGACATACGGAACGTATGCCGCCTACAAAGAGCAGCTTGGCGCAGCTGAACTCGTTCCTGTTTCTCAATCTGTGGAAAAGTTGCGCTTGATTAAGTCTAGTGAAGAGATTAAGATATTAAAGGAAGCTGCAAAGATTGCAGATGATGCATTCAGCCATATTCTGACGGTCATAAAGCCCGGCATCACCGAAATTGAAGTCGCCAATGAGCTCGAGTTTTACATGCGGAGCCAGGGAGCGGATCATTCGTCCTTCGATATGATCGTGGCATCAGGCGTACGCTCAAGTCTGCCGCACGGAGTGGCAAGCGGCAAAGCGATTGAGAAAGGCGACCTTGTGACATTGGACTTCGGGGCTTACTATAAAGGTTACTGCTCGGACATAACGCGTACGGTCGCGGTAGGAGAGCCGGATGATGAGCTGAAACGCATTTATCAAACCGTGTTTGAGGCGCAGGCTATCGGCATGCGGAGCATCAAGCCAGGAATCACCGGGAAACAGGCTGACGCTTATACAAGGGACTACATATCTTCACAAGGCTACGGCGAGTATTTCGGTCATTCAACAGGCCACGGCCTCGGCATGGAAGTTCATGAAAGTCCGGCGCTTTCAGCACGTTCGGACCAGATGCTTGAAAAAGGCATGGTTGTAACGGTTGAACCGGGAATTTACATACCGGGAAAAGGCGGGGTCAGGATAGAAGATGATATTGTCCTGACAGAGGAAGGAAACGAATCCCTTACCCATTCCGCGAAAGAATTAATTATTTTATAATCCGTTTGATTGGAGCAATAGGAGGATAATCATGATTTCAGTAAACGATTTTCGTACAGGATTAACGATTGAAGTAGATGGAGGCATCTGGCGCGTTGTTGACTTCCAGCACGTTAAGCCGGGAAAAGGTGCGGCATTTGTCCGCTCCAAACTGAGAAATCTTCGCACAGGCGCGATTCAGGAAAAAACATTCCGCGCAGGTGAAAAAGTGGCACGCGCCCAAATTGAAACAAAAACGATGCAGTACTTGTATGCCAACGGCGACCAGCACGTTTTTATGGATACGACATCTTACGAGCAGCTTGAGCTGAACGAGAAGCAAATCGAACACGAGCTCAAATTCCTGCTTGAAAATATGTCTGTCCACATCATGATGTATCAGACAGAGACGATCGGAATCGAACTTCCGAATACAGTTGAACTGAAAGTTGTGGAAACAGAACCGGGCATTAAAGGCGACACAGCCTCAGGCGGAACAAAACCGGCAAAAACAGAAACAGGCCTTGTTGTCAACGTACCGTTCTTCGTAAACGAAGGAGATACGCTTGTTGTCAATACTTCTGACGGATCTTACGTATCAAGAGCATAAGAGTAACAGCGGGAAAGAGCCGGCTTCATTGAAGCCGGCTCTTTTTTTGCTGTCTGAAATCTTTTACCTCTCACAGGCCAAATAGAAAAATCGGAAGACTACTTTTTCAATGAGGAGCATAGATTGTAAAAAAAGAGGATGTGTTACTGGAGGTTTAAGATCATGAAGCTTTTCTTTGGACAAGTCAATCCGACGGTTTTGACAATGGCTGCGTTAAGAGTGGTATCATCTTTGATCGAACTGACGGCGGCTGTCGTAATGCTTTTGACAAACGACGTCAGAAAAGCCGTGGCGGTCAACAGTGTGCTTGCGATGGTCGGACCGCTCATCTTTATTATTACAATGACAATCGGCATCTATCAGATTGCAGGGCAGCTTTCTTACGCAAAGCTGATTTTGATCTTTATGGGAGTGGTGTTGATCATCGCGGGGATCTATAAATAGTGACACATGATAAGAGAGACCGACTTGTCATAATGTCTTCCGTTGATCATACATTTTTATAGAAGACAAGCAAAAAGAGGAGGGAGTGTTTTTGCATCACATCACAGAGATTCTCCCCGATACGATCAAACGCGCGCTCAACGGTCTTGGCGACCATGAAATCAATCAGATAGAAGAAATTCGGATTCGGACAAGTCGTCCGCTCGAACTGGTGAACAAAGGAAAGCCACGCTTTCTCCCTTATGCGGCGACGCCTGAAGACTCGGCGCTTCTTTTAAACAGGCTGGGAAATTACAGCATGTATACACTGGAAGAGGAATTGAAAAAAGGATATGTCACGATCAGAGGCGGACACCGCGTGGGGCTTGCCGGCCGGGTTGTCGTCGAAAACGGAGCAGTCAAAGGAATCAGAGAAATATCATCATTTAATATCCGCATTGCCAAAGAAAAAATCGGCATTTCCGAACCGTATGTCCCTCATTTATTTCAAAACTCGTGGCTGAACACGCTGATCATCGGTCCGCCGCAAACCGGAAAAACAACACTGCTCAGAGATCTCGCCAGGCTGATCAGCTCAGGGAGCGGCAACGTGTCTGCCAAAAAGGTGGGAATCGTCGACGAAAGGTCTGAAATCGCAGGTTGTGTAAACGGCATCCCGCAATATCGGCTCGGCGACCGGGCAGACATCCTTGACGCCTGTCCAAAAGCGGAAGGCCTGATGATGATGATCAGATCGATGAGTCCGGAGGTTATGATCGCCGATGAGATCGGAAGAATGGAAGACGCAGAAGCGCTCTTGGAAGCGGTCCATGCGGGGGTGTCTGTCATCGTTTCGGCTCACGGCTCCTCATATGCCGATATCGCCAGGCGTCCATCATTGAAAATGCTTCAGGAGCACCGGGTTTTTGAGAGAATCGTGGAACTATCCAGAAAGAACGGTCCCGGCAGCCTGAGCCGCATCTTGAACGGGAATGGAGAGCCGCTCGGTGCGGCGAAGAGGATGTTATCATGCTGAAGCTTTTAGGTGCCGTGCTTATTTTGGCAGCAGCCACATGGACAGGATTTGAAATGGCGAAGCCTTTCAGGGATAGACCGAAGCAAATCCGCCAGCTGTTGGCCGCTTTGCAGTCTTTAGAGGCTGAAATCATGTACGGGCACACACCGCTCCTTCAGGCGTCAAAGCAGATCGCACACCAGCTTTCCGGGCCGATAGCTTCTTTGTTTCAGACATTTGCAGAACAGCTGGAAAAAGGCAGCGCTTCAGCGGGGACGGCATGGGAAGACAGCTTGGAGAAAGTATGGCCCGAAACGGCTCTCAAAAAGAAAGAATACGAGATTTTACGGCAATTCGGCGAAACGCTTGGCCGTCATGATCTGATTTCTCAGCAAAAACATATCAAACTGGCGTTAACCCATTTAGAGACAGAGGAAGCTGAAGCAAATCTCGCCCAGGCGAAAAATGAAAAAATGGTGAAGAGCCTTGGGTTCTTGTCGGGACTGCTGCTGATTCTTCTATTGATGTAATGAAGAGGGGAGCATACACGAAATGGGAGTAGACGTAAATATTATTTTTCAAATTGCCGGCGTCGGGATCGTCGTCGCTTTTCTTCACACCATACTGGATCAAATGGGGAAGAAGGAATATGCCCAATGGGTCACGCTTTTAGGATTCATTTATATATTGTTCATGGTGGCTACTGTTGTCGATGATCTATTCCAAAAGATAAAAGCTGTCTTTCTATTTCAAGGATAGGGGGGCTCACTCATTGAAATCGTACAAATCGTAGGATTGGGAATGATCGCCACCTTCCTCAGCTTGATTGTGAAAGAGCAAAAACCGACGTTTGCTTTTATGATTGTCGTTTTTGCCGGATGCACGATTTTTTTATTCTTAGTCGATCAAGTCTACGAAATCATTCGGATGATTGAAAAAATAGCTGCCAATGCCAACATCAACATGATGTATGTCGAAACGATTTTGAAAATTATCGGGATTGCTTATATAGCGGAGTTTGGCGCCCAGCTGACGAAAGATGCCGGACAGGGTGCGATTGCTTCAAAAATCGAATTGGCAGGCAAAATCCTCATCTTAGTCATGGCCGTGCCTATTTTAACCGTCATTATCGAAACGATCATCGGACTCATCCCTTCCATGTCTTAGTCAGAAAGGAGGATTTCCTGAGTGAAGCGTTTTCTGTTCTGGCTCTTGGTCATAGGAATCGTATGCTTTGGAGCGCATGATGTACAAGCTTCGCCAAAAGAAGCGGAGCCGGTTGGGGAACCCGCCGCGGAAGAATCGGCTGAAGCGATGGCCAGAGAGCAGGCTGAAGGTTTGGAGCTTGACCGGGTCGGGGAGTTCTGGAACAACATTTTGACTGAGTATGGAGGACACCTTCCCGAAAGTCAAAAAGGAAGCCTGCTTGAATTTGTCAAAGGTGAAAAGCACTTTTCGCCTGAGGAATGGAGCAAAGCGCTGTTTTCTTACTTGTTTCATGAAGTGCTGGCTAACGGGAAACTGCTCGGGACGCTGATCCTGTTGACCATCTTCTGCGTGCTGCTTCAGCTTTTGCAAAACGCGTTTCAGCAAAGCACCGTCAGCAAAGTGGCGTATGCAATTGTCTACATGGTGCTGATCATTCTTGCGCTCAACAGCTTTCGGGTTGCCGTCACATATGCGAATGAAGCGATCCAGACGATGACAAGCTTTATTCTGTCGCTCGTACCTTTGCTTCTAGCGCTGATGGCGACTTCGGGAGGAGCCGCCTCAGCCGCATTTTTTCATCCGGTCATTCTCTTTCTCATGAACACGAGCGGCTTGTTTATCCAATATATCGTGCTGCCGCTTTTGTTTTTATCAGCGATTTTAAGCATTGTCAGCACGATGACGGACCAGTATAAAGTCACACAGCTGGCTCAGCTCCTCAGAAACGCGGCGATCGGCACGCTGGCTGCATTTTTAACCGTGTTCCTCGGTGTCATCTCGGTTCAGGGCGCCTCAGCCGCAGTGACGGACGGCATTACTTTGCGGACGGCCAAATTCATCACCGGAAACTTCATCCCCGTATTGGGCCGCATGTTTACCGAAGCGACGGACACGGTGATCAGCGCGTCTCTCCTGTTGAAAAACACCGTCGGGATACTCGGGGTGGCGATCTTGATTTGCATCGCAGCCTTTCCCGCAATCAAAATCCTCTCCCTCGCGCTCATATACAAAATTGCCGCAGCCGTTCTCCAGCCTCTCGGAGGCGGTCCGGTGATCAGCTGCCTGGATGTCATCAGCAAAAGCGTCATCTACATTTTCGCGGCCATGGCCATCGTTTCGCTGATGTTTTTTTTAAGCTTAACCGTGATCATTACAGCGGGGAATTTGACGATGATGATGAAGTAGGGAGGGATGAGATGGAATTTCTGACAGAGTGGCTCACGAACATTATTCTATTTATTCTGATGGCGATCGTCATCGATATGCTTCTGCCGAATTCGAGCATGCAAAAATACGCGAAAATGGTGATCAGCCTGCTCTTGATCGTTGTGATACTGAATCCGATCTTCTCTTTATTCAGGACCGATCCGGATGTAATCTTTGAGAGGCTTACAAAAAACGGACAAGTTCAGTCAAACGAAATAAAAAATCAGTTGAATTCAGAAAAAAAAGAAATACAAGCCTCACAACAAGCATATATCTTAGAACAGATGGCTGTTCAATTGAAAAAGAGCGCAGAGGGAAGGTTTACCAGCGACAAATACAAGATTGACCGAGTCGCGGTCTCTTCTGACGGCCAGCTGAAAACAGAGAAAGATCTCAGTAAGCATGCGGAAGTCTCGGTATTCATAGAACCGGCATCCGAAAAAACGGTCCAAGCCGTCGCTCCTGTCGAAATCAATACGGATCGAGGCTACCAGCCAATGCGAGAAAGAGAAAAGAAAGAGACGGGGGAAGTCAGAGAACAGCTTGCAGGCATATGGGAAATAAGCCCCGACAAGATTACAGTTCATATTGAAGGGGGAGAACGAAGCGGCAATGAATAAAAGAACCTGGATCGAAAAGCTGATCGGCCACCTGCTACCCAAAGACGAGAAAAACGGAAAAAAGCTGACGAAATATCACTATTTTCTGCTGCTTTTTGTTCTCGGCGTTTCCTTCATGCTCGTCAGTCAAATCTTCTCTTCCGAACCTTCTCAAGATCGAGCGGCAGATCAGCCGTCGGCTTCACAAAAAGCTTCGTCTGAAAGCGCCGGACAGAGCGGTGAAGGTGAAAAAGAAGTGTTCAAACCCGCCTCAGATGACAAACCGAAGGACTCGATCCAAGATTACGAACAGGAATATGAGAATCAGCTCAAAGACATATTGGAAACGATTATCGGCGTGGAAGACGTATCAATCGTCGTCAATGTTGATGCAACCTCATTGAAAATATTCGAGAAAAATAGAAAAACCCAGGAGACTTCAACGAATGAGACAGATAAACAGGGAGGCAAGCGAACGGTGTCTGAAATGTCTTCTGACGAAGAAATTGTCATCATCAAAAACGGAGATAAAGAGACGCCTGTCGTCGTTCAGACGAAAAAGCCCGATATCAGGGGTGTTCTCGTTGTCGCTCAAGGAGTCGACAACGTTCAAATAAAAAAGACCATCATTGAAGCAGTGACAAGGGTTCTTGATGTTCCGAGCCACCGCGTCGCTGTTGCCCCTAAAAAAATGAAGGAGGATTCATAAATGATGCTGAAAAAACAAACGGTTTGGCTTTTAACCATGTTAAGTCTCGTCGTTGTGCTGAGTGTCTACTACATTATGTCGCCTGAAGGAGAAAATGTCGTCACGGTGGATGACAAAGAACAAGTCGCTGCTGAAAAAGAAAAACCGATGAAAGAAGAGCCTGCCAAAGATGGCAAAGAAGACACCGCGCCTGCTAAAGACAAAACTGAAGGGAAAGACACAAAAGATAAAGAAACGTCTGCGAGTGAGCAGAACGGAGAAGTTGTAACAAAAGAATCATCCGGTGATGAAGATTTATTCACAACATACCGCATGGAAATGGACGATCAGCGCAGCAGGGAGAGGGAGGAATTAACCGAAATCGTCAGAAGCGATAAAGCGACGGCAAAAGAAAAAAGCGAAGCTTACGACAAGATGACAGAGCTCAGTGAAGCTGAAGGAACGGAAAAGACGCTTGAAACGCTGATCAAAACAAAAGGCTATAAAGACGCCTTGGTCAATGCCGACGGCGATAAAGTCAATATTACGGTGAAGGCGAAGGAGCACTCGAAGGCCGCTGCCACCGATATCATCGACATCGTCGCAAAAGAAGTGAAAAACTTAAACGATGTGGCTGTGACGTTCGAGCCAGCAGAGTAAACATGTCCCGCTTGCAAAAAGCGGGATTTTTTTATGCTTGAGGCCCCTGTTGATGCAGGGCGCTCATGATTGTAGTTGAATTCGGCATTCCTCTCCTGTAAGATGAATATAGTATGTACTTTTAGTACTAACTGATAAATGCGTAAAATCTTTTTCATTAGGAGTGCGATAGCATGTTAAACATTGATGAAATCAGACAGTTGATAAAATTAATTGATGAATCTTCGATAAATGAATTTACATACGAAAACGAAGGATCGAAGGTTGAACTGAAAAAACAAAGCGGAACCGTGCAAACCATCCAGCAAGTGGCTGCGGCGCCTGTTCAAACACCGGCTCCGGAAGCTCCCGCGATGCAAGCGCAAGTTCAGGATGCGCCTGCAGCAGAAGAAGCCGCAAAAGACGGCGGAAACCTCCACAAAATCACCTCTCCGATGGTCGGAACGTTTTATGCGTCTTCTTCGCCTGAAGCCGACCCTTACGTAACAGTCGGTTCGAAGGTAACAGAATCCTCTGTCGTCTGCATTGTGGAAGCAATGAAGCTCTTTAATGAGATCGAAGCCGAAGTGAAAGGCGAGATCGTTGAAGTATTGGTTGAAAACGGCCAGCTGGTTGAATACGGACAACCTTTATTTTTAGTAAAAGCAGAGTAAGGAGCAATAAGATGATCAAAAAGCTATTAATTGCGAACAGGGGAGAAATTGCTGTCAGAATTATCAGAGCTTGTAAAGAACTGGGGATCGATACAGTAGCCGTCTTTTCCGAGGCCGACAGAGAGGCGCTCCATGTTCAGATGGCTGATGAAGCATTTTGCATCGGACCTAAGCTATCAAAAGACAGCTACTTGAATATAACGAACATCGTCAGCGTCGCCAAAATGACCGGCGCTGATGCGATTCACCCGGGCTACGGTTTCCTGGCGGAAAACGCCGATTTTGCCGAGCTTTGCGAAGAGGTAAACGTAACCTTCGTCGGTCCGACAGCAGACGCGATCTCTAAGATGGGGACAAAGGATGTTGCCAGGGAAACGATGCAGCAGGCTGGCGTTCCGATCGTACCGGGTTCCAAAGGAATTATTGAAGATATTGAAGATGCGGTTTCATTAGCGCGCGATATAGGGTATCCTGTCATTATAAAGGCAACTGCCGGGGGCGGCGGAAAAGGAATCAGGGTCGCCCGTACGGAAGAAGAACTGATCAACGGCATTAAAATCACTCAGCAGGAAGCGGCCACCGCTTTCGGCAACCCGGGTGTGTACATTGAAAAGTACATTGAAGACTTCAGACACGTCGAGATCCAAGTGCTTGCGGACACACACGGAAATACGATTCACTTGGGTGAACGCGACTGTTCAATCCAAAGAAGGCTCCAAAAGCTGCTTGAAGAAACTCCTTCACCTGCGCTTGATGAAGGAATCAGGGAGCAAATGGGGCAGGCGGCTGTCAAAGCGGCTGAAGCCGTTAAGTACACGGGCGCGGGAACAGTTGAATTTATCTACGATTACCGCGAGCAGAAGTTCTACTTTATGGAAATGAACACGCGCATTCAGGTTGAGCATCCGGTAACAGAGATGGTGACGGGCGTTGATTTGATTAAAGAGCAGATCAGAGTGGCGTCAGGTGAAAAATTAGCCCTCACCCAAGATGAAGTCACTTTTAACGGCTGGGCCATCGAATGCCGGATTAATGCGGAAAACCCTGAGAAAAACTTCATGCCTTCTCCGGGAAAAATCGAGATGTATCTGCCTCCGGGCGGGCTCGGCGTCAGAGTGGATTCTGCGGCTTATCCGGGATACTCGATTCCTCCTTATTACGACAGCATGATTGCAAAAGTCATCACATACGGGAAGACGAGGGAAGAAGCTGTATCAAGAATGAAAAGAGCGTTGAGCGAATTCGTCATCGAAGGCGTTCATACGACGATACCGTTCCATCTGAAACTGCTCGAGCACGAAACATTCGTAAGCGGAGAATTCAATACGAAGTTTTTAGAAATATATGATGTAATGGGGTCGTAATTTTAACGGAGGTGAACATATTGAAAGACGACAACAGCTTATTGGAAATGAGCCATGAAGACAATCATTTAGGAAAAGTGGAAATCGCTCCGGAGGTCATCGAAGTCATTGCCGGAATCGCAGCTTCCGAAGTTGAAGGCGTAGCTGAAATGCGCGGCAATTTTGCGACAGGTGTCGTGGAACGGTTTGGAAAAAAGAATCACGGCAAAGGCGTCAAAGTTGATTTGTCAGATGACGGAATTATCATTGATGTTTATTGCGTGATGATGTTTGGCGTTTCGATTCCTAAAGTTGCAAATGCCGTTCAGGATAATATCCGCCAGACGCTTCTCAATATGACAGCTCTTTCGATTAATGAAATCAATATTCACATCGTTGGCATTCAATTCGATTCAAAAACGCACGAGGTGGAAGTCGATCAAGAGATGTAGTGCGGTGAAGTGGAAGAACCAAGGGGAATGACGGCCCTTTGGTTTTTTCATGTTCCGTTTTAAAAATGACGTTTAAAAGCATCTTTCCGCTGTTATCGACCAAAAATAAGAGGAACCGGAAAGTTTGCAAAGAAGTTCGAAAAACGAATGATAACAAATGTTTGTTTCTTATTATTCGGTTATTGACGATAAAACCGCGATTTTTGCATGCGGAAAGACTAAAAATATGATATGATCTCTTTGTGGCTTAAACGGCAAGCAGCAAAGAGGGTTAAAGGAGAAAAAGAAAGAATGAAAAGAAGAACAGCAAGAGAAAAGGCTTTGCAGTCACTATTCCAGATTGATGTCAGTGATACAGAACCGAATGAAGCGATGCAGCACGCCTTGGACGGGCAGGAAAGCGACGCTTTTTTCGAGCAGCTTGTTTACGGGGTCTTAGAGAACAAAGAGAAAATCGATGAGATGATCAAACGGCATCTCGTCAATTGGAAGCTTGACAGGCTGGCGAATGTCGACCGCGCGATTTTGCGTTTGTCCGCCTACGAAATGATTTTTTTAGAAGACATACCTGTCAACGTCTCTATGAATGAAGCGATTGAACTGGCCAAGCAATTTGGAGATGACAAGTCGGCGAAGTTTGTAAACGGTGTTCTTTCTAACATTAAATCCGATCTTGAATAATCTAGGAGGAGAGCAAATGACAGCAACCATCATCGACGGGAAAGAAACAGCAAAGGAAAAGCGCGGGCAGCTGGCCAAGGAAGTTGAAGAGCTGAAAAAACAAGGAGTGACCCCGGGACTGGCCGTTATTTTAATTGGTGATGATCCGGCGTCTCTTTCATATGTACGGGGAAAGAAAAAAGCAGCTGAAGCCATGGGGATTCGTTTTCAGCTGGATCATTTCGATGCAAGTTTCTCTGAACAGGAACTTCTTGAAGTAATTGACCAGTACAACCAAAATAACGACTTTCACGGAATTCTTGTCCAGCTGCCTCTTCCGGATCATATTTCCGAACAAGCGGTGATTGAAAGAATATCCCCTGACAAAGATGTTGACGGTTTTCATCCATTAAACGTAGGAAAGATGCTGCTTGGCGAAGATACATTTCTACCTTGCACGCCTGCGGGCATCGTGGAGCTTTTAAAGAAAACCGAGATTGATCTGTCGGGAAAAGAGGTTGTTGTCGTCGGGCGAAGCAATATCGTCGGAAAGCCGGTAGGGCAGCTGCTCTTGAACGAAAACGCAACCGTTACGTACTGCCATTCAAGAACGGCCGACATTACGGCTCACACAAAAAAAGCCGACATTCTGATTGTCGCTGTCGGAAAGGCGAATTTCATCAAAGCGGATCAAATGAAAGAGGGAGCCGTTGTCATTGATGTCGGCGTTAACCGCCTTGACAACGGAAAGCTCGTCGGTGATGTCGATTTTGAAGAAGCGAAGGAAAAAGCTTCCTATATTACACCCGTACCGGGCGGTGTCGGTCCGATGACGATTACAATGCTGGCCCATAACACGGTTAAATCAGCGAAGCGTACAATTTAACTTTAATGTACAGCCGTTCATCCGCCTGGTCTCGCGCCGGCGGATGAACGTGCTTGTGCCTTCTTAGAAAGGAGACTGTGCCATGAGTGAAATTTCATTTGTCACGGTCACGGCTTTGACAAAATATATTAAGCGCAAATTTGACGTGGACCCCCATCTTGAAGATATTTGGATCAAGGGCGAGCTGTCAAATGTTAAAATACATAGCAGAGGCCATATTTATTTTACACTGAAAGATGATAACGCCCGCATTCAATCCGTCATGTTCGCCAGACAAAACAGAAATCTCGCCTTTACCCCTGAAAACGGGATGAAGGTATTGGTGAGAGGCGGCATTTCGGTATATGAACCGAGCGGCAATTATCAGCTCTATGCGAAAGAAATACAGCCTGACGGCATAGGTGCGCTTCATCTCGCGTATGAAGAACTTAAGAAAAAGCTGTCGCAAGAAGGTTTGTTTGATGAAAAACATAAGAAACCCATCCCCGCGTTCCCATCCGTCGTCGGTGTTGTCACATCTCCAACCGGAGCGGCTGTACGCGATGTGATCACCACCATTAAAAGAAGATACCCCCTTGTAAAAGTGATCGTCTTTCCAACGCTCGTTCAAGGAGTAAACGCGGGCGAGTCCATCGTCAGCAGCATCAAAGAGGCTAACCGCAGAGAGTTATGCGATGTATTAATCGTCGGACGCGGAGGGGGATCGATCGAAGAGCTGTGGGCATTTAATGAAGAGGCTGTCGCCAGGGCCATTTTTTCTTCCGACATTCCGATCATTTCCGCCGTCGGGCATGAAACGGATTTTACAATCAGCGATTTTGTTGCGGATTTGCGCGCGGCGACCCCGACGGGAGCGGCCGAACAGGCCGTACCTAATATGCTTGATTTGCTGGAGCGTCTGAAAACGCTCGAAGCGAGAATTGCAAAATCGATGAAGCAGGATTTAAGAAAGCGGCAGGAGCGCGTGAAAACCCTCCAGTCCTCTTATGCCTTCCGCTACCCGAAACGGCTGTATGCCCAAAAGGAACAGGAATTCGACCTGATATTCGACCGTTTCCAAAAACAGCTGGCGATGACCGTTGAACGCAAAAAACAAAAACTGAACGAACAGACATACAAGCTGGAGATGCTTCATCCCGAGGAGCAGCTTAAACAAGCGAGAAAGAGGCATGAAGAGCAGACAGTCCGGCTGAAGCGGAATATGGATGTGCAGCTTAAGCAGATTCACTCGCAGTTTCAAACGGTTCTTGGTAAACTGAATGCATTAAGCCCTCTCCAAGTGATGGAAAGAGGGTACAGTTTGACATATAAAGAAAACGAATTGATTAAAAGTATTGAACAGGTTCATGAAAAAGACGAGATCCGCGTCACATTAAACGATGGGACGCTGACCTGTGAGGTACTGCAAAAGAGAGGCGAAACAAATGGCTGAAGAAAACAAAACAAAACGGGAAGACCTGACATTTGAAGAGGCGATGAAAGGTCTGGAACAGATCGTATCAAAGCTTGAAGAAGGGGATGTGCCTTTGGAAAAGGCGATCGACTACTTCCAGGAAGGGATGGCTCTTTCGAAAATGTGCCACGAAAAACTGCAAAATGTCGAAAAGCAGATGGACTACATTTTGCGGGAAAATGGGGAATTAGCTCCTTTCAGTGTTCGGGAGGAGGAAAAAGGTGACCGGTAAACTTGACGGATTTTTAAAATCGAGAAAAACAGTAATTGAAGAACGCCTTCCGATGTATATTAAAGACCTGCGAGCGCCGTCCATCCTTAAGGAATCCATGCTGTACTCATTGGAAGCCGGAGGGAAACGGCTGAGACCGATTTTGGTACTTGCGCTTCTTCATGCGTACGGAAAAGACGAAGAAGCCGGAATTCCGGTAGGGTGCGCGGTTGAAATGATCCATACGTATTCATTAATCCATGACGATCTCCCTTGTATGGATGACGATGACCTCAGAAGGGGAAAGCCGACAAACCATAAAATATACGGGGAAGCGACGGCCATTCTCGCCGGAGACGCCTTATTAACCGAAAGCTTCAAAATGATCACTTCCAATATGCCTTCTGATGTATCTGCTGAAAAACGCATCAGACTGGTGAATGAGCTGATATCGGCAGCGGGGGCTGAAGGCATGGTCGGCGGTCAGATTTTAGATATGGAAGCGGAATCAAAGTCTGTCTCTCTTGATGAACTGCAGCGGATTCACGAAGGAAAAACGGCTAAACTCCTCAGCTTCAGCGTCATCGCGGGGGCGATTCTAGCAGATGCATCTGAAAAAGAGATCGAAAAGCTCCGCGAATTCAGCCATCATATCGGCATCGGCTTCCAAATCAGAGATGACATTCTCGACCTTGAAGGATCAGAGGATAAAATCGGCAAACGGATCGGTTCTGACGAGACAAACGGAAAATCGACCTATCCGTCGCTCCTTTCGCTTGAGGGCGCCAACAAAAAGCTTGATGAACATATTGAAAAAGCAAAACGGCTGATTTCAGAGCTTCCGCTTGAAAAAGAGCTTATGTACGAGTTTTGCGATATGATTGCCGCAAGGGATCATTGATACAGGGCTTCCATTTGAGCATCAAAGGCTTATTATGCTAAAATATAAAGAGTTGAACTCTAAAACGCCGCGCCGTTATCACGTTGTGTTAGCGGCTGTTTTTTCAAACGAAGCGTCCGCATATGCAAGTTTGCGCATGGGGATGAATTCGTCATATAATAATTCAAGCTGAAACTTAA
The DNA here is from genome assembly GCF_037976065.1 of Bacillus sp. FSL L8-0193. Taxonomy (NCBI): domain Bacteria; kingdom Bacillati; phylum Bacillota; class Bacilli; order Caryophanales; family Bacillaceae; genus Bacillus; species Bacillus sp. FSL L8-0193. Next base: position 2,642,093 of record NZ_CP150261.1, on the reverse strand, counting down.
AATGAAGCAAGGCGCATACTTGCAGAAATCATGCTGAAAGTGAGTTGATCCGATTGGATCTGTTATCGATAAAGGACCCTGCATTTTTGAAGAACCTTTCAAATCAAGAACTGGAAAGCTTGAGCGCTGAAATTCGCCGTTTTTTAATTGAAACGCTTTCTGAATCCGGAGGGCACATTGGTCCGAATCTCGGCGTTGTCGAGCTTACCATTGCATTGCATAAAGAATTTAACAGCCCGAAAGATAAGTTTTTGTGGGATGTGGGGCATCAATCGTATGTCCATAAACTGCTGACCGGCCGCGGAAAGGACTTCGCCACCTTGCGTCAGCATAAAGGACTGTGCGGTTTTCCAAAGCGGAATGAAAGCGAACATGATGTCTGGGAAACGGGCCACAGTTCGACTTCTCTCTCCGGTGCGATGGGGATGGCAGCTGCGAGAGACTTGAAAGGGACAAACGAATATATCATCCCGATCATCGGAGACGGTGCACTGACCGGCGGCATGGCTCTTGAAGCGCTTAACCATATCGGCCATGAGCAAAAAGACATGATTGTCATTTTGAATGACAACGAAATGAGCATCGCTCCAAACGTCGGAGCGATTCATTCCATGCTCGGAAGGCTGCGCACAGCCGGAAAATATCAATGGGTCAAAGATGAGCTTGAGTATTTGTTCAAGCGGATTCCTGCTGTTGGCGGGAAGCTTGCCGCTACAGCCGAGCGGATCAAAGACAGCCTGAAATACCTGCTGGTATCCGGGATGTTCTTTGAAGAGCTCGGATTTACGTATTTAGGGCCTGTAGACGGTCATTCCTATGATGAACTGTTTGAAAACATGCAGTATGCGAAAAAGACGAAAGGCCCGGTACTCCTCCACGTTATTACGAAAAAAGGAAAAGGCTATAAGCCTGCGGAAACCGATAAAACCGGCACATGGCACGGAACCGGCCCATATAAAATCGATACCGGTGATTTTGTTAAGCCGAAAGCCGCTGCGCCGTCATGGAGCGCGCTCGTAAGCGAAACGGTCAGGAAGCTTGCCCGCGAGGATGAAAGGATTGTAGCCATTACTCCGGCCATGCCTGTCGGTTCAAAACTTGAAGGGTTTGCGAGCGAGTTTCCGGAGCGCATGTTTGATGTCGGCATTGCGGAACAGCATGCGGCAACGATGGCGGCTGGTCTCGCGACTCAGAATATGAAGCCGTTTCTGGCGATCTATTCGACATTTCTTCAGCGCGCTTATGACCAGGTTGTCCATGATATTTGCCGGCAAAACCTAAATGTATTTATCGGCATTGACAGAGCGGGCCTAGTCGGCGCTGATGGGGAAACACACCAGGGCGTGTTTGACATTGCTTTTTTACGGCATATTCCGAATTTGGTTCTCATGATGCCGAAAGACGAAAACGAAGGCCAGCACATGGTCAACACGGCTGTCAAATACGATGACGGCCCGATTGCCATGCGCTTTCCGCGCGGAAACGGACTCGGCGTCAAAATGGATAAAGAATTGAAAACGATCCCGATCGGAACGTGGGAAGTGCTGAGACCCGGGACAGACGCGGTCATTTTAACATTCGGCACCACCATTCCGATGGCGCTTGCTGCCGCGGAGGAGCTGCAGAAAGAAGGACGTTCGGTCAGAGTGGTTAACGCCCGTTTTATCAAGCCGCTTGACGAAAACATGCTGATGGAAATCCTGAACGAAGGGCTTCCGATTTTAACGATCGAAGAGGCTGTGCTCCAAGGCGGATTCGGCAGCTCGATCCTTGAGTATGCCCATGAACATCAGTCATACAGCCCGATCATTGATAGAATGGGGATACCTGATCAATTTATTGAACACGGCAGCGTCGCCAAGCTTCTGGAAGAGATCGGAATGACAAAAGAAGACGTCATCAGACGAATAAGACTATTGACGCCCGTAAAGACTCATAAAGGAATTGGATCATGACAGGAAAAAAAGAACGGCTCGACGTTTTATTAGTAGAAAGAGGGTTAATGGAAACGCGGGAAAAAGCGAAAAGAGCCATCATGGCCGGCATCGTCTATACGAATGAAAACAGACTGGACAAGCCGGGCGAAAAGGTCGACCGCACGATTCCGCTGACCGTTAAAGGAAACCCGTTAAAATACGTCTCAAGAGGCGGATTAAAACTTGAAAAAGCATTAAAAGAGTTTCAGCTTTCCGTTCAAGGCAAGCTGATGATTGACATCGGCTCTTCCACCGGCGGCTTCACAGACTGCGCGCTGCAAAACGGCGCTCTCCGCTCATATGCCGTTGATGTCGGGTATAATCAGCTCGCCTGGAAGCTGAGACAGGATGAGCGGGTTGTAGTGATGGAACGCACGAATTTCCGGTATTGCACACCTGCCGATTTTACGGAAGGACTGCCGGAGTTCGCGACGATCGATGTCTCTTTTATCTCACTGAAAATCATCCTGCCTGTGCTTAAGAGCATTTTAGTTCCGGGAAGCGACTGCATCGCTCTCGTAAAACCGCAGTTTGAAGCAGGGCGGGAATCCGTTGGGAAAAAAGGGATCGTCCGCGATCCCCTCGTCCATCAAGCTGTGCTTGATGACATCAGCCGGTTTGCGGCTCGGGAAGGATATGACTGCAGAAACGTCTCGTTTTCGCCGATTACCGGCGGCGACGGCAACATCGAATTCCTTCTCCATTTGCATTGGGACGGAGAAGAGCAACCTGGCACGCCGATAGCAGAAGAAACGATCAATCAAATTGTCGAAGAAGCTCACAAGACATTAAAAGCGAAAAAAACGGATCCGCGTGATTAAAAACCCTTGAGAGTCGTACGGCGAATGCGAGGGTGGCCGGCACGCAAAAAGGAATAATAGTGGGCTATTATTCCTTTTTTACTGCAAACATGTACTTTTCCGACAAAATCATTTAACATAAATGTATAAACATACACAATTTGTGTATAAAACGAGGTGTGAAATGAACAAAGGTCAAAGGCATATTAAAATCAGGGAGATTATCACCGCTAATGAAATTGAAACGCAGGATGAGCTTGTCGATATTTTAAAGAAAGACGGCTATAATGTGACGCAGGCCACCGTCTCGCGGGACATTAAAGAGCTTCATTTGGTCAAGGTGCCGACAAACAACGGTTCCTACAAATACAGCCTGCCTGCTGATCAGCGCTTTAATCCCCTTTCCAAATTAAAAAGATCATTGATGGACGCATTTGTCAAAATCGACTCAGCCAGCCATCTGATCGTTTTAAAAACAATGCCGGGCAACGCGCAGGCGATCGGGGCGCTGATGGACAATTTGGATTGGGAAGAAATCATGGGAACGATCTGCGGAGATGATACCATTTTGATCATCTGCCGGACGCATGATGATACCAAAATCGTACAGAAGAAAATATTGGAGCTTTTATAAACGAAGGCCTGAAAAGAGGTGTCATGAAAGCTTGTTAGCTGAATTATCGATCAAAAACTTTGCCATTATCGAAGAATTAACCGTTTCTTTTGAAAAAGGGCTGACGGTTCTGACCGGTGAAACCGGGGCCGGAAAATCGATCATCATCGACGCCGTCTCTTTGCTTGTCGGAGGCCGCGGCTCGTCCGAATATGTCAGGTATGGCGAAAAAAGAGCCGAATTGGAAGGGCTTTTCCTCCTTGACAGCGGCCATCCGGTTTTTGATTTGTGCACAGAACTCGGGATTGAAGCCTCGGATGACATGATCGTCATGAGGAGAGATATTAACGCAAACGGCAAGAGCATCTGCCGCGTCAATGGAAAACTTGTCACCATTGCCGCTTTGCGGGAAGTCGGCAGACTGCTGCTTGACATACACGGGCAGCACGACAATCAGCTGCTGATGGAGGATGAGCACCATCTTCAGCTTCTGGACAGGTTTGCAGGAGAAGAAATCGAGCATGCTCTAAAAGCGTATCAGGAAGTTTACAGCCGCTACATGGACGTCATGAGAAAGGTGAAAGAGCTTTCTGAAAGCGAACAGGAAATGGCTCACAGACTCGATTTAATACAGTTTCAGCTTGATGAAATCGAATCTGCAAACCTTGAGCCGAAAGAGGACGAACTTCTTCAGGAAGAGCGCCGTCAAATCGCTAATTTCGAAAAAATATACGAAGCTCTGCAAAATGCCTATAATGCGCTACGCAACGAGCAGGCTGGGCTTGACTGGGTCGGCATGGCTTCAAGCGAGCTTGAAAACGTCTCAGGCATCAATGAAGGGCTCAATAAAGTATCTGAATCCGTAGCCAACGCATACTACATTCTCGAAGATTCAACTTTTCAGATCAGAAATATGCTGGATGAACTCGAATACGACCCCGAGCGCCTCGATTATATCGAATCGCGATTAAACGAAATCAAACAGCTGAAACGCAAATACGGCGCTACTGTCGAAGATATCCAAGCTTATTCGGCTAAGATAGAGGAAGAGATCGACCGGATCGAAAACCGGGACAGCCACTTGCAGGCATTAAAATCCCGCCTCGAATCAATCGGCAAGGATGTGGCGATTGAAGCCGCCAATGTGTCCGAAATCAGAAAAAAATGGGCGAAAAAACTGGCCAAACAGATTCAGCAGGAACTGAAAGATCTGTATATGGAAAAATCGACATTCGATACGGAATTCCAGGTGAAAAAAGCGGAACGGGATGATGATGCACCCGTCGTCAACGGTATGCCGGTTCAGCTCACAAAGCACGGCATTGATACCGTCCATTTCCTAATCTCAACAAACACGGGAGAACCGCTCAAATCTTTGTCAAAGGTTGCATCTGGAGGAGAGCTGTCAAGAATCATGCTGGCCATGAAAAGCATTTTCTCTGCTCAGCAGGATGTTACATCGATCATTTTCGATGAAGTGGATACGGGTGTAAGCGGCAGAGTCGCGCAGGCGATCGCCGAAAAAATACACCGCGTCTCGATCGGCTCTCAAGTTTTATGCATTACCCACTTGCCGCAGGTGGCCGCGATGGCTGACACCCATCTTTTGATTACGAAACAGTCGAAAGACGGGAGAACGACGACAAGCGTCACGCCGTTGACAAAACAGGAAAAAATAGCGGAAATCGGCCGGATGATCGCCGGAGTCGAAGTAACGGATCTGACGAAGCGCCATGCGAAAGAACTTTTGAACCAAGCTAAGCTTGTTAAAACTACCGGATAAGCTGTTCATCCTGAACAGCTTATTTTTTTGTCGGCATTTTCTTATACAAACTCATTCTTATCATTTTATCCAATGATTTTCTTCCGTCCGCAGTTATAAATCGCTGTCCGAAAGGCAAAAGTAATGAATGTAGCGAAAGAAATTTTATATGGTGTGGGTTAGGTGCGAGGAGAGTGAAAAGGTGGATGTTGAAAAAATCAGAAAAGTTGTGGGTATGATTCTCCTTGTTTCTTTAATAAGTGTAGGGTTTTACAAACCGGTGAAAGAATACATTGTAATCCCAAAAAACTTGAACATTTTTGAGACGGGTACCCGTGCGGTTGAAACGAGCTTATCCGTCAGTGCTTCGAAAGATGGATCATCGGAAGCATTCACACTGAAAGAAAATCAAAGTGAAGTAGAAATAAAAGGTGAAAAGAATGGAAAGGCAGAACTCGTCTATGATTTTGCCGGATTCCCAGTTAAAAAAACGAAAGTAAATGTCCTGCCTGATTTGAAAGTGGTCCCCGGCGGGCAGTCTATTGGTGTAAAGCTTCACTCCGTTGGCGTATTGGTCGTAGGTTTTCATCAAATCAATACCTCTGAAGGCAAAAAATCGCCCGGTGAAGCAGCCGGAATCGCGGTAGGCGACATTATCACCGAAATCAACGGCACGAAAATCGAAAAAATGAATGACATTACCCCTTTTATTCAAAAGGCCGGGAAAACAGGAGAAACCTTACATCTGTCGATTAAAAGAGATAAACAAGAAATCAAAACGAAGCTCATTCCGAAAAAAGACCAGGCTGAAGATAAATACAGAATCGGCTTATATATCAGGGACTCTGCCGCAGGAATCGGCACAATGACTTTTTTCGAGCCGAAATCGAAAAAATACGGAGCGCTTGGTCACGTCATTTCAGACATGGATACGAAAAAACCGATCGTTGTTGAAAAAGGGCAAATCGTGAAATCGACCGTCACTTCGATTGAAAAAGGAACAGGCGGAAATCCCGGAGAGAAACTGGCCCGTTTCGCATCAGAACGAAAAGTGATTGGTGATATCAACAGAAACAGTCCATTCGGGATCTTCGGGACGCTTCACGAGTCAATCAAAAACCGCATCGCTGACAAAGCCATTCCGATTGCATTTTCAGATGAAGTAAAAGAAGGCCCGGCCCAAATTTTAACGGTTATCGAAAACGACAAAGTCGAGAAATTCGATATTCAGGTCGTCAGTACGACACCTCAGAAGTTTCCGGCTACAAAAGGGATGGTGCTGAAAATTACCGACCCGAGGCTGTTGAGCAAAACAGGAGGCATCGTTCAAGGGATGAGCGGAAGCCCGATCATCCAAAACGGAAAGATCATTGGCGCCGTAACTCACGTTTTCGTCAATGATCCGACGAGCGGATACGGCGTGCATATTGAATGGATGCTGTCTGAAGCGGGAATCGATATTTATAAAAAAGAAAAAGCAAGCTGACTGCCGGATTCCTCCGGCAGTTTTTGATTTCGTCTTTTTTTCTTGCGCGTTGTGCGTTAAAATGAAAGAAGAAAAGATTTTTCGACAAATTCACGTTCCCCGGTTTGTCAAGTCGCATTTCGAGTCGAAAAATCGAGAAAATCAGAAAAAAACAGAGAAAAAGCGAGAGATACCACTATTATTGGAAAAATCCTTTTTAAAAAAAGGGAATAAAGTGGTGCTGTCGAATTAAACATATTAGAAAAAGAATGATGAAATTTATCAACATACACATTGGGGAGGAAGAAACGTGGAGAAAATTAAAGTATGTGTTGCTGATGATAACAGGGAGCTTGTCGGCCTATTAAGCGAATATATCGAGGGACAAAGCGACATGGAAGTACTTGGTGTCGCGTACAACGGACAGGAATGCCTTTCGTTGTTTAAAGACAAGGAGCCCGATGTGCTTGTGCTGGATATTATCATGCCTCACCTCGATGGATTGGCCGTTCTTGAAAGGCTGAGGGAATCGCAGCTTAAAAAGCAGCCGAATGTCATCATGCTGACGGCGTTCGGTCAGGAAGACGTGACGAAAAAAGCTGTAGATTTGGGCGCGTCGTATTTTATTTTGAAGCCTTTTGACATGGAGAACTTAGTCGGCCATATCCGCCAGGTCAGCGGAAACGGATCTCAATTGACACACCGTGCCCCGTCTTCTCAAAGCAGTGTGCTTCGGCCGCAGCCGGAATCGCCGAAGAAAAACCTGGACGCCAGCATCACGACCATCATCCACGAAATCGGCGTGCCCGCTCATATAAAAGGCTATTTATACTTAAGGGAAGCCATCTCCATGGTGTATAACGACATCGAACTGCTCGGAAGCATTACAAAAGTGCTTTATCCGGATATCGCCAAAAAATTCAACACGACTGCAAGCCGAGTCGAACGGGCGATTCGCCACGCCATCGAAGTCGCATGGAGCAGAGGCAACATCGACTCGATTTCGTCACTTTTCGGCTACACAGTCAGCATGTCAAAAGCCAAGCCGACGAATTCAGAATTCATCGCGATGGTCGCAGACAAGCTGAGATTGGAGCATAAGGCTTCTTAAACGTTGACATGGTGCGGTTTTGACGAAGATTTACCGTTGAATTGCCGACCTGTTTCTAACGAATAGTTTATCGTAATTCCGATGAATTTTTCGTCCTTATTGCGATGAATTGCGATCCGAAGGGTTTCATACAGTATTTGAAGGTCTCGTTTTTATAAACGAGGCTGTTTTTTTGCTCTTAAATGTACTGTTTGTGTTTCAGCACGGTGTGTATGGTGTAAAGTCAGCCTAACAGCTTATCAAAAAATACCAAAATATTGTAATTTGTGCACTTTTTAGACATGCCTGTTTGTTATATGATGAAATCGAAATGAAATAAATGGAAAAGGAGTTGTTTTAAAATGAAAGTCAATAAATTATTAACTGGTACGACTCTGGCTGTTGGTTTACTTATTTCTACAGCGCCGGTATTTGCTGCACCGCATTCATCTGAGGTGATTGCACATCCGACTGCTCAATACATCAATTGTCCAAGTGACTTGCCAAGCTCATTCAAAAGCAGCAAATCATCAAAATGTGTAAAATCTTCTTCAGGAGTTTTCAGTAACAAATTTTCTGATAGCGATGGAACATGGTATTTCAAAGGGAAATTTTACAGTAATGTTTTTAACACTTGGGTTGGTTTTTACGAAGGATGAACAAAAAAGGGGGGCTCCCCCTTTTTTTGTTTTCCTTTTAGTAATTTCACGGAAATAGATGGCGGAGAATGTAAAACCTTTCGAAAAAGCCAATCTCGAGTTAAAAGTATGAAATAAGCAGGTGGTATGATGATCTTTACGAAAACAGATCTTCGCTATTATCTCGAACAAGACAAGAAAGCGTTAGGAATCTCAAGTCGAAAAAGGCCTAAATGGTTTGGCGATGATATTTGGAAGTATCAGATAGCCTTGCGCAAACATGAATATTACTCAAATGCCAACTCCAAGGTGTTCAAGCATGTTTACCGGTATCTGCATAAAAAGAGAGGATTGAAGCTCGGATTTGACATCCCGGTGAATGTTTTCGGTCCGGGGTTGAGGATCAACCATTACGGATTGCTCATCGTAAACAGCAATGCAAAAATAGGTGCAAACTGTGACATTCATCAAGGAGTTAACATCGGGCAAAATCACGCTCACCACGATGTTCCAACAATCGGAGACAATGTCTGGATCGGGCCTGGAGCAAAGCTCTTTGGCAGCATTCACATTGCCGACGGCATTTCGATTGGCGCAAACGCCGTAGTCAACAAATCTTTCACTGAGGAAAACATTACAATAGCCGGTGTGCCTGCCAAAAAGATTAAAGAGGCGCCGTCAACAATGGACCGGAAGCAGGCTCTGCAGCAGCAAATATAAGCATGAGAACTGCGGAAGGAGCAGCGCTGCTAAATCATCCGCTATGAAGGACTAAATGTTGTCATGAAGCAGCCGGGCTTTAAAAAATGCATTCCTGCAAGTTCTGATAAAAGCCACATAGCACACAGCCAGCTTTCGGTGTATCCGTCTATTTTTCAAAGTTTGTCTCACGCCCGGTGCATTGGCGTCATAGACTGAATCATATAAAGCGAAAGCCGCATGAAACGTCTTTTTTCTTATGAAAAAAGACGTTTTTTTATACAAAAAAATAAAAATGATGAAATAGATCTGATTTCTTCCAGATGACAACCATTTTTCGCCTTGGGTAGACCGTTTTTCACAGACGTTTTTGAGCGGATGGCTTCTAACAATTCGGAAATCCCTGGGGCGTTGGACGGGTAAATCGGGCGAATATCTGCTGGAGTGGCCTGCTTTACAGCCGCCGGGTATTAAAGATAAGGTACGGGGTGTAAAAAATTCAGCAGGCGAGGTGGTCGACATGAAAAAAGGAGTCATCCTTGTTTTGTTCGCTATGCTGCTATTGGCAGGCTGCGGGACAACGCAACATAATGAGAGCCGAAAAGGAACAGGCGGGGAAACGTTTGTGAAAGAAGGCACCTTTGTCGGTTTGGCGGATCAGCATACCGTCGCCGTCAATATTGACGGTAAAGAAACGACGTTTCAGGTCCCTCCCGAAAAACGGGACAAATATAAGGGGATCAAGGATGATACAAAGGTGGAAGTGAAGTACACGAAAACAGAGGACGGAACATTACAGCTTGAAGATATGAAAGAGAAAGAATGATCGTTTGCAAAAAGGGATTGTAGGAGGAACTAATCGTGAAACTGTTAATGAGGAGTTTAGTTTTGCTGCTGTTTTCGTTTATTGCGGTTTTTCCAGCTGCTTTTGCAGCTGAGCCGCTTTCCGGTAAGACGGTATATGTTGACGCAGGTCACGGGGGCGAAGACAGCGGCGCGGTCGGAAACGGGCTGCTTGAGAAAGATGTCAATCTTGAAGTGGCAAAGCTGGTTGATGAAAAACTGAAAGAAGAGGGAGCTGCCACAGTCGCCTCAAGAACGGATGATACGTTTTTGACGCTGGAAGACCGGGTGGCCAAAGCGAGCAAGCACGCTTCGGACTTGCTGATCAGCATTCATGCAAACTCGGCCGTCCCTGAAGCGTCAGGTACAGAAACATACTTCGATTCTGCCTATCAAGCCGCTGACAGCGAACGCCTGGCGTCTAACATTCAAGAACGCCTTCCGGATGCGCTTGGCACTCGGGACAGAGGTGTAAAAGAATCAGGGTTTTATGTCATCAAAAATTCTCAAATGCCGAGTGTTTTAGTCGAACTCGGCTTTATCACGAACAAAACTGATGCAGCTAAACTCGAAAGTCCGGAATATCAGGAAAAAGCGGCAGACGCGATTGCTGACGCTGTCACAGCTTATTACGAATAACAATAGGGGCCCCGGTATAAGACCGGGGTCTTGTGTTATGTTTATGTTAAAAAAGGCCTTATGTGTGGAAAGAAAACAGTAAGACCTTCATAATGGGATATAAACTTGCAATTCTTGTAGAGGTGAACCAGAAATGACGAAAATATTTGCACACCGAGGAGCTTCAGGCACTTTCCCCGAAAATACAATGGCGGCGTTTAAGCAGGCGGCGGCCATCGGTGCAGACGGCATCGAATTGGATGTACAAATGGCAAAAGACGGACGTCTTGTTGTAATACATGATGAAAAGCTTGACAGGACGACTTCGCTGAAAGGATATGTGAAGGATCTTACATATAAGGAGATAAAGCGCGGAGACGCAAGCCACCGTTTTTCAGAAAAAATCGGCTCTGTCCCGGTACCGACCCTTGAAGAAGTGTTTGAGTGGGCGGCAGATGCTGAATTTCTTCTCAATGTGGAATTGAAAAACAGCATTATCCGTTATGAAGGGATGGAAGAAAAGGTGATGTCGATGATTGAAGCGTACGGCCTTCAAGACCGGATCATTCTTTCATCATTTAATCATGAAAGCCTTGCGTTATGCAGCAGATTGAATCCAAGTATCGAGTTGGCCGCGCTTTACATGGATGTCATCTACAAGCCGGAGGAGTACATTGAAATGATTCCGGCTACAGGATTTCATCCGTATCGCCGTTCAATGTCGGCTGATATGATCAAAAACGCCCATTTGAAACAAAAAGCGGTCAGGCCGTTCACCATCAACCGTGAAGAGGAGATGAAAAAGTTGATTGCTGAAGGAATTGACGGTTTCTTCACCGATTTTCCCGAAAAAGCGTTAAAAATAAAAGCCGAGATGTGACACGCTGAAAGAATGACAAAATCCCAAAACTAAAAGTCGTTTTGGGATTTTGTCAACAATCTGAAAGCCGCAGACAATATCTGCGGCTTTTTGCTTTCCGTTCGCAGAGATCACACCTCGCGGCCGCTCTGCTTTTTTCTGAAGCGGGGGCTTACTTGGTTGCGTTTTCTGTCTCTGTATAGAATAAATCCGCCTAATAAATAAAGGCCGCCTGCGAAGCATATGAACCCCGCCAGCCCCTGAAGCCAAAGGATCTGAAACGGGCTGATCAAAACGCCGAAAACAGTGTCGCGCATCAATTTAATTCCGAGAGCAGCCAGGCCTCCCGGTATCAGCAAAACGAGCAGTGCGATCATTCTCCCCATACACGAATCCCCTTACCAAAGATTTACCTTTATTGTCTATTTGAAAAAAAAGTTTGTCAAGAAAGGAAAACATGATAACATAGATGTTGTGCAAATTGTTGCAAGTGAACGTGATAGTGTGCAAAATTTTTCATACAAAGGGGTAAAGGGATGATGCAAAAAGTACTGATCGTTGGTGCTGGAAAAGGGGGGACCGCTCTCTTGGATGTGCTGCTGAAAACAAAGACGATGCATATCGAGGCGGTCATCGATAAAAATCCGGAAGCTCCCGGGCTTTTCATCGCGCAAAAAAACGATATCGAAACGGCGCTCGATTGGGCACCGTACATCACAGAACAGATCGATATCATCATTGAAACGACCGGAGACGCCGGCGTATTAAAGCAACTGATGCGAAAAAAGCACGACAGTACGATCGTGGTGCCGGGATCGCTCGCTTATATCATCTCTCAGCTGATGAACGAAAAGCAGCAGCTCATCCAAATGTTAAAAGAGCAGACGTATAAACACGACCGTATTTTCAACTCTATGAATGACGGCATGATTTTTATCGACATTAACGAAGAGATCATTTTGTTTAACAAAATGGCGGAAGTGATGACCGGGACAAAGCGCACTGAAGCGATCGGCCAGCATATTCAAAGCGTGATCCCGACGACGAAGCTGCCGCGCATTCTCAATACGAGAGAGCCTGAGTATCATCAAAAACAATTTCTCCATCCGAACAGGCAGATCGTCACGACCAGAATTCCGATTATCGATGACGGAGGGACGCTGCTCGGGGCGCTTAGCATATTTAAGGACATTACCGATGCGGTCGAGCTGGCTGAAGAGGTGACCAACCTGAAGGAAGTCAGAACGATGCTTGAAGCGATCATTCAATCTTCGGATGAAGCGATATCGGTCGTTGATGAAAACGGAAACGGGATGATGATCAACAGGGCGTATACAAAGATGACGGGCCTGACAAAAGACCAGGTGATCGGGAAGCCGGCCAATACCGACATATCCGAAGGTGAAAGCATGCATTTGAAAGTGCTTGAAACGAGGCGCCCTGTCAGAGGGGTCAGAATGAAAGTCGGCCCCAATAAAAAAGAAGTGATCGTCAATGTCGCGCCGATTATCGTTGACGGTATTTTAAAAGGGAGCGTCGGTGTTATTCACGATGTATCTGAAATTCAATCGCTCACAAACGAGCTGAACAGAGCGCGCCAGATTATCCGTACACTCGAGGCGAAATATACATTTGCCGACATCATCGGTTCAAGCGAGCAGATGCTCGTCGCGCTGGAGCAGGCGAAATTGGGGGCGAAGACCCCTGCGACGATTTTGCTGAGAGGCGAATCGGGAACGGGGAAAGAGCTTTTTGCCCATGCCATACATAACGAAAGTGACCGAAAGTATAATAAGTTTGTTCGCGTCAATTGTGCGGCCATTTCGGAATCACTGCTTGAATCAGAGCTGTTCGGCTATGAAGAAGGCGCTTTTTCAGGCGCGCGCCGCGGCGGCAAAAAAGGATTTTTTGAAGAGGCGAACAACGGCAGCATTTTCTTGGATGAAATCGGAGAGCTCACGCAAAACACACAAGCGAAGCTCCTCCGCGTTCTTCAGGAAAAAGAAATTGTCAGAGTCGGCGGGACCAAACCGATTTCTGTGAACGTCCGGGTCATCGCAGCGACAAACGTCAATATTGAAAAAGCGCTCGCTGAGGGCAGGTTTCGCGAAGACTTGTACTACCGGATCAATCGCTATCCGATATCAATTCCGCCGCTCAGGCAGCGGAAAGAGGATATCGAAGCCTTGAGCAGGCATTTGATTGGGAAGATCAATCAAGAATACGGACGCAATGTAAAGGGGCTCACGAAAAACGCACTCAAATCGTTAAAAGCACGGAAGTGGCCGGGGAATGTCAGAGAGCTTGAAAATGTCCTTGAGCGGGCGATGATCTTTTTAAAACCGCAAATGGAATGGATTGATCTCGAACACCTGCCTGAAGCAGACCGTCCGAAAAAAAAGGTGGAAGCCGGAGCAGCTTTCCCTGAGATTGAAGAGGAAAAGCTGTCTGATGCGGTTGAACGGTTTGAAGCTCATGTCATAAAAGAAACGCTTGAAAAGCATCAATACAACAGAACGAAAACGGCGAAAGCGCTTGGAATCAGTATCCGCAATCTCTATTACAAAATGGATAAATACAATCTTGCAAAAGATAGCATGCAATAAATTGCAAAACGAGTGCAAAATCATGCAAACTGTAAAACAGGATCACAGTACCGAACCGCTTTTTTATACTGGCACGAAACTTGCATGATATAGTGGGCGGATGTTTGCTAAGAAAGGTGGGTACTATGAAGCTGAAACAATTATTGCAAAAAGCGGCGGAGCTTGACAATAAAACGGTCGCCGTCGCACATGCAGAAGATGACGAAGTGCTGCAAGCAGTCAAACTTGCGGTCGACAAACAATTTGCCCGGTTCTTGCTGATTGGGCACAGAGAAAAGATCAGGCATATGATGACAGAACAGAACATTTCAAAACGGCACGTGGATATCATTCATTCGGAATCGCCGGCGGATTCGGCGAGAATTGCCGTTCAAGCTGTCAAAAGCGGCAATGCTGATGTTCTCATGAAGGGGAATGTCCCGACAGCCGTGCTATTAAAAGCCGTTTTGAATAAAGAGTACGGGCTCCGTTCCTCGCATGTACTGTCACATGTAGCAGCTTTTGAAGTCAGCGGGTTTGAGAGGCTGATTTATGTAACAGATGCGGCAATGAATATCAGCCCCAAGCTTGATGAGCTGAAACAAATTTTAGAAAACGCAGTCGGCGTGGCGAGAGCGGTCGGCGTGCAAATGCCGAAAGCCGCTTGCCTCGCCGCGGTGGAAACGGTGAATCCCGCAATGGAAGCGACATTAAATGCAGCTGCCTTGACGCAGATGAATCATCGGGGCCAAATCAAAAATTGCATCGTTGACGGGCCTCTTGCTTTGGATAACGCGATCTCACCGCTTGCCGCCCGGCATAAAAACATTTCTGGAATCGTTGCGGGCGAGGCTGACATCCTGCTTGTTCCTTCAATTGAAACAGGCAATGTCCTTTACAAATCATTGATTCATTTTGCGGGTGCGAAAGTGGGAGCCATTTTGGCAGGGGCAAAAGCGCCCATCGCCTTGACAAGCAGGGCCGATTCCGCAGAAAACAAGCTGTATTCGATTGCTTTGGCGCTGTGTACGTCTGAAGCACGACAAGAGGAGGAATAAAAAATGGAACTATTTCGATATATGGAACAGTATGACTATGAGCAATTGGTATTTTGCCAAGATAAACAGTCCGGATTAAAAGCGATCATCGCGATTCATGATACGACGCTCGGGCCGGCTCTCGGCGGCACGAGAATGTGGACATATGAAAGTGAAGAAGCCGCAATTGAAGATGCGCTGCGCCTTGCGCGGGGAATGACCTATAAAAACGCGGCGGCCGGACTGAACCTCGGAGGAGGCAAAACCGTTATTATCGGCGATCCGCGCAAAGATAAAAACGAAGAAATGTTCCGCGCTTTCGGCCGTTACATTCAAGGGCTGAACGGCAGATACATCACCGCGGAAGACGTCGGTACAACCGTTGAAGATATGGACATCATTCATGACGAAACTGATTTTGTTACAGGCATTTCGCCTGCTTTCGGTTCATCTGGCAATCCTTCCCCGGTAACGGCTTACGGGGTATATAAAGGGATGAAGGCTGCGGCAAAAGAGGCCTTCGGGACAGATTCGCTTGAAGGAAAAACCGTTGCTGTCCAAGGGGTCGGAAACGTGGCATACAATCTGTGCCGTCATCTCCACGAAGAAGGCGCGAAACTGATCGTGACCGACATCAATAAAGAAGCGGTCGAACGCGCAGTCGCCGAATTCGGCGCCCGTGCCGTCGATCCGGATGATATTTATTCACAGGAGTGCGATATATATGCACCGTGTGCTCTGGGAGCGACAATCAACGATGATACGATTCCGCAGCTGAAAGCCAAAGTGATTGCCGGGGCAGCCAACAATCAGCTGAAAGAAACGCGCCACGGGGATCAAATCCACGACATGGGTATCGTTTATGCCCCTGACTATGTCATCAATGCCGGCGGCGTCATCAATGTCGCTGACGAGCTTTACGGCTATAATTCAGAGCGCGCGCTGAAAAAAGTCGAAGGCATCTACGGAAATATTGAACGCGTCCTTGAAATTTCAAAACGCGACCGCATTCCGACATACTTGGCCGCAGACCGCCTGGCGGAAGAGCGTATTGAGCGCATGCGCCAATCGAGAAGTCAATTTTTGCAAAACGGCCATCACATTTTAAGCAGGCGTTAAGATCATAACCCCTATTCGCTACTGGAGGTTTTATATCAATGCAGGTACAGGAAAAACGTATTCTCGTCATCAATCCGGGATCAACATCTACAAAGATCGGCGTTTTTCATGATGACCGTTCGATTTTCGAAAAATCAATCCGTCATGACGAGGCTGAGTTACAGCAATACCAAACCATTATTGATCAATATTCGTTCAGAAAACAGGCGATACTCGAAACCCTGCATGAACAGGGAATCAATATTTCTAAATTGGCTGCCGTTTGCGCCCGGGGAGGGCTACTCAGACCGATTGAAGGCGGCACTTACGAAGTCAACGATGCGATGATCACCGATTTGAAGAACGGATATGCGGGGCAGCATGCATCAAATCTCGGGGGTATCATCGCCAGGGAGATTGCCGACGGATTAAATATTCCCGCTTTTATCGTCGACCCCGTTGTTGTGGATGAAATGGCCCCTATCGCAAAAATTTCCGGCACGCCGGCCATTGAAAGGCGCAGTATTTTTCACGCGCTCAACCAAAAAGCTGTCGCGAGGAAAGCGGCCTGGCAGTTTGGAAAGCGGTATGAAGATATGAAAATGATCATCACCCACATGGGAGGCGGCATTACGACCGGCGTTCATTGCCACGGTCGGGTGATCGATGTCAACAACGGCCTCCACGGAGAAGGTCCGCTCAGTCCGGAGCGGGCCGGAACCATTCCTGCGGGTGATCTGATCGAAATGGCCTTCTCCGGCAAGTATACGAAAGGCGAGCTGATGAAAATGCTAGTCGGCGGCGGAGGCCTCGCCGGCTATCTCGGCACGACGGATGCGGTTAAAGTTGAGAAAATGATCAAGGAAGGCGATCAAAAGGCTGCGCTCATCTATGAAGCGATGGCTTATCAAATCGCCAAAGAAATCGGGGCGGCCAGCGCCGTCTTAAAAGGCGAAGTCGATGTCATTATTTTGACAGGCGGACTGGCGTACGGAAAATCGTTTGTTACCTCGATCAGACAATACATAGACTGGATTTCGGATGTCGTCGTCTTTCCGGGAGAAAATGAGCTTCAAGCATTGGCTGAAGGTGCATTTCGCGTATTGAACGGCGAAGAAGAGGCGAAACAGTATCCGAACCAGAGGAGGGAAAGTCATGGCAACTGAATACGATCTCGTGATTCTTGGAGGGGGCACAGGCGGCTATGTGGCTGCCATCAGAGCTTCGCAGCTGGGGCTGAAAACAGCCGTCGTTGAAAAGCGGAAACTCGGCGGCACGTGCCTTCATAAAGGCTGCATCCCGTCGAAAGCGCTCCTAAGAAGCGCGGAAGTTTACAGGACAGCAAAAAAGGCGGACGAATTCGGAGTGGTCATTTCTGAAGTCGGCCTGCGGTTTTCTCAAGTTCAAAGCAGAAAACAAAAAATAATTGACCAGCTGCACAACGGTGTCAAACACTTGATGAAAAAAGGAAAGATTGATGTTTACGAAGGAATCGGACGGATTCTCGGGCCGTCGATTTTTTCCCCGATGCCGGGGACGGTTTCCGTTGAGATGGCAAACGGAGATGAGAATGAGATGCTCATACCGAAAAACGTCATCATCGCCACAGGCTCAAGGCCCAGGTCGCTGCCGGGGCTTGAGCTTGACGGGGAAAACGTGCTGTCATCCGACGAAGCGCTTGAACTTGAGCAGCTTCCGGCTTCCATGCTGATTGTCGGAGGAGGTGTCATCGGAATCGAGTGGGCTTCCATGCTGTGCGATTTCGGTGTTGACGTGACCGTCATTGAGTATGCAGACCGGATTTTGCCGACTGAAGATGCCGATATTTCTAAAGAAATGCAGACGCAGCTGGCGAAAAAAGGCATCACCATCATCACGGGAGCGAAAGTGCTGCCCGACACATTGGCGAAAGGCGATACGGTCAGCATTCAAGCGGAAAAAGACGGAGAAAAACAGACCTATTCCGCTGAGAAAATGCTCGTATCTGTCGGAAGGCAGGCAAATGTTGAAGGGATCGGTCTGGAAAACACAGATATCCAAGTGGAAAACGGCTTTATCGCGACAAACAGCATGTACCAGACAAAAGAATCCCACATCTATGCGATCGGAGATGTGATCGGCGGCCTTCAGCTTGCACATGCTGCTTCCCATGAAGGGATTACGGCTGTTGAGCACATTGCTGGCGAGAATCCGCACGACATCGACTATTCGCTTGTCTCAAAATGCATCTATTCAAGTCCTGAAGCCGCATCGGTCGGCTTGACAGAGGATGAGGCGAAGGCACAGGGCAAAAGCGTCAAAGTAGGCAAATTTCCGTTTCAGGCGATTGGCAAAGCGCTCGTGTACGGTGAGACGGACGGCTTTGTCAAAATCGTCGCCGATCGCGAATCAGATGATATTTTGGGCGTTCACATGATCGGCCCGCATGTGACAGACATGATATCTGAAGCCGGTCTGGCAAAGGTGCTTGACGCCACCCCGTGGGAAGTCGGACAAACGATCCATCCGCATCCGACGCTGTCGGAGGCGATCGGAGAAGCCGCCCTTGCCGTAGATGGAAAGGCGATTCATTTTTAGAAAGCATGAAGGAGTGAAAAAAATGGGCAATAACCGTCATGAAGCAGTTGGATTAACAGATGAACAAGCAATCGACATGTACAAAACCATGCTTTTAGCCAGAAAACTTGATGAGCGGATGTGGCTCTTAAACCGTTCAGGCAAAATTCCTTTTGTCATCTCTTGTCAAGGACAGGAAGCCGCCCAGGTCGGAGCGGCATTTGCATTAGACCGTGAGAACGATTATGTGCTTCCATATTACAGAGATATGGGCGTTGTCCTTGCTTTTGGCATGACGGCAAAAGATTTAATGCTGTCGGCGTTTGCAAAAGCCGAGGATCCGAATTCGGGAGGAAAGCAGATGCCGAGCCACTTCGGTCAAAAGAAAAACCGGATCGTCACGGGCTCTTCGCCAGTGACAACGCAAGTTCCGCACGCGGTGGGTGTAGCGCTTGCCGGAAGACTTGAAAAGAAAGACATCGCGACTTTTGTGACGTTCGGTGAAGGCTCTTCAAACCAGGGGGACTTCCATGAAGGGGCGAACTTTGCCGCCGTTCATAAGCTTCCCGTCATTTTCATGTGTGAAAACAATAAATACGCCATTTCGGTTCCTTACGAAAAGCAGGTGGCTTGTGAAAACATTTCCGACCGCGCCGTCGGTTACGGCATGCCCGGCGTGACTGTTGACGGAAATGATCCGCTTGAAGTCTACAAAGCGGTTAAAGAAGCAAGGGAACGTGCCGGAAGAGGCGAAGGTCCGACATTAATCGAAACGATATCATACCGGCTGACCCCGCACTCCAGCGATGATGATGATCGAAGCTACAGAGAGCGCGAAGAGGTGGCGGAGGCGAAGAAAAATGATCCGCTTAACAAATTCGCGCATTACTTAAAAGAAACAGGCCTTCTGGACGACCAGTCTGAGAAGCAAATGTCGGATGAGATCACAACCATCGTCAATGAAGCAACAGATTATGCTGAACATGCACCTTATGCAGATCCGGAAGATGCGCTGCGGCATGTTTATGCGGAGTAAGGGGGAAGAACAATGCCAGTTATGTCATATATAGATGCTGTCACTTTGGCTTTGAAAGAAGAAATGGAAAAGGATTCCCGCGTCTTTGTTTTAGGGGAGGATGTCGGCAAAAAAGGCGGTGTGTTCAAGGCAACAGCCGGTCTTTACGACCAGTTCGGCGAAGAGCGGGTGATGGACACGCCTTTGGCGGAATCCGCAATTGCCGGCGTCGGAATCGGGGCTGCCATGTACGGGATGAGACCGGTCGCCGAAATGCAGTTTGCAGATTTTATCATGCCGGCTGTCAACCAGATTATTTCAGAAGCGGCAAAAATCCGCTACCGCTCCAACAATGACTGGAATTGTCCGATCGTCATCCGCGCACCTTACGGCGGAGGCGTGCACGGCGCGCTGTACCATTCTCAGTCAGTTGAATCCGTATTTGCCAACCAGCCCGGGTTGAAAATCGTCATGCCTTCGACACCTTATGATGTCAAAGGGCTTTTGAAAGCGGCCATCCGCGATGACGACCCTGTCCTGTTCTTCGAGCATAAACGTGCGTACCGGCTGATCAAGGGCGAAGTGCCGAGTGACGACTATGTGCTGCCGATCGGAAAGGCGGATGTGAAGCGGGAAGGCGAAGACATTACCGTCATCACATACGGATTGTGCGTCCATTTCGCCCTTCAGGCTGCCGAGCGGCTTGCCAAAGACGGGATTTCCGCACATATCCTTGATTTAAGAACAGTATATCCGCTCGATCAGGAAGCGATTATTGAAGCGGCTTCCAAAACGGGCAAAGTGCTTCTGATGACCGAGGATACGAAGGAAGGCAGCATTATGAGTGAAGTAGCCGCGATCATTTCAGAGCATTGCCTGTTCGATTTGGATGCGCCGATTAAGCGGTTGGCGGGCCCTGACGTCCCGGCAATGCCGTATGCTCCTACAATGGAAAAATTCTTTATGGTCAATCCGGATAAAGCAGAAGCAGCAATGAGAGAATTGGCCGAGTTTTAATATAGCGAAGGAGGACATATCGTATGGCAGTGGAACAAATGACAATGCCGCAGCTCGGGGAGAGCGTGACGGAGGGAACCATCAGCAAATGGCTTGTCAGCGTCGGAGATCACGTCAACAAATACGATCCGATTGCTGAAGTGATGACGGATAAGGTCAATGCTGAAGTCCCTTCATCGTTCACGGGAACGATTACCGAGCTTGTCGGGAAAGAAGGCGAAACTCTGCAAGTCGGAGACGTCATCTGCAAAGTCGAAACAAACGAAGAAGCGAAACCGGAGGCTGAGGCTGCTTCCAATCTGGATCAAGCGGAAGCGGAGCCGGCCAAACCGGAGGAAAAAGATACATCTCAGAAAAAACGTTATTCCCCGGCGGTGCTGAGACTTGCCGGTGAGCACAACATTGATTTGGAGCAGGTGGAAGGTACCGGTGCCGGCGGACGGATCACCAGAAAAGACATCCAGCGCATCATTGCTTCCGGAGCTGCTCCTCAAGCTGATGCGGCGCCGGAAAAACAGCCGGATACAAATGCCGCGGGAGCGAGTGAGCCCGTCCAAAAGCCGGCGCAAGCCGCCCCTCAAGCTGCACCGCCTCAGAGTGCGGCTGGAGACGTCGAGATTCCTGTGACCGGAATCCGTCATGCGATTGCGACCAATATGGTCAGAAGCAAGCATGAAATCCCTCATGCCTGGACGATGATGGAAGTGGATGTCACAAGTCTTGTGAGCTACCGCAACAAAATAAAGGACGAATTTAAGAAGAAAGAGGGCTTCAGCCTGACCTTTTTCGCGTTCTTTGTCAAAGCGGTCGCACAGGCGCTGAAGGAATTCCCGCAAATGAACAGCATGTGGGCCGGAGATAAAATCATTCAGAAAAAAGACATCAACATCTCAATTGCAGTAGCGACTGACGATGCGCTGTACGTTCCTGTCATCAAGCATGCCGATGAAAAAACAATTAAAGGCATCGCGAGAGAAATCTCCGAACTGGCTCATAAGGTCAGAAGCGGCAAGCTGACGAGCGGGGATATGAGCGGAGGTACGTTCACGGTCAACAATACCGGTTCGTTCGGGTCGGTTCAGTCAATGGGGATCATCAACCATCCACAGGCGGCCATCCTGCAGGTTGAATCGATCGTCAAGCGTCCCGTCGTCATGGAGCATGGCATGATCGCGGTCAGAGATATGGTGAACCTGTGCTTATCCCTCGACCACAGAGTGCTTGACGGCCTCGTTTGCGGCAGATTCCTTGCCCGTGTGAAAGAGATTTTGGAACAAATCGATGATCATACTTCCATTTATTAAAAAAGAAGAGCTGGCCCGTTAAGGGTCAGCTCTTTTCTTTTTCTAAGGGGGCGAGCATGCGGAGATGTCCGTTTAGCACCTCGATTGAAGCCGGCGTTTTTGTGCAGATTTCGCCGTCTGTATCGGCTTCCATTGGGAGGGCGGTTTCAACTTCAACGGTTTGCCCCTGATAATAGGAGAGCTCGCCTGCAAAGGAATCCCATTCGGGATCATCCATTGCAAAAAGTTCTTTCAATGCAGCCAGATTCGTATTCCGGCAGACGAGGATGTCCGCTTTTCCGTCGTTAATGCTCAGCTGCGGAAGGGGGATCTTGTTTGTTCCGATAAATGGTCCGTTCAGCACGACCACCATGACCGCTTCGTCAGTAAACTCTTCTCCGTCGATCGACAGGCGGAAAGAGAAAGGCTCAAGATTGGAGATGGTCCGCAGTGCGCTTGTAAAATAACTGATTCTCCCGAGCAGCGCTTTTTCCGTTTGATTGATATGGGTGGAAGCTTCCGTAATCAATCCGATGCCCCAGAAGTTGAGACAATAATGATCATTTGCTTTTAACACATCGACCGGGACAGGTTTTCCATTGACGAGCGCTTCCGCCGCTTTTTCAATGTTCTGGGGAATGCGGAGCGCCCTCGAAAAGTCGTTACATGTGCCGCCCGGGAGAATGCCGATATCTGGCTTCGTTTGAAGCTGGCTGATGCCGTTAATGCATTCGTGCACCGTTCCGTCACCGCCTAATATAAACAATTGCCCGATATCCTCCCCGATCTTTCGGCAAAATTCGAATGCATCACGTTTCTTTCTCGTCGGTTTTACGATGAGTTCGTCTATAGCCTGTGAAAGAACAGGTACGGCAGCACCCAGTGTTTTTTCAACATTTTTTTGTCCTGCATTTCCGTTGTAAATCAGCATTGCTTTCTTTCGGTTCATAAAGGTGCTCCTTTATTTGATAGAGTCTTTACTTATTTTTCCCCGGGCTGCCCGTGCCATAAACCTGAAGGAACACGAATCGCCTGATTTGCGGTTCGGACGGTTTCAAAGTATCATTAGAACAGATGAGCAAACAGCGCCTTTAGCATCATGCTAAAGGCGGCTAAAAAGGAGAGATCTTAAAGTGAACATGGATTTTAATCTGTTTATGAATGATGTCGTGCGCCAAGCCAGACAGGAAATAACGGCTGCCGGCTACACCGAATTGAAAACGCCTGAAGAGGTCGATGAAGCGCTCACGAAAAAAGGGACTACGCTTGTGATGGTCAACTCCGTCTGCGGCTGTGCAGGGGGAATTGCAAGGCCAGCCGCACATCATGCGGTTCATTACGATAAGCGCCCGGATCATCTCGTCACCGTTTTTGCCGGACAAGACAAAGAAGCGACGGCTCGAGCAAGGGAATATTTTGAAGGATATCCGCCCTCTTCTCCGTCATTCGCTCTTTTAAAAGACGGCAAGATTTTAAAAATGGTCGAACGCCATGAAATTGAAGGCTATGAGCCGATGGCTGTCATCACTAAGCTACAAGGATTGTTTGAAGAATACTGTGAAGAAGTATAAGGTAAAGGAAATACCGCCTGCCAAAACAGTGGCAGGCTTTTTTTGTGTATAAAAATTCTTTTTATATGCAATCAGAAAGATAAAAACACAGGCTTTCAATTGGTATTTAAATGCTTGTTTGAAGGTTTTTCAGTTATTTTTCAAAATGGTATTGCATCTGGCCTAGAAAATGTTTAAAATACATATCAACGAATAAATATTCAAAAAAGGTTCAGGGGGATACACAACATGAAAAAATGGATGTTACTGGTAGTGACAGCATGTCTCACATTTGCATTGACTGCTTGCGGGACGAGCAGCGGTTCTGCTGATAAAAAAACATTGGTGATGGGAACTTCAGCCGATTACCCGCCTTTTGAATCGAAAGACGGAGATAAAATTGTCGGTTTTGATGTTGATCTGGCCAATGCACTGGCTAAAAAAACGGGCCATGAAATCGAAGTGAAAGACATGGACTTCAACGGACTGGTGACCGCTCTTAAAACAAACAAAGTCGACATCGTGCTTTCAGGAATGACGCCGACGCCTAAACGCAAAAAGCAGGTCGATTTTTCAAACGTCTATTATACGGCTCACAACATGATCGTTACAAAAAAATCAAGCGGCATCAAATCGCTTGACGATTTGAAAGGAAAAACGGTCGGCGTGCAGCTTGGCTCCATTCAGGAAGAAAAAGCGAAGGAGCTTACGCCGGATTATAATTTAAAAGTTGAAAACCGCAACCGCATTTCGGATTTAACCGAAGAAATCAAAGCGGGCCGCTTTGACGCAGCAATCATAGAGGATATCGTTGCCGAAAAATATATTAATAAAAATGAAGAACTGGTTGGCTACAATCTGCCGAAAGAACCGGATGAAAAAGCCGGCTCCGCGATCGCCTTCAAAAAGGGAAGCGATTTGACCGAGAAGTTCAACAAAGCGCTTGAAGAAATGGAGAAAAGCGGAGAACTTGAAAAGCTGAAAGAAAAATGGTTCGGCGGAGAAACGAAAAAGTAAGCGTGAAAAGTTCAACTTTTTGTTGAACTTTTTTTTCTAAAGCGATGTGCGCCTCTTTGATGATGAGGCGGGAGAGGGAGAGTCACATGAATTTTCTTGATTTTTCTAGTACAATACCCGAGATGCCTTTCATTTTGGAAGGCTTGGGCGTCACCTTAAAAGTGGTCGCGGCTGCGGCCGTGCTTGGATTTTTGCTGGGGGTTTTGATTACGCTTTTAAAAATCAGTTCGATCAAGCCCCTCGCATGGATTGCCGATTTTTACACTTCCATATTCCGGGGGACACCGCTTGTTCTGCAGCTGATGATCGTCTATTACGGGCTGCCTCAGGTGCTGGGCTTCGATATTGATGCTTACTGGGCGGCCGTCATCGCATTCGGCTTAAATTCCGCCGCTTATGTGTCAGAAATCATCAGAGCCGGAATCAATGCGATCGACAAAGGGCAAAAAGAAGCGGCGATGGCGCTGGGCGTCCCGTATGCAAAGATGATGAAGGATCTCTTGCTGCCGCAGGCCTTTAAAAATATCATGCCAGCGCTGATCAACGAATCGATTACACTGACAAAGGAATCGGCTGTTGTCACCGTCATCGGACTCGGCGATATTATGAGACGAAGCTATCAGGCGGGAGCGGCGATCTACAGCCCGCTTGAGCCGATGCTGTTTGCGGGTCTCATCTACTATGTGCTCGTTTTGATCCTGACGTTTGTCGGCAAAGCGATTGAAAGGAAGCTGAATGTCAATGATTAATGTTCGCAATCTCTCAAAATCTTTCGGAAAGCACGAGGTGCTTAAACATATTTCCGTTTCCTTTGAAAAAGGCGAAGTAGCCGCTGTCATCGGTCCGTCAGGCTCAGGCAAGTCCACGTTTCTGCGTTGCTTAAACATGCTCGAAAAGCCGACGGAGGGCAGCATTTTCATTCAGGATCAAGAGATTACAAGACCGAAAACAAATGTGCTGAAAATCAGAGAGAACATCGGCATGGTCTTTCAGCATTTTCATTTGTTTCCGCATAAAACGGTTCTTGAAAATATTACGTATGCACCTGTCCATGTCAAAAAAGAAAGCAAACAGGCGGCAGCGAAAAAAGCGGAAGAACTGCTTGAGAAAGTGGGGCTTATCGATAAAAAAGATGATTATCCGAACCGTTTATCAGGGGGGCAAAAGCAGCGCGTTGCGATTGCGAGGGCGCTGGCGATGAATCCGGACATCATGCTGTTTGACGAGCCGACATCGGCCCTTGATCCTGAGATGGTCAAAGAAGTGCTTCAGGTGATGCAGGATTTGGCGAAAACCGGGATGACGATGGTGATCGTGACGCACGAAATGGGCTTTGCCAAAGAAGTCGCCGACAGGGTGCTTTTCATGGATGAAGGAACCATTGTCGAAGACGATGATCCTAAAGCGTTTTTTTCTTCTCCAAAATCGAAAAGAGCTCAAGACTTTTTAGAGAAAATACTATAAAATAAGCTGAAGAAGATGCTGATCTTCTTCTTTTTTATTCACTAAGACTAGCAGAAAAGATTGGGGTTAACGATGTTTAAAATAGGTTATCGCACATTAAAAACAGCGCTTGGCACAGCATTGGCCATCTATATCGCACAGCTGCTCGGCCTTCATAATTTTGTGTCGACAGGGATCATCACGATCCTCTGTATTCAAGTGACGAAAAAGCGGTCCCTTCAGGCATCATGGGCCCGGTTTGCGGCATGCATTCTTGCGATCGTTTTTTCATACGCGTTTTTTGAGCTGATCGGCTATCATCCGGCTGTCATCGGTCTGATGCTGCTGTTCTTTATTCCGACAACCGTTCTTCTGAAAATAAAAGAAGGAATCGTCACAAGTTCGGTCATCATTCTTCATCTTTATATGTCAGAAGGGATCACCCTTTCTCTCATTTGGAATGAATGCCTCATCATCATTACGGGAATCGGCGTTGCCCTGCTGATGAATTTGTACATGCCGAGCCTCGATAAAGAGCTCAAACAGTATCAGCAGAAAATCGAAGATAACTTTGCCAAGATTTTTGAAGAAATCGAACGCTATTTGCTGACCGGGGAACAGGACTGGACGGGAAAAGAGATTCCTGAGACGCACCGTTTGATCAATGAAGCGAAGACCCTGGCATACCGTGATGTGGAAAATCACTTTCTCAGGCACGAAAATCTCTATTATCACTACTTTAAAATGAGAGAAAAGCAGTTTGAAATTATCGAAAGGGTCCTGCCGAAAATCACGTCGATTTCGATGACGGTTGAACAGGGGCATATGATCGCAGCGTTTCTTCATGATTTAAGAGGAGCCATCCATCCCGGCAATACGGCTCATAAGTTTTTGAAGCGGCTCGTGAAAATGAGAGAGGAAATTGATGAGATGGAGCTGCCGACGACACGCGAAGAATTTGAAGCGCGCGCTGCTCTTTTCAATTTTCTCGGCGAAATGGAACAGTATCTTGTGATTAAGAGCTACTTTAAAGGAATTAAATCTCCTGCATAACCGCATGAGTTTCTCCTTCATTGGTCAATCTAATGAAACAGGGGGAAACCCGTGCGGTTTTTTCTATTCCTGCGGAAGTCCGGGCTTGAAAAAAAGCAGGCGTTTCTCCGCAAAAAGAGCCGCCTGCTTTCATGATTTGTATTAAAAAATCATGCTGAGTCCGGTAAGCAGAGTCGTCAGCACCATGACGCCAATCATTAAAATAACCATGAACTTGATGAATTTTCGAGACAAGCTTTTCACCTCTGTTTTTTAATCTCCCATTATTTTATACTGCTTTTTTTCATCGGACAAGTTTCGTGTAAGAATCAAATAGAGAAGGGGCAGAACACGATGAATATGTTTGAAAGAGTCGACGATTTAAACAACAGCCGTCAACAAGCTTTGCTTGGGGGCGGGCAGGAACGGATCGACAGGCAGAAGCAAAAAGGCAAGCTCACCGCCAGAGAGAGAATCGATCTTCTGCTTGATGAGGGAACGTTCACTGAGCTGAATGCTTTTGCCAGAAGCCGGCAGTCCGGCGGCCCGTTAGGCGACGGGGTTGTCACGGGATTCGGAAAAATCGACGGGCGGCCCGTTTATCTGTTTTCCCAGGATTTTACCGTCACCGGCGGAGCGCTCGGAGAAATGCACGCCAAAAAAATAGCGGCCGTCATGGATCTTGCCCTCAAAAATAAGGCCCCTTTCATCGGTCTGAACGACTCAGGTGGTGCGAGAATTCAAGAGGGTGTGCTATCATTAGATGGATACGGTCATATTTTTTACCGAAATGTCCTTTGCTCAGGCATCATTCCGCAAATCTCTGTCATTCTCGGCCCTTGTGCGGGCGGCGCGGTTTATTCTCCAGCTTTGACCGACTTCGTTTTCATGAACGAAAAAACCGGACAGATGTTCATTACCGGTCCGAAAGTCATCAAAACGGCGACAGGCGAAGCTGTCAGCTCCGGAGAATTGGGGGGCGCCTATATACATAATTCAATCAGCGGGAATGCCCATTTTTCCGGGGATTCCGATGAGGCCGTCCTCAGTGAGGTGCGCAAGCTCTTGTCCTACATCCCCCAGAATCACGAAGAAAAGCCCCCGGCTAAGGCGAGAAAGGCGAAAGACGATGAGATAAGGCCTGATTTAATGACGATTCTGCCTGAAGACGGTCAGCGGCCGTATGACATCAAACAGATCATCGCGGAAATCGCAGACAGCGGAACATTTTTTGAAGTGCAGCGCCACTTTGCCAAAAACGCGGTGATCGGTTTTGCAAGGATAGCGGGGGAAACGGCGGCGATCGTGGCCAACCAGCCGAAGTATTTAGCCGGAAGCCTCAGCATGGATGCGGCTGACAAAATCGCCCGGTTTATCCGTTTTTGCGATTCCTTTCAGATCCCGATTTTGACTTTGGTGGATTGCCCCGGCTTTCTTCCGGGAATACGCGAAGAGCACGGCGGGGTGATCAGACACGGCGCTAAAATCCTTTACGCGTATGCGGAAGCCGCCGTCTGCAAGGTGACGGTCATTTTAAGAAAAGCATACGGCGGAGCATATGTCGCTTTAAACAGCAAGGCGCTTGGAGCGGATGCCGTGTTTGCTTGGCCGAATGCAGAAATTGCAGTGATGGGCGCCTCGGAAGCTGCGGATGTGCTGTTCGCGAAGGAAATCGAACGGTCGGAAGACCCGCGGGCCGCCCGCGAGGAAAAAATCCGGAAATGCATGCACGCTTCAAGCCCTTTTGCCGCTGCAAGATACGGCATGGTAGACGATATCATCGATCCGAAAGAGACGCGGAAGAAGCTGATCCAAACGTTTGACATGCTGAAGAGCAAAAGAGAAATCCGGCCGGACAAAAAGCATGGAAATATACCGCTTTAAAAATGGAGGGGAAACTAGCATGAATGAAAAACGCCTGTTAGAAGAGTTTTTAGAACTTGTGCAAATTGATTCCGAGACAAAACACGAAGCTGATATTTGCAAGGTGCTGAAAGAAAAATTTGCTGCTCTTGGAATGGATGTCGTGGAGGATGACACCGCGCCAAAAACGGGGCACGGAGCGGGAAACCTCGTGTGCACGCTTCCTGGAACGAAAGAGGCGGACACGATTTACTTTACATCCCACATGGATACCGTCGTGCCCGGAAAAGGCGTGAAGCCGGTCATTGAAGACGGATATGTCAAAACAGACGGCACAACGATTTTGGGAGCTGACGACAAAACAGGCCTTGCAGCGATGCTCGAAGCCGTAAAAGTGCTGAAAGAAAAAAACATTCCGCACGGAACGATCCAGTTTATCATTACGGTCGGCGAAGAATCGGGGCTTGTCGGAGCGAAAGCTTTAGACCGATCGCTGATCAAAGCCGATTACGGATATGCGCTTGATTCCGACGGGAAGGTCGGCAATATTATCGTAGCAGCGCCGACACAGGCGAAAATTAGAGCAACTGTCTACGGAAAAACGGCTCATGCCGGAGTAGAGCCGGAAAAAGGAGTCTCCGCCATCACGATCGCTTCAAAAGCGATTGCCAAAATGCCGCTTGGCCGCATCGACGAGGAGACGACGGCTAATATCGGCCGCTTTGAGGGCGGAACGCAAACCAATATCGTCTGCGATCAGGTCGACATTCTCGCTGAAGCCCGTTCGCTTGTTCCGGAAAAAATGGAAAAGCAGACCGAAAAAATGAAGCAGGCGTTTGAAGCAGCCGCCGCTGAAATGGGTGGCAGAGCCGAGGTGGAAATCGAAGTCATGTACCCGGGCTTTAAATACAAAGACGGGGATCTCGTCGTTGAAATCGCCAAAAAAGCCGCCGGGAAAATCGGCCGTCCGTACGAGCTATTGACGAGCGGCGGAGGAAGCGATGCGAACGTCATCGCAGGACACGGCATTCCGACTGTCAACCTTGCAGTCGGATATGAACAAATCCATACGAAAAACGAAAAAATGCCGATTGAGGAACTTGTCAAAACTGCAGAAATGGTTGTTTCCATTATTGAGGAAGTAGCAAACCCGTCATAAAGGCGGGTTTTTACAGGGACCGTTTCAGCTCGAGCCGATGGTTTCAGCGGAAACGGTCACACTACCTGAAGTCGCGATCGAGAAGATGGAAGGGAAACGCAAAAAAGCTTGCGCCTTTAAAGGCGCAAGCTTTTTTATTTTGTAGCCGATTCAGCAGGCTGAATGGCTTTTTTGTTTTTTTGGTAAACTTGATGAAGAACGACGGATTGAATCGTCAGAAGCAGTCCGCTTGTCAGCCAGTACAGCGGCAGGGCTGCAGGGACGTTGATCGAAAAGATCGTCATCATCACAGGGAAAAAGAAGCCCATGATTTTGGCGGACTGCTGAGCCGCCGGATTTGTTTGGGCGTTCTGTGCGTTCAGCTTTTGAGACACATAGAACTGGATAAAATACATGAACCCGGCGCATAAAGATACGATAATATCCGAATGCCCGAGGTTAAACCAGAGAAAAGAGTGTGAAGCAATTTCGGGCGTCGAGCGGATCGCATAATAAAAACCGATCAGGATCGGAAACTGAATCAGCATCGGCAGGCAGCCCATCGCCAGCGGATTGATGTTATGCTTTTGGTAAAGCTGCATCATCTCCTGCTGAATTTCCCTCTGCTTCACAGGATCTTTCGTCTTTTTTAGCTTGCTTTGAATCGCATCCAGCTCAGGTTTGACAAGCGCCATTTTTTCCTGCATGGCCCGCTGTTTTTTATACTGGTTGGCAAACAGCGGAAAGACGAGAACCCGGACGATGATGGTCACAAAAATAATCGACAGTCCGTAGTTTCCGTGGAAAAATCCGGCGATTCCTTTAATCAGCTCTGAAAAAGGCCCCACGACATAGTGTTGGAAGAAGTTGTCGCTTCCTCCGGTACTGCCGGTGGCTGCCGAAGCTTGTTCACCTATAAACATGGTCATGATCAAAAACATTGCAGTCGCAAACAATTGTTTTAATTTCGTGTTCAACACGTTCTCCTCCTTCTGAATAAAAGGGCCCGTCTGCCGGACACCTTTTCCCGTTTAAATTGAAAGAAGAAGGGAACGGTGGTCTTCATCGTCGTTCGATGAAGCTTTCATGCGAATGACTTTACTTATCCATACCGTAATGCGATGATATAGGATGATAAGAAAATCGATTGCAGAAACAAACTGTATTGCATGATATTCTTCAAACCGTTTCGTTTTCCAGCTGTCGCCCGTACTGCAGTCCTTTAGGATGAGGGCGATACCGATCGCCGTCAGTGCGGGAAGGACGATTGTGAAAAACTCAAACAGTAAAAAAGCATCGTTGAAAGATTCAAGAATCATCTATTATCACTTCCGTTTCATTTAACATCTTACTATATGAATGCCGGGATGTCTAATTTGAGTACCAGGAGGGAGCCGTTTTGTCTGCTGATAAACAAAAGGGAAGAGTCATCTTTCATATCGATATGAACAGCTTTTACGCGTCTGTTGAAATGG
This sequence comes from Bacillus sp. FSL L8-0193, assembly GCF_037976065.1. Classification (NCBI taxonomy): domain Bacteria; kingdom Bacillati; phylum Bacillota; class Bacilli; order Caryophanales; family Bacillaceae; genus Bacillus; species Bacillus sp. FSL L8-0193. The sequence goes on along the minus strand of NZ_CP150261.1, from coordinate 2,610,621 downwards.
CGTATGACCCTTCGCTGAAAGGCAGGCCGCTCGCCATCGCGGGAAATGCAAAGGAGCGGAAAGGCATCGTCGTCACGTGCAGCTACGAGGCGAGAGCACGCGGCGTAAAACCGCCTATGCCGCTTTGGGAAGCGAAGCGGCTCTGCCCCGAGCTGATCGTCAAGCCGCCGAATTTCGACCGCTACAGAAGCTCTTCAAGAGAAATGTTTCAAGTGCTCAGGGAGTATACGGACCTTGTCGAGCCTGTTTCTATTGATGAAGGGTACATGGATTTAACGGACACGCCATACAGAAATCGGGCATATGAAACGGCGAAGGAAATTCAAGAGCGCCTTCAAGAAGAACTGCTTCTTCCGTCAAGCATCGGGATCGCTCCGAATAAATTCCTGGCCAAAATGGCTTCGGATATGAAAAAACCGCTCGGCATTACGATATTGAGAAAGCGCGAAGTGCCCCGGATTCTTTGGCCCATGGACATCAGCGAGATGTACGGAGTCGGCCGGAAAACCGCTGAAAAGCTCAAGACGCTTGATATCGGCAAGATCGGCGATTTGGCTGCCGCAGATGAGTATGCTTTAAAGCGCCTCCTAGGTATCAACGGCCCCCGTTTAAAAAGGAGGGCAAACGGCATCGACACCGGAGAGGTGAATCCCGACAGGATATACGAATTCAAAAGCGTCGGCAATTCCTCGACTCTCCCGTATGACAGCACAGATGAGAAGGAATTGTGCGGCCTGATTGACAAGCTTTCCGTCTCAGTAAGCGACAGGCTGAAGCGAAAAGAGGTCATGGCAGCAAAAGTTTTCATCATGATCCGCTTTGCGGATTGGACAAACATAACCAGAAGCAAGACCCTTCTGAATCCGACCGATTCAAGAGAAGATATTGCGAAGGAAGCGAAAGCCCTTTTCAGGCAGCATTGGCACGGAAGCCCTGTCAGACTTTTAGGCGTGACGGGAACAGACCTCGTCAATCGGAAGGAAGCCGTCAAACAGCTTGATTTATTTTCGTTTCATGAGGATGCCAAAGATGAGCCGATCCAAAAAGTGATGGCCGAATTGAATGAAAAATATGGAACAGACCTCATCAAAAAAGGGATCAGGATCGTGAAAAAAGAAAGCAAGACGAGCGGAACAAGCTTTAACAAAGATTTTTTCCAGGACGAGAGACAAGATCAATAGCTTGAAAATGTAGGTCAAAGTGTGGTAATTTCAATTTAAATAAAAATTAAACTAAAATGCTAAACGCTTTAGAAGGGACGTTAGACATGGCAAAACAACAAATAGGTGTAGTTGGTTTAGCAGTAATGGGAAAAAACTTGGCTCTAAACATTGAAAGCCGCGGGTTTACGGTTTCTGTTTACAACAGATCAAGCGAGAAAACGGAAGAGTTTCTGAAAGAAGCCGAAGGCAAAAACGTTGTCGGTACATACAGCATTGAAGAGTTCGTTCAATCTCTTGAAAAACCGCGCAAAATTCTGTTGATGGTCAAAGCTGGAACACCGACAGACGCAACGATTCAATCGCTCCTGCCTCATCTTGAAAAAGGCGACATTTTGATTGACGGCGGAAATACATATTATAAAGATACGCAGAGAAGAAACAGAGAGCTGGCCGAAAGCGGCATTCACTTCATCGGCACCGGTGTTTCCGGCGGTGAGGAAGGCGCTCTGAAAGGTCCTTCTATCATGCCAGGCGGACAAAAAGAAGCCCATGAGCTTGTCAAGCCGATTCTTGAAGCGATTTCTGCAAAAGTAGACGGCGAACCGTGTACGACATACATCGGTCCAGACGGCGCCGGCCATTATGTAAAAATGGTTCATAACGGCATCGAATACGGAGACATGCAGCTGATCTCAGAATCATACTTTATTTTGAAACACATTGTCGGTCTGTCTTCAGATGAGCTTCACGAAGTCTTCTCCGAGTGGAATAAAGGAGAGCTTGACAGCTATCTGATCGAAATCACGGCTGATATTTTCACGAAAAAAGACGAGGAAACTGGCAAGCCGCTCGTTGATGTCATCCTCGATAAAGCAGGTCAAAAAGGCACAGGAAAATGGACGAGCCAAAGCGCTCTTGACCTGGGCGTGCCGCTTCCGATCATTACGGAATCCGTTTTCGCTCGCTTCATTTCTTCCATGAAAGAAGAGCGCGTCAAAGCAAGCAAGCTTCTGACAGGTCCTGAAGCGAAACCAGCCGCCGAGAACAAAGAAGAGCTGATCGAAGCGGTCAGAAAAGCACTCTTCATGAGCAAAATCTGTTCTTACGCACAGGGCTTCGCTCAAATGAAAGCCGCATCAGAAGAATACGGCTGGGATTTGAAATACGGCGATATCGCGATGATCTTCCGCGGAGGATGCATCATCCGCGCGGTGTTCCTGCAAAAAATCAAAGAAGCGTATGACCGCGATCCGGGGCTTGACAACCTGCTTCTTGATCCTTACTTCAAAAATATCGTTGAAGGCTATCAGGGCGCTCTCCGCAAAACGATTTCTCTTGCGGTTGAACAAGGAATTCCTGTACCTTGCTTCTCAAGCGCTCTCGCTTATTTTGACAGCTATCGCACTGCGACATTGCCGGCCAACCTGATTCAGGCGCAGCGCGACTACTTTGGCGCACATACGTATGAGCGTACAGATAAAGAAGGCATTTTCCACACTGAGTGGATGAAATAAGATGTAAAACCGCAAGCTGAAAAGCTTGCGGTTTTTTGATTTCGGAAGGATGCATGTTTAAGCGCTTCTGTGGAAACCTACTCAAAAGAGAGTTTCAATAAGGAGGAATCAACCCATGTATCCTAGTTTAGAGGGAAAAACGGTGGTTATTACAGGGGCGGGTACAGGTCTTGGAAAAGCGATGGCACTTCGCTTCGGTTCTGAAAAAGCCAATGTAGTGATCAATTACTTCAAGGAAGAAGAAAATCCTGAAGAGACGGTGAAGAAAATAGAAAACAGTGGAGCGCGCGCGATTGCCGTTCAAGGAGATGTCTCAAAAGAAGACGATGTAAAAGCGCTGATCAGACAGGCCGTTGATTCATTCGGTTCCGTTGATGTGATGGTGAACAACGCTGGGGTGGAAAATGAAGTACCTTCTGAGGATTTGTCTCTGGAAGACTGGAACCGCGTCATATCAACTAATTTGACAGGGATGTTCTTAGGATGCCGGGAAGCGATCGCCTATATGCTCGATCATAATATTAAAGGCTCGGTCATTAATATGTCGAGCGTCCATCAGCAAATCCCGTGGCCGCATTTTGTCCATTATGCGGCAAGCAAGGGCGGGGCAAAACTGCTGACGGAAACCCTTGCCCTTGAATATGCCCCGAAAGGAATTCGGGTAAATGCGATCGGACCCGGTGCGATCGATACGCCGATTAACGCCGAAAAATTCGCTGATCCCGAATTGAAAAAAGGCGTTGTTGAATTGATTCCGATCGGGTATATCGGAAAGCCGGAGGAAGTCGCGGCTTGCGCGGCCTGGCTTGCATCCGAAGAAGCGAGCTATGTGACGGGCCTGACGCTGTATGTGGACGGCGGAATGACGAAATACCCGGGATTCCAAGCTGGAAAAGGATGAAAAGAAGGCGGGGTGCCTTCTTTTCATCATAAGCCCAAAAAAATTTACATAAGATTAATAGAAAGCAAAAGTGCTGTTTACATAGCAATGATAGTGTAGGTTTGTCAACAAAAAGCGGTTATGGAGGGAGTACATAAGAATGGGTTTCTTACGCAACAGAATCGTCGGCATTACATTGGCAGGCGCAGTCGCTTTAGGATCAGCGGGAACAGGCAGTGCAGCAATGGAAACAGCGAAAAAGAAGGAACAACCAAAGGTCAAAAACGTGATCATGATGGTCATGGATGGAACAAGCTCTTCTGCAACAACATTGGCACGCTGGTATAAAGGCGAACCGCTCGCGATGGACCAGATTGTCAGCGGTGGTGTCCGGACGCATTCGGCAGAATCGGCGATCACTGATTCTGCACCTGCAGCAACTGCGATGGCAACGGGACGAAAATCAAATTCTTCCTATATTGGAGTGCTGCCTTCAAAGGTGAATACACCAGGTGTCGAGAAGGTCGGTAAAAAAGATCAATACCGGCCTGTGGCAAACGTGCTGGAAGGCGCCAAACAGAAGGGAAAAGCAACTGGCATTATTGCAACCTCTGAAATTCAGCATGCGACGCCTGCCGGCTATTCCGGCCATCATAAGGACCGCAATAACTTTGAAGTACTCGGTGAACAGCAGGTTTATCAAAACATGGACGTTGTCCTTGGCGGAGGAAAAGAATCGCTTCAGCCGGGGACAAAGGATAAAAGCCGCAAAGACGGTGAAGACCTTGTCAAAGTGCTCAAAGATAAAAAGTACGATTTTGTTGAAACGAAAGATCAGCTCCTCAAGTCAAAATCGAAAAAAATTTGGGGCGCATTCTCACAGCGCGATCTCGCGTATGACATGGACCGCCGTGCAACGCATCCAGAGCAGCCGACGATTGCGGAGATGACGAAAAAATCGATTCAGACGCTTTCTAAAGACAAGGACGGTTTCTTTTTATTCGTGGAAGGAAGCAAGCCTGACTGGGCAGCGCATCAAAACGATCCGATCGGCATGATCAGCGATGTATTGGCATTTGATAACGCGGTGAAAGAAGCGCTTGAATTCGCTAAAAAAGACAAACATACAATGGTTATTGCCGTCTCAGACCACGGCAACAGCGGCATCTCCATCGGCAACAGCAACACGACGAAAGGCTATGACACAACGCCGGTATCAGCATATATCGATCCGCTGAAAAAGGCTAAAATGACGGTGGAAGGCGCAACCGGCAAATTAAAAGACGATTTATCGAATATCGAAGAAGCGGCAAAGCTTTACGGACTTGATGATTTAACGCCGGCAGAGAAGGAACAGCTGAAAAGCGTGAAAAACAAAAAAGAAGCGGCTTCATTATTCACCAAGCTGCTCAGCAACCGAGCCAACATCGGATTCACAACAGGCGGTCATACAGGTGAAGATGTCTTCCTGTATTCGTACGGTCCCGAAAAGCCGCAGGGGCTCGTCGATAACACCGGCATCGCTAAAACGATGGCAAAAGCAATGGGCTTCAACTTAGACAAATTAACAAACGAATTATTTATCGAAGCAAAACAGGCATTTAAAAAAGCCGGAGCCAGCGTAACGATCGATCAGAAAGATCCGGCTAATCCAGTTCTTGTCGCATCGCGCAAAAAAGGGAAAGCCGAAATGCCGGTGAACAAAAACCTCATCAGAATCAACGGAAAGGAATATGAATTAGACAGCGTGATTGTTGAAAGCAATGGATCCTTCTACGTGCCGAAGGAAGCAGTTCAGCTGTTCAAAAAATACGCCCGATAATTTGTTTGGCCCCCCTCTTGAAAGAAGAGGGGGTTTTTATTATTCAAAATAAATACATACATTTATTTTTAAATGTCTAGACATATAAAAATAAAAAGATATAATAATAGTTGTGTGAAAGCGCTTTTAATAAAGGAGGATATGACGATGAAAAAGATTTTACTTGCATACAGTTCGGGTATGTCGACAAGTCTCCTTGTCACCAAGATGGAGGAATACGCGCATTCAATCGGTGACGAGGCAAAAATTTGGGCGGTCGGACAGGACCAGGCAAAAAAAGAGATGGCAGAGGCAAACGTCGTTCTCATCGGCCCGCAAATGAGCTTTTTAAAAGGCGAGCTGCAGAAAGAAGCAGAACAGTACGGTACTAAGGTTGATGTGATTGATATGATGGCTTACGGAATGGCAGACGGAAAGAAAGCTTATGAACAGGCGCTCAGCTTGATCGGAGATTGATGATGATGGGAAAATTAAAACTCGATGAATTAACAGGCGAACAAATTTGCTTTCAGCTCATTCTTCATAGCGGAAACGCCCGCAGCAAAGTCATTCAGTCCATCAGGGCATACCGCGCCGGCAGCGTTCAGAAAGCAGATGAGCTGCTGCACCAGGCTGAAGCCGATTTGCAGCAGGCCCATGATATTCACTTTCAAATGATTCAAAAAGAAGCGGGCGGGGAAAAAAGTGAGTTCTCTTTGCTGCTCTTGCACGCGGAGGACCATTTGATGTCGACGCTCACGATGAAGGAACTTGTGTCCGAATTATTGGAATTATTCAAAGAGAAAAATCTATGATTCGCACTGTATGGCAAAATCGAAGGGGGATAAGAGACCATGTTTGAAAAATTGAGCAACCTCTTGGTGCCGATTGCCGGGAAGCTGAATAACAACCGGTATTTAGGCGTGCTGAGGGATGCGTTTATGCTGGCTTTTCCGCTCACCATTTTCGGATCGATCATTGTCGTTTTAACCAATTTGCCGTTTCTCAATAAAATGATGAGCAAATCGGCGCTTGAAACGTTCCAGTCGGCTTTAAGCATAGCGCCGAGCGCAACGATCAGCATTATGTCCGTTTTCGTCGTGTTCGGGATCGGGTATTATTTATCCAAAACTTATGAAGTCGATGCGGTTTTTGGAGGAGTCGTCGCTTTGGCATCGTTCCTTCTGCTGACTCCGTTTGTATTAAACGGCGAAGGAGGGGAAGTGATTCCGAACGTCATCCCGATTGACAGGCTCGGTGCGAAAGGGATGTTCCTCGGAATGATTACCGCCTTTACATCCGCGGAGATTTTCAGATTTTTTGTCCAGAAAAACTATACGATCAAAATGCCCGCCGGCGTTCCACCTGCTGTAGCTAAATCTTTTGCCGCGCTGATTCCGGCGGTGATGACCTTGTCCGTCTACTTGGTCATCAATATCCTTGTGACCCAAGCGTTCAATACGAATATGCACGATTTAATTTACAATCTGGTACAGGCTCCGCTTGTCGGCCTTGGAAGCGGTATCATTCCGACCTTGATTGCTATATTTTTTACTCAGCTTCTCTGGTTCTTCGGACTCCACGGGCAAATTATTATCAACTCTGTTATGGATCCGATCTGGAATACGCTTTCGATCGAAAATTTGAATAGCTATACCGCAACAGGGGAAGTTCCGCATATTATCAATAAGCAGTTTATGGAAGTGTACACCGTCGGAATGGGCGGAACCGGGATGACACTGGCCGTGATTATTGCCATCCTGCTGTTTATGAAGAGCAAGCAAATGAAGCAGGTCGCAAAACTCGGAGCAGCGCCGGGGATTTTCAACGTAAATGAACCGATCATTTTCGGCCTGCCGATCGTCATGAACCCGCTCATTTTTATTCCGTGGGTGATCTCGCCGATGATCGTCACTTTAATTACGTATTTCGCAATGGCGTCCGGGCTTGTGCCGCCGCCGACCGGGGTCACGATTCCTTGGACTGTGCCGATTTTTATCAGCGGAATGATGGCGACCAATTCGCTTGCCGGCGGCATTCTACAGATTGTGAATTTAGCCGTTGTCTTTATGATCTGGTTCCCGTTTTTGAAATTCATCGACCGGATGAATATGAAAAAAGAGCAGGAAATCAATGCAGCGGAACAAGATCAGACAACGCTAGGACTTTAAAAGGAGATTGATGACATGTCAAAAACAGAACTGCAGCTAGAACAAATTCAATACCGTTTTCCAAAAGGCTTCTGGTGGGGGTCTGCGGCATCCGCGACTCAGACTGAAGGAGCGGCGGCTGAAGGAGGCAAAGGAAAGAACATTTGGGATCACTGGTACGAAAAAGAGCCGAACCGATTTTTTGACGGAGTAGGCCCTGAGAAGACTTCGCGTTTTTACGAGACTTACAGAGAAGATATTCAGCTGATGAAGGAGCTCGGCCACAACTCTTTTCGTTTCTCCATTTCGTGGGCCCGTCTGTTTCCTGAAGGAAAAGGGCGGTTGAACGAGGAAGGAGCTGCCTTTTATAACCAAGTCATCGATGAGCTGCTGGCGGCTGGGATCGAGCCTTTTGTCAACCTTTATCATTTTGATATGCCGCTTGCGCTCCAGTATATCGGCGGATGGGAAAACAGGCAAGTCGTCGATCACTTTGTTTCATACGCGGAAACGTGCTTCCGGCTGTACGGGGATCGTGTGAAAAAATGGTTTACCCACAATGAACCGATCGTTCCTGCTGAAGGCGGCTATTTATACGATTTTCATTATCCGAACATCATCGACTTTCAAAAGGCCGTCCAGGTCGCATACCATGAAATTCTTTCAAACGCCAAAGCGGTCGAAGCCTACCGCAGACTCGGAGGCGACGGCAAAATCGGCATCATTTTAAATTTAACGCCATCCTATCCGCGAAGCCAGCACCCGGCAGATGTGAGAGCTTCTGAAATAGCTGACGCTTTCTTTAACCGGTCGTTTCTTGATCCTGCCGTTAAGGGTGAGTTTCCGCAGCTTTTAACAGATATTTTAAAAGAAAAAGGCTATTTGCCTGTCATGGAAGAAGGAGACTTGGAGCTGATCAAAAATCACACTGTCGATCTGCTCGGCATCAATTATTATCAGCCGAGACGGGTGAAAGCGAAGGAGCACATGCCTCATCCGGACGCGCCTTTTATGCCGGAGCGTTTTTTTGACCATTATGAAATGCCCGGACGAAAAATGAACCGCCACCGCGGCTGGGAAATATACGAAAAAGGAATCTATGATATTTTAATGAATGTCAAAGAAAACTATGGAAATTTTGAATGTTTTATTTCTGAGAACGGAATGGGTGTTGAAGGAGAAGAGCGTTTCCGTGGCGAAGACGGCATAATCCGCGATGACTACCGAATTGCGTTTATCGAAGAACACTTAAAATGGGTGCACAGAGCGATTCAGGAAGGAGCGAATGTCAAAGGTTATCACCTTTGGACATTCATGGACAACTGGTCATGGACGAACGCCTATAAAAACCGCTACGGATTTGTATCTGTCAACCTTGACAAAAACGGCGAACGAACGATTAAAAAAAGCGGATACTGGTTTAAGAAACTTGCCGAGAACAACGGTTTTTAAAAAGGACTCGGGCTAAAAGATGGTCTGTTGGGCCATCTTTTTATTTCCGCTTCAAAACCGATATAATGATAAGGAAGGTGTTACAAGCATACAGAATCCTTAGTAATGGTGGTTAAAACATGAGAAAATACGAATATATTTCAAACGAAATGAGGAGGCGGATTCAGGAAGAATACTATCCGATTGATCAGCCCATACCTGATGAGCTTTCTCTCGCCAAAGAATTTTCCTGCAGCAGAATGACGATGAAAAGAGCCCTCGATATTCTCGTGTCAGAAGGCATGCTGTACCGCAAGCGCGGACACGGCACCTTCATAGTAAAATCATCGATTCAGCAGCTTCCCGTCAGTGTGACAGACCGCGAAAACCTCGGGCTGACCAAGCTTCTCGCCAATAAACAAATCGAAAGCCGCATCATTCAATTTGATGTCGAATTCCCTTCAGATGAAGTGGCTAAGCAATTGTCAATCGAAAAGACCGTTCCGGTGTATCATATCATCAGGCTCAGAAAGGTTGAAGGCGAACCGTATGTCATTGAAGAAACGTATATGCCTTCGAATGTCATCTCTGAATTAAATGAAGACGTTCTTCACGGCTCCGTTTACCGGCACATCACCGAGACGCTGAAACTGACAATCGCCGGCTCGCACCGGAAGATCAGGGCGGATAAGTCGAATGCGCTCGACCGAGAGTACTTGGAATGCGCCCCTGACGATCCGGTTCTTGAAGTTGAACAGGTCGCTTTTTTAAATACGGGAGAACCGTTTGAATATTCTTTTGCAAGGCATCGCTACGACAAGTTTGTGTTTTCCAGCGTCCATGTTCGGAAATGAAAAACCTGCATAACCGCGGGTTTTTTGTTTTGTCATGCAATCTTCCAGCACGCTTGTCCTCCGAGGGGATCGTGGGCTACCATCGCTTTAGCGGACGGGAATTTCCGAGGCCGTGCGCATATTCAGAACCAGCTGCTCATAAAATTAACTAAATAATTAGAAATAAAACAATATATTGACAACTAATACATTTTTCGTGGTACGATAGGATTGTTATTTGTCCAACAAGCAAAGGGGGAGAATGAATGAAAAAGTGGAAAAGCTTATCATGGATTGTATTGCTGCTGACGCTTGTCATGGGATTGGCAGCGTGCGGAAGCGGCAATGCATCAGGAAATAAGGACGGCGGATCTGCGTCAAAAGGATCAGAAAGCTACAGTCTGCTGACAGGGGGAACCGGCGGTACATATTATCCGCTCGGCGGTCAATTTGCAAACCTTTGGGAGGATGCAACAGGAGACAAATTTACGACGCAGACTACAGGTGCTTCTGCTGAAAACATGGCAACTCTGCAAAAAGGGGAAGCTGAGGTCGCTTTTTCTCAGACGGACATTGCCACTTATGCCATAGAAGGCAAAGAAATGTTTAAAGAAAAAATTGAAGGAATCAAGGCGATTGCCGCCCTGTATCCTGAAACTGTACAGATTGTAACAACGGAAAAAAGCGGAATCAATTCGATTGAAGATTTAAAAGGCAAAACGGTTTCCGTGGGTGCTGCGGGTGCAGGGGTCAACATTAATGCCAAGCAGATTTTGGAGGTTCACGGGATGTCTTTTGACGACATCAAACCGCAAAACCTGTCTTTTGAAGAGTCGACCGACGGCATTCAGTCAGGCGCGATCGATGCCGCCTTCATCACGGCTGGAACGCCTACCGGGGCTGTCGAAGGGCTTTCTGCGCAAAATAAAATAAAAATTTTAAATATTGAAAAAGATAAGCAGGAAAAGCTGATTGAAAAGTATCCGTTCTATGCTGAGGATACGATCAAAAAAGGCACCTACGGCATCGGGAGCGATGTGAACACGGTCGCTGTCAAAGCGATGCTCGTCGCATCCGACAAGATGGATGAGGACACCGTCTATAAAATGACGAAAGCGCTGTTTGAAGCCGATAAAATCAATCATGCCAAAGGCGAATTTATCAAGCCTGAAACCGCGCTTGAAGGATTGGGCGATATTGAAATTCATCCTGGAGCGGCTAAATATTTCAAAGAAAAAGGGATAGAAAAATCGTAAAGCCGCAGGCAGATAAGCGATGAACAAGCCCGGACAATCGATAGACCGTTGCAATGAAACATCGGTCTATCGTTTTTCTATTCGGCAGGGGATTTGGGAAAATGAGGAAATTCAAAATTGTAAAACGGCTTGTGCCGGCGCTGATCATTGCCGCTTTTGCAGCGGCATGCCTGATTCCTTATCAGACCGCTGTCGTGTTCGAGAAAGAGGACAGCGGCGAGATCATCGCTTTTCTTCCCCTCCAAAAGAAGAAAAGCTTTGATGTGATCTATACGCATTCCATCCATCGGACAGAAGTGATCGAATCGTATGTGTGGGAAAAAGGAATGATTCGGCAGACCGCTCTGACCTATCATGATCCGGCCGTCGGAATGCCCGCAAACGCGGAGCAAGGTGAAAGGCTCGTCATCAATAACGGTGTCTACACCATTTCGGACATGAAGAGGACCTTTCCGTTCATTGATATGCGGATCGGAAGGGTGAGGGCGAATCACAGGATCAAGTATTCAGGCGCTGAACATGAGTTAAAGCGGTACATCCGCCCCGGCACATGGACAAGGATGAGTGTCCGAAAACTAAATGTCTTGCAACAACTGAGGGGAGTGAAGATCAATGACTGAGCAGCTTTCGGAAAAAGATCAGCAGGAACTGCTGGAGAAATACGATCCTGAAGCGGGAACGAGAAAGCTCAAAGGGTTGACGGGGGTCATTGCATTTGCCGGCCTTCTCGCTTTTTCTTTGTTTCAATTATACACAGCCATTTTTGGCGTTTTTCCGGCTCAAATTCAAAGGTCGGTTCATTTAGGGTTTGCGCTCGGTCTGATTTTTTTATTGTTTCCGGCGACAAAAGGTTTACGGAAGACCGGCAAATTCAAAGTCGCCTGGTATGACGCAATCTTAGCCGTATTAGGAGCGGGCGTCGGCGCTTATTGGGTTGCCAATTATGAAACGATTGTAGGCGGGATCGGATTGATCACGGAAACTGACTTTTATGTCGGGCTGTTGGCCGTCCTGCTCGTATTGGAAGCGACGAGACGTGCTGTCGGACTGCCGATTACGATCATCGCCGCCCTGTTTCTTTTGTACGGCCTTTACGGCTCGTATCTGCCGGGCTTTTTGTCTCACAACGGCCTGACGCTGGAAAGGCTCGTTCAGACGATGTATTTTACGACGGAAGGAATTTTGGGCACGCCGCTCGCTGTGTCCTCGACATTCATCTTCCTGTTCATCTTGTTCGGTTCATTTCTTGTCAGGACCGGTGTGGGGCAGTATTTTAATGACCTTGCTGTGGCGATCGCCGGGCGAAGCACGGGCGGACCGGCAAAAGTCGCGATTTTTTCAAGCGCGCTTCAGGGAACGATCAGCGGAAGCTCTGTCGCCAATGTCGTCACTTCCGGATCGTTTACGATTCCGATGATGAAAAAACTGGGCTATAAAAAAGAATTTGCCGGTGCAGTCGAAGCTTCCGCATCTACCGGCGGACAGCTGATGCCTCCGATTATGGGAGCCGCCGCCTTTTTAATGGTTGAGTTCATCGGCGGAGGGATTACGTACTGGGATATCGCGAAAGCCGCGATGATCCCGGCTGTTTTGTACTTTACAGGCATCTGGATTATGACGCACTTTGAAGCGAAGCGCCTCGGCCTGCGCGGATTGACGAAAGAAGAAATGCCGAACCGCAAGGAAGTATTCAAAAAGATTTATTTGCTGCTTCCGATCGTTTCGGTCGTCTTTTTGTTAATGTCGGGCATTACGGTCATGCATGCCGCATTGTATTCGATCGTTCTGGCGATCCTGGTCGGTTTGTTCAACAGGGAAACGCGAATGGGCCTTAAAGGGATTGTGCTGGCTCTCGCGGAAGGAGCGAGAATGGCGCTTTCCGTTGCGGCGGCAACAGCTGCCGCCGGCATCATCGTCGGAGTCGTCACAAAGACGGGCCTCGGCCTTAAACTTGCAAACGGTCTGCTCGATTTGGCAGGAGGCGCATTGCTGCCTTCACTCTTTTTGACAATGATCGCCGCTCTTGTTCTCGGAATGGGGTCGCCGACGACGGCAAACTATGTGATTACGTCGACGATTGCCGCGCCAGCCTTGATTTTGCTGAATGTTCCTGATCTGTCGGCCCACTTGTTCGTGTTTTATTTCGGCATCGTAGCTGACATTACACCGCCCGTTGCTTTGGCAGCCTTTGCCGCCGCTGGTGTTGCGGGAGGAGAGCCGATCAGAACGGGGATCAATTCAGCAAAGCTTGCGATTGCCGCTTTTATCATCCCGTATGTATTCGTCCTGTCTCCGGAGCTTCTCATGATTGACGCGCATTGGTATGAAATTCTCTGGGTGATCTTTACCGCATTGTCCGGAATGATCGCCATCGGTGCGGGCATGGTCGGATTCTGGATGAGAAAAGTGTTCTGGTTTGAAAGAATACTGGCGGCTGCGAGCGGTCTCCTGCTGATTTATCCGGAGGGCTATTCCGACATAATCGGTCTCGGCATATTCCTTCTGTTGTTCGTCCTTCAGCTGATGTGGAAGCGGGACAAAAGCCATCCGAAAGAAATACAGGCCTTAAAAGCATAAATAAAAAACAGCCTTCAATGTGAAGGCTGTTTTTTATTAAAGCGGCCACCAATGAAAGCCGTCTTTTGCGAGCAGGTCATCAGCAGCTTTCGGCCCCATAGAGCCCGCTTCATAGTTAGGGGAAAGGGTTTTGTTTTCCTCCCAGTTTTGAGATATCGCATCAACAAAACTCCAGGAAAGCGCAACTTCATCCCAGTGAGCAAAGTTTGTCGCGTCTCCGTGCAAACAGTCCAAAATCAGCTTTTCATAAGCTTCAGGCGTGTTGATGCCGTCCCCGCAGTTATGGCAGTAGTCGAGCTTGATCGGCTGGGCAAAAGTGCCGCCTCCAAGCTTCCTTGCGTTTAAATGAAGGGTGATGCCTTCATCCGGCTGAATATGGATCACCAGCAGGTTAGGATGCATCGTGTTGCCGTTTCCGTAATAAAGGTTCATCGGAATGTCTTTAAATTGGACGACAATCTGCGTTGATTTTTTCTGCATCCGTTTGCCTGTCCGGATGTAGAACGGCACACCGGCCCATCTGAAGTTGTCAATCAGCAGTTTGCCGGCAACGAACGTTTCCGTATTCGACTCTTTTGCTACATTTTGCTCATCGCGATAAGCCGGAACCTGTTTTTCGTCAACGACGCCCGCGTCATACTGGCCGCGCACAAAAAATTGATCGACTTCGTCTTTTCGAATCGGACGAAGGGCTCTGAGCACCTTCACTTTTTCGCTGCGGATCTCTTCCGTGTTCAGCTTGATCGGCGGTTCCATCGCAAGCAGCGCCACCATTTGAAGAATGTGGTTTTGAACCATGTCTCGAAGCGCACCAGATTTTTCATAATATCTCGCTCTGTCTTCCACACCCAAATCTTCACTTGACGTGATTTGAATGTTCGAGATGTATCTGTTTGTCCAAAGCGGCTCAAAAATCGCGTTGGCAAAGCGGATGACTTCGATGTTCTGCACCATTTGCTTTCCTAGATAATGGTCAATCCGATAGATTTGATCTTCTGTAAAGGCTTCACGGATTTCCTGATTCAAGGCTTTTGCGCTCGGCAGATCATGCCCGAAAGGCTTCTCGATAACAAGCCTTGACCAGCCTTTTGTTGAAGTGACACCCTCTGATTTTAGGAACTTTGCAATCGTTCCGAAGAATTCAGGAGCCATCGCCAAGTAAAACATCCGGTTATTCGGAATATCATATGTACTTTCCAGCTTCTCTAAAAGTTCGTTCAATTCCCGGTATGAGCCGGAATTTGTAACATCAAAAGGATGGTAGTAGAAGTGAGATGTAAACTCGTCCACATCCTTTTCGTTTAACGGAAACTTCGAAACCGATTGCTGTACGGTACTGCGAAAGTCTTCATTTGTCCAAGGGCGTCTGCCGACTCCGACAACCGCGAATTCATTCCCGATTTGTCCGTTTTCGTAGAGCCTGTGGATAGAAGGATATAGTTTTCGTTTTGCCAAATCCCCTGTTGCGCCAAATATTACGATAACTGCTTTTGGTTCCATTTGATCTTTTTTCAATTAAACGTACCTCACTTTATTCGAAGCTAAGTTTATTTTCTTCATTTTAAAGCTAATAATCCCTTAAAGCAAACATTTGAGATCGAATCGTATGAAAAGTTTACTGAAAACGGGCAGGGTATTTAGTTGCATAGCCTGGCGTGAAGCCGGCGTTTCTTTTTTCTCAGACTTCCTGTATGCTTGTGATAGATGAAGTTTTTAGCAGGAGGAAAGGATATTGGAGTTATTATTTTTAGGAACGGGAGCAGGCATCCCCGCAAAAACGAGGAATGTCACATCCGTCGCATTGAAGCTTTTAGAAGAAAGGCGGTCTGTTTGGCTGTTTGACTGCGGGGAGGCCACACAGCATCAAATTTTACATACATCGATCAAGCCCAGAAAAATTGAAAAGATTTTTATTACCCATCTTCACGGCGATCATGTATACGGGCTTCCGGGTCTTGTCAGCAGCCGCTCTTTCCAGGGAGGGGAAGGTCCGCTGACCGTATACGGACCGCAAGGAATCAAAACGTTTCTTGAAACGGCGCTTGACGTATCGGGGACGCATGTCACATACCCGCTTGTGATTAAGGAGATTGAAGAAGGGACAGTCTTTGAAGATGACCAGTTTATCGTGACGGCGAGAAGCGTATCTCACGGCATCCCCGCTTTTGGATACCGCGTGCAGGAAAAAGATGTTCCAGGCGCACTTGACGCCGAAGCGCTGAAAGAGACCGGAGTCTCGCCTGGCCCTGTTTATCAAAAGCTGAAAAACGGGGAGACGGTCACATTGGAAGACGGCCGGAAGATTCGCGGTGCAGACTTTATCGGACCGCCGAAAAAAGGGCGGATTGTCGCTTTTTCCGGAGATACGAGGCCATGCGAGAATGTGAAGAAGCTTGCCGAAAAAGCCGATGTCCTCATCCATGAAGCAACATTTGCGAAAGGTGACAGGGAGCTTGCCGGAGACTATTATCACAGCACTTCAGAACAAGCGGCGGAAACAGCGCGGGAGGCCTGCGCAAAAGAACTGATTTTAACACATATCAGTGCAAGATACCAGGGGGAAAACGTGCTTGAACTGGTCAATGAAGCGAAAGCGATCTTTCCTGATACCGTGGCAGCTTTTGACTTTTATGAGCATGAGATTAAAAGAACTTAATTGGCATTCGAAGCTTCTTTGTTCCGGCAATGCGGGACGGGAAGCTTTTTTTGTTGACACGGTTTTAAAATGGTGTATAATAAAGCGTAATCATTACGTTTTGATAAGGAGGACAACATGAGAGTCAAAATTACATTGGCGTGTACTGAAACAGGGGACCGCAATTATATTACGACAAAAAACAAACGTACAAATCCGGATCGCCTGGAATTGAAAAAATATTCTCCGCGTCTGAAAAGGCACACGATTCACCGTGAAACAAAATAACCAAAAACCAGCAGAATGTCTGCTGGTTTTTTTGTTTAATTGGCGGCTTGATAGGCGTATGTTTGCTGCTGTGCGGCATACCACACATCATAGATCGCAAGCTGGACGATGTGGGGTTCATCATGATGGATCAAATGCGAGCTGTTTTTCGCTTGAATCCAGCCGCTTTGATGCGAAAGAGACAGCAGTCTGCTGTGAAGCTTCAGCCACTCGTGATGAGCCTGTTTCGCCGTCTCCGTCCTTTTTCCCGCCGAGAGGACGAGCAAAGGAACCGAACCGAGGTGTTTCTTTTCCTGCTTCAGAATGTCCAGGCTTTGTTGAAAGTCCTCATGAGACCCTTCGATCGAAAACTGTTTGCTGTAGTCTTCTTTTAATGTTTCCGGAAGAAGAGGCAGCACTGTTTCCTCCTGATCTTCACAAGCGGGATCAAGCAGCACCATGCCGATGACTTCATCGCTGTACCGGCTTGCAAACAACCTTGCAATGACGGCGCCGAACGAATGGGCGACAAACAGGTAGGGCGGTTTGACGCCTGCTGCTGCAAGCAGCGCTTTCAGTTCCTTTACCATCTGATCCGCTGTTCTTTTGC
Source organism: Bacillus sp. FSL L8-0193 (assembly GCF_037976065.1). Lineage (NCBI taxonomy): Bacteria > Bacillati > Bacillota > Bacilli > Caryophanales > Bacillaceae > Bacillus > Bacillus sp. FSL L8-0193. The sequence continues at coordinate 2,593,504 of NZ_CP150261.1, read as the reverse complement.
TGCTGCTCGGCCCGCTGTTGCCAAGGCCTGCACGGTCGTATGCAAACAAGCCGAGATCTTCGTCTATATCCGGTAAAATGGGCTGCCAAGTTTTTGAAGAAGAACCGTAGCCTGCTTCAAAAATAATGGTTGCGTTCTTTTTTCCTTTTCTCTGCTTTGTGTAAAACATGCATCCTTCAACTGTATATATTCTTTCCGTTATGGTCATAGAGGTCATCCTCTCTCTGTATATGGTGTTCTATTAGGAAAGACGCACAAACAAGGATGTTCGTTTCTCATGAGTTTGAAAAAAAGAAATATCCCGCCTTGAGGCGGGATATCAGCAACTTACCAGGCTCTGTCGTACTGAACAGGCCCTTCAATTTTTGTGTTCAGCTGTTTGGCAGCAGTTTTCGGCCAGTATGGATCTCTCAGCAGCTCTCGCGCAACGAAAATGAGATCTGCGCGTCCATTTTGGAGGATTTCCTCAGCTTGAAGGCCGCTTGTGATCAACCCGACTGCACCTGTCTGGATTTCGGCTTGGGCGCGAATTGTATCGGCGAAGCCGACTTGGTAGCCCGGGAAGACGTTGATGTCGGCAGGCACGACGGCACCGGAGCTGACATCGATCAAATCAACGCCCTGTTCTTTCATCCATTTGGCGAAACCGACATAATCGGCGACATCAAGGCCTTTTGTTTTGTAGTCTGAAGCCGAAACGCGTACGAACAATGGTCCGTCCCAGACTTCTTTTACAGCGTCGATGACTTCGCGAAGCAGCCTGTAGCGGTTTTCCGGTGATCCTCCATATTCATCCTCGCGTTTGTTGGAAAGCGGTGATAAAAATTCGTTGATCAAATATCCGTGGGCTCCATGAATCTCAATGATGTCAAAGCCGGCGGCTTTCGCACGTTCAGCTCCTTTTTTGAAAGCCTGAACGGTTTCTTTTATGTCTTCTTTTGTCATTTCAACAGGTATTCGCGAATTTTCGTCGAAAGGAAGAGCTGAAGGCCCGTAGATTGTACCTTCGACCTCGGCTTTTCTTCCGGCGTGCGCCAGCTGAATCGCCGTTTTGCTGCCGTACGGCTTGATTTGTGACGTTAATGCGGCAAGTCCGTCAATATGCGCGTCATCCCATATACCGAGATCCTGATCGGAAATTCTTCCCTCTGGGGTGACGGCGGTAGCTTCTACCATGATCAGTCCGACTTGTCCGACGGCGCGGGAGATGTAGTGGGTCATGTGGAACGGCTGCACTTTTCCATCCTTTTCATGGGAGGAATACATGCACATCGGCGACATGACAATCCGGTTTTTTAGTGTAACTCCTTTTAAACTCCATGGTGTAAACAGTTTTCGATTACTCAAATTTTTTCGCCTCCCGTAAGTTTTCGCCTCGATTATACCAATTCTGTCCATTCTCGTCATATAAACTGCTCAAGTCATTTCCATATATAAGAATGTTCAGTACAATAAAGTTGTTCACATTCTAATTTTTACTAAATACGATATTTGCATACATCTGGCGGAAAACAGCGAAAGAGGGGGTTTGCTTTATGAAGTGGCAGACAGTGGAAGAACTGAAACAGCTGCTCATTTCTCTAGTTCAATACGAAAGCATCTCAGGCACGGCCGGAGAAGTGGCGCTTGCGAAGTATATGCATGATATATTAAAGGAGCGTTCGTACTTTCAAAAGAATCCTGAATACTTAAAGCTTCACCCGATGGAAGACGGGCGTTATTTTCTAACCGCCCTCGTCAAAAAGGAAGAGAAATCAAATACGGTGCTCCTCTTGAGCCATTTTGACGTGGTCGATACGGCAGACTACGGAGAATTCAAACATATGGCATGCAAAGTCCCGGAACTCATGGATGTATTAAATGATAAAAAAGAACTTTTGCCCGAACGGGTCAGAAGAGACTTGGAAAGCGGCGAATGGCTGTTTGGAAGGGGAAGCATGGACATGAAAGCGGGTCTTGCTGTTCAATTTTCGATGCTGGAACGGGCGATGAACGGAGAATTTGACGGAAACCTTCTATTAATTACGGTTCCGGACGAAGAAGTCAATTCACAGGGGATGCTTGAAGCAGTACCCGCACTGAAAGCTCTGGAAAAAAAATTTGGCCTTCATTATACATCGTGCTTAAATTGTGAGCCGATGTTTGAAACACATCCGGGAGATCCGAAGCAGTACGTCTATTCAGGCAGCATCGGCAAAGCGCTTGCCGGATTTTTCTGCAAAGGGGTTGAGACGCATGTCGGCGAGCCGTTTGCAGGGGTGAATTCGAATTTAATGGTGTCCGAAATCAACAGGCTGCTCGAATTAAACGTCGACTATTGCGAAGAAGCGGACGGAGAGGTGACGCCTCCTCCGGCCAATCTGATGCAAAAAGATTTGAAGGAGGCGTACTCGGTTCAGACTCCTCACGCAGCGGTGTCGCTCTTTAATTTACTGATGATGCAGCGTTCCGCCGCCGAGCTCCATCGCATGCTGCTTGACACAGCCAAGGAAGCGGCCGCCAATATTCAAACAAATATTGAGCATAAAACGGCCGAATATCAGCGGTTTGAAGCATTCACGCCAATGAACCCGACCGTTTCCGTGCTGACGTTTGAGGAGCTGTGGAACAAAGCAAAGGAAAAGGCCGGGAAGCCCGAGGCGGAACGCATACTTAACTTTGCATTTGCCAACAGGGGCGAGCTGGGAGACCGCGATTTTTCAACGAAAATCGTCTCTGAATTGGCTTCACTCTGCAAAGAAGATGCTCCGATGATCGTTCTGTTTTACAGTCCGCCGTTTTATCCGGCTGTTTCTTCAAAGGACGATCCTTTGATCCGAAATGTGATGAAAGATGTGAAACAGTATGCGGCCGACAGGTACGGTATTGAATTTACAGAAGTCCAATATTTTCCCGGCTTGTCTGATTTAAGCTACCTTCAGCTGCAAAAGCAGTCTGTCGATGCGTTCACATCAAATATGCCGCTGTTTCAACACGGCTATTCACTGCCTAAAGGACGAGAAAACGCACTGTTTATGCCAGTCATCAATATCGGGCCGGCCGGCAAAGACCCTCATAAATGGACGGAACGCCTCCATGTGCCGTTTTCATTCGGAAAGCTGCCCGATATTCTCCGGCTGGCGATACACAAGCTTCTCTAAGTATACGGACGGGACCGCTTGGGGAAAAAACGGGAACAAGCGACACGCTGTCTCCCGGTTTTTTTAAATTTTGGCCGCAAACATATCCCTGATTTCCGCAGAACGATTCGCCGCTTCTTTGACGCAGGATATGACAATCTGTTCAAACTGATGGTCGTCAAGCACCCGAAGGCCTGCTTCCGTTGTCCCTCCGGCGCTTGTGATCTCTTTTCTCATGACAGAAGGATTCCTGCCGGTTTCAAGCATTTGAGCCGCACCTGACATCATATCGATAATCAGCTGTTTCGCCGTTTCTTCAGGAAGCCCCAATTCCGCAGCCGACGCCTGCAGGGCTTCGACAAACCGATAAACAAAAGCGGGGCCGCTTCCGGCTACGGCTGTCACCGCATCAAGGGCAGATTCCTCAACGATTGCAACGCTTCCGACTGTCGCAAAGAGGTCAGCCGCTTCCTGCATCAGCTCTTTCGTCACGAGCGGGCTTGCCGCAAAGGCTGTGGCTGATTTTTGAATGGCGGCCGATGTATTCGGCATGGCCCTTACAACTGGCAGCTCAAGCCCGGCATAGTGCTGGATCGTGTGAATCGGAATGCCTGCAAGGACGGAAATCAGCAGCTGATCTTTTCGCAAATAGGGGCGGAGTGCGGCTATTCCGTCCGCCGCGTCCTTCGGCTTCATCGCCAAAACGAGTGTATCCGAACGGGCGGCGACTTTTGCTGTATCGGCTTCTCCGCATACCCCGTATGTCTCGCTTAATTCACGAAGCCTGGCCGTATTCGACTGATTCGTGACGAATATCGCTTCCGGCTCCATCGCACCGCTTTTGACAAGCCCCTTAATCATCGCTTCAGCCATCGAACCGGCTCCGATAAATCCCATTCGTTTCATTATGAATTCCTCCTTCTAAAAAACAAAAAAACCTTTCCGTCTTCACAAAGGACGAAAAGGTTTCGCGGTACCACCTTCATTAGCATATACATGCTCAGCTCTTGCCCCGTAACGCGGGATACGTTTAGGTTTGCCTAAGCGCTCTGAGGGCAGGTTCAACAGGCAAGCGGGCTGTGAAATCTTTCAGCCGTGGATTTCACTCTCTTTCGCCATTGCTTGTTTACTATTCCTCTTCATTGCGTCTTCGTTCATTTACCTGCATATATTTGTTGTTCATTATGCTATGAGGAATGATGAAATGTCAACAGGCATTTGAAGCAAAAATGACATGCGCGGGAGAAAAAGGTAAAATATGATCAACATCAATTCGCAGGATGAGGAGAATCAAACGATGAAAGACGCAAGAATCATTCCTATTTCATTGCCGACTCCGTTTGCAGTCGGAGACGTCAACATTTATTTGGTCAGAGGCGAGGCGCTCACTCTGATCGATGCCGGGCCCAATACAAAGGAGGCGGCCGCCGTTTTGAAGAAAGAGCTGGCCGGCCAGGGACTGTCATTAAACGATATCGACCAGGTCGTTCTGACCCATCATCACGCTGATCACGCCGGACTGCTGGACGAATTCCCCGCAGGGGTCAACATCATCGGCCATCCGTTCAATGAACCGTATATCAGCCAAAATCCCGATTTTATTGAAAAACAAAAGGCCTTTTTTACATACCTGTTTCAGCGATTCGGCGTTCCCGGCGATATGAAGCCGCCGGGGCTTACGGTAAAAGCGTCGTACCGGTTTTCCTGTAATCGGACATTGACAGAGACCGTTTCAGAAGGCGCGCAAATTGACGGGCTTGAAGGGTGGAGGGTTCTTGAGACGCCCGGACACGCCGCTTCACATATTGTCCTTTATCATGAGGAGCTTGGAAGCATGCTCGGAGGAGACTTGCTGTTAAAGCCGTCTTCTTCAAATCCGCTTCTGGAAGTGCCGCAAAAAGGAGAAAAGCGCCCGACTCCGCTGCTGGACTATTTGAAATCGCTCGGCAGGCTGCGGGAGCTTCCGCTCAATATTATTTATCCCGGCCACGGGGAGGACATCACAAAAGTGAATGAGCTTGTCGCCAAAAGGCTGGAAAAGCAGCGAAACAGAGCCGAAGAGGTGTACCGCATCCTTTCTGAAAAACCGCATTCACCTTATCAGATATGTCAAAAACTGTTCCCTGCAGTCTATGAAAAAGAGCTGTTCTTAACGATGTCAGAAACGATTGGGCAGCTTGACGATTTGGAATCCCAAGGGAGGATCGGAGCAGAAACGGCCGATGGAATCGAGTACTATTACGCAAAGTAGGTGACGAACATGCAGCAAAAGTTGAAAGAGCAAAACGTGATGATTACAGGGGCTTCAGGAGGACTTGGCGAACGGATCGCATACCATGCCGCCAAGGAAGGAGCCGAGATTATTCTGGCTGCGCGCAGAAGAGACCGCCTCATGGCTTTGAAGCAAAACATCGCCGATGAAACCGGTGCAAAATGCCGCATCATCGCATTGGACGTCAGCCGGACGGATGACATTAAAGCGGCGTTCCAAGAGGCCGGTCCGGTTGATATTCTTGTGAACAACGCGGGATTCGGTATTTTCGAAAGCGCGCTTGACGCTTCCCTTGAAGATATGAAAGCGATGTTTGAGGTCAACGTATTCGGTCTGATCGCCTGCACGAAAATGGCACTTCCGCATATGATCAGGCAAGACAAAGGCCATATTATCAACATCGCCTCACAAGCGGGCAAATTAGCGACGCCCAAGTCAAGCCTTTATGCAGCAACAAAGCATGCTGTGCTCGGATATTCAAACAGCTTGAGAATGGAGCTTGCCGAGACAGGGGTCAACGTGACAACGGTCAATCCTGGACCGATTCAAACCGATTTTTTCAAGACGGCCGATAAAAGAGGGGATTATGTCAAAAACGTCGAGAGATGGATGCTTGATCCCGATCAGGTTGCTAAGAAAGTCGTCTCGGCAATGATGACGAACAAGCGCGAAATTAATCTTCCAGGCTGGATGAACGGAGTCAGCAAACTCTATCAGCTCTTCCCATCCCTGGTTGAACGAGCAGGCCGGAGCGCTTTCTATAAAAAATGATCGTCTCTGAAAGGAACGGAAATGTCCGTTTCTTTTTTATTTGCATTTTTTTAGATGATCTCCTGTCAGAGAGGCTCAAAATATCATATAAAGACAGGGAGACTTTGTCCCTCTTCAAACCGCTGCACCGAACCTGTGCTTCCTTCTATAGGCTTTGCTTGATCTGAAGGCACCTGTCCCGTCTGAGGCAATCGATATAAAAATACTGTATGCCGAAAGATTCCGTGCTTCCGGGAACACGTGCCGGCCGCTGATGAAAAATAAGGTAAAGGTCGCTTTCGTTATGCAGTTCTTCTTATATAAAATGGCAACTGGGTGACGAAAAGAAGTAATATTTTACCATTTATTGAGATTCTCTCATCCCGGCCGAAACATGATATCACGTGATACTCGCAACAAAATACACGATAAAAGGAGTTTCTTAATGGTGCAGGAAGAATGGAACCCATTGATGAAAAGTCGTTGCATCATCTGGTTAGTCACGGGGATTTGCTTAACGGTCATCTTTCAATTTCCACTGCAAAGCGTCGCTTCATCCGCAGACAAATACGCCAATTTTGCCGAGCTTGCCGAACATGAAACAGAAGGAGAAGATTATCAAATCGAATATACAGACATGGGCACCGAACTGTTGATTCTTTCGCCGCACGGCGGAGGAATCGAAGGAGGTGTCAGTGAACTTGTCCGCGCCTTCAGCGCCGATTATTCCACTTACTTATTCGAAGGAATCAAACCCTCGCAAAACTGGGATCTTCACATCACAAGCAACAATTTTGATGAACCGCAGGCCGTCAAAGCGGTCAAAGAGCACAACTATACGCTGGCTTTTCATGGATATCATGACATCGTTGAACATACGCTTGTGGGGGGAACGGATACCGGAGGGGCGAAAGCAATTGTCAGAGCGCTGCAGAACAAAGGTTTTTCAGCGGAGCTGGTCAGCCCAAGCCACCGGCTTGCAGGGGGAAATCCCGAAAATATCAATAATCAATGCAAAACAGGTCAAAGCATTCAATTGGAAATCAGCACGCCTCAACGAGAGGCTTTTTTTTCGGAGTTCGGCCTGTGGACGCGGGCAAGTTCTAAAAATGAGACGTTCCAAGCGTATGTCTCAGCTGTTAAAGAAGTTTTGGAAACACGGTATAAATAAGATTGTATATTTGGGTCACATTAAAACTAAAGACATTTAAGAGGGTGAGCATGTTGATCTATATATACAACTGTTACGGCGGCACTCATTCATCTGCGCTTGCCGCCGCTTATCATCTGAAAAAGCTCCCATTCAGCAGAAAACCGACGAAAAACGAAATTTTAAGCACCGACTGTTTTAATCAATTAAGTCCGAAGGAAATGGGAAAATTAATTTTTCACGGTCTAGATGAAGAAGGCCACCAGGTGTACACGATCGGCCGAGGATCATCAAAAGCGGTCATTCCAGCCATGCTGGGCGTTTTCGAGCTGTTTGAAAAAAGCGGAAAACTGCAGGAAAAAGTCATTTTTTCAAACACGTCTCCGACTGTGCCCATTGCGATGACATTCGGCGGTTTATTTTCAAGGAGGCTGAAAATCGATCCGATCGGGGTTCCTTTGCTGGTGCTCGGAGCGCAGCAGGCATACCAAGACATCATCAAACTGGTACAGCAAACAAAAGACCGTTCAAAAACGACTTCTTCGGTGATCGAAGTGCTGGATAACAATTTCATAAAAAAATGAACATCTAAACAGCTTCCGGTATGCTGAGTCTTTCGGCTTCCATATCGGAAGCGTTTTTTTGTTTTCTTGATATAGTAATTACTTTTTAAAAAGGACATTTTCTAAAAAAATGAATATAAGATAGAGGATATTGTTGAAATAGGACGAATCTATAACCTTAGAATTACTTTTCATAAATTTACTTCTTTGTAAATTTGAAGGGGAGCGATCGGGGATTTCCCTTCCACTTTGCTAGAGAATACTATCTGAAAGAAGAAACGGGGGGTTAAAAAGACGGCTGCAATCGTTATGAGAAGCAGCGATTTTATATTGGGAAATTCAATCTGCGACACTTTAAATGATAGAAGTGTAGTTTTAAAAATGAAAATCAATGTGATAAGAGACGGAAAATTAGAATGATGTTATTTTTTCAGAATAACAAATGGAGCCGTCTGTCTCAATACAAATTAGGAGGCGCCTATGAAAAAAATGTTTTCTATTTTTCAAAATAAAAATTATGCGCTGCTGTTCTTCGCATCCTTTACCTCACAAATGGGAGGGATCATCGGACTCACTGCACTCTTGTTTTACCTTCTAGACCGTTTTTCCAATCAGCCTGCATATGCCACAATGACCGAGCTGATGCTGTCATTGCCTACATTGGCTGTATTTTTTCTCGTCGGTGTTTTCGCGGATAAGTTTGACCGGCAGAAAATCGCCAAAAACTGCGACTGGATCTGTATGGGACTATCTATTGTATTACTGCTGTCGCTCTATCTTGAATGGATGCCGTTTACATTTGCCGTTCTTTTTTTAAGAAACGCCGTTAAAAGTTTTTTCACCCCTGCCCAAACTTCTCTTATTCAAGGAATATTATCTGAAAACGAATATTCGCTGGCCGTCGGATTGAATCAAATGGTAGCCAGTTTATTTATGCTGTTCGGAAACGGGCTTGGCGTATTTTGTTATTGGACGCTTGGAGTTGAAGGAGCCGTCATGGTTGATGCAGCCAGCTTCGCACTGAGCGGGCTTTTGATTCAAGCCTGCCGGATCTCCGATGCCGTCCGCATGCCAAATGGAAAACATTCCATTAGACAGCTGAATATCGCTGGTATATGGAAAGATTTCACACTTGGTTTTACTTATATTCTCAACCATAAATTGCTGCTTGCCCTCGTGTCCGGATTCGTCCTTTTCGGAGTTGTCAATGGGGGGCTCTCGGTCATGCAGGTGTTTATACTAAAATACAAGCTTGCACCTGGAAACTATGAAGAAATGTCGATTGTACTCGGCATTGTTTTCGGTGCGGGGTTTTTGGCGGGAAGCATCGCCGCATCCTTGCTTTCTCAAAAATTGAAGCTTTATCAACTTTTGATCCTGGCGCTGATTGTTTGCGGTTGTGCCACGATTTCCGGCTCCCTGGTTAAAAGTTTGTGGCTGTATATGGTCTGCTCCTGCTTTATCGCGGTTTCTCTTCCAAGCATCAACGTTGCCATCGGAGGATGGATACCAAGCATCGTCAATCCGAAAATGATGGGAAGGGTACAGGGGTGGATTCATCCGCTTATGATGCTCTCACAGTCGCTGACCCTTCTGTTTATTGCTTGGCTTTACCCGGCATGGATCGCGCTTGAAAGCCTGTATTGGCTAGTCGGGGGAAGCCTGATTGCTGTTGGCGTTTTCTACATGATTATCCTTCCGAAGTTTTTAGCGGTGAACCGGACGGCTGACGTATCCGTCGATTAACGGCTTATTCACCAAAAAATATCTACAACGAAAGGGAATGATAGAAATGAAATTATTTTGCCTGCCTTACGCCGGCGGATCCGAATCCGCATTTTATTCCTGGAAAGGCCATATGCAGCCCGACATTGAGATTTGTCCGATTCAGCTGAAGGGAAGGGGCCGGCGTTTCAACGAGCCTTGTTACGAAAGCCTTGAAGAAGCAGTTCAAGACATTTTTGAGCAGGTTCAAGCTGAACGAAAAGGTGACGACTACGCTCTTTTCGGGCACAGCATGGGAAGCCTTTTGGCATATGAACTTTACTATCAAATGAGCGGGGCGGGAGCTGAAAAACCGGTTCACATTTTTTTCTCGGGCTATAAAGCGCCAAACAGGATCAGAAAGACAGAAAAACTGCATACCTTGCCCAATCCTATTTTTAAGAAAAAAATTGTCGAGCTCGGGGGAACGCCTGAGGAGCTCATCAATCATGAAGAGCTATTTGAATTGTTTATCCCCATTCTCAAAAGCGACTTTAAAATGGTAGAAAACTATATCTATCAAGAAAGAAACAGCAAAATAGATTGCGACATTACCGTTCTCAACGGAAAAGAAGACGCCATGAGCAAGGAAGATGTATCCGATTGGAAACATCATACTTCAGGACACTTTACAGCCTATTACTTTGAGGGGAATCATTTCTTTTTGCACCATCACGTTGAAAAGATCACCGAAATCATCAATCATTCACTGACAGCCAGCCGGACGTTTTAACCTGCGATTTCGGCGAGATTCAAGCCCGGGTCTAATCTATTTTTCCTTCTTCGGACGCTTCAAAAATTACTTTTATTATAATCGGAACAGTGTTTTTTAGATCTTTTGATCTATTTGGTGTTTATCTTGTCTCATAAATACATGTTTAAACAATGTAAAATATAAAATATCCAATTCATAAAAAATTAACCATTATTAAACAATATTCCTATGGAAAATAATGATTATTTTTGATAATCTGTTTTCACAAGACGGAGGTTCAATAAAAAATCGGTAAAAGAGCAACTACAGACCAATATTATGGTGAATATTTTATCAAAAAGGAGAATTTTTATATGGTTGCTAAACATTCATTAGAAAATGGGGTATTTCACAAAATGACAGAGAATGAAAAAGAACTGATCCTACATTTTAACAACACAAAAACCGATTATCCAAAAAACAAGACGCTTCATGAGCTTTTTGAAGAACAGGCCATGAAGACGCCTGACCATACGGCTCTTGTGTTCGGTGCTCAGCGCATGACCTACAGAGAGCTGAATGAGAAGGCAAACCAAACCGCGAGACTCCTCAGAGAAAAAGGGATCGGCAGAGGCTCGATTGCCGCGATCATCGCGGACCGCTCCTTTGAAATGATCATCGGCATCATCGGTATTTTAAAAGCGGGAGGTGCGTATCTGCCGATCGACCCTGAAACGCCGAAAGACAGAATTGCCTTCATGCTCAGCGACACGAAAGCCGCGGTGCTGCTTACGCAAGGAAAAGCGGCGGACGGAATCGATTGTGAGGCTGACATCGTTCAGTTGGACAGAGAGGCTTCAGACGGATTCAGTAAAGAACCGCTCAGTTCTGTCAATGATTCCGGCGATACCGCCTATATTATCTACACATCAGGTTCCACGGGAACGCCAAAAGGCGTCATCACCCCGCACTACAGTGTCATAAGGGTTGTTCAAAATACCAATTATATCGATATCACAGAAGACGATGTCATTCTCCAACTGTCCAATTATTCGTTTGACGGATCGGTGTTCGACATCTTCGGCGCTTTATTAAACGGAGCGTCGCTGGTCATGATTGAGAAGGAAGCGCTATTGAACATCAATAGACTTGGAAGCGCTATCAACGAGGAGAAGGTCAGCGTGATGTTCATTACGACGGCACTGTTCAACATGATTGCCGACATTCATGTCGACTGTCTGTCGAATTTACGAAAAATCCTCTTCGGCGGGGAAAGAGCGTCGATACCGCATGTAAGAAAAGTGCTGAATCATGTCGGCCGGGATAAATTGATTCATGTTTACGGCCCGACAGAAAGCACGGTATATGCGACATATTATTTCATCAACGAGATAGACGATGAGGCGGAAACGATTCCGATCGGCAGCCCGCTGGCGAATACGTCGGTCTTGATCATGGATGAAGCCGGCAAGCTCCTGCCGATCGGGGTTCCCGGCGAGCTGTGCATCGCGGGCGACGGTTTAAGCAAAGGATATTTAAACCGCGAGGAACTGACGGCGGAAAAATTCATCCCGCATCCGTTCATTCCGGGAGAAAGGCTGTACAAGACGGGCGATTTAGCGAAATGGCTGCCAGACGGCAACATCGAATTCATCGGCCGAATCGACCACCAGGTGAAAATCCGCGGCTTCAGGATCGAACTTGGCGAAATCGAAAGCCGGCTGGAGATGCATGAAGACATCAATGAGACGATCGTCACCGTCAGGGAAGACGAAGAAAGCCGCCCGTACATTTGCGCCTATATCACGGCGAATCGCGAGATTTCCCTTGATGAGCTGAAAGGATTTTTAGGTGAAAAGCTTCCGGAATACATGATTCCCGCATATTTTGTCAAATTGGACAAGCTGCCGCTCACCAAAAACGGGAAAGTCGACAGAAAAGCCCTGCCTGAGCCGGACAGAACGGCGGGGGCGGAAAACGAATATGAAGCGCCGCGAAATGAAACGGAAGAAAAGCTGGCAGCTGTTTGGCAGGATGTTTTGCACGTTGAAAAAGCGGGCATTCATGATCATTTTGCACAAATGGGCGGACATTCATTGCATGCGATGGAGCTCATCGCCAAAATAAAGGAAAAAATGAATGTTGAAATTCCGCTGCATCAGCTATTTAAGCTTGCGACCATAAAGGAATTGAGCGCTTTTATCGAAGCTAATCACCAAGAAGACAAGGGCGACACTCTCGTGACAAGGGCTGCCGATCCGGAAAATATCCATGAAATATTCCCGCTCACAGGCATTCAGCTGGCTTATTTGGTTGGCAGGGATGAGACGTTCGAAATCGGCGGAGTCGCTACGAATTTAACTGTCGAATTTGAAGCTGATGTCGATTTGAATCGATTTCAGCTGACACTGCAAAAACTGATTGACAGGCATCCGATTCTCCGCACGATCGTATTTGAAAACGGAACGCAAAAAATTCTCGAAGTAACACAACGTTATACGATCGAAACTCAGGATTTAAGAGGTTTCACAGAAGAAGAAATCAACGCCAGAATTTTAGAACAGCGGGAGAAGATGACATCAAAAATCATTGATCCAAGTGTATGGCCTTTGTTTGAACTCAAAACGTTTATGCTGCCTGGAGAGAAAAAATATTTTTTCCTCAATGTGGACCCGCTCATTTGCGATGACAGCAGTATGAAACGATTAATCAGAGAGTTTAAACAACTATATGAAAACCCCGGCCTCCAACTGCCTTCACTAGAATACAGCTTCAGAGATTATGTTTTGGCCTCAATCAATTTTAAGCAAACAAGCAGATATCAAAAAGATCAACAATATTGGCTGGATAAACTGGATCATTTTCCAAGTGCGCCTGAGCTGCCTCTTAAATCTGATCCAGCTCATGTAGCGAAACCTTCGTTCAAGAAGTTTTCAACGTTTTTGGATGGACATACATGGAATGAATTAAAAAAGAAAGCCCGGCATCATCATCTCACGCCGACTTCCGTCCTTTGTGCTGCATATGCCTATATATTAGCTTATTGGAGCCGGCAAAATCATTTTGCTATCAATTTAACCGTATTTAACAGAATCCCGTTTCATCCGGATGTCAAGAACATGATCGGAGATTTTACCTCTTTAATGCTGCTGGATATCCATGCCGAAGAAAACATGAGCTCTTTCTGGAGATTTGCTTTAAATGTTCAGGACACGCTTTTGGAAGCACTGGAACACAGACATTATGACGGGGTTGATGTGATCAGAAACATTGCCAAAAAGAATGGCATGAATAAAAAAGCTGTCATGCCGATCGTATTCACAAGCGTGCTGAGTGAAAATCCCGACGACTCATTTGACAGTCTTGTCGATTTTGACAACATTCATTTCTTTAGCACGAGAACGTCGCAAGTATATATTGACAACCAAGTTTATGAAATAAACGGCGGCCTTTATATTACATGGGACTATGTGGAGCAAATTTTTGAACATGAAGTAATTGAATCGATGTTTGACCAGTATATCGCTGTCATCCAGAAAGCCGTATCCGGCGAGGACGTTTCAACCATCCAAATGAATGAAAAAAGCCGCCAAATGATCAGCGCCTATAATGACACAGATCAATCTTTCGATACCGAGCCTTTGCACGAATTGTTTACCGGCCAGGTTAAACATGGACCTGACAGAATAGCACTCAAGCATCATGATGAGGTGATGACCTATCAGGAGCTTGACGAAAAATCCAACCAGGTCGCAAGATTTCTCATTGGAAAAGGGGTTGAAAGGGGCGACTATATCGGTGTCATCGGCAAAAGAAGCCTGGGGACGATTGTCAATTTATTGGCTGTATTGAAGACTGGAGCAGCTTATATCCCTCTCGATCCGGATTATCCGGAAGAAAGAAAGGCGTATATCCAATCAAAAAGCAATTGCAAATTCTTCATCAGCCATGACGTGTATGACAAAGAACATATCGAGCGCTTCTCAAAAGCGCCGGTTGACCGAAAAGTCGATTTGGATGACATGGCATATGTCATCTTTACGTCAGGAAGCACAGGCAAGCCAAAAGGCGTTCAGATTACGCATGGTGCCGCAGCGAATACCATTCTAGATATCAATGAAAAATTCAGCGTCACAGAACAAGATAACATGATGGGCATTTCCTCATTGTGCTTTGATTTATCTGTTTATGACGTGTTTGGCGCTTTAAGCAGCGGGGCGTCACTTGTCATCATTGATGACCAAAGGGATGTATTCAGTCTGAAAGAGACAGTCGAAAAAGAACGGATTACAATTTGGAATTCTGTTCCGGCGATTATGGGAATGACGGCCGATGTATACCCGGACAACGAACTCAATCATCATCTCAGACTCATCCTGCTAAGCGGAGACTGGATACCGCTTCAGTTGCCTGCAACCATAAAGAAGACGTTTAAAAACGCAGAAGTGATTAGTTTGGGAGGCGCAACAGAAGGATCCATCTGGTCGATCTACTATCCGATTCAAAAAGTAGAGGAAGACTGGAAAAGCATTCCTTATGGAAAACCGCTGGCCAATCAAAAAATATACGTATTGAACCAGAATAAACAATTATGTCCCGTCGGTGTCGAAGGAGAGCTGTATATAGGCGGAGCGGGGGTAGCAAGCGGGTATATTCATGATCAAGAAAAAACGGATCATTCATTTATCCAGCATCAGGAATTAGGTTACATCTATAAAACGGGTGACTACGGCGTCTTGAAAGAGGACGGTTATGTAGAGTTTCTCGGAAGAAAAGACAGCCAGGTGAAGATCAGAGGCTACAGAGTGGAAATGGGGGAAATTGAAAATACTCTCGTAAGCCATCAGGAGATTACGAAGGCATCGGTTATTGATTATACAAGTCCGGACGGAATCAAAAACTTATACGCTTTTGTTGTAGCCGAGAACGCGATCAGCCAATTAGATGTAAAGGAATTTTTGCAAAAAACGCTGCCTGACTATATGATTCCTGCGAAATTCGTGCAAATTGAGGAAATCCCGTTAACTGTAAACGGAAAAGTCGATAAACGCACGCTCCATGACTTGGCTGAACAGCATACCGCAGATGAAGGTCAACGAGGCGGATCGATGCTGCCGGAGAATGAAACACAAGCCATGCTTCTGGAGATTTGGAAAGATATATTTGGCCTAGACAGCATCAATCTCGATGTCAGCTATTATGAAATTGGCGGAGATTCACTCAAAGCGATATCCATCATCACAGAAATCAACAAACGAATGAATGTTGAGATGCCGATCAGCGAAATCTTTAAAAATGATACAATCATCGCTTTGGACCACTATTTGAAAAACAGAGAAGAAAGCGATATGGAACATCCGATTCAAAAGGCTCGCGAAAAAGAGTATTATCCGACATCCCCTGCCCAACAAAGAATGTATATGCTGTCGATGCTGGAAAATGAAAGGGGAGCTTACCATATTCCGATGGCCCTTCTTGTCGAAGGCCGGATCAACGCCATACAGCTCGAAAACGCATTGAAGACATTTTTGCAAAGACATGAAATATTGCGAACCGGGTTTGAAATCCAAAACAATGAACTCATCCAAAAAATTTATGAGAATGTCGACTTCCGCCTGGAATACGAGTGCTTAGACGCTTCGATTACAGATCAGCGTGCTTTAATGGAGATCACAAGCACGTACTGTAAAGAATCCATCAAGCCTTTTGATTTAAGCCGGCCGCCTCTTATGAGGGCCAAGCTGATCAAAATCGAAGATATTAGGCATATACTGGTCATAAATTTCCACCACATCATCAGTGACGGGGTTTCTCAAGGCATCCTGATGAATGAAATATTGGAACTTTACAGCAATGTGCCATTGCCGGAAGTAAATGTGCAATATAAAGATTATGTGGAATGGAATCATACATTTAATCAATCAGCCGCGATGAAAAAGCAGGAAGCCTATTGGCTTGACGTTTATCGCGATATACCGTCAAAGCTGGACTTTCCTTATGACTATAAACGTCATCATATCGACACGTTTGAAGGAAGCAGCGTGTTTTTGGAAATGGAGCGGGAACTGTCAGATCATATAAGGAAGCTGGCGAAACATAACGGAACAACTCTTTATACGGTGATGCTGAGCGCATATTATGTGCTTTTAAATAAATATACAAATCAAACAGATATCGTTGTCGGAACCGCTGCTGCGGGAAGGCTGCATCCTGATCTGCAAGATGTATTCGGCGTTTTTGTTAATACACTTGCTTTGCGGAACGAGGTTGATACTTCCTACAGTTTTAAAGAATTTTTGCAGCAGACGAAAGAGCGTACGATTGCGGCCTTTGACAATTCCGAGTATCCGTTTGATGATTTGATCCGCAAACTCAATGGTGTACGGGAGTCTAACCGCAATCCTTTGTTCGACACGATGTTTGTTCTGGAAGATGCCAGGATGTTTACCAAACAGAAAGGCGATGTCAAGCTGAGTCCGATCATCTTTGAACTGGACAATGCAAAATTTGACATGATCTTTAATGTGTTGGATTTTGAACAAAAGATCGTATTGAACATTGAATATTCGACAAGTCTTTTCAAGGAAGAGACGATTCAAAAGATAGCGGAAGATTATTTCAGGATTTTAGAGGAAGTTTCAGAAAACCTTGATGTTGCTTTACATCAAATCGACATGATATCCCGTCAAGAAAAACGGACACTTTTAGAGTCCTTTAACCATACAAAGACGGCATATCCAAAAGGAAAAGCAATCCACCAGCTGTTTGAGGAGCAGGCAAAACGAATACCAGATCACACTGCAGTTGTTTTTGAAGATCAAAAACTGACGTACCGACAGTTGAATGAAAAAGCAAATCAAGTGGCAAGGCTTTTGAGAGAAAAAGGTGTCAAGCCGGATACGCTCGTCGGGATCATGATGGAGCGTTCGTCAGATATGATCGCAGCGATTCTCGGTGTGCTGAAAGCAGGCGGCGCCTATTTGCCGATTGATCCTGAGTATCCTCTGGAGCGGATGAGATACATGGCTTTTGACAGTGAAGTCAAAGTCATCATCTCTGACGTTCCGCTTGCCGAGGAGCTTACGGCCGAATCGATCGAGTTGATTCATATGGATGATGAGAGGATTGCCGGGCAGGATCGGTCAGACATTGACAATGTCAATCAAAGCGGCGACCTTGCATATGTCATCTATACGTCGGGGTCAACGGGAAAGCCAAAAGGCGTGATGATCGAACATCAATCATTGATCAACTTGTGCAGCTGGCATCAATCCTGTTTTGAAGTCGGACAAAACGACAACAGCTCGATTTATGCGAGCATCAGCTTCGACGCTTTTGTCTGGGAGCTGTTCCCTTATATAACAGCGGGAGCCACCGTTCATGTCCTCAATCAGGAGACAAGGCTGGATGTTGAAAAGCTGAACCGGTATTTTCATGACCATCATATTACGATCAGCTTTTTGCCGACACCAGTCTGCGAACAATTTACAGCGCTTGACAATCATTCGTTAAGAACGCTGTTAACGGGTGGAGATAAATTAAACGTCTTTAAAGAAAAAAGCTATCAAATCGTAAACAATTACGGACCGACGGAGAATACAGTTGTTGCTACAAGTTTTCCAATAGACAAATCGTATCAAAATATTCCAATCGGAAAACCGATCGATAACGTCAAAGTGTATATATTGAACAAAGACCTTCAGCTTTGTCCGCTCGGAGCCAGCGGTGAGCTCTGCATCGCCGGGGAAGGGCTGGCCCGCGGGTATGTAAACAGACCGGAATTGACTCGGGAAAAATTCATCGAAAATCCGTTTGTACCCGGGGAAAGAATGTACCGCACAGGTGATCTTGCCAAAATGCTGCCGGATGGAAACATTCAGTTTTTGGGACGGGTTGACCAGCAGGTTAAGATTCGCGGCTATCGGATCGAACCCGGCGAGATCGAGAACCGGCTGCTTAAATATGAAAAGATTGAAGAAGCGGCGGTCATCGCAAGAGAAGACGGAGATCATGACCCGTATCTTTGCGCATATGTAACGGTTAAAAAGGAAGTCGAACCGGAGAAGATCAGAGCGTTTTTAAAGAAAAGCCTTCCGGATTATATGATTCCTCAGTACTTTGTCCAGCTTGACGGGCTGCCGCTTACCGTGAATGGAAAAGTGGATAAGAAAAGCCTTCCGGTTCCGGAACGGAGCGTCACAATGGATCGCCGCTACGAAGCGCCGCGGGATCAGATGGAAGAAAAACTTGTTTCCATATGGGAAGAGGCTTTAGGAATCAATAAAATCGGGATCAACAGCCATTTCTTTGAAGCCGGCGGGCATTCGCTTAAAGCCGCCGCTTTGGTATCAACCATTCATAAAGAACTGAATGTCAAG
Source organism: Bacillus sp. FSL L8-0193 (assembly GCF_037976065.1). Classification (NCBI taxonomy): domain Bacteria; kingdom Bacillati; phylum Bacillota; class Bacilli; order Caryophanales; family Bacillaceae; genus Bacillus; species Bacillus sp. FSL L8-0193. The sequence continues at coordinate 2,574,814 of NZ_CP150261.1, read as the reverse complement.
CTGCCTTTAAGACAAATATTCGAAACCCCGACGATTAAAGGGCTGAGGGAATATATCGGTGCGGCGAAGGAAAGTGTTTTTACATCGATAGGAAAAACGGAAGAAAAACCATATTACCGATTGTCTTCAGCGCAAAAAAGGCTCTATATCCTTTCTCAAACAGGCAGTCATGTTGCATATAACATGCCTTTTGCCATGACGCTCGAAGGCGATTTTGATATCCGCCGATTTGAGAATACATTAAAAAACATGGTCAAAAGACATGAATCATTTCGAACTTCATTTGTCATGATCGACGGTGAGGTGATGCAGCAGATTGAAAAAGAGATCGATTTTCAAGTCGCATACAGTGACATCGGCAAAGAAAGCGCCGAAGAAAAAATCAAAAGCTTCATCAGGCCGTTTCATTTGGAAAAAGCACCGCTTTTAAGGGCGGAGGTCGTCAAATTGAATGAACGTGAGCACTTGCTGATGTTCGATATGCACCATATCATTTCCGATGGCGTGTCCACCGACATCTTCATTCAAGAACTGGGAGCGCTGTATGAAGGGAAATCACTGAAGCCGTTCCATATTCAATATAAAGATTACGCAGAATGGGAAAATAGCCATGCCCGCAGCGAGGAGCTGAAAAGACAGGAAGAATACTGGCTGAAGACGTATAAAGGCGATATCCCGGTCCTTGATCTCCCGATAGATCATAAAAGGCCGCTGACGAAAAGCTCTGAAGGTGACACCGTCACTGCAGCAATCGAAAGTGAAACATTCCGCAAGCTTCAGCATATGGCGAAAGAAAACGGCGTTACGATGTACATGCTTCTGTTGGCCGGTTATACAGCACTGCTTTCCAAATATACAGGTCAGGAAGATATCATCGTCGGAACCCCGGCTGCAGGGAGAAATCATGAGGATATTCAACATCTCATCGGCATGTTTGTCAATACCTTGGCGATCAGAAACCATCCGGAAGGGAAAAAGACTTTCAGAGATTATTTGCAAGAGGTAAAAGAAAACACGCTTCAGGCTTATGAAAACCAGGATTATCCGTTTGAAGAGCTTGTAGAAAAAGTAAACATCAAACGGGACATGGCCCGAAACCCGCTCTTTGATACGATGCTCGTGTACCATAACACAGACGTAAAGCCGTTTGAAGCAGAGGGGCTGAGAAGCAGGCTGGTGGAGATCAAGCGCGGCATTTCCAAGTTTGACATCACAGTGACTGCGAGTGAAGCGGCAGACGGATTAAGATTGGAAGTTGAGTATTCAACGACGCTATTCAACAAGGAAAGAATGGAAAGACTATCTGAACACCTGATCAGCTTGTTGGAACAAGCGGCGGATCATCCGGACATTGCCATCAATCAGATAGATGTCCTGACAAAGGGTGAAAGACATCGGGTTCTGTATGATTTTAACCGAACAGACGGTGTGTTCTGCAAAGAGATGACGATACCGGAGCTGTTTGAAAAGCAGGCGGAAAAAACGCCTGATCATCCGGCGGTTGCCTTCGGGGATGAAACGATTTCTTACAGGGAGCTGAATGAAAGGGCGAACAGCCTGGCTTTCACCTTGCGTCAAAAAGGAGTAGGCCCTGATGTGATAGCAGGGATTCTCACAGAACGGTCAATCGAAATGATCGTCGGTATTATGGGTATTTTGAAAGCTGGCGGAGCCTATCTGCCAATCGATCCGGCGTATCCGCAGGAAAGAATAAGCTACATGTTAAAAGACAGCGATGTCAGCGTATTATGCGCGGCAGGCGATGTGGACCCGGGTGAAGCATATACCGGAGATATCATCCGGATTGATCAAACCGGACAAAATGACCACGTGGAAAACCTTAAGCATGACATCAAGCCGCAGCATTTGGCATATGTCATCTATACATCGGGATCCACTGGAAAACCGAAAGGCGTCATGATCGAGCATCATAGTGTGAACAATCTTGTTCATGGATTAAATGAAAGAATTTATCAGCATCTCGATGCTCATTTAAATGTAGCGCTGGTTGCGCCTTATATATTTGATGCCTCTGTCAAACAAATATTCGCAGCGCTTCTCTTCGGGCATACCCTTTGCATCGTCCCACGCGAGACAGCCTGGGATGCCATGAGTTTAATTGAGTATTATTCGAAAAACAACATCAATGTATCTGACATGACGCCTGCTCATTTAAACATGCTGGCTTATGTAGACAAAACGGAACTCGAATTCGATCTGAAGGAATTGATTGTCGGAGGAGATGCATTAACACCTGATGTCATAGGCGGCCTATTTCATAAATTTCCGAATCTGTCATGCAATATCACGAATGTATACGGCCCGACAGAGTGCTGTGTTGATGCTGCTTCACATCAAATCGAATCGGGAAAAGTGCCGCAAACACCGTCCATTCCGATCGGCAGACCGCTTCTCAATACAAGCATCTATATTGTGGACAAAGAACTCCGCCCTCTGCCGGTTGGCATTGCCGGAGAACTATGTATAGCAGGTGAAGGGGTTGCCAGGGGGTATGTAAACAGACCTGAGCTTACGGCGGAAAAGTTTGTCGACCATCCATTTGAGCCAGGCAAAAAAATGTACAAAACCGGAGATTTGGCGATGTGGCTTCCGGATGGACAGATTGAGTTTTTAGGACGGGCCGATCATCAAGTGAAAATCCGCGGCTATCGCATAGAGCTCGGCGAAGTGGAACAGCAGCTCTTGACACATGAGAAAATCAAAGAAGCGGCAGTGATCGCAGGAAAGGATCAAAACGGCAACAGCTATTTATGCGCCTATATCGCCTCTGACAAGGAATTGCCTGCAGCTGATGTACGACAATTTCTCGAAAGGGAAATGCCTGATTATATGATTCCGTCCTATTTTGTGAAGCTTGACAGGCTCCCGCGCACCCCAAGCGGTAAAGTGGACAGAAGCGCACTGCCTGAGGCGGACGGCAATGTAAATGTCATGGAAGGAACCGGGTACGATCCGCCCCGTAATGAAATCGAACGAAAACTCGTGCAAGTCTGGAGAGAGATTCTCGGTGCCGAGGACATCGGGATCAGTCACCATTTCTTTGCGGCAGGGGGAGACTCGATCAAGGCGCTCCAGATCGTATCCAGGCTGGCAAAGATGAACCTGAAACTTGAGATGAAGGCGCTGTTCGCCAATCCGAAAATAAAAGATCTCAGCCGATTTATTACAGAAGAAACGAGACATCGCAAACATAACAAACCCGTTACAGGTGAGACGGAACTGCTTCCTATCCAAAAGAGATATTTTGCGAACAACAAAGAGGAGCTTGACCACTTCAACCAGTCATTTATGCTCTTTAGAAAAGACGGCTATGACGAAAACATCGTCAGAACAGCATTCAATAAAATACTGGAGCAGCATGACGCGTTAAGGATGATCTATGAAGAAAAAGACGGAGACATTATTCAATACAACAGAGGCTATCGTGAAAACTTGTTCGACCTGGATGTTTATGATGTAAGAGGCTTTGACAGTCAAGAGGAAAAGGTGTTTGAGCTGGCGACAGGCATTCAAAAAAAATCATCGATTAGAAAAGGAAAACTCGTTCATCTCGGCATCTTCCGGGCTGATGAGGGCGATCACCTGCTCATTGCGATCCATCATCTTGTCGTTGACGGCGTATCGTGGAGAATTTTGTTCGAGGATTTTGAAACATTGTACCTTCAGGCATTGAAAGGTGAACCTCTCGACATCGGATATAAAACGGATTCATACCAAGAGTTCGCCCGTCAATTGAAGAAGTATGCCCAAAGCCGCAGGCTGTTAAAGGAAAGGGAGTATTGGCAAAAGGCCCTGGAAGCGGATGTTCCATTTATTCCTGCTGAAAAGCTTGAACGAGACACGTTTGAACACAGCGCGACTTTGAGCATCAGAATCGGCCCAGACGTGACAGCGAAACTTTTGCGAAACGCAAACAAAGCCTACAACACGGAAATCAACGATATTTTGCTGACGGCATTAATCGCCGCAGTCAGGGATATCACCGGCGAAAACAAATTGAAGGTCATGATGGAAGGGCACGGCAGGGAGGACATCTTAGACGGTGTTGACATCACGAGAACGATCGGCTGGTTTACGACGGTTTATCCGGTCTTTATCGATTTGGGAGAAGAAAAAGAAATATCGCAAAATATCAAAATGGTCAAAGAAGCGTTGAGAAAAATACCGAATAAAGGGATCGGCTACGGTGTTTTAAAATACATGACAGAAGAGCTTCAGAAAATACAAACACAGGCTCCGCTTTCTTTTAACTATTTTGGAGAAATGAACAATGACATGAATAGAAAAGTATTTTCCCAGTCGCCATTTTCACCGGGAGAAAGCATCGGCGGAAAAATCGTAAGGCACTGCGCCATCGAAATGAATGCGATCTCTTTAAACGGCGAATTGACAATCTATACGACGTTCAACCAGGACCAATACCAAACAAGCACAATCGAACAACTCAATCAATCATTCAAAGAAAACCTGGAAAAGATCGTCGATCATTGCGTTGATAAAGAAGGATCGGACATGACGCCTTCCGATTATGGCGATGTCTCGCTTGGTCTTGAAGAGCTGGAGCTTATTAAAGATAAGTACAGCGCGTTTCAAATCGAAAAGATCTATCCACTGGCCAATATGCAAAAAGGAATGCTATTTCATAACGCTATGGATCAGACATCAGGGGCATACTTCCAGCAAATTGTCATCAAATTAAAAGGACGTGTCCATCCGGACATTTTAGAAGAAAGCTTTCACGAAATCGTGAAGAGGCATGAAATCTTAAGGGCGTCTTTTGAATATGAAATCACAGCCGAACCGAGACAAATCATAGCTAGAGACCGGAAAACACCTTTCACATCAATAGATCTGACAGGCGAAAATCGAACGCGGCAGCATAGGTTCATAGAAACATATTTAAAAGAAGATCAAGAAAAAGGCTTTGATCTGAGCAGTGAAGCCCTCATGAGGGTTTGTTTGATCAAAATGAGTGATGAATCGTATCGGCTCATTTGGAGTCATCACCACATCCTCCTGGACGGCTGGTGTCTGGGTATTGTTTTGAGCGAGCTGTTCAGTCTATATGGAAAAATAATGAAGGGCGAATCCCGCCGATTAAAAGAGCCGAAGCCGTATGGAGACTATATCAAATGGCTGGAAAAACAAGATCAAGAAGAAGCGGTGGCATACTGGAAGGATTATCTAAAAGGGTATGAGTCGCGGTCTGAACTTCCGGCGTTCAATCGCGGCGCAACGTCAGAAGAATATTGCGGCAAAGAAAAAGTCATATCGTTTTCAAAAGAACTGACAACGAAAATCACCCGGATCGCCAAGCAGCATCATGTCACCATCAATACGGTTCTTCAAGGAATTTGGGGCATGATTCTGGCAAAATACAACAATACCGATGAAGTCGTATTCGGAACCGTCGTCTCGGGACGGGAGGCTCCTGTTGACGGCATCGAAGAGATGGTCGGCTTGTTTATTCATACAATACCGACACGGATCAGCTTTGAAGGCGCAAGAAGCTTTAAAGAGGTGTTAAAGAAAACACAAGCCGAGTCTATCGAAAGCAATCGATACAGCTATATGAATTTATCGGAAATTCAGGAACTGAGTGAAATGAAAAGAGAGCTGATCACTCATGTCATGGCCTTTCAAAATTATGCGTTTGATGAAGAGCTGTTCAGAAGCCAATCCGGGGAAACCGGTTTTGAACTGGAAGGTGTTCATGGAAAAGAACGGACCAACTATAATTTTAATCTGACCGGCGTTTTAGAAGATGAGCAGCTGAAGCTCAAATTGACATTTAACGAAAATGTGTATGACAACACCATCATCGAAACATTAGAAAAGCATATCATCACCGTCGCAGAACAAGTGGCGGAAGATGAGACACAAACATTACGAGACATCAACCTTGTGTCAAAAGAAGAACAACACAGGATTTTACACACATTCAACGATACAAAAACGGGTTACCCGAAAGACAAGCCGCTTCATGAGCTCTTTGAGGAACAGGCCATGAAGACGCCTGACCATACGGCTCTTGTGTTCGGTGCTCAGCGCATGACCTACAGAGAGCTGAATGAGAAAGCAAACCAAACCGCGAGACTCCTCAGAGAAAAAGGGATCGGCAGAGGCTCGATTGCGGCGATCATCGCGGACCGCTCCTTTGAAATGATCATCGGCATCATCGGGATTTTAAAAGCGGGCGGCACGTATTTGCCGATCGATCCTGAAACGCCTAGGGACAGAATCGATTATATGTTGAAAAATAGCGGTGCGGCATTGTTAGTAACAACAGATTCGCTTCTTAAACCTTTTGATATAAAAACCGTTGATTTGTGTTCGGACGAGTTGCACTTACTAAGTGAAGAGAATCTTCCGCGTGTGAATCGCTCAAGCGATACAGCGTACATCGTCTACACGTCCGGCTCAACCGGAACGCCAAAAGGAGTGGTCATCCCGCATTACAGTGCGGCAAGAGTCGTTAAAAATACCAATTATATCGACATCACAGGAAACGATGTCATTCTCCAACTGTCCAATTATTCGTTTGACGGATCGGTGTTCGACATCTTCGGAGCTCTCTTAAACGGAGCCTCACTCGTCCTGATCGAAAAAGAGACGGTCTTGAATACACATGAGCTGGCCGAAGTGATAAAAAAAGAACAAGTCAGCGTGATGTTCATTACGACGGCGCTGTTCAATACGCTCGCCGACATCAATATCGGCTGCCTCGCCAAGCTGCGGAAAATCCTCTTCGGCGGGGAAAGAGCGTCGATACCGCATGTGAGAAAAGTGCTGGATCATGTCGGCCGGGATAAATTGATTCATGTTTACGGCCCAACGGAAAGCACGGTGTATGCGACATATTACTTCATCAACGAGATAGACGATGAAGCGGAAACAATCCCGATCGGCAGCCCGCTGGCGAATACGTCGGTCTTGATCATGGATGAAGCCGGCAAGCTCCTGCCGATCGGGGTTCCCGGAGAGCTTTGCATCGCGGGCGACGGTTTAAGCAAAGGATATTTAAACCGCGAGGAACTGACGGCGGAAAAATTCATCCCGCATCCGTTCATTCCGGGAGAAAGGCTGTACAAGACGGGCGATTTAGCGAAATGGCTGCCAGACGGCAACATCGAATTCATCGGCCGGATCGACCACCAGGTGAAAATCCGCGGCTTCAGGATCGAACTCGGCGAAATCGAAAGCCGGCTGGAGATGCATGAAGACATCAATGAGACAATCGTCACCGTCAGGGAAGACGAAGAGAGCCGCCCGTACATTTGCGCCTATATCACGGCAAATCGCGAGATTTCTCTTGATGAGCTGAAAGGATTTTTAGGTGAAAAGCTTCCGGATTACATGATCCCCGCCTATTTCGTGAAAATGGACAAGCTGCCGCTCACCAAAAACGGGAAAGTGGACAGAAAAGCCCTGCCTGAGCCGGACAGAAGCGCAGGAACTGAAGCAGAGTACGAAGCGCCAAGAAACTATGTCGAACAGCGCATCATTTCCATCTTGGAGGACGTACTCGGAACAGAGCGGATGGGTATTTCCTGCCATTTCTTCGACAAGGGGGGGAATTCGCTGAAAGCGATGCAAGCTGTCCATTCCATTAACAAAACGTTTGGCATTGATATGAGGATCAGCACGTTCTTTAAACATCCGACTGCAAAATCATTAGCGCGTTTTGTATTAACCGCTGAAGCCGAATCGGCCGTTAGTGAGGAGTACGCGGAAGAGGAAGTGTGATGGAATTGCACTGTACAATCTATCATTTCAAATGATAGATTGTACAGCTGCCCCATTTTCCTTAAAAAAACCGATTCTGATATTGGCCGCAAGTCTGACGAATGGAGTGAGATGAGTATGAGCATAATGGACTTCATAAATGATTTGAAAAAGAAAAATATCACCTTATACCATAACAAGGGAAAAATCAAAATCATCGGTCCTCAAGAATTATTGACGGCTGACTTAAAACAGCAAATCAAGCGGTATAAAGAAGACATCATCGCAGCGCTGGAAGCGGGCGAAACGGACATTGAGCGAAGCTTTCCGAAAGCGGCGCCGTCTAAAAGCGGAACCTACCCTTTGTCAAGGGAACAAAAAAGGATGTTCATTTTAAATCAGCTTGATGACAGCAAAACGGCCTATAACATGCCGCTGGCGGTAAAAATAAACGGTGAAGTTCAAATCAGCCGACTTGAACAGGCATGGAAAGCACTCATCAAACGGCATGAATCGTTAAGAACTTCTTTTGTCATGCTCGATGGCGAACCGGTGCAGAAAATCGAACAGGAAGCCGAGTTCCGACTTGAATACAGCGAGTTGGGGGATCAAAGCATTCAGGAGAAAATCAGCCGTTTCATCAAACCTTTTGAATTAGAAAAAGCCCCGCTTTTAAGAGCGGAAATCGTAAAAGTGGATGAAGCTGAGCATATGATGATGGTTGATATGCATCATATCATTTCAGACGGCGTCTCTATCGGAATTTTAATGAAGGAATTCGCCGACTGCTGTGAAGGCAAAGAATTGTCTCCGCTGGCGGTTCAGTATAAAGATTATTCAGAGTGGCAGAGAGACATCGAGCAGCAGAGCCGGTTGAAGAAGCAGGAAGCGTATTGGCTCAATACCTTCCGGGGAGACATTCCGGTATTGAATATGCCGCTCGATTTTCCGAGACCGAAAATCCGAAGCTTTCAAGGAAACAGAACGGTTGTGGAATTGGATCAGGACACCACAAAAAAACTGAAGACGATCGCCGCAAAAAACGGCGTTACAATGTACATGCTTCTTTTGGCAGGCTACACCATTCTGCTGTCAAAATACACCGGACAAGAGGATATCATTGTCGGCTCGCCGATTGCCGGAAGACCGCATGCCGATTTAAACGGGACAATCGGGATGTTTGTCGGCACCCTTGCGCTGAGAAACCGGCCAAAGGGGAACATGACATTTAGCGAATATGTCCAAACGGTCAAAAACAATACGCTGAAAGCCTATGAAAATCAAGATTATCAATTTGATGCATTGATCGAACATCTGGGCTTGACACATGACATGAGCAGAAACCCGCTGTTTGACACGATGTTTGATCTGCAGCATGCGGATGATTTCGCATCTGAAGCCGGCGGGGGGCATTTTGAAACGTATGATATTCCATTTCATGTCGCGAAATTCGATGTAAGCCTGACGGCATTTTTGCATGGAGACAACCTGAAATTTGATTTCCAATATTGCACTGATCTGTATAAAAAAGAAACGGTTGAAAGAATGGCCGGACATTTTTTGAATGTTTTAAAAGACGCTGCTCATCACCCTGAACTGGCGTTAAGCGAGATTAGGATGATGTCGGAAGAGGAGAAAGACATCATCTTACATACATTCAATCATGAGAAAACAGATGGTCCGAAAAACAAGACACTCAGCCGGCTGTTTGAAGAGCGGGCTGAAAAAACACCCGATCACACCGCTGTTATATTCGAAGATCAGCAATTGACATATCGAGAGCTGAACGAAAAGGCCAACCAATTGGCCTGGCTTTTAAGAGAGAAGGGTGTAAAGCCGGATACAATTGTTGCGATCATGACAGACCGTTCACTCGAGATGATCATCGGGATTATCGGAATATTAAAAGCCGGCGGAGCCTATCTGCCGATTGATCCGGATTATCCCGAGGACAGAGTCAAATATATGCTGGAAGACAGCGGAGCTGATATGGTCGTTATCCAGGAGCCCTTTAAATCAAAAATAGACGGGCGTCAACTGATAACCGCCGAAGATACCCGGTCTTTCAGCAAAGAAAATCTCCCAAATGTCAACAAGGCTTCTGATTTGGCATATGTAATTTATACTTCGGGTTCTTCTGGCAGGCCGAAAGGTGTCATGACGACTCACCGTAATGTCGTTCATTATGTTGATGCTTTTACGAAAAGGATTCCTTTAAGCGAACATGATACAGTTTTGCAAGTCGTATCCTTTTCATTTGATGCATTTTCTGAAGAAGTCTACCCTATTTTAGCTTGCTCAGGGCGCTTGGTGATCAGCAGAAAAGTAAGCGATCTGAACATTGATGAACTGGTGAAAACGATCGGGAAGTATCGTGTCACACTTGTCAGCTGCTCCCCGCTTCTATTAAATGAAATCGATAAAAATCAGCACTTAACCTTTCATCCGCAGATGAAATTTATCAGTGGAGGCGACGTATTAAAATTTGAGTACGTCGAAAATATCATCAAAGGCGCCGACGTTTACAATTCCTACGGTCCAACGGAAGCGACAGTTTGCGCTACCTATTATCAACTAAGCAGCGCAGACCGCAAAAAAACGAGCATTCCTATCGGCAAGCCTTTAAGCAATTATAAGGTATACATTGCAGATCAATACGGCCGGCCGCAGCCGGTTGGAGTACCGGGCGAACTGCTGATCGGCGGCGAAGGGGTCGCAAGGGGATATTTGAATCATGAAACATTGACAAAAGCGGCCTTTGTGGTGGACGAATCAGGCGAGAGAGTATATCGTACAGGCGATTTAGCAAGATGGCTGTCTGACGGAAACATCGAGTTTTTAGGCAGAATCGACAGCCAAGTCAAAATCCGCGGCTATCGGATCGAACTGGAAGAAATCGAACACCGGTTGCTGATGAACGATAATATCAATGAAGCCATCGTGGTGGCGAAGGAAGATCAGGAAAACAGCAAATATCTATGCGCCTACATCGCATTCAATAACAAAAACGCAGATATTGAGCAGGTTCAAGAACGTTTGGCGAAGGACCTTCCGGAGTATATGATTCCGTCCTGCTTTATCAAGCTTGATCAAATTCCCCGCACGATCAATGGAAAGGCTGATCTTAAGGCATTGCCGGAGCCGGATCGAAGGGCATTTGCCCAAGCCCGCTATGAAGCCCCGCGCAATCAAACGGAAGCCTTACTTTTATCGATCTGGCAGGACATCTTGCCAGCGGAACAGATCGGGATTAACGACCATTTCTTTGACATCGGCGGACACTCGTTGAAAGCTTTTTCAATGGCCGCGAAAATTCAATCGGCATTAAAAGTCGAAGTGACACTAAAGGAAATCTTCAATCATTCGACGATTCAAGACTTGGCAGCTTATATCGCACAAAAACAAAAACAAGTTCAATCCGACATTCAAAAAGCGGAAAAGAAAGAATACTACCCGCTTTCTTCCGCTCAAAAAAGGCTGTATATCCTTAATCAGATCGAAGAAGGCCAAACCGCCTACAATATGCCTTTTGCGATGAAAATAAAAGGTGAGCTCCAAACGGACAAGGCCGAGAAGGCCTTCAGAACGCTAATCAAAAGACATGAGAGCTTAAGAACATCCTTTGTGACCATCAATGGCGAACCCGTTCAGAACATAAACGAAGAGGTCACATTTGAAATGAAATACCGGGAGCTTGACAATTGCAGCCTTCGGGAACGGATGAATCAATTTATCAGACCGTTTGAACTGGAAAAAGCCCCTCTTCTGAGAGCGGAGCTGGTGAGGGTGAACGCAGCCGAACACATTCTCCTGCTTGATATGCACCATATCATTTCCGATGGCGTGTCAATCGGGATCTTGATGAAAGAATGGGCGGCTTTATATGAAGAAAAAGAACTTGCACCGTTAAAGATCCAGTATAAAGATTATTCCGAGTGGCAGCGAGAGTCCTGGCAAAAAGACCGGTTGAAAAAACAGGAAGAATACTGGCTATCCGTTTTTCAAAACGACATTCCTGTTCTGAACATGCCGACAGACTTTCCAAGGCCGCAAATGCAAAGTTATGAAGGAGATCGAATCGCATTTGCAATCGAAAGAGAGCTGACGGATAAGCTGAAAAAAACAGCGAAAGAAAACGGAGTCACGATGTATATGCTGCTGTTGGCCGGGTATACAATACTCCTTTCGAAATACACCGGACAGGAAGATATCATTGTCGGTTCGCCGATTGCGGGGCGAACCCGGGAGGAGTTGGAACAGACGGTCGGGATGTTCGTAGGCACCCTTGCGATGAGAAACCATCCAAAAGGCGGCAGGACATTCATTGAGTATTTGCAAGATGTAAAAGAAAATACGTTTAACGCCTATGAAAATCAAGATTATCCTTTCGATGAACTCGTAGACAAATTAGATTTGGAACGGGACATCAGCAGAAATGCCTTATTTGACACAATGTTTGATATGCAGGCGCTGGATGATGCAGAGCCTGATATAGAGGGATTGCATGTTGAACCCGTCGATTTGGAGTTTCAGATTTCAAAATTCGACTTGTCGCTAACAGCAGCAGAGTCCGCAGGCGTCATTACGTTTCACCTGGAATTCTGCACAAGGCTGTATAAAAAAGAAACCGCCGAAACGCTGGCGCAGCATTTCGTGAATATCCTAAGAGATATTTCCGATCATCCGCAGAAGACATTAAACGACATCAGCATGCTTTCAGAAGAAGAAAGACACACAGTGCTGTATCAATTTAATGATACGAACACCGAACACCCGTCAGGGATTTTTTCTGAGCTGTTTGAAGAGCAGGCCGAAAAATCACCGAATCATCCGGCGGCGGTCTTCAAAGATCAAATGTTGACATACCGCGAATTAAATGAAAAAGCGAATCAATTGGCCAGAACATTGCGGCAAAAAGGGGTTCAGCGGGAGTCAGTAGTCGGAATCATGGCGGAGCGTTCGTTGGAGATGTTGACAGGCATATTGGCGGTTCTAAAGGCCGGCGGGGCGTACATGCCGATCGATCCGGGGCTTCCGAAAGAGCGCATCCAATATCTCATCACGGATAGCGGAGCTGATCTATTGCTGACCCAGCATCAGCTTATTGGCAGCATCAGCTTTGCCGGAGAAATCATCCAAATCGATCAGGCCGATGCTTACGACACGGATGGAAGCAATCTGGAGCATCTTAATTCCCCCGGTGATTTGGCATACGTCATCTATACCTCGGGTACGACGGGAAACCCAAAAGGCGTGATGGTCGAGCACCGCAATATCATTCATGCCCACTATACTTGGAGAAAGCACTATGAATTGGCATCATTTTCAGTTAACCTGCTCCAGCTTGCCAGCATGTCGTTTGATGTATTCGCGGGAGATTTATGCCGCAGTCTTCTCAACGGCGGAACAATGTATATAGTCCCGGATGATGTCAAACTGGAAATGAATCTTCTGTATGACATGATCAACAAATACGGCATTCATATGTTGGAATCGACGCCAAGCCTGATCATTCCTTTGATGAAATATATCGATCATCACAAGCTTGACTTTTCAAGCATGAAGCTGTTGATCATGGGTTCTGACACTTGCACGATCAAAGATTATAAGTGGCTCGTTGAACGGTTCGGACAAAGGATGAGAATCATCAACAGCTATGGCGTCACAGAAGCTTCTGTCGATTCCGGCTATTATGAGGAAGCTTTGGATCGGATTCCAGAGATTGCGAATACGCCGATAGGAAAGCCGCTGGACAATACAGCATTTTATATATTGGATCCCTCATTAAACCCGCAGCCGGTCGGCGTTTATGGCGAGTTGTACATCGGCGGTGAAGGGATCGCGAGGGGATACTTAAACAAACCGGAACTCACGAAGGAAAGGTTTGTTCCAAATCGTTTTGCCGCCGGGGGGAAGATGTATAAAACGGGAGACTTGGCAAGGTGGCTGCCTGATGGAAATGTCGAATTCCTCGGGAGAATCGATCACCAAGTCAAGATTCGCGGTTTCAGAATCGAAACCGGCGAAATTGAAACGAAGCTTTTGGAAAATCAAAACATCAGCGAAGCTGTCGTTATAGACCGGGAAGATAAGAAAGGACATAAGTACCTGTGCGCCTATATTGTCGCTCGAGCGAAAACAAACACAAATGAACTGAGGGAATATTTGTCCGATCACTTACCGGACTATATGCTCCCTTCCTATTTTATTCAAATCAACAAGATGCCTCTCACACCAAACGGAAAGATCGATCGAAAAGCGCTTCCTGAACCTGCCGGAGACGTCATAGCGGCAAGCGGATATGAAGCGCCGCGTAATGAAACGGAAGAAAAGCTGGCCGCTGTTTGGCAGGAAGTGCTGGACAGGGACAAAATCGGAATCAACGATAATTTTTTTGAAATCGGGGGAGATTCAATTAAGGCTCTGCAAATCGTTTCAAAATTATCAAGAGCCGATCTCAAGCTTCAGGTTAAAGATCTGTTTACCAATCCGTTCATCAGACACCTCAGTAAATATGTCAAAAAAGAAACGAAAGCACGCACCAGCGAAATCGTGCAAGGGCAAGTGCCGCTGACCCCTGTGCAAAGGTCGTTTTTTGAAGCGAATCAAAGGGAGCAAAACCATTATAATCAAGCGTTTATGCTCTACAGGGAAAACGGGTTTGCTGAAAGGATCGTCGAAAAGGTTTTCCGTAAACTCACAGAACACCATGATGCATTACGGATGGTCTATTGGGAGAAGAACGGTGACATCATTCAGCATAACCGCGGCTTGGAAGACAGCGTCTTCGATCTGTATGTCTATGATTTGAAAACGGAAAAAAATCTCGAGAAAACCGTTTATCAGATAGCGACGAATATTCAAAAAGACATATCCATCAGCGAGGGCAAAATGATCAAGCTCTGCGTGTTCAAAACAACGGAGGGAGACCATCTGCTGATTGCGATCCATCACCTTTTGGTAGACGGCGTGTCCTGGAGAATATTGTTCGAGGATTTTGAAGCGGCATACGGTCAAGCCCTGCAAGGCAAACCGATAGAGCTCGGTTATAAAACGGATTCGTACAAGACGTTTTCCGAAAAACTGGCTGAGTACGCAAACAGCAAAAAGCTCCTGAAAGAACAAGAATATTGGCGGGAGATATCCAAAGGAAAGATGGCATTCCTCCCTAAACATCGCCAAGCGGCACATGATAACTATGAAAATAGCAGAACACTCAGAATATCCCTCAGCCAAACGGAGACGGAACAGCTCCTGAAAGAGGCGCATAAAGCATACAATACGCAGATCAATGATCTCCTGTTAACGGCTTTGTTGATCGCCTCAAGGCAGCTGACGGGGGAAAACAGGCTGAAAATTCTTATGGAAGGCCATGGAAGAGATGATATTTTGCAAGATGTGGATATCACGAGAACGGTCGGCTGGTTTACCGCAATGTATCCGGTATTCATCGACTTAGAAGATGAAGCAGACTTGTCTGTGATGATTAAGATCGTGAAAGAAACTTTGCGAAAAATACCGAATAACGGAATCGGATACGGCATCCTTAAGTATTTGAGAAAAGACGAAGGGCTTTTAAAGGATGAAAAGCCTCCGATCTTATTCAATTATCTTGGTGAGCTCGATCATGATCTGACGACTGAACAATTTTCATCGTCAAAGCTTTCGGCAGGTCAAAGCATCGGAGAAAAAAGTGCAAGGGATGCTTCTGTTGAAATCGATTCAGTCGTTGCCGGCCGGCAATTGATGATCAGTACGACATTTAACGAATACGAGTATTCTCCAGATACGATCAGCGAATTGAATCAAGCATTCAAAGAAAGTTTGCAAATGGTCATCAGCCATTGCACGGGCAAACATGAAACCGAAAAAACGTCCTCTGACTACGGTTATGACAAACTCTCATTGGAAGATCTAGAAGAATTATTAAATGAATATGAATCTGTCGACAGCTAGAAATCCTGACAAAAGAGATGAAAAGTGGTTAACCTGCTGCTTAAAAAATGGGCGGCCCATGTGGATCTGAAAACAAAAGGAATTCTAGGAGATGAGATGACGATATGAAAACAAAAGTTGAGAAAATATATCCGTTATCAAACATGCAAAAAGGAATGCTGTTTCATGCCATGAAAGACGAAGCGTCACACGCATATTTTGAGCAGTTCATCATTGAATTAAAAGGTGATGTGGATGAGCGGATGTTTGAAGAAAGCCTAAATGAAGTCATGAAAAGGCATGAGATCCTAAGAGCATCATTTCATCATAGATTGGATGAGCCGCTGCACGTCATTATCAAAGATCGGCACATGAAGTTTGACTATCTTGATATACGAGGCCGGCATGATCAAGACGGCGTTTTGGAAAGATATTTGGCAGAAGATAGACAAAAGGGTTTTGACCTAGCCAAAGATACGTTGATGAGAGCCTGTCTCATCAGAATGTCTGACGATTCGTATCAATTTGTCTGGACGTATCATCACATATTGCTTGACGGATGGTGCCTTGGCATCATCCTGGATGAGCTGTTGACGATATATGAAATGAAGCGGAAAGGCCAAAATCATCAATTGGAAGACCCGAGGCCGTACAGCGATTACATCAAATGGCTGGAGGATCAGGATAAAGAAGAAGCTCAGAGCTATTGGGAGAGCTATTTGAGCGGCTATGATCAAAAAAATTCGCTTCCAAAGCTCCGCACACCTTCTGAGACGGGGTTTAAAAGAAGAGAGAAAACGATTGAATGTTCCAAAGAATTGACAAATCGCCTGATTAAATTGGCCAACCGGAATCATGTAACGATCAATACCGTGCTGCAAAGCATTTGGGGCGTGATTTTGGCGAAATACAACAACAGCGAGGATGTGGTGTTCGGAACCGTTGTTTCCGGCAGAGATGCCGAAGTGGAAGGTATAGAAACAATGGTCGGCGTCTTCATCAACACCATCCCGACCAGAATCAGGCTGGACAAAGACAAGCTTTTTAAAGATGTTCTGCGCCAAACCCAAGCCGACGCTTTGGAAAGCAGCCGCTACAATTATATGAATTTAGCGGAGGTTCAAGCGCTAAGCGAGTTGAAAAATGATTTGATCGACCATGTCATGGTCTTTGAAAACTATGCCGTTGACCAAAAAGCGTTTGAAGAAAAAAATGATGTAGGTTTTGAAATGGTGAATGTCAGCGGGGAAGAACAGACCAATTACCATTTCAGCATTTCCGCAGCTCTTGACGATCAATTAAAACTGCTCTTCATCTATGATGAAAATGTATATGACACCACCATCATCGAAACATTAGAAAAGCATATCATTACCGTCGCAGAACAAGTGGCGGAAGATGAGACACAAACATTAAGAGACATCAACCTTGTGTCAAAAGAAGAACAACACAGGATTTTAGACACATTCAACGATACAAAAACGGGTTACCCGAAAGACAAGCCGCTTCATGAGCTCTTTGAAGAACAGGCCATGAAGACGCCTGACCATACGGCTCTTGTGTTCGGTGCTCAGCGCATGACCTACAGAGAGCTGAATGAGAAAGCAAACCAAACCGCGAGGCTCCTCAGAGAAAAAGGGATCGGCAGAGGCTCGATTGCCGCGATCATCGCGGACCGCTCCTTCGAGATGATCATCGGCATCATCGGGATTTTAAAAGCGGGCGGCGCTTATCTGCCAATTGACCCTGAAACGCCTAAACACAGAATAGCCTTCATGCTCAGCGACACGAAAGCCGGGGTGCTGCTTGCGCAAGGAAAAGCGGCAGATGGAATTGACTGTGAGGCTGACATCATTCATCTGGATAAAGGAGTGGCGGACGGATTCAGTAAAGAACGGCTCAGTTCTGTCAATGATTCCGGCGATACCGCCTATATCATCTACACATCAGGATCTACGGGAATGCCAAAAGGCGTTGTCACCCCGCATTACAGTGCGGCAAGAGTCGTTAAAAACACCAATTATATCGACATCACAGAAGATGACGCCATCCTCCAACTGTCCAATTATTCGTTTGACGGATCGGTGTTCGACATCTTCGGCGCTTTATTAAACGGAGCCTCACTCGTCCTGATCGAAAAAGAGACGGTCTTGAATACACATGAGCTGGCCGAAGTGATAAAAAAAGAACAAGTCAGTGTGATGTTCATTACCACGGCGCTGTTCAATACGCTCGCCGACATCAATATCGGCTGCCTTGCCAAGCTGCGAAAAATCCTCTTCGGCGGGGAAAGAGCGTCGATACCGCATGTAAGAAAAGTGCTGAATCATGTCGGCCGGGATAAATTGATTCATGTTTACGGCCCGACAGAAAGCACGGTATATGCGACATATTATTTCATCAACGAGATAGACGATGAGGCGGAAACGATTCCGATCGGCAGCCCGCTGGCGAATACGTCGGTCTTGATCATGGATGAAGCCGGCAAGCTCCTGCCGATCGGGGTTCCCGGAGAGCTGTGCATCGCAGGCGATGGCTTAAGCAAAGGATATTTAAACCGCGAGGAACTGACGGCGGAAAAATTCATCCCGCATCCGTTCATTCCGGGAGAAAGGCTGTACAAGACGGGCGATTTAGCGAAATGGCTGCCTGACGGCAACATCGAATTCATCGGCCGAATCGACCACCAGGTGAAAATCCGCGGCTTCAGGATCGAACTTGGCGAAATCGAAAGCCGGCTGGAGATGCATGAAGACATCAATGAGACAATCGTCACCGTCAGGGAAGACGAAGAGAGCCGCCCGTACATTTGCGCCTATATCACGGCAAATCGCGAGATTTCTCTTGATGAGCTGAAAGGATTTTTAGGTGAAAAGCTTCCGGAATATATGATCCCCGCCTATTTCGTGAAAATGGACAAGCTGCCGCTCACCAAAAACGGGAAAGTGGACAGAAAAGCCCTGCCTGAGCCGGACAGAACGGCGGGGGCGGAAAACGAATATGAAGCGCCGCGAAATGAAACGGAAGAAAAGCTGGCAGCAATTTGGCGGGATATTTTAAAGGTGGAAAAATCGGGTATCAACGATCATTTCTTCGAGATGGGGGGACATTCTCTCAAAGCGGCTGCAATGGCGGCAAGAATCCGCAAGGAGCTGAAAGCGGAAATCCCTCTTGGGCAAATCTTTAAAACGCCGACAATCAAAGGATTGGGAGAATATATCAGATCGACAAAAGATAGTGTCTATTCATCTATTCAAAAAGTGGAAGAAAAAGAATACTATCGTCTTTCATCCGCACAAAAAAGACTATACATTTTAGATCAAATCGAAGGGAGCGGATTGTCCTATAACATCCCCTTTACTATGAAAGTCAAGGGCCGCTTCGATATCCGCAGGTTTGAGAACGCATTGAAAACCATCATTCAAAGACATGAAGCGCTTAGAACGTCCTTCTTGATGGCGGATGGAGAGCCTGTTCAAAAGATTGAAAAAGAAGTAGATTTCAGCATCAAATGCAGCAAAATAGAGTCTCTATCGATTCAGGAGATCATCAAACAATTTGTCAGACCGTTTGATTTAAAAAAGGCCCCGCTTTTTAGAACAGAGGTGGTCAAGGTTGATGACGAGGAACATATCATTCTGTTTGATATGCACCATATCATTTCAGACGGTGCATCGATGGGGGTTTTGACAAAAGAAATTTGCGATTTGTACGGCGGAAAAGAACTGAAGCCGCTCAGCCTCCAATATAAAGACTATTCAGAATGGCAAAGGGATTTTTATCAAAAAGATGAGATGAAAAGGCAAAAAGAGTACTGGCTCAATATTTTCAAAGGCGAGATTCCAGTCCTCAACATGCCGACGGATTACCCGAGGCCGCAAATGCACAGTGTTGAAGGCGATAGAATCGGTTTTGCAATCGACGGCGAATTGACGAAGAAGCTCAAGCGGATCGCCAAAGACAATGGAGCCACCATGTATATGCTTCTTCTGGCGGCGTATACGGTTTTGCTTCGAACATATAGCGGACAGGAAGATGTGATTATCGGAACGCCGATTCAAGGAAGAAAACATCACGAGCTGAAACATGTGATCGGGATGTTTGTCAATACGCTGGCGATGAGAAATCATCCGAAAGGCGACAAGACATTCGCTGAATATTTGCAAGATGTAAAAGAGACGGCGCTGAAGGCATATGAAAACCAAGATTATCAATTTGATGATCTTGTCGAACAGCTTGACCTTGAACGCGACATGAGCAGAAATCCGCTGTTTGATACGATGTTTGTCCTGCAAAACCTGGAAAAAGCGGATGCTGAAATAGAAGGGCTCACATTTGAACCGTTTGAAAGCGACATCCATATTTCAAAATTTGACCTTACTTTATCGGCAATCGAAAAAGACTCGAAGATAGAATTTGATTTGGAATACTGTACAAAGCTGTTTAAAAGAGAAACGGTCGAAAGGATGGCGGCGCATTTCGTCCGTGTTTTAGAAGACATTTCCAAACGGACGGACAAGCGGCTTGATCAAATAGAGGCCATGTCAGAAGACGAAAAAAACACATTGCTATATCGGTTTAATGATACGAAAACGGATGCTCCAACAGACAAAACCATTTGCCAGCTGTTTGCGGAGCGGGCGGAGACATCGCCTGACAAAACCGCGGTCGTGTTTGAAGATCAAACGCTGACATATCGACAATTGCATGAGAGGTCAAATCAGCTGGCCCGGTTTTTAAGAGAAAAAGGGGTTCAACCGGACACAGCCGTCGGCATCATGGTGGACCGCTCTCCCGAGATGATCATCGGCCTTCTGGGAATTTTGAAGGCCGGAGGCGCGTACCTGCCGCTTGATCCGGCATATCCTGAAGACAGGATCAAATACATCCTGGGCGACAGCCAAACAAAGTTTCTTCTGTCGGAAGAGGCGCTCATCAAAAAACGGGCCTTTATCAAAGAGGCCGACATGATCAACATTGATATTCACGACAAGCAAATTGCCGCACAGGATGCGGCTCAATTGGAGCCTGTCAGCCGCAGCGGGGATTTGGCTTACATCATCTATACTTCAGGGTCCACAGGAAAACCGAAGGGCGTCTTAATCGAACAAAAAGGGCTGAGCAATCTCGTTTCAGCGGTTGTCAAATTGATGCATTTAAACACGGGCAGCAGAGTGATTCAATTTGCTTCACTATCATTTGATGCGTCAGCATTTGAAATCTTTCCGGCGCTGGCAGCCGGGTCGGCTTTAGTGTTGGGACGGCAGGAGGAAATGATGCCGGGGCAGCCGTTAACAAGCTTTCTAAGGCAGTATAACATCACTCATGCGACCTTGCCGCCGACCGTACTGAATGTGTTGGATGAATCCGGATTGGAAAACCTCAAAGTAATCGTTTCCGCGGGCTCTGCCTGCAGCGAAGAACTCGCAAAAAGATGGTCCGGAAATCGGCTGTTTATCAATGCCTACGGACCGACGGAAACGACGGTCTGTGCAACGGCGGGGATTTACGAAGGATCCGGTCGTCCTCATATCGGCAGTCCGATTGCCAATACAAACGTATATGTATTGGATCAAAACCAGAAGCCTGTGCCGACAGGCGTTGTTGGAGAGCTGTGCGTCGGCGGAATGAGCCTTGCGCGCGGGTATTTAAACCGGCCGGAACTGACAGCCGAAAAGTTTATTTCACATCCGTTTGCATCAGGGGAAAGATTGTACCGGACGGGTGATCTGGCCAGATGGCTGCCTGATGGACATCTCGAGTTTTTAGGAAGAATAGACCATCAGGTGAAAATTCGCGGATACCGGATTGAACTGGGGGAAATTGAGAATCAATTGCTCAAGCTTGACAAAATCGACGAAGCGGCGGTTATAGCCAGGAAGGACGATGACCACAGCGATTATTTGTGCGCTTATATCGTCTCCAAAGAAGACTGGACATCAACCGAGATCAGTGAATGGCTCGAAAAAGAGCTTCCTCACTATATGATTCCGGCTTATTTTGTCAGACTTGATAAGCTGCCGCTCACATCAAACGATAAAGTCGATCGAAAAGCCCTTCCTGCACCTGACAGACATGTCGCCACAGGAGCGGTATACGAAGCGCCGCGGAATGACACAGAAGCTAAGCTCGTTGACATCTGGAGGGATGTTCTCGGTGCCGGAGACATCGGTATCAGCCATCACTTCTTTGCAGCAGGAGGAGATTCGATCAAGGCGTTGCAAATCGTCTCAAGGCTGTCCAGGCTTGGCCTGAAGCTTGAAATGAAGGATTTGTTCGCCAATCCGAGAATCAAGGATCTTGCCAAATATGTTAAAAAACAATCACAGAGGAAAAATGCCAATACAATCGTCACGGGACATGCAGAACTCACTCCGATCCAAAAATGGTATTTTGCTAATAACAAAGAAGAACTGGATCACTTTAACCAGTCATTTGTGCTCTTCAGAAAGGGCGGATTTGACGAAAGCTGTGTCAAAAAGGCTTTCAATAAAATAATGGAGCAGCACGACGCGTTAAGGATGATCTATGAAGAAAAAGGCGGGGACTTCATTCAGTACAACAGAAGCTTTCGGGAAGATCTGTTCGACCTGGATGTTTATGATGTAAGAGGTCTTGATCGTCAAGCGGAAAAGGTATATGAGCTGGCGACGAGCATTCAAAAACTATCATCGATTAGAAAAGGAAAACTTGTTCATCTCGGCATCTTCCGGGCTGATGAGGGCGACCACCTGCTCATTGTAATCCATCACCTTGTCGTCGACGGTGTATCGTGGAGAATTCTGTTTGAGGACTTCGAAACATTGTACAGTCAGGCATTAAAGGGGCAAACGCTCGAGATCGGCTACAAAACGGATTCCTATCAAGAATTCGCCCGCAGGTTAAAAGCATACGCCCACAGCCGAACATTATCGAAGGAAGCCGAGTATTGGCGGAACATTGCCAAGGCTCGTGTCCGGTTTATTCCGCCAAAGAACGTATTAAAGGAAGATGTATACGAAAACAGCACGACGTTGAGCATCAAGCTCGGCAAAGAGGCAACAGCGGACCTTTTGCGAAACACGAACAGAGCCTACAATACCGAAATCAACGATATTTTGTTAACGGCATTACTGACCGGAGCAAGGGACATCACAGGTGAAAACAAACTGAAGGTCATGATGGAAGGCCACGGCAGGGAAGATATTTTAGAAGGCGTTGACATCACGAGAACAATCGGCTGGTTTACGACGATGTATCCGGTGCTTCTTGATGCAGGAGAAGAAAAAGCCCTCTCCCAACAGATCAAAATGGTCAAAGAAACGTTGAGAAAAATACCGAATAAAGGAATCGGCTACGGGCTATTAAAGTATATGGCTGAAGACCCGGATTTCACCAACGAAGAAAAAGCCCGGATTTCATTTAACTATTTAGGCGAGATCGATGCCGACATGAACCGCGGCGAATTTTCCGGCTCCAGCTTTTCCGAAGGGGAAAGCATCGGCGGAAAAATTGCGAGAAGTCATTCTATCGAAATCAACGCCATCGTGATGAATCATGAGCTGGTGATTCATACAACCTTTAATCAAATGGAATACGAAAAAGATACGATCAGCCGGCTGAATCATCAATTAAAAGAACGCCTGGAACAAATCATTAAGCACTGCACGCAACAGACGGAAAGCGAACGAACGCCGTCCGATTATGGAGATACAAATATCAGTTTAGCCGAACTTGAAGAAATCAAAGGAAAATACAGAAGCGCCATTGAAAAAATCTATCCGCTCGCCAACATGCAAAAAGGTATGCTGTTCCATGCCATCGAGGATCATACCTCAGATGCATATTTTCAGCAGACGGTCATGGATATTGAAGGATATGTCGATCCGGCGATTCTTGAGGCAAGCTTTAATGACATCATGAAACGGCATGAAATCTTAAGGGCCTCTTATGAATATGAAATCGTTGAAGAACCGAGGCAGATCATCATCGAAAACCGCAGCATCGATTTCACCTATTTCAATATCGCGAAAAGCTCCGCCCAGCAACAGGAAATGTTCATTGAAAGATTGCTCAATGAAGATCGAAAAAAAGGCTTTGATTTAAGCAAAGATGTACTGATGAGGGCTTATTTGCTGAAAACGGCGGAGCGCTCGTACCGGCTTGTCTGGAGCCATCACCATATTTTACTCGATGGCTGGTGCCTTGGCATCATCATGCGCGAGCTGTTTGTCATCTATGAAAACCGGATGAACGGCAAAGCCAGTCCATTAAAGGAGACGAAGCCGTACAGCGATTATATCAAGTGGCTTGAAAGACAGGATCAGGAAGAGGCCCGTCAATATTGGCGCGAATATTTGAAAGGGTATGAGGAACAGGCGCAGCTGCCTACATTAACAAAACGCAAAAAAAGCAGCCGCTATGACCGCCGGGAGAAGGTCATCCATTTGTCAAAACAGTTGACAAAACAATTGAAGGAGCTCGCTGCCAAAAACAGCGTTACGCTTCATACGGTAATTCAAACGATTTGGGGCCTGATGCTAACGAGATACAACAAGATCGATGATGTCGTGTTTGGAACGGTCGTATCTGGCAGGGAAGCAAACGTAGACGGAATCGAAGACATGATCGGTCTGTTTATCAACACCATCCCGACAAGAATCAGATTCAATGAGCAGGCGCGTTTTAACGATTGTTTGCAAAAGGTTCAGGAAGATGCGATTCAAAGCAACCGCTACAACTATATGAATCTCGCTGAAGTCCAGGCTTTGAGCAGCTTAAAGAAAGATCTGATCGATCATATTCTCGTATTTGAAAACTATGAAGCTGATGAACAGGACTTTGAAGAGAGTCAAATGAAGACAGGCTTTAAGGTGAATGAGATCAGCGCTGCCGAACAAAGCAATTACAGCTTTAGCATGTCGGTGACTCCAGGCGAAGAGCTCACACTTGTTTTGACATATGACGGCAATGTCTATGACAGGGATATCATCAACAATATCGAAGGTCATATCAAAAGGGTCGCTGAGCAAGTGACGGCAAATGAGAACCGGAAAATTGCAGAGATTGACATGCTGGCGGAGGAAGAAAGAAAGACGCTCCTATATGAGTTCAACCGGACAAACGCAGATTATCCAAGGAATAAAACGATCCATCAATTATTTGAAGAACAGGCGGAACGGACGCCTGGGCATACTGCGGTTGTA
The DNA here is from genome assembly GCF_037976065.1 of Bacillus sp. FSL L8-0193. Classification (NCBI taxonomy): domain Bacteria; kingdom Bacillati; phylum Bacillota; class Bacilli; order Caryophanales; family Bacillaceae; genus Bacillus; species Bacillus sp. FSL L8-0193. The sequence goes on along the minus strand of NZ_CP150261.1, from coordinate 2,549,948 downwards.
TTTGAAAAGGAGGAGCTTTCTTACAAAGCATTGAATGAAAGGTCAAATCAGCTGGCGGGACTGTTAAGGGAAAAAGGCGTCAAACCTGACATGATCGTCGGCGTTATGGCGGAACGTTCTGTGGAGATGATCGTCGGAATGCTGGCGGTGCTGAAAGCCGGAGGCGCATACTTGCCGATCGATCCCGAATATCCGGAAGACCGGATCAGGTACATGATCGAAGACAGCGGCATCAGCATCCTGCTGAAAAAGGCGGACAAACAGATTGACGTTGATTTCACCTGTATCGATATGAACGAAAAAGGGCTGGCAAAAGACATGGCCGCAGAGAACTTAGGGCACACGAGCGGCTCTTCCGACATGGCTTATGTCATCTATACTTCAGGTTCGACCGGAAAGCCGAAGGGTGTCATGGTCAACCATCAATCAATTGTCAATACGCTTTATTGGAGGAAACAATCGTATGGCTACAGTACAGCCGATGCCACGCTTCAAGTGCCGTCCTTTTCTTTCGACAGTTCTGTTGAAGATATTTTCACGACGCTTATATCTGGGGCGAAGCTGGTTTTAATTAGAGATTTACGGATGAATCCGCGTGAGATCATCGGCGTGCTGCGAACGCATAAAGCGACAAACTTGCTGGCCGTTCCGAGCTTTTATCTAAACCTGCTCGACACGATTGAGCAGCCTTTAGACGATTTAAGATTTGTCACGGTCGCAGGGGAAGGCTTCAATGAAAGTCTGATCCGGCAGCATTTTGAAAAGCTGCCGAACGTCAAATTGTTTAATGAATACGGACCGACGGAAAACAGCGTTTGCTCAACGCGGGGCGAGCTGCGAAAAGATGACGAAAAAGTCGTCATCGGCCGGCCGATCAGCAACCACAAGGTTTATATTTTAAATCACAACCAGCAGCTGCTGCCGTTGGGCACGCCCGGTGAACTTTGTCTGAGCGGGGAAGGCCTTGCCCGCGGATACTTAAACAGACCAGACCTCACGCTTGAAAAATTTGTTCCAAACCCGTTTGCTCCAGGGGAAAGCATGTACCGGACGGGGGATCTCGCAAGATTTTTGCCTGATGGTCAAATCGAATATTTAGGAAGAATCGACCACCAAGTCAAAATCCGCGGATTCAGAATCGAACTGGGCGAAATCGAAAACCAATTGCTGAAAATCGAAGGCATTGACGCGGCAGCAGTCATGGCGCGGGAAGATCAAGCCGGCGGCAAATACCTATGCGCATATATCGTCGCGGACAAAGCGGCAGGCGTTGCAGACGTCAGAAAATGCTTGTTAAAGGAACTGCCGGATTACATGGTGCCGTCATACTTTGTCAAGCTTGATCAATTGCCGCTTACGGCAAACGGCAAAATCGACAGAAAAGCGCTCCCTGAACCTAGCAGCACAATCAGTGAAGCGACGTACGAAGCACCGAGGAACCGCACAGAGGAAAAGCTTGTCTCAATCTGGGAGGACGTTTTAGGGATCGAAAACATCGGAATCAGCCACAATTTCTTTGAACTTGGCGGCCATTCCTTAAAAGCTGCGGCATTGACTGCAAAATTGCATAAAGAAATGAAGATTGAAGTCCCTTTAAGACAACTATTCGAAACACCGACAATTAAAGACATCGGTGATTTTATCGAATCCATGAAAGAAAGCCCGTATGCGTCCATCACACAGGCGGAAGAGAAAGAGTATTACGCATTGTCATCCGCACAAAGAAGGCTGTATATCCTTAATCAAATCGAACCAGGCGGCCTCTCTTACAACATGCCTTTCGCCATGAAAATTGCAGGAGATTTTGATGTCGACCGGTTCGAGGATGCTTTTCGGCAATTGATAGAAAGACATGAAGCCTTGAGGACGGCCTTTGTGATGGTTGACGGCGAACCTGTACAAAAAATCGAAAAAGAAGTTGATTTTAAAGTGAAGTACGGGCGACTCGGGCAGGACCCGTTAGAAGAAAAAATCAAAGCGTTCATCAAGCCGTTTGCTTTGGAAAAAGCGCCGCTTTTAAGAGCGGAAGTATTAAAAGCGAGTGGCGATGAACATGTACTGATGCTCGACATGCACCATATTATTTCAGACGGGGTATCCATGGCCATTTTCACAAGAGAGCTGGCCGAGTTGTATGAGGGGAAAACATTGCCGCCGTTAACGATTCAGTACAAAGACTTTTCAGAATGGCAAAAACTTTTTTATCAAAAAGATGAGGTTAAACGCCAGGAAGACTACTGGCTCAACGTTTTTCAAGGTGAAGTGCCGGTGCTGAATTTGCCGGCGGATGAAAAACGTCCGCAAAAGCGTTCGATTGAAGGAGATATCGTTCAGTTTGAAATAGACGGCGAAACGTCCGCCATGCTGAACAAACTGGCGAAAGAGAACGGCGCGACGATGTATATGTTGCTTTTGGCGGGATATACAACGCTCTTGGCGAAGTATACAGGCCAGGAGGATATCGTTGTCGGCTCACCGATCGCGGGAAGGCATCACAGCGATTTGAAACATGTCATCGGACTGTTTATCAACACGCTGGCGATGAGGAACCATCCAAAAGGAGACATGCCATTTGCCGACTATTTAAAAGAAGTGAAAGAAACGGCGCTGAAAGCTTATGAAAATCAAGACTATCCATTTGATGAACTGGTTGAAAAACTTGATGTCAAACGGGATATGAGCAGACACCCGCTGTTTGATACCATGCTTGTTCTGCAAAACTTCGACGGCGATGAAGCGGACATCGACGGCTTGACCTTCCAGCCGCTCCAAACCGAGGTGAACATCTCAAAATTTGATTTGACGCTGACAGCCGCTGAGACAAATGAAGGCATTCAATGTGTTTTCAACTACAGTACAAAATTGTTTAAGCGATCGACGATTGAAAGAATGGCGGGCCATTTGATCAATATTTTAAAGGAAGCGGCAAACGATCCGCACATGCCGTTGAGCGACGTCAACATGCTGTCAGATGAAGAAATGAACGCGCTCTTGGATCAAAATCAAGGAAAACAAGCCGATTATCCTCAAGATCAAACGGTTCATCAGCTGTTTGAGCAGCAGGCTGACAAAACGCCGGAGCAAACAGCGGTGGTCTATGCGGATGAAAAGCTGACGTACAGGGAACTGAACGAAAGAGCAAACCAATTGGCGCGGCTTTTGAGAGACAAAGGAGCAGACGCCGATCAGCCTGTGGCGATCATGATTGAACCATCGCTTGAGATGATCATTTCCATGCTGGCGGTACTGAAAGCCGGAGCCGCTTACGTGCCGATCGAGCCGGAGCAATTGGCCAAACGGACGAATGAGATTTTAAGTGACAGCAGAGCCGCAATATTGCTTGTCAAAGGCTCTGTCAAAGAAAACGTCGCGTTCGCTGGAGAAATCGTCAATGTTGCCGACGGTTTGATTGATGCGAAGGTCGCGTCAAACCTGTCTGCATCGGGTTCAGCCGATCAGAATGCATATATTATATACACATCAGGCTCCACCGGAAAGCCGAAAGGCGTATTTGTCAGACACGGGAATGTGGTGAATTATACAACATGGTTTATGAAGGAAGCTGGTCTTACAGAAAACGACAAAGCCATGCTTGTGTCCTCATATGCGTTCGATTTGGGCTATACGAGCATCTTTTCGGCACTGTTAAGCGGAAGCGAACTGCATATCGCACGAAAAGAATGCTATACAAATGCGCACCGGGCTTTAAAGTATATCAAAGAAAACGGCATCACCTATATCAAACTGACGCCGTCTCTGTTTAACATTTTTGTCAATGATCCGGGCTTTTCCGCCGAAAAACCTTGCGCCACTCTCAGGCTGGTCGTCTTGGGCGGGGAGATGATCAATACAAGGGATGTTGAGACATTTTACAACCAATATCCGGATCATGTAGTCATGAATCATTATGGCCCGACGGAAACGACAATCGGCTCAGTCTTTAAAGTGATCGACCCGGAACACCTCGATTCTTTCAAAGAATGTCCGGTGATCGGCACCCCGATTCATAATACGAATGCATATGTGCTGGACGAAAACATGAAGCTGCTTCCGGAAGGTGTGTACGGAGAGCTCTGCATCGCAGGAGCCGGAGTGACAGGAGGCTATGTCAACAGACCGGATGAAACGAAAGAAAAATTCATCGAAAACCCGTTTGCACCGCATACAAAAATGTACAGGACAGGGGATCTCGCCAGAAGGCTGAGCGATGGAAATATCGAACTTGCAGGCCGGATAGATACCCAAGTGAAGGTAAGGGGCTACAGAATAGAACCGGAAGAAATCAAAAACAGGCTGTTGGCTCATGATGATATCAAGGAAGCCTTTATTGCTGCAAGGGAAGACCATAAAGGTGCAAAACAGCTGTGCGCCTATTTCACAGCAGACGCCGAATTGCCGTTCGAGGACATCAGGACGTATCTGATGCATGAGCTTCCAGAATATATGATTCCGTCTTCATTTGTCCAAATTGAGAAGATGCCGCTTTCAGCCAACGGAAAGATCGATACGGCCGCATTGCCTGAACCGCAGCCGGGAAAAGAGACGGAATACGAACCGCCGCGGAACGAGACGGAAGAAAAGCTTGTTCAAATATGGGAAGAAGTACTTGGCATTGACAAGATCGGGATCACTCATCACTTTTTTGCAGCAGGCGGCGATTCCATCAAAGCGCTGCAAATGATCTCAAGATTATCAAGAGAAGGCCTGTCACTAGAAATGAAAGATCTGTTTGCAAATCCGCAAATCAAGTCTTTGAGCCGATATGTCAAAGCCGAATCTGATAAATCAGCATCATATGAAACGGTAGAGGGCGAGGTTCTCTTGACCCCGATTCAACAAGAGTATTTCTCGTTGAACAAAACGGACAGGAACCATTACAACCATGCGGTTATGCTTTATCGGAAAAACGGATTCGACGAGAGCATCGTCAAACGTGTGTTCAAAGAAATCATCAAACATCACGATGCACTCCGGACGGTGTTTACAGAAGAAGACGGAAAGATCATTCAGTACAACCGGGGACCGGACAAACAGCTGTTTGACCTATTTGTCTATGATGTCTCGAGCGAAAACGACCAGCCTCAGAAAGTGTACCAATTGGCCACGGAGCTTCAGCAAAGCATCGATATTGAAACCGGCCCTTTGGTCAAACTGGCGCTCTTCAAAACGAATAATGGGGATCACCTGCTGATCATCATCCATCACCTTGTGGTCGACGGGATCTCCTGGAGAATATTATTTGAAGATTTGGCGATCGGGTACAGCCAGCTAGCGAATGGAGAAAAAGTCGAATTTTATCCGAAAACGGCTTCCTACCAAGCATATGCGCGGCACATAGCGGAATATGCAAAATCCGTCAAACTGCTTAGTGAAAAACAGTATTGGCTGAAGGCTATAGCTGAGGGCGTCGAATTCCTGGATATGAATGAAAATGCCGGAGCCTTCAAAGTTGAGGACAGCCGGACATTCAGCACGGAACTCGAAAAAGAGGAGACGAAGCGGCTTTTAAGAGAAACAAACCGAGCTTATCATACCGAAATCAACGATATTCTGATCACAGCGCTTCTGGTGGCGGCAAGGGATATGAACGGGCAAAATCAATTAAGAATCACGCTGGAGGGGCATGGAAGAGAACAGGTGGCTGATGGCATCGACATCAGCAGAACGGTCGGATGGTTTACCTCGAAATACCCGGTATTCATCGATCTGGGACAAGAAACAGACATGTCCAGAACGATTAAAATGGTGAAAGAGCACTTGCGAAACGTGCCGAACAAAGGCATCGGCTACGGAATTTTAAAGTATCTTACTCGGGACAGTGAGATCGCTAAAGGCGCAGCATCTCCAATCCTGTTCAATTACTTGGGGCAGCTTGATGAAGACATCAACAGCGGAGAATTTTCTTCATCACATCTCTCGCCGGGAGAAGCAGCCGGAAAGGGCATCACAAGAGAACATCCGCTCGAAATCAATGCGGTGGTCTTCAGGGGAAAACTGGCCATTCAAACGACCTATAACACAAGAGCGTACAGTGAAGACGTCGTCAGAGCTTTTGCTCAAAACTATAAAGAAGCTCTTAAAGCGGTCATTCGCCACTGCGCGGAACGAGAAGAGACGGAAAAAACGCCGTCCGATTACGGAGACAAAGGCATCAGCTTAGATCAGCTTGAGGAAATCAAACTGAAATATAAAGGGATGGAAATCGAAAAAATCTATCCGCTTGCCAACATGCAAAGGGGCATGCTGTTCCACGCGCTCGAAGACAAGGAATCACAGGCGTACTTTGAACAAATGGCCATCAATATGAAAGGTTTGATCGATGAGCGTCTATTTGCAGAAACCTTCAATGACATCATGGAAAGACACGAGATTCTAAGGGCCTCTATTGAGTATGAAATAACGGATGAACCAAGGAATGTGATCATCAAGGACAGAAAGATCAATCTTGACTATCATGACTTGCGAAAGCAGAGTCCGGCGGAACGAGAGCAAGTGATTCAAGCGTATCGCAAAGCAGATCGGGAGAAAGGTTTTCGCTTAAACAGCGAACCATTGATCAGAGCCGCGCTGATGAGAACCGGGGATGACAGTTATACGTTCATATGGACAAACCACCATATTCTGCTTGACGGCTGGTCCCGGGGAATCATTATGGGAGAGCTGTTCCACATGTATCATATGAAAGAAGCCAGGCAAAAACACCGGCTTGAAGAGGCAAGACCGTACAGCGATTATATCGGGTGGCTACAGCAACAGGATAAAGAAGCTGCAAAAGCGTACTGGAGAAACTATTTATCAGGCTTTACCGAAAAATCGCCGATTTCGGTTTTGGCGGGTTCTTCCGGACATGCGAAATATAAGCGAAAAGAGGCCGTCATCGAATTCCCGGAACAATTGACCGGCCGGATCACAGAACTTGCCAGCCGTAACAATGTCACCTTCCATACCGTTTTACAATGCATTTGGGGAATGCTTTTGGCAAGATACAATCAAACGGATGATGTCGTATTCGGTACAGTCATTTCCGGAAGGGATGCACAAGTAACCGGAATTGAAAAAATGGTCGGATTATTCATCAACACTGTACCGACGAGAATTAGACTGGACAAAAGCCAAAGCTTTAAGGAACTCATCAAAAGCGTTCAGGAACAGGCTTTGGAAGGCAGGACATATCATGACATGAATTTGTCGGAAGTACAGTCGCTCAGTGAATTAAAAAGAGAGCTGCTGGATCATATCCTGATTTTCGAAAATTACGCGGTTGATCAGAGTGCATTTGAGACAAGCGGCAAACGCGGTGCCGGTTTTGTCTTTGAAGAAATTCACGCCGAAGAACAAACAAATTACGGATTTAATATTGTGGCAGTCCCGGGCGAACGTTTGGTCATCAAATTGACTTATGACGGAAATATCTATCATGACCACATCATCGCCGGTATCAAAGGACACCTTCAACAAGTGATGGAACAGGTCGTCCAACATGAAGATCAGTCATTAAACGATATCACAGTCCTTTCCGAAGCTGAAAGAAACAGGCTGTTGTACGAATGGAATGACACGAAAGCGGAATATCCGAATCAGACGATTCACCGGCTGTTTGAGGAACAAGCCGAAAAAACCCCTGAGCTTGCTGCGGTTGTCTCAGGAAATGACAAACTGACATACCGTGAGCTCAATGAAAAATCAAATCAGCTTGCCAGATACCTCAGGGACAAAGGGGTCAAAGCGGATACGATTGTCGCCATCATGGCAGAACGCTCACCGGAAATGGTGGTCGGAATCATGGGGATTTTGAAAGCCGGAGGAGCCTATTTGCCGATTGATCCCGATTATCCGGAAGAAAGGATCAAGTATATGCTTGAAGACAGCGGCGCGGCCATCATCCTTGCGGATCACAAGCAGGACTTGGGCACACTTCATCAAGAAGCCGTCGAATTAACCGGAGATTTCAGCAGTTATCCGGCTGACAATCTGGAACCGGCGGGTAACGCCGACAGCCTTGCATATATCATCTACACGTCAGGTTCTACAGGCAAACCAAAAGGGGTGATGATCAGGCAAAGAGGGCTGGTCAACTATATTACCTGGGCTGACCGTGTATATGTCCAAGGCGAACAGCTCGATTTTGCCCTCTACTCATCCATTGCCTTTGATTTAACGGTGACATCGATATTTACGCCGTTAATCTCAGGCAATCGGGTGATTGTGTATCGGCATAGCGAGGACGGAGAACCGCTGATTCGAAAAGTGTTCAGAGACCAAAAAGCCGGGATTGTCAAATTAACCCCGTCTCATTTAAGCCTTGTCAAAGACATGGATGCCAGCGGATCAAGCATCAAACGCCTGATCGTCGGCGGGGAAGATTTAAAAACGGAACTGGCCAAAGAAATCACGGAGAGATTTCATCACAACATTGAAATCTACAATGAATACGGTCCGACCGAAACGGTTGTCGGCTGTATGATCTATCAATATGATGCCGGATGGGACCGCCAAGTTTCTGTCCCGATCGGCAAGCCGGCCTCCAATGTCCAGCTCTATATTTTGGATGAGCGTCAGGAAGTGCAGCCGGTCGGAATTGCCGGAGAGCTGTATATCAGCGGAGACGGAGTCGCAAAAGGCTATTTGAACAAACCGGAGCTGACGTCTGAAAAATTCCTGCCAAATCCGTTTTTACCGGGTGAAAGAATGTATCGCACAGGAGATCTTGCGAAGATGAGGCCGGATGGACATATTGAGTATCTGGGCCGGATCGATCACCAAGTCAAGATTCGGGGCTACCGGATCGAACTTGGCGAAATCGAGCATCAATTGTTAAGGCACAGCGATATAAAAGAAGCGGCGGTTGCCGCCAAAACAGATCAAAACAACGATCAAGTTCTTTGCGCATACGTCGTTTCCGAAAGAGACATCACACAGAAAGACATCAAAACGTTTTTGGCGAAGGAGCTTCCGGAATATATGGTGCCGTCCTATTTGCTGAAGCTTGATGAGCTGCCGCTGACACCAAACGGAAAAGTCGACTTGAAGGCCCTTCCAGAGCCAGATCGAAGCGCGGGCGCTTTACTGGAATACGAGCCTCCAAGACACGAACTTGAAGAAAAAATGGCCGCCATTTGGGAAGACATCCTGAATATCGAACAGATTGGCATCAACGCCAACATATTCGATATCGGGGCGAATTCTTTAAACGTCATGTCATTTGTCTCTAGGCTATATGCAGAGCTTGGCTTCAGAGTTCCGTTTAAGGACATTTTCTCCAAGCCGACCATTAAAGAGCTGTCTGATTTTCTGAAGCATGCACAAGACCTGCTGAAAGACTACACAGATGATTGCATGCAGCTGACCAGGGCGGAAGAAGGCGGCAAAAACCTGTTCTGCTTCCCGCCGGCCGCGTCGATGGGCATTGCCTACATGGGCTTGGCCAAACATCTAAAGCAGCATTCGGTGTACAGCTTCAACTTCATTCCATCCGCAAACAGGATTCGAAAATACGCGGATATCATTAAAAACATTCAAGGTGAAGGGCCATACACATTAATCGGCTATTCATCCGGCGGAATCCTGGCATTTGATGTGGCGAAAGAATTGAACCGGCAAGGATATGAAGTCGAGGATTTGATCATCATCGATTCAAAATATCGGACAAAAGCCGAGAAACATCAGTTCACAGAGGAGGAATACAGAGAAGAGATATCCAAAACATTTGAACTTGAGAAATACCGCGACGTAGAGAAATTATTGAGCGACTATTTAGTGGACTTGGTGATGAAGTCTTATGTCTATATACAAAACACGGTCACAACCGGCGCAATTGACGGACATATCAGCTATATCAAGTCAAGCGACAATCAGCGGGGTGAAAATATGATGATGTGGGAAAAAGCGACGTCCAAAACCTTTACAGTCGTTCAAGGAGCCGGAACCCATATGCAAATGATCTCCAAGTCCCATCCCGACATTCTTGAAAGAAATGCAAGATTGATCCATGATATCATCAATAAGACTGTCAAAATATGAACAAAACGGCATCCTTTTCAGGGTGCCTTTTGTTTGCCTTATCAAGTCTCTGTTATAATGAAAGGCAAAGAAAAGAGAGGAAATATTTCAAAAAACAAGCAGCAGCGGGTGCTGCGGTGTGAATATCTATCAAGACAAAATAAAAGCGGGTGAACCAAGTGGAAGCCATTCGAGTGCTCATAGCGGATGATGAAAAAGAAATCAGAGATTTATTGAAAACCTATTTAAAAAGAGAGTGTTATGAGGTTGACGTGGCAGTTGACGGAGAAGATGCGTTAAGGCTGTTTGAACAAAACCATTACCACCTCGTGATATTGGATGTGATGATGCCGAAAATCGACGGCATCGAGGTTTGCAGAAGGATGAGGAATCATACGAATGTTCCGATCCTGATGCTGACCGCCAAAGACCTTGAAGGCGATAAAATTTTAGGACTGTCCATCGGTGCTGACGATTATATAACAAAGCCCTTCAGCGTGAACGAAGTGCTTGCGCGGATCAAAGCCATGCTGAGGCGCTTTTTGGTCCTCGGCAGCGAAAGCCGCTCCGATGAACAATCGTTGATTCAATTTAAAGGATTGACCATCGATTTGAAAACATATACGGTCACCGCAGGCGGACAGGAGATCTCCCTGACGGCGAAGGAGTTTGAACTGCTGAAATTTTTCGCCTCAAATCCGGGGCAGGTATTTACGAAAACGCAGCTGTTTCGAAACGCATGGAGCGATCAATACATAGAAGATGATAATACGGTCATGGTGCATATCAGAAGGCTGAGAAAAAAAATAGAGCCGGACCCTTCCGATCCGCAATTTATTCAAACCGTTTGGGGAATTGGCTATAAGTTTGTAGGTGAGAAAGATGCTGACCGATAAAAAGCTGCTGCTTCTCATTCTGCAATGTGCGGCGATTGCAGCACTTTTGTTCATCTATATGAAAACGGCTTCCCTTGGGGTTTTCAGCACAATGCTGTTTATTTTTCTGTTTGCCGTTACCGCGCTGCTGTTTACGATGAGGCTTCGCTTCATCGATCGCTTAAAGCTGATCGAAACCGAGCTGAAGCGCGTGGCGGATGGAAATTTAAGAAGAAGATTGCTGGCGAAAGGCGGTCAGCCGTTTAATGAAATCATTTTTTCCATTAACGAATTGATAGAGCAGCTTGAAAAAGTTCAAATCAACGCCGCAAAATCGGAAGCGGCCAGAAAACGGCTGCTGTCTAATATTTCCCATGATATCCGAACGCCGCTCACATCAATTATTGGCTATGTTGATGCATTAAAAGACGGGGTCGCTTCTTCAGAAGAAGAGAAACAGGAATATCTCAATATCCTTTCTAAAAAATCCAACAGCCTCAAGCAATTGATCGATGAAATATTCAACATGGCGAAATTGGACGCGAATGAAGTCCAGTTGAAAACAGAGTTTTTTGACCTTGCCGAAGTCGCTAGGGAAACGCTGATCGACTTTTTGCCGGAACTGAAAAAACATGACATTGATTTGAATGTGCAGATTCCGGAAAAGAAATGCTTTGTTATCGCAGATCGTCTCAGCTTGATCCGCGTGATCGAAAACATCGTGAGAAACGGGATTCACTATGGAAAAGCGGGAAAAGTACTTGGAATCGAACTGACGGAATCAGAGCATGAATATCAGCTTCTCATCTGGGATCAAGGTCCGGGAATTCCGGAAAGCGAGATTGAAAACGTGTTTGATAGAATGTACCGCAGAGACCGGTCGAGAAGCCTTGATGACGGGAGCGGCCTGGGGCTTGCCATCGCCAAATCGCTCGTCGAAAAAAACCGCGGACGCATATGGGCACAGAGCGTCCCGTGGGAAAAAACGACGTTTGGTTTTTCGCTGCCTAAACAAAACCATCTCCAATCATTTAAGAATTAATTAAGAATTGGTTAAGAAGAAGTTAAATCCTTCTGTTTATGATGTAGTTATAAGGCTAGTGAAAGAGAGTGGATCAACTTTGAGCACAATTATTAAAACGACGGATCTCACGAAAATGTACGGGTCGCAAAAGTCTGTAGACCATCTCAATATCAATGTAAAACAAGGAGATATATACGGCTTTTTGGGACGGAACGGCGCCGGCAAAACGACGACGATCAGAATGCTGCTGGGTCTGATCAAACCGACCAGTGGGCAGATAGAAATTTTCGGAGAAAATTTTTTCAAGAATAAAAAAGAAATTTTAAGAAGAATCGGATCTATCGTGGAAGTGCCCGGCTTTTACGCGAACTTGACGGCGAGGGAAAACCTGCTGATCAATGCGAAAATCATAGGTATCCATAAAAAAAATGCGATCGATGAAGTATTGGAGATCGTGGGCCTGCAGCATGAAACGAAAAAGCTCGTCGGCAAGTTTTCCTTGGGCATGAAACAAAGGCTGGGAATTGCAAGAGCCTTGCTTCACTATCCGGAGCTGTTGATACTGGACGAGCCGACAAACGGCTTGGACCCGATCGGGATCAAAGAAATGAGAAGACTCATTCATTCTCTCGCCAAAGAAAGAAACATCACCATCTTTATATCAAGCCACATTTTGTCTGAAATCGAACAGCTCGTCGATCATGTCGGGATCATTCATGAAGGAAAACTGCTTGAAGAAATTCCGTTTGACCATCTTAAAAAAAGAAACCGCAAATATCTGGAATTTCAATTATCCGATCAAAATAAAGCGGTCGTTCTGATGGAACAGCATTTTGATATTCATGACTACGAAGTTCACCAGGACGGGATCATCCGGGTATACTCCCATTTGGGCCAGCAGGGAAAGCTCAATAAATTGTTTGTCGAAAACGGAATAGACGTATTGAAGATTACGATGAGCGAAGACAGTCTTGAAGACTACTTCGTGAAGTTGATAGGGGGCGGGACGATTGGCTAATTTGCTATATACCGAATTGCTGAAGCTGAAACGTTCACAGATGTTTCTGGTCAGCATCTTGGGAGCGGCGGCAGCCCCTTTCATCTGTTTTATATCGTCTTTGGCTAAAAAAGCCAAGTACCCTGATGTACCGATTCGCTTCAGTGAGACCTTTTCCGATACCAACCTGTATATTGTGCTTTTGATCGGAGTCCCGTTGTATGGTGTGATTACATCATATTTATTCAATCGGGAATACGCTGAAAGCACGCTAAAGAATCTATTGACGATTCCTGTTTCAAGAATCAGCCTGATTGTCAGCAAATTGGTTCTGCTTCTCATTTGGATCATGATGCTGACGTTAATCGCCTGGGTGCTGACGCTGCTGTTCGGGCTGATCGGTCAGTTTGAAGGGCTCAGTTCGGCGGTTTTAATTGAAGGGTTTAAACAATTTATGATAGGCGGGGCACTTCTTTTCTTCCTGGTCAGTCCGATTATATTTGTGACACTGCTGTTTAAAAACTACGTGCCCACCATTATCTTTACGATCATTATATCAATGGTCAGCATTATGGTATACGGCACGGAATACAGCGCTTTATTCCCTTGGTCAGCGGTATGGGTGATCGCTTCGGGTACGTTCTTTCCGGAATATCCGCCCGAATATTCTTTTATCAGTGTTGCCGCCACAACCGTTCTTGGATTAGCCGCGACAATCGTTTACTTTAAAAAAATCGATATTCATTGATGCAGGAGAGTCTAAGGGAATGTGTGACACATGTTTGCACATTCCTCATTCCGATAAGGCTTTTTTGCACAATTTAAATGGATATATTTAGAATAAAAGTACAAAAAAGGAGATTGAAACATGTCTTTTTCAGAATTAAATATTGATGCTTTTCGTTTCATTAATGATTTGGGAAAAGAGTATTCGATGCTGAATCCGGTCGTTTACTTTCTAGCCGAATATATGATGTACTTTCTCGCATTAGGTCTTGTCGTTTATTGGCTGACCCGGACGACAAAAAACAGATTGATGGTCATTTATGCAGTCATCGCATTTGTGGTTGCCGAAATTCTCGGGAAAATCATGGGCTCTCTGCATTCCAACTATCAACCGTTTGCAACGCTTCCGAATGTCAACAAGCTGATAGAGCATGAAATTGACAATTCGTTTCCGAGCGACCATACGATTTTGTTTTTTTCAATTGGTTTTTTAATCTTTCTGTTTCACAAAAAGACGGGCTGGCTGTGGCTTGTACTTGCGTTTGCCGTGGGAATTTCCCGCATTTGGTCGGGCGTTCACTATCCGCTCGACGTTGCGGCGGGAGCCCTTCTTGGCGTGTTGTCAGCTCTGTTTGTATTCTGGACAGCACCGAAGCTGTCATTTATTCATCAAATGCTGTCCCTTTATGAAAAGGTGGAACAGCGGATTGTTCCTTCCAAAAACAAATCGAACGATAAATCGAAGAACTTTTAAAGGATGAGGCTGCCTTGGATTAGGCAGCCTTTGCTATGTGCACTCACAAATAAACGCTCGGCTTCCTCATCCTCCAAATTTAAGGCGGTTCCTGGCAGTAAGAGTATATGACCGTCTCCATGAAGGAAGACGGTCTGTCGAGTGCTTTGTTTTTTACGAGTAGGAATTTTCAGCTGTTGAATCGCATTCCAGGTAGTATAGGTTCCTCTTCTTCCTCCTTTTTTCATTCTCATTATAAAAGGTGCGAGCTGCCCATGACAAAAATTCCAAATAATAGGAATTGAATATAAGTAAAAATATGGTATAATATCGAATATATATAGGAGGTGATAATTTCCAATAGGTAATGATAAAATGGTCCATTCTGCTAGAAATCTATTTTTTCATCCATTAAAATGAGAGAACTCGGACCTCAAATTGTTTTGGATGCGGCAGTAGCTTATGGATGGCAGCTGAAGACGTACATACGAATATGATCAAAAATACGGAGGGAAACGAAATGAAAAAAGCGATTTTAGGGTTTTCTTTGTCTGCGGCGCTCCTGGTTCCATCCTCATTCGCTGCGGCTGCTGAGGACGGGCAGCTGACAAGTGAGCAAAAGGAACTGCTTGAAGCCAAGACAGAATACGTGCAATCACTTCCTGAACAGGCATCTGTCCAAAGCGGTGTGACGGCATATGCAGGAAAAAGGCTCACAATTAAAAGGGGAAGCTTCCTCGCCTGGTCGAAAGATTATATCGACTGGTACTACAACGGCAAAAAAATATCGAAAAGCAGCGGATCGCAGGATGTCGGCTACGTCTTTCCAAATGTCGTGAGGGCAAAGGGGATTAAAAGGTATTATAAGTCTTCAGGGCTTCACAAATGGAGAGCGAAAAAAACGCTGAGCTTCGGTACCGTTACACCGTGGGGAGATGTTGAATTCGCCAGCTCAACCTTTACAGACAGAAGGTGGGTCAATAAAAAAGGAAAATACGGAAATGATTAATTTGCCGTAAGCCATTTCATACAACGCTGCTAAAAGACTATTTTGAAATTAATGGCAGCGTTGTATAATGGAGAATGTTGCAACACCATCCTGATGCAAGAAAGGGTTTTTTAAATTGATCAAAATCGATGACCTGACGAAATCTTATGGAAACAAAACGGTATTCAACCGTCTCAACATGAATATCGAAAAAAACAAAGTCACCTTCCTGATGGGGGAAAACGGCGCCGGGAAAACGACGCTCCTGAAATGCCTGCTCAAGCTGGAACATTTCGAAGGCGGCATTCTGTACGACGGCGAGCCGCTTGAAGCCGTCAGGAGCAAAGTGCACGTCATCTATGACGATTCCCCGTTTTACGATCATCTGAGCGGCTATCAAAATATTAAACTG
This sequence comes from Bacillus sp. FSL L8-0193, assembly GCF_037976065.1. Lineage (NCBI taxonomy): Bacteria > Bacillati > Bacillota > Bacilli > Caryophanales > Bacillaceae > Bacillus > Bacillus sp. FSL L8-0193. The sequence continues at coordinate 2,534,194 of NZ_CP150261.1, read as the reverse complement.
TTGATCAATCAACCTGCCGGCAAAGAAGAGCTGGAACAATTATCGCAAAAGTTCCTCGGCCGGGCGCTGCTGAAAAAAAAGGTGAAGACCTATTCATACGGACAAAAGAAAAAGCTGGCTTTAATGATCGCTGCATTAAACAAACCGTCATATTTGTTTTTGGATGAGATATCAAACGGGCTTGACTACCGGTCCATGATGGAGCTTCAGAAGCTGATCAATGACTGGTCAAGCACGATGACGATTGTTGCCGCCGGCCATCAGTTTGAGTTTTATTCCTCAATCGTCGATCAATTATACGTGTTGAAAGACGGTTCAGCTATCCACATAGACAATTTTAAAACGAATGGAGCAGAATTGGGCGATGTCTATAAAGAATATTTATAATATTTTCAAAAAAGAGCTTGCATTTCAATCGTATTCTAAAATGCTCGTCATTTTATTGCTTCCTCTATTATTCATTTCATCCGGATACATATATGTACATTATAAAAATACAATTGACAGCTATCAGCAGTTTAAAAAGACTGAAGACGAATATAAAGAACTCGGCATCGATATTAAGCAGGCGCTGGCGTCGCCCGTCAAGGTGAAGGAAGGGGAGCTGAAAAGCGAGGATGGCGACGGAGAGATCGTCGAAAATATTTTAAGGTTTGACTATGAGAATTTCGTCTTGTCCCTCCATCATCTGGAGCCCAAGCAGTCGGTTATCATGACGCTTGAGCTGATGGGCTTCATCATTTTTCCCTTGGCTTTTACACTGTATGCCATCTATATCTCCTCTTACGACATCAGGTTCAAGACGGTGAAAGTGAAAGCTGTCAGTCATGATTGGAAATCCGTTCTGTTGGCCAAACAGTGTTCGGTTTACATGGTGATGGCTGCCGCCGTGATCGCCGTTGTATGTACGGCATATGTGTCAAGCCTCGTCTTTTATTCCCTGGCTTCAAGGGCCATACCGGTCGGCGAGTTCACAATACCCGCTGTTTCAAAAAGCAATATCCCGCTTCAGCTCGTTGTCGTTTTGGCGGTCAGCTTCATTTTTTCGACGATCGGATTTTATTTGGGCGTCCTCTTCAGAAGCTTTATTACGCCTGCTTTGCTTTATATCGTTTACAGCCTGCTTATCCCTGCTTTGGGCAGGTTCGATTTGAAAAACCTGCTGTCTAATCTCGGGCATGCGGTTTTCAGTTTCAGCGGCGGCTTTAAACTGTTTACACCGGTGAAGGTGGACATGATTCCGGTCGTCATCATTTTAGCCGCATCCGTCGGCTTGCTGTCTGCGGTTACTTATTATATGGCGCACAGGCAAAGCAAATATGTCGTTTGAACAAAGAGCGCAGGCACTTGCGCTCTTTGTTCTTTTGCAAGCGACGGATGCCCGTTGGCTCAGGTTTGGCAGTCGAGTGTCAAACGGTTGGAACAACAGAATCTGCCGTCTCTGGATGAGGCGGTTTTTTTGATTGAAACCTTGTTCCTCGTAAATATTCAAAAAATTCTATATAATAATAAAGCGGTCTCAGAAATTCATGAACTTTTTAGTAAACAGCTTTTGAACAGAGGGCAGGTGAGAACAATGGCGAATCAGGATTTGAATTTGCACACGTTATATACGAGTCATACCCGCGATGCCTGGGCAAATCTCGGCGGGCATATGGCGGTAGAAATGACCGAAGAGGAAGTAAAAAGGCTTGAAGGTTTAAATGACTATCTGTCTTTGGAAGAAGTCGAAACCGTTTATGTTCCGCTGGCGAGGCTGCTTTATTTACACCGGACAACTCAATATGAACGGAACACCCGGGTGAACGGTTTTTTGAACCATCCGCACGCGGCCAAAATTCCGTTCATCATCGGGATTGCCGGAAGCGTCGCGGTTGGAAAAAGCACGACGGCCCGCATCATTCAGACTGTGCTCTCCCGTTTGCAGGAACGGCTGAAAGTCAGTCTGATCACAACCGACGGTTTTCTTTACCCCAATGCGGTGCTGACAGAAAAACAGATGATGTCGCGGAAGGGGTTTCCGGAAAGCTACGATGTCAAAGCATTGCTTGAGTTTTTAAACGATTTAAAATCCGGCAAGGAAATCGTTCGCGCACCCGTTTACTCCCATTTAACGTACGACAGATTGGAAGGGGTTTACGAAACGGTTGAACAAGCGGATATCGTCATCATCGAAGGTGTCAATGTGCTGCAGACACCGACGATCGAAGACGACCGGACAAAACCGCGGGTTTTCGTTTCCGATTTTTTTGACTTCTCGATTTATGTGGATGCCGAAGAAGACCTCATTATCAAATGGTATCTTGAACGCTTTCGCATGCTCAGAGAGACGGCATTTCAAGATCCGAGTTCTTATTTCCATAAATTCAAAGACCTTGCGGACGAAGAAGCGGACCATATGGCAAAGTCAATATGGGAGACCGTCAACCGTCCGAATTTGTATGAGAACATTCTGCCTACAAAATTCCGGTCTGATTTAATCTTGAGAAAAGGTGAAGGCCACAAGGTGGAAGAGATTCTCGTCAGACGGGTGTAGAAGAGGAGGCTTGCATGATCCATCATATTGAACTGTATGTTTCAGATTTGGAAGCGTCGAAGCGCTTTTGGGGCTGGTTTCTCGGCGAGCTCGGCTATGAGGTTTTTCAACAATGGGAAGACGGGATCAGCTGGAAAGCAAACGGCGCCTATCTCGTGCTTGTGCAGGCGAAAGAGGAGTTTGTCAAAGCGGGTTATCACAGGTGTCGCGTCGGCTTAAACCATCTTGCTTTTTACGCGGCATCCAAAGAACAAGTCGACGAAATGACAATGAAACTGAGGGAGCGGGGATGCCGCATTTTATATGAAGACAGACATCCGTTTGCCGGCGGAAGCGGGCATTATGCCTTGTATACCGAAGATCCCGATCGCATCAAAGTCGAACTTGCGGCGCCTTGAGGCGGGCGTCCGCCGGAAGGCCGGCCTTTGACCGGGCCGGCCTGGTTTCACTTAATGCTCCATCGTTTTTTTCGAACTTAATTTGACTTTTGCTTCTTCTATTTTGAGCTTCCGGAAGGCTGCCACCAGGAAAGGAACGCCGCAAATGGTGACAGCAGCCAGGATTGCAAAAGTGAAAAACGGCTTTTCCGCTCCAAAGGCGTCCAGCAGCATTCCCCCCGCCCAAGGGCCGACCACGCTTCCCAGCTGGGTGAAGCCCATAGCCCCGAAGTAAGTGCCTTTCAGCTCAGGCCGGGCAATCCGGTCGACCAGTAAATCCATCATCGAAAAGAGAAGCACTTCCCCGATCGTAAACACGATAATGATCAAGACGATGGACCATAGATCGTGGAAAAACGAGAGGCTGAACAGGCTTCCGCTAATCAGCACATTTCCGGCAATCAGCGATAAAATCGGTGAAAACCGTTTGGCGATATGTACGATCGGGTACTGTACGGCAAGCACGGCCAAGGCATTCAGCGTCAGCATCATGCCGAACACTTTCGTCCCGTCTTCGATAAACGGGCTGGCCGCCATGTATTGTGCGAGCGTCGATGTGAAGTGGGAATACCCGAATAAACAAAGAATCGAACCGATTAGTGTAATCGTAAATACCCGGTCTGTTTTTGTCACCTCCAGCGCGTCCCGCACTTTTATACGCTTATTCCGCTCAGTTGCCGGTACGGTGTGGTGTTTAAATTGAATGACCAGCACCGCCGTATAAATAAAATAAATGAAAGCCGCAATGAAAAACGGCAGCGTCGTTTTTGAAGATCCGAGGTACAGGCCTAAAAGCGGACCGAAGACGACGCCGAGGTTGATCGCGGTATAGCGGAGATTAAAGACGAAAAGGCGCGTTTCGGGTTTTGATACGTCTGAAAGCAGCGCTCTTGAAGTCGGTTCAAACAAGGCGCGGCATAATCCGTTTAAGGCATTCATGACAAAGAATGTCCAGACATGATCGGCGAGTGCGAAACCGGCGAACACGAACGTCCAGCCGAAAATCGAAACGAGCATGATGGTTTTCCGGCCGAACCGGTCTGATAAGTACCCGCCGTAAAAGCTTGCCGCAATTCCGATCAGAGAGCTCGCTGCAATGACGGCGCCGGCAAAGCCTGAAGAGGCGCCTTTCACTTGTGTCAAATAAATTGCTAAAAAAGGGATGCTCATGGCTGTGCCCATACGTCCGAAAATGGTTCCGACAATAATGGTCCAGCTGAGCGGGTGGATGTTCTGCCATTTTTGTTTCATGATAAACTCTCCGTTACGTTTTGATTTGTTTATCATACATGAAACAGATGGCGGTGAATAGAGGAATTTCTATATGCTGGATGATCAAAGGCTTCCTGCATAAAGGAAGCCGACAGGAAAAATCGATTTATGATGAGAACAAGCCTTGATTTGTGACATAATCATAGATGACATCCTCGATATGGGCATGCAGCCCCTCATTCGGTTCCTCGATCCGCCTTTCCTGCAAAGCCAGCTTCAGGATTTCTTTTTCGCCGGGGCTGAGCGGATCGGTTGCAACATTGCGTCCGTACTGCTTCAGCGCCTGTCCGAGCATTTTTTCAATCAGTTTCTCATCCATTTTTCTTCTCCTTTAGGAGCGCTTTTTCTTTTATCTTACTAGGAAAAAACGAGGTTCTCAAGGGAGCTTTCAATTTGAGCCATTAAACCGAATGCGGCGGCATTCCGAACTGGAATGATCCGCCATGTCACCTTCTTTCCAAAGAAGGTGTTTTTTATTGCTTTCAGCCAGGATTTTCTTTGGATAAAATTACGCCTGGAAATCGAACGTATATTCGGAGTATAGTATTCATACACTAATTGTACGAACATCAGTTCTTTTTGGAGGGAGAGAGATGGATTACGGTCAATATCCGTCGCGTTCGGTTTTGTGCGTTGATATGCGGAGCTTTTATGCAAGCTGTGCCGCAGTCCTGCTCGGACTTGATCCGATGACTTGCCTGCTGGCGGTTGTCGGAAACACGGAGCGGCAGGGGAGCATCGTTCTCGCTGCTTCTCCGGCTCTGAAAAGAGAGTTCGGCGTTCAAACGGGAACAAGGCTTTATCAGCTGCCGGATGATCCGCGCATCAAGCTGGTCAATCCGAAGATGGGGCTGTTTGTCCGTGTTTCTACAGAGCTCACCCGGCTGTTCTGCCGCTATGTGCCGCCTGATGCCATTCATACGTACAGCGTGGATGAAAGCTTTATTCAGGTGGACGGTGTTAAGAGCATGTGGGGAGACGCCCGAACGATTGCGATGAAAATTCAAGATGATATGGAAAGGGAGTTTGGCCTTCCCTGTGCTGTCGGAATCGGACCGAATCTGCTGATGGCAAAGCTGTGCCTTGATCTTGAAGCGAAAAAATCAGCAGACGGGGTGGCCGTCTGGGGCTACGAAGACGTGAAAACGAAGCTGTGGCCGCTGTCTCCGCTGCGCCGCATGTGGGGAATCGGCTCCAGGCTGGAAAAGACGTTAAACCGGATGGGGATTTTTACAGTCGGTCAGCTGGCTCACTATGATCTCAAGCGGCTTGAGAAAACATTCGGGGTGATGGGAAACCAGCTCTATTATCACGCTTGGGGCATCGACCTTTCAGCGATCGGAGCGCCGCTCTTGGAGGGGCAGGTCAGCTATGGAAAAAGCCAGATTTTGCTTCGCGATTATCCGAATCCGGAGGAAGTCAAGCATGTCATTCTTGAAATGTGTGAAGAAGTGGCCAAAAGGGCGCGCGCCCACCGCCAGGCGGGCCGGACCGTCAGTCTTGGCGTCGAATACAGCCGCGATGAGCTTGGCGGCGGGTTTTACCGTTCAAAAACAATGGAAAGCCCTTCAAATGTCACCCTTGATCTCTACCATACATGTCTGGCATTGTTCGAGCGGTTTTATGCCGGCAAAACGGTTCGGAAAATTTCCGTCTCTTTGTCCAATATTCAAGACGACACCAATATGCAGCTTGATCTTTTTCGTCCCGATCAGGAAAAGAAGCGGCAGCTCGGGTACGTGATGGACGGCATCAGAGAACGGCACGGATCAACAGCGCTTTTGCGGGCTGTTTCCTATACAAACGCCGGGACGGCCCGGCTGCGGTCAAAATTGGTCGGAGGCCATCAGGCATAGAAAGGAGAATCATTTATGCTTCGCGACAGAGGCAGTATCAAATGGGTTTCCATGATGCTGCCTGAGCACGTGGAATTGCTCAGGGAATATCATGAAAGCCTTCAAAAACTCAAAAAACCGATCCTGGATGAACAAAAATATGAAGAATTTAATGAAATCATTTGTGAAGCGATGGCAGAAAACAGAATGTTGCAATTTGCCTATTATCGGCAGGGGGAAGTGAAAACGCTGGCCGGCCGGATTCACTATGCCGACGCCCTGAAAAGGGAGCTGCGGATCGTAAGCCGGGCGGATGAAATATGCATTTTAAAGATGGAGGATATCATTGAGATTGAATACGATTGTCGTTTATAATAGAATCAGTATTCGGAGGTGGATAAAATGGTAAATGACATTCATTTGCCGACTGCAGCGTCTCATGCAAAGCCTGTTATCTTGAAAGGCGATACTTTGCATGAGGCGGGGTTATAAACAAATCGCCTAAAAAAAGCAAGGTATCATTTCTGATCATCCGGCTTTGCACCTTATTTTTAAATATAGATCCATAAATAAGGAGCTGGCAGAAATGAAGACACCTTTTATCAGAAATGACCAATATAATTTTATTAAGTTTCAAACGGACAGCCTTGTTCAGGGACATGCGAACATCAATGACGAAAACGTACTTGACGCTTTGAAATGCAATGCGCTCGATCAAGTGTTCAACCTGTTTCCTGATCTCAGCAGCGATCAAAAGTCTTTGCTGCAGAAGATGGCAGAAGTGGAAGACAGCGGTGAAGCGATGCGCTTTTTAGCCGAATTAAAGCCTCATGTCATTCCATTTCAGCGTATAACAGTAAAAACCGCTAAAAAGCTATTTTCTAAAGTGAAGAAGTTAAAGACGCCCGATTTTGAACAGATGGATTTCAGCGGATATTCCTACCTGGGATGGAATGATGCAGGATCAGGCAGAAAGTACATGATTGTGGATGCCGGCGGAAAGCTGACCGGAATACACGGCACCATCAAATCCAGCAATAAAAAAGGAATCTGCGCGATATGCAACAGGACCGAAGAGATCGGACTGTTCATGGCCCGGGTGAAAAGCGGGAAAGAAACCTATACAGACAGAGGCAATTATATTTGCTGTGACAGTGAAACATGCAATCAAAATGTGATGACGCTGGATCATCTGAACCATTTCGTCGCACAATTAACGAAAGAATAAACGAGAACCCCCCGGCTAAGCTTTAGCCGGGGGGTTTTATGATTTGGCTTTTAGCCTGCCTCTTTTGCAGCACTTCGCTCTCCGAAGAGACGGGTGGTCAGCCCGGGAACAGCCATACATAAGAATACGGAACGTCCAAGGCTGAATAAAAGAAAAGCGAGCCACAGCCCATGGTTTCCGAAAGCGGGCACAGCGGTAAAAAAGGCGGCCAGGAAGACGAGAACAGCCAAGAACATTGAATTTCTGACCGGGCCTATTTCAGTCGCTCCTGTAAAAATCCCGTAAAAAACGAGTCCGAAACTTGCGGCCAAAGGAAAGAGAGCGATCCAAATATCGTAGGTTTTCGCTGGTTCCAAAACGCTTTCAAGCGGTGTAAACAAGGGAAGGATTACACCTTTCAAAAGAAAGTAGCCGACTGAAAGCAGCGCGGCCGAGATCAGCGACCACTGGATCGAAAGGGAAAGCGTACGGGAATAAAGTTCCCGATCCATTCTTCCAACGGCTTTCCCGGCAAAAATGCTCGATGCATTGGCAAATCCATCAAACACATAAGCCATCATATAATGAATTTGAATTAAGATCGCATTTGCGGCCAAAACTTCAGCGCCGAAGCCGGCTCCTTTAGCCGTAAACAAATTAAAAACCGTTAAAAGGCACAATGTCCGAATCAATAGATCGCGGTTGACAACCATCATTTTTTTAAACGGTTTCGGGTCGAACAAAACCTTGACGGACGGCAGCTTAAACCGCATGGCGGCATTCGTTTTCACAAGCCAGCAGCCGATCAGGCAGCCCGTCACTTCCGCAATCAAAGTGGCTAGAGCGATGCCGTATACTTCCATGTGAAAGACGTAGACAAAAACGATGTCAAGCACGATATTCAAGACGTTCATCGAAATCTGCAAAAGCAATGTCACTTTGATAAGGGACATTCCCATCAGCCAGCCGAGAATGCAATAGCTGATTAAAGCAAATGGAGCGCCCCAAATCCTCAGCGAAAAATACTGCGAGGCGAATTCAGCGGTATGGCGGTCAGGCTGTATCAGCGTCAGCGCTGCGTATTCAAGCGGTTTTTGCAAGAGAATGAACATCAGTCCGGCAAAAACCGCGATGCAAACAGGCCGGGCAAGAGCCAAAACGCTCTCTGATCTGTTTTGGGAGCCGAGCGACTGAGCAGCGAACCCCGATGTGCTCACCCGCAAAAAGCCGAGGAGCCAATACATCGTATTAAAAATCATCGTTCCGACTGCAACACCGCCGATGTAAGCAGGGGAGGAAAGCTGCCCGGCTACCGCCGTATCGACCGCCCCCAGCAAAGGAGTGGTGATCGTTGAAATGATCAGCGGAACGGCGAGTGCTAGATAATGTCTGTGATTCATCTCTTATGACCCCCCTTAGGATTCAAACACCTGAAGCAGCTTTTTGGCATATGGGTGCCTTTCGGCAGAAAAAAGCTCTTCTTTTTTAAATTGATCGGCAATCTGCCCGTCTTTCATGACCATGATGCGATGGCTCATAAAGTGGACAGCGGCCAGATCATGGGAAATAAACAAATAGGAAAGCCCCATATCATCCTGCAAATCTTTGAGGAGGTCGAGGATCTTCGCCTGACTGGTGACATCCAGGCTTGCCGTAGGCTCATCAAAGATGATTAAAGACGGGTGAGTGCTGATGGCTCTGGCGATTAAGGCCCTTTGGAGCTGCCCGCCGCTTAATTCATGCGGATAGCGGTCAAGGAGGCTCGAGGGAAGGCCGACCATTGAGAACAGACGCTCAGCCGTCAGACGGCGGCTGCCTTGGAAGTCCTTTAAAAATGGCGGTATGTCTTGTTTGGAAACATCAAGCGGCTCCATAACTGAATCGATAATATTGAGCTTTGGATTCAATGATGCGGCCGGATTTTGAAAAACAGCCTGCAGCTTTCGGCGCAGTCTTCGGGTCTCTTTTTTGTTTATGCCGGGAAGCGGATGTTGATGAAGCCGAATCTCTCCGTGATCGATTTTTTCGAGCAGGAGAAGGCAGCGCGCGAGGGTGCTTTTCCCGCTGCCGCTCTCGCCGGCGAGCCCGAGGCATTCGCCTTTTCGAATGGAGAACGATACATTGTCAACCGCTTTGTGGCCGCAAGCGTAATGTTTTGTCAGATTGCTGACAAAAAGAACGGTTTCTGCTGAATGGGTCATCACGCACCTCCTGTTCCCGCCAGCGCCGCTTCCTTTGTTTCAGGCGCGGCTGTCAGCCTCGGCGGAGGATTTTTCAGCGGCGGGACGGCTGCGAATAAACGTCTTGTACATTCATGTGCCGGTTGTCTGATTAAATCAGCGGTTAAACCGCTTTCGACGATTTCTCCGTTTTGCATGACAGCGGTTTGATCGGCGTACCTTTTGACAAGCCGGAGGTCATGAGTGATAAAAAGGATGGCGCAGTTTGTTTTGGCGCGCATCACGGTGAGCTGTTGCAAGACGTCCGCGGCCGTGATGCTGTCTAAAGCCGTTGTCGGTTCGTCTGCGATGAGAAGCTTCGGGCGGAGCACCATCGCTTGAGCGATCGCGGCCCTTTGCAGCTGCCCGCCGCTCAATTGAAACGGGTAGCTTTCATATACTCTGTTTTCCGGCAGAGAAACCTCCCGAAAAGCGCGGAGAATCGCTTCTCTTCGCTTGTTTTTAGACCAATCGGTATGCGTTTTGACCATTTCGTCAATTTGTCTGCCGATCCGTATAAAAGGGGTGAATGCTCCGTGACAGTCCTGAAAAATACAGGCGATATCCTTTCCGCGCATGCGTCGGAGCGCTTTGCGGCCGGCTTGAAGCATCTGGCGGCCCTCAAATATCACATCTCCGCCGGACACCGTTAGTCCGTCCGGAAGCAGCCCGGCTATGGCCGAAGCGGTCAGGCTTTTTCCGCTGCCGCTTTCCCCGAGCAGCGCGAACCATTCCCCTTCATGGATCGAGAAGGAGGCATTTTTGACAATGGTGTGCTGTCGGGAGCTGATTGATAAGCCCTTAATGGATAACATCGGCATGCTAAGAAACTCCTTTCTTGTGTTTAACGTCAAACCTGTCCCTTAAACGATCACCGTACAGGTTGGACAACAGAACGATGAACATGATCGCAAGACCGGGAATCACCATAAGCTGAGGCGCATGCAAAAAGTAATGTTTTCCGTCATTCAGCATGGCGCCCCATTCCGGGTATGGAGGCTGAGCACCCAGTCCGATATAGGACAGGGCAGCAATCATTAACACCGTTTTTCCGATATCAAGTGTCGCAAGTACGGAAACGTTGCCGAGAACATGGGGCAGCAAGTGCTTTTTTAAAATCGCCCCGGAGCCTAAGCCCGTCAGCTCGGCCAAGGCGATGTAATCTTTTTGTTTTTCCGAAAACACCGTGCTGCGGACCAGCCTTGCATAGCCGACCCATTTGACAGCGACAACGGCTAATATTAAGTTCATCAGACCAGGGCCAAGCAAACCGCTTAAAACAATCGCGACAATATAGTCCGGAAACGCCATGACCGCGTCAACGATTCTCATGATCATCCGATCCAGCCGTCCGCCGAAAAAGCCGGAGACAAGCCCGACGGGAACGCCTATGAAAACGGAGATCAGAATCGCGGCCAAGGCGGTGCCGACCGTCGCTTTCGCACCGGCGATCATTCGGGAAAATATATCTCTGCCCAAATGGTCTGTCCCGAGCCAGTGCTGCAAGCTGATCGGCTGGAGACGGTTGGCCATATCTGTGCGGAGCGGATCGAACGGCAAAAAGAAGGGGACGGTGAACAGCGCCGCGGAAAACAGCAGCACGAACCACAGTCCTGTTTTGGTTCGGAATATAAGTTTGACGTTTTTTCTCATCGGCGTCCAGCCTCCTTTAAGCGAATTTCCGGATTGAGGTACCGATAGGAGAGGTCGACCAAAAGATTGATCAGGACAACCGTGATCCCCATGAAAAGAATGTACCCCTGAATGATCGGATAATCACGCTGAACGATGGCGTCAACGACAAGCTTGCCGACGCCGGGATATGCAAACAGGACTTCAATAATCACCGTGCCGCCGAGCAGGCTGCCGAGGCTGACCCCGAATATCGTGATGACAGGGACAAGACAGTGGCGAAACGCGTGAAAGAAGAAAATTCTCGCCTCGCTGATACCGCGCGCCCTGGCTGATCTGATGAAATCCTGACCAAGGCTTTCGATCAAGCTTGACCGTACAAGGCGGACATAAACGCCCGACATCGCGATCCCGAGCGTGAGAGAGGGGAGAATCAAATGTTTAAACGTTCCGGCTCCCATCGACGGCAGCCAATTCAGCCTGACGGAGAAGAGATCGATCAGTATCAATCCGAGCCAAAAGCTTGGGAGCGCGGCTCCCACTAAAGCGAGCAAGCGGCCGAGATGATCGATCCACCGATCCCGGTATAAAGCGGAAAGCGTTCCGACCGGCACGGCGATCAGCAGCATGACGAGAAGCGATGCGCCGGTCAGAAGCAATGTCGCCGGGAATTTCCGGCTGAGCTCGTCGATGACGGGTTCGTGTGTTGTATAGGATTTTCCCAAATCAAATTGGAAAAAGCGTTTAAACCAGTTCCAATATTGAATATAAACCGGTTTGTCCAAACCGAGCTCCTCTTTGAATGCCTCGATCTGCTCGTCTGTTACCGCTACATCATCTACGCGAAGCATCTGTTTCACCGGATCACCGGGAGCCGCTTTCATAAATACAAAGCTGATAAACGAAAGCAGGAATAAGAATAGAACCAGTTCAAACAGCCGCTTAGCGATCTGCTTCATTTCGTTTTCACATCCAAATCTTTCGTCAGCATATAATACTCACTTTTGCTCGTTTCCCAATTTAATACACCGTCTCGGTATGCCGTGATGTTTTCGGGAGTGACGATAAAAGAGTTCAATGTCTCCTTCTCGATCAATTCAGCTGCTTTTTTAGCAAGGCGGTCTCGCTTCTCTTTGTCGATTGTGCGGTTGAATTCCTCAATCCATTTGATCAAGGTTTGATTTTCGATGCCGCTGTAGTTTAAAGCGCCATTCGGCATATAGGCGGTGTTCAGCAAATAGCCGGCATCGCCTCTGGGCGCGGTCATCGAGCTGTATGTCGCCAAATCCCAATCATCGTTCTTCGCCAAATACTCATCGATATTTTCGACTTGGTGAATCTTAATCGAAATGCCCAGTTCCTTCGCATTTGATTCAAGAATTTGTGCGATTAAAGGCAATTCCGGACGAGACTGATAGGTTAGCAGTGTAAAAGATAAGGCTTGTCCGTCCTTCACGGCTTTGCCGTTTTCAAGCTCGTAGCCGGCTTTTTTCAGCTCAGCTTTTGCCGCTTCCAGTCCGCTCGGCTTTTGAACCGTACCGGCGGAAAACGGGAAATCCGCTAAGAAAGGTCCGTCTGCCGGCTGAGCATGCCCGTTCAAAATGCTTTCAGCGATTTCTTTGCGGTCCAGTAATGCGTCGAAGGCGCGGCGCAGGTGACGGTCAGCGAAATGATCCTTCTTTGTATTGTAGAGAATCTGGTGAACGCGCAAGCTCGGCACCGAATCAACGGTAATCGATGAATCTTTTTGAATTTGGTCAATATCCTCCACGCTCGGTCTGTAAATAATGTCGGCATCTTTTGATTGGAGAGCCATGACGCGGGCGTTTGCGTCTTCATTAAACGAAAATGTGACGTGCTTCAGCTTCGGTTTGCCGTCCCAATAATCGTCATACCGTTCTAACTCTATTTTATGGCCGGCCTCAAAAGAGGAAACTTGAAAAGGGCCCGTCCCAACGGGCTGTTGAGAAATGTTTGCTGCGCTGACGTCAATGATCGATGTGTTTGGATGAACCAACTCTGAAGGGAATTCGGGAAAAGGCTCCTTTGTTGTAATCGTCAATGTTTGTCCTGCAGCTTTGATTTCTTTAATTTTTAAGGCGTTATTCATCGCTTTGCTCTCGCGTATCGTCCGTTCTAAAGACGCTTTTACCGCTTTGGCATCCGCTTTTTTGCCATTTTGAAACGTCAGATTGTCTTTAAGGGTGAAGACCCATGTTTGTCCGTCTTTACTTTCCCAATCCTTGGCAAGCCAAGGTTCGATGGAAAGGTCAGCGCTGATTTTGACGAGCGTTTCGCTGATGCCGGCGCGGACCGCCGTATAATTGACATCGAGATTCGGGTCAAGGGTTTGACTTGGAATATTGAAAAGAAAGGTGAGTTTCTTCTCATCACCTTTCGCCGAGTCCGCGCCTCCGGAGGAGCAGGAAGCGAGAATGAAGAGAAAAACAATCGGTATGATCATGCGTTTTGCTATGTAAGCCATCGGTTACACCTCCAAAAAGTAATGGTTTCGATTTACCCTCATTATCATAGGGGATATTCCCTTTGTTGTAAACAGGAATGATTGCTCATGTTTGACGAACGTGCGGGGACAAATTTTTGAAGTCCGGCCTGCTTTTCCATATAAAATAGGTCTGCAAAAAAGAAAGCCCGAATAATTTGAAACAAGGGAGTTAATGGAACGATTTACAGGGGAAAAAAATATGCTGTTAATAAGATGTTCAAACAGCAAGTGAAAGGAGCCAAAAAGCGATGATGATTACAGTAAAAATACGCCATACAGCTGAAACCGAAGGCACAGACATAGGTGACTTCACTCCTGCTGAACTCGAAAGCATCGTCCAGACGATCAGAAAATACGGAGCTTGGCTTTCACCTGATGCCGACACAGATGATTATAAATTTACATTCCAGGATGCTAAATATAACCTCGAACAAAGAGTCTTTGAAATCATTGTGGAATAATCATATATCGACGGGGTTGACGGACACTGAATGAACGGTCGAAAAGGCGTTTATTTAGAGTCCTTTTTATTTTTGCCCGGGCGGGAAAACAGTCCTGATAAATGAGGAGCCTTGAAGAGGTCTCAGTCCTTCAAGGCTCCTTCGCTTTTACTGCCCGCTGGCGGTCAGTCCGTCTTTAATCAAGGCATTCACTTTGCTGCTGAACAAAAGGCCGACATGGCTTACGCCTGAGATTTGCACATTGTTTGCACCATCAAGTTTGGAGAGGCTGTTTAAGACGATATAGTCGCTTGTGCTGTAAATCGAAGTGTATGAGATTTCGTTTCCCTGAGGCGCCGTGTTTGTAACCAGACGGTTAGCGCCGCCAAGGGTAACGACATGTCCGACTTTATGTGCGCCGTCCAGATTTTTAATATAATAGAGCGTATTGGCCCCGCCCATGCTGTGAGCGACAATATCGACCTTTGACGCTCCTGTTTGATTCAGCACATGTTTGATGTATTCGGATAATCTCGGCGCATTGTTTTTATTATTTCCCGTTTTATCGATAAAGTTGATGGCGTAAAGCTCACTGCTCGTCCAGCCTTGAGATTGTAAATACGATTTAATGCCGATAAAGTTATAATCAGCTCCGCCGATGCCGTGAACCATGACGACCGGATTGCGGGAAGCGGCGGAAGCTGTAGCAGGCTGGAACGAAAAGACGGACACGGCAGACAGCATGCAAATCAATAGAATAGATAAAAATGAATGACGACGCATTGTTTCTCCTCCTAAAAAAGTAATAAATTCACAACAACGACAATTCTATAAAACGAACATATGAAAACGAAGTGTAATTTTATCTATTTTTCCCCCAGAAAAAAGAGCAGTATATGAAACGTTTTTTTGCCGCTCCGTATGCAGGCTGCCTGTAGGGTAAGGAGAGTGAAGCTTTCCTGAGAGATGGCAAATCGATTTGTGCTCTTGAATGAGGACTAAGCACATTCTCCTATTTAATCTACAGACAGATTAAAATGGTAAATTGGGAGCGGAAAACGGTATAATAAGGAAACATATCCATCGCAGAGTTGCTGAACGTTTTGGCCGATGGTCAGATGCACTGTTGAAAAAGAGGGTTAAATCTTAATGAAAGCGTGCAGGATGCAGAGCGGTCCGCTGCATGTTAACAAAGTATCGATTGCTTATCAGCGGGAAATGGGGTTTTCGGTTGAAAAAAGAGACGTTTTGAATGATGACAGACCGGATCAAGATCAAGTTCTGTTTATTAAAGAATTGTGAATCAAAGGGGGATGAACATGATTTCAAAAACGCCGGAGCCGCCGTATTACGCGGTGATTTTCACATCGGTCAGAACAAACGGGGATCATGGCTACAAAGAGACGGCTGCGAACATGCTAAAGCTTGCCGCAGCACAGCCGGGCTTTTTAGGAGCAGAAAGCGCAAGGGACATGAACGGAAAAGGAATAACGGTTTCCTATTGGGAAAGCCTTGAAGCGATTGAAAAATGGAAGTTTCACAGCGAACACCGGCAGGCGAAGGAAAAAGGCCGAACGGAATGGTATTCCGACTTTGCCGTGCGGGTTGCAAAAGTTGAAGACGCGAGAATTTCAGAGCGGCACGGCCGGCCCCCGTCAGATGGCACCGGCGGAGAGGAAATGCAATGATTCAATTGTTAAATCATAAAGACCCGCACACGGCCCGCTGCATAGTAAATGTTCAAAGGCCGGCTTATGAAAGAGAAGCGGAGATTATTCAATTCCAGGGCATTCCGCAGCTGAATGAAACGGCATTTGATGTGATGGATTCCCGTGAAACTTTCATCGGCTGGTTTGAGGGAGAAGAATTAGCCGGAATCGCTTCCTTTATACATACAGCCGAAAAGCTGACGATCTGCAGGCTGGCCGTTCATCCCGTCCATTTTCGAAAAGGAATTGCGATGGCATTGCTTCGTTATCTATTGATGGAGAAGGAAGCCGAATCATTTGAAGTGACGACGGGAGCGGGGAATGAGCCGGCAAAAGCGCTGTATCAGAAATTGGGATTTTCCGAGATTGAGCAGTATGAACCTGAAAAAGGAATTGTTCTTTCAAAGCTGACGCTGCATGCGCCGAGAAAGGTTAAAGTCGTCTCCTATCAAGAGGAGTGGAAAGGCGAATTTTTCAAAGAAAAAAAGCAGCTTGAAGCGCTTTTCCAGAATGAAGTCTTGCATATTCACCACATTGGAAGCACGTCAATTCCGGGGATGAGCGCCAAGCCTGTCATTGACATGCTGATTGAAGTGAAAGATCTCGGCTCTGCCGCCCGCTTCGAAAAGGGGATGAAAATGCTCGGCTATGAACCGAAGGGGGAAAACGGCATTCCGGGGAGAAGGTTCTTTCAAAAAGGGGGGCGGAAGCGTACACATCATGTCCATCTGTATGAAAGCGGGCATCATGATATTAGGCGGCATCTCGCGTTTCGGGATTATTTAATCTCGCATCCGGAGCGGGCCGAAGAATATGCTGCTCTGAAGATGAAGCTGGCGGAGATGTTTCCGCTTGACATGGCAGGCTATATTGACGGCAAAAACGGCTGGATAAAAGAGACTGAGCGCTTGGCTGAACAATGGAAAAAGGCAGGGGAGGACAGGTAAGCCCCCTCCTGCTTCAGGCTCTGACACAAGAGTCAAACGTTCCTTTATGGCTTCCGTCACAGTAAGGCATTTTCAGCGCTTTTCCGCATCTGCAGAGCGAAAAAGCGGGTTTTTCAGGGAACGGGTTTCCATCCATATCGATCAGGTCGACGTCTCCCGTGACCCGGAAACCGCCGTTGTCCATCACTTTAATTTGCACTTTTTTGGGCATCATTCCACCTCCGAATCTCTTCATATTTATGCCTGACAGCCGGAAACAATGCGCTTTTTCCCGCTCCTGTGGTACAATGTCCGTAAACGAAACAAAGAAGGATGATATCATGCAGCTTGAAATCACTGCACAGGCAAAACAAGCCATTCAGCGGGCAACAGAGCCTTACCCTGATAAAAAGATCCAGCTCCGCTATGATTCCGAGGGCTGCGGATGCGCGGTCAGCGGCGTACCGGTTCTGTGGCTGACGGACGAATTATCGGGAAGTTGCGAGCCCCTTGAGACAAACGGGCTTCCGATTTATATTCAGTCATCGCAAAAAGTCTTTTTTGATGAAGCGATGACCATCGACTATTATGAGAAAGCGGGTGCCTTGATGCTGAAAAGTCCGGCACAGGTGCTTTCTCCCAGAATGAGTATTTTAGTGAAATAGGGTGGCGTTCGATTTGAATCAAAAGGTAAAATCTTTAAAGCAAACCGCTCAAAATAAAACATGGGCGTCCTTTTTACATCAAAATCATCCGTATACACTCCTTCATTGGTCAATCGGAGGGACAGAGTCCGTCAAAAAGGATGTCTGGCTTCTTCAAGATGAAATGACTTTTGAAACAAAGGAATTCGATACAATTGAGACGGCGATCTCCTGGATCGGCGATCATATGAGCGACATTACGGATATTTTGTAGCACAAAAAAGAAGGCGGACGAGACTTATGCTCGTTCGCCTTCTTTGCGCCGGTTTGTGATCTCTTGAAGAAAGTCCCGCACCGTGTTTTTGTAGCTGTTTCTGTTTTGGGTGTAGCTCATCGCGTGCGCACCTTTTTCAGCGATATAAAGCCTTTTCTCCCCCGGCTTTTTCTCGTAAAGCATTTCGCTCGATTCAGCCGGGATATAGTCGTCGTGTTTGCTGTGAATGAACAGCACCGGTTTTTTGATCTTCCCGACGACGGATAAAGGGGAGACATCACGGATGCGGTAGCCGTCCCGCCATCTCAAAAAGAGGCTGGCAAGCGGCAAAATGAAAGCTCCCGGAAGATGAAAATCTTCTTTCAGCCGGTAAACGAGCTGATCCTCAAATGTGGCAAACGGACAGTCGGCCACATAAAAATCAGCGTCGGCTTCGTCCATTCCCGCGTAAAGAAGCGTCGTGACAGCGCCCATCGATTCGCCGTGAATCCCGATCAGCGCGTGTTCGCCGTGTTTTTCACGAAGCCAATTGACCACCGTTTTCAAATCGTTTTTTTCATAATATCCGTAGCTCGTCGTTTTCCCGCCGCTTGTGCCGTGCCTCCGGTGGTCATATATGACGGCGTTCCAGCCAAGGTCAAGAAACAGATTCATATATTTGATCGAATTCAGCAGATTCATCGTCACCCCGTGGCAGATAATCACGGTGTTTTTCGTTTTGTGCGGGTGGACGTAGTATCCTTTAATATTGTAGCCGTAAGAAGAAGCGAGGATGATTTCTTCTTTCGGGAGAGCGGCAAAAGCTTTTTCATCATAATGGCCGTCGGCCGTTTCCCGTTCGATAATGTATTCGTCGGTCCGTTTTTTAATGTACATGATTTGATTCGTAAAATAGATTCCGAGCGCGGCAATAAACAGCAAAACCGCCCCGATAGCAGCCAGCCAAATCAACATCTGATGTATTCTTCCTTTCTTAAATGCTTCTTTCTTTATCATACCACACAACGATTGGCATTTGCCGAGAGAGACGGCTCACGAGTGACGGCTTGCCTGAACTTTTAGATTCCTGATAAACTATCATCACAAACAGGGAGAACGGAGGACAGGATATGGGAAAGAAAAAACAAGACCCAAATGCCCGGCAGCTGCTGAAAGATGCGCTCGCCGACGATTTGAAAGATAAACTTCAGCAAATAAAGAGCGAATTGAAAGAGGAGGATGAAAAAAGAAAAGAGCGTGAGAAAGAGCGGCTCATCAAGGAAAGACAGGAAAGGGAAAAAAACAAAAGCTTTGAAGAACTCCTCAACGAAAGCGGAATTGACGATTGGAGGAAGTATAAGTAAGAAAGCCCCGTCTGACCAAGAGACGGGGCTTTCTTACTGCTTTATTCGCGATGTGCGGTGTACACGCCGCGTTTTGTATAAAAGCGGAGCGCTTTGATTTCCTGTTCTGTCAGAGCGCGTCCGCCGACAGATTCAACGTTTTCCCGCAGCTGGGAGATTTTGCTCGCCCCGGGGATGACCGCGCCGACAGCCGGCTGGGCGAGAATATACTTCATCGCGGTTTCGGTCGCGGATAAATCAGGCGCCGTTTTTTCAATATCCGCTTTTGTTTTAACGAGTTCATCATAGGAATATGATAAATAGCCGTTTTTCTTGATCGCGGCGTTTGCGTCTGACAGAGGTTTTTCTGTCAGGATCCCTTTTGCCAAAGGTCCTCTTGCAATCACGCTGATTCCATGTTCTTCAAGGAGAGAAAGCCATTCCTCAGGCCGTCTGTCCAACAAGCTGTATTGCATCATGACCGTGACGATGTTTGATTTTTTGACGTATTCCTTAATGATGTTCGGCCGAATAGAAGAAATGCCGTAATGACGGATGACGCCTTCCTGTTTTAATTCTTCAAAGGCTTCGATCGTTTCGTCGATATTGTCTTCAATTGTGCCGCCGTGCAGCTGATAAAGATCGATGTAGTCGGTCTGCAGCCGCTTTAAGCTGTGCTTGACGGCTTCTTTTATGTACGCTTTCCGGGGATCCCAGAACCAGCCCGGTTTTCCTTCTTCCCAGCGGTTTCCTGCTTTTGTCGCAAGGATCACGTCTTGGCGCCTTGATTTGATCGCTTCACCGACAATCTCTTCGTTGCGTCCAAAATCGTACAGGTCGGCAGTATCCAAATAATTGATGCCAAGCTCCAAAGCTTCATCCAAAATTGACAGTGCGTGCTTTTTGTCTGTTCCGAGAGACATGCAGCCGAGGCCGACTTCACTCACCTGTAAATCGGAATGTCCGAGCGTCCTTTTTTTCATAAGCTTCACTCCTTTTTTTCTTACTTTGAACGTAATACAAAGGAGCGAAGTTTTCAACCCATCGGCATCGGAATCAGAAGTACAGCTCGAAGATGATAACGCTTAGGGCGCAAATCAAACAAACCGCGGCAGGGATGGCCGTGAAAAAAGGCTGCCTCGCCCGGAATAGGTGGGCATGAATGGCGCCTGTCATAAGCAGGGAGAACAACAGCCCCGAGCCGACAGCCAGATGCACATTCCAAATCCCGGCGATCATGCCGAGCGCTCCGGCGATTTCGAGAAATCCTGTAACTGAAAGAAACCACAGCGGGTATTGATAATGGCGCCAATGTTCCACTTGAAAAGGAACGTGCAGCGCCTTGATTACGCCTCCGGTCAGCATAAATGCCGCCAATCCTGCTTTTACGAAAATAAATGCCACCATGTTCACTCCGTTTCTGGATGTTGCGGATGAACGAGCATCCCGTGGATCAAAAGATCCGTAACTTGTTTTGCGAGACTTGAAGGGTCTTTTGATCCGTCAAGCAAATAGGTATCGGCAAGGTGCTCAATCATGCCTGTCAGGCATTCGGCAACGGTCTCCATTTCCAGGCCGGACCGGAAGTAGCCAAGCTCCTGCTCTGCTTTCAAGTTTTCTTTCAAGGCCAGTGTTAAATCTTTTTTCATTTCACATGCTTCTGGGCTGAGAAAAAAACCGATGCGTGTCAAATCCGGGTCCTCTGCCAAAAACCGAAATACAGCCTCTACAGCGGCCGTCACCCGTTTTGAGACGTGTTTTTTCTCGATTCCTTCTTCTAAACGAAACGATTCGATCAGATTTTTCAAGTTCGCGTGAAAGCCATCGATCAGCTCGTTATAGATGGCGTCTTTGCTTGGAAAGTATAAGTAGAAAGACGGCTGAGTCAGCCCCGCTCTTTTGACAATCGTACTTACTTTCGTCTCATGGAATCCCCGGTTTGCAAATTCGTTTGCAGCGACTGCGAGCAGCCGCTTCCGGCTTTCTTTGCCTTTGCGGCCTCTTTCATTTCCCACATCCATCCGCCTCCAAAATAATACTTTCGAGTAATGTTACTCAAAAGTATTATTTCATGCGATCCTTCTTGATGTCAATGAAAATCAGGCGATTTTCTTTTTCAGAAAGCCAGTCTTTCACATAGTGATACGTTCGTCCGTATTCCTTCAGCTTGGCGCGGATTTCCCATGCTTTCCCCGACATGACGATGCGGTTGTTCAGCCGGTAGACCTTCATGGCGCGTCCCCCTTCCATGGTGTATGATAAAATGTATGGGATCAAAAGCCAGAGCAGAACTTAGGAGATGATCAAACTGAAGCATTTAGAGGAGAAAACCATATGTAAAGAAAAACTTTTTTCAGGCAAGGTGATCGATCTTTATCTTGAAGACGTCGAACTGCCGAACGGTAAAACGGGAAAGCGCGAAATCGTGAAGCATCCGGGCGCTGTTGCGGTGCTTGCTTTGACTGATGAAGGAAACATCATTTTGGTGAAGCAGTACAGAAAAGCGCTTGAACGGACGATCGTTGAAATACCGGCGGGCAAGCTTGAAAAAGGAGAGAAACCTGAATATACCGCGCTGCGGGAGCTTGAGGAAGAGACGGGATACACGGCGGCAAAGCTGGAGAAAATCACCGCTTTTTACACATCGCCGGGCTTTGCGGACGAATTGGTGCACCTGTACCTTGCCGAAGAGCTGACACCGCTTGAAGAAAAGCGCGAACTTGATGAAGACGAATTTGTAGAAGTAATGGAGGTGCCGCTTACAGGCGCGCTGAAACTGATGGAAACTCAGGACATCTATGATGCGAAAACGGCTTATGCCGTGCAGTATCTGGAGCTGAGAAAGGCCCTGCAAGCAAAAAAATGAAAGAAATATTCGCAGACATGCATATCCATATCGGGCGGACGGAATCAGGCCGGCCCGTTAAGATAACGGCTGCCAGAACACTTACGCTCGACGAAATTTTGATTGAAGCAAGCGAGCATAAAGGAATGGAACTGATCGGCATTATAGATTGTCATTCACCCGAAGTGCTGGCCGAAATTGAAAAAGGGGTGTCTTCAGGCCGTTATACAGAGCTTGAAGACGGCGGAATCAAGTATAAAGATACCGTGCTTCTGTGCGGGTCTGAATTGGAAATCAATGATGACAGATGCCGCGGCCCGATTCATGTGCTGGCATTTATGCCGTCGATCTCCGCAATGAAGCAGTTTTCCGCCTGGCTCTCAGAAAGGGTGACGAATATCCACCTGAGCTCCCAGCGCATCTATGAGACGGGCATCGGCCTGCAGCGGAAAGTGAAAGAACTCGGCGGCTTGTTCATTCCCGCGCACATTTTTACACCGCATAAGAGCCTGTATGGAAAAGGAGTCAAATTTTCGCTGCAAGAAGTGTTTGATCCGAAGATGATTGATGCGGTTGAACTCGGGCTGAGCAGCGACACCGATATGGCTTCACACGTATCCGAACTGAATCCTTATGCATTTTTGACCAATTCGGACGCCCATTCTCTTGGGAAAATCGGCAGGGAGTATAATAAGCTCCACATTAAACATGCCAGCTTTCAAGAGTTTTCACTTGCTTTAAAAGGACAAGAGGGGCGCTGCATTGCCGCCAATTACGGAATGAACCCGCAGTTGGGCAAATATTTTCAAACCGCTTGTGAAAGATGCGGCCGTTTGCAGGAGGCAGGTGAAACGGTGTGTAAAGCGTGCGGAAGCCGAAAGTTTACAAAAGGCGTCAGCACACGTCTAAAGGAGCTTTACGATCAGGATGAAAGCCCGGTCAAGCGCCCGCCGTACGTTCACCAGGTTCCGCTGCAGCTGATCCCCGGCATCGGTCCGAAAACGATTCAGAAGCTGAAAGATGCTTTCGGCACTGAGATGAATATCCTTCACCGGGTAAAAGAAGGCGAACTGAAAGAAACCATTCGTCCGCAGACGGCTGAGCTCGTGATCAAAGCAAGGAACGGGGGTTTAGAGCTGAAAGCCGGAGGCGGCGGAACCTATGGAAAAGTGCAGAGCTAAAGGGGGCTTTAGAAAAAGGGATGGAGTGGAAACTAAAATCGTATGAGGAATTGTCGAAGGAAGAACTGTACCGAATCATCAAGCTTAGAATAGACGTCTTTATCGTTGAACAAAACTGTCCGTATCACGAGCTTGATCACTTAGATGAACGGGCACACCATTTATTTCTGAGCCAAGAAGGAGAGATCGCTGCGTATTGCAGGCTGTTCCCGAGCGGCACGGCTTACCCGGAGGCGTCAATCGGCCGGGTGATCGTCCGCAAAGAAGACAGGGGAAAGGGATATGCGCAGACGCTTCTTGATCAAGCGCTCCGCTTTTTGGAAGGCGAGCGGGGAGAGACAAAGGTCAAAATCAGCGCCCAGAATCATTTGCGTTCCTTTTACGGCTCCTTCGGATTTAAAGCAATATCAGACGTCTATATGGAGGACGGCATTCCGCATGTGGATATGATCAGAACGGCAGAAACCGTATGACTTGCGTTCAGCCCCACGCCTTTCTATAATAGTAAGGTAAAAATTTGACAGGAGAGTGGGGAACATGGCCAAAAGCAAGGCAAGGAAAAAGCGCGAACACATGTTGAGAAACACAGGCAAAGATGCCGCCGCATCAAGAGGCAAGGCGCCTGACTTCAGCACGCACGTCAGAAAAACGAAAAGCAGGCGGGAAGAGCTTGCAAAGCTGCATATGAAACATAAACGAAAGAACCCTTATGATTTGCTTCATGAAGATCATAAGGGTTCTTTTTTTAGAAGATGCGCGAATACATGCATGTGTCCCGATGTTCGCTTAAATCATTCGAAAGGTCATCGCTTTGTAAAACGGCCTCCAGCTGAAAACCGAGGCGCTCCGCCATTTTTCTGCTTTTCGTGTTCATGCTGTCACAGCATATCTCAAGCCGCTTGGCTTTGATGTGTCCCCTCGCGAAATCAATCAGTCCGTTAAGCGCTTCTGTCATGTACCCCTGTCCGGCAAATTCAGAACTGCGCCAATAGCCGATTTCAAACCGTTTCGCTTTCCAGTTCATGCGGTGAAGGCCTGTGCTGCCGACGAACTTTCCCGTTTCTTTATGGAAAATATGCATCCGTAAATCGTTGCGCAAAATAAAATCGGCCTGTGCCTGCCTGACGTTGATTTCTACATGTTCTTCCTCGGGCATCTCCCTTGCAAACGGCATCCACGGCTTAAGCTCTGAAAACGAAGCTGTAATAGCGTCATATACAGCCTTGCCGTCGCCGGCGCGCGGCGCTCTGATGAGCAGACGCTCTGTTTCAAAGCTGTCCGGAAAATCGAGCAGTATCGGATTCATAGCGTATTCCTCCTGCAGACGTTATTCATGGAATCTTGCCATCGCAACGACGTGATCCGAAACGGCCTAACTGCCGCACTCGGCTCCCGTTTGCATCGTCTCTTTCAGTAGAATTGTGGAAAATATTTGATAATATGAGTCTATCATAAGCGGCCTCTGAAAAAAAGCGGACAGAAGAAAAGGCGTTTTTCTCTAGCAAAAAATCTTTTTCCCATATTAATTATCCGCTTATTTGTCTTCCGTCTTCGTATTGAGCCGTTTCATTTAAAATGGAGGCCGGCGGATGGATGCGCATCAAAAGGATATAGGCGAAGGAAGCGATCAGCACGCCCGAAAACCAGGAGATGTCATAAAGCGGCTTCATGGCGGGGATGTAAGAGCCGATCAGAGACATCAGCGCCCCGAGAGCAACCGCAGCAAAAGCCCTGTAATTATAGCCTTTATAATACATGTACTGCCCGCTTGCAGAATAGAGATCTTCGAGGCAGAGCGTGCGCTTCCGGATGATAAAATAATCGGCAAGCATTACGCCTGCGACCGGCCCTAATATGCCGCCG
Source organism: Bacillus sp. FSL L8-0193 (assembly GCF_037976065.1). Lineage (NCBI taxonomy): Bacteria > Bacillati > Bacillota > Bacilli > Caryophanales > Bacillaceae > Bacillus > Bacillus sp. FSL L8-0193. The sequence goes on along the minus strand of NZ_CP150261.1, from coordinate 2,509,346 downwards.
ATTGTGCCGAGAAAGGAAAACACGCTCGCTTCATTCTCCATCAGCTTCCATGGGAAAGTGAACAGGGCCAAAACAGCTGTCAAATAGCTGCCTCGCTTAAAATCGATGTATTTCGGCAAAAAATTGGCCAAGTCATAGGCCGGCGAGACAATATTTGCCGCAACGTTTACCGAAATGGCGGCGATGCAAAGTGTAATGACCGAAAGCGCGATCACATACGGGTTGTCAAAATGGGCGAGAATATCGACAACATCCCAAATCGGCTCCCCGTAGGCAGCCTGTGAGCCGGAGGTGACGGTAATGCTTGCAAATGCAAACAGTACGAATGTGCCCGGCAAACCGTAAAACTGCCCTCTGATTTGTTCTTTTTGAGAGGCTGCAAACCTCGTAAAATCGGGAATGTTCAAAATGAGTGTCGCCCATATGCCGATAATCCCCGTCACACCGGCCAGAAACGGCCAAATCAATTCGCCGAATGTCTGGAATTTTCCCGGCTGCGAATAAATCGGACCGAGTCCTCCCGCAATATCGACCGCCCACCACACCATTCCGCCAAAGACGAGATAAACGAGCGGGCCGGCCCAGACTTCAAACTTTCTAATCGACTCCATCCCGTGGTGGAGGACGAGCAGATGAATTCCCCAAAAGAAAACAAATGACAAAAGACCCGATAAATGCAATCCAAACAAATTCCAATCGCCGCCGATGTCTTTCCAGCCATTCCACACATTTAAGATCAGGATGTTGATCGCCGTGCTTCCCGCAAACGCTTGAATGCCGAACCACATAATCGCTACAAAACCTCTGAGGAGCGCCGGAATATTGGCCCCGTATATCCCGAAAGAAGATCTGATTAACACGGGAAAAGGCACGCCGTATTTTGCGCCGGCATGTCCATTTAAAGCGAGGGCTGCATAGAGCACGATCGAAGCGACAGCGATAATCCCAAGCACCTGCCACGGAGAAAGTCCGATCGCAATCAGCCCGCCAACCGTTGCGTAAGTCGGGATGTTATGGATGCAGCCCATCCAGATCGATGCGAAATTGACCGCTTTCCATGTGCGTTCCTCAGGTTTCAGTGGCTGCAGGTCGCTGTTTGAGAGTGTGCGGTCTGTTTGAACTTTTTCATGATGAACAGATTTCATGTAATCCCTCCGGTTATTTTTAAGGGAAAATATAACTTATTATTCTGAAAAATTCATTAGATAAACTAAACAAATGTTTCAAGGCGTTTGTTGAGGTTAACTAAACGAGCCGTTTGAAACCGTTATAAAAATATTGATTTTTATGAAACAGTTGTCTATCTCGATCATAGGATAAAAGACCAGGTTGAAATATGACTCCGCACCACAATGAAAGCGTTTTCTAAATAGCGGAGAGGTGAAACTGAAGGGGGTTAATAAATAATGAAGAAAATTTTATTGGTTTGCGCGGCCGGCATGTCAACGAGCCTGCTTGTCAGCAGAATGAAAAAGCATGCCGAGACGCTGAACGAAGAGGTCGACATCATCGCACTGCCTGTATCCGAAGCCGGGACTGCCGCGTCAAGCGCGGACGTCGTATTGCTGGGGCCGCAAGTCAGGTACCAAAAGTCACAGGTTGAGGCGAGCGCGGGAGACACGCCGGTTCAGGTGATCGACATGCGCGACTACGGCACCATGAACGGCGAAGCTGTGCTGCAAAAAGCGCTGCAGCTGATGAAATAAAAAGGAGGGGAGACAGGGATGAGCGGATTTATGGAGAAGTTTGAGCGGAACGTGGAACGGTTTTTGGTTCCCGTTGCTGCTAAACTGAACTCACAGCGCCATATATGTGCGATCAGAGATGCTTTTATTCTATCATTTCCGATTATTATGGCAGGATCGATTATCATTTTATTAAATTTCGCTATTTTATCTCCGGACGGGTTTATCGCCAACATTTTGTTCCTTGAAAAGATATTTCCGAACTTGGCTGATTATCAGTCGGTCTTTACCCCCGTACTGCGGGGGTCGCTCGATATTATGTCGATATTTGTCGTGTTTCTCGTCGCACGCAATTTAGCCATCTCAATGAAAGCGGATGAACTGCTTGCCGGATTAACGGCCGTATCCTGTTATTTTATCATTTATTCACCGTACCGCCTGATCGAAAACGAGAGCTTTTTAACGACGAAGTGGCTCGGCGCGCAAGGACTGTTCGTCGCTTTAATCATCGGGATCATCGTCGGTGAAGTGTTCAGCAGGCTTTCAAATGCCAAGCGCCTGCAAATTCATATGCCTCCGCAGGTGCCGCCTGCGGTCGCCCGGACATTTAAAGTGCTGTTTCCGATCATCTTCATTACGATTGGTTTTGCGGTGTTAAGCTTTGCGCTGATGTCCCTGTCGAAAAACGGTTTGCATGAATTGGTGTACACCGTGCTGCAGGCGCCGTTGAGAGAGATGGGAACGAATATTTTCACCGTTGTTTTTCTTGGAATCGTCGCCAACTTTTTATGGCTGTTCGGCATTCACGGTCCGAATACAATCGCGGCGATCAGAGAAACGATCTTTGCCGAAGCAAACCTTGAAAATCTCGCTTTTGCCGCCAAAACAGGCTCTGCCTGGAACGCTCCGTTTCCTGAAACATGGGCGCTGAATGACGCCTTTGCAAACTACGGGGGATCGGGCATGACGCTGGGGCTTTTGATCGCAATATTCATCGCTTCAAAGCGCCGGGATTATAAAGACATCGGCAAGCTTTCGATCGGGCCGGGGATATTTAACATTAATGAACCTGTTATTTTCGGACTTCCGGTCGTGCTCAATCCGATCTTCATGATTCCCTTTATCATCGTTCCGGCAGTCAATACTGTCATCGGCTATTTGTTCATCAAGTTTCAGCTGATTCCGCCGATTGCATACGCTGTTCCGTGGACAACGCCCGGGCCGTTGATTCCGTTTCTCGGGACAGGAGGGAACTGGCTTGCGCTCGGGGTCGGCTTTCTTTGCCTCGCCATTTCAACGGTGATTTATCTGCCGTTTGTAATGGCCGCCAACAAGACTGTGAATACGGACAGGGAGCATTCTGCGGAAAACAGGGAGGAATCATAACGTTATCGGGGCGCCTTTTACAGGCGCCTCAGCGTGTCGACAAACCCTCGCATTCGTTGTCAGGCCTGCTAAGTCGGTGCTCACGAATAGAGGAAGGATCGGCGGCTAACCGCCCAGGCGTCCTGCCTGAACGCCGCCGTCATCACTTCCTGTGAAAGTCCGCTCCGATGCTCGGCCTTCCTAGACTGCAAGGGTTGCGGGTCACGCTGAAAGGATGACAAAATCCCAAAACTAAAAGTCGTTTTGCGATTTTGTCAACAATCTGGGGCGCCTTTTACGGGCGCCTGTCTTTTTTCAAAAAAAGTCATGCGGCTCTCTTTTCTCTCATACAATCTATTAAAATCAAAAGCACGTCTGGGAGGAAGATACATGCGGAAGCCCACAATCAAAGAGCTCATCTTTCAACATATGAAGGATCATCTGTCGATCTATTTATTTGTTTCAGTGCTGTTTTTAATGGGTGTGATTTTCGGCGCGGTCATCGTCAACAGCATGACGATCGGTCAAAAAGAAGATTTGTTCTACTATTTGAATCGATTTTTTGGACAGCTTTCCGAAGGAAAAGCAGCCAGCTCAAAGGAAATGTTTTTGCAGAGCTTTCTTCATAATATGAAATATTTAGGCTTAATGTGGATTCTCGGGATTTCCATCATCGGCTTGCCCGTCATTTTTATCATGGTCTTCTTAAAAGGGATCGTCGTCGGATTTACAGTCGGCTTTCTGGTCAATCAAATGGGAATCAACGGCTTTTTCCTGTCTTTTGTCTCCGTGCTCCCGCAAAATATTCTGCTGATCCCGGCTTACTTGATCATGGGGACTTGCGCCATCGCTTTTTCGATGAGGCTCATCCGCCAGCTTTTTGTCAAACGCAGCCTTGCGGAAGCGCCTGTCCATTGGTTTGGCCGGTACGCTTTCGTGCTCGTCCTGATTCTCGCGATGTCTCTTATATCCTCTTCCTTTGAAGCATATCTTTCGCCGGTGTTGATGGAAAAGCTGACAGAGTACGTCTTGCCGAAACAGCATTAATTTATAATAATTATTAAAAAATATTCATTTTGTTTCTCAATTTGTAATGATTATAGTTGGCTCCCTGCGCTTGTTTTGTTATAATAAGCTAGGTAATGCGGCGTAGGAGGGAAAGTCAATGGAAACACGTATTGATCGGATTAAAAAGCAACTGCATTCTTCCAGCTATAAACTCACCCCTCAGCGCGAGGCTACTGTAAGGGTGCTGCTTGAGAATGAGGAAGACCATTTAAGCGCAGAAGATGTATACCTCCTCGTAAAAGAGAAATCTCCTGAGATTGGTCTTGCGACAGTATATCGGACTCTTGAACTGTTAACTGAATTAAAAGTAGTGGATAAAATCAATTTTGGCGACGGTGTGTCAAGATATGACCTCCGTAAAGAAGGTGCCGCCCATTTCCATCACCATCTCGTTTGCATGGAATGCGGTTCGGTTGTTGAGATTGAAGAAGATTTGCTTGAAGATGTGGAAGAAATCATTGAAAAGGATTGGAAATTTAAAATAAAAGACCACAGGCTGACGTTCCACGGCATCTGTCATGATTGTCAGCAAAAGGAATCGGAATAGTCTAAACCGGAGAGAACCCTTTCAGCCATGAGCGGGTTCTTTTTTGATTCAGACGTATAAAACTTGTCTCATTTGGCATAAGTTTTAGTAATCGAATCAAAAGAAGGGACCTGAAACCGTATGAAAATGCTGAAAACGGCTGCCGATATGATCAAGGTGTTCGTGCTGTTTACCGGTTTTACCGTCTTGTTTTATTATGCTATGATATGGATAAATTCAGAGTATGAAAACTATCATCGGTATGATAAACCTGAAGGAGCAGCCCTCAAGGTCGCCTCGATGGAAGGGGACGAGCAGGGCAGCTGGTTTAGCCGGTTAATCTTTTTTTATTTAAACGGGGAGTAGGATAGCGTGAAAGTTCATATTAAAGACTTTATCCACTATGCCGTTGTTGAACGGGGGCTTTCCCACAACACGGTTGTGAGCTATGAACGGGATTTGAACAGCTACGCCGCCTATTTAGAGGAACAGGAGCAGCTGAGCTCTTTTGACCAGGTGACAAGGCTTACCATCATCCAGTTTTTAAAGCATTTAAAAGACGCCGGAAAATCCGGTAAGACGATTGCGAGGCATCTCGCTTCCATCCGCAGCTTTCACCAGTTTCTGCTGAGGGAAAAAGTAACGGCCCAGGACCCGTCCGTCCATATTGAGTCACAAAAAACGGAACGGACGCTCCCGAAGGTGCTGTCATTACAGGAAGTCGAAACGCTTCTGGATACGCCGAAGCTGACGGGGCCGTTCGGCTACCGCGATAAAGCGATGCTGGAGTTATTGTATGCGACAGGAATCCGCGTCAGCGAGATGATCGCATTAAAGCTGTCCGATGTCCATTTATCGATGGGTTTTATCCGCTGCTTCGGGAAAGGAAGAAAGGAGCGGATCGTTCCGCTCGGCGAAGCGGCGTCACATGCGGTCGGCGAATATCTGTCAAAAGCGAGGGGAAAGCTTTTGAAAAAAAATACCGAAGACGCCCTGTTTCTGAATCACCACGGCAGACAGATGAGCCGCCAGGGATTTTGGAAAAATTTAAAGAAAATCGCCTTGGAAGCGGGAATTAATAAAGAGCTGACGCCGCACACGCTGAGGCACTCATTCGCCACACACCTGCTCGAAAACGGAGCCGATCTCAGGGCCGTTCAGGAAATGCTCGGACACGCCGACATTTCGACGACGCAAATTTATACGCACGTGACGAAAACAAGGTTGAAAGACGTATATAAGCAGTACCATCCCCGTGCATAGCCTAAAAGAACAGGCGAAAGCACGGTTTTTCATGTTGAGTGAGCAGCAAATTGCGGGAAGTTTCTCACTATTCCCGTTCGTATTGTCAACTGTTGTGTAAACGGTTTATACTTGGCTAATAGCGGTATTTTGGTTTTTTTATGCCAAGCGTGACAGCCTACAGCTGACAGAAAGAAAAAAAGGAGGCCGACAAATGCCTGCATTTGATTACAACCGCGTATTTTTAATTGTGATGGATTCCGTTGGAATCGGCGAGGCGCCTGATGCCGATCAATTTAATGACAAAGGCGCAGATACATTGGGCCATATTGCTGAACACATGGGAGGCATCCGCCTGCCGAACATGTCGAAGCTCGGACTCAGCAACATCCGAGAAATCAAAGGTGTCGAAAAGGCAGAAGAGCCGCTTGCCTATTACGGCAAAATGAAAGAAGCTTCAAACGGAAAAGATACGATGACTGGTCATTGGGAGATAATGGGACTTTACATAGACAAACCTTTCCAGGTGTTTCCCGAAGGTTTTCCGGACGAATTGATCCATGAACTTGAACAGAAGTCCGGAAGAAAAGTGATTGGAAACAAACCTGCATCAGGCACTGCGATTTTGGATGAGCTCGGTGCGGAGCATATGGAAACCGGCGCGCTGATCGTCTACACCTCAGCGGACTCCGTTCTGCAGATTGCCGCACACGAAGAAGTCGTACCTCTCGAGGAATTGTACAAAATCTGCGAGATCGCGCGCGAGCTTACGCTTGACGAGAAATATATGGTCGGACGCGTCATTGCGAGGCCGTTTGTCGGCAAGCCGGGCGAATTTAAACGGACGCCGAACCGGCATGATTATGCACTGAAGCCGTTTGACAGAACCGTAATGAATGAATTGAAAGATGACAGCTATGATGTGATTGCGATCGGCAAAATCTCCGATATCTACGACGGCGAGGGCATTACGGAATCGCTTAGAACGAAATCGAATATGGACGGGATGGACAAGCTGGTGCAAACGCTTGACAAAGATTTTACAGGAATCAGCTTTGTAAACCTCGTGGACTTTGACGCGCTGTTCGGGCACCGCCGCGATCCTGAAGGATACGGAAAAGCGCTCGAGGAATTCGACGCGCGCCTTCCTGAAGTATTTGAAAAGATGCGTGAAGACGATCTGCTCATCATTACCGCCGACCACGGCAATGATCCGGTTCACCATGGCACAGACCATACAAGGGAGTACGTGCCGCTTCTTGTATACAGCAAAAAGCACGAAAAGCCCGGTGCGCTTCCGCTCGCAGATACATTCGCGGACATCGGCGCGACGATTGCCGACAACTTTAAAACGAATATGCCAAAGTACGGAAAAAGCTTTTTATCCCTGCTGAAATAGGAGGAAACGACGTGAAACAGATGATTGCAAATGCCGCAGACTATATTAAAAGCAAAACAGAAATCAAACCGGCGGTCGGCTTGATTTTGGGATCGGGCCTTGGCGTGCTTGCTGATGAGATAAAAGACGCCGTTCGCATTAAATATGAAGACATCCCGGATTTTCCTGTTTCCACTGTTGAAGGGCATGCCGGACAGCTTGTCATCGGCAGACTTGAAAATGTGCAAGTCGTCGCGATGCAAGGGCGTTTTCATTTTTACGAAGGATATTCAATGGACAAGGTAACCTTCCCGGTACGTGTCATGAAAGAACTCGGGATCGAGACTTTAATTGTGACCAATGCCGCAGGCGGCGTCAATGAATCGTTCCGTCCCGGCGATTTGATGATCATATCCGATCATATCAATTATATGGGAACGAATCCGCTGATCGGGCCGAACGATTCCTCGCTGGGTGTCAGATTCCCTGACATGTCATCCGCATATGATAAGGAACTGCGCCTCTTGGCGAAAAAAACAGCCGAAGAATTGAACATCAGTGTACAAGAAGGGGTTTACACAGCCGTCACAGGACCTACATACGAAACGCCTGCCGAAGTGCGCTTCCTCAGAACGATCGGATCGGATGCTGTCGGCATGTCGACGGTTCCGGAAGTCATCGTGGCAAAACATGCGGGCCTTCGCGTGCTCGGCATTTCGTGTATATCAAACGCGGCAGCCGGAATCCTCGATCAGCCGCTCTCCCATGACGAAGTGATCGAAGTCACCGAAAAAGTAAAAGCCGACTTTTTGCGGTTTGTTAAAGCGGCCGTCGCCAAAATTGGCTAAAACCGCCGCGAAGTTGAAATGTGAGCCAATGCAAGTTCAAATAAGAACCTGCATTGGCTCTTTCTTTTTGCCTGATGAGAAATTTTTTCCAATCAATCCGTATAAATCCAACTGGATTGGAAAAAATAGAGAGGATTACGAAATGGAGGTCTGGGTGATGAAACGTCATTTATCCAAATTGCTGATTTTTACGATAATCCTGATGACTGCGCCGCCGGCGTTTGCAAAAGAGAGCGAAAAGAAACCGTCGGAGCTTGCTGATGACGCAAAATCTGCCGTTTTAATCGAGCGGGATACCGGTAAGGTGATGTATGACAAGAACAGCCGTGAAAAGCTTCCCCCGGCCAGCATGACAAAAGTGATGACCATGCTGTTGATCATGGAAGCTCTTGATGAAGGCAAGATCAAAATGAAAGACAAAGTCAGAACAAGCGAGTATGCCGCTTCAATGGGGGGATCGCAAATTTTCCTTGAGCCCGGCGAAGAAATGACGGTTGAAGATATGCTGAAAGGGATCGCCATCGGATCGGGTAATGATGCCTCTGTGGCAATGGCAGAGCATATTGCCGGATCTGAAGAGGAATTTGTCAAAAGAATGAATGAAAAAGCCGCTGAGCTCGGCCTTAAGGATACATCTTTTCAAAATACGACAGGTCTGCCTGAAGAAGGCCATTACAGCACAGCCTATGACATGGCACTCATGGCGAAAGAGCTTTTAAAATATGAAAACATCACGAAATTTACGGGAACATATGAAGACTATCTGAGAGAAAACAGTGATAAAAAATTCTGGCTCGTCAACACAAACCGCCTCATCAAATTTTATCCCGGCGTTGACGGAGTCAAGACCGGCTTTACAAATGAAGCAAAGTACTGCCTGACAGCTTCAGCGAAAAAAGGAAACATGCGCGTCATCGCTGTCGTTTTTGGTGCCAGTACGCCAAAAGAACGAAATGCCCAAATCACAAAAATGCTTGATTTTGCATTCAGCCAATATGAAACGCATCCGATGTATAAACGCAATGAAATCATTTCCGATTTGAAGGTCAATAAAGGCCATGAGCAAAAAATAAACCTTGTCACATCGGAACCGATTTCCCTTTTGACGAAAAAAGGCGAAAATATCGAAGCTGTTAAAAAAGAAATCAAACAGAAGGAAGATATCCAGGCCCCTGTCAAAAAAGGCACAGAGCTTGGGACGCTCGTATTGAAAAAGGACGGAAAGGTTCTCGCTGAAAGCCCTCTTGTCGCGGAAAAAGACATGGATAAAGCAGGGATGTGGACGATGTTCAAGCGGACGATGACCCACTGGACGAAGTGGAGTGAATAATGCCGAACGGTCACTAGTTTTGTCACGGTGAAGGAATTTATAAAGTCTGAAGCGAAACACTCATTATCCGATTTAAACCAAGGAGGAATGAGGATGAGCCTCGGAATCGATATTCACGTCAAAGAATCCGTACTATGCATTCGGTTGACAGGTGAACTCGATCACCATACAGCAGAAACCTTGAGAAAACAAGTCAGTGACCATCTGGAACAATCCGGCATTCGCCATATTGTCATGAATCTTGCAGACCTTTCGTTTATGGACAGTTCAGGACTTGGCGTCGTGCTCGGCAGATATAAGGAGATTAAACAGCTCGGCGGAGAAATGATCGTCTGCGCCATTTCTCCTGCTGTCAAACGTTTATTTGATATGTCCGGGCTGTTTAAAATCATTCGCCTTGAGCAATCAGAGCAGCGTGCACTTGAAACGTTGGGGGTGGCGTCATGAAAAATGAAATGAATATCCAGTTCACGGCACTCAGCCAAAACGAATCGTTTGCACGGGTGACAGTCGCTGCTTTTATCGCTCAGCTCGACCCGACGATGGATGAACTGACCGAAATTAAAACGGTCGTATCCGAAGCGGTCACAAACGCGATCATACACGGTTATGAAAACTCAGGGCAGGGAGACGTATACATTTCCGTCACCCTTCATGATCATATCGTCTACTTAACGATTCGTGACGAAGGAGTCGGCATCCCTGATCTTGAGGAAGCGCGCCAGCCCCTGTTCACGACAAAGCCTGAACTCGAGCGGTCGGGAATGGGCTTTACGATCATGGAAAATTTCATGGATGATATCTCGATCGACTCCTCACCTGAGATGGGAACCACAATACACTTAACAAAGCACTTATCAAAAAGCAAAGCGCTTTGCAATTAAGGGAGATTTGTTATGGATGTGGAGGTTAAAAAAGAAAACCAGAACACTCAGCTTAAAGACCATGAAGTGAAAGAACTGATTAAAAACAGCCAGAACGGCGATCAAAAAGCAAGGGACCTCCTCATAGAAAAAAACATGCGTCTTGTTTGGTCTGTCGTTCAGCGTTTTTTGAACAGAGGCTATGAGCCTGATGACCTCTTTCAAATCGGCTGCATCGGCCTCTTGAAGTCGGTGGACAAATTCGATCTTTCCTATGACGTTCGGTTTTCCACCTACGCCGTCCCGATGATTATTGGCGAGATTCAGCGGTTTATCAGAGATGACGGAACCGTCAAAGTGAGCCGCTCGCTGAAAGAACTCGGCAACAAAATCCGGCGGGCAAAAGACGAGCTTTCCAAGTCAAACGGACGGATTCCGACCGTTCAGGAAATCGCCGATTATCTCGAAATCAGTTCGGAAGAAGTCGTGATGGCTCAGGAAGCGGTCCGCTCTCCCTCATCCATTCATGAAACGGTTTACGAAAACGACGGAGACCCGATTACACTTCTGGATCAAATCGCCGATCAGTCGGAAGAGAAGTGGTTCGATAAAATCGCTTTGAAGGAAGCCATCAAGGATTTGGATGAACGGGAAAAGCTGATTGTTTATTTAAGGTATTACAAAGACAAGACGCAATCTGAAGTTGCCGACCGCCTCGGCATATCCCAGGTGCAAGTGTCGAGGCTTGAAAAAAAGATTTTAAAGCAAATCAAAAACCAGATGGATCAATTTGAAAGCTGAGGCTGCTCGGATGTCTAATGAAAAACCGGAACGCTCCAAAAAAGAGTGTTCCGGTTTTTTTGTGGTAATTTATGGTCTTTTGCCGCTTGCTGAATGATAAATGGGATGTACTTCATACTACAACTATAACCATCATATAGGAAGTGACCCAGATGGAACGTCAAGTTTTTATCAGACTCCGCCACCGGCTTGAGGCCGATCCCGATGAATTGATTCTGCTCGGCCATATCGCACAGGTAGCGGGCGACCGCCGATACAAAGAAAAGCTTGAACGGCTGCCTATTTATCAGGTCAGCAAAGCGGATCAAAGCATGGTGGTGTTGGACGTGATGAAGGTGATCGAAGCTGTACATAAATCGTTTCCTGACCTTGACGTCCAAACCGTCGGCGGTTCCGAAACCATCGTGGAGATCCAATATCCGAAAAGGGGGCTGTCTCCCGTACTGTTCGTCGGCGTCTGGCTGCTCCTGTTCGTCGGTGCCGGCCTTGCTGTCATGAACTTTCATGAAGATGTCAGCATGAGGGACGTACACATCTTGCTTTACGAAATGGTGACGGGCAAGGAGAACCGCTATCCATACCTTTTGCAGATTCCGTACAGCATCGGTCTCGGTCTCGGCATGATTTTGTTTTTTAATCATTTATTTAAAAAACGGTTTAACGAGGAGCCGAGCCCTCTGGAGGTCGAGATGTTTAAATATCAGCTTGATTTGGACCATTATGTGGCATTGCACGAAAACAAAGAAACGACAAAGGATATTCATGATCATTAGCGTGATCTTTATCATCTTTCTCGGACTCGCAGGAGGGATTGCGGTTGGATCTGGATTTGTCGCTTTTCTTACCGTGCTTGGCATTATACCGAGACTGACTCAGCTGACGAAAACGCAAGGGTTTATCCAGGCGTATGAATGGGCTGTCATTCTGGGCGCGGTGTTCGGAGGATGGGAATCGCTGAACATGTCCCGCTTTTTTTTATCCAAATGGCTGCTTGTTCCGATCGGCCTTTTTGCGGGCGTTTTCATCGGAATGCTTGCAGCGGCGCTGACAGAAGTGTTGAACGTGCTTCCGATACTGGCGAAACGCATCGGTATGGGGGACAGGATTTTGATTCTTTTAATGGCCATTGTGTTCGGGAAGATCCTTGGCTCGATGTTTCAATGGCTCATTTTTGTTCATTTGTCATAAAAGGAGGAATATGATGTCAAGTTTGAAAGATAATTACCAATCGAAAGTCAAAGCTTATCAGCCTACGCCGCCTTATGTCCTGAACTGTATCAAGGCTTTTCTTGTCGGCGGTCTGATCTGTACGATCGGCCAGGCTCTCCAGAATTTTTATATGGCCGTATTCCACTTTGATGAAAAAACAGCTGGAAACCCGACGGTTGCTACGCTCATCTTAATCTCCGCTCTGTTAACAGGCCTTGGCGTCTACGACAGAATCGGCCAGTTTGCCGGCGCTGGTTCCGCCGTTCCGGTTACAGGGTTCGCCAACAGTATGACGAGTGCAGCCCTTGAGCATAAAAGCGAAGGCTATGTTCTCGGCGTGGGGACAAACATGTTCAAGCTTGCCGGAAACGTCATCGTGTTCGGCGTTGTGGCCGCTTATATTGTGGGAATGATCCGCTTTGCCTTTGACAAGTTGTTTTAGGAGGAAAACATCATGAAATTAACTGGAAAACAAACATGGGAGTTCGAGAACCCGCTGTTTGTTAACTCGAGCGGAACAGCGGTTGGACCTAAAGAAAAAGAAGGGCCTTTAGGACACTTATTTGATAAAACGTATGATGAAATGCACTGCAACCAGAAAAACTGGGAGATGGCAGAGCGCAAGCTGATGGAGGATGCGGTTCAGACTGCGTTATCAAAACAAAATCTTAAAAAGGAAGACATCGATATCTTTTTGGCAGGCGATCTGCTCAACCAAAACGTGACAGCCAACTATGTGGCGAGGCATTTGAAAATTCCTTTTCTTTGCTTATTTGGAGCATGCTCGACATCAATGGAATCGATCGCGATCAGTTCGGCATTGATTGACGGAGGTTTCGCAAAGCGTGCCCTAGCGGCAACCAGCAGTCATAATGCTACTGCTGAAAGGCAGTTTCGCTACCCGACGGAATACGGCGGCCAAAAGCCGGGAACCGCTACATCCACAGTGACCGGAAGCGGAGCAGTCGTCCTCAGTCAGCAGCCAGGCGGCATCAAAATCAGCAGTGCAACCGTCGGAAGAGTTATCGACTTGGGGATTACCGATTCGCAGGATATGGGGTCGGCGATGGCCCCCGCTGCGGCGGATACGATCAAGCAGCATTTAGAGGATCTGGGACGCACCCCTGATGATTACGATTTAATTTTAACCGGCGACCTTTCAGGTGTCGGCAGCCCGATTTTAAAGGATTTGTTAAAAGAGGAAGGAATCAATGTCGGGACAAAACATAATGACTGCGGACTGATGATCTATACACCTGACCAGCAGGTTTTTGCAGGCGGAAGCGGATGTGCTTGTTCCGCTGTCGTCACCTTTGGCCACATTTTTAAAGAAATTGAAGCGGGAAGGCTGAACAGAGTGCTTGTTGTAGCGACAGGCGCCCTTTTAAGCCCGACGATCGTCCAGCAAAAAGAATCGATACCATGCATTGCCCATGGCGTCGTATTTGAACGGGCCGAAGGGGGGAACACTTAAGATGGAATATGTCATTGCTTTTATTGCAGGAGGATTGATTTGCGTCATCGGCCAGCTTTTGCTTGATATCTTTAAAATGACGCCGGCTCATGTCATGTCAACTTTTGTCGTATCAGGAGCGATCCTTGACGGTTTCGGCCTTTACGACCGTTTTATCGAATTTGCCGGTGCCGGGGCTACAGTCCCGATTGTCAGCTTCGGCCATTCTCTTTTGCACGGCGCGATGCACCAGGCTGAGGAACATGGCTTTATCGGAATCGGCATGGGGATATTCGAACTGACATCTGCCGGTGTATCTGCCGCTATCTTGTTTGCTTTTCTTGTTGCCGTGATTTTTAAACCGAAAGGATAAAGGATAATGCCAGCAAAACGCAAGGTCATTTTGGTCACAGACGGCGATATATACGCTGCAAAAGCAATCGAATATGCGGCAAGAAAAACGGGCGGCCGCTGTATTTCCCAATCGGCGGGGAATCCAAGCATTAAAACGGGACCGGAGCTTGTATCCATGATCCTAGAAACCCCTCATGATCCTGTATTCGTCATGTTTGATGATTCCGGACTTCAAGGCGAAGGACCGGGAGAGACAGCGATGAAATATGTAGCGATGCATGCCGATATCGAGGTGCTCGGGGTCATCGCCGTCGCTTCAAAAACTCATTATGCAGAGTGGACAAGGGTCGATGTATCAATCGATGCGGAAGGTGAACTGACGGAATTCGGCGTCGATAAACACGGGGTCAAAGAGCTCGATGTCAAACGAATGAACGGTGACACGGTCTATTGCCTTGATCAGCTGGATGTTCCGATCATTGTCGGAATCGGTGATATCGGTAAAATGAACAGAAAAGACGATGTGGAAAAAGGGTCGCCGATTACAATGAAAGCGGTCGAGCTCATTTTAGAAAGGAGCGGGTATCATGAGTGCTCAAAAGCAAGAGAAGACGAACGTATTCCTTGATCCTTCTAAGAATGAAGCGTATTTCAAGAAGCGGGTCGGCATGGGAGAAAGCTTTGACCTTGGCGTACGCAAGGTCTTTATCCTCGGCCATGAAGTTCAGCTTTATTATGTCAACGGGTTGTGCGACACCCAATACATCATTCACCTGTTAAGGGAACTGGTGCATCTCAATGATAAAGAAAAAGAGTCGGGCGAGGTCGAAGACATTGTCGAAAACAGGCTTTTGAACCAGCAGGTTTCAAAAGCAGAAACGCTTGATGAAGCGGTGGACCAAGTGCTGTCGGGACTGGTTGCCATCATCGTCGAAGATGCGGGATTTGCATTTATTATTGATGTCAGAAGCTATCCGGGCAGAACGCCGGAAGAGCCTGATACAGAAAAAGTCGTACGCGGTGCAAGAGACGGGCTCGTCGAGAACATCATCGTCAACACAGCCCTGATCAGACGCCGGATCAGAGATGAACGCCTGCGCTATAAAATGCTTCATATCGGTGAACGCTCCAAAACAGACATCTGCCTTTGCTATTTGGAAGATGTTGCAGATCCCGATCTTGTTGAAGTATTAAAAAAAGAAATTGAAAATGTGAAGATCGACGGACTGCCGATGTCGGATAAATCGGTAGAGGAATTCATTGTCGGCCAAGGCTTCAATCCGTTTCCGCTTGTCAGGTTTACGGAAAGGGCAGACGTAGCCGCAAGCCATATTTTAGAGGGGCATGTCATCGTGATCGTCGATACGTCGCCAAGCGTCATCATTACGCCGACGACTTTGTTTCACCATGTACAGCATGCTGAGGAATACAGACAGACACCGGCTGTTGGGACGTTTTTAAGGTGGGTGCGGTTTTTCGGTATTTTGGCCTCCACCTTTTTGCTGCCGCTTTGGCTATTGTTTGTCATTCAGCCGTCGCTCTTGCCTGATCATTTATCGTTTATCGGTTTAAACAAAGACACTCATATCCCGATTATCATGCAGATTTTCCTGGCGGATCTCGGCGTCGAATTTTTAAGAATGGCCGCCATTCATACGCCGACGGCGCTTTCGACTGCAATGGGCCTGATCGCTGCCGTATTGATCGGCGATATCGCGATCAATGTCGGCTTGTTTTCTCCCGAAGTCATTTTATACGTTTCCCTCTCGGCAATCGGAGCGTACACGACACCAAGCTACGAGCTGAGTCTGGCGAATAAAATGGTGAAGCTGTTTATGCTGATATTGGTGGCGCTTTTTAAAGTGGAGGGATTTGTCATCGGATTAACGATCTTAACTATAGTGATGACTTCGATCAGATCCTTGCGGACGCCTTACTTATGGCCTCTCCTCCCGTTCAACGGAAAAGCGTTTTGGCATGTTCTCGTGCGCACTTCCGTTCCCGGGGGAAAAGTCAGGCCGAGCATCGTTCATCCGCGAAACCGCTCCAGACAGCCGTGAAGACGGTATTCCAAGAGGCTTTTCCCCGGGGAAAAGCCTCTTTTTCAGTAATCGAATTCAGGTCTTTGGGTCCCGATGCCTCTGTATTCGTTCGCAGAGATCGCGACTGCCCGGAGGCTGCAGATGTTGTTCTGTCTTCTGATCGGATAGACGACATACAGCATTTCGCGGCCGGACGGGTCAAACGTTGACGAATGAAGGAAAACCTCGGTTCCTCTCCGCCAAAATCTCGTATTCGCCGGAGCTGTAATAATCTGCCCTTCATAAGGCTCGTAAATTCGCTGTTCATGATGTACAGCCGGCTGATAAGAGCCGTATACATCTTCCGGTGTATAGCCTGGAGCCGGGGTGTAGGGGTAACGGTTTGGATACATATGATAACCTCTTTCCCACTTCGTTTTTTTAGTTTTCATCTTTAAGATTATATTCAGGTAAATGCCTATTTGTATGGGCGATAATCTTGATTTTTCAGCTCTTTTTTTAACTGAATGGACGTTATGTATGCCTATTTCTATCAAGTGCTGTTTTCTGTTATTCTATAATCAATAGAATGGATTGGTTTTTTAGGGGATTATTCCCTTTGTAAATCAAGAAAATTTGGACAAATGGTGGTTTAGTTTTTAAAACGAAATGTTATAATACAACATAAGAATCGCACTATCATGAAGCCGGAAGATGCATCGGGCAGCAATCGGACCGCCCCTTGCACCTTTGTAGATAGAGAAAGAGGGAATGACAATTGTTTTTACATGGTACTAGCAGACGAAATGAAAGTGGACACCTCGAAATCGGCGGTGTCGATGTTCTATCATTGGCAGAAAGATATGGAACACCTCTTTATGTATACGATGTCGCGCTGATAAGAGAGCGCGCTCGAAAATTCCAGAAGGCATTCAGGGAAGCCGGTTTAAAAGCGCAGGTAGCGTATGCAAGCAAGGCGTTTTCAGCGGTCGCCATGATTCAGCTTGCCGAACAAGAGGGGCTGTCTCTGGATGTGGTATCGGGAGGAGAGCTTTTTACTGCGATCAAAGCAGGGTTCCCCGCTGAACGGATTCATTTTCACGGAAACAATAAGAGCCCTGAAGAACTAGCCATGGCTCTGGAGCATCAAATCGGCTGCATCGTGCTCGATAACTTTCACGAGATCGCCATTACAGAAAAGCTTTGCAAGCAATCAGGACAAACTGTAGACGTTTTGCTCAGAATCACACCGGGAGTTGAAGCGCACACGCATGATTATATTACGACGGGACAGGAAGATTCGAAATTCGGTTTTGATCTGCACAATGGGCAGGTCGAACAAGCCATCGAACAAGTCCTTCGCTCATCTGCGTTTAAGCTCCTCGGCGTGCACTGCCACATCGGTTCGCAAATTTTTGATACGGCGGGATTTGTTCTTGCGGCAGACAAGATCTTTGAAAAGCTCGCTGAATGGAGGGAGACTTACTCATTCATTCCGGAAGTGCTCAATCTCGGCGGGGGCTTCGGCATCCGCTATACAAAAGACGACGAGCCGCTCGCTGCCGATGTCTATGTTGAAAAAATCATCGAGGCGGTCAAAGCAAATGCCGAGCATTTCGGCTTTGACATCCCTGAGATTTGGATCGAACCGGGCAGGTCTCTCGTCGGAGATGCAGGAACCACGCTGTACACGACCGGTTCGCAAAAAGAGGTGCCGGGCATTCGCAAATATGTGGCTGTTGACGGCGGCATGAGCGATAATATCAGGCCGGCGCTTTATGAGGCAAAATATGAAGCGGCCGTCGCCAACAGGATGAACGATGCTTGTCATGATACCGTATCAATCGCAGGAAAATGCTGTGAAAGCGGAGATATGCTGATTTGGGATTTGGAAATCCCCGAAGTTCGTGACGGAGATGTGCTCGCCGTTTTCTGCACCGGTGCATACGGCTACAGCATGGCCAACAACTACAACCGCATTCCGCGCCCGGCCGTCGTTTTTGTCGAGGATGGAGAAGCGCAGCTCGTCATTCAGAGAGAGACGTATGAGGATATCGTCAAGCTGGATCTGCCGCTGAAATCGAAAGTAAAACAATAAAAAAATGGAGATTCCCTCAAGGGGGTCTCCATTTTTTTATTCAAAAAGAATTTTTTCCCGTTTGCCGCATGAAGAATATTTCCCGGCCATCGGGCGGTGTTTTTTGCAAAAAAGATCATGACATGCATAGAACAGCGACCGGGCTGATTGTATATAATATTGGGAATTTAACAAAAATTTAACAAAGGAGATGGTAAAGGCAATGATCAAGGTGAAAAGGATGAGATTTGCTGATTTTGCGGATTTAGAGGCGGAGTAGATGAAACCGGCCAAAGTATCCCTACTCCACCGCATGCTCCAGTGCCTGAAGCAATGTGTTGATTGTAACATAGCGAAGTGTTTTACAGCAATAAACAGTTCTGTGAATATTTTATTAATTTCTGCTGTGATTTCATTCCCATATTCTGCTGCGGCTCATCCTGCAACACAGTCCGCTGATAAATATTCAAGCTTTGAAGAATTGAAGCGGAATGAAGATCCGGCGTCTTACCGAATGACGGAGAAGGACGCAAAAGTGCCGATGCTCATCATGGCGATCCATGGAGGCGGCATCGAACCCGGAACAAGTGAAATCGCCAATGAAGTGGCGAAAAATTATTCCTTGTACTTGTTTGAAGGGCTGAAATCATCAGGCAATAGGGATCTTCACATTACAAGCACCCGTTTTGACGAGCCGGCGGCGCTCGCCATCACTGCGAGTCACCAGTATGTCATGTCGCTTCACGGCTATTACAGTGAAGACCGCGCTATTAAAGTGGGCGGGACAGACCGCGTTAAAATCAGAATATTGGTTGATGAGCTGAATCGCTCGGGGTTTGCCGCTGAAATGCTGGCGACGGACGACAAGTACGCCGGAACCCATCCGAATAACATCGCCAACAAGTCGCTTTCCGGGCTGAGCATTCAGCTTGAAATGAGCACAGGATTCCGCCAATCTTTATTTGATCGGTTCACGCTAAAAGACAGGGCAGCGACGCAAAACGAAACGTTTTACCGATTTACAAAACTGCTGACCGATTTTATTCACGAAAACTATGAAGAAGACGGAGGGGACTTCCCCTCTGCAAAAATAAAACACCCCCTTCAATTGAAAAAGGAGGTGTTTTGGCGGTTGTGTTAACCGTTGGACTCTGAGGTGCCGCCGCCGGTGAATACGGAAACGATGGCATTCCACAGAGACACAAAGAAGTCGATCAGTTTTTGAAGGAAATTTTGTCCTTCTTCAGAATCCAGGAATTTCGTGATTTTATCTTTTGCTTTGTCAAGCTGGTCTCCAACCTGGTTCCAGTCGATATTAATATTTTTCATGTTATTAAATAAAGACATGAGAGATTTTTTCTGATCCTCTGTAAGCGTCACGCCCAGATCGGAAGCGGCGGAATCAATCGTTTTCTCCAATTCCTCTTTTGATTCGGGAACCCCGTTTTTCGAGATTTCTTCCTTGACTTTGGCCATCAGCGCTGATGCATTCTCACTGCCGATTTTCTCGCCAAGCTCTGAAGTGGTGACTAGCTCTTCATTCGCGACTTTTTTCACGTCTTCGGAGATCTTTTCGCCCGAAGTCGTTTCATAGGCTTTCATTAAACCGGTCAAAGCGGCTGTGCCTGATACTTCAAATGGTGCAGTGATATAGACTTTAGCGTCTTTTACACCGGCTGTCATCAGCGCGTTTAAATACATTTCATCCGTAATTCTGCTGATATTGTGTGTCTGCACTTCCAAACCGGTGCCTTTTTTCGCTACGGTAATCGAAGAAGAAGAAATCGCTCTTGTTCCGATTTGTGCTTTCGGTATATAATCCCCTAAATATTTATGCTCCTCATCATTTGTCACCTCGATGATGGTCGCATTTTCAGGCGCATTCATTTCTTTTAATACCTTTTGTCTGTCCTGGCTTGACAAGTCTTTCCCCAGCGTGACGATCACATCACCCACTGCGGCGTCAGCAAAGCTGACCTGCGGGAAAATGAGCAGACACAATGCTGTAAAGATTCCTAGTATCGATTTTTTCAAGCTCAATGCCCTCCTTAAAAATGCAGGCTTCAGGCAGAATTGCTGTACTTTTAAAGAAGCCTGCCGGAACGGAAATAATGCGTTCCGAAATATAGACGGATGAAAGATGAGAGAGGTTTCAAAGAAAAAAAGAGATCCATTTTTCTTCAAGTCAAATGCCCTCCGGGTATCGTATCACACCGCTCTTTTATCATTCATGATTTTCACAGGCGATTCAACCTTTTTTTAAAATCTTTTACAAAAGTGATGCAAGAGCGCCGTTTATTTCAGGTAGATTGGCTCTGTGCTTCTTTGATATGATATAATGACCCTTGTGAAATGAAAGGAGAGAATCAAGATGGCTAAAAAAGGATACATACAACTGACAAACGGCAAAAAAATCGAGTTTGAACTATATCCGGAAGCGGCGCCGGGAACTGTCGCCAACTTTGAAAAACTTGCAAACGAAGGGTTCTATGACGGGTTGAAGTTCCACCGCGTCATTCCGGGCTTCGTCAGCCAGGGAGGCTGCCCGCACGGCACCGGAACAGGCGGTCCTGGATATACGATTAAATGCGAGACAGAAGGGAATCCGCATAAACACGAAGCCGGTTCTCTCTCAATGGCTCACGCAGGAAAAGATACTGGAGGCAGCCAATTCTTTATCGTCCATGAGCCTCAGCCGCACTTGAACGGCGTACACACTGTTTTTGGAAAAGTCACATCAGGTCTTGATGCTGTCACTTCAATGGAGCAGGGACAAGGCATGGAAAAAGTCGAAGTATTTGACGCATAATTAGAAAGCGAAGAAACAGCCCGCTAAGCCGGGCTGTTTTTTTGTCTGAAACGGTGTTCATTTTCCAGATGCAATAGGACCAGGGACCGATTCTTCGACCGCGTTTTGCTAGGAAATGATGATCCTAATAAATAAAATAATTGTGAAAAAATGACCCTTTATGTAAAATATATTCAAGTGAAGAGCTAGAAAGAGAACGCAATCTGTATAAAAGGAAGGGGCGTAAGGGGTGAGCGTAAAAATCCCATCGACTGCAGTCGGCGTAAAAATTAATGACTGGTATAACGCGATACGCAAATTCAATGTTACGGACGCCGAAATGCTGAAGGCAGAAATTGAGCGCGAAATTTCTCAAATGGAAGAAGATCAAGACTTATTATTGTATTACGCCTTAATGGAATTCAGACACAGAATCATGCTTGATTACGTAAAACCATTGGAAGAAGGCGAAACCCCGCCTGACTTTTCTGAAATATTAAAAGATATCGAAGATGAACAAGGAAAGCTGACAGGCCTGCTTGAATATTATTTCAATTTTTTTAGAGGGATGTATGAATATAAAAACCATGATTATATTAAAGCGATCTCTTTTTACAGGCGCGCCGAAAAAAAGCTGCTGCATGTCGAGGACGAAATAGAGAGAGCCGAGTTTCATTTTAAAATGGCTGAAGTGTTTTATCATATGAAACAGAGCCACGTGTCGATGAACTATGCGCTTCAAGCGATTGAAACCTACCAGGCGCATGAAACTTACACGGTTCGGAGAATCCAATGCGAGTTCGTCATCGCAGGCAACTATGACGATCTGGATTCGAATGAAAAAGCGCTTTCGCATCTTGAAAAGGCGCTGAAGCTTTCACAGGAGAAAGGCCAGCTCATATTGGAAGGACACACCTATTACAATTTGGGTAACTGCTATTATAAGATGGGGGATTTTAATCGGGCGGCTGAATACTTCAACAGAGCTGCTGCGATTTATCAAGAAGAGTCATCAGATATTCTCCCAAAAGCGTTTTTTAGTCTTGCACATGCATATTTCAAGCTGAAGCAGCTGGAACAGGCGGATGACGCGTTAAACAAAGGGATTGACATCGCCCGGCGATCAGACGATTCGATCTATCTATCAAAATTTCATTTTTTGAAAGCCTTGTATCTTGATGATGACGGAAGAGCTCAAATGCTGGAAACTTTTCAGCTGCTCGGGTCAAAAAAGATGTATCCCGATATTGAGGACTTGGCATTGGAAGCTGCTGAATACTATAATGAAATTGGGCGCTTGAGCGACTCTGTTTATTTCTATCAAACGGTATTCAGTGCTCGAAAACAAATGAAAAAAGGGGACTGGTCGTATGAAATCTAAACTGTTGTTAACCGCCGCTGCTTCAGTAGCAGGACTTTCTCTGGCAAGTGCTGTGCTGATGACGCAAACAGATGGTATGAAAGTCGCCGAGAGAAATGTAACGTCCGCACCGACGCAAATCGCCGAGAGAAACGTAACGTCCACACCGGTGCAAATCGCTGAGAGAAATGTAACATCCGCACCGGTACATGTTGCTGAGAGAAACGTAACATCTGCCAAAACGTCACCGATTCATATCGGAGAACGAAATGTAACATAATATTCCGTCAAAGGGCAGTGCTCGCTTATATGAGCACTGCCTTTTTTATGTCCGATAAAAAGAGGATAGGTGTGAAATAACACGTAAAAAGTCCCCTTTAGGGGATGTTTTTTGTTTATTTTTTGAAACAAAATGCAAATAAGGACGTATATCCTTGGAAGGAATGCTAAATTTTTTTATAATAAAACTTATCAGAACTAAATAAGGAGATCAATAATGAGGACTTTGGTACTGCTTAGAGGCTGCCCTGGCACCGGAAAATCAACCTGGATCAGGGATCATCAATTGAATCAATATACACTGTCTGCTGATCAGCTGAGGCTGATCCATCAGTCACCCGTGTTAAATTTGGAAGGGAAATACGACATTTCTCAAAAAAATGACGGAAAAGTATGGAAGCTTTTGTTCACTCTCCTTGAAGAAAGGATGGAAAGGGGGGAATTCACCGTTGTTGATGCCACACATGCGAAACCAAGCATGATTTCAAGCTATAAAGCTCTTGTTTTAAAGTATCGCTACAGAGCGTATGTGGTTGATTTTTCCGATATTCCGCTTGAGACCGCTCTGTTGAGAAACCGGGAGAGGGCTGAGCATAAGCGGGTGCCCGACAGCGTGGTTCACGCCATGCACGAGCGGATTTTAACCGAACCGGCGCCTTCCTGGACAACGGTCATCAAGCCGGAAGAATTTGACGATGTGATACAGTATAAGCCGAGGCGGCTCGACAGTTATGAAAAAATACATGTGATCGGGGATGTGCACGGCTGTTTTACGGTGCTGGATTCTTATTTGAAAGGCAGACTCGAAGATGACGAGTTATATATTTTTACAGGTGACATGCTTGATAGAGGAATAGAAAACGCAAAAGTCGTTCAATTCCTGCTCAGTATCAAAGATCGTAAAAATGTGATTTTGCTCGAAGGAAATCATGATAAATATTTGAAGCAATACGGGCATGATGAAGAAACAAGAAGCAGTGTATTCAACAAGAAGACAAAACCGGAATTAGACAAAGCAGGCTTTGACAAAAAAGATATCAGGGAACTGGCCAGGCGCTTCCACCAAATTGTCTACTTCACGTATGGAGAAGATACTTACATCATCACGCACGGAGGTATTTCCGCGCTTCCTGACAACCTTCTGCTTACAGCTACCAGCCAGCTGATCAACGGTGTCGGCGGATATGAGACAGATATCGACCATGTCTTTACGAAAAATATGGAAGGGCGGAACATCATTCAAATCCACGGGCACAGAAACATGTTCCGGCTTCCAGTGCATGCAGCCGCAAAATCATATAACCTGGAAGGGCAGGTGGAGCACGGCGGGCATTTAAGGGTTGTCACCATCGATCGGTCTGGCATTCAAACACATGAGATAAAAAATGATGTGTTTAAAACGTCCGCTCCTTCGCTTGATTCTCATCACGAACACGAGGAGCTGACAGTCGACCATTTTCTAAAGCATTTGGACGAACACGATTATGTATCTGAGCAAAAATTAGCCGGAGGCATTTCCTCTTTTAACTTTACGAGGAAGGCTTTTCAGGAGAGAAAATGGGACAGCGTCAGCATGAAGGCAAGAGGGCTGTTTATCAACAGAAACACCAAGGAAATCGTCAGCAGAAGCTACAACAAATTTTTCAACATCGATGAACGCCTGACGACGAAAATGCATGTTCTCGTTAACACGCTGCGCTTTCCGGTCACTGTTTATGATAAGGCGAATGGATTTTTGGGAACGGTCGGCTACAATTCTGAAACCGATGAGCTCGTCTTCACCTCAAAATCTTATACATCGGCAAGCGGACAAAAAGACGGCCATGCGAAATGGGTGGAAGAGCTGTTTCACAAAACGTTTGACGCATCTCAGATTGAGGATATAAAAGAATATGTAAAAACACGCAATGTTTCGTTAGTGTTTGAAGTCGTGCTGCCAGAAAAAGATCCGCACATTATCGAGTACAAATCGGATAAGCTTGTCCTTCTCGACATTGTCAAAAGACAGATGAAATATGAAAAGCTGCCGTATGAAGATGTCCTCTGTTTTTCTGAGACATTTCGCGTAGAATGTAAGCAAAAAGTCATTTCTTTTGACCAGTGGACCGATTTTTATAAATGGTACCTGTCTGTGTCAAATGACCCGTCGATTGAAGAAGAAGGATATGTGATTGAAGACTCGGCAGGATTTATGACAAAATTAAAACTGCCTTTCTATCAATATTGGAAGTTCGTGCGCGGTATCAAGCACAGACTCGGCGCGGCTGCTGGTCGCTCGCCCCATCACGAGGCCCTGTTCCATTCCGAGCATGTGAAGTTTCTCGCCTGGGCCAAAACGAAAGACAGCGAGTATCTTAAAAATCAGTCCGTTATCACCATCCGAAACGACTTTTACAGCGAAACCTAAAGCGAAGAAAACAGAACAAACGGTTTCTTGAAACATAGTTATTTAGACTCAATTTTCAAGCTTGTTTTCACACACACACCCCTAAACCAGAATGTACATTCGTAGGTTATAAGTAGTATTTCGTCTGAATATGAAACGATTTCCCTTCATTTTGCGTTATACTTAAAAACCACATATTTTCCGTCTGAATCGAACATGTTTTATTTCATCATTCACAGGAAATAAACATAGGATAGTTCAGAACGTGTTCTGGAGGTTTTGATCATGGGGAAAATAAGATTCAAGCTCACGGTTCTGCTCGTTTTGGCTGCCGTACTGGCCGGAGGCTTTTATTATTTAAAAAACGGAAGCGTTCAAGATGTCTCAACGGCGCTCAGCCAAACCGTCTCATCTGAGGAAAAGAACTATACCATTTATCAATATAAGATCACCAAAATTGACGGCACTGAATACCACGGGGTATCAGATAACGGAACGAAGATCATTTTCAATGCGAAAAATCTCAACCAGGATCTGTCCGACATTAAAGAAGGAGACAAAGTAAAGGCCTACTTCTCTAATGCCAACAGAATCGACGGATTAATCAAAGTCGTCAAGGTGGCAGATTAAAAACCCTCTGTTTCTCAGAGGGTTTTTTTGTGCAAGCAGTTTTCATTGCAATTTTAATATGCGGCCGCTATAATTACGCATAAGGACAAGTAAATATCGATTGTATCCTTCGGGGCTGGGTGAAAATCCCGACCGGCGGTAATAAAGCGAGAGACAGCTTTAGAGCCCGTGACCCGCTGTGCTTCGTGCAAAGCGGTGGATTCAGTGAGAAGCTGAAGCCGACAGTGAAAGTCTGGATGGGAGAAGGATGAAGAGACTATGTGAAAAAAAATGATGATGCATAGTTTTATTTCTCATGCACAAAAACAAACCCCCGGATCGACATCCGGGGTTATTTTTTTGGAAGAAGGGAGGGAAATTCATGACAGATGCGCATTATATGAATCTTGCATTGGAGCTTGCGAAGCAGGGTGAAGGTCAGACAGGAGCCAATCCGCTTGTCGGAGCCGTTGTCGTCAAAGACGGTGAAGTGGTCGGAATGGGGGCTCATTTAAAATACGGCGAAGCGCATGCAGAAGTGCACGCCATTCAAATGGCAGGCCGCCATGCGGAAGGAGCCGTCATTTATGTGACGCTTGAACCGTGCAGCCATTACGGCAAAACGCCTCCTTGCGCGGAACTGATTATCCGTTCCGGTTTGAAGCGGGTAGTCGTGGCGGCCGAAGATCCGAATCCGCTCGTTTCCGGAAGAGGAATCGGGATGCTGAGAAGTGCCGGGATCGAGGTCGAAACAGGCGTTCTCAAAGAACAGGCGGAAGAGCTGAACGAAAAGTTCATGCATTTTATGCGGACAGGCCTTCCGTATGTGACATTAAAAGCAGCTGCCAGCCTTGACGGCAAAACCGCTACCGCAACAGGCGACAGCAAATGGATTACTTCTGAAGAAGCGCGGATGGACGCTCACCAATACCGAAAAAACCACCAGAGTATTTTAGTGGGATTGGGCACAATAAAAGCAGACGACCCGAGTTTGACATGCCGTCTCCCCGGTGCAGTGAATCAGCCGGTGCGTGTCGTTCTCGATACGACGCTGTCAATCCCGCTTCAGTCAAAAGTCATTCAGGATAAAGCAGCGGCAACCTGGATTTACACGACGTCCAAGGCAGATCCCGAAAAGGTTCGGAACCTGGAAAAAGAAGGTGTACAGGTAACCGTGCTGGATGCGGATGAACTTCCGGTGCGCGACGTGCTTCTGCACCTTGCAGACCAAGGTATCGCTTCAGTCTTTGTCGAAGGTGGTGCGACGGTTCACGCAAGCTTCGTCAAAGAAGGACTCTATCAGCAAATGATCTTCTATCTTGCCCCTAAATTAATCGGAGGGCTGCAATCTCCCAGCATCCTCTCCGGTGAAGGCTTTCAATCGATGAAAGATGTCCCCTTACTGCATTTCACAACCATTACCAAAATCGGCCAGGATATAAAGCTGGCGGCAAAACCGATAAAAGAATAAGGCGGTGGCATATGTTTACAGGCATCATTGAAGAAGTCGGAATGATTTTGGACATGAAAAAGGCGGGAAGCGCCATGTCTTTAGTCATCCAATCCAACAAAGTGACCGAGGATGTGAAGCTTGGCGACAGCATTGCTGTCAACGGAGTCTGCCTGACCGTAAATGAGTTCGGTTCCGGCAGTTTCACGGCGGATGTCATGCTTGAAACCCTGAAAGCAACATCACTCGGCACATTAAAAAAAGGAAGCCGCGTCAATCTTGAACGGGCGATGGCGGCAAACGGCCGCTTCGGCGGGCATATGGTGTCGGGGCATGTCGACGGCACCGCGTCTATCGTGCGCATAGAAAAAGCGGCTAACGCCGTATACTATGATTTAAAACTTGACCCTTCACTGGCCAAAATGCTTGTGTTAAAAGGTTCGATCGCCGTAGACGGCGTCAGCCTCACCATTTTTGGACTGACGGAAGATCAAGTAACAGTCTCGCTTATCCCGCACACATTGGATGAAACGATTTTTTCGGAAAAAAAGCCCGGAAGCATCGTCAACATCGAGTGCGATATGATCGGCAAATACATTTACCGGTTTCTCCACCAAGCAAAACAAGACAAACAGGTAAAGCCATTGACTGAATCGTTTTTTAAAGAAAACGGGTTTTAAATGAAAGGAGGCCGCGCGCCTATGTTTCACACAATTGAAGAAGCGATACGCGATTTGAAGCAAGGAAAAGTCATCATCGTGGTCGATGACGAGGACAGGGAAAACGAAGGCGATTTCGTTGCGCTAGCAGAATACGCAACACCTGAGGTGATCAACTTTATGGCTTCGCACGGAAGGGGTTTGATCTGCGCGCCGCTTAATGAAGAGATCGCTTCACGGCTTGACCTCCATCCGATGGTGGACGAAAATACCGATTCTCATCACACGGCATTTACGGTCAGTGTGGATCACCGCGATACAAAGACGGGGATCAGCGCTCAAGAGCGGTCGTTGACCGTCATGTCGCTGATTGATGATCAC
Organism: Bacillus sp. FSL L8-0193; assembly: GCF_037976065.1. NCBI lineage: Bacteria > Bacillati > Bacillota > Bacilli > Caryophanales > Bacillaceae > Bacillus > Bacillus sp. FSL L8-0193. The sequence goes on along the minus strand of NZ_CP150261.1, from coordinate 2,481,214 downwards.
GCGCTTCCGGGCGATTTTAAAAGACCGGGGCACATTTTCCCCTTGATTGCGAAAACAGGCGGCGTTTTAAAAAGAGCCGGACATACGGAGGCGGCCGTTGACCTTGCGGAGGCGTGCGGTTCCGCGCCGGCCGGCGTCATCTGCGAAATCATGAATGAAGACGGCACGATGGCAAGGGTGCCTGAACTCAAAAAAATAGCCGACCAGCACGACTTGAAAATGATTACGATTAAAGATTTGATCGAATACCGCTACAGCAAGGGAACGCTGATCAACCGAGAAGTGAAGATTACGCTGCCTTCCGAATTCGGCACATTCAAGGTTTACGGCTATACAAACGAAATCGATGACAAGGAACATATAGCACTCGTCAAAGGCGATATACCTTTCGGAGACGAGCCTGTCCTTGTCCGCGTACACTCAGAATGCCTGACGGGCGATGTTTTCGGCTCTTACCGCTGCGACTGCGGCCCGCAGCTTGCTGCCGCACTCGCGCAAATCGAACAAGCGGGCCGGGGCGTGCTCCTTTATTTGAGACAGGAAGGAAGAGGAATCGGCTTAATCAATAAACTGAAAGCTTATAAACTGCAGGAAGAAGGATATGATACCGTGCAGGCTAATGAAAAGCTCGGTTTTCTCCCAGATCTTCGCAACTACGGGATCGGCGCCCAAATTTTAAGAGACCTCGGCGTGAAACAAATGAAGCTGCTGACGAACAATCCGCGAAAGATTGCCGGTCTCGAAGGCTACGGACTGACGATCGCAGACAGGGTGCCGCTGCAGATGGAGACAAAAAAAGACAATGAAAAGTACTTAAAAACGAAAAAATCAAAATTGGGGCATATGCTTCATTTTTAAACTAAAATCAATCACAAAAAAGGACGGGATTCATATGAATAAAATAGAAGGTCATGTAATTGGAACAGATTTGAAAATTGGGATCGTTGTGTCAAGGTTCAACGATTTTATTACAAGCAAACTTCTAAGCGGTGCAGAAGATACGCTGTTGAGACATGGGGTCAAAGCTGATGATATTGATGTCGCCTGGGTTCCCGGAGCATTCGAGATTCCGCTGATCGCCAAAAAAATGGCTGAAACGAAAAAATACGACGCCGTGATTACACTGGGCACGGTCATCAGAGGAGCGACAAGCCACTATGACTATGTCTGCAATGAAGCGGCAAAGGGGATTGCGGCGAGCAGCATGTCAACAGGCGTTCCGGTGATCTTCGGCGTATTGACGACAGACACGATCGAGCAGGCGGTAGAACGCGCCGGAACAAAAGCCGGAAATAAAGGTGCAGAAGCTGCCGCGGCAGCGATTGAAATGGCGAACCTGACCCGGTCGCTTCAATAATTACCGAAAAAGAGTTTAAAAAGGTTATAAAAATGTTTATAATGTGATGTGAAGCGACTAGCCTTCGTTAGATCCACATTTTGATATATTGAGGGGTATTTATGTTAATTCGTTATAAAAAGTCATTCGAAAAGATTGCGATGGGGCTCCTTTCGTTTATGCCGAATGAGAAGGACGTCAAGCAGCTTCAGCAGACAATTAAAGACTATGAAACGGACACTGAAAGGCAGCTGTTCCTATGGAAAGAAGGCGAGGATATTGTCGGCTGTGTAGGAGTAGAGAAAAGAGAAGAAGAAGTCGAGATCAAGCATATCAGTGTAAACCCGTCTCACCGTCATCAAGGAATCGGCAAAAAAATGGTGTCGGCCATTTCGCAAATGTTTGCACCTAAACCGCTGGTTCCGAATGAATTAACTAAAGGATTCTTTGAGCGCTGTCAGGATCACGAAAATGAAGACATCACATATAACCAATGAGCAGAGGCTTCTAGCCTCTGCTCTCAGCTTGTCGACAAAGCCATAAAAAGTGGCTTGATCGACAAGCTTTTTTTGTTAAAATGTGAGTGAAATCTAGTTTTTGGAGGTTTTTCCATGTTGTCTAAGCACTCTAAAGATCAGCGCGAACAGCTTGAAGTCTTTGCCTTAAGTGAACTTGTTCCGGAAGATCATCTGGTCAGGAAAATAGAAGAAGCTATGGATTTTTCATTTATTTATGAAAAAGTTGATCCCCTTTATTCTTCCAAAGGACGTCCAAGTATTGATCCTGTTGTATTGATCAAAATGGTTCTGATTCAGTACGTGTTTGGCCATCGCTCGATGCGCGAAACCATTAAGCGGATCGAAACCGATGTCGCTTATCGCTGGTTTATTGGATATGGCTTCTCTGAAAAAATCCCTCATTTTTCAACCTTCAGTAAAAACTATGAGCGCCGTTTTCATGATACGGATTTATTTGAAACAATCTTCTATAAAATCTTGCGTCAGGCCATAGATCTTGGTCTTGTCGACCCGTCGGTCGCCTTTATCGATGGAACCCATGTCAAAGCCAATGCGAATAAGAAAAAGTTTGTGAAGAAGATTGTGAGAAAAGAAACAAGAGCTTATCAGGAACAATTAGATCAAGAAATTAATGCCGATCGTGAAGCCAACGGCAAAAAGCCCTTAAAGCCCAGGCAATGCTCAGAGGAACGAGAAATAAAGGAAAGTACGACAGATCCTGAGAGCGGCTATTTTGTAAAGGGTGAACGGGAACGCCTTTTTGCTTATGGTTTTCATACAGCTTGTGACCGGAACGGATTTGTACTTGGGACGGTTGTTGAGCCTGCCAATATTCATGACAGCCAAGTGTTCACAACCCTGTTTCAACAAGTGAAAGAACGCGTCGCCAAGCCTCATACGGTCGCAGTTGATGCAGGATATAAAACGCCGTTTATCGCAAAATTTCTAAGTGATCAAAATGTCCGTCCCGTCATGCCCTACACCCGACCACAAACCAAAAAAGGGTTCATGAGAAAACATGAATATGTATACGATGAATATTACGATGCTTATATTTGCCCTGACGATCATGTTCTGACATATCGCACAACTAACCGTGAAGGCTATCGTATTTATGCCTCAGATCCAAACCGATGTAAACACTGTCCTTTTCTGAAGCAATGTACGGAAAGCCGAAATCATCGAAAGATGATTCAACGGCATCTCTGGCAGGATCATTTAGATGAAGCTGATCATCTTCGCCACACGGATGAGAATAGGCGAATCTATGCTAAACGCAAAGAAACCATCGAACGGGTTTTTGCGGATTTAAAACACAAGCATGGCCTGCGCTGGACAACCCTACGGGGTAAGAAAAAATTGTCCATGCAGGCGATGCTTGTTTTCGCTGCCATGAATCTCAAAAAGCTGGCGAATTGGACCTGGAAAGGTCCTCATCGCCAGCTTTTTCGTCGAAAAAATAGAACAAAATGGACAAAAATAGGTCGGATCATAGAAATCCGACCTATTTTGTCAACGGTCTGTGAGCAGAGGCTTCTAGCCTCTGCTCTTTTTTCGCCGTTCGATTTGTTTTTCCCTCTCGGCAACCACTTCAGTCCGGTCTCTCAGCAGGTGTTTATCGATGATGAAGGCGTCCGGTGGATCGTTTGCTCCCCACTCATACGACTTTTTTTCACATTGTTTCCGGCATGCTTTGATCAAAGATTCATCTGTGATTGGAAGCATGATGCTTTCATAAGGAGAATGGGCTTTGATTTTTTGGTAAGTCTTCCTTAACAGCTTGATGAAGCGGCTGTAATCCAATCCGAGTGATTCGACTGCGTCTTTTTCGGACACCAGGGTGCGGATGCTGTTCGCCATTAATCTCTCTGCACCGGCAAAATTGTTTCTCCGCTGATGATAGAGTGCGACTGCCAGCTGAATCAATCCAACCCAGTATGATTTCCGCTCGCCGGGATTGTTCTTTTTCCAATGGTCTTCTAAAATTTCGTGGCATTCAAAATAATCCCTTGACCCGTGGAATTCGGCCAGGTAATCGATATAAGCTTGGGGATACATCTGACATCCTCCTTTAAGTTTCCGTTAAAGTGTATCATAAGAACGGAACGGAGGAAAAATGGAGATATATCCAGGCTATGAAAAAAGCGCCCGGGTAACGGACGCTTCTCATTTTTATGTTAATAGATCCATGCCGCTCCTACAATAATCAACAAAATAAACAGAACGACAATCAAAGCAAATCCTCCGCCGTAGCCGAAGCCTTTACCTCCCATGTTGTTCCCTCCTCAGGTTTAAGATTTTACACAGTATTCTATGCAGCATACGCTCAAATCGTATAGGCGAATGCCAAAGCTTCTTAAATTATATTGGACTTCATGCAGACGCGTAATTTATACTAAAGGGTAGCCAGTTTTAGCCGGCTTAGAAGCGATTTTGAAAATGGTGAGAAATGAACATGGAATATCAGGTGAAAATCGAGGCGTTTGAAGGGCCGCTGGATCTGCTGCTGCACTTAATCAACCGCCTTGAAATAGACATTTATGACATACCTGTTGCGAAGATAACCGAGCAGTATTTATTATATGTGCATACGATGCGCGAACTTGAGCTCGACGTGGCCAGTGAATATTTGGTGATGGCTGCGACCCTTCTCAGCATTAAAAGCCGAATGCTCCTTCCAAAGCAGGAAGAGGAGTTGTTTGACGAAGAGTTTCTCGAGGAGGAAGAGGACCCGAGAGAAGAATTGATTGAAAAATTAATAGAGTACAGAAAATACAAAAGTGCCGCGCAAAATTTGAAGGAGCGCGAGGAAGAGCGGCAAAAAGCATTCGCGAAGCCGCCGAGCGATTTAAGCGACTATGCCAAGGAAATTAAACTCAGCGAGCAAAAGCTGTCCGTCACCGTTTATGACATGCTCGGGGCGTTTCAAAAGGTGCTGAACCGCAAAAAAATCAGCCGGCCGTCTGAAACTAGAATTTCAAGACAGGAAATACCGATAGAAGAACGAATGATGCAAATCGTCGATTGTTTGAAATCGTCCCGCAAAAGGATGCATTTTATGGAACTGTTCCCGTACGAACAGAAAGAGCATCTCGTTGTGACGTTTTTGGCGATTTTGGAGCTGATGAAAAACCAGCTGATCATCATTGAACAGGAACACAACTTTTCAGACATTTACATAACAGGGAGTGAAACGATTCATGACGCTTGATATCGTGAATTGGAAAGCCATTGTCGAAGCGCTTTTGTATGCCGCCGGCGACGAGGGCCTGACAAAAAAACAGCTATTATCCGTTTTGGAGATCGATGAAGCCGAGCTTCAGGATATTATGCTTGATGTCAAAGAAACCTATGAAAACGAAGACAGGGGCATCGAGCTTGTCGAGTACGCAGATACGTACATGCTTTCGACCAAAAAAGAATTCGCCGTCTATTTGAAAAAGCTGATTGAAGCCCCTTCAAAAGGGCTTTCTCAGGCTGCCCTCGAAGTTTTGGCCATCGTCTCATATAAACAGCCGATTACAAGAGCGGAAGTCGAGGAGATCAGAGGGGTCAAATCTGAACGGATTCTCCAGAGCCTTGTCGCAAAAGCGCTGTTGTGCGAAGTAGGCCGGGCGGACGGACCGGGCCGGGCGATCTTGTACGGTACAACCGAAACATTCCTTGAACAATTCGGCTTAAAAACGCTTGAAGAGCTTCCGCCGCTGCCCGAAAATGTAGAAGAAGACGGGGTTCAGGAAGAAGCCGATCTGTTCTTTGAGAACTTTAACCAGACGTTCGAAGATTTAAAATAGACTCACCTTAAGGACCGAAGTATGATAATATATATTATCGTATTTTTTATGTTTAATTTCATGCATGAAAGAATACGATTGTAACAAAGCGATGAGGAGAGGGTGCCGACACCAATGGGAAAATCTATGGCAAGAGCCCAAACCGAGCAGGCAGGCGAATTTTTAGCACAGACCGTTCAGACGCTGAGCGATTATTTAAACGAAACGACGCTCTCATCCCTTGAAGCCGAAGAGCCCGGGAGCAGAGATTATTATCGCGATGTCCTCAGCAACTTGAGAAAGCTGGCGGTTTACTGTGAAGAAGGGCTTCTGGCCTGCCGAATCAGGCTGCAGCAGAATCCTTTTCAGGACGCTGCCGCCGAAAGGACGCTCTATCAGATCTATCATCGATGCATAGAAGAATTTTTTACACCGAAAAAAGATACTTGGTACGAAGACAGCAGAGCGGCCTACACGGGAAAAAACGCCATTTGCTTTCACGAACCAGCGCCGGCCTCATTAAAAAAATTGATGGCTTCGCTTGAAACAGAATATCAATCGATGAGAGAAGAATTGGAATACTATGCGACTGACTATCGGCTGAAGATGGTTCAGCCGAGATCATAGCTTAAATGAACCGTGAGCCGGAACTCCCCCTTTCATGAAAGGGGGAGTTTTGATGTTGCTTTTAGATTTTTCTCGGGGAATCATCCAATTGGTGTTCATAACGGAAAGACAAGCGCATAAACTTGTACAAACAACCACAAGGACGTGAGAGAAAATGCGCTTTTTTCTAAAACAGGCTGCAGCAGCCATCATCATATGCTCTCTTTTATGCTCTTCATACCAAATCGCTGAAGCACAGCCTTCCCTTCATGTCAGCGCAAAAAGCGCGATTGTCATGGACGGGCAATCCGGACGGGTATTGTTTGCGAAGGATGAGCATGAAAAACGGCGCATAGCAAGCATTACGAAGATTATGACAGCCATTTTGGCCGTAGAATCGGGCAAATTGGATGAAACGGTCACGGTCAGCGACAGGGCGGTCAGAACGGAAGGATCATCAATCTATTTGACAAGCGGGCAAAAGGTGAAACTGAAGGACCTTGTTTACGGTTTGATGCTGAGATCGGGAAATGACGCAGCCGTTGCGATTGCCGAGCATGTGGGCGGAAGCCTGGAAGGCTTTGTCTACATGATGAATCAAAAAGCGGCCGACCTCGGCATGGAAAACACCCTGTTCCGCAATCCGCACGGACTCGATGACCACCCTGACCACTATTCCTCGGCCTATGATATGGCGCTTTTGACGAAATATGCGATGACAAACGAAACGTACCGAAAAATCGCCGGAACGAAGCGCTATAAGGCAGAAACGATGCAAGGCATCTGGAGAAACAAAAACAAGCTTTTAACAGGGCTTTACGAATACAGTACAGGCGGAAAGACGGGATATACCAAGCTGGCGAAGCGCACGCTCGTCTCCACTTCATCGAAAGACGGAACCGATTTGATCGCCGTCACCATCAACGCCCCTGACGACTGGAATGATCATATGAACATGTTCAACTATGTATACGGCCACTACAAAACATATATCATCGCCAAAAAAGGCGAGGTTCCGAAATTAAAAGACTCTTTTTACGGGAATAAAGCTTTTATTAAACGGGATGTCACATATCTGTTAAACGAAGATGAAACAGAAGACGTGAAGGTTGACATCGAGCTTCTTAAACCGAAAAAATCGTGGCGTAAAAACAAAAAAGAAATCCCGGACATCATCGGGGAAATGAACGTCATGTTCAACGGAAAAACGATTGCAAGTGTACCGATCTATTATGAAAACGAACGCAACAAAAAGCCGAAAAAATCGTTTTTCGAGACCTTTCAATCCGTATTCCAAAAAGCGGCAGGCGGTTCATCATGGTCAATATAATCTGGGTCGGCTTAACGGTGATCGGTCTGGTGTTTGCGCTTTTCAACGGAACGGTTCAGGAAGTCAATGAGGCCGTATTTAAAGGTTCGAAGGAAGCTGTCACGATTTCGATCGGCCTGATGAGCGTCCTTGTTTTTTGGCTGGGGCTGATGAAAATCGCCGAACAATCCGGGCTTCTCGAAAAATTCAGCAGGTTGTGCCGGCCGTTCATTTCAAAGCTGTTTCCCGAGATCCCTCCGGATCATCCGGCGATGGGGTATATTTTATCCAATTTAATGGCCAACTTTTTCGGATTGGGCAATGCGGCGACACCGCTCGGCATTAAAGCAATGGAACAGATGAAGGCGCTCAACCGGAACCGCAGGGAAGCGAGCCGCTCAATGATCACCTTTCTGGCGGTCAATACGTCAAGCATTACCTTGATTCCGACGACCGTCATCGCGGTCAGGATGACATATGATGCAAAGGCGCCGACAGACATCGTCGGGCCGACCATTTTGGCGACTTTAATATCGGGAATCTTTGCGATCTTCATCGACCGATACTTTTATTATAGAAGAAAAAAGAAGGGGTGAGCATTTGGAATTCATCAATTGGCTTTCTCTGGCCCTTATCCCGTTTATCATCGCCATGATTCTGCTGTATGGTACATTCAAAAAAGTCCCGACTTATGAAGCGTTTGTTGAGGGAGGGAAGGAAGGAATCCAAATTGCGTTTTCCATTATCCCTTATTTGGTCGGTATGCTTGTAGCGATCACCGTTTTCCGTGCTTCAGGGGCGCTCGATTTTTTTATGAATCTTTTAAAGCCGGTATTTTCCGCCGTGGGAATTCCGACGGAAGTGGTTCCGCTGGCTCTGATCCGGCCGATTTCGGGAACGGCGGCGCTCGGCATGACGACCGATTTAATCGCAGTTTACGGACCCGATTCGTTCATCGGCCGGCTGGCCTCTGTCATGCAGGGATCGACAGACACGACGCTGTATGTTTTGACTGTCTATTTCGGCGCGGTCGGAATCAAGAAAATGGGGGATGCTTTAAAAGTGGGACTGCTTGCTGATTTAGCGGGGATTATCGCGTCTGTGATTATTGTAACATTGCTGTTTGGAAGCGCCTGATCAACAGGCGCTTTTTTGCTTTTTTAGCCAAAACTGTTTTACTTTTGACGTGAGAAAGGATACATTTAAGGGCGGAGTGCTTCTTTCCTAAGGAAGAAGGCGCCCGCAAACTTGTTTGTTGGTCTGGAAAAAAGTAAGATAATACATGAGGTGAAAGATATGGAACGACTTCAAAAAGTAATCGCCCACGCCGGTATTGCATCAAGGCGAAAGGCGGAGGAACTTATAAAAGAAGGGAAAGTCACGGTCAACGGCAAAACCGTCAGAGAGCTCGGCGTTAAAGTATCAAGCTCAGACCGGATCGAGGTAAACGGCGTCCAGCTTGAAAGCGAAGAACCCGTTTATTTTCTCCTGTATAAACCGAGAGGGGTTATATCAGCGGTTAAAGACGATAAAGGCCGGAAAGTTGTGACCGACTTTTTCACAGAGGTGGAGGAGCGGATTTATCCGATCGGAAGGCTTGATTATGATACAAGCGGCCTCTTATTGTTAACGAATGACGGGGACTTCGCCAATAAATTGATGCACCCGAAATACGAAATTAATAAAACGTATGTGGCAAAGCTGAAAGGCATTCCTTTAAAGGAGAATTTAAAAAAACTTGAGCGGGGCGTACGCCTTGAGGAAGGAAAGACAGCTCCGGCAAAAGTGAAGCTTTTGTCACTCGATAAGAAAAAGCAGACCAGCATCGTCCAAATCACAATCCATGAAGGGCGAAACCGCCAGGTCAGGAGAATGTTTGAAGCCATCGGACACGAAGTGCTCAAGCTGAAAAGGGAAGAGTACGCTTTTTTGAACCTGGCGGGCTTGAAAACCGGGGAAAAAAGAGAGCTCACGCCTCATGAAGTGAAAAGGCTCAGGGCATTGGCTGAACACGGTAAAGCGGCTTTCTAAATTTTCACACAACCTTCAAAAAAGGCAAATGGCAGGCAGTCATGAGATGATATAATGATACTGAATGTCTAAATGAGGGGGCGGATTATGAAAAAAAAGCGTTTTTACATTCGGACAGGCATCCTCCTTGTGCTGCTTGCAGCGCTTGGCTACACGCTGTACAGCGCCGTGTTTCAAAAGACGGAGAGTGTGGCGGTGGGGGAAAAAGCTCCCAATTTTTCGCTGGAGGATGTTGACGGCAACCGTCTCAAACTGGACGATCTAAAAGGCAAAGGGGTATTTTTAAACTTTTGGGGAACATGGTGCGAACCATGCAAAAGAGAATTTCCTTACATGGCGAATCAATATAAAGTGTTTAAGGATCAAGGGGTTGAAATCGTCGCCGTCAATGTCGGCGAATCAAACCTTGCCGTCCGAAACTTTATGAAAGACTACGGCGTCAATTTTCCGGTTGTGCTTGATAAAGACAGGCAGGTTCTGAACGCATACGATGTCACACCGCTGCCGACCACGTTTTTGATCAATCCTGACGGAGAGATTGTCAAAGTCGTGTCTGGCACGATGACAGAACGAATGATCCATGATTATATGAATATGATCAAACCAGAGGGATCGTCATGATGAAAGAAATCAAATGCGAATGCGGCCATGTGAATCCGACGGGCACCGTTTTGTGTGAATCGTGCGGAAAGCCGCTCGTCAAACAGGATGCCAAACTCCTTGACATGCGGTATGACGGAAGTGCGAGACGCTCTCAAACATATAACAAAACAATCGTAGATAAAATATGGAATTTCTTTTCGTCTGTAAAGGTCGGCGTCTGGCTGATCGTCATTACGCTGACAGCATCTGCTTTTGGAACGATTTTCCCGCAGGAAATGTTCCTGCCGCCGGGTGCGCAGGCTGATACATACTACAGCGAACAATACGGGCTTCTCGGACAAATCTATTATACTCTCGGTTTCCACAATCTTTACGGTTCATGGTGGTTTATTGTTCTGGTTGCTTCAATCGGCATATCGCTTGTGATCTGCAGCCTTGACAGGGTCGTTCCTTTGTACAGGGCGCTGAAAAATCAGGGCGTCACGAGAAATTCGAACTTTATGGAAAGGCAGCGCCTTTTCAGCCGGACGGAAGCGGACATGTCTGAAGACACCAGATCACAAATCGTCGGTAAACTGAAGAAAAAACGATACCGAGTCAAAGAAGAAAACGGAAACCTGTTTGCGGAAAAAGGCCGTTTTTCAAGATGGGGCCCATATGTGAACCATATCGGGCTAATCATATTCCTCATCGGTGTCATGCTCAGATTTGTTCCGGGCATGTATGTCGACGAAACCCTTTGGATCAGGGAAGGGGAGACCGTGCCCATCCCGGGAACTGACGGCCATTACTACTTGAAAAACAACCGGTTTACAAAAGAAATGTACGACAGTGAAAAAGAAAAAGAAGTATTTTCAGAGGCGATTACTAAAGCAGGTGACGGTACTGTCGCAAAAACATATCAAACCGATGTTGAACTATATGAAAGAAAAAATGACAGCCTCCCGGGTGAAGCGCCTGAATTGAAGAAAGTGAAAAGCGGCAAGATCAGGGTCAATGACCCGCTGAAATTCGGTTCATATGCACTCTATCAGCTGACTTACAAGGAAGGCGAGCTCGACAAAATGGTCTTTCAGCTGATTGAAAAAGACAGCGGGAAATCTTTCGGCAAAGTGGCAATCGACCTCTTGGAGCCGAAACCGGAATATGATCTTGGCAACGGTTACAAAGTTCATATTGCAAGCTACCTGCCGGACTTTTATTTTAACAAAGACGGGGAGCCGAGCACGAAAACGAGGAATCCGAACAATCCGGCTTTTGTATTCCAGATCACCGCCCCGGATAAGCCTAAAGGAGAAAAGAGTTTCGTTGCGATTCAGGAAACAATCGAAGGTTCTGACGACAATAAATACAAAATGAAGTTTGACCACGTCGAAACGAAAAATCTCTCAGGCCTCACCATTAGAAAAGATTTGACTTTGTGGGTGCTCATGGTCGGCGGCGCCATCTTTATGATCGGCGTCATCCAGGGGATGTACTGGCACCACAGAAGGATCTGGCTCAGAACGCTGGACGGGCATGTGCTCGTCGCCGGACATACGAATAAAAACTGGTACGGGCTGAAACAGGACTTGAAGGCCGTACTTGAGGATACGGGGATATCCGAACCGGCCGATCAAAAAGAACTGTCAAAGGAAAAAAATAAACGGCCAGCATAGGGAGGGGTTTTCATGGCAGAGTTAAGCGGCAATTTATTGTACGCGGCATTTCTCTTGTATCTCTCAGCGGTCTTCTTTTTTGGCGGCTCCATCAGGAGCAAGGCTTCAGACCGGAAGAAGAAGAACCGCTGGGCGTCGATCGCAGTGTTGATCACGATCATCGGATTTGTATGCCAGTTTGGATATTTTATTGCGAGATGGATCGTTTCCGGACACGCACCGGTCAGCAATCTTTTCGAATTTACAACTGCTTTCAGCATGATGCTCGTTCTGGCGTTCATCATCATCTACTTTATTTACAAGCTGTCTGCTTTGGGGCTGTTTACACTGCCCGTTGTCCTGCTGTTAATCGCATATGCCAGCATGTTTCCGACCGATATCACACCGCTGATTCCGTCGCTTCAAAGCAACTGGCTTTATATTCATGTTACGACTGCAGCTCTCGGACAGGCGATTCTCGCCATCAGCTTTGTCGCCGGCGTGATCTTTCTACTCAAGCATGTGGATCAGTCACAGCCTGGCAAAAAAACGTTCTGGCTCGAATTTGTCATGTTTATGCTTGTGACAACGCTCGCGTTTATCCTTGTCACGACCTCATTCCGCATTGGGGGCTATGAAGCGCAGTTCAAGTGGATTGATAAAGACAACCAGGAAGACGTCATGATTTACGAGCTTCCCGCTCTGATCGGGCCGAACAAAGGCGAACTTTTAACAGAGGAGAGAATGGAGCCGCTTGTCAATGTGCCGCCTATTTTTTCAGGACGGAAGCTGAATACGGTTCTCTGGTCGTTTGGAACCGGCGCATTGCTTTACGGTGTCATCAGGCTGATCATCAGAAAACGCATCAGTCAGCTTCTTCAGCCGCTCGTGAAAAATGTGAACCTTGACCTTGTCGATGAAATCGGCTATCGATCCGTTTCGATCGGCTTTCCGGTTTTTACGCTTGGCGCGCTTATTTTCGCGATGATATGGGCACAGCTGGCATGGAGCAGATTCTGGGGCTGGGATCCGAAAGAAGTCTGGGCGCTGATTACATTTTTGTTTTATGCAGCTTATCTGCATCTCAGGCTTTCAAGAGGCTGGCACGGCGAAAAATCGGCGTGGCTTGCCGTTATCGGTTTTGCCATTATTATGTTTAATCTTATTTTTGTAAACCTTGTCATCGCTGGACTTCACTCTTATGCATGATCCGTGCGGTGCAGGAAGGTCCGGGCTTTTCGCCGGGCCTTCCGCAGCTTATCGTTTTAAATTGGGAAAGGCCATTCTTAGCTTGGCTTACGATCGCTTTTCTAATAAAATGAATGTAAGAAGATTCAAATCAGGAGGTTTACGATGGAACAGACGAAAGAGACAAAAATATTAGTAGTAGACGATGAGGCAAGAATCAGACGACTTTTAAAAATGTACCTGGAAAGGGAAAATTATAAGATCGAGGAAGCCGAGAATGGCGACGAAGCCATCGATAAAGCCCTGGGCAACGAATACGATTTAATCCTGCTCGATTTGATGATGCCAGGAACCGACGGCATTGAAGTATGCCGCCAAGTACGCGACAAAAAAGCCACTCCGATCATCATGCTGACGGCGAAAGGCGAAGAAGCGAACCGGGTGCAGGGCTTTGAAGTCGGAACCGATGACTATATTGTAAAACCTTTCAGTCCGAGGGAAGTGGTGCTGAGAGTCAAAGCGCTCTTGAGAAGATCATCGCAAACCTCTTATCTGAATACAGATACAACGGCAAAAAATGTTCTTGTTTTTTCTCACTTATCCATTGATCACGATGCTCACAGAGTTATGGCGGACGGAACCGAAGTCAGCCTGACGCCGAAAGAATATGAACTGCTTTACTTCCTGGCCAAAACTCCTGATAAAGTATACGATCGTGAAAAGCTGCTGAAGGAAGTATGGCAATACGAGTTTTTCGGCGATTTGAGAACGGTCGACACCCATGTTAAACGTCTACGTGAAAAATTGAACAAAGTCTCGCCGAAAGCTGCGAAAAAAATCGTAACGGTATGGGGTGTCGGGTATAAATTTGAGGTCGGAAACGAATGAAGTTTTGGAAGAGCGTAGTCGGTAAACTGTGGTTTACCATACTGCTTTTGGTTTCATTTGTCTTATTTATCCTTACGTTCTTTCTGCTTGAGTTTATTGAAAACTACCATGTCGATGAGGCGGAAGCTGATTTGACAAAGCTCGCCAGCAAGGTGGCCGTCATCATGGAAAACCATAAAGACCAGGAGACAGCCAGATCGATTACATGGGAGCTTGCCGATGAACTGACGAGCATTACCGTTATCAAAAATGAGAATGAATATTGGGATTCACCGCGGGAACATCAAAAAGTGGCTTCCATTACATTAAAAGATATTAAAAATGATCCCGATCTGAACGAAGCGCTTCAGAAGCATCAAAAAGTGCAGAAGCGGACGGTCATCTCCAATCAAAAGAACGATCAGCTGATTGTCGGTGTACCGTACGGAAAAGGCGAAGATGAAGGCATGGTGTTTCTTTCTCAGTCGCTTCTTGCCGTGAAAGATACGACACAGCATACGACAAGGTATATTCTCTTTGCCGCTGCGATTGCGATTGTGTTAACGACGATTTTCGCTTTCTTCCTGTCGAGCCGGATTACCTACCCGCTCAGAAAAATGCGGCAGGGCGCACAGGATCTGGCAAAAGGGAAGTTTGATACGAAGATTCCGATTCTGACCCAGGATGAAATCGGCGAGCTGGCGATTGCCTTTAACCAAATGGGGCGCCAGCTGAAGTTCCATATTACGGCGCTCAATCAAGAAAAGGAGCATTTGTCGAATATTTTAAGCAGTATGGCCGACGGCGTGATCACCATCAATATCGACGGGACGATCCTTGTGACTAACCCTCCGGCAGAACGCTTTTTACAGGCTTGGTATTATGAGCAGAACATGAATGTAAAAGAAGGCCATGAACTGCCTCCTGAAGCGCGCGAGCTTTTTCAAAACACCGTCAGCACGGAGAAGGAGCAGATGATTGAAATGACCCTGCAAGGCAGAACATGGGTGCTGCTCATGAGTCCGCTGTACAATCAGTCACATGTGCGCGGAGCGGTCGCCGTGTTGAGGGATATGACGGAGGAAAGACGGCTTGATAAGCTGAGAAAAGACTTTATCGCCAATGTCAGCCATGAGCTGAGAACACCGATTTCGATGCTTCAAGGGTACAGTGAAGCGATCGTTGACGACATTGCAAGCTCTGAGGAAGAAAAAAAGGAAATCGCGCAGGTCATCTATGACGAGTCTTTACGAATGGGACGGCTTGTGAATGATTTGCTGGACCTTGCCAGAATGGAGGCGGGCCATATTTCCTTAAACGTTGAACCGGTGGAGCTCCGCGAATTTTTCGAGAGGGTGTTCAGGAAGTTTTACGGAGTGGCCGGGGACAAAGAGATTACGCTTTCTCACAATCTTGATCTGCATGAAGCCAAATTTGTGTTTGACCCGGACAAAATGGAGCAGGTTTTAACAAACTTGATAGACAACGCGATCCGCCATACAAATGCCGGGGGCACCGTACATGTCGATGTGCAGTCAGCGCAAAGCGGGCTGAAGATCGCCGTGAAAGACTCGGGCAGCGGCATTCCCGAAGAGGACCTGCCGTTTATTTTTGAACGCTTTTACAAGGCGGATAAAGCAAGGACGAGAGGAAAAGGCGGGACGGGCCTTGGACTTGCGATCGTCAAAAACATCGTCGATGCACACAACGGCTCGATCACCGTCCACAGCATGCTGAACGAAGGGACTTCCTTCACGTTTTACATTCCAAGAAATAAGCAGGATGATGGCCAAATTTGACGAAGAATCTTGTTCCATAAGAAACAAAGAGCACCTGTTCATGCAGAACAGGTGCTCCGTTATTTGAGAACAAAATGTATCCAATTTGTAAAATGTCTGCTTATCCTGAAACGTTTTTGCCTTTGTTACCGTTAAAAGAGTGGGAATTCCAAAAGACAGATGGTCTTCGATGAAGAATTTGGGATAACCGGAAACTTTGTCATAGTAAAAACGATATGGACCCGTTCTGATCATCTATAAAAGGCCATTCATTTTTTTCTGCGCCTTAAAGCCCGCCAGCGATCCAATTGCGGAAAGTCAAATGTTGGTTTAGATTTATGTATCATCTCTATAGAAGGATGCGAGAAACAAAAGAGATTTTTAGAAACATAAGCTTGAAACAGGGAATGAGTGATGACTTTATGGATAAAACCAAAATACTGATTATTGAAGATGATGAAGCAATTGCTGATTTGCTTTCATACGGGCTGACGTCCGAAGGTTTTGAAACGTGCACGGTCAATAACGGCTCCTTAGGCATGCGGGAATTAGATCAGTTCAAACCTGATCTTCTGCTGCTCGATTGGATGCTGCCTGACTGCAGCGGATTGGATATTTGCAAAACAGTGACCGAAAGCTATAATATTCCGATCCTGATGATCACCGCCAAATCAGATATCACGGATAAAATACTCGGGTTGGAATTCGGGGCCGACGACTATATTACAAAGCCGTTTGATCTGCGCGAAGTTGTCGCGAGAATCCGCACGATCCTTCGGCGTCTGGAACAAGCCTATCATGTGAACGAACGGGAAACGGAAAAAGAGGATGAGATCCGGTTTAAAGATATTGTGATCGTTCCGGGTGAAAGACTGGTGAAAAAAGACGGATCAGCCGTCGAATTGACTCCTAAAGAATATGATCTGCTGATGACTTTGGTTGACCATCGGGGAAAAGTTTTTACGCGTTCAGAGCTTTTGGAATTCGTTTGGGGATACGATTTTTTCGGTGACACCCGCACAGTTGATACCCATATTCAAAGGCTCCGCAAAAAGCTTGATGCAAGCGACTTGATTAAAACGGTGTTCGGTATCGGATATAAATTCGAGAAGCAGGAGGAGTAGAGAGTGTTACGGACCATCAAGGGCAAGTTTATTGTTGGCTTTTTTCTGATTTTTTCTCTCTCTTTCCTTGTGCTCAATCACACGGTTAAGAACGTGATTTGGTCGAGTAATGAAAAAATTGTAACATCTGATTTAGTCGAACTGAAAAAAAACAGTATCGTCTATGTAAACCAGGCATTTTTAATCAATCATTATAAAAACAATGAACTTTATTTCGGTGATATGGCCGATGAAATGGTAGATAATTTGAATCACTCCACAGGAAGCAATGTCGGTGTTTATACCGTGAAGGGCGCATTGTTGTCTTCTTCTGATCAGAAGGCGTTTTCCCGAGGGAGTGATGAAGATCTGAAACAGGCGATCAAAGGAAAGACTGCCTATCATATCACTTATAACCGCAACAAAGCAGAAGTGTTTTTTTCATATCCGGTTGTCGTTGAAGGCACAAAAGTAGGCATATTGCGTTTTTCGAAAAATTTCGACCTGCTGTATAAGCAAAGCGGAGAGGTTCTGGATATTGTTTTTTACATCGCGCTTGCCATATTTGTGGCGGCGTTCCTTTTCTCCTATATCCTGTCCAGACATATCACGATTCCGCTCGTCAAGCTGACAGATGCCACCTCACAAGTCAAGAAGGGCAAGCTGGATATGGATATCCACTTTAATAGAAAAGATGAAATCGGCCAGCTTGCCGTCAACTTTAACGATATGATCAGCAGGATTCGAGAACAAATTTTAACCATTGAAAGAGATCGTGACCGTTTAAAGGAATTGAACGAACAAGAAAAACGATTTTTTGACAATATGACGCATGAGCTGAAAACACCTCTGACCTCTATCCAAGGATATGCTGAGATCATAAAAAATAAAGGGGAATCGGATCGGGCTTTTTTTGATAAAGGAATGAACCATATTGTTGAAGAAAGCCGACGCCTGCACAATTTGGTGATCAAGCTTCTTGAAGTATCCCGGGAACAGTCCAAAGGCGCTCAATTTGACAGGGTCGACGCAGGGGAAATTTTAAAAGATGTTTGCGAATCGATGAAGTTTCGGGCAGAACGGTATAAGAAAAAGATCACCTGTGACATTGAAGATGGCCTGTACGTTCACAGTCATGTGAGCAGGCTGCGCCAGCTTTTCATCAATCTGCTGGACAACGCCATCAAATACAGCTTATCTCATTCGGAAATCATCATTAAGGCCGAAATCACTGGAGAAAACATTCTTTTTACATTCAAGAATCCAAGTGCTCCATTGGAAAATGACCAACACTCCAAAATGTTCCAGCCTTTTTATTCAGTCAATCAGAAGATTAAGGAAGAGGGAAGTGTAGGCTTGGGATTAAGCATTGTGAAAACAATTGTTGACGAACACGGAGGAACAATCGAGATGTACTACAAGGAAAACCAAACAGTGATTCATGTTGAATTAGCTTACGCAAAGGTTGAGAAATGATGAAAAACAAACCGTTTATCATTTGGGCAGGAGTGCTGTTGTTTCTGGCTATTATCGTGTCCAGTTATAATGTCGGAAAAAGATCTGAAACGATTATCATCCCAAGCGGGGAAGACAATCATGTCGGTGACCAGAAGACCCGCCCTTTTCAAGTCAATACGATCTATCGCCTTCCAAAAGCAGGGCAGCTGCTTGGCTGGTCTTCACCGGATTCCGTCGTCGGTTTTTTCAAGGGAGATGGGACATCTGAACGTACGGCGCGCAGTCTTCAGCGTCTTTCCTCCCCCTATGAAAAAGCCGAAATCGTAAAAGGCATTGAAAGCAATATGTCCAACCTAAAAATGTCTCCAGACGGAAAGCGTATCGCCGGAGTCAATTTGGGATTAAGTAAGGCATCCATGCAGCTGATTTCGCCGGCGAACGGTAAAAAAACGGAAATCGCCAGCATCTCCGCCAGCAATGAGGTCTATGTCCAAGATGTTTCATGGTCAAATAATAGCAGATACGTTTGTTACCTCGTTTTAGATGCCGGACAAGGGAATCAGACAAGCCTTCGTGTTTATGATACGGCTTCCGGAACGCTTAAAACGTATACATTGAACGATTTTGCGGAGAAAAACTCGCTTACAGGCGTTAACATCTCTGATAATGGACGAGATTTTCTGCTTACCGAGTTGCAGCGTTCCGACGAGTACGGAATCAGAATGGGAACGATTGACGGCAACCGCATTAAAATCCAGGACAAGCGTCTGGACAGCCGCGGCGGGCCGGTTTGGTTAAACAATGATCAATTTGTATTCCTGGACACAGGAGAAACCCTGTACGAATATGATCGCAGAAACGGCGAGCTTTCTGCTTTGCTCGAAAAAGTAACTGTTTTTAAATTCTCAAACGACTTAAAGAAAATCGCTTACTCTTTGAAGGATGAAGACAATATCTATGCAGGCAAGCTTCAGGGGAAAAATATCCTCTATGAGGAACCGATATACCACGGCACCATCCCTTCGGAAATATATTGGAGTCCGGACGGCAACAGCCTGCTCGTTAGCGCTCAATACCAGTATCCTTCAATGGAGAGTGCATCGGCGCGATTTTTAGAAGAACAAGCTTATATCATCACATTTAAATAACCGCTGTTTGAATATCAGGCAAAAAAACCTTATTTCAGTTAAATACCGAAATAAGGTTTTTCTTTTCACCCGTTTATTCCTTTCTTACTGTTTCCTGAAAGGTAATAAGTCTTATTATTGTTCCTCAAAAAATGATGTATTTCCTCTTTTTGTGACATTTTGTTTACAAGTTGGTCGAACTTCTGCGATATCTTCCCCTTATATTTAAAGAGCATCCTTCTTATAGAACGTTGTCTTCAAAATAGCAGCTTGAAAATTGTCATTTGTATGTGACGAGATTAAAAGAAACCTAGTGATTGATAATTACAGCTTAAGGAGTTGGAAAAAGTGTCAAATTCACCAAAAGAAGATCATAAATTGAGCGCACTAGGAAAATTAGTGCTAGGTATGTTGATTGTACTGGGTGTCACTTTGTTATGCATTTCTTGGAATGCACTTGCCGGTCCAAAGCAGGAACCGCTAAAAGAAAATTCCGCCGCTTCAGCACCGGTGACGGGAGGCAAACATAAAGCAGAGAAAAAAGAAAACAAGCAAACAGCGCCGGAAATCGGAAAGGTCGTCTACTTGTCATTTGACGACGGGCCGAATCCTGCAGCTTCAGATAAAATCTTAAGTTTGCTCGATAAGTATCATGCAAAAGCTACTTTTTTCATGTTAAAACCGAATATCGAACAAAATCCCGATATTGTGAAGAAAATGGTTGAAAACGGCCATTCTGTCGGCTCTCACGGAGTGACGCACCAAGTATCGAAAATCTATAAATCTCCTGAAAGCTTTGCAGCAGAAATGAACGATACGCTGAAAACGATAAAAGAAACGACCAACATTGACACACATTTGATCAGATCGCCTTACGGATCAAAGCCTTATATTACCGGTCCATTTCAAGAAGTCATTAAGCGCGACCATTTTAACCTTTGGGATTGGACTGTTGATTCAGAGGACTGGAAATCTGCAAATACGAACGGTCAATTTGTGAATAATGTGATTCAGCAAGTCAATAACCTTTCCGGTGTTGAGCCGCTTGTCGTATTAATGCATGAAAAACCGACGACCGCGGCCCATTTGGAGAAACTATTGAAATACTTCCAAGAAAACGGATATGAAATGAAACCAATGCATGATTCGATCAAACCGGTTCATTTCAGATGGAATTAAAAAATATGAGATGCATGAACAAGGAAGGGATACTATGGTGAAAATGAGAAAAAGAAAACGAAAGATGAAAAATGTGATATTGTTTGCCCTCGCGCTAGTGATCACGATTGGCAGTGTGGTGTCATACGGGATTTACCGTACCGTCGCAAAATCAATCAATGGAATGTACGAGCCTCTTCACCGGGATGCCGAGCAGAAGGATAATGCTGCGCATGATCCTATATCCATTCTCTTATTAGGGATAGATGAGCGCCCTGGTGATAAAGGACGACCGGATTCTATGATTGTGATGACGATTAACCCGGAGACAAAGAAAACGACAATGACAAGTATTCCGCGTGATACAAGGGTGTTTATCAAATCGAAGAATAAATTTTCGAAAATGAATTCGGCCTACACCTATGGCGGAATTGAAGGGACCGTTGAAACTGTAGAACAATTTTTGAACATTCCAATCAATTATTATATTAAAATCAATATGGATGGGTTTAAAGATATTGTGGATGCAATTGGCGGCGTAACGGTGGATAATCAGATTGATTTCACCCTTGAAGGCGTGCATCTGTCAAAAGGGAAGCAGCATCTTGACGGCAAAACTGCTTTGACATATGCTAGGATGAGAAAAGACGATCCCCGCGGTGATTTTGGACGTCAAGAGCGGCAGCGTGAGATCATCAATGAAATTATTCATGAAGGTGCCCAATTAAAATCATTAACAAACTATCAAGAGATTTTGACAGCATTAGAAAAAAACATCAAAACAAACTTAACACTGGACAAGATGATCGATATTCAACATTCTTATAAAGAAGCTGCTAAGAATATTAAACAGATCGAAATTGAGGGTGAAGATAAAAAAGTTGACGGCTTATGGTATCACCTCGTGACTGATGAAAAGAGAAAGGCGATTTCCAAAAAGCTTCGCCAACAATTGGACTTAAAGTCATAAACGGATGAAAATCAGGCCATTTCAAAGGAACCGCCTTAAGGAACGTTCCGATTATGAGTATTCGGACACAGCTCAGTGAGAAGCTTGGCACCTGTTCATTTAGAACAGGTGCTTTTATGCTTGTGAAGTTAAAATTAAGCTTAACTTTAGTTAAACCCCCTTTCCATTTTCATATGTTCGTAATATAGTTGTAATAGTTGTAATGTAACCTTTTAAGATTGACAAACGACAATAAATTGAACGGAGGGGTTTCAGGTGGAAGAAACCTTTCAGAAAATATATGATCAGTATCATCAAGATTTATTTCAGTTTTTATTTTATATGGTAAAAGACAAAAACCAGGCAGAAGACTTAGTTCAGGAAGTATACATCCGCGTTCTGCATTCTTATGAAACATTTGAAGGCAGAAGCAGTGAAAAAACCTGGCTTCTTTCGATTGCGCGGCACGTTGCGATCGACTGGTTCAGAAAGCAGCAGACGATCCGCCAGCGGATTTTGGGGACGTTTGACTGGGAGAAACAAGATGTAAAAGACCGCAAGCCTCTGCCTGAGGACATCGTGATGCAGAATGAAAACCTGAAGGAAATTTTCGAAGCCCTTGACAAGTGTACGCTTGATCAAAGATCCGTTATCGTATTGCGGTTTATCCAAGGGTATTCGATCAGTGAAACGGCAAAAGCCTTAAATTTTTCCGAAAGCAAGGTAAAAACCACTCAGCATCGCGGTCTGAAAGTGCTTCGTAAACAGATGGAGCTTTTGAAGGAGGATCCAAAGAATGAAGAAGTCAGAATGGAACGAAGAACGGCTGAAGGCGTTACTAAGCCAACTTCCAACGGTTAAGGATAATCGTTCGGCAAATCAGATCTATCAAAAGCTGATTCTCGCACCAAAGCGTAAATCACCGAAAAAACGGGTCGGCGCATTTGCTGCTACAGTTTTGGTTCTCTTTCTTTTGATGCTGATCACTCCTCAATTAATCGAACAGATCAAATCTCAAAACAGCGCCGACGCTAACATTTCATCTGACGGAAAATTGGTGCAGACGGAGGCTGATGCTGCCAAGTCTGAACCTGCAAATACGTTTGTCGTCTCCCAGAATCAAAAAGACGACTATATCACCTTCGCTTTCCTTGATGAGTCCAAGTCTGTCGTTGTCCCGATAAGTCTTGAGAAAAGCATAAGCATGACGAATCTTGAAGATGCGCTTCACGCGTACAGCCGGCTTAATGTGGACCAATTTACATCATTTGATACAGCTTATCTGGATCAGGTGAAGTTCAAAGAACAGAAAAACGGTAAAAAACTGACGATTCAAGTAAATGAAAAAATACCGGAGCTTTCAGTGGAAGATTTCGAACGGCTGAAAAATGTGATCAATGAAACCTTTAAATGGGGTTCATATGATTCTGTTTTGTTTATTTCCGATGATAAATCCGGCGTTGAATTTGAATCATTCGGAATGCTCGCCGATATGGCGATTATGCATCAGACGCAAAAAGGCTACTATTTATATGAAAGCTCTGACGGACGCCGGTTCCTTGCACCTTCAAGCGAATCTTACGAAACGGTGCAGGAAGCGATAAAGATGATGAAAAATAAAGAAAGCGGCACTCATTTACAACCCATTCTATCCGATGATACGCAGATTGAAGATATTCAAAAGAATGGAAAAGAACTGATCATTCAATTTTCTTCCTCCGCGAATATTGAAAATAAACCTGAAGACGTCTTGATGGTAGAAGGCCTTCTATTGACCGCCAAAGATTTCGGGTTCACAAAAGTGAAATTTAAAAATGCATCCACAACCAAGGTCGGCGCTTATGACTTGTCGAAATCTGTACAGGTTCCGTACGCACCGAATCCGATAACGATAGAAAGCTAAAAGACTCCCTGCGCGGAGTCTTTTTTTGATGTATAAAATGTATTGATTTGGAAGTATACTAAGCTGTCTCCGAATAGGGGGAATTTTACCGCAGATGCTTGTAATAGGAGGATATGGAAAACCTTGAAGATACTCAGACATCAAAACTTCCTGTTCGCGTTCGCATGGCTTTCGGGGCTTGCGTTTCTCGTCACCGCGCCGGGGGCGGCAGCTTCAGAGTGGATTGAACCGATTAAAGGGGAGATCACAGATCAATTCGGGACGAGAGACGGAAAGCATAAGGGGCTTGACATCGCCGCTCCCGAAGGGGAGGCTGTAGCGGCTGCCGCAGACGGAACGGTAAGCAAATCGTATCAATCCGAATCCTACGGCCACGTGATATTTATCAAACATGACAACGGGTATGAAACCGTTTATGCCCACTTAAGCAAACGCCTGAAAAAGGAAAAAGAACGGGTGAAAAAAGGCGAGCAAATCGGAATCATCGGCAATACGGGAATATCCACCGGAACCCACCTGCATTTTGAAATGCATCACGGTTCATGGACTGAAGATAAAAGATATGCAATCAATCCGCTGACAGTGCTTCGTGAAGAGGCGTTCCGGCAAAATGCTGTCCACGTTCATCAAAACACCGGGACAATGAGCGGTGCGGTAATTGTTCAAAAAGGGGACACGCTCTGGAAAATCAGCAAGGATCGCGGTATAGCAATCAAGGAGATCATGAGAATAAACGGGTTGAAACATTCGAAGCTTAAGACGGGCCAAACACTCCGCCTTCATGACGATGAACCGAAGACCGGCACATATGTGGTGCAGAAAGGGGATACGCTTCATCATATCGCTGAAAAAATGGGCGTTACTGTCCGGCACCTCAAAGAATGGAACGATTTGAAAGGAGAGCAGATTTATCCCCGCCAGCTGCTTGAGATCAAGGAGAGTTCCTAAAAAAACGGAACCCGAAAGGAATTTCTTTCAGGTTCCGGGGCTTTTTATTAAGGAAGATCGATGACTTTAACAGACACGATATCCGGGATGTTTTTCAACTCATTTAAAATGTTGTCCTCAAGGTGGCGGTCAAATGAAAGCATCATGATCGCTTCTCCGCCTTTTTCTTTTCTGCCCACCTGCATAGTGGCGATGTTGATGTCATGGTCTCCTAAAATTCGTCCAACATGGCCGATAGCCCCCGGTTTATCCTGGTGGTGAATATACACAAGGTGTCCTGCCGGATAAAAATCGATATCAAAGCCATTTAAGGCAACGATGCGACCGCCGAAGTGCGGAATGTACGTCGCTCTTAAAGAGAATGTCGTCACATCTCCGGTGACAGTTACAGAAATGCAGTTTTCATAGCCTGACTCATTGGAAGAAATTTTTTCGCTGAAGCTGATGCCGCGCTCTTTCGCGACAGTGCCGGCATTCACTTCGTTGACGGTAGCCGCGACCCTCGGCTTCAGGAATCCGGCCAAAAGGCTTTTCGTAATAAATGACGTTTCAAGCTTGGCGATAGAGCCTTCATATTGGATGGCTACATCTTGAACAGGCTCATTCATGCATTGGGACACAAGGTTTCCGATCGTATTGGCAAACTGATGATAAGGCTGGATTTTTTCGAATGAATCCTTTGTCATGGCCGGCAGGTTGATCGCAGACATCACAGGATTTCCTTGCGCATACTGAAGGACTTCTTCGGAAACTTGTGCAGCAACATTCAGCTGGGCTTCTTTCGTTGAAGCGCCCAAGTGAGGAGTCGCGACCACAAGCGGATGATCGATCAGTTTTGAATCGACCGGAGGCTCGACTTCAAACACGTCGAGGGCAGCGCCTGCGACATGTCCGCTTTCCAAAGCTTCCAAAAGCGCCGCTTCATCAATGATGCCGCCTCTTGCACAGTTCACGAGACGAACGCCTTTTTTCGTCTTTGCGATGGTTTCTTTGTTCAAAAGTCCCTTCGTTTCTTTTGTGAGCGGGGTATGAACCGTAATGATGTCGGCGCATGCCAGAACTTCTTCAAAGCTGTTCGCATTAACGCCGAGCTTGCTTGCCCTTTCTTGAGTCAGAAACGGGTCAAATACATGAACGGTCATGCCGAACGCTTTTGCGCGGCTCGCGATTTCGCTTCCAATCCGGCCCATTCCGATGATGCCGAGCGTTTTTCCGTAAAGCTCTGAACCGACGTAAGCCGAGCGATTCCACTCCCTTGATTTAACGGAGATGTTTGCCTGCGGAATATGTCTCATTAACGCTGAAAACATTGCAAAAGTATGTTCAGCAGTTGAAATTGTATTTCCGTTTGGCGCGTTTACGACGATGACACCGTGCTTTGTCGCCTCGTCAATATCGATATTGTCGACGCCGACACCTGCTCTGGCAACGATTTTTAGCGAAGTCATCTTTTTAAACAATTCTTCGGTCACCTTCGTGGCGCTCCGCACCAAGAGAGCGTCAAACGTATGAAGCTCGTCTTCCGCTTCCGCAACATTCTTTTCTACAATTTCAACAAAATCTGCTTCCATTAATGGTTTGAGGCCGTCGCTGGACATTTTATCTGAGACCAATACTCGAAACATGTAAGATTTCCTCCTAAATAAGCGTCATAAATATCTGATAATTTACCATATTCCATAAAGGGTGTCAATGAGTTTCGCGCGGAAAGACGAAAATTAAAAATGAAATAACTGTGAATGTGCGGTTTTTAGCGTGTGGAAAAAGTGAGTTTGCCGAAATATCCTGAAGGACGTCTCAAAACAGCGCAATAAGCTTTGAATCTGTACAATTTTTCACAATTCATTTATAATAATATCAGTATCAAAAATAAATAAGATCAATCTTCGGGGCAGGGTGAAATTCCCTACCGGCGGTGATGAGCAAGCGCTCTAAGCCCGCGAGCCTCTTTAGGGGCAGGATTCGGTGCGATTCCGAAGCCGACAGTATAGTCTGGATGGGAGAAGATGGAGGTTCCGTGCGTTTTGAAATGATATTTTCAAACGTTTATTTGACCTGTCTGTAAAACAGCCCCGCTTTTTCAATAAAGCGGGTTTTTTGTTTAGGGCAGGGGAAAGAACCATTCCTCTTTTCGTGAGATGTGATCGAAAAGGAGAGAGTGACAAAATGAAACACAACAAGGTGAGACGTCTCGTCTCAATCAGCATGCTGAGCAGCATCGCATTTATTTTAATGATGCTGAGCTTTCCGATCTTGGGGGCATTCCCGTATTTAAAAATCGATTTCAGTGATATCCCGGCACTGCTCGCTGTGATTTTGTATGGTCCGGGAGCCGGAATTGCCGTTGAAGCGATCAAAAATGTGCTGAATTACTTTATTGCCGGAAGCGCCTCAGGCGTTCCGATTGATCAGGCGGCTAACTTCATTGCAGGAACATTGTTTATCCTGCCGGCGGCTGTGCTGCTGAAAAAATCAAGTTCTGCCAAAGGATTTGTCACAGCTCTTTTCGCCGGGACGCTTGTGATGGCCGTTTCGATGAGCATTTTAAATTATCTATTGTTTCTGCCTGCCTACACTTGGTTTTTAAATGCTCCAGCGTTATCGGGAGAAGCGCTCAAAACCACAGTTTTGGCCGGAATTCTGCCTTTTAATTTCATCAAAGGCATCGCTGTGGCTCTCGTGTCCACGCCGATTTTCCTTTCGTTGAAACCGCGGCTGAAGGAAAACGTCCGCATGGCCGCCAAATAAATAGACATGAAAATACCCGGCGCTGTGCCGGGTATTTTCTGCTGCAGAAGGAGCCGGCTTCTTTTTGCTTGTGGGCGAAGCAGTGCTTATTTGATAAAAAAAATCCGGTACCTTGTGTACCGGATTTTTTTTTGCTTTATTCGTGTTTAAGCGGGTCGCCTTCGAACGGCTCATCCGCAACTTTGATCGAATCTGTAGGACAGCCTTCAAACGCGTCCATCATGTCTTCTTCCAAGACGTCAGGGACTTCGACGACACCCTGATTGTCGTCAAGGGTGACAAACGCGATTCCCTCATCGTCGTAATCATAAATATCAGGAGCCGCAGCACCACAAGCTCCGCATGCGATGCACGTATCTTTGTCTACAATTGTATATTTTGGCATGAATAAAAAACCTCCCAGATTGTTCTTCGTTGGAACAAATGGTTTAACCCTCTATCTATCCGATATGAAACCTATTCCCATTCCTTATTGTAATGGTGTTAATCTTACATTTCAACTCAAAAATATTGAGAATGCTTATCACACAAGGGTTCTACTGCTAACATACCCCTTTTATATGAGTTTAAACGTCGATTTCTCCGCAAAATCTGTTAAAATAAAAAGAAGAAAAGATCGAATGTTGCCGGAAGATTGTAGGTGATGATATGCCGGTTCATTTTTTTGACGCCATTGTGCTCGACATTCTGTCATCCATGAAGGGTGAGCGTTCTTCAAGCGCGGTCTATCATTTATTAAAAGGAAAAAGGTCGTCACAGACGATACAGGATGCCGGTTTATTTGCCGTTTCAAAATACTTCGGCTTTTGTTCGGCTCTGTCGAGAGAGCAGGTGACAGTCAGCGTTCAGCAATTGAAACAGGAGGCTTTGGTCAGAGAAAAAGCGGAAAGCGGCGCTTACACCGTCACCGAAAAAGGAGAAGCGGAACTTGCCGGCTTTTTTGCCCTTTACCCGTGGCCCCGCCATTTTCACGGCGGCTATTATCAGGCGGCAGCCAAAATCATGTGGGCAAGGATGTCGCTTTTGATTCAAGTGCTCTCCAACAAGCTTTACCGCGAACGCGTGTATTTGCCGATCGTAAAAGATTATCAGGTTCAGAACTGGGTTAAACAATATTTAAGAAACCGGAATCCCGTTGAAACAGCAGCCCAGTTTCACCATGAGCTGAAAGAGAAGCTGTCTGTTTTGAATCATGATGAACAGGCCGCTATTTTTGTTCACTCCCTGACTTCCGGGGCAAAAGCGGGCTATACATTTCGACAGCTTTCCGAAAAAATGGACCTTGATGAGTGGTACATATATGCACTGTTTTGGGATGTTCTGCATCATTTTATTCAATCCGCCCAAAATGGTGATAGTCCGCTTTTTCAAACGCTCATTCAGGACATTCCTTTAAAGGATGGTCTCACACAATCGACGAGAAAAACGCTTTTTCTTATAAAAGAAGGGCATACAATAGACCGGATCGCAGACATTCGAAAGCTGAAAGCGGCGACGATCGAGGATCACATTGTGGAAATTGCCATTCATGATCCGTCTTTTTCCATCGATCAGTACGTATCGAAAGAGGAGCAGAAAATCATTGCCGATTATGCGAAAGCGAACCAAACCAATAAAATCAGACAAATTAAAGAGGGGCTCGGCGGCCGCTACAGCTATTTTAAAATCCGCCTCGCTCTGTCGAAAACGGTGATCAGGAATGGATAAACTTCATCAGGCGCTTCGCCGGTATTTTGGTTATCATACGTTTAAAAAAGGCCAGGAAACGATCATCAAAAGCGTGCTGGAGGGGCGGGACACGGTGGCGATGCTTCCGACAGGAGGCGGGAAATCGCTGTGCTATCAGCTTCCAGGGCTGTTGAAAGACGGAACCGTCCTGATCGTCTCGCCGCTTTTGTCTTTAATGGAAGACCAGGTGCAGCAATTAAAGATGCGCGGAGAGAAGCGGGCTGCGGCCTTGAACAGCGCTTTGACACACCAAGAAAAAAATGACGTATTAAGTCGGCTTCACAGTCTCAAATATCTGTATATTTCACCAGAAGCGCTCCAGTCCGGCCAAATGCTGAATAAGCTTCAATTGCTCAATGTCAGCCTTTTTGTCGTTGATGAAGCTCACTGCATTTCACAATGGGGGCATGATTTCAGGCCAGATTATTCGAAGCTTGGAGACATCAAGGCGCTCCTCGGTCATCCCGTCACTCTGGCACTTACAGCGACGGCAACGGAAGCGACATTGAAGGACATTTCAGATATGCTGGGGCTTAAAGGCGCCAATTATTTGATCCATTCCGTTGATCGCCCGAACATTGCGCTTCATATTGAAAAGCTTCGGGATACCGCTGAGAAGACGGAGCGGCTGACAGAGCTGGTTCAAAAGCTGCAAGGTCCCGGTCTTGTTTATTGCCCGACGAGAAAATGGGCTGAAGAATTGGCTGACATGCTCCGTGATGAGACTAAATTGAGAACGGGATTTTATCATGGCGGGATGGAGGCAGGCGACAGGATGCTGATCCAGCAGCAGTTCATCCGCAACCAGCTTGATGTGGTCTGCTGTACAAACGCCTTCGGTATGGGAGTGGACAAGCCTGATGTCAGATATGTGATCCATTTCAGCCTCCCGCAGACGACAGAGGCGTATCTGCAGGAAATCGGACGTGCGGGCAGGGATGGAAAGCAGAGTGTCAGCATTTTGCTGAAAGCTCCGGGAGACGAGGAAATCCAGGAGCAGCTCATTCAAATGGAAGCTCTCTCTCAAAGTGATATCGGCTTTTTATACGAAAAGCTTGCCGGAGTGAAAGATGAGCGAAGCCGGCGGGAAGTGCTGCAGCAGGCCGGTTTATCGGAAACGCAAGCCCGCCATTTTCTACATCTTTATCAGAAGGTGCATCATCTGGGCGGCGACGGCCGGGCGGTCATTCAGAGGGAGATGGACAGCCGCAGGGAGCTCAAGTTGAAAAAAGCGGCGGGGTTCGCCGCCGTCACCGAAAGCGAAGGGTGTTTCAGGGAAAGCCTGCTCGCTTATTTTAATGAACAAAAAGAACTGCTGGAAACAGATGACACAGCGTGTTGTACATCCTGCGGTTTAAGTCTTGAAGCATACGAAGCCAAAGGAGACCGTCCGTCTATGAACAAATTGACAGCGTGGGAAGAAGAATTAGATGCCATATTTGCCGCCAGCTGTGATCGTGTATGCTGAAAAAGCAGTCGGAAATCATACGTCGCCTGTCAGACAGGGAAATGCTGAAACAGCTCTATTTTTCCCAGATGCTGATGCTTTTTACCGCATTATTGATGGGCATCTTTTTATTTGATGATGCAGACGATTTTTTGTCGCTTTGGAATCCATCGGACTTGAGCATCTTGAAATACGGGGCGCCGCTCGCGGCTCTCGTGATTATCGCCGACCTGATGGTGATGAAATGGGCTCCGAAGCATATGTATGACGATGAAGGGATAAATGAAAAGCTTTTTCGTGAACGCTCGTACCCGCATATCGTGATTCTTACCCTTTTCATTGCATTTGCAGAGGAAATATTGTTCAGAGGCGTTATTCAGACGCATTTCGGTCTCTGGGCAGCGAGCATTATTTTCGCGATTTTGCATTTTCGTTATTTGAAAAAATGGCTGCTGTTTGTAATGGTTGTGTCCATCAGCTTTTTGCTCGGATTGAGCTTTGAATGGACAGGGAATTTATTCGTTCCTGTGACGGCACACTTTTTGATCGATGTTGTATTTGCGTGCCAGATTCGTTTTCAACACGTAAGGAGGAGTTCGCATGACGGAGATGTCAAGGATAGAGAGGAAGAAGAAGGAGCAGGAGAAGACCCGTGCTGAAATGAGCCGGGAGGCGGCCGCGGCTGTTGAACTGAAGACACCTGATGATGACATTCCTTCCAGGCAGACGTATCACAAAAAAAAGAAGCACAGCAAAAAAAAGAATAAAGACAGAAATCCGCTATTCACGTCACTTGCAGTCATGTTTGTTTTCATTCCGATCATCGTCTTCGTGGTGTTTATGTACATGCTGAACCAAGACAAAGGCGGCGATTCCAACTCTGATCAGTATGATAATGTGTTTTATGAAAACAAATCCGGTGAGACGGGAATGACGAATGAAAATCAAAACGGTGAACAAGAAGCGGATCAAAAGGCGGCTTCGCAGCATACAGCCGCCGCCCTTCAAGAAGAAAAGCTGAAAGAGAGCAAACAATCGGAAAATAAAGAGAATGAACCGTCAAAAAAAGACGAGCAAAAGGAAAAAGAGCAGCCTAAAGAGGCAAAAAAAGCTGAGGAGAAGCCTGTCGCTGCAAAGAAGCCTACCGCGCCGAAGCAGCCTGCGAAACAAGAGAAGAAAACGGCAAGCGCAGCTCAAACGCCGCCCGTTCAGCAAGCGCCGCAGCCCAAAAAGGTGCTGAAGCACACGGTTGGCGAAAAAGAGACGCTCTATCGGATTTCGATGAAATATTATAAGAACCGGTCAGGAGAGGAAAAAATCCGCAATTATAATCAATTATCAGGCAACAATGTCTACACCGGCCAGATTCTGAATATCCCGATTTATTAACAATGGCATCATTTTGCCCGCGAATACATATACATTGTACTATCAAATAGGACAAGGTGTGAGGACTGTGGGAAGCGAGCTTGAAGAGCTGAACCGTTTTACGGACGAACCGACGAAACAAATGCTCCGCGCCTTAATTAAAAGGAAGAAAAAGTACGAAAACTATGCCAGACAGACATTCAGGTGGCAGGCGCTGGCGGCGATATGTGCGGTTTCGTTTTGTTTGTTTGCAGCGTCAAAAGGGCTCGGGCAAAACGGCTTCCTTTCCGGCTTGCTGAATGACTCCGTCTACCTGCTTTGGATTTTGTCGGCCGCTTTTGCATACAGCACCGCTTACTATTTTAAAAAGAAGGAAGAAAAAGCAGAAGGGGAATTTCATAAGCTGAGATGCGAGATTATTCAGAAAAGCACGGATTTATGGCCCCAGCCTGAAGAGTGGAAATCAAGGGAAACGGTTTTTAAGATCATGAAACAGCAGTATGACATTAATCTTTATTTTGAAAGCAAATAAAAAAGACGTTTTCTTATTAAAAGAAACGTCTTTCAGCTTGTCGACAAAGCCATAAAAAGTGGCTTGATCGACAAGCTTTTTTTGTTAAAATGTGAGTGAAATCTAGTTTTTGGAGGTTTTTCCATGTTGTCTAAGCACTCTAAAGATCAGCGCGAACAGCTTGAAGTCTTTGCCTTAAGTGAACTTGTTCCGGAAGATCATCTGGTCAGGAAAATAGAAGAAGCTATGGATTTTTCATTTATTTATGGAAAAGTTGATCCCCTTTATTCTTCCAAAGGACGTCCAAGTATTGATCCTGTTGTATTGATCAAAATGGTTCTGATTCAGTACGTGTTTGGCCATCGCTCGATGCGCGAAACCATTAAGCGGATCGAAACCGATGTCGCTTATCGCTGGTTTATTGGATATGGCTTCTCTGAAAAAATCCCTCATTTTTCAACCTTCAGTAAAAACTATGAGCGCCGTTTTCATGATACGGATTTATTTGAAACAATCTTCTATAAAATCTTGCGTCAGGCCATAGATCTTGGTCTTGTCGACCCGTCGGTCGCCTTTATCGATGGAACCCATGTCAAAGCCAATGCGAATAAGAAAAAGTTTGTGAAGAAGATTGTGAGAAAAGAAACAAGAGCTTATCAGGAACAATTAGATCAAGAAATTAATGCCGATCGTGAAGCCAACGGCAAAAAGCCCTTAAAGCCCAGGCAATGCTCAGAGGAACGAGAAATAAAGGAAAGTACGACAGATCCTGAGAGCGGCTATTTTGTAAAGGGTGAACGGGAACGCCTTTTTGCTTATGGTTTTCATACAGCTTGTGACCGGAACGGATTTGTACTTGGGACGGTTGTTGAGCCTGCCAATATTCATGACAGCCAAGTGTTCACAACCCTGTTTCAACAAGTGAAAGAACGCGTCGCCAAGCCTCATACGGTCGCAGTTGATGCAGGATATAAAACGCCGTTTATCGCAAAATTTCTAAGTGATCAAAATGTCCGTCCCGTCATGCCCTACACCCGACCACAAACCAAAAAAGGGTTCATGAGAAAACATGAATATGTATACGATGAATATTACGATGCTTATATTTGCCCTGACGATCATGTTCTGACATATCGCACAACTAACCGTGAAGGCTATCGTATTTATGCCTCAGATCCAAACCGATGTAAACACTGTCCTTTTCTGAAGCAATGTACGGAAAGCCGAAATCATCGAAAGATGATTCAACGGCATCTCTGGCAGGATCATTTAGATGAAGCTGATCATCTTCGCCACACGGATGAGAATAGGCGAATCTATGCTAAACGCAAAGAAACCATCGAACGGGTTTTTGCGGATTTAAAACACAAGCATGGCCTGCGCTGGACAACCCTACGGGGTAAGAAAAAATTGTCCATGCAGGCGATGCTTGTTTTCGCTGCCATGAATCTCAAAAAGCTGGCGAATTGGACCTGGAAAGGTCCTCATCGCCAGCTTTTTCGTCGAAAAAATAGAACAAAATGGACAAAAATAGGTCGGATCATAGAAATCCGACCTATTTTGTCAACGGTCTGAAAGACGTTTTCTTATTAAAAGAAACGTCTTTTTGCATAAAGCCGTCTTATGATAAACAAAACAGATTGGAGAATGCACATGATCTATTGGCTCAGTCTGGCTTCGGCCGTTTTCATCGGTTTTGCTGCTTTAGTGTGGAAAATGTCAGGTATCGCGCGCGAAAACCGGGTATTGAAAGCCGAGTTTTCGCTCAGGCGCCTAAATAACGAATTGACCGTCTTTTTTATTTCGGATATTCATAGGCGGACAGTCAGTGAAGACATTATTCGTGAAGTGAAAGAACACGGGGTTCAGCTCGTCTTGATCGGCGGCGACTTAGCGGAGGGCGGCGTTCCTTATTCGAGAATTGAAGAAAATATCAAAAGGCTTTCAAGTTTGGGAAAAACGTATTTTGTATGGGGAAATAACGATTATGAAGTTGATCAGGAAAGGCTGCAGGAAATATTCAGGGCACACGGCGTAACGCCTTTGCGCAATGCTTCGGTTTTGCATGACCATCAAGGACAAGCCGTCAATATTTGCGGAGTGGATGACATCAGGCTCGAATTGGATGATTACCCGGCAGCGCTCAGAGGCGTGCAGCAGGATTTTCCGACCATCCTTGTGTCACATAATCCGGAGATTCATCATCAAATACAGGAGACGGACGGTATTGATCTCATATTGAGCGGTCATACCCACGGAGGACAGATTCGCCTCGGCAGATTCGGGCTCTGTGAAATCGGAGGAACCGGAACCGTTCATCAGGCGCCGTACTTGATCAGCAACGGCTATGGCACATCGAAGCTTCCGCTGCGGCTGGGAGCGAGGCCGGAAACCCATCTGATTAAGCTGGTCCCGGGACCCTGCATGGAAGGAAACTGATGCTTTTTCACTGAAAAGGAACGAAAAGGCGGCATTGTGCTTGTCTTCCGCCCAAACACAGTGTAAACTGGTATCAAAATTAAGAACCTATGACTCATCATCTCCATATAATAAGATATATGATGTGTGCAAGAAGAGGCAGGAGGGAACGTTATGCGGCTTGAGCGTCTAAATTATAATAAGATCAAAATCTTTCTGACACTTGACGATCTGACAGACCGGGGGCTGACGAAAGAAGACCTTTGGAAAGACTCATTTAAAGTTCAGCAGCTGTTTAAAGACATGATGAACGAAGCGAATACAGAGCTCGGGTTCGAAGCGAATGGCCCAATCGCTGTTGAAGTGTATTCTCTTCAAGCACAAGGAATGGTCATCATTGTCACAAAAAATCAAGAGACAGATGAAGACGATAATGAGTATGATGAGGACTATATTGAAATGCAAGTCAAACTTGGCGAAAGTGTTGACATTATATATGAATTTCAAACGTTTGAGCATCTGATTGAACTTTCCAAAAACCTGGACCGCATCGGTATTCAAGGCGGGACAGTCTACCACTATGAAGACAGGTATTTCTTAAGTCTCGACGATTTTGACTCCCATGAGGCTGACGGCGTGATTTCGATTTTAGCCGAATATGGGAATCCGACGACTTTAACGATTTACAGGCTGCAGGAATACGGAAAGAAAATCATGGAAAACAATGCCGTTCAGACCATTCAGACATATTTCAAATAGCCCGCATCCAAAAAAGATATTCTGCTGTGTTAAACAGCAGTTTTTTTCTGCCGAAAATAAGAATATAACAAAAAAGATTTTTCTCGAATATT
Organism: Bacillus sp. FSL L8-0193; assembly: GCF_037976065.1. Lineage (NCBI taxonomy): Bacteria > Bacillati > Bacillota > Bacilli > Caryophanales > Bacillaceae > Bacillus > Bacillus sp. FSL L8-0193. The sequence goes on along the minus strand of NZ_CP150261.1, from coordinate 2,445,851 downwards.
TTCACGAAAAATGGTTGATTGTTCTTTGCATGATTAGTGCAAGGGTGTATACTATTCTCTGAAAGGACAACATGCCAGAAAGACTTTAGGAGGTTAACTTATAATGGTAGCCGATCAAAACACCGGTCATACTGAAGAAAACACACATGACGTTTTGAAATCAACGCAAACGGTGATACATAAGGCGCTTGAAAAATTGGGGTATCCTGAAGAGGTGTATGAATTACTAAAAGAACCGATCCGTTTTTTAACGGTGAAAATTCCGGTTCGCATGGACGATGGATCTGTTAAGATTTTCACGGGCTACCGAGCCCAGCACAATGATGCAGTAGGGCCGACAAAAGGCGGCATCCGTTTTCATCCGGGAGTTACAGAAAAAGAAGTTAAAGCGCTTTCTATTTGGATGAGTCTGAAATGTGGCATCATCGACCTTCCATATGGAGGCGGAAAGGGCGGGATCATCTGTGATCCGCGGGATATGTCCTTTCCTGAACTGGAACGTTTAAGCAGAGGGTACGTCCGGGCGATCAGCCAAATTGTCGGACCGACAAAAGACGTGCCGGCTCCCGATGTATTTACCAATTCTCAAATCATGGCATGGATGATGGACGAATATTCAAGAATCGACGAATTCAACTCGCCGGGCTTCATTACCGGCAAACCGCTCGTTTTAGGTGGTTCTCACGGCAGAGAATCTGCGACAGCAAAAGGGGTTACAATCTGCATTAAAGAGGCGGCGAAAAAGAAAGACATCGACATTGAGGGAGCTTCTGTCGTCGTGCAGGGGTTCGGAAATGCGGGAAGCTACCTTGCGAAATTCATGTATGACGCGGGTGCAAAAGTTGTCGGCATTTCTGATGCATACGGCGGCCTGTATGATCCTGAAGGGCTTGACATCGATTACCTGCTTGACCGCCGGGACAGCTTTGGAACGGTCACAAAGCTGTTTAATGACACCATTACAAACAAAGAACTGCTGGAGCTGGAATGCGACATTCTGGTGCCGGCTGCAATAGAAAATCAAATTACCGCGGAAAACGCCCATAACATCAAGGCGAAAATCGTTGTCGAAGCAGCCAACGGCCCGACGACGCTCGAAGCGACGAAAATTCTTTCCGACCGCGGCATTCTTCTTGTACCGGACGTGCTGGCAAGCGCCGGCGGTGTAACCGTATCGTATTTTGAGTGGGTGCAAAACAACCAGGGATTCTACTGGACTGAAGAAGAAGTTGAAGAACGTTTGGAAAAAATGATGGTCAAATCGTTCAACAATATTTACGAAATGGCGCACAACCGCAGAATCGACATGCGGCTTGCAGCCTATATGGTGGGCGTCCGCAAGATGGCGGAAGCATCCCGCTTCAGAGGCTGGATATAGGTTCAAACATTTGCAACAACCCAAAAAATCTCCTATCATAAAATAGGAGATTTTTTGATTTGCCCGATATGACAGGAGATGAACGGAACATGAAAGAAGAAAAAGTGATCATTATCGGCGGTGGCCCCTGCGGGCTTTCAGCAGCTATTCACATGCAAGAGATCGGAATAGATGCACTCGTCATTGAAAAAGGAAACATCGTCAACAGCATTTATCAATATCCTACACACCAAACCTTTTTCAGCTCAAGCGAAAAACTTGAAATTGGCGATGTCGCTTTTATTACTGAAAATCACAAGCCGGTCAGAAATCAGGCGCTTTCTTATTACAGGGAAGTCGCCAAGCGGAAAAATTTGCGGATCAACGCGTTTGAGAAAGTTCAATCCGTCACAAAAACAGAAAATAACCAATTTGTCGTGGAAACATCAAAGGATACGTATTTGTCGTCATTTTGCGTGATCGCAACGGGATATTATGACAACCCGAACTATATGAACGTCCCGGGAGAAGACCTTCCGAAAGTGTTCCATTATTTTAAAGAGGCTCATCCGTATTTTGATAAAGATGTTGCGGTTATCGGCGGGAAAAACTCAAGCGTCGACGCGGCGATGGAGCTCGTTAAAGCGGGCGCAAGAGTGACCGTTCTGTACAGAGGGAACGAATATTCCTCCAGCATCAAACCATGGATCCTTCCCGAATTCCTTTCGCTTGTCAAGCACGGAAAAATCAGAATGGAATTCCGGGCGGTCGTCAAAGAAATTACGGAAGAAGAGCTGATTTTTTCTGTCGACGGAAAAGAGACCAAGATCAAAAATGATTTTGTATTCGCGATGACAGGCTATCACCCTGATCACGGCTTCCTTCAAAAAATGGGAGTCGAAATTGACGCGGAGTCGGGCCGTCCTTCCTTTAATGAAGAAACGATGGAGACGAACGAAGAAGGCATCTTCATCGCCGGCGTTATTGCGGCCGGGAACAACGCAAATGAAATCTTCATTGAAAACGGACGTTTTCACGGCGGCTTAATTGCAGCTGAAATTGCTAAACGAATATAAAACCAATATTTTATGATTTGTATCAGGCAAAAGAGAGCATATTCTATATATAGATGTGCTCTCTTTTTTTATCGGCACACAGATCAACATGAAAAGGGGCAGCCTGACATGAAAAAGAAAGTAGCTCTTATTACAACAGGAGGAACGATCGCCAGCCGGAAAACCGAAAGCGGCAGGCTTGCGGCAGGGGCGATCAGCGGTCCTGAATTAGCCGAAATGTGCAGCCTGCCGGAAGATGTCCAGATCGATGTCTATCCGGCGTTTCAGCTTCCGAGTATGCATATTACATTTCAGCATTTACTAGAACTCAAACAAACCGTCGAACGCGTTTTTCAGGACGGCAGCTATGACGGCGTGGTTGTGACGCATGGTACGGACACGCTTGAAGAAACCGCTTATTTTTTAGATTTAACCTTGCAGGATGAGAGGCCGGTCGTTGTCACAGGCTCACAACGAGCCCCCGAGCAGCAAGGAACAGATGCATATACAAATATCAGACACGCCGTTTATACAGCGTGCAGCCCAGATATAAAAGGAGCCGGCACGGTCGTTGTTTTTAACGAGAGGATCTTTAACGCGCGCTACGTTAAAAAAGTGCACGCTTCGAATCTGCAGGGTTTTGACGTATTCGGCTTCGGTTACTTAGGGATTATTGACAATGATAAAGTATATGTTTATCAAAAGCCCTTAAAGCGGGATGTTCATCAGCTGCAAAGACCGCTTCCTGAAGTGGATATCGTCAAATGCTATCTGGATGGAGACGGCAAGTTTATCAGAGCCGCTGTCCGCGAGGGTGCAGCAGGGATCGTCCTTGAAGGAGTCGGAAGGGGACAGGTACCGCCGAATATGGTGGGCGATATTGAGCAAGCTTTACATCAGGGCGTTTATATCGTCATCACGACGAGCGCAGAGGAAGGCGAAGTGTATACGACCTATGACTATGCGGGCAGCAGCTATGACCTCGCAAAAAAAGGTGTCATCTTAGGCAAGGATTATGACAGCAAAAAAGCGAGAATGAAACTGGCCGTCCTTCTTGCAAGCTATGAAGAAGGCATAAAAGACAAATTCTGCTACTAGGCGGCCCGTTCTTTTTCAATTTCAAAACAATCCGAATCATGGTAGGATAGAATGAGATGAAAAGGAAAGAGGTTTCCTCATGTTCGGAATTATCTCAGCAGGCTTAGCTCCCGGAATCGCACTGTTAATGTATTTTTACTTAAAGGAAAAATATGAATCCGAGCCCATTCATATGGTCATCCGCCTTTTTATACTGGGGGTTTTGCTCGTTTTTCCGACGATGTTTATCCAGTATGTATTGGAAAAAGAACACATTTCTGAGGGCAGTTTTGTCGTTTCATTTTTAACTTCCGGCTTTTTGGAAGAATTTTTAAAATGGTTTTTGCTGATGGTCAGCACTTTTCAGCATATCGACTTTGATGAACACTATGACGGAATCGTATACGGGACAAGCCTTTCATTGGGGTTTGCGACGCTTGAAAATATATTGTATCTCATCGGGAACGGGGTGGAGTACGCTTTTATGCGCGCTTTGCTTCCGGTTTCCAGCCATGCCTTATTCGGAGTGATCATGGGCTTTTACATCGGCAAAGCCCGTTTTTCCGCAAGTAAAACAAAGATGAAATGGCTGTTCTGCTCGCTTTTTATTCCGGCCTTGCTTCACGGTCTCTTCGATTATATTCTGCTCGCCTTAAAAAACTGGATCTATTTTATGCTGCCCTTTATGGCGTTTCTTTGGTGGTTCGGCTTGCGCAAAGCAAAAAAAGCCCGTTCCGTCAAAGACGGCGGGCAGTCTCTTCAGCAATAGCCGCCCCGAGCAAGGGCGGTTTTTTAAATTTTCTTGTCAGGCATATTTGCCTAAAGATGAAACAGAAAGGAAAGCATGTATAAAATCTGCCTCGCTACAAAAGATATGGGTACAAAAATGCTGGAGGAGGCTTAAAACATGAAGTCGAAAGGTTCTTTTTGTTTGAATGTCATTTTATGTACCATTATGGCAACCAGTCTTTCACTTCCATTCAGTCAAAAAAGCGCTGCCTTTTCTGAACAGGTGATACAGCGGGGGGCGACAGGGGATGATGTGATTGAACTGCAGGCAAGGCTTCAATACAACGGCTATTACAATGGCAGAATTGACGGAGTATACGGATGGGCGACATACTGGGCCGTCCGCAATTTCCAAAATCAGTTCGGCTTGAAGGATACAGACGGCCTGGTCGGGCCGAAAACAAAACGATTATTAATCAATCATACTAAATATTACAGCGACTACGTGCACAGACAGCTTCGAAAAGGAAACCAATTTACACATTACGGCGGGATGCCGCTGAAGTATCAGACGAAGCCTTCAAAAGAAGTGCAGCAGCAGGCGAGAAAAAAGGCGGAAGCAAGACAGCAGCAGGGCACTGCCCAAAAGCAGCCGCAGCAAAAGCAGCAGGCCGCTCCTGCACAGCCGAAAAAACAAGCGCAACCAAAGGCTGCACCTAAACAACAGGCGCCTAAAAAACAAGATGCCGTTGCAGCCAACATGCCGGGCGGTTTCTCGAACAACGACATCAACCTGTTGGCCCAAGCGGTTTACGGTGAAGCGCGCGGAGAACCGTATGACGGCCAGGTTGCCGTTGCAGCCGTTATTTTAAACAGGCTCGACAGCCCTACCTTCCCGAACACGGTGGCTGGTGTTATCTTTGAACCGCTTGCATTTACAGCTGTCGCCGATGGACAGATTTACATGACCCCGGATGAAACGGCGAAAAAAGCCGTTCTTGACGCCATCAATGGCTGGGATCCGTCAGAAAATGCGACTTACTACTTTAACCCTGCCACGGCCACTAGCTCATGGATTTGGGGGAGACCACAAATTAAAAGGATCGGTAAACACATTTTCTGTGAATAAAAGCGAGGTGCTATAAATGATCAGAGGAATTTTAATCGCCCTTTTAGGTGTCGCCATCGTCGGAACAAGCTATTGGGGCTATAAGGAACATCAGGAGAAAGACGCCGTTTTGCTTCATGCCGAAAACAACTATCAAAGGGCATTTCACGATTTAACTTATCAGGTGGATCAGCTGCATGACAAAATCGGGAGCACACTTGCGATGAACAGCAAAAAAACGCTGTCTCCCGCCTTGGCGGAAGTCTGGAAGACGACTTCTGAAGCACATAACAATGTCAGCCAGCTGCCGCTGACCTTAATGCCGTTTAACAAGACCGAAGAATTTTTGGCAAAGGTCGGAGATTTCAGCTACAAAGCAGCCGTGCGCGACCTTGACAAAGAGCCGCTTAATAAAAAAGAGTACGCTTCTTTAAATCAGCTATATGAAAATTCAAAGGATATACAAAATGAATTGCGTAATGTCCAGCATTTGATTATTGACAAAAATCTGAGATGGATGGATGTAGAACTTGCGCTCGCGTCCGGCCAAAAACAAAGCGACAATACGATTATTAATGGATTTAAAACCGTTGAAAAAAGCGCAAGTGCGTTTTCTGATACGGATTTAAGCCCGACAGAGATGACGAACACGAAAAAAGAGCAGCAAGGGTACGACCATTTAAAAGGCAAGAGAATAACCGAAAAAGAAGCGCGCAAGATTGCCCAAAAATTCGCTCAGGACAAAAATTACAATATCAAAGTGTCGAAAAGCGGCAAGAAAACGAACAGGGATGTATACAGCATCAGCATGCAGGACCCTGATCAAAAAGCGGATATTTATATGGACATTACCGAAAAAGGCGGATATCCGGTTTATCTGATCCAAAACAAAAAAATTAAAGATGAAAAAATCAGCCTGAACGACGCGTCGAACAAAGCCCTTCAATTTTTGAAAAAAAACGGCTATAAAACCGAAGACCTGAAGATGGATGAAAGCTCGCAATACGACGGCGTCGGCGTATTTTCGTTTGTTCCGGTCCAGGACGGCGTCTGGCTCTACCCGGACAGCATCCGCATCAAGGTCGCGCTTGACGACGGCGAAATTACCGGGTTTAATGCAAAGGATTTCTTAATCTCCCATAAAAAAAGAAACTTGCCGAAGCCGAAATTAACGCTTGAAAAAGCGAAAGCAAGCCTGAATCCCAACGTAAAGGTTCAGGAGACGCGCCTTGCTCTAGTCACAAACGAGCTTTCACAAGAAGTGCTCTGCTATGAAATTCTCGGCACGATTGAAAACGATACATTCCGCATGTTTATCAATACCGAAGACGGCACGGAAGAGAAGGTCCAAAAAATGAAAAGCGCAGAACCGATATATAACGATTTGTAAAACGATAGATCTGAGGGAAAAGGCGGATAACACGCCTTTTCCTTTTTAGCATTCGGAATAATTCGTTCTAAACATTTCCATACTGAACGTATGGGCGGAACATCCGCCGGTGAAAATTGAACATGTCCGGCGCAATAAATTTTCCGGGCAGCGGAGGAACGATATGAAAACAATCGAACGGTTATTATTTAAGATTCTTGTCGTACAGGCGGTCATATTAATCTGCGTGCAGCTTCTTTTTCATTTCTCCAAGGCTGAGCCTTATCTGTCAAAAGTCGTGCAGTATGAAGGCGTGAACAACATGAAAATCGGCGAATGGATCGAGACATTTAAGCCGTAATTCACGCTAAAATCTCCCCTTTTTCGCCTAATACATGATACAATCCTATAAGGAGTACCAGATAGCAAGGAGAGGAATTATGGAAAAGAAATTATGCATTGCAATAGACGGCCCTGCGGCAGCCGGAAAAAGCACCGTGGCGAAAATCGTGGCCGGAAAAAAGTCGTATATTTATATCGATACGGGTGCCATGTACAGGGCGATTACGTATTTAGCGCTGAAAAAGGGCGTCGATTTAAACGACGAAGCGGCTTTGACGGCCTTGTTAAAAGAATCTGCCATTGATCTCACGGTTTCGCCTGAAGGAGAGCAGAAGGTTTATATCGCAGGCGAAGATGTAACAGAGTCGATCCGCACGGATGACGTGAGCAACCAAGTTTCAATCGTCGCCAAACACGCCGGGATCCGCGAAGAAATGACGAAAAGGCAGCAGCAGCTGGCTGAAAAAGGCGGCGTCGTCATGGACGGCCGCGACATCGGAACCCACGTTCTCCCGAATGCGGAAGTGAAAATATTTCTTTTGGCGTCCGTTGAAGAGCGGGCAAAACGCCGCTTTGAAGAAAACGTCAAAAAAGGGTACAATGTAAACTATGAAACGCTTGCAGAAGAAATCCGGCGCCGCGACAAAATCGATTCAGAGCGCGAGATTTCGCCGTTGAAAAAAGCGGACGACGCGCTTGAAATCGACACGACTTCACTGACGATCGATGAGGTGGCCGAAAAAATCCTGCAGGTTGTAGACAAAAAGGCTCAAAAATAAAAAATCCGGGCAAATTACTTATTGTCTGCATGTTTTGACTTGACAAACACAGGCTTTTATTAGAAGTTAGTAATAATAAATCATGTTTTAGAACATTCAAATATCCATTTTTGAATGGTTCTTTAATACATATCGGCTGTCCGGATCGGATATCAATTCGTCCGGAATAACCGTTTTTACAAAAGCTGTGTAGGTTTGGACCAAGGAGGTTATTGAAATGACAGAGGAAATGAATCAAATTGATGTTCAAGTACCAGAGGTTGGAGATGTGGTGAAAGGTATTGTAACGAAAGTTGAGGACAAGCATGTCGATGTTGACATCCCCAACTGCAAGCAAACCGGAATTATCCCAATCAGTGAATTATCAAGTCTTCATGTTGAAAAAGCATCAGATGTCGTCAATGTAGACGATGAGCTTGAATTAAAAGTGACAAAAGTGGAAGACGATGCATTGATTTTATCAAAACGTGCTGTTGATGCAGACCGCGCTTGGGAAGACCTAGAGAAAAAGTTTGAGTCAAAAGAAGTGTTTGAAGCCGAAGTAAAAGACGTCGTCAAAGGCGGTCTGGTCGTCGATATCGGCGTGCGCGGATTCATTCCCGCATCGCTTGTAGAGGCGCATTTTGTTGAAGATTTTACAGATTATAAAGGAAAGACGCTTACTTTAATCGTCGTTGAGCTTGACAGAGATAAAAACCGCGTGATTTTATCACACCGTGCGGTTGTTGAAAAAGAGCAGTCGGAAAGAAAACAGGAGTTTCTTCAAACGCTGGAAGCCGGACAGGTGCTTGAAGGAAAAGTGCAGCGCCTGACAGACTTCGGTGCTTTCGTTGACATCGGCGGCATTGACGGTCTTGTTCACATCTCCCAGCTGTCGCATTCACACGTTGAAAAACCGTCAGACGTAGTCGAAGAAGGCCAGGATGTCAAAGTCAAAGTGCTGTCCGTTGACCGCGACAATGAGCGAATTTCGCTATCAATCAAAGAAACGCTTCCTGGGCCTTGGTCCAACATCGGCGAAAAAGTGAAGCCTGGAGACGTATTGGACGGAAAAGTCCAGCGCTTGGTGAGCTTCGGTGCATTTGTCGAAGTGCTGCCTGGAGTTGAAGGCCTCGTCCACATTTCGCAAATCTCGAACAAACACATCGGAACGCCTCATGAAGTCCTTGAGGAAGGCCAGGACGTTAAAGTGAAAGTTCTTGACGTCAACGAAGAAGAAGAGCGTATTTCTTTAAGCATGAAAGAGCTTGAAGAAAACACCGATAAAGCAGAGCAGGAAGATTACCGTCAATACCAGGCTAAGGAAGAGTCTTCAGGATTTCAGCTTGGTGAAATGATCGGAGACAAACTGAATAAATTAAAGTAAAATTTGGTGATGATGGTGACGCGAGCGAAAAGAAAAAAAGAACACATTGATCATGCCCTGTCCACCGGACAGAAACGTCAGACCGGGCTTGATGATATTACGTTTGTTCACGTCAGCCTTCCGGAAACGGAATTGTCACAAGTTGATACTTCAACCAAAATAGGCGAACTGTTTTTAAGTTCGCCTATTTTTATCAATGCGATGACAGGCGGGGGCGGGAAGGCGACGTTTGAGATCAACAGGGCTTTGGCGAGGGCGGCTGCACAAACGGGCATACCCGTTGCTGTCGGCTCGCAAATGTCCGCTTTGAAAGACCCTGATGAACGTCCTTCATACGAGATCGTCAGAAAAGAAAATCAGAAGGGTCTTGTATTCGCCAATTTGGGGAGCGAAGCGACGGTGGACCAGGCAAAGCGGGCGGTCGACATGATTGAAGCCGACATGCTTCAAATTCACCTCAATGTGATTCAGGAAATTGTCATGCCTGAAGGCGACCGCAGTTTTACAGGTCGCCTGCGCCGGATTGAAGACATCTGCCGAAATGTCAGCGTACCGGTCGCCGTAAAAGAAGTGGGCTTTGGCATGAGCAGGGACACCGCGGCCCGGCTTTTTAACGCCGGGGTTCAGGCGGTCGATGTCGGCGGTTTCGGAGGAACGAATTTTTCGAAAATCGAAAATTTGCGCAGGGATAAAGCGGTTCAGTTTTTCGATCAATGGGGCATATCGACAGCAGCCAGCCTGGCTGAAGTCAGCTCTCTGTTCGGCGATCAGCCGATTATCGCATCCGGAGGCATACAAGATGCCCTTGAACTGGCCAAATCAATAGCGCTGGGCGCGTCTGCGGCGGGGATGGCGGGCTATTTTCTCCAAGTGCTGACAGCTTCGGGAGAAGAGGCGTTAGCCGCCGAAATCGAGAGCCTGATCGAAGATTTCAAAAGGATCATGACCGTCTTGGGATGCCGGACGATTGAACAGTTGAAAAAAGCACCGCTCGTTATCAAGGGCGATACATATCATTGGCTGAAAGCGAGGGGTGTTGACCCCTTTGTTTACAGCAAGCGCTAAAAAACCGGCTTCTCATGAGCCGGTTTTTTTTACGGGTTTCGCTTCCGCGCGTCCTCCGCGCTTTCGAGAGAGGCGGCACCATTGTAGCTGATGGACTGGTCACGGTCGGATTCCGTTCGCTTTTGCTGTTTCAGCTTCTTTTCCTGCCTGTCTTTGCCCAATTCTGTTCCCTCCTTATCGCACGTTTAAAAAATCTCAAGTCACTCCATACTGAAAATGGAGGATGAAAACATATGGAAGAATTCTATTATTATTGGTCAATGTGGTTTTTATGGGTGCTGACGACTTTTATCCTTGAGAAAAACAGCTTTCGCTTTTATGCGTCAGCATTTATTCTGCTCAACATCATTTTAAGTATGTATCAGGTTCAGCTCTTTCTGCATTTTAATGCCGCCTATTTGTCGTTTTATATGGGAGCTTTCATGCTGTGCGGTTATTTAAGGCTTCATAAAAGCGTCAAGCGGCTGCTGCTTCATTTGTCGATGGTGTCCGCCTACGGTTTTTTGTTTCTGTTTGCATTATATGACCCTGTTTGGTTTATCCTAAAGCCTGAATGGCTGATCATCATTCTGTTTGTCATCATGACGGCGGCTTTTGAAAGAAGCTTCGCCGCCCGTCTCGGGCTGTTTGTGCTCGGTGCGTGCCAGGGGGAGCTCTTGTATACATTCGTCATCAGAAAGCTTTATGGAGACATTGCAGCCGGAGGTTATTCATGGCTGTCAATGTGCGCTGCGGGGATCGTTCTCGTTTACGGAATCTCCCAGTATGAACGGCTGATGCATCAGTTCTATCATAAATGGAAGCGATTGAATAAAGGAGCAGCAAAAATGTCATGAGCCAATATACTTATCCGATCATCTTGGGAATTATCGCCGGTATTGTTGTCAGAGTGTACATGCTCCGAACCGACTACCGCCAGTACCCCACATACCTTCATGGGAAAACGATACATATTGCGCTGGCTTTGATCGCTGCCAGCATTGGAGCGATCATTATTCCGTCGATCTTAAAATCGGATTATACAGCGATTACGTTCTTAACGCTGGCTGCAACCCAATTCAGGGATGTCCGGAATATGGAACGCGAAACATTGACGCAGCTTGACGGCTATGAACTCGTTTCAAGAGGCAGCACGTATATCGAAGGAATTGCGATCGCCTTTGAAAGCAGAAATTACATTGTCATTTTCACATCGCTCCTGACGACCCTCGCATACATTCTGTTTTCATCGGTATGGGCAGGCCTTGCTGCAGCTTTCATCTGTTTCATCTCGGGCAGGATCTTAATGTCCGGAAGCTTTATTAAGGACATCGTCGATATAGAGTATAAAAAGCCTCATTTTGAAGGAGCCGGCCTTTATGTCGACAATATTTACATTATGAATATCGGGCTTCCTGAAAAACAGAAGCTGATTTTGGAACACGGCATGGGTTTTATTTTAAAACCGAAAAATTTTAATTCCGCAGTAACCATTGCCAATCTCGGGCAAAGACAAGCGATTTTATTCGACGTTTCCAATGTGCTCGGCGTGTATCGAGACTCCGGAGAACCCTCTCTTTCGCCGCTGGCGAAAAGGGATTTGAATGACGGGCGGGTCGCGGTTTTTGTCCTTCCGGTCATCAAGGACAAGGAGACGGCGATCAGGGTCATCGGCGATGTTCCGACGCTGGAAAACGCCATTCGCGTACCGATGGAATTTATTAAAGAAAAGCACAGCAAGGTGATAAAATGAGCGAATCAATCGAAAATTTCATTCTCGCCGTCGTCACAACAAGGCGAGAGCGAGTGATCGGAGGGACGGCTGCATTTTTCTGCGACACCCCCGAGGAAATGAACACGTACGCGAAAAACCTTGAAGCCATTCTCGACGGAATCGCCCACGGAATAGGAGATGACCTTTATTTGATTGTGAAACATTTTTAATTACAGTTGTGATCTTTTTAGAAATTGATATAATATATGAGTTAAGCCCTTCTCATGGAATAAGAAGGGTTTCTTTCTTCAAACTGATTTTTTGAAAAGAGAAATAAATGATGATTCATTTAAAGATGGAAAAGCTTTACTGAATTGAAAGGAAGGGTACTATGGGAAAACCTGTCGTAGCCATAGTTGGAAGGCCCAATGTGGGGAAGTCCACGATCTTTAACAGGATCGCTGGCGAAAGAATTTCGATTGTGGAAGATACACCTGGCGTGACGCGGGATCGAATATACAGCTCTGCCGAGTGGCTGAATCACGACTTCAACCTGATTGATACAGGCGGAATCGAAGTCGGCGATGAGCCGTTTTTGGCGCAGATTCGCCATCAGGCCGAAATCGCCATGGAAGAAGCAGATGTGATTATTTTCATGACGAACGGCCGCGAAGGCGTCACGGCTGCTGATGAAGAAGTGGCAAAAATTTTATACCGTACAAAAAAACCTGTCGTTCTGGCGGTTAATAAAGTGGATAATCCTGAAATGAGAGCAAACATTTACGATTTTTATGCCCTCGGCTTTGGCGAGCCGTACCCGATTTCAGGGACGCACGGCCTCGGTCTCGGCGATCTGCTTGACGCGGTCAGCGAACATTTTAAAAACATACCCGAAACGAAGTATGAGGATGAGGTCGTTCAATTTTGCCTCATCGGCCGGCCGAACGTCGGAAAATCCTCTCTTGTAAACGCCATGCTTGGAGAAGAGCGCGTGATCGTCAGCAATATTGCGGGAACAACGCGCGACGCCATTGACACGAGGTTTACATACAATCAAAGAGACTTTGTCATCGTTGATACAGCCGGGATGAGAAAAAAGGGAAAAGTGTATGAGGCAACTGAAAAATACAGCGTCCTCCGGGCTTTAAAGGCGATCGACCGCTCAGAAGTCGTCTGCGTCGTCTTGGACGGCGAAGAAGGCATCATCGAGCAGGACAAGCGGATTGCCGGCTATGCGCATGAAGCGGGAAAAGCCGTCGTCATCGTCGTGAATAAATGGGATGCAGTCGAAAAAGACGAGCGGACGATGAAAGAATTCGAAGAAAAGGTTAGAGATCACTTTCAATTTTTGGACTACGCGCCTGTTTTGTTTATGTCCGCTTTGACGAAAAAGCGCATCCATACGCTGATGCCTGCAGTCATGACGGCAAGCGAAAACCATTCGATGAGGGTGCAGACCAATATTCTTAATGATATCATTATGGATGCAGTGGCTATGAACCCGACGCCGACGCATAATGGCAACCGCTTAAAAATTTATTATGCGACACAAGTGGCTGTGAAGCCGCCGACATTTGTCGTATTTGTCAATGATCCTGAGCTGATGCATTTTTCTTACGAACGCTTTTTGGAAAACAGGATACGCGACGCCTTCGGATTTGAAGGAACACCAATCAAGATTTTCGCAAGAGCAAGAAAATAAAGAGGTGTAGTAAAAATGACAAAAGTATCGATTTTGGGAGCCGGAAGCTGGGGAACAGCCTTGGCGCTCGTTTTGGCGGACAACCAGTACGATGTGTGCATTTGGGGCCATCGTGAAGAACTGATTCAGCAAATCAATGAACACCATGAAAACAAAGATTATCTGCCGGGTGTCAAACTTTCTGAAAACGTGCATGCCACAACAGATCTTGAAGCTGCAGTGGCCGATGTCAAGACGATCATCGTCGCCGTTCCGACAAAAGCGATCCGCGAAGTTCTCGCACAGGCTGTTTCCTTCATCGACCAAAAGGCGATTTTTGTACATGTTTCAAAAGGAATTGAGCCTGACACGCTGCTCCGCATTTCTGAAATGATGAAAGAGGAAATTCCGGCTGAATTAAGGGAGGACATCGTCGTTCTCTCCGGGCCGAGCCATGCGGAAGAAGTCGGTTTAAGACACCCGACGACGGTAACCGTATCTGCCGACAGCAGCATTGAATCGGCACAGGCGATCCAGGATATGTTTATGAATCAGAATTTTCGCGTGTATACCAATCCGGATATGATCGGCGTAGAGATCGGCGGCGCGCTGAAAAACGTCATTGCGCTTGCCGCGGGCATTACAGACGGTTTGGGGTACGGAGATAATGCGAAAGCCGCGCTGATTACAAGGGGCTTGGCAGAGATCGCCCGACTCGGCACGAAAATGGGCGGAAACCCGCTGACATTCTCGGGGCTTACAGGAATCGGAGATTTGATCGTCACCTGCACGAGCGTCCATTCACGAAATTGGCGAGCCGGTAATATGCTGGGTAAAGGCTTCAAACTGGATGAAGTTCTGGAAGAAATGGGGATGGTCGTTGAGGGGGTCCGCACGACAAAAGCCGCTTATCAGCTTTCAAAGAAATTTGATGTGAAAATGCCGATTACCGAGGCATTGCACAAAGTATTGTTTGACGGCGAAAAAGTTGAGACGGCAGTCGAATCATTGATGGCGAGAGTCAAAACACACGAGATGGAAGATCTTGTGAACACATTTGAAAATCAAATGAAATGACCACTCCATCACCAACTGCTTTATACTCTCCTCTAAGTTCGTTTTAAAAAAACCGAAACATTTTGGAGACTTAGGCAAGAGAGGATACATTTGTCCGAAGACTTGCATAAAATAGAATCGAAGTCTGGAAGAGCTGTATCTTACCAATTGGGTTATATAGTCACAATCGTTATGCCTGAAGCAAAGCCCCCCTCTTTGCTTCAGGTTTTTTTTGCGGTTTTTTCCGTTTCGAAATATTGGAAAAGCTGTTGAACTTCTGGTTTTTCTTATATAAAATGAAATATAACGCTTACATCACAAGAAAAGGTAGAAGGAGGGCTTCAATGTGAATGTCGGTCTGTTAAAAATGTGGTTTGCCTTGGGATCAATGGGCCTGATGTTCTTAGCGGTGATTGCCATATACATAAGCAGATATAAATTTAAAAACCGTTTTTTAAAAGTGCTCACGTCGTTCGTCGCCTATACATGTATGCTCATCTCCGGCGTGATCGTCTTTTTTGTCGTCTTCAGCGGTCCCGTCAACGAATAAAGCATAAAAAAGGAAGATTCATATGAAAATCGTAAACGCACTACTTGTTACTGTATTGACCGCAATCATGCTAAGCGGCTGTTTGTACCCTGAAGAAAGAAAGGCGAAAAACAGCGTGCCGTATCAGCACCAGCTCAAAGAAGTGCAGGCGGCCGTTGATGAATTCAGGGAGGCGACGGGAGGGCTTCTGCCGATTAAGACAAGGGATATGAGCGTTCCAATCTATCAAAAATACCCTATCGATTTTAACAGGCTGTCCCCCCGGTATATGGCTGAGCCGCCGGGTACTTCCTATGAAAGCGGCGGAGAGTACTTGTACGTTCTTGTCGATGTAGAAAAAAAGCCGACGGTCAAGCTCATTGATATAAAAATGTCGGAAATGATCAGAGAGCTAAAGCTTCGGGTCGAAATGTATAAAGATCAGCACAAGTATCCACCGTATAAAAAAGTCGTATCCAATCACTTATTCATGCTTGACCATGAAAAGCTCGGACTGAAAGAGGCGCCTTCTGTCACGAGTCCGCTTTCCGGCACCTCTCTGCCGCTTCTCGTCGATGAAAAAGGCGACATTCAAGTGGATTACCGAGTGGATTTGGCCAACCTGATAAAGCGGTCGAAAAAAACGGTAAAGCCGGGTGAGGAAATTCAGGATTTGATGTGGAAAGAGACGCCTTTTGTTCCAGCGTTTTCGGTAAAGTATACAGTGAATGACAAACAGGAACCTGTTTTTCTCGAATAGAATATCGGTCAAAATGCAAGTATCAGTCATGAATCTTTCTCCTCAGCATACAATGAGGAGAAAGGTTTTTTCATGCATGCCGAAAAAATTTCCCTAAGCTGTCATATTGAAATAGGACAACGTCATACACTATAGTGTCCTGTTTTTGATTGATGAAGAAGTAAAAAATTGAAAAGGATTGGAAGTCCGGGAGGGGATCACTTGGAAAAGGTCGATATTTTCAAGGATATCGCTGAACGAACAGGAGGCGATATATACTTAGGTGTCGTAGGAGCTGTACGTACAGGAAAATCTACGTTTATTAAAAAATTTATGGAGCTAGTGGTGCTCCCGAATATCAACAATGAAGCAGACCGGGCGCGCGCACAAGATGAGCTCCCCCAAAGTGCCGCTGGCAAAACCATTATGACAACTGAACCGAAGTTTGTTCCGAATCAGGCAATGTCAGTTCATGTCAGTGACGGACTCGATGTGAATATAAGGCTTGTCGACTGTGTCGGCTATACTGTACCCGGAGCAAAGGGATACGAGGATGAAAACGGGCCGAGAATGATCAACACTCCTTGGTATGAAGAGCCGATTCCGTTTCACGAAGCTGCCGAAATCGGCACGAGAAAAGTCATCCAGGAACACTCCACCATCGGTGTTGTGATTACGACTGACGGCACGATTGGAGAAATCGCCAGACAGGATTATATCGAGGCTGAAGAACGGGTGATCGATGAATTAAAAGAGGTTGGAAAACCGTTTATCATGGTCATCAATTCCGTAAGGCCGTACCATCCGGAAACGGAAGCGCTCAGGCAAGAGCTGATGGAGAAATACGACATTCCGGTGCTGGCGATGAGCGTTGAAAGCATGAGGGAAGCAGACGTTCTGAGCGTTCTCAGAGAAGCGCTTTACGAATTCCCTGTACTCGAAGTCAACGTCAATCTTCCGAGCTGGGTCATGGTATTAAAAGAGAATCATTGGCTCAGGGAAAACTATCAAGATTCCGTTAAAGAAACCGTCAAAGATATTAAAAGACTGAGAGATGTCGACCGCGTCGTCGGACACTTCAGCGAATTTGATTTTATCGAGCGCGCCAGCCTCGCCGGAATTGAAATGGGCCAGGGGATCGCCGAAATCGATTTGTACGCGCCGGATTACCTGTACGATGAAATTTTGAGGGAAGTCGTCGGCGTTGAAATCAGAGGAAAGGATCATCTCCTTCAGCTCATGCAGGATTTTGCCCATGCCAAGACCGAATATGATCAAGTATCAGATGCGTTGAAAATGGTGAAACAAACCGGTTATGGAATCGCTGCTCCCGCATTAACCGATATGAGCCTTGATGAACCGGAAATCATCAGGCAGGGGTCAAGATTCGGAGTCCGCCTGAAAGCGGTGGCGCCGTCGATTCATATGATCAAAGTCGATGTGGAGAGCGAGTTTGCGCCAATCATCGGAACAGAGAAGCAGAGCGAAGAGCTTGTCCGCTATTTAATGCAGGACTTTGAGGATGATCCGCTGTCAATCTGGAATTCCGACATTTTCGGAAGGAGCCTGAGCTCCATCGTCAGAGAAGGGATTCAGGCGAAGTTGTCCCTCATGCCTGAAAATGCAAGATATAAGCTGAAGGAGACGCTCGAGCGCATCATCAATGAAGGATCAGGCGGCTTGATTGCGATCATCTTATAAAAGGGAAGGCCTCTTATCATACGGGAGGTCTTTTTTTCATGCCTGAAACAGGATGAACAGGCGCCGTGAAAGGGATTGAGACGGCAGGGGCAAGCGGCTGGAAATATAGGAAAGATTATGATTAAAAAAGGAAAAACAGGAATATTTGTTCGTTTCATTCTGCTTAAACCTTGACGAATAAGGGATCATCGCTTTAAAATGCTTGATATGGTTATTCAGATGTGTTAATCTACATACAGAAAATCTTCACTTTACTGGACAAACGTTCCTCTCAAAGTGAAATTTTCACTGAAAGCCGTGAAATGCCTTTTCTATATTTATTTGAAATTTCTGTTCAAACAGGTATAGAAACAGGTTGAACTGTGAAGAAATGATGATAATCTATTGTTTGATACCTTTTGGGAGGAGGTGAAAGGCATGAACAAGACAGAACTAATCAATGCGGTTGCAGAAGCAAGCGAACTATCTAAAAAAGACGCTACTAAAGCAGTTGATTCTGTTTTTGATACAATTTTAGATGCACTTAAAAACGGTGAAAAAATTCAATTGATCGGTTTTGGTAACTTTGAGGTTCGTGAGCGCTCAGCTCGTAAAGGACGCAATCCTCAAACAGGTGAAGAAATCGAAATCCCTGCAAGCAAAGTACCTGCTTTCAAACCAGGTAAAGCGCTTAAAGACGCTGTAGCAGGAAAATAATTGTATGTATATATGCCGTTTTCGCGCGTAATACATACCATGTTGTTTCTTCACAGGAAAGCCCCTTTTCAAAGGGGCTTTTCATAATTTTAAGGCTTTTTTTCAGACGGAAAACATTTTGCCGGCAAAAAACCTTTCATTTTGCTTTTATAAGCTGAAGTGTGCTAGAATCTGAATTAAATGTATGCGTTTCTGGAGGATATAAAACAATGAGAGAAATCAACAAAGAACAAATTGAACAAGCTGTCCGGCAAATATTGGAGGCGATCGGAGAAGATCCGAACCGTGAAGGCCTTCTTGATACACCGAAAAGAGTCGCGAAAATGTACGCCGAAGTATTTGCAGGGTTAAACGAAGATCCGAAAGAGCATTTCAAAACGATTTTCGGCGAGGATCACGAAGAGCTTGTTCTTGTTAAAGATATTCCCTTTTATTCAATGTGTGAGCACCATTTAGTCCCTTTCTACGGGAAAGCCCATGTAGCTTATATCCCTAAAGGGGGAAAAGTGACAGGGCTCAGCAAATTGGCGAGAGCCGTTGAAGCGGTGGCAAAGCGCCCGCAGCTGCAGGAGCGGATTACGTCAACAATCGCCGACAGCATTGTTGAAACGCTGACTCCGCACGGTGTCATGGTTGTTGTTGAAGCCGAGCACATGTGCATGACGATGCGCGGCGTGAAAAAGCCGGGTTCAAAAACTGTCACTTCAGCCGTAAGAGGAACGTTTAGACAAGATGTAGCCGCTCGCTCTGAGGTGTTGGAGCTTATCAAAACATCATGATTAAAAATGAGAAGGTGTGCGATGAACATGACCAATAATCAATCGAATGATTTTGTCGTTATCAAAGCCGTCGAAGACGGCGTCAACGTGATCGGCCTGACGAGGGGCACGGACACAAGATTTCATCATTCAGAAAAGCTTGATAAAGGAGAGGTGATGATCTGCCAGTTTACCGAGCACACCTCTGCGATCAAGATCCGGGGCGAGGCCCTGATTCAGACGGCAAACGGCGAGATGAAAAGCGAGTCGAAAAAATAGATAGCCGGCCTTTTATGGCCGTTTGCGTGGCATAAGACAATATCTTTCAACATATTATGGTATAATTAAACTTTCTCCGCTCAAAAAAGATACATAATCAATCAAAAAGAAAAACTGCGAATTTTGGGACAAGGGTGATATCTTTGCAAGACATCTACGGACAATTATCTTATTTGAAAATCAAGCTGAATCAAAAGCTTTCACATCCATATTTGGCGAAGCATTTGACTGCGCCGAAAGTTGATGAGGATAAGCTGTTTCTTTTCTACGCTCTGTTTGAGGAAACGGATTTAAAAGAAGCTGACAAGGAAAGTTACATCTTAACGGCGATGCTTGTTCAAACAGCCCTTGATACCCATGATGAAGTCACGACCGCAGCTTCAATTAAGCAGGACGACTATAAAAACCGCCAGCTGACCGTATTGGCCGGTGATTATTTCAGCGGCATGTACTACTCGCTGTTATCGGGTATGAAGGATATTTATATGATTCGGACGCTCGCTGCGGCCATCAAAGAAATAAACGAACATAAAATCAGGATTTACGACCATTCCGCAAAAGATGCGGACAGCCTGAAAAAAAGCGTCAGCATAGTGGAAGCTGCACTTTTTCACCATCTCGCCGACCACTTTTACCTGCCTCACTGGAAAACAGCCGCCAATGACTTTCTTGTGTTTAAAAGGTTTGCGGCCGAAGAAAAAGCTTCAGATTCCCGGCTGCTGGAGGCGATCATACAGAAAGAGTTTCCGGAAGACCAGGCTTCATGCGGACAGCTGGCTGCAGCGGCTTATGAAGAAGCCAAGCTTGCGATCAACCAGTCGCTTGCTGCAAAGCCCGCCGTCCAAAAATGGCTTCTGAAACGCCTGCAGGAAATTCGGCCTGAAAAACGAACTTATCATCAGAAAGTGGAAGAAGGGTAATCATGGTGCAGTCAAAAGAACAGCGCGTACACGGCGTGTTTGAAAAGATTTATAAAAATTACGACCAGATGAACTCCGTCATCAGCTTTAAACAGCATAAAAAATGGCGCGACAAAACGATGCAGCTCATGAACGTACCAAAAGGAGCCAAAGCGCTTGACGTCTGCTGCGGGACGGGCGACTGGACAATCGCGCTTGCTGATGCGGCCGGAGAGACAGGGGAAATCAAGGGCCTTGATTTCAGCAAAAACATGCTGAGCATCGCCGAACAAAAGACCGACAGCTACAGCCAGATCGAACTGATCCACGGCAACGCGATGGAACTGCCCTTCCCGGACAATACGTTCGACTATGTCACCATCGGCTTCGGGCTTCGCAATGTTCCCGACTATTTAACCGTATTAAAAGAGATGGCGCGCGTGGTAAAACCCGGCGGCCAGGTTGTATGCCTTGAGACGTCCCAGCCTGAAATGTTCGGGTTCAAACAGCTGTACTTCCTGTACTTCCGTTTTATTATGCCCATGTTTGGAAAGCTCTTTGCCAAAAGCTTTAAGGAGTATTCATGGCTTCAGGAATCGGCCAGGGAATTTCCTGGTATGAAAGAGCTTGCTGCATTGTTTGAAGAGGCTGGATTAGAAAATGTTCAATATCATCCGTTCACAGGCGGCGTAGCGGCTACACATGTCGGCTTGAAGCGATGATGACTACTGAAATACTCGGGTGAATCGATATGAAATTGACAACGTTTTATTCTTTTTTAAATGACGATATTGAATTAATAGAAAAAGAGCTTGAAAAGACCGTGCACTCCGACTATCCATTGCTAAGTGAAGCGAGCCTGCATTTGCTGCAGGCCGGAGGCAAGCGGATTCGTCCTGTGTTTGTCCTGCTTTCCGGCATGTTCGGTGAATACGATATCAACAAAATTAAAAATGTCGCTGTTTCATTGGAATTGATACATATGGCTTCGCTCGTACACGACGATGTCATCGATGATGCGGAGCTTAGAAGGGGACAGCCGACTATCAAAGCGAAGTGGGATAACCGGATTGCAATGTACACAGGTGATTATTTGTTCGCTCGCTCACTTGAAGCGATGACGAAAATAAACGAACCGAAAGCCCATGAAATCTTGTCCAAGGCGATTGTCGAAGTCTGTCTTGGAGAAATTGAACAAATCAAAGATAAATATAATATGGAGCAAAACCTCAGAACCTATTTGCGGAGAATCAGGCGCAAGACAGCCCTTCTGATCGCATCGAGCTGCCAGCTAGGCGCCATTGCTGCCGGCGCGGGTGAAAACATTCATAAAACGTTGTACTGGTTCGGCTATTACGTCGGCATGTCCTATCAAATTATTGATGACATCCTCGATTTCACCTCAAGCGAAAAAGAGCTTGGCAAGCCTGTGGGCAGTGATCTGCTTCAGGGGAATGTCACGCTTCCCGTATTATATGCACGGAAATCGCCTGAATTAAAAGCGCGGCTGATGCTGGTCAACAGTGAAACGACTCCGGAACAGATCAAACCAGTGATCGAGGAACTGAAGAAAACCGATGCCATAGAACAATCGTTCAGAGTCAGCGAAATGTATTTAAATAAGGCTTTCGCACTGCTTGAAACGCTCCCGAAAAACCGGGCGCGGACGGCATTGGGCCAAATTGCGAAATACATCGGCAAACGAAAGTTCTAAAAAAAGACAAATGAGTCGAAAGTATGAATATTCTCCACCCTTTATTGATTAATTGTTTGAAAAATGCTATATTTCTGTTGTAGTGTTGAAAGCCTATACATATTAGCGGGGTGGAGAATCGACTATGGAAAAAACCTTTGTGATGGTAAAACCTGACGGCGTTCAGCGTCAGCTGATCGGCGAAATTTTGTTAAGATTCGAACGTAAGGGCTTACAATTAATCGGAGCCAAGCTGATGAAGGTCTCAGAAGAGACGGCAGGCGAGCATTATAAAGAACATAACGGCAAACCGTTTTTCGGCGAGCTTGTCGACTTTATTACTTCAGGCCCGGTATTCGCCATGGTGTGGGAAGGCGAAGACGCAATCGCGGTCGCCAGACAGCTGATCGGGAAGACGAACCCTAAGGAAGCGCTCCCAGGAACAATTCGCGGAGACTTCGGCATGTTTGTCGGAAAAAATATCATTCACGGTTCAGATTCTCCTGAAAGTGCAGCACGCGAAATCAACTTGTTTTTTAAAGAAGACGAACTTGTTGAAGACGAGAAGTTAATGAATCAATGGATTTACTAAAAATCAGCTGAAAAGCTGATTTTTTTATATGGATCAGAATGGCTGCCGCCGGGCAGGCTTTTTTCTTTTTAAAGATACAAATTTAAAAGAAAACAAGCTATAATTGTACTCATATCAGCACGACGATTAGGAGAGAAAACATGGACAATTACAGTTTCTTTGTTGATAAATGGAAAAAAATAACTGGTGTGGATTTGGCATTGTACAAAGAGGCGCAAATGAAAAGAAGGCTAACATCTCTTTATGAAAAAAAGGGGTACGGCGATTTCCGCGAATTTGCGCTCGCTTTAGAAAAGAATGAAGCTCTTCTGCAGGAAACGCTGGACAGGATGACGATTAATGTTTCAGAATTTTACAGAAACTATAAGAGGTGGGAGGTTCTCGAAAAAACCATCCTCCCGCTCTTAAAGCCTGCGAAAACATTGAAAGTATGGAGTGCGGCATGTTCAACCGGTGAAGAGCCGTATACATTATCGATGATTTTAAGCAGACAGAAAGGCCTCTCAGACTATCAGATCATCGCAACAGATATCGATGACAAAGTTCTTGCGAAAGCGAAAGAAGGCGTGTATCAGGAAAGATCTCTGCAGGAAGTGCCGAAAGAGATAAAGGAACTTTATTTTACGCAAGACGGAAACCGATTTGCCGTCAAAGACGAGATCAAGAAAAACATTCGCTTTCAAAAACACAATTTACTGGCTGATGCATATGAGAAAGATTTTGATATCATCGTATGCCGCAATGTTCTCATATATTTTACAGAGGAAGCAAAAGAGAAGATCTATCATAAGTTCAGCGGCAGTTTGAAGAATAATGGAGTTTTGTTTGTCGGAAGCACGGAACAGATCTTCAATCCGGAAAAATACGGTTTTCAATCGACAGATACGTTTTTCTATCAAAAAAGTTAGCTGACTTTTTATAAAAGGTTATGTTATAGTTTTACTTAAAAGCGTTAATGTGATGAAGGGAGAACGAAAGCATGAGGTATTTAACAGCCGGTGAATCTCACGGTCCGCAGCTTACGACAATTATCGAAGGAGTCCCAGCAGGGCTTTATATCACAAAAGAAGACATTGATTACGAGCTTCAAAGACGTCAAAAAGGCCACGGCCGCGGACGCCGGATGCAAATCGAAAAAGATCAGGCACGGATCACAAGCGGTGTAAGGCACGGGCGTTCTCTTGGATCGCCGATCGCTCTCGTCGTCGAAAACAACGACTGGAAACACTGGACGAAAATCATGGGATCAGAGCCGATCACGGCTGAAGAAGAAAGCGAAATGAAACGACAGATTTCAAGGCCAAGACCGGGTCACGCTGATTTGAACGGCGCGATCAAATACGGGCACAGAGATATGCGCAACGTGCTTGAACGTTCATCTGCCAGAGAAACGACCGTCCGTGTGGCGGCAGGAGCCGTCGCCAAAAAGATCCTTTCCCAGCTCGGCATCCAAGTGGCCGGCCACGTGCTGGAGATCGGCGGAGTAAAAGCCGAAAAAACAAATTATGAATCTATCGAAGACTTGAAAAAAGTAACCGAAGAGTCTCCTGTCAGATGCTATGACGAAGAAGCGGGCAGAAAAATGATGGACGCGATCGATGAAGCAAAAGCAAATGGCGATTCGATCGGCGGAATCGTCGAGGTGATTGTTGAAGGGGTGCCGGTAGGAGTCGGCAGCTATGTCCATTACGACCGCAAACTCGACAGCAAGCTGGCTGCCGCCGTGCTGAGCATCAATGCTTTTAAAGGTGTTGAATTCGGCATCGGCTTTGAAGCTGCACGCAAAAACGGCAGTGAAGTCCATGACGAAATCATTTGGGACGAAGAAAAAGGCTATACGCGCGCTACAAACCGTCTCGGCGGCCTTGAAGGCGGGATGACAACGGGAATGCCGATTGTCGTCAGAGGCGTGATGAAGCCGATTCCAACGTTGTACAAACCGCTCAAAAGCGTTGATATCGAGACGAAAGAACCGTTTACAGCAAGCATCGAGCGTTCTGATTCCTGCGCTGTCCCTGCCGCAAGCGTAGTGGCTGAAGCGGTTGTTGCATGGGAAATCGCCAAGGCGATCGTCGAGCAGTTTGGCGTTGACCAAATGGACCGGATCGCTGAAAATGTTGAGAAAATGAGAAAGCTTGCGAGGGAGTTTTAATGAAATCACTTCAAATCGAAACCGCTTCTTTGTCCTACCCGGTGTTCATCGGGGGAGGCATTAGAAAAAACGCGGCAGAGCTCTTGTCATCCTTGAACCTTCCGATGACGAAAGTGCTATTGATCACCGACGAAGAAGTTGATAAACACTATGGAGAAGAACTGTTCGGCCTTCTCCGCAGCAAATGGCCCGTCAAAAAGGTTGCGGTGCCAAGCGGTGAACAGGCCAAATCAATCGATCTGTTTATGAAGCTCCAGACGGAAGCCATTCAATTTCACCTTGACCGTTCGTCATGCATTGTGGCGCTGGGAGGCGGCGTTGTCGGCGATCTTGCAGGGTTCGTCGCTTCAACTTTTATGAGGGGCATCGATTATGTGCAATTCCCAACGACTCTGCTGTCTCATGATAGCGCGGTCGGAGGGAAAGTTGCCATTAATCATCCGCTCGGAAAAAACTTAATCGGCGCTTTTCATCAGCCGAAGGCGGTGGTTTATGATACCGAATGCTTGAGCACGCTTTCTGAAAAAGAAATGCGTTCAGGTCTTGCGGAAGTCATTAAGCACGCATTTATCCGTGATGAATCTTTCTTGAACGAATTGCTTAAAATTGATTCAATTAAAGCGATTACGACCGGCCAGCTCAGTGAAATGGTGTACAAAGGCATTTCGATTAAAGCGGAAGTTGTCTCACAAGACGAGCGCGAACAGGGAATCAGGGCCTATCTGAATTTTGGGCACACGCTTGGCCACGCCGTTGAAGCCGAATACGGCTACGGAGAGATGACCCATGGCGACGCTGTCGCTTTAGGCATGCAATTTGCTTTGTTTGTCAGCGAGAAGGTGTTGAATTGTCCTGTTGACCGCACAAAAATCGCCGCCTGGCTGAAAAATCTCGGCTATCCGGAAAGCGTAAAACGCGAAGTTTCAACAGAAGCTCTCATCAATCGAATGATGAACGATAAAAAAACACGCAGAGGTATCATTCAGTTTGTTCTGCTGGATAAGATCGGCAGTGTGCGGCTGCACTCCTTTAAAGCCGATGAAATTGAACGATGGCTGAATATGTGGAGATTGGAGGGAGGCAAATGATGATGCGCGGAATTCGGGGAGCGACGACAGTTGACCAGGATACAGAAAAAGACATTACGGAGCGGACGAAGCAGCTGATCGGAAAAATGATCGATGAAAATCAACTCAAACCTGAGCAAGTCGTGCAGATCTTCATTTCTGCCACTTCCGATATTCACGCTGCTTTTCCCGCAAAGGTCGTCAGAACGTTTGACGGCTGGCAGCATGTGCCCGTCATGTGCATGCAGGAAATGGATGTTGAACACGCCCTTAAAAAATGCATCAGAGTGATGATGACGGTTCAGACGGATATGCGGCAGGATGAAGTCCGCCACGTTTATTTAGAAAATGCCGTAACGCTCAGACCTGATTTGTCATTGACAAAAAATACTGAATTGTAATACGATTGTAGAAACCTTGAAATACACAGGAGTGTGTATGGGGTTTTAGTTTAGAAAAGCTGAGTATGAGACTAGGGTAGATTGAGAATGAGCTGAGATGAGCTGAGTTGAGACAAAACGTTTATTCATTCTACCCAAAAGACGCTGTTCTTTTGGGTTTGTTTCGTTTTCCCCTCTTCAATTCAATCATTTGTCCTCTAAAGGCCTTCTTCTCATTCTCTCCGCCTGAATAAGGAGTGAGAGATTGTTGAGTCTGCAAACCGATTTTGCCTCTTTTTCAGAGGATACTTCACACTTTAAAACAATACCGATAATTGAGAGTTTTTCCGTCGATACGCTGACGCCCGTTCAATTGGTCGAGAAGCTGCAGGAAAACATCGTGTATTTGCTGGAAAGCCAGGATGAAACCTCTGCATGGTCAAGATATTCTTTCATCGGTCTGGACCCCTTTTTGACGATCAAAGAAGAATGCGGCCGGTTTCACGCCTGCGATCAAAAGCAGAAAAAGCTATATTCAGCTTCACAGTTAAAAGAAATTCTCGAATGGATGTCGGAGACATATTCGATCAAAGCGCCTGAGCTCGACATCCCGTTTACAGGGGGAGCGGTCGGCTATTTAAGCTATGATTTAATGCCGCTCATTGAACCGTCCGTCAAAGGGCACAGCAAAGAAACGGAGATGGAAAAATGCCTCCTGTTTGTCTGCCGGACGATGATCGCTTATGATCACGAGCTGAAAAAGCTGCATTTCATCCACTATGCAAGGCTTGAAGGCAGTGAAACAAGGGAGGAGAAACAGCGCATTTTTAAAAAGGGGAAAGAAGAGCTCAAACAGCTTACACAAAGGCTGTCAGGCCGGAAAACGACGAAAGAGCTGTTTCTCCCGCAAGGACGGCACACGGCCCCCAGCTTTAAAGGGGTTCAATCAACATATGAGAAATCCCGGTTTTTGGCCGATGTTAATCGCTTGAAAGAGTACATTAAAGCGGGAGACATTTTTCAAGGCGTCCTTTCGCAAAGGTTCGATATTCCGGTGAAGGTCAGTTCTTTTGAGTTATACAGAGTGCTGAGAATGGTCAACCCGTCCCCGTACATGTACTACATGAAGCTTCCTGACCGCGATCTCGTCGGAAGCTCGCCTGAACGCCTGATCCATGTTCAAAACGGTCATCTTGAAATTCATCCGATTGCCGGCACGAGGAAAAGAGGCGGTGATCAGGCTGAAGATAAGCGGCTCGAAAAAGATCTTTTAGCTGATGAGAAAGAAAAAGCGGAGCACTACATGCTCGTCGATTTGGCGAGAAATGATATCGGCAGAGTAGCTGAGTACGGATCTGTCCAAGTGCCCGAGTTTACGAAAATCGTTTCCTTTTCACACGTCATGCACATCATTTCGATCGTAACCGGCTCGTTAAAAGCGGGCGTTCATCCGGTAGACGCTTTAATGAGCGCATTTCCGGCCGGAACTTTGACCGGCGCTCCGAAAATCCGCGCGATTCAGCTTTTAAATGAACTTGAGCCCGAACCGAGGGAAACATATGGGGGATGCATTGCTTATATCGGATTTGACGGAAATATCGATTCATGCATCACGATCCGGACGATGAGCGTGAAAAACGGAGTGGCGTCCATCCAGGCCGGAGCAGGCATCGTAGCCGACTCCGTGCCTGAAAAAGAGTGGGAAGAGACCTGCAATAAAGCGGGGGCTCTGTTAAAAACGATTCAAATCGCTGAAGAAATGTTTCTCGAAAAGGGGGAGGACGGCAATGAACGAACTGCTGAAATCATGCGTTAATGGAGGAACAATGAATGAAACCGAGGCACACAGCATCATGCGTGACATGATGACCGGCTCGCTGAGCGCCGCGGAAATTGGAGGCCTCCTGTCCGTTCTCGCCTACAGGGGAGAAACGGCTGAAGAGATTGCGGGATTTGTCAGAGCCATGCGGGAGCAGGCGCAAACAATAAACGGGCCGGAAGATGTTGTTGATACGTGCGGAACCGGAGGAGACGGAAGCTCCACCTTCAACATTTCCACAGCGGCGGCGATCATCGCTTCATCAGCCGGGGCAAAAATCGCCAAACACGGTAATCGTTCCGTTTCTTCAAAAAGCGGGAGCGCTGATGTTCTCGAATATCTCGGCGTTTCAATTCAGACGTCGCCTGAAGAAACGATTCAGAGCATTGAACGCCGCAATATGGGATTCCTCTATGCGCCAAGCTATCACTCTTCCATGAAGCACGTGGCCGGCGCAAGGAAGGATTTGGCTTTTAGAACCGTATTCAATCTGCTCGGCCCGCTCAGCAATCCAATGAAAGCCAAGCGCCAGGTGATCGGCGTCTACTCGATTGAAAAAGCAAAGCTCATGGCCCGCGCACTTGAAGCGTTTGAACCGGAACACGTATTGTTTGTATCGAGCCGGGACGGTCTTGATGAACTGTCGATCACATCGCCGACAGATGTGATTGAACTGAAAGGCGGCAAAACATACGAATACACCGTTGAGCCTGGCGATGTCGGTCTGCCGTTCGGCAGCATAAGCGACATTCAGGTGGCGACGCCTGAAGAAAGCGGCCGTCTCATCGTCGATATTTTGAAAAACCGCGCTCCGGATTCGGCTGTTCATATCGCAGCGTTTAATGCCGGAGCCGCTTTATACGTCGCAGAACAGGCGCCGGGTTTAAAAGAAGGCGTTGCACTCGCTTTAGAAGCTGTTGCAAGCGGTGAGGCGCTTGATCAGCTGGAACGATTAAAACAGAAAGAGGAAGAGTTGTATGCTTAATCAAATTATTGATAGAAAACGAGAAGACATTCTGAAAATCGAACTGCCGGAAGATTTGAAGCTGCCAAAGCGGTCATTTAAAAAGGCGCTTCTTTCTCCTAACCGGTTTGTCGCTTTAATTGCGGAGGTGAAAAAAGCTTCACCGTCAAAAGGTGTGATTCAGGAAAACTTTGAGCCCGTACAAATCGCTAAACAGTACGAACAGGCTAAAGCCGACTGTTTGTCTGTTCTGACAGATACACCTTTTTTTCAAGGGAAGAACAGTTATTTGTCAGATGTGAAACGCTCGGTTTCGCTGCCAGTACTGCGCAAGGATTTTATCATTGATTCCATTCAGGTTGAAGAAGCGGACCGCATCGGAGCGGATGCGATCCTGCTGATCGGAGAAGCGCTTGAACCGCAAAAGCTGTTTGACCTCTATCAGCAAGCTGCTGAAAAAGGTATGGATGTGCTTGTCGAAGTTCATGGCGAAGAGACGCTTGAAGGTATTTTAAATGTCTTTACACCCGAAATCATCGGCGTAAACAATCGAAATCTAAAAACCTTTGAAACATCCGTCGGGCAAACGGAGCGTATGGCAAAACTCGTTCCGTCAGGGAGCGTTCTTATCAGCGAAAGCGGCATCGGACAATCGGAAGACCTCGCTTTTGTAAAAGCATGCGGAGCCCGGGCTGTGCTAGTCGGCGAATCGTTAATGAGAGAGCCGTCACAGCTGAAGGCTGTCCATGCGTTATTCGGAGAGAACGGATGATGGAGAAACCGGGCTTAAAATATTGCGGGATTCATTCATTGGAAGATTTAAAGGTGACAGCCCGCTCGAAAGCCGATTACCTCGGATTTATTTTCGCCGAAAGCAGACGGTCGGCAGACCCGGAGGATGTGAAACGCTGGTGTGGCAAAACGGATACAGCGGGTAAAAAGCTTGTCGGCGTCTTTGTTAATGAAAATATTTGCAGAATAGCAGAAATCGTAAAAGATGCCGGTTTGGACGTGATCCAGCTTCACGGAGATGAAACAGAGGCAGACATCAAGCGGCTGAAAAGCATGACAGACTGCGAGATTTGGAAGGCGCTCCACCATGGGGATGATACCGTTCAGCGCATGGCATCTTTCGCACCTTACATCGACGGGTATGTCATCGACTCGTCTGTTAAAGGGCTCAGAGGAGGAACGGGCGTTTCGTTTTCGTGGGACAGCGTTCCGATGTATAAAGATGCAGCGCAAAGAGAAAGAAAGCGACTGTTTATCGCCGGGGGCGTGAACCCGGACACAATCGCGGATCTTTTAAAGCGGCGCCCGCCGGGAATCGACCTGGCAAGCGGAATTGAAGAAAGAGGCAGGAAAAGCGAAAAGCTGATCGGCCTTTTAGAAGAAAGGATGTTCGAACATGTATTCATATCCGAATGAACAAGGCAGGTTTGGTGATTTTGGCGGGAAATTCGTGCCGGAAACACTCATGCAGCCTTTGGAAGAAATCGAAAAAGCGTTTCTTGAACTGAAAGACGACCCCTCGTTTCAAAAGGATTATCAAAAGCTTTTAAAAGACTACTCAGGCAGGCCGACGGCTTTGACGCTCGCTGACCGGCTCACAAAGCAGCTGGGCGGAGCGAAGATTTATTTAAAAAGAGAAGATTTAAACCATACAGGCGCCCACAAAATCAACAATGCCCTCGGCCAGGCTCTGTTGGCCAAGAAAATGGGGAAAACAAAGCTCATCGCTGAAACCGGCGCAGGGCAGCACGGCGTGGCTGCGGCGACTGTCGCTGCAAAGTTCGGCTTGTCATGCATTGTCTTTATGGGTGAAGAAGATGTTGCCAGACAATCGCTGAACGTGTTCCGGATGAAGCTCTTGGGAGCGGAGGTCGTTCCGGTGTCAAGCGGAAACGGGACATTAAAAGATGCTACAAACGAGGCGATCCGTTACTGGGTTCAGCATTGCCAGGATCATTTTTACATGATTGGTTCCGTCGTCGGGCCGCACCCGTATCCTTATATCGTCCGTGAATTTCAACGGATGATCGGCGAAGAGGCGAAAGCGCAGTTTTATCAATTGGAGCAAAGCCTCCCCGATAAAGTTGTCGCCTGTGTCGGAGGCGGAAGCAATGCGATCGGGATGTTCAGCGCATTCATTGAAGAAACTGTTGAACTGATCGGAGTCGAAGCTGCGGGAAAAGGTGTCGACACCCCCCTTCACGCGGCAACGATCACAAAGGGTACAAAAGGCGTTATCCACGGTTCTTTGACCTACTTGATTCAAGACGAGTACGGACAGATCATTGAGCCTTATTCCATCTCAGCAGGACTTGATTATCCGGGGGTCGGCCCCGAGCACGCTCATCTTCATCAAACAGGGCGCGTCACATATGAATCTGTCACTGATGATGAAGCGGTCTCGGCATTAAGGCTGCTGACAGAGACAGAGGGCATTTTGCCGGCTATTGAATCCGCCCATGCATTGGCAAAAGCATTTGACATCGCTAAAGAACTGCCGAGAGAGAAAAGTGTTCTCGTCTGCCTTTCAGGCAGGGGAGACAAAGACGTCCATACCTTGATGAAGGTGTTGGAAGAAGAGGTGAATCAAGATGTTCAATCTGAAAAAACAGCCGTCCGATAAGTTATTTGTTCCGTTTATTACAGCGGGAGACCCGCTGCCTGAAATCTCGATCGAGCTGGCGAAATCCCTTCAAGAGGCGGGGGCGTCCGCCCTTGAACTCGGGGTTCCGTATTCTGATCCGCTCGCTGACGGCCCGGTGATTCAGCGCGCGTCCAAAAGGGCGCTTGACAACGACATGAACATCGTAAAAGCGATCAGGCTTGGCGGTGAAATGAAAAAAAACGGCGTCCATATTCCGATTATTCTCTTTACGTATTATAATCCTGTGTTACAATTAGATACAGATCACTTTTTCGCTTTACTGCGACAAAATCGGCTAGACGGACTCCTTATACCGGACCTTCCTTTTGAGGAAAGTGTATATTTGCAGCAGCAGTGTAAAAAACACGGGATTACCTATATTTCGCTGGTCGCGCCGACAAGCGAATCGCGCATTCAAAAAATAACGCAGCAAGCGGAAGGCTTTGTGTATTGCGTTTCTTCGCTCGGTGTGACAGGTGTGCGCAATGAATTCGAAGATTCTGTTTCTTCATTTATCAGGTCAGTTAAAGGAATGAGCTCCGTCCCGGTTGCCGTTGGGTTTGGGATTTCCAGCTCCAAACAAGTGGAGATGATGAATGAACTGGCGGACGGCGTTGTCGTGGGAAGCGCCCTTGTCAGAAAGATCGAAGAGCTGAAAGACGAACTCATCGCCCCTGAGACAAGGGAACAAGCCTTAAAGGCGTTTGAGGCATACGCTAAGACATTTAGCGGATCGTACATGGTAAAATGAGGTGACAGAATGTTGCAAATTAAAGAACAGTTAAAACAATTAACGCCTTACAAGCCGGGCAAACCGATTGAAGAGGTCAAAAAAGAATTCAACCTCGACCGGGTCGTCAAGCTCGCTTCAAATGAAAATCCTTACGGCTGTTCGGAAGCGGCAAAAGCAGCGCTCCAGACCGAAGTGCAGCAAATGGCTCTCTATCCTGACGGCTATAGTGCGGCATTAAGAACAAAGCTTGCCTCCCATCTCGGCGTAAACGAAACGAACATCATCCTTGGAAACGGAACGGACGAAGTCATTCAAATTATTTCCCGCTCTTTGTTGGATCCTGCATCAAACACTGTAATGGCGAATCCGACATTTTCACAATACAAGCACAATGCTGTCATCGAAGGAGCGGAAGTCAGGGAAATCGGCCTGCTTGAAAACGGCTGCCACGACCTGGATGCAATGCTGGAGGCGATCGATGAACAGACGAAGGTTGTCTGGGTTTGCAGCCCGAACAATCCGACCGGAACGTATGAATCCAGCCGCAACCTGATCCGTTTTCTTGAAAAAGTCCCGGAACATGTCCTTGCTGTCGTCGATGAAGCTTATTACGAATACGTAACGGCTCAAGACTACCCTGAGACCATTCCGCTTTTGGAACGCTTTTCGAACTTGATGATTCTCAGGACGTTTTCAAAAGCTTACGGTTTAGCGTCTTTGAGGGTCGGCTACGGGATTGCCTCTGAACAGCTGATTCAGGCGGTTGAGCCGGCGAGACAGCCGTTTAATACAAACCGGCTCGGCCAGGCTGCCGCGCTTGCCGCCCTGGGTGATCAGGCATTTATCGACGATTGCGTGAGAAAAAACAATGAAGGGCTCAAACAGTACTACGATTTCTGTGATGAGCACGGGCTAAATTACTATCCTTCACAAACAAACTTTGTGCTGATCGATTTTAAACGGAATGCAGACGAACTTTTCATGGAGCTGCTGAAAAAAGGCTATATCGTCAGATCGGGGAATGCGCTCGGCTTTCCGACATTCCTTAGAATATCGGTCGGTACGAAGGAACAGAACGAAGGCTTGTTGAAAACGTTAGCCGGCATGTTGTAAGAGGTGATGATTCAGTCACCTCTTTAGTCTATTGATGAACTTAGGTGATAAAAAATGACTCAACCAAATGAAACGATTTTATTGGCCGGTTTGGGCTTAATCGGCGGTTCGATCGCCCTTGCCATCAAAAAGGAACACCCCGGCAAACGGATCATCGGGTTTGACGTGTCAGAAGAGCAGGCAAGAGCTGCACAAAAGCTTGGCGTTATTGATGCTCCGGCTGTTTCTTTTTTAGAAGGGGTGAAAGAAGCATCAACCGTTTTTTTAGCGGCGCCGGTCGAACAGACGCTTCACATGCTTGATGAACTTGCCGCTTCAGGCATCAGAAAAAAGCTGCTCATTACAGATGTCGGCAGCACGAAACAAAAGGTCGTCACCTATGCCGAGAAAGTGCTGCCGGATGAATACAGGTTTATCGGGGGCCATCCGATGGCCGGATCGCATAAATCGGGCGTCGCAGCCGCCAAAGACTTCCTTTTCGAGAACGCGTTTTACATTTTGACGCCTTCCGGCTCCGCCGGCAAAGAAGCGGTTGCTTCCTTAAAAGATCTGCTCAAAGGAACAAATGCAAAGTTTGTGGAAATGTCTCCGGCTGAACACGACGCCGTTACAAGCGTGATCAGCCACTTTCCGCACGTCGTAGCGGCCAGTCTCGTCCACCAGACCGTCAAATTCGAAGATCATTATCCGCTCGTCAAGCGTTTTGCCGCAGGGGGCTTCCGCGATATTACGAGAATTGCCTCAAGCAGCCCGGCGATGTGGCGCGATATTCTTTTGCACAATAAAGATAAAATATTGGAACGGTTTGACGAATGGAAATTTGAGCTGGACAGAATCCAGTCTTTTATCGAAAATGAAGATGCAGACGGGCTGTTTGAATTTTTTCGGCAAGCCAAGGAATACCGCGACGGTCTGCCTTTGCGGCAAAAAGGCGCGATTCCTTCCTTTTACGATCTTTATGTCGATGTCCCCGACCATCCCGGGGTCATCTCGGAAATTACGGCGATTCTCGCTGACGAGAAAATCAGCATTACGAACATCCGGATTATTGAAACAAGGGAAGACATAAACGGTGTTCTCAGAATCAGCTTTCAATCCGATGAAGATCGAAAACGCGCCGAAAAATGCATTCAAACCCGTGCAAAATATGAAACATTTTATGCTGATTGAGGTGGAACACATGAAAAGAGGAAAAATCAGTTCACTAAAAGGAGAGCTTCATATTCCGGGAGATAAATCCATCTCTCATCGCTCTGTTATGTTCGGAGCCATAGCAGAAGGGAAAACGGTCATCAAAAACTTTTTGCCAGGAGCTGACTGCTTGAGCACGATCGCCTGCTTTCGGAAAATGGGTGTGGAAATCGAACAGAATGGCAGTGATGTCACCGTCCTCGGCAAAGGGCTCGATCAGCTGGCTGAACCTGCGGAACTCCTTGACGTGGGGAATTCCGGAACGACGATCAGGCTGATGCTCGGCATTTTGGCGGGACGCCCGTTTCACAGTACAGTCGCCGGCGATGAGAGCATCGCCAAAAGGCCGATGAAGCGTGTCACAGAACCGCTTCGAAAAATGGGAGCGAAAATCGACGGCCGCGCCGGAGGGGAATATACACCGCTCTCTGTCCGCGGCGGACATCTGGCAGCGATCGATTTTCAGTCGCCTGTTGCAAGTGCGCAAATCAAATCTGCCGTTTTGCTTGCAGGTCTGCAGGCCGAAGGCGCCACAACGGTGACGGAGCCTCATAAATCAAGAGACCATACGGAACGGATGCTGTCAATGTTCGGTGTCAGCCTTCAGGAAGATGAAACAAGCGTAACAATTGAGGGCGGGCAGCAGCTGAAAGCGGCCGAAGTCTTCGTGCCGGGTGATATTTCATCAGCTGCGTTTTTCCTGGCAGCGGCTTCCCTAGTTCCTGACAGTGAAGTCGTGCTTCGCAATGTCGGACTCAATCCGACCAGGACGGGAATCATCGATGTCTTGAAAGAAATGGGGGCCGATCTTGAAATCGAAGAAAAAAATGCCGGAAACGCCGAGCCGTACGGCGATCTCAGAATCAAAACGTCCTCTTTGAAAGCCGCTGAAATTTCGGGCGATTTGATCCCGCGCCTCATCGATGAAATACCGATCATCGCTCTTCTCGCTACACAAGCTCAAGGAACGACGGTCATCAAAGACGCGGCTGAGCTCAAAGTAAAAGAAACGAACCGAATCGATACCGTCGCCTCAGAGCTGAAAAAAATCGGTGCGAACATCGAGCCGACAGAAGACGGGATGAAGATTCACGGCAGGACGCCTCTTACAGGCGGCGCGAAAGTCTCAAGCCACGGGGACCACCGGATCGGAATGATGCTGGGAATCGCCGCCTGCATCTGCGAGCAGCCGATCGACATTTTACAGCCTGAAGCTGTGAGCGTCTCATATCCTTCGTTTTTTGAACATATTGAAAAGCTTGCAAAAAAAGCCTGAAGCCTTGTGCTCAGGCTTTTTCAGCCCGGAAAATCATGAAAGCCGGGCGTTTGATCATAAAACGAATGTCTCCCGCATAGCTTGTCTTAACAGAATCAATCTGCTTCATACAGGTGTGCGGGCAACATATTTGCCGGAAGCCGCCGCGTGAATTATGATAGTAAGTAACTCACCGTGATATGCCGGCTGATACGGCAGGCGATGAATTGACGAAAGAAAGGGACGTTTAGATTTGAATACTTCGATTCAAGAAGCCATAAAATTAGTTGAAGCAGGCCACCCAGAAAGCGGATTGAAAAAGCTTGCTGATATCGAGTCTGACCTTCATGATGAAGACAAAGCCATAGTAGCTCAGCTGTATTACGAATGGGGCATTGTCGATAAGGCTATCGCCATCGCGAATGATCTCCATGAACTGTATCCGGATGAAACGGAACTGACATGCTTTTATGCCGAACTCCTCATCGAAACCGATCAGGAAGAAAAAGCGCTCAGCGTGCTCGAAACGATTCCGGAAACAGATGAAGCGTACCCGCAGTGCCTGCTTTTAATGGCTGACCTCTATCAGATGCAGGGTCTGTTTGAAGTCAGCGAGCAAAAGCTGTTGAAGGCCCAAGCCATTTTGCCGGATGAGCCGGTTATCGATTTTGCTTTGGGAGAGCTGTATTTCACTCAGGGAGCTTACGGCAAAGCGGTCCGTCAATTCAAAAAAGCGGCCGAAGAAGAAGCCGTCATCGGCGGCGTCAATGTGTACCAAAGGCTGGCGGAATCATTAAGTTCATCCGGCGCGTTTGAAGAAGCGCTTGAATGGTATGAAAAAGCCGTCAAGGAGAACCCGGAGCCCAACACACTGTTCGGGTTTGGTTTTACGGCGCTGAAAGCGGGGTATCCTAAAACTGCGATTAAACAACTGACAGAGCTGAAGGAAATGGATCCTGCTTATTCTTCACTTTACAAGCCTCTGGCAAACAGCTTTGAAGCAGAAGGGCTTTATGAAGAAGCATTTGAAACGGCAAAAGAAGGAATCCGCTTCGATGAATTCAACAAAGAGCTTTATCTTTCTGCTGCAAAAGCAGCCTTAAAAACGAAAAGGCATTCGGAAGCGAAAGAGCTGCTTCGTGAAGCGCTGGCGCTGGACCCCGGATTTCTGGAAGCCGTCCATACCCTGCTTGCCCTGTTTCTTGAAGAAGACGACGATGAGAGCATTATTGAACTTGTACAGGAAGTGCGCAAATACGGAGAGGATGATCCGAAGTTCAGCTGGCATCTGGCATCGGCGTTCGCCCGGACAGAGGTGTACGACAAGGCACGTGAGGAATATGAGAACGCATTTTTGCACTATCGGGATGACGCCGATTTCCTTTACGAATATTCAATGTTTCTGCTAGAAGAAGGACGGCGAAAAGAAGCGCTGCCTCTGCTGAAAAAACTGGCAGAGCTCGACCCGGCAAACGAGGAAGTCCAGGAGACGATTTTCAGAATCGAAGATGAAAATTCCTTTGAATAAGCAGGATATGATCGGTTTGTGTGGAATTTATAAAGTAATACACAAGATGCGATAGAGGAGGGAATAACATGCAGACCCCTGTTTCTGTCAATGAAAAAAAAGATTTTATCCGCTGGTTTCTCAACCATTATCAGCTGAAACGAAGAGAGTGTGTATGGATTCTGAATTATTTAATGAGCCATGACTCGCTGATGGAAAAAGTGCATTTTGTCGAGCAGGCCGAATTTTGTCCGAGGGGCATTATCATGTCTACCCACTGCGTTGAGGAAGTGCCTTTTCGTTTTTATAAAGAAAATGTCATGACGACCGATGCAGAAAAATCATTTCATGATATCAGGCTGAATAAGCAGCAGGATCTCTTTATCCAGCTGAACTTCCGCTCAGCCTATAATTCTCCGGAATATGCGGCGGTACTCGAAGCCAACCCCCATATTCCGAAAGACCTATATGAAAATGAAAAAGATAAAATTGTCGCTGAACAGATTTTGGAGCATTCCATTTCCACTTTTCAGAGACAAAAGCTGCTGCGGGAAATCGATGAAGCGCTTGACCGCCAAGATAAAGAGAGCTTCGAAAAACTAGCTAAACAACTGAGCCAGCTGCGATAATCCGCTGCCAATCAAGCCTTGCCGAGAGCAAGGCTTGTTCAGCTCTGGAGAAAGCGCTGTCAAAACGAGGAGGCCGGGAGCCGTGAAATGGAATACGCACGATGCGGATATTTACTTGAACGCGAAAGAATACATCGATACAGCTGTCATCCCTTTAATATCGGTTAATTTGGGAGATCAGTTTAAATCGGCCGTATCAAAAGGGGAATTTACGTCTATACTTGCAGAAGAACTTGAAAGGCAGCTGAAGGGCAGAATCTATTTGTTTCCGCCCTGTACATATTTAGATGCGAATGAAAAATCGGCGCAGCATATCGCCGATTTAAAAGAAATGGCCGGAAAACATTTTCGCCACATCGTTTTTTTAACGACGGATGAACGCTGGAAGCAGGTGCTCGAAAGCGAGCAAAAGCTGCTGTGGGTTCCGGCGATTCCTCTCGAACATATGAAGGATTCGTTAAAGCAGAAGCTGCTGGAAGACCAAATTGAGCAAATATTGAACATTTTGTTACAATATTGGAACTCTTAATAAAAACACTTACATTTCCTTTGTATAATGATTTTGGGAATGTTGACCTTCCTAAAATATTGATATATTATGAGGGTGTCCTAGTTTCATGAATTTTTTTCTATTTCAGTTATATTGTAGCTGGGGACTTGAGGGGGGATATGAAGATGAGCGAAAAAAGACATCGGGTATCCAGACGTCAGTTTTTAAACTATACGCTGACCGGAGTCGGCGGCTTTATGGCGGCGGGGATGCTCATGCCTATGGTTCGCTTCGCGCTCGATCCGGTTTTAAGGCCGACTGAAGATCAGGACATGGTTCAGGTTGTCAGCGTTGATGAACTGACAAATGAACCGCAGCGCTTCGATTTTAAAATCAAACAAGTGGATGCCTGGTACGAATCGGAAGAATCGAGATCAGCGTGGGTTTTCAAAAGTGGGGACGAAATTGTAGCTTTATCACCGGTTTGTAAACATTTGGGGTGTACGGTCAACTGGAACAGCGATCCTAAAAATCCGAATAAGTTCTTTTGTCCGTGCCATTACGGACTTTATGAAA
Organism: Bacillus sp. FSL L8-0193; assembly: GCF_037976065.1. Taxonomy (NCBI): domain Bacteria; kingdom Bacillati; phylum Bacillota; class Bacilli; order Caryophanales; family Bacillaceae; genus Bacillus; species Bacillus sp. FSL L8-0193. The sequence goes on along the minus strand of NZ_CP150261.1, from coordinate 2,406,756 downwards.
AGGATGGTACCAACGTGCCCGGAACTCCGCCGCTTGCTCCTTTGGACCGCTATGAGCAAGAGGTTAAAGACGGCTACCTTTACTTAGGGAAAGCCAAGCCGAGGAAGGATGGGTGATCATGCTAAACAAAATTTATGACTGGGTGGACGAAAGACTTGACATTACGCCGCTCTGGCGGGACATCGCCGACCATGAAGTTCCTGAACACGTGAACCCGGCTCACCATTTTTCAGCTTTCGTGTACTGCTTCGGGGGATTGACGTTTTTCGTTACGGTGATTCAGGTGCTGTCCGGCATGTTTTTGACGATGTATTACGTTCCGGATATTAAAAACGCCTGGGAATCTGTTTATTATTTGCAGAATGAAGTGGCGTTCGGACAGATTGTAAGGGGAATGCACCACTGGGGTGCAAGCTTGGTCATTGTGATGATGTTTCTTCATACGCTCAGGGTTTTCTTCCAGGGGGCCTATAAGAAGCCGAGAGAGCTGAACTGGATTGTCGGCGTTTTGATCTTCTTTGTCATGCTCGGTTTAGGTTTTACAGGCTACCTTTTGCCTTGGGATATGAAAGCTCTGTTTGCGACAAAAGTAGGTTTGCAGATTGCTGAGGCGACGCCGCTGATCGGCTCGGAAATTAAAACGCTGCTTGCCGGTCATCCGGATATTGTCGGCGCTCAGACGTTGACGCGCTTTTTTGCCATACACGTCTTTTTCCTGCCAGCCGCTCTGTTCGGACTGATGGCTGCACACTTTATCATGATTCGCAAGCAAGGAATTTCTGGGCCGCTGTAAGCGAGCGACTCAATTGAGAAGGAGGGGATGGCATGAAGAGGGGAAAAGGGATGAAGTTTGTCGGTGATTCACGGATCCCGGCGGAAAGAAAACCGAATATTCCAAAAGATTATTCCGAATTTCCAGGGAAAACGGAAGCGTTCTGGCCGAATTTCCTGTTGAAAGAATGGATGGTCGGGGCGGTTTTCCTTGTCGGTTTTCTCGTGCTGACCATCGTGCATGAGCCTCCGCTCGAGCGGATGGCAGATCCGACCGATACCGGCTACATACCTTTGCCAGACTGGTATTTTCTATTTCTTTACCAATTGCTGAAATACGAATATGCTGCCGGGCCGTATACGGTGGTCGGCGCAATTATTATCCCGACAATTGCATTCGGAGCGCTATTATTGGCACCGTTTCTTGACAGAGGCCCTGAAAGAAGGCCGTTTAAACGCCCGGTTGCCGTAGGGTTGATGCTTTTGGCAATTTCAGCGACGATTTTCTTAACATGGCAGTCCGTTGTCACCCACGACTGGGCCGCTGCTGAAGAGCAGGGTAAGATCAAGGAAGAGGCCAATATAGATACGAGTGCAGCAGGGTATAAGATTTATCAGGAGCAAGGCTGTATTTCGTGCCATGGAGACAACATGCAGGGAGGAGCGGCAGGCCCGTCTCTCGTTGACAACGGCTTGTCTCCGGAAGAGATTGCGAAAATCGCCAAGGAAGGAAAAGGCGAAATGCCTGCTGGCGTTTTTAAAGGATCTGATAAAGAGCTTAAAGAACTGTCTAAATTCATCTCCGAAACAACGGCGAAATAAAACGGTTGTCAAGTTGATGAAGGCAGGCTATACTCTTGATAGAGCTGAAGCTGACGCCAAGTCAGCCTCTCGGGCTGTCGACGATGTCGATGGCCTTTTCAATTTTGACCGCTGCTGATCGTGAACCGTACGGAAGCCGGAAAGGCCGCTGCTTCTTGGCGCACGTTTCTGCGGTCAGTCTGTGAAGCTGACTCGGCGGCGGCTTTTTTTATTTAAAGAGACTGTGAGTTGATTGCTTTGAAACTGATTTCCTACATGCTCGCTCAAAAGCCGCTGCTTCTGCTGCTTTTGATCATTAATTTCTTCGGTACGGTTTACGGGTATTACTGGTACCTTCCGCAACTGACGAATACGCCTGCGAAATTTCTGATTTTCGTTCCCGACAGCCCGACGGCGACATTGTTTTTTTTATTTGTTCTCATCGGACTTTTATTGGGAAGGAATGCTCCTCTCTTTGAGGCGCTTGCGCTTGTTACGCTCGTCAAATACGGGCTGTGGGCGGTTGTGATGAATATTCTTGTGCTTGCGGTGTCCGGAAGCCTCCATTGGACGGGCTATATGCTGATCGCGTCGCATTTCGCAATGGCTGTGCAAGGCGTGCTGTACGCCCCTCATTACCGGTTTAAAGGGTGGCATTTGGCGCTTGCGGCTGTTTGGACGCTGCATAATGATGTCATTGATTACTTGTTTGGCATGATGCCGAATTATTCAATGCTCGATCAATATATGCCGCAGATCGGCTATTTTACATTTTGGCTCAGTATCGCTTCGATCGCTTTGGCCTATTACTTGATTTTGTCCCGGAAAGCTTTTAAGCTTTAACACGGATTCACAATCTAGGTCTAACCTTGTCCCTCTCTTCATACGCTTTAATAGAAGGAGTGGGAGGGACCGTAATGATACGAAAGGTGATCCTTTGCATGATGCTTGCGCTTGTTTTTCCTGCGGCCGGTTTAAAAGCGAAAGAATCATCGGCTTTGCAGGAATTGACGGAACTGTCAGATACGGTATTCCAGCTAACAAGGCAGTCTCAATATGAGGAAGCGGTACAAATTCTTCAATACTTTGAAAAACGGCTGAAAGCAGCGGAGAATGGGGAAACAGAGGGTATTATGACAGGCTCGGAAATCCGCCAGGTCAGTCTGGCCTACCATGATACGCTGAAAAGGCTGGAAAGCGAAGATGTCGCACAGCAGGAGAAATTTAAAGCCGCTGCCCAGTTTAGAATGCTGATGGACGCCATAGAATCTGACCATGATCCGCTGTGGAGCAGTTTGAAAAAGCCGATCATGGATTCTTTCAGCGCTTTGAAGGCCGGGATTCAGAAAGAAGACAACCTGACATTCAGGGAAAAGTGGAATCATTTTTTATCCTTGTATGATACGATTTATCCAAGCTTAACGATTGATGTTTCGCCAAAGCAGTTAAAAAGCGTCTCCAACCATATTGCAGTCGTGGAAAACGGGGGCTTTCAGCAAATGACGGAAAGCAGCAAGCTGGAAAGGCTGACGCTTTTGGAAAAAGATTTGGAAGATGTGTTTGATCAAGTAGAAGAAGATGATGCAGACCCTTCACTGTTATGGGTCATCCTGACGACAGGAAGCATTATCCTCTCGACGCTGACATATGTCGGTTTCAGAAAGTATAAAGCTGAAGAGGACAGGCGCAGAAAAAGAGAAAAAGATTGGCCGAAATAAGAAGCTCCGCTGATCGCGAGCTTCTTTTTTTTGCTGACCTTCAATCAGCGTGTGATGGGATTTTTGTTCTCATCAAGCGTAAACCCTTCTCCCAGAACGTCGTGTACGTCGCTTACGGCTACAAAAGCGTGCGGGTCGACCGAGGTAATCACGTTTTTCAGCTGGAAAACCTCATTTTTCGGAACGACGCAGTAGAGAACGTCCCGCTCTGTTTTTGTATATGACCCCTGACCTTTTAAAACCGTGACGCCTCTTTCCATTTCTTCAATGATTTTGCGCTGGATCTGGTCGTTCTTTTCAGAGATGATGGTGGCGCCTTTTGCAGCATAACCGCCTTCCTGCATAAAATCGATGACCTTTGAGGCGACAAATACGGCAACAAGCGTGTACATCGCTTCCTTATAGGAGAGGTAAAAAATAAGGGATAATGTAATGACGCAGGCGTCAAACACAAACATGGCTTTGCCCATCGGCACTTGAAAATATTTGTTGATCAGCCGCACAATAATATCGACGCCGCCCGTCGTTCCGCCGTATCTGAAAATAATGCCCAATCCGGTACCGATAAACACGCCTGCAAAAAGAGCCGCGAGCGCAAGATCGTTTTGTAGCGGCATATGAATCTGGAAGCGCTGAAAAATCCATAAAAACACCGACAGACTGACTGTGCCGAGAATGGTATATGAGAAGACCGTTCTGCCGAGGAGTTTCCAGCCGATGAAGAAGACCGGGATGTTCAGCACCAGATTGGATATGGAAGGATCGATGTTAAACAGGAAATAAAGCAGCAGGGTAATGCCGGTAAAACCGCCTTCCGACAAGTTGTTCTGCATATTAAAATGAACGAGTCCAAAGGAAAAAACAGCGGCGCCTGCTAAAATGAACAGGACGTTCTTCATTCTGATGTCTCCGAACATAAAAAAACTCCTTTCCTTCCATAAGCTGGCGTTAATATTATAGTGTATCCGTTTTAAAACAGCAAACCCGTCTTAAACATTTGTCAAACTTGTTTGAATTCGCTAACATGTAAGAGATGACAGGAGGTTTTGTCAGCATGACGAAAGAAAAAACGATGAAAGATATACAGCGTGAGGTTGACGAATATATCGGCCAGTTTAAAGAAGGCTATTTCAGTCCGCTTGCCATGATGGCCAGGCTGACGGAAGAGCTTGGCGAACTGGCGAGGGAAATCAACCATCATTACGGTGAAAAACCGAAGAAAAAAACCGAATCAGAAAAAAAGATCGATGAAGAAATCGGCGACGTATTGTTCGTTTTAGTTTGTCTTGCGAATTCGCTTCATATATCATTGGATGAAGCGCATGATATGGTCATGGAGAAGTTCAACACCCGTGACAAAGACCGCTGGACAAGAAAAGAAGAAGGAAAGTAGAGGAGAATCAAGATGCAAAAGGAGACCATTAAAATCGCAATAGCAGGACCGCGCGGAAGAATGGGAAGCGAAGCGGTCAAACTTGTTGAAGATACCGCACATTTTGAGCTTGTCGGTGCAATCGACCGTACATATAACCGTGAAAAGCTGTCAGACGTGATGATATCAAGTTCAGAAGCCGTCATTTACACCGATATTACCGAATGCTTTTCAGAAACGGCTCCGGACGTTCTAATTGATTTGACAACGCCGGAAATCGGCAAGCTACATACAAAAATCGCGCTGGAGCACGGCGTCCGTCCTGTTGTGGGAACGACAGGATTTTCTGAGAGCGACTTGAACGAGCTTATGGAACTGACCGACGAGAAGGGGATCGGAGCCATCATCGCGCCAAACTTCGCGCTCGGAGCCGTGTTGATGATGAAGTTTTCGCAAATGGCTGCCAACTATTTTACCGATGTCGAAATCATTGAACAGCACCATGATCAAAAGCTTGACGCACCAAGCGGAACGGCCTTGAAAACGGCGGAAATGATTTCGGCTGTTCGCGAAGCGAAAATGCAGGGGCATCCGGATGAAAAAGAAATTCTGCCGGGAGCAAGAGGAGCCGATCAAAACGGAATCCGTCTCCACAGCGTTCGTCTGCCGGGATTGATCGCCCATCAGGAAGTGATGTTCGGCGGAGACGGCCAAACCTTGAAAATCCGTCATGATTCATACAACCGCGCATCTTTTATGTCTGGTGTGAAACTGGCTGTTGAACAAGTGATGAAAATCGATCAGCTTGTCTACGGCCTTGAAAATATCATAGAGTAACAAGAAGGGGGAAATCGCTTTGAAAATCGCCTTAATTGCCCATGACCGAAAAAAACAGGACATGATTCAGCTGACGACCGCTTATAAAGATATTTTAAAAAAGCACGAGCTGTTTGCGACAGGGACGACCGGTTTAAAAATCACCGAAGCGACAGGGCTGCCCGTCGTGCGTTTTCAATCGGGACCGCTTGGCGGAGACCAGCAGATCGGTGCTTTAATTGCGAAAAATGACATCGACCTTGTGATTTTTCTGAGAGACCCGCTGACGGCCCAGCCGCACGAACCTGATGTGTCAGCTCTTATCCGCTTGTCTGACGTTTATGCCATTCCGCTCGCCACCAATATGGGAACGGCGGAAATCTTGATCCGATCTGTCGAGGAAGGCGCGTTTGAATTCAGAAACATTGTCCACGGCGGGGATCGAGATGCTTGATATACTGGCTTTCGGCGCGCACAGCGATGATGTAGAAATCGGCATGGGAGGAACCATTGCCAAATATACTAAAAAAGGCTTTCAAATTGGCATCTGCGATTTAACCCAGGCTGAACTGTCTTCAAACGGAACAGTCGAAACGAGAAAAAGCGAAGCGGCGCAGGCGGCCGACATTCTCGGCGCCAGCGCGCGGATTTCCCTCACGCTGCCGGACAGGGGGCTGTTTCCCAGCCAGGAGGCGATCAGGGAAGCGGTTGCCGTCATTCGAAAACATAAGCCGAAGCTTGTCTTTGTCCCTTATCCGAAGGACCGGCATCCCGATCACGGGCATGCAGCGGAAATCGTCGAAGAAGCGGTCTTTTCCGCTGGAATACATAAATACGAAGATGCAGAAAAACAGCCGGCCCATAAAGTCCAAAACGTGTACTACTATATGATCAACGGTTTTCACAAACCCGAATTTGTCATCGACATTTCCGAAACGATCAATCAAAAAAAGGAAAGCCTTGCTGCTTATCAGAGCCAGTTCACCCGTTCCCGGCAGTCGGTTGAAACACCGTTGACGAACGGATATATTGAAACGGTCGAAGCAAGGGAAAAGCTTTTGGGAAAAGAGGTCGGCGTCGCATACGCGGAAGGGTTTTTTTCAAAGCGGACTCTTCTGTTAAACAACGATTTATTTGGGGGCGGATGATGAAACAGTTAAAAATCGGAATCACATGTTATCCGAGTGTCGGAGGATCAGGAATTATCGCTACCGAGCTCGGCAAGCTCCTTGCGGAAAAAGGACATGAAATTCATTTTATTACATCAAGTGTTCCGTACAGGCTCAATAAAGTGTATTCCAACATCTATTTTCACGAAGTCGAAGTCAATCAATATGCCGTGTTTAAGCACCCGCCGTATGATTTGGCTTTGGCCAGCAAAATGGCGGAGGTGGCGAAGCGGGAACAGCTTGATGTTCTGCATGCCCACTACGCGGTGCCTCACGCGATTTCCGCTTTTTTAGCGAAGCAAATGCTGAACGGAAACATTAAAACGGTCACAACGCTGCACGGCACAGATATAACCGTTCTCGGCTATGATCCGTCTTTAAAAGATCTGATCAAATTTGCGATCGAGTCGTCTGACCGCGTAACAGCGGTTTCTTCAGCTCTTGCCGCGCAAACGTACGATTTGATCAAACCGAACAAAAAAATCGAAACGATCTATAATTTTGTGGATGAGCGCGTGTATTTAAAAAAGCAGGAGCATCATTCGCTGAAAGAGCAGTACGGCATCGCCCCTGATGAAAAAGTGATCATCCACGTATCCAATTTCAGACAGGTGAAGCGCGTGCAGGACGTCATCCATGTCTTCAGCCGCATTGTCAAACGAATGAAGTCGAAGCTGATTCTCGTCGGCGACGGGCCGGAGATGACCGTGATCTGCCAGCTTGTCAGACAGCTCGGACTAAAAGATGATGTTCTTTTCCTGGGCAAACAGGACAGCGTAGAAGAGCTTTACGCCATCAGCGATTTAAAGCTGCTTTTGTCCGAGAAGGAAAGCTTCGGTTTAGTGCTGCTGGAGGCGATGGCCTGCGGCGTTCCGTGCATCGGCACCAATATCGGAGGTATTCCCGAGGTGATCAAAAACGGTAAATCCGGTTACTTGGTCGATGTAGGAGATATTGAAGGCGCAGCTCGTAAAGCGCTCCATTTGCTGACTGATGAAAGCCTGCAGCGCCAGTTTGCGGAAGCGGCGCTAGAAAGCATCAAGGAGCGCTTTTCTTCCAGTAAAATCATCGCGCAATATGAAGAAATTTATCAACAATTAACAGACGGGGAGTGTGACAATGGAGGATCTCTTTTTGAAGGCTCTTCCTCTCCTTCGTGAACTGAAAAAACACGGCCGGCAGGCCTACTTTGTAGGCGGATCTGTCAGGGATGCCCAAATGAACCGGGATATCGGTGATATTGACATCGCTACAGATGCATCCCCGGAAGAAATTGAAGCCATTTTTCCGAAAACCGTTGATGTCGGAAAGGAACACGGAACCATCATCGTCCTCTTTGAGGGAGAATCCTATGAGGTGACGACCTTTCGTGCAGAGCTTGAGTACGAGGATTACAGAAGGCCGAGCGGCGTTCAGTTTATCAAATCGCTGAAAGAAGACCTGAAGAGGCGGGACTTGACGATTAATGCTATGGCGATGGATGAACAGGGGAGACTGATCGACTATTTCGGCGGACTCCGCGACATCCGGGAAAAATTGATTCAAACGGTCGGCGACCCGGCGGAGCGTTTTCACGAAGATGCGCTACGCATGCTGCGGGCGCTCCGTTTTATGAGTCAGCTCGAGTTTGAGCTTTCTCCAAATACAAAAAAAGCGATTTGCGAAAACCGTCTGCTCTTGGCTCATATTTCTACAGAGCGGAAAACGGTTGAATTCGAAAAGCTTTTAAAAGGAAAAGCGGCGGACAGGGCTTTGGAAGCGGCGGCTGAAACAGGGCTTTACAAGGAGCTTCCGGGGCTGGACGGCAAAAAGGAGCGCGTTCTGGCTGCCCGTGCTTTTCCTTTTTACCAACTTCAAAAAAGAGCGGATATATGGGCGGCTTTCATTCACATGATATCACTCGATTCCGCTGAGGCTCACCGGTTTTTAAAAGGGTGGAAGCTTCCGGGGAAAGTCATAAAACAGGCGCTCCTGACGGCTGAACGAATCGATCAAAAATGGGATGCCGTCTCGATGTATGAGGCGGGGGAAGAGACGCTGCTGTCCGCTTCCGCCATCCGCAGCTTAAGGGACAAGCAGGCAATCGATGAAAAGCGGCTGGCTGAAATCAGACAGTCGTACCGCGCGCTTCCGATTAAAAGCCTGAAAGACCTGGCGGTGTCTGGAAGCGATTTGTTGAATTTCAGAAAGAAGCCGGCCGGGAAATGGGTGTCCGATGATTTGAAACGGATTGAGCGGGCCGTGTTAAGCGGGGAGCTTGCCAATCAAAAAAAAGCCATAGAGGAGTGGCTGGATTCATGCAGTCAAATTTAAGAAAGAAACTCATTCAATTGTTTACAGAGGCCGACGGCGAATTCATTTCAGGCCAGAAAATCAGCGAAGAGCTCGGATGCTCAAGGACCGCCGTTTGGAAGCATATCGAAGATCTGAGAAAATCGGGATATGAACTTGAAGCGGTCCGAAAGCTCGGCTATAAAATGATAAAAAAACCTGACAAAATCACCGAAGATGAAATCAGGCTCGGGTTAAAAACGAAAAAAATGGGACAGACCATCCATTTTCAGGATGTCGTCTCATCAACTCAAAAAATCGCCCATGAGCTAACAAACAACGGTGCGCCGGAAGGAACGATCATCGTTGCCGACAAGCAGACTGAAGGAAGGGGAAGAATGGCGAGAGCATGGCATTCCCCAGAAGGAAACGGCATTTGGATGAGCATCATTTTAAGACCTGAAATGCCCGTACAAAAAACGCCGCAGCTGACGCTTTTAGCCGCAGTCGCGATCGTTCAGGCAGTCGAAGAGCAAACCGGCATCGCAGCTGAAATCAAATGGCCGAACGATATTTTGATCAACCGCAAAAAAGTCGTCGGGATCTTAACCGAACTGCAGGCGGAAGCCGATCAGGTCCATTCTGTCATCGTCGGAATGGGGATCAACGTCAATCAGCTTGCTGGCGACTTTCCGGAAGAATTAAAAGAAACAGCGACAAGCCTTCGTCTCGCAAGCGGTGAAAAAATCGACAGAGCCGCTTTGATTCAAACGATAATGGCGACATTTGAAAAAAGGTATGAAGACTATCTCGCCTACGGTTTCGAGCCGATCAAGCTTTTATGGGAGAGCTACGCTTTGAGCCTGAACCGTGAATTGACGGCCAGGACGCTGAACGGAACGTTTCACGGCAAAGCGCTGGGAATAGACGAAGAAGGCGTCTTGATCCTGGAAACGAGTGACGGCATCAAAAAAATATACTCCGCCGATATCGATATAAATCCGTCATAGTTGGAAGGATCCATGCGTTTTTGGTATACTTCGGATGGGCAGTATCCTGTAGGAACTGCACCTGGAAAACATGCAACTGATAAAAAACAGTCTGCCTTGATCCAAAAAGGACTGGGACAGAGGGATGATTCTTGCCGAACACGGACGATTCGAAATCCTTCTTCTTGCCGGAAGGTTTTTTTGCTGTCCGAAAAGATGCACATGCAAGCACGGCAGCTCATCTCCTCTGAAAAAGAGGAGGAGAAAACATGAAGACAAAGATTGATTTTCTAAAAATGAAACAAGAGGGAGAGCCGATCGTCATGCTGACAGCCTACGATTACCCGGCGGCAAAGCTTGCCGAACAGGCCGGCGTCGATATGATTCTTGTCGGCGATTCGCTCGGCATGGTTGTGCTCGGCCTTGATTCGACCGTATCTGTGACGGTCGCTGATATGATCCACCATACAAAAGCCGTAAAACGCGGGGCAAAAGATACGTTTGTGGTGACGGATATGCCGTTTATGTCTTATCACTGCTCTTTGGAAAGCGCTCTGAATAATGCCGCGGCGATCGTTCAGGAAAGCGGAGCCGATGCTTTGAAGCTTGAAGGCGGCGACGGTGTATTTGAGACGATCACGGCTTTAACACGCGGCGGAATACCTGTTGTCAGCCATTTAGGCTTGACTCCTCAATCCGTCGGTGTCTTGGGAGGCTATAAAGTTCAGGGGAAAGATGAAGAAAGCGCCCGCAAGCTGATTGAAGACAGCAGGCGCTGTGAAGAAGCAGGCGCAATTGCGCTCGTTCTCGAATGCGTCCCGGCAGCGCTCGCTGAACAGATTTCAAAGGAGCTCACGATTCCTGTCATCGGCATTGGAGCAGGCCCTGGTACAGACGGACAAGTTCTCGTTTACCACGATGTTGTCGGACACGGAGTGAGCCGGACGCCTAAATTTGTAAAACAGTATGTGCAAATCGATCAGCCACTTGAACAAGCGCTTCGAGGATATGTTGAGGATGTCAGAAGCCGCGTGTTTCCTGAAGATGCTCATTCATTCCGTATCGATCAGCAAGTTCTTGAAGGATTATACGGAGGGAAATAAGCATGATTCAGATCCATACAGCAAAAGATATACAAAATGCAACGAAAAATTATCGCAAAGAAGGCAAAACGATCGGTTTTGTGCCGACAATGGGCTTCCTTCATGAAGGCCATATGTCGCTTGTGGAAAAAGCGCGAAAAGACAATGATATTGTCGTGATGAGCATTTTTGTCAATCCTATGCAGTTCGGTCCGGGTGAAGACTATGAAGCGTACCCGAGAGATATCGAAAGGGACCGGCAGCTTGCGGCTGACGGAGGAGTGGACATTTTGTTCACTCCTGAGCCTGAAGAAATGTACGGTCAGGAGTCGACGGTTACCGCAAGCGTGAAAAAGCGGACGGACGTCCTTTGCGGCCGTTCAAGGGAAGGTCATTTCGACGGTGTCGCAACAGTGCTCACAAAGCTGTTCAATCTCACCTTTCCGACAAGGGTTTATTTTGGCATGAAAGATGCGCAGCAGGTTGCCGTTGTCGACGGGCTGATCAACGACTTTTTCATGGATATTGAGCTGATCCCGGTTGAAACAAAACGGGAAGAAGACGGGCTTGCCAAAAGCTCAAGAAATGTCAACCTGCGAGCAGAAGAACGGCAGGAAGCACCCGCTCTCTATCAAGCCCTTCAGCGCGGCGCCGAGCTGATCCGTGATGGAGAGAGGGATGCGGAAGCTGTTAAGCGAGAGGTTCGGAGCATTCTTGAAAAAACGAGCGGTGTCATCGATTATGCGGAAATTTATTCATATCCCGATCTGGAGATCAGGGAGCCATTGACTGGAAAAGTCATCATAGCGGTTGCCGTTCAGTTTTCCAAAGCCCGCTTAATTGATAATATCATCGTCGATATCCCGGCAGATCAAAAGGAGGATTTATGATGTACCGTACGTTAATGAGCGCAAAACTTCACAGAGCGAGAGTGACGGAAGCCAATTTGAACTACGTCGGCAGCGTGACAATTGATGAAGATTTGCTGGATGCCGTCGGAATGATGGCAAATGAAAAAGTGCAAATTGTGAATAATAATAACGGGGCCCGGCTGGAAACGTACATCATTCCCGGTGAAAGGGGGAGCGGCGTCGTTTGTTTAAACGGAGCTGCCGCCCGCCTTGTTCAAGTGGGAGATGTCGTCATCATCGTTTCTTATGCCATGATGTCTGAAGAGGAAGCAAAGACCCATAAGCCGAAGGTTGCCGTTTTGAACGAGAGAAACGAAATCGAGGAAATGCTGGGTCAGGAGCCCGCCCGTACCATTCTGTAGCCCCCTTGCCTTTAGGGGGCTTTCATATCGTTTAGAAAGAGTAGAAGGCGAAGCTTTTTCCCCGCATCTTTCTAAAACGTGTTACACTTTTGTCGAAGGTATCGAAATTGAGGTGTCCATTGAATGAACAATCAACGATATGTGGTCATTGATGTGGAAACGACAGGGAATTCGCCGAAAAAAGGCGACAGAATCATTCAAATTGCAGCGGTTGTGATTGAAAATGGACAAATGACCGAACGTTTCTCCAAATATGTGAATCCCAATCAGCCGATTCCCGCTTTTATCGAGCAGCTGACGGGAATTTCGAATGAAATGGTTGAAAATGAAGAGCCATTTTCGGCGATTGCCGAAGATATTTTTGAGCTGCTTCAAGACAGCTGTTTTATCGCTCATAACATTCATTTTGATCTTGCTTTTGTAAAGTATGAGCTGCAGCAGGCCGGTTTTGGCGAGCTTGAATGCAGCGTTCTCGATACGGTGGAGCTTTCGAGAATCGTTTTTCCGGGTTTTGACGGCTATAAATTGACTGAGCTGAGCGAAGAGCTTCAGATTCGCCATGAAAACCCGCACAGGGCTGACAGCGATGCGGAAGTGACCGCTTTGATCTTTTTACATATGATGGACAGACTGAAAAGGCTGCCGATTTCGGTTTTGAAATCAATCAGACGTTTATCCTGGCATTTGATCAGTGACGCGCAGGAGCTTTTTGACGGCTTGATCGCTGAAAAAGGCGCCGATGCCGAACTTGATGCCGGCTTTATGAAGGTTGGTTCCTTTGTGATCAGGACCCCTGAAGACGAGGATGAAGAGGCCGGTCATAAGAGCCGGGTCCCGCAGGCAGAGCCGCTTATTTGGGAAAAAGACGGCGGACTTTCTTCATTGGACGACCGGTTTGACAAGAGAGAAGGACAGACGAAAATGATGCGGGAGGTCTGGACCGCTTTTCAAAATCATGAGCATGCTCTGATCGAAGCTGCCACTGGAATCGGAAAAACGCTCGGATATCTCGTGCCGGCTGCAATCCGCGCCAAGCAAACAGGCAAGCCGGTCGTGATCAGCACATATACGACATTGCTTCAGCAACAGATGATCAACCGTGATATCCCGCTTTTGGAAAAGATTTTTCCTTTCCCGGTCAAAGCCGCGGTTTTAAAGGGCCGCTCTCATTATTTATCCATTCGCAAGTTCAAGCATATTTTACAGGAAGATGATGACAATTATGATAGCGTCCTTGCAAAAGCGCAAATTCTCGTCTGGCTGACAGATACAGAAACGGGCGATTTATCGGAAATTAATCTTCCGTCAGGCGGAAAGCTTCTGTGGGACAGACTGGCATATGATTCGCATTCATATGCAGAAAACAGCACCCTAAGGAAACTGTGTTTTTATGAGAGAGCCAAAGCGCGGGCGCAGAAGGCTGATATGATCATTACCAATCATGCGCTTCTGTTGACTGACGAAGCCAATCAGCGAATTCATACCGGTGATGCCGATACGTTTGTTATTGATGAAGCCCATCACTTTGAACGCGCAGCGGGCGAGCAGTATGGGGCAAGAGCAGACTATGTCTTTCTCCATAAAAGGTTGATGCGGCTCGGCACCCTCAAACAAAGGGGGATTTTAAAAAAAGCCGAACGCCTCTACCGGTCAGCAGGCATTTCACCAGAATCTTTTTTCCAAATGGACGAATGGCTCGCTCAGCTTCTTGAAGAAAGCGATCTGTTCTTTACGGCTGTTCATTCTTTTGTCAAGCGGAGGAAACCAAGAAACGATCTCAACCGTCTCTTATATAAGATCGGCGAAATCGGTGAAAGCAGGGCATGGAACAGGCTTGAAGAAAGCGCGAGAAGACTGTGTTCCTTGCTGTATGACATGCACCGGCTGTTTTCGGATCAAAAGAAAAGCCTCGCTGAAAAACAGGCTTCCTTCACCAGCCGCCAGGCGTTTTTGTTAGAGGAATACGATTCATGCATGGACGACCTTGAAGAATATCGAAAGACGCTCGCCCGCTTGATGTTTGACCCTGTCGAAGATGAGGTCGTCTGGATTGAAATTGACGCGAAGGGCGCAAAAAACGCCGCGGCCATTTACGCTCAGCCGCTTGATACAAGCGAAATTCTGGCCGACCGGTTTTTCACCGAGAAAAAAAGCGTTGTGCTCACATCGGGGACGCTTGTCGTCGAGAACTCATTTGACTATATGATCAAAAAGCTCGGTTTAAGCGATTTCTATCCGAGGACCTTGCAAATCGAGGCGCCTTTTTCTTATGATAAGCATATGAACATCATGATTCCGACGGATGTCAGCACGATTCAAAACGATCCTGAAGACTATATTCGAGATGTCACGCGTTTCGTCAAGGCGCTTGCAAAACAGAAAAACGCCAAAGTGCTCGTCCTGTTTACGTCTCATGATATGCTGCGAGATGTCTACCATGCAATAAAACAAGAGGAAGATTTTCCTTGTCAGCTCCTTGCGCAGGGGATTTCCGGCGGAAGCCCCGTCAAGGTTATGAAATTGTTTAGATCGTATCCCCATGCGGTTCTTCTCGGAACGAACCATTTTTGGGAGGGCGTTGACTTTCCGGGTGACGAGCTGACGACGCTGGTCATCGCAAGGCTGCCGTTCAGGCCGCCAGACCACCCCGTTGAATCAGCCAAGTGTGACCGGGCAAAGAGAAGGGGAGAAAGCCCGTTTCAAGCGGTATCTCTGCCGGAAGCTGTCCTGGCATTCAGGCAGGGCATCGGCAGGCTGCTTCGCTCGGAGAAAGACAGCGGAACGGTCGTGATTCTCGACCGCCGCATCCGAACCTCTTCCTACGGTACGGTGTTTATGAAGGCTCTGCCCCCTGCAAAAGTCATGGAGCCTACATTCCTTGAGCTTGAAGCCTACATAGCCGGGAAAAACGGCTAAAAGCCGCATAAAGCGGCTCTTAAATGGTGTGGATTAAGGTTTTATTTTTTAGGCTGTTTATTTAAACGGTTATCCCGTTGTAACAACTAGTATGGCTTTAGGCACAGAGAGTATGAATTACAATTATTGTTTCGTTCGGAGGTATTTGAAAAATGGAAAACAAAATCGAAATTTTATCTACGGTAAGCGTCGAGCATTCAGAAGACCTGTATAAAATCGTCGACCTTTTGAACCGCACGCTCAAACGCGATGATCTCATGTTCGGCCTCGCTCTCGATGAAGAAGATCAAAAACAGGCCATTTTTACGATTTATCGTACTTAGGAGCAGAAAATGGGCAAAAAAACATTAATTTTCATACTGATATTTGGTATTATCTTTTTAACAGCACTTCTTGCGGGAGCGAATGTCTACCGTACGGCTATGGATCAGAAAGAAAGCGGCCACGAGCAGGCTGCCGAAACTGCCAAGCAGGAAGCAGGCTTAAAACAAGTTGACAGCGTGGAGACGTTTGTCGGCAAAGAAAAGCAGTACATTGTCACAGGGACGGACAAAAAAGGCGGCAAAATGTATGTTTGGGTGCCTGCTGACAAAAAGCAGAAAACGATTTACAAAAAAGCGGCAGACGGCATTACCGGCCGCCAGGCTTCAAAAGCGGTTCAGGATGAAGGCCTTGTGTCTGAGCTTAAAGAGGTGCACCTTGCAAGGGAAGGCAATGTTCTATTGTGGGAAGTTACATACTTAAATAAAGATGGGCAGTACAGTTTAAGCTATGTGGACTTTATAAACGGAAAAATTCACAAAAATATTACGCCTTAGACGAAACAGGGGGAAATCGAGTTGAATCTAGCTAAAAGAGTATCAGCGTTAACACCATCTGCAACACTGGCAATCACTGCAAAAGCAAAAGATTTAAAAGCGGCAGGGCACGACGTCATCGGTCTTGGGGCGGGTGAACCGGATTTTAATACGCCTGAGCACATCATTGAGGCGGCTGTCCGTTCGATGAATGAAGGACATACCAAATACACGCCTTCCGGAGGTCTTGCGGCGCTGAAAGACAGCATCCGCGAAAAATTCAAGCGCGATCAGGGAATCGAGTACCGCCAATCTGAAGTTATCGTGTGCACAGGTGCAAAGCATGCTCTTTACACCCTATTTCAAGTGCTCCTCGACGAAGGGGACGAAGTGATTATTCCGACTCCGTACTGGGTCAGCTATCCTGAACAAGTCAAGCTTGCAGGCGGCAAACCGGTATTTGTGGAAGGCCTTGAGGAAAACAGCTTCAAAATTTCTCCGGAGCAGCTTGAAAAAGCCGTCACGGAAAAAACGAAGGCTGTGATCATCAATTCCCCAAGCAATCCGACAGGCATGATGTATACGGAAGAAGAGCTGAAAGCGCTCGGTGAAGTATGCCTTCGCCGCAACATTCTAATCGTATCTGATGAAATATATGAAAAGCTGATTTACGGCGGAAAAAAACATGTATCCATCGCACAGCTTTCTCCAGAACTTAAAAATCAAACCGTAATCATCAACGGGGTTTCCAAGTCACACAGCATGACCGGCTGGAGAATCGGGTATGCGGCAGGCAGCGAACCGATCATTAAAGCGATGACGAACCTTGCCAGCCACAGCACGTCAAATCCGACATCTGTCGCACAATACGGAGCCATTGCCGCTTACAATGGACCAAACGAGCCTGTTGAAGAGATGAGAAAAGCTTTTGAAGACCGGCTGAACAAGGTGTATGAACTGCTTGTTGACATTCCGGGATTGACATGCCTGAAGCCTGAAGGGGCCTTCTACTTGTTCCCGAATGCAAAAAAAGCGGCAGAATCGTGCGGCTTTTCAAGCGTTGATGAATTCGCCGAAGCGCTTTTGGAAGAAGAAAAAGTTGCGATTGTTCCCGGTTCAGGGTTCGGCGCACCGGACAACATCCGTCTGTCGTATGCGACATCCTTGTCACTTTTGGAAGAAGCGGTCGCACGGATTCGCCGCTTTGTCGTGAATCGCAGCCGCTAGAAGCAGAAAGCGTCCGCAGCTGGACGCTTTTTGCATGCACGCAAGCTGCATTGACCTGATCGAATCAAAAAAGGTATAATATACGTTATGGACGTCAGAAAGAATGAGGGCTTGACCGAATTCTTTCGTGTTTTGGAGGGAAACGATAGTGAAAACAACAATAAACCAAGTGTACAAGCATGTTGGTGAAGAAGTAACAATCGGCGCTTGGATCGCCAACAAACGCTCAAGCGGCAAAATTGCGTTTTTGCAGCTTAGAGACGGGACAGGCTTTATCCAAGGAGTCGTCGTCAAAGCGGAAGTGGACGAAGAAACATTTCAAGCCGCTAAATCTGTCACACAGGAAACATCGCTATATGTAAAAGGCGTCGTCAAAGAAGACGAGCGTTCGCCACTCGGCTACGAGCTTGCTGTCACATCGCTTGAAGTCATCCATGAAGCAACAGATTATCCGATTACACCAAAAGAACACGGAACAGAATTTTTGATGGATCACAGACATTTGTGGCTCCGTTCAAAACGGCAGCACGCAACGATGAAAATCCGCAATGAAATCATTCGCGCTACATACGAATTTTTCAATAAGGAAGGCTTTGTTAAAGTCGATCCTCCGATTTTGACGGGAAGCGCACCTGAAGGAACGACAGAGCTTTTTGCGACAAAGTATTTTGACGAAGATGCCTACCTTTCGCAAAGCGGCCAGCTTTACATGGAAGCTGCTGCAATGGCTTTAGGAAAAGTCTTTTCATTCGGGCCGACTTTCAGAGCCGAGAAATCAAAAACAAAGCGCCATCTGATTGAATTCTGGATGATCGAACCGGAAATGGCGTTTGTCGAATTCAATGAAAATCTTGAAGTTCAAGAGAACTATGTCTCTTTTATCGTTCAAAGCGTGCTTGAAAACTGCAAAATTGAACTGAATACGCTCGGCAGAGACACTTCCAAACTGGAGCTTATCAAAGCGCCTTTTCCAAGAATCACGTATGATGAAGCGATTCAGTTCTTAAAAGAGAAAGGCTTTGACGATATTGAATGGGGCGATGATTTTGGCGCTCCTCACGAAACGGCGATTGCCGAAAGCTATGACAAGCCGGTATTTATTACACACTATCCGACATCATTAAAGCCGTTTTATATGCAGCCTGCCCCTGACAGGGAAGATGTCGTATTGTGCGCTGACTTGATTGCGCCTGAAGGCTACGGTGAGATTATCGGCGGATCTGAACGGATCCATGATCTTGAGCTTCTCGAAGCACGCCTGAAAGAGCACGGTTTAGAATCGGATGCTTATCAATGGTATGCAGAGCTGAGAAAATACGGATCAGTTCCGCATTCAGGATTCGGACTCGGACTCGAACGGACGGTTGCCTGGATCTGCGGCTCTCCGCACGTCCGCGAAACGATTCCGTTCCCAAGACTATTAAATCGCTTATATCCTTAAGAAAAAAGTCTCCTGATTCCAGGAGACTTTTTCACAGTCATCCATGATATACTGGAAGGTAAGAGGTGTATCGAATGAAAAAACAGCACTTTATTAAGATGCAGGAGATGGGATCTGTCACCATTCCGAATCTGCTTTTTTTAAACTATCGGGAGCTTGGCTTAAACGAGACAGAATTCATGCTGCTCTTAAACATTAAAATGCATGTTGAGAGAGGTTCATTTTTTCCGACCCCGGAGGAATTAAGCAAGACGATGTCGATTGAAACCGAACAATGTATGAACATGCTGAGAATGTTCATTCAAAAAGGCTTCATCTATATAGAAGAATGCGAAGACCAGAACGGCATTAAGTTTGAAAAGTATTCGCTCGAACCTCTCTGGGGCAAGCTGTTTGAGCATCTTGAAATGGACGAGCAGAAGCAACTCGCCGAACAGAATGAAGGCGAAGAGAAGAGCCTTTATACGATCTTTGAAGAAGAATTTGCGCGGCCGCTGTCTCCGCTGGAATGCGAGACGCTCAGCATCTGGCTTGACCAGGATCATCACGATGCACAGCTGATCAAACAAGCTCTCAAAGAAGCCGTCATATCAGGAAAACTAAATTTCCGCTACATTGACCGGATTTTGTTTGAGTGGAAGAAAAACGGCATTTCAACAGTCGAACAAGCCGCAAACTACAGCCAAAGATTCAGGCGGAAGACCGCTCCGCGGCAAAGTGAGCAAAAGGAGTATACAAGACAGGTTCCTTTTTACAATTGGCTTGAACAATAAAGTGAAAGGTGAAGACATGCTGACAAAAAAACAGATCGAGTTTTGTTTAGAAACAATCGGTGAAATGTTTCCGGATGCTGAATGCGAATTAGTCCATGACAATCCGTTTGAACTTGTCATCGCCGTCGCTTTATCGGCCCAGTGCACAGACGCGCTTGTCAATAAAGTGACGAAAACGCTTTTCAAAAAATATAAAAAGCCTGAAGATTATCTTGCCGTTCCGCTTGAAGAGCTGCAGCAAGATATCAAATCGATCGGCTTATACCGGAACAAAGCCAAAAATATTCAAAAGCTCTGCAAAATGCTGCTGGAAGAATACGGCGGTGAAGTGCCGAAAGACCGGGATGAGCTGGTGAAACTTCCGGGCGTCGGGAGAAAAACCGCCAATGTCGTCGTTTCCGTTGCATTCGGTGTTCCTGCCATTGCCGTCGACACCCATGTGGAAAGGGTTTCAAAAAGGCTCGGCATTTGCAGATGGAAGGATTCGGTAGCGGAAGTCGAAAAGACGCTGATGAAAAAAGTGCCTGAATCAGAGTGGTCCGTTACTCATCACCGACTGATCTTTTTCGGACGCTATCACTGCAAGGCGCAAAGGCCGAAATGTGAAGAATGCCCGTTGTTTTCTCTGTGCAGGGAAGGGCAAAAACGATATAAAAAAGGGCTGGTGAAGCTGCCGTGACAAGCGTTTCACTGTTGGACGAATACGAAAAAACGCTGCGGAAGAGAAGACTGGAATCCGGCGAAAGGCTTGACGTTCTTTCGGAAAATCCGCTCTGCTATGATTTTTTTCAGGACATAGAAGAGAACAAGCCGTGGGAGCATGCTGAAGAATGGGTCCCGCTTCTGTTTGCGGTTTGGGAGCGTACAAAAGAAAAGCTTCTGCCCGTCTTTAAAACGAGAAAGTCAAGGTGCAGCCAGGATGATATGCTGAACGGGGTGTGCTGCTTGATCGCAAGCCTCCACTGGACGATGAGGGAGCCCGTCAAAAGTCTCAACTGGGAGATCATCACCCGTAAGGATTTTGGAGCCAAGCCGATGAACTGGACGGAACGCCTCGAGTTTATCCTCCAGAAACCAACGCAGTATCATTGTTTTATTCAGCTTGACGAATTGTTTACGGAAATGAAAAAGCAATTTTATAAATATATTGCCATCAATCATAAAAAAGCCACTCACTAAACTGTGAGTGGCTTTTTAGATTAATGGGTGCCGGTTGATTGACCATTGGAATTTGTTTGTTGATCATCTGTGTTGCTGTCTTGATCCGGGTTTTTGTTTTTGTCTTTATTCTGATCTTTGTTTTGATCATCGGCGTCATCATCTTTTCTGCCGTCTGTATTTCCCGGATTTTGATTGTTTTGATCCGTATTGCCTGAATTTTGATCATCCGGCTGATTTGAGTTGCCGTTATTTTGTTTGTCTTTGTCCTGATCATCATCAGCATCAGCATCCTGCTTCTTCTCGTCATCCTCGTCTTTCTTTTCATCGTCCGCTTTTGACTCATCATCTTCAGCCGCGTTGACTTTAAGCGTCACAGAAGCAGGGTCGCTTTCGCCATCTTCAGTAACGGCCGTGACTTGGAATCTGTAGACGGATCCTTCTTTTGCATTCGGTATGACGGCTTCTTTCGCGCTGCTGCTTTGAATTTCGCTGTATCCGCCTCCGTCAACAGATTGTTTGACTTTAAAGGATACATCACCGTCTCCGGAATATGACCATGAAAGCTTGATGCTCTTTGATGCTTCATCATATTCTGCGCTCAAACCTGTCGGCTTGTCGGCATCTTCTTTTTCCTCATATTTTTTCGAAACGGTCGTCGGCTGTGTGCCTTTTACAAAGTACTCAGTGACTTTTTTATCGCTAGGCGTGTTGCTGCTGGCGAGCACCGGCGGGTTCGAGCCTTTTAAAACGGTCGCTTCAACGACGCTGTCAGGCTTTTCAAATGAGCCGCTGCCGTTGTCCACCTTGGCAATCAGTTTTTTGAACAGGAGCTTAGCGACTTGCTGTTCGTTTACGCTCAGCGAATTAAAGCCTTCTTTACCGGTCCAGACCGCTGCCGTATATTGCGGCGTATAGCCGACGAACCATGAATCCCTTGCTCCGTTTCGACTTATGCCGTGTTTTCTAATGTCGTCCTCGGTAAAGTTCGTCGTACCCGTTTTACCTGCTACAGTAACGCCATTGACTTGTGCGGCTGTTCCTGTTCCTCGCTGAACAGCGCTTTTCAGCATATCCGTTATCATAAATGCGGTATAATCGCTCATGGCTGCCTTTGATTCAGGCGTCAAATCAAGCTTTGTGCCGTCATTGAATTCCACCGCTGTAACGGTATGGGGCTCATTGTAGTAGCCGTTGTTCCCGAAGGCGCTGTACGCTCCGGCCATTTGCAGAGGCGACACACCGTTTCCGAAGCCGCCGATTGCGTAAGCTTCCACTAAATCATCTGAATTTATGTTAAGACCAAGGTTGCCTGCGAATTTTACAATATTGTCTTTTCCGGCTGCCTGGAATGCTTTCAAAGCTGGAACGTTTCGAGAATCGACAAGTGCCTCTCTCATCGATATCCAGCCTCTGTGTTTTCTGTCATAGTTGTTAATCGGATCTCCGGTTGAATATGTGTATGCTTCATCTTTAATCTGTTCATACGTCGACCATTTCTTGTTCTCAATGACAGGGCCGTAGTCAAGGATCGGCTTAATCGTTGAACCAGGCTGACGTTTCGTATCTACTGCATAGTTAAAGTCGCCTGCTTTCCGGTCGCGTCCGCCGCCGAGCGCGCGGATTTCTCCGGTTTTCGTATCGAGCAGGGTGAGGCCGGCCTGCATTTTTTCGGTATACTGAATAGAATCGCCGTCCATCAGCTCATCCACATAATCCTGTGCGTCTGTATCAATCGTCGTGTAAATCTTCAGTCCGTCCGTTCCCGGAGTGACGTTCGCTTTTTCTTTCACTTCGGCGACGGCCTGCTCGATAAACGCGCTGTATTTGTTGGACGTTGTTTTTGCGTACTCTTTCGGAGATACAAGGCCTTTTGTGACGGCTACTTTTTTCGCTTTGTTGTACTCTGCGTCAGAGATAAAGCCGTGTTTATTCATCAGGCTCAGCACGACATTGCGCCGTTTCTCGGCTTTTTCCGGATGTTTGATCGGGTTGTAGTTATTCGGGCTTTGCGGCATGCCGGCAAGCGTTGCGGCCTGCTCGACCGTTAAGTCGTTTAGATCTGTAACCCCGTAGAACTGCTCAGCCGCTTTTCCGACACCGTAGGCCTGCGGCGAGAAGTAAATCCGATTTAAATACATTTCAAGAATTTCGTCTTTTGAGTATTTTCTTTCCAGCTGGAAAGACAGCCAGACTTCCTGGACTTTCCGTTTCAGCGTTTTTTCATGTGACAGAAGGGAGTTTTTGACGACCTGCTGTGTGATCGTACTTCCGCCTTCAGAACCAAATCCGCCTTCGAAGTTTGCCAGAAGCGCTCCTCCGATCCGGATCGGGTCGACGCCGTGGTGGTCATAGAAACGGGCGTCTTCCGTTGCAAGAAATGCGTTTTTGACGGAATCCGGGATGTCTTTAATCGACACGTACGTCCGTTTTTCCGAACCGATTTCGGCGATTTCTTTTCCGTTTTTGTCATAGATGGTAGAAGAGTACGGTGTCTTCAGTTTTGCTTCATCAAGGGACGGCGAGTCCGCTACCATCACCGCAAAAGTGACGCCCCCGGCAATCAAGCCGATAACACCGATGATTAAAATGGATAAAAGAATTTTCTTAAACAATCCTGCTTTTTTCTTTTTCTTGGGTTTAGAATGAGTATTAGACCTGCTTTTGCCCTGCTGGGCTTTTCGCCGTTCCTGGCGGCTGTTAAATTGATCTGACATAACATCTCAACCTTTCGTAGTTAAACCTTTTCGCTCACATGACTTTAAAATCATAATTTATGATGGCGAAAAATACAACTGATCAATAATCTTAATATAATCAATTCTTGGCGAGTATCCAAGTGAAATGGGGTGAGCGGCTTCCTGAAGCTCGTCTTTTCGGATCGATTTTCTGCCGTTTTGCTTTTTCCGCTCCCAGAAATAAAATAATTTTTCTGCTTCCAAAAAATAAATTTCTTCAAAAGCGGATATGATAACAAAACAAATGCCGTCTTGCGCCACAACCTGCTTCATATGCTCGATCTGATGATCGTGGAAATTCTGAAGCGGGAACGAGGTTCGGCTCTTTGTTTCTTTCGCTTCAAAATCGATGTAGCGGCCTTTATAAACCCCATTATAATCAGTAGTTGACGACTGCTTGAAATATGCTTCTTTGATAACCGCAGCGCTTCGCTTCGGATAATCGACCTGGACAATCTGTACAGGTGTCGGTTTTTTATGGATGACCGCAATCGAATGAGATTGATAATACATATTCGTTTCATTCAGGTCATCTTCGAGGGTCATGCCGCGATTGGAATACGACGGCTTCTTTTGCAAGGATGAGGCAGCTGTTTTCGGCTGATAGGATTTGCCGTTCGGGTAACGAATCACTTTCTTCATCCTCCTTTTACAAAAAATCTGGATACTAACGGAAGTGGCTGATCTTGCACAACACTTTTTCCGCGGCGGAGCTGACGAGCCGCATTCAAGAGCTGACCGCAAAACTGAACAAGGACAATATCTCACGGACAAATGCCTACAAACGCTACTTTGACCGCCATCCTGAAATCAAGTGGTCGCTTTTGGCTTCATTTGTTTCCCGGAATGCCGGCTGGTCGATGACCGATTTAAAAGGGCGCTTATTCGAGCTCGGACTTACGGCTTTTCAGCAGAAATGGCTGTTTTTAGCGTATGAGAGAGCGAACTGGCTGATCTTTTCAGACGCCTATCCGCAGCTCCTGTTATACCATTGGTCCAAGCAGCTTGGCCAGCCGCTGTTTCATTTGCTCTCCTCATTTGGCGTGTCTTCATTTATGAAAACGGAGTGGGAGCGGTTCTGGCATGAGCGCGATCAAAAGCGGCTCATGTACGCTCTCATTATAAATGAACAAAACACTATCCAAACTCCTATTATACAAAATCCTTTGTTTAAAAAGAATGTTTTTCAGACGATTCCTTTTCAGCTGTGTGAATGGTTTCACTTCAACACGGTCATTTTCCCGACGGTTGAAGGCGTTTTTTACGGTGTGTCTGTCAAACGCTTCACCAGTTTAAAGGAAAGGATCAAGCTCGGCAAGCAATTAAGCGAGCTGCTGTTTTCGCCTGAGCTTTTCCCCGGTTTTTTTCACTTTACATCATGTGTTCCGCATACCGGGTCGCGCTTTGATATGGAACGCTGGGCAGGGGTTAAAATCAGAACCTCGCCGTTTTTGAGAACGTGTTATCCCGTTGTTGCCCATTCATTAGACGGATTAAAATCCGATTGGTTTCGCGGAGGAAAGAGAGAGGCAATGTTCAAAGATGAAAAACTGCCGAAAACGATCGAAATCACCGATTGGTATTTTCAAAAAAGAAGGCAGCTGCAGGCATTGTTTTCGCTGGAGCATTGGCTGAATAAGAGGTAAAACAAAAAAGCAAGGGTTCTCCTTGCTTTTTAAGTGGACGGGCGGTTAGGTCCGCCTAATTTTTTATCCAGTGTGTCTGTTTGTTTAGCATCAGGTTTTGTTTTCGCAGGTGTTTTCTTTTTGTTGTTTTCCACAGCGGGCACCTCCTTACCTTTTTAGATTTTGCAAAAAAGCGCTGATCATACCATTTTTCGCAAGATCACTTGTCGAAAGCGGCGCGTTTGGCTGGAAAATGAGTTTCTTTGGCGGTTTGCTTCTAGTTTTGTCAGCTGCGGAGGAGAGGGGGCGCATAGGGGAGAATGCATAGAAGGCGATCAAAAAGGAGGGAAGCAAATGAACGGATTTGCAAGCAAAGACTCGGTCCTTCAAATGCTTTTGGAAACGGAATCAGACATGTCGTCTGCTGAGAAGGCTTTGACAGAAGCAGTACGCCGGGCGGAGTATGAAAAGCGGGCTGGCTGGAACGAACGGCTCGATCTGATTGAAAAAGAACTGGCAGAGCTCTTGGCTTGTTTAAACAGCACGTTAATGGGAGTGGAGCCAAGAGGAGAGACGGCATAAGCCGGATTCGTTGTAACGGTCGTCTTCCTTTGGTACGATAAACCCGAGGTGAAAAAATTGGATACACAATCTCTTCTTGTACAGACACGGGAATTAATCCGCCTTGTAAAAGAAGCGGAAGAACGATACAGTAAGGGAAAAGAGGAAGGGACGGAATACGATTTTTTCGAGGTTGTCAAACCTTCTGTCGAGAGACTCGAACAAACAGTGAAAAGCTGGCTGGCGGAAAGCCTGCCTTATATCAATGCCAATCGGCCAAAATACATTTATGAAGAACAGCTCAGCTCGGTGGAGGAAAATGCAAATGAAATTTTCATGCAGTCCTATTTTTGCAAAATCCATAAAAAACGCTTTAAAGATCTGACGGAATCCATCCTCTATACGCTGAAAAACGTAGAAGACGATATATTAAAAGAAGACCGGGATTAGACCCGGTCTTCTTTTTTATGAGGGCTGTTTGTTTAGCTGGCGTCCGTATTCATATCATAAGCAGGGTGCTGTGCGCCATTCGCTTCAAGAACTTTCATACTTGTGCGAAATTCGTTTAATGTCAGATGTCCCTGGATATACAAAAACTTGGCGAAATCCATCAGTTTGTTCATGCAGTCTGTCTCATACTGTTTCATCTCGGCAAAACAATTTCTTAAGTATGATACGTTCATATGGTGCATCCCCTCTCCTTTATATTAATAATATCGTACCATAACAATTCGACTTTTTTCTGTTTTTCAAATATTAAAATTTTCGACACTTTTTGACAAACTTGTGACAGAACCTTTGGAACAGGAAATGCCTTTATATCATACACATATAAAAAAGGGCTTTAGGAGGAGAGGAAAGATGGAAGAGAGGAGAACCGCCGTATATCCTTATTCCGGCCCCGGTGCATATGTTCAAGCCGATCAGCAAAACCATCATGCCTATCATCCCGTTCAGCCGTACTACAGCCAGGAAACCGTCCCGTACGCTCATCCAGCTCAGCGGCCGCAGGCCTATCAGCAGCCGATCGAGCAGAATGTGGACCCGTTTTCAGTCTATCATCAGCCTGTTCAGCAGCAAATGCAGCCGCCGCTTCCGCCGTTTCAGGCATTTCCTTATCAGCATCCATATCCCTCGCCGCGGCCGAATCTCCACCAGCCATCACAGTTTCAAAGCTTTCTGTCGCAATTCAAAAAAAAGAACGGGCAGTTTGATTTCAGCAAAATGATGGACACCGCTGGCCAGATGGTGAGCACGGTCAACCAGGTCGGAGCGCTGGCCAAAGGGTTTATGGGATTCTTCAAATAAAAAAAGCATGGATGAAGGTCATTCATGCTTTTTTTGCTCCGGAAATGAGACCGTGAGGATATTTCGGTTCCACGACGTCTTCATTGTTTCTTCGCGGACGGGATATGGGAGCAGAACGGTTCTGGACAGGCTTGTAAACGATGAAGAACCGCCGCTTTCTTTTTTCTCCTTCAAGGCGACATGAAGATACCTCGATTTCGCTTCAATCATGATATCTCCGTTTTGAAACGATTCAGGAACGGCGATGTCGACGTGAAGCGCCTCATTCTCCTCTCTGATGTTCATGGAAATGGTGGAATTCTGAAGCTGGTCTGATATCAGTTTTTGGAATGAATTTAAAATATCGTGGAAAGGTGAATTGTAAAATAACTGTTCAACCGCTTCTTGAATTTCGTCTTTCTTGCTGAGCGAGTGATTGTCGTTTTCCTTAAAATCCATTCTTCATCACCCCGGTTTTTTATTTTCAGCTTATGCAGGGGCTCTTGGTATGGTTATTCATTGATGGGAATTTGAAAGTGTGGTTAAATAGTGGGGAATCCAAAGATTTATTTAACCTGTTCCTCTTTTAATAGCCATCATAAAGAGGCGTTTTGAAAGGAGCCCAACTGTATTGCTGAAAAAATTATTCGGTATTGGTCAGAAACAAAATGAAATGAAAGAAGAAACCGTTTTTTCACCGGTTGACGGACAAGTTTTGGAACTTTCAAAAGTCCCTGATCCCGTTTTCTCCCAAAAGATGATGGGTGACGGAATGGCTGTCGAGCCTTCCGCAGGCGAGATCGTCTCACCTGTCGACGGGGAAGTGATCCAGCTGTTCCACACAAAACATGCCATCGGCATCCGTTCACTGTCCGGCGTGGAACTCTTGATTCATATCGGTCTGGAAACCGTAGCGATGGAAGGCGAAGGTTTCACAGCCCATGTCAAAGAAGGAGACAAAGTAAAAGTCGGCGATCCTTTGATAACGTGCGATTTGGAACTGATCAAGGAAAAAGCGAGCAGCACCATTACGCCGATCGTCATTATGAACGGCGATGTGTTGGAGCGCGTCACAAAACATGAAGAGGCAAAGGCGAAAAAAAGCGAGACAAAGCTCATGGAGCTTAAAGTTAAGTAACAGCAAAAAAGCAGAGAGCGATTCTCTGCTTTTTCATTTTCTCAGGAAATCACCTCTTTCAGAACGAACGGACATTCGCTAAAATAGAAGGGAGAGGTGACAGCGTTGTTTCAAAAACGAAATTTGACAGATATGATTCAGCTTCTGAAAGAAGACCAAGCTTTCAGCAAGCAAATTGTTCATTGGCATACAATTGAGGAAAAAGAAGCGGATTACCGCGATTTTCCTGAAGGTTTAGATAAAAGAATCGTGCATGCTTTACAGCAGAGAGGGATAGAAAAGCTGTATTCCCATCAGGCTGACGCGTTTCTGCACAGCGCCGCCGGCAAAAACGTGACGCTTGTGACGCCGACGGCATCCGGGAAGACGCTTTGCTACAATCTGCCCGTCATTCAGCGGATCACAGAAGACCAGGATGCGCGCAGCTTATATCTTTTTCCGACAAAGGCATTGTCACAGGACCAAAAAAGCGAACTGAACGAATTAATCGATGAAATCGGTGCGTCGATCAACTGTTATACATATGACGGAGATACGTCGCCTTCGATCAGGCAGAAAGTCAGAAAAGCAGGACATATCGTCATTACAAACCCGGATATGCTGCATTCGGCGATCTTGCCCCACCATACAAAATGGGTGTCATTGTTTGAAAATCTGAAATATATCGTCATCGATGAGCTTCACGTATACAGGGGAGTCTTTGGCAGCCATGTAGCCAATGTCATCAGACGGCTGATGCGGATCGCTGAATTTTACGGAAGCAAGCCGCAGTTTATCTGTACATCCGCGACGATCGCCAATCCATTGGAGCTCGCTGAGACGCTCACAGGGCAGCCGATGCATCTGATTTCAAACAACGGCGCCCCGTCGGGAAGAAAGCACTTTTTATTTTACAACCCGCCGATGGTCAACCGTTCGCTTAACATCAGGAAAAGCGCGACCCTTGAAGTGAGAAAGCTCGCATCCGAATTTCTGAAAAACGGTATTCAGACGATTGTGTTTGCAAGAAGCAGAGTCCGGGTTGAAATTATATTGACATACTTGCAGGAAGTGATGAAACCGATTGTCGGCCCTCATTCGATTCAGGGGTACAGGGGCGGCTATCTGCCGAACGAGCGGCGCGTCATTGAAAAAGGCCTTCGCAGCGGGGACATTAAAGGCGTTGTCAGCACGAATGCGCTTGAGCTGGGCGTTGATATCGGACAGCTGCAGACATGCATCATGACCGGATATCCGGGAACGATCTCGAGCGCCTGGCAGCAGGCCGGCCGTGCTGGAAGAAGGCACAACGAAGCGCTGATTGTCATGGTGGCAAGTTCCGCCCCGCTCGATCAGTACATTGTACAGAATCCGGACTATTTCTTTAAACAAAATCCCGAGACTGCCGTCATTAATCCGGATAACCTGGTCATTCTTGTCGATCATATTAAATGCGCAGCCTTTGAACTGCCTTTCAAAAGAACGGACACATTCGGCGGTGCCGAAATCGAGGATATTCTTGACTACTTGGCAGAAGAAAGAGTCCTCCACTTAACCGGGAACACGTATCACTGGATGAATGACGCTTTTCCGGCGCACGGCATCAGCTTGAGGTCGGCTTCTCAGGAAAATGTTGTCATTATTGATCAGTCAAAGCGCGAGAAGGCGAAAGTGATCGGGGAAATGGACAGGTTCAGCGCCATGACGCTTCTGCACGATGAAGCCATTTATTTGCATCAAGGCATCCAATACCAGGTGGAAAAGCTTGACTGGGAGGAGAAAAAGGCGTTTGTCCGCGAGGTTCAAGTTGATTACTATACGGATGCCAATCTTGCCGTCCTATTGAGAGTTCTCGAAGTTGACAAGGAGAAAAAGACAGAAACCGCAGCGTTCGGTTTTGGGGATGTGACCGTTCAGGCGAAAGCGACGATTTTTAAGAAAATAAAATTTGAGACGCATGAAAATATCGGCTCAGGCCCGATTCATCTGCCTGAAGAGGAACTGCATACCAATGCGGCTTGGGTGCAGGTGAACGATGAGGAGCGGCAAAATTGGAACGACATCAAATTGGAAGAAGCTTTGCTTGGGACTGCAAACGTCCTGGGACATGTCGCCGCCTTAAAAGTGATGTGCGATCCGTCTGATCTGCACGTTTTTCCGCAAATTAAAGCCGTTCATAACGAAAAGCCGACGATCTTTTTGTATGATCGCTATCCCGGCGGAGTGGGGCTGTCTCAGAAAGTGTATGAACAAATGCCTGAGATCATCAGTGAAGCGCATCGGCTGATTTCAAGATGTCCGTGTGAGTCAGGATGCCCTTCCTGCATAGGAGTGGGCGGCAGCGGCGATCAGACAAAAAACAATGCGCTGCGCCTTTTAAAAGGCTGGAAAGGTTGAGCGGAATGTCTTTAAAACGAAAACTTAACCGCTATAAGCATCACCTGGGAAATCAAGCGAAAGAAGAAAAAACGGATTCTCCGGCAGAAAAGCGGACTTCCGCGTCCGTCGGCTTTGAGAAAGAATGGGCCGAACTCGGTGTTAAACCGTATGTGTTTGAGGAATGCTATTGCCTGATCAGGGAAGTCGTTTATCCGTTGACACATGTTCATGGCCATTACGCATTTTCTGAACTGCATGAGACGGTTAGGCGCTGGAACAACAGCGCAGTTTCCCATTCGCTTTCAAGCAAAGGGTATACACCGAGCCAGCTTTTCTTCTTTGATACGGAAACGACCGGTCTCGGGGGAGGGGCCGGCAATACGATCTTTTTGCTCGGCCATGCACGGGTGTATGACGACCGCGTAGTCGTCAAACAGCATCTGCTGCCAAAGCCGGGGCACGAAGCCGCCCTCTATCACAGCTTCCTGAGTGAAGTCGATATTCAGTCTCTTGTCACCTATAACGGGAAAGCGTTCGACTGGCCTCAGGTGAAAACGAGGCACACGCTGATCCGCGACAGGGTTCCGAAGCTGCCGGATTTCGGCCATTTTGACCTGCTCCACGGATCCCGCCGCCTTTGGAAGCATAAGTTTGACCGCGTCTCTTTGGGGACGGTGGAAAAGGAAGAGCTGGGTGTTGGAAGAACTGAAGATACGCCGGGCTACCTGGCGCCGATGATGTATTTTCATTTTTTAAAGGAGGAGCGTCCGGAAATCATTGAAGGCGTTTTGCGCCACAATGAGCTTGACGTGCTTTCTTTAATTTCTCTTTACATCCATTTATCGAAGAAAATCCTCACTCCGGAGCAGACAGCGGAAGCAAACGAAAAGTACGCGATGGCCAAATGGCTTCTCGCCAACCGGGAGACAGAGCTTGCGACAGCGCAATTGCAGGAGCTTGAAAAAAAGCCTTTCGAGCAGTCTGAACGCGCATCATTCGATTTATCTATGCAGTATAAAAAGCAGGGCATGCTAAAAGAAGCCGCATCCCTTTGGCTGAAGCTCCAAAATGGAACAGACGGAAAAACCGCCTGGCGCGCAGGCATCGAACTCGCCAAATACTTTGAACATCGAAAGCGGGACATTCGGGCCGCCCTCGAGGTAACGGATAACCTGATGCTGCAGCACGGTTCACAAAAGTTTGAGCTGACCGAAAAAGAAGTAGCCGGTCTTTTGAAACGGCGCGAGCGGCTGGAAAGGAAATTCGGACGAAATATTCCCCGGGCAAGCGCAGAAAACGACGATCTTCGAAAGCCAAACATTTCAAGCATGTTATGAATTGTAGAAACCGATCGCTTCTTGTAAAATAGCGTTAGAATGGTTTGAAGGGAGCGTCGATATGTATAAGGGGCTGTTTTATCTGTTTTTTGTCGTCGTACTGTTTATCGTATTAATCATGACGAATTTCAAGGAAAGCTTTATGGCTTACTTTTAAAATAGGTTTTTATATTAGTACATGTTTACCCCTTGCTTCATAGTTTAATAGTGTATATAGAAGCTTAAAGAAAGGGGAATTTTCATGCACTGTAAACCGCATGTAATGGCGCCGATTGTTCATCCTACTCAATGCTGCTACAACCATACGCAAAGCAAAACCGTCGTACCGCACATTCACCCGCAGCACACAACGAATGTCAACCATCAGCATTTTCAGCATGTTCATTACTTCCCGCAAACTCAATCAGCTGTCAACCAGGCATCACATCAGCACTTCGTGAGCCCTGGCGCAGGAATGATGCCCGGGCCTGGAGCGATGCCAGGACCTGGAATGGGTATGGGTCCTTACTAAAAAGGATTTTCGGAAGTTTTGTCAGGATGAACGAGCGCCGGATTGAACGTGAGCAACAGAATATCTTTTAAAAAAATGGGGCGGAATACGGCCCCATTTTTTAGCAGGTGATCATAATGAAAGTATTGGCCGTTACAGGGTACAAGCCGTTTGAACTGGGGATTTTCAAACAGGAAGACAAGGCCCTGTTCTACATAAAAAAAGCGCTTGAAAACCGATTGACCGCCCTGCTTGAGGAAGGGCTGGAATGGATCCTTATCTCAGGCCAGCTCGGCACGGAACTATGGGCGGCGGAAGTTGCGTTTTCGCTGCAGGAAGAATATCCCGACTTGAAAGTGGCGGTTATCACTCCGTTTTTGGAACAGGAAAAGAAGTGGAACGAGAAAAATCAAGAGCAGTATGAAGCTGTGCTCGCAGCCAGCGATTTCACTGAAAGCTTGACACACAGGCCGTACGAAAGCCCGGTCCAATTTAAACAAAAAAACCGGTTTTTCATCGAAAAGGCGGATGGCTTATTGATTCTGTACGACGAAGAAAGAGAAGGCTCGCCTGTGTATATGCTGAATGAAGCAAAAAAAGCTCAAGAAAAACGCGATTTTCCGATTTACACGATTACGATGGATGACCTGAGAGTCACCGTTGAAGAAAGCAGCTTTTACGAAGAGTAAAAAGTGCAAGAGAAAATTTGACATTGCACACGTTTTCTGAAAAAATATAAGATGATGATTCACGATATGAGGTGAAAAAGATGCTTGCTGATAAAGTGAAGCTTTCTGCTAAAGAAATTTTGGAAAAAGAATTCAAAACAGGAGTCAGAGGCTACAAGCAGGAAGATGTTGACAAATTCTTGGACATGGTCATTAAAGACTATGAAGCCTTCCATCAGGAAATCGAAGAATTGCAGCAGGAAAACCTGCAGTTGAAAAAACAGCTTGAAGAAGCGAACAAGAGACAGCCGGCTCAATCAAATACGACCAATTTTGATATTCTAAAACGGCTTTCCAATTTGGAAAAACATGTGTTTGGAAGCAAATTATACGATTGATGAAAACCGCTTGCCCTTTAGAACAAACTAAGCTATAATAGTTGATGTCTTAACGTTCGGGTAATCGCTGCAGATTTTACATCTGTAGAGGAAAGTCCATGCTCGCACGGTGCTGAGATGCCCGTAGTGTTCGTGCCTAGCGAAGTCATAAGCTAGGGCAGCCTTGCAGAAGGCTGACGGCAGGAAAAAAGCCTACGTCCTTTATGGATATGGCTGAGTATCCTTGAAAGTGCCACAGTGACGAAGTCTCACTAGAAATGGTGAGAGTGGAACGCGGTAAACCCCTCGAGCGAGAAACCCAAATTTTGGTAGGGGAACCTTCTGGACGGAAATGAACGGAAAGAAGGACAGAGTTGACTCTGTAGATAGATGATTACCACCCGAGTACGAGGCTTAGCAGCCGACAGCAGTACGACGGAACAAAACATGGCTTACAGAACGTTACACACTATTATGATGATGACAATGTATAAGCTCTCCGCAGGTAGGAGAGCTTTTATCATGTAAAAAACATACATAAAAACAGGTGATATGATGAAAACCTATACATTAATTGCAACAGCGCCGATGGGAATTGAAGCGATCGTTGCCAAAGAGGTGCGAGATCTAGGATATGATTGTACGGTTGACAACGGCAAAGTCGTGTTCGAAGGTGATGCCCTCGCCATCTGCAGAGCCAATCTGTGGCTGAGAACTGCTGACAGGGTGAAAGTGCAGGTTGCCGAATTTACGGCCAAGACCTTTGACGAGTTATTCGAGAAGACAAAAGCGGTCGACTGGAGCGCCTATCTTCCTGAACACGCCTCATTCCCCGTGACGGGAAAGTCTGTTAAATCAGTGCTTGCAAGCGTGCCGGACTGCCAGCGCATCGTCAAAAAGGCGATCGCCGAGAAGCTGAAATCAGCGTATCAGACACAAGGCGGGTGGCTTGAGGAAACAGGCCCGGAATATAAAATCGAGGTCTCCCTTTTAAAAGACAAAGCGGTCATTACGCTTGATTCATCCGGAGCCGGGCTTCATAAACGGGGATACCGAACCGGTCAAGGGGAAGCGCCGCTGAAAGAAACCCTCGCTGCAGCATTGATTCAATTGACAAATTGGACGCCTGACAGACCTTTCGTCGATCCGTTTTGCGGTTCGGGCACGATACCGATCGAAGCGGCTTTGATCGGCCAAAATATTGCGCCGGGTTTCAACAGGGATTTTGCATCCGAAAGATGGGAATGGATCAGCAAAGAAGTGTGGGATCAAGCAAGGCTTGAAGTCGAAGACAAAGCGAATTATGATCAGCCGCTGTCAATTTCGGGGTATGACCTGGATCATCGTATGATCGAGATCGCCAAAGCGAATGCCGAGGAAGCGGGACTAGCCGATTTCATCGAATTTAAGCAAATGCAGGTAAAGGATTTTCGGACGAAAGAGGAATACGGCGTGATTGTCGGAAATCCGCCGTACGGGGAACGCCTCGGTGAAAAGAAAGCAGTCGAAGCCATGTATAAAGATATGGGCGAAGCATTTGCCGGACTTGATACGTGGTCTGTTTACATGCTGACATCAAACGAGCGTTTTGAAGAGTGCTACGGGAAAAAAGCGACAAAAAAACGGAAACTCTTTAACGGTTTTATTAAGACGGACTATTACCAGTATTGGGGGAAAAGGCCGCCAAAACCGAATAAAGAGAAGTGAAGTTAAAAGGCTGCCATGAAACGGCAGCCTTTTTTCTTTCCATAGCTGGAAAGCCGCCGAACGGCGTTTTTAAATTTGCGCGCCCGCGTGATTATCCCCTTAAAAGCGCATGGCAAAACATCGATTCACTAGTAAATCCATGAATCATTTTTCTTTTTATAAGACGAATCATAGCATTTTTTGCGCGGCTCATAGTAGCAGTCTTTCTTGCAAGGTTTGTGGTAATCGTAGTCTTTTTTACAAGGCTCATGGTAGTAATAATCCTTTTTGCAATAATCGTAATCCTTCTTGCAAGGCTTGTGGTAATCATAGTCTTTTTTGTAATCCTCATGGTAGTAATAATCCTTTTTGCAATAATCGTAGTCCTTCTTGCAAGGCTTGTGGTAATCATAGTCTTTTTTGTAATCCTCATGGTAGTAATAATCCTTTTTGCAATAGTCGTAATCCTTCTTGCAAGGTTCATGGTAATAGAAGTCTTTTTTGCAAGGCTCATGGTAGTAGTAGTCCTTTTTGCAATAATCGTGATCCTTCTTATAAGGATCATAATCATAATCCCAATAATCTTTCTTTGCCGGTTCATAATAGTACATAAACTCTCCACCTTTAGTCTATAAATTTTTAAGTCCCTACAGGATATGATAGAAAAACAGAATAGACTGGGTTTTTATTGTGGATAAAGCGCACATTGTCTAACACAGTCCTTACTATCTGATGTTAAGCTTTTGTTTGACTGGAAAAAGGGTGTTTGACCGCTGTGAAAACGGTTAAACGTAAATGTTGATATTTGATAACTTCTCCGAAATTTTGATACAATCAAAACCAGAACAAATATTCGATGGTAAGTTATCAAGGTGAGCAAAGCGTTTAGCAACTTGTTAAAGGATATCGGCAGATTACCACATACCCAAAAAGAACAAGATGGGTTAAACGCTATGTTGAACCTTCTTCCACTGTGGGTGGTCGATTAATCAAGGTGTCGCTGCGAAATATCTTGATTTTTATTTGTCGATAGTCGAAATGACAGTTTACGACTCGCAAAAATGAATGTGCAGTCCTAATTCAACCATTAAGCAGATTGTTAAAAAATGTTGAATCATTAAAAAAGAAAAATGAGGTTTGTATATGAATTCTGTCAGCCAAGAAATCCAAGATTTGTCCATTCAATCGTTGGAGTCAACTTTTAATAAACTAACAAATGCTTATAAAAGCACGAAAGAAAAAGGTTCAAACACAACTCTTGTCAAAAAGAGACTAAACGCAGTAAAAATTGGTTTAGAAAGCCTAAAAGGTATTTGGAATGGAGAAGATTTTGGCTATAACGAAGAAATCATATTGACTTCTAAAGAAGTTTTACAAGGTATCATTCCATCTATTGAAAAACAAATAGCCAAAGCAAAAGAAGGCAGTCCTCAAAAAACATTAAATGAGCGTCGCTTGACTGCACTAAAACTGGCAATCGAATCTTTGGAGAACCGTCTTATATAAGACGGTTCTTAAAGTTTTTAATTGTTCCGGAATCGGGTGAGTTACATAACAAGATTGAAGGAAACCATATATACTATGGATTCCCTTTATTTTTGCGTATTTATCAAGAGCAAAGAAAAAACATAAAATCAGCCTGTATAAAAACGATTCATCCTGCATATACTCGGGATTATTGATTTTGAAAAGGGGTGATTTCATGTTGAACAGCGATCACATTCATATGATTCAAAAAGCGCTGGAGACGTCAGAAAACCAGCTCGAGGACATTGGCGAAGAGCGCCTTACATATGCGAAGGAAGAATTGAAAAACGCGATCAGCCATATGGAATCGACGGATCATCCGTTTTTGACGCATTCGATTTACCGGAAATAGTTAAGAGAGGCTTCCTGCTCCTTTTCTCAAATCTTTCTTGTTGAATTTCCCGAATCATAGTGATAGGATAGAAGTTCTGAAAACTCGATAGTTGGGGGTTGGAGCAGGGTGACAGCATCTCGTCTGCCTTTTTCATTAACAAAAACAAAAAACTTTTATGAAGAACTGAACAATTGGATCGGTGATGTATTTTACGATATTCTTCCTGAAAAAGGCTTTGATTTGCGCGATGAGCAAATATTCATGGCTTTTCAATTAGAACGGGCATTTAAGGAAAAGAAGGTCATGTTTGCAGAAGCCGGAGTCGGAACCGGAAAAACGCTCGTCTATCTTCTGTTTGCCTTGAGCTATGCCAGGTATACGGGCAAGCCGGCGGTCATCGCTTGTGCGGATGAGACGCTGATCGAACAGCTCGTCAAAAAAGAAGGCGATATTTACAAAATTTCCGAGCATTTGGGCTTGACGATTGACGCAAGGCTCAGCAAATCGCATGATCAATATTTATGTTTGAAAAAACTGGAGAAAACGATGCAGCGATCTGATGATGAGAAATGGCTTGACCTCTACGAAAGTCTGCCGTCTTTCGTTCATGAATCGCAGGGCATGCAGTCTTTTTATCCGTACGGAGACCGCAAAGAGTATTCGTCTTTATCAAATGATGAATGGTCTGAAATCGGTTACGATTCTTTTCAAGACTGTCTCACGTGCGACATGAGGCACCGATGCGGACTTACACTGTCAAGAGACCATTATCGAAAATCAACCGATTTCATCATCTGTTCCCACGATTTCTATATGGAGCACGTTTGGACAGAAGAGGCGAGAAAACGGGAAGGCCAGCTTCCGCTTTTGCCGGAACACAGCGCTGTGGTTTTCGATGAAGGGCATCTGCTCGAGTTTGCGGCGCAAAAGGCGCTGACGTACAGGGTGAAGCAATCGACGCTCGAAATGTTTCTCGAGCGCCTGCTCGGCAATGACATCAGAGAAGAATTTGCAGAGCTTGTCGAAGAAGCGCTTCGCGCCAACGACGAATTTTTCGGTTTGCTTTCAGAAAACGCCGAAAAAGCAGAAGGCTCTGAGCGCATGCGCATCAAAGATCATGCCAATCTGAAAAAAGCGGCCGCCGAGCTGTATGATTTGCTTGAAAAGATCGGGGAGGCGCTCGTTTTTGAAGGCGAGCTGTACACGATCGACCAATACGCTTTAACCGTTGTTGAAGAGTATCTCGAACAGATGGCTTACTCCCTTTCGCTCTACA
Organism: Bacillus sp. FSL L8-0193; assembly: GCF_037976065.1. Classification (NCBI taxonomy): domain Bacteria; kingdom Bacillati; phylum Bacillota; class Bacilli; order Caryophanales; family Bacillaceae; genus Bacillus; species Bacillus sp. FSL L8-0193. The sequence continues at coordinate 2,368,780 of NZ_CP150261.1, read as the reverse complement.
GGAAAAATGCGATCAGCTGGCTTGAGCAAAAAGAGCTTGAGTCAACATTCGTCGTCATGCCGAGAACCGTCTCCGAAGTTCTCGGAGAAAAAGTGTTCTCCAAGCAGATTCCATTTATTTTCTCATCGGCGACATTATCGGAAAACGGATCGTTCGATTATTTAGCGACAAGCCTTGGGATCCGCGACTACTTATCATTTACCGTTGATTCGCCGTACGACTATGAAGAGCAGATGAAAGTGTACATCCATCGAATTGAGGAAAAAGAAGCAAAAGAAAAAGCGGCAATCCGTGCAATCAAAGAATCGGGCGGGAAAACGCTGCTCCTGTTTCCGTCTTTTGAGGAGCTTCTGTCCTTCAAGCGCCGGACTGCACAGGAATCATTTTCGTTTCCTGTTTACTTTGAGGGGGATGAAGAAATCAGTACAATTGTTGAAAAGTTTCAAACGGTTGAAGAATCCGTTTTGTGCTCTGTGCATCTATGGGAAGGGCTCGATATTCCCGGAGATCCGCTGCAACATGTCATCATCTGGTCGCTTCCTTTTCCGCCGCATGATCCTGTGTTTGAAGCGAAGCGGAGCGGTTTGGAAAACGCCTTTCGCGAAGTAGACCTTCCTTACATGCTGCTAAGGCTGCGCCAAGGCATCGGCCGTCTGATCAGATCAAACAGCGACCGCGGCACGATCAGCATTTTTGCGGGCGATGAACAAGAATGGAATGTGATAAAAGAAGTCGAATCTGTGCTTCCTGTTCAGCCGGTTTATGTATAAAGAAAAGCGGACATCCCGCTTTTCTTTTTTTTGGCTGCATAAAAGTTGACTTTCGTAAATATTTCCATTAGTCTGATTACAATTCGCATCATATAAGGGAAGAGGAGGATGAATGATGTCGATCAATACATATGAAAAAGAGTTTTTAGAAACATTAAAGAAAATCAGCCGGTATGAGCAGGCGATTAACGTGATGTATTGGGATATGAGGACGGGCGCGCCGAGAAAAGGCGAAGAAAGCCGCGCCGAAGCGATCGGACAATTGTCGGCAGACGTCTTTCAAATGAGAACGTCCCCGCGGATGAAGGAGCTTTTGGATGCCCTTGCCGAGCAAAAACAGGATCTGCCTGCCGATACACAGAAAGCGGTTGAGGAAGCGAAAAAAGAATACGATTTAAACAGCAAGATTCCGGAAGAAGATTTCAAAGAATATACGACGCTGACATCCAAAGCGGAATCCGTCTGGGAAAAAGCGAAAAAGGCGTCCGATTTTTCTCTCTTTGCTCCGTATTTAGAAAAAATCATCGACTATAAAAAACGGTTTATCTCGTACTGGGGATATGAAGGCCACCCCTATAACACCCTTCTGGACCAATACGAACCAGGTGTTACAGTCGAAAAGCTCGACGGCCTTTTTTCTGAATTGCGGGAGGCGATCGTTCCGCTTGTACAAAAGATTGCCGCCAGTGATCAAAAGCCTGATACGGGCTTTGTGCACGAACGTTTTCCAAAAGAGCGGCAGCGCGATGTATGCCACTTTTTCTTAAAAGAACTGGGCTATGATTTTGAGGCGGGGCGCCTGGATGAGACGGTTCATCCTTTCCAGGTGACGATCAGTCAAGGGGATGCCCGGGTGACCACAGCATATAATGAAAACGATTTTCGCTCGGCCGTTTTCGGAACGATTCATGAATGCGGCCATGCCATTTATGAACAGAACATTGATGAAGCGCTGGGCGGAACCAATTTAGCAGACGGCGCATCAATGGGGATACATGAATCCCAATCCCTTTTCTATGAGAACTTTATCGGCAGACATCAAGGTTTTTGGAAGCGGTATTTTGAGAAAATAAAAGAAGCAAGTCCTGACCAGTTTGCAGGCGTTACTGCTGAAGGGTTCTACAGGGCCGTTAATGAATCAAAGCCGTCGCTGATTCGGATTGAGGCTGATGAGCTGACATATCCGCTGCATATTATGATTCGCTACGAAATTGAAAAAGCGATTTTCAGCGGCGAAGTATCGGTCGGAGACCTTCCGAAACTATGGAATGACAAATATGAAGCATATCTGGGCATTACGCCTCCTGACGATGCTAAAGGAATTCTCCAGGATGTCCATTGGTCCGGCGGCGATTTCGGTTATTTCCCTTCATATGCGCTCGGATATATGTATGCGGCTCAACTGAAATCAAGCATGCTGAAAGATTTTCCGGAGTTTGACCGCATGATTGAAAACGGCGAATTTGAACCGATCAGAAAGTGGCTGACAGAGCACGTTCACATCCACGGCAAAAGAAAAAAACCGTTGGACATCATCAAGTCTGCGACAGGCGAAGAATTAAACGTCCGTCATTTAATCCGCTACCTGAAAGAAAAATATACAACACTCTATTTGTAAAAAAGAAATCCCTCCCGTGAGTCCGGGAGGGATTTTTGGATCAGAATTTTCTGTTAAATACGAACATTAAACTAAAAAAATGTGTGCAGGTTCGTCTTTTTTTGTTTTATCCCTTTTCAACCGGATCGAAAGTTGATATAATTTGATACATTATATCACTCATATAATCGCGTGGATATGGCACGCAAGTTTCTACCGGACACCGTAAATGTCCGACTATGAGTGGGCGCTAAGAAAACGAACGTCATTTAGTGAAACAGACGGAATTCGTCTTTTTAAGCATTGCCCGCTCGCATTCAAAATCCGAGCGGACAATGCTTTTTTTTATGAAGGGCAATTGATGAACGGAGGGGTTTAATGGAAAAGCTAAAACGAAAAATTGCAGAGCATGGCACGGTGTTGTCTGACGAAGTGCTGAAAGTTGATTCATTTTTAAATCATCAAATCGATCCGGAATTAATGCTTGCTGTGGGCGAAGAGTTTGCCTCGCTTTTCCGGGAGGAAGGCGTCACGAAGATTGTGACGATCGAATCCTCAGGCATCGCACCTGCCGTGATGGCAGGCTTGAAGCTGGGCGTGCCGGTAGTATTTGCAAGAAAGCGTCAATCGCTTACCTTAACGGAAAATCTGTTGACGGCTTCTGTCTATTCATTTACAAAAAAAACGGAAAGTACGATTGCCGTATCAGCCAGCCATCTTTCAAAGGATGACAAAGTTCTGATCATCGACGATTTTTTGGCAAACGGACAAGCGGCGAAAGGGCTCGTTTCCATCATTGAACAGGCCGGCGCAAAGGTGTGCGGAATCGGGATTGTTATCGAAAAATCATTCCAGACGGGCAGGGAGGAGCTTGACAATCTTGGAATCAGAGTCGAATCCCTTGCGCGTATTGCATCCCTTGCCGATGGAAAAGTTACCTTTTTACAGGAGGTTGGGTCATGAAACTTACGGCCGGTAAAACCGTTTCATTAAGTATTCAGCACGTCCTGGCCATGTATGCAGGAGCCGTTGTCGTGCCGCTGATCGTCGGCGGCGCTCTCGGCTTGACGCCGGCTGAGCTCACATACCTTGTGTCTGCCGACATTTTGATGTGCGGTGTGGCGACACTGCTGCAAGTTTGGAAAAACCGCTTTTTCGGAATCGGTTTGCCTGTTGTATTGGGGTGTACGTTCACAGCCGTTTCACCAATGATTGCGATTGCTTCAAAATACGGTATTCCAGCGATCTATGGAAGCATCATAGCAGGCGGTGTGATTGTCGTTATCGTTTCTTTTTTCTTCGGAAAGCTTGTTAAGTTTTTCCCTCCCGTGGTCACAGGATCGGTCGTCACGGTGATCGGTATCACCTTGATTCCCGTTGCGATGAACAACATGGCCGGCGGTGAAGGCAGCAGCGATTTCGGTGAGCTGTCCAATCTTGCTTTAGCTTTTTCCGTTTTACTGGTCATCGTCCTTTTATATCGTTTTACAACAGGATTTATCAAATCAATTTCCATTTTAATCGGTTTAATTGCAGGAACAGCCGGCGCCGCTCTGATAGGAAAAGTTGATTTTACAGAAGTGGCAAACGCAGGCTGGGTGCAGATGATCCATCCGTTTTACTTCGGCACTCCCGTTTTTGAGATCACACCGATCTTGACGATGTCCCTCGTGCTGATCGTCAGCCTTGTCGAGTCTACAGGCGTCTACTTTGCATTGGGTGATTTGACGGACCGCCGGCTGACAGAAAAAGATTTAGCAAAAGGCTACCGTGCCGAAGGGATTGCCGTGCTGCTGGGCGGGGTTTTCAACGCCTTCCCTTATACGGCCTATTCGCAAAACGTCGGTCTCGTCCAGCTGACAGGAGTTAAGAAAAACAGCGTGATTGCGCTCGCTGGAGCTTTTCTTATTCTGTTGGGGCTGTTTCCGAAAGCCGCTGCTTTAACGACGATCATTCCTAAACCTGTGCTCGGCGGCGCTATGGTCGCGATGTTCGGCATGGTAATCGCCTACGGGATCAAAATGCTGAGCCGGGTTGATTTCGGAAAGCAGGAGAACTTATTGATCGTAGCGTGTTCCATCGGAATCGGCCTAGGCGTGACGGTTGTACCGCAAATGTTTCAAAACCTTCCCGATGCCGTCAAGCTTTTGACAGAGAACGGAATTGTCGCGGGAAGCTTTACAGCCATTCTCTTGAATGCGATCTTTCATATCCATCCGTTTTCTCGTCATGCTGAACAGCCTGAAGCAGTTCCAACTGAAAAATCAGCCGTTTAAAACCTCACAGATTGTGAGGTTTTTTTGCATTGCGGATAAGCCATACTACCGGTATGAAGAGGAGGCGTAACGAATGGAAACTGTGAATGAGCTTGTCGAACGAATCAGCACGAAAGACGGCGGTGAAGCTGTCATCCGTCCCGTCAAAATGGCGGATGCCCCCGACATCATTGAAGCAGTAAAAGATGTGATTCAAACCGGTGTGTACATCCAAAAAGAACGGCCGCGCACACTTGAGGAAGAGCGGGCATTCATCAGCGATATGATGGAAAAGGATAACATGTATGCGGCGGTTGAAATCGATGGTGCGGTGTACGGAATTGCCCGGGTCATTCGCGGCGACCTCAAAATGAAGCGGCACACGGGGCTGTTCAGAACATGGCTTCACAGCAAAGCGCAAGGGCTTGGGATTGGCAGGGAAATCATGTCCTACACCCTCAACTGGTGCAGGCTGCATCGTCTGCATAAGCTCTGCCTGACCGTATTTTCTGCAAATAAAGCAGCGCTGTCGCTCTATGAGAAAAGCGGCTTTATCATTGAAGGGGTTCAAAAGGAGCAGGTTTTTGCGGACGGGAAATACGAAGATGAAGTGCTGATGGCCTATTTTTTCGAGAGGTCCACATAAGGCCGGGCGATTCGGGAGACGCTGTAAATAGAGGTGGTATTATGGCCTACGTCATTTCGGCGGGGACAAGCCTTCCCCGCTGCCATGTCGACCAGAAGGAAGCGGCCGTTTTTGCGAGGGAGATGTTCAAAGATTCATTTAAAGACATTGACCGGCTGCTGTCAGCTTTCCAAAATGGAGAAATCGCTTCAAGACAATTTGTCATGCCTTTGGATTGGTATAAAGAATCCAGGAGCTTCAAGGAAAAAAATCAGGCGTACATTGAAATGGCTGTCAGACACAGTGCAGAAGCCGTTTCGAATTGCCTGTCAGACGAACGGTACTTGAAAAAAGAAATCCCTTTCGAAAAAATTGAAGCGATTTTTTTTATATCTTCTACAGGCATCTCGACGCCCGGCATTGAAGCGAAGCTCATGAACATTCTGCCTTTTTCAAAACAGATGAAGCGGATTCCGATTTGGGGGCTCGGCTGTGCAGGAGGAGCTTCAGGTATAGCGCGGGCATTCGAATACTGCAAAGCGTTTCCAAAAGCCCATGTCCTTGTGATTGCGGCGGAGCTGTGCAGCTTAACGTTTCAAAAGGATGATCAATCGAAAAGCAACCTTATCGGCACATCTTTATTTGGCGATGGAATCGCCGCGCTCTTAATGTGCGGCAAGGAAGCGGATATCTCATCAGCCGGATTGGAGGTTCTTCCGGAAGTAGTGAGCTCACAATCAGCCACCTTGGAAGATTCGGAAGATGTCATGGGCTGGGAAATCAATGACAACGGTTTCCGTGTCGTTTTTTCCAGGGACATTCCGACATTGATCAAAACACATTTAAAGAACGATGTCGAAGCATTTCTCAATAGGGAACAACTCGCTTTGGAGAACATTCAAGTATTTCTTGCCCATCCTGGCGGAAAAAAAGTTCTCGACGCTTATATGGCAAGCCTCGGCTTTTCCGAAGCGCACATCGACTGTTCACGAAAAATTTTGGCCAGGCACGGCAATATGTCATCAGCCACTGTGATGCATGTTTTAAAAGAATATTGCCTGCATGGCAGTCCCATACCGGGAAAATACGGTCTCTTAGGGGCGCTCGGCCCGGGCTTTTCATCGGAGCTGCTGCTTTTGAAATGGACAAAAAGAGAGTGACTGACACATGTTTTGGACAATTTTAAGCATTTTTGCCGCCCAGCGCTTGCTTGAGCTGGCAGTCGCGAAGTTCAATGAAAAAAACGCTCTGAAAGAGGGAGCGGTCGAATACGGGAGACGTCATTACCCTTATATCGTCGCGATGCATGTTTTGTTTTTCATATCTTTGATTTGGGAAACGATCGCTTTTCAACGCGGACCTCTTCCGATGGCGCTTGTCGTATTAACAGGCCTCATCTTCACTCAGGCCCTCCGGTATTGGGCGCTCTTTTCTCTGGGGAGATGCTGGAACACGAAAATCCTTGTCATCCCTGGAACGAACCTTGTCCGAAAGGGGCCTTATCAATGGTTCAAACACCCGAACTATGTGGCGGTGGCTCTTGAATTTCTGCTTTTGCCCCTGCTTTTCCAGGCATACGCCACCGCACTTTTATTTACGGTGCTCAACGCTGCTGTCATGTACATCCGCATCCGCACGGAAGAACAGGCATTAGAAAAATTACACCATTGAAAATGATTATCATTTCATTTATAATGATGATAAACATTCTCATTATAGGATGGTGAGTCGCGTATGACGATGTTTTTTTTGCTGGCGGCGGTCAGTACATACAGTTTATTGATTGGTTATGTCTTAAAAGGTATCGCAGGAGCGAATCCGCAAAAATAAATAAATACACGTGCTGAAGCTGCCGAAACAGGCAGCTTTTTCTCGTTTTTTCTTTCAGATTGTGAAGAAAAATACAGCAAGGTTGTGTAAAATGGGAGAAAGGGCTAAGATGGCAAACAACAACGCATAAAAGGGGTAGGAAACATGGCACAAATAAACACGAAAGACGACTTGTTGAAAAGAGCCGGAGCGGTTTTCGGGGAGCTCAGGAAGAACGGGGATGACAAGCGGTCTGCGCAGCTTGCGGGAATCATCCGAAAATGGCTGAGAAAAGAAGTGTACATTGCGTTAACCGGACATTATTCAGCAGGAAAATCATCGCTATTGAACGCGCTGCTTCAGGAAGACGTCCTGCCGACAAGTCCGATACCGACGAGCGCCAATCTTGTGCTGGTTCGCCGGGGGGAAATGAAAACAACACTCCATACGATCGATGGAAGATACGCCCGGATGGATGGCTCTTATGATAAAGAAAAAGTGCAGGCGTACTGCAGGGACGGCAGCCAGATTGAAATGGTGGAAATCGAGGGGCCATTTTCAGGAATCGCGCCTCAGGCCGTCTTAATTGACACGCCCGGAATTGATTCGACGGACGATGCCCATTTTTTATCGGCGTCTTCGATACTTCACCAGGCGGATGCCTTGTTTTATGTCGTGCATTACAATCATGTCCATTCCGAAGAAAATGTGAAATTTCTTCGATCAATAAAAGATCAGATACCCAATATTTTTTTCATCGTGAACCAGATTGACCGTCATGACGAAGCAGAAACAGGCTTCCATGCCTATAAAAAGCAAGTGCTTGATATGCTGCAGAAAGAAGGGATCGATGAAGATCATCTCTTTTTTACATCGGTCACCGAAGCCGGTCATCCGCTGAACGAATTCACCCGGCTTCGCGCTGTGCTGGAAAGGTTGCAGCATCAATCCGAACAGCAGCTAAAGGCATATACGGAGCAAAAAATCAGCAGCCTGATTCATGAACATATCAAAATGCTGATCAGTGACGAAGACACGGCTCTGTCTGAAGAAACCGCTTCCTTAAGAGAAAAAGTCGAGTCTGTAAAAGCACGGCTTGCCGATTTGATAGAACAGGAAAAACGGGCGGAGGAACAAAACAAAAAAGATATTCATACAATTGCCCAAAACGCAAACTTAACGCCGTTTGAGATGAGAGAACTGGCCAAATCGTATTTGGAATCTATCGAAAAAGGCTTTAAAAAAGGATTTCTTTTCAGCAAGGCCAAAACGCTTGAAGAAAAACAAAAACGAAAAGAAGTGTTTCTTGCCGACGTTCAAAAAAGGGTTCAAGCCGAAATCGACTGGCATGTCATTGAAGCAATCAAGGCTTTCATGAACCGCTTTAACGTCCAGAGTGATGAACTGCTTCGGAACGTTCTTCAATTTCGGACAGAGGTAGATGAAAATGAACTGCTTCGTTCCCAGAAAAAAGGGGCTGAGCTTACACCGGAATACGTGCTGAACTATACGAAAGAACTGGCTGAAAACATCAGAAGAAAGGCAAAAAGACAAGCGCAGCCGCTTATCGATCAGCTCAAAACATTCATCAAAGAAAGAAGCGGCCTGCAGGCGGAAGCGATGAAAGTCGAATATGAAGCGGAACAGGCGAAGCTCGCCGACCTCGAAAGCCGGTTGATCGAACAGCAGAAGTCATATGAAAAAGCAAACCGTCTCTGGGATCAATGGGAACACGGCGATCAGAGCGAGCTGCCAGCGAATTGGTATGCCGAAGAAAAAAAGCCCCTTGAAAAACCGCTTGATGCCCGACGAGCGGAACCGGTCCGTGTGCAAGGGGAAAACAGCAGCCGTAAAGACGATGTGCTCCATCCGAAAAAGGGCGTTTCTGAGTACATTGAGCACTTTTTCGACTTGGCCCGGTTTTTGGCGGATATTCCTGCTTTGGAAAAGCAGCGAAAAGCATTCTTGGACAAAACGGAACGCCTTCATACAAAGCAGTTTACCCTGGCGCTCTTCGGCGCATTCAGTTCCGGCAAATCGTCTTTTGCAAATGCGCTCTGCGGGCGGAAAGTGCTGCCGTCATCTCCGACGCCGACAACGGCAACGATTAATAAAATAACAAAACCGTCGGGAACCAAAAGGAACGGGACGGCTGAAGTCGTTTTTAAAACGGAAGAGGAAATCAGAGCGGAACTGGATCAGCTATTGGAGGGGAAAATGGCTGCGGCAAAAGGCTCCGCTTTTGGCGAAAAACTTGGAAACCTTTTGAAAAAAGGAGACCTGGATGATGATGAACGGCTGCTGATCAAGAACTTCCTCAAAGCTTATGAGCGTTATGGTTCATATATCAACGATCGGGAAATCCTGACGATTTCCGCTGAAGATCTGCATCCGTATGTCGCTGAAGAACAAACGGCCTGCGCCGTCCGTGAAGTCACCGTTTATTTGAGCACACCGGTCACGGAGAAAGGAATTACGATCGTCGATACACCGGGTGCCAGCAGCATGAATAAGCGGCATACTGAGCTTGCGTTTCAATACATGAAAGATGCCGATGCTCTGCTTTACTTAACATACTACCAGCATGCATTTTCCAAAGCGGACCGGTCGTTTTTGCGCAAGCTCGGACTCATTAAAGACGCTTTCAGCATGGATAAAATGTTTTTTATTTTAAATGCGGCAGACCTCGCGGAAAACCCGGCCGAATTACAGACGGTTGAAGACTATGTTAGGGGAGAGCTCTTGAAAGAAGGCATTCAAAACCCGCATCTGTATCACGTATCGAGCAAACAGGAGCTCAGCAAAAAAGCTTCGCCGAATAACGATTTCAGCAGATTAAAGCGGGAGCTCGACGATTTTATCGAAAATGGTCTAGCCAGAACAGCTGTCGAAGAGCTGCTTGATGAAGGCAAAAAACTGTGTGAAACCGTCTTTCAGCTCCGCCGTTCACTGCACCGTTCCGCTGAAGAAAAGGAAGCGGAGCAAAAGCGGATCGCCAAAGCTTATCAAGCGGCTTTAGCTGTCATTGAAGAAGCAGAAAAGGGATCATCAATCCTTCAAATGACCGAAAAGGATGTGGAAGAGCAATTTTACCACATGAGGCAGCGCCTGGCCTTTTATGCACATGATTTATTTAAAGCTGCAATCCATCCAGGGCTTCAGAACGGAGATTGGCGCGCCAATCTGCAAACCGCTTTGAAAAGCTGCTTAAAGGAGTATGAATTCGAATTTTTGCAGGAACTAAAAGCGCTTGATATCAGAATGGAAAACATCATGCTCAAGTATGCCGGCGAACAGTGGGCAAATGCCGTAAAAGAGCGGCTTGCCGATAATCCTTATTTTGCGGTTCATATCACAGCTGACCGCCCTGAGACCGGCAGCTGGGAAACAGCTGCAGCGTCAGCGGATGAAGGGGAATTTGCAGATGAACTGAAAATGTTCAAAACGCCTAAAGCGTTTTTTCAGCAAAATGGCAAAGCCCGGCTTGTCGAGGCGTTTACTGCAAAGCTTTCGGCTATCACGGACGAATGGATTCAACGTGAAAAGCGGACATGTTTAAAGCGCTGCAAAACGAGCGCCGGACAATTACAGAAAGCGGCTGTTCTGTCCGCAAAAGCTCAACTCGAAGAACAAAAAGAAGCGTACTTTCATGAGCCGTTGGAAAGCGCAGAGCGTGAAAACATTGAAAAAGCGCATAACTTGGCAGGCCAATGGCTCCGCTCAAGTTAAATCAGATTGATATTGGTATGGATATCTGGCCGGCAGACATGATAGACTGAATAAAAAAAGAAGGGAATTAGATGATGACAAACGTTCATGAAGCCATTACAGCACATTCCAAAAAACAGCACCAGCACATCAAGCAGTTCGTGCGTCTCGAACAGGAGAGGGAAAAAGCGATCGATGAAGCGGTTGATAAGTGCCGGCGAAATGAAGCATTTTCAACCGGCCTCATCAACCAAATTACCATGCAAATGAACGAATTGGCCAAAAAAGGCATCGTTCCCACGAGACGGCTCGTCTCGAAAGAAATGGTCGCCGAATACGTCAGCCGAAAATATCCGCAGGCCTAGCTGGTGAATCCTTCCGCGTGTGGCGTCATGTTTTTTTGCAAAACATAAACCATGACACGCCCGCTGGAGGTGAAGTGTAATGGGAAGAACAAAGCTTGGCAACGCGAATGCACAGCGAAACAACAACGCTAAAAAGAAGAACGGCTTTAATACTGAATTTGCGACTGAATCCTATTCGCAAATGGAAGCCGCCAAATTAATTTCTAGCAAAAAACAGCACCAAAAATAGAAACAGCGTTGATTGACGCTGTTTTCATCATTTTTGCTCCTGTGGTACAATAAGTGCATTGTATGAAGAAAGGAAGTTTCCATAATGAACAAGAAGCTGCTGCTTGTAGACGGGATGGCTTTATTATTCCGGTCTTTTTTTGCGACTGCGGTGCACCGCAATTTTATGCTGAATGACAAAGGGGTGCCGACAAACGGGGTTCACGGCTTTTTAAAGCATCTGTTAACCGCGGTGTCTGCGTTTGAACCGAGTCATGTCGTCTGCTGCTGGGACATGGGAAGCAAAACGTACCGCAACGATTTATTTAAGGACTATAAAGCGAATCGCGGCGAGCCGCCTCTAGAATTGATACCGCAATTTGACATGGCAAAGGAAGCGGCGGAAGAGCTCGGGATTTTAAATATCGGCATTGCGGGCTATGAAGCCGATGACTGCATCGGCACGCTGTCAGCGATGTTCAGCGAAGAAGCGGAGATCACGATCGTCACCGGTGATAAAGATTTGCTTCAGCTTTTAACAGTCAATGTTAAAGTCGCCCTGCTACAAAAGGGAATCGGCAATTATAAAGTATACACGGAAGAATCATTCAGTGAAGAGACCGGTGTCGAGCCGAAGGCTTTGATTGACATCAAAGCGCTGATGGGTGATACAAGCGATAACTACCCGGGTGTAAAAGGCATCGGCGAAAAGACGGCCTACAAACTGATTAAGGAATATTCGACTGTTGACCGGCTGCTGGAAAACATCGGACAGCTGACAAAGGGTCAGCAGACGAAAATAACCGAATGTCTTGAAGACCTGAAGCTGTCCAGAATCCTTGCAGAAATCAAATGCGATGTACCGCTTTCCTGCTCATTGGACGACGCAGACTTCACCTTGATGCATGACAGGGCGAAAGCGATGCTGAGACTTCATCAAATACGGGGAATCGAACCGCTGCTGGTGAAATTCGAAAAAAGAGAGATCGGATAACCGATCTCTCTAATGTTTTGTATTGCTTTTTTTCGCCCGGTTTTCAAGCTCGGTTTTTGGGTCTGTATGCCGGTTATCCCGGTTTAATACAATATCTCCCTGGGGCGTGACACCGCCTGTCAGGCGGCCTCTTCCTGCTGAATGCTGTTTTTCCACATGAACCACCTCACTCGTTATGATGTGCAGCGGGAATGGATTTTACTCGGGGTGATTCAGCAATATCGCCTTTTTCGCAAGCTTGTCAGCCGCCTGGTTAGACTTCGAAGGAATCCACTTGATAAAAAATAAATCAAAATCGTTTTTTAAGCGGATGATTTCATCCAGATAAGGCTTAAATGCCTGATTTTTGACAAACTCCAAATCCGCCGTGCGCTCGACGATCTGCGAATCGGTCCGAAACGAAACGATCCGGTAGTTTCGTTCGGCGCACAGCTTCATTCCTTCGATCAGCGCCTTGAATTCCGCTTCATGATTGCTCAGTAAGCCGGCGGGAAGGGAGAAGGACTCGGTCTTCTGACCGTCTTTGATGAAAATGCCAAGTCCGGACGGTCCGGGATCACCCGCGCTTGCTCCGTCGATATAGACCTCAATCGGCATTGTTTCCGCTCCTTTCATCCAAAGGGGTGATTCTTTTAGCGGCATAAGCGTACGGCGCTGCGAAAACGGCGACAACGAATTTCAAGACATATGTCGTGATGAAAATCTGAATCCAGACATTCAGCGGATAAGCGCCCATAAATGCGACGCTTGTAAAAATCAATGTATCAAGCAGCTGGCTTAGGGCTGTGCTGCCGCTGTTGCGAAGCCACAGTGCCCGATCGGAAGGAAATAACCTTCTGATTCCCGAATATACATAAACATCAAGCGTTTGGCTGATGATATAGGCGAGCAGGCTGCCGAGCGCCACACGGGGCAAGAAGCCGAATATCGTCTCCAGCGCAGGCTGTGCAATGTCTTCCGGATGCGGCTTGAACAGAAGCGCTCCCTGCATGACGAGCGTCAAAGCAATCAGAATGAAAAAACCGATTGAAACGGCTTTTTTCGCTTCTTCCTTTCCGTATCTTTCATTGATGACGTCGGTCGCAAAAAATACGCTTCCGTACAGGATGTTGCCGAGTGTCGCGGTCAACCCGAACAGCTCGACCGTTTTGACCACCTCGATATTGGCGGCGGCTGTCGCAAAACCGATCCAGACAAATAAACCGGTTTTGCCAAATCGTTTAAAAAAGAAGAGAACAATGATAAAATTAATGATCGCAAAACTAATCCATAATATTTCGTTAAACAAGAACGGGTACTTCCTTTCTGAATAAACTGTTTTGATTATAGCATAACAAGCCATAATTTGAATAAAGGTGATTTTGTGAAACTGAGAGCAGGTATGAAAATCAAGATTAAAGGGTCTTCACCCATTCCTTTTACAGCTGATGAATGGATCGAGATGAAAGAGGCAGTGGCGGCCGGGCGTCAGCTTTCTCAAAGTCCGTATGTCACTGAACTTGAGTTTGAAGATGAGAAGGGCAGCTTTTGGACTCTGAAAGAGCTGGAAAAGCTGAAAGAAGAACTTGCGGCTGAACCGGATGAGATCACCGTCTATTTTGACGGCAGCTATGATAAAGAAAGTCAGCTCGCTGGTTTAGGCATTGTGATATATTACTCCCTCGGCGGGGACCGGTACCGATTGAGAAAGAACAAGAGCTTTCGGCTGACAACGAATAACGAGGCGGAATATGCGGCTCTCTCCGAAGCCGTTAAAGAGCTTAGAGACCTTGGGGCAAGCAGGAACTCCGTCGTCATAAAAGGGGATTCGCTCGTCGTGCTGAACCAGCTTGAAGGTAACTGGCCATGCTATGACCCCGTTCATTCGAAATGGCTGGACAGAATCGAGAGCCAGCTTCAAAAATTAAAGCTAACGCCCACCTATATTCAAATCAGCCGCAAAGACAACAAGGAAGCGGATCAGCTCGCAAAAAAAATGCTTGAGCATACCATTGTGGAAAGCCAAATCAAACTAGATGAATAACGGAGATGAACGTTTTGGATAAGAAAGAGATCTTTAAGGAACTCACACATTTGCAGGACACCTACTGTGAAGGGTGCTTCATTAAAAAACACTTCAGAAAAGAATACGGAAAAACGTATGCCCACGCATTTTGCATTTCAAAATGCACGGTCGGAGAAAAGCTCCGAACCTATGGAGACGTGTTGACAAACAAAAATTGATCCCCCCAATAAACCATCATCCTTGGGCCGCGCTAAAAAAACCGCTGAACGCGGTTTTTTTAATGCTGTGATTCGTCAAGCTGGTGCTGGCAATCATTTAAGATGTTGAGCTGTTCGTTTAAGAAGTCTTCATCCAGGGCGGATAGTTCCTCAGCCTGTGACAGCTGTCTGGCGTCTTCGATGGATTGATACGCCGATTTCAGCAAAGTGGAGCTCTTTTGCCTCGTCGCCATTCCCGTCGTCTTTTGGGCGGTTTCTACGGCTATTTCAAGCTGCTTGCGCTGATTAAATCCCGTTACAAGATCATCGCGATGTTCTGAGTTCATGATCATACACCTCCGACAAGTATTTTTTCTAAAAAAGGCATTTTTATGTGTGAAATAGAAAAAATAAAGTAAAATTAATCCGATATAACTATTGAACCTAAAAAATATAAGTCTTTATTACTAATTTAGGTAATCATGAAAAAAAGGAGTCTGAGGAACAGTGGAAAGCAATGAACTGCAAACCGTTCTTCACAAGACATTTGTGGAGGTATATAAAGATCTTGAACAGCTCGTTGATATCGCGAAAAAGGGGCGTCCATCTCTCGAGAAGAACATTGAGGAAATCGAGCAAAGGTTGAAGCAGAATATACTGGCAATCGAAATTCAGCTGAAAATTAAATAGGAGAGGCAAAAAATGCCTCTCCTCTTATTTGAAGTCTCAATTGTCTTGATTTTGTTAAAGCTTTACAACGTTAGATGCTTGAGGTCCACGATTACCTTCAACAATCTCGAAAGAAACTTCTTGTCCTTCTTCTAGAGATTTGTATCCGTCACCTTCGATTGCAGTGAAATGAACGAATACATCGTCTCCGCCTTCAACTTCGATGAAGCCGAAGCCTTTTTCATTGTTAAACCATTTTACTTTACCGTTTTGCATATTGCTTAATCCTCCTAGTACTGTAGCACAATGTGCTAAAAAAAATTTTCATCATCTAACGGTGTTCTGCTAAATGATGGTTTCACTATACACTATCTATGGAGGCTTCGTCAAGCTGTCAAGAGAAAAAAATGAACTTTAATGCTTTTTTAAGGAATTTCTTTGAAATCGTTTTCAGTTTCTGGTTATTGATCATTATTTTTCGCAAAGCGGACGAAACATTTTAAGCGTCAGCCCGTATATAATAAAACCAATATCAGGAATGCGAAGAGGAGTGTTTATAGATGAATCGTTATTCGGTTGATGAGTTTGTATCCAAAACCCAGCAGGAAGACAAAGGGGAGGGGCTGTTTGAAATGGAAACACCCCGTCTCTTGGAAGTTAATCTCGATGGAAAAGTGTGGGCAAAGGCCGGTTCGATGGTTTCCTACAGGGGAAGAGTCAAATTTAAGCGTGAAGGGGTATTTGAACACGGAATTGGACGGATGGTGAAAAAAGTGTTCAGCGGAGAAGGGGCTGCACTGATGAAAGCGGAAGGAAACGGAAAGGTGTACCTTGCTGATCAAGGGAAGAAGATCTCCATCTTAAACTTGAAGGGGGACTCCATATTTGTGAACGGGCACGATCTGCTCGCATTTGAGCCGTCGATCCATTGGGACATCAAACTGATGAAAAGAATTTCCGGCATGCTGGCCGGCGGATTGTTTAACATTAAGCTTGAGGGAACTGGAATGGCTGCAATCACAAGCTATTACGAACCGCTCACTTTGATCGTAACCCCGGAAAGCCCAGTCTATACCGATCCAAACGCAACGGTTGCCTGGTCTGGAAGCCTTCAGCCTGAATTTGTGACAGATGTATCTTTTAAGACGTTCATCGGCAGGGGAAGCGGGGAATCGATCCAAATGAAGTTTTCAGGGAACGGGTTTGTCGTTGTGCAGCCGTTTGAAGAAGTTTATTACTCGGAATCTTAATATTAAACGAAAAAAACACTTGCAGGGCAAGTGTTTTTTTGACTCGGGCTTTTTTAGGACAGCGCCCGGACAGTCTGTTTTTTGTTCATGATCATTTCAGACTGCTCGATAATGTCCGTCAGGATGACTTCTGATGAATTGGATAAATGCAAGTTTTTAATGTTTTTCTTCATTTCGTTTAACTTTTTCTCATCAGCCAAAAGGGAGGAGACTGATTCAAGAATTTCCTCATGCCTGTTGACGACGATGGCAGCTCCTCTGTCTTCGAAGAACAGGGCATTTTCCTTTTCCTGCCCGGGAACAGGCTTGTAAAGGATGACGGGAACGCCGATTGCCGTGGCCTCCGTCAGGGTAATTCCGCCCGGCTTTGTGATCATGCAGTCAGCCACCCTGAACAGCTCGTCAATTCTTTCGATATAACCGAGTGATTTCAGCTTGTTTGGATAAAGGGCTTCAATGTCTTCCAGTGAAGATTTCAGCATCGTATTTTTTCCGCACACGACGACGACTTGAACATCCTCTTTCGTCACCAGAGATTCACACAGTTCCTTTACGTTTTTAAGAACCCCGTGTGCGCCTGCCATGATCAGCAATATCTTCTTGTCGGGAGACAGCTGATACTTCTCGTAGATTTTATCTTTGTCCATTTCTTCTTCAAACTGCCTGCGGATCGGAATACCCGTGATCTTGACATTGCTCGGGTGAGTGCCGATTTCGAGCAGTTTTTCCTTCACATAATCAGTGGCTACGTAATATTTGTCAATGTGTTCGTGGACCCAAATTTTGTGAAGGCAGAAATCCGTCATGACGTTAAAGGTCGGAATGACTTTTCCCATTCTCCGTCTGTATTCGGGTACGACAATCATTGGAAACGTATTGATGATGATGTCTGGCTGATGTTTTTTAACCAGTTGGTCCAGCCGTTTATTTCCCATTTTGAAATAAATATTAAACTTTCTTTTATTGTAAATTTTATCGACCCCATAGTAGAAAAGGCGATAAAACTGTTTACCGATTGAAAAGCTTTTCAGGTAGAGATACTGTGTGATCTCTGACACAATCGGGTTTGATTCTTGATACAAATTCGAAACAGTTACATTCTTAAAACCGAGCCGTTCGCACTCTTGGTAGAGCGTTTTGGCTACTTGAACATGGCCATTTCCGTAATTTGCAGTCAAAATTAATATATTTTTATTGGTATTCAAGCATATTCACCTCAATTAATTCAAACAGCAAGAGCTAAAATGGTAAAAAAACAGGAGTCAATGTCCACACATACCATACCATAAATATTATTTTAATTATAAATGAAGAACAAAAATTAAGGTATTTTTAAAGTATGGATCGGCAGGAAAGCACTGGGTTCCTTATTATTCCTGCTTTCGCGGCCAAGCCGAACCCCCTTATGGAAGACTAACCCAACAGTATTTTAACACATTTTGAATGTCTTGCATCAGACCAGGGCATGAGAATTTCATTTCCACTCGTACGGTGTTTCCTGGTAAACGTAATAATTCAGCCAGTTCATGAACAAAAGAGTCGCGTGGGCTTTCCAGCGGTTTACAGGCGCCGCACCGTCCGGCCCGTCTTTAAAATAATTCACCGGCGGATCAATGTCCATGTTTCTGGCCAAATCCCTTTCATACTCTTCTTTAAGAGTATCTGTATCATACTCAGGATGTCCAGTTAAAAAAACTTGTTTTTCATCTTTTGAAGCAATTAAACAGACGCCCGCTTCATCGGATACGCTGAGCACTTTTAAATGAGAAACGGCTTTTAGGTCATCCATATTTATATCTGTATGCCTTGAATGCGGGACATAGTAGAACTCTTCAAAGCCTCTGATCAGTCTTTCATTTTTCTCCATTATTCTGTGTTCGAAAACGCCAAATGTTTTTTTCGGCAGTTTGACTTTGCGAATTCCGTAATGATGATAAAGCCCCGCCTGCGCTCCCCAGCAGATGTGGAGCGTTGACGTGACATGCGTTTTGCTCCACTCTAAAATCTCCTGAAGTTCTTTCCAATAGGACACTTCCTCATACTCCAGGTGCTCGATCGGCGCGCCGGTAATGATCATGCCGTCAAATTTTCTGTTCCTGATCGAAGAAAAAGTTGTATAAAACTGTTCCAAATGCTGCCTTGGTGTATGTTTTGGCGTGTGTGTAGACGGTATTAAAAAAGTGAAATATACCTGTAAAGGAGAATTCCCGAGCATTCTGAGCAGCTGTGTCTCGGTCCTGATTTTCTGCGGCATCAGATTAAGAATCACAATATTTAAAGGTCTGATGTCCTGATGAAAAGCCCGTTTTTCATCCATGACAAAAATATTTTCACTTTCAAGAATCTGCTTCGCTGGCAAATTGATAGGTATGTTGATAGGCAACACGCCACCTCCGGTTTTCTCCGCTGATTTTTCTTCATTATAGGAACTTTTTGGCGATATTTCAATGTGTGAATTGTGTTACAATGAAAGAAGTGTGTGAAAAATATGGAAAATCATCGTGTGATGAACCAAAAGGAGGATCCTCTTGCAAATGAAATCCCATCTATCAGACATAGAAATCGCCCAAAGTACGGAATTAAAACCGATTGCCGAAATTGCACGGAAGCTCAATATAAATGACGATGAAATAGAGTGTTTTGGTTGCACAAAAGCGAAAATTTCTTTAAAAATTTTTGAGCGTTTAAAAGAAAAAAACGATGGACAGGTGATTTTGGTAACCTCCATCAACCCGACCCCGGCCGGCGAAGGGAAGTCGACTGTCACCGTCGGATTGAGCCAGGCGCTCTGGCAGATTGGCAAAAAATCGATCGTTGCACTGAGGGAACCTTCACTCGGTCCGACAATGGGACTGAAAGGCGGGGCTGCCGGAGGAGGATATTCCCAGGTTCTTCCGATGGAGGATATCAATCTTCACTTTACAGGAGATATGCATGCGATCACAGCTGCGAACAACGCTTTGGCGGCTTTTATAGACAATCATATTCATCAGGGAAACGAATTAAACATCGATATTAGAAAAATCGTCTGGAAAAGGACGCTTGACCTCAATGACAGGGCGCTGCGCGAAACCGTTGTCGGCTTAGGCGGAAAAGCGAACGGATTTCCCCGGGAAGACGGCTTTGACATTACTGTCGCATCGGAAATCATGGCCGTTTTATGCCTGGCCGGAGACTTGGCCGATTTAAAAAGACGTCTGGCAGCAATGATCGTTGCCTACACTGTTGACGGACAGCCGGTGACGGCCGGCATGCTCGGTGTTCAAGGAGCGCTCGCTCTCCTGTTAAAAGATGCCATCAAACCAAACCTTGTTCAGACTGTTGAAGGAACACCGGCGCTCGTCCACGGAGGCCCGTTTGCAAACATCGCACACGGGGCGAACAGTTTGATCGCGACTAAAACGGCGGCGAAACTGGCTGATTATGTCGTGACTGAAGCGGGATTTGGCGCGGATTTGGGTGCGGAAAAATTCATGCACATCAAAACGAGAGCCGGCGAGTTCACCCCAGGAGCGGTCGTGATCGTCGCCACCGTAAGAGCGCTGAAAATGCACGGCGGAATGCCTCTCGCCGATTTGAAGCAAAAAGACGTAAACGCATTAAAAAGCGGAATCGCAAACCTTACCAAGCATATCGAAACGATAGACGCCTTCGGTCTTCCGTACGTTGTGGCCGTCAACAGGTTCGTACACGATGCGGAGGATGAGCTTGAGACGGTTCTTGGCTGGTGCAGGGACAACGGGCATCCGGCTGCACTGTGCAATGTTTGGGAAGAAGGCGGAAAAGGCGGGATTGACCTGGCAAGGGAAGTCATTCATGTCATGGAGCAAAAGGACAATCATTTTTCCTATTTATACGAATTAACCGACTCGATCGAAGACAAATTAGCCAAAATTTCCCGCACCGTTTATGGAGCCGAGGGGGTAGAGTTTACCGAAAAGGCGAAAAAGCAGCTGCTGGAATTGAAAAAGAACGGATTGGACGGGCTGCCAGTATGCGTGGCCAAAACTCAGTATTCTTTATCAGATGATCCGGGGAAAATTGGCAGGCCGAAAGGTTTCAGCATCACCGTCCGTGAATTAAAACCATCGAGGGGCGCGGGATTTATCGTCGCTTTAACTGGCAGCATTTTAACAATGCCCGGGCTGCCGAAACATCCTGCTGCACTTAAAATGGATGTCGGTGAAGACGGCAGGGCCAAAGGTTTATTCTAAAAAGGAGGGACCGTCATGTCCATTTACGATATCAGCGTCAAGACGATTAAAGGCGAGGACACGACACTGCGGCCGTATAAAGGCAAAGTGCTTCTCATCGTCAACACGGCCTCAAAGTGCGGATTTACACCCCAATATCAACAGCTTCAAGACTTGTATGAAACATATAAAGACCGGGGGCTGGAGATTCTGGGCTTTCCCAGCAACCAATTCATGAATCAGGAGCCTGGCGATGAAAAAAGCATAGAAGAATTTTGCAGCGTAAACTACGGGGTCACGTTTCCGATGTTTTCGAAGGTGAATGTAAAAGGAGATCAAATCCACCCGCTGTTCCGCCACTTGACGAACAAGGCGAAGGGCATGCTTGGAACAAAAGCGGTCAAATGGAATTTTACAAAATTTCTCGTTGATCAAACCGGGGAGAACGTTGAGCGTTTTTCACCGCAAACCAATCCAAAGGAGATGGAGGAGGCCATTCAGAAATGGCTGGGCTGAATCAGGAACAAACAGAACAGATCCGCTTGATGTCCGAATGGGTAAGAAAAAAGCTCGCAGCCGAAGGGACAGGACATGACTGGCTGCATATCGAAAGGGTTCGGAACATAAGCCTTCAGATTGCAAAAGAAGAGGGTGCAGACCTGTTTGTGACCGAAGCTTCCACCCTTCTCCACGATATGATTGATGTAAAGCTGGACGATGAACACCGGGTTCCGCTTGATGAGTTGAAAAGGCGCCTGTCAGAAGACTGGAAGGTCGATCCTGGAACGATTGACGGGATTCTTGCCATCATCACAAGAATGTCATTCAGAGACAGAGAAAAATATAAAGACGAACGCCTTTCAAAAGAAGGTATGGCAGTTCAGGATGCCGATCGGCTTGATGCGATCGGCGCCGTCGGGATCGCCAGGGCTTTGATGTATGCAGGGGCAAAGGGTCATCTCCTCTACGGGAGCGCCAATGCGCCTACTGCTGTCGGCCACTTTTACGAGAAGCTTCTCCTTTTAAAAGATTTGATGAATACAAAGACGGGACGGATGCTCGCGGAAAAAAGGCATCAGCTGATGCTCGAATTTCTCGGCGAACTGGAAAATGAATGCGCCTTCTCCAGAGAAAGCCGCCTTGATAGATCAGGGCCGGGGGTTATGGTAGAATAAGACCGGATCTTTTAACAGAGGGGGACAATGATGAAAATTAAATCGATAGAACCGACACCGAGCCCGAATACAATGAAGGTGATTTTGACCGAAGAACTGCCGGGCGGAAAAAGCAATAATTATAAAAAGGACCATGCGGAAGGCGCGCCTCCCGTCATCCAAGAGGTTTTAAACATAGAGGGAGTAAAAGGCGTCTACCATGTGGCCGATTTTATCGCTGTCGAGCGCAATGCGAGATTTGACTGGAAAGACATCCTCCCTGCCGTGCGTGCTGCTTTCGGAATGGACGAAGCCGAAGAGGCGGGGGGCCGTTCCGAAGAAAAAGAATCGTTTGGCGAAGTTAAAGTCTTCGTGCAAATGTTCAGCGGGATACCGATGCAGGTGAAATTGACCGACGGCGAGCGCGAGGAGCGCTTCGGCCTTCCAGAACGTTTCCAAGAAGCGATCTTGAAGCTTAAAACCGCGTCTTCCAACGTCGTGCTCGAACGGTCTTGGAAAGAGCAAGGCGTCAGATTCGGCGATTTTTCAGAAATCGGCCGTGAAGTAACGGAAGAGCTTGAGGCGGCTTACGATGAGGAGCGCCTGCGGAAGCTGACGGAATCAGCCGCATCAAGCGATGCTGAGGATAAACGCGCGGCTGTGCAGCGAAAGTCTTACCGGGTAACGCTTGAAATGATGGATGAGGAAGATTGGCAAAAACGCTATGCCCATCTTGAACAAATGGATCCGGATGAAAAGGACATTCCAGTACTCGAAAAAGCGCTCAATGACCCGAAAACATCGATCAGAAGACTTGCTGTCGTTTATTTGGGCATGATCGAAACGCCTGCGGTGCTTCCTCTTTTATATCAAGCACTCGAAGACAAAACGATCACGGTCAGAAGAACAGCCGGTGATTGTCTGTCAGACATCGGAAACCCGGAAGCGATTCCGGCAATGATCAAAGCGCTCAAGGACCCGAGCAAGCTTGTGCGCTGGAGAGCCGCCATGTTTCTGTACGAAGTCGGCGATGAGAGCGCGCTTCCCGCTTTAAAAGAAGCTGAAAACGATCCCGAATTTGAAGTCAGCCTTCAAGTCAAAATGGCGGTCGAACGGATCGAATACGGTGAAGAAGCGAAAGGCTCCGTATGGAAGCAAATGACGGAAAGCCGCAAAAAAGACGGCTGACAAGGACGCTGGAAACAGCGTCTTTTTTTATGCCTTAAGCTCTTCGCTCTGCAGCGGGGATCCATCCGGGAATTTTGAAAAAAGTCACGCGTCTTGTTATAAAATATCACTTTTTCTATAAAAATATTTCGAATATTGTTGAAAAACACGCTGAAAATATATATAGTAGTTAGCAATCATATGGAATGTGGAGGTTCTGATTCATGGGGAATGATTTACAGATGAAGATCAAAACAACCGTCATCTTGCGGATCAGTCCGGCAAGCGGTTAGCAGACAGTTTTTTAAAACTGAATATTCAGAAAATATAGAATGTAAATACGAAGATGTTTAGGAGGATCACGATGACAGGTTTACGCAGTGACATGATTACAAAAGGGATCGACAGAGCGCCGCACCGCAGTTTGCTGCGCGCGGCTGGGGTAAAAGAAGAGGACTTCGGCAAACCGTTTATTGCCGTTTGCAACTCATATATCGATATCGTACCGGGTCATGTCCATTTGCAGGAGTTTGGAAAAATCGTCAAAGAGGCGATCAGAGAGGCCGGCGGTGTTCCGTTTGAATTTAATACAATCGGGGTCGACGACGGAATTGCGATGGGGCACATCGGAATGAGATATTCTCTTCCGAGCCGCGAAATCATCGCCGATTCAGTGGAAACGGTTGTATCAGCGCACTGGTTTGACGGAATGGTATGTATTCCAAACTGCGATAAAATCACGCCGGGTATGATCATGGCAGCAATGCGGATCAATATTCCGACCGTGTTTGTCAGCGGGGGGCCGATGGAAGCGGGAAGAACGAGCGACGGACGGAAAATCTCGCTTTCCTCTGTATTTGAAGGCGTTGGCGCTTATCAATCAGGCAAAATCGATGAGAAAGGGCTTGAGGAGCTTGAACAGTTCGGCTGTCCGACATGCGGATCATGCTCGGGCATGTTCACGGCCAACTCGATGAACTGCCTTTCTGAAGCTCTTGGCATCGCCATGCCGGGCAACGGCACCATTTTGGCGACATCGCCCGACCGCAGGGAATTTGCCAAACAGTCGGCCCGCCAGCTGATGGAGTTGATCAAGTCGGATATTAAACCGCGCGACATCGTGACCGAAAAAGCGATCGACAACGCGTTCGCTTTAGACATGGCGCTCGGTGGATCAACGAATACGATCCTTCATACGCTTGCGATCGCCAATGAAGCGGGGGTCGACTACTCGCTTGAACGGATCAATGAGGTAGCGGCAAGGGTTCCGCATTTATCAAAGCTTGCGCCGGCTTCCGATGTGTTTATTGAAGATTTGCATGAAGCTGGAGGCGTATCAGCAGTCTTAAACGAGCTGTCGAAAAAAGAAGGCGCGCTTCACTTGGATACGCTGACCGTAACGGGAAAAACGCTTGGCGAAAATATTGCCGGGCGCGAAGTGAAAGATTACGAGGTCATTCATCCGATCGATCAGCCGTTTTCAGAGCAAGGCGGACTCGCCGTCCTGTTCGGCAACCTGGCGCCTGACGGTGCGATCATTAAAACCGGCGGCGTCCAAGACGGGATTACCCGCCATGAAGGACCTGCGGTTGTCTTTGACTCACAGGAAGAAGCGCTTGACGGCATCATTAACCGTAAAGTAAAAGCGGGAGATGTCGTCATCATCCGCTATGAAGGTCCTAAAGGCGGACCGGGAATGCCTGAAATGCTTGCACCGACTTCGCAGATCGTCGGAATGGGCCTCGGTCCGAAAGTTGCTTTAATTACCGACGGCCGCTTTTCCGGAGCCTCCCGCGGTCTTTCGATCGGCCACGTTTCGCCAGAAGCAGCCGAAGGCGGCCCGCTTGCTTTCGTAGAAAACGGCGACCATATCATTGTTGATATCGAAAAGCGGATTTTAAACATCGAAATCTCCGATGAAGAGTGGGAAAAAAGAAAAGCAAACTGGCCCGGATTTGAACCGAAAGTGAAAACGGGCTATCTCGCCCGGTATTCAAAGCTGGTGACATCTGCCAATACCGGCGGCATTATGAAAATCTAGCGGTTTTTTCGCCCGGTGTTTGAAATTCAGCCCCCGCTGTAGTATCCTTGACATCAGTAGCAAGGTTTATAGAGGGGGCTTTTTAATATGTCAACAGCTTATGAAGAATACATGCGCCAGCTCGTTCTTCCGATGCGTCAGGAATTGGTGCAGGCCGGCTTTAAAGAGTTATCGACCGCGGAAGAAGTTGAGACATTCATGGAAGGTGCAGAAGGCACGACTTTCGTCGTCGTCAATTCAGTCTGCGGATGTGCCGCAGGGCTGGCGAGACCGGCAGCCGTTCAGGCCGTCTCCGGAAGCGAAAACGGGCCTGATGAGACCGTTACAGTCTTTGCCGGACAGGACCGCGAAGCAACGGCGAAAATGAGGGAATACTTCGAAGGATATGAACCGTCTTCACCTTCAATGGCACTGCTGAAAGGCAAAGAAGTCGTTCATTTCATTCCTCGTGAACAGATTGAAGGCCGTGAAATGACGGAGATTATGAAAAACATCACGGACGCTTTTGAAAAACATTGCTAAAATGCCCTTTGAAGGGCATTTTTTACGGAGAAAAACATGATTGTCACAACAAGCTACAGACCGACTGAAAACACGGTTTTAACGGCGGAAAAAATCAGCCGGACGCTCGGCGCCCGCTTTTCCGAACGGAGAAAACGGGCGATTCGCCAAATCCGGGAGACAGAGCAGGAAGATGTTCTCGTGGTTGGAAAAGAGCGCTTCGAGCTGTATCATTCAGAAGGCGAAAAGTTCTTTTTCCACCCGAACTCTGCGATGTTCCGGGCGAAGCGCATGTTAAGAGGCGAACCGGATCCTTTTGTCGAAGCTGCACAAGTTGAACCGGGAGACAAGCTGCTCGATTGTACGCTCGGCCTTGGATCAGACGCCATCATTGCAAGCCTTGCCGCTGGCGAACAAGGCGAGGTGTGCGGAATTGAAAAAAGCCCGCTCCTCGCTTTTCTTGTCGAGGCGGGGCTTCAATCGTGGGAGACAGGCCTTGACGCTTTGGATCAGGCGATGAAAAGGATTCGGGTTCATTCCGGCGACAGCTTTGAATATCTGCTGGATCTTGATGATGATTCAGCAGATATCGTCTACTTTGACCCGATGTTTGATGATGGAATCGAAGAATCAAACGGCATCGCCCCTTTAAGAAAGTGGGCGCATTCCGAGTTTACGCTTGACGGTGCTTTAAATGAAGCCCTTCGGGTCGCCAGAAAAAGAGTGGTCCTGAAAGACCACTGGAAAAGTCCGCGCTTCGAAAAATACGGATTTCGCGTAAAAAAACGCAAAACGGCCCTGTTTCATTACGGTGTTCTCGAAAAATGAAATCCCAAGGCATATACCTTGGGATTTTTTAATCTGCGATTTCCATGACGATAAAATAAGCGAGGGTAATCAATGAAGCGGTTATAAAAAGACCTTCAATCATGAACGATCACTCCCAATTTTGGAATTTTCATCTTTGATTGTAAACGTTTTATCGCCAAAAGAAAAGGCGTTTTGTTTATTTGCACCGTCACTTTATGAATGACTGAAAATTCAACCTATGATAGAATAAGAGAAAACGAGAAAGCGATCCAAAAGGGGACTAACCAGTCATGAAGATGTGGATGAGAAAAGCGCTTGTCACATTATTTACAATTGCAACGTTCGGCCTTGTATCTCCTCCTGCGGCATTAATGGCGGACAAGCCGCAGGAGCATCAGAGTATGAAAGAATCCGGGTATACAGCTGTTTATCAAAAGCAGGAAGAGCCCGAACTTGAAGAAGACGGCGAATCCAAATCTTCATTTGACAGCTACAAGGATGAACTGCTCAATGAAGCAGAAGATCTGTCATTCGTAAAATTCGGCAGCAGGATATCGCCGGTCATCGAAGACGAGTACAGGGAAGAAGTGCTTCCAAAGGTCGAGGAGATCATCGTCAGCCATCTCATGACAATGCAGGACAATGACGCTTACCAGGATCTTGTCATTTCCAAAACGCCGACGGCGGGGAAGTCGGAGAGAATCTTCCACGTTTACAACCGGAAAACGGGGGAGGATGTGCTGAGGTTCCATGTGCGCAGGGACAAGCCGCCGCATAAAGGGTACTGGTTTAACTTTCATTATCATACTGCCGAAGACGGCTTTCAAAAACATCACGATCTCGGAAGCATATACTGGGACCGCAATACACCGCCTAACTGGATGAGCCACTAAAGGAGATTGATGCAGATGAAGAAGTATACGATGAATGAAATGGTGCACTTAACGAAAAATATGCTGAATGAGCGCGGGGTTACGATTGAGGATATTGCACTGATCGTACAAAAGCTGCAGGAAAAATACCATCCTGATCTGTCGCTTGCTGTATGCGTTGAGAATGTCGAAAAGGTCTTAAACAAAAGGGAAATCGTTCATGCCGTGTTAACGGGGATAGCGCTTGACCAGCTTGCCGAGAAAAAGCTATTGCCTGAACCGCTTCAATATTTGGTCGAAACGGATGAACCCCTTTACGGGATCGACGAGATTATTCCGCTTTCCATCGTAAACGTCTACGGTTCGATCGGCTTGACGAACTTCGGCTATCTGGATAAAGAAAAGTTCGGCATCATTAAAGAACTGGACGACTGTCCGGACGATGAGGTTCACACGTTCCTTGATGATATCGTCGCTGCCTTGGCGGCAGCTGCTGCAAGCCGAATTGCCCATTCGCATCAGGATCTTGAGGATGAAGAGAGAACAGACGGACAGAGCGTTGCGAAAAGCCGTTGAAAGACCTCGCCCTCCCCGCCATCAGGCGGGGTTTTTTTATGCCGATATTTTATGTCTTTTCCCGAAAAATGTCTTGTTTTCGAAAGGTTAAACAAGATACACTACAAAAGGATGAAAAAAATGAAACATCATGCGGATATATCCCGTCATATGTTAGAGAACCGGAATTGAACAAAACGGGGAATGACACCAATGCATTCGGGCGGCCTGATCAGAATGAAAACCTCGAAGAAAGGTTTCCTCTCATCACAGCTTTAACCTCCATCTTCATGCATCATGTTCACAGATGATCACACAAAGAGATGAGCATCATCCGGCATTATTTCGCTACAAACATCATAAGGGGGCTTTAAATTAATGATTTCATTGATTACCGCCATGGACAGAAACCGCCTGATCGGCAAAGATAATGATCTGCCATGGCATCTGCCGCAGGATTTGAAGTATTTTAAAGAGGTGACGAAAGGACACGCCGTGATCATGGGGAGAAAGACGTTTGAATCCATCGGCAAACCTTTGCCTCACCGGGAGAACATCATCGTTACATCCAATAAAGAACTGGATATTCCGAATTGTCAGGTGATGCACTCGGCAGAAGAAGCGGTGCGGTTTGCGAAAAACAAAAACGAAGAATGTTTTGTCATCGGCGGTTCAACACTGTACGCGGAGATTCTGCCTTTTGCGGACAAGCTGTATGTGACAAAAATCGATGAAACCTTTGAAGGGGACCGGTATTTTCCTGAATTCAGCGAAGCTGAGTGGGAAATCGTTTCGAGGCGGAAAGGCCTGAAAGATGACAAAAATCCATATGACTACGAATTCCTCGTTTATCAAAGAAAAGGATAGAGGAGAGGATTTTCATGTTTCGCTATTGTTTTTTATGGATGTATTCGGCCTATATGTTCATCAAGCATATCAAGCTCCTGCAGGCGCTACAGACACTTGACCCGCGCCTTTCGTACGCCAATCAGATGGAAGCTGTCTTTGATAAGCCGAAAGCTTTTTTACGGGGGTGCATCGGCTTAACCGGTTCGACCGTTTCCATCCATCAGAATGGAAGATCCCCGGCTGGCCCCGTCCTTTACGTGCATCCAAAGCTCGGCCTGTTAGAGCTCGCCGTGCTGCTTGGACACCTTGATAAAACGGCTTCGTTTTTTGCTGATCCGCGCGCCTTTCGTTATCCGCTGCTCAGCGGCTGGCTCAATAAAATGGCCGCGGTCAAAAAAAGCGCCGACAAGGAAGCATCACTTGAAAAAGTGGAAGAGATCGTCAGGAAAGGCCAAAGCTTTATTCTGTCTGAAGATGACGGGCTCGATTACAAATCTTTATCCAAAAAGCTCGGCATTCCGATCGTTGCAGTCGAAACAGCCGGTACGGAAGACATGAAGAAAGGCAAGTTGTTCAAGAGGCTGAGACCTGCTGATATCGACTTGACGATCTACCCGGCATACGTCCTAACCGAAAACAAACAGCTTCGGGCATAAAAAAACCAGGCTTCCTTTATGGGAGCCTGGTTTTCGCCGTTTATGATATAAACGGCACCTTTGCCACGTAGAAAAGCACGCAGAAAAACATGGAGGCGCTGCCGCCGAGTACGAAGGTGTGCCAAATCGCATGATGATACGGGATCTTTCTCCATAAATAAAAGATCGTTCCGACAGAATACAATATTCCCCCTAAGAGCAGCAGGGCGAATCCTTCTCCGGTCAAGGCCGTATAAAGCGGCTTGATCGCAATAATCGCCATCCAGCCCATCACAAGATACACCAGCGTGCTGACCACGATAAATCGTTTCACAAAAAAGATTTTAAATACAACTCCGCCAATCGCAAGTCCCCAGACGACCGCAAGCATTGTATAGCCGAGCGTGCCTTTCAAAGGTCCGAGGAGCAGCGGTGTGTATGTACCCGCAATCAGTACGTAGATGGCTGAGTGATCGATGATCTCAAGAATATCTTTTGTTTTTTGGTGCTGAATGCTGTGCAGAAGGGTCGAACTTAAATACAGGAACAGCATGGAAGCGCCGAAAATCGAAAAGCTGACAACATCCACCGGACTTCCGTAGCGAATCGCAAATATCACCAAAAATACGATGGCGGGTATGGAGAGGAGAACGCCGAGCCCATGGGTAATTGCATTCGCAATTTCTTCTTTAATCGTGTACATACCAAGACACCCTTTCTATTCTTGAATAATGTGATGCTTTAAAGAGCTTAAAAAGCGGAGGCCTTCAAGCGTGATTTTTGTCCCGGCTCTTCCGCGGCCCTTTGTAATAAACTCTCTTTTTTCCAAATAATCCAATCTGCTGCGCACTTGCTGGGGGGTAAGCTCCGACTTGCCGTTTTTGCTCAGTTCAGACAGAACTCTGCGGCTGGCAGGCTCTCCTTTTTCATTTAATTGCTTGACTGCATCGAGCAAAAACGCAAACTCCTCTTTTTCCATTAAAGTCAGTGATGTTGAAGCCGTTTTTTTATCTTTTGGCTTCTTCTTTTCGATTTGTTCTCTTAACGCCGGCGGAGTGTCGTAAAGCTGAATCGTTTTCCCGTCTGAGACGGTTTTCATATAATCCGTCATGTTTTTGAGTTCTCTGACGTTCCCCTCAAACTCATGCTGCTCTAAAGCCTTCCAAACGACCGGTTCGACATATATGTCATGATCCCCGCTTTTTAAAAAATGATGCACGAGAAGGGGGATGTCGCTTCGCCGTTCAGCAAGGGGGGGAAGCGGAAGGTCGAGCACATTGAGCCTGTAGTACAAATCCTTGCGGAATTCGCTGCTTTCAATCCGTTCACCGAGCGGCACGCTTGAGGTGACAATCAGTCTTTTTGGCATCCCTTTTTCAATGGCTGCCAAAAGCTTGCCCTGGAGAGGCAAGGAAAGCCCCCACACTTCGTCGAGAAACAAGGTTCCGGATTCATTCATCTCTGAAAGAAAAAAGTCTTCAGCCGCTTCATCTTCATTCAGCGTGCTGCAGCTTACGTGTGTGAAGGGATCATGGTTGAAAGATGATCCGGAATGAATGGCTTTGGCGAACAGCTCTTTGCCTGTGCCTGTTTCTCCATGAATCAGAATCGGATGGGAAGAGGCTGCAAATTGTATCGCTCTGTTTTTCGTTTGCAAAAAGGAATCGCATTCCCCGATCAGCTCGGAGAACCCTATGGATGGGTACGTGTGTTTAATCATGGCGGATCTCCTTTTGGTTCTAATTGGTTCTATTATAACACCCAATTAGAACAAATAAAGAGTTTTTTGAAAAAAAGTATATTTGGCTGCACATTAAGAATCGAAAAGAACTCCGTATATATTGAGAAAGTGTATAATATTCTGTAAATAACAAAGAATTGCCCTTTAAATTTTGAATATTCATGATATAATGGCGTATTAAATAAAGCTTTATACAGAAAGGATCTTATACATGAAACCGTTGCTTAAAGAAAACTCTCTCATCCAAGTCAAAGACATTTTAAAAGCCCATCAAAATGTAAAAGATGTTGTCATTCATACCCCCCTCCAAAAAAATGAGAGGCTCTCCGAGAGGTACGATTGCAACGTATATTTAAAAAGAGAAGACCTGCAGGTTGTCCGCTCTTTTAAACTGAGAGGCGCCTATTATAAAATGAAGCAGCTTTCAAAAGAAACGACGAAAAACGGGGTCGTCTGCGCCAGTGCAGGAAACCATGCGCAGGGGGTCGCTTTTTCCTGTAAACATCTCGGTATTCACGGAAAGATTTTTATGCCGTCGACGACTCCGAGGCAAAAAATTTCTCAAGTCGAATTGTTCGGCAAGGAATACATCGAGATCATCCTGACAGGCGACACGTTCGATGATGCATATCAAAGCGCAGTCGCCTGCTGCGAGGAAGAAAAACGGGCATTTATCCACCCGTTTGACGATCCTGCCGTCATGGCCGGACAGGGAACGGTTGCGGTCGAAATCTTAAACGATATCGAAACAGAACCCCATTATTTATTTGCAAGTGTAGGCGGCGGCGGCCTGCTTTCAGGAGTGGGAACCTACATGAAAAACGTGTCCCCGGATACAAAGCTGATCGCGGTTGAGCCCAAAGGCGCGCCGGCTCTATTTGAATCAAACAAAAAAGGCGAAGTCGTGACCCTCGAGAAAATCGATAAATTTGTAGACGGAGCCGCCGTGCAAAAAATCGGCGAAGAGACATTTAAAACGCTTGAAACCGTTGTAGATGATATTTTGCTCGTTCCCGAAGGAAAGGTATGCACCGCGATTCTTGAGCTGTACAACCAATGCGCGATTGTCGCCGAGCCTGCGGGAGCGCTGCCGATCGCCGCTTTAGACCTTTACAGGGATGAAATCAAAGGAAAGAATGTCGTATGCATTGTGAGCGGAGGAAACAACGATATCGGCAGAATGCAGGAAATCAAAGACAGATCGATGATGTATGAAGGACTCCAGCATTATTTCATCGTGAACTTCCCGCAAAGGGCGGGAGCTTTGCGCGAATTTCTAGATGAAGTGCTCGGGCCGACCGATGATATCACCCGGTTTGAATATACGAAGAAAAATAATAAAAGCAGCGGCCCTGCGCTCGTCGGCATCGAATTGAAACAGCGCGAAGACTACGAGCCGCTGATTGCGAGAATGGACCGTAAAGGCTTCCGCTATGTCGAAGTGAATAAAGATGAAGGGCTCTTTCATTTGCTGATTTAAGAAATTTTTTTGAAAACACGTATAAATCAAAGACAACGGCTCCTGAGATTATGTATAATAAAGAAAATATCTCATAAATGAGGATTGATAGCTTGTTACTTAAAAGCCTGGAGTTCAAACGTTCGGATGGACAGAAGGTGAAGGTGACGGAAATACCCCTGCTGAAGGAGGACGACCCGCATTTTTTTATGGCCAGTCTGAGGCTCGAAATCTTTTTAAAGACACTCTATTGCTCAAAGCGGAAAAAAAACGTCTACTCCTTTAGGGACTACTTAAAGAGAGCATTGAAATGGCAGGATTACCTCGCCATTTATCAAGAGGAAGAATTGAAGCATAATGCATAAGAATTGATAGCATTCTTTGCCGGCCCATGAAGACAGCCAAATCCGCTTGGAAAAGGGCGGAAGACGGCATTCGGCCGGCAAAGAATTTTTCATGCCGAATTTGGCCTCACTAGGAAATTCACCATTTGAACCGACAGGATGTGAAGGGAATTGCCAAGCATTAAAATTGTAACGGACTCAACAGCTGACTTGAGCGAAGAACTGCTCAGAGAATATCATATTTCCGTTCTCCCGCTCTCGATATCAATCGACGGCATTGTTTACAGAGACAGGTTCGATATTCAGCCGGACGAATTTATTGAGAAAATGGAGAGCGCCGCAGAACTCCCGAAAAGTTCACAGCCGCCTTTAGGCGCTTTTATCAAACTGTACGAAGAGCTGACCGCTGACGGAAGCGAAGTGATCAGCATCCATCTCTCAAGCCAATTGAGCGGGACATACCAGACGGCTGTAAGCGCTTCAAACATGGTCGACGGGAATATTACGGTGATTGATTCCATGTATATTTCAAAAGGCCTCGGCTTTCAGGTCGTACGAGCCGCCTTGCTGGCCGAAGAGGGAATGACGGCCGAAGCGATTGTAAAAGACCTGGAGAACTTGCGCGACCGGACATCCCTCTATGTGACAATTGATCATTTTGATAACTTGATCAAAGGCGGCCGCATCGGGAAAGGAAAAGCGCTGATCGGCTCATTGCTCAAGGTTAAGCCGATCGCGAGGCTTGAGGACGGAATCTATACGCCTGAAAAAAATGTCAGGAGCACCAGTCAGCTTATCCGTTATTTAACGGGTCAATTTCTTTCCGCGGTGAAGGGAAGGACGGTGCAAGCGATCGGAATCGCCCATGCCGATGCACTCGACCTTGCTCATAGGCTGAAAGACTCTTTGCTTGAACATATCCCGGGAATCGATATTGATATTGCGTACACAACGCCGATTATCTCTGTTCATACCGGAAAAGGAGCGATCGGTTTTACTTTTTACACCGATTGAAAAAGGGGATGGAAGGATTGAAAAACGTTTTTGGCATTTTCCTTGCAGGGATTCTCACAGTGTTTCTTTCGTCCTGCGGAACTAGCAAGATTGAAAATTCTTTAAACTATGACGTACAATCTTTTTCTTTTCAAAATCAAGACGGGAAAACCGTGTCTCTTGAAAGTTTAAAAGGCCAGGTGTGGGTGGCCGACTTTATATTTACGAACTGTAAAACGATCTGTCCGCCGATGACTTCACATATGGCTGAACTGCAAAAACAAATGGAAGAGGAAAACCTGCAGGCCCGCATCGTCTCTTTCAGCGTTGACCCCGAAAATGACACGCCGGAAAAGTTGAAAAAATTTGCGGCCAACTATCCGCTCAATTTTCAAAACTGGGATTTTTTAACTGGATACTCGCAGGAGGAAATTGAAAAATTTGCGCTGAAAAGCTTTAAAGCAATCGTGAAAAAACCTGAAGATGAGGATCAGGTGATTCACCAATCGTCATTTTATCTAGTCGATCAAAACGGCAAAGTCGTCAAGGATTATGACGGTGCAAAAAATACGCCGTACGATGAAATCATCGCCGATATTAAGACGCTGGAAAACCGTTGATAAAAACGGGCGCCTGCCGCTGAAGCCTGCTTCCTGACCACCGGAAACAGGCTTTTTTTTACACCTGTCAAATCATTTTCAAAAGAATCAAAACATGGTACACTTTTTTTTAGGTATCTAGAAGGAAGGGGCATCATTTTTGAACATACGGTTTATAACAGTCATGATGGCCCTCGTCTGTCTGCTTTCAGCCTGTACGGAATGGAATGCGGGCGTTGAAAAAACATCGGTCTCCCCTAAGCGCGATATCGTGATTGCAGCAGTGGGCGATTCTCTGACAGAGGGGGTAGGCGATCAAGAGAAGAAAGGCTATGTCGGCATGGTGGCCGACGAGCTTGAAAGCCGGAGCGATGTGAAGTCCGTAACGGTCAAAAATTATGCCGTTAAAGGCTCCCGGACTGATCAGCTGCTTGAAAGATTAAAAGAAAAAGAAGTACAAGAGGGCCTGAAAGAGGCAGACTACATTTTGTTTACAATCGGGGGCAACGACCTGATGAAAGTCGTCCGCCAAAACTTCGCGCACTTAACGCTCACACCTTTCCGCGTTGAACAAAAACTGTTTGAAAAGCGGTTTTCGAATATTTTAGCGGAAATTAGAGAGCAAAACGCCAGCGCTGAATTGATTTATGTCAGCATGTATAATCCGTTTAAGTTTACGCTGTCTGAACTGAGGGAAATTGACCAAGTCGTAGACGAATGGAATGAAGGCGCAGAAAAAAGGCTGAAAAAGGTCTCCAATACGAAAATGGCAAATATCGCTGATATTTTTGAGGAATACAGCGATGAAAAGAAGATTGCAAAAGATGAGTTTCATCCTAATCAATACGGGTATTCTTTAATAGCGAAACGCGTTTACGAACAAATTAAAAACGAAGACCCCCAAGCAGAATAAGGTGAAAAAATGAAGAAATGGAAGAACTTATTTTTAATTTTAGCAGCAGTCAACGTCATCATACTTGCCGGGATTTTCATTCTCGTATTCATGCCCGGCGGTCAAAAGGAACCGTCGCGGCCGACTCCGAGCGAATACCAATTGAACGTGACGAGCACGAAAGAATCATTGGCCGCATTCATCAACACATATTTGGAGAAGGAGTCTTCGCCGGATCTTGACTATCAAATCGAAATCGACGATGAATTCCACATCGTCGGTGCGATCCGCGCCTTTTCCTCGACAGTCGATGCGAGGGTGTCCTTTCGGCCGACAGTGGAAAAAAACGGAGATGTGGTTCTTGACGTGACGAGATTTTCGATCGGCAAGTTAAATGTTCCGATATCGATGGTGCTAAACTACATGGATCAATTTTATGATCTTCCTGATTTTGTACACGTTCGTTCGGATGCTAAAGAAATTCAAGTCCGTCTGTCAGAGATGCCGCTTAAAAACGGAATGTATGTGAAAGCAAAAGACATTGATTTAGAAAAAGATCAAATCGAATTTGTTTATTATCAGCCTGCACAAACAGATTCATAGATCGTGCGGCGGGATTTACAGGGGTGAACATATGGAACGTATCTACACATATTTCAGCTTGCTGTCTATGTTGTTTTCACTGTACTTCGGCGGCCTCGCCGCCTTCAGTTTCATCGATGAAAACATGGACAAGATGTATTTGAACATCGGGTATTGTGCGTTGTTTTTAAGCATTATGATCTTTACCCTAGATGCGAAAAAACATAAAAAAACTGACCATCACAATCAATAATTGCCGGCAAAATCCTAAAACATGAGACCGTTTTAGGATTTTGTTGTCCATGCTTCAGCAGACTGTAAAAGAGACATCAGGTCTCTTTTTTTTCGCTATGAAGGCGGAGCTTTGGCAGGAAACGGCGCCGCTTTTATTGTGAGAGAAGGGGAGCCGTTGACGAAACCGAGGCCATACAAAGTTGTGGATTCCCCGGCGTGAAGCGTGATTTTCGGAACCTTCAGCAGGACCGCTGTTGAACCGGCGGCCTTTACCTCCATGTCGATTTTCTGTGAACGCACCTGGATGTACCGCGTGACCGTTTGAAAGGGGACACCTGAAAACAGGACAGGTCCGTTTTGCACTGCAAAGTCAAGAGCCGGAGAGTCCGGTGATAAATGAACGAAACGGATGCTGCGGCTTTCCGGATCAGCCGCAGGCCGGTCATACATTCCGACGGGAATGAGCTTTGCAGCTGTGCCTGTAACGGCAACCGTGCAGTACCCGCCGTGGATCAGGTGATACTGTACCGACAGCAAGGGACCGTGCGCCCTGCCTCTTTGGAAAACATCGATTTGAATACGGCCGGCAGGAAACCGGACATAAGAAGATAAATCTGTATAGGAGATGTTTTGAAAAACGGATATGCCGTTTACGAATACGTCGAGATTGTCGGTGTGAGGAGCCGCGTGGAGCAGTCTGATCATCGCTGCTTTTCCGCCGTTTCGAAAATAAAAGGGCGCCTCTACAGGCGGAAGATGGTAGCAGTTCCTCCGAAAACCCTCCGCCATTTGCCGGGCATCATGATCTGTAGAGAACATTTTGTCACGCCCCTTTGCATGCTTTCTGACATTATATGAGGCTGAGAAGCCATCGGTCACATCGCGATCAAGACGACAGATGAAAAGGAGTAAACAATGAAAACGGATTTTACATACGGAAATGTGTTTAAACAGCTGGTCTTTTTTTCCGGCCCGATCATTTTAGCCAATCTTTTGCAGATTTCATTTCAATTCGTCGATAGCTTGTGGGTCGGAAATCTGCTCGGAGCAAAAGCACTCGGTGCTGCGGCCGTCTCAGGGACGGTTTTCTTTACGGTGCTGTCGTTCGTATTGGGCGTCAACAATGCGGCGCTGACGATTCTTGCGCAGCAGAAAGGAAAAGGGGATAAGAAGGGACTTGCTTCATATATCAACGCGTTTGTTGTTCTGATGACAGCGATGAGCGTATTGCTCGGGGTTATCGGCTATTTTTTCACAGAGCCTCTGCTTTCGCTTCTTCAAACGCCCGGCAATATGATGGATTTGGCTGCAAGCTATTTAAGCATTCATTTTATCGGGATTATATTTTTATTCGGCTATAATTTCATCAGTACAGTGTTAAGGGCGGTCGGCGACAGTCAAACACCTTTGCGTTTCGTCCTCTTGGCCGTCATCCTGAACCTGTTCATGGATCCGCTGTTTATCTCGGTATTCAACCTCGGAATTGCCGGAGCGGCCTATGCAACCGTCGTTTCCCAAGGGATTGCTTTCATTTACGGTGTGGTCTATACGGTGAGAAAGCGGCTTGTTCCATTTTCAAAGCCCGCGCTTCCGTCTCTGGAAGAGACGTCCGTCATTTTGAAGCTCGGAGTGCCTGCCGGCTTGCAAATGATGGTGATTTCAGGCGGCTCGATGGCGATTATGAGCGTTGTCAATTCATTTGGAGAACGTGTCGTGTCAGGGTTTGGCGCGGTACAGAGGCTTGACAGCCTGCTGATACTCCCGGCGATGGCCATCGGCACGGCTGTCAACAGTATGGCTGGCCAAACCGTCGGCAGCGGCGATATGGAGCGTACGAAAAAAATCGCTCACTACGGCGTCATTTATGTTCTGCTGTTTATGGCTGCCGTCAGCACCGCGATATTTCTGACAGGCTATCATGCGGTCAGGCTGTTTATTTCGGAAGCCGATTCAGCTGCATTCGGGGAAGAATATTTAAAAACGATTGCTTTTTTCTATCCGTTTATCGGGATTAACTTTGTGTTAAACGGTGTTGTAAGGGCAGCCGGCGCGATGTTTCAAATTTTGGTGCTGAACGTGATTTCTTTTTGGGTTTTGCGCTATCCGTTTACATACTTATTTTCAAAGTGGCTTGGCGAAAGCGGCATAGCGCTTGGCATTGGAATGAGCTTTATGCTGAGCAGCCTGACCGCGTTTTTATATTACCGCTACGGGAAGTGGAAGCACCTCGTTTTATTTGAAAAATGAAAGAACAAGCTCCTGCGGCAAGCCCCGGAAGCGATTCCCGCCGGGCATCTGAAGCAAAGAAACAAAAATGCTGTTAACGTCTTAATAATTGACGATATATACAATATAAAATGAGTTTGGTGTTGGGGGCTTGTCATGTTTTTAATCGATTTATTTTTGAATTTGTGTATTTTAATTACTTCACTCTTTATCTACACTCAGCTAAAGTGGAATATTTTTTCCCGAAAAGCTACAAACAAACAACTTAATTGGATTGACGGCGTCATGGGAGGATTGCTCGGGAATGTGCTCATGTTCTTTTCGATCCAGGCAACCGATGAAACGATCGTTGATTTGCGTTATGTGCCCGTTATGATTTTGTTTCTATTTACGGGCGTCTTTCCGGCCTTTATTTGTTCTCTGCTGATTATAGGAGGAAGATTTGTTTACGGGGGGAATATATCTTCGATTGCAGCGCTTACAGGAATGATCGTTATATTCATAGGATATTATCTCATCCTCAGGGTCATGGATAAAGACGCTGACACTTAT
This sequence comes from Bacillus sp. FSL L8-0193, assembly GCF_037976065.1. NCBI lineage: Bacteria > Bacillati > Bacillota > Bacilli > Caryophanales > Bacillaceae > Bacillus > Bacillus sp. FSL L8-0193. The sequence continues at coordinate 2,329,930 of NZ_CP150261.1, read as the reverse complement.
CGAAAGACATTTACTTTGGTCATTTTTGCCAATGTGGCGATTTCAATTGTGATCTTGATGCTCCTCCATGATTTCCATTTAGTAAAAATTTTAATGATATGGTTCTGGATTTTATCTACTATCGGCGGATTTACATCAGTATATGTCGTCTCATATTTAAAAAAATCTCATTTTCTGTTGAAAAAGTATGAAGAGGAGTCGTCGCTTGATTATTTAACGGGATTGAATAATGTCCGCCATTTTGATGCGATATGGAATGCTCATATTTCAAACGCAAGGGAGAAGAACGAGAAACTGTCTTTGCTTATGATCGATATCGATTATTTCAAAAGGATTAATGATACATACGGACATTCAAATGGAGACGTGATTTTAAAAGAACTGGGAACGATTTTAAAAAAGTCAACACGTGCGGAAGATATCGTATCAAGAAACGGCGGAGAAGAGTTTTCGGTCATATTGCCGAACAGTTCTCATTCGCAGGCTGCAGAGATTGCTGAAAGGATACGCAAGGAAGTGGAGACACACACTTTTTCAATTTCTCATTCTAAAAAGATTCATATTACCGTTTCGATTGGGGTTGCGGCATTTCCGGAGGTCATTCGCAGTACGGACGAGTTGATTGAAAAAGCCGACCAATGTTTGTACAGGGCTAAACACCTTGGGAGAAACCGGGTGTGCGCTTCCGTTTGAATTTACGTTAAGCTGCACGAAAAAGGATAGATGGAACGATGTCCATCTATCCTGTCTTTTTTATGTTCGTTTATCGAATTCCGCAAGTTTGATAAAAGTCTTTTCATCTTCAATTAATCCGCACGCGCCGCACTGCACTTTTATGGCGGGACCGCTGTAGGGCAGGTGAAATGGAGAAAGCTCGTCATCTGAATACGTTTCCATGATCTCCCCTGTTGCCGGATCAATCTTAACGGATGTCGGAGACTGTTCGATTAAGTTGAACCGTGTTCGGTTTGTTTTGCAGTTTGGACAAAGATAAGGAGCTGTCATATGTCAATACACCTCTTTTTTTAATTAAGGTGCACAGATTCGGGCCAATTTATGTAAAACCCGATTAGCGCTGTTCCCGTTTTTTGTCCAATTTGCTGAACAGTTCAATCAGCGTTTTCAGCTCTTCATCACTGAAGCTGCTGAACCGCTTGAAATAATATTCCGTTTTCTTTTCTTCAAAATATCTGATAATTTCTTTTCCCGCGTCCGTCAGATGGATTTTGATGATCCGTCTGTCTTCTTTTGACCGGACTCTCGTGATCCATCCTTTTTCAACCAATGCATCGGTTACAGCTGTGATATGGCTCGCAGAAACGCCTAAAATCGTTGCAAACTCCGTGACTTTCTTCGGACCTTGCTCGCTCAGCAGGCGGAGAATCATGAATTCATTGCGGGACATCTCTTTTTCGAGCAGCTCATTTATCTCATCACGTATCTGTTTAAATACTGTGCGAAGCAGTGCTTCCATATCATACATCATTTGTTCTCTAACTTTCAAAATTTCGCCCCTCCATATAAGTAGCAAATTTCAGCTTTTTTTAAAAAGGAATGACCGAATCAGCATGAATATTATTTTTCATGAACATGATATCACTATGATACCATAATTTTCGTTTTTCAAGTGTATGTTTCAGAAGATTTTTAGTTCATTTGACCATCAATTGAACAACGATCCATGACAATGATAGATGAATACTGCTGTTTCTTAGAATTTGGTGATGGCAATGACATATTATTGTCATTTTTTCTTTTTAGGCAGCGGCTGATTTTGCGATGAGCGGGAGCAGGCTTAAAAATGAGCATGCTGTGATATAATGGTTCCCAACAAATGTTGAAAAGAAGGAGGCAGAACAGATGGCTGAAAAACGAGAACTCGCCACATTTGCCGGAGGCTGCTTTTGGTGTATGGTCAAGCCTTTTGACGAACAGCCGGGCATTATAAAAGTCGAATCCGGCTATACCGGCGGCCATACGGAAAATCCGACCTATGAAGAGGTTTGCAGCAATACAACGGGACATAGGGAAGCGGTGCAAATCACGTTTGATCCCGATGTCTTTCCATACGAAAAACTGCTGGAACTCTACTGGCAGCAAATCGATCCTACTGACAGCGGAGGACAATTCGCAGACCGCGGCGAGTCTTACCGGACAGCGATTTTTTTCCATAATAACAAGCAGCGGAAACTCGCTGAGGAATCGAAGAAAAAGCTTGAAGAAAGCGGCATCTTTAAAGATCCAATCGCGACCGACATTCTGGAAGCCGCGCCATTTTATCCGGCTGAAGAATATCATCAGGATTATCATAAAAAGCATCCTGAACGCTACACACAGTATCGGATCGGAAGCGGAAGAGAAGGATTTATACAACAGCATTGGGGGCGTAAGCATGGCGAACAATAAAGAAGAACGGCTGAAGCAGCTGACCCGGATGCAGTATGAAGTGACGCAGAAAAACGGGACGGAGCCTCCATTCCAAAACGAATACTGGGATCTGCACGAAGACGGAATCTATGTCGATATCGTGTCGGGAAAACCGCTGTTTTCATCGCTTGACAAATTTGACGCACACTGCGGCTGGCCAAGCTTCACAAAACCGGTCGATACCGGGGAGATCGAAGAAAAACTTGACACTTCACACGGCATGGTTCGGACTGAGGTGAGAAGCAAGTCTGCCGATTCCCATCTTGGACACGTGTTCCCGGACGGCCCCGGACCGGACGGCCTGCGTTATTGCATCAATTCAGCAGCCCTCCGTTTCGTGCCGAAGGATGACCTTGAGAAAGAAGGGTACGGCGAATATGCCAAGCTGTTTGAAGGGGAAAAATAGGTCTTAAAGGCGCTCGTCGTGTACCTTAGTATGATAAATAACCAATGGTTTGCCCTCTTTGCTCTCACAAAGCAGAGAGGGTTTTTTATCTCCGAATTTGGAATTGAATACTCCGAGCTAGAAAGTCGAGTAGTTTCTATTGCTAAAGTAAAGCGGCATAAGACTGCCGTGAGGATACCCAGCATATAGAAAAATCTGTTAACATCCCACGAAATACAAACGAAGAAAGCTGAGAAAAACGGCATGTTCAGATGACTTTTTTCAAAAGGGCCATCTTTTTTAGAGGATTTTCTGCTCTGAAAGCGAAAAACAATATAATAGAACATCTTAGAAAAGAGGCAGCCGTTGTGACATCCATTTCAAACACAGAAGACCGTTATTTAATGCTGACATGCAGCAAAAAAGTTGAGTCGCATTATCATATATACACAGATGACCAGATCCCGCAAATGTTTTCATCTCATTTTCTGCAGCTGCAGGACGAATTTCCGCTGAGAGAGCTGTACTCCCTGCTCGTTCGGGTACCCGATATTTTAAACCGAAATTATATTCATGTGAAAAGCTCTTTTAACCGCGATCTCCCTTTCACAATGAAAAAGTCGCTCTTTGATCTTGGATACATTCTTGATGAAGAATTGTTTTATTCGATCCGGCTTGCAGATTGGAAAGGAGTTTCCCCTGTGCGGGCAGAATGGGGGACGAAGAAATCTCTCATTGACGGCTGCCGCATCATGCAGGCTTATGATTCGTTGTCGATCAATGAAGCGTTTGCGAAGGAAAAGCTGCTGCGCAAGTATCGTTTTTACGAGGAAGGCATCATTCAGCTGTGTGTCTGCTACTCGGAAGAAGGAGAACCGATTGGATGTGCCGAGCTTTATCTCGATCAGGACGAAAACGTTGCTAAAATCGAGGAAGTCGCCATTTTGGAGCCTTATCAGCGGAAAGGCTATGGATCGGGCCTTATCAAGCAGATGCTCGTCGCTGCCAAACAATCGAGCATGGAATCGTGCTATCTTGTGACTTCGGGAAGCGATCAGGTGAAAACGTTTTATGAAAAGCTGGGTTTTCAGCAGAAGGGAAAGCTTACGACGGTATTTAAATATTTGTTTGAATAAAGTAGGCAGGTGCACATACCAATTGGGACTTGGCCTGCATAGGCTGGGGTGTAGACTTTATACGAAAGGATGATAAGCCTGTGCATTACTCCCATTATTGCTGTCCTACTGGAGGATACGGCTACGGGTTTCACGGCAGAAACACATTTGTGCTCATCGTTGTCCTCTTTATTTTGCTCATCATTGTCGGTGCGGCTTTCATTTGCTAGCTAAAAGCCCAACGCCCGGTCGCATGACATGCTCACAAAGCCTTCCATCCGGAAGGTTTTTTTGTTTTTGTTGTAAAATTTTACATATATATGTAATATAATCATGAGGTGAAAATATCGGACAAACGGGGGAGAAACTTTGAAATATGCTTGGGTCATTAAAGGGGACTTTTTCAGACTGTGGTCTGGAACGTTTTTATCGCTCTTTAGTTCGGTTCTTTTCTATTATTCATTGGTATGGTGGTCTTTAGCTGAAACCGGAAGCGCCCTTTCGGGAAGCGTCGTGATCGGCATCGGGCTGACTGTCTCGATTTTGATATCGCCGTTTACAGGCTGGCTGTCCGACAGGTTTCACAGGGGGAAATTGATTGCGGCTTCAGATATGATCATTTCAACTGTATTTTTAATAATCGGATTTTTGGCGCTGTCAGGCATGAGTTCAGTTATGTTACTGGCGGTTGCAAGGGTGATTGTATCGGCATGTTTGACCGCAATCGAACCTGCTGCAAGATCGCTCTTGCCGGATACACTGAGGAAAGAACAAATTGAAAAAGGAATCGCATTTCAAGAAGTGATCACACAGCTTATCCAAGTGATCGTTCCGCTTGTCACAGGGATTCTGTTTTCCTTTCTGCATTTCGGCTGGTTATGGGTGCTGTGCGGAAGCCTCTCCTTCCTATCCATCTTTTTGGAGTGGAGAATCAAAGATAAAAGGGGCAGCCAAAAGCGTATTCCTTTTACAAACAAACAATTGTTCAGCGGTTTTACAAGCTTGCTTCAAAATAAGCCGCTCAAGTATTTGTTGTATGGGACGAGCATACAGCAGCTTGTATTCAGCGGTTTTCCAATATATATCGTCATTTGGACCTCGCTATTATTAAAAGATCAGGCTTGGCTGGGCGGCGCTTTTCAATCATTTTGGGCGTGCGGGACGCTGTCTGCGGCGCTTTTCTTGTCTTTTATCGCAAAACCGGAGCACGCAAAAGCTGCTGTGCCCGCTTTAATGCTGATTTTCGGCCTGCTTTTGTCGCCTCTAGGCTGGATTAATCATGTCGTGCTCGGCGCCGCGATTTTGATCGTCATCGGAATGATCAGCGGCGTAGTCAACATCTATATTGAAGGTTACTTGCAAAGGGTAACGGAAGGTGAAAACAGAGGCAGATCGCTGGGCGCTTTTTTTGCGGTCAACAGCGCTTTTATGCCGCTCGGCTATGCGGCCGCGGGAATGTTGTCGGATGCTGTCAGTCCCGAATATTTATTCCTCATCGTCGCACTGCCCGCGCCGTTTGCTGCGTTTTCGATGATGAGATCATTTTATTTATGGGAAAAACAGACGAAGGAAACCGTTGCTTTGCAGGACAAAACGTCAATGTGAATAAGCGCGCTTGGAAAAATAAAAGGACATGTCCTTTTATTTTTTTGTTTACACTAACGGCGATCGCTCCGAAATCAACCATTTCACTTGAAAAGAGAATGCCGCCTTTTCCCCATTCATATAATGTAAAGAAAAACCTCTCATTGGGGAAGGGGGGATGTTTTCATGTCATTTTTGCTTAAGCCTGATTTGCACGCAAGCTATCCGGTCGTTCAGTATGCAAAAGGAAGCTGGATTGTCGACAATTCCGGAAAACGGTACCTTGACGGCTGTTCGGGGGCTGTTACCTGCAATCTCGGGCACGGTGTACAAGAAGTGATTGATTCTCTCAAAGAGCAGCTTGATTCCGTTTCATTTGTCTACCGTTCACAGTTTACGAGTGAACCGGCTGAACAGCTTGCCGAACTCCTTGCTGAATGGCTGCCGGGTGATCTGAATTGGTCTTTTTTTGTCAACAGCGGGTCGGAAGCTGTTGAAACCGCCATGAAAATCGCCGTTCAATACTGGCAGGAAAAAGGACAAAACGACAAAACGATTTTCCTTTCAAGATGGAACAGCTATCATGGAATTACAAACGGGGCCCTGTCGCTGTCGGGATTTTATGAGCGCCGCTACAGGTTTACGCACATGCTGCACAAGTATCCCGCCGCTTCTGCGCCAAACTGCTACAGATGCCGGCTTTCTCATCCCGACTGCCAGGAAGCGTGCGTGAAAGAAATCGAGCTCGCCATTAAAAGGATCGGCAAGCAGTTTATCGCGGGCTTCGTGGCCGAACCCGTCATCGGGGCTGCTGGAGCAGCCATAACAGCGCCCGATGGTTATTACAAAAAAGTAAAAAAGATTTGCGAAGAAAATGAAATTCTTTTTATTGCGGATGAAGTCATGAGTGGGATGGGAAGAACCGGCCGGTTGCTGGCGATTGAACATTGGGGTGTGACCCCGGATATTGCCGTACTCGGCAAGGGGATGAGCGCAGGGTATTCACCGATTGCCGCAGCTGTCATATCCGATGACATCATGGAAACGGTCAAAAACGGCTCAGGAGTCATCATGAGCGGACATACGTACAGCGCAAACCCTTTTTCAGCCCGTGCGGCGCTCGCTGTTCTCCGCTACATTCTGAAGCACGATCTTGTCAAACAAGCCAGGGTAAAAGGGGAAAAGCTGAAAAAGATGCTGAAAGAAGTCATGAAACAGTCGAGCATCATTGGCGACGTTCGGGGCAAGGGGCTTCTTATCGGGATTGAATTTGTCGCCGATCGAAAAAGCAAAAAGACATTTCCTTCATCAATGCCGGTGTCGGCTCTCGTCATTTCCGAAGCGAAAAAAAGAGGCCTGCTTCTTTATCCGTCCCAGGCGGGCATTGACGGCGGCGGGGGAGATGCGGTCATCATTGCGCCGCCCCTTACGATATCGGATCAAGAGCTGGAAGAACTTATTCATATATTTAAACATGCCGTACACGAGATTGAAAAACAAGCAGAAAAGGTGATACGCGAAAGATGACGGTCCTGAACAAACGAATTGCTGTTGAAGATGCGATTGCCGATTTGAAAGACGAAGCGACCGTCATGTTTGGCGGATTTGGGGGAGTCGGTTCACCGCCTTCTTTCATCAGTGCGATTTTGAAAAAAGGCGTAAAAAATTTAACGGTCATATGCAATGACGCAGGCTTTCCCGGCATCGGCATCGGGCCATTAATCGTCAATAACCGCGTAAGGCGGCTGATCGCTTCCCATATCGGATCAAATCCCGTTGCGGGAAAACAAATGACTGACGGTTTTCTCGCCGTTGAATTTTCACCGCAAGGGACGCTCGCGGAAAGAATCCGTGCGGGCGGCACAGGTCTTGGCGGCATTTTGACCGATATTGGGATCGATAATGACATGGTGCGTCAAGGAAAGAAGATCGTTTCTTTGAATGGTCGTGCATACCTTGCCGAAGAAGCGCTGAGTGCGGAATACGCTTTTATTTATGGGAAAACCGCCGATGAATTCGGCAATATCATCTACGACAAAACGGCGCGTAACATGAACCCGCTTATGGCGATGGCTGCTGATCGGACATTTGCCGAAGTGGAGCGGATCGTTCCCCTGGGAGAGCTGGATGAAGAAGAAATTGTAACACCCGGTGTTTTTGTCGAAGGTGTCGCTGAAACGGAAGGGGTGAACTGGAAATGGGTTTGGGAGTCATAGAGCGGGAGAGAATTGCAAAACGGGCGGCCCGCGAAATCAAAAGCGGAATGATTGTCAATCTGGGCATCGGCATTCCGTCTTTAGTTCCCAATTTTCTAGATCCGGGCACTTCCGTTATGATCCAATCTGAAAACGGGCTTCTCGGCATCGGCGAGTCGCCTGAAAAAGGAAGGGAAGATGAGAATCTTTGCAATGCGGCAGGCTGGCCTGTCACCGTAGTAAAAGGCGCTTCTTATTTTGATTCGGCTCTGTCGTTCGGCATGATCAGAAAGGGCGCGATTGATGTCACGATTCTTGGTTCTCTGCAGGTCAGCCAGTCAGGCGATCTGGCCAACTGGATCGTCCCTGGCAAAAAGGTTCCTGGAATGGGAGGGGCGATGGAGCTTGCCCAAAAGGCGAAAAAAGTCATTGTCGTGATGAGCCATACCGATAAAAACGGCGCACCCAAACTTGTCGCGGACTGCACTCTGCCACTGACTGCAAAAGGCTGCGTTGACATGGTGATTACAGAAAAAGCCGTGATCACCATTGACAGCGGCGGCTTTGTATTAAAAGAGCTGATGAATGAAGAGGATCTTGATGATGTGCTGCGGCTGACGGATGGAAAGGTCCGGATCGAACTGCCGCTTTCGTAAGAGGAGGAATTGGATGGAGAACATAGAGAGAAAGGTGTGCGATTGGATCGATTCGCACGAGAAAAAAGCGGTTCGCCTTTTGAAAAAACTCGTCGGAGAAAAAAGCACAATGGGCAGTGAATTTACCGCCCAAGCTGTCGTCCTGGAGAAACTGAGGCAATTCGAAGCTGAAATCGATGTCTGGGAGCCGAGCATGAAGCAATTGGAACAGCACCCGCTGTTTAAATCAGACAGAACAAGCTTTAAAGAAAGCCCGAATATTACGGCTGTCAAAAGAGGAAAGGGCGGCGGGAAATCGCTGATCTTAAACGGACACATCGATGTCGTGCCTGAAGGAAACAGAAAAGACTGGGAGACGGAGCCTTTTCAGCCGGTCATGAAGCAAGGACGGATATACGGCCGGGGCACAACTGACATGAAAGGCGGCAATACGGCTCTTTTAATGGCGATGGAAGCGCTGGAGCAATGCGGGGTTCAATTAAAAGGAGACCTGATTTTTCAAAGTGTCGTAGACGAGGAGTGTGGCGGAGCCGGGACGCTGGCGGCCGTCATGAGGGGCTACAAGGCGGACGGCGCTTTGATTCCCGAGCCGACAAATATGAAAATGTTTATTAAGCAGCAGGGGTCGATGTGGTTCAGAATCACGGTCAAAGGGCTTTCTGCACACGGCGGCACAAGATATGAAGGTGTCAGCGCCGTTGAAAAAAGCATGCTTGTCATCCAGTCGCTTCGCCAGCTTGAACAGGTCAGGAATAAGAGAATAACAGATTCTTTGTATGACAATATCCCGATTCCGGTTCCGATTAACATCGGCACGATCAAAGGAGGCGCATGGCCTTCATCGGTCGCTGACACGGTGACACTGGAAGGAAGGTGCGGAATCGCTCCGAACGAATCTCCTGAAGCCGTCCAGTCCGAGTTTGAAAACTGGCTCAATGATCTTCAATACCATGATGAATGGTTTAAACACTACCCTGTTGACATAGAATGGTTCGGCGCCATGTGGCTCCCGAACGATTTGGCTGAAGACCATGAACTGACGAAAGTGCTGAAATCCGCCTATCAAACCATCACGGCAAACGATCCCCTAATCGAAGCTTCCCCGTGGGCGACAGACGGCGGAATATTGTCGCACGCCGGAGGCACCCCTGTCATCGTCTTCGGACCGGGAGAGACGAAAATGGCCCACCAGGCAAATGAATACATTGAAAAAGACGCCCTGATTCAGTCAGCCAAAATCATCAGCCTGTTTATTATGAATTGGTGTGATTATGAACGGTGAAAAGATCAGCTGTTTTGGAGGTTAAATATGGTGGAAAAATGGAGTAATGACAGCTGTACGCTTGAAGCGGATGTCGACTTGTTCAGTAAAAGAATCAGAATCATCAATTATGAAGGCGATGTGTGTTCATTTTTCCCCGCCATATTGAAAGAAGCAAAAAAACACGGCATAGGGAAAATGATCGTTTTCACCAAAACGAATGACAGAAACGCTTTGCTTGAGCGGACGTTTGAACAGGAAGGGAAAATTGACGGATACTTTAACGGGCATGATGCTGACGTGTTCGTAAAATATGTGAAAGAAGACAGGCGAAAAACCGCTGACTGGTTTGCGCAGGATCAAATGCTGACAGAGCTGTTCAGCACTCCCCGCATCGCGGAGGCCCAAAACGCTTCCTTTCAAATCAGGAGGGCCGCCTCCAGTGATGCGCCTGGTCTCGCCGATCTCTACAACTGCGTCTTTCCTGTATACCCCGCGCCTGTTTCAGATCCGGCATATCTTAAGGAAGCGATGGGGAAAGGGGCCGTTTACTACCTCGCTTTTGACGGGGAAAAAGTGATTGCATCAGCAGGTGCAGACGTGAATCCCGTTTTGGGGAATGCGGAAATAACAGACTGCGCCGTCCTGCCGGAATACAGGGGCTTTTCATTGACGAGGCGGCTGATTGCCGCACTCGAAACCGATTTGAAACAAGCGGGTATCTTTTACGTTTATTCAATCGCAAGAGCAGCTTCTTTCGGGATGAACGCCAGTCTTTATCATTTATCATACTCATATAGGGGCCGGCTTTTGAACAACTGCCTCATTTATAAAACCATCGAGAACATGAACATCTGGTGCAAAAATTTAAGCCGGTCTTAAAAAGCGGTCTTCCGCGGGTTTTATATTTGAAGAGACACTTTTCACACCGGTCACATAACCTGAAAAGTATAGGGAAAATGCTGATAGGGGGATGAAAGATGGAAAACGGTCTGTTTCAGCCGAAAAGGCACTGGAAGGATATTGAGCTTTGGAAAGATGTTCCTGAGGAAAAATGGAACGACTGGATCTGGCAGCTGACCAACACCGTCAGAACGCTTGACGATTTGAAAAAAGTCGTCAATCTTACGAAAGAGGAAGAAGAAGGGGTGAGAATCTCCACAAAGACGATCCCTTTAAATATTACGCCGTATTACGCTTCACTGATGGATCCGGATGATCCGCGCTGTCCGATCAGAATGCAGTCGGTGCCCCTGGCAGAAGAAATGCACAAAACAAAATACGACCTTGAAGATCCCCTTCATGAGGATGAAGATTCGCCTGTCCCCGGCTTAACCCACCGCTATCCGGACCGGGTTTTGTTTCTCGTCACTAATCAATGCTCGATGTACTGCAGGTACTGTACAAGGCGGCGTTTTTCCGGACAAATCGGCATGGGCGTGCCGAAAAAGCAGCTCGATCAGGCGATCGCATATATCCGGGATACGCCCGATGTCAGGGATGTCCTGATTTCAGGAGGGGACGGTCTTCTCATTAACGATCAAATTCTTGAATATATTTTGAAAAACCTCCGTGCGATCCCGCACGTGGAAATCATCCGGATCGGCACGAGAGCCCCGGTCGTCTTCCCGCAGCGGATTACCGACAAACTTTGCAGCATTTTGAAAAAGTATCATCCCGTCTGGCTGAATACGCATTTCAACACGAGCATCGAAATCACGAAGGAAGCGAAGGAAGCCTGTGAGAAGCTGGTCAACGCCGGGGTTCCGGTCGGCAATCAGGCCGTGATTTTGGCTGGTATAAATGACAGCGTTTCCATTATGAAAAAGCTGATGCATGATTTGGTGAAAATCAGAGTCCGTCCGTATTATATCTATCAATGCGATTTGTCTGAAGGAATCGGCCATTTCAGAGCGCCTGTCTCCAAAGGTCTTGAAATCATTGAAGGCTTGCGCGGACACACAAGCGGCTATGCAGTCCCTGCCTTTGTCGTTGACGCGCCGGGCGGGGGCGGAAAAATCGCCATACAGCCGAATTACTTGATTTCGCAAAGCCCCGATAAAGTCGTGCTCCGCAATTTTGAAGGTGTCATTACATCTTATCCTGAGCCTGAGAACTATATTCCGGGAAGAGCGGACGACTATTTTGCCGAAATTTTCCCTGATGTAATGAAGGAAAAAGAGGAGATCGGCATATCCGCAATCTATGCGGATCAAGCTCTTTCATACACACCGGACGGTTTAAAACGGCTTGAAAGAAGGGAGAGCTATTCTACAAGGCCCGATCATGAAACATTGAAAAGCCGCCGGGCAAAGCGCGATGAATTGAAAGAAAAGAAATTCCTTGCCCAGCAAAAAAAAGAAGGCGAAGCTGAGGGGCGTGTGCAATGAAGAGGTGTGAATGGTGCAGTGAAGAAAAAGCCGGGGAAGCCCGCACGGCGGTTTATTGGGAGCTTCCTGACGGGACAAAAGCGATCGAAATCACCGATACACCTGCGGTGGAATGCGAAGGCTGCGGCATGGTCTATCAGGAGGACAATGTCACTTGGGAAATTGAAAATCAGCTGCTCTTGATCGATACAAAAAAACTGCCTTCGTCCGTTTCGTATGATGCGCTGATGAAAACAGAGCGCATATTGAAGCGCAATTACTTTGATTTTTCTTCATGAAGCCGGCTTTTTGCCGGTTTTTTTGTTTGTATTTTTTCAGACGCCCTGTATAATAGAACATCAAAAGAGGACAGGAGGGGAGACCGTGAAGTCTTTTTACCATTATTTAATGAAATACCGCCATCCGAAACCGAAGGACGCGATCAGCGAATTTGCGAACCACGCTTATCTTGATCACGGATTTCCCAAGACATCAACTCATTACGATGAAATCAGCTCTTACCTTGAGCTTAATGGGGATTATTTATCGTCAATGACGACATTTGATGAGGCTTGGGAGCAATATATTTCGGAAACAAAGCGATAAAAAATCCGCAGTTCTGAATAACTGCGGATTTTTTACGTTCGCCTAAAGCCGGCTGGGCTTTTCGGAAAACTCATCGGGCTTTGTAACCTTAGCCCATGCGAATTAACAGCACTCAGCATACGATAAGCGTAACACGGAAGCTTCAAGGCAAGGGGGAATCCAAATATGAAGTCAAACGCGCCTAAATTCAAAGTCGGGGATGTTGTCGTTGTCGTGATGTACGGGACGGTCGGAACGATTACAAAAGTTCATAAAATCGATAAGCATTTTTTGTATGAAGTCAATCATAATGAAGTGCTTTATTTTGAGACTTCTCTTCAGCTCTACAAAGATTATGACGGGGTCATTGTCGATACGGAAAAGCTTGATATCGAATATGAATTTTTAATCGGGGATGTCGTCTATGTAAAAGATTACGGCAAAGAATTGTTTAAAATCACCGGGCACAGAACGGAAATTTGGAGATATGTGGAGGATGGCTGGGAAGACATCATTTACGAGCTGACCCGTTTGAAAGACGGGGAATGGCTTGAAACGGAAGAAGAAGATTTAACGCTCGTCCTCAGAACTTACGAAATGGACCAGTTCGTCCATCAGCTTCTGTTTGTTCATTATGTCGGCGAAGCCGGACAAGAGCTTGATGAACCGATATCTGAAAAGGTGTTTCTGCCATTCGCGGGGGATCCCGAGGAGCAAGAACATGAACGCAACATGGCAGTTGCTGTCGTGGATGAGCTGCTTGATATTTACAATGACTATAAAGTATTGTATGAAATGTTTCAGGATGCGGAATATAAAGAAATGATGGAGTTTGTGTTAAGCAGCCTGAAAGAATATTTCAAATGATAAACAACAAATATAAAAAGTAAGGAAAACAGCCGAACACAATCAGGCCGAACATGGCTTTTAAGACCTTCCCTAATACCAGGTCAAACCCTTCTCCGTCAAGTGCTTCAAGCGTTTTTCGGATCATTTTCTTTTCCCCTTCCGGCTTTTGTCTTGTTACGACATGTATATGACAGAGGACAAACATTATGACAAACCGGTTATAAAACCGGATGCCAGCTCATACATCAGAATAAGGAGGCGATCACAATGAAAGAAATTGAACTGATGATAGATACAGAAGAAATCGCTGATTTTTTTTATCTAGAGCTGACAAGAAGAGGCTACATACCGAGCGAGGACGAACTGTTCGAAATTGCCGATATCACCTTTGATTATCTGATTGCAAAATGTATGATAGATGAGCATATAGAGGATTGAAAAAAGGGACCGGGGCGCACCTGCTCCGGTTTTTCTTATATATTTGCCCAGCGGGGGAGCCGGGTGTAAAATGTTTAAAAACAATGACAAGGAGGCACTGATTTTTTCAATGTATAAAGCACTATTTTCAGCCGCTGTCTTTGCAATGATGGCCATTCTTATCCGCATCCCGGCGGTTCAATCGTTTGATGTGAGCGTGATACAGGCTCTCGAATCTGTCAGACACCCGGTTGTCACAGCGTTTTTTAAAGCGGTGACAGAGCTTGGGTCAAGCGGCTTCATGCTGCCGCTGATGCTTGCTTTAACCTTGGTACTTGCCGTCTATAAAAAAGCAGCGGCATCACTGTATCTTTATTTGCTGTTTTTTGTTGAAAGAACGGCCAATGAAGTTTTAAAAGGCTGGATTGCCAGAGAGCGCCCTGCGATAAACCCGCTCGTCCACGAATCGTCACACAGCTTTCCGAGCGGCCATTCAATGAATGCGGCGAGCATATATCCGTTTATCGCATATCTCTTTTTGCTCTGCATTCCTTTTTTTCAACAACGCAGCCGCGCACTTTACATGTGGACAGGCCTTATCGTCGGACTTATCGGCATCAGCCGCATGTATCTCGGCGTTCATTATATGACAGATGTCATCTCAGGATTTTCTCTCGGTCTGGCGCTGTTTTTCATCTTCAAAAAAATTGACGAAAAGTACCCGCTTGTTCGACAAAAGTAGTCAAAGGGATTGAGCCGCGAAGCGCCAATTGTATAAAAAAAGGAGGGATCTGTATTGCCGTTAATGTTTCAACTGTTTAAAAAGAAGCTGACACCTTATGATGTGACGATTTTTCAAACGCCTTGCTTTGGTGAAGATAAGGGATATGAAATGGTTTACAGAACGGAAATAAACGGCAGAACCCATGAAGATGTGCTGGAACGGACATTTTCCACTTTCAATGTTTATGACACGGTGCCGAATGATTATAAGGCGAGATTCCTTGCAACAGGCGACATCGTTTTAATCGATGAAGGAAGAAAGGGAAAAACCTATTATAAACTGCTGTCTACGGGATGGAGCAAAATCAACCGCATTTTGCTGCAGTCATCGTAAAGCTGAAAAAACTGCGGAAGCGCTGTCCGCAGTTTTTTTATGTTGTATTCTTTCGTTTTCTGGCGTTGAATTCCTTTTCGTGTGCATCCTCTGCCGCGATGACGTCCTTTGTCGGGATGTGGTTGTTCTTTTTCTGACCGGTGACTCTGTTTCGCTGTTTTTTGCCCATCATTTATGACCTCCTTCCTAAAAAATAGGATGACTAAACGCCCCGCTATTTATCCAAGAGAAAGTCGTCTTTATTCTGTCATATTGATCGCGGCCGGGTAGACATACGGCTGCTTCGGCTCGCTGATCTCCTTCCATCGCTTCGTGCGGATGATCGGGATGACAGCGCCGTTATAAGATGCTTTGCCGAGCGTTCCTTCCAATTCAATCCATGTATCAGGCTGCAATTGCTCAGCGCCGCTCCATTCGGCGAGAAACCCGATCAGGCTGGCGTCTGCGATGCAGTGTGTGATCATAAATCGGGACAGCACGAGCTGGCGTGCGCTCAGCCCCGCTTCCTTATGGACGAAGCCTTTGACCGTGATTTCTTTTCCAATGTAATGATCAAGACGGCTTGTCACTTCATCATAATAGTCTGCAAACATATCGTCATTCATGACAATTCGCTTTTCATGCTTAAATTGCTCCATCTTCCGGTCATACGCCGACTTCGGCATCGCTGAATCGGCGAGCCCCTGCTGAATCTCCGGTGTCATGACATGTTCCTTTTCGCCTTCGGTTTGAGGGGCGATCTCCGTTTTGGTGAGCATCGTCCCTTTATTGGCGGCGACAGACGAATTCAGTACAGCCGGGGAAAGGGTGAATCCGGTGATAAGGGGAAGCGTGATTACGCCATAATGCATCAGCCTGATGAAAAAAGGCTTTGATTCGTCATGATCATGTCCGCAGCCGCAATCTCCAGAGTGGTCATCCTTCACCGTCCAGACCCTTGTCAGCTGAATGATAAACAGAAACGCAAACACACCTGCGGCGATGAGGCTTGTGTAATCGTATTTCGGATTGATCAGCTTATCAATTTCCCCTGTGTAATGGAGCTTGAAAATAAAGACGGAAAAAGCCGCCAACACGAGTGCGCGCAAAAATTGCCGAGGCTGAAAAACCATTGGTGAAACCTCCTTTCTAAAGCAAACTGACAAATTTGATACAAACATAGACAACAACTGTGATCAGAATAGACAAACAAATGACGAACTTCGGCTTAAACGCATGCAGCATCATGACCGTATTTTTTAAATCGAGCATTGGTCCGTATACGAGAAAAGCAAGGATGGACGAAGAAGGAAACAAATTGGAGAAGGAGGCGCCGATAAATGCATCCGCTTCAGAGCACAGTGATAAAAAGTAAGCCAGTCCCATCATGACCAATGCCGAGTCGAGCATGCCCCCTCCGAACAAAAACAGCGATTTTAACGGGAGGTAGGTTTGCACAAGTGCGGCAATTAAAGCGCCGATAATCAGAAACCTTCCCATATCAAAGAATTCGTCAACAGCGTGTTTCAGCATATCAAATAGCTTTTCCGAAAAAGGGGATTGTCTGCCGGAATGGGCGCAGTGTGCAGCTGTTATGCTGCTTTCCGTTTTCAGCTGGCTGGAGCGGAACATCATGCTGATCGCAAAAGCGATGATGACCGCTGCGGCAAAACCGACAGCAACCCTTAAAACGGCCATTCGCAAATCATTGCCAAATGCCATAAAAGTGGATAAGATGACAATCGGATTGATCAGCGGACCTGTCAACAGAAAGCCGACGCCGGCGTAGATGGGAACGCCTTTTGAGACGAGCCTTCTCACGATCGGGACAATTCCGCATTCGCAAGCCGGAAAACAAGCGCCGAGCAAACAGCTGACAATTACTCCTGAAAACCTGTTTTTTGGAAAAAGCGAGCGGATGTGCTCTTCAGTTACAAAAATCTGGATGAAACCGGCGATCAATACCCCGATTAATACAAAGGGAAGAGCTTCGATTAAAATGCTGATGAAAATCGTATTCAGCTGCTGAACGGAAGCCGGAATCTGGAAGGGGAGGCCTGCGGCGAGCGATCCGCCGGCTGACACAAGGCATAGCAAAACACCGATGACAACAAGCCCGGTAAAGTCGATTAAATAACTATTAAGTGAACGAAACATCACTTTTCCTCCATCCTGAAATAGCTAATCGTAATGATTCTTTTTTAAAGGTATGCCTGTCCTTTTTTAAACATGACAACAAAAGAATGATGCCGAAGCGTTGCAGGGCTTTATTTTCTTTTTCCGCGATGTTGGTTTATAATACATATGCGAGTGGATGCTGCAATCATCATCACCAATCAGCTTTAAAAAGGCAGGAGGAATATTCATGAGCGTACATATTGGCGCAGAAAAAGGACAAATTGCAGAAACGGTGCTGCTGCCGGGAGACCCGCTGCGTGCAAAATATATCGCTGATACATATTTGGAAAACGTTGAATGTTATAACGAAGTACGGGGAATGTACGGCTTTACGGGCACTTATAAAGGAAAGCGCGTTTCCGTACAGGGGACAGGCATGGGTGTGCCGTCTATTTCAATTTATGTCAATGAACTGATCAGAAGCTATGATGTGAAAAACCTGATCCGCGTCGGATCGTGTGGTGCGATCAGAAAAGACGTCAATGTAAGAGATGTCATTCTGGCAATGACTTCATCAACCGATTCGCAAATCAACAGAGTGGCATTCGGATCGATCGACTTTGCGCCCTGCGCAGACTTCGGCCTGTTAAAAGCTGCTTATGACGCTGCAAGTGAGCGGAACATCCCGGTTACGGCAGGGAACGTGTTTACGGCGGATCAATTCTATAATGACGACAGCCAAATTGAGAAGCTTGCCAAACATGGAGTGCTTGCGGTCGAGATGGAAACGACGGCGCTTTATACATTAGCTGCGAAATTCGGCCGAAAAGCCCTCTCCATTTTAACGGTCAGCGATCACGTTATTACCGGCGAGGAAACAACGGCAGAAGAGAGGCAGACGACCTTTAATGATATGATTCTGCTGGCTCTGGATACCGCATTGTAACCAGATACATGCACTGAAAAAGGATGGATTCGAATGAACGGAAAGTACAAATACGTGACGATTGCTTCATTGCTGAGTGCAGCGGTTCTGCTTGGCACAGGATGTACCATGACTGAACAGAAGCAAAATGACACGGCTAAAACACAGAACACTGCAAATGCAAGCAAAGATGCGAAAGACCAAAAGGACGACAGCAGCCTGGAAGATCAGGAGTTCATACTTGAGAGCAAGTATTTTAATCAAATTAAAGATGTAGACGGGCTGCCGACGATTCAAAATCCGGAAAACATACTGGCGCTTGTCAATAAAGAGTACGCGCTTCCCGGCAACTATGCACCGAGCGACTTGACAGTGCCTGATGTCGCGTTTTCTTTTACCGAGGATATCGACAAGCGGTATATCAGAAAAGAAGCCGCCAAAGCGCTTGAAGAGATGTTCAGTGCCGCGAAAAAAGAAGGCTATGAACTGGCTGCGGTGTCCGGCTACAGATCCTATGACAGACAAAAAGCGATCTATAACAACGAAGTGAGCCAAAAGGGAGAAGAAAAGGCGAAAGAAGCTGTGGCATATCCGGGTCAAAGCGAGCATCAGACAGGACTTGCGATGGATATTTCCAGCAAAAGCAACGGCTTCGCCTTATCAGAGGACTTCGGCAATACGAAAGACGGACAATGGGTCGAGAAGAACGCCTACAAATACGGCTATATCATCCGTTATCCGAAAAACAAAGAAGACATTACGAAATATAAGTATGAACCATGGCACCTGCGCTATGTAGGCAAAAAAGCGGCTAAAGTCATCCAAGAACACGGCTTGACGCTTGAAGAGTATTTTAAACAGGTGAAAAAGATATAAAAGGGAAAAGGCCGATAGATATCGGCCTTTTCATGTTACCAAAAAAACAAACCTGCAAGGGCCACACCGGCAATTAAACCAAGGCCAAGTCCGTATACAGGGCCCCAACCCCATCCGCCGCCGTAATATCCGTAGGCGAATCCGCGGCCTCCCCGTCTGATCATCGGGGCGATATACACTTTGCTTGGTGATACACGGACGATTCTTCCGACATGGACGCGGCCTCCTTTGTCGGTGATTCTCGCAACTCTGCCAACATTTTGGTGGCAAAACCTATAATATCGGTCCACTTGAATGCTCCTTCCATCATCTAATCTATTCTATTCCTAGTCAGCTTATGACAGTTTCAATAGAAAAGGTTGGACGAAAGAAGGAGGACAAATGATGGTTTATAGATGTGATATAAAAATAATATGATCAAGAGAATCCCGGTATTTTTCCAGGTAATGCAGGTGTTTTTCCATTGTTTCATAGTTTTTGTCGGAAATCGAAGGCGACAAATCCATTTCGACGGCGTCATCAGGGTCTGCTGCGTCTTCCAATAGGACAGGGATGATGCTAACCTTTGAAAATCCTTCTTCCCGCAGGACATTGACCCATTCATTCTCGGCATATAAAGCGGTGAATCCGTAAAAGTCCGTGATTTCTTTTTTGGCTTCGTCTGTCAGAGCGTTGCCTTCCTTAAGGCACACTTCGATCGCGATCAGCATCCCTCCGGGTTTTAAAATCCGCCGGATTTCCTGTAAAGCGGACCGGATATCTGTGAAGCTCAGTACAGATTCAGATAATACACAGGCAAAGCTTTCAGACTGAAACGGCATTTCCTCGAGGGGAGAGTGGACAATCGGAATGGATAGCTGTTCTTTTTTAAAACGCTGTCGGGCTTTATCGATCATGACTGGGTCGGCGTCAAGGGCAGTGACAGGAAACAGCAGCTGCCCCAAATAAGCGGCGGTCTGGCCGGTTCCGCAGCCTGCATCAAGAATCGGCTGCTCAGGGTCGATGCCAGCTTTGGCGAGCACTGCCTTTGACAGGGACATACCGCCAGGATGAGCGGATGAGACGCCGAAGCTGGCAAGCATGTCTAAATAATCGCTCAAATTGAGATCCCTCCTTTTTTGTATGCATATGCAAAAAAGGAATAATGGTTGAAAAACGATCGAATGCCAGCAGCCCGGAAAATCGGATCCTGAGTAATTCGAGTTGACGAATAAAGATTCGTCCATGATAATATGGTAAGAAGAAAAGGTGGTGTTCGTTTGAAACAGCAGTTAAAACTCTTTTTGGCTGTATTGATTACGGCTGTCGCCGCCTCCGCACTGACGCTTTATCTGGTGGGCAAAGGCAGCGGCGGTTCAGTATATTCCGCTTCAGACTCCGAGAAATTCGAAAAGCTGATGGCGGCGTACGACAAAATCAAGAGCGACTATTATCAAAATGCAGACGATGAAAAGCTGACTGACGGGGCAATTAAAGGGATGCTTGGAGCTTTGGACGATCCATATTCAACATACATGGATAAGAAAGAAGCTAAAAGCTTTGAAGAAAGCATTACCTCTTCTTTTGAAGGAATCGGCGCCCAAGTAGAAGAAAAAAATGGACAAATTCTAATCGTCGCGCCTATTAAAGGATCTCCCGCAGAAAAAGCCGGCTTAAAGCCGCATGATGAAATTCAGAAAGTGGACGGCAAAAGCGTAAAAGGCAAGACCGTCAACGAAGCGACAGCAATGATCCGCGGCAAAAAAGGCACGAATGTCAAGCTTGTTCTCAACAGGGGAGGCGTCGGCCAAATCGATGTTACGATTAAGCGCGATACGATTCCGATCGAAACGGTGTACTCTAAAATGATCGGCGGCAACATCGGTGAAATCCAAATTACGTCTTTCTCTGAAAATACCGCTAAGGAACTGACGAAAGCCATTGATGACTTGTCTGAAAAAGGTGCGGAACGATTTGTGCTTGACCTCAGAGGAAATCCCGGCGGCCTGATGGACCAAGCGATTATGATGAGCAACATGTTTGTCGATAAAGGCAAAACCATTATGCAGGTTGAATCCAAAAACGGGAAAAAAGAAGTGTACAAAGCTGAGAAGGAACGAAAAGTGAACAAGCCGACCGTCGTTCTCGTCAACGGAGGAACGGCAAGCGCCGCTGAGATCATGGCAGCAGCACTTCACCAGTCTTCAGGCATCCCGATTGTGGGTGAAAATACGTTTGGAAAAGGAACGGTTCAAAATGCGGAGAGCTTCTCCGACGGATCGACCGTCAAGCTGACGATTGCCAAGTGGCTGACGCCAAATGGTGACTGGATTCACGAAAAAGGAATCAAACCTCAATATAAAGCGGAGCTCCCAAGCTATGCTAAACTGCCGTACCTGGATTCCAAAAAAGAGTATAAGGCAGGCAGCACCGGAGACGAAGTGAAAGCTGCCCAGCAAATGCTCCAAGCGCTCGGCTATAAGCTGAATGCGACGGGAGCATTCGACGCACAGACGGAGGCTGCCGTTAAGGCTTTTCAAAAAGACCAAAAGCTGAAAACGACAGGCATCCTAACGGGCGAGACGACGATCAGCATGACAAGTAAGCTGCAGGCTAAGCTTGCTGACAATGATACGCAGCTGGATAAAGCGATAGAGATCTTAAAAAAAGAAAAATAAAAGAAACCCTTGCGCTCACACGAAGCGCAAGGGTTTTTTAGTGATCAAGCGCTTTTTTGCACATCCTTCTTAGCATGGAACAAAAAGCTGATCACAGAATTGTGTTTTACATTTTTCACAAAAAACGGATTCAACAAGACAACGGTCAAAAGGTTGGCGGTAAGCCCCCAGAAGCCT
This sequence comes from Bacillus sp. FSL L8-0193, assembly GCF_037976065.1. Taxonomy (NCBI): domain Bacteria; kingdom Bacillati; phylum Bacillota; class Bacilli; order Caryophanales; family Bacillaceae; genus Bacillus; species Bacillus sp. FSL L8-0193. The sequence continues at coordinate 2,308,238 of NZ_CP150261.1, read as the reverse complement.
TCGTAAATGCCGAAAGTGGCACCTGTTAAATAAACGGTAAATGTAACGGCCAGGCCGATGAGAAGACCGATGATCGTCGCTTCCTTCGTCTGGTTTTTCCAGAACAGGCTGATGACGATGGCAGGGAATATCTGCACCATGCCTGATACACCGAGCAGCTGAAGCGTTACAAGCGCTGCCGGGAACAGCATTCCGAATAAAAGGGCCAGACCGATGACGACGAATACCATCGAGCGGGTGATGATCGTCAGCTTTTGTCCCGAAACGCGGGGGTTGATCAAATCGCGGTATAAATTGTTAGCGAATAGGTTGGATGCCCCTATCGCCATAATCGAACACGGGATCAGACTTGCCAGGGCAATCGTTGAATAGGCGAATCCTTGCGTGACGCCGCCGTAGGAACTTTGAATTAAATACAGCAATGCAAATCTCGGGTTAATGTCATCAGGAAGTACGAGAAATGCGATAAAGCCTAAGAAAATGACTAAAATCAATACAATATTGTACAACGGCAGAAACATACTGTTCTTTCTGAGTGCATCCGCGCTGTTCGCCGTGAAAACGCCTGTCGCCGCATGGGCCCACATGAACAGAGCAAACGCGGAAACGATCGATGCCGTGATGAACCAGGCGATTCCGCGAGGTCCGTCAGAAGGGATTGTCAGCATATGCGGCGCTTCATTTGCCAGCTTGTCAATCATCGGCGTCCAGCCGTTAAAATGGATGAGCGGCAACGAAACGACCATAAACAGCATCATCACCCAAACTAAAATGTCTTTAATAATGGCAGTGTATGTAGGACCTTTGATGCCGCTGAAAAACGTATAAAGCGCGACAAGGACGAACGAAATGATTACGACGACATTGACGTTAATAAACCCTGTACCCGCGATTTGAAGCGTATCCTGAATTCCGCTGAGCTGCAGGCAGATATACGGGATCAGCATTAAGACGCCGACAATCGCAACAAGCGAAGACAGGAGCTTGCTGCTGAAGCGCTCCCTTGCATAATCGGCCAGCGTTGTGAGCTGGTGCACTTTCGCAACCTTCCAAATCTTCGGCAGAAAAAAATAGGCGATGAAATAGGCCAAAACCGAATAAGGAATCGCGAAAAAAGCGACGCTTCCGCTTGTAAAAGCGGTGCTTGTCAATCCTAAAAACGTGTAGGCCGTATACAAGTCGGCACCCACAAGAAACCAGACGAGCAGCCCTCCGAACCGCCTTCCGCCGACAGACCACTCTTCAACCGATTTCCGCGACTGCTTATTGCTGCCGGCGATAAACCCGATACAGACCACGGTCAAAATAATGCCGGCGGTGATGAGGAGCGCTGTTAAATTTCCCTGCATCACTCATAACCTCCGTTTCTTTTCTCAAATCTGTAAATCGCAAATGTGATCATCGGTGTCAGCACAATCCACAGCACCAGCCAAAAATGAAAAAATGGAAGTCCGAAAACGATCGGATCAATCCGGTTTACAAATGGTAGCAAAGCAAGCTGCCCGACAAAAGGGATGATGAACAAAACCCATTTAAAAAGCTGTTGATTCACCTTTTTTCCTCCTTTAGCGATTTTAATGTTCATAATCATAGCAGTTGTCAGATTTAATCACAAGATAATTATTAGAAAAAAGTGATTTTTTAAATTATTTAAACAGGCGTTCTGGCTTGCATATTCGAAAGTATAACTTTACAATAATTAATATCTTGAATTCGAGATAAAACAGAATGAAGAGGATCACCATGCAGGAGACTGCTGAGTAAAAGAATGGGAAAGAGACGGGCGAACGGGGGCTTTTTGATTGATGAACCGCTGGAAAGCACCGGCGCAATGACATCGCTGAAACAAAATGGGAAAAGGAGTGAAAGGAAATGAATCATATATATGAGAAAGGGAATTCTGATACCACCCTGTTGTTATTGCATGGAACAGGGGGAAACGAACACGATCTTCTGCCGATCGGCAGGATGATTGATTCCGATGCAAATTTACTCGGAGTCAGGGGAAATGTGCTGGAAAACGGAATGCCCCGTTTTTTCAGGCGCTTGAGAGAAGGGGTGTTTGACGAGAAAGATTTGATCGACCGGACGGATGAATTAAAAGCGTTTTTAGATGAAGCCGCAAATGAATTTCACTTTGACAGGAGCCGGGTGGTCGCAATCGGTTATTCAAACGGCGCCAATATCGCGGGAAGTCTGCTGTTCCGTCATGAACGTGTACTGAAAGGGGCGATTTTGCATCATCCGATGGTTCCGTTTAGAAATCGCAAGCTCCCTGATATGACAGGCCTGCCCGTGTTCATTGGAGCCGGCAAAACAGACCCCCTCTGCCCACCGCAGGAATCAAGCGAGCTTGCCGGCTATTTCACAAACGCCGGCGCCCAAGTGCTCCTTCACTGGGAAAGCGGCGGTCATCAGCTGACACACAGCGAGATCGACCAGGCGAAAATCTGGTATGAAAAGCATATAAAAGCATAAAAATAAACCTTAGTCCTTTTTGGGGACTAAGGTTTTTAGCGTGTTTACAGCCATGTAGATACGTCAGACACATCAAAACGATTGCTTTTGTGCGCAGGTTTGACCGGTTTTCCGATCGAAATCAGCATGACCGGTACATAACGTTCATTGATGTTGAATTCTTTAACGAACGCTTGCTTGTCAAAGCCGCCCATCGCGCATGTGTCATAGCCCATAGCTTTAGCCGCAATCATCAGCTGCATGGCCGCGAGCGATGCGTTAGTAAAGGCGGCGTCTCTTGCAAATCCGCTGTTTTGATAAGCGCCGTTGATTTGTCCGAGCAGCGTGTTTTTAATGTCTTCAGTCATATAACCTGCTTCTGTCAGAGGGCCGTATACGGCTTCACCGTTCAGGTTCGCTTGTAAGTCTCCAAGCACGGCTACAACCGCAGATGCCTGGCTGACTTGTTTTTGGTTGAACGCGATCGGAAGGAGCTTATCTTTTGATTCTTGGCTGTGGAAGACTGTAAAATGCCAGTGCTGCAGATTCCAGGCTGACGGAGCCTTTGTTGTGACGCTCAGCAGCTTTGTCAGCTCCTCTTTGGAAATGGAAACGCTTGTGTCATATTCTTTAATCGAAGTACGCTCTTCCAGAATGTTGAGAGCAGTGTTTTCTTGTGAAGACATGTGACTTCCTCCTTTGGGCTAAACATGTTATGATAGAGTCAGACAAAAAGTTAGAAACTTACTTTTTGTAACTTTATTGAGTATTTTAATGGCACACATTATATTTGTCAACTGGATATGGAGGGGTGAGAGAATTGGGGTTTACAATGTGTCCTAGAATGGAAGCCGCCTTTTCTTTACTCGGCAAACGATGGAATGGATTGATCATCCATGTATTGTTGGATGGACCTAAACGGTTTAAAGACTTGACCGAAATGATACCGATGATTAGCCAAAAAATGCTGGCTGAACGTTTAAAAGAGCTCGAACACTGCAAAATAATCGAGCGCCAAGTGCTGCCGGAAACGCCGGTAAAAGTCATCTATCAATTGACAGACAAGGGAACGGCGCTAGAGCCTGTCCTCAGAGAGATACAAACCTGGGCCGAGCATCATTGCGATCCGGAAGGGAGCTGACCGGATTGACTAGTAAAGAAACAGTCGTCATTACAGGCGGGGCCAAAGGCATCGGAAGAGACCTTGTGACCGCCTATGCTCAAAAAGGTTTTATCGTCGTATTCGCCGATGTACTGAAGGAAGAGGGTGAACAGCTTGAAAAAGAGCTGACCGCTTCCGGAGCGCGGGTTCAGTTTGCAGCTTGTGATGTGGGATCTGAAGAAGATGTGAAACAGCTGATGCAGGAAGCTTCCCGAAACGGCCGTTCGATATCTGCGCTCATTAATAACGCGGGCAGATCAGTTTGGAAGTCCCCTTATGATTTGACGGCGGAAGAATGGGACGATGTTCTGAATACCAATTTGAAAGGCGCGTTTCTTTGCGCAAAAGAAGCCGCCAAAAAAATGAAAGAAGCGAAAACAGGCGGAGCCATCGTCAATATCGCTTCGACAAGGGCGTTTATGTCCGAGCCTGACTCGGAAGCCTATGCCGCGTCAAAAGGGGGCTTAATCGCTTTGACTCACGCATTGGCCGCGTCTTTAAGCAAAGATTCAATCGTCGTCAACAGCATTTCCCCGGGATGGATCGAAACCGGTGATGATACTGCCCTGCGGCCTATTGACCACGAACAGCATTTGTCAAACAGGGTCGGCCGCCCTCAGGATATCGTCAAAGCATGCTTTTACTTGACCGATCCGGACAATCGCTTTGTCACCGGTACAAACTTGACGGTGGACGGCGGAATGACAAAAAAAATGATTTATGAAGAATAGCCCAAACGTTTCCCGACTTTATGAATACCTTTACTATAGGCAGACATAAAGGAGGATAAAAGCCAATGAACCCTCATATGCTTTATTCGAGATCAGGTCCTGCCGGATACCCGGCCAGATTCCCGTTATTCTGGGGTTTTGGAGCGCCGCTTGTCGGCGGATTGCTGGGCGGATTTCTCGGAAGTGCGATTTTTAACTACCCAAGACCTTACGCTTACCCGCCGCCATACCCGGGACCTTACGGCGGCACGCCTTATTACGGCTACGGGTCAGCTCCTGGGGCCGTTCCGTACGGAGGTGTTCCGGGCACAGCTCCATTCAGAGGGGCGGGACCGGGCTATTGATCAATAAGCCAATTGTTGCTGGCATCTAAAATGCCGGATGTCCAATATGAAGCGGCGGCCAAAGCTTGCGAATCTTTTCGCCTTTGGCCGCCGTCTCATTCTTTCCGGATCGATCAGTCAGGGAACTGTACTTTTCCAGGTACGGTATATGCGCTTGACGTCCCGTTTTCCGGCAGCTTTTTGATCGTGTCTTTTACGACTTTTCCTCGGATATCTGTAATTCTGACTTTAAGCGGACTTGTCCCAAGATTGGTGCTGACGAAATGGTTGTAGTCCGTTTTCTCCATGTTGATCCACTTTCCGCCTTTGTAATATTCCATTTTCATGACGGGATATTTGTGATTTCTGACTTGGATTGCCGCCCACCACTGGCTGCTGCCTTCTTTGATCCGGTAAGTGAAATTGCCGGTAATCGGCGCTTTGACTACACGCCATTTAATGTTGATTTTGCCGTCTTTCATATCGCCGATCTGGCGAAAAGCGTTCGGTGAAAGGTCAAGAGCTCCCGGCGCGCCTTCAGGATACAGATCGGTCACATAGACGGTCGTTTTTCCTTTCGGCCCTTCAACCCGCAGATAGGCGCCGGCAAGAGCTGCTTTCACTCCGCGGTAATTCATATCTGTCGGATTTAAAGCGGTGATCTTCATATTGGACGGAATAGGATCCAAAAGCAATGCACCGCCGGAGTAACCCGACCCCGTGTAAGTGGCGTAGCCCTTATGCAGTGAGTTGTATGCTGCAGAAGCTTGAGGTGAAAAACAAAGGATCGTCAAAAACATTGCTGTGATCAATAAGCTGATTTTCTTTTTCATATCCATCCTCCTGTTTTATAAATTGAGAACCATTATCATTATAAGGACTAACTGACAACAGCCGAAAGAGCAAATAGTTACAGAGATTTTTTAAGGAATAATGACTACCACCGTTGAAATGTAAAAGTTCAGCCGCATGTCAGGCAAATGAGGTGATCATCCTTGAGGACTAGTGTTAAAATGGTACAGGAAGAAAAAAAACAGCCTGCTTTGCCAAGCTGGCCGTTTTCAAAACGTGATGTCGATTTCAGACAGGTTAAAGTCCTCATTTTTTAAGAACATCACTTCTAAAATGCCGTCTTTAAATATTGCTTTCGTACCCTTTCTGCGCACTAGAGAGGGGAGAACGACTTTTTCCTGCCGCCCTTTTTCAGGGTAGTTTTCTATGATCAGGGTTTGTGAAGTATGTTTAATTTTCAGAAGGTTAAGCTGTTCTTTGGTGAGCGGTATTTTAACAAATACATGGCTTGTCGTTTCAAAAATATCAATCGGATCAGATTCATCTGCCGCCTGTGTTTCTTTTGAGAGAGGGTCACGAAAAGGAAATTGAACTGCATACCCCGGGCCGAAAACGCTTTTCATCATGTGGTGGATATACTGCTCCACATCTTTCGGGTCAGCGTTTTTTAATCCGTCCTTGGAAAACTGCTGAAATGGAAAAAAGCGTTGCCAATCAAACACGATCACACTTCCTTTCACATAGACGGTACAGTATATGCAAAAAAGTTGCGGAAAGTGATGAGAAGAAAGGAAAGAAACAGACATGAATCATTCATCTCAAACGAAAGGAATCATTTACACAGCGCTTTCTTATCTGCTGTGGGGACTCCTTCCTTTATATTGGAAAGTGCTCGATCAGACGGCTGCGCTCGATATACTGGCGCACCGGATTATCTGGTCATTTGTTTTCATGTGCGGCGTGCTTCTCGTTTTGCGGCAGTGGAAAAACGGAGTCATAGCATTTCGCGCGCTTTCGGGAAACCGAAAGGAATTTGTACCGCTCATTTTGTCGTCCGTTCTGATTTCGATCAATTGGTATGTCTACATATGGGCTGTCAGCAACGGCTATATTCTTGAAGCGAGCCTGGGCTATTACATCAATCCGCTCGTATCGATCGTGCTCGGAATTGTCTTTTTAAAGGAAAAGCTGACGCGGATGCAGGGAGCGGCAGTTCTTCTCGCTGCCTTCGGTGTGCTTATTTCCGCCTTCCAGTACGGTTCCGTGCCGTACATCGCCCTGATACTTGCATTCAGTTTCGGGCTCTACGGACTGGCGAAAAAGCGGACATCGCTCTCAAGCGCCATAGGACTTACCCTGGAAACGATGATGATCGCTCCGGTTGCAGTGATCTATCTGTTGTTCTTCAGCCATCCGGAAAAGGCTCAAGCCGCTTCAGGGAGCATCGGCATGATGGTACTGCTGTTTTTGGCAGGAGTGTTAACTGCGATTCCGCTGCTTTTATTTGCGGAAGGTGCGAAAAAACTTCCGCTTTATCAAGTCGGCATTTTGCAATATATCGCTCCGACCATTACATTATGCTTAGGCGTGTTCGTCTACCATGAACCGTTCAGCAGCAGTAAGGTCTTTACGTTTACCTGCATATGGGCGGCGCTGATTTTGTTTACACTTTCGCAATTTCAATGGAAGAAACCGGAGAAGGTATTTTTAAAAAGAAAAAATTCCTTTCATCCGTAAGCCCTTTTTCTTTTCAATAAGCACTGATTATGTATAATTAAACATTATTGAAGCAATTCGGAGGTTATTCCGTCATGGCAGACGAACTAGAGCTTTTCCGGGCGTATAAAACCCTTTGGAAAAACCGGACGATGGATGGAGAAGGCAGGCAGGCGCTTCATCGGGCGATTGATGATGAGTTGAACGACCTCCGCACCCATCCAAGGCTCAGAAAGACGAAGCACGAAAAATACTATCAATCAATCCGGCGCATTGTGAATTCACAATTGGAACCAGATATGAAGCTCAAGCTGATTGAATGGCATACGGAACGATTGGAGTTATTAACAAACGAAGAAAGCAGGGAGTAACATGAAAGCAATAATAAAAGAAGATGTGCAGGCTTCTTTGGAAACATTTTTAAACCAGCCTGTTTACATTCATTTGGAGACGACAACCGGATCGTATTCCGCGCATAAAGATGAGCAGAACATGACCGTGGTGGCGTATATCAGAAACGCGAAGGTGACATGCTCCCGCGCCAAAATCACGGGCGAGGGGCCATTTCGCGCCGGTTTGAAAATCGAAGACGGCTGGATCTACGCCGAAGGCCTGACGGATTATACGGTTGATGATGAAGGAAGGTTGCTTCTCGCCGGCTATTTGCCGGGCGGCAAACTCGCCATTTCGCTTCAAATCAGCAAAAAGCCATTTGCAGTCTAAAAAGAAGGTGTTATAGATGAAAAAACATTTACTCGTGATCTTGCCGCATCCTGACGATGAATCTTTCGGAGTCGCCGGCTTGATCGCCTTAAACCGAAAAGAAGATATACCTGTAACATACGCGTGCCTGACGCTGGGCGAGATGGGAAGAAATATGGGAGACCCGCTTTTTGCCAACAGGGAAACCCTTCCGCTGCTCAGAAAGCAAGAGCTGATCGACGCCTGCAGGGAAATGGATGTACAGGACTTGCGCATGCTCGGATACCGCGATAAAACGCTCGAATTCGAGGATGAAGAAAAACTGGCCGATCGAATAGAGGCTGTCATTGATGATGTAAACCCGAGCCTTGTTGTGACGTTTTATCCGGGACACGGCGTTCATCCTGACCATGATGCGTGCGGTGCTGCGGTCATCAGGGCATTATCGCGGAAAAAGAAAGAAGACCGGCCGCGCGTCTTATGCATGGCCATCACCCACCACAGGGAAGAGGTTCTTGGCAAACCTGACGTCGTTCTTGATATCAAAGAAGCCGCAGATATTAAAATGAACGCGCTCAAAGCGCATAAATCTCAAACAGGCGGCTTTATGAAAGAAATAGAGAAAAAACTCGCCAATGGCGAGCCGGTTGTTGAGACATGGTTTGAAAAAGAAACATTTTGGACCTATCAATGGAATGATTAAAATGATCAAAAATGGTGTCGGGCATATGAGCCCGGCACCTTTTTACACGCTTTGAGTGTGAATATAGCGGTTTTGAATGCGTTTGAGCCTGAAAAACAGCCCGACTGCACCGGCTGCGAGCCCCGTGATCAGTCCGATCCAGTACCCGAAAGCTCCGAATGAAGTATACGTTCCAATCACAAAACCGACCGGAAGCCCGATAATCCAATACGAGACGAGAGCTGTGACAAGCGTGTAGTTAACATCTTTATATCCTCTGAGCGCTCCTTGAATCGGAGCCGCGATGGCATCTGACAGCTGAAAAAACAACGCAAACAGCAAGAAGTCCTTTGTCAGAAGCAGCACATCCCGGTCAGCCGCATACAAACCGGCGATTTGCTCTCTGAACAGTAAAATGATGAGTGCGGTGAATAATGAAAAACCGACCGCTATTGAAATGCCGAGATAGCTGTAGGTTCTCGAGTCTTTAAACCGTTTTGCTCCGGCCTCAAAGCCGACGACAATTGTCAGCGTCATCGATACGCTCAATGGAAGCATGTAAAGAAGCGAAGCGAAATTCATTGCCGCCTGATGGGAAGCGATCGTGACCGTGTCAAAATGGCTCATCAGCAAAGTGACAGCTGCGAATATACTCGTCTCAAAGAAGATGGCGAAACCGATCGGAATGCCGATCTTCAGCAGTTTCATACTTTCAGCAAAAGAAAATGAATAGAATGTTCCAAAAATCCTAAACTGGTGAAACGGCGTCTTTTTGTGGACGATGTATAAAGAGATCAGACAAATGCACCAATATGTGATGGCGGAAGCCATACCGGCTCCTGCTCCTCCAAGCTTTGGAAAGCCGAAGTTCCCGAAAATGAACAAATAATTCAAAACAAAATTAATGGGCAGAGAACAGAGCGTAACCAGCATCGTCACCCGCGTTTTTCCGAGTGAATCAATAAAGCAGCGCATCACATTGTAAACAAACAACGGCAATATGCCGAGCCCGATGCAGATTAAATATTGCTTTGCGATGACCGCTACCTTCTGTTCAAGATCGAGATTCTCAAGCACCGGATCAATCAGTAAGTACCCGGAGACGATCACGGCAATGCTGATGATTCCGGCCACATAAATCGATTGAATAACAGTATAAGGGACATCCTTTTGCCGCTTGGCCCCCATCAGTTGGGCGACCATCGGTGTTACAGCCGTCAAAATGCCAGCAAGCCCTGTATAAACCGGGGTCCACAAACTCGAGCCGATTGCGACGCCGGCGAGGTCGGCGGCACTGACTTTGCCTGACATCACCGTGTCGAGAACCGTAATGAGCGACAGTCCCGCTTGCGTAATCAAAATCGGAATTAAAATCGTTAAAAACTGCCTTGTTTTCTCCCGCAAATCCTTTGTTTCCCTCATATCAGTTCCCCGTTTCTTTTGGATAACGAGAGAAATTATAACACGTTATGTATAAAATGCAATAAATGTCTGTTCAATCTTTTTTCGCCTGTTTTGCTTTTTTAAACATTTGCACATAAATAAAGGAAAGAGAAAGAATTCCTAAACACGTACATAAATATTGACATATTTTTTGAATGGCCAAGAAGATTCACCTCCATATCTTAAAATGCGTCATAAAAGGAGGAAACATGCATGAAAGCGGCGGTAATAAACCGGAAGTTTTTTTATGTGTTTTCTAATAGTAAATAACGACTATTGATATACAAAAAAGAATGGGTATTAAGTGTTAATTTTACATTTATCTTTATATTAAGATAGGAAATAAGAATCTATAGATGAAATAGTAAAACGCCGTTCGATCTAAAAAAAAGATACTCCCAATTCCGGATGTTGGCAAAAAAAATGTATGATATAGTCAATTTATGGTTTCGTGGAGGAATTTGTGCTGAAATGTAGAAATGTATAAGTGATCCTGATCTTTGCTTTTCGATTAGGCAATAGATGAGGATTGATCGGCGATTTACGGGTAAACTAATGAATAAGAATACGCAGTTTTTACACCCTCAACTTGAACGCTGGGCTTGACCGTTTGATCCGAAAAAGAAAATCGGCTGTAAAACGGCACAGAAATCCGCATGTTACGGCGTCTATTCGGGCTGTTTCGGCACATGCAGCATATCCAGTTAACTCCTTCTCGCTGTTTTTCACCATGAACCTCTGATTTTAAAACAACTGATCATCGTATTTCCGAAAACTTAAAACTCAAACCTTTGCAAAAAAAGCACCCGATATCTCGAGCATTGAAAAAAGTGTTGATTTTTGTCAATGTGCCTATCAGTCTGTATTTTTAATAAGAAATTTGTAAAAAGGCAAAAAGACTATTAAAAAAATATAAATTAGACCGATACAAATCGTGAATTGCATTTTTTGCTTAAGAATATAAAAGGGGGCTTTCAGCCAAAGGCCATCCATACGGTGATCAGATCACCTGCCTGACCGGCTGGATAAAGTCTTAAGCAATGGCAAATGTAATGGCATACATAGAGAGAACGAAAATGAAACGGGAGGTTAAGAGGTTATGAAGAAGAAGATAGCAGTAGGTTTGGCGGCCTCTGCGGTAGTTGGAACTTCATTGGCGGCGTCACCGGTAGAAGCCCAAACCATCAAGGTGAAAAGCGGAGACTCACTGTGGAAGCTTTCAGCTGAGTACAATACCAGTGTTTCGGCACTTCAATCAGCCAACAATCTTTCATCTACAGTTATTTATGTCGGACAAACTTTAAAAGTACCGGACGGCAAGTCAAAAAGCAGCTCACAGACAAAATCCGCAAGTTCCAGCTCAAGCTCAAGCACTGCAAAGTCAACTTACACAGTGAAATTAGGAGATTCCTTGTGGCTGATTGCCAAAGACTACAAAACAACCGTAAAAGAGATTAAAAACTTAAACGGTCTGAGCAGCGATATGATTTACCCGGGACAAAAGCTGGTTATTAAAGGAAGCGCGAAAAACACCGGTTCCAGCTCTGGCTCAAGTTCGAGTTCCAGTTCGAAATCATCCAGCTCATCCTCAAGCTCGCAAAGTTCAAGCAGCACATACAAAGTCAAATTGGGCGATTCTTTATGGAAAATTGCCAATAATTTGAATATGACAATCGCCGAAATTAAAACGCTGAACAACTTGAAGTCGGACACGATCTACCCGAACCAGGTTCTTAAAGTGAAAGGAACGGTTTCCAGCGGAAGCAAAACATCTTCTGGTTCGTCTTCAAATTCTTCATCAAGTAAAACGAACACAAGCAGCAGTTCAAAAACGACCACTTACACGGTTAAACCAGGCGATTCTCTGTGGAAAATTGCAAATTCGATGAATGTGACAGTACAAAGCATCAGAGAAGCTAATCGATTAAAAACAGATGTCCTGCAAGTCGGCCAGAAGCTTAAAATCTCCGGTGCATCGACTTCCGGATCATCTGGCAGCCCGTCTTCCAGCTCGCCGAACTCTTCAGTTTCAACCGGCACTTCGACAAGTGCAAAGGTCGAACGGATGATTGCAGAAGCAGAAAAGCATATCGGCGTGCCTTACAGATGGGGAGGCAACAACCCTTCAGGCTTTGACTGCAGCGGATTCATCTATTACACGTTGAACAAAGTCACATCTGTCTCAAGGCTGAGCGCAGCCGGATACTGGAGCGTCATGTCACCAGTCAGCCAACCTTCAAGAGGAGACTTCGTTTTCTTCCAAACATATAAAGCGGGCCCTTCACACGTCGGGATTTATTTAGGAAACAACAAGTTTATCAATGCCAACGATTCCGGTGTCACTGTCAGCGACATGAACAATTCCTACTGGAAACAGCGCTATCTCGGCGCAAAACGGTATTCATTCTAAAAAAGCCATTTTATATGGCTTTTTTTTTGCGTGTTTTCAGGATAGGAAGGACAGGTTTAATGCCCCTCTTCGTTGTCTAAACTGAAAAGAAAAGCGAAGGGGGGAGCCGTTTGAGAACATTACATTACATATTGCTCACATGTATGGCCGTTTGTTTGGCAGCTGCATGTACACAGCAGAAAGAAATTCAGCAAAAAAATGTCGAACAGGAACATAGAGTAACCTTTGAAGCGATGACACAGCCGTTAAAAGTACCGCTGATCAAACGCGACGGTACGGAAACCGGTTTTATAGAAGTGTCTGAATCTGCTGCAGAAGGCCTTGATATCAGAGTCAGCGCCCATAATCTGCCGCCGGGAATGCTTGCTTTTCATATTCATGAAACGGGCGTGTGTAAAAAGCCTGATTTTGAAAGTGCGGGTGCTCATTTCAATCCTGACCAAAAGGAGCACGGCTTTCACAATCCGAAAGGACCGCATGCCGGTGATTTGCCGAATATTGAAGTCGGAGCCGACGGCAAAGTCGACGTTATCGTAAATGCGCCGGACGTCACCCTCGATCAGAAAAGCAAGTTCAGTCTGCTTGATCATGACGGAAGTGCTTTCGTCATTCATGAGCATCAGGATGATGATCTGACAAATCCATCCGGAAACTCCGGAGCCCGGATGGTTTGCGGAGCGCTGACGAACACCGGAAAAAAGTGAATCGGCGCATGGAAGCCGTTTATATTGAGGGCAGTGCATCTTTTCTAGTATACTTACATACAGAAGACGCTTTGAGAAAGGAATTTTACAACACATGAAATATGATCTGCATGAACTAGAGCTGCCTGAAAAAATAAAAGAGCGGCTGATTCAGTCTGCCGCTAAACCTGTTGCCGCGGAATACCAATCATTGATTGGAACGCCCGGTTATGAAGCGGAAGACAGCGCCATTCTCTATGACGCGATGATCGCGCTGTCACTCGGAATAAACGTTTTGTTAAAAGGCCCGACAGGCTCCGGAAAAACAAAACTTGCCGAAACGCTCTCCGCTTATTTTCAAAAACCTATGCACAGTGTCAACTGTTCTGTGGATCTTGATGCAGAGGCGCTTGTCGGTTACAAAACGATTGAAAACACCAACGGGAACGCCTCTATTGAATTTATCGAAGGTCCTGTGACAAAAGCGATGAACAACGGCCATTTCCTATATATTGACGAAATCAACATGGCGAAACCGGAAACGCTGCCGATCTTAAACGGGGTGCTCGATTACCGGAAAATGATGACCAATCCGTTTACGGGGGACGTCATCAAAGCGAAAGAGGGATTCGGCGTGATTGCAGCGATAAACGAAGGCTATGTCGGAACGGTCCCGTTGAACGAAGCGCTGAAAAACCGGTTTGTCATTATCGACGTGCCCTACATTAAAGGTGACCTGCTGAAGCGGGTGCTTGAAACACAATCCGAACTAAAAAATCAGAAGCTGCTGAACCGGTTTGTTACCCTGTCATCGGACTTAATGACGCAGGCTCATAATGGACAGGTTTCTGAAGAGGCCGCTTCCATCAGAGCGCTTCTCGATACTTGCGACCTGTCGACATATATTCCGCCGCTGCGAGCGATCGAACGCGGCATCGTTGAAAAGCTTGATGATGAACGCGAAAAAGCGGCGGTCCGAAATATTGCCCAGACTTTGTTCGAATGAGGGTTTTTTTATGAAGTTTATTAAATTCAATGACAGCAAGATTGACTCTCTGCTTTTTATGGAGCTGACAGATCTCGCGAAAACGCTCGCGAAAAGCGATCAGGTTGAAGTGGAGTACGGGGTTCAGTCTTACTACAATCCTTTTGAGAAAAAGATCTACATGAGCCATTTTTGGAAAGACCGGAACCACCGGGATATGGTAGACGGTTTGAAAAGCGATGTATACTTGCGGTCAATCGGCTCCCGTTACAGCTCGATGAAAGACTTTTCCCGCATACTTGACGCGACTCGGAAATATCATTTTAAGAGTTTGGCAAAACAGTTGTTTATGCTTTTTGAAGATATCAGAATCGAAGAGTTCATCAAGAGGGAGCGGCCCGGTACAAAACCGGTATTTTCGAGCCGGAAATCAATGTACCGGAAACATTTTGCGACCCAGTTGACGCTGAATCTGGAGCGGAGCATTTTTACAGATGCTTTGTTTTGCGCTGTATATCTTAAGCTGACCGCGGAGTCGCCGCTTGATGAGATACCGGCTATACATGAATCGGTCGATCCGATGAAGGGATTTATAGAAGCCGAGCTCGCCCGCGTATTCGAAGCGCGTTCAACTGCTGACATCGTCTCGATTGTAAGCGGGCTGATGGAAGGTTTTGAAGAGGTGCTCGAAAAGGATATGCTGAATACGTACTTCTTTTTTCCGGAATTGGAATACGAGCAAGTTGACGAAGAAGCGCTTTTTCAAGATTTGAAAGCAAAACCGAAGCTGAGCGAGGATCTGACGCTTGAAGAGAAAAGTGCGGGTGATGAGGAAGTTCATGAAGAAGAAATGCCGACTTGGCACAGAGAAACGGAAGCTCCGGCGAAAAGCTTTCTCCAGTTTGATTTGGAGCACGGCGCAAAAACCGATATTTCCGGCGGCGCTTTAAGAGAAGGCGAAGACGGCGACCAAGCGCTCGGGTCTGTTCAGGGAACGGCGAAGCAGACGAGAAGAAAAGACTATTCAAAACTTGAATCGCTTGAATCTGTTCAAGATGAGCCAAACAGCGGCGCCGCACCAGCCGGCAAAGAAAACCGCTATGCGTTTTCGGTGATGAAGCCTCCGGAAAAACCTTCTAACGAAGACATATTAGACTACCAGGCTCAAGCCAAAACAATCGAATCGTATCAAAAACGGCTCAAGCAGATGATTCAAAAAACGCTCGAGCATAAAAAAACGCTCCCGAGAACCGATTTGCATGCAGGCAGATTGAACAATAAACTGCTCCGTTACTTTACAGAGCGCAATCCACGGCTCTTCTATAAAAAGCAAGAACCGTCAACAGAGATCGACGCCGTTTTTACATTGCTCGTCGACTGTTCAGCAAGCATGCATGACAAAATGGCCGAGACGAAACGGGGCATTGTCCTGTTTCACGAAGCGCTTAAATCTGTTGCTGTCCCTCACCAAATCGTCGGTTTTTGGGAAGATACGAACGATGCGACAGAGACGAGCCAGCCCAATTACTTTCATACGGTCGTCTCTTTTGCGGATTCCTTAAAAGCAGGCGCCGGACCGCATATCATGCAGCTTGAACCGGAGGAAGACAACCGGGATGGATATGCGATCAGACAGATGACGAAGATGCTTGTTCAAAGAAGCGAAGCTCAGAAGTTCCTGATTGTCTTTTCAGATGGGGAGCCGGCCGCATTCGATTATGAACAAAACGGGATTGTCGATACACATGAAGCCGTTATGGAAGCGAGGAAACGAAATATCGAAGTCATCAATGTATTTTTATCAAACAGCGAAATCGAAGAATCGCAAATCAAGACGATACAGGACATGTACGGAAAGTACAGCCTTTTCGTCCCGGACGTCGATCAGCTTCCCGATGTTCTGTACCCGCTTTTAAAAAAGCTGTTGAACAAAAGTATAGGCTAGATAGGACAGATGGCAGCAATACTCGCGGCCATCTGTTTTTTATCGTAGAAACACAGTGAAATATTGAAATTTTTATTATTTTTATCAACTTAATTTTTTGCGGAGCACATCGGGATGTTAAAAAATAGACGGTTAGGGGAAATATGTGAATAAATAATGAGCCGGTTTAAAAGAATTCGGTCTGAAAGTTCAAAATTATAAAATTTTTTATTTTTCAAGATGATTTTTTAATTTTATTTGAACAATCTGTGTAGAAACAAATGAGAAACAGTGGTAAAATGTACGTGGAAGCGTTTTTATTACATATTTCTGGGCGTAAGGTTCAGAAGATATATTAAGATAGTGAATCATTCACTTGATTATTAGGTTGGGGGTAATGTTCAAATGTTTCAAAATAGTATGAAACAAAGAATGACTTGGGAAGAATTTCACGGTCCGAACCTCGGCTATGTGCTGGAGCTTTACGATCAATACGTCAAGGATCCAGAAAGCTTGGATGCTGATTTAAAAGAGATGTTTGACGAACTTGGAGCTCCCCCGGGCGATATAAGGGCCGCCTCTCTAAAAAACGAAGAGGCAGATTTCACGGCTGGATCTATTCAAAAAATCGCATCAGTGATAAAACTCGCAGAAGATATTAGAACCTATGGCCATTTAAACGCTTCCGTCAATCCACTGAGAAAAACACAAGAGAAACAGGAGCTTTTTCCTCTTGCTGAGTACGGGTTAACTGAGCAGGATGTGAAAAAAATTCCGGCGTCTGTCATATGCAAAGATGCCCCTCAAGAAGTAACGAACGGTTTAGAAGCCATCCAGTACTTGAAAAACACATACAAAAAATCGATTTCTTTTGAATTTGACCATGTGCACATTTTTGAAGAGCGCAACTGGCTGATGAAAAAGATCGAATCCGGGGAATTATTCGCCCCGAAATCGAAAGAAAAGCTGGTGGAAGTTTTAAGAAGGCTGACAGAAGTTGAAAGCCTTGAACAGTTTCTCCACAAAACCTTTGTCGGGCAAAAACGCTTTTCAATAGAAGGACTTGATGCGCTTGTGCCCATGCTGGATGATATTATCGCCAAGTCCGTTTCGGCAGGTACGACAAACGTTAATATCGGAATGGCGCACAGGGGCCGCCTGAACGTTCTTGCGCATGTGCTCGGAAAACCTTATGAAATCATTTTTTCTGAATTCCAGCATGCGCCGAACAAAGATCTCGTTCCGTCGGAAGGTTCGACAGGGATCAATTACGGCTGGACGGGTGACGTAAAATATCACCTCGGCGCCAACCGTCAGATTCAGGATGAGCATACGAAAACGGCGCGCATTGCGCTCGCGAACAATCCGAGCCACCTGGAGTTCATCGATCCGATCGTTGAGGGATCGACAAGAGCCGCCCAGGAAACGAGAACGGAGAGCGGCTATCCGCTTCAAGACGTTAAAAAATCGCTGGCGATTCTGATTCACGGCGATGCGGCATTCCCAGGGGAAGGCATTGTCGCGGAAACGCTGAATTTAAGCCAGCTTAAAGGCTATCAGGTGGGCGGAGCGATTCACATTATCGCCAATAACATGATCGGCTTTACGACGGAAAGCAATGAGTCAAGATCGACGAAATATGCAAGCGACCTTGCAAAAGGTTTTGAGATTCCGATCGTCCACGTCAATGCGGATGATCCTGAAGCATGCCTTTCAGCGGTTCAGCTCGCTGTTGAATACCGCATGACTTTCAACAAAGACTTTTTGATCGATCTGATCGGCTACCGCCGTTTCGGCCACAATGAAATGGATGAGCCGTCTGCAACGCAGCCGATGCTGTATGATGCGGTCAGAAAGCACCCGACCGTCAAGAACATCTTTGCTGAAAAGCTGATTCATAACGGGATCGTCGATAATGAAACCGTCGACAAAATCGGGGACGCTGTCATGAAGCGTTTAGAAGAAGCGTATCGCAAAGTGCCGGCCAAAAAGGAAGATATGACGCATGAAATCGTTCTTCCGGAACCTGTTTCCAACGGTTTTCCTGATGTTGACACGTCGGTTGATGTTGAAACTTTGCGCAAAATTAATCAGGAGCTTGTTTCATGGCCTGAAAACTTCAACGTTTTCGATAAGCTAAAGCGAATCCTCGAAAGGCGCGCCAAAGCGTTCGACGATGACCGAAAAGTCGACTGGTCGCTTGCAGAGGCGATGGCTTTTGCATCCATTTTGAAAGACGGCACACCTCTAAGGCTGACCGGGCAGGATTCAGAACGCGGCACATTCGCACACCGCAACCTTGTCCTTCACGACAGCAAGACAGGGGACGAATTCATCGCACTGCATCACCTTGCAGATACGAAAGCGTCATTTGCGGTTCACAACAGCCCGCTTTCTGAAGGATCCGTCCTTGGCTTTGAATATGGATATAACGTGTCTTCGCCGGAAACGATGGTGATCTGGGAAGCGCAGTTTGGAGACTTTGCAAACGCGGCGCAAGTGTACTTTGATCAGTTCATTTCTGCAGGAAGAGCGAAATGGGGACAAAAATCAGGGCTCGTTGTTCTCTTGCCGCACGGCTATGAAGGGCAGGGACCTGAGCATTCAAGCGGAAGAACGGAACGCTTCCTTCAGCTGGCGGCGGAAAACAACTGGACTGTCGCCAACTTGACGAGCGCTGCCCAGTACTTCCATATTTTAAGAAGGCAGGCGAAGATGCTCCTTCGCGAGGAGATCCGCCCGCTGATCATCATGACGCCGAAAAGCCTGCTGAGAAATCCGAATACCGTATCAGAAGTGCAGGAGCTCAGCGACAGTAACTTTAAGCCGGTCTATGAAATGTCAGGACTTTCCCATCAGTATGACAAAGTGACGCGCCTCGTCCTTTCAAGCGGTAAAGTTTCGATTGACATCAGCAGTCATTTCAATAAAATGGAAGGTGAAAAAGATTGGCTGCACATTGCACGGGTTGAAGAGCTGTATCCTTTCCCTGCAAAGCATATTAAAGCGATCTTCAGCAAACTCCCGAATTTGGAGGAGATTGTCTGGGTACAGGAAGAACCGCAAAATATGGGTGCATGGAACTATATCGAGCCTTATTTAAGAGAGATTGCTCCAAAGGACGTGAAGGTCCGCTATATTGGCAGAAGAAGACGTTCAAGTCCGGCAGAAGGGGATCCGACGGTTCATAAAAAGGAACAGGAACGCATTGTATCTGATAGCTTGACTCGCAAAAATTAAGGGGGAACTAAAAAATGGCGGAAATTAAAGTACCTGAATTAGCGGAATCAATTTCAGAAGGAACGATAGCCCAATGGCTGAAACAACCGGGAGATTATGTAGAACAAGGGGAATTCCTGCTTGAGCTGGAGACTGATAAAGTCAACGTTGAATTGACGGCAGAGCAGTCCGGCGTTCTTCAGGAAGTGCTGAAAGATTCCGGTGACACGGTTCAGGTCGGCGAAATAATCGGAACGATTTCAGAAGGCGAAGGAGAAGGAGGCCAATCAACGGCTCCTCAAGCTGACGCTCAAGAAAGCGCCGGCGCTACGGAAGAGAAGCCAGCCACGTCTGAAAAGACAGCCGAACCTCGCGAAAGCGCGAACGATGAGGCGGATACAACCAAAACAAGGACAATCGCTTCTCCGGCTGCCCGAAAGCTCGCCCGTGAAAAAGGCATCGATTTATCGGAGATTCCTACCGGTGATCCGCTCGGAAGGGTCAGAAAGCAAGATGTTGAATCTTATCAGAAGAACGAGCAGCCGCCAAAAGCTCAGCCTGAACCAAAACGCGAAACACAGGCGCCGGCTGCTAAACAAACCGAAAATGCAGGTAAACCGGTAGAGCGTCAAAGAATGTCCCGCCGGAGACAGACGATCGCCAAACGCCTCGTTGAAGTTCAGCACACCGCCGCTATGCTGACGACATTCAACGAAGTGGACATGACGGCGGTCATGAACCTAAGGAAACGCCGAAAAGATCAATTCCTTGAGCAGCATGATGTGAAGCTCGGATTCATGTCATTCTTTACAAAAGCTGTGGTCGCCGCGCTGAAAAAATTTCCGCTCCTCAATGCGGAAATTCAAGGCGACGAGCTTGTGATCAAACAATTCTATGACATCGGAATCGCTGTTGCTGCGCCGGATGGCCTCGTCGTACCGGTCGTTCGGGATGCAGACCGCAAAACCTTTGCTGATATTGAAAAGGATATCGGAGAGCTTGCGAAGAAAGCGAGAAACAACAAATTGTCGCTCAACGAGCTTCAAGGAGGCTCCTTTACGATCACAAACGGAGGAACGTTCGGATCACTGTTGTCGACTCCGATTTTGAACAGTCCGCAAGTTGGTATTTTGGGCATGCATAAGATCCAGCTGCGCCCTGTGGCAATTGATGAAGAGCGTTTCGAAAACCGCCCGATGATGTACATTGCATTATCGTATGACCACCGGATCGTCGACGGTAAAGAGGCAGTCGGCTTCCTGGTTACGATTAAAAATCTGCTTGAAGATCCTGAACAGCTTCTGTTGGAAGGTTAAATCAAGAAAAAAGCTTTGGCCGCATGTACGGTCAAAGCTTTTTGTTTATCATCTGCGGGGCAGGAGAATAATTGTTATTCTTCTGCTTATTTGCTTTCTTGCTCCAGTATGTCGCAAGCCATGAGCCTGAAAGGTTATGCCAAACGCTGAAAACAGCGCTCGGGACAGCGGAAAGAGGAGAGAAGTGCGCCGTTGCCAATGCTGCACCGAGACCCGAATTCTGCATGCCGACCTCAATGGACACGGCTTTTTGTGATGCATAATCCATTTTAAAGCACTTTGCCAAAACAAAGCCAAGGAAAAGGCCGAGGCCATTATGAAGAACGACGACTGCAAAAATCAACAGCCCTGATTGAATAATGTTTTCCCGGTTGCCTCCGACGACCGCGGTGACGATGGCGACGATGCCGAGAACAGAGACGAGCGGAAGCACCTGCACCGCTTTTTTCACTTGTTTTGTAAAGAAAAATTGAACGATCAGCCCGGCGATAATCGGGAGCAGCACCGCCTGTAAAATCGACAAGAACAGTGAGCCCGGAGATACCGGAAGCCATTCTTTTGCGAAAAATAAAATGAGAAACGGCGTTAAAAAAGGGGCAAGCAATGTGGAAACCGTTGTAATCGCCACTGACAGGGCGATATTTCCCTTCGCCAAAAATGTCATGACGTTTGATGCCGTTCCCCCGGGACAGCATCCCACTAAAATGACTCCAACCGCTATTTCGGAGGGAAGCCCGAGTCCATAGGCCAGTCCAAAAGCGAGCAGCGGCATGACCGTATATTGAACCAGCACACCGATCAGCACATGCAGGGGACGTCTCAGCAGCTCTTTAAAATCGTCCGCTGACAATGTCAATCCCATGCCAAACATAATCACGCCAAGCAGGATGGTAATATAAGGGGTGATCCAGGTGAATTGCGTCGGAAAGGCAAAGCCGAGAACCGCAAACAGAATCACCCAAATGGCAAACGTTTTTCCTGCAAATTGACTGATTTTGATCAAATAACTCATAAGTCCAGCTCCTCACATCTGTAGAAAATATAACATCCTCTTATTATAATTAATATTCTGAATAATTCAATGCTTGTAAAATTCGAATTTGTTTTAAATAATATTATTATGTAAACTGAAAGAAATGTTTGAAAACCTTGACGAATTCGTTTATGCTTTTTAAAATGATAGTTTGTAGCCATATGCAATTAGACCGAGAAGAAGAGGTGCTTAAGTGGAAAATCAACAAAATATATGGTCATCAAAGCTTGGATTTATCTTAGCTTCGGCCGGCTCGGCAATCGGGCTCGGCGCGATATGGAAGTTTCCTTATGTCGCCGGAACAAGCGGCGGCGGAGCATTTTTACTTATGTTTATTCTTTTTACTTTATTGATTGGGCTTCCGTTATTAATGGCGGAGTTCATTATCGGCAGAAAGACTCAAAAAGATGCCGTTGAATCCTATAAGGAGCTGGCGCCCGGCTCGCTTTGGCATTGGATCGGCCGGCTTGGCATTATCACGTGTTTTATTCTGCTGTCTTTTTATAGTGTTGTCGGCGGCTGGATCATCATTTATATTATCAAAGGACTGACCGGCGAACTGTCAAGAAGCACGGATTATGCAGGTCTTTTCGGAGAGACAATTGCAAATCCGTATCTCGTTCTTGCGAGCCAGTTTGCATTTATCATGATCACGATTCTTGTTGTTGCAAAAGGGGTCAGAAGCGGAATTGAAAAAGCGAGCAAGTTTATGATGCCTGCTCTGTTCGTTATTTTTCTGCTTTTGATCATTCGTTCGCTTACACTTCCCGGTTCAATGGAAGGATTGGAATTTTTCTTAAAACCTGATCTTTCCCATATCACAGCCAAAACGGTGCTGTTTGCGCTTGGACAATCCTTTTTCTCGCTGAGTGTCGGTGTTTCCGTTATGGTAACGTACAGCTCTTATTTATCGAAAAAAGAAAACCTTATACAGTCGGCCGTTTCAGTGACATTGCTCAATGTATCTGTAGCGATTCTTGCCGGGTTTGCGATTTTTCCGGCCGTTTTTTCATTCGGATTATCTCCTGATGCCGGCCCGATGCTGTTATTTAATGTGCTGCCGTCAGTCTTTCACAAGATGCCTTTGGGAATCGTCTTTTTATTGGCGTTTCTGCTCTTATTTTTATTTGCTACACTGACGTCCGCATTTTCAATGCTTGAGATCCTTGTTTCTTCCTTATCAAAAGGGGATCCTAAAAAAAGACAGGCTTTCGCTTGGGGCGGGGGAATTGCGATTTTCCTATTCGGAATTCCTTCAGCATTATCATACGGCGTGCTTCAGGATGTATCGATTTTTAATCTATCTATTTTTGATGCGGCGGATTACCTTGTCAGCAATATTTTAATGCCGCTCGGCGCTTTGCTCATCGCCGTTTTTGTGCCGCTCAAAATCCCGAAAGAAGAGCTTTTTGCCGAATTGAGGGAGGGCTCTAAAATCAGCAGAAAATGGTTTGCAGCATGGCTTTTGCTGATCCGCTACGCCGCTCCGATCGTTATTATTGTCGTCTTTTTGGACGTCATTGGCGTATTTTAAGATTGAATTGTTTATAAGGCCGGATTTGTCCGGCCTTTTTTTCATGCAGACAGTTTGTCAGCGGTACTTTCTTTTCTCTCTGTGAAATGGCAGCGGTATGACCGGCAAGGGAAGTGTTTGATTAATCGGCTTTTTTCTGCGGCAGACATATTAAAAAGGCCTGCCGTGAATTCGTTCTTGACGATTTTACCGGCAGGCAGAAGAGGGGGATACTTTGACTTTGATTAAGGCTTGCGGAATGTTACAGTTTGGCCGTTTCGATCAAACCAGCCTTTAAAGGCCCAGTTAATCCAGCCGCCGTCTCCCTGGTTTGTAAATTGTCCGCTTTCAAATACCCAAATGCCGTAAATCACGCCATGATAGTTGGCAGATCCATAAAATTTAACTCCTCTTAAACCATTTTGATAGCCTTGACTTAAGTTAAATACCATGACATTGTATCTTTGCCCAGCAGAATAAAAAGCGGTTTCCATGCAGTTTTTGACGAAACCGCTGCGGTTGGAGCTTTGAACGATAGCATCTCTAATGGAGTTTCCGATTCCTAAAAGATCGAGGTTGATGTTGAGATTAATAGCGGAAGTTTTAAACTGTTGTTTTTCCTGGTCCAATGACTGATTGAGAGATGTGGGTATAGACATAGAAGGCAAGGTTGTAACAGAACTGTCCGTATGCTTTGATTCTTTCGCTTCTGATAAGTACGGCAAACAAGTCAAACCGAGCATTAAGGCTGTAAAGAAAGCAAACATTTTTTTCATGATTAACCCTCCTAAAATAAATTTGCCATTTTCGAAAAACTGACCGGCTGAATCAGACAAACATCGACAGTTTATTCATTTATTCCCTCCCTTCTTGTAGAATAGCTTAACGAGTTTTGGAATTAGAAGAATGAGGAAAAACGACTATTTTCCAAATAAATCAAAAAATGTTCACATTCCATACTTGAGGCACAAATTTGGGATATATTGATAGACTGTTGAGATTCAGTATTTCATAAAGGGATAATCAAAATAGCAGATTCAGAAGGATGTATGGTTGTGGGGGTTCTCTTCCGACCCCTCCTTGCCAATCTCCGTGTAGCGGCCTTAACAATCCTCAAGAGAAACTGGGATATTTAAACTTTTATTTGTTATCTTATTACAGACGATAGAGGGTTTAAGGGATATAGATACGGTATTGAGAGTGATAAGGTATCGGCACTTTCGCTCGATTCGGCCAGTGTCGACGGCTGCCTGGCGCAGAGAAGAGAAAGGTGCGAGAGGAAAGGCTCGTCCGCTTTTTGAGGCAAGGCTTTGACGGGGAGGCCGATGTCGGGCGCAACTACCGAAACAAAAGAGGACTTCAGTAGTTGAAGTCCCGCCATTGAATTTGAATCAGAAGGGCTCCCATAGAACGCGCTTTGCTGTCGCAAACCGCCTTTCAGGTTCTCTCCAGTCAACGACATTCCACCAATTATCGACGTATTTTGCCCTTTCATTTTTATATTGAAGGTAGTATGCGTGTTCCCATACGTCGAGCGGGAGAAGGGGGATCACATCCCATTGGCTCATCAGCTGATGTTTTTCTGCGATCAGAATTTCCAAGCGGTGCGAGCGAGGCGCCCAGACAAGGATCGCCCAGCCCACGCCTTCCACCTTTTTCGCCGCTTCGGAAAATTGTTCTTTAAAGGCCGAATAGCTGCCGAAAGAACGGTTAATCATTTCCAGCAATTCGCCTGTCGGCCGCCTTTTTCCTTTTGGATGCATCGCGTACCAAAATATCGTGTGCAAATAGTGCCCGGCTCCGTGGAAGGCGAGCTCTCTTTCCCAGTGGTTTACAAGGTCGAATTGTTTGGTTTGCCTTGCTTTCTGCAGTTCTTTTTCAGCTTTGTTCAAGCCGTCGACATAGCTTTGGTGATGTTTTGTATGATGAAGAAACATAATTTCTCTTGAAATATAAGGCTCAAGGGCTGAATAAGAGTAGGGCAGGCTTGGCAGGCGATGGCCTCCGATCGGCACTGTTCTGAATGGCTGCCGACCTGCTTGAGACGCATCACTGCGGGAGATGGCTTGATACACGGCTTCTGCCTGTTCATACCATTCCTGTTCGGTCGCACGAGGATCATCCAGTGATTGAAAAAGTTTTTCTAACTGGCTTTCTAAAGAAGGATCATCTTTCATCTGGTCTTTCAGACCTTTGGCCCATGACGCTATTTTTTCTTTGTAAGCATTCAATATGTCTCCCTCATTTCCGCTTTTTTAATAAATGCGCTTGAAGCGAGCAATGAAAACACAAAAGGATAACTGTGATAGCGGATGTAGAATTGTTTCGGCAGCCCGATTCCCGTCGGGTATTCGAGTCGCTCAGGCGAGCTTTCGTGATCATCGGTGAGAAAACGAATCCCTTTTAAGATCTTAGGGTCATCCGGACGCTCATATTGCAAAAGCGCCTCCAGCGCCCATGAAGATTGAACAACTGTTCCAAAGTGAAGAGGGACAAAACGCTTCGCTTCACAGCTTTTGCAAGATTCTCCCCAGCTTCCGTCTTCGAGCTGGATCGATTTAAGCCAGGAGACCGCTTTTCTGACAGACGCGTGATTGCGGGAAATTCCGACGGCTTTCATTCCGGTGAGTGCGGCCCATGTCCCGTAAATAAAGCAGACGCCCCATCTGCCATACCACGAACCGTCAGCTTCCTGATGGTGATCAAGCCACCTTAGAGCGCGTCTGACTGCGGGATGGTCATCTGTCAACCGCTCTTTAAGTCCGAGCAGATGAAGAACGCGCCCAGTCAAGTCTGCCGTTGACGGATCGACTGCTGCGTCAGCGGCAGATTCGAGCGGCAGATTTCGGATGAGCGGATGGTCAACGTTTTTTTCAAATGCTGAAAACCCCCCATCCTTGTTTTGCATTGATAAAAGCCAGGTGAGCCCCCGGTTCCAGGCAGCCGGACGCCTTTGAAACGGAATTGCTTTTAATGCCGCAGCGGTATCGTCCAAATCGGGATTGTTTGTATTGATGTGTGAAAAACCCCATCCTCCCGGTGCCGCTTGAGGGTTTGAGACCGCCCAGTCCGCTTTTTTCACATGCTGTCTTTTGAGAAGGTAGTCCGCTGCCGATGAGATGGAAGAATGTTGTTCAGGTATTCCGGATTCGTGCATGGCAAAGCTGATGAGCGCGGTGTCCCAGACAGTGGAAGTTGAGTTTTCCAAATGGAAGCCTTCCTCTCCGCATGAGGAAATAAGGCTTTTGATTCCGCCGACTGCTTTTTTAACAACGGGGGCGTTTTTTGATATTCCCATCGCCAGCAGGCTGTAAATCATGAACATGGTCGCGCTCGCATAGCTGTATAGTGTTCCGTCTTCTTCGATTCTGTCCAGCATATATTTTTTGCCCGCTTCAAATCCGAGCTGATGGACATAAGCCGGCCATTGAAAGAGCTGCTTCCATTGCAGATTGAAAGAATAGAAGGTTCTCTCGTCAAAAGAGCGGATGTTCAGCCATTCGAGAGGATTTTTTGACATGGTTTCATCCAGATGCCGAAGCGAGCCGATTTGGTTGTTTTTTAAAGAGAATCGTCGATTAAACGTAATGGCCATCGGGACAAAATGAATTCTTGCGTATGTGCTGAAATGGTAAAAATGCAGCGGGAAATAGGGCGGGATCAGTAAAAACGAAAGCGGAATATAGGCTCTCGGCCATGGATACAGCCCGTTGGCAGCGAGCATCCACTTCGTCATAAAGTGCACATTCTTCAAACCGCCTGCTGCCTTAATAAACGCCTCGGCTTTCTGCATATGCGCATCTCTCCGGTCATAGAGCCCCGAAGCCAGCATCCCGGTATAGCCCTGGACTGTCGCGGTCAAATTGCCTGCCGTTTCATCCGGATGATTGCGAAACGCACCGTCTCCGCTCTGCTTCGAACGGATTCGTTCAGCAAGACTTGTGATGAGAGAAGAGTCCTGATCGCCAAGTGAGGTCAGCATTAAAATGAAAAAGCTGTCTGTCATCACGGGCCCTTCAAAACAAAACCGCCATGACCCATCAGGTCTCTGTCTATTTTGAAGCTTTGCGAGCGTCTTTTGTCTGAAAGCTTTCACGTCTTCTAGTAAAGAACGCAATCTTCTCATCTCCTTCATTTTACTGTATTCATTTCGGAAATGTGTCATGCCAACCGGATGAAAACAGAAGAACAGCGATTTAGAATATGTGATGAGCATACAGAGGCATTCGTCAGCGCGGGCATGCGTGAGCATGATCAGGAAATCATGAATATCTTCGTTTACCTCTGTTCCATTATCAGGTATTGTAAAAAGAGAGACCTTAGAAACAATGTTTGGGGGATGTTGCTGAATGAATATTGAACAGATGCTGTATGACACCGCAGTCGAATTGATCAAAAAGAGGTATCCGACCGGATGGGGCGGGGCAGCTGCCATGTATACCGAAGACGGGAGAATCTTGACGAGCGTAGCGCCGGAAGTAATCAACGCTTCAACCGATTTATGCATTGAAACGGGCGCCATTCTCGAAGCCCATAAATATCAGGCAAAAATTACGCACTCTGTTTGTGTTGTGAGAGATGATGAACATTCCGAATGCAAGGTATTAACGCCGTGCGGGGTATGCCAGGAAAGACTTTTTTATTGGGGGCCAAATCTTAAAGCAGCTGTAACTGTACCGGATGGGCGTCTGCTTTATAAATCTTTAAAGGAAATACAGCCATACCATTGGTTTGCTGCGTATCAAAAGTAGCAGGGGAGGGGCGTTCGATGTTCGAGTGCCGCAAGGTTTATCTCAGACCTGTTGAAAAAGGGGATATGGAGAGCTTTTACAAAGCTGTTCAAAATGAAGACATCAGATATATGACGGGCACGACGCGCGAATTTACGATGGAAGACCTTTATGAGCACTACGAGAGAATCACAAGCGATGAGACGCGCTATGATTTTGCCGTCTGCTTAAAGGAGGACGATCGTTTGATAGGCGATCTGTCCATCATTGACATCGACCGGACGAATCGAAAAGCAGGGTTTAGAATCGCTTTGCACAGCCCCGCTTATTTGAACAAAGGCTATGGTCCTGAAGCGGTGCGGCTGGCCATGCAGTTTGCATTCGAAAGGCTCGATCTTAACCGCCTTCAGCTCGAAGTCTTTTCACACAATAAGCGCGCGCTGAAAGCATATGAAAAAGCCGGGTTTAAAAGGGAAGGTACGGTCAGGGAGGCTCTTTATATGAATAAACAGTACTCAGATGAAATCATTATGGGGATATTGAAGCGGGAATACGAAGAGCTGATATCCCGCTGAATCAGAGGGCGCGCAGCATGTTATTCTACTGAGCGCCGCTTTGTTCATTCTTATTTTCAATCTTTGCTGAACGGCTGTAAATGCCGCCGGCAATCAGCGCCATTGTCATCGAATATCCACAGCAGCTTCATCGTTCTATTTGCCTTGCAGACTGGCTGTACGTTCTCACATCCCGTACGAAAAATGTGACAGCGGCTGTTCCGGCATATAATACAGCGGCAGCGATAAATACGCTTTGCACCCCGATCAAGTCAGCCAAAGCCCCCATAATGGCGATTGTTAAAACAGACCATGCAGTCAAAATGGTATTTTTGGCGGCGGTAACCGGTGCACGCTCTTCATCTGTCAACGTATCTTGAAGGATAACCGTCTGACTGACGTCTCTTACTTGATAAAGCGGACCCATCATGATACAGAGGATGACCGAAAGGAGGGGATTTGACGAATAGGCGAATAAAAGCGTTGTGATTCCCATTGAAACAGAACCCAAGACAATCATGAGGCCAAGCCTTTTTTTGAGCTGGTTGGAAAAGAGCACAGCGAGAATGCCGCCCAAAATTGCTCCCAAAAAATAACCGGCATTGATGAATCCCCACCAAGCCTCTCCTTTATTCAGCACCTCTTTCGTAAAAGCCAGCAAAACGGCGGAAGTCCAGACCGCATTTGCTAAACCTTCTGACATGTCCATCATCGTAAGCAGCAAAACGGTTTTCTTCCTGTATACAGTGCGCCAGACTGATTGTGTGCGGATTTTTTGGCGAGGGATAACCGCTGTTTTCAAATCAGGCAATTTGATTAAAAGCCCTGATACGAAAAAGAGTCCTGCTGTAAACACTGTCAGCGTGTGAGTCTGGGTCAAAACGGTTAAATAGCCGCCGAGCCCCCAGCCTGCTGCCTGAACAAACTGGTTGACCGTTACGATGCTTCCCGATGCAGCCACGTAATCGCGCTTTTTAATCGCTTGATACAGTAAACCTAATTGTGCGGGAGAATACCAGGAGCCGACAAAGCTTTGCAAAAACAGCAGCATATAAATGATATAAGAGGGTAAGCCCAGCGATTGGCATAAGCCGATGCATAATGCGCAGACCGCTCTGAACCATGTTGAACAAGCCGCTGTTTGAAGCAGGTCGAGGCGCTGAATAGCAAAAGCAGCCATCGCACCGCCTAATACACTGCCGAACGAGGATAAAGCCAAAACCAGACCCGATCCGAATACAGAGTTCGTTTCCTTAAACACATCGACCATGACGATGATCGTCATCAAAATCGATCCGACAGCCTGTGCTGTTTGTGACGCCCATATGTATCTAAAGCTTTTTTGATTCCAGAGGGTTTTGCTAAGAGAGGAAGAATACACGATTCTATCATTCCAGTCGATTTAAACTATCATCCATTTTACCATATGTATCTATAAATGTTTATTTCCACAAAAAGAAAACCGCCCTGATCGACAGGGCGGCTGCAGAAACTCATGTCTTGCGTTATTCGCCTGTATGAATCCAGACGCTTTTTACTTCTGTATAGTTATCCAGAGCGTATGAGCCCATTTCACGTCCGAGTCCCGACTGTTTGTAGCCGCCGAATGGGGATGCAGCGTCAAAGGCATTATAGCAGTTGACCCAAACGGTACCGGCTTGCAGACGGTCGGCGA
Source organism: Bacillus sp. FSL L8-0193 (assembly GCF_037976065.1). Lineage (NCBI taxonomy): Bacteria > Bacillati > Bacillota > Bacilli > Caryophanales > Bacillaceae > Bacillus > Bacillus sp. FSL L8-0193. The sequence goes on along the minus strand of NZ_CP150261.1, from coordinate 2,278,188 downwards.
TATAGTGGGCGTTTTTCAAATTTTCCGTCCATACGCCAGCAGCAAGGCCGTATTCGCTGCGATTGGCCCGTTCGATCACTTCATCTACCGTTTCATAAGGGATCGCCGCCAAAACAGGACCGAAGATTTCTTCTTTTGCTATTGTCATCTCGTCTTCGACATTGGTGAATACAGTCGGAGAAACAAAGTATCCCTGTTCATAAGGGCATGTTCCGCCGGCTGCGATTTTCGCACCCTCCTGACGTCCTTTTTCAATATACGAGAGGACGCGTTCGTGCTGCTCTTTGCTGACAAGCGGTCCCATTTGCGTGTCTTCATGAAGGCCCGCACCCTGGCGGAGCGATTTGGAATAAGCGGCCATTTCATCGACGACTTTGTCATATTGGTCTTTATGGATGAACACGCGTGATCCCGCACAGCACACTTGGCCTTGATTGAACATGACGCCGGTCAGTGCGCCTGGAATCGCTTTCTTCAGGTCGGCGTCAGGGAGGATGATATTCGGCGACTTTCCGCCGAGTTCAAGGGTAACCCGTTTAACCGATTTGGCCGCTTTCTCCATAATTTTTTTGCCGATTTCCGTTGACCCTGTGAATGCCAGTTTGTCGACAAGGGCATGATCGGTCAGAGCTTCTCCGGCCGTCTCACCGAAGCCAGGAATGATGTTGATGACGCCTTTCGGGAAGCCTGCTTCATCGATCAGTTCTGCCAAATACAGAGCGGAAAGCGGCGTTTGTTCCGCCGGTTTTAAGACAACCGTACATCCCGCTGCAAGGGCGGCTCCCATTTTCCACATGGCCATCAGAAGCGGGAAGTTCCAAGGGATAATTTGCCCGACAACTCCGACAGGCTCATGTCGTGTATAGTTGAAATAAGGTCCGTTAACAGGAATCGTCTGTCCGGTTATTTTCGTCGCCCAGCCGGCATAATAGCGCATATGTTCAATTGACAGCGGAATATCGCCTGCGGTCGTTTCGCTGATCGGCTTCCCGTTATCCAGCGTTTCAAGCTGAGCCAGTTCCGTTTTGTGTTCCTCCATCAGATCGGCGAGTTTGTACATCAGCCGGCTTCTTTCGGCCGGGTTCATCGTCCGCCACTCACCGCGGTCAAAGGCTTCCCGCGCGGCTTTCACCGCTTTGTCCACATCCTCGGGACCTGCCTCATATAAGGTGGCGAGCGTTTCACCAGTCGCCGGGTTTGGGGTCTCAAACGTTTTGTTTGAGGCGCTGGTTACAAATTCCCCGTTAATATAGAGCTTCTTTGTTCCCTGCAAAAATGACTCCAGCTTTTTACTGACCTGCATTGTTAATGAACTCATGTTTGTCAAACAAACCTCCTTTGAAATTTTGGTCTGTCTTCGGGTGAGTTGTCTTGATGCTGGTTTGTCTTTTGATTCGGTCATTGCGCGGATGGAAGAGGGATATATTTCTGATTTTGGAACTATACACCACCATTCTATAACAGGGAATGAAACCAAATCAATATCCATGCTCTTTAAAATCACATTCGCCTCCAGATCGCATTGCATTTCGGCGAAAAAACGCTACAATGGAAACTATACACGTATGAAAAAGGAGACATCCACATGATTCACGAAAAATGGCAGAACAATAAAACCATTAAAAAAGTAAAGTGCATACATACCGATGCCAAAAAGTACATCGTCAACAGAGCGCTGACCGTCGGTAACGTATACGAGGTCAAAAACGAAACGGAAGAGTTTCTGTTTATCATCGATAATACAAACAAAGTCGGAGGCTATTACAAAGAGTACTTTGAAGAAGTAAAAGCCTGAATCAATTCGCGCGGGTCATCAACAGCAATGAATGGGAGTTGAACATACACCCGCACGCATTCATAAAAAATCGGCTGACTGAATCAGTTGCTTGACCGAAGCAGAAGCAAGTGCCTGATATGTGCATTTCAGGCATAATAGTCAGAAGAGAACCGCAGAGGAAGAACATCCTGCTGCGGTTTTTTGTTTTATCCGTTATCCACCTTTTGATTGGTAGCAAACGAAAAATAAGCTGAAAAAACTGATAAAAAGTTGAAACCTCCCGCGTCCGCCGGGCGTATTAATTGATAGTAAAAACAAACATATAGCGTTAAAGAAATGTAATCTGCTCGTAATTGTTTATAAATCAGGGTTATCGTATCCTTATTAGTAACTGACAAGTATACTTTGCCTTGTGCATAAACATAAATTGGATATACAGAAAGAGGGGTTTTGATTGGGCGTTTTTTCAGCAAGCAAGACAGCAGACGGCAAAAAATTTGAACCGCTGCTTATAGAAGGAGAAAAAATTGAATCGGTTTGCAGACTGAGGATAGATCAAATTTGTTTTACGAACAAGCGGATTATTTTTTTTGATAATAAACTGTTTTCCAAAAAGAAAGTCCGCGTCTTTCTGCCATACAGATCGATTGAAGGCTTTGCGATTAGAGAAGTCAGCATGTTCAATCCAGACAGTTCTCTTTCTCTGATGACCAGCAGCAAAATCTTTGACCTGGAATTTACGAAGGATACCGACATGCTTGAAATTCAAGCGCTGTTATCAAAATACTTATGTGCATAAACCGTAAAGGCTGTTCACCGCTTGCCCGCGTCTGAACGGCCTTTTTATTTTGGAAAGGCGGGTTTTTCTCCCACGAAATCGGGAAAGGAAGAAGAAAGGAGGAGGATCAGCCATGCCATTAACACAAAAACAAAAAGACCATCTCTACCATAAATTAATTGACTTAAAACAAAGCCTTTCCCCTGCAGAAGGAACAGATCAGTCGATGGCGGAAGAAACGGGCGAGCTTTCAAACGGAGTTGATAATCATCAGGCTGACCATGCCAGCGTTTATTTTGAACGAATGAGAGAGCAGACCTTCCGGCAGACGGACAGAAATTTATTAAAAGAAGTGGAAGACGCCCTCAAGCGATTGGAAGACGGCACATACGGAATATGTGAAGCAACAGGTCAAGAAATACCATATGAGCGCCTCGAAGCCGTTCCATATGCAAGAAAAACCGCGGAGACTCAAGCTGAAACAGAAAAAAGAAATCAAGAGGGGGAAGGATATGACGAGCAATTTACACGGCAAATGAAGGATTTGACAAACAGAGAAACGATGGATCAAAAGCGTTCATATGCTTACGAACGTCTTGATGAGGAGCAGGATTCAAAATAAGCACCCGCAAAAACAGGGTGCTTTTTTCTATGGCTCTGTTTGTTAAAAGAGATGTCCTACAACTGTCGACGGGGAGTCAAGTACTCGACACAATAAAACATTTATCAGTTATCGGAGGTTTAATTGCAGCTATTGATATTCTAGAGAAAAATCCGGACATCCAGGAAAAGTTACACGAAAACGAAAAGTACTTAAGAGACGGCATTCAACAAATAGGTCTTAATGTATTACATAGTGAATCACCTATTATTCCAATTATTCTTCCAGATCGCGACACAACTTTACGTTTTGCAGACTCACTTCATCAAGAAGGTGTCTACGTTAACCCAATTCTCCTCTTCGCATACCTGTTTCTAAAGCTACTAAGACGAGCACATGAAATTCTTCCTCTGTGTGTGCTAGTAGATATGTTCTTAGCTTTTGGAAGTCCGTAATGGATAACGCTTTGTTTCGTTTCGATAACTCTTTCCCACGAGGTTTGACAAGTTCTGCGAAATCATTCGTGAGATAACCACGAGCGTAAGCGTCACGAAGTGCCATTTTGACTTTTATTAACAAGCTGCGAGTGGTACTGTGAGAACGCTTCTTTGCGTATTCATCAATTTTTCTTTGCACAGCAATGTCATTCATATCTTTTAACTGAATATTTCCGAATAACTTTCTAATAATCCCTGACGCTTCTAGGTATCTTTGAAACGTAGCTTTTTGTATATCATTTTTCTTCACAAGATATATCCAGTGTTAGTTGTTTAAAAGAATCTACATGCCTAAGTCAAATCTCTTTGTTTCTTCCATCAATCTGATATAAAAGTCTTTTTTTATCACCTTTTTTATCCAATTCCTTGATATGTCCGCCACAAAATTCCAGCACAGGACATCATTTCCCTTACCGTATCAACGGATTCCATACTATTATTCTCTATTTCCTACCTCCCTGTTAGATATGGAGAGGTAGAATGGTGTCGTTGCTACGCAACGACACGCACACCGCTTCCACTTGCTCGCTTTTGCTGCCGCTTGCGGATGCGGTGTCACTTCGGCAGTTTTTCATAATTTCTCCATGCACTCACTTCCATTGTGAAAAATGAAGCACTATTTCTATTTATCTCGCTAACCGTTCGTATTCGGTATCTCGGCGCTTATCAATCGCTCTGGAATAGGCTTCCATCATGGCGATATATAGTAGATTGTTTTTACAATCATTAGTCTACATAACAGCTTTTACGGTCAATACTGCTCGCTGTTTTATCAACTACAATGTTTAGAGACTGCTTGTATGTCTCGCTTGAAACAAGTCATCTTAGGTTTCCATTCATGAATGTAGTAGTTTCAAACTTCTGTATTTAGTTGTATGGGAGTATTTTTAAATAATTCCTTTCAAAGACAGCTTATGAAGTGATTTTTCGCATGTAGAAAGGTTTTAGTATGGCTATTCTCACAAAATAAATATCACGATATGCAATGTTGTTTTTTAAAAAAATAGCTCTTCATACATCGCTCTTTCTCATTTTTATTTTCTCGCTTGCTAAGTTTCTGTCTATATCTTTGTTACGGTTAATATCATATTACGATTTGTATTGGAGTTGTAGGGGGGGTGCAAAATAAATCTTTATTTGTTCAATGTTATTATCGCATGATGTGTTGTGATATTGTGTAATATCCTTATCATATCAACTATTAGAGAGGGAGAAAAAAGTATCAAATTCTGCAATGAAATTCTTGCTGCAATAAAATTCTTGCGGACATATTGTCATAGGGGCATAATCGATGTTGAGTGAGAGACAGAACGCCGATAAAGTATAATATCTGGATATAAAACGAAGAAACAATTGCTTGATGGATTGTAGACATGAAAGCATTGAATATACACCTATCAAAATCTTTTACATTAGCAGAAAAATAAGGAGATTTACATATAATCATGTTTAATATGTAAATTTCTCTATTATGTTTATCAAAGATAAGGTAATAGTTTTTACGTACTGCGCCATAACTTAATCTATCTTTTTCCATTTTATTAATCTCATTACATATTCAGAAATAACCTTTTCCCTTGTATAATCGGTATAATGTGTCTGCTTTGAAATGAAAAAATATAGTGGCATCATGATCACAGATAGCGAGTCAATATTTTATTACTGGGGGTGTCTCATGGGAAGTAAGATGATAATTATAACAATAATCACAGTATTTATGTTGTTTGTTGGATTTAACACCTCAGCCTATGCATTGACAGAGGAAGAGTCTGTTGCAATCCAATCATTATTAGAAGATGCTAGGCGTATATCTGGCACACCGGGCATGTCAGTTTCAATACAATCAAGGGATGATACCTATTTCTTTTCATCCGGCTATGCAAACTCTGAGGAAGGGATTTTGACCAATGAAAACACCATATGGGAGTTAGCCTCCGTCAGCAAAGCTTTTACTGCTTTAGGAATTTTACTTTTGGAAGAGCAGGGATTTTTGTCTATGGACGATTCGGTTGTAGAGTATTTACCTTGGTTCTCATTGCGATATCAGGGACAGCCCGTTGACATGCAGAGTGTTACTTTGAATCATTTCCTTCATCATACTACAGGGTTAATCAATAGGTATCATACTCAGCATATCCCAGAGGGAAATACACCAGATATGTTGCAAAAGACCGTTGAAATGTTAATAGATGCCGAAGTGGTATTTCCACCTGGCGAAAGATATGAATATGGGACGGTAAATTATGATGTGCTGGGCTTGGTGATAGAAACCGTATCGGGGCAAAGCTTTGAGGATTTTATGGAAGAACAAGTATTTCGACCACTGGGGTTGTATGAAACTTATGCGAATAGAGGTAAGGTACAAGCGACAGGTCAGTTGGCACAGGGCTATCGTTCCGCTTTTTTCATGACGCTGCCATATGATGCACCGGAATTTAGAGGAAACACACCTGCTGGGTATCTGTTTTCGTCCTCTCAAGACATAGCCCGTTGGATGGGAATTCAATTGGGAATTGTTGAAGATATTCCGGAAATCTTTCAAGGGCTGATTGCAAAATCACATGAGGGCAATAGGTCTGTTGCGGCTGTGGATGAACTGTACTATGGGGCGGGGTGGGTCGTGAATGCAGATCAGACATTCATCCAACACGCAGGTGGTAATCCAACGTTTGCAACAAATATATTCTTATTCCCAGAAGAACAGCTAGGTATCTCTCTATTATCCAATAGTGCCAGTACAAATATTGATATGTTATATAATATTAAGGATATTTTAGACGGAAACATCTCCCAAAGCTATCAAATGAGTTTGATGCAGATTTCCGATATCGCCCTATCTTCCGCTACAATTGCTCTAACATTACTAGCAATTCTATTTTTCTTTTTAGGGGTGCGTAGAAAGAAACAGAATAGGAAATTACCGTTAACGAAAAAGAGATTGATACTCATAGCTTTTTGGCTTGTGACTACAATTTTTATAGGTATCCTATGCCTAATCCTCCCCACAATATTTGGGGCTAGTTGGAGGTCATTTCTAGTTTGGCAAACGTATAGTTATCTAACCGCACTGATTGCGTTGTCTTTACTAAGTGCAAGTATCACTTGGTTTGTATATTGTTATCGATATAAATGTTCCTAATGAGATGTGCCATTGTAACCTAAACGAAAACTTTTTTATTTGCTTCGCAGCATATTCCTACCACGCATAAATATGCTACATAATATAATATTTTATGCTTGAACTTAAATAATGTTGTATTATCCGAACGAAAGTTCTTGCTGATATGAGCAATCGTTTGTTTTTTATCAAATATGAACAGGGCTTTTTTGATAGAAACATCTTTTGGCATCAAAATAAATGAGTTGACTTTCTATTTAAAAGAAAGTAACATACTATTTGTAAGTAAATATTGAAACGTTAGCACGGGAGGAAAATAGAATGTCTAAAGTATTGTTTGTTAAAGCTAATGACCGTACTGCTGAAGAAGCTGTATCTGTAAAACTTTATGATGCGTTTCTTAACAGCTATAAAGAAAATCATCCAAACGATGAAATTGTAGAGCTTGATCTTTACAAAGAAAACCCGCCGTACCTGGGCAGAAATGCTATTAACGGGACATTTAAAGCAGGAAAAGGCATGGAATTGAACGAGGAAGAAAAAGCAGCTGCAGCTGTAGCGGACCGTTACTTGGACGAATTCGTCAAAGCCGATAAAGTTGTTTTTGCTTTCCCATTGTGGAACTTTGCTGTTCCAGCTGTACTTCACACTTATGTGGACTACTTGTCCCGCGCAGGAGTGACGTTTACATACACTCCTGAAGGACCTAAAGGCCTGATGGGAGACAAGAAGGTTGCTCTGTTAAATGCCAGAGGAGGCTTCTATTCTGAAGGACCGATGGCTGCAATGGAAATGTCATTGAACTACATGAAAACCGTCATGGGCTTCTTCGGTGTTAAAGACCTGCATACCGTTGTCATCGAAGGACACAACGCTGTTCCTGACGACGCTCAAAAAATCATTGAAAACGGCTTAGCAGAAGCTAAAAAACTTGCAGCATCATTTTAATTGTGAAACCCTTGTTCCAAAAGCGGAACAAGGGTTTTTTATTTATGTCGGCTGCTTCATGCTTAATAAATAATAAACATAGTCAGTCGGCACACCCGCTTCACCCATTTGCCTCAGCATCGCTGAAATGTTGCCTCTGTGGTACGTGCCGTGATTGACCACGTGATGAAGGAGTTCGCTAACAGGCGTTTTGATTTCGCCGAATGCCGGATGTGCAATCGTGATTTCACCATCGGGGTCTTCAAGATTTTCAAAAAACGCTTCATATTGAAGCGCCGTGTCTTGAAAAATGGAGACGAAGTCATCAATCTTTTTTCCCTTTAACATTTCTTTCAGCCGCATGCCGGTTTCCTTTGCTTCCTCGTAAGCGGCTCCGGATATTACTTTCAGCCACAAGGCGTCGGCCACGCACATATGGGTAACGACCTCAGATACAGATTGAAAAACGCTTTGGATTTCCCGGGTGAACAGCTCTTCAGGCAGGCTTTTCAGGTGGCTGAGCACCCTTTGATTCGCCCAGTTGTGATAATCTAAATGCTTTAGTGCGCGATGTGTCATATTTTTAGCCCTCCTCACTTTTTTATTATCAATTCGTGAAAAAGACCGATATTCCTTTAAATGAGGAAAAAATACCTCGGGGCATAAAAAGTAAAAAACCTGCCGATCGGCAGGTTTTTGTGCTTAGTCTTCGTCCTGTTTTTTAGATGGGGTAACCGGGTAAAGTTCTTCCGATGCTTCACTTTGATACTGCAATGAGCCTGGCTTTTCCCGTTTTTCGTTTTCCGTTTCGCCCAAAACGTTGGCTTCCATATAGCGGTGGAAGAAATATTCGAACACTGTGACGCCGATTGCTGACACGATTGAAGCGGCAGCAAGCGAACCATACGGCGGATTATTTTGCATGGCGAGAATCGCCCAGATCAATACGAGGGAAAGGCCAAAGTCTCCCATTGTTGCAGTTGTATTGTTTGTTCTCGGCAGAAGAAGAAGATCTCCGATCAGATAGGAGATCACACCTAAAAACAATGTCAAAACAAACATTTCGCCAAATGGAACGCCAAAAAATAGAGTTAGCACCACATATAAGAGGACAAGGCTCACAATAAATTTTAAACACAATGCTCTTACATGCTTCATTTCGTTTCCACACCTTTCAGCTTATTTTAAAGCATTCCTGTTTTGTTGCTGTTTATTGCTTTTGTTATCCTGCTGGAATGCGCTTTCTGTTTCGTGGTCGTTTTTCAGCTGCTCGAGGCTGCTGTTTTGAATGCCTTTCTTCTGCATGGTCTCACCACCTTTTTCACTATATTTTGGATTGTTTTTGATTTCTTATACATACCACGAAAAAAGCAAAAAAGAGGGTTATCCCTCTTCCTGAAAGCCTGTCATTTTTTTCTCAGTCCTGCCGCGTATGCAGGGCCCATCCCGGTTATTTTTGATAAAATGAGCGCCATATCATGCGGCGTCTCTTTCATGCCGTTTTCCAGCCATTGCTGCATGACGCTGATATGAGCGCCGGTTATATAGGAAATCAAGTAGTCCTCCGGTACGATCGGATCCGCCTTGATCGCTTTTTTCAGCCGTTTTAAATTGATGCTCAAAACCGATTTGAATTTCAAACGGAAGGAACCCGGGCCTTTCAGGCCTAAAATTGCCTTCATAAAAACCTCGTTTTCTCTTATATATTGAAAAATATCGACGACAAACGTTAGCGGATGATCAATCACATCCTGATTTAATATGTCCATTGAGTGAATCGAGCGTTTAGCAATGTTACTGATCTCTTGGATAATTTCCTCCTCGCTTTGTTCCAGCAAATCGTATTTATCTTCGTAATGCAAGTAAAACGTGCCGCGGTTAATATCGGCTTTCGTTGTAATGTCCGTGACGGTTATCTCTTCAAACGTTTTATTTTTCATCAGTTCAGAAAGTGCGTCTCTAATCATTTTTTTCGTGCGCTTTACCCTGCGGTCTTTTTTTTGTCCAGTCATACAAATCCTCCTGAGGTCCATGAAAATCAACAATGTCCATGTTTGTGTTGAGAACTTAACATTTGCTGATTGATTGTTCATTGCATTCGCCTTTTGTGCAATTATAATAAACATGATGAATATTAATCAACACAGTGTTCAATATTTGTGTATGAAAAAGCATGTCTCATAAGACAAAGTGTGTTGAAAGTCCGGCCAGGGCAAAATCAATCGTCCAAAATGAGGCGTGGAATTTCAAAAAGCGGCTCTAAGGAGAGGATAGAATGGAGAAATATGTGCTGTATTTCAATGAAATCGATCAATTTGCTTTGCCCTATGTCGGCGGAAAGGGGGCGAACCTCGGGGAAATGACAAAAGCGGGTTTTCCCGTTCCCGAGGGGTTTTGCATATCAACTGCCGCCTATCGCGCGTTCATACAAACAAGCGGCATCATCGACAGCCTGATCGACCAGCTTGGACAGCTCAAGCATGATGATCTGGAACAGATTCGGATTGCGGGGAAGCAGATTCGCGAGCATCTTGCCCAGATTCCCATACCTGACGAGATCAAATCGGCGATACTGGAAGGCGTTGATACGACCGGCAAAGATAAAGCCTATGCTGTCCGCTCCAGTGCTACGGCAGAAGACCTGCCGACAGCTTCATTTGCGGGGCAGCAGGATACCTTTTTGAATGTCTGCGGAAAAGATCAGCTTCTTGATGCGGTAAAACAATGCTGGTCCTCTCTGTTTACGGACAGGGCGATTTCCTACCGCGCGAAAAACGGTTTCGATCACCGCTCTGTTTTTCTTGCAGTTGTCGTGCAAGAGATGGTTTTTCCCGAGGTGTCCGGTATTATGTTCACTGCGGACCCGATCACGGGGCACCGCAAAACGGTTTCCATCGATGCCAGCTTCGGCTTGGGTGAAGCGTTGGTGTCCGGAATTGTGAGCGCTGATCTGTATCAGGTTCAGTCAGGTGAAATCGTCAAAAAACAACTTTCGAAGAAGGAATCGGCCATTTACTCCGTTCCAGAAGGAGGAACCATTCAGAAAACCCTCTCTCCGGAAGAACAACAAACACAGGCTTTGCCGGATCAAAAAATCGTCGAATTGGCAGAACTGGGGCGCAGAATCGAGGCTCACTACGGTAAGGAACAGGATATAGAATGGGCTTTTGCCGGCGGCAGCTTTTACATTCTTCAAAGCCGGCCGATCACATCCCTATACCCGGCCGTACACGTTTTTGATGATAAGCCGCATGTATTGATTAATTTTGGCTATATCCAAATGATGACCGATCCAATGAAACCATTGGGTGTATCGGTGATCAGCCAAGTTCTCCGATTTTTTAAAAAAGACCCTTCGGCACAGCCGATTCTTCGCGAAGCGGGAGGAAGAGTGTTCGCCGATATTACGGGTGTTCTTTCCCTCAGATTCGCCCGAAGCCGGCTGCTTAAAGTATTAAATGGTATGGATCAGCTGATGGCATCTGCTGTATCGGAGGCAGTCAAGCGCAAAGAACAACAGCTTAATTCCATTTCGATAAAAGGCATGTTTCATATTGCCGGGAGATTGATGCCGATTTTGATTCCGGCAGCATTAAAGGTTGTCGGAATCCTGCTGATGAAAAACCCCGATAAAGCCGAGAAAAAAGCGGAATTGATCATTGAAGCGATCGTGACGGACACCGAGGAGAAGCTTAGCCGGACTTCCGGTGCTGAGACGATCCGCGTCATCCAAAAAGGAATGGAAAGGATGTTCCAAGACGTGCTTTCAAAAGTCGCTGTATATGTCTTCAGCGGAATGATTGCAGCCGGAGCGCTCGAAAAAAAGCTGAAAAAAAAGCTGGGGGACGAAAAAAGCGCTATTTTACTGGGAAAATTGTATAAATCCCTGCCTCATAATGTCACAACGGAAATGGGTCTTGAGTTGGGGGATCTTTCCGATCAAGCGAGGAAGTATCCTGAAGTCATTGACTATTTCAAGCGTGCAGACAGCGAAAACTTTATGGAAGAATTGCTCAAAATCCCCGGCGGCGCCGAATTGAAGGCGAGTTTAGATGGTTATCTCAAAAAGTACGGGATGCGGTGCGTGGGAGAAATCGATATGACAAGGCCAAGATGGGCAGAGGCTCCGGTTCAGCTCGTTCCGTCCATACTCAGCCATATTCGGACGACTGCCCAAGGGGAACACAGGAGGAAATTTAAACAAGGCGAAATGGAAGCGGAAGAAGCAAAAAAGGAAATCATCTCTCAATTTCGTTTCACGGAAAAAAAGAGAATCTCCCGGCTCGTTCATATGTATCGAAGCCTGATGGGAATGCGGGAGCATCATAAATTTACACTTGTAAAATTGATGTTTTTATACAAAAAAGCCATTCTTAAAGAAGCCCGCCACCTCGTTGAAAAAGGAATCCTCAATTGTGAAGACGATGTTTTTTACTTGACGCTTGAAGAGCTTATCGCGCTATTGGAGAATCGCAGCATCGGGAATATTCCGGAATGGTTAACAGACAGAAAACGGCAGCATATGTCCAATCAAAAGCTCACATCCCCCCGCGTGATGACAAGTGAAGGGGAAATCATTACAGGGAGGCTGCGAAATGCAAAAAGTCCCGAAGGAGCTCTCACAGGGACACCGGTTTCTGCGGGCATCATTGAAGGGACCGCCAGAGTTGTGAAGAGCCCTGAAGACGCGAAGCTGAATCAAGGGGACATCTTAGTGGCGCCGTATACTGATCCGGGCTGGACTCCGCTTTTTACTTCAGCGGTTGGACTGATTACGGAGGTGGGCGGCATGATGACTCATGGTTCAGTAGTGGCAAGGGAATACGGCATTCCTGCGGTCGTCGGAATTGACAAAGCGACAGACATCATAGAAGACGGCGCCTACATCCGAATCGACGGAACAAACGGGTTTGTTCAAATATTGAACAGTGACGGCTCATGAGCGCTTATATTGATGTTTGATGCTTATACCAGATATAATAAAAACAGAACAAGAGTTCGGTTTGATTCTCAAGGTGAGCAAAGCGTTGAGAGCTTTCAATGAACAAAGCAGATTCATGAAAGAAGAAGCCAGTCAAACCAATGAAAATGAAGGAGAAATGGATGTCGCAAAATGGAATTGTTTTAGTAGCCAGTGTATCAATCTTACGGGATGATAAAGTCTTGATGATAAAAGAGAATAAGCCTACCGCCGTTCATAAGTGGAACTTTCCGGGTGGACGTATCGAATATGGAGAGGACATTCTCCATTCAGCTCGAAGAGAAGTTAAAGAGGAAACTGGATTGGACATAAAACTGATTGCGGCTGCTGGTGTATATAATTTTATCAGCAGGACGAAGAATCAAGTTATTTTATTTCATTTTATTGGTGAAGTTACCGGAGGTTCTATCAAGCTCGAAGAAGATGAAATTTCAGACTGCAAGTGGATAAAAGTAAGTGACCTTGTAACATTTGAGAACGAAGACTTACGAGAACCAAATGTAATAAAGCAAATCATTGATAACCTATTAAAAGAGAATGTACACTCAATGAGTGTGTATAATGAGCAACTGATTCAATAGTTCTTATCCAGCTAACAGAGACGTTAGTTGAACAAGTATAGAGGAAACCCTAATCATAGGATTTCCTCTATTTTCATGCAATATCAACATTAAAATTCAACAGAGCCTAAATCAAAAAAGCCAGCCTCTTAAAAAGGCTGACGAAGTCGTTCTTACCAGCTTGCTTTTTTAACGCCGGGGATATGCCCTTTGTAAGCAAGCTCACGGAAGCAGATGCGGCACAATTTAAACTTCCGAATCACGGAATGCGGTCTGCCGCAGCGTTCACAGCGGGTGTACTCTCTGACTTTGAACTTTTGTTCCCGTTTTTGTTTGACAATCATTGAAGTCTTGGCCATCTTTTTACCTCCTTCATTTTAAATTCATCGATTTATATAGATAAAAATAGAATTTATTTCTGTAAACAATTTATTATAACATTTAAAATATCATTTGTAAATAAATTCAAAAGACTCGCTTTGCAGATAAAAAGCGAAAATGAATCTCATTGATTAAAGCAATTAAACGATCCCGTTTCTCCTTAAAAAGCGGCATATTCTATCAAAAAAGACCCACGCCCATCGATTGACTGATCTGCCATCCCTAAGATCGATGTGTCCGCTTTGCTCGATCTGATGATTTGGATTGAGCGGAAAATAACCGATTTGCATCATTACGAAGCAGCGGGAAATTTGTATACTGGCTTCAAAGAAAGGGGGGAAGGATAGAGAACAACGGTATTTAGATTTTTGTCTCATTGTCTGACACTCCACTATACAATGAAACGAAGGAAGAATCTAACACAGCAAGAAAGCGCTGCAGAATTTGACAGTCTTGTGATTCGACTCCAGCCAAAGAAACAAATCACTTCGATTCCGCAACACCAGCTCCCGCTCTAGATCAAGCTTGAAAACGAATCACGGAATGCAGGGCTGTTCATTTTCACATGAACCTCGATGTTCTAGGGATGACATTGCCGCTGTGTCCTTGAAAACGGCGCCGACGGTGGAAATGGTAAACGCGTCAAATGTTATAAGCGGTAAAATGGGGAAAAGGTGTGCTGGCTGTACACCTTTTTTTCAGCGGCTACCTTTGGCTGATCGCTATTTTAAGCCCGATCAAAGCGAATAAAGACCCTTCCAGCAAATGAACTTTTTTGGCGGCTTGCGGACTTCTGCGCAGCCGGTCTCCGACTTTTTCCGCAAACAGGCTGATCATCACAAAGATCACAAACGCTTGAATTAAAAATAACATGCCGTAAACGAGCATTTGCGTTGTCACGCTGAAGGTGCCGGGATGAATAAATTGCGGAAGAAAGGCAAGGAAGAACAATGAGACCTTCGGGTTTAATAGATTCATCACAACGCCTTTTTGGTATAAAGCCCTGCGGTTCAATGAATCTTTAGCTTCAAGATTGAAACCAGCACTTTTTCGCCGGAAAGACTGGTAAGCTAAAAACAACAGATAGGCTGCACCTGCATATTTCACGATCGAGAAGGCGACAGCTGATTGATAGATCGCAGCAGAAATACCTGCTGCAGCAGCTGTGATGTGGACGACTAACCCTGTGCATAGCCCGCATGCGGTTGCTGTACCTGCCGATTTTCCCTTTGAGATGCTCTGTGCCAAAACGAACAAGTTGTCAGGGCCCGGCATAAGTGTAAGCAGTACAGCCGCACCTAAAAAAGAAACGATCGATATCACATCCATCTGTCCAACTCCATTTTCATTAGTATTTTTTTATTATACTATCAGAGAAACTTTTTTTTGAGTGAAAAGGCGGGGAAAATGGACGGTTTTTTAGTTTCTTGTATTAGTACAAGTTTGTGCTAATCAACATATTTTGATAATGAAGAATGAAACTCAAGGAAGGGAGAAGTGCTTATGTCTTACTGCAAACCGCGCGTTCTGCCGCCAGTTGTGCATCCTACTAGGTACTGTGAGGATCACAGATACTCTAAAACGATCGTTCCTCACATCCATCCGCAGCATATTAAAAAAGTGGATCATCAGAAATACGAGCATGTTCACTATTATCCGCATTCTTATTCAAGCTATAAGCCGGTTTATCATGATCACTCTTACTGCGGTAAACCTTGTAATCGCTACGAAAAATACTAACCTTTCCGGAAGAAAAAGTTCTTCTCATGAAAAAAAGGCCGTAAGAAGCGTCCTAATGGTGCTTCTGCGGCCTTTTTTTAATTTAGTTCCTGCAACCTTGCAAAGTCCCCTGCAAAACAGCTCGGCCGGCCTTTTTCGTCTTCGAATTGTAAGGACGCACTTCGACTCGGGTATTCACAGTCAGCTCTGATGATATTTCATCAAATTTGCCCGCCCAAAGACTTCCGCCAAACCAGCTTGGCGCGTCTTCCCGTACGAGATGCATGGTGAAGCGCCAGCTGATCTGGTCCGGTATCCGGGCCATTCCTTCATATTGATCATAATCTCCAAATGAAGCAGGGGCCGGAAGCCAATCGGCGTAGATGCCGACGCTTCGCCGTTCCCTGACTGGACTGTCAGGTGCTTCGGTATACGGTTTTTTCACTTTTGCAATTAAAGCCGTTCCACGGGCATTGGGAATATCCTGGGCTGGATGAAGAACGACGCTGCATGGATAAGGTATTGGTGCGGCAGGCTGCGCTTGGATCGCCGCCGCAGGCAGCATGAGGACAAGCGACAGAGCAAGACTTCCCAAGCGTTTCATCATTGAACCACCTCCGTATCTTGAAATAGTCTAACCAGTCACACCTTTTCAAATTCTTCACCTTCAGCCGCCAGGACATTCACCTATTGACATTTTGGGAGTACCTTATGGTAAAAGACACCATGATTGGGGGCGACGGCATGGGATACTTTGTTCAGGCAGAATCAGGCGTTAACCTGTACGTAGAAGACATCAATCCTCAAAGCCGCAAAACAATTGTATTTTTGCACGGCTGGCCATTAAGCCATCTGCAGTTTGAATATCAATTTGACGATCTTTCACAAAAGGGATACCGCTGTATCGGCATTGACTGGCGGGGATTCGGGCGTTCGGATAAGCCGGCGACGGGCTACAATTACAACCGTTTGGCTGACGATATCCACGCTGTCGTTGAGACGCTTCAACTAAACCGCTTCACGCTTGCCGGTCATTCAACCGGCGGCGCCATAGCACTTCGCTATATGTCGCGATACAGGGGTTCCGGGGTCTCAAAGCTGGTTTTGATCGATGCAGCGGCACCTGTGGGATTTACAGAAGAGACGGCAGCCAAATTGCTTCAGCAAGCGTCTCACGATCGTCCTAAGATGATGCGTGAAGTGACCGACACATTTTTCTTTCAATATATTACACAACCGTTCTCGGACTGGTTTTTTCAATTGGGATTGCAGGCGGCAGGCTGGTCAACAAAAGCGGTCATCGACATGCTGAGAGATGAGAAACTGTTTGATGATCTTGGAAAAGTCGCTGCTCCGACCTTGATCATTCACGGTGTTCAAGACAAGGTGATTCCGTTTGCACAAGCAAAGGAACTCAACCGCAAAATAAGAAATTCATATCTTGTTCCGTTTCAATACAGCGGACACGGTCCGTTCTGGGAGGAACGCGAAATGTTCAACCGTATTTTAACGCAGTTTATCGGTTGATTCTATACCGAGGAGCTGCCGCCACATAATGTTCAAAAAGCAGAAAGGAATATTTTGGATAACGTGTTATGATGATAATCACCGAGACTGCTTCTACAGTTTGTAGCGTAAAAATACCCGAATAATTTTGCATTCCAGGGAAGAGAAGAATCGCAATTTTTACTAGGGTGAATCTCCGTTTTGCGCAGAAGCAGAAGGAAGCATGACGTTTCTTGAGGGGGAATGGAATTTAATGAAGTCAATTCAAGCAATCACCGTTCATTCAAAGCAATATATTGTAGGTGAGCCATGCCATCCGCCAGGATTTAAAGACGAAGCGACCGTTATGAAAATTACAGAAAAAAATAAGTTCTATGGATTAATCAGAGGCTTTGTTGTTCATTTCGATACAAAAACAGAGCTGCATATTCATACAGAGCCCGTCAAGGTATATTGGAGATGAAGGACTTTAAGCGAACATTTAAAGTATTCGTTTAGTGTGTTTTTTAACTCCGGAAGCAAGGGGTATTCAACCGGCGGATGCTTCAGGGTAATCAAGCAGATTTTCCAAACACGATCTTCAGAAAATGAACGGGCAAAAAAAGGGACAAAGTATAGGTACTTATGCAGTCAGGCTTTAGCTTTTCAGCATAATGTACTAGTGAATCTATAAAATGAAAGGAGCGTGTACACATGTACTGCAAAAAACATCATGAGCCGCATGTTTACCCTACGAAATATTGTGAGGATCATAAGTATTCAAAGTCTGTCGTTCCTCATATTCATCCGCAGCATACTAAAAAAATTGACCACCACAAATATGAACATGTTCATTACTATCCGCACACTTATTCACATCATAAAGACGTTTCGCATGAACACTATCATTGCGGAAAACCTTGCAAAGGCTATGAAAAAAAGTCGGACTATGGCCATTGCTATTAATAAAAGCTTGATTATACCATATTTTGATCGCAGTTAAATATACGTTCACTCATTTCACAGACCATAGCTTTTTTATGGTCTGTTTCCATTTGGGAGGTAGTAACCGTATATCGTGATTGCGAGCAGTATGAAAGCAGAATTTACGATAAATACACAACGCATCATTGCAATTTAAACAACCGCTGTTTCCTGCAATTCACCTTTCTTTTTTTTCTAACGTGATCGTGTACTGCATCTCTTCCATCTAGCTCAGAAGGCGGATTTTCAAGTCGCACAATACATATTAATATCATTTATACCTTTTTTATTTTAAAATGGTACATATAGGATGCTGTTTTTTCTAGTTGGCTGGGAAGAAAGGAGAACCGTTATGAAAAAAACACTTTTTCAAAATGCAACGATTGTAACTCTTGATCCGCAGCTTCATACGATCGAAAAAGGGGACATGCTGATTGAAGGCTCCTTCATTCTAGACGTTGCCGAGTCGATTGCACCGGGAGACGCTGAGATTGTTGATGCCTCCAACATGCTGATCATGCCTGGATTTGTCGATACACACCGCCACGTATGGGAATCTGTGATCCGCGGAATCGGAGCCGACTGGTCCCTGCAAACCTATTTAAACCGGAT
The DNA here is from genome assembly GCF_037976065.1 of Bacillus sp. FSL L8-0193. Classification (NCBI taxonomy): domain Bacteria; kingdom Bacillati; phylum Bacillota; class Bacilli; order Caryophanales; family Bacillaceae; genus Bacillus; species Bacillus sp. FSL L8-0193. The sequence continues at coordinate 2,259,768 of NZ_CP150261.1, read as the reverse complement.
TTATTATGGCAATTATGGATCAATGAGAAGGCCTGAGGATGATTGGGTCGCGAACTATTTAGGAGCGCTTGAGGCGCTTGAGGCAGGGGTCACAACTTTGCTGGACTGGACGATGATTGAATCGCCTGATCATACGGACCAGCTGATTGCGGGACTGAAAGACGCCGGCATTCGCGCAGTATTCGCTTTCGGAACATCCGGTGATGCCGAATATTGGGACAGAGACAGTGATCTTTCGAATATGGACGAAGCGAAACGGGTAAAAAAAGCATATTTTCAATCGAAGGATCAGCTTTTGACGATGGGGCTTGCCATTCGCGGTCCGGAGTTTTCTTCATGGAAGACATCTGTGTTTGAAATCGAAACGGCCCGGGAACTTGATGCCTTATGCAGCATGCATATTGCGTTTGGCAACTGGGGAGCGAAAGATCGTTCGATTGAGAAGCTAAATCAAGCCGGGCTGCTCGGTCCCGATTTAAATATGGTGCATGCCAATGCGATGAGTGAAGAAGAAATGAAAATGCTTGCGGCTCACGGAAGCTCGATTTCTGTGACACCAGAAATTGAGATGATGATGGGGCACGGCTATCCTGTTACAGGGCTCGCCTTAAAAAACAGGGTTCTTACTGCACTTGGGGTTGATGTTGTGACATCGACGGGAGGTGACCTTTTCGCACAGATGAAATTTGCCCTTCAAGCAGAGCGTGCAAAGCGCAATGAAGAGCTGTTGAAAGAAGGGATCATGCCTGGTCCCGAATTGAGCATATCGGCCGAACAAATCTTGAAAGCAGCGACCATTGACGGGGCGAGGGCATTAAGGCTCGATCATAAAATCGGCTCGCTTTCCCCCGGCAAAGAAGCTGACTTTATCATGGTGAAAACGGACAGCGTCAATTTGCTCCCTTTCACTGATGCGGTGGGGGCCATCGTCCAAAGCGCGCACACCGGAAATGTAGATTCCGTATATGTCGCAGGAAAAGCAGTGAAACGAAACGGTCGATTGGTTGATGCAGATCTTGAAAAGGTGAGACAAAAAGCGCTGGAAGCTAGAGACCATATCTTATCCCGATCCCCTGAAGGCGCCTATTGATCTTTCCTTTGAAATTCAGTGATAAACTTACCTTGCTTGACTTCAGAAGGCCGCTCTTTGGGAATTGTTTCTGTTTGAAGACCAGCTTTTTGGTTTAGTTTTCAGAGAAGAGTATGTATGGAAAAGGTTAAGATGATGTTATAACCTTTTCCTGTCGCTTATAAGTTTTGATTAAAAGGGGATATAATTCACGCCATTAAGCATTTCTCTCCACAGATGATCATTAGACTGCCAGATTTCACGATCTGGAAGTGTAACCGCGCATATTCTTTTTAATGGCCAATTCTGCTCGACAATTCCTTTAACTTTTGAGTGATTGATAAGGAGTACCCTGAAGTCGTTTTGTACTAAATCCGATAATACGGACTCCAGTTCTTGAGCCTCCTTGTAGGTTCCGTTAGTTCTGACAAAAAGGATCCGATTAGCGGTTGACATCTTTTCATAAAATCTGTTGATTCTTCTATTGAATTTTTCCATCACTACATTGTATGTGGCAAGATGTTCGAGTGTATTTTTATCTGCTTTAAAATCATGAGCTGAATCGACATGATAATAATCATCTGTTAAAGAGATATAACGGTCAGTAGTATAAACACCTGTTGAGTAGCCTGTTACCCTTAGATTTTGGGGTGCCATAAAATTTGAAAAGCGATTCTTTAAAAGACGGTTCAGTTCGGTCAGGGAAGAGGTACCGACCCAGTCTAAAGGACCTGCATACGGCCTTAAATTGTTTTTCCTAAGCTGAAGAGCAGTTAAACAGAGGTGGCCTAATCCGAAAATGGCATTATAGTCTCCTTTTATATCATTCAAATTCATAATCTTAACTCCTTTTGTGGATTAATTTCCAACAATCTATTTAGTATTCTATGTTTTATAAAAGGGTTGAGTAACAACAGTTGCCTACATTGAGGTCTCGGAACAGGAGAGTTTAAAGAATGGGGCGGAAACATAAATAAAAAACAACGTAAAAGTTGTTTTTTAAAGGGAATCTTTTATCTGTAATAAAAGGATGTCTATAACAGAGTCATTCAAATTCTTTAGAATAGCTGAAATGTCTAAAACCAGCCTTCTTGTTTGTTCGTTATCAAGGATTAAATCTTTATGATGTGAAATTATAGATTCCAAAACAACGGCAAGTTCGACACCATTCTCAATATTTGCTATCAATGAGCTTTCTTTTATTTTTGTCAGAAGCCAATTTAAATCATCCAAACCTTCAATAGGGTAGTAATGAATCTGATACAGATCGGCTGCCGAATTTTCAGTCAGAATCTGTTCCGCTTTTTCTTTTGTGATGGCATCTTCCGAATAGACATAGGGAATATCTGCATTCCCAGAATGTATGCCTCCCGTATGTCCGCAGCGGTCATCATCAATGGAGTCATCTGTATAAAGTTTAGAGAGAAATTCTCCAAATGAGCCGGCTAATCTAAAATTCTCTTCAAATTCTGAGTCAAAATAGTGAACGGGCGGATTTTCTTTCGTCTCCCTGTAGTCAAGCGCTATCCACGTATGGCCGTCTCCATGAATAAGGACCAGGTTGTCAGGCAGTCCCCATTCTTTAATAAAGGCTTTACTCTCGAGAATTCCATCCTTTTTCCCTATGCCTAATAAGTAGTCAAACTGGACATGATCTTTAGCCCAGGAGGTGGGCCGTTCAGAAGGGAAGGCGTTAAAATTGATATAGCCACCATTTTGTTCAAGAATAAGCGCTTTATATTCCTCCGGAAGTCTCACACCTAACTTTTTTTCAGCTTTCAGAATGCCTCTCTCTGATATGCTTTTTAAAGTGTACGGATCTTCGTCTTCGTATATCCAAAAGTTTTTCAAATGATTCCCCCACATTCGTTTATATCAGTATCTATCATGCAAAATGCTGCTCGGGCCTTTATGCTTGTATTGCCTTCCTGCAGTCTGTTATAACGGCTATCTTTGGTTGAAGACCGAGAAATTATCATACGTTTGCGGAATAGCTCCGTATGTTCCTTTAATACGAATATCTTTACATTCACCTTCGGTATTCTCAAAATAAAGCCTGTAAGTCCTAGGCATCAATGTGATGACATCCTGAGCAGTTCGATCAGGCCAGTTCCCTTCAAAATCTTTAATGCTTAAACTCATAAACCTGCCGGAAAGATGCATCATCTGAATTTTAATCGTTGTTTTGCAGTTTTCTGCATTAAAAATCGTAAACTTGTAGCCAATATGCCAGTGAGAAACGTTAGAGTCGCTATAGGGAATGTCCTCCACATGAGTTCCCGTAAACGTAAGATTCAGCTTGTGCGGGAACGAATAAGCTTCAGCACTGCTCCCAAAACTGAAAAATCCACAAAATAACACCATGACCAGCAAAAAGCGTTTCATTCAAAACCCCCTCCTTTTTCCATTTTATTGTAGCATAGATGAGTTGAAAAAGATGGAAGTTTTTTGAGGAGAAGCACAAAACCAAAAATCGCGTATGGCTTTGATAGGGTGTAAAAGCCTCTCCAACTTTTTTTAACCGGATGGTCGAGCAGCCATGAAATTGAAGATCTTGGTTTGACTTTTGCTGTAGGGGTTGATGAAGGCCGAGAGACTGCCCTTGAAAAAATTTATTTAAATGGGCGTCAATGATCCAAAGAAAGATCGAATCACCTTGACATACCAATATGTTAATCCGTACACAGCAGGAGCCCAGATTGCCGGGCTGATGAATGCTGGAACGAACTATTTGCTTCAAACGTTATCGGTGTCAATAGGGAAATCAAATATGCAGGAGCTGCAGCCATTAACGGAAAAACAAATAGGCTCCTTGGTTTACTAGATGAAAAAGATGTAGACGGGATCATGTGGATCAAAGGGAAAGGCGGTACTGTCAAAAACTATGAAAAACAAAAAACAGATGGGCATGGCAGTCAGTGAAAGGGATAGAAGGAATGGGTGGAAGGTTGATCATAAACAAAGTGACTATTCAGAAAATTGAATCGTGGGACTAGGGGGCTGCCGATTTCACCTTTGGCTCCCCCTAGGTTGTTGATTGCAAGAAATAGCTTCTTGTCCTACCGACGAAGGAAAAGAAATATGGAACATGAAAAATCAAAGAATTTTAAAAAATGTCGATGGCCGTTTATATTATTCTCCTTCAATAGGGAAAAAACGGTTTTACCGTAATTTCAAAATGACCCGCAGGTCTAGATTTTCCGTTTAAGATTAGCCTTCCCGTGTTTGGAGAGGCTTATGTTGGCTATGTCCAAATAGTTTATTTAATCTGCCATTCTTTAATGACAAGTGTTGAAGAGCCGCTGTCAACAATCGGATCAGAATTTCCGATCTCTGTTGCTTCCTTGAGAGACTCTGCGCTGATAAGATAAGCGCCCCCGGAAGCATCGCTGAAAGGGCCAAACATTTCCAAGCGGTTCTCGGCTTTAAGCCTGTCCAAAAATTGATAATGGGCTGGCACATATTGATCTTCAAAATTCTCGGTTCTGGTTGTTATGAGTAAATATTTTTTCATCGTAGCACGCCTTTCTGTCAAAAGATGACTTTATCTTAGCACAAATATATAGAAGATTCATATAAAAGTTCGATCGGCGGAAGGCGTAGCTGCTTTCCTTTCGATTGCGCCACATTGGCAATGATTGAAAGTGATTTTGAAGTAAAGGAGCGGAAGACCAAGGAGACGGGATTTGAATTTCATGAAAAGAGTGGCACGGATAATAATAGGGAAACAGGGAATAAAAAAATAGATATTTACAAAAATATTAGTCTTAAATGGAGAGTCCTCGGACACAAAACCAGCGCAATCATGAGTTTGCTTTGTGTCTTTTTTATTTTAAGGAGGGATCAATCATCTTTTTATAATTGTCAAGATCATTGAGGGAATTCTAGAGATGAGGCAGTAAAAAGACTAAGCTTGTCATTCGGCCATCACTTTTGATTTACTGAATGATTAATTTGGGACTTGAGAACATCGATACTTTGTTAATCTAAGCGGAACTAACTTACTTTTTAAGTTAGTTCCGCCGTTCAAATGACTAATCCAGATTTTGATCGATCGTTCCTTCAAAATAGTCATCACTGACTTGTTCATGAGTTTCAGCCAATCCTTTTTCCAACTGCGTGGCTCCTTCATAATCCGAGGGGTCAAAATATTTTCCTGCCACATCCGTGCTGTCATTCATGTTTTCTTTGTTATCAGTTTCAGTATTAACGTTCTCTGTCTTAGCATTGCTGTCTAACGATTGCTGAGAATCGTATTCCTTGTCTGCTGAAGAAAATCTTTTGTAGTCATCGGGTCTGTCTGCTCCATGTTTTTGCGTCACGTTTATCACTCCATATTATTGAATTTTATGTTTCCTTTAAAATAGAAAGGGGCATTTTCAGTCTGATGATCATTCAATACAATGGTTTCACTCCTTTGCGAATTGTGCTGAAATATCAACTCTTTTTATTGTGTCTGTTGAGGTGGTATTCATTCGCTTTTTCGGGAAATCAATCTTCAGCCCTATATCAAGGGAAAGAGAACAGGCGCACAAAAATCATAAAGCAAAACCGGGCGTGCAGCAGGAACGACGCCGATCCTTTCAATGGCAGACATCAAACAGGATAACTTCCTATTCGATGATTAAGGCTTATGTATTTAAGAACATGTGAACTTACGTTGGGCGCCTCCTCTGGGGGATAAAAGCGGAAAAAAAGCGAATTCAACTCTGGATATATTTTTCCTGCCTGTTTATGCTTTTTTGTTTCTATATGATGAAATGGTTGTTTTCAATGATGCATATGAACCAATAGCTGCGTAACCATAGAATCCGCCCATAAATACTCCAGCTATGAGGCTGTGTCGATGGCTTATGCAAACAGATATGATTAAGCCTAGTGCGATCGCAATTGATGGGACATACTTTTTGGGAACCTTGAGAAAAATTTTAATTATCTGTGTGACGATCAAAATAATTGGCACTGCTATAACAGCATCCCAAAAGTTTGTATGAATGATTGGAAAATCCAAAAAAGACACCACCTTTTTCATCAGTATTTCTTGATTTGCTGAAAAGTATTTAACCCGAGCAGCAGAAAAACTTACGGATCGCATAAATGAGGCAGTATATCAGCTTCAAGAAACATCACAAGCGCTCTCAGTCATGATGTTGTTGTTTAGCTTAGAAATAAGTTTTGAATTATCTTTTTGCAGCCGTTTCATTAGCGGCATTTTTTATGCGCTTGAAATTCTTGATTAAAGAATAGTTGAAAGGATCTATTCACCAATTCCTTTCCGTATAGTGGTAAACTCTTAGTTGGTCATTACTTTTGTCATACATTTTTCGGGAAGCGAGGTATTGCATATGATCGGTTCAATACTTGGAGAAACGCTGGCTTTAGATATCATGAAAGTTGATTTATCGATGAAGAAAGAATTTTTGACAGAGCTGAAAGCTTGCCGCAAAGAGCTAGAAAAAGACAAAACGGAGTTCTCTGATTCTAAAAAGACGATCACCGAACCACAGTTGTCGTCTCATTCGTGGCAAGGCAGTCTTGCTGACTCCTTTAACCGTATTCGAGGCCTGATGAAGACTGCCTACAATGACATCAGCGGAAAACAGCTTTCTGATGTTTTAAGCAAAATCGATGAACGAATCAAATCTTTAGAAGAGGATATTCAATCGCTCAGCCAGGAAGTTCGTTCTTTAGAGAAAAAGATTGAGAACGCGAAGCGCGAAGCAAGGAGTAAATGAAAAATGGGTCAAGAAATAAAAGTAAATACTGGGGAAGTCAAACAAGAGCTTTCTAAAAAAATTCCCTAATGAACTAAGAGAGTTTTATTTAAGAGTAGGGTATGGTTTTATTTGTAATCTTGATAAAACCCATAGAGATAGAGTAATGGATCCCCATGAACATGTTAGTCTTTTTTGAAGGGTGAGGGGACATATCTTACTCTAGATTTAGAACGGGAAGAAGAGAACGGTATTTGTCCAGTATATTATTTTGACAAGAAAATAGCGGCATCACTCGAAGAGTTTTTGAAGAAAATGGATGAAGAACCAGACTATTATATTCATGCTTAAATTGACTTGAGAATTGATTAACTTTGAAGAACTACCTTGATTGGCTATTGCCTGTCAAGGTTTTTTATATTTACTCCGAAAAAAATCGAAAAAAGGGGCATAGAATGGGAGACACACCTATTCCTGATCAAATGATGTATTGAATGATAATGAAGGTCGTCAGCTTCACAGGAGGAGCCGATGGAGTCTATGCAGTATTGCACGTGGTCGCCATCACAGGGCAGTAAGATTTAGTAGCCTTTCAATGCCTTCTTCTTTTCTTTTTTTAAATTATGTGTCATAGTACCGATATAATGATTAAGTAGAATTGAAAGAGTGATGTCCATTGTTATCTTTAGGAAATATTATAACAATAGAATTTGAAAACGAAATTCAAGAATATGTCCTTGCGAAAAGCAAAGTATTATCTATTGAAGACAATGTTTTAAGAGTGCATTATCCTGTTGATGAAGAAACGGGGAGAACTGTTATTATTCCAACAAATACAGCAGCAACAGTTCATTTTATAAATGAGCAACAAGTCCCATATAAATTTAATAGTGTAATAAAAGGCCGGGAAATTTATCAGGATATACCTGTACTAAATATGTATTTACCTGAAGAAGTTCAAATGAAAAAAGTTCAAAGACGGCAATTTTTTAGAGTCAATACAACGCTTCCCGTCACTGTTCGCTCATATGGATCTGGCTCAATGTTTAAAACATATACAGCAAATATCAGTGCTGGAGGCGCTGCGTTAATCATTGAAGAAACGCAAAAACACGAACCGGAAGAAGATTTGAATATAAGTATCCATCTGCCAAATGAGGGACATGATGAAGATGTGATTGACGTCCATGCTCAAGTTAAACGCACTTACATTGATCGCAGAACAAACAAACAGCTCATGACAGTTGAATTTATCAAGATGAATGAACATGATGAGCAAACCCTTGTACATTATTGCATAAAATTGCAATTGACAGAAAGAAGGAAATTGAAAACTGAATGAATGGAAGTTTAGGAATACAGTGATCTGCCTGATATCCCTCAATTAATTCAGAAGAGATGTTTCGTCCCCGCCATATACATTTATAGAAACCTGTTGGCAAGTTGGCGTCCAACTCTGCCAACAGAAGTCATCAACTGCACTGAAGTGTAGGAGCCTTCATATGTAACAGATATTCTGCATGAAAACGGCAGATCGACAAGCAACATCGTCGGTGAAGCAGTGGAATCCTAGGCTGCGCCGGCCGATTTCAAGGTCAAAAAAGAAGCTTGAGTTCTCGTCGCATAAGCTTGAAATGCGTTATCAAAAAAGGTGACATAACCGGGATTTAATGGTCGCGACCGCTGAACCAACGAAAAAAAGAGAAGCCTTTTTTCTTCTGCCAATGAAGCAAAAGGGCTTTTTAATTTGCTGAAAAACTTCTTTTTTGAAGCAAAGCACCAAACACCAGTAGAAAAAGGCGGTCGTAAGATTTCTGTGAGCTCTCGTCTGGGAGAATCGAATACGAATTGAAAAAAGGTTGAGAAATTGCTTGATGACAAATTAAAACCGATCAAGACTTAGTTAAAAAAGGCCGTTTGGGATGGCTTATTTTAAAAGGAAGATTACGATGAGAAACCAGGAGATTATCAAAAAGGCAGAAATAACGTTTGCTATTCTTAAAAGCGGTGGACTGGTGATTCCAGCTTAAGTATCAACGTGATGATGGCCGTGTCATTCGGATGGACCATGATGCCCAGAAATCCTGAGAAGAACGGTTTCTGGACTGCGTACCATAAGAGCTGGTGTGAAGGAAATTGAAACCTAACATTATTTAATTCGTATCTATAGTAATTTGAACATTATAGGGAGTGTTAAATTGAAGATTGCACTATTGATTATTGCAGGTATAATAATTTCTCTTGGTTTAGTAATAGCAATCGGTATTCTTATGTTTCGGAGGGAAATAAAAAAGTTAAATCCAGAGTATATTGTACAGTTTGTTAAAGCAAAATCAGGAAGCGGGAATGTCTCATTATCCATAAAGCACAACGATGAGAATTGGGTTGATGTTAACGTAAACGAGCAACTCCCTCTGGCAAGTACTGTGAAAATAATCTTAGCCATTGAATATGCACAACAAGCAGCAGCAGGAAAAATCGATCCGCAAAAAGAAGTAAGATTAAAGGAATTAGAGAATTTCTATATCCCAAAAACAGACGGCGGTGCGCATGAGACTTGGATTATTCAATTGAAAAAAGACAAAGAGATAGATCGTGTTCCATTATGTGAGGTAGTCAACGGGATGATTGCTTACAGTTCTAATGCAAATACTGAATACTTAATTGAGGTGCTGGGGCTTCAAAACATCAATCATGTTCCAAAGAGCTTAGATATGTTAAAGCATGAGCCTATGTATCCCATTGTAAGTGCACTTTATATACCTGCCCAACTGATGAATGAAAAGAACTTATCGAAAAAAGAAGTCCTAGAAGTAATGAAAAACATGGATATGCATGAATACCGTAATAAAGCGATTGAAATTCATAATAGATGGCTGAGCCAACCACTAACTGATCAAGAAAAAAAACAATTAAGAAAAACTTTGGACAATGATTTTCAAAAAATTTGGTCCGACCGTTTGCCCCGATCAACGACTAGAGATTATGTATCTATTATGAAAAAGCTAAATAGCAAAGTATATTTTAGTGAAAGTGTATATCAATATCTTGATCCAGTAATGGAACAAATAATGAGAAATCCAAACAATTGTGAATGGCTTGTTCATGCGGGACAAAAGGGAGGATCTACCGCGTTTATTCTTACGATTGCAATGTATGCGACAGATAAAGATGGAAACCAGACAGATATTGCATTTTTTGCAAATGATTTAACTCCAGTCGAGAAAGCAAAACTTTCTCGAAATATGAATGGGTTCCTGCTGAAATTTTTAAAAGACTCTAAATTCCGCGCCCATATCAAAAAAGAATTATCTATTTTAGATTTGCCTGGTTCACTTTCATGACTATCCCCCATCGGAAACCACGCTCGCGGTCTTTGCCGTATTTTGCCAAAATATAATTTCAATTCTTGGTTACTCGAAATCAATAATCTTAGCTGTTTAATCTCATCTTAATAGAGACACGCAGCGTAAAGAGTTTATCAATGTTGAAGTGCTTCCCGCAGTTTAGTAGCATTTTGAATATTGTTTTGTCTAATAAAGCAATACCAATCATTAAGCATTTTACCGACTTTCTCAAACGCAACTTTAGGTTCCAATGCCACCAGCATCCTTTCATATAGTTGATTTTAAATATTCAAAAAATTAAACCTTGTCTTTTTCTGCATATGATTCATTTTACATAAAGGATCATTTTTTGACAATGATTTTCCTTTTTTGACATTTGAAAATAACAAGTTGAACGTGTCAGGGTCTAAGACCTACTCAATAAGATTCATTTTCATGGATTGACAGGATTTATTCACCAATTCTTTTCTATAAAGTGGTAAAATATTTCGTGGTATGTCACTTTAGTATTAGAGGAGAATGCTATGAAAACTCTTGACGTTCAGGCGTTGCACAAAGCCATTGATCAAACGCTGGAACAATTAAAACATCAATCTGATGAATTCGCCAAAGTCAAAAAAGCCGTAGAGGGTATTACATCACTTGATGATGCTTTAAAAGGAAAAGGCGGAGACGCGATCCGCGCCTTTTACGAGGAGTGCCACACTCCTTTTTTGCGGTTCTATGATACTTTCATAGTGGAATATCGTTCCACGCTGAAGAAATTGAAAAGCGCGCTGAATTCCCTAGAACCAAACCACAACGGATTTATTTCACAGTCCTTTCTCGAACACGAGCTGGAACAAGGGGTGAATGCGGCCGACCGCACAACGAAGCGTTTGGTATCTAAAACAAATGCCTCGATCGCAAAAGTCAGCCACATCGCCGATTTGCCTGATTTGAATGACAGCGATTTTCACGAACAGAACAGGAAAGCATTAAAGGAAATCAATCAGACAATTGAAAAGCTGCACACTTTTGACCGCGAACAGACAAGCGCTCTTAAAACTGCTGAACAAGACCTTGAAACGATGCAAAAATACATCACAGAGCTTGAGAAAATGTACACAGGCCCCAAAATCGAGATCACAAGCTATAAAAAAGGCTCAATTTTAAAACCGGATGAGAATACAAACATTAACGGTCCGGTCGGCGGTTTAAAGGGAGAGTTAGAAAATGCTGAGCCTTCGCCGATGGAAATCATGCTAAAAAAATTGTCCGATCAAGAAGAATCTGAAGTCGATTCACTTACCAAAGCAGATCATTTTAAAAAGATTGATACAGGTATTCGCATCATCAAAGGCAAAGTATATAATATGAAGGGATACAAAAAGCTCGGTTCTGTCGATGTCACCGATGAAATCGGTACAGGCAAGGACTTCGTCGGCGGTTCGTACATGCTTTATTCAAACGGTCAAATTGTCCGAAAATACATATCCGGCGGTGAAGTGAAATACGAACTTGTCAGTCGTATACCGGAAAGCAGGGTGAAGAAAAGCGACATTGAAAAAGCTCTTGATTGGGCTAAAGACACAGTTGGAGAATTGTCCGGTGGTTATGATGGTTATAGAGCGATAACAGGTGTTGACCCTGTGACTGGTGAAAAACTATCCGTCACTGACCGTATCCTGTCCGGTGTTTCTGTCATACCCGCTACTAAAGTAGTCAAGGTAGGAAAATATGTTTTCAAAGCGAATAAAGGTGCGAAGACGGCGAAAAGGGTTTCGACCAGTACTGCTAAAAGGCCAGGGGGATATCTCAAGGAAGATGTTGATGAACATGGCTATTTAAGCCCAGGGGTTAATCGTGCACCAGGGAACAAAAATATTGCTTCTGATAATCGAGTACAATCTCACCACCCAATACAAAATGAGTGGGCGAAAAGATGGGCTAAAGAAGGTGGATTTGATTATAACGAAAAGAAAGCATCCGCAATACTTCTCCCGTCAAGCTCGGGGCATTCACACGCAAAAATCTCTTCTATGCAAAGAAAGCGAAGAAAAATCGAGGGATTTAATACTGACATACGTTATGAATTTAATGTGAGTTATAGGGAAATGATTGAAGCAGGTGTTGATCAAAAAGCTACCCGAAAAGCAATGAAGGATGCATATAAATATTTCGATGGTTTGGGAGGTTTTGTAAAGTGATTGATTTATCAATGGTTTCAGATTTGATAAAAAATACTCCAGCAAGTGAAAGTGAAATTCAAGAGTCAGAAGATATTCTACAAGCTAAATTACCAAATGTATATAAGGATTTATTAAGAAATACAAATGGTTTTTCAATTGGTGGTGAGGTGGCTATTTATGGTACAGAAGATATTGTGGAAAGAAACGAGACATGGGAAGTAGATGAATATGCAAGAGGATATGTTGCTATTGGAGATGATGGCGGAGGTAATGTTTTCTTAATGCTTCAAAATGAAAAGGAAACAGAAGTATTGATTGTTGACTCTGGAGACATGGATCCAAGCCATGCTACTGTAATCACTTCAGATTTTATTGAATGGGTGAATAGTGGTTGTATTATAAGGGAATCGGAACAGAAAACAATAAGTGAGCCACCTGATACATGCAATATAGTGTTAGCAAAGCCTCTTGATGGAGGATTGAAAGATTTAATAAAAATAAAGAATATATTAGGTATTGAGATTTCAACAGCGGACCTACTAAAGGGTTCAAAAAATCCCCCTTATTTATTAATGGAGAGATTCCCATATGGAAAGGCAAAGAAACTAATTGAAAAATTAGGACCCATTGGTACGGTGCTGAGTTTAGAGCCGATTGTCAAAGATAATTAATATTGGAAAATTAAAGAGAAATACTGCTGAAATCACCAAAACCTTGATTGGCTATTGCCTTTCAAGGTTTTTTTATGTTCCAGTCCGAGAAAAATCCGACAAAAAGGGGGATAAAATGGGGTCTTTTTCTATTCCATTTTGTCATACGATAGAGACAAGAAAACGAACGTATACCTGAGTCCAAGAAGGAGAGCCTGCGGACACTGATCTTTTGCACACGGATATTGTGCAGCTGATTGGTGGCCGCTTTTTTATTGGCCAGAATGGGAGACGCACCTTTCCCTTATCAAGTGTGTACCCGGATGTATCGAATGATGATGAATGTCGTCAGCTTCACAGGAGAAGCGGCTGGAGTCTATGCAGGATTGTGCGCCTTCAGTTACGGTGTTTGTCGGTGTTGAAAAGGACGGCGCCCCAAAGCCGGAAAGAGAGCCTGTCAGTGCTGCTGCCACGGTTAGAACAGACATTGTTTTTTTCATGCTGATCCCTCTTTTTCATCTACCCTCTCGTTTCCCGGTGAGGATGCAATAAAACATGTGAGTGCGCTTTGTATGTTTTATTGATCCCTTGCAAGGGAAGAGAAATGGGTAATTCGGTATATACACAAGCAAGAAAGGGGAATGGAGATGGCTGACAAGAAAAAAATCACAATAAACGGCGTTGAAATGGAAGCGTCCGAGGAACAGACGGTGCTGCAGCTTTTGAATAACAGCTCGATTGAAGTGCCGCAAGTTTGCTATCATCCTAGCTTAGGGCCGATTGAAACATGCGATACGTGCATCGTCAGCATCAATGGCGAGCTGAAGAGGTCGTGCTCCGCTGAATTAAAGGATGGCGACGTCATTGATACGCTTTCGTCTGATGTGAAAAAAGCGCAGGTTATCGGGATGGACAAGATTTTATATAATCATGAGCTTTATTGTACAGTTTGCGATTACAACAATGGGGGATGTGAAATACATAATACGGTGAAAGAAATGAAAGTCAATCACCAAAGCATCCCGTTTGATCAGAAGCCTTACCATAAGGATGAATCAAATCCGTTTTACCGGTACGATCCGGATCAATGTATTTTGTGCGGACGCTGTGTCGAAGCGTGTCAGGATGTTCAGGTAACTGAAACACTGACCATAGACTGGGAGCGGAAACGCCCGCGCGTCATTTGGGATAATGATGTGCCGATCAATGAGTCATCTTGTGTATCATGCGGACACTGTTCTACCGTCTGTCCATGTAATGCGATGATGGAAAAAGGAATGGAGGGGGAAGCCGGATATTTAACAGGAATCGATGACGAAACGCTGCGTCCGATGATCGAGATTACAAAAGGCGTAGAAACAGGGTACGGCTCGATTCTCGCCATTTCCGATATGGAATCTGCCATGCGTGATGAACGAATCAAAAAAACGAAAACCGTCTGCACATACTGCGGCGTCGGCTGCAGCTTTGATGTCTGGACAAAGGGCAGAGACATTCTGAAAGTCGAGCCGCAGGAGGAAGCGCCGGCCAACGGCATTTCTACTTGTGTAAAAGGAAAGTTCGGCTGGGATTTCGTCAACAGCGAGGAACGCCTGACAAAGCCGCTGATCCGAGAAGGCGACCATTTCCGCGAAGCTGAATGGGAAGAGGCGTTATCGCTGATCGCCAGTAAGTTCACGGATTTAAAAGAGGAGTTTGGCCCGGATTCGCTTGCCTTTATTACATCTTCTAAATGTACAAACGAAGAATCCTACCTCATGCAAAAGCTGGCGAGAGGGATCATCGGCACAAATAATGTCGACAACTGTTCGCGCTATTGCCAATCTCCTGCGACTGCCGGCCTGTTCCGGACAGTCGGCTATGGCGGTGACTCAGGGTCGATTACAGATATCGCGGAAGCGGACCTTGTGTTGATTATCGGTTCGAACACGTCTGAGTCGCATCCGGTCTTGTCCACTCGCATTAAACGGGCTCATAAGCTGAGAGGGCAGAAAGTGATCGTAGCGGATATCAGAAAACACGAAATGGCAGAGCGCTCTGATTTATTTGTCCAGCCGCGTGCCGGCTCGGATATCGTCTGGCTGAATGCGATCGCCAAATATTTAATTGAAAACGGCAAAGCCGATGAACGCTTTTTGCAGGAAAGAGTGAACGGACGGGATGAATATGTAAAAAGCCTGGCGCCGTACACACTTGAATATGCCGAGAAGAAAACCGGAATTGATCAAGAAACCCTCATCCAAATGGCCGAGATGATTGGACAAGCTGACAGTGTGTGCGCATTGTGGGCCATGGGGGTAACACAGCATATTGGCGGAAGCGATACGAGCACAGCAATTTCTAATCTGCTGCTTGTGACAGGAAACTACGGAAAATCGGGTGCGGGCTCTTACCCATTGCGCGGCCATAACAACGTGCAGGGAGCAAGTGACTTCGGAAGCATGCCTGACAGAATGCCGGGGTATGAAAAAGTGACAGACGAACAAGTCCGCCAAAAATACGAGCGGGCGTTGGGTGTGCCGCTGCCGAAGGAGCCGGGCATGACCAACCACGAAATGATCGAAAAAATCCATTCCGGCCAGCTGAAAGCGATGTATGTAAAAGGTGAAGAAATGGGTCTGGTCGATTCCAATATTAATCATGTACACGCCGCATATGAAAAGCTTGATTTCTTTGTGGTGCAGGACATTTTCTTTTCACGTACAGCCGAGTTTGCTGATGTTGTTCTTCCTGCGAGCCCGAGCCTTGAAAAAGAGGGAACCTTTACAAACACAGAACGCCGGGTTCAGCGGCTATATCAGGTGTTAGAACCGCTTGGCGAATCAAAACCGGACTGGCAGATTATTATGGAGGTTGCCAATAAACTCGGTGCTGACTGGCACTATGAGCACCCTGGAGACATTATGAAGGAAGCAGCTATGCTGTCGCCGATTTATGCCGGCGTCACCTATGAGCGCCTTGATGGCTACAACTCCCTGCAATGGCCTGTAAGCGCTGATGGAAAGGATTCGCCTTTACTTTTTACTGAGCGCTTCCCTTTCCCGGACGGCAAAGCCAAACTCTTCCCTGTTCAGTGGACAGAACCTGAAGAGTTCGGTGATGAATATGACATCCACGTCAACAATGGGCGGCTTTTGGAGCATTTCCACGAAGGGAACCTGACCTACAAATCAAAAGGCATTTCGGAGAAAACACCGGAAGTGTTCTTAGAAATTTCTCCTGAACTCGCGGCAGAACGAGGGATTCAGGACGGAACTCTTGTCAGACTCACATCGCCTTTCGGAAATGTCAAAGTGAAGTGCTTGATCACTGATCGTGTCAAAGGGAAGGAAGTATATCTGCCAATGAACGATTCAGGGGAAGCAGCGATCAACCTGTTAACAGGCAGCCATGCTGATAAGGATACCGATACGCCTGCATATAAAGAAACCTCAGCCAAGATGGAAATTTTAAAGCACGACGGAAGCAATCCGCTGCCTAAGATCAATCACCGCAATGGCAATCCGCAGCCGCAAATCGGTGTGCAGGTACAAAAGAAATGGGCGCGAAAGGATTATATTTTCCCTGGTGACGCTGTGAAAAGGGGGATTGGGCATAATGGCTAAAGCGATTAAACGAATTCAGAAAATCGAGATAACCGAAGAGGAACAGAGAAAGCGTGATATGAAAGAAATAGAAGATGCATTAGTCGAAAATAAGGAAGCCATTCTTGAAACGTTGCATATGATTGGCCACATGAACGAACGCGGTGTTTTGCCATTGCTCCGCGGCCTTTTTGGCCAAGGAGATAAAGTTCTTGACATCTTAGTGAAAAAGGCAGATACAGAGGAAACAGCCAATACACTGAAAAATCTGCTTCTTCTGTTCGGAACGCTTGGCATGCTGGATGTAAAACAGCTGGAACCTCTCATTTTGAAAGTGAATGCGGGGGTGGCAAACGCGGTGGAACAGAAGGACAGCGAAGAGAAAACAGGTTATTTTGATATCATCCGCTCGCTCAAAGACCCGGAAATCAACAAAGCAGTTACACTGCTATTCTCCTTTTTAAAAGGAATGGGACAAGATACAAAGGAGCTGGAACGCACGACTCAGTCTCCGGAGCACCAAAAACATCATCAGGAACCCCGAGAGAAAAGAGGAATGAATAAGAGGGATTGACCCCGCCCGAGCCGGCTGTTGCCAGCTCGGGTTTTTTGCAGGCAGCCGGCTAATCAATATGAAATCGAAGCAAAAAGAGCTCACTCAAAAAACAGGAAGATCTTGCGAGCGGGAGTGGTATGAAAAAGTGTTGGATGCAGGCAGCACATTTGCAGGAAACATCACCGGATATTATGATTACAAGAAAGCCACTGAGGGTGTTAATCCCGTTACAGGAGAAACATGTCTCCTTCACATCATGACTTCAAAAAATTCACCATTGTCCCATCTGGATCGGCAATTGCCGAAAATCTATTTAAGTTGTTGGAGGAATGATTCAGTATGTTAACAAGAGAAGATATCTTTAAGCATGTCAAAGAAAAATTCGGTACATTGCCAGATTACCCATTTCAAAAATTTCCATACTATGCTGCCTTAAGACATGAATCTAACGAAAAATGGTATGGTCTTGTAATGAATGTTCTTCCAGAAAAGTTAGGCTTAGATGGAAATGACGAAATAGATATTCTGAATTTAAAATGCCCTCCCGAAATAAGCGGCAGTTTAAGAAATGGAAAGAGCATTTTACCTGGATATCATATGGATAAGGAAAATTGGATATCACTTGTTTTAGAACGTATAGATTCAGAAGAAGAAGTTTATAACTTAATTGAGCAAAGCTTTAATTTAACCAAGTAAATCATGAAATGATCGTTTCGCAAAAGGAACCAGAAAATGTTCAAACTTTTTTATAAAACCGAAACTTAAATTCGTTGGATAAGAATCCATTTTGATCAATCTTTTTTTTCAAAACGGGTTCTTTCTATAATATGTGGGTTCTCATGATGATTTTAATCAACTTTATTTTAAAGCAACAACAACACGGCCATTAACAAAAGAGGCAAACCCTTACGTTCCAAGGGTTTGCCTCTTTTCATTCAATACGTCCCAGGAGAGATTCGAACTCCCGACACACAGCTTAGGAGGCTGTTGCTCTATCCACCTGAGCTACTGGGACACAGAACAATATTATAGTGCAAAAACCAGAAAAAATAAAGAGGTTGCAGCGATTTTTTTTAAAATTTCTTCGGGAAAACATACATCCGGCAGACTTCGCAGCCTGCTGAATGTATGTTTTGGCCTTAACCTTTCAGGTCAATATGATGTCCTGAAACTGGATGTGGGGCCTGCACCATGTCTACGAGCTGCTGTGCGCTTTGTTCAGCGGTGTCCAAAGCCGTCTTTGTCAGCGACATTTGCACGTTTTGATGAAGAGCGGCCTGACTCATGGCCATTGATAAAACAGCAATATCCAACATAACCACCTCCTTAACATGTGTATCGGTTAGAGAGGAGAGGACTTTACTCATATTTACTAATCTGAATATTCAATATAATATAGTTGTAAACTGATCCTGCGGCATCTTAAACAGCATAAAAAAGAAGCCGTCTCTCAATACGGCCACTGATCGGTTCCTTGTTTGTCTATGAATAAGGAGAGGGGCTGTTTTGTATCTTCCGCGATTCTTCAATTCCTGAGCATTTGTCTAATGTTTGTTGTTGATTTCATTCTCAAAGAGGCTGATGATTCTATCATTCTGCTTGACAATCGTTCGCAACATGGCGACAATGTTTCCTGCAAATCCGATCAATATGATCATCAGTATGATGATGATCCACATGGTAAACCACACACCTTTATGCACAAAATTTTCCTTTCGATTCAACATTACCACCTGGTCTTTCACAAAACAACTTTCCTTTTGAAACGGAGGCTGATTTTATGGATTGGCTTGAATTTGTTTCGGCGACGGTTCAATCATTGGCATGGCCAGCTACTTTGATGATGTGCGTTTTGCTGTTAAAGGAACCTTTGTCTGAACGGATGAAGGAATTGATCAAACTGAAATACAAGGATTTTGAATTGGAGTTTGACAAAAGGCTTCAGGAGCTCGTCTCCGTACGGGAAAAAAGGTTATCGGGACTGACTTCTGTACGGTCGGTGCCGGCAGGGGAAAACATGATCGAAAACGCTTGGTCTGATGTTCACAACGTTCTTCGGGAAACAGCCTCAACATTTGATCAAAATGCGCTCCGTCTTGAAAGCGATGAATTGATTCAAATGCTGCATGACCGCGGAATTATACAAGACGACGCGGCATCTGTGCTGTCAGAGCTTTCCGCTCTGCGCCGGGATGCATCGGACAGAGCGAGCATTACCGGAGCCCTGGCATACAAAACACTTTGCTTGGAGGAAGCGAAGCGTTTGCAATTATTAGCTGAACAACAGGCTGCGATTAAATGAAAGGCGAAACTATTCATTTGATACTCTGACGCTTTACATCAGCGCCGGGGTTTTTTGTATTTGAGCTAAAAATGAATTTTCTTTATCGAATTGACGATTTTACGGAGAGGGGCTGATTGCCGGTTTAAATATGATATCATGGTGGACAGGAAGAAGTTTATGATAAGAGAGGGTTTCATTTATATGCTAGAGAAAGCTGAAGCTTTATTGCAGCACTATTATGGCTATCCTTCACTGCGTCCGGGTCAGAAGAAAGCCATTCAATCGGTTGTTTCTGAAAAACGGGATACAGCATGCATTATGCCTACGGGCGGAGGGAAATCAATCTGCTACCAAATTCCTGCGCTCCTTATGGAGGGGACAACCATTGTGATCTCTCCTTTAATTTCCTTGATGAAGGACCAGGTGGATGCGTTAAATCAGCTTGGAATTCAAGCTGCGTACGTGAACAGTTCTTTAGGCCATGGCGAAATCGCTGAGCGGCTTTCCGTTTTAAAGGAAGGCGGCTACAAGCTGTTTTATGTCACACCTGAGCGGCTGACGTCTCCCGATTTTATTCGCGTGCTTTCCCGCATTCATATCCCGCTGACAGCGATTGATGAAGCTCACTGCATTTCACAGTGGGGCCACGATTTCAGGCCGAGCTACAGACATATTGAAAGCTTTTTAAATAGTCTCGGCACCCGTCCGGTCGTATTGGCATTGACGGCTACCGCAACGCCCGAGGTTCATGAGGATATTTGCACACAGCTCGGGATCGAAAAAGAGAGCACGGTTTTCACCGGTTTTTCACGGGATAATTTGACGTTTAAAATTTTAAAAGGCGAAAACAAGGATCGTTTTATCGAATCATATGTGGAGAAAAACCGCTCAGAGGCGGGAATTATTTATACAGCGACAAGAAAGGAAGCCGAAAGAATATCAAGCCGCCTGTCTCAAAAAGGAATTGCGGCCGGGTGCTATCACGGCGGGATGAATGATGAAGAAAGGGACCGGCAGCAGGATCTCTTTTTAAATGACGAGATCAGTGTGATGACAGCGACCTCAGCATTCGGAATGGGCATCGATAAATCCAATATCCGCTATGTGATTCATGCTCAAATTCCAAAGAACATGGAGAGCTATTATCAAGAAGCAGGACGAGCCGGACGCGACGGTCTTGACAGCGAGTGTGTCCTACTATTTTCTCCTCAGGACATCCGGCTTCAGCGGTTTTTAATCGAACAGTCGACAGAAGATGAAGACATTCGGGCGCAAGACGTGAAAAAGTTGAGGCAAATGGTTGATTTTTGCCATACTGAAGGCTGTCTTGAGCGGTTTATTCTTTCTTATTTTGGCGAAGTTTCGACTGAAGACTGCGGCAGGTGCAGCAGCTGTCTCGACACCCGAAGCATCACCGATGTGACGAAGGAAGCACAGATGGTACTGTCCTGCATCATCCGCATGGGAGAAAGGTTCGGAAAAACCATGGTGGCGCAAGTTCTGGCAGGTTCGAAAAATAAGAAAGTGACCGAAAACGGCTTCCAGCAATTATCGACTTACGGAATTTTAAAGAACCGGTCTATTGCCGACATCAGCGATTTTATAGAGTTTTTAATCGCAGATGAGTACATCCAGATGTCCGACGGAACATATCCCGTTCTCTTTGTCGCCAACAAGGGGCGAAACGTTTTGCTCGGCCGGGAAGCGGTGATGCGCAAAGAAAAAATGCAGACAAGTCAAATTGTTAAAGATGACGAATTGTTTGAACGGTTAAGAGCGCTGCGCAGAAAACTTGCCCAGGAACAAGGCGTGCCTCCTTTTGTCATATTCTCTGACGAAACGCTGCGGGAAATGAGCGGGAAAGTTCCCCTGACAGACGAAGAACTTTTGTCAGTCAAAGGAGTGGGAGAACAAAAAAGAGTAAAATACGGCGCTGTATTTCTACAGGAGCTTCAAGCCTATAAAACTGAGAAAGAAGCATAAAAACCCAAAAACATCATATGTAAAAAGTTTTTTTAGTAAATCTCCTATTGCAGATAAAAAAAGATTGGAACCCTTGATACACCTGAATTTATGCCGGTTTTTGGACGGCTGAAACTCCTCCTCGTAAAATAACTGTAATCAAAAACAAATTGTTTTGTTATTGATTTGACATTTTCATATGTTACGATTGCTCCTGTTAGCCGGACAATAAAAAGCTAACAAGGGAGGATTTACTTATGAAGAAGACGTTTATGTCCTTTGTTGCAGTTGCAGCACTATCTTCAACTGCATTCGGAGCGAGTGCCTCTGCAAAAGAAGTAACAGTCCAAAAAGGTGACACCCTTTGGGGAATCTCGCAAAAACAAGGGGTAAATCTGCAGGACTTAAAAGAATGGAATCAGCTTTCCTCAGACCTGATTATTCCAGGACAAAAGCTGAACGTTTCTGAAAAACAGACAGAAGAAAAGAAACAATATACCATTAAAAAGGGAGACACTCTCTGGAAAATCGCTCAACAATTCGGCGTTTCCGTGAACGACCTTAAAAATTGGAACAACATAAAATCAGATATCATTTACCCGAATACATCCATAACTGTTGACGGACAGGCGACGGTTCAAGCTGCTGCGGCGCAGCCTGCGGAAACAAAGCCTGCCGTACAAAAAGAAGCGAAAGTTGAGAAAGCTGCGCCTGCACCTAAGCAGGAAAAAGAAACGGCTTCCCGTTCAAACGAATCTCAAAGCTCTCAAAGCGCTGCAAAAGAACTGACGGTTACCGCAACGGCATACACTGCCAATGACGGCGGAATGACAGGCGTGACAGCTACGGGTTTTGATCTGAATGCCAATAAAAACGCCAAGATTATTGCGGTGGATCCAAACGTGATCCCGCTTGGATCCAAGGTGTATGTTGAAGGCTACGGAGAAGCGACTGCTGCCGACACCGGCGGTGCGATCAAAGGGAACAAAATCGACGTATTTGTTCCAAGCAAATCCGCGGCAAAAAACTGGGGCGTTAAAACGGTTAAAGTAAAAGTTTTAAAATAAGAAGTTTTACCATTGATGGACACTGACCATGGAGATGATCAGTGTCTTTTTTCTGTTTTCTGCATCTTTTTTTCGATTTAGATGTTTTTTTAGATTGGCAAATGGGTAGTTCAATAGATATGTACATATCAGCTGATTTAGAAAAGGAGATGTAGGAGTATTGCTGTGGATTATCATGACATTTTTATTGATTAATGCAGGGATTTTTATTTTTTCTTATCTGAGGACAAAAGATATTAATTTGAAGACGTCAGACGGTTATTTTCTCGGCGGGCGAAGTCTCACTGCTCTCTATATTGGAAGTTCGCTGCTTTTAACCAATTTGTCAACAGAACAAATGGTAGGGTTAAACGGTCAAAGCTATTCGGGAACGATGAGTGCGATGGCTTGGGAGGTTACAGCACCGCTTGCGCTCATTATGCTGGCATTCGTTTTTTTACCGAGGTATCTCAGTTCTGGGGTTACGACGATACCTGACTTTCTTGAAAAACGCTATGATCAAAGAACGCGGCAAATCGTCTCGATTCTCCTGCTTCTGGGATATGCGACCTCGTTTCTGCCAACCGTATTGTACTCCGGGGCGCTCGTTCTCGATCAAGTGTTTAATATTTCCTCTGCGCTTGGAATCAGTACGTTTGCGACTGTTTTTTTCATCTCGCTTGTGATCGGGGCCGCAAGCTGCTGCTACATATTTTTTGGGGGACTAAAAGCTGCGGCATCGGCTGATGCCATTTATGGCGCCGGTTTAATTCTTGGCGGTCTGTTTATTTTTGTGCTTGGAATCATGGCAATCGGCGACGGCAGTCTCTTAAACGGCTATACTGAGCTGACGAGTGTACATAAGGAAAAGCTGAATGCCATTACAGCTGACAACACTGCAGAAGTCCCGTGGCCGACGATTTTTACGGGACTGCTTGTGAACAACTTATTTTATTGGGCTGTTAATCAGTCGATCGTTCAGCGGGCGCTTGGGGCGAAAAACTTGGCTGAAGGGCAGAAAGGCGCATTGCTGGCCGGTGTATTTAAGACGATCGGTGTGTTTTATCTCGTTCTTCCCGGGGTTATTGCTTACCATCTTTACGGAGGTCATATTGAAAATGCTGACACCGTTTACCCTAAGCTGATCGTTGATTTGCTGCCGACTGCGCTTATCGGTGTCTTTGCCGCGATTTTATTCGGAGCGATTCTCAGCTCGTTTAACGGTTCGCTGAACAGCACGATCACGTTGTTTACATTGGATTTGTACAAACCGATCTTCAAGCCTGAGGCAAAAGAAGAAGAGCTTGTGAAAACGGGAAGGATCTTTGTGGTGATCCTTGCCGCGGTGTCGATTATCATCGCGCCTTTTATTCTGTTTGCGCCGTCCGGACTTTACAATTATTTACAGGAAATGTTCGGATTTTTCAATGTCCCTGTATTGGCTGCCGTCGTTGTTGGATTCTTTACGAAAAAAGTGCCGGCGCTTGCCGTGAAATGGGCGATATTCGCACACATTGTTTTGTATACCATCTCAAAAATCTATTTTGGCCATATTCATTTTCTCTATATATTGGCCGTTTTGTTTCCGTTTTCCGTCCTTTTGATGCTTTTCATCGGAAAATTGAAGCCAAGGCCGTCAGAATTCAAGCTTGAGAAAAATGCTAAGGTTGACTTGCGGCCATGGAAGCATGCCAAACTTGCTTCTATTCTTGTGATTTGTCTGATGGCCTGCATTTATCTGTTATTTTCGCCTTGGGGTCTTGCCAAATAAAAAAAGGCAGAGGATGTGTTCATCCTCTGCCTTAATGTTTTGTGATACAAAGTGATACATGTTCTTTCTGTGCGTCGATCCGGCACCGTCCGCCAATCGGAAATGTAAAGAAAGGGGTCGTATGGCCGAAATCTATATTTGCGATAACGGGTATTTGAGAAAGCTCTTTTTTTGTTTGCACAATTTGTTTAAGGCGCTCAAGCGTTACGGCTGATGCTGTCTGAAAACGGCCAATGAGAACGGCTTTGACACCGGAAAAATCGGGCAGATGAAGCAAGGACTGCAGATCGCGGTCAAAAAACGCTGCCGGCGATTCCCAATCATCCTCAAGAAACAATACGGCGTTCTTGATGTCAGGGAAATATTCCGTACCTTGCAATAGGTTCAATGTGCACAAATTCCCTCCTATGATCTTTCCGTCTGCTGAGCCTTCGTTGATCACAACAGGGCCGCTGTTTTGTTTGGGACATTCTTCAGTTTCGATTTCTTCACACCACATCGATGATGGTTCAACATCGTAGACACCGCTTGCGCAACAGCACTTCAAAAAGTAATCTGTCATATAGTTTAGTCCATACCCCATTGAAAAGCTTGAAAAATGAGGTCCCGAATAGGTGACAAGCCCGGTTTTTGCATAGATCGCCGCTGAAAGAGCGGTAATATCTGAAAAGCCGCAGAACACTTTTGGGTTGGCTTTTATGAGTTCATAATTCAAATGTGATAACAGCTGATTGCTGTTATACCCGCCGAGCACAGTGAGTATTCCTTTGACGCGTTGATCGGAAAAGGCATCATGGAGATCGCTTACTCTCGATTGAATGCTGGAGGAAGAACATTCATCAATTTCATTAGCATGTGCGGAAAAAGAGATTCGAAATCCGAGGTTGTTTAAAACCGTTCTCGCTTTTTCGATCTTATCGGTGTTGAGAAGTGACAGGCTTCTCGATGGGGCAATCACCCTGATTTCGTCACCGGGCTGTAGTTTTTCTGGAAACATGAACGGGCACACCTTTCATTGTTTCTATCTATTTCACCATACTTTTAAAGATCCTGCCACTGAATTTCACCGGATTTTAAACCGGGGTCGATCGTTACTTCAAAATGATGCTTTTCATAAAAATGGATCAGCCGGTCCACATGGTCCCAATCCCTTTCAGCAATGTCCCCCGTGATGACCGGTATGTTGTGCTCGCGGGCTTTTTCTTTTAAATACTTCATGCAGATGGAACCATAACCGTAGCCTGCCGGCCCTTTAATATCCCCGATATGGATCGCGCATTTTTCTTCTTTGTAGGAAGCGACAAGAGAAAAATCACATCTTCCGCGGTACGGCGACTGGCAATCGCTTAACATGATCTTGCATGTCCGGCCATCATCAATCGAATGGACAATCATCCATTCATCGTCTTTCGATTGATCAATACCGAGCACTCGCGAATCTTTGGAGATATCCTTCATATTTTCACGCATCCGAAACAGTTGAAATTGTAATTCGTTCAATTCCTTCTGCAAGCCGGAGCTGTCTTTTTCCATTTCTTCATCCGTTATCATAAAAACTTACTCCTTTCCATTAAAACATACAGTTTTCGATTATAGTAAAAAGAACGGCAATTTGCAAATGGGTTGCTAGAATTAAATTTTAATGTAATTTTAAACAAAAATTTCACATTCTACGATTTTTTTGTGATAGAATTCATATGACTTCTGGTATATTTACCTAGGATACGAGACAATGGATCCTCCTAATCCCAGAAAAACCATGACAAAAGGAGCGTACGATTTTGAAGAAAAGAATTTTTTCTCTATTGATGCTGATGTCAGCTTTTGTTCTTGTATTAGCTGCATGTCAGCAGGCTGATCCAAAAGGATCTTACGCAACGGCTTATAAAAAGCTGATTTCTGCGAAATCATACGAATTTTCAAGTGATATCGGCTTGAAAGTTGACGCATCCAACCTTGGAGCGGAAGATAAGCAAGTTGCTGATATGCTGAACGATGCAACATTAACGATCAGCGGAAAAACGAATGCTGAAACGAAACAGTCTGAGGCTGTGATTAAAGCGAAGCTGAAAGTCCAAAACATGTCGCTTGATTTCGATATTCCGGTTTATATGGACGAAAAGAAACAAGTCGGCTACATCAAAATTGACAGCGTTCTTGACAGCTTCGGCTTCTTCCTTGGAACAGCCGGCATGAATTTTGACAGCGTCAAAGGCAAGTACCTTGAATTCCCGCTTGAAGATGACAAAACTTCATCTCAAGACACGGATGAACTTCAAAAACAATTGATGGAATCCATCAAAGAAGCTGCAGACAATCTGCCTGCAGATAAGTTTGAAAAAGCGGATCTGACAGATAAAGAAAAAGAGCAGGGTGCTGCTCAAAAAGTCGCTTTCAGCTTTAGTGACAAAGAAATTAAAGCTGCGGTCGTCAAGTTCATCGAAATCGCCGGAAAAGCGAGCGGAGAAGCTGTTCCGAAGAGCGAGCTGAACAAGATTAAAGACGGACTGAAAGACGTCACATTCAAAAAGTTCGATGTGACATCAACAATCGATGACAAAGAAAATCTTCTGACTGAAAATGCGGATATCTCTTTGTCTGTTGACAGCAAAAAAGCACCTCAATCTTTAGGCATCACGGCATCTACAACTTACAAAAATATCGATGGTGACGTAAAGTTTGAGCATAAACCGAATAAAGAAGATATCGTAACTGAAGAAGAATTCGAAAAATTAATGGCTAAAGATGCTATGAATTTCTAAGGCATCCGCCTTGGTTCCCTTCCTCGTTCTAGAGGAGGGGAATTTTTGTATATTCTGTGACTAAATTCTGACGAAAAGCCGAAAACGTTGACATTCCTCCTGAATTTGAATACGATTTTGATAGCTTGCACAAATAGGAGAGATTGCCCGATATGACACATACACAAAAAAATAAAAACTATACAGGCATTGTTGTTGCTCTGACGATTATCATAAACGGTGTCATTGCCCTCTTGTTTTTCATGCCGAAAAGCGACAAATTCGCTCATTTGGATTTGAC
The DNA here is from genome assembly GCF_037976065.1 of Bacillus sp. FSL L8-0193. Lineage (NCBI taxonomy): Bacteria > Bacillati > Bacillota > Bacilli > Caryophanales > Bacillaceae > Bacillus > Bacillus sp. FSL L8-0193. The sequence continues at coordinate 2,232,572 of NZ_CP150261.1, read as the reverse complement.
TTTTCTGCCGCTTTTGAACGCAGTCTGCAACAGCTTCACATTCATTTTCTTAGTGGCTGCACTGATCATGATTAAACAGAAAAACATTAAGGCGCACAAGCGGTTTATTTTTGCCGCTTTTACGACAACGTTCATCTTTCTTGTTTCATACTTAACTTACCATTCATTAATGCCTGACACTCATTTTGGCGGGGAAGGGATTATAAGACCGATCTACTATTTTATTTTGATCACACACATTGTCTTGTCCGCTTTAATCGTTCCCTTGGCCTTGTTTACGTTGTTCAGAGGCCTGAGCATGCAGGTGGAACGCCACCGCAAAATCGCCCGCTGGACGATGCCGCTTTGGCTGTATGTCAGCCTGACAGGTGTTCTCGTCTATATGATGATTTCCCCATACTATTAAAAGCCGGAGAATCCGGCTTTTTTTGTTCTCGCAACATTCTTCTCTTTTAAAAGCGATTTTCCTCTGGTACAAAAATATATCCTGAAATAGATGATCGTCTACACAAGATATGGAAATAGGAATATAAATAATTAGAGCTTTTTATAGAAATGAAAAAGGGAGATGGATATGAAAATTTTGCTTGCCACTTATTGGAGCATACCCCATGTAGGTGGTGTATGGACATATATGGTCCAATTAAAAGAAAAGCTGGAGTCATTAGGACATGAAGTAGATTTGCTCGGATACGGAGAAGAGAACAGCATCATTCATATTGTAAATGAAAACCGGAGTATCGCGAAAGATCAGCTGCTTCCATTAGTGAAAGCAATGATGAGCGAAGAGGATTTTCCGGAAATATACGCAAATCAATTGGTCAGCTATACTGAGCTTCAGCGGAATGCCTATGAGCTGGGCGCTGCCTATTTGGGGCTTGACAAATATGATATTATTCACGCGCAGGATGTCATATCAAGTGCGTGCATCAAGCGTATTATGCCGAAAGATAAGGTGCTTGTCACGTCAATTCACGGCAGTGTCACATATGAAATCAGAGATCAGCTCAACAATATTCACAGATCACCGACCTCCTATATTGCCAAGGAATATTTTGACCACCTTGAACATACGGGGGCGATGTCTGCAGAAACAGTGATTGTTGCAAACAATTGGTTGAAAGACATTTTGACAGAAGAATTTGCGGTACCAGACGGAAAGATTCACGTTTCCCAGTACGGCTATGATATTGACGGATTCCTTGCGCGGATGAACACAAAGACTGCCGATACGCCTGAGACAGACAAGAAAGTGATCCTTTTTACCAGCAGAATGATCGGGAATAAAGGCATCCATTACCTAATCGAAGCACTCTCCCAATTAAAGGACACCCGCAATGACTGGGTTTGCTGGATGGCAGGAGAAGGGGAGAAGCTGGCTGGACTCAAAATTCAAAGCGAGCAGCTAGGCCTTGTTGATGACGTAGTCTTTCTGAAAAACCGGGAGGATGTTCCTTATTTGCTGTCGCTTGCTGATATATACGTTCTTCCAAGCCTTTTGGATAATCAGCCGTTATCTTTAATTGAAGCCCAAATAGCCGGAGTTCCTGCAGTTGTCAGTGATGCCGGGGGATTGCCGGAAATGGTGGAGCATGAAGAGACCGGCCTTATCGTTCCAAAAGGGGATGCAGCTGCACTGTCAAGCAGTTTGGAACGATTGTTGAAAGACGATGATTTCAGAAATAAATTAGGAATTAACGCCAAGGAGTTTGCTAAGAAACATTGGGATATGGATCAAGCGGTTACGAGAATTCTTGATATCTATCAAAATACGAATGGGAAAGAGGAGTGAGATCATATGAAATCTTTAATTGTTAATCATTTGTTTGACAGCTTGAATAAAGAAATGGATGCCGACTGGTGGGCAAAATATTTGGATCTGCTCGTCGAGTTTGCCGAGGAGCGGGCTCTGCAGGAGCAGGATAGCTCTTCAGATTCAGCGGAAGAATCCATCGATGAAAGTCTGAAGCCTTTAATATCGGAGCTGAAATCTATTTTTGAGAGTATAAACAATAATATTTTAGAAAACAATAATAAGGTTTTAAAAGATATTTTAGGAGCTGCTGCTCAAGGAATGGATCGCCAAGTTTTAGAAGAAATTATCGAGTCGGTGCGTTCAGAAGCTCGATTATCCAACACCGAAACGGCAGAGTCTTTGGGAACGCTAAAAGAATCGCTGTCTGATAGTGGGACGGCCGCCGGCTCTACGAAAAGTGTCGAGCGGTCAGTTGTAGAAACGCTAAAAGAATCGCTGCCTGAAGACCACACGATCCCGAGAACTGAAACGGTAGAGGTCCTTAGAGCGGTTCAAGAGAAACATGAGGAAAACGAAAACAATTTATACTGAAATCTTGTCAGCCTTCGCAACTCGAAGGCTTTTTATTTTGGAAAAGAATCGCGCCGTGCCAAGCGTTTGTTTCTTGCTGGCTTTTCGGCGAACGCGGAGACCCCTATTACACATTGATCCAGCTGCTGCAAGGGAAAGGAGAAAAAATATAAGCAAGACAAAGCAGAAAGAGTTTGCAAGACGGCTCACGCACAGCTAGGTTAATAGCAAAACGGGAAACAAAGCGCCGCCATCTTTTTTCTCTGATTCAAATTAAAAAGGAGTAGGTGGTTGTCTTTTACCTTTCTTTGTAATGCGGCATACAATACTAAAAAACAGCGGATTCTTAACTATAACTATTAATGAACAAAACCGGGAACAATGGGGTGTTAGATAGGTGAATTTAAAGGAGATTAAAGGACAATATAATGCCGTGTTTAGTTTAGGGCATCTTTGTTTGACAGCTATACAGCTGAAAAACAATGACCTAAGACCGTTTTCAGGCCCTCTTGACTGGGTGACTATTCATTCCTTGACAGACCTCAACCTCCTTCTTCGAAATCGGTTTACTGGCTTTATGGAACCAAAAAACCTCAGGGTAATCGGATATAATACCGGTAAAAAAAAAGAAGAAGGATCTACTATCTATGTTTCAGATGATTTTTATAACATTGGCTCTGTTCATGATTTTGATGTAAATCAAAATACGCTCGACCATTTGGCTACCTATCCTGAGGTAATAGAAAAATACAATAGAAGAATCGATCGCTTTATAGAAAAAATGTCAACTAGTAAACGCATCCTATTTGTCAGGACAGAAGGAGAAGGCAGCTTTAAAGAAGCACAGGAACTTGAACTTGTATTATCAGATTTGGTTCAGCACGACTTTAGCGTTCTTCTGGTGAAGCACTCGAAGGTGAATGGGATTGTAGAGAAAAATTGGCCATTAGAAAAGACTTGCACTGTTGAACTGCCGGACAAAGAGATATGGGAGTCAAACAATGATCTATGGGCATCGTTGTTTAAAGGAATCACTCTCGTTTAAACCGGATTTTTTTGGAGTTTACCAGAGGAGGAAAAGAAATGTTTGAAAATAAAACGATATTCATTACTGGAGGAACAGGCTCATGGGGCCAGGAACTCATTCTTCAGCTGCTATCCTTAAATCCTAAAAAGCTCATTGTATTTTCCAGAAATGAAGAAAGACAAGTTCAAATGAGAAGGCAGATTGAAGACCCGAGGCTGACGTTTTTCATCGGGGATATCAGAGATCGGAAAGCGCTGAATACAGGATTAAAAGGTGTCGACTATGTCTTTCATTTAGCTGCGCTGAAGCATGTGCCGGTTTGTGAAGAACAGCCGCTTGAAGCATTAAAAACGAATGTCACAGGGACGGAAAACGTTATTGAAGCAGCGATCGAAAACGGGGTTAAAAAAGTCATCAACGTCTCGACTGACAAAGCGGCTGACCCTGCCAACTTTTACGGAATGACGAAAGCGATCGGCGAGAAGTTGATCGTATATGCGAACCATCTCTATTCAGACACGGATTTTATTTGTGTAAGGGGAGGAAATGTGCTCGGAAGCAGCGGAAGTGTTCTTCAGCTTTTTAAAGACCAGATCAGGGAAAAGAACCAGGTCTCCATCACAGACAAAAGAATGACCCGTTTCTTCCTCACGAAGGAAAAAACGATCCGGCTTTTATTAAAAGCGGCTGAAAGCGGCCAAGGCGGGGAAATTTTCATTATGAATTCGCCGGCCTGCAGAATTTTAGACATGGCTGAAGTGCTGATCGAAGCTTACGGAAACGAAAAAACGTCCATTGCAGAAACGGGGGCAAGGCCGGGGGAGAAGCTTCATGAACTGCTGATTTCACCTCATGAACGGCAGCATGCTGTTTCATTTACAAATGACCTCGCGGTGGTGCTTCCTGCAATCAAAATGCCTGAACTTCATAAAAAGTATGCAGATTGTCAGCCTTTAGAAACTGATCATTTGAGCTCAAAAGACTTTTTAATCACAAAAAAGGAAGTAAAAGAAATGCTGAAAGAAGGCGGTTTTTTGGAGTAGAAGGATGGACCGATGCGTTCACGGAGAATACGCGAACTGATGACAGGCATGGCATGCGGCTGCAGGCGATGCTTCTGTTCGCTCCTCGAAAACAGGACAAGCCGGACGAAAATTCACCCGGCTTGCCGTTTTGTCAATGTTCAAGTGTTAACCCTTCGATATGTTCTTCGACTTTTTTTGTGCGTTCCATTACTTTTTCCGTGTAAGAATAATCCCCGTAGCAATAAGGGTAGCGGAAATTGTTTGTATCTCCGCCGCAATTATACAGATCGGGGTTCTTTTTGACTTGTTCCTCGGAAAATGCCTTTGCCAGCTTCTCTGAGTGCTTTCCGCCGTGTTTTGAGACGTAATCGATATAACCCGATCCCATATTATAGCTTTGGATGATCGTTTCAATATCGACGCCTTTTTTCTGTCCCTTTTTATACATTGCTGTAAAGTGGCGCACACCCTGCTTAATGCTTGCTTTTGGATCGTCAATCTCATTTCGCTTCATACCGAGAGATTCCGACGACTGCATCGGATCACCGCCTCTGCCTTTCGACTCCTGATACATCATGCCCAATAAAAGAGCGGTGTATTGTGAAAGATCCTGTTCATCGAGTTCTTCTTCAACAAGAGGTTTGTAATCTTTTAATCTCTCAAGAATGTTAGATTCAGTGTCAAGAGGAAGCCATTTTAATTGTTCCAGACCGGAGATGGCAAAGAAAATGATCAAGGGAACAAACACAAAAAAAGACAAACAGCCAGCTCCGGCTAAACATCCCGATTTCTTTTTCTTCAATGGTTTCACCTCTGTAGCGCCCTGATGCAAAACAGTATACAGCCTCATTTATTATGACATATATCTTCAAGAAGACCAAGCGATATCCTTCTATCTTGGATCGCGGTCAAAGCCGAATGTGACGTTCGGAAGAGTACGGATTCTGAACAAAAAGTATATAAAACCGGCAATCAGCCAGCCGGCTCCAATCATGAGCGCATTTTTGCTGATGCTAAGCAGCAGCCAGCCGCAGAAAGAGGCTCCCAAAAAGGGCAGAACCAAATAGCGAAGCGTTTTTAAAAAGCCTCTTTCCTGTTTTCGAATGTAGTAATGGCCGATGACAGACAGGTGGACAAAAATGAATCCGATCAGCGCGCCGAAACTGATGAAGGAATAGATGACCTCGAGTTCCCCGATCATGGCCGTCAATGAAATCAGCCCGATGAACATAATGTTAAACACCGGCGTCTTTAAAGTCGGATGCACATAGCCGAAAAAGCGTTTCGGAAGAGAGCTGTCCCGCCCCATCGCATACAAAAGCCTCGAAGCGCTCGCATGCGAAGAAAGCGAGGATGAAACGACAGCGACCATCGTGCCCGCCAAAAAGAAGGACTTTAAAAAAGCGCCTCCTGTATATAGGGCTATTTCCAGCGATGCCGAATCGGCATGCTGGAAGCTATCATAGGACGGATAGATTTGCTGCATCAAGTAAGAAATCGCCGTAAACAGCGTTCCGCCGATCGCTACTGTTAAAAAGATGGCTAACGGAATGTTCTTCTTCGGGTTGACCGTTTCTTCAGACATGGTGGAAATCGCATCAAAGCCAAGAAACGAAAAACACAAAATCGTCGCTCCTGATACAATCAGGGAAGGCTCGATATCAGAACGGAAAAACGGATCGGCTGAAACCAGCTCGCCCGTCCCGAGGCCGTCTGCGAGCCCGGCGATCATAAATCCGGCAAAAGTCAGGGCGACGATCACTTGAAAAGCGACGAACAGCCCTGTAATATTTGCGGTTAGTCTAATGCCTAAAATATTGACAACGGTAATCGATAAAGCGAGCAGAACGACCCAAAAGCCATGCGGCACTTCAGGAAAAGCCGCCGTCAAATAAGCGCTGCCGATCGCAAAATTGACCATCGGCAAAAATAAATAGTCTAGCATGATCGTCCAGCCGGCTAAAAATCCTGCGTGCGGATGAATGCTTTCATATGCATATGTATAAACCGATCCCGCTTTTGGATAGGCTTTGACCATGCTGCCGTAGCTCAAAGCGGTCAAAAGGAGTGCGGCAACAGTGAATATGTATGCCGCCGGAACGTGCCCCTTTGTCAGTTGTGCGACCACTCCGTATGAATCAAATACGACGAGCGGGTCCATATAAGCAAGGCCGATCACAACGAGCGGGCCGAGTGTAAGGCTTCGTTTAAGCGCAGTTTCGTTTTTCAATGACTTCTAAATCCCCTTATGTGAAAAATACAGAAATTAAGACATATTTTATCTGTTTTTTTGCGCTTGAGCAACTGTATAAAACCTCTTTTTTTCGTATAAAAATAGCAACAGTTGCAAACCCTTTGAAAAAAGGCAAGGAGTATGAAGGTATGGATATATTGAGAGGCTATGTTGAAGCCGTCAAAAGAAATATGGAGACGATGAATGCATCTGATTATGATGGAAAAGAAGAGGATCTAAGAAGACAGCAGGAAGAGCTCGAACGCTATGAACAACGGTTAAAAGAGAAAAGCGCTTCGGCCGATCGCTTTGATCAGGTAGTCGATGCCGCTGTAGATTGTGCGGCCGGCGATATTTCATTTTCACAGCTTGAACATATGTATCAGCAAGAAGGCAGCTAGCGTCCGGATCAGCGGACGCTTTTTTCGCGTTTCAGGATGATGCGGACAGATCAGCCTGGATAGCGAAATATATAGAAGCGAAAAAATCATGTACATGTGAAGGAGATGGTAAAATATAGTTTGAAAGGAGAGGAGCAATTTTGACTAACTATATTTGCACGACGTGCGGTGTTCAATATGACGCTGCTCCGAAAGAGCCGGCGGAATGCATTATTTGCAATGAAGAAAGACAGTATGTCAATCATTCAGGGCAAGCTTGGACAACGCTGGAAGAAATGAAGCAAAGCGGAAGGTTTCAAAACGAAATCGCATTGGAAGAAGAGCGCCTATACAGTTTAACGACAACGCCCGAATTCGGCATCGGTCAGTCGGCATACCTGATTCAGGAGCCCGGTTTTAACTTGCTGTGGGATTGTATCACATACCTGGATCAGCGGACGTTTGAGAACATCGAGCGGATGGGCGGAGTCCAGGCGATCGCTTTATCACATCCGCATTATTATGCTGCACAAACGGAATGGGCTGAAATGTTTGATGCTCCGATCTATATTCATGAAGATGACAAACAATGGGTGCAGCGGCCGAGCAGCCGGATTGTGTTTTGGTCCGGCGATTCCCTCAAGCTGTCAAGCGGATTGACCTTGCACCGGCTTGGCGGCCATTTTAAAGGGGGAGCGGTCTGCCATTGGGCAAACGGAAACGGAGGCAAGGGAATCCTCCTTTCAGGAGACATTATCCAAGTCGTTCAAGATCGCAGATGGGTGAGTTTTATGTACAGCTATCCAAATTTGATTCCTCTTCCCGCCGGCAAAGTGCAGCAAATGGCTGATCAAATAAAAAATGTTCCATTCAACCGGCTGTATGGCGCTTTTCGCCGCTCAGTGGAAAACCACGCCGGAGAACGTGTACAGCTGTCAGCCGCAAGGTATGCAGAAGCGCTTCAGGGGACGCTGTTTTCGACTTGATCTATCCCCTGGCTATAAAACTTTTCAACCGGTATGTTTTGGTATATGATATGAAGGTAAAAGTTGCACGGAAAAGGTGAAAAGCATGAGTGAGCACAATCAGGAAACAACAGAAAAACAGGTGCAGGCCGAGTTAGATGAAGAAACTTTATTTCTCGTTTCACAGACGTTTAAAGCGCTCTCAGACCCTACGAGAATCAAAATTCTTCACCTGCTCTCACAAGGCGAACATTCGGTCAATGAAATAGCGGAGAAGCTGAGTTTGCTGCAGTCAACCGTTTCTCATCAGCTCAGGTTTTTAAAAAACCTTCGTCTCGTCAAATCAAGAAGGGCAGGAACTTCCATTTTTTATTCTCCGGAAGACCAGCATGTCCTCGATGTACTTCAGCAGATGATCGATCATACACAGCATGACTAAAGCTTATGAAAAGGCAAACTCCACATCCCGAGTTTGCCTTTTACGCTGAGCGTTTTTCTTCAGTTCTCCCTTTTTTTAAAACAAAAAAAGAGAAACCGACATAATAAACGGCCAGTACAAAAAAACCGATCATCGTCGCCGGGTCCTGCGCAAAAAGGGCGCCGTACGCTGCTGAACCCCCGTTTGAAACCGCAGACTGGAGCTGTCCGATCTCGGCGATCCGGTAAAGAAACCGGTATAAAAATAACAAAAGTACGATCAATTCAATCCATAAATGCGTTCTGAAATAAAGGATGCCGTCCCGATTTTCGATTGACACATGCTTCAGCGCATAGGCGGTCAAGATGAGCCCGAGCGCGATCCCAATCAGATCATAAAAGTATGATAAAGGGTGAAGTGCGCTCATCGTCAGCAGAAAAACGAAAATTCCCGAAAAGAGGATGATCCGGAACAGCATGCGTGCCGGCTTTAAAGGCTGATAGCCGACTGAGCGTTTGAACTTGATATAGACGATGGACACAATTGCGAAAAACTGTAAAAAATAAAATATGATGTTTTTAAAACCTCCTTTTTTTAAGGAGTATATGTCCAAACTGTATAAATCGTAACAGGAAAAGTGATTTTCTAAATAATTGGGTGATCAGATCCCCTTTTTTGTCATGATATTCCAAAATGGTGTGTGCATTAGAATGAAATTAGGCAGCATAAGATGAATGTGAGGGATCTGCGGTGAAAATTGACCGGCTATTGGCCATCGTGATTTTATTGATTAATAAACGCCAGGTACAGGCAAAGGAGCTTGCCGGCATGTTCGAGGTCTCTGTCAGAACGATTTACCGGGATATCGAGGCGATCAACCAGGCGGGCATTCCGATTGTCACCTCACAGGGAGCGGGAGGCGGGATCAGCATCATGGAGCGGTTCCGGCTCGAAAATAAACTGCTTTCTGCAGACGAACTGGCTGCCATTACGACGGCTTTGGAAAGCGTTTCTTCGACGTATGAAGTGCTCCATCACGGTTCTGCCCTTGAAAAAATCCGGTTTCTCGTTTCCGAAGAAGAAATGCCGGAATTCCGCAAGAAAACGGAAAAATGGTTTGTTGACATCTCTTCCTGGGGAGAAAGTCCTGTCATCAAAGAAAAGATCCGCTTGTTAGATGAGGCGGCAGACAGCACGCGGGTGGTTTCTTTTACATATGTGAACAGAGAGGGGCAAACCGGAACAAGGAAAGCGGAGCCGCATACCCTCGTCCTAAAGGGAAGGCACTGGTATTTATATGCGTTCTGCCTGAAGAGACAGGCGTTTCGCTTCTTTAAACTGTTGCGTATGAAAGACGTGCGGATGCTTGAAGAAAAGTTTGAAAGAAAGGAAGTTGATCTGTCTTCGCTTCCTTGGGAAACATCATGGTACAAACCGGACAATATGACCGAGTTGACCCTTCTCATTAAGCCGTCGGGAGAGTCTTTGGCGAGAGAATGGTTTGGCTCAGAAGCGCTCACTTATGAAAACGGACAATGCGTGGCAACCGTTTCTTATCCGGAAGATCAATGGCTGTACGGATTTCTGCTCCAATTTGGAACACATATCGAAGTTCTCGCACCTCCCCGCATCCGTCAAAAAATAAAAAACTTGGCTAATCAAATTGTACATTTATACGAAACCTGACACGATGCTGTCAGGTTTCTTTTTGTATGATGAAGAAAAAGGAGGAATGAAACATGGAACATCATGTTTGCCAAAGCTGCGGCATGCCGATGACAAGCGAACTTTACGGCACAGAAAAAGACGGGGGGAAGAATCGCGACTACTGTGTGTACTGCTATGAAAACGGAGCATATACACATCCGGATGCGACATTGAAAGATATGATCGAAATCTGTGTTCCTTATATCAAAGAAGAGGGAAAAACCGAGGCCGAAGCGCGAGCGCTCTTGGAGCGGACGCTCCCTTATTTAAAACGGTGGGCGGCGGATACGCAATCGAAAAGGCGGGCAGAGAAGATGAGCTTTTCTCATTTCGAAAAACAGAAGGCAAAGTTATTCAGCGGGATATCGACCGTGACAAGCAACCGCGATGAAGCATCTGAAAAAGGTAAAATTCCTTCCATGTGGAGTTTATACCTTGAAAAATTTCTGCATACTGAACGCCGGGACATGAGGAGAGACACGATCGCCCTTTATTCAGATTATGAGACGGACGAACACGGGACATATACATTTTCAATCGGAACGTTCGTTGATCAGCAAGAAAAAGCGGCCAATCTCATTTCGCTCCCTGCATCCGAATATGCCGTTTTTGTTTCAAGACGGGGGAAGATCGCGGAGGTAGTGTTTGAGACTTGGCAGGAGATTTGGACATGGGATGAAAAAAATCTCCGTACTTATACCGGCGATTTTGAAGTTTATGATGAACAAGCAGAGAATCCCGAAAACGCCCAAGTTACCATCTATGTTGCTGTCGATCGAAAAAAATAATGCTTGCAAAACTAATACCATTAGTTTTAAAATGAAAACTAGCGGTATTAGTTTTTTATTTTGATCGAAGAGGTGAAAGCAATGAAGATTACCCGATTTGAATCGGTCTACCAGCTGACTTTTTTTCCGCGCATATTTCCTGTCAACTGTTATTTAGCGGATGAAGAAGACGGCCTCACATTAATTGATACAGGGATTCCGATTAGCAAAACAGGGATTTTAAAGGCTGCGGATCATCTCCGCAAGCCGATTAAACGGATTTTGCTGACTCATGCCCACAGCGACCATGTCGGTTCGCTTGACGAGCTGTGCCACAGCCTTCCCGGTGTGAAGGTGTACATATCTGAACGGGATGCACGTCTGTTAAAAGGTGATACAGAGATGTTGGAAGGGGAGCGCGGAACAATCAAAGGAGGCGTTCCGAAAAACATCAAAACAAATCCTGATATCCTTTTAAAGGAAGGAGACAGGATCGGTTCATTGCTGACCGTTTCATCACCCGGGCATACGCCTGGCAGCATCTCGTTTTTTGATGAAAGAAGCGGCCTTCTCATAGCCGGTGACGCGTACCATACGCGAAGCGGCATGACGGTATCGGGGCATTTAAAACTCTCATTCCCTTTTCCGGCTTTGGCCACGTGGGACAAAGAAATTGCTTTAGAAAGCGCGCAAAAGCTGTTAGATTTAAAACCGAAGGCGCTTGCCGCCGGCCACGGCGATCTTGTCCATAATCCGGCTCAAGCGATGAAAAAAGCGGTAAACGAAGCATATATCAAATTGAACAGGAAAGGATGAAGAAATCGTGTCTCCGCGAATCGGTTTGAATAAAGATGCAGTATTGGAAGCTGCCGCATTTCTGGCTGATGAGGAAGGCATTCATGAAGTGACGCTTGCTTCTCTTTCCAAAAGGCTGAATGTCAAATCTCCGTCTCTGTACAATCATATAAAAGGATTGAACGACTTACGGAAAGAACTTGCACTTTACGGCTTGACGATACTTTATGAAAACATGGCTTCTGCTGTCCAGGGAGCCGAAGAGGATCAGGCTGTCAGCAGAATGGCTCACGCCTATGTCGCTTTTTCCAAAAACAGGCCGGGGCTTTATGAAGCCACTTTTATTGCAATGCCTGAGGAAGATGAACGGCTCGACGAAGCAGGAGACAGAATCATCGAATTGGTGCTTTCCGTTCTGAAAGACTATCATTTAGACGATGACTTCGCGATCCATGCGGTCAGAGGCTTGAGAAGCATCATGCATGGATTTGCAACACTCAGGCAACACGATGCGTTCGGACTTCCTTATGATGTGGAAGAAAGTTTTGATCTGACAATCCGTGCCTTCCTAAAAGGCATTGCTGTCTATCAGACCGAATAAACAAGGAAATTTTCCCTTAATTGTTTACATTTTTTCGAAAATTTAGTATGATTGTCGTATGGCTCTTCCATTTTTTGAGTCATAGGTATGAGAAGGCTTAACCAGCCACTAATTGCCTTGGCCTAACAGCCGAGGATTTTTTTATGTCGGCAAAGAGAGACTGGATATGCAAAAATTGGTTCACACATGATGTGTTCCATGTTATGCTGTTATTGTGAATATATTCACAAAAGGGCGTGCGCAATGAAAAAAACTCCGATTTACGTAGAAATATCTATCCAGACAGATATGGAGCGGCTATGGCGCTATACCCAAGATCCTGCCCTCCATCGGCAATGGGACTTGCGATTTACGGACATTACCTATTTAAAGCGCAGACCGGGTGAACCGCAAAGGTTTTTATACGAAACAAGAATCGGCTTCGGCTTGAAAATTTCCGGTACAGGAGAGTCTGTCGGAAACGTATATCAAGACACGGGAGACAGAGTCTCGTCACTCAAGTTCGCTACAAACCACCCGCTTTCTGTCATTCGCGAAGGCAGAGGATACTGGAAATACAGCGAGAGCGAAACCGGGATCACGTTTATGACACAATACGATTATGACACCCGTTACGGGAGGCTGGGCCGGCTTGCAGATATGGCATTCAGGCCGCTCATCGGCTGGGCGACGGCCTGGAGCTTTGCTGCACTGAAGATTTGGCTTGAAAAAGGACTTCATCCAAGGCTGCTTTTTCAAAAAACATTGATCTATTGGCTCGTTTGTCTGCTGTTTTCTTTCGTCTGGATTTACCAAGGGCTTGTTCCAAAGCTCATCATGGCTCATCCTGAGGAAATCAGCATGCTTTCGGCTTTCACGGACGGCCGCTTTCATCCCGAAATGCTCCTGAAGCTTATCGGTTTGGCCGAGGTGATGGTCGGTCTGTTATGGCTTTATCCAGGCCGGAAAAGGAAGTGGTTCCTTCTGCATATCGCCCTGCTTGTGCTGCTTTCGGCATCGGCGGGAATGGCTGATATCGCATCTTTTGTCCAACCTTTTAACCCGGTCGTGCTGAATGCAGCGCTTATCATCTTGTCCGTTGTCGGCTATGTGAGCGCTTGCGGCATTCCAAACGCGGGTAATACGATCAGAAAGAGGCGTTGATTTGGTTTCGATGTACGAACGGGTGATCGAGGATTTTTACCTTCTTCACCCAAAACTCAAGGAACGGTATCACCTCACTCAAGAAAACGCGTTCAGAGGAAAAGGAGTGATGACGGAAATATCCGGCGGTACGTACTGGATCAGGCTGTTGTTTAGAGCGGGAACGGTCTTCCGCTGTTTTTTTCCCGAAAGAGGGAGGAACATTCCGTTCACGATTGAAAATCACATTCGGCTGACGAAAAATGATACACCGGCAGCCGTTTGGAACAGGACTTTCTTTTTTCGTGATAAACAAAGGTATTTTGATGCTGTCATGATCTATGATGAAAGCCGGGGAGAAATCATCGACTATTTCGGACATCCGCCAATCTTAATTTCAAGCCTGCGGTTTAAGGCGGAAGCTGACGGATCATTGTCGATTACTTCTGTCAGACAATGGCTGCCTTTATTCAGTAAAAAGCTGCCCCTTCCAAAGAGTTTATACGGTATTTCCAGGGTGAATGAATCGTATGACGAAGAAAAAGGCTGTTTTACGATTGATGTTCATGTGAAAAACCCGCTGTTCGGAACGCTGTTTGTCTACAGAGGAACGTTTAACAGGGAGGAGGAGACGGCATGAAAGCCCGCCGCTTTTTTGTAAGCGTTCTTTGCTACGCGGCTTTTTTCGCCGGCAAAGCGCCGGACATCCCGCCAGCAGAGGCGCTGCTTTTATTAGCTGTGCTGTTTTTTGTACCGGCCGCACTCGATCTCATTCAGCATGAAAACGGAATGTTTCGGCTGATCAGCGCGTGCTTTCCTTATGCGGCTTGTGCAGCTTCGTTATCCCTGTTGATCCATTCCCCGCTTTTTTCAGCGGTTTGGCTATGCTATACGGGGATGATCGCCTTATATGGCATTCTTCGTCTCTGGGAAAGAGGAGGAAAGGGCCTTGAAGAGGCATCGATTGACAGCGGCCTGCTTTACCTTCCTTTCGGAGGGGGGGGGCTTTTTGCTTATACGCTGAATCTCCAGGTCATGGATTTCAGCCCGCTGATCGTGCTGCTGACAGCGGTGCATTTTCATTATTCCGCCTTTCTCATTCCGATTTTTAATGGAATGCTCGGAAGGAAGCTGAAAAAGAAAGGCCTTCTCTATGCGGCGGTGACATGGCTCATCATGCTGTCTCCGCTTTTCATTGCGGTCGGCATATCGTTTTCGAAAACCATTGATGTCTTCGCCGTTGCGCTGTATTTGGCGGCCCTATACGGCAGCGGCTTTCTCGTCTCGATCGCGGCCTTCAAAAACAGCGCGGCTCGCCGCTTTGTTATCTTTTCGTCTTTTACATTGATGATCACCATTGCCTTTTCACTTATTTACTCTTACGGCGTTTATCGCGGCCGGCCAACTTTTACAATTCAGGAAATGATTTGGATTCACGGGCTTGTCAACGCTTTTGGCGTCATTATTCCAGCCCTGACCGGCTGGCGTCTTGAATCTCCTGAGCCGGACTGTGAAAGGAGGCAAGGCGAAATGATGAGCAACATTTACGGGTCATGGAGAATCGGAGCCGATTTTTTACACCGGCACCGATTACAAAGCGATTCGTCTTACCAAGGTCTTGCCGATGATATGAGCGTATTTCAGAGAAACGGATTTCAGCTTGAGACGGTTTCTCCTCTCATTCTCGATTTCTATGAGCATACTGCCGATTATTCGTTAACAGCAGAGATCGCCTGGCGTCCATGGTTTAAGCCGCTTGCGTTCATGTACCAGCTGATTTCAAAAATGACAGGGCAAATTCATTTGGGGACAAAGACCGGGCGGCAAACGATGGAGGGCGAGATAATCGGTGTTGATTCAGCCAAAGACGGCAGGAAGAATGTGCGCGCCTGGGTCAGAACGAACGAGGAAGGCGAGACTGTGTTCGTGGCGCTTTATTCTGCTCATACCCATGATCACATCACATATATGAATATTGCGCTGCCATTGCCGTTTTCCAATATGACAGGCATTTTAAAGCCGAAAGCAGAGGACGGTTGCCTGATTTTGACGAGCAGTGACAAACGATCTGACCGGGGGGATGAAGGGATTTTCCTTTCGACCGGAACAGGTACGTTTAAACTGCCGCTTGCCGAACGTTTTATCATCAAAGAGCAGGGACGAAGGAGGCTCTACGCCCATCACCGCATGTGGCTGTTCGGCATACGGTTTCTCGACATTCAATATCATATTGAAAAAAAGGATTCTGCCATCAATAGGGCGAAAATAGCAACTGAAAGCTAGGCAAAAATCGAATCGAACTGGAGGGTATTTATGCTAAAAAACATTTTGCTTGAACAGTTTAAAGCATGCTTTAACGAAACGACTTGGTTTGTTTGTTTTCAAACGGCTTCCGCTGATCTCACGGAAAGCCAGGCAAGGCAAAAAGGGGAAGGTTCGGAAAATTCGATTTTAGAAATTGCCAACCATTTGATTTTTTACAACGAGCGCTATTTAAAGCGGTTTAAAGGAATTCCCGTTCCGGCTTTTGATTATACGATCGATGATACGTTTGTAAACAAAAGCGGACTGGGCTGGGAAGAAAGCCGGAAGGAACTGAATACGATCTATGACGAATGGATCGATGCGCTTTCAGCATGCGAAGAGGAGATGCTGAACGAGCCGGCCCAGCATGATCCGCATTCCACCTGGGCGGAGATTTTGTCCCTTCTCATTCTTCATAATGCTTACCATTTGGGACAAATCGTCACTATCCGAAAACAGCAGAAATCGTGGGACCCTTCAAAAGGCGTCAACTAACGGTGTTGTCAGGCAAGATGGCGGCTTAAGGCGGTCACCCACCCTAAGCCGCAGTTCATTTTGCCTGGGGGCATGCTTCGATTATTGCTTTTAGGTGATGATAGGCGTCTTTTAGCCAGGGATGGACAACTTTCAGTTTATCTTTTTGTTTCCACAAATACTGAATATAAACAAACGCCCCGTGCTCCAGAGAAATTTCAAGCGCTTCATGAAGCTCCTTGATGTAAGGCGGAGTCCCCGTCTGATCCCATTCGATTTTGTCAGCTGAAAACAGGACAAGGTCGAGCTGCGAGGGATTTTCTTTCAGCGTTGTGTGGCATTCTATTGCATCTAAAATATCTTGATCCGCCACCTGAAACAGATCCCGCGCCATCACTTTCGACAGTTTTTGATGGATAATCATCGGAAAGATCCGTTCTTCGGGCAGAATATCAATACCGAGCGCCTCAGCAGCTGCAATCCTTTTTGCGTTAGGGATGACACCGCTAATGTCATGCAAAATTCCGGCTATTCCCGCTTTTTGTGCAGGAACATGAAAACAATTTGCCAAATCTTCCGCCGCTTTTTTCACCCTTATCGAATGTTCAGCTGTTTTTTCGTGGTTATGGCGTCTCAAAAATTCAAGGGCATCTGAACATACATCGCCTGTGCAGCGAACTTCCATCTCTATTCCTTCAATATTCATCAGCGATTCTCCTTTTTGATGTTGTTTCATGATAAACAAAACACATTCGTTATCAGATTTTATCTTATCATAACATTGACAAATCCCAGAACATGCAATTAAAATATTTTGTTAACCGAAAAATAAAAAGAAGGGACTGTCGATTGACTATGTCTGAACTGACAAAACAGCTGATCTATGATATGTATGTTAAACTCCTGCACCTGAACGAACAAAAAGCGGATACTGATCTCAAGGCATTTTTAAAGCAGGCGGCAGAATCTGATGTTAAACGGCTCCCGGGGAATATGACGACGATCCATGTCATCAGCTGTATCGGTCATGATGAACCGATTAATAATACAGGCATCGCCAAAAAAATGAATTTGTCAAAAGCAAATATTACAAAAATCAGTTCAAAGCTGCTGAAAGAAGGCCTCATTAAACGGTTTCAATTGACGGATAATAAAAAAGAGATATACTTCAGGCTGACGCCCAGCGGAAAACAAGTGTATGAACTTCATGAAAAGCTCCATCAGCAAAAAGCGGAACAGTTTCAGAGGTTTCTCGATTCGTTTTCAACAGCAGAACAGGGAGCTATTTTGAAATTTCTTCAAGGTCTGACACTTATGACAGAAACGGATAGGAAACAATAACAATATTATGTTAACTTGAATGAGCGATTGACAAGAAATCCCTTCCAGATTATAGTTGAATTAATGAGTTAGTTATTCAGATAACTAAGAGGTGAAGTGAATGGCGAGGCCGAATGTGACTTCAAAAGAAACGTTGATTGAGGCAGCTAAGCGCCGCATTGCCGGACAGGGTCTGGACAAACTGACGTTAAAGGCGGTTGCTGAAGAAGCAAAGGTGACACAGGGAACGGTTTACTATCATTTCCGGACAAAAGAGCAGCTTGTGTTTGAAGTGGTCCGCGACCTTTGCCGCGCGTCGTGGGAACGGTTGAAAGCAAATGATAGACCCGCTGCCGAAAGGATAAAAGACGGATTGTCATCGGCGAAATCAAGAACACGAAAAGATGCGTATTACCATCAGCTTTTTTTAGAATTGGCCGTTTTAGGTTTTCGAAATGAAAAGATAAACGAGCAGCTTGGAGAACTTCTCGAAGAGGAAAATACGGTGTTGGCAGAACAGCTTTCCGAGATGTGGAAGCGTTCTCCTGTTGACGGGGTTTCTTTCAGCACGTGGGGCATTCTTTTAAACGCACTAATCGACGGTCTTGCTCTTCAGTCGCTGATGTCTTCGGGATTTTCCTCTGAAAAAGTCTACGGGGAATTAGAGGCGGTGCTGCAGATGCTGACGGAAACCGCCGTAAAACAGCATGGAGGGGAGTAAAGGGAGATGGAGATGTTAACTGAAAAACTCGGTTTGGCTCTTGTTTTTTCGTTCGTTGTCTGGCTTGGCGCCACCGTGTTTTTTATGCTGTTCGGCAGTGCGGTTCTTGCCGAACCCGGCCAAGATTCTTTTATGCTCCGCTTTTTGCTTCTTGAAGCCGGAACTTTTGCCCTACTATATGCCGTGATCCTCGCTTACCGGCGAGTTGACAAATCGAGGTTTGCTGCGGTTAAGTTTGGCATTGTAGGGTCGGCAGTCGGTTTGTTTCTCGACACATTTTCTTTATGGCATCATTCATTGATCTTCCCGGCGCTTTCAAAGGGCCAGGTGATTGGATTTGCGGTTTGGATGGTCTTCGCGTATGCCATGTATTTGACGATACCGCTCATACTTGAAAAAAGAAGGTCTGTGGTTTAAATCTTTTATGTAAGATTCGCCCGCTTTATGCCAAAACGGGCGAACGGTCTTTAATCTTGCGGAACCGATTGTTCTGCATTAATGTATCCAGCACCGTAAACATTTGGATCGCGATCTTTCCATAAATCGGTTCCGTCTATTAACAATTGTTTGATTTCATCAGGTCCTGTCCCTGGGGCTTGCTGAAGAATAAGGGCTGCAATGCCTGCGCAGATCGGCGTGGCCATCGAGGTTCCGGATAATATCATATAATCTGTGCCGACTCTGTTTGCTTTTTGCATCTTATCGAGGAAAGATCCAGGTGAACGAAGCGATGTAATATTTGTGCCCGGTCCCAGCAAGTCCGGTTTAACTTGACCGTAGATCGTCGGCCCTCTGCTTGAATAAGAGGCAACATCATCATCCTCCCGGCTGACTGTATCCCGGTCATCCAAAGCTCCGACTGTAATAATCTTGCTGCTGACGCCCGGGCTGGCAATCGTTTGCGCATCAGGACCGGAATTTCCGGCTGCCGCACATACAACAATGCCTGCGTCCCATGCTGCATGAACAGCTTTAACGACCGGATCTTCTTCCTCATTCTCGTAGCGTAACGCATCTGCCCCCAATGACATTGAAAGAATGTCGATCGGATCATCAGGGTTTTCCTCATTGAATTGAATGCACCAATCGATCCCTTGAATGACAGTTTCCAGCGTGCCGGATCCCATTTTGTCCAATACTTTTACACCGACAAGTTCCGCTTCAGGAGCAGGCCCCCGGTACTGACCCGATGAGGCAGCTCCGTTTCCACAAGCATCGCCGGCGCAGTGTGTGCCATGGCCATTGTCATCATACGGTTCTGTCCTTTGGTTGACAAAGTCTTGAAAAGCCCTGATCCTGCCTTCAAGATCTTTGTGAGGGTATATGCCCGTATCAATGACAGCGATTGTGACACCTTTGCCTGTCAGCGTCTGGTTGTTTCTGATCACCTCTTTGGCACGGCTTGATTCAACCGCTACGTCGAGGAGCGCTTTCACTTTGCGATTTAAATAAATTTTGCGAATGTCACCGCATTGAGATAGAAGCGATTGCAAAGAAGAAGGGGTGACTTCCGCGCTGCAGCAGCTAATGTTGGAAAAGCGATGCTTGATTTTGTTTCTTCTCTTGCTGCCGATCATTTCATTGACTAATTGATAGCCTTTATGGTGGCTGTCTTTTTCAAATTCAATAATGACCGGTATTTTTTTGTTCTTCATTAATATTTTTTCGAAAAATCCGTGTAAAAAGCAAGGTGTCCATTTAAAAGGTTTATAGAGTTTCAGCACGCTTTCTCTCAGCGGCCGGTCCAGTTTATGGGCGTTGGACCTTACCATTTGAACCATATAGGAACCGAACATCCTAGTTCCACCTCATCTCTTATAGTTTATTCTTCCTCTTAATCTATGAATGAAAGGGGGTTCCCGTAAAGTTGGCTGTCCTAAAACGGCGGCAAAAGAGGCCTGTTTCCCATTCGCTTCTGAAAGTGGCAACGGAAGTCCAGGGTTTAAACGAACCAAAATACATGATATTCTAGTCATGTCAATATCACCCTCTAGAAAGCGGCCAAAGGAGCTGAATTCATGGCAACAATCGAAGATTTTTTAAAGCTGGATATTCGGATTGGGACAATTTTAAAAGCGGAAGAGTTTCCTGAAGCGAAAGTGCCGGCTATTAAGCTTGAGATCGATTTCGGAGAAGAGATTGGCGTCAAACGTTCGAGCGCTCAAATCACAAAGCGTTATACACCTGAAAAGCTTATAGGACGGCAGGTGACGGCAGTCGTCAATTTTCCGCCGCGGCGGATTGCCGGGTTTAAATCGGAAGTTCTCGTTCTTGGCGGCGTGCCGGAAAAAGGCGACGTTATTTTGCTGGCGCCTGATCAAGAAGCGCCCAATGGAACGAAGATCAGCTGATGCATAAAAGAGAGGCTCCCTCTACCAGAAGGAAGCCTCTTTTTTTATTTCACCTTGAATTTTTTCGTCAATTCTCGCAGATCTTCCGCCATTTGTTCAAGTGTGGCAGAAGACGTACTGATTTCTTCCATTGAAGCCAGCTGTTCTTCCGCTGATGCTGCAATATCTTGTATTCCAGCTGTGCTTTCCCTTGAAACATCGGCGATTTCCTGAACGGCACCGGAGACTTCCTCTGAGCCTTTCGACAATTGTTCGACCGCTGCATTGAGCGTTTGCAGCATGCCGGCGATCTCATTCGTCATGCCGCTGATTTCGTGAAAGCTCGTTTCTGTTTTCTCGGTAATTTTGAGTCCGGATTGGACTTCATGGTTGACCGATTGAAACATCTTGAGAGAATGTTCGATTTCTTTGACGATTTCCTGAATCAGCGCTTCGATTTCTTTTGCCGATTCCGCTGATTGGGCAGCAAGCTTTCGAACTTCTTCGGCGACGACGGAAAAGCCTCTGCCTGACTCGCCGGCGCGGGCCGCTTCAATCGCGGCGTTCAATGCCAATAGATTCGTTTGATCGGCAATTCCGTTAATGACCCTGAGAATTGATGTGATATCTTTCGATTTGCCTTCGAGACCTTTGACGGCGCTCTCAGCTTGTTTGACAGATCGATCGATGGAGTTCATCTGGCCGACCGTTTTCTGAACGAGTTCTCCGCCGGTTTCGGCGATTTCTGTCGATTTGATCGATGATTCAGTAATCGATTCCGACACTTCGGTCATTTCGCTCAGATGATCATTCATTTGGCTGAGTTGCTGCGAGCTGGTTTCGACTTTTTCATTCTGGCTTTCGGCCCCGTTCGAGAACTGTTCGATCGCGGAAGTAATATGTTCTGTCGCTTGGCTCGTCTGTTCCGCGCTTGCTGTCAGCTGCTCTGATGATGAGGCGACATTCTCAACCGATTCCTGAATGGTGCCGATCAGTGTGCGGAGCGATTCCGCCATATCATTGAAGCTTGTGCCGAGCTGCCCGAATTCGTCATTTGAACGGACTTTAATTTGCTGTGTCAAGTCGCCGCTGCTGATGTTTTTTGCAGATTGAACGAGCTGATTCAATGGTTTGCTGATCGCGCGGACGATAAAGAAAATGAGAATTCCGCCTAGCACCAAAGCCCCTGAAAAGACGATCAGAGCCATATAAAAGACGGGCTTTGTGGCGTTTGTTATCTCATCGGAAAACATTGTCCCGGCAATTTTCCAGCCTGTCAGTTTGTTTGTTGCAAACGCCATTTGCTTTTCTTTTCCTTCAAAAGTATATTTGAATTCACCTTTTTCTTTGCCGTA
The DNA here is from genome assembly GCF_037976065.1 of Bacillus sp. FSL L8-0193. Classification (NCBI taxonomy): domain Bacteria; kingdom Bacillati; phylum Bacillota; class Bacilli; order Caryophanales; family Bacillaceae; genus Bacillus; species Bacillus sp. FSL L8-0193. Next base: position 2,210,702 of record NZ_CP150261.1, on the reverse strand, counting down.
AACTTGGTCAACCCAACTGCCTTCACCTTCAGTTCCGGCTTTAATCTTCGGATGGGCGATATATTTTTTAGATGCACTTGAGATAAAAGCAAAGCCGTCTTTTCCGACTTTGACATCATTTGTCGCTTTAATCAGCTCATCGATATTCAAGCTGAGCGCCGCGACGCCTGACCCGTCTTCATTCTGCTTGGCGATGGTAATGACCGTGTTGCCGGTAGCGGCAGAGGTGTATGGATCAGTGACGATGATTTCGCCTTTTTTCTCAACCGCTTCTTGGAACCATGGCCTTTCCGCGGGATTATAGCCGTCAGGCATTTTCGTATAAGGATGCTGCACGTAGACACCGTCTGCAGAGCCTGTGAACACGGCTTCTACATCTTTATTTTGTCTGGCGTATTGTTCAAACTGTTGTCTTAACGAAGTCTGGCCTTTATCCTTGTATGTTTTTTCTTTGATCACTTCACTGAAATATGTAATAGCATCCGCTTTTTTTTCGATATTTTGATCGATCGTTTCGTTTAATTGATCCACGCTGTTTCTTGCGCTTCTCATGATTTCATCTTCAATCGAACTTCCCGCCGTATAATAGGAAACACCTGAAAGGATTAAAACAGGGAGTGTTAAAATCAATAAAAATGAGACCGCTAATCTTTTGGAAAGAGATGGATGCTTGATCCAATTTACTATTTTTTTCATTCGCCAAAACTCCTTTTTATAGGTTACGAGATTAATATCGGACAATTTTCACACTTTTGCATTAAATTTTAAATTTTAGACTTCGAAATAAAATTCTCAACTAAGGTGAAAGGCAACAGTTTTCGGGATCGGCTGAAAAAAGGGCTGAATAACTGTTGACAAAGTTTACCTTCGTTTATATACTAATCGGTAAATACAGTGAAAGGAATAGGTATAGGGGACATGAAGCAGTAATCTTATTTTCCATCGTTTTTTTAAATATGAAAAAACGGAAACTTGGAGAATAGGATGAGTATGCCCTTTTATACCTTGCATCAATTTCTAAATTTGCATGTTTTTTGTCGTGCAAAGAATTGGGATCGGTTCATACCGCTTTCACGATGCATATTTTGGCATGATATCCTCTCCGGGTTTCCGCGAGAGGTTTTTTGTTGTCAGCCAAAATAAAACAGAGGTGAACGGTATGACGATCTTAATGAAAATAAGAGGTTTGCAAAAAAGCTTTGGAGAGCAAACAATTTTAAAAAACATCGATTTTGACATTTCCAATCAAGAGCGGATTGGGCTGGTCGGATACAATGGAGCGGGGAAAACAACGCTCGCAAATATATTGAGCGGTCATATAGAAGCCGACAAAGGCACTGTTCAAACAGACCGGACGCTTAAAATCGGCTATCTGCTCCAGTCGATTGAGTACTCCGTTCATGATTTCAACAGCATATTAACAGGCGATGAGGGCGGGAAATTATATCAGTTGACCAGCCGTCTTGGCTTATCAAAGGTCCAAAGCTGGAATTCCGAACGGCTCAGTCATTTGAGCGGGGGAGAAAAACTAAAGCTTGCACTGGCGCACGTCTGGAAAACGATGCCTGACCTCCTCATCTTAGATGAGCCGACCAATCACTTGGATTTAAAAGGAATCAGCTGGCTCCTTGAAGAACTGCAACAATATCGAGGGGCTGTATTGATTATTTCTCATGACCGTTATTTCTTGGATCAATCCGTCTCCAAAATACTTGAGCTGGAAGATGGGAAGTTGCACACTTATCAAGGAAACTATAGTGCATACCGGCAGGAGAAAAAACGATTATATGAAGAACGTCTGCACCAATACGAAGTCCAGCAGAAGCAAAAAGAAAGAATCGAGTCACAGATTGCAACTCTTCAAAATTGGTCGCAGAAAGCCCACCGTGACTCAACAAAACAGGGATCACAGTCAGAACGAAGGCAGCTGGGTTTTAAAGAATACCACCGGGTAAAAGCCAAAAAGCTCGATAATCAAGTCAAATCAAAACTTAAACGCCTTGAACAGGAATTGGAAAAAAACAAAGCGGAAAAGCCACAGGAAGCTGCGTCAGTCAATTTTCAATTTTCATCAGGAGAAAAAAGGGGCAAACGGATTATTGAAGCAAAAGACCTGACAAAAGCGTTTGACGGACGCACTTTATTCAAAGACAGCCATTTTTACGTCAAACATGGCGAGAGAATAGGGCTTATCGGAGACAATGGCTGCGGCAAAACGACCCTTGTGAAGATGATGTTGGATGCTGAACCTGCAACAGCCGGAACGCTATGGAAGAGCCGATCTGTAAAGGCCGCATATTTAAGCCAGGATGTCAGTGATTTAAGGGTTGATCAAACAGTGGCTGAAGTACTGAATTTGTCTGACAGAGCCGAAATCGCAAATGCGCGGACCATTTTGGCCAATATGGGAATCAAAGAAAACCGCTTTCATGATGAAATCGGGACGTTCAGTCTCGGGGAGCGGACCCGGATCAAACTGGCAGGCATGATTTTAAAGGATTATGATCTGCTGATTCTGGATGAACCGACCAACCACCTTGATTTGCCAAGCAGAGAGCAGCTTGAGCAGACATTGCTTGAGTTTCAAGGCACGATCATCATTGTGTCGCATGACCTGTATTTTACAGATCAATTGTGTAACAAACTTCTCGTATTTGAAAATGGGCGCATCATCCGCGTCGAAACCGGATTGAAAGATTATCGGAACAGAAAGAAACAGCGACATGCAAAACGTGATGAAGAGGAGCGGCTTCGCATCGAAAATCGGATGACCGCCGTTCTTGGAGAATTGGCCGGACTCACACCCCAAGACCCGAGATATCATGAATTGGATCAGGAATTTTCAGAGCTGGCCATACGCAAACGGTCGTTTTTAGAAAAAGAATAAATGGACAGAACCATTTGTGTTTTTTAACACAGATGGTTCTTTTTTGTTTGACGTGGTTTAAATTACCACCCATTATAGATGGCACCCAAGGTAATAATAGGATAAAAATGATGGACTTACTACAGCAATAAAAAAGGGTGATCAACATGTGGAAAACCATTGTTTCCTATTTTCCGGACTGGATGGTCCTGATGCAGGCTTTTTTTGTCTTTTTCGTCCCGTTTGCCATATCAAAAGTATTTCTGTGGCTTCGCACGGCAGGGGATGATTGATATGAGATGGTGGAAAGCAAAAACGCGCAGATTGATACAGTCGTCCAACAAGCCGGAAAAACCTAAAAATGAAGTGCCGTCTTTGGAATCAACGGGGTATTTGACCGGCGATTTTGATCACGACCTGCAAGCGGTCAAAACAGCCTTGGAGAATAACTCAGACGTTCATTTCCGAGAATTCGACTTAGGGCGCACCGGCACCCGGGCGGCGATTGTTTTTGTTGAAATGCTTGCAGATCAAGATCTGATTGACAAACATATTATGAAATCCCTTATGGATGATTTTTCTAAAGAATATAACATTGAGCTTTCTTCATTAAACAGCAATATAACGGACTTAATCAAAAAACAGATTTTATCAATCAGCGGAGTATCAGTGGCAAAGCATGTCAGCGAAGCGGTGCCGGAAGTGTTGATGGGTACGGCTATACTGCTGATCGACGGTTCAGCGGAAGTTTTATTGCTGGGTACCGTTAAAAAAAATACAAGGAACATTGAAGAGCCCGTATCTGAATCCTTGGTCAGAGGGGCGCGCATCGGTTTTACGGAAACGATTGGCACAAATACAGCCCTTTTGAGGCAGCACGGCAAAAACCGAAATTTGTCTATGGTTCAATTTCAAGTTGGGAAGCGAGCCGTCAAAAATCTTGTCGTCGCCTATATCAAAGACGTGGCTGAACCAGGAATGGTGGAAGAAGTCAAAAAAAGAATCGAAAAGATAGATATCGATGATGCGCTCGAATCAGGTTTCGTCGAGCAGCTGATCGAAGACAATTATCTCAGTCCATTTCCGCAGGTGCAAAGCACTGAACGTCTTGACAGGGTGATGAGTGCGTTAATGGAGGGCAGAGTGGCCATTTTATTGGACGGGACGCCTTTTGTTTTAATCGTTCCGGTTACATTCAGCATGCTCCTGCAATCGCCCGAGGATTATTATGAACGCTGGCTCCCGAGTTCATTGATCCGCATCATGCGAATCGGCGCAGCCATGATCTCGCTTCTTGGACCCGCTTTATATATTTCCTTTATTTCGTTTCATCCCGGGCTGATTCCGAGTGAACTTGCGATTTCCATTACCGGAACGAGGGTGGGCGTACCTTTTCCATCGCTGATCGAAGCGCTCATTATGGAAGTGGCGATCGAAATTTTGCGCGAAGCCGGCCTTCGGCTGCCAAAACCAATCGGTCCGGCGATGGGAATCGTCGGCGGTATCATCATCGGGGAGGCTGCCGTGCAGGCAGGCATTGTCAGCCCGATTATGGTCATCGTTGTTGCCGTTACCGCGATTTCTTCATTCGCCATTCCGCAATACAGCGCCGGTATTTCGCTGCGCATGCTGAGATTTGTGGCGATGTTTTGTGCAGCCACGTTCGGCTTGTACGGGGTGATTATGTTTTTCCTCATGCTTGCCAGCCACGCGGTGAAGCTGAAAAGCTTTGGTGTTCCATACGCAAGCCCGGCTGTCCCTTATCGTTTGCGCGATTGGAAAGATTTCATCGTTCGCATGCCGATACAGATGATGAAAAAGCGGCCGAAGATGCTAAAAACAGACGATTCGACACGTCAGTAGCAGAGAAAGGAGGGAGACGCTTATGATGGTCAGGCACGAAGAGCGCATTACCACTTCGCAAACAGCTGTTATCATCACCAATTTCCTGCTTGGGACAGGGATCCTGACGCTCCCGCGAACGTCTGTTGAGGAGGTGGGGACACCTGATGTTTGGATCACGCTTGTATTAGGCGGCTTGGTCGCACTCTTGGCCGCGGTCATCATGGTAAAGCTCAACCATCAATATCCTGATAAAACCTTTTATGAATTCAGTCAGGACATCATCGGCAAATGGATAGGCAGCCTGATCAGCTTGTTATTCGCATCTTATCTATTGGCCCATTCCGGTTTTCAAGTCCGCTCGATGCTTGAAATCATCCGCTTTTTTTTACTGGAAGGAACCCCCCGCTGGGCCATTGTCATGGTTTTTTTATGGGTCGGATTATACTTGATCGTTGGCGGTTTAAGTTCGATCGCCAGGTTGTTCCAAATCGTGCTCCCCATTACATTCATTCTTTTTCTGCTGGTCGTGTTTATGAGTATCGGAATTTTTGATGTGGACAACTTGCGTCCTGTACTTGGCAAGGGAATAGGGCCTGTCTTAAAAGGAATAAAGGTGACCGCATTGTCTTTTTCAGGTATTGAAATCATTTTGGTCCTGATGCCCTTCATGAATCAGCCTCGCAAGGCCATTCATACGGTTACGATCGGGATTGCTATCCCTCTGCTTTTCTATATGGTCACAGTCGTTATGGTAATCGGCGCCCTGTCTATAGACGGGGTGGTTTCACGGACCTGGCCGACGATTGATTTGATGAGAAGCTTTGAAATCCCCGGTCTGATATTTGAACGGTTTGAGTCGCTGCTGTTGGTCATCTGGATCATGCAGCTGTTCTCCACCTTTGTCATTTCTTTTTATGGTGCGGCATTAGGCCTGGCCCATCTCTTTAAAACAAATATTCGGCCGATGCTGTTTGCCTTGCTTCCGGTGATTTATCTCATGGCCATGATCCCGAAAAATATCAACAACATGTTTGCATTCGGAGACTTTATTGGAAACAGCGGCGTTTATTTAGGCGGCTTGACCCCGCTCGTTCTGCTGGTGATTTCAAAAATAAGAAGGAGGAAACAGGGAACTGACAGAGGCTGATGATTGAAAAAGGAAAGGGGGATTTCTTCATGATGGTGAGTCAGCAAGACAAAATTACCGTTTCACAAACCGTCATCATCATCACGAATTTTCTGCTGGGAACAGGCATCTTGACACTGCCGCGGACATCTGTGGAAGCGGTTAAAGCGCCGGATGTCTGGTTGTCTGTTGCATTCGGAGGGCTCGTTGCCATATTAGCCGGTTTCATCATGGTGAAATTGAGCATGGAGTCCCCAGACAAAACGTTATATCAATATAGCCGGGATCTCATTGGCAAGTGGCCGGGAAGACTTTTCACCCTGCTTTTGATTTGTTATTTTCTCGCAACATCGGGTTTCCAAGTCCGCTCTGTTACAGAGGTTATAGGATTTTACTTACTGGAAGAAACGCCGCTTTGGGCATTGGCGATGGTTTTTTTATGGAGCGGAATCTATTTAATAACCGGCGGTATGAATCCGATTGCCCGACTTTATGAAATCATTTTTCCGATTACAGTTCTCATTTTTCTTATCGTCATATTTATGAGCGCCAGCATATTCGATACCGACAATTTGCGGCCGGTTCTCGGGAAAGGGATCGTGCCGGTGCTGCAAGGAGTCAAGACAACGTCTTTTGCTTATACAGGCATAGAAATCATACTGATCATCGTTCCTTTTATGAGAAAGCCCGAGCAAGCTTTAAAAGCAACTTTGATGGGAATTTCTTTTCCGGTTGTCTTTTATATGATCACCGTCATTATGGTCATCGGTGCACTGTCAATCGATGGAGTGTCGTCACGGACATGGCCGACGATTGATTTGATGCGTAGTTTTGAGATGCCGGGTCTGATTTTTGAACGGTTTGAGTCCTTGCTGCTAGTGATCTGGATCATGCAAATGTTCTCCAGTTTTACGATCAGCTATTTTGCTGCTGCTTTAGGTCTGTCGCAACTCTTGCAGAAAAGGAAGGAACCGATATTATTTAGCTTGCTTCCGGTCATTTATCTCATTGCGATGATGCCTAAAAATATTAATCAACTTTTTCAACTGGGAGATCTAATCGGCAACAGCGCCATCTATTTAGTCGGCCTCATCCCGCTCATGCTTCTGGTCATATCGAAAGTAAGGAGGAGAAAGTTTGAAAAAAATTAACACCATTCGCTACTTAACGATTGCTTTCCTTTTGTTTTTATTAACCGGATGCTGGAGCAGCCACGAAATTGAAGAGCTTGGTCTCACATTTGCGATGGGGATTGACAAAGGCAAAGAAACCGAACTCGAAAAAAAATTTGACGAAATGGGAGGCGATTACCCGAAAAAAGACCGGATTACGATGGTCTATCAATACGTGAACGAACAAGCAGCCGGTTCAAAATCGACCGGAGGAAGCACTGATCAAAAAACGTATATTAACGTTTACGAAACGGGAGACTCGCTTCAGCAAATTAACACCGAAATAGCATTGAGACAGGACAGACCTGTATTCAGTCCTCATTTAAAGGTGATTGTCATCGCCGCTGAGCTTCTCCGCACCTATTCGCTGGCAGAACTGCTTGATCAGCCTCTCCGCGATAATGAAATCAGGCCGAGCAGTATGGTGCTGGTCACAAGAGGGCGGGCGAGAGACACGCTTGAGCTGAAGGAAACCGGCGAAATGCCGGCGTTTCGTCTGCGCAAAATCGCCGAAAATGAATATAAAGCGAGAAAAATACTTCCTCCTGTGACGCTTGCCAAACTAACAGGCAAAATGAGATCAGGAACGAGCTATCTTCTTCAAAATGTTATCGGTACCGATGGAGAAATCAAATATGCAGGAGCAGCCGCGATCAACGGAAAAACCAATAAGCTGATCGGTTATTTGGATGAACATGACTTAGTAGGGGTAATGTGGATCACCGGTGAGGGAATTGGAGGCATGGTTAAAAGTTATGATCCGAAAGAAAAGAAGGTGACCGCATTTGGCGTCGAATCGATTAAAAGCGACATCAAGCCCATCGTTAAAGGAAACCGTCTTTCTTTTGAAGTGAACGTAAAGTCAGATGGGTATCTTGCGGAAAACTGGAACACGAATGAAAAAGCTTTTGATGACAATTATTTGGAAAAAATCGAAAAAACAACCGCGAAAACGGTGAAAAAATCGATGGAGGACATTACAAAAAAAATGAAAACCGAATACAAAGCAGATCTTGCCGGATTCGGAAACGAGCTGAGGATCAAGCATCCGAGGCTTTGGGAAAAACTAAAGAAAAATTGGGATGAGACCTTTACCGATATACCGATTACATTTCATGTTCAAATCGCGATTAAAGAATACGGAACCGTTGGGGATCAGTAACAGAAGTACTTCTAATCACGAAAGGCGGAGAAACGCGCAATGATCCGTTCCGAAGATCAAATTACGACTTCTCAGGCAATTGTTGTATTTGTCAGTTATATTATGGCGGCTGGGATTCTCTCCTTGCCGAGAACCGCTGCAGAAGAAGCCGGGACGCCGGATGTATGGATTTCCGTCCTATTAGGCGGACTTGTCACAACGGCAGCCGGAGTGGTGATGACAAAATTAAGCCAGGATTATCCCGGCCAAACATTTTTTCAATATGGGGAAGACATTGTTGGAAAGTGGCTCAGTATTGTGATCAGCCTGTTTTTCATTGACCATTTTATAGCGATTGCGGCTTTTGAAGCAAGAATTATGGCGGAAGTCATTATCTTTTTTTTGCTGCAGCAAACACCGATTTGGGCGATCGTCATGTCGATGATGTGGGTCGGATTTTATTCGATCAAAGACGGAATGGGGTCGCTTGCCCGTTTATTTGAAATCATTTTTCCGGTGACAATCCTTTTCTTTTTAACCGTCGTATTTATGAGCTTTGGCATATTTGAACTGGATAATCTGCGGCCAGTCCTTGGGAAAGGCATCATGCCGGCAATAAAGGGGACAAAAGCGACAACGCTTTCGTTCATCAGCGCAGAGGTGATGGTGTTCCTTTTGGCGTTTATGAAAAAGCCGAAAGATGGTGTCAAAGTCGCTGTCATGGGAATCGGCATCGCAATGCTCTTTTACTTAACAACGGTCGTATTCGTGATCGGGGGGCTGTCGGTTGACGGGGTGACCGCGATGACATGGCCGACGCTTAACCTGATCCGCAGTTTTGAGATGCCCGGCTTAATATTTGAACGTTTTGAATCGCTGCTCCTTGTCATCTGGATTATGCAGCTGTTTGCGACTTTTTCTGTCTCATTTTACGCTGCATCCCTGGGGCTCTCGCAAATTTTCAAAAAAAAGAGCAGACCGATCATGTTCGGTCTGCTTCCGGTGATGTATTTGCTCGCAATGACGCCAAAAAATATCGATGATGTATTTTCTCTCGGCGACATGATCGGCTATCAAGCGGCTGTTTTATTCGGCATTGTGCCGATTCCGCTTTTATTGATTTCGAAAATGAGAAAAAAGAAAGCTTTGCAAAGCTAGATGTTCAGCCCGCTTTGTTCACTCGCTTTTTAGCTCTCGGTTTCACCCTGTCATTCGGCATGAAAAACACGAGCAAAAAGGCGGCCGCTGCGGGGAAAATTGCCCAAGTAAACGTATGAACAATCGAATTTGACAGCGCCTCGGTGATGTGATTTAAAATATCCGGCGGCAATGATGCCCGGGCACTAGACAAAATCTGGTTGGCGTCATTCGGTGAGGCGGGATTTGAAGCGCCTGTGCTTTTAAACATATCTTCCATCTGTTCTGAAAATTGGTTTTTTTGAATCATTCCGAACATACTGGCGCCGATCGTCATGCCGAGAGAGCGCATAAAGTTGCTCGTAGAAGTCGCTGAACCGCGCTGTTCCGGGCCGAAATGATGGATTGCCGCCATGCTTAATACAGAGAATGAAAAACCGACTCCCAAGCCGACAACAATCATATAAATTGTTAATAATAAACGCGGAGTGTCAATATTAAGCGTGCTTAATAAAGAAAACCCGCTGACGAGAACCAGTCCGGAGATGAGCATAATGTTCCGGTAGCTCATTTTTGTCGTTAAGAATCCGCCAAGCTGGGCTGATACGACAGAGCCGAGCATCATCGGCAAAAGAACAAGCCCGGAGTTTGTCGCAGAGTCTCCGTAAACACCCTGAACAAAGATCGGAATCTGGATGGTCGCCGAAATAAATGTCCCGCCGTAAAATAAAGCGACAAGCGTGCTGCCGGCAAACAGCCGGTTTTTAAACATATGAAACGAAATGATCGGTTCACTGGCCTTGCGTTCGATCATGAGGAAGCAAACCAATAAGACGGCTGCACTTCCGAAAAGAGTAAGGATGACATTCGAATCCCAGGCGTATTTCTCGCCGCCGAGCTCCAACGCAAACATGAGGCAGACGACCGCTCCTACGAGCGTGATCGCCCCTAGCCAATCAATGCGATGCTTTTCATGCTGTTTCGTCTCTTTGTAAAATAGAAGAATAAAAACAAAAGAAACCATACCGAGCGGCAGATTCATATAAAAAATCCAGTGCCAGCTGATGTAGTCAGTGACATAGGCGCCGATGAGCGGTCCGAAAATGCTCGAAAGGCCAAAAACAGCGCCGAAAAGTCCAGTGATCTTACCGCGCTTTTCCAGCGGGAAAATGTCAAAAATGATGGTAAAAGCAATCGGAATGAGAGCGCCTCCGCCAATTCCTTGGACCGCGCGGTAAATGCTGAGCTGCTCAATGGTTGTAGCCGTTCCGCACAATGCTGAACCCGCCATGAACACGATGCTGCCAAAAAGAAAAAAACGTTTTCTGCCATACATATCCGACAGCTTGCCGAATATCGGCATACCGGCCATTTCGGCGACCATAAAGGCAGATACAACCCAGACAAAGCTGTCGAGTCCGCCAAGATCGCCGACAATTGTTCCCATTGCCGTGACGACGATGGTATTGTCCATCGAAGCCATCAAAATAGCAAGCAAAAGTCCTGCTACAACAAATCCTAATTTTTGATTTTGAGTTTGTGACAAATCAATCTATTCTCCTTTTAAATAAATTCGTTCTAAAGCAGCGTTTGGCATGGACGCTTCATCCTGTTATGATCATTTATATCAGGAAATAAATATCTTAGCTGCTAAGACATAATGATTTTATAGAAGGGTGTTGCCGATGTCAAGAACAAATCATATTGAAGGAGAAGGGCTGCTCAACGAGCTGATACAGCAGTTGAGGTTTCACAGCACCGCAACCATTTTTCTGCACGAGGCGATCGGCGAGAAAATCGGACTGAACGCAACAGATCATAAATGCCTTGAGATCATCTCGCGGGAAGGTAAAGTAACAGCGGGGGAGCTTGCCGCAAAAAGCGGGCTGACAACGGGAGCGATCACAGGCGTGATCGACCGCCTTGAGAAAACGGGCTATGTCAGACGCATCAGGGATTCGTCCGACAGAAGGCGTCTTTTAGTCGAGCTGATCCCGGAAAACCTGGAGAAGATCTCTCGTATCTTTCAAGACTTGGCGCAAGAATCTGCCGGATTTTTAAGCCGATATTCAGAGGAGGAACTGCAAACCATTATCAAGTTTTTGAAAAACAGCACGGCGTTTGCCGCCGATTATGCGAAAACTTTAAAGAAGGCAAAGTGAAAAAAGACCGGTTTTGTTACAACCGGTCTTTTGTACACGTTCATATTTTTTCAATTTGAACTCTTCCAGAAAAGAAAGTTGCACCACCGCCCATATCAGCTAAACGATCGGGCGTCAGCGCATTGACGAGATAATGTTTTCCTTCTGCATCCGCCCATAATCCTTGGCTTGCGGCGACGCCCGGAAGGACGTTTTCTCCGACGGCAGCGGGCAGGATGCATGATCCGCGGTCATTCCAAACTTTCACCAAATCTCCATTTTCGATGCCTTTTTCTTCGGCATCCTTTATATTTAAGTGAAGTTTCGGCTCCTTTTCTAATTTAATATGCTTTTCATTGTTTGAAAAGGTCGAATTTAAAAAATTGTGATTCGGTCCGGGCACAAATAAAAATGGATACTTGTCTGTTTCAACAAGCGGGGTATGAGTCGGCAGGCCCGGATAGCCGTGCTGCTCCATCATTTTTGAATACAATTCAATTTTTCCGCTCGGCGTTGGCAGTTGATCAGGAAAAATTGTTTTCCGATTTGCTTTGACAAAATGCTTTTCAGTCAGGCTGTCGTAGTCAATGCCATCGAGCCACGGATTATCAGGGTAATCAAGCGCCTGTCTGATCATCTCTTCGTCGGAATCTTTCAGCGGCTCATCATCAAAGCCCATCGCCTCAGCCAAAAGTCTAAATACTTCTGTATTTGACTTGCTCTCACCATATTTCTCAATAACAGGCTGCTGAATTTGCGCATAATGGTGCCAATATGACGTATAGAAATCCGTGTTTTCAAAAGCGGAAGAAGCCGGCAGGACAATATCGGCATACCGTGCCGTTTCCGTCAGGAATAAATCGTGAACAACCGTGAATAAATCTTCGCGCTCAAGCCCTTTTCTGACTTTGTTTGCCTCCGGCGCGACGACGGCCGGATTGCTGCTGTACACAAACAGCGAACGGATCGGAGGTTCGGTTTCTAAGAGAGCTTTGCCGAGCTGATTCATGTTGATGACTCTCGGCGTTCTGCCTTTTAATAAATCGGGGCGCTGCAAAGCTTTTGTATTATAGGCCAAAAATGCCGTGTTGCCTTTGATCGCCCCGCCTCCTTTTATTGTCCACTGGCCCGTGATCGCGGGCAGGCACGCGATGGTGCGAACGATCATTCCTCCATTGTCATGATGCTGAAGACCGTTGCCGATCCGGATCAGGGAAGGGGAGGTGCGGCCGTACAAGCGGGCGAGCTCGATAATATCATTCCGGGATACGCCGGTGATTGCCTCTACAGTGGCGGGATCGTATTGCAGTACATGGCGACGGAGCTCTTCATGGCCGACTGTAAATTCTTTCAGAAATGGTTCATCAGCCAAATTTTCCTCGAATAAGACATGCATAATGCCAAGCGCAAGCGCGCTGTCCGTGCCGGGACGAATCGGAATAAACCAATCCGCCATCCGCCCTGTCTGATTTTTATGAACGTCGATCACAACGATTTTTGCACCGTTTTTCCGGGCTTTTTGAGCAATAGTGATTTGATGCATGTTGGTTGAGACTGCATTGATTCCCCAAAAGATAAACAGTTTTGTTTCCGTTGTATCTTCAGGGTCTGTGCCGATGCTTCCGCCCATCGTGTATTTATAGCCGACAGAACCGGCAGGAGTGCAAATCGCCCGGTCAAGCTGGCTCGACCCGAGGCGGTGAAAAAAGCGCCTGTCCATTCCTTCAGCCGTCAAATTCCCCATATTGCCGTAAAAGCTGTAGGGCAGAATGCTTTCGGGGCCTTCCTGTTCAATGAGCGACTGCCAGCGGGAGCGAATCGTTTCAATTGCTTCATCCCAGCTGATCGGTTCAAAAATCCCGTCACCTTTTGGACCCGTCCGTTTCAGCGGAGTTTTCAGCCGTTTGGGATCATAAATACGCTCCGTCATATTGCGGACTTTATTGCAAATATTGCCCTGTGTGACCGGATGATCCGGGTCGCCTTGTATTTTAACGATTTTTCCGTCTTTTTTATGAACGAGCAGCCCGCATTGATCCGGGCAGTCGAGCGAACATACGGATTTGAAAATCCCGTCTTTTTGATCAACAAATGACTCCATGGAATCCGTTCCTTTCCGATAAAATGAATATGATTCTAGCATTATATCACAAAATCTCGTCAATTCTGAAAATAAGAGCCGAAAGAATCGCGGCAGAACAACGATAAAAAAGGATGCCCCTGGAAGGACATCCTTTAAGTTTTTGTTTATTCTTTATCAAAATCAGGCGCGACCGCTTTTTTAATAAATAAAGCGGTAAAGAAAGCGATACAGCATAAAGCAAGCGCAAACCAGTAGGCATGGTGAACACCGTGTGTCATCGCTTCATGCACGATTTGTGGGCTTGCGGCTTCTTGTCCGGCAAGATAGCTTTTCTGGCCTTGGCTCATGATGCTGACGAACACCGAAACACCGAGTGCGCCTGCAACAGGCTGAAGCGTGTTGGCGATTGCCGTTCCATGAGGATATAAATGTTTCGGCAATTCGTTTAATGCATTCGTCTGCGCAGGCATCATGATGGCTGAGATCGACAGCATCAAGATGATGTACACAATAATAAACGCCCAGACCGGCACAGAAGGATTGATCCTGCTGAAGAAAAACATCACGCCGACGAGAACGATCGTACCCGGAATGATGAGTTTTCTCGGCCCGAACTTATCGAATAAAGCGCCCATGGCCGGTGACATGAGACCGTTTAGCAAGGCCCCGGGCAAAAGTAAAAGCCCTGCTGCTTTGGCTGTAAAACCAAGCGGTCCTTGCAAATACATCGGCATCACGATTTCGGAAGCGAACATCGCCATAATGACAATCACAAATAGGCAGACCCCGCGCGTGTAATTTTTATAGGCGAACACACGCACATCGAGCAACGGTTGTTCAAGCTTCAGCTGACGAAGCACGAACAACACGATACTGATCAGGCTGACGATGATTACACCGATGATCAGAGGGGACTGAAACCCTTCCGGAGCCTCTCCGGCACTGCTGAATCCGTATACGATTCCGCCGATCCCGATGGTTGAGAGAACGATCGATAAAAAATCAGCCCGCGGGCGCGTCGCTTCTCCGACATTTTGCAAATACTTCACCGCAAACAAGATTGAAAATACTGCAAAAGGGATGACGATAATAAACAGCCAGCGCCAGCCGAGGATGTCAACAATGACGCCCGAAAGAGTGGGGCCGATCGCCGGAGCAAACATGATGACCAAACCGAACGTCCCCATGATTTTCCCGCGGACTTCAGGCCGATAAATGAGCAAGAGCGCGTTCATAATAATAGGGATCAAGAGACCTGTACCGACCGCCTGAATCATGCGCCCCGTCAAGAGCATCGGAAAATTCACTGCACAAGCGGCGATGATGGTTCCGACTAAAAAAATCGACATGACGCCGATAAACATCTGTCTTGTCGTGAACCATTGAATCAGTAAAGCGGAAATAGGCATTAAAACACCCATGACAAGCATAAATCCGGTTGCCAGCCATTGAACAGTCGGGGCATCAACGTGAAAGACTTCCATCAGCTCTGTTAATGCGATGTTCAACAGCGTTTCATTTAATATTGCAAAAAATGCACCAATCATGAAGGTGACTAATATTGCTTTGGAATTAAACTTTTTCTCCATATCAAACCTCCTGTAATACAATTTACCCAAAAACATGACGACAAATGATATGTAGGATTCCCAGATATCCGGAGTCCCAATTTGTTTCTTTCGTTTTTCATCTTATATAATAACGTGTCTCCACCGCCGTTCATTGTTTTTCTTCATGATTGGCAACTATATGAGTATACTCGGTTTCACCCATATTTACAATAAAATTGTCAGGTTCATCTTTTGAAGTTAACGTATGGATGATTATGAAAAGACAGGGAGGGAAGGACATAGATCATCTTTTCAGTCAAATCAGCCGATTATTACAGGTATAATTTACCTGTATTGCTGGCAGCTGTTCTGACTGAAGAAAATTATCTCCGGATCCTTTCCCTGATAGATACTAAATCTGAAGAGTTCTTTTAAATGCACTGTCGACTCCCGTATTTATTTGGGCAACAGACACCATTACAATATTTCGATATATCCCTCTGTGCCATGCACGCGAATTTGTTGCCCATCTTTTATCAGCCCAGTCGCATTCTCCACTCCGACGACTGCCGGCAGGCCATATTCGCGTGCGATCACTGCTCCGTGGGTCATCAATCCGCCGACTTCGGTGACCAGGCCTTTTATGGATACAAATAATGGTGTCCAGCCTGGGTCGGTAAAGGAGGTGACTAATATATCTCCATCTTCCAGATCGGCATTTTCCATGTTTAAAATGACACGTGCTCTTCCTTCTATCACTCCGGAAGAAACAGGCAGGCCTGCAATCGCATTAGGCGGCAAATTTTCTCGTTTGTACGCACTTGTAATGATTTCGCCATCAGACGTGATCACACGCGGTGGAGTTAGTTTTTCATATAATTTGTACTCGTCTTTCCGTTTGCTGATGATCTGGTTATCTATTTTTTTTGTGCGTGCGACTTCGTGAAGCTCTTCAAAAGTGAGGTAGTATATATCTTCTTTTTCATGAATAACGCCCGCTTGTACGAGTTGTTCGGCTTTTTTCAGCAATGCCTGCTTATATACGAAGTAGCGACTGACTATGCCGTATTTTGGATATTCCCGGTAGCCGATGAAATTCCGGATGAGGTTGATCATTCGTTTTGTTTCTTTCGCTTTTTGTTCACCATCCGGCAATTGCTTCAATCGATCAATTAACTCTTGTTCTTTTTCCAAAGCAGCCCGCCGCCCTTGCTCAAACTTTCGATTGCCGGCGTTAGGCTCGAAGTTTTTGATATGACTAAGAATCATGGGGACAAGTGTAATTGGTTTTTCACTCCAGCGAGGTCTTGTAATATCAATTTCTCCAGGACAACGCATTCCGTATTTGCTGAGATAATCATAAATAGCGTCTTGGATTTCCTTTCCACCATTAAACTTAACCAGTTCATCGAGAAAGTGATCTTCTTTTGCATGCTGCAAATAATCAATCACTTCTGGATAAGGGCGAATCACATCCGCGACATCCATCAGCGCCAGACCCATTTCCGAAGTAATATTGCCCGGTACAGATTGAGAAAGGGTATCAGCGGCGTTTTTTTCGCCTAGCCACTTGTTCATGTTTTCATTGATCCATGTTGTCGCATTTATAGCAGCCATAAACACAGCCGTACTTTGCGGGTCAAATACGATCTTCTTTAATTGCTGGATATCTTCCAGTATAAAATCAAACAAATCCGATCCCGATTTCGCTTGGATGTTTTGCTTTAACTCTTCGATCGATGTTTGATTGCGCTTCATCAAATCAGAAACGATTGTCGGATCGTTCTCGAATTGCACCGGCATATCTGTTTGACCGTTGCCCGGAATCGGTGCTGTTTGATCATTTGGCATCAATTTTATAA
The DNA here is from genome assembly GCF_037976065.1 of Bacillus sp. FSL L8-0193. NCBI lineage: Bacteria > Bacillati > Bacillota > Bacilli > Caryophanales > Bacillaceae > Bacillus > Bacillus sp. FSL L8-0193. The sequence continues at coordinate 2,193,779 of NZ_CP150261.1, read as the reverse complement.
AATCTCGCTCGATTACGGTCATGAGTGCGTCTTTTGTAAGCGGATCTGCTCCCACGGTGTTTAATAAAGCTTCCCGGCCGGCACGTGTCGTCAGCCTAGGCGCAACATCAACAAACAATCTCCCGCCGGCTTTACGCATAGGTGCAGGAGTAATTAACAGATAAAAAGACAAGCCCAACGGTTTAATGGGATCAGTCATCATTTGCTGATGACCAACAGATAGATAGACGTGATTTTCTTGATCATTCGCTTCAGGGATCGGGAATAAAGTCGTGATCGGCCGGCTCTGAACAATATAAAATGTATCATCAGCCAAACACCATTCGATATCTTGCGGCTGGCCGAAATGAGCTTCGATCTGTCTTCCGATACGTGCCAGCTGTAAAATTTGCCCGTCAGTGAGTGCTTGAGACATCTGCTGATCAGGATCGATCTGCTTTGTCTCTGTTCCGCCTTGTGCTCGTCCATAAATCGCCAATTTCTTGGCTGCTATTCTCTTATCGGCGATTTGTCCGTTTTGCACTTTATAACAATCGGCAGAGACCAAGCCGGAGACCAGAGCTTCTCCAAGTCCAAAACCGGCATCGATTGAAAGCAGTTTCCGGTTGGAAGTCATCGGATCAGCGGTAAATAAAATTCCTGAAGCATGCGGGAAAACCATCTTTTGAATGATAACGGATAAATAAACTTGCCTGTGATCGAATCCATTCTGCATACGGTAGATGACCGCGCGCTCCGTGAACAGGGAAGCCCAGCATTTGCTGATATGCTGCAAGATCGCATCCTTGCCGATAACATTTAAATAGGTATCTTGTTGACCTGCAAAAGAAGCATGCGGCAAATCCTCGGCAGTCGCGCTAGAACGCACTACATAAGCATGTTTCTCGCCAAATTGAGAGAGATAGTGAGCAACTGCTTTCACAACATCAGCAGGAATTTCTGCTTCCATAATGATTTGCCGAATCTTCCTGCTGATGTCACTAATTTGATTCCGATCCTCAACTTTTAGCATGGCCAGTTGAGCCAGCAACGCTTGGAACGTTTCGTTTCCTTTGACGGCTTTTTGAAATCCTGCTGTCGTGACGCAAAAGCCTTCTGGTACTTGTATTCCTTGAATTTTTGATAATTCCCCTAAATTTAACCCTTTTCCCCCGACAAGCAAAAGCTGTGTTTTTTCCATTTCATGAAAACCGAGAACGAAATGACTCATTCTGCATCTCTCCTTCGAAAAAAAATTTGACAAGAGCTTTCCGATATGGTAGACTTAAAATGTAAGATGGGATATCTATGACATTTAATTTTAAACGTGCGTGATCTGATTATATCATCGCGTCTGTTTTTATGCAATATTAAAAGAACCTGGTAAAACCATGGTTCTTTTTTTGTTTCTTCATGCAATCGAATATAACGATGGCCGATTTAATCCGGTCGGTTCGCGGAAGATGCCAGCTGCGCAGGCGGTTTATTCTTCACAAGTCGTCATATTTGCAAAAACGTAGTTTGTTTTCCTATAATTTAAACGTGTGATACATATAGAAAGGAAGTTTTTCATATGCAATCTTTACAAAACAAAACCGCTCTGATTACAGGAGGGGGAAGAGGGATCGGCCGCGCCACAGCGATTGCCCTTGCAAAAGAAGGTGTACATATCGGCCTTATCGGCCGTACAGCTGCGAATCTTGAAAAAGCAGCAGAGGAATTAAAGGCGTTCGGCGTAAAAGTATCTGTAGCCGCAGCTGACGTAAAGGATTTAACAGCTGTAGAACGTGCAGTCCAATCCGTAAAAGGAGAGCTTGGACAAATCGACATTCTCATTAACAATGCCGGGATCGGCGGGTTTGCAGGATTTCTTGAGCAATCCCCCGAGGAGTGGGAAAATATTGTCCAGGTGAATCTGATGGGAGTTTATAATGTAACACGCGCCGTTCTGCCTGAAATGATCGAAAGAAAAGCCGGCGATATTATTAATATTTCTTCTACAGCAGGCCAAAGGGGAGCAGCCGGGACAAGCGCCTACAGCGCGTCTAAGTTCGCGGTACTCGGACTGACCGAATCGCTGATGCAGGAAGTCAGAAAGCACAATATCCGCGTGAGTGCTCTTACACCGAGCACGGTTGCGACGGACTTGGCAATCGACTCCAAATTAACAGACGGCAATCCGGAACGCGTCATGCAGCCTGAAGATCTGGCGGAATACATGGTTGCCCAACTTAAACTGCATCCGCGCATTTTTATTAAATCAGCGGGCATGTGGTCTACAAACCCTTAAACAATCAGGAAAGGACAGGCTTGAAACAGCCTGTCCTTTTTTCGTGCTATTTTTGCGAAAGGCGTACGGGGAGATGACGGACGCCGAAGACAAACGGACTTTGAATCGCTTCAAGCTCCTCTGAGCTGTCCTTTTCCACGGATGCATGCCGCAGCAAGTAATCGAGTGCGACTTTCGCTTCAAGCCGGGCAAGGGGAGCACCGAGACAAAAGTGGATGCCGAAGCCTAAGCTCATATGAGGGTTTGATTTACGATCAAGCTTAAAGCTGTCAGGGTCGTCAAATTTCAGTTCGTCACGGTTCGCTGAAGCGACCCAGTTGATCACCGTGGAACCTTTTGCAATCCGCACGCCTTTGATGTCAAGGTCTTCAGCCGCCGTGCGGCCGATTGCTTGCACGGGCGGATAATACCGCAGTGTTTCTTCAACAAAAACAGGAACGAGGGACAAATCTTGCCTTACGGCTTCCTGTGTGGCTTTGTCTTCGGTGAGATAGCGGACGCTGTTTGCGATCAGGTTAGTTGTCGTTTCGTTGCCTGCGACCAAAAGAATGATGCAAAAATTCAGCAGTTCTTCTTCTGTCAGCGACTTGCCGTCAACTTCTGCCCGTAGCAAAAGCGAAATCAGGTCGTCTTTTGGCTCTTTTTTGCGCTGCTTGATAATGTTTTTAAAATAATCCGCCAAAAACCGATTGCCTTCTTCACGGCGTTTGTACATCTGTTCAGCGGCTTCAGCCGAGCGGTCTTCCGCACCTGCGACAAGGATGTCTGAATAATGTTTAAACATGAGGCGGTCTTCAGCCGGAACGCCCAAAAGTTCAGCAATGATAATGACGGGAAGGGGAGCAGCCAAGTCATCCACCACATCAAACAAATCCTTCTGTTTCGCTTCGTTAAATAAAAAAGCCGTCACTTCTTCGATATGCGGCTCAAGCTCTTTCACCGCTTTCGGCGTAAAAGCTTTATTAACGATGGCCCTCATTTTTGTGTGTTTCGGCGGGTCCATTGTTAATATGCTTTTTCCTTCCATATTACCGCCGCGTTTTGAAGAGAAAAGCTTCGGGTTTTTTAACACGAATTGAACGTCTTCATACGAAAAGATATCCCAGCATTTTCGCTCATCATCGTAACGCACAGGAGACGTCTTTCTGATCCGGTTATAAATCGGGAACGGAAACAGCCGGTCATTACTGGAGCTGATTTCTTTCATCGGAATCCAATTGGCATAGTGCTTGCTTGATTGAAGTGAATTTGAATTTGCCACGTCAACTCTCTCCTTTAACATGAATCGTTTATACATGATGAACCGGTTCAATCTTTACGTTATCACTATTTTTACAACGGTTTCAACGGACATATCATGAAAAAATTGTCAATTGGCCGAAAGTATCGGATCTAAAAAAGGAAAAAAGGCGAGGTATGCTCACAACACCGGGAACATCAGCTCAGAGATGGATGAAAAAAACGAGGCCGCACCTGATCAGGTACGGCCTCGATCTTTCAGCTTACGGCTTCTTCCCGGGAGAACTGGCTGTTATACAAATCGGCGTAAAAACCGTTCTCGCGGAGAAGCTCTTCATGGCTGCCTTTTTCAATAATATCTCCGTTTTTCATCACAAGAATCAGGTCGGCATCTTTAATGGTAGAAAGACGGTGGGCGATGACAAAACTCGTGCGGTTAGCCATCAGTTTGTTCATCGCTTTTTGAATATTCATTTCCGTCCGGGTGTCGACACTGCTAGTCGCTTCATCCAATATTAAAATCTTCGGATCGGCTAAAATGGCTCTCGCGATCGTGAGGAGCTGCCGCTGCCCTTGCGAGATGTTTTGGGCATCTTCGCCCAGTACCGTATCATAGCCGTCCGGCAAGGTACGGATAAAATCGTCGGCATAGGCGGCTTTTGCCGCCCTGATGATGTCTTCATCTGTTGCGCCATCACGTCCGTAGGCGATGTTTTCGCGGATGGTGCCGTTGAACAGCCATGTGTCCTGCAAAACCATCGCAAACATGCTTCTGGCCTGTTCGCGCGACAGTTCGCTGATGTCAGTGCCGCCGACCTTGATGCTGCCTTTGTTTAATTCATAAAACCGCATCAGCAAATTGATGATCGTCGTTTTTCCTGCACCAGTCGGTCCGACGATCGCAATTGTCTGGCCTTCTTTGGCATGGAGGCTTAAATCGCGGATGACCGGAACGTTTTTATCATAGCCGAAGGCGACACGTTCAAACGATACATCGCCTTTTAATGCGCCGGTATCGATGGAAGCCGGCGTTTCCTCGGTTTCCTCGTCTTCGTCTAAAAGACTGAACACCCTTTCGGCGGATGCGATTGCCGATTGGATTGTATTCGCGATTCCGGCAGCTTGAACGAGCGGCTGGGAAAATTGCTGCGTGTATTGGATAAAAGCCTGCACGCCTCCGATTAAGAGGGTGCCGTTAAGAACGAAAATACCGCCGGTTATGCTGACAAACACATAGCCGAGGTTGCCGATGAATGTCATGATCGGCATCATCAGACCTGAAATAAACTGCGCTTTCCAGCCTGACTGGTAAAGACGCTCATTCACTTCATCGAATTGCTGAATCGCTTTTTCTTCATGACCGAATGCCTTTACTTCCTGGTGCCCTGTAAACATCTCTTCAACGTGTCCGTTGATGTCGCCGAGTTCTTTCTGCTGCGTGCCGAAGTGTTTCTGCGAAAATGAGGCGATAAATCGGACAGCGAGCATGCTGAGCGGAACCGTGATGAAGACGACGAGCGTCAGCACAGGGCTGATCAGGAGCATCATGACGATGATTCCGACTATCGTAATGACAGACGTAATCATTTGCGTCAGCGCCTGCTGCAGTGACGTATTAATATTGTCAATATCATTGACGGCGCGGCTGAGCGTATCGCCATGCGAATGCTTGTCATAGTACTTTAAAGGGAGTCGCGTCAGCTTTTCATTCACTTCCTGGCGCATTTCGTATATCGTTTTCTGGGCTACGCCGGCCATCAGGTATTGCTGCAAGAACGTAAAGAAAGCAGAAAGCAGATACAGTCCTGCCAGGATCATCGTGATCCGGCCGAGAAAGCCGAATTGAACACCGGTGCCTTCTGTAAAGCTTGCGAAAAGGGAAGAGGTCGCATCTCCGAGAAGTTTTGGACTGATGACATTAAACAACGTCGCCAATATTGCAGCACAGACAACGAGCACCAGCTGGAAGGTCCGCGGTTTTAAATAGCGGGCCAATCTCAAGAGGGTCTTTTTAAATTCTTTCGGTTTTGTCTCGTGCATTCCTTTTGGTATCGAGCCGTGATGCTTTTGTTGTTGGCTCATGCGCTTTCCTCCTCGGCCTGCTGTGATGCCACAATTTCCTGGTAAATTCCATTTTCAGCAAGCAATTGTTGATGGGTGCCGATATCGGCTATTTTTCCTTCATTTAATACGATGATTTGGTCCGCATCTGTAATCGTGCTTACCCTTTGGGCAACAATAATGACGGCGGCATCAGCGGTGGTTTTCTGAAGCGCTTTTCTCAGCTTTTGATCCGTTTTGTAATCAAGCGCCGAAAAGCTGTCGTCAAATAAATAAATTTCCGGTTTTCTGACCAATGCCCGGGCGATGGAAAGCCGCTGTTTCTGGCCGCCTGAAAGGTTGGCTCCGGCCTGCTCGATATCAGATTCAATTCCATTTTCCTTGCCTTCCACAAACTCGGAAGCCTGTGCCGTTTCAAGTGCTTCCAAAATTTCTTCATCTGTTGCATCTTCTTTGCCAAATCGGATATTGTCCTTGATCGTCCCGCTGAATATTGAAGCTTTTTGCGGGACATAGCCGATTTTCGCGCGAAGCTCCTTTTGCGCCATCTTTCTGACATCTGTTCCGTTGACAAGCACAGACCCTTTTTCAATATCGAAAAATCTCGGGATCAATTGAAGAATCGTCGTTTTTCCGGCCCCTGTGCTGCCGATGATCGCAGTCGTTTCACCCGGTTTTGCCTTGAACGTAATATTTTCGAGAACGGGCTTTTCAGCTCCGGCATAACGAAAAGTCACATCTTGAAATTCCACATAACCGCGCAAGCCGCTGTCTTTCTGCGGCTCTTTCGGATCGGTAATCGAAGGCACTGTTAACAGCACTTCGTTAATGCGGTCGGCAGATGCCTGAGCCCTTGGGATCATCACGAATGTCATCGCAAGCATGATCAGCGCGATTAGAATCATGGATGCATATTGAAGGAAAGCCATTAAGTTCCCGACCTGCATGCTGCCTTGATCGATGCGGATGCCTCCGAACCAGATAATCGCGATGTTCGTGAAATTCATCATAATCATCATGACAGGAAATAGAAAAGCCATGATTCTGTTGACGGCGATGCCTGTATCGCGAAACTCTTCGTTTGCCTTTTGAAAACGGGCTTTTTCTTGATCAACTCGGTTAAAGGCGCGAACGACGCGAACTCCAGTCAAACCTTCCCTGAGAACAAGGTTGAGACGATCCGTCTTTTTTTGAAGAACGCCGAATAAGGGAACAGCTTTTCTTGTAATGAGAAAAATCAGCCCCGCAAGGATCGGGAGAGCGGCCAGAAATATAATCGACAGCTTGGCATCTCTGGACACGGCAAGCACAATACCGCCGACCAGCATTAACGGCGCTCTTGTCATCAATGAAAGCATCATGTTGAGTACATCCTGGACTTGCTTGACATCATTTGTGGTACGGGTAATGAGAGAAGCAGAACCGATTTTTCCGAATTCATCCATTGAATAGTGTTCAACTTTGACAAACAGCTTGCGCCTGATATCCCTTCCAAAGCCGAGGGCTGTTTTCGAAGCGAAAAACGCTTTTCCGACAGTCATGATGATGGCCAGAAGGGAGCAGGCGATCATCCAGCCTCCGGTTCTCAATATGAATGGCATGTCGCCGTTCACGATTCCGACATCAACGACATCTGCCATTAACGTCGGCAAATAAAGCTCAAGCACACTGCTCAGCAAAGTAAAAACAGCGACAAGAATCACTTGCAGCTTATAAGGCTTTAAATATTTTAAGAGTGAGATCATTTTTCAACCTTCTTTTCACTTGTTTTTTCTCCGTGTTCGATAAACTCGGATAACTTATGAATCAAATCGGCGAACTGCCTGCTTTCATCCTCGCCCAGAAACCGAGTGAGCTGCAGGAACCACCGGTTCAGCCCTTTAAGCGCATCGTCCGCCGCTTTTTTTCCTTCATCGGTTAAAAAAATCCGGACGATCCTCCTGTCATCCTCATCCATGCGCCGAAAAACGAGCCCTTTTTTTTCCATTCTGTTCAACATCTGCGTGACGAAAGGGGAGGTGACATGCAGAGCGCGGCTGATTTCGGATGCCATTTTGCCTTCACCGCTTGCTTCATTTAAAAGCATCAGCGCTTTTGCCTCAGTCTTTTTCCATTCAACTGCAGGAAAAGACTGCTTCATTTCCGCATACCGCAGCCGGTTGAAAGCTTCGATCAACTGCACAACGGTCTTGCGGCTGACTTTATCTTGTTTCATAAAAAGCACCTGCTTCTCCATTTTAATTAATTAAGTAAATAAACTAAAACACGGTATTATCATACATAGAACAACAAAAGATTGTCAAAGAAGAAACTTATAAAAAAGAAAAAACCCGATCATTGATGACATGACCGGGTCATTGTACGAGCTTCATAAAAAAATCTTTCATTTCAAGGTGGCGAAGATGTTCCGGAACTTTTTCCGAACCGACGATGATCATCGGAGCCAAGCTATCCGTTTTATAAAGTGAGCCATGGCCGCCTCCGCCAAAATGGAGGGGAGACTTTTCGCCGGCAAATTGGAACCCGGGTTTCGCGTCGGCGATCACAAACTGTCCGCGATGCGAATGCATGGCGCTGTACAGGCGGGCAAGAGCATCCGGGTAATCGCCGTATTGGATCGAGACGCCGTCTGCTTTAATGTCCAATAAAGAAAAATCTCCGCTGATCGTCCATGACTGCCCGTAAGGATCTTGATAGCCGCCTTTTGGACGAAACCGAAGCGGTTTTAAAGAACGCTTCGAATCAACATATATCCAGCCGCTTTTTTTCCACGCTGTGAAAGCGATCCGTTCGTCTTTTTTCAATTCATTGACGGCACCTTGCAGCGGCATGTTTCGATCCGTGACATAAATGTATGCCATTCTGTCGTTTACTGCAAAAAGAAGCTGGGCGTTTCGATCGTGGGCTTCGTTTATTTTAGCGATCCGGTATCCTTTAAAAAGCGAATGAAGCCGGATGGCGGCCTTGTCTTTATCGCGTCCGATCGCTGTCTGCCCGCCATCACCCATGACGACCCATACCGCTTTTTCGGCCGCATCGCGCCAAGAATCATATGCATTCAATATACACTGCAGCTGCTGGTCCATTTTTTCGAGGCCTTTCATGTCCATCGGGCCTTTTTTGTGTGCATCATGGTCAAAATCGGGCAAGTAGGCGACAGTCAGCGCAGGAAGCTTCCTCTTTTTAATTAAATAGGCCACTTCCTGTGCTGTGAACTTGTCGTTAACGCCATAACCTTGCCAAATATGATGGTAGGAGTTATTGGGATCGAGCTGGGCAAAGCGGCCGAACGAAAAAAGAGCCGGCCCGTTTACCGTCATATGTTCAGGCATCAATTTAAGCTTTTTGAGCGGGGGCGGGATATTTAATTCGTGGCGGTCAGGCCCTCTGTATATGAGCCCGTTGATGGATGCCGACTGTTTTCCTCGCACTTGCAAATCATCATGGACCGTTGTCACCTTTCGGCTTAAATGGCGGTGATTAAGAGAAAATATCCCGTCTTCGATCGTTTGTTTGATGCCGAGTGTCGCGATTTCTTTTTTATCGCTCCCGTAATTCACAATTCTCTGTTCATCCTGATTATACCAGACGAGCCCGGGAACGCGGTGGATATTCGGATAAGTTCCGGTGAGCAGGGTGCTGTCAATCGAAACCGACATGGTCGGATACGCGTTTACCACTTCAGGTTCATAATGACCGTTTTCAAGAAAGAATTTTAATGCCGGGGCGCGGCCTGCTTGAATCGCTTTTTTCAAAGGCTGATCCATCAAAGAGTCGATGATAAGGACAATGACCGGTTTTTTGGAGGATTTGACGGCCTCTGCTTCTTCATCCGGGAGTCCCAATTTTTCATTCCCGGCATTCAGCCATATAATAAATGAAATTAACGCACATATAAAAATGGCAAGAACAATGCTTAGCTTTTTCAAAATGGCCTCATTCCTTTAATCCCATCATATGCATATTCTGGCATGGGACGCCGGAAGTTATAGCTGGTAATACGTTCTAAATGATTCACGGCAGCTCTGGGGAATCCTATTCAATTAGAAAGGTGGGTCAATGATGAAAAAGCATAAATGGTTAGCCGCATTTGCTATCATCGCGATTTTAGCCGTAATTGGCTATATCACGGTCAGACATCTTGAACCGGAATATGTATATATGCCTCCTAAAGAAAAAGTCATCTCAAAAGAAAAACGAGTGCACGGATACGATCTATGGGGAGCATTTACACCGGACAAGCCCGCCTCCGCAGAGGAGGGAGCTGTAAAGGTTGATGACCGCCTTCTCGACTTGGGACGGGAGACATTTTATAAGGAAACTTTCGGCAACGAAGTGTTTTTGACAGATATCATCGGACTCCTTGACGGTCCCATTACAGCAGCCAACATGACGAAAGCCATTGCCGGATTGAAAGGGAAAGGGACGACGAACTTGCGCATCGAATTAGCTGAAACGGTTAAGGTCGGCGGGAAAATCTTTAAAAAAGGCGAGAAGATCGACACCGGCATTGATGTTCCAAAAGGGGCATACGCACCGCTCGGCATGCCTTTCAAATACGCTGACGGAAAAATCAAAGCCGGCATCAGCTGTGCGGCCTGCCACGCCGCAGTCGATCCGAAAACGATGAAGGTGATGGAAGGCGTGACAAACTCTGATTTAAATACAGGGCTGATGCTGGCGCTGGCGACAAATTCAGCGGCTTATTTTACACATGCCGAAATTGATAATATTCAACAATTTATGAATGATAAAAGCCCTGTGATCACTGCCAGAAACGGCAAAAAAGAACGCCTTCCCGATCCGGACCGCCTCGAAGATGCGGTCGATCGCATTTTCCTGAAGTGGCCGAGAGGTTTTTTCGACTCGACGATCGATATGAAAAGCAATCCCACGCAGATTCCGGATGCCTATACATTGGGCGACCATCCGTACAGCTGGAGCGGTTCGGCAATGGCCGGTCCTTTTAAAGGCTTGACTGTGTTCAGCAATAATGTTCATGCGCAAAATTCGGACAGCCTCTCGCAAGCCCCGGCAAGCCGGGCGCTTTTCGGCATGAGCGAAGATGTTTATAATGGGACGATCCTGCAAAGGGCTCCCGTCTCAACATACAGGTATCAGTCGAAAAAAAAGGAAAGTCCGACTGCGTTTTTCAAAAAAGCCGATCCCACTCCCGGAGTACCGGGCGTCAACCAAATGGTCAAGCCGCCAAACTATCCTAACATCACATTGGCGGCGCCCGACGGCGTACTTGTGAGCTCACCCGGACGAAAAGTGAATGAAGAAAACAACGCTGTATCCGCCTGGCAAAATACACTTAGACCTCCTGATCCGCGGCAAAAAACCGACAGCCAAACCGTCAGGCGCGGCAGGCGTGTTTTTGAACAAGCGGGCTGCATATCCTGTCATGCCGGCCGGTATTTGACGAACAACAAGGTCATCTCGGTTGAAAAAATCGGAACCGAGCCGACAAGGGCCCGGTCTTTTAAGAAAACGGAAAACATATTCGGGAAAAGCCTTATTCATTCGCCTGACACACCGGTGCCTCTGCCGCGCAAACCGAAGATCCTGAAAGTCCCGACAGCCGGGTTTGACCCCGAACAGATCAAGCTTTCCTGGGCGCAGGGAGATTCCAAAGGCGGGTACAAAGTGCCGAGTCTGATCGGCGTTTACTGGCGCGCTCCTTATTTGCACGACGGAGGGGTTGCAGTGGGAAGCTCATTAAAAGAGACAGGCTTACCAAAGACGGTCATAAAAGGTAAGCAGGCGGATCCTTATAACAGTTTGCTGGCGATGATCGACAGAGATTTAAGACAGCAGGTCGTCAAAAGCAATTCGGAATCGCCCGACTTAAAAGCGGTCAGGGTAACCGGCAAAGGGCATGAATTCTGGATCGACGCCAAAAGCGGCTTTTCCGAACAAGAGCAAAAGGCGTTGATTCATTATTTAATCCATGCCGATATGCCGAAAAAGTAAGGAATAAAATGAAACGATAAGCCGCCTGAATGGCGGCTTTTTTTAAAACTTCATCACGGGAGCGGCGATATGATCGCCTTTTCGGTCCTTTGTGACGGCGCGATCCGGCTGACGGAATATGTCATTCACTTCAGCGGTTTTGACGAGTCAAAGGCCGGTTCCAGGCTGCAGCCAGTGCAGGCGAGTCCGTTTCCAGGCAGAAAAAACTGGCGTCAGTATGAAAAATCAGCATAAAAAAAGGGGATAAACATACATATATAAGATGTGCTTTTTACAATAGAAGAGATGCGCAGAGAATAAAAGGACAGAAAATTCAGACATTAATCATTGTTTATGATAAAATGAAAACAGCCAAGCTTTTGCGCCCGGCTGAATTCGTTGTCATACTGGCTATTGGTATTGCTGAAGGCGAGAAAAAAACTTCTTTACGAACTGATAAAAGACTTTTGCAGAAGGGGAAAGCTCCCTGTTTTTAGGGGTGATGATTCCGACTGTGCGCTTTACTTGAGGATAATCAATCGGGATCTTCTTTGTAAAACGGGGAGCCGTTTCATTAAAGGCGCTTTCCGGCAAAAGCGTCACACCCATATCAGCAGAAACCAGCCCTTTGATCGCATCCAAATCTTCGCCCTCTGAGGAAATTTTAGGCGTATATCCTACTTGCTTGCATGCATCAACAGCCATTTTTCGAAGGATGTATCCGTCTGGAAACAGCACATACTGATCATTTCTGAGATCGCCGAGATGAAGGCTTTGCTGGCCTGATAGGGGATGATTGATCGGCACGAGTGCCAAAAGGCTTTCCGAAAACAAAATGTCCCCTTTAATCTCAGCGATATTTGACGGAACAGGACCGAGAAAAGCCAAATCGATATCCCTGTTTTTCACCGCTTCGATTAAAAATTTATAAGATCCCTGCCTTAAAAGAAAAGCGACATGAGGATGCTCCTCTTTAAAAGCGGAAATAACCGTCGGGAGGAACTGGCCCGCAAGGCTTGTCGGGAAACCGATTTTAACGGTCCCGCGATTCGGGTCCAAATACTCATCGATTTGTTCCTTCGCGAAATCGATCGCTTTCATCGCTGTTTTAATATGGTCTAAAAACTGTCTCCCGATCGGAGTCAGCTTCACATTGCGGCCTTCGCGCTCAAACAAATCAACACCGAGCTCTTCTTCGAGATTGGCGATCTGCCTGCTGATCGCCGACTGAGCGACATGAAGGTGCATGGCCGCTTCCGATACGTGCTCTCTTTCTGCAACTTCCATAAAATAATGCAATTGGCGTAATTCCATCGTTGTTTCACCTGCTCATCTCAAAATGAGATAGTTTTAATCTAAATTATATATTGTTTGTATAGATTTGAAAACCTACAATAGGATTAGAGTTTGTAAGATTTTATGACCGGGGACAAACGGGAAAAATGAACGGGGGAGAGGAACAATGACTTATAATCAACTACCAAAGGCACAAGGTCTCTACCGTCCTGAATTTGAACATGATGCATGCGGAATCGGCCTTTACGCTCATTTGAAGGGCCTTCCTACTCATGATATTGTCAAAAAAGGATTACAAATGCTTTGCCAATTAGACCACCGGGGCGGTCAGGGCAGTGACCCGCATACCGGAGACGGAGCAGGCATCATGATGCAGATTCCGGATGCTTTTTTCAAAAAAGTCTGCGCCGGTTTCAACTTGCCTGAAAAAGGACGCTACGGCGTCGGGATGATCTTCTTTTCTAAGGATGACAGCGGGCGCGAAAAAACCGAAGCGCGCATTAACGAGCTGATCGAACAGGAAGGACAGACGGTGCTCGGCTGGCGAACTGTACCTGTAAATGTCGGAAAAATCGGAACAGTCGCACAGAAAAGCGCGCCAGTCGTCCGCCAGGTATTCATCGGAGCAAATGAAGCGCTGAAAGACAATCTGGCATTCGAACGGAAGTTGTACATCATTCGCAAACAGGCCGAAAATTGGGCGAAAGAACACGACAAAACGTTCTATTTTGTCAGCCTCTCTAGCAATACCATCGTATATAAAGGACTTTTAACGCCCGAGCAGGTTGATGCTTTCTATGAAGATTTACAGGACGAGGACTTCGTCTCAGCTTTTGCATTGGTTCACTCCCGTTTCAGCACAAACACGTTTCCGAGCTGGGAAAGGGCACATCCGAACCGCTATCTGATCCACAACGGGGAAATCAATACGCTGCGCGGCAATATGAACTGGATGAAAGCGAGGGAGCAGCAGTTTGTTTCCGAAGCGTTCGGCGAAGACTTGCCAAAGGTTTTGCCAATCCTCGATGAAAACGGAAGCGACTCCTCGATCCTGGATAACGCTTTTGAATTCTTTGTTCTGGCTGGAAGGAATCCGGCCCATGCTGCAATGATGCTGATTCCGGAGCCGTGGAACGAGAACCCGTACATGTCAAAAGAAAAGAAGGCATTTTACGAATATCACAGCTCTTTAATGGAGCCATGGGACGGCCCGACTGCGATTTCATTTACAAACGGAAAACAGATCGGAGCCATTTTAGACCGGAACGGGCTCAGACCCGCTCGCTATTATGTCACTAAAGACGACTACCTTATTTTTTCCTCCGAAGTCGGCGTGATTGATGTCGAACAGGAAAACATCTTATATAAAGACCGGCTGGATCCCGGGAAAATGCTTCTTGTTGATCTTGAAGAAGGGCGGATTATCTCCGATGAAGAAGTCAAATCCGAAATCGCCGGGGAGTTTCCGTACCAGGAATGGCTCAGTAAAGAACTGGTTCATGTCTCAAACGATATTGAGGAAACCGAAGAAAAATCTGTGCCTGACCTATTGACCCGCCAAAAAGCATTCGGTTTTACGTACGAAGATATTCACAAATATTTAATTCCTGTCATTACAGAAGGCAAAGACCCGCTCGGTTCAATGGGCCACGATGTCCCGCTGGCGGTGTTGTCAGACCGTCCGCAATCGCTGTTCAACTATTTTAAACAGCTGTTTGCACAAGTTACAAATCCGCCGATTGATGCAATCCGTGAGCAGATCGTCACTTCGACATTGACATGGCTCGGAGCGGAAGGCGATATTCTCCATCCGAATGAAAGCAGCTGCCGCCGGATTAAATTGTATACACCGGTCTTGACAAACGCACAGTTCAATTCTTTAAAAGGACTTGTGCATAAGGATTTCAAAAGCAAGACGATTCATACGCTCTTTACAGACGACTTGAAGAGCGGCCTCGAAGATATGTTTAAAGAAGTGGACAGAGCGATCGCCGAAGGCGTGACTCTCCTTATTTTATCCGACCGCAAAATGGACGGTCAGAAAGCGCCGATTCCTGCGCTGCTAGCCGTCAGTGCCTTGCATCAGTATTTAGTCCGCGCGGGAAAACGTACGAAAGTCAGCATTATCGCCCAATCCGGTGAAGCGCGCGAAGTTCACCATTTTGCCGCCTTGATCGGCTACGGAGCGGATGCCATTCATCCGTACCTCACGTATGCGACATACAAGCAGGCGATTGAAGACGGAGCACTTTCCATCAGCTATGAAGAGGCCGTTACAAAATACAGCAAAAGCGTGACAGAGGGCGTCGTAAAAGTGATGTCCAAAATGGGTATTTCCACTGTTCAAAGCTACAGGGGCGCACAGATTTTTGAAGCGGTTGGGATCAGCAAAGACGTCATAGACAGCTATTTCACAGGAACGGCATCACAGCTCGGCGGAATCGGTCTGGATACGATTGCCGAAGAAGCGAAGCGCCGCCACAGGGAAGCGTATGAAGATACATTCAGCGAAACGCTTGATTCGGGAAGCGATTTTCAATGGAGAAAAGGCGGGGAGCACCACGCTTTTAACCCGAAAACGATTCACACGCTGCAATGGGCATGCCGCAAAGGTGATTACAGCCTGTTTAAACAATATTCGAAAGCAGCTGATGAAGAAAGAATCGGTTTTCTCCGCAATCTCTTCTCATTTGATGAAAACCGGAAGCCGCTGCCGCTTGAAGAGGTCGAATCTGCTGAATCGATTGTGCGCCGCTTTAAAACAGGGGCGATGTCATTCGGCTCTTTAAGCAAGGAAGCCCATGAAGCGCTGGCGATTGCAATGAACCGTCTCGGCGGAAAAAGCAACAGCGGGGAAGGCGGAGAAGATCCGGCGCGCTTTACCCCAGACGCAAATGGCGATAACCGCCGCAGCGCGATCAAGCAAATCGCTTCAGGCCGTTTCGGTGTGAAGAGCCATTATCTCGTCAATGCCGATGAGCTGCAAATTAAGATGGCGCAGGGTGCAAAACCTGGAGAAGGCGGACAGCTTCCTGGCAACAAAGTGTATCCATGGGTTGCTAATGTACGCGGATCTACGCCTGGGGTCGGCTTGATTTCACCGCCGCCGCACCACGACATCTACTCGATTGAAGATTTGGCGCAGTTGATCCACGATTTGAAAAACGCCAACCGCGATGCACGGATCAGTGTAAAGCTTGTCGCTAAAGCCGGTGTCGGCACGATTGCAGCCGGAGTCGCCAAAGCGACTGCCGATGTCATCGTCATCAGCGGCTATGACGGGGGCACTGGAGCCTCACCGAAAACAAGCATTAAGCATACCGGCCTTCCGTGGGAGCTTGGACTCGCAGAAGCTCATCAAACACTGATGATGAACGGTTTGCGCGAACGCGTCGTATTGGAAACAGACGGCAAATTAATGACCGGCAGAGACGTTGTCATGGCTGCGCTTTTAGGAGCCGAAGAATTCGGTTTTGCCACAGCGCCGCTCGTTGTTCTCGGCTGCGTTATGATGAGAGCCTGTCATTTGGATACTTGCCCTGTCGGGGTAGCGACGCAAAACCCTGAGCTGCGCAAAAAGTTCATGGGCGATCCGGATCACATCGTGAATTACATGCTCTTTGTCGCAGAGGAAGTTCGCGAATTGATGGCCCGGCTCGGTTTCAGAACAGTTGATGAAATGGTGGGCCGCACGGATGTCCTTCGTGTCAGCGAACGGGCGAAAGCACATTGGAAAGCGGGTCAGCTCGATTTATCAAACCTGCTATATCAGCCGGAAGGCGCACGCACATTCCGTACGCCGCAAAACCACAAAATCGATGAATCACTTGATATTACGCAAATTCTACCCGCCGTCCAGTCAGCTGTTGAAAACGGCACGTCTGCGGAAGCATCCTTTGAAATCCGCAACATCAACCGTGTAACAGGAGCCATAACCGGAAGTGAAATTTCTAAGCGCTACGGCGAAGAAGGCCTCCCTGAAGATACGATTACGCTCAGATTCACAGGTTCAGCGGGGCAAAGCTTTGGCGCGTTCGTACCAAAAGGAATGACAATGTATTTGACAGGGGATGCCAATGATTATATCGGCAAAGGTCTTTCAGGCGGAAAAATCGCCGTCAAAGCGCCTGACGAATTCAACCCTGCATTCCGTGAAAATGTTATTGTCGGAAATGTTGCGTTCTACGGTGCTACAAGCGGAGAAGCTTATATTAACGGACTCGCCGGCGAACGGTTTGCCGTCAGAAACAGCGGAGTCAGCGTTGTCGTTGAAGGCATCGGCGACCATGGCTGCGAATACATGACCGGCGGACGCGTCGCTATTCTCGGCGACGTCGGCAAAAACTTTGCCGCGGGCATGTCAGGCGGAATCGCCTACGTGTACACCGAAGACAAAAAAGCCTTTAAACGGAAATGCAATCCTGAAATGATCGAATTTGAAACACTTGAAGCACCTGAGGAAATCGCCGAACTGAAAACGATGATCGAAAACCATTACAGATATACTGAAAGCTCAAAAGCAGCTTCGATACTTGATCATTGGGAAGAGGCCGTCGGCCGGTTTGTGAAAGTGATTCCGAAAGACTTCAAGCAAATGATAGAGCGGATTAAAGAGCAAAAAGAAGCCGGCTTGTCTGATGAAGAAGCGCTGATGTACGCGTTTGAAGCCGGTACGAAGCAAAAGATTGAACCGTCTGCGGCTGCTTCATCAAAAGAAGCGGTGGCACAGTAAGAAAGGGGAGGGGAAAATGGGCAAAGCAACAGGATTTATGGAATTCAAGCGGGAAAAGCCTGCTGAACGCGATCCTCTCACACGGATAAATGACTGGAACGAATATTCGTCTCCATTTTCTGAGGAAGCATCAAAAAGACAGGGAGCGCGCTGCATGGACTGCGGCACCCCCTTTTGCCAAATCGGCATGGATATAGGCGGTTATACGTCAGGATGTCCGATACACAATTTAATCCCTGAATGGAACGACCTCGTTTACAAGGGAAGGTGGAAAGAAGCGCTTGACCGCCTTCTGAAGACAAACAACTTCCCTGAATTCACGGGGCGGGTCTGTCCGGCGCCTTGCGAGGGCTCTTGTACGGTGGCGATTTCCGACCCGGCCGTATCCATCAAAGGGATCGAACGGACGATTATTGACAAAGGATTTGAAAACGGATGGATTCAGCCGCGGATTCCGAAAAAACGGAGCGGCAAAAAAATCGCGATCGTGGGCTCAGGGCCTGCCGGTCTGGCAAGCGCCGATCAATTGAATCAAGCGGGGCATTCGGTCACTGTTTACGAGCGCAGCGACCGCCCGGGCGGCCTGTTAATGTACGGCATTCCAAGCATGAAGCTTGAAAAAAGCGTTGTCGAACGCCGCATCAAACTATTGACGCAGGAAGGCATCGACTTTGTCACCAATACGGAAATCGGCAAAGATATTACAGCCGACGAGCTAAAAGAACAGTACGATGCGGTTATCCTTTGCACAGGAGCCCAAAAACAGCGCGATCTCTTGATTGAAGGCCGGGAAGCAAAAGGTGTCCACTTTGCCATGGACTATTTAACAGGCACTATAAAAAGCATGCTCGATTCGAATTTTAAAGATAAACAGTTTATCAATACGAAAAATAAAGATGTCATCGTCATCGGCGGGGGAGATACCGGAGCAGACTGCGTTGCAACGGCCTTGCGCCAAAAAGCGCGAAGCGTCGTCCAGTTCGGCAAACATCCGAAGCTGCCCGATACAAGAACCGCCGAAAATATGTGGCCTGAACAGCCGCATGTCCATTCACTGGACTATGCTTATGAAGAGGCGCAAGCAGCATTCGGCAGCGATCCGAGACAATATTCGATCCAAACGAAAAAGCTAGTCGCAGACAAAAACGGCCATTTGAAAGAACTGCATACGATTCAAATGAAAAAAGTAAAGAATGATCAAGGAAAATTTGAGTTTCACGAAATTCCGGGCACGGAAAAAGTATGGCCTGCTCAATATGTCTTTATCGCTATCGGCTTTGAAGGAACGGAACAGCCGCTGCTTGAACAATTCGGGGTAAATACGGTGAGAAATAAAGTTGACGCAGCATACGGGGAATTTAAAACGAATGTCGATGGAGTCTTCGCAGCAGGGGATGCGAGAAGAGGACAGAGCCTGATCGTTTGGGCGATTCACGAGGGACGCGAAGTCGCCCGTGAGGTTGACAAATATTTAATGGGAAGTTCTGTACTGCCATAAAACAAAGGGGTTTTCACATCATATAAATAAAGCCTGTCCTGCGACCTTCTTTAGGTTGACAGGGCAGGCTGTTTTTTTGTTTGCTTCACAATATTCACCTGCTGATTCGACTTGCCATATCGTTATTTGTTCGAATTTATACAAAGGCAATGATAAAAAAATTGTGTACGTACTCCATTTAATGGTATATAACATAACCTAAAGTATGCAACGCAATAAAGGAGGCTATAACAGTGGAAGAAACTTATCAATATCAAGATGACTGGACGGATGCGGATAGACAGCAGCCTTTTACTTATGGCGGCTACGGCGGCTACCCCTATCCGCGGCCAAGACCGCGCCCTAGACCGAGACCGCCGTTTTATCCGTATCCATTCTTCTATCCGTTCTTTCCTTTTTATCCATACTACCCTTACTACCCGTACCCTTGGTAATGGGTAAAGCGAAGCTGTCTGGTGAAACAGACAGCTTTTTTCATTTTGATGAATTTTTCAAAACGCTTCCACGAATAATAACAGCGATATGATAAAAGCTCTATATTTCCAAAAGAGAACAAAATTGGATGTGGTATTCGTGTCGTTATTCGTCAAAAAGACCAGCAAGGAAAAGCGATATTTAATTTTCGCATTCAGTGTCATTCTTCTCTATGTCCTTCCGCTTTACATATTAAATGAAGACGCTCATATCCGCGTGCATGACAACCTGGATTCCAACATTGCATGGTATAAGGTGCTGGCGGAAAGCGGTCAACTGCTCGGCGGTGTTAAAGCCGTTATTCCGCAAATCATCAACGGACTGCCGCGGGATGCTTACGGAACGGAATGGAGCGGCATTGTCTGGCTTCATGCCTTGTTTCCCTCGATGACCGCATACGCTATAAGCCAAACGATCACGAGGGTGTTTGCCTTTGTCGGGATGTACCTGCTGCTGAAAAGCCATTTGATTCGCGATGAAAAAGCGTATTTCATCAGAATCGCGGTATCACTTGCTTTTGCCCTGACACCCTTTTGGCCTTCGGGAATGCTCAGCACGCTTGGCCATCCTTTAGCTTTATGGGCTTTTTTAAACATCAGGGCAGGAAGAGACTCATGGAAAGAATGGGCGACCCTTGCGCTTTTGCCGCTTTACTCAAGCTTTGTGCTCGGTTTCTTCTTTTTCCTAGCAGCCGTTTCACTGATTTGGCTTTATGATTTGGTTTCAAAGCGCAGCTTTAACCTTCGCTTTCTCGGAAGCATCGCTCTCATGACGGGCATTTTTCTGGCGATAGAATACCGGCTTGTTTATTCGGTTTTCGCTTCAGGCGAAACGATGCATCGGGTTGAATTTATTTCATCCAGGCATGACATCCTTCATTCGTTTCGGCTGTCATTTAAAAATTTCGTGCTCGGCCACAATCATGTCATGACCGTCCATACGGCGGTGATCCTGCCTTTGATTGTGCTCACTTTTGGGCTCGTCGTTGCGAGACAACGAAAAAAGCGGCCAAGAGAAGAAAAGCTGTTCATCTTTTTATTCATTTTAAATTATGCGCTTTCTTTATGGTATGCCCTCTGGTTCAACAAGCTGTGGGCGCTTCCCAAGGAAAAGATCAGTCTGCTTTCGGCATTCAATTTCGCGCGTTTTCACTTTTTGCGCCCTCTTGTGATATACGCAAGCTTTGCAGTTGCATGCTACATATTGTGGAAAATGGGGAAGAGATGGCGGCGCTTCGTCCATGCCGCGCTGGTCGCCCAGCTGTTCGTGCTTATACCGTTTCATGAAGAGCTGACTTACGGCGCATACCACCATGCCCCGACCTTTCGGGAATTTTATGCATCAGATCAGTTCAAACAGATCAAACGGTTCATCGGCCGGTCTCCCGATTCCTACCGGGTGGCGAGCATCGGCCTGCATCCCGCGATTGCGCAGTATAACGGTTTTTACACACTTGATACGTATGCCAATATTTATCCGCTGAAGTACAAGTATCAATTCCGGAAAATCATCGCCAAAGAGCTTGATAAAAATCCGGTCTTGAAACGCTATTTCGATGAGTGGGGGAGCCGCTGCTACTTGTTTGTTGACGAGCTCGGAAAACATTACGCGTTCAAAAAGAGCACGAAGAAAAAAATCACGAACCTCGAATTGAACACTGAAGCGTTCAAAAAAATGGGGGGGCGATATATTTTTTCTTCGGTTCCGATTATGAATGCAGAACAAAACAAGCTGGCGTTTTTAAAGCGGTTCAGCCACCCGCAGTCCGCTTGGAACATCTATGTATATGAAGCGAAATAAGCATCGATAAGGAGGAAGCAAATTGAATCTTCAACAGCCTTTGCTGACAATCGTCATACCCTGCTATAACGAAGAGGACGTGTTTGCCGAAACCGCAAAACAGCTGACTGCGGTATTGGATGATCTCACAGCAGACAAGCTGATCTCTGCAGAGAGCAAGCTTTTATTTGTCGATGACGGATCGACGGACCGCACATGGCCGCTGATTGCTATGGAAAGCACAAAAAACCGCTATGTGACAGGCTTGAAGCTGGCCCGTAATTCGGGACATCAAAAAGCTCTCTTAGCCGGACTAGATAAAGCGAAGCAAAAATCGGATTGCGTTATTTCAATCGATGCCGACCTTCAGGATGACATTTCGGCAATTCGCCGGTTTATCGAAAAATATCATGAAGGCTATGAAATCGTCTACGGCGTACGCCGCAGCCGGAAAACGGATACATGGTTTAAACGAACAACAGCCGCATGGTTCTACCGGATCATGAATAAGCTCGGCATCCAGCTGGTCGATAACCATGCCGATTTTCGGCTTTTGAATAAACGGGCGCTTGAAGAGCTCAGCCGCTATGCAGAAGCAAATGTTTTTCTGCGCGGTCTGGTGCCCCTGATCGGCCTCCGGTCGGCCAAAGTGTTCTATGACCGAAAAGAGCGGCTGGCTGGAGAAACGAAATATCCGCTGAAAAAAATGCTGTCTTTCGCTTTTCACGGGATTACGTCATTCAGTGTCGCTCCGATCCGTTTTTTTACCCTGATTGGCTTCTTCTTATTTTTCCTAAGCTGTATCGCAGGTATATATGCAATGATTCAAAAGCTGCTCGGCTACACGAATGCTGGCTGGGCTTCGTTGATCATTTCGATATGGTTTTTGGGCGGTTTGCAATTGATGGGGATCGGCATTATCGGCGAATATATCGGAACGATTTTCACCGAAGTGAAAAGAAGGCCGAGGTATGCGGTGGATATCGATTTATATACGGAACGGCTCGGCCGGCGCGAACCTGAAAAACGGCCGGAAACGAAGTTCAGTTGATGACGGATCAAACGGATTACTTAACTTTTACAGTTCATTTTGAATAAGGAAGGATGTACAAATTTATGACAGAAAAACAAACCTCTGGCATGACGGTTGTCGCGATCGGGTCGATCCCATTGATTATGACGTTGGGAAATTCGATGCTGATTCCGATTTTGCCGAAGATGAAATCTGAACTCAATTTATCGCAATTTCAAGTCAGCCTTGTCATTACCGTGTTTTCGATTACTGCAGCGCTCTTTATTCCGCTGCTGGGTTACTTGGCGGACCGCTTCTCAAGGAAAGTGGTGATTATTCCGTGCCTGTTCCTTTACGGGGCCGGCGGGATTCTTGCAGGATTTGCATCGACGACCTTTGCGAACGCTTTCCCGTGGGTGCTTTTCGGGAGAGGACTGCAGGGGCTTGGAGCAGCCGGTACAGCGCCGATCGCAATGGCGCTGACAGGAGACCTTTTTAAAGGATCTGAAGAAAGCCGGGTGCTCGGTCTCGTTGAAGCCTCGAACGGCTTCGGAAAAGTGCTGTCTCCGATTTTAGGATCATTGATAGCATTGATCGCTTGGTTTTGGGTGTTTTTTGCATTTCCTGCTTTCTGTATTGCACCGATCATTTTGACTTGGATTTTTATCAAAGAAAAAGACAAGAAAAAAGATCCGCCGCCTCTCGGAAAATATGTGAAAGGGCTGACAAGCGTTTTTAAACATGAGGGCAGATGGCTTTTCACCGCATATCTCGCAGGGGCCGTCTGTTTGTTTACTTTGTTTGGCATCCTCTTTTACTTATCTGATGTTTTGGAAAAAGAATTTCATACAGACGGCGTAAAGAAAGGTCTGATCTTGGCGATCCCTCTGCTTGTCATGTGTACAACATCATATATTACGGGCAGCAAAATCGGACAAAATCAGCAGCTGATGAAAAAAATGATGGTTATCGGGCTCGCTCTGATTACGGTTTCCTACGGCACACTGTCTTTTTTCTCCGCGCTCATTCCTTTTATTTCGATCCTTGTCATCAGCAGCATCGGTACAGGCTTTGTTCTGCCGTGTGTCAACAGCTTCATAACCGGGGCTGTCGGAAAAGAGAGGCGCGGCTTTGTGACATCGCTGTACGGATCGGTCAGATTTTTAGGAGTCGCGATCGGTCCGCCGATTTTCGGGAGGCTGATGGAATGGTCGAAACTCGGCATGTTTATGTCGATTGCGGGCCTGACATTAGTCGTCGGTGTGTTGGTGCTGACGATGATTCATGTCAAAAAGGAAGACACCAAAAAAGGGGAGAAGGGGCTGCAGCCTGCTGACGCAAGATAGGAGGGAAGAGAAAAAATATGCGCATTGAAAAGGTTGACACATTTCCGCTGTTCCACAGGCTTTCCTCCCCTTACGGCGATGCGAACGGATTGAAAAGCTACAGAACGTGCTACCTGATTCGGATCACGACAGCTTCAGGCCTGTCGGGATGGGGAGAATGTGCGGATTGGCTGCCTGCTTTGGATGCGGGCTTTAAAAAACGGATCATTCCTTACTTAATTGGAAAAGAAGCGGGCAATCGCACGGAGCTTGTCACCGTCATCAAAAAGTGGCATCAGCGGGCCGCAGCTGCCGTTAGCATGGCTTTAACGGACATTACGGCGAAAAAAGCAGGCCTTTCGGTATGTGAATTATGGGGAGGAAAACTGAGGGAGCAGATCCCGGTCTATGCCTCATTTCAATCATATTCAGACAGGCCCGATTGGAGCCGCCATTCCCTCCGGCTCGTCGAAAAGGCCGTGCGGTCCGGATTTAAAACCGTCAAGCTGAAAGCGGGAGGCAAGTTGTTTTCCGAAGACTTGGCGCATATTCAGGCGTTCCAGGAGATGACAGGCCAAAACACCCGACTGATACTCGATGCCAACCAGAGTTATGACCAGGCCGCCGCACGGAAGTGGGAAACGTGGTTTTCCGCCTGGGGCAACGTGCTTTGGTTTGAAGAGCCCATGCCGTTTGACGTTCCCGCTGAATACCGGATGCTGCGTTCAGCGCTTTCTGTTCCGGTTGCCGGAGGAGAAAATGTAAAAGGCGCAAAACCGTTTTTGCCGATTTTTCTGGAGAACGCAGTCGATATTGCTCAACCCGATGTTATGCACTGTGACGGCACAGACGATTTTCAAACCGTTCTGAAGCTCGCCAGGCATTTCGGAAAAAGGGTTTCTCCCCACAGCTATGACGGCGGACTTTCAAGAATGTACGCCGTTTTCGGACAAGCCTGTCTGCCGCCTTGGAGCAAAATGGACGGAGAAGATATCGAACCGCTCGAATGGGATGCGATGGAGAATCCGTTCACAAAACTCGTGCCCGTCAGCATAAAAGACGGATACATTCAAGTCCCGGACAAAATCGAAATCGATACAGAGCTCGTAGAAGCGTATGGATGGGACGGCTCGTCTTACATGTGAAAGCGCCAACTCGAAAAAATGTGATATTTTTCATTTCCCCTTACATATAGTAGGAAGAGGACAAGTTTCTTTAAAGGGGATTATATCCGTATGGGAAGAAAGCTCAAAATCGTACATGCTATCGTGCTGGGCAGCGTGTTACAGGGTCTCGGCATGGCGCTGTTTTTGTTTCCGAACCATATTCCTTCAGGGGGCGCAGCCGGCATCGCTGTTTTGCTCAATTTTTGGTTTCAGGTTCCGCACGGATTAACCGTCTGGGCTGTCAACTTTTCGCTGCTTTTAACGGCCGTTAAATGGCTTGAACCCGTAACGGTCTTCGGGACGATGGGGGCGATTACCATGACGTCCGTTTCGGTGCAGATCTTCGAATCCTGCATGCCCCTCATGACGACGAACAATATCTGGCTGGATTTATTTTACGGATCCGTCCTTTTGGGGACGGGGGTTGGACTGCTATATAAATACAATATTTCTAACGGCGGTTTTGGCGCCCTGGCTTTAATGATATCGATTTACCGCGGTGGAAAACCGGGAACGGCGCTGTTTATGATGAACGCATTCATCTTCCTTTTGACGGCGTCTGTCATCGCCTGGGGAATCGTTATCCAAGCTCTAATCTGCCAGTGGATTTCTACGAGGATCATCGATGCGATTTATCAGATTCGCTTCCGTCCGTTATTGATGCCTATCGCCAGTTTCCGCAATAAAAAATAGGCCGCTTTTCAAACGACCCTAATCATATAAATAAAATGTATCTGATCGAAGTCCCAGTCTCAGCGTTTCAAGCGGAATGGCATCCTGAAACGGTATATTCGCCAAATTGGCGTCAGGACCGATTTTTTCAATGAAACACGTCTGCAGCTGTTTCGTCGGCGCTTCAAAAATTAAATCCCTTGAAGCGATGCCGGAATGAAGGATCTCCTCAATAAGCTGGGACCGCATTTCTCCATCGCTTTTGCACAGCCCGCTCGTGCCGCTTTCCCTCGTTTCCGTGATCACTTTCTCGGCCCCGGCTTCAAGATCTTCGAGGATGTAATCGATCCATTCGGCTGACTCGAGCTCACTGCTGAGGGCGCTGTCTTTGCTGCCGACTTCGCTGAACACGTGAAACTCTTTCGAAAAATCGGAAATAAAGCTTGCTTTATCTTTATTAGAGAGACGGACCGTTCCGTTTGATATTTCCACATAACGACATCCATATAATTTGCAGTAGCGATAGTAATCTTCAATTTTATCCTGGCTTAAAAACTTCTCAAACAACGTTCCGCCAAAAAAGAATTGAACGTCATTTTGCTTCAGACAATCGATTTTCTCAACCAAATATTTCGTAATTAAAGATGTTCCCCATCCAAATTTCACAAAATCTATATAATCTGCCGCTCCGTGAATCGTATCTTTAAAAAAGTTCAAGGGAACCCCGTTATCAATCAGGATGGTGATCCCTTTTAATCTTGGTTTAAGCTGCCTGTCGGGCAGTATCAGTTCAGATGAAATCATTGATTACCCCTCACAATCTGCTGTATCTTTCATACTTTTAGGTAAATGTCTGTCGGCCATTATTCAGCTGTCACAATAAGAATTCACCTTTTCCCGTTTATCGTTTCTCCCATTCATGTGTTGCCGTTCGGCAAGGAGTGATCTTCGTCCACCTCCCATTAGGCAGCATGTTAGCCTCTCATCTCCTGACTTGCTTCTCAACTAGGTATCTATCCATTTTGTGAAGTCAAAGTAAGTATATTCGCCGTCCTTTCATATGGTTCCTCACTAGTTCTTCACAATGAAAACTGACGTAAAAAGAAGGCCCGCGACAGATACGCGAAGCCCTTACTTAATCTTAGAAAATATATCAGTATATCAAATCCGGATCTCTCACCGCCAGTTTTTATTTTAATGCCGCAAGACAGATGTAATGATTGACTGATATGAATCGGTTTATTTCAATTTGGCGCGCCGGGTCTTTCAGATATTCACAAAATTGCTGAAATCATAACAATTTCCAGATCACATTTAGTTTAAAAAGTGAATAATCTGCCTATATGTTCTTTCAGTTCATGTTTCGTATCAGGGGGTAAGAAAACTAACCTTTAGGACATATTGGGGGAAAATCGATGAACGATGTTTTAACGTATCACACATGGAATGAAAAAGCTTCTGAAGAGGTGATGGATACCTTCAGCGGCGAGATGGACGTTTTGAAATGGGCGTACAGCACGTATCAAAAAATTGTTTATGCCTGCAGTTTCGGCGCGGAAGGAATCGTTTTGATCGACTTGATTTCAAAAGTTGTGAAAGAAGCGGACATCGTGTTTTTAGATACAGGACTGCATTTTCCGGAAACATATGAACTTATCAATGAAGTGAAAGATCGCTATCCCGGTCTGTCGATTCGCTTTTTAAAACCCGGCCTCTCGCTTGAAGAACAGGAAAAACGCTATGGCAGCGAACTTTGGAAACGCCATCCGGACCATTGCTGCCGCCTTCGCAAGATCGAGCCGCTCAGAGAGCATCTGTCAGGGATGGAGGCATGGATGACCGGGCTGAGGCGGGAGCAGTCGGAAACACGGAAACATGTCCGTTATATCAACAAGGACGACAATTTTAAACTGATTAAAATCTGCCCCCTTATTCACTGGACATGGGAAGATGTCTGGACTTACATTAAGCTGAATCAGCTGACGTATCACAAGCTTCATGATCAAGATTATCCGAGCATCGGCTGTGAGGTGTGTACGTCTCCCGTGGCAGACGGCGGCAATTTAAGAGCGGGAAGGTGGGCCCGTCAGGAAAAAACAGAATGCGGGCTGCATCAATTCCGGTAGGAGCTGGGTAAAAGATGACGATTACCATTTTGGCATTCATTATCGCTTTGTTTTTTGCCATGAACATAGGAGCGAGCGGAGCAGCAGCTTCAATGGGAATAGCGTATGGCGCAGGTGCCGTCCGGAAAAGGCAGGCGGCCTTGTGGATCAGCGGAATCGGTGTATTTTTGGGCGCCATGATAGGCGGAGGAGAGGTTGTGAAAACAATCGGTTCAGGCATTATCCCCACGTCTATTCTCAATGTGCATATTGTCGTGATTATCCTCGGAGCATCTGCGATTTCGCTGTTTATTGCAAACATCGCGGGGATTCCCCTTTCAACCAGCGAGGTGACGGTCGGCTCGATTGTCGGGGTCGGCGTCGCATTTCAAGCGGTATTTACCGATAAGCTGTTGGTGATCGTCATGTATTGGCTGATCATTCCGATTGCCGCTTTTTTTCTCGCTTTTTTCATTGGACAATTGCTGAAAAAAGCCGAGAAGAGGCTGCGGTGGCTTAAACAGCAAAAATGGGCGCGGCTGCTCACCGCACTAGTGATTTTAACCGGGTTTTTAGAAGCCTTTTCGGCGGGAATGAACAATGTCGCGAATTCCGTCGGACCTCTCGTTGGAGCAGGCCTCTTGTCAGTCAGCAGCGGAACGTTTCTTGGGGGACTGTTCGTGGCTATCGGAGCCATTTGCCTTGGAAGCAGAGTCATTGAGACGAATGGGAAAAAAATCACCGAGTTTTCGCTTTTGCAAGGGTCATGTGTTTCCGGACTCGGTGCGTCCCTAGTCATCGGCGCTTCGCTATTTGGCATTCCCGTGCCGCAAACCCAGATTACGACTTGCAGCATCATTGGGATTGGCCTTTCTGAAAAGGGAAGGGCAATTTTTCGTAAAAGCGTTATTTTGAAGTTAATGAAAGTATGGGTTGTTTCACCGGTTTTTTCACTTGTC
Organism: Bacillus sp. FSL L8-0193; assembly: GCF_037976065.1. Taxonomy (NCBI): domain Bacteria; kingdom Bacillati; phylum Bacillota; class Bacilli; order Caryophanales; family Bacillaceae; genus Bacillus; species Bacillus sp. FSL L8-0193. The sequence continues at coordinate 2,165,237 of NZ_CP150261.1, read as the reverse complement.
ATTTCGTATAGTCTCGTGAAAATCTTTCTCGATTTTGATTTATATTCAGTTGCAGTTGTTTTATGTGTTTTTCTTGCCACTCTTGGATCTGTAAGCCTTATGAAACATGCCAGGCAGAAACAATCAGATGTCCGAAGAAACAGGGATCATGTAAAGTCGATCGTTGGAGGAAGAGGGCGTAAAAGAGAACCTGCCGCATGGAGGGACTTTAGTTAACCGGGCCGCCTGTTTTGGATGATTGGGACTAAGGCCCGGAATCAGCCGGATTTAAAAAAGGCGCTCGTGCAGCTTTATCTGTTTCATTGCCTGATCGTGAGAAGTCATGAGCGGAACGGCACTTCTCAGCCGTATGATCGAAGAAGAGGTTGGCACGACGCCGCTATTTTTTGAAGAATACCAATGGATTGGCAGAAGGCGCGGCGCAGCAGATGGCCCTTTTTCTCAGGAAAAGTATTCCTCTGGTTTAAACTACATCCCGATTGTTAACAATGAAGAGAGAGATTCGGGAGGGAACCTTGATGGAATATGTACACTTGGTAGTCGAACTGACGATAGGGTTTGCAGCTTTATTTCTGATGACGAAAATTCTGGGGAAAACCCAATTTGCCCAAATTACGCCGTTTGATTTTATTTCCGCTTTAATATTGGGGGAAATGGTTGGAAACGCGATTTTCGATCAGGATGTCACCATCTGGAAAGTCCTTTTCGCCATCCTCGTTTGGGCCATTCTAATCTATTCAATAGAAGTTTTATCACAAAAAGTGCAAAACATCAGAGGTTTTCTCGAGGGCAGGCCAAGTATTGTGATCAATAAAGGAAAAATCGATTATAATGCCCTCAAAAAAAATAAATTGGACCTGAACCAGCTGCAGACATTGGCACGTGAAAAAGGCTGTTTTTCCTTAAACGAGATTCAATATGCCATCCTTGAAACAGACGGTTCGCTTAGCGTCCTGCCAAAACACAAATACGGGATGCCGACAAAAGAAGACTTAAACATCCCTTACAAACCGGTTCAGCTCCCGGTGCCGTTAATCCTCGACGGCGAGCTCGAAAAGAACAATCTGCATGAAGCCGGCTTTGACGAGCTTTGGCTGCAAAATCAATTATCAAGTCAAGGTATTACACAGTATCAAGAGGTGCTTTATGCGGAATGGCGCGGCGATGAGGGGCAGCTTTACGTTACAACCTATTGATATTGGCAAGCGCGGGTTCGACAAGCTTCGAGCCCGCGCTTTTCTATTTGCGCTCACACGGCTAAAGGATCGTACTTTTTTACCGGTCCGAAAGGCTGTCAATCTCTAAAAAATTCCGTTAAATCATTCAAACGGCCTTCAAATGGAGGAAAGACAAACGACAAAAGGTGCAATTGAAGCTGAAAAATCTGCTTTCAGCCTCTTTTTCTTTTCCTTTTTTCTTCAAAAATCTCCATTTTTCACATGACCTGCGCCGTCCAATCAAAACACGCAAACTTGACATAAATATCTAAAGTGTTAATATACTAACCGTGTTCGAAAAAATACGAACAGAAATGCGAACAAAGGGAGATGTTAAAGATCTTTAATCAAAAAAACGTAGCTTTTATAGGGGCAGGATCAATGGCAGAGGGAATGATCTCAGGCATCGTTCAATCCAAAAAACTGCCTGCTTCGCAAATCTATGTTACAAACCACACGAACCACCGGCGTTTAGAAGAACTCCAGCAGAAATATGGAATACGAGGCGTCAGAAAAGAAGAACTTGACTATCAGAACATCGATTGCTTCATCTTGGCGATGAAGCCGAAAGATGCAGAGAGTGCTCTTATTTCCATGAAACCGCATATTCAACCCCATCAGCTTATCGTGTCAGTTTTAGCTGGCATATCAATTTCATTTATTGAAAACGAGCTGCACGGCATGCAGCCTGTCATCCGAATCATGCCTAACACCTCAAGTGCAATCGGCGCATCTGCAACCGCCATGGCCGAAGGCAGCCATGTAACAGCCGATCTGTCAAAAACCGCGAAACAACTGCTTCAATGCATGGGAGAAGTCTATTCCATCGAAGAAAGCAAAATGGACATTTTCACCGGCATTGCCGGCAGCGGGCCTGCTTACTTTTATTATTTAATGGAGCACATCGAAAAAGCGGGAGCCGAGGCTGGATTAAGCCAAAAACTAACGAGGGAAATCGGCGCGCAGACATTGTTAGGCGCCGCCAAAATGCTGTTGGAAAGCCCTGAAGATACAGCTGTTCTCAAAGACAACATCACTTCCCCTAACGGTACGACTGCCGCCGGTTTAAAGGCCTTGGAGGAAAGCGGCGGAGGCGAAGCGATCGAACAGGCGGTCAAACAAGCCGCAAAACGATCCAAAACCATCAGTCTCGAACTTGAACAATTAGTCGCAGCAAAGTAAGCACCCGTAACGAAGAAAAATACTACAGGAGTGATAAAATGACCTCTAATCAACAGAGGGTAGTTGTCAAAGTGGGAAGCAGTTCTTTAACAAGTCTTCACGGCGAAATCAGCAGCAAAAAGCTCGAAAAGCTCGTTGAGCAGATCGTCCGCCTCAAAGATGAAGGGCACGAAGTCCTCCTCGTTTCATCTGGCGCTGTGGCGGCCGGATACCGGAAACTTGGCTTCATTAACAGGCCGGATACATTGCCTGAAAAACAAGCATCCGCATCTGTCGGCCAGGGCTTACTAATCGAAGCGTATTCCAAGCTCTTTTTATCCCATGGCTATATCGCTTCACAAATATTAATCACAAAAAGCGATTTTTCAGATGAAAAACGGTACAACAATGTGAGAAATACGATGAATGTTCTGTTGAAACGCGGCATTATTCCGATCATCAACGAAAATGACACAGTTACCGTCAACCGGCTCAAATTCGGAGACAATGATACGCTTTCTGCTAAAGTGGCGGGTCTGATCGACGCTAACCTGCTGACCATCCTCTCTGATATAGACGGCCTTTATGACGCGAATCCGCGAAAAACGCCGGACGCCGCACTCGTCCGGGAAGTAAATGAAATCACGCCGGAGATAGAAGCTTCAGCAGGGGATGCCGGAAGCGAAGTCGGAACAGGCGGCATGAAGTCGAAACTGGACGCTTTTAAAATTACAATGGCTTCAGGCATCAAAGGATTTTTAGGGCGTGCAGACACCTCCGGTCTGTTGCAAGAAGCAATCAGCGGGACTGCGAGGGGAACGTATTTTATTCCGAATGACGATTCACACACACTCAACCATAAAAAGCAATGGATAGCATTTAACTCTGGACCTGAAGGAGACATCATCGTCCACAACGAAAGCAAAGAGTTTATTATCGACCGTAAAAAAAGCCTGTATCCTTCTAGTATTTACGAAATTAACGGCCGTTTCAGCAACGGTTCCGTCGTTCGAATCCTTGATCAGGAAGGAGAGGAAATCGGCCTCGGCGTCGTCAACTTTTCCTCATCCCAGCTTCGTAAATGGAAGAAGGATACGAATCAGGAAACAGCCGCTTCCTCACAGGCTGTCGTTGACAGAGAAGCGTTTGTCTGTCATTTAGAGCTATCCGTTCCGCTTTAAAAAACAAATCAAAGGAGGAATTGACATGACGGCGACAAGCGAGAACACCAGGGCACAAATCGAAGAAAAAGCGATAAAGGCAAAAACAGCCGCAAAATCTTTGCGGCTGACAACTGAAAAAGACAAGAACGAGGCGCTTGCTACACTGGCCGAACACCTGAAACAAAACATGAGCTATATTCTCACTGAAAATGCCAAAGATATTGAAGCGGGACGAAAAAAAGGCTATGATGCAGCCTACATCGACCGCCTGTCGCTCAATGAAGACAGGGTACTGGATTTTGCCAATGGACTGCTGGAAGTCGCGGAACTGGATGATCCGGTCGGAGAAACGCTATCAAGCTGGACGCTCGACAACGGGCTAAAGGCGGAAAAAGTCAGCGTTCCTCTCGGCGTCATCGGCATGATCTATGAAGCGCGTCCGAATGTGACTGTCGATGCGACCGGGCTCGCTCTAAAATCGGGCAATGCGATCGTTTTGAAAGGCGGCTCTTCCGCCATTCATTCGAATACAGCGATCGTATCGGTCATGCACCAAGCGCTGGAAACGACAGACATTCCCCGCGATGCTGTTCAATTTATCGAAAGCACGGACCGAAGCGCCACGAAGCAGCTCTTCAAGATGAAAGAGCATATCGATGTACTCATCCCCCGGGGAGGCGGTGCCCTCATTCAGGAAGTCGTTGAGAACGCAACCGTTCCCGTTCTTGAGACGGGAGTCGGCAATTGTCACATCTATATCGACCGGGAAGCAGACCCTGAAAAAGCAATCAATGTCATGATCAATGCGAAAACAGACCGCCCCGCCGTCTGCAATGCGCTTGAAACGCTGATCGTTCACGAAAAATGGCTTGAGGAAAACAGTGCAGCGCTTATCAATGCTTTAAACGAACACGGTATTCAAGTTCACGGGGACGAAAAGGCGGTTCAATGGATTCCAGGCGCGATACCAGCGGGGGAAGCCGATTGGCAGAACGAATATTTAAGCCTTGATCTCGCGGTTAAAGTCGCAGCAAGTCTTGAAGAAGCCTGCGATCATATCGAAACATACGGAACAAAGCATTCAGAAGCGATTATCACCGAAAATCCGAAAACAGCCAAGGCTTTTCTGAATACCGTTGATGCGGCAGCACTGTATCACAATGCCTCAACCCGGTTCACCGACGGCGGCGCACTCGGCTTCGGCGCGGAAATCGGGATTTCTACACAGAAGCTTCACGCCCGCGGACCTATGGGTCTGAAAGAATTGACCACATGCAAATATATCATGAGAGGCGACGGCCATATCAGAAGATAAATAAAAAAGCTTGCATTGAAACTGCACCTCAATTGTCACCTGACAATCTTGAGGTGCAGTTTTTTCTTACGGCTGCATCCGCCGTATCACGGAAAACATACGGCGCTGTGGTTTTTCTTTAAGCATCCTTTAAAATCCTTCCTTTACATCCTTTCAATCAAATTACATAATGATCTATGATATAGGATTCAAAAGGAGAGTGTACGTTATGCAACCCCCAACCGGAAAAACCTGCGTTCCGACCGGTGTGGATCTTAAAAACACCGGTTTTGGATATACGTTGTCATTGATAAGCGGCAAATATAAAATAATCATTCTATATTGGCTGTCTGAACGCGAAGTGATGCGGCATAATGAGCTGAAGCGAAGCATCGGCACCATTTCCTTCAAAACGCTGAGCATCATGTTAAAAGAGCTGGAGGCAGACGGCCTTATTATACGTAAGGAATTTCCCCAAATTCCCCCAAAGGTGGAGTATTCATTATCTGAACGCGGACGTTCTCTCTTACCTTTGTTCAATATGATGTGTGAGTGGGGAGAGAAAAACAGGCTGGGCTGACAGCCTGTTTCAACCGGAATGATTTCCGCAAAACTTAAAGATTGTCAATAAAACGCAAATAATCCCGGGCGCTTTTCTCCAATTCTCCCGCTCCCGGCCCGGTCGCTTCTTCCTCATTTCCGCCGGGCTCATTTTCCTTGCCGTAAAACGCAAAAAATGCACGATAGTCTGCATGACAATATCGGAATGTCGTTTCAAATGGAACTAATATTTGTTCAAGCGTATAGCGGTACCTTCCGTTTTCACCATAATCTTCTTCTTTAATTCCGGCGGATACACCTAATGCCACTTTACGATTTTTTAATCGATCACCTCCATTTGAACCATAAGCCCATCCGTAAGCCAATACATCATCAAGCCATTTTTTAAGAAGAGGCGGACAGTTAAACCAATAGATAGGGAATTGAAAAACAAGATTGCCGTGCGCTTCCACCAATTTTTGTTCTTTTTCCGCGTCAATGTTTCCATCCGGATATACGTCGGACAATTCGTGAACCGTATACTTTTCCGGATATTTTTTGAGCTCCTCTACCCAGCGCTTATTGATAACTGATGTTTCTAAACTTGGATGTGCAACGATAATCAGTGTTTTCAAAAATTTTCCTCCTTCGGCATGTTTTCATCTTGATTATAAAGTTCACACTGCGAATTTGTAAGTATGCACTTTTGGTTCAGGTACTTACGTAAAGGTAAGTATCAGTTGTCATCAAACGGTCCGATTTTGCCTGTCCAAAATCCTCTGGCATGAAAAATGCACTTTTTTAATATAATGTTACAAAGCTCTGCTGCCTAAGGAATTTGACGATCCAAAAAGGGGGTCACTTTATGAATTTTGAACTAACCAGAGAACAGCAAATGGTTCGCGAACTCGCCAGAGATTTTGCGAAACAGGAAATTGCACCGCATGCCGAACATGTTGACAGGACGGGAGAATTTCCGGTTGAGACATTTAAAAAAATGGGGGAGCTCGGCCTCTTGGGGATTCCGTTTCCGGAATGCTACGGCGGGTCAGGCGGGGATACGATTTCCTATGCGCTTAGCGTCGAAGAAATCGGCAAAGCGTGCGGGAGCACCGGTCTAAGCTATGCTGCGGCTGTATCGCTCGGGGCTGCACCGGTTTATTATTTCGGCACCGAAGAACAAAAACAAGAATATCTCGTGCCACTTGCGACGGGCCGGGCGCTCGGAGCGTTCGGGCTGACCGAACCGAATGCAGGATCAGATGCGGGCGGCACCCGGACAAAAGCCCGCTCGGAAGGGGACAGCTATGTGATCAGCGGGGAGAAATGCTGGATCACCAATGCCGGATATGCCCGGACCGTCATCGTCACCGCCGTCACCGGAAAAGATGACAACGGAAAAAACATCATCTCCGCCATCATCGTTCCGACAGATTCGGAAGGCTTCACCATTAATAGCGAATATGACAAAATGGGTGTCCGCGGCTCCAATACATCGCAGCTCATCTTGGACAATGTCCGCGTTCCAAAACAAAATCTGTTGGGAAGCCCGGAAAAAGGGTTTAAACAGTTTCTCAATACACTTGACGGGGGCAGAATTTCGATCGCCGCGCTGGCCGTCGGTATCGCTCAAGGCGCATTTGAGGCCGCGCTTGCATACGCACACGAACGAAAACAATTCGGCCGGCCCATCTCCTATTTCCAGGCGATTCAGTTCAAGCTTGCCGACATGGCCATGGAAATTGAGCTTGCCCGCAATATGGTGCTGAAGGCCGCCTGGCTGAAAGATCAAGGCCGGCCGTTTACAAAGGAAGCGGCTTTCGCCAAGCTTTATGCCTCAGAGATGGCGTTCAGGGCATGTAATCAGTCCATTCAAATACACGGAGGATACGGGTATATGAAAGAGTACGGAGTCGAGCGGATGCTGCGGGATGCCAAATTAATGGAAATTGGTGAAGGAACTTCAGAAATTCAACGGCTCGTCATCGCAAGGCAGCTCGGCATAGGCAAACAAGCGGCGAAATGAAAACGCTTTCCGGGAGAAGGGAGGGACAACGTTGGCAGAGCTGCTCCATTTGACTATCGGAAAATTGTTGGAGAAAACCGCGGCAAACGCACCTGATCACGAGGCTGTCGTCTATCCGGATCGCCGCCTCCGTTATACGTACCGGCAATTTGACCAGTTGTGCAGAAAAGTCGCAAAAGGACTGATGGCGCTCGGTATTGAAAAAGGTGAACATGTCGCAATTTGGGCTTCCAATACTCCGGAATGGCTCACCGCCCAGTTTGCCTCGGCAAAAACGGGCGCGGTGCTTGTCACAGTCAACACGAACTATCAATTATCAGAGCTTGAATATGTGCTGAAACAGTCAGATGCCACAACACTCATTTTAATGGAATCATACCGGGGCACTTCTTACATTGATATCCTTTACAAACTGATTCCTGAATTGAAGGAGTCGGAACCGGGTAAGCTCGCATCTGAAAGACTGCCTTTCTTAAAAAATATTATTTTGATGGGAGATAAAAGGCATCCCGGCATGTACCTTTGGGATGACATATTAAAGCTCTCCGGTTCGGTAAGCGAAAAAGCGCTTGATCACAGGATGGAACGACTCAAAGAGCATGATGTCATCAATATGCAATATACATCAGGTACGACAGGCTTTCCAAAAGGCGTGATGCTCACTCATTCCAATTTGGCAAACAACGCGGCAAATATTGCGGAATGCATGAATTTATCGAGAAAAGACAGAATGTGCATCCCCGTACCCTTTTTTCACTGCTTTGGATGCGTGCTGGGAACTCTCGCTTGCGTCACCGCCGGTGCGACGATGGTGCCGGTGCAAGAATTCAATCCAAAAGGAGTGCTTTCTGCTGTCGAAACGGAAAAATGCACGGCGCTGCACGGTGTACCGACCATGTTCATTGCCGAACTGAATGATCAAGATTTTGCATCATATGACTTGTCTTCTTTAAGAACGGGTATCATGGCCGGTTCAAACTGTCCGATTGAAGTTATGAAAAAAGTGATCAATAACATGGGGATGTCTGAAATAACGATTGCATACGGACAGACAGAAGCATCACCGGTCATTACCCAGACGAGGGTCAACGATTCGCTCAAAAGAAGGGTCGAAACCGTAGGGCGCGCCTTGCCGAATGTTGAAGTCAAAATAACTGAACCGGGCACAAATCAGGAGGTTGCAAGAGGCGTTCAAGGCGAGCTGTGCACACGCGGCTACCATGTCATGAAAGGCTATTACAAAAATTCTGAGGACACGGCAGCGGTGATTGATGAGGACGGATTTTTGCATACAGGTGATTTAGCCGTAATGGATGAAGAAGGCTACTGCCGGATTACCGGGAGATTAAAAGACATGATCATCCGAGGCGGAGAAAACATATACCCGCGGGAAATAGAAGAGTTTTTATACAAGCATCCCAACATTCTCGACGTCCAAATTGTCGGTGTGCCTGACGAAACATTCGGTGAAGAGATATCGGCCTGGATCAAACTGAAAAGCGGAGCATCCATGACAGCTGACGAATTAAAAGAATACTGCAAAGGTAAAATCGCCCGTTATAAGATTCCGCGCTATATCGCATTTGTCGAAGAGTTCCCGATGACGGCATCAGGAAAAGTGCAGAAATTTAAATTAAGGGAGCAAGCGCTTGAACATTTTCAATTGTAATTTTCCCTTGCAAGTGCGACGAACTAAAATGAGGGACTCTTTTGTTTAACGGATCATCCGCACATGTAAACGGATGCCGTGTAGCCTAAAGCTTTTGAAAGTGAAGCAAAACTGTATCTTAATTGGTTAAGGTACAGTTTTTTTATGAGGTTTTTCAAAAACACGTGAGATGATATTTTTCACGAATAAATGATGACAATTTATTTCCATTTCTGCTCAGAGTGCGTTGAATTCCAGCTCTGTTTTTTGAATAAAATGGTATAAACATCGTGATATTTTCTCCGCTTTAGAGCTTTTCTTATGTTATGAGCAGTAAAGACAAGAATTTTGCAGATGAGATAAAATAACCATTTTCTAAAAAATTATTGAATTTATTGTAAACATTGTTGTATTTTATCGAATTTGTATTACAATGATTCTCATACGTATTGATTTAGCCATATATTGTCATATAACCTGTAATTATTTTACTTTTTTATTCTCTTATATTTGAAATGGAGGGGTTCCATTGAACACAACCTACACTTTGACCCATGCTCAAAGAAGAGTATGGTTTACCGAGCTGCTCGATCCGGGTACAAGTATCTGCAATCTTGCAGCCTGTGTCAAATTCAGGGGCGCTATTGACCTTGATGTGCTGCGGCGGGCTTTGGACTTTTCAGTTTCCCGGCATGATTCTCTTCATTTTCAGCTGACAGAAGGGAAAGGGGAAGAGCCTGATCTTTATCTCGCTGCACATCGCCCGCTTTCCATAGAGACCATTGATTTGACAAAGGCCGGCAAGTCCGAACGGAATAAGTGGATTGACGATCAGACTTCGATTCCGTTTAAGCTGTTTCATTCACCGCTTTATCAATTCACCCTGCTGGCGATTTCGAGTAAGGAAGTTTGGCTCTATGCAAAATTCCACCATATCATAATGGACGGTATTTCTCTTAATCTGCTAGGCAATCAACTGATAGAGATGTATCAAAAAATGATTCGGAATGAACCCTTACCTCAACATCATGAACCTTCCTATCTCACCTATATCGAAAAAGAGAAGCAATACTTGCAATCTTCCCGGTTTGAAAAAGACCGCTTATTTTGGACAAACACCTACCACACCATTCCAGAACATTTCCCACTAACAGAAAAAGCCTTGCCTCAACAACAAAGCACCGCCGCTTTAAGAGAAACCCTGACTCTTTCACATCCCTTGGCAGAATCAATCCGACACTTTTGCGAAAAGCATCAAATCAGCATTCTTTCTCTGTTTATGGCTTCGTTTTACATATGCATCAGCAGAATGACTTCCAGCAAGGATATTGTGATTGGGACCTATTACGGTAACCGCGCCTCCAGGCTGGAAAAAGACATGCTCGGTATGTTTGTGAGCACACTGCCAATCAGAATGGAAGTTGATCCGGATTGTGATGTTCTTTCATTTGTCACAAGCATCGGGAAAGAACAGCTTTCAGTCATGCGTCATCAAAAATATCCCTACAATCTGCTGATGAACGAATTAAGGCATCAGCATGGTGATCTGCAAAATTTAATTGTCACTTCCATACAGTATCAGCCGCTTCAATGGCAACAAGCGGATGGCTTTGAATATGAAACGGCCATGTATTTCAGCGGGCGCACTGCAAATCAGCTGTCTGTTTCAATTAAAGAGCGCCTTGATACCGGTATCATACAGTTAAATTTTGATTATCAAACCGCTATGTTTACTGATCATGACATCAAACGGATTCAATCCCATCTTTTAACCGTTTTGGAGAAGGCGCTTGAGAAGCCGAACCAGCCGATTAAAAACATCGATATGGTAGAGTCCAACGAAAAGGAACGGATTTTGTCTGCTTTTAACCAAACAGATTCCGTCAAACCTTTGGCGCCGACGCTGCATGGTTTTTTCACCCGCCGCGCGGCGCTGTCGCCGAACTTGCCGGCGGTTCGTTTTTCCGGCGGTATCTTAACGTACCGAGAGCTTGATCAGTATACCAATCAACTTGCTGTCCGGTTGAAGAAAAAAGGCGTCGCCAAAGAAAGTGTGGTCGGCGTGCTCGCCGACCGTTCACCGGAGATGGTGATCGCGGTGCTGGCTGTTTTGAAAGCCGGCGGCGCTTACGTGCCGCTTGATCCAGACTATCCTGAAGAACGGCTCAGATATATGCTCGCTGACAGTGGCGCCCGGCTTCTCGTCACAGGGCCGGGTTTGTCCGTCTCCGGATTTTCCGGGGAAACGCTTGAAGTCAATCTGTCATCACTTCGAACGGAACCAGCGGAGAACGAACCGGTTTGCGCTCATACGGATGGCGGCTCACTCGCCTATGTCATCTATACATCCGGTTCAACCGGGACACCGAAGGGCGTCGCGGTTGAGCACCGACAGGCTGCCGCCTTTTTGTCCGGGATGCAGCGCCAGTTCCCATTAACTGAAGATGATGTCATTGTGCTCAAGTCATCGTTTTCATTTGATGCTTCGATCTGGCAGTTGTTTTGGTGGATGATTCCCGGCGCCTCCATGTATTTGCTTCCGCAGGGCTGGGAGAAGGATCCCGCTTTAATGACAGAAGCCTTCACAAACGAAGGAGTGACGACGGCGCATTTTATCCCGGCGATGGCCAACAGCTTTTTAGACCAGGTCGAGATGGAAACAGAGGAGAAAAGGACAAGCCTTGCGAAAACCTTGAAACACGTATTCGCCGGAGGTGAAGCGCTCGCTCCCCAGACAGCCGCCCGATTTGCCCGGTCTTTGCCGGAGACTGCGGTCATTCACGGCTACGGGCCGACAGAAGCTACGGTGGATGCCGCATTTTTTCGGTACGACCATGAAAAAGACAGGGAACGGATGCGGCTTCCGATCGGAAAACCTGTACCGGGAGCCCGTCTTTATATTTTAGACAGTGAGAAAGCTGTCCAGCCCATAGGGGTGGCCGGAGAACTGTATATCGCAGGCGCGGGTGTCGCAAGGGGCTATTTGAACCGTCCGGAGCTGACAGAAGAACGGTTTCTCGATGACCCGTTTTATCGAGGGGAACGCATGTATCAAACGGGCGATCTGGCGAGATGGCTCCCGGATGGAACCGTTGAATGGCTGGGCCGCATGGACGGCCAAGTGAAAATCCGCGGCTACCGGATCGAACCGGGGGAAGTCGAAGCGGCGCTTCGCCAGATCGACGGCGTGCGGGAAGCGGCGGTTGTCGCACGGACAGAAGGGGAGGAAACCGAGCTTTACGCCTATATTGAAGGTCAGGACCAACAGACCGCAAGGACAGAACTAGGCAAACGCCTGCCGGTCTATATGATGCCTTCAGCCTTCATCGAGATGGAAAAGTGGCCTGTCACTCCGAGCGGAAAGCTTGACCGCAAGGCGCTGCCCGCTCCCGACGGAGCGGCTGAACGACGCGCTTATACCGCGCCGCAAACCATCACGGAAATGAAGCTCGCCAAGCTTTGGGAAGAGGTGCTGAAATACGGCCCTGCCGGCACTCACGACCACTTTTTTGAACAAGGCGGCCACTCGCTGAAAGCGACAGCGCTCGTCTCCCGCATCGCCAAAGCGTTTGGCGTGCAGGTGCCGCTGAAAGAGATTTTCGCCAAGCCGACACTGGAAGAGCTCGCCGCCGTGATTCAGGAATTGGATGAAAGTCCGCATGCGGCGATTGAACCGGCGGACAAGCAGGACACCTACCCGGTGTCCTCGGCGCAAAAGCGGATGTATGTGCTTCAGCAGCTGGAAGACGGCGGTGTCGGCTACAATATGCCGGCGGCGCTTAAGCTGACAGGACCGCTCGACCGTGCCCGGCTTGATGAAGTATTCAGGCAGCTGATCCGCCGCCACGAATCGCTCAGGACGTCGTTTGAAACCGGGGCTGACGGCGAGCCTGTCCAGCGCATCCATGATGATGTCCCGTTTCAGCTGATGGAGTTGGTCGCGGCTGAAGACTTTGTCCGTCCGTTCCGGCTTCAAGAAGCGCCGCTTTTCCGCGCCGCTCTTGTGAAGGAGGCAGAGGAGAGCCACCTGTTGTTGGTGGACATGCATCACATCATTTCCGACGGGGTGTCTGTCGGCACCTTAATCCGCGAATTCAGCGAGCTGTACGCCAGCCGGACGCTTCACCCGCTGCGGATTCAATATAAAGACTACGCTGTCTGGCAACAGGCATTCAAACAAGGAGAGGCGTACAACAGACAGGAAGCCTATTGGCTGAAGCAGCTCGACGGAGAGCTGCCGGTGCTGGAGCTTCCGGCCGACAACGCCCGCCCGGCGGTGCGAAGCTTTGCGGGTGATACAGTGTCCCGCACGCTTGATGCGAAAACAACAGCCGGCCTTTACAAGATCGCCCGCGACAACGGCTGCACCCTGTATATGGTTCTTCTCGCCGCGTACAGCACGCTTCTTGCCCGTCTCAGCGGACAGGAGGACATCATCATCGGTTCGCCGATCGCCGGAAGACCGCACAAAGACTTAGAACCTGTCATCGGCATGTTTGTCAACACATTGGCGATCAGAACGCATCCGGCAGAAAACAAATGTTTCAGCAATTTCTTAAGAGAGGTCCGCGAAACGGCGCTTGAGGCATTTGAACATCAGGATTATCCGTTTGAGGAGCTTGTCGACAGGCTTGATGTCGTCCGTGATATGAGCCGCAATCCGTTGTTTGACGCCATGTTTATTTTGCAAAACATGGAACAGCACGATATGCAATTAGCCGGCCTTCAAGTCAATCGCGTTCAAACATTTGCCCATCAAGTATCTATTTTTGACCTTACATTGACCGCTTGCGAATCTAACGGGAATATCCGTCTCGACATGGAATTCAGCACCGATCTTTTCTTAAAAACAACCATCGAGCGCTGGATGAAACATTTGCTTGTACTTTTGCGCCATATCGTCCATCAGCCCGAGACAGATCTTGCACGCTTCAATCTTCTGAACGATGAAGATCAATACCAAATTCTTGTTGAATTTAATCACAAACACCTTCAACTTCCAGAACGAACAGCAGTGTTTCACGAACTGTTTGAAGAAACAACAGCGAATAATCCTCAGAAAATCGCAGTCATTGAGGGCTCGAAACAGATCAGCTATCACCAATTGAATGGTCGCGCCAATCGACTGGCGCGGACGCTTCAAACAGCCGGAATCGGTCCTGGAAAACGAGTTGCGATTTTGGCCAATCGTTCGATTGAAGCCATCATAGGTGTTTTGGCCGTGCTGAAAGCGGGAGGAGCGTATATCCCGATAGATTCCCATTATCCAGAAGAAAGAATTCGGTTTTTATTAAAAGACAGCGAAGCATCTGCGCTGCTGGCCCAGGCTGAATATATAGATATCGCTTCACTTTTGACAGATGGCAGTATGCCTTGCATCCATCTTGACCATGAACATAATGGCCTGCACGAGGAAAATATAGTTTCAACAGCAACTCCAAAAGATACTGCCTATGTCATCTATACTTCGGGAACAACAGGAGCGCCAAAAGGAGTTGAAGTCAGACATCGCAATTTCACACATGCAGCGCTTGCTTGGCGAAGCATCTATGAGCTTGACCGCACACCGGCGAGAGTGCTGCAAATGGCCAGTTTCTCGTTTGATGTCTTTTCAGGAGACATAGCCCGGGCATTCTTAAACGGGGGAACGCTTGTGATTTGCCCGGATGATGTCCGAATTGAGCCCGAACTGTTATGTAAGCTGATGAATCAACAGCAGATTACATTAATGGAATCGACACCAGCCCTGGTTGTTCCCTTTATGGAATATGTTTACCGGCGGAAATATCGATTACCGAGCCTAAAGGTGCTGATTCTGGGCTCAGATATTGTCAGTGCACAGGATTTTTACACATTAAATGAACGATTCGGAAAAGAGATGCGGATCATCAACAGCTACGGTGTAACAGAGGCGACCATTGATTCAAGCTATTATGAAATCACGATGAGTAAAGAGCGCTATCACGATTTTGTACCGATCGGCATTCCGCTCCCAAATGTACAAATGTATGTTCTCAACAAGAACAAACAAGTTCAGCCCATCGGCGTCCCGGGAGAACTTTTTATTGGGGGGGAAGGCGTGGCCAAAGGCTATTGGCGAAAAGCTGAATTGACAAAAGCCAAATTCAGCGATCCTTTAGCGCAAGGTCGGCCGCTGTATCAAACCGGAGATCAGGCCTGCTGGCTTCCTGACGGCACCCTCCGTCTTTATGGGCGTCTTGATCAACAAGTCAAAATAAAGGGCTACAGAATTGAGCTCGAAGAAATAGAAAATGCGCTTTTGAAGAACGAGCATGTCAAAGAAGCGGCAGTCGCCATTCAAAAAGATATTGAAGGGAAAACCTATTTGGCGGCATACGTCGTTCCTAAAGAAGCAGACATCATCGATCTGCGTTTAGATTTGGCAAAAAGGCTTCCGGCTTACATGATTCCAGCTCATTTTGTCGGTTTAGAGAAAATGCCGCTTACATTTAACGGCAAATTGAATAAAGACGCTTTGCCTGCTGCACATGTTCAGAGCTTGGAAACTTACCATGCCCCGCAAAATGAAAAACAAGCATTGCTATGCCGGATTTGGGAGGATGTGCTCCATGTACGGCAAGCAGGCATCACCGACTCTTTCTTTCAGCTGGGGGGAGACTCCATAAAAGCGCTGCAAGTGTCGGCTCGTCTTGCCGCTGAAGGATGGGATATGACGATTCGGGATTTATTTCAATTTCCGACCATTGAAGAACTGGCGAGTCACCTGACTCCGACCGTATCAATTGCCGATCAGGGACCTGTTGAAGGGAATGCCAGTCTAACACCTGTACAGCAAAGGTTTTTTGCCTATCCTGGCGCCTTTGAACATCATTACAATCAAGCAGTCATGCTCACAAGTGAAAAAAGATTGGACGAGGCTGCACTGCGCCGGGCCGTATCCGCTTTAATCAAGCATCATGACGCCTTGCGGATGATGTTTAAAAAAGACGATAACGGACGCATCCTTCAATATAATCGCGGAATCAGTCAAACGGATGAGGATGGATTCAGCTTTAAGACCATAGACCTCGCCGATGAGACGCAGATTGCCGAACGCATAGAAGCGGAGGAAAAACGAATACAGCGGGCAATGCGTTTGGACGAAGGACTCCTTTGTCACATTGGATTGTTCAGATTGCGGGATGCAGACCATCTGCTGATCGCCATTCATCATCTGATTGTGGATGGTGTGTCATGGAGAATTTTGCTTGAAGATTTACAAACAGCTTATCAGCAAGCTTTAGCAGACAGAAAAATTAAATTGCCGCAGAAAAGCGATTCTTACGTAACATATGCAAACAGGCTGCATCCATTGTCAACAAGCAACGAACTGCTTGAGGAAGCGGCATATTGGGAGCATGCGATATCTTTTGAAACGACCGCATTACCAAAAGACGGTCACAGGAATGCGGACAGGCTGCAAAAAACGGCACTCATCGCTTCGCGCATGTTAAGCGTGAAACTGACAAACCAGCTGCTGTTTCAGACAAAACAGGCATACGGCACAGAGGTGAATGAACTGATGCTGGCGGCCTTGGGAATGGCGCTTGCCGATTGGACGAAACGTGAGCATTTCCTTGTCAGTGTTGAGGGACATGGCAGGGAAGGACATGTTCCGGACATTGATATTTCCAGAACTGTAGGATGGTTCACCTCGATTTATCCGGTTCTTCTGGACATGAGTGCACCGGACAATTCAAGCGAAAAAACCGCTTGCCGTATAAAAAACGTGAAAGACATGATGAGACGCGTGCCGAACCAAGGAACCGGATACGGGCTTTTGCAATCGTCCCAACGTATTCAGCACCGTGAACCTGAAATCTGCTTTAACTATCTCGGACAGTTCGACGGTCTCGAAGGAATGATGCGGATGTCTCCTTATCAGCCGCGCCACAACATTGCAGAAGAGCGGCCGAGAGAATTTGATTTGGACATTAATGCAATGGTCGTCAATCAGCGGCTTGATATTCAAACTGTCTATACCGACGTCTTTTCCAGGCGTACGATTGAAACATTTATGGATGGCTTCTATGACCGCCTTTGTGAGGTCATTGAGCATTGTTCCGCCAAGAAAAAACGAGAAAAAACATTGAGCGATTTCAGCAATAAACAATTGACTTCCGCTTCATTCGAAAGTATTGCCAATCTCGTAAAAGAACTTTAATTTCGCCGGAAAGGTGTGTGGCATTCATGGCGCAAGAGACAGAGATTCAAGATATTTATCCATTGTCGTATATGCAGGAAGGAATGCTGTTTCATTCACTGCTTCACCCTGATTCAAACGCCTATATTGAACAAATTTCCTTCACCATCAGCGGTGATTTGTGTCTGGATTCATTTCAGAAGAGTCTGGATCTATTGATTGAACGTTACGACATTTTCAGAACGATTTATATAAAAGAGGTGCCTGATCTGGACGGGCCGCAGCAAGTCGTTCTATCACACCGAAAAGTAGCTGTTCAGACGGAGGATATTTCTGCCTTGACGGCTGAACAACAGAATACGTTGATAAATAGCTGCAAACAAGCAGATCGGCATCAACGGTTCGACCTGCAAAAAGGCCCATTAATGCGGCTGACCCTGTATCAAACAGGAGAAAAACGACATACATGCGTCTGGACCCACCACCACATCATGATGGATGGATGGAGCTTAGGTATTGTGCTGCAAGATTTTTTCCATATGTACTACGCTCTAAGAAACGGCCGGCCTTTCCACCTTGGGAAGCCGGCGCCTTACAGCACATACATGACTTGGCTTCGCGGTCAGAGTAGAGAAAAAACAGCTGCCTTCTGGTCCGATTATTTGGAAGGGTACGGGGAGCCTGTCTCTGTCCCCGGTTCAAAAAGCAAAACAACAGAAGGCGTTTATACACCGAGTCACCTTCAATTCTCACTCAAGCCGGAAACGGTTGAAAAACTTTCCGATTTAGCAAGGCGATTGGGCGTGACGTTAAACACATTGTTTACAAGTATATGGGGCTTGCTTCTGCACCGCTACAACGCGACTGATGACGCTGTATTCGGCGCAGTTGTTTCAGGGAGGCCTTCCGCCATTGACGGGATCGAATCAATGGCCGGACTGTTCATTAACACGGTGCCTGTCCGGATTCGCTCTTCTGCGGGTATGTCATTTTCTTCACTCGCCAAACAGGTGCAAAAAGACATCCTGACTTGTGAAGATCACGGCTATTATCCTCTCTATGAGATTCAAAACGAGAGCGGCTTAAACAAAGACCTGGTCAATCATATCCTTGTATTTGAAAATTATCCCGTCCAAATGCAGAAAGAGGTTAACGGCTGGGAAGAATCGGAGGAAAACGCTCTTCATCTTGATCATTTTTCCACGTCAGAGGAAACCAATTACGACTTGAATATTGTCATTGTTCCCGGTGAGACCTTTTACATAAAATTCAGCTATAACGCCGAGGTCTATGATCAAACCGACATACTTCGGCTTCAAGGGCATGTAAAAGAAGTGATCGATTGTATACTATCAGATCCCGATCAATTGATCACAAGCATTGATCCCGTGCCACTCGCTGAAAAAAAACTGATTTATTCCTTTCACGGCAAACAGCGAACTTATCCGGATCAAACAGTTTATGAGCTGTTTGAAGAGCAGGCCGCCAAAACACCGAAACAAGAGGCGCTCAGATTCAATGAAACAAGCTGGAGCTACCGTGAATTAGATGAGCGAGCTAATCAAATCGCTCGTGCGCTAAGGAAAGAAGGCGCAGGTCCAAATCAAGTTGCAGCTGTTATGCTGCGCCGCTCAAAAGAAACTGTCGCAGCTCTTCTCGGCATCTGGAAATCGGGCAGTGCGTATATGCCGCTTGATCCGGATCATCCGCCTGAGCGGCTCTCGTTTCTCTTACGCGACAGTCAAGCCAAATGGCTCGTTACGCAACAAGAACTGCTCCCTTTTATCCCTGCGGATTACAAAGGAAAGATTGTCACAATTGAAGAAACAGACGCGGAACCAAAAGCCGCTCTTTCAGCACAGTCAGACAGCGAAAATTGGGCCTACATCATTTATACATCAGGGACAACGGGGCAGCCCAAAGGGGTGCTTGTCAGCCACAGAAGCATTTCCAATACATTGCAATGGAGACGGGAAGAATACAGGATGACAGACCGAGATATCGCGCTCCATCTCTTTTCATATGTGTTTGACGGGTCAATAACAGGTCTGTTCACACCGCTTCTGTCAGGCTCCTGCGTCTTGCTGACCGATGAAGATGATGCAAAAGATGTCGTGGCTATGAAACAGCTTATCGCCCAACACGGCGTCAGCCATCTGCTCTTCGTTCCTTCCTTATACCGCGTACTGCTGGAGACCTTGACAAAAACAGACGCGGAAACACTTCGGGCTGTGACATTCGCCGGGGAAGCCGTGACACCTGATTTAATCACCGTAAGCCGCGAGATTTGCAGCAACGCCGAACTGATAAACGAATACGGACCGACAGAAAACAGCGTGTCAACGACGGTGCTGCGGAATCTTCAGAAAAGCGAGCGATTGACAATCGGACGGCCGGTTGATAATACATCTGTCTATATTATGCACGGGAACCTCCTTCAGCCGATCGGTGCTGTCGGTGAATTATGCATTTCAGGAAAAGGCCTTGCTGAAGGGTACTTTCAGCAAAAGGAATTGACAGATCAAGCCTTTACCGCCCATCCCTTTCATGAAGGAGAACGGCTGTACAGGACAGGGGATAAGGCGCGCTTTTTGCCGGATGGAACGATCGAATACCTTGGACGCCTGGATCACCAAGTAAAAGTCAGAGGATTCAGAATAGAACTAGGAGAAATTGAATCCGCACTTCGCGGTATTTCCGGGGTAAAAGACGCGGCGGCACTCGTACGCACCACAGCAGATGGAGAACAGGAGCTTGCGGCTTATGTTGTGTTGCAAAAGGAAACAGAGCGCTTGGACCTGCATAGAGCCCTTGCCGGGAAATTGCCGGCCTATATGATGCCTGACAGCTTTACAATACTGCCCAAAATGCCGCTTACAACGAGCGGAAAGCTGGATCGCTCCGGTCTCCCGGAACCGGCACATTCAGGCGGGACAGACGTCATGCCGAAAGCGCCCCGCACTTTGCTGGAAACAGAGCTTATGTCGATTTGGCAAGACGTGTTGAAGCGGGAGCGGATTAGCATACATGATGATTTCTTTCAATTGGGCGGTCAATCTCTTAAAGCGGCGGCGCTTGTCTCAAAAATCTATCAGCGGCTTAATGTTCAGCTGCCGATTCGCGAAGTCTTTTCATATCCGACGATTGCCAGCATGGCTCCTGCAATAGAACGGGTCAAAAGTGAGACCCGTCCGGAGATAAAACCAGCACCGGAAAAAAATCTGTATCCTTTGTCTTTCGCGCAAAAAAGGCTCTATGCCCTGCATCAGCTGGCAAAAGACAGTACAAGCTACAACATGCCCGCTTGCTTGGAACTCTGCGGAACACTGAACCGAAAGCGATTGAAAGAAACTTTTGCAACATTAATCGACAGACATGAGGCGCTGCGCACTTCGTTTGTTTTACAGGACGGGGAGCCGATGCAAAAAGTCGCATCATCTGCCGAAGTGAAATGGACAGAGTTGCACATCCAATCCGAGAAATCGCTCAATGAAGTGTTGGAATCGTTCGTTCAGCCGTTTGATTTTGAAAGAGCTCCGCTGATCAGAGTCTGCTTAGCCGCGTTGAACAAAGACCGGCATTTCTTCCTGCTTGATATGCATCATCTCATTGCTGACGGAATGTCAATGAGCACGTTTATTCGTGAATTCACGGCCATTTACAGCGGGAAAGAGCTGCCTCCATTGACACTGCAATATAAAGATTTCGCTGTATGGCAAAATGAACAGTTTTCAGTCGGGGCATTCGGCAGCCAAAAACAGTACTGGCTGGAAGTGCTGAAGGGGACGTTGCCGGTGCTGGACTTGCCGCTTGATCAAAAACGGCCGCTTCTCCCCGATTTTAGCGGAGACACTTTGACCACGCATATTGACAGGGAAACAGGGGAAAAGCTGCGCCAGTTAATGGATGAGACCGGTTCAACGTTATATATGGTGTTGCTGGCTGGCTTCTCAGTCTTTCTTTCTAAACTGAGCGGCCAAGAGGATATTGTCATCGGTTCGCCTGCACATGGCCGAGAACGCGCAGAACTTGATGGCGTGATCGGGATGTTCGTGAATACAATGGCGATGCGAAGCAAGCCTGAAGGGAATAAAACAGTCCGTACATATTTGAAAGAGATCAAAACACTGACACTTGAGGCTGTTGACAACCAATATTATCCGTTTGAGGAGCTCGTCCAACACCTTGACGCCCCACGAGAAGTGAACCGCAACCCGCTTTTTGACGCTATGCTGGTGCTTGAAAACAGCGATGATTTCAAGATGGAATTACCGGAACTGACGCTTTTATCACATAAACTGCCGCATCACTCGTCAAAGTTTGATTTGACTTTGCATGCCGAAGAACAAGATGACGGTACGATCAGCTGTCATTTTGAGTACAGTACCGCCTTATTTGAAAAGGCAACGGTCGCGCGCTGGTCTGATCATTTTAAAGCGCTAATCGGCAGCATGTCGGCCAATCACGACATGAAACTGTCCGACATGCAAATGCTGACTCCGAAAGAACAAAACATGCTGATCAATGCTGCAGGAGAAACGGCTGAATACCCGAGACAAGAGAACATCGCGAGTCTATTTGAAAAACAGGCAATGGCCGCTCCGGATCAAATAGCCGCCGTGATCGATGATCGGCAGCTGTCTTACCGGGAACTTGATGAAAAGGCTGAACGGACAGCTGCTGTGTTGAATGAACATGGTGTCGGTTCAGGGCAAGTGGTCGGTTTAATGACAGACCGTTCACTCGATATGCTGGTTGGGATTCTCGGCATCTTAAAAGCGGGAGGCGCCTATTTGCCGATCGACCCTGATTATCCAGCTGAACGGATCCGCTTTATGCTGAATGACAGCGGGGCCAAACTGCTGCTTACTCAATCCGGACAACAATGGGAAGAACCTATAGACATACCTGTTTTATATATTGACGAGGCAGAAAAAGCCGCAGCGAAAAGGCGGCGCCAGCCGATATCAGCCGAACAGCCGGCATATGTGATCTACACATCAGGAACAACAGGAAAGCCAAAAGGTGTAGTGATTGAACACCGCAATGTGGTCAGCCTGATCAAACATGACGAGCTGCCTTTTTCATTCGGATCCCGGGACGTCTGGACGCTGTTCCATTCCTATTGTTTCGACTTCTCGGTTTGGGAAATATTCGGCGCTCTTTTACACGGCGGAAAAATTGTCATTGTCCCGAAAGAAACCGCCCGCGATCCCCATGTCTACCGGCGGCTTTTACAAAAAGAAGGCGTGACTGTGCTAAACCAGACGCCTACAGCTTTTCACGGGCTTATCGATGAAGAATTAAGGCATTCGGACCGATTACAGCTCCGCTATGTCATCTTCGGCGGAGAAGCCCTGCAGCCCGGGATGCTGATGAACTGGATTGAGAAGTATCCAGAAACGGATCTCATCAATATGTACGGCATTACCGAAATAACGGTGCACGCCACGTATAAAAAGCTGACTCGAACCGATATGAAACACAATAAAAGCAATATCGGAAAACCTCTGGCAACCCTACAAGCCTATGTCGCGGACGCCTATATGAACCTGCAGCCTGTCGGTGTGCCGGGAGAACTGTATATCGCAGGCGCCGGAGTCGCAAGAGGCTATATCAACAGAGAAGAGCTGACCGCTTCCCGATTCATCACAAATCCATATGTCGGAGGTCAGCGCCTGTATCGTACGGGAGACATCGTCAAAAGGATGCCAAACGGCGAGCTGGAATATGTCGGCAGAAAAGATGCGCAAGTGAAGATCAGAGGATACCGGATTGAGTTGGGAGAAATCAGAAGCGCCCTTCAAGAACTGCCTCCAATCAAGGAAGCAGCAGTCATAACAAGAAATGACAAAGACGGACAGCAATCGATCTATGGATATGCGGTAACGGCGCAGAGCCTAAATGAAGCAGAGATTCGTACATCTCTCAGAACGCTCCTCCCGGAATACATGATACCCGCGCGGATCATACAGGTTGACGAACTGCCGCTGACAGCTAACGGCAAGCTCGACGAAAATGCGCTGCCAGAACCGGCGGCCAATCAGGGCGCAGGTGAAGATATAAGCCCAAGAAACGATATTGAACAGATGATGGCTGAGATTTGGGAAGAGCTCTTAGGAATGGAGGGGCTCGGTGTGAACGCCCATTTCTTTCACCTTGGCGGAGATTCTATTAAAGCGCTGCAAGTATGCGCAAGGCTAAAGCAGCGAGGCTATGAAACAACGGTTCGTGAGCTGTTTAAACATCAGACGCTTGGCGAGCTGTCAAAGCGGGTAACGAAAGTCCGGCGCGAGATTGATCAAGCGCCCGTCAACGGCGAAGTGCCGCTGACGCCTGTACAGCACTGGTTTTTCTCACAATCTTTGTCACACGATCACTTTCATCAATCTGTCATGCTGCACAGTTCCGCGCGATTTGATGAAACAGCTCTGCAAAAAACGCTCGCCCATATCGTGGTCCATCATGACGCATTGCGGATGGTATGCGGATATCAAGACGGAGTTTTAACACAGTACAACAGAGCCGAAGAGCTTGCCAAAGAGGAGCTGTTTTCGTTTGAACTGCTTGATGTAAGAGAAGCAGGATCATTAGCTCAAGAGCATGTGATGATTGAAAGGGCCGCGGAACATATTCAGAAATCGATTCAGCTTCAGACAGGGCCGCTTGTTGCAGCCGGCGTTTTTCGCGGATCGGACGGCGATCATTTGCTGCTTGTAATTCATCACCTTGTCATCGACGGAGTATCATGGCGCATCCTCTTCGAAGATTTAACCGCCGGATACAAACAGGCCCTGGCGGGAAAAGAAATCGTGCTTCCGGAAAAGACAGATTCCTATCAAACCTATGCCAAGCGGCTGACTGATTACGCAACAAGCCGACAGCTATTACGGGAAATAGATTACTGGACTGAAAGGGAAAAAACAAGAGTTGAACCGCTTCCGAAAGATGCCGAAACCATTACGAAT
This sequence comes from Bacillus sp. FSL L8-0193, assembly GCF_037976065.1. Classification (NCBI taxonomy): domain Bacteria; kingdom Bacillati; phylum Bacillota; class Bacilli; order Caryophanales; family Bacillaceae; genus Bacillus; species Bacillus sp. FSL L8-0193. Next base: position 2,141,056 of record NZ_CP150261.1, on the reverse strand, counting down.
CTGCTGCAAGATACAGACACCATAGACATTCGGCTGACAAAACAAGAAACAGAGCGTCTGTTAACGGCTGTAAACAAGCCGTATACGACAGATACAAATGACATATTACTCGCCGCGTTAGGTCTTGCGCTTCACAAATGGACCGGCAATGATCGATTCAAAATCAGCTTGGAAGGCCATGGAAGAGAAGCGCATTTGGAGGATATCGATATCAGCCGGACGGTCGGCTGGTTTACCTCGATTTATCCTGTTTTACTCGATGCAAGCCTTCCGGAGTCCGCAGATGATCATGAGCGTTTCGGCTACCACATCAAGCGGACAAAAGACATGCTGCGCCGTATTCCGTATAAGGGCGTTGGCTACGGGGTGCTGAAATACATCGGCGGCATGTGGGAACCTGAAGATTTCCAGCGTCCCGACATCAGCTTTAACTATTTGGGACAGTTTGACGAAGATATCAAGTCGAGCGGATTTCGCGTTTCTCCCGTCAAAGCGGGGCATGAGATCAGTCCGGATTGGGAGCGGCCTCATCTTCTCGATATCAGCGGCGCCGTATCTTCAGAATGTCTCGTCATGCACTTTGTCTACAACCGGCTTCAATATGAGAAAGAAACAGTACAAGCTCTGGCAGACCATGTTCAATTTTTTCTCAAAACGATCATCAAGCATTGCACAGAGAAAGAAAACCATGAAAAAAGTGCAACAGACTTCACTGATGAAGATTTAACTTTGGAGGAACTAAGCGACATTATGGGAGCTGTCAATAAATTATAGAAAAGGGGAGTCGCTGATGGTGCAGCAACCGGAAATACAAGATATCTATCCTTTATCTTTTATGCAGGAGGGCATGCTGTTTCACTCGCTGTTGGATCAGGAATCTAGAGCCTACTTTGAACAGGCATCATTTACGATAAACGGCTCGCTTGATACAGAACGGTTTCAAAAAAGTTTAGACGCGCTGATTGAACGCTATGATATTTTCCGCACTGCGTTTATACACAAAAATGTGGCAAAGCCGCGCCAAGTCGTGTTAAAAGAGCGGCAAAGCCGCCTTCAATTTGTTGATATTTCTCATCTAGACGAGACGGCTAAAGAAACATTTGTCGATCAATTCGAACATGACGACAAGAAAAAAGGATTTGATCTGCAAACAGACCCTCTTATGAGAGTATCTATCTTAAAAAGGGCGCACGAACAATATCATTGTATTTGGAGCCATCATCACATTTTAATGGATGGCTGGTGCTTTGGTATTGTGATGAAAGAATTTCTTGCGATTTACAAGGCTTTAGGAAAAGAGCAGCTTCCTGATTTTGAACCGGTTCATCCGTTCAGCAAGTATATTAAATGGCTGATGCGACAGGATCGAAAAGAAGCTGAAGCCTTTTGGAAAACAAGGCTTATCGATGTCAAACAAACCGCATCACTGCCCAAAACATCATCATCCTCAAAAGGAAAGCTTGAGCAGATGGCATTTACCCTATCTAAAGAACAGACTGAAGGGCTGCGAAAATTGGCCTTGCAAGCAGGCGCGACGCTGAATACGGTTTTTCAGGCATTATGGGGAATCATTCTGCAAAAGATCAACCGCTGTGATGACGCAGTCTTCGGCTCCGTTATTTCCGGGAGGCCGTCTGATCTTGAGGACGTAGAAAAAATGGTCGGGCTTTTCATTAACACCATTCCCGTCCGGGTCAAAAGCGGGCCGGAGTCCTTTTTGACATTGGTCAGCCACTTGCAGCAGGAGTCACTGAAAGCGGAAGCGTACAGTTATTATCCTTTATATGATATTCAGGCGCAAAGCATGCTGAAACATGAGCTGTTTGACCATATTGTCGTATTTGAAAACATACCGGCCCAGCGCGAAATTGAAAGTCTGAATCAGGCTGATGCATTCGATTTCACAGTCGATGATTTCGATATGGATGAAGTTACCAACTATGGATGCAGCATTAAAATCATTCCGGGAAGCTCGCTTTATATTCGCATAAATTTTGATATCGGACTGTATGATCCAGCCATGATGAAAAAAATCGAACTGTATTTACGCCATATCATAGGCTCTGTCATCGCTGATCCCAATCAACAAATCGCACAAATTGCATTGCTTGGCGAAGAAACTGCCAAAAAGATGCTGTACGAATTCAATCAAACAGAGCCCGCTGCACCTTTAGCACCGACGCTGCATAGCTTTTTCACCCGCCGCGCGGCGCTGTCGCCGAACTTGCCGGCGGTTCGTTTTTCCGGCGGTATCTTAACGTACCGAGAGCTTGATCAGTATACCAATCAACTCGCTATTCGGTTGAAGAAAAAAGGCGTCGCCAAAGAAAGTGTGGTCGGCGTGCTCGCCGACCGTTCACCAGAGATGGTGATCGCGGTGCTGGCTGTTTTGAAAGCCGGCGGCGCTTACGTGCCGCTTGATCCAGACTATCCTGAAGAACGGCTCAGATACATGCTCGCCGACAGTGGCGCCCGGCTTCTCGTCACAGGGCCGGGTTTGTCCGTCTCCGGATTTTCCGGGGAAACGCTTGAAGTCAATCTGTCATCACTTCGAACGGAACCAGCGGAGAACGAACCGGTTTGCGCTCATACGGATGGCGGCTCACTCGCCTATGTCATCTATACATCCGGTTCAACCGGGACACCGAAGGGCGTCGCGGTTGAGCACCGACAGGCTGCCGCCTTTTTGTCCGGGATGCAGCGCCAGTTCCCATTAACTGAAGATGATGTCATCGTGCTCAAGTCATCGTTTTCATTTGATGCTTCGATCTGGCAGTTGTTTTGGTGGATGATTCCCGGCGCCTCCATGTATTTGCTTCCGCAGGGCTGGGAGAAGGATCCCGCTTTAATGACAGAAGCCTTCACAAACGAAGGAGTGACAACGGCGCATTTTATCCCGGCGATGGCCAACAGCTTTTTAGACCAGGTCGAGATGGAAACAGAGGAGAAAAGGACAAGCCTTGCGAAAACCTTGAAACGCGTATTCGCCGGAGGTGAAGCACTCGCTCCCCAGACAGCCGCCCGATTTGCCCGGTCTTTGCCGGAGACTGCGGTCATTCACGGCTACGGGCCGACAGAAGCTACAGTGGATGCCGCATTTTTTCGGTACGACCATGAAAAAGACAGGGAACGGATGCGGCTTCCGATCGGAAAACCTGTACCGGGAGCCCGTCTTTATATTTTAGACAGTGAGAAAGCTGTCCAGCCCATAGGGGTGGCCGGAGAACTGTATATCGCAGGCGCGGGTGTCGCAAGGGGCTATTTGAACCGTCCGGAGCTGACAGAAGAACGGTTTCTCGATGACCCGTTTTATCGAGGGGAACGCATGTATCAAACGGGCGATCTGGCGAGATGGCTCCCGGATGGAACCGTTGAATGGCTGGGCCGCATGGACGGCCAAGTGAAAATCCGCGGCTACCGAATCGAACCGGGAGAAGTCGAAGCGGCGCTTCGCCAGATCGACGGCGTGCGGGAAGCGGCGGTTGTCGCCCGGACAGAAGGGGAGGAAACCGAGCTTTACGCCTATATTGAAGGTCAGGATCAAAAGACCGCAAGGACAGAACTGGGCAAACGCCTGCCGGCCTATATGATGCCTTCATCATTCATCGAGATGCGTGAGTGGCCTGTCACCCCGAGCGGCAAGCTTGACCGCAAGGCGCTGCCCGCTCCCGACGGAGCGGCTGAACGACGCGTTTACACCGCGCCGCGAACCATCACGGAAATGAAGCTCGCCAAGCTTTGGGAAGAGGTGCTGAAATACGGCCCTGCCGGCACTCGCGACCACTTTTTCGAACAAGGCGGCCACTCGCTGAAAGCGACAGCGCTTGTCTCCCGCATTGCCAAAGCCTTTGGCGTGCAAGTGCCGCTGAAGGAGATCTTTGCCAAGCCGACACTGGAAGAGCTCGCCGCCGTGATTCAGGAATTGGATGAAAGCCCGCATGCGGCGATTGAACCGGCGGAAATACAGGACACCTACCCGGTGTCCTCGGCGCAAAAGCGGATGTATGTCCTTCAGCAGCTGGAAGACGGCGGTGTCGGCTACAATATGCCGGCGGCGCTTAAGCTGACAGGACCGCTCGACCGCGCCCGGCTTGATGAAGTATTCAGGCAGCTGATCCGCCGCCACGAATCGCTCAGGACGTCGTTTGAAACCGGGGCAGACGGCGAGCCTGTCCAGCGCATCCATGATGATGTCCCGTTTCAGCTGATGGAGTTGGCGGCGGCTGAAGACTTTGTCCGTCCGTTCCGGCTTCAAGAAGCTCCGCTTTTCCGCGCCGCTCTTGTGAAGGAAGCAGAGGAGAGTCATCTGTTGTTGGTGGACATGCATCACATCATTTCCGACGGGGTGTCTGTCGGCACCTTAATCCGCGAATTCAGCGAGCTGTACGCCAGCCGGACGCTTCACCCGCTGCGGATTCAATATAAAGACTACGCCGTCTGGCAACAGGCATTCAAACAAGGGGAGGCGTACAACAGACAGGAAGCCTATTGGCTGAAGCAGCTCGACGGAGAGCTGCCGGTGCTTGAGCTTCCGGCCGACAACGCCCGCCCGGCGGTACGAAGCTTTGCCGGAGATCATGTGTCCTTTTCACTTGATGCGGACACTTCATCCGGCCTATACAAGATCGCCCGCGACAACGGCTGCACCCTGTATATGGTTCTTCTCGCCGCGTATAGCACGCTTCTTGCCCGGCTCAGCGGACAGGAGGACATCATCATCGGTTCGCCGATCGCCGGAAGGGCGCACAAAGACTTAGAATCTGTCATCGGCATGTTTGTCAACACATTGGCGATCAGGACGCGGCCGGTAGAAAACAAATGTTTCAGCGATTTTTTAAGGGAGGTCCGCGAAACGGCGCTTGAAGCGTACGAACATCAGGATTATCCGTTTGAGGAGCTTGTCGACCGGCTTGATGTCGTCCGTGATATGAGTCGCAATCCGTTGTTTGACGTTATGTTCGCTCTGCAAAATATGGAGCGGGAATCACTGACTCTGCATGACTTGCATTTGACGACTATAGCTCATGACGCCCATAAAGTCTCTAAGTTTGATATGACTCTTTATGCAGCTGAAGAAGATCAAGAGACAATCCGTTTTGATGTTGAATTCAATACAGACATCTATCAAAAACAAACGATAAAGAAATGGCTTTCCTACTATATTCATATTCTCCATCATGTGATCGAACATCAGAACATTCATCTCGGAGATATCCATGTATTAGATGAACATGAGACAAGCTCATTCATTCACACATTTAATCAGACAAAACAAGACTACCCGAAACACGAAACGATCAGCCGTTTATTTGAATATCAAGCAGCCAAAACACCTCACGCCCCGGCCGTTATATATGACAGGCAAACCTTGACTTACCGTGAACTAAACCAACGCGCCAACAGAATAGCCGCTGCGCTTCGAGCAAATGGCGTCGGTTCAGAAAGTGTTGTCGCACTATTAACAAGTCGCACCCCTGAACTTGCGGTCGGAATTCTAGGTATTTTAAAAGCCGGCGGAGCCTATCTTCCCGTCACTGAAGACATGCCGACAGAACGGCTGGAATGGATGTTGTCTGACAGCAATGCTGTGATGCTCCTCCAATCAGATCGATTAGAATCTCATATGGCAGGAAAACGGTTATTCATAGAAGACATCCAGCTTGAGGCCGGCATTTCAGCAAACAATCCCGAACAGCAGGGCGGTCCTGATTCTCTCGCTTATATCATGTATACATCCGGATCAACCGGCACGCCAAAAGGCGTAATGGTTGAACAGCGCGGCGTCGTCCGTCTCGTAAAAAACAGCGATATGGCATTTTCACCTGAAGACAGGATTTTATTGACAGCGTCATTGGGATTTGACGCGATGACATTTGAAGTATTCGGACCGCTATTAAACGGCGCTTGTTTATACATCAGTGACAAGGAAACTTATTTAGATTCCGATCGGCTCAAGACATTCATACAGCAGAACGGCATCACGACTTTATGGCTGACATCATCCTTATTTAATCAATTATCAGAACAAAATGAACGAACATTTTCCGACCTGTCCAGATTGATTCTCGGCGGAGAAGCCCTGTCGCCAAACCATGTCAATCGCGTTCGCAACACGGCGCCGGATCTCGCGCTATGGAATGGCTACGGCCCAACGGAAAACACAACATTCTCAACGTGCTTCCGGATCGAACACGAGTATAAGCATTCCATTCCGATCGGCCGCCCAATCGCTAATTCAACCGCTTATATTGTCAACAGCCGCGGGAGATTGCAGCCTATGGGTGTCATCGGAGAATTATGCGTTGGCGGGGACGGGCTAGCCAGAGGCTACTTCGGGAGACCTGAACTGACGAAAGAAAAATTTGTGCCAAATCCCTTCACACCTGGTGAACGAATGTACCGGACCGGTGATTTGGCCCGCTGGCTGAAGGATGGGACGATTGATTATATCGGCCGGATGGATGATCAAGTTAAAATTCGCGGCTACAGGATTGAGCTGGGAGAAATTGAAGCAGCATTGCGGCAGATTGACGGTGTCAAAGAAGCCGCCGTCATCGTGCGAACCGGTCCCTCAGGACATAAAGAACTCCTTGCCTATATGAGTCTGCAAGCGGAAATGAATATCGAGAAAGTCAGATCTCTTCTTTCTCAGCAATTGCCCGGGTTTATGATCCCGGCGCATTTGGTTGAGCTTGCCGCCTTGCCTCTGACACAAAACGGAAAGCTCGACAGAAGAGCGCTGCCTGAGCCGGAGACCACAGCAATCAACACAGCATACGCCCCTCCGCGCAACCAGCTGGAGGAGCGGCTTGCCGTGATCTGGCAAGAGGTGCTCGGCGTTGAAAAAGTCGGGATTGAGGATTCGTTTTTCGAACTGGGAGGCGATTCGATTAAAGCCCTCCAAGTATCTGCGCGCCTTGGACGGTTTGACTTGAAAATCACGGCAGGCGACTTATTCCGCCATCCAACTATTAAAGAAGCCGCGCCTCTCATCCGCAAGACTGAGAGAAATATAGATCAGCGGCCGATTGAAGGAGAAGTACCTTGGACGCCCGTTCAGCGCTGGTTCCTCGCACAGCATATCGAAGAGAGGCAGCATTTCAACCAATCTGTCATGCTTCATAGCTCAGAAGGATTTCAGGAACAGCCGCTTCGAACAGCTTTACAGCATCTTGTCATCCATCATGATGCCCTCCGCATGACAATCATCGATGACGGCGGCCAGCTGCAGCAATTTAACAGGGGAATTCATGGAGAACTTTACAGCCTGAACATAAGAGACCTTTCTAAAACGGCACAATGGGAGAAGCTGATTGAAGACGAAGTCGCTGATTTGCAGCGCAGTATCCATTTGCAAACAGGCCCACTGCTAAAAGCAGGCTTGTTCAACACAATGTCGGGAACTTATTTATTTCTCACCATTCATCATTTGGTCGTCGACGGGGTCTCATGGCGGATTTTGCTTGAGGATTTATCGGCAGCATACAGTCAGGCGGCCGCAGGACAACCGGTTCAGCTTCCGCGGAAAACGGACTCATACCAATATTTCGCAAACCGGCTTGCCGAATACGCAGAGAGCAGCAAGGTCATTCGCGAACAATCGTATTGGCGCACTGTTGAAAAAGAAAAAGCCGCTTTACTTCCTTGTGAAAAACCGCATAGCGCTGCGGACAACATTCGGAAAACGGAAAGCTTTACCCTTTCCGAAGAAGACACACACGTTTTAATCCACAAGGTTAACAACGCCTACAACACAGACACCCAGGATATTCTGCTGACGGCAGCATCATTAGCCCTGTGTGATTGGATGGGAGAGAGGAAACTGCGGATCGCGATGGAAGGACACGGGAGAGATCACACCCTACCTGAATTGGATATCAGCCGGACAGTCGGCTGGTTTACCACAATATATCCTGTGTTGATTGATTTACATCATGCAGCCGAAGGCGAGTTGGGGCTGGCAGTGAAAACAGTCAAAGATACACTCGGCAGAATACCGGACAAAGGAATGGGATACGGCATTTTGAAATATTTAACATCCTCTGAAAACAAAACAATCCAGTTCGGCAAAGCGCCTGAAATCGGTTTTAACTATTTAGGGCAATTCAATGATACAGAACGCCAACAAAAGTTCAGCTTTTCGGGGCTTGCAAGCGGGAAAGACATTACACCTACATGGCAGCGTGAGCAAACGCTGGAAATGAGCGCCATGGTAAGGCAAAATCAGCTGCATTTCAATTTGAGCTATCCGCCAAGCCGGTTCCATACAACAACAATGAAACAGCTGCTGCACATGGTGAAACATAATTTGCACCAAATCATCAAACATTGCGCACATAAACAAGAAACAGAGAAAACGGTCAGCGATTTTAGCAGCCAATCGTTAACAGCGGAAGATTTGGACGATATTGCGAGCTTTGTCGAGGAACTGTAGGAACAGGAGGCAGGGAAAAAATATGACAAAAAAACATGAGATTCAGGATATTTATCCGCTTTCTTATATGCAGGAAGGGATGCTATTTCACACCCTTCTTAACAAGGACACACAGGCATACGTCGAACAAGCCTCATTTTCAATGACAGGAAAGGTTGACACAGACATTTTTCAGAAAAGCATCACTGCTCTGTGCGCCCGGCACGATATTTTCAGAACGATTTTTGTCAGTCAAAATGTATCCGTTCCGCAGCAGGTCGTCTTAAAAGAACGGACGATCACAATTGAAGAAAAAGATCTGACTCATTTGGACCGATCCGGCCAGCTCAGATTGATCGATGACGTCAAAAAAACAGACAGAGCCAAAGGATTTCATTTGCAAAAAGATGGATTGATGCGCGTCATCCTTTTTAAAACAGGGGAACGCGAATTTACATGCATATGGAGCTTCCATCACATCATTATGGACGGCTGGTGCCTCGGGATTGTCCTGAAGGAGTTTTTCCATATATACGCTTCCCATTTGCACCAAACACCATTAAAGCTTGAGCCTGCTGTGCCTTACAGAACTTATATTCAATGGCTGATGGAGCAGGACAAAGAAGCCGCCGCCCGGTACTGGGAGGGTTATCTTGAAGGATATGACCAACAGAGCCGGATGCCGAAGCAAAAAAAAGCGGGCGCCAAAAGCAGACAAGAAGAAGTCACCTTTTCCCTTTCTAAAACAGTTACGGATAAGCTGAAAGAGCTGGCCGCAAAGGAAGAAGTCACATTGAGCACTATTTTTCACACGCTTTGGGGAATGTTGCTTCAAGCCTATAACCAGACGGATGATGCGGTTTTCGGTTCGGTTATTTCCGGCAGGCCGTCTGAAATTGCAGGGATAGAGCGGATGATCGGCCTTTTCATTAACACGGTGCCGGTGCGTGTTACCGGTACAAAAGTGCCTTTTGTGAAACTGATTAAACAAGTGCAAAAAGATGCGCTGAATGGGCAGCCGTACAGCTACCACCCGCTCTATGAGATACAGGCGGAATCCGCCGTCAAACAAGGCTTAATCGACCATATTCTTGTTTTTGAAAATTATCCTGTTGAAAAAGAAATCGCACTGCTGAACAGTGGACAAGATGCAGAGGATCTGTTTCGCATTCATGATTTCAACATGGAAGACGAGACCAACTACAGCTTTTATCTCATGGTAGCACCAGGTGAAAACATTCATCTCAAAATGAGATTTGATTCCGGCATTCATGAACGTTCTTTCATCGAAAGCGTCAAAGGCCATTTGCAGCATATCATCGCACAAGTGCTGGAAAATCCGAATTTGACCCCGGAGAAATTGACGATCACAACACAGCAGGAACAAAAAGACCTGCTCAGCACGTTGAAAATAGAGACTAAACAGCGTGAATATGAAACGATCCAGTCGATGTTCGAACGTCAGGCGGCACAATCTCCTGATGAAAAAGCAATTCACTATGAAGGGCTGTCGATCACTTATAAAGAGCTGAATGAAATGGCCAACAAACTTGCACGCCTTCTCCGAAAACGGGGTGTCAAACGCCAGGAGCCGGTCGCGATCATGGTCGAACGTTCTCCCGCATTAGCGGCGGGAGTACTCGGCATTTTAAAAGCGGGCGCGGCATTTGTTCCGATTGACCTGAGCCATCCTGCCGAACGCATTCGCTATTGCATAGAAAACAGCGGCTGTCAGCACATAGTATCACAGCATCCTGTGGCGGCTTTAGCAAAGTCAGCCGCAACAAAACGATCTGTGACATTCATAGAAGAAGCAGATGCGGAAAGCGACGGAAGCAATGTCGAGACGGTAAACACTGCGGAAGATTTGCTTTACATCATGTATACATCTGGAACAACGGGGAAGCCGAAGGGTGTTTTATTTGAACATCGAAATATGGCCAATTTGCTTCATGACCAATTTGAAAACTCACGTATTGATTTCAAAACAAATGTGCTCCAGTATGCATCTTGTGCGTTTGACGTCTGCTATCAAGAATTGTTTACAACTTTGCTTAGCGGCGGCACGCTTTGCATCGCGCCTGAATCAATCAAGCGCGACCCAGCTCAGTTGTTTTTGTTGATCAATACACAGCGAACAGAAGTCGTCTTTTTCCCGACGGCTTTTGTGAAGATGCTTTTTAATGAGGAACACTATGCGAACCACTTTCCAAACTGTGTGAAGCATGTCATCACTGCGGGGGAGCAATTGACGGTCTCGCATATTTTTAAGGCATTGCTCAAGCGGCACGGCATACACTTGCATAATCATTACGGCCCGGCGGAAACCCATGTCGTCTCGACATGCACCATTCATCCTGAGGGCGACATCCCGGATTCTCCGCCGATCGGAAAACCGATCAGCCATAACGCCATGTATATCCTTGACAAATACAAACGACTTCAGCCCTGCGGTGTAGCAGGAGAGCTTTATATATCAGGTGCGAGCGTCGGGAGAGGATATGTCAACAATCCAATCTTGACAAAACAGAAATTTTTGCCCGATCCATTCAGAGCGGGAGCCGTCATGTATCGAACAGGAGATATAGCAAGGCTTCGTGCAGACGGACAAATGGACTATATCGGCCGGACGGATGATCAAGTGAAAATCAGGGGCTACCGGGTCGAACCTAAGGAAATAGAGGTGACATTGGCAAATCATCCTGCTGTTAAGGAAGCGGTTGTCCTGGTTCAAAAAGACAGTGAAGGGGAACATGAATTGTGCGCATACTACAGCACACGGAAACCGATCGACCCTTCTGCATTGCGTCATGATTTGGCCGACGCCATCCCTGACTACATGATGCCAGTAAAATGGACTGCTGTGCCAGCGATTCCGCTTACAGCAAATGGAAAAGTCGATAAAAGCGCCCTCCCAGAACCGACATCATCGCATCAGTCATACGCCGCACCTCGCAATTTGAACGAGCTCAGGCTTTCACAGCTTTGGGAAGGTCTACTGAAAAGGGGGCCGGTCGGCATCCGTGACAACTTTTTTGAACTGGGCGGCCATTCTTTAAAAGCAACATCGCTCATCTCTCGCATCGCCAAAGAATGGAACGTTCAGATTCCGTTAAGTGATGTCTTTGCCCATCCGACCGTAGAAGGGTTGGCAGCAGTCATCAGTGAAGCGGAAGAAAACCCGTTTGCTTCGATTCAGCAAATAGAGAAGAAGGAGACATATCCGGTTTCTTCCGCACAAAAACGGATGTATGTTCTGCACCAGCTCGATGGCGGAGGAGTCAGCTACAACATTCCGGCCGTTTTGGAGCTGACAGGCGAGCTCGATCAACAGAGAGTGGAAGCTGTATTTCGCGAACTGATCCGCCGGCATGAACCCCTTAGGACATCATTCGAAGCAGGAGAAGACGGCGAGCCGGTGCAGCGGATTCATGAAAAGGTGCCGTTTGCTTTTTCAAACGAATCTTCATCTGAATCATTTATCCGGCCGTTTGATCTTGGAAAGGCTCCGCTTTTCAGGGCGGGCTTAGCGACCATTGAAAAAGGACGATATCTGCTTTTAGTGGACATGCACCATATTATTTCAGACGGTGTCTCCATCCAATTGCTCATGCAGGAATTCAGCGAGCTGTATAAAGGACTTGAACTGGCTCCGTTGCGCATTCAATACAAAGACTATGCAGCATGGCAAGAAACATTCAAAACAAGCGACATATACAAACGGCAAGAATCGTATTGGCTCAAACAACTGGCCGGTGAGCTGCCAGTGCTCGAATTGCCGACGGACAAACCGCGGCCCCCGGCAAAAAGCTTTGCAGGTGACCGGGTTACGTTCGAGATCAGTCAGGATCTTACATCACGTTTACAACAGCTCGCAGGAGAAAACAGATGCACACTGTATATGACGCTTCTTGGGATATACACCGTTTTATTATCACGGCTAAGCGGGCAGGAAGAGATCATTGTCGGTTCGCCGATCGCGGGCAGACCGCATGCTGACCTGGAATCCGTGCTCGGAATGTTTGTGAACACATTGGCTTTTCGAACACGTCCGGTGAGCGGAATATCTTTCAAACAATATTTACAGGACATTCGAGAAACAGCGCTAGAAGCCTATGAACACCAGGACTATCCGTTAGAGAAGCTGGTTGACCGCCTCGGCGTTCAGCGGGAGATGAGCCGAAATCCGCTCTTTGATACAACGTTTGCACTGCAAAATATGGAGCGGCAACAATTGTCGATGGAGGGGCTTGAGCTTCGGCAGAAAGATATCAGCCACCCGATTTCTAAATTCGACCTGTCACTGTACATGGCCGAAAGCGGCGGACAAATATATTGTCAGTTTGAATACAGTACAGATTTGTTTGAACGGAAAACGATTCAAAAATGGGCCGATTTTTTTAAAACGTTGGCTAAAAACGCTGCACAGCATCCGGAGCTGGAACTGGACCATTTGTCAATCCTTTCGAAAAAGGAAGAAAGCGTACTTCTGCAAAACTTCAGCCCGATGCAAAAAATCGATTTCCCACTGGATCAGCCGCTTCATCATCAGCTCGAGCAGCAGGCAGAAAAGACGCCTGATCGTCCGGCCGTTTTGGCGGATGGCGTCTCCATCTCCTACAGAGAACTGAATGAACGGGCCAATCAAATTGCATGGAAGCTAATTGGCCTCGGTATTCAACAGGAAGATGTGATTGCCGTGATGGGGAGACGTTCACCAGATATGCTGATTGGAATTTATGGCATTTTAAAAGCGGGAGCTGCTTACGTGCCGATCGACCCTGACTATCCTGAAGAACGAATCCGTTTTTTAATGAAGGACAGCGGCGCAAAGACCTTGCTTGCAGAATCTAATCCATCGATGTTTGAGGGAACCATTTTGCCGCTAGATGGCGGGCGCGAGAATCACGGAGAAGCGGCAGTCAATCCGAATCTCCCGGTACCGCCCGATGCCTTGGCCTATATCATCTATACATCTGGCTCAACGGGACGCCCAAAAGGCGTCATGGTGGAACACAGGTCCGCGGTCAATTTTTTATACTCACTGCAAACCCGCTACTCACTTAACGACTCGGACATCATTCTGCATAAAACGTCTTACTCGTTTGATGCTTCAATATGGGAGCTGTTCTGGTGGCCATTCGCCGGGGCTTCTGTTTATCTGCTTCCTCAAGGAGGGGAAAAAGATCCTGAAATCATCTTAAAAGCGCTGGAGGAAAAGGAAGTTACAGCCGCCCATTTTGTCCCTTCTATGCTTCACTCATTCTTGGAATATATGAATCATAGAAAAAAACCGGCCGACATCAGACATTTAAAAAGAGTCTTTGCAGGCGGCGAGCAGCTGGGGGCGCACCTCGTCTCCCGTTTTCATGAGCTTCTGCCGAGGGTGGAATTGACAAATTCCTACGGACCGACGGAAGCGACGGTAGAAGCGGCATACTTTGATGTCCCTAAAAGGAAAACACTTGACCATGTCCCGATCGGCCGATCAGGACACAATATGAGACTCTATATTTTAAATAAAAAACGGCAGCTTCTCCCGTTCGGCTGTCGAGGGGAACTGTATATCGCAGGCGCGGGCGTCGCAAGGGGCTACTTGAACCGTCCGGAGCTGACAGAAGAACGGTTTCTCGATGACCCCTTTTATTCAGGGGAACGCATGTATCAAACGGGCGATCTGGCGAGATGGCTCCCGGACGGCACCGTTGAATGGCTGGGCCGCATGGACGGTCAAGTGAAAATCCGCGGCTACCGGATCGAACCGGGGGAAGTCGAAGCGGTGCTTCGCCAGATCGACGGCGTGCGGGAAGCGGCGGTTATCGCCCGGACAGAAGGGGAGGAAACCGAGCTTTGCGCCTATATTGAAGGTCAGGACCAACAGACTGTAAGGACAGAGCTGCGCAAACGCCTGCCGGCCTATATGATGCCTTCAGCCTTCATCGAGATGCGTGAGTGGCCTGTCACTCCGAGCGGAAAGCTTGACCGCAAGGCGCTGCCCGCTCCCGACGGAGCGGCTGAACGACGCGCTTACACCGCGCCGCAAACCATCACGGAAATGAAGCTCGCCAAGCTTTGGGAAGAGGTGCTGAAATACGGCCCTGCCGGCATTCGCGACCACTTTTTCGAACAAGGCGGCCACTCGCTGAAAGCGACAGCGCTCGTCTCCCGCATCGCCAAAGCGTTTGGCGTGCAGGTGCCGCTGAAGGAGATTTTCGCCAAGCCGACACTGGAAGAGCTCGCAGCCGTGATTCAGGAATTGGATGAAAGCCCGCATGCGGCGATTGAACCGGCGGACAAACAGGACACCTATCCGGTGTCCTCGGCGCAAAAGCGGATGTATGTCCTTCAGCAGCTGGAAGACGGCGGTGTCGGCTACAATATGCCGGCGGCGCTTAACCTGACAGGACCGCTCGACCGCGCCCGGCTTGATGAAGTATTCAGGCAGCTGATCCGCCGCCACGAATCGCTCAGGACGTCGTTTGAAACCGGGGCAGACGGCGATCCTGTCCAGCGCATCCATGATGATGTCCCGTTTCAGCTGATGGAATTGGCCGCGGCTGAAGACTTTGTCCGTCCGTTCCGGCTTCAAGAAGCGCCGCTTTTCCGCGCCGCTCTTGTGAAGGAGGAGGAGGAGAGCCACCTGTTGTTGGTGGACATGCATCACATCATTTCCGACGGGGTGTCTGTCGGCACCTTAATCCGCGAATTCAGCGAGCTGTACGCCAACCGGATGCTTGCCCCGCTGCGGATTCAATATAAAGACTACGCTGTCTGGCAACAGGCATTCAAACAAGGAGAGGCGTACAACAGACAGGAAGCCTATTGGCTGAAGCAGCTCGACGGAGAGCTGCCGGTGCTGGAGCTTCCAGCCGACAACGCCCGCCCGGCGGTGCGAAGCTTTGCCGGAGATCATGTGTCCTTTTCACTTGATGCGGACACTTCATCCGGCCTTTACAAGATCGCCCGCGACAACGGATGCACCCTGTATATGGTTCTTCTCGCCGCGTACAGCACGCTTCTTTCCCGGCTCAGCGGACAGGAGGATATCATCATCGGTTCGCCGATCGCCGGAAGGCCGCACAAAGACTTAGAACCTGTCATCGGCATGTTTGTCAACACATTGGCGATCAGAACGCAGCCGGCAGAAAACAAATGTTTCAGCGATTTCTTAAGAGAGGTCCGCGAAACGGCGCTTGAGGCGTTCGAACATCAGGATTATCCGTTTGAGGAGCTTGTCGACCGGCTTGATGTCGTCCGTGATATGAGCCGCAATCCGTTGTTTGACGCTATGCTTGTCGTACAAAATATGGATCGCCAAGAGCTTTTCCTGGATGGACTGCATATTCAGCCTGCCGATATGCCTCAAATTGGGGCGAAGTTTGATCTGACGCTGCAAGTTTCAGAAGGGGATGAACGCATACACTTTCGGTTTGAATATGCATCATCTTTATTTAAACAAGATACGATCGAACGCTGGGCATCACATTTCACGACAATGCTTCAGCACATTGTCCACGCACCGCAGACAGCGTTGCCTGCCATCAGCATGCTGACAGCTAAAGAACAACAGCTGCTGATGACAAACTTTAACAGGATGCCGGAACAACACGGCCCTAACATAACCGTTCACGAATTATTCGCCCGTCATGCGGCAAAATCGCCGGGTGCAACTGCACTCATCACTCGGGAAGGGGTGCTCACTTATCAAGAATTAGACGAATGGTCCAACAAAATAGCGAGAACATTGCAAAATCAAGGGATTGGTCCGGATCTCACTGTAGGTATTATGATTCCTAAATCAACAGGCTTGATCGCAGCCGTTCTCGGAACCTGGAAAGCAGGGGGCGCCTATGTCCCAATTGATCTTGGATATCCGGACGAGCGCAAACAATATGTATTAGCCGACAGCGGAGCTAAACTGCTGATCACCGATAAAAAAGCAATTCATCAAGTACCTGATGGTTTTAAAGGCGAAGTGCTTCTGATTGAAGATGTACAGGAACAGGACACCTCACCTATTCTAACTGCTTCCGGGCCTGATCATTTGGCTTATATCATTTATACATCAGGTACGACGGGCAATCCAAAAGGCGTCATGGTGGAACACAGAGGAGTCGCTTATACAGTTCAGTGGCGCAGTGCTTTTTATGAATTTCATGATCATGATATCGCGCTTCAGCTTTCCTCATTTTCTTTTGACGCATTTGTCACAAGTATGTTTGCGCCGCTTATATCAGGAGTGCAGACCGTTATCCCGGCTGAGGAAGAAGCGAAAGACATTCTCGCTATTAAACAATATCTAGCCGATTACGGCATTACGCATATGAATCTCGTTCCGATTCTATACCGGACACTGCTTGACGTATTGCAGCCGGAAGATGTACAAACACTGCGACTTGTCACATTAGGAGGCGAAGCGATTGAACCGAATTTGCTGGAGCGCAGTTTCTCGCTCCGCCCTGACATAGAGATTTCCAATGAATACGGGCCGACAGAGAGCAGCATCACGGCCACTGCGGCCAGAAGATTGAAACGAGAAGAAAACATCACGATCGGCCGGCCGATCGGCTATACAAATGTTTATATTTTAAAAGGAGATCACTTACAGCCTATCGGTGTCACCGGAGAACTTTGCATTACAGGACCGGGGCTTGCAAGAGGATATATCAATCTTCCTGAGCAAACGGCAAAAGCTTTCGTTCAAGATCCGTTCCATCCAGATCAGCGCATGTATCGGACGGGGGATTTGGCGAAATGGCTGCCGGACGGCACACTGCAGTATGTCGGCAGGATGGATGAACAAGTCAAAATCAGAGGCTACCGAATCGAGATAAAAGAAGTGGAAGCGGCACTCTCCGGCCTTGCCGTAGTAAAAGAAGCGGCAGTGGTGGATTCTGTTACCGCAGCAGGTCATAAGGAACTGTGCGCTTATATCGTTGTTGAAGACGGCGCAGATTGCGGCATGGCGCGCAAAGCTTTGGCCAAAAAAGTGCCGTCTTACATGGTACCGGCGTTTTTCCAAACGCTTGATGCATTGCCTACCATGCCAAACGGGAAGCTGAATAAGCCCGCACTGGCAAAGATCCCGCACAAGGGAGAGACTAGGCAAACATTTACGGCTCCGGCCACTGATATTGAAAAAGAATTGGCTGCCATCTGGCGCGGGGTGCTCGGTGTGGACAAGATCGGAATTGATGAATCATTTTTTGAGCTTGGCGGAGATTCCATTAAGGCATTGCAAGTCTCCGCGAGATTGCATCAATCAGGAAAGCAATTGGCCGTAAAAGATATCTTCAGCCATCCGACAATCCAAGAATTGGCGCCATATGTCCGTTTATCACAACAACCGATCAGCCAAGCATCTGTAGAAGGCGAGATGACATGGTCACCGGTGCAAAAATGGTTCCTGTCTCAAGATATAAAAGAAGCCCACCATTTTAATCAGTCGGTTATGCTGCATCGGTCAAATCCGTTAGATGAAGATGCATTGAGGAAAACGCTAAAAGCGATAACCGTCCATCACGATGCACTCAGGCTCATATGCATCAAAGATGAACAAGGGAACTTGCGCCTGTACAATCGTCCAGCGAACATCGGAGAGGACCAGCTTTACAACTTGCGAATCTTCAATCTGGCCGGCGAACCAAAAGATCATGAACACATTATCAAACACCAAGTTCGTGAGCTGCAAAAAGCAATGGACTTGGAAAACGGGCCGCTGGTGCAAGTCGGGCTTTTCCGCTCAAGCGAAGGAGATGACTTGTTTCTTGCTATCCATCACTTGGCCGTCGACGGCATATCATGGCGGATTATCCTGGAAGACTTGGCATCCGTCTATGAGCAGGCGATTCGCGGAGATGACATAGCACTCCCGCCAAAAACCGCATCATTCCAGACATATACCGAGCAATTAGCCAAGTATGCAGAAAGCCGGCGGTTATTACAGCAAGCAGACTATTGGCGCGCCATCGAACAACATGAAACAGTTGCACTGCCAAAAGATCAGACACATATCGACAAAACCGCTTTGAAAAAACGTAACACCGTATCATTTACTTTAGCTCAACAAGAAACAGACGCGATTCTAAAAGATGTGCACAATGCTTACAATACGGATACCCAAGACCTGCTATTGGCGTCAGCGGTACTCGCTATATGGCAATGGGTGCCGCAAAAGGCGCTAAAAATCGCGCTTGAAGGGCATGGCCGTCAATCTGAGGCGGCACATCACGATATCAGCCGAACTGTAGGGTGGTTTACTTCCATATATCCAGTATTGCTTCAACTTGAACCCAATACATGGGATGACCATCATGAAGAATATATGATCCGCGCATTAAAAATAACAAAAGACACGTTAAGGCGGATACCTGATAAAGGATTTGGATACGGTGTTCTCAAATATATGACACCGCCTGAAAAAGCAAAGATCAAATTCGGCAAAGCACCTGATATCACCTTTAACTATTTAGGACAATTTGAAATCGGAAACCGTGCGCAAACCGAAACAGAACAGCTTGATGCATTTACATTTTCTCCTTTGGGGGGCGGCGAAGATATCACCGGCACTTGGAAGCGTGAACAGTCGCTGGATATCAGCGCACTCGTAGCCGAAGGCAAACTGACCGTTAACATGACATATGAAACAGGGCGTTTTCAAAAAGAAACCATTGAGCGGCTTTCCCAAGATTGTCAGTACTATCTCAGAAAGCTGATGAACCATTGCCTCGGCAAAACTGAAACAGAAAAGACCGTCAGCGACTTTGATGATCGCGAGCTGACCGAGGAAGCTTTTAAAAATATAACCGACTTACTCGGATTTCATTAAACGAGCGGAGGGAAACAATGGATCATACACAAAAAATCCAAAACATTTATCCTTTAAGCCACATGCAGGAAGGAATGCTTTTTCATTCTTTCCTGCAAGACGAAGGAACCGCATATATTGAACAGTCCGTCTTCACAATAAGGGGTCAGCTCCATTTAGACTGGTTTCAACAAAGTGTCCAATCGATCATTGACCGCCACGATATTTTCAGAACGGTTTTTTTGCCTCATGTTGCCGGGCTGAAAGAACCGCGCCAGGTCGTTTTACGCGATCGATCCTTTCAGTTGCATGCTGAAGACTTGACCGAAATGCCGGAGACCGATCAAACCGCGTATATCAGCCAGTTTAAAGAGCGGGATCGGCAGAAAGGCTTCAATCTGCAAAAAGATATGCTGATGCGTATTTCTCTGTTCAAAACGGCGCCGGAACAACACGTATGTGTATGGAGCCATCACCACATTTTAATGGACGGCTGGTGTCTCGGGATCGTACTCCAAGAATTTATGCAGTTGTACGAAGCCATCTATACGGGTGAATCTGTGCCTTTAGATCCTGTTCAGCCATACAGCGCATATATTTCCTGGTTGTATGATCAGGACAAAGACAAAGCCAAGGAATATTGGAAGAACTACTTGACAGACTTCAATGCGCCAACAGGTCTTCCGAAAGTGTCTGCAAAACCTGCTGAAAAGGGATATCGGCAGAAAGAGCTGATGTTTTCATTAGACCGAAAGTTGACAGTCAGACTCAAAACAATCGCCAAACAGCATGGAGCCACACTCGCCACTCTCATACAAACCGTGTGGGGCTTAATGCTTCAGCGCTATAACCGGACAGATGATGTCGTGTTCGGCTCTGTCGTTTCCGGCCGTCCTTCCGTGATTCCGGGCGTTGAGAAGATCATCGGTTTATTTATCAATACTGTGCCGGTGCGAATCAAGACCGAGAGCGAAAATGAAACCTTTTCAGAGCTGCTTCGCCGCTCCCAAAAAGAAAGGCTCGCTCAAGACATGTTCAACTTTTATCCATTGGCTGACATTCAGTCGCATATCGCTTTCAAACAGCATGCTATTGACCATATTTTCGTTTTTGAAAACTACCCTTTGCA
This sequence comes from Bacillus sp. FSL L8-0193, assembly GCF_037976065.1. Classification (NCBI taxonomy): domain Bacteria; kingdom Bacillati; phylum Bacillota; class Bacilli; order Caryophanales; family Bacillaceae; genus Bacillus; species Bacillus sp. FSL L8-0193. The sequence goes on along the minus strand of NZ_CP150261.1, from coordinate 2,120,707 downwards.
GCAAATGCAAGACTCGGCAAACCGCGCCGAATCACCGCTTCAGATCGAAAATGTAAAAGTGTCGGAGCAATCAGGCTACAACTTCAACCTCATGATTGCCCCGGATGATGAACTTGTCATCAAGTTCATCTACAATGCAAACGTTTATGATGAATCATGGATTGACTGTGTGAGGGGCCACCTGCTGGAAGCCTTGCGAAGAGTGGCGGAGGACACCGATATCCCCGCCTCCAGGCTGCCGATGATCGCGCCTGACGAAAAAGCCCGGATCATCGGGGCATTCAACGATACAAAAACGGATTACGATACGAACAAAACAATCACTGACTTGTTTTCCAATCAAGTAGAGAAAACGCCGGATCATATCGCACTACATGCCGGCGGCTTGACGATGACATACCGGGAGCTGGATCAAACATCCACTGCATGGACCCGCATCTTCCAAGAACAAGGCTTAAAGAAAAACGGAATTGCCGGCATTTTAGCAGAGCATTCACCTGAATTCATCATCGGAGTTCTTGCCGTTTTGAAAGCAGGCGGCGCCTATCTCCCGCTCGATGCCGAACTGCCGCCTGAACGGATCAGCTGCATGCTGAAAGAAAGCGGGGCGGACGTATTGGCCGTTCAGAAAGGACTCAAGACGAACATTGATTTTCCGAAAAAAGTGTTGATATCCAAGGAAGCGCAATTGGCACCTGTCAGCGCTATCAACATAAATACGCGTCCGGATGATCTGGCTTATATCATGTATACATCAGGTTCGACAGGCAAACCAAAGGGCGTTATGATTTCGCACCGCAATGTCGTATCACTGATCTCAAACAGCAATTACACATCAGCCGATACAAATGACCGATTGATCTTAACCGGTTCACTCGGCTTTGACGCCATCACATTTGAAATATTCGGAGCGCTCCTGAAAGGAGCATCTCTTCATGTTATTGACCGCTCGACGATGTTGACTCCTGCCCGTTTTGGCAGCTATTTGCTTCACCATGATATCACAGTGCTGTTTTTAACAACGGCTCTCTTTAACCAGCTGGCACAAGCCCAGCCGGACATGTTTTCAGGGCTCTCCACTTTATATGTCGGCGGGGAAGCTTTGACGCCTGCACTGATGAATACGGTCAGACATCGGTGCCCAAACCTGAAGCTTTATAACATATATGGTCCGACGGAAAATACAACATTCTCTACATTTTATGAAGTCAAGCAAGATTTTTCACAAGCGATTCCCATCGGAAAACCGATCAGCAATTCAAATGCCTTTATTGTTGACGAGAGCGGTCAGCTCGCGCCGATCGGCGTTCCCGGCGAACTTTGCGTCGGCGGCGATGGGGTTGCAAAAGGATATTTGCACAGACCTGATTTGACGAGTCAAGCATTTGTAGAGCATCCGTTTCAACCAGGGGAAAAAATGTACAAAACCGGCGATCTGGCGCGCTGGCTGCCAGACGGCAACTTAGAATATATCAGCCGGATGGACCGGCAAATCAAAATTCGCGGCAAACGAACTGAACCGGCTGAAATAGAAGCGCGGCTCATCGAGATTGAAGGCGTTCAAGAAGCCGCTGTCATCATTGAAGAAAAAAACGAAGAAGCATTCCTTATCGCATATTATGTAAGCGATGATCAAACAGAGGAAAAAACGATTCGTTCATTACTATCAAGGCAGCTTCCCGACTATATGATTCCTCATGATTGGGTTAAACTGGACCGCATGCCTCTTTCGGCAAACGGCAAAATCGACCGCCGCGCGCTGCCTGCACCTGATCAAAAAACGGCTTTGAAACAGATTGTGCCGCCAAGAAACTGGGTCGAAAAAGAACTGATTGACATCTGGAAACCTATCCTTGGCGTGAAGGAGCTCGGTATTGAAGATGACTTTTTCGAACTTGGCGGTCATTCGCTAAAAGCTCTTCAAGTCATTCACCAGCTGAAAAACAGCCAGGGGATCGATATTCCGATTGAATTATTATTCGAGAATCCAACAATCGAACAATTGGCCGAAAAGCTGTTTTCACATGAGCTGCGCGCCTCGGCCGTACAGCATGTCAGCAGACTGAATCCGCCGACCGGAGTGAACCTTTTCTGCTTTCCTCCCATTTCGGGCTTCGGGATATTTTATAAAGATCTCGCTGCCAAGCTAAACGGCAAAGCGACTGTGTACGGATTTAACTTTATTGAAGAAGACAGCCGTATGGAACAATACGTGAACAACATCATCCAAAAACAACCTCGGGGTCCTTATATCCTGCTGGGATATTCAGCGGGAGGCAACACGGCATTTGAGACTGTCAAAGAAATGGAAAACCGAGGTTTGGAGGTCAGCGATCTCATTATTGTCGATGCATATCAAAAGAAACAAGCATTGCCGCCACAGCCAAGCAGCACCTCGGCAGAACATGTTCCCGCTCACCTCAGGGAAGCAGTCATCAAAAAGACGGCAAACTATCAAAAATATTGGGCACAATTAATCAATGACGGCCAAATCAACGCAAACATCCACTTTATTGAAGCCGGCATTCAGACGGATCAAATTGACAGATTCATATTGCAAAAATGGGCCGACGCCACAACAAGAAACTATCAAGAGTATAAAGGAGCCGGGCCGCATCAGGATATGTTCGAAACTGCCTTTCTGTCAAAAAACGCCGAGATCATTCAACATATCCTCACAAACAGCGGCAAACATGCAGAGCATTCTCGGTAAAAGCCGTCCAAACACCAACAGGCCCGAGCCAAAACATTGAGAGTTCTAAAGCGATTTCTTAAGCTTTAGGACTTTTTTCTTTCAAATCATCATAAGCTGTAAAGAACAGACAAGACCTGGCTGAACCTATGGCAGGAAACAGGATAAGCTACTTCACTTTCGAATTCGCACAATGAATAAATGAAGACGCTTTCAAATTTCATTTCAGACACTTTTGAATATGAAAGGGGGCATTTTTTTGTTTCAAAAATTGCTAATCGCCAATCGCGGCGAAATCGCACTTCGGATCATTCGAACTTGTAAACGGCTCGGGATTCAGACAGCTGCCGTCTACTCTGAAGCGGATGCTGAGTCCCTGCATGTTAAAGCTGCAGATGAAGCCTGGCTGATCGGCAAACCGCGGGTCAGTGAAAGCTATTTAAATATCGAAAAAATCATCGAAACCGCTAAAAAAGCGGGGGTCTGTGCCATCCACCCGGGATACGGCCTGCTTTCCGAGAACAGCCGTTTTGCCGAAAGATGCCTGCAGGAAAATATCACGTTTATCGGTCCGCCGGCTGATGTGATCGCCAAAATGGGAAGCAAAATTGAAGCGAGACAAGCGATGGAACAAGCCGGTATTCCCGTCGTTCCCGGCGTGACAAAAAGCTTGGCCGGTCTGAATGAAGCCAAGGCTCTTGCCGAATCCATCGGCTATCCCGTGATGCTCAAGGCTTCTTTTGGAGGCGGAGGCATCGGAATGCAGCTGATCCGCAATGAAGGCGAATTAGCAAAAGCATATGAAGGCAGCCAAAAACGAGCCGCCGATTTTTTCGGAGACGGGGCTATGTACATCGAGAAATATATCGAAGATGCAAGACATATCGAGATTCAGATTTTAACAGACGAATACGGAAATGCCGTCTATCTTTGGGAACGGGACTGTTCGATTCAGAGACGTCAGCAAAAAATCATCGAAGAAGCACCTGCTCCGTTATTCGATGAAAACATGCGCGCGAAGCTTGGTGAAGCGGCCGTGAAAGCCGCGCTGTCGATCGGCTATGCCAACGCCGGGACAATCGAGTTTTTAGTAGACAGCAAGAATCATTTTTATTTTCTCGAGATGAATACCCGCCTGCAGGTCGAACACCCGGTGACAGAGGAAATTACAGGGCTCGACATTGTCGAAGAACAGCTCAATATCGCAGCAGGCAAAGCGCTTCCGTATAAGCAAAAAGACATTCGGCGGGACGGACATGCGATCGAAGTCAGAATCTGTGCCGAAGATCCGAAAACATTTTTCCCTTCGCCGGGACGGATCACTGACCTTAAGCTGCCTGAGCACCCGAATGTCCGTCATGAATGCGCAGCAGCCCCAGGTATGAACATCACACCGTATTACGACCCGATGATCGCCAAGATGATCGTCAAAGGAAATAGCAGAGATGAGGCCATCCGGACATTGGCCGAAGCGCTCTCACAATATCAAGTGAAAGGCATTAAGACAAATATTCCGCTGCTTGAAGACATCGTACGTTCTGACGAATTCCGAAAAGGCGGGGTCCAAACCGATTTTATCAGTCGTTATCAGTCAAAATGAAATCAAGGAGGCGTGCCATGAATACTGTTGTCACCAATATGGCGGGAAACGTGTGGAAAATATTAGTGAAGGCAGGAGACAAAATCGAAAAGGGGCAGGAAGTCGCCATTTTAGAATCGATGAAAATGGAGATTCCGATTGTCGCCGAAACGGCCAGCACCGTCAAAACCGTCAGAAAAAACGAAGGTGATTTTGCCGATGAAGGGGACGTCTTATTGGAGCTTCAATAAGGTCTGGAGGATGGCAAATGAACGTACCGAAGAAAATTTTCATTAAAGAAGTCGGACCGCGCGACGGTCTGCAAAATGAAGAAACCGCACTCTCGACTGCCGATAAAATCACCTGGATCGACATGCTTTCCCAAACAGGGCTTTCATATATCGAAATCACTTCATTCGTCCATCCTAAGTGGATTCCTGCACTGTCTGATGCCCTTGACGTCGCCAAAGGCATAAACCGGAAGCCGGGCGTCACCTACGCAGCCCTTATTCCGAACCGAAAAGGGCTGGAACGGGCTCTCGAAGGAGGGATCGATGAAGCTTCTGTTTTCATGTCGGCAAGCGAGACACACAACCGGAAAAATATTAACAAATCGATCGGAGAAACGCTTCCAGTCTTGCAGGAAGTCACCGGGACAGCAAAACAAGCAGGCCTCACCACTAGAGCCTACCTGTCCACCGTATTTGGCTGTCCTTATGAACATCATGTGCCATTAGAACAAATCATACGCCTCTGTGATGCGTTGTTCGACATGGGCATCGACGAACTTTCTCTCGGAGATACAATCGGCGCAGCGAATCCCGTGCAAGTTCAAAAGGTGCTTGACGTACTTTTAAAACGCTTTCCGAAAGAGAGTTTCGCCCTTCATTTTCATGATACGAGAGGGATGGCGCTCGCCAACATGATCACAGCGATGGATATGGGAATCACCGTATTTGACGCATCATGCGGCGGGCTGGGCGGCTGTCCTTATGCCCCTGGAGCCACGGGAAATGCGGCAACTGATGATTTGATTTACATGTGCGCCCAGATGGGCATCGAAACCGGAGTTGATCTCAGCAAGCTGCTTTCAGCTGCCAAATGGATCGAAGACAAAACCGGGAGAGAGCTACCAAGCCGAAATTTGCAGGCGGCGAAATCAAAGAATTGCTTTTCATAGATTGAGGAGGAGGAAGACCGAATGGAGCCCAATGTTCTTTATTCCATAAACGAGCAGGCGGTCGCCGTGTTGACGTTGAACAGACCGCAAGCTGCAAATGCCCTCTCGCTCGGACTTCTCGACGACCTTCAGCATATCCTTCGCGATATCCGTTCAAACCCGACCGTCCGCTGTGTCATTATAACGGGAGTAGGGAACAGGACGTTTTGTGCAGGTGCCGATTTAAAGGAAAGAGCCCGCATGAGTCCCACAGAAGCGAAGCAGGCCGTTTCCATGATTCAACAAGTGGTCAGCCAGACGGAAAAACTGCCGCAGCCCGTCATCGCTTCATTAAACGGAAGCGCTTTGGGAGGGGGGCTGGAGCTTGCATTGGCGTGCGACATCAGGATCGCAGCCGAACATATTGAACTCGGCCTCCCCGAAACAACGCTCGCGATCATTCCCGGGGCAGGGGGAACACAGCGGCTGCCCCGCTTGATCGGCAGGGGAAAGGCAAAAGAAATGATCTATACCGGCTGCCGCATCAGCGCCGAAGAAGCGCAAAAGATCAGCCTAGTTGAACATGTCGTTCCGCTTCAAAAGTTAAAGGAAACAACCGAAAATATCGCAGCGAACATTGCGGCGAACGGACCGGTTGCCGTCAGACAGGCGAAGTTCGCTATCAATCAAGGGCTTGAGACAGATATCGAAACTGGACTCGCGATAGAACAAAAAGCCTACGAGCTGACGATTCCGACGAAAGACAGAACAGAAGGGCTGAAAGCTTTTACAGAAAAGCGGAAGCCGTATTATACGGGAGAATAAAACGAACGGGGGGACAGCCGATGCCGGCCGAAAAGGAATTGTATGAACGCATTCGCCGGATTCAGGAAGGCGGAGCGCAAAAATACCATGAAGCTAATGAGAAAAAAGGAAAATTATTTGTCAGAGACCGATTAAAGCTGCTGCTTGACGAAGGCCTCGACCTTGAGGACGCTTTTTTTGCCAATTGCATGGCAGACGGGCTTCCGGCAGACGGAGTCGTCACGGGAATCGGAAAAATCGGCGGCCGAACCGTTTGCGTCATGGCTAATGATTCAACGGTGAAAGCAGGATCATGGGGAGCAAGAACCGTCGAAAAAATCATCCGCATCCAGGAAACAGCCGAAAAGCTGAATTGTCCGCTTCTTTATTTGGTCGATTCAGCAGGCGCAAGGATTACGGATCAAGTTGACATGTTTCCGGGGCGAAGAGGAGCAGGGCGGATTTTTTATCAGCAAGTCAAATTATCCGGGCGCATCCCGCAAATCTGTCTTTTGTTCGGTCCTTCAGCGGCAGGCGGCGCCTACATACCGGCTTTTTGCGATATCGTTATCATGGTCGAAGGTAACGCCTCGATGTATTTAGGCTCGCCGCGCATGGCGGAAATGGTGATCGGCGAAAAAGTGTCGCTTGAAGAAATGGGCGGAGCGCGAATGCACTGTTCTGTTTCAGGCTGCGGAGACATTCTTGCCGAAACGGAAGAAGATGCGATCAAGTCGGCGCGCCGGTATCTTTCCTACTTTCCGCCGAACTACACCGAAAAAGCGCCTGTCATTGAAGCAAAACCCGCTCTTCCGTTTGACCGGCCGTTGGAGGAGATCATTCCGAAAAACCAAAACGCACCGTTTCAAATGATGGATTTAATCGACCGGATCATTGATAAAGCGTCTTTTTATGAGATCAAAAAATTGTTCGCGCCAGAGCTGATTACCGGTTTGGCGAGGATTCACGGGCAGCCTGTCGGCATCATCGCCAATCAGCCGCGGGTCAAAGGCGGTGTGTTGTTTCACGATTCGGCAGACAAAGCCGCAAAGTTTATCAATTTGTGCGATGCCTATCATATCCCGCTGCTGTTTCTGGCTGATATCCCCGGCTTTATGATCGGAACAAAAGTCGAGAGGGCGGGTATTATCAGACACGGAGCGAAAATGATCTCAGCGATGGCCGAAGCAACCGTGCCGAAAATATCCGTCATCGTCAGGAAAGCTTATGGCGCAGGCTTGTATGCGATGGCGGGACCGGCCTTTGAGCCTGACTGCTGTCTGGCGCTGCCTACGGCTCAGATTGCTGTGATGGGTCCGGAAGCAGCGGTAAATGCCGTTTATGCCAAAAAAATCGCACAATTGCCTGAAGAAGAGCGGTCCGCCTTCATTGCCGAAAAACGGGAAGAGTACCAAAAAGACATAGACATTTACCGGCTTGCTTCAGAAATGATTGTCGACGGGGTCATTCCGGCCGATTCGCTTCGTACGGAACTCATCAAACGGCTGAATGCATATATGACCAAATACATGATATTTACGGAACGGAAGCATCCTGTTTATCCCGTCTAAAGGCCAATGAAACGAAAAGGGGGAAACGGTATGGCCGAAAAAGCGGTTTGGCAGCCTGATCCGGAATTTGTAAAAGCGACCCGGCTGTTTCAATGGATGACAGCTCTCGGTTTTTCCGACTATGATGATTTTTTGAAAGCAAGTACAGACGATATCGCCTGGTTCTGGGAAGAGGCCGAAAAAGCGCTCGGCATCAGCTGGTACAAGCGGTACAGCCAAACATTGAATCTCGATAAAGGCATAAAATGGCCGAAATGGTTTTCCGGCGGACGCTTAAATGCCGTTTGCAGCGCCGTGGAAAAATGGTCCCGACAGCCTGATACGGCCGAGAGGACAGCCCTCATCTGGGAAAGTGAAGACGGAAAAACAGAACGGATCACCTATTCTTCTTTACATCAAAAAGTCGCCCGTGCGGCAGCAGGCTTTAAAAAACAAGGCATATCAAAAGGGGATGTCATTGCGATTTACATGCCGATGATCCCGCAAACGGTCATCGCCATGCTTGCCGCCGCTAAAATCGGCGCGGTATTCTCCCCGGTTTTTTCAGGCTACGGGGCCCATGCGGCAGCCGCGAGACTCAGCGCTGCCGGAGCAAAAATTCTTGTCACGGCAGATGCCTTTTTGCGAAGGGGAAAGAAGGTCTGTATGAAGAAAGAAGCTGACAAAGCAGCAGACCGCGCCCCCACTGTCCAAAAAGTTGTCGTCTGCCAGCTTCACGATGGCGAACAAGATTGGAATCATAAGAGAGATATAGACTGGAATGAATTGATGAAAAGCGATCCTCTCCAGATGACAGAAGAAATGGACAGTTCAGATCCGCTCATGCTGCTTTACACATCAGGCACGACAGGACAGCCGAAGGGAGCGGTTCATACCCACGCCGGTTTTCCGCTGAAAGCTGCATTTGATGCGGGCTTCGGGATGGATGTCAAACAAGGGGACACGTTTTTCTGGTTTACAGACATGGGCTGGATGATGGGACCGTTTTTAATATTCGGGGGGCTCATAAACGGAGCGGCAGTTTTGCTGTATGACGGAGCACCGGATTTCCCGGCCCCGAGTCGGCTGTGGGAGCTTGTCAGCAGACACCAGGTGTCGCATCTCGGCGTCTCTCCGACGCTCATTCGCTCACTGATGCAGCACGGCGAAAATTTTCTTCTTCAATGCGACCTGAGCAGTCTGAAGGCAATCGGCTCAACGGGAGAACCTTGGAATTATGAACCGTGGATATGGCTGTTCCGCCATGCTGGAAAAGAGCGGATTCCTATTTTTAATTATTCAGGAGGAACGGAAATTTCAGGCGGCATTTTGGGCAATGTGCTCCTGCGGCCGATCACGCCGATGACGTTTAATTCGCCTCTGCCTGGCATGGCGGCCAATGTCTTCAACGAAAAAGGGGAGGAAGTCGTCAATGAAGTCGGGGAGCTTGTCCTGACAAAGCCGTGGGTCGGCATGACGAATGGTTTTTGGAAGGAGCCGTCCAGATATGAAAAAGCATATTGGAGCCGCTGGACTGACGTCTGGGTGCACGGCGATTGGGCAAAACGTGATGAAAACGGCTACTGGACGATCAGCGGACGTTCTGATGATGTGATCAATACTGCTGGGAAAAGGATCGGGCCCGCCGAAATAGAGTCCGTACTGGTCGGCCATCCAGCGGTGGCGGAAGCAGGCGTTATCGGCGTTCCGGATCAGCTCAAAGGTCAGGCTGCCGTCTGCTTTGTCGTCCTCACACAGTCGGAAAAGCCGTCGGAAAAACTAAAAGATGATTTGCTGAACCTCGCCTCTGACGCGATCGGTAAAGCGATCAAGCCAAAAGCGGTTTACTTTGTCAGCGGTCTGCCGAAGACGAGAAATGCAAAAGTGATGAGACGGCTGATCAGAGCTGCCTATTTGAACGAGCCGGCAGGCGATTTGTCAACATTGGAAAATCGTCAAACATACGATGAAATTGCCGGCCTTTCAGCGCAAAAAAATCTGTAGTATACTGGATAAGGCTTGCAGACAAAGAAGAAGGACACGTCCTTCCTCTTTTTATTTTAAGACCAAAAACTCACATTCTGACGATAACCGAACCTCCGCCGGCCGCGCAGACGCGGTTTTGCTGCTCTTCAATTGAACGCAGCAGCTGATTGTTGCATTCCATGAGTTTGATCAGCAATTCCATTTGATCTTCGAGATTTTTCAGCCTTTGATTCATCTGCTGAGAAGATTGGCCGGTGTGCATGTGCGGGGCTGAAGGCGGATAAGACGTTTCAGAATTCCATTTTGAATACATAGAAATAGGCCTCCATCATCTAAACTGATATATCTTATCGTATGATCCTAAAATCGCAACGTTCGCCTAAATCAAAACGAGAGGAACTAAAACATGTACTTGACGATAAAGGAAACCGCAGAATATTTAACGCTTTCAGAAGCATATGTTGAACAGCTTGTGAGAGAAAAGAAAATCCGCACCGTCTTCGACGGACAGCAGCATTTAATCAACAAAGATCAATTCAATACCCATATGGAACAGATGGAAAAGTATAAAGAGTGGGCGGAATCCTTTCTGAACGAACCCATCCCCGAAGATCCGGATGTTAAAGATGAAGATTAACCAAGATAACGATAATTCCATTATGTAAACTAGATGCGTTTCTAGGAAATGTTCGCACGACTCTATCATGACGTGTGAATGGGACGTTTCGTAAAAAAAGACACAATATAGGAAATGAAAGGGATGAAAGAAGCCCTATATATAAAGTTTTCTATGATTTTATTTCATTTCCGAAACAATCACGTTCATTTTTTGTTCAAAAAGTGTTATCATTTAGTAGTAAAAAATACAGCGTGTTTTGAGATTGCGGGTTTTCGGGAATTCCAGACTGAAAACAGCAAAACAAACACAAAAGGGGAGAACCTTTTTGCGGACTTGTTTGTGCACAAATTCACAAACTGTGAAAAAGGGGTTCCTTCAAAAAACAGCACATCGCTTATTGAAAAGGAGAATTGGTTATGCCGGAAACAATCGATCAAACAGCTGATCAAACAAACGAATCTGTAAGCCAAAGCCAACGCGATCTTATCGATCAACTGCTAAAACCTGAAGTACAGGAGTCTTTGACTGTTTTAGTCGACCAGCTTCCAAAGCTGACAGAACTGGTCAACATTTTGACAAAGTCTTACGATTTCGCACAATCCGTTGCAACTGATGAAGTATTAAAAAATGATACGGTCGGTGCCATCACAGAAATTCTTGAGCCTGTCAAAGATACGGCAAAAGAAATCGCGGCTACCGCCATTGAAGCAAAAGACCGCGCTGACGAAAGCAATGAAGTCATCGGACTTTTCGGTTTGCTGAAAATGCTTAAAGATCCGCAGGCCCAAAAGATGTTCCGCTTTGTTCAAAGCTACCTGCAAATCATGTCAGAACGCGAAAAACAAAAATAATCACTATACATTCAGAATAAGGACGGAGGATTCACGATGTCAAAACATATCGTCATTTTAGGCGCTGGTTACGGCGGATTACTGTCTGCTTTAACAGTTCGCAAACACTACACAAAAGAAGAAGCAAAAATCACAGTGGTTAACCAATACCCGACACATCAAATCATCACAGAACTGCATCGCCTTGCTGCGGGCAACGTGTCAGAACAGGCCATTGCGATGCCGCTTGCAAAGCTTTTCAAAGGAAAAGACATCGATCTTAAAATCGCCAAAGTCAACTCGTTCTCAGTTGACAAAAAAGAAGTCGCTCTTTCTGACGGCTCTACCCTGACGTATGACGCGCTTGTCGTCGGTCTTGGTTCTGTCACTGCTTACTTCGGCATTCCTGGCCTTCAAGAAAACAGCATGGTGCTCAAATCTGCAAACGATGCAAACAAGATCTTCAAGCATGTTGAAGAGCGCGTGCGCGAATACGCTAAAACGAAAAACGAAGCGGATGCTACGATCCTAATCGGCGGCGGCGGACTAACAGGCGTCGAGCTTGTCGGTGAACTCGCCGATATCATGCCGAACCTTGCGAGAAGCTACGGTGTCGATCCGAAAGAAATCAAGCTGAAGCTTGTTGAAGCCGGTCCGAAAATCCTGCCGGTTCTTCCGGATGAGCTGATCGAACGTGCGACAAAGAGCCTTGAAAAACGCGGCGTTGAATTCTTGACAGGACTGCCTGTCACAAATGTAGAAGGAAACGTTGTTGATTTGAAAGACGGGCAAAAAATCGTCACAAATACATTTGTCTGGACCGGCGGTGTTCAAGGCAATCCGCTGATCGGCGAGTCAGGTCTTGAAGTGAACCGCGGACGCGCAACTGTAAACGATTTCCTTCAATCCACATCACATGAAGACGTATTTGTTGCAGGAGACAGCGCCGTTGTCTTCGGTCCGGATGGCCGTCCGTACCCTCCGACAGCTCAAATCGCTTGGCAAATGGGCGAGCTGATCGGCTACAACCTGTATGCATACTTAGAAAACAAATCAATGGAAACATTCAGCCCTGTCAACTCAGGCACGCTTGCAAGCCTTGGCCGCAAAGACGCAGTTGCCGTTATCGGCGCGAACAGTACATCTCTTAAAGGCCTGCCTGCTTCATTGATGAAAGAAGCGAGCAACGTCCGTTATCTGACTCATATTAAAGGTCTGTTCAGCCTTGCTTATTAATGGAAATGAAGCGCTACTTATAGTTTAAACTATAAGTGGTGCTTTTTTTTGCTTTAAATTTGACGGGCAAATGAAAATATTGTGGTAAATTTGAACCAAATGCATTGACAAAAAGACGGTCTCATTGCATTATATGAATATAAAATAAAAATATTCATATGTTTATAAATCAAGGAGAGACTGACATGCCGAAATTTACCGAAAAAGAAAAGGAAGCGATACGCTCAGCTTTAGTGCAAAGCGGAAGAGAGCTTTTTGCGCAGCTTGGATTGAAAAAAACGAGCGTTGGTGAGCTAACAGCCTCGGCCGGAATTGCCCAAGGCTCATTTTATACATTTTTCGACTCGAAAGAGGAGCTTTATTTTGAGATTTTGCAGCAGGAAGAAAGTAAGATCCGCGCCCAGCTTGAGGCATCATTTTCTGAAAGCGGGAAAACATTTGCACAGTTTTTGCGTGAAGCATTGGCGGTGGTGGAAGATAACCCGTACATTCGCCAAGTTTACGATGACAACTTACTCGAGACACTCTTCCGCAAACTCCCCGAAGAAAAGCTGCAGGCGCATTTCGACAGCGACGAAGATTTTTTCAAGCCTTTAATTGAAATGGGCCAGGAAAAAGGCTGGCTTGTCAGAAAAAAACCGGAGACGATCGTCAGTGTGATTCGCGCCATTGTTCTTTTATCCTTTCAAAAAACAAATATTGGGGAAGACCGCTACGACGAAACGATGGATTTGCTTATCGAATTGATCGGACAGGGGCTTTCGGCCAAGGAGGATGCATCCCATGATTGAAGTCAGCGGGCTTCGCTTCACATACCCCGGACAAAAAACGCCCGTATTGAAAGGAATCGACTTTTCGATTCAAAAGGGTGAAATTTTTGGATTTCTCGGGCCGTCCGGTGCTGGAAAAAGCACGATTCAAAAAATATTAATCGGTATTTTAAAGCAATATGAAGGCCGGGTTTCTGTGATGGGGAAAGAATTGAGTCAAGCCGACAGCTCCTTTTATGAGAAAATCGGCGTCGCCTTTGAATTTCCGAATTTCTATCAACGATTAACGGCACTGGAAAACTTAAATTTGTTCCGTTCCTTGTATGCATCTGAAACCGAGGAGCCGGAAACGCTGCTCGCTTTAACGGGTCTTGAAGAGTACGGCCGGACAAAGGTATCCGCTTACTCAAAAGGCATGAAAATGAGGCTGAATTTTTTGAGAGCCCTGATCAATCAGCCTGATCTTTTATTTCTAGACGAACCGACCTCGGGGCTCGATCCCGTGCATGCCAAAAAATTAAAACAGCTTATCCTGAACAAAAAGGCGGAAGGGAAGACGATCCTGATCACAACGCACCACATGCAAACAGCTGAAGAAATCTGCGACCGCGTAGCTTTCATCGTTGACGGCAGGGTGGCTTTGATTGATTCTCCAAGCGCCTTGAAAGTGCAAAAAGGAAAAAGGCACGTAAAAGTGGAGTACCGCAGCCGCAGGCAGCTGGAAACTGCTCAATTCGACCTTGATCAGATCGGCAGCAGCCCGGAATTTTTGAACTTGATCAAGGACCACCCTGTGGAAACCATTCATTCCCAAGAAGCATCGCTTGAAGACATCTTTATCGATGTGACGGGGAGGCGTTTAAGTTGAGGATCTTATCAGCGATTTCCCATGATATCAAACTTCAGTTCAAGCACGGTTTTTATTATGCCTATTTGCTGATCAGCGCGGTGTATATCGCTGTGTTGCAGTTTCTTCCAGCTGATTACAGGGAGGCGGCCAACATTGCCTTGACGTTTTCAGACCCGAGCTTCCTGGGGTTTTTCTTCATCGGGGGTCTTGTTTTACTGGAGAAAGGGCAAAACATCCATGACAGCCTGTTTGTAACGCCGCTAAGTGCGAGTGAGTATATTCTTTCCAAAACGGCGTCTTTATCCGTTTTGTCTCTCGGATCGAGCATTTTCATCCACAGCAGTGTGTTTGGCTATGGAACAAATTCCGGTTTGTTCGCTTGCGGCGTGGTGTTCACTTCATTTTTCTTCACGATGATCGGCTTAGGTTTGGCGGTGCGGTGTGAAACCTTAAACGGATTTTTCTTTTTGTCTTCTTTGAGCACCTTTGTGTTCGTTCTGCCTTTGTTTGAAACAGCTGGCATTTGGAGCAGCCCGCTGTTTTACGCTCTGCCGTCAAAGGCCTCATTAATGCTGTTAGGTTCCGCCTTTACCGGCCTTCAGCAGTGGGAGCTCGTCTACGCGATTTCCACTCTCTTGTTGTGGAACGGAGCCGCGTATTTCTGGGCGAGGCATTCACTTCAAACGTTCATCACATTAAAGCTTGGCGGAGGTGATACACGATGATGAAAATCATTCAGCTGATACGCGGAGATATGAAACAGATCAAACGTGATTCAATGCTTGCTTTTTACGGTCTGGCGCCTTTTCTGCTCATCATCGTGACAGCCGCTGGCATTCCTTTGTCAGCGGAACTGGCGGCATTCAATATCACCCCATACCGTCATTTGATCATGAGCTTTGCCATGCTTTTCATCCCCCTGATTCTCGGTATCATGTCGGGGTTTATCCTGCTTGATGAGCGCGACGAAAATATGATTCAGTATTTTTCCGTGACGCCCTTGTCGAAGCGCGGATATGTCTTGATACGCCTCATCCTGCCAATGGCGCTGACTTTTTGCTACAGCATTTTGCTGTTTGCATCCGGCGGTTTAATGGCGCCCGGCTCTGTGTACCTTTTGATCATCCTGATCATGGTCACGCTTGAAGCCCCGATTTACACGCTGCTTTTAGCCGCTTACGCTTCGAACAAAGTGGAAGGGCTCGCTTTAATGAAAGGGTTCAGCCTGCTCACTTTCATGCCGGCCGCGGTTTATTTTATTCCTTTGCCGTGGCAGCTTTTCGGCGTTTTCACGCCGACCTACTGGACAGCGAAAACGTACTTGGCAGGAACTTCTCATGAAGGGCTTGTTTTCGTTTTCGGGTTCATCGGAGTTGTGCTGCATGTAATGATACTGCTGCTTTTATACCGGAGGTTTTTGGTGAAAACCGATCAATAGGAGTATATCCCGCCGCGTTTTGCAATAAAGTATTAGAACCATCAGCGGGAGGCGGGATATTCTATGAAGAAAAATATGAAGCTTTGTCTGTGTATGATGATGATCTTTGTATTGACGTTGGCCGGCAGCATAGACGGCTTGGCCGCCGGGGAAAAAGGCGCCGGGCTCAAAGAGCAAATCGATCAGCTGTTAAAGACCGAGCCTGATTTAAAAGGAGCGCTCGCAGGCATCAGCGTCAGGTCCGCAGAAAGCGGGAAAATGATATACGGCCATATGGGCGATACACGGATGAGACCGGCGTCCAATCTGAAGCTTTTAACGGCAGCAGCTGCCTTTTCCGTCCTGGGTGAGGACTATACCTTTCCCACAGAGGTGATGACAGACGGCGCACGATCTGCGAGCACACTCAAAGGCAGCCTTTATCTAAAAGGAAAAGGCGATCCGACGCTTTTGAAAGCCGATTTTCAGCAAATGGCCAAGGCAATCCGAAAACAAGGGATCACTGTCATCCGGGGAGACTTGGTCGGCGATGATTCCTGGTATGATGAGGTCCGCTACTCTCAAGACCTTTCCTGGAGCGATGAAGACGCATACTACGGAGCGCAGATCTCAGCTCTAACAGCTTCGCCAAACGAAGACTATGATGCCGGAACAGTCATCATCGACGTGAATCCTGACGGCAAAACCGGAAAAAAACCCGTTGTATCGCTTACTCCGCAAACTAATCATGTCAAAATCGAAAACGGTGCCAAGACCGTTGCTGCAGACGGAAAAAAAGATATCACGATTAAAAGGGAACACGGCGGAAATACCATCCAAATCAAAGGGACGATTCCACAAGGCGCTTCAAGGGTCAGACAATGGGTTGCGGTTTGGGAGTCGTCAGAATATGCACTCGATTTATTTAAACAGGCTTTACAGCAACAAGGCATTCGAATCCTGGGAAAGACTAAAACCGGCAAAGCGCCAAAAAAAGCGCGCC
Source organism: Bacillus sp. FSL L8-0193 (assembly GCF_037976065.1). Lineage (NCBI taxonomy): Bacteria > Bacillati > Bacillota > Bacilli > Caryophanales > Bacillaceae > Bacillus > Bacillus sp. FSL L8-0193. The sequence continues at coordinate 2,104,212 of NZ_CP150261.1, read as the reverse complement.
GCATCACCGCACATCAATCCATGCCGCTTTCAGAGCTGATGATCCCCTTTATGAAGCTCAGCAACAACGGCCATGGCGAAACACTGATCAAGGAAATGGGAAAAGCCGCGAGCCGTGAAGGAAGCTGGGATCAAGGTCTTGAAGTGTTGAATAAAGAACTGCAGGGATTTGGAATGGACACAGAAAAGATCGTTCTCAGAGACGGCTCAGGCATCTCGCATATCAATTTGATTTCTGCCGACCAGATCACAAAGCTATTGTATTCCGTTCAAGAAGAGAAATGGTTTCCGTCGTTTGCCCGTTCACTCCCGGTTGCGGGGGAAAGCGACAGAATGGTCGGCGGCACATTAAGAAACCGGCTGAAAGACCCGGCTCTAAAAGGCAAAGTCAGAGCGAAAACAGGCTCTCTTTCAACCGTCAGTACCTTGTCGGGCTATATCGATACTGCAAGCGGCAAGACATTGATTTTCTCCATTCTTCTCAATCAGCTCGTGGATGATGAAAAAGGAAAGGATATTGAAGATAAAATCGTTCAAATATTAGCTTCTTCATGACAGCTCCCATTGCTTAAGGCAATGGGTTTTCTTTATTGAAAAGGCTTTCCATTCACTTCGTACTTTTTTCAGCTGAGGCCATATAATGCTAAGAGATTTCATTTTCTATAAGTTTAACAGCAGGCAGGGGGAAATATATGAACATTTTGCTGGCTTATTATCGATACTCTCCACATACAAACGGCCCGTCTACCTATATTGATATCCTTAGAAAAAGCTTGGAAGGAGAAGGGCATTCTGTCGATTTAATGTCGCACGATACCCGATGGCTCAACATTCAGGTCGCCGATCAGCAGCCGGCCGATAAACACCGGTTAAAACATGAGCTGATTCACCGTCTTCAAACAGCTTATACCGAAAAATATCCCCTGTGGATATATTGGCGTGAAATGGAGCGCTACAGTTTGGAACAAGCTGTTAAACAGTTTGATCTTAAGAAGTATGATTTGATCCACTGCCACGATTTTATGACGGCAAGAGCACTGGCCCGTTCCAAACCTCAGCACACGCCTTTAATCGTGTCCCTCCATAACTTTAAATATCATGAAGCAAAGATTACCGGGGAATTTGACGAGAAAAGCGGCCAGGAACAGCAATACATGAAAATCGAAGAATGTTTGGGCGCAATGTCTGGAGACGTTGTGGCCGTTCCGTGCGAATGGCTGAAACACGAGCTGATTCAAATTGGTGTGACGCCTTCGAACATCCGAGTCATCCCGTATGGAATTGTAAAAACACCCTTTATCGAAAAGAAAAATAATCTCCCTAAAAGCCTCCCGCATCAAGGAAAAAAGATCATTCTCTGTCCGGCGCGGCTCGTTCCGGTGAAAGGACACCGCTATTTGATCGAAGCGCTTTATAAACTGCGGTGCGAAAGGGATGATTTTCACTGCCTTCTCGCAGGCGAGGGTCCGGAGCTCGAAACTCTGCAAAGCCTGTCCGAAAAGCTCGGTATCGCGTCGGCGGTCTCTTTTCTCGGAAAGCGAAAAGATATACCTGACTTAATGAATATTAGTGATGTCATTGTTTTGCCGTCACTTCACGATACATTTCCGCTCGTCATCCTGGAAGGGCAGTTCTCCGCAAAACCTGTGCTGGCGACAAACGTAGGCGGGGTAAAAGAAATCATTGATGACGGTGCGAACGGATTGCTTGTTCCCCCGGCAGACAGCGAAGCGCTTACTGAAAAGCTGCGCCTGCTGCTCGACGATGACAAAACCCGGCAAAAATTGGGGCGCCAAGCGTTTCAAAAAGCTATGAAACATTGGGATATCAGCTTTCACATGAGGTCGATCGAAAACCTGTATCAAACATTCGAGACACAAAAAAGAGCAGTGCGGTCCTGCAAAAATCATCGAAAAGAGCAGGGGCTGGACCTGGAAATCCTCGAACAAATCGGTGAAAAGAAAACGTCAGAAGCGGAGTACACGATTGCCGGGGAAATCCCGGAACATCTCAAAAGCCAACTTAAAAAAGAGGACCATTACATTCATGTTTATGATTTGTCAGGCGTTTTACTGCAGACAAAAGCGGTCGATTCGAAAGGGTGCTATGAATTTCACCAGCTCCCCCGAGGCAGCTATGTCTTGAAAAGCACTATCGAAGCATTCGGCAATCAGTTCATATCCCTCGACTGATGATAAATACTTCTGCGCAAGCCGGCTGTTTAGCCGGTTTTTTTATATAACAGTTTTCATTTTATTTGACTTTATTATAATACAGATTCAAATAAGAAAATTGCTTCAAACAACATCCTATATTAGGAAAAACGCGATGTTCAAAGAACTTTCTTAAATTTGTTAACTATTTCACAAAATATGTGATTTTTATCACATTCAAAACTGTTATATTAAACATAAGATATAAATGCAACAACTGTTATATCATTTCAACTTGAAAAGAGGGGGATTTAAATGGAACAATGGAAAGGTTTCACCACAAACGTTTGGCAAAAAGAAGTCAATGTCCGCGATTTTATTCTCTCGAACTTTGAGCCATATCAAGGTGACGAATCGTTTCTCGAACCTCCGACGGAAGCTACATCGGCATTATGGGATCATGTAATGGACTTGACAAAAAAAGAGCGTGAAAACGGAGGCGTCCTCGATATGGATACAGAGATCGTCTCAACGATTACCTCGCACGGTCCCGGCTATTTGGACAAAGACTTGGAAAAAGTCGTCGGCGTTCAAACCGATGAGCCGTTTAAACGGTCGCTTCAGCCTTTCGGCGGCATTCGCATGGCGAAACAAGCATGTGAATCCTATGGTTTTGAATTGAATGAAGAAGTGGAAAGAATCTTTACCGATTACCGCAAAACCCATAACCAAGGCGTGTTTGACGCGTATACGGACGAAATGAAACTCGCCCGAAAGGTCGGAATCATTACCGGACTGCCTGATGCTTACGGGCGCGGGCGCATCATCGGCGATTACCGGAGAGTGGCGCTTTACGGCGTGGACTTCCTGATCGATGAAAAGAAAAAAGATGCGGCCGGCACCTCTCGCGTGATGTCTGAAGAAAACATCCGCCTTCGTGAAGAATTGTCAGAACAAATCCGGGCATTGAATGAACTTAAAGCACTTGCAGCAAGTTATGGCTTTGACATTTCCGAGCCTGCGGCGAATGCAAGAGAAGCATTTCAATGGCTGTATTTTGCCTATTTGGCTGCCATTAAAGAGCAAAATGGAGCAGCAATGAGCCTTGGCCGCGTGTCCACGTTCCTTGATATATACATCGAAAGAGATTTGAAAACGGGCGCATTAACAGAACAGGAGGCCCAAGAGCTTGTCGACCATTTTGTCATGAAGCTGCGCTTGGTCAAATTTGCACGCACACCTGACTACAATGAGCTGTTCAGCGGCGATCCGACGTGGGTGACAGAATCAATCGGCGGAATAGCGCACGACGGACGCGCACTCGTCACGAAAAACTCGTTCCGTTTCCTGCATACGCTTGACAATTTAGGTCCGGCGCCGGAACCAAATTTAACCGTCCTTTGGTCTGTCAGGCTGCCGCAAAAGTTTAAAAACTACTGTGCCAAAATGTCGATTAAAACGAGCTCGATTCAATACGAAAATGACGATATCATGCGTCCTGAATACGGGGATGACTACGGCATCGCCTGCTGTGTATCGGCAATGGCAATCGGCAAACAAATGCAGTTCTTCGGAGCACGCGCCAACTTGGCGAAAGCGCTTTTATATGCGATTAATGGCGGAAAAGACGAAAAGCATAAAATGCAAGTCGGTCCGGAAATGCCTCCGGTTGCTTCCGATGTGCTGGACTATGACGAGGTCATGCATAAATTCGATCAGACGATGGAATGGCTTGCAGGCTTGTACATCAATACGCTCAATGTCATTCACTACATGCATGATAAATATTGCTATGAAAGAATTGAAATGGCGCTACACGACACGGACATTTTGCGGACGATGGCCACCGGGATCGCCGGCTTGAGCGTTGTGGCCGATTCGTTAAGCGCTATCAAATATGCCAAAGTCAATGTTGTCCGCGATGAAAACGGCATTGCCGTCGATTTTGAAACAGAAGGCGACTTTCCTAAGTACGGAAATAATGATGACCGCGTCGACGCGATCGCCGTTGACATTGTCAAGCGCTTTATGAAAAAACTGCGCAAGCACCAGACATATCGCCAGTCTGTTCATACCATGTCAATTTTAACGATCACGTCAAACGTCGTTTACGGCAAGAAAACCGGAAATACGCCGGATGGACGCCGGGCGGGAGAACCGTTTGCTCCAGGCGCGAATCCGATGCACGGCCGCGATACTAAAGGAACGCTTGCATCGCTGTCTTCAGTGGCAAAGCTGCCTTACAGCTATGCGCTCGACGGCATATCCAACACCTTTTCGATCGTCCCGAAAGCGCTTGGCAAAGACGAAGAGAGCCGCGCCGTCAATTTATCAAGCATCCTTGACGGTTACGCCGCAAAAACAGGGCATCACTTAAATGTAAACGTATTTAACAGAGAAACATTGCTCGACGCCATGGAACATCCGGAGGAATATCCGCAGTTAACGATTCGCGTCTCAGGCTATGCGGTCAACTTTATTAAGCTGACGAAAGAACAGCAGTTAGACGTTATCAGCCGTACCTTCCATGAATCGATGTAACGAGCATAAAGCGGAGCGCGGCCGAGGCGCTCCGCCCCATAAAAAGAGGTGATCTTCATCATGGATGGAAATATTCATTCGATCGAAACATTCGGCACCGTTGACGGTCCGGGCATCAGATATGTCGTCTTCACACAAGGCTGCCTGATGCGCTGTCAATTTTGCCATAATGCTGATACATGGGAAATCGGAACCGGAAAACAAATGACGGTTTCCGAAATCGTTCAGGATGTCCAGCAATATCTCCCGTTTATTCAATCATCAGGCGGAGGCATCACCGTTAGCGGAGGCGAGCCGCTTTTACAACTGCCATTTTTAATCGAGCTGTTCAAAGCCTGTAAAAGCCATGGCATACACACGGCGCTCGATTCGTCCGGCGGATGCTATTCGGCGGCGCCGGCATTTCAAGAGCAGATCAAAGAGCTGATCCAGTATACAGACCTTGTTTTGCTTGATCTCAAGCATATCAACAGGAAAAAACATATCAACCTGACAGGAATGCCGAATGACCACATATTGGATTTTGCCCGGTTTCTCGCTGATCATCAAGTCCCCGTCTGGATCCGCCATGTACTGGTTCCGGGGATCTCTGATATCGATGACGATTTAGCAGCCCTCGGCACGTTTATCGGCACGCTGGGGAACGTTCAGAAGGTGGAGGTTCTTCCTTATCACAAACTCGGCGTCTACAAGTGGGAAGCGCTTGGCCTGGATTATCCATTAAAAGGGGTTGAACCGCCAAGTGCCGCCAGGGCCGAAAACGCATACAGACTACTCACCGCCCACTTGCAAGGCGGAGCCATGCTGCAAGAAACATAAACCCTTTTAACCGGACAGACTTTTTCCAACAAAAAGCTGTCCTTTTTGTCTTACCGCACAACCGTATAAAAAATCCCTTTTTTTACAATAGTAAGATGAGAAAGATGCGCCTGCTGCGGCAGGCCGACAATAAAACAGCAAGGTGGGCGGGAAGCATGTATCATTTGTATTCTCACAACGACTTGGATGGAGTCGGCTGCGGAATTCTCGCAAAGGTGGCTTTTGGCGAACGGGTCGAGGTTCGCTACAATTCGGTCACCGGACTTGATATGCAAGTCGGACGTTTTTTGGAACGGACAAAAGGAAAAGAAAAACAGCATGAAGGCCTGTTTATTACCGACTTGTCCGTTCATCAAGAAAATGAAGAAAGGCTGGACCATTATGCTGAAGCGGGCGGAAAGGTCAAACTCATCGACCACCACAAAACTGCGCTTCATTTGAATGAACGCTCTTGGGGCATGGTAAAAGTTCAATATGAGGACGGCAGGCTCGCTTCAGCGACATCTCTTTTTTATGAATACTTAATAGACAACGGCTATATTCAAGAGACAAAAGCGATGGATCAGTTCGTCGAACTCGTACGCCTCTATGATACATGGGAATGGGAACAGACGGACGCGCTCGAAGCAAAGCGCCTGAATGACCTGTTTTTTATGGTCTCCATTGACGAATTTGAGGAAAAAATGGTCCGGCGCCTTAAAGAAAGCGACGCGTTTTCATTTGATGAATTCGAAGTAAAAATCTTGGATATGGAAGAAGAAAAAATTGAACGGTATATCCGCAGGAAACGGCGGGAAATCGTTCAGACCTTCATCAATGCACACTGCGTCGGCATCGTGCATGCGGAATCCTATCATTCCGAAGTAGGGAACGAACTCGGAAAAACGTATCCGCACCTTGACTATATCGCCATCTTAAATATGGGCGGCAAAAAAGTGAGCCTTCGCACCATCCATGATGAAACAGATGTATCAGAAATCGCCGGCACGTTCGGCGGAGGCGGCCATGCCAAGGCAGCGGGGTGTCCGCTGACAGATGAAGCATTCAAGCTGTATGTGACTGAACCGTTTCCGCTGGAGCCCTTGAGAGCGGATGCCTTTAAAAACGTCTATAATGTAAAAGAGTCGGATAACGGCAGCCTTTATATCAACAGGAACGAAGACCAGTTTTTTCTCTTTCCTGGAGAACACGGCTGGAACATTCAATTAAACGGCGTGACTCAGCATGAGACATTTACTTCATTCGAAGAGGCAGAACGGTTTATTAAAAGAAATTATGCTGCATGGCTCGCAAGGGATGAAGCATTTGTCCAATATTTGATGCAGCAGGTGAAACAGGCGATCCAAACGACAGGCTAAAGACTTCGACAGTCTTGGCCTGTTTTTTTATATACAAAAAAGAACAGCCGGCATATAATAACAGAAAGTTCTGATTTTTCCAAAAGGGGAGATGTTCATGAAAGAAAAGAACACAAGCTGCGAAACAAAAGAATTTCGGGCCGTGTGGATCGCCACCGTCACAAACATTGACTGGCCTTCGAAAAAAGGGCTGACAATCGAAGAGCAAAAAACAGAATATGTGAAGCTTTTGGATGCTGTGACAGCCATGGGGATGAACGCAGTTGTCGTTCAAATTAAGCCGGCGGCGGATGCGTTTTACCCTTCCGCATACGGGCCGTGGTCGGAATACTTAACAGGCGTTCAAGGAAAAGACCCCGGCTACGATCCGCTGTCATTTTTGCTCGAAGAAACCCACCGGAGAAAGCTTGAATTTCATGCATGGTTCAACCCTTATCGGATCACGATGAATCATACGGATTTGAACAGGCTCTCACAGGATCACCCGGCTAGAATGCACCCCGATTGGGTCGTTGCCTACGGCAGACAGCTGTATTACAATCCCGGCATTCCTGAGGCACAGGAATTCATTGTCCAAGGCATAGCAGAGGTCGTCAAGAATTACCAAGTCGACGCCGTTCATATGGATGACTATTTTTATCCGTATAAAATTGCGGGCGTCGAATTTCCCGACTTGAGCACGTATGAACAATATGGAAAGGACCGTTTTTCAAATATTGAAGATTGGCGGAGGGACAACGTCAACCAGCTTGTCAAACAGATCAACGCCGCCGTCAAAAAAGAAAAAGCATCGGTCAAATTTGGAATCAGCCCCTTTGGTGTATGGCGCAATATAGCAGATGATCCGACGGGATCGAATACAGCCGCCGGAATGACAAACTATGACGACCTTTATGCTGACACGAGGGAATGGATCAGGCAGGGATACATCGATTACATCGCCCCGCAAATCTACTGGAGCATCGGCTTTGCCCCGGCTTCCTACGACATTTTAGTAGACTGGTGGAAAAATGAAGTCAGCCAACGCCCCGTTCATTTATACATCGGACAAGCAGCCTATAAAATCAATCAAAACTCAGATCCCGCCTGGTCAGACCCTGAAGAATATCCGCGACAGATCGCCTTAAACCGCGACTCAATGGTGATGGGAAGCATCCATTTCAGCCTGAAAGATTTAAACCGGAACCCGCTCGGCATAAAAGACAGGCTGATCCAGGACTTGTACAAAAAACCGGCAGCTATTCCCGGTATGCCTTGGCTTGACAGCGTAAACAGCAAACAGTGAAAACTGATATTTTAGTGATACGGCCGCCGGTAACAGTACCAATCCATTTTGACAATGTTCAAAATGGATTTTTTGTGTTAAAAATCGCATGAATAGAGCACCTTAATAGATAAAAACAAGGAAAGAAAGGTTTAAATCAAATGGACATTTTCTTAGCGATTTTACCAGCGATTTTCTGGGGAAGCATTGTGCTCTTTAATGTAAAGCTTGGGGGCGGACCGTACAGCCAGGTGCTCGGTACGACATTCGGCGCTTTAATTTTTTCAATCGGAATCTACTTTGTCGTCCAGCCTGAATTATCTCCCCGTATATTTGCCGTCGGCGTCGTCTCCGGACTATTTTGGGCGCTCGGCCAGACCAACCAGCTGAAAAGCATCAAGTTGATCGGCGTGTCTAAAACGATGCCGATCTCAACGGGACTTCAGCTTGTATCCACTTCTTTGTTCGGCGTGCTTGTTTTTCGCGAGTGGGCGACAACAATCTCGATTGTTCTCGGGATTCTGGCGCTGATTTTCATCATCGTGGGAATCGTGCTGACATCACTGGAAGACCGCAGCCAAAAATCTGAGGAAAAAACCGGCGACATGAAAAAGGGAATCGTGATTTTGCTGATTTCCACATTCGGCTATCTTGTGTATGTCGTCGTCGTACGGCTTTTCGATGTCAGCGGCTGGGCGGCTCTTTTTCCTCAGGCTATCGGCATGGTAGCCGGCGGCTTGATCTTGACATTCAGGCATAAGCCGTTTAATTTTTACGTCCTCAAAAATATCATTCCAGGTTTAATTTGGGCAGCCGGAAACATGTTTTTATTCATTTCCCAGCCGCGGGTCGGCGTAGCGACCAGTTTTTCGCTATCGCAGATGGGAATCGTCATCTCAACGCTCGGCGGCATTATTTTGCTCGGCGAAAAGAAAACGAAGCGGCAGCTGATCGGTATCGCCATCGGCATTATATTAATCGTCGCAGCCGGCGTTTTGCTGGGCATTGCAAAAGCTTAAGGACGGCTTCTCAAGCCGTCCTTTAATATGTGACAATGCCCTTAAGCGGCAGGTGGTCGGAAGCGTTCGGATCAACGGCGACAACTTCAGCCACTGACACATGAAAAGACCGGCTGAGGAAGATGTAGTCCAAGCGTCGTCTCGGGCGGTGCGAAGGGTGGGTGAACCCCTGTCCGTATTGTCTTTCATCCCACAGGTCGGCCAGTTTTTCCGCGACCTTTTTCCACCCCCGTGAATGAGGTTTCATATTAAAGTCTCCCATGACGATCACAGGCAGATCACTCTCTTGAACCCTCTCGATTAAAAAATCCGTCTGCTTGCCGTGAAGCCACGGATTCAGGCTCAAATGCGTAACAAAAACGCGAAGGAGCCGATCACCGATCCGGACATCAGCCTCAAGAAGAGACCTTCCTTCGATCAGCCCTTTGACAAAGTTGAATGAATGATGCCGTTCTTTCACAATCGGAAAACGCGTTAAGAGAGCGTTCCCGTATTGCCTGTTCACTGAAGAATCACCGGAACTCAATGAAAGGGAGGGGCAGTACGCATAGTGCATGTTCAATTGTTCTGCTAACGAGCCGATTTGGTCTTCGTAATCGCTTCTATTGGAGAAATGCTGATCTACTTCATTAAGGCCGACGATGTCGCAGCCGCTCTCGGCGATCACACCGGCTGTTCTCTCTAAATCAACGCGACGGTCCCTTCCTTTTCCATGATGGATATTAAATGTCATGATGCCAAATTTCATAATCAACCCGCCTCTTCTTTAAGCTAAGCATATTGTACCTCCGGAACGATTAAAATATTTCTGCTGTCGGCGGAGCGAGATTAGGTTAAAATGACATTATGATATAAAGAGGAGTGTTCCTTGATGACAAATAGCAGAACGAATCCAAAGGTTGATGAATTTTTAAGCAAAGCCGAGAAGTGGAAGGGAGAGTTTGAGAAGCTGCGTCAAATCGTTCTTGACTGTGAGCTGAACGAAGATTTCAAGTGGAAGCATCCTTGCTATACGTTCGAGAATAAAAACATCGTATTAATCCATGGATTTAAAGAATATTGTGCGCTCTTGTTTCATAAAGGCGCCTTGTTAAAGGACCCCAACGGGATTCTTATCCAGCAGACGGAGAATGTACAAGCCGCGCGGCAGATTCGATTCACCAATGTACAAGAAATAGCTGAAATGGAAACCATCTTGAAAGCTTACATCAATGAAGCGATTGAAGTGGAAAAAGCCGGTCTTGAAGTAGAGTTTAAAAAGGCTGCGGAATATACGATTCCAGAAGAGCTTCAAAAAAAATTCGCTGAAATCCCAGCTTTAAAAACGGCGTTTGAAGAATTGACGCCGGGACGGCAAAGAGCATATATTCTTTATTTTTCTAAACCAAAACAATCCAAAACCCGAGAATCGAGGATTGAAAAATATACAAAGCAAATTCTTGATGGAAAGGGATTGAATGACTAGTCTATTTCGCAACTACCGTTTTCATGATAGAGGCGAATCATAACCATATGGCCGAAGAAGCGGTGAATTGATTAGTGAAGGGCCGCTCAATTTTTCGAATGGCACGAGATCCATACCTTGATGATCACCGCTTGATTATATAAAAAGACATTTATATAATGGAGGCAATATACCGGCTGCAAAGCGCCTGAGATTGGAGGGAATGTCATGACCGTACAAACGAAGCTTGATTCGAAAAGCACGGTGAGCTGCATGAAGATATTGAACGATTCCACCCGGCTCTTGATCCTGAAACTGCTTCAGGAGAAACCTTATTGCGTCTGCCAGCTTGTCGATATGTTTGAAACAAGCCAGCCCGCCATAAGCCAGCATTTACGAAAGCTGAAAAGTGCAAATATGATCAAGGAAGAAAGAAGGGAGCAATGGCGCTTTTATTCGCTTCATGACGACTTTCCGGAGCGCGAATTGGTCCTTGCCATTCTCAATCAGATCGATGAACATGATGAGGTTCTCCAAACCGTTAAAAGAAAAGAAAGACCCGTTTCGTGCCAATAAAAAAGCAGAGGGAGGACGGTTCCCTCTTTTTCATTTCACTTTTTATATAATCATTGACTTATATAACGATTTTATTATAAGATGTGTCCGGAGAGGAAACCTATGAAGGAGGCGGTTAGATGATGACGACGGTCTTGGCCATTTTGATTTTTCTTCTGACCCTCACGCTTGTCATTTGGCAGCCGAAAAATCTATCCATCGGCTGGTCGGCCTGCGGAGGTGCGGCGCTGGCTTTAATTGCCGGGGTCGTCAATTTTCAGGATGTATTAGATGTGACGGGAATCGTATGGAATGCGACTTTAACTTTTGTCGCGATCATCATCATCTCCCTGATTCTTGATGAAATCGGATTTTTCGAGTGGGCCGCCCTGCACATGGCCAAGGCAGCGAAAGGAAACGGCATTCGGATGTTCGTCTATGTCTCCCTGCTGGGAGCCATAGTAGCCGCGCTGTTTGCCAATGACGGAGCTGCTTTAATTTTGACGCCGATTGTGCTTGCCATGGTACGCGCGTTACATTTTCAAGAAAAGCTCGTTTTTCCTTTTATTATCGCAAGCGGATTTATCGCGGATACAACATCGCTGCCGCTTGTTGTCAGCAACCTTGTCAATATTGTCTCAGCAGACTTTTTCAACATCGGATTTATCGAATATGCGACAAGAATGATTGTTCCAAACCTGTTTTCGCTTATTGCAAGCATCATCGTGCTTTTTTTGTTTTTCAAAAAAAGCATTCCGCGGCATTATGACATGACAAATGTAAAACAGCCGGCGGAAGCGATTAGAGACAGGAAAATATTCCGCTTGTCATGGCTCATATTAGCCGTTCTGTTGGCCGGTTACTTTATCAGCGAGCTGTTCTCGATCCCTGTCTCGATCATCGCAGGCGTGATCGCCGTCATTTTCTTAATTACAGCGAAAAACAGCCCCGCGGTACAAACGAAGAAAGTGCTGAAGGGAGCGCCTTGGGCGATCGTTTTCTTCTCAATCGGGATGTATGTCGTGGTATATGGTTTAAGAAATGCCGGCTTAACAGATATTCTCTCACAGGTCATCCAGACCGTCAGTGATCAAGGGCTGTTTGCCGGAACAATCGGAATGGGCTTTATTGCAGCCACCCTGTCTTCATTCATGAATAATATGCCGACGGTGATGATTGATGCGCTTGCGATTCACAATACCGACACACACGGGATTCTCAGAGAAGCGCTGATTTACGCCAATGTCATCGGCTCTGATCTCGGTCCGAAAATCACGCCGATCGGCTCCCTGGCGACGCTTTTGTGGCTTCACGTCCTTTCACTGAAAGGCGTAAAGATTTCTTGGGGAACCTATTTTAAAACAGGTGTCATTTTGACCATTCCAACCCTGTTCATCACGCTTGCCGGACTTTATGTGTGGCTGCTGATTATCCACTAAACATGATAGGAGACAATGACCAATGTCAAAAAAGACCATCTATTTTTTATGCACAGGCAACTCCTGCCGCAGCCAAATGGCTGAAGGCTGGGCGAAGAAACACCTCGGAGACGAGTGGAACGTCTACAGTGCAGGGATTGAAGCGCACGGTTTAAACCCGAACGCGGTCAAAGCCATGCGAGAAGCAGGCATCGATATTTCTGAGCAGACGTCCGATATCATTGATCCCGATATCTTACACAACGCAGACCTCGTCATTACGCTGTGCGGGGACGCGGCTGATAAATGCCCGATGACACCGCCGCACGTCAAGCGCGAGCATTGGGGTTTTGACGATCCCGCCAAAGCAGAAGGGACAGAAGAAAAAAAATGGGCATTCTTTCAGCGTGTACGCGATGAAATTGGAGAGCGGGTCAAGCGTTTTGCGGAGACAGGCGAATAAATACAAAGCTCAGGTATTGTTACCTGAGCTTTGTATTTTTTAGAAACATCTATTTTTGATAAAGAAAGAACGTACCAAAAGGCATGCGGCCGTTCATGTAAAAATTCAAAAATCAATTTACCGAGAAATTCTGTAAGATCCATTGCCAGAGGCTGAATGAGTACCAAGGGATTCCCGGCAAACACTAAAAAACCCCCAGGCCGGGGATTTTTCACTTTAATAAGAAAAGATGACCTGAAAGACTCGTTTTAAATGTTAATTGTTTTCTTTACCTAAAACTGCTGGAGAAGCGCATGACATTCTGACGTTTAATTCAGGGTCCATTTTTTGAGTTAATGGTATTGAGCCCGGCTCACGAATAAGAGACAGCAGAGAATCGACCATTTTGTGAGCCAATTGATCGATTGGAACCCCTACGCTCGTCAGCGGGGTTTCAAGGCTTGCCATTTGAGGAATATTATCATAAGAAATTAAAGATAGGTCTTCGGGTATGCTGAGCTGTTGTTCCTTTACGGCTCGTAAAATCCCTACACTGATATCGTAGCTTCCGCTAATAATAGCTGTAGGTTTTGAGGTTTGTTGTAACAGTTTTTTCGCAGCGGTGTAACCGTTATACCAGCTTAACCCATTAGTATTTAAAATACTGTTTCGACTTAACTTTAAACCGGCTTCCATCATAACCTCTTCAAACCCTTTGCTTTTTTCAATCTGACGCTTATCGGCAGGGGAAAGGTCGCCGACGTAGCTAATGTTTTTGTGGCCAAGTTGATACAGATACGCAACGGCTTTGTAAATTGCTTTTTTATGATTGACATCGATAATAGGATGTGTATGTTCACCTGACACTCCGTAAGATAAGATAGGAATCGTTAATCCAGTATCATCACTGAGCTGAGTTTCGCCGCCTTCTTCAAAAATCATGATCCCATCCACGCGAAAACTCTTGAACAATTCCACTGCCTCTTTAGCTCTGTTAACGGATAAAATCATTGAATAGCTGTTCTTTTCGACCACTTCATTTATTTTTGTAACAAGTGCCGATAAAGCGATTCTTTCAATTGTAGGCCAGACAAGACCGATCGTTTGACTTTTTTTAGATGCCAAGCTTCTCGCTGCAAAATTCGGAGTATACCCTAATTGTTCGGCAACTTGCAAGACCTTTTTCTTTGTATCCGGTTTTACAAGAGGGCTGTTTCTTAAAGCCTTTGAGACTGTTGAATAGCTTACTCCGGAAGCATGGGCGATGTCTTTAATAGTTACAGTCATTTTGGACCTCCAAAAAATCCTTAAAAATATAATATTGCAAATTTTCGAAAATGATTTTATGATAATAAATAACAACGTTGTTATTATAAATGATACATTATAAAATAACAATCATATACATCTTCCGAATAAAATAACAACGTTGTTAAAAGGGTTTTCGGATCATGAAGCAACGTTTATTTTTAACAACGTTGTTAAACTTATCGTAAAGGAGGGGAAGGGTGAGAAAGACGATCATCTAATGTCTTGCACCACTAAAATATTACACAAATTGTTACTGAACATCATCGGAAACGGGATTCAGGGGATAAACCGAAACATACAATGCAAAAATTTTACTTATTCGTTCACTATTTGAGCGAAATTGTAAACGCTATCAAAAAAATATGACGATGAAAGAAATCATGAATCGCAATCAATCATTGCTTAGAAAGCAACGGTCATGAGATTCAAGGAGGGTAGTTCATGAGAAAAATGCTATCCGTGTTTTTTGTATGCGCTTTAATCTTTGGGATGCTTACGGGATGTAAAAGCAGCGATGTAATAGGCGCCGATAAAACCGTAACGTTACGGCTTGCTCACAACCATAATGAGGAGCACCCCATCCACAAGTCTTTACTCAAATTTTCAAAAGACGTAGAAAAGAAAACCAATGGCACCGTTAAAGTGCAATTGTATCCAAATGCTCAGCTCGGTTCAGAGCGTGAAGTGATTGA
This sequence comes from Bacillus sp. FSL L8-0193, assembly GCF_037976065.1. Lineage (NCBI taxonomy): Bacteria > Bacillati > Bacillota > Bacilli > Caryophanales > Bacillaceae > Bacillus > Bacillus sp. FSL L8-0193. The sequence continues at coordinate 2,089,197 of NZ_CP150261.1, read as the reverse complement.
ATTGACACAAACCGGGGCTGTCGATCTGGCTAAAGTAAGTGCGAGCGCTTTAGAAAGTTTTTCAGAGGTCTACTCCATCTTCAGCCTGCCTTATTTATTTGACAGCAAACATCATTTCTATGAAGCCATGGACAGTGATATTGCAAAAGAAATGTATGATACAACGAAAAACATAGGTTTTATTGGATTAACCTACTATGATGCCGGTTCACGGAACTTTTACACAAAGAACAAACCGATTATGCACCCAAATGACCTTAAAGGTTTAAAAATTCGGGTGCAGCCGAGTGCTACAGCGATTCGAATGGTCGAACTCATGGGTGGAGCACCTACTCCAATGGCTTATGGAGAAGTGTATACAGCATTGCAGTCAAGTGTAATCGATGGCACCGAAAACAACGAAATGGCTTTAACAAGCAGCAATCACGGGGAAGTGGCAAAAGAATATTCATACTCAGAACATGCGATCGTTCCGGATATTTTAATCATGAATTTGGACAAAAAGGATCAATTAAGCGAAGAGCAGCAGCATGCGGTGATCGAAGCGGCGAAAGAATCTACTGAGTATCACAAAATCGTTTGGGCTGAAGAAACTGAAAATGCGGTTAAGAAGGCAAAGGAAATGGGAGTGAAGTTCCACAAACCAGACAAGACTCCATTCCGGGAAGCGGTAAGCCCGCTTCATGATGAGTTTGCCAAAAAAGAATTGATCGGAAAATACTATAGGAAAATTGTGCGAAAGCTAAAAAAGTAAAATGACTCTGGATGAATGAGGGACTCGAATATGTTTCGATAAGGGGGGATGTATATGCTAGCTTTAAAAAAAGCAGTGAATAAAGCGATTGAATGTTTGACTTGCACACTAATGGCCATCATGGTTTTGGTTGCGATATGGCAAGTATTTACGCGATATGTACTAAATTCTCCCAGTACGTTTTCAGAAGAATTTTTACGCTATTCACTGATATGGATCTCTATGTTGGGCGGTGCCTATGCATTTTGGAAAAAAAAGCACTTGGCGATTGAATTTATCGTTCGAAAACTTCCAATAAAAGCAGCTGTTTTCGTTCATACTTTCATTCAGATTCTTTTGATTGCTTTTGCTCTGATTGTGTTGGTCTTAGGAGGTTCGAAAGCAGTGATCATCACAATGGAGCAATCTTCAGCAGCATTAGGGATACCGGTGGGATTTGTTTATCTATCACTTCCTGTTGCAGGCATACTCATCATTGGATACAACTTGGCCGGTTTATATGAATCTTTACATGAATTCAATTCAAAACAAAAGTCAGGTGATGATGTAAAAAAAGCAGCAAAGATGTGACTGAGGCTTTTTGAAAACTAAAAAAGAGGTGAAATGATATGGCCATAGCAGCAGGTCTCATTTTATCGGCAGTATTCTTCATATTGTTGTTTCTCGGCGTTCCGATTTCTGTAAGTATTGCGGCGGCATCCATTGTAACAATGCTTACCATTTTTCCTTTTGATGTTGCCATTTTCACTTCGGCGCAAAAAATGGTCACTGGAATCGACAGCTTTGCTTTATTAGCGGTACCGTTCTTCATTTTATCAGGCATTATTATGAATAATGGCGGTATTGCAATGCGGCTCATTAACTTCGCAAAATTGATCAGCGGCAGGCTGCCCGGTTCTCTGGCCCATACAAATGTTGTCGGAAACATGTTATTCGGTTCCATTTCCGGTTCGTCTGTAGCTGCGGCGGCGGCAATCGGCGGGGTCATGTCGCCGCTGCAAGAAAAAGAAGGATATGACCGGACTTACTCTGCCGCAGTAAATATTGCTTCTGCACCAACTGGTTTGCTTATTCCGCCTAGCGGTCTTTTGATCATTTTCTCATTAGTCAGCGGCGGAACATCTGTAGCCGCTTTATTTATGGCGGGCTATTTGCCCGGAATCTTGTGGGGGCTGGCTACGATGGTTGTCGCCTGTATGATTGCAAAAAAGAAAAAGTACCCTGTTGCGCCAAAAATTACGATTAGTCAAGGTTTTAAAGTGCTGCTCGATGCGATTCCAAGCCTGTTGCTCATTGTAATCGTAATCGGGGGTATTATCGCCGGTGTTTTTACAGCAACTGAAGGAGCGGCAATAGCGGTGGCTTATTCCTTATTGTTATCGCACTTTTATAGGACATTGAAATGGAAACAGCTCCCCCAAATGCTGCTGGAAACGGTAGAAATCACAGCCGTTATTATGTTTTTGGTTGGGACATCAACGATGCTCTCATTGGTCATGGCGTTTACAGGCATACCGACGGCAATCAGCAATGGAATTCTAGGGATTACAGATAACCCAATTTTGATCTTGCTGTTGATGAATATCATCTTATTAATAATCGGTACATTTATGGACATCACTCCGGCTGTATTAATTTTCACTCCAATCTTTCTGCCAATTGTTCAAAGCTTTGGCATGGATCCCGTGCATTTTGGAATTATGATTGTATTTAACCTTTGTATCGGCAATATCACTCCTCCTGTGGGAAGTGCTCTGTTTGTGGGCTGCAGCATAGGTAAAGTTGATATTGAACGAGTGGTTAAACCGATTCTGCCATTTTATGCTGCGATCATGATCGTCCTTTTAATTGTTACCTACATTCCACAAATCAGCTTAATGCTGCCTCAATTATTTGGACTTTAAGACAGGAGGCGTCTATTTAATGTCAATTAAAGAAACCTACATGTTTACATTTATGAAAGAAGAGAAAAATGTGCTACATTTTCATTTAAATGACGGTCATGCACATGCGAAAATATTCATTCTTGAAGAAGATATAATTCGGATTTTACTGACGGAGGGAGAAGCGTTAACGCTTGAAAAAACGTGGAGTGTCGCGCCTGGACAGATCGATGTGCCATGGGAGGGACGCCATCGTTTAGACATGAGCGGATTTACATTGCCTCAATACGAATTCCAGCAAGTCAAAGATGTTTTTATCGTGAAAACCGGTAAGGTCAAGCTTCATGTTCAATTGAACGGCTTTAGAATCAGCTGGTTTTATCACAATGGTTCTGAATGGATCAATGTTGCAAACGATCGGCAAACACAAGGGTATAATTTTGAAGGGGCTTTTGGAAAGGACGTATACCATTATTTACAACGCGATGTCCAGGAACAATATTTTGGATTTGGCGAGAAAACGGGAAACGTCGATAAACACGGGAAACGCTACCGGATGTTAAATATCGATGCGATGGGGTACGACGCAGAGTGGTCAGATCCGCTATACAAACATATCCCATTCTATATTACACGTCATAAGAAAACAGGCATCTCCTATGGAATGTTCTATGATAATCTATCAGCTTCCATTTTTGATATGGGTTCAGAGCTTGATAACTATCATGGACTGTACCGCTATTATCAGGCTGAAAAGGGGGATTTAGACTACTACTTCATAGCCGGTCCGAAAATAAAAGATGTAGTCGAAACATTCTCTTGGCTGACAGGCAAAACGATCTTGCCGCCAAAATGGAGCCTGGGCTATTCAGGCTCTACGATGAGCTATACCGATGCGCCAAATGCACAGGAACAATTAAAAAACTTCGTTCGTCTTTGTGAAGAACATGATATGTTATGCGATTCGTTTCAATTATCGTCAGGATACACATCTATCGGTGATAAACGTTATGTCTTTAACTGGGATGAGAGCAAAATCCCTGCTCCAAAAGAGATGGTGCAACACTTCCATGAGAAGGACGTCCGTTTATGCGCCAACATTAAACCGTGTTTGCTAAAGGATCATCCGTACTTTGATGAACTACAAGAAAAAGACATGTTCATTGTAAACAGAGAAACACAAAAACCGGAAATGGCCCAATTTTGGGATGATATCGGAGCTTATTTAGACTTCACGAAGCGCCAAACGTTCGACTGGTGGAAGGCTCAAATAACAGAAAAGCTGTTGGAATACGGAATTGATTCAACTTGGAACGATAATAACGAATTTGAAATATGGAGTCAAAACGCCAAGTGTCACGGCTTCGGCAAAGAAGTGGAGTTTGAACTGATCCGCGCGCTTCATCCGCTTTTGATGATGAAAGCGTCTTTCGAAGCTCAGCTAGAATACAACCCGGAATTACGCCCGTACCTGATCTCAAGATCCGGATGTCCCGGCATGCACCGTTATGCACAAACTTGGACCGGTGACAACCGAACAAGCTGGAAAACATTAAAATTTAACATTAAAACAGGCATCGGTCTAAGTTTATCAGGCATTTACAATTTCGGCCATGATGTCGGCGGATTTTCAGGACCGGCCCCTGAACCGGAGCTATTCGTAAGATGGATTCAAAACGGCATCATGCATCCGAGATTTACCATTCATTCGTGGAACGATGACGGGACAGTTAATGAACCATGGATGTTTCCTGAAACAATCGATGAAATCCGTGAACTCATTAAGTTTAGACATAAGATCATCCCTTACATTTACACCGCGCTATATGATGCGCACGAACATTATCAGCCGATCATTCGACCGACATTTTATGATTTTGAACATGATGAGAAAACATTTGAAGAGAACGATGAATTTATACTTGGTGAATCTTTGCTGGTTGCATCTGTCGTCGAAAAAGGAATGACGGAGCGGGAGGTATATTTACCGAACCATGAAAAAGGCTGGTATGATTTCCATACGGGAACATGGTATGAAGGAGGGAAGACAGTCGTTCTGCCGGCACCATTACATTATACTCCGCTATTAGCGAAAGCGGGAGCGATCGTTCCGGTAAATGGTGCAAAAGTGACATTCCAAACAAAGAACCAAGATGAAAGAGGATTTTTGTTATTCCCATTCAAAGGAAAAGGAAAATCGACTTATCGTTTGTATGAAGATGATGGGTTAACAAATGAATATACTCGTACATTTGCCTTTATACATGTCGATATGGAGACAACAGAAGACGGGATCAATCTTTCAATACAAAAGGAAGGAACATACGAGTTATCGTATGATCAACTCACTTTTCACGTACCAAATGGAGAAAAGAGAAAACTGATCGTAAATGGCACAGAGCTGGAAAGCAAGAACGGAGCGTTTTCTTACAGTTTGCCGTATGATTAAAAGATTAAGGCCACATGATGATGATGTTTCCATTAATCGAGCAAGAATTTTTGTCCGCGGTTACATCCCGGCCAGCTGAATTTTGTCATCTAGCACGACACATGAATCATGATCATGAAAATTTATGTAAGCGGATACTAATCGGCAAATTCTTTTGAAAAAAACCGCTCCAATATATTGTTATTGTCATGCGAAATGATGATATCGAATGTTAAATAATAAGAGGGAAGAGGATGGGAGAACCATGCAAATGACGTTTCGATGGTACGGAGACAGCGACCCGGTCACATTAGAGTATATTCGCCAAATTCCCGGCGTTACTGGAATTGTTTCGGCCATTTATGATATTCCTGTAGGGGAAGCATGGCCTTATGAGAAAATTGTAGAGTTAAAAGAAAAAATTGAAAATCATGGTCTATCGTTAAGTGTCATTGAAAGTGTACCTGTCCATGAAGATATTAAATTAGGTCTTCCGACAAGAGATCAATATATTGAAAACTATAAAACGACGATACGCAACTTGGCAAAAGCGGGAGTTAAAATCGTTTGTTACAATTTCATGCCTGTATTTGACTGGACTCGTTCTTCTTTAGACTATGCACTAGAAGACGGTTCTACAGCATTAATTTATGAAGAAGAAAAAGTTAGACAAATGAATCCATTACATGGTGAACTAAAACTTCCCGGTTGGGACACAAGCTATGAAGATGGACAGCTAAAGAATCTTTTTCAACAATATCAGCACATGACGGAAGAGGATTTATGGGAAAATCTTTCGTATTTTATTAAAGCGGTTATACCGGCGGCAGAAAATGAACAAGTCAAAATGGCGATTCACCCGGATGATCCGCCATGGCCTATCTTTGGACTGCCTCGAATCATAACGAACAAAGAGAATTTGGAGCGATTGATTAATCTCTATGACAGCTCCTTTAACGGTTTGTGTTTATGCAGCGGGTCACTGGGTGTGAATTCAACAAATGATATTCCGGAATTGATTCGTTATTTCGGAAAAAAAGGAAAAGTCAACTTTGTGCACCTGAGAAACATTAAGATCATCGGAGAAAAGTCATTTCAAGAATCCTCCCACCGTTCAGAAGACGGTTCTTTAGATATGTATGAAATCGTAAGAGCATTAAGAGATATAGATTTTGCCGGACCAGCCAGACCGGATCATGGAAGAATGATTTGGGGAGAGGCCGGTAAACCGGGTTATGGTTTATATGACCGTGCGCTGGGTGCAGTGTATTTAAATGGAATGTGGGAAACATTGACGAAAGAAAAGAAGCGGATAGCCTTTGAATGCAATAAATGAACAAGCACTAACTAAAATGCAGAGACGAGGGATGAATGTGCAGATTCCTTTTCATGTCAACTTGAAAGATAAGGTGGCTGTAGTGACAGGTGGAGGCGGCATTTTATGCAGCTGTTTCGCTAAAGCAATAGCTCAATGCGGTGCAAAAGTAGCAGTAGTCAGCCGAAGAGCTGAATCGGCAGACAGAGTAGCGAAAGATATCCAAGAAAACGGAGGCGAAGCACTTGCCGTTACAGCAAACGTCCTTGATAAACAAAGCCTTGAACAAGCGAAACAACTCATTAACAGAACATTCGGCAGATGCAATATCCTAATTAACGGTGCAGGCGGCAACCATCCAATGGGAACAACAGATAAAGAATATTTATATAAAAAAGACTTGAATACTAAAGAATTGACTACGTTTTTTGATTTAGAAATAGAGGGAGTAAGGTCTGTATTTGATTTAAACTTTCTTGGCACACTGTTAACCACTCAAGTATTTGCAAAAGACATGGCTGATCACGACGGAAATGTGATCGTTAACATCTCATCCATGAACGCCAATACGCCGCTGACGAAAATTCCCGCCTACAGCGGTGCAAAAGCGGCCGTCAGTAACTTTACCCAATGGCTTGCTGTGCATATGTCAAAAGTCGGAATTCGTGTCAATGCCATTGCCCCAGGCTTTTTTCTTACCGCCCAAAATAGGAGCCTATTGCTCAATGAAGACGGAACATATACGGAGCGAGCACAAAAAATTATCAACCAGACGCCGTTGGATAGATTTGGGGTTCCGGAAGATCTAATCGGAACGTTATTATGGTTGGTAAGCGATAAAGCCTCGGGATTTGTAACTGGAACCATCATACCGGTCGATGGAGGGTTCTCCGCCTATTCTGGAGTATAACTAAGAGAGGTTTTGCTTCAAAAAGCTGATTTTCAACACTGAAAAAATCCCAATTTCTCTGTGCCACATTGAGAAATTGGGATTTATTAATTCAATTTTTCCTTTTTACAGGCAAGAAGATAAACAATTGTATGATCTGCTTCCTTATTTCATCAATATTACCGAATCACTACCGCCGTGCAGGAAGCAGGAGGTTTTCCGCTGCTAATATGTATTGTTTTGTTATTGTTTGACAAAGGTGTTATAACTGTTTATATTGTATATATACAGTTATAACGAATAGAGGGATGTCATGCATTGAATATCATCATTTCAAATTCATCGGATGAACCGATTTATTTGCAGATCGTCAACCAATTAAAAGATCAAATCGTCAAGGGAGAACTCTCGGAGTCAGAGGCGCTCCCATCGATCAGAAACCTGGCCAAAGAGCTTAAAATCAGCGTAATTACAACAAAAAGAGCCTATGACGAACTGGAGAGAGAAGGGTTTATCGTCACAGTCGCGGGAAAGGGCTCGTATGTCGCAGCGATCAACAAAGACGTGCTTCGAGAAACAAAAGTCAAATTGATCGAAGAACACATAGCAGAAGCCGTCACTGAAGCGAAACAAATCGGCTTTACATACGAGGAACTTCAAGAGATGCTCAAACTGGTTTATGAGGAGTGGTAAAAATGACCAGCATACTGGAATTAAAAAATGTATCAAAACATTATCAAGATTTCTCTTTAAAAAACATCAACTTCTCGCTTGAAAAAGGATATATTATGGGCTTTATCGGCCCGAACGGAGCCGGAAAAAGCACGACCATCAAGCTGATTATGAACCTGATCAAAAAAGACGAAGGAGACATCACCATTTTCGGTCTCGACAATGAAAAGCACAATATCGAAATCAAGCAGAGGATCGGCTTTGTATACGATGAAAATCATTTTTACGAAGAACTGACACCGAACGAAATGAAAGGGATCATCAGACCGTTTTACAAAAAGTGGGATGAGGCTGTTTTTCAGCGGTACGCAAAAGACTTCCAGCTCCCTTTAAACAGGCAGATCAAAAACTTGTCAAAAGGAATGAAGATGAAATTCTCATTGGCGGTCGCGCTTTCCCATCATGCCGAATTATTGATCATGGATGAACCGACATCAGGACTCGATCCTCTTGTCAGATCGGAGCTCCTCGACGTGCTGCAAACATTGCTGCAGGATGAAAACAAGTCGATTTTCTTTTCGACGCATATTACCTCTGATTTAGAAAAAGTAGCGGACTATATCACTTTCATTCATAACGGCCGGCTCGTGCTGAGCAAAACAAAGGATGAGCTGTTGGAGGAGTACTGCATTGTAAAAGGAGACCTCGATACGCTGCATAAAGGAAACGAAGACGCCTTAATCGGCATTAAGAAAAACAGCTATGGCTTCGAAGCGCTCTCCAAAGATAAGCGGGGAGTCGTTCAGCATTTCGGGGATTCGGTCATGATCGAAAAACCGACTTTGGAGGATATTTTGGTATTTTCAACCGGCAGGAGTGATCAACATGTATCATCTTATTAAAAAGGATATTTTAATGCAGAAAAGAGCAATGAAACTATCGCTGTTATTGATGATATTTTTTACTTTTACATTGTCACAGCTTGAGCTCGTCGGATATACAGTGGCGGTTTTGGCTGTCACATATCAGCTGGCATTAGGCGCAAGCTCCTTAGAAGACAAAAACAACAGTGATAAAATCCTGATCAGCTTGCCCATTAAAAGAAACATCATCGTCTTATCAAAATATGTATCGGTTTATGTCTATGCGGCTTATGCCATTCTCTTCTATTCTTTGATCAATGCTATCGGACATATGCTGCACTTGCCGCTTGATTTCCCATTGACACTTTCAGGCGTCATGGGTGCTGTTGTGGCTGTTACTTTATTTAGCTCGATCTCATTTCCGCTGCTTTTTAAGTACGGCTATTTGAAGTCCAAAATGGCGAACATTATCATATTTTTCGTCATTATATTTGGAGGGACGGCCTTATTTAAATTTATAAATGCGGGGGAAAACCTTGCACTAAGCCAAAAATTAACGGCTTTTCTGAGCGAAATGTCAAATGCGGGCACATTCATCCTTTTGGTTGGCGTACTGCTCGTGATGATCTCTGTTTCATATGCGATATCGCTCAGCTTTTATAATAAAAGAGAATTTTAGTTTAAGGATCAGCGGGAGGAACTCCGCTGATCCTTTTTTCGTTGCTCAGAACCGTACGGCTGTTTTACTTTCCTCCCACTATCATCTATTATAAAAAATTCCTATAAAAGAAAAATTCTCGTGTTGATAAAAGCATTTTTTCCGGAAGTTTCGGTAAAAAACGAAACTTTTGGCCCTTTTATTTCACTGTATAATGTAAACGGTTACGTTTGTAGTATACTTATACTATCATTTCTTTTTAGGGAAGGATAGAAAAACAGGTGAGAGAGATATGAATACAAGGCAAAAAGACATTCTGAATCTGTTGTTATCTGAACCTGAAGACTATTTAGTCGTACAAGATTTCGCAGACAGGGTAAAGTGTTCTGAAAAAACGATCAGAAATGATCTGAAAACGATTGAAGATTATCTCAATCAGCATTCTGATGCTCAATTGATTCGCAAACCGGGACTGGGCGTTTATTTGAATATTGAAGATCATGAAAGGGTCCGTTTAAGCCGGCAGTTATATACCGAACATCACGCCGCACAGCAGCAATCCGATGAAGAAAGGATGTTGCAAATCGCTTATCAGTTATTAATGAATCCAAAGCCGGTTTCTGCAAAAGAAATGGCTGCCGAGCACTTCTTGAATAAGTCTTCCATCAAAAGGGATTTGAATCAAATCGAAGTTTGGCTCCAGCGGTTTGGCCTCACTCTGGTGTCCAAGCAGCGCCTCGGTTTAAAGATCGAAGGGAGTGAAAAAAATAAAAGAAAAGCGCTGGCGCGCATCTCGGAGTTGATTGACAACCCGGAGTTTACAAGCCGATTTATTAAAAGTCAATTTTTAAGTCATGAAGTGGAATTTGTTAAAAGCGAAATCAGATCATTGCAAAAGCGACATTCTTTATATTTCACTGATGAAACGTTCGAAAATTTACTGTTGCATACACTGCTGATGATTCGCCGCATCAAAATGAAACAGCCGATTACTATTTCTCCAGGGGAAATAGATGCAGTCAAAAAGAAAAAAGAATTTCAGTGGACGTTTGCTTGTTTAAAACGGCTGGAAGCGGTTTTTGCGATCCGCTTTCCTGAAGAAGAGGCCGTCTATTTAACATTGCATATATTAGGCGGCAAAGTCCGTTACCCATTTGGGAAAGAAGGGGAGAGCGGACTGGAAAACCCTTTGCTTCCAAAGGTTGTCGAATATTTAATCCATCGTGTCTCAGAGTTGAAAATGATGAATTTCCGCGAGGACCGGGTTTTGATCAATGGATTGAAAGTTCACCTTAATACCGTTTTAAATCGGCTGAGCTATGACCTTTCCGTATCAAATCCGATGCTCAACGATATCAAAAAAATGTACCCTTATCTGTTTCATATTGTCATTGATGCTCTTGAAGACATCAACCAAACGTTTTCACTTTCGATTCCCGAGGAAGAAGCCGCCTATCTGACATTGCATTTCCAAGCGGCGATCGAGCGCTCCAGCTATGGAAAAGACAAGCATAAAAAAGCGATCATTGTCTGTCATATGGGCATCGGGATGTCACAGCTGCTGCGGACAAAAATCGAACGGAAATTCCACCAAATTGCCGTGATGGACTGCATCGCAAAAGCTGATTTGGCGGACTATACTGCACGACATGAAGATATCGATCTTGTCATATCAACGGTCAGCCTGGAGGATTTATCAATTCCCCATATCGTTGTATCTCCGCTGCTCGAGTCGGCCGATGAGAAAAAGCTCGGCGCTTTTATGGATCAGCTCGGTGAATCGTCCCGGCAAACACAAAAAACGTTTAAAGTGCTGAATGACACGACTCCTTTCCTCGTCTTCCTGCAGCAGGAATCAGAACACCGCTACAAGCTGATTGAACAGCTGGCAATGGCTTTATACGAAAAAGGCTATGTGGAAAAAGAATATGCTGTACACGCCGTCATGAGAGAAAAAATGTCGGCGACAAACATCGGAGCGGGCATCGCCATTCCTCACGCGAACGCCAAATTGATTAAACAATCAGCCATTGCGATCGCCACATTAAAAGAGCCGCTTGACTGGGGCTCTGAAAAAGTATCGCTCGTCTTTATGCTGGCTGTCAAACACGAGGATCAAAACATGACAAAACAACTGTTTCAAGAGCTGTCCAGCTTAAGCGAGCAGCCGGCATTCATCCAAAAGCTGACGAAAGAAACAAATGTGATGACATTTTTATCTTATTTGGATTATTAAAAGCGGGGTTCTGACCTTCATCAACATTCAAGAAAAGATCGATATACAGACAACAGAATGGGATAGGTGAGCAGTTTTGCTTTATCCTATTCTTTTTTTATTGCAAGCCCAACAACAAAGGGTTATGTTGTCCATAAAATTAGATTTTTTAATGTGTAATTAAAATATATTCTTTGGAGAAGAAAGGCTTTATTAAAGTATCAACTTTGTTTTTAGTTAGAGGGAAGAACTTCATTTTCGCTTAACATCTTCAATGCGATTCTATGTTTTTTGTTAAATTGCTGCGGATGTTTTTTGATTTAACTGTTTTATTTGGACTCTCCGGGCTTCAACTTTTCTGTTCTTACGTAGTACTTTTTGAGAAACTTTCCAGCATCTTTTCCAGTTACAATGGGGCTGCCTCTCATTTCCGCATCCGTATAGTTACCTCTTTATGAAGAGAGTATCAGTAACGTTCCCACAATTTAAGAATTTTAACTATGAGATAAGTATTTTAAAAGAGAAATGAGCATATGAATTGAATGTTTTTCAAAATGAATGAATAGTTCTGATCTTTATAAAAAACACAAACCATTACATCGGGAAAATTTACTCAAATTTTGGACTTTTTATGTAAAACGAAAAGGCAACGTGTTAGAGTTAGGCATAATGAGAAATTTTAAAGCCGATAATTACTATAAAGTTATTTATTTTCCAATAATATAAAAATTTATTATTCCAGGGTTGCATCAAATATGCACCTAGAATCAATTGCTTAATGGGGGGAACTTGATGTACAACAAGAAAAATGTTTTTGATATTGTGATGTACATTATTTTCGGTCTGATCAGTCTTTATTTAGTATCAAAAACTGATTTTGGCACTGGAGTATTAGTGTTTATTGCAATTTTATACCTCGCTGTAATTGCTTATAAAGTTGAGCAATTATTTAGTAATTCTAATTCGTAAGGTGTAACACGAGGAGGATATTAGTGAACAAGGACTAGCACGCCTGCACGTATAGATTTACCCAATAGCTAATGTTGCCGAAATCGCTTTGCCTCTGTTTAGAGACAAAGTGATTTTCAATTTCACTCAAAATCAAAACCCCTCTCAAATTTATTCATTTTAATCAACCATATTTATTTTTAATCACGGTTATTTAGAGCTATTACTATAGTGTCTAGGCGAAAATACGTTTTTTAATGCACTTATTATTCCTGGCACAAGAAAGAAGACGCCAAAAAAGACAGTAAGTAAATTTAATTGTGGTGTTTCATAAAAAGTAAACCATTCTATAAAAATTGACGATTCCGTAATTCTCCCAAATAGTGTTCCATCAATCTCTCTATAATTAGGTATCCACCCTGTTGTTTCAAATGTAATAAAAATTATCTGTGACAATAAAAATACACCAATTTGAGAAACCCAATATTTTTTAAAAAATGGAACCCTTTTTTGCTTTTCAGCCAACGAATATTCCTCCCCGCATTAGATACCTTTTTTATATTGATATACGGAAAATTAAAGAATAAGTTTCAAAATTTAATCCTCTCGACATGATAGGAGGAAATACCTTCTTTTTTACATTTCACTCAAAAGCAAAACCCCTCAAGAAAGAGATCTTGGTTTTTGAATAAAAGAGTGATTTTACATAAATATTTGATTCTTTTCTACTTTAAAATCGCGAAGATCATAGTTTTTCATTGTAGTGGAAACATCTTCGTGTTCAGCAATGGATTTGCTGACAAGTTCAACCTTGATTTTCTTGATTTCGAGATATCCTTCATTAAAAAGGAATGTCCTCACTTTACACCTCTTCGAAAAATTTCAGTCCCCAATTGTTGCAATACGGCACATTTTCACAATCAGTCCCAAGTGTTACAAGTCGCCCCTTATTGCAGTCCGTTTTTTTAAAAAAAGCCGGTTTTTCCGGAACCTGCGGTAAAAAACAACGCTTTTACACACACGTTTTTATTATAAAGTAATGACAAGAGCTGCTCACTACTTTAGTTTCAGAAGGAGGATTTCGCATGAAACTGTTAGCGATTACATCATGTCCAAACGGAATTGCCCACACGTATATGGCTGCGGAAAATTTGCAAAAAGCGGCCGATCGAATGGGCGTTCAAATGAAAGTCGAAACACAAGGCGGCATCGGGGTGGAAAATGAGCTGACCGAGCAGGAAATCCGCGAGGCAGACGCGATTATCATAGCCGCAGACCGCTCGGTCAACAAAGACCGTTTTATCGGGAAAAAACTTCTGGCTGTCGGTGTTCAGGAAGGCATCCGAAAACCGGAAGAATTAATACAAAAAGCGATCAGCGGCGATATACCTGTCTATCGGCCGGCTGCGAAAACGGAAGCCTCAGCTCAAACTGAGAAAAAACAAAATCCGATTTACCGGCATTTAATGAACGGTGTATCGTTTATGGTTCCTTTCATCGTCGTCGGCGGATTATTGATTGCGGTCGCACTGACGCTTGGAGGTGAAAAAACGCCGAAAGGGTTAGTGATTCCTGATGAATCTTTTTGGAAAACGATTGAGCAAATCGGGGCTGCCTCATTCTCATTCATGATCCCGATTTTAGCCGGTTATATTGCCTACAGCATCGCCGATAAACCGGGGCTTGTGCCAGGGATGATCGGCGGATACATCGCAGCGACAGGAAGCTTTTACGGCAGCGGAAGCGGTGCGGGGTTCCTCGGCGGCATTATCGCGGGCTTTTTAGCCGGATATGCGGCGCTGGCCATCAAAAAATTAAAAGTGCCAAAAGCCATTCAGCCGATCATGCCGATCATCATCATACCGGTGGTTTCATCGCTTATTGTCGGCTTGGCATTCGTATTGCTGATCGGCGCGCCTGTCGCGCAAATCTTTGAATCTTTGACGGTTTGGCTGGCTGGTATGCAGGGCTCAAGTTCGATTCTTCTGGCATTAATTTTAGGGGCGATGATTTCGTTTGATATGGGCGGCCCCGTCAATAAAGTGGCATTCCTGTTTGGTTCAGCCATGATCGGTGAAGGAAACTATGAAATTATGGGTCCGATCGCCGTCGCCATTTGTATTCCTCCGATCGGGCTTGGCATCGCAACGTTTTTAGGAAAAAGAAAATTTCAGGCGCAAGAAAGAGAAATGGGAAAAGCAGCATTTACAATGGGGTTATTCGGTATTACTGAAGGTGCCATACCGTTTGCTGCACAGGATCCGCTTCGCGTCATACCAAGTATTATGGCGGGTTCAATGACTGGTTCTGTGATCGCCATGATCGGTAATGTAGGGGACAGAGTCGCCCACGGCGGACCGATTGTAGCAGTGCTTGGCGCTGTCGATCATGTGTTGATGTTCTTCATCGCCGTTATTGCCGGATCCCTGGTCACCGCTCTTTTGGTCAATGTACTCAAAAAAGAGGTCGCAGCCGCTCCTGCAGGGGCAAGTGAGACTGCTGCAGTTCATGACATTCCGCAGCCGAACATCGAAATAAAAGCGGAAAGCAAAAAATCCGAAATACCGGAAATTAAAAAGCTCACAGACATCATTGATACAGATTTGATCGAACCTCATTTATCAGGGGATACGAGAGACGACATTATCGATGAAATGATTCAAAAATTGTCCCGTAAAGGTGCACTGCATTCGGAAAGCGAATTTAAACAAGCGATCATGAACCGCGAATTAGAGGGGACAACGGCAATCGGCATGAACATCGCGATCCCGCACGGGAAGTCTGACGCCGTCAAGAAGCCGAGTGTAGCATTCGGCATCAAACGTTCGGGCGTCGACTGGAAGAGTCTTGACGGAACTGACGCCAAACTGATCTTTATGATCGCCGTCCCGAAAGAAAGCGGGGGAAACGAGCATCTGAAGCTTCTGCAAATGCTCTCCCGAAAACTGATGGATGACACCTACAGGGACAAGCTTCTCTCTGCTCAAACAAAAGTAGAAGCATACAAACTTCTGGATGAAATCATCTAAAAAAGGAGGATGCCCGTCATGACTGAACCATTATTTTTCGAGCCTGTTTTTAAAGAAAGAATTTGGGGCGGCACAGCTTTAGCCTCTTTCGGCTACGAGATTCCATCCGAACAAACGGGGGAGTGCTGGGCTTTCGCCGCCCATCAAAATGGGCAAAGCGTCGTGAAAAACGGCATGTATAAAGGGCTCACACTCAGCGAATTATGGAATGAACATCGCCATTTATTCGGACATATAAAGGGAGACCGCTTTCCTCTTCTGACAAAAATTTTGGACGCCGACCAAGACCTATCCGTACAAGTGCATCCAAACGATGAATATGCAAAACTGCACGAAGACGGGGAGCTTGGAAAAACGGAATGCTGGTATATCATGGATTGCAACGAAGATGCGGAGATCATTTACGGCCACCATGCCAAAACGCGGGAAGAACTGGTCTCAATGATCGAACACGGGAAATGGAACGAGCTCTTGCGCCGCGTCAAAGTGAAGCCGGGAGATTTCTTCTATGTGCCGAGCGGAACCGTCCATGCGATCGGAAAAGGTATTTTGATTTTGGAGACGCAGCAGAATTCAGACACAACCTACAGACTATATGATTATGACAGAAAAGATGCTGAAGGAAACCTGCGCGAGCTCCATTTGCAAAAAAGCATAGAAGTGATCGACGTCCCGTCTTCGCCTGGCCGCGAAGATGTTCAATATGAAACATCGGGTAATGTCAAGACTGCCGCACTGATTGAGTGTCCTTATTTCTCAGTAGCAAAATGGGATGTAAAAGGATCAGCCTGGTTCAAACAGGATAAACCGTTTCTTCTTGTCAGCGTCATAGAAGGGGAAGGGCAGATCAATGCGTCTTGCGGCAACGACTTTTCTTTTAAAAAAGGAGATCACATGCTGCTGCCTGCGGGCTTTGGAGAATTTACAATCGCCGGCCGTGCAGAATGTATCGTCTCAAGCCTGTCAAATGAATAAGCCATCAACGGTCACTTTCTAAACAGACCATCAAAACGATGGTCTGTTTTATTTTTTCAAAAAAGCATGCCGGCTTGCCAAAACGCGTTCGCCACAAGGCGGACAATGCATATTCCCAAGCTTTCACAAGTAAAATAGAGTAAACCAAAAAAACATTTGGAAATCTTCCAATTATTTGATAAGCTGATATTAAAAGCTTCATAACTTACACATCAGCTGCACTGCCCGGAGCTTTTCGCGGAACAGTTGCTTCATGAAACAAAAAAGCGGGGCTGTGTTCCGGCGACAGGCAGAAGAAAAGCCTGCTAAATGACCGAAACAACCGTGCCCTTCATAATTGGTTGGTCCTTATCTGGATGAGAAAAGGAGACGATGATTCGTATCAGGTAAAATGTAAGCGGATTCATCGTCTTTTTATCTCAGTTTATCACTCTTTTTAGCGGAAGCGAGGAGGAAAGCAATGGGGAAAGCAAAAATTCGATGGAATGAACCCTTGATTTCTCAACACGAATCGGCTGCTGAAGGATTTACGCCGGAAGATTTCACAGAGGAAGATCAACTGATTTCAAAAACGACAGAATCATTTGTCAAAAATGAAGTCATGCCCCTTCTTGAATCGATCGATCAGCAGGATCACGAAAGCGTGAAAAAATTGTTTCAAAAAGCGGGAGAGCTCGGATTGCTCAGTATCGAAGTTCCTGAGGAATACGGCGGCCTTTCACTCAGCAAGAAGCTTTCCGGGTTAGTAGCAGAGAAAATGGGAGCCGGCGGATCGTTCAGCGTCTCCTTTAATATTCATGCGGGCGTCGGGACATTGCCGTATATTTATTATGGAACAGAAGAACAAAAACGAAAATACCTTCCGAAACTGGCATCGGGCGAATGGATCGGAGCATATGCTCTGACAGAGCCGGGCGCAGGCTCAGATGCTTTAAACGCAAAAACGACGGCCGTCTTGAATGGCGAAGGAACAGCCTGGGTTTTAAACGGGGAAAAACAGTGGATTACGAACGCGCAAGTAGCTGATGTATATGTTGTCTTTGCAAAAACGGCGGAAGGCATGACAGCATTTATCGTCGAACGTTCGTTTAAAGGCGTTT
The DNA here is from genome assembly GCF_037976065.1 of Bacillus sp. FSL L8-0193. NCBI lineage: Bacteria > Bacillati > Bacillota > Bacilli > Caryophanales > Bacillaceae > Bacillus > Bacillus sp. FSL L8-0193. Next base: position 2,071,468 of record NZ_CP150261.1, on the reverse strand, counting down.
CCATCGGACCTGAAGAGAAGAAGATGGGAATCAAAGGGTCTTCGACGGCAACCTTAATCCTCGAAGAAGTCGAGGTGCCAAACGACAATGTTTTGGGTCATGTCGGGAAAGGTCATCACGTCGCTTTGAACATTTTAAACATGGCCCGCTTAAAGCTCGCGTTTTCGAACATTGGAATGGCAAAGCAAGCATTGAACCTTGCCGTTAGCTACGCCAAACAGCGCAAACAATTTAACAAGCCGATCATCGGTTTTTCAATGATTCAAGAAAAGATTGCCGACATGGCAATTTCGATTTTCGGCGCCGAAAGCGCTGCTTACAGAACGGCAGACTGCCTGGACCATGTTTTAAATTCGGCTGAGCCATTAGACGACAGACTGAGAAAACTCACAAACTATGCATCCGAATGCGCGATCAATAAAGTTCACTGCTCCGAAATACTCGACCGAAATGCAGACGAGGCGGTACAGATTCATGGCGGCTACGGATACATGCAGGAGTACGAAGTCGAACGTTTGTACCGGGACGCGAGGATCAGCCGGATTTTCGAAGGGACAAACGAGATTAACCGTTTGACGATCGCCAAACTGATGATGAAAGAAGTGAAGCAAAACGGCATCTCAGAGCCGGAAGCTCAATTAAGCAGCGGGGAAAACCGAAACCGGCGGTTTATTCAGCTGTCCAACAGGCTTTTCGGCAAAACATTAAAAGCGCTTAAACGCTCCCGCGTGAACATTCAAGAGGAGCAGGAATACGCGCGGATTCTCGCCGACATGCAAAAAGAACTCTATGTGATGGAATCCGCCGCCCTCCGGAACGAAAAGGCAACCAAAAGATACGGAAGCGAAAAAGCACGGTTGAAAGAAATGATGACGAACGTTATTTGTGAAGAAGGCTTCCGCAAAATTGAAGAGATGGCGGTAACCGCCTTATCAGGCATAGAATCTGATGAAGCCGAAAGAAAGCTCGCAATGGAAGAGGCTCACAGCCTTACTTTGCCCCTTTTCAGCAATCTGTTTGCTCAAAAACGCGAAATCGCAGAGAAAATAGCCGCTCATGAAAAATATACGGTGTGATCGGAGGGAAACCGTTTGAAAAAAATCGGGTTTATCGGTTTGGGCAACATGGGTCTGCCCATGTCGAAAAATTTGCTTCAGGAGAACTTTGCGGTGTATGGAACGGATCTTAACAAAGAAGCTGAATTGGCCTTGCATCATGCAGGGGGAACGATCGGGATTTCAGTTGAAAAGATGGTAAAAGAGTGTGACGCCATCCTCACAAGCCTTCCTTCATCAAAAGCTGCAGAGGAGGTTTTTCTGGGAAAAAAGGGGCTCGTCCACCTGGCTGAACCAGGCGTCCTTCTGATTGATACAAGCACGGTCGCTCCTGAACTGAATATCCGGATTGCAGAGGAAGCGAAAAGCAAAGGAATTGATTTTCTTGCGGCGCCGGTCAGCGGCGGTGTAATCGGAGCGGTCAACCGGACGCTTACCTTTATGGTCGGGGGGCCGAAGTCTGTTTTTGATAAAGCATTGCCTATTTTCAACGTATTGGGCGAGAATATTTTTCATGTGAACGAAAACATCGACAGCGGAACGAATACGAAGCTGATCAACAACCTCTTAATCGGTTTTTATACAGCCGGCGTCAGTGAAGCCTTGCATCTTGCCAAAAACAGCAATCTCGATCTCGAAAAATTGTTTGAGATGCTGAACGTCAGCTATGGGCAGAGCCGAATCTATGAGCGCAACTATAAAAGTTTCATAGCGAATGAAAACTATGAACCTGGCTTTTCTTTGAAGCTGCTGCTGAAAGACCTTGGCTTTGCACTGGATTTGGCTGAGAAGAACGAGGTTGAACTGCCGGTAAGCAAGATTCTCTTCGGCATCTATGAAGAAGCCGATCAGAACGGATATGGCGAAAAAGATATGTCTGTTTTATACAAAAAAATTAGCGAACAGAAGACAACTTATCGGTAAGGAGAGGTGAGAACGCACATGATCACAACGAATGCCAAGAAAATTATGAACCATATCGACGGGGAGTGGGTGAATTCCTCAGGTACGAAAGCTGAAGAAGTCGTCAATCCTGCAAACGGAAACGTCATCGCTTATGCGCCCCTATCTGTGAGAGCGGATGTAGATCATGCCGTGCAGGCTGCCAAACACGCTTATCAGACCTGGTCACTTGTGCCTGTCCCCAATCGGGCGAGACTTTTATACAAATATTTGCAGCTTCTTCAAGAGCAAAAAGAACAATTGGCAGACATCATTACGACGGAAAACGGCAAAACGTTAAAAGACGCCCGAGGCGAAGTGCAGCGCGGAATCGAAGTTGTTGAGCTTGCAACAGCCACACCTACTTTAATGATGGGAGAATCCCTGCCCGCGATAGCAGGGGGCATCGACGGATCGATTTGGCGCTATCCTTTGGGGGTCGTCGCCGGTATTACGCCGTTTAACTTTCCAATGATGGTTCCTCTGTGGATGTTTCCGCTCGCCATTGCTTGCGGAAACACGTTCGTCCTGAAACCTTCGGAACGCACTCCTATTCTTGCCGGAAAGCTTGTCGAGCTGTTTTATGAAGCCGGGTTTCCGAAAGGTGTGCTGAACCTCGTTCATGGAGGAAAGGATGTTGTAAACGGAATATTGGAGAACGATGATATTAAAGCCGTCTCCTTCGTCGGTTCAGAACCGGTCGCAAAATATGTGTATCAAACGGGCACAGCCAACGGGAAGCGCGTTCAGGCTCTGGCCGGCGCAAAAAACCATGCGATTGTGATGCCGGATTGTCATCTTGAAAAATCGGTTCAAGGCATCATCGGGGCGGCATTCGGAAGCAGCGGAGAACGCTGTATGGCCTGCTCCGTCGCGGCGGTCGTTGATGACATCGCCGATGACTTCATGGAAATGCTCGTGTCTGAAACACGGAAGCTGAAGACAGGGGATGGCAGATCAGAGGATCACTTTGTCGGCCCGCTGATCCGCGAAGTTCATAAAGAACGCGTTCTTGACTATATCGACAGCGGTATAAAAGAGGGAGCCGCACTCGCCGTGGACGGACGCAATCCGGATGTTCAGGAAGGATATTTTGTGGGAGCCACGATTTTCGATCATGTAACACCGGAGATGAAAATCTGGCAGGACGAAATCTTTGCGCCGGTCTTGAGCGTCGTCCGCGTGCAAGACCTTAATGAGGGGATCGAGCTCGCCAATCAATCCAAGTTTGCCAACGGCGCTGTCATTTACACGTCGAGCGGGAAAAGCGCCCAGCAGTTCCGCGACAAAATCGATGCCGGAATGATCGGCGTCAATGTCAACGTACCAGCTCCGATGGCATTCTTCTCCTTTGCAGGGAACAAGGCCTCTTTCTATGGAGACCTTGGGACAAACGGAAAAGATGGCGTCCAGTTTTACACGCGCAAAAAGGTCGTCACCGAACGCTGGTTCTAATTCTTAACATAAGGCTCCCTCTCATGCGCAACAGATTTTTTCAGAGGGGCCTTTTCTATTTCAACAGGGAGGGATCAATATTGAACTTGAAATATGCCACACTTAAAACAGAACATAGCATCACGACCGTCACGTTGAACAATCCGCCGGCAAATACACTCTCTTCTTCCTGTATCGCCGAATTGCGCTCTCTTTTTCGGGAATTGGCCCGCGACGAGGAGACAAAAGCGATCATCGTCACAGGAAAAGGACGATTTTTTGTGGCGGGAGCGGATATAAAAGAATTTGTTTCAAAACTCGGGAACCAAAAACTAGGGCTGGCACTCGCAAAAGGGGGCCAGGCGCTCTGTGATGAAATCGAAGCTTCCAATAAGCCCGTCATTGCGGCGATAAACGGACCGGCTCTTGGCGGAGGCCTGGAACTCGCAATGAGCTGCCACTTCAGAATCGTATCAGACGATGCAACACTCGGCCTTCCCGAATTAAAGCTCGGCTTGATTCCCGCGTTTGGAGGTACACAGCGGCTTCGCAACATAACGGATACAGCGACAGCACTCGATCTCATCCTGACGGGCCGAACGCTTTCAGCTCAAGAAGCGGTAGAGCTGAAAATTGCGCAGATGGCGGTAAAGGGGGAGGAACTGATGAAGACGGCAGAAGGGGTCGCGTCGTCTTTTATCGAAGGAAAAAGCATGACCAGCGTGAGGCGCGCCGTCGAATGTGTCGTACAGGGCGCCTCTGAAAGCATGGAACAGGCACTGGAGAGAGAGCGAAACAGATTCGCCGAGCTGTTTGTCACTTCAGACGCCAAAGAAGGAATTCACGCATTTGTCGAAAAGCGCAAACCAAACTTTCATCATTCATAAAAGGAGTGGATCCAGATGTCCGATGATGTGCTGTTTTCCGTTAATCAAAACGGCGCCGCAGCGATTGTTTTGAATCGTCCGAAAGCGCTCAACTCCCTCACATACGACATGGTCCGTCTGATTGGTGAAAAGTTAAACGAGTGGGAGACAGATCAAAACGTTTCTGTTGTGGTCATCAAAGGTGCAGGACCAAAAGGACTGTGTGCCGGAGGGGATATTAAGGCACTCTATGAAGCACGTTCGTCAAAACAGGCCCTGCAAGAAGCCGAGTGCTTTTTTGAAACAGAGTACGAAGTCGATATGGTAGTCCATCGATTTCCGAAACCGATCATCGCCTGCTTGGATGGGATCGTCATGGGGGGAGGCGTCGGCCTGACATACGGGGCCAGCCACCGGATTGTCACGGAGAGGACAAAATGGGCGATGCCTGAAATGAATATCGGTTTCTTTCCGGATGTCGGGGCAGCCTATTTTTTAAACAGAGCTCCGGGACACATAGGAAGATATCTTGGATTAACGGCATCTGTCATCCATGCGGCAGACGTGCTGTATATCAATGGGGCAGACGCCTACATGGAGAGCGGCGCTTTAGAACGATTGATCCAAACAGTGGAACAAACAGATTGGCGCCTTGTAAACGTTGAAGAAAAGCTCAATCAGCTGATCGGCGAATCGAAAACGAAGCCCTCCCAAGAAAGCACGCTCGCCCGTGATCAGCAAGCGATTGACCGGCATTTTAAGTATGATAAGCTCGAAGAGATCCTTCAATCGCTCGAAAGCGAAGGAAGCACTTTTAGCTCGAATGTGAAAAAAACGATGCTTTCCAAAGCGCCATTTTCATTGAAAATCACATTGAAACAGCTGGCGGACGGACGTCAAAAAACATTGGAAGAATGCTTTGCAACAGATCTGGTGCTGGCGAAGAACTTTTTGAAGCACGACGATTTCTTCGAAGGCGTCCGGTCCGTCCTGATCGACCGTGATCAATCGCCGAACTACAAGTATCGGCACGTTTCAGATGTAACCGATGAAGCAGTGGACCGGTTTTTCCAACCTTCTGAATCTGTCCGATTTTAAAAGCGGGAGCTGACGATTAACGTCAGCTCTTTTTTTGTAAACCTCCCACGGTTTCTATCTGGGGGCCACCAACAATATGCTAAGGTACCATCGGCTTTAATTCATTGATTAAGAGGGCTGAGTGAACCTAAGCTTGCTATATTCTTCATATCAAAGGTGTATACTCCAAGAAAATTAACATGTTCCCATCCCAATTCCCCTCGTTTCCCAAAAATAAGGCGCTCGCAAGGCCATTCATGGTCTCACCTTTTTTCACTGATACGACGACGTAAGGATTCATTTGATATGTAATCCAAAATTAGAATTGTATTTTTCAATTCCTCCACGTGATTCTCATAATCCACACTAATCTCAACGATAAATGTTTCCTGTTCAATGATATGGTTTTATAAATTCGTTGATTATTGATGCTGTACATTCATTAGGATCATTGGAGAGTACCTCAGCTTTTTAAAAAACTGAGGTCATTTGTTTCAATATAATTACACCTGTAGTTGAACATCAAAACAAAAACTACAATTTTGATATCTTGCTTTTACATTCGCAAACGCGTACGAGGGTCATCATAGGAGATATACTATGGATGGAGGTTAATAACAATTGAGACGCCCAAAACAATGCTGAATAAGGGAACTGGCGTATAAAGGTTTCGAATAATATGAATTAATAGGGGGTTATTATGAAAAATAAAATACATTTTAATTTTTACAAGCTTTGGCTAGGACAGTCTGTAAGTTTGTTAGGTACCCAGTTTACAATAGTAGCTTTGCCTCTTTTTGCATTAGAGGTGCTACAAACAAGTGAGGCAAATGCTGCCATGCTTCGTGGGATTATATTCATACCCTACCTAATTTTCGGATTAGTAGCTGGTGCTTTGATAGACATCCTTCACAGAAAAAATATTTTGCTAATTTGTAGTATATGTCAAGGCGTTTTATTTTTAGCAGTATTCATACTGACTGTAACAAATATAATAACGTTCCCTTTATTGGTGTTTCTCATGTTTTTGAATGGAGTATTTACTACGTTTTACAACATTGCAATTCCCTCTTTCTTGCCTGAAATATTAACAGATAAAGACAACTTAAAAAAAGGAAATGCACTACTAGCTCTTTCAGAGTCTCTCTCTATAGTAATTGGTCCTATGCTAGCAGGAATCGTTATTACTCTAGTTGGATTAACAGGCTCTTTCACTGTTGACGCAGTAACGTATTTTGTTTGTTTTGTGTTTGTATTATTTATTTCAAAGTTTAAACCGCATACAGAGGGCTCTTTAAAAAACGCAAATATAAAATCCGTATACAAAGACATATATGAAGGTTTGATATATTTTAAAAAACACCCTGTATTAGAACCAATTGTAAGCTGTGGCGCTGTTTACGGTTTTTTTAAATACATACTAAATAGTATTTTAGTAATATTCCTTTATAAGGTAATGGGTCTATCTGAACTTGAAATAGGCTTTGTTGTAGGTTCAGCAGCGGTGGGATTTTTAATAGGCAATACATTACTCATGAAAAAAAGTCAACAAATTAATAATACAAAAATGCTTATTTATAGCGCTACTGTATCAGTTATCGGTCTGGCCTTTATACCGATAATGGGATATTTGGGAACCGTTTACGGTATAGTAGCTGCAAGTATCATACATGGCATGGGAGAAGGTGTATTTGGCCCTTACTCTGCAACCATACGACAACTTGCTTCACCAAGTCACATGCTAGGCAGAGTAAATGCTGTACAGCGTACGCTTAATTGGGGAGCTTGGGCATTAGGAAGTTTTGCTAGTGCATTTTTAGTTTCTATATTCGGGCTTCAAACTACGTTATTTATAGGGGGCTTCGGAACAACATTGTGTTTAATGATGTTGTTAAGGCGAGGCGTATCAAAAGGAACCGAAATTGAATATACGAGTTCATTATAGAGGAGATGATTATGATGTATAAGATATCAAAAGGAATCGACATAGAAAATACACCACACATTTTATTTATAGGGGGATGGACAAAACCTATACAAGATGCTTTAGATAGGGGGTATACTGTTTCGTATATAGGGTCTTACACTAAACACATATACTTTGATGGAACTATTTTAGAAAAGTGTTTCTATAAAAAAGAAATAGACACAACAAATATACCCTTGTCTGTATACTATGCTGAAGAATTGTACAAAGAGAAACCATTTGAGGTGGTAGTATCTTTCAACGAAGCAGCCTTAGATACGGCTTGCATAATTGCAAAGATTTTTAATGTTAAAGGACCTTCTTACAATGCTAATATGATAACCCGCAATAAGGACATGATGCGTGAAATTCTAGCAGGCAAAGACTTTTCGATAGATTCGACAGTTTGCAATAACATAAAAGACATTGATGAATTTTTGAACAAAAAAGGCAGCATTATAATAAAGCCTCCGATTGGTGCAGGTGGTATAGGAGTGTCTAAGCTAGACACGGGAGATAACGTAGAGGTATTTATTAAAGATAATGGTATTCAACTACCTGTTTTAGTGGAAGAGTACGTTGAAGGTGACGTAGTTTATACGGTCGAAACCGTTTCTTATAACAAAAAACACTCTATACTAGCTATATCAGCTGAAATATTTAAAGAAGATACGTTTATAATAAACTATACTATTATGCCGGCACCTATAGATGAATCCCAAAAAAAATTAATTATGGAGAAAGTAATGCTATTTTTGGAGGACATGCAACTGGAAGACGGCATTACTCATACAGAGGTAAAGTTAGACAAACAAAAAAAGCCAATAATCATAGAGTCTCAAGTTAGGATAGGTGGCGGAAACATATGGAAAATGGTGGAACTAACAACCGGCATATCTCAATTTGGATACTATTATGATGCGTTAGCTACCAAGACTATAGATGAATTTAGATGTGCACCTTCAAAATGTCAAGCTATGTCTTTAAGCTTGATTCCAAAACCAGGTTGCATAAAAGAAATCAAATACAATGAGCTAGCTAACATTTCCGAGGTCGTATTAATTGATCTATTTGTAAAAGAGGGTGACACCATATCACCTATTGTTGACAGTACAGGGCGCAAAGGAAGTATATTATTTACAGCTAAGGATATAGAACATATGTATGAAGTTGCTTATGAAATATGTGACAATATAACATTTGTTTATCAGGACTTGTCAGAATGGAAACCTTCATTTAAAAAGAAATGTGGCACATGACTTGTCTATGTCAAGGTGCCTCAAAAAAGAACTCTTCAAATTCGAAGGGTTCTTTAAATTTTTATTCGCTGTTTAGTTATGCACGGTATTCAGCTACGATGGTATTATCTCAAACAGTACAGCGTTACACTGGCGATGATGCAAGTATAATCGGTAGAATAGGAAGCAGCAAGATATCATCCTAAAAAGGAAGGAACAATGAAAAAAATCATGATGTTTTTATTCATTTTTATCATCGTATTTTGCGCGGCTGTTTTGTTATTCATCAATTTACACCCCGTGTTTGGGGGAAATCCAAGCACAGAACAAAAAAAGCTGTATCAAAACTTTGACAATTATGCAGATGGCAAATTTGTCAATCAGACTCCGGAAAAGATGGATATGGGTGGAATCTCCGGCGTTTTCTCGATGATGAGAGACGCTGTTTCCGGCGGCAAGGAACGCAACCCTTCCGGTCAAATCCCTGTTTCTAAGATCGATTGGAGCACAGTTAAAGATAACGAAGACAGCTTAACATGGTTTGGACATTCCGCTTTTTTACTGAGCATCGACCGCAAAAAAATACTCGTAGATCCTATGCTGGGTTCAATCGCTTCACCCGTATCATTTATCGGAAGCAGACGCTACAGCGAAGACATCCTGCATATGGTCGATGATATGCCGCCGATTGACGCCGTCTTGATCACACATGATCATTATGATCACTTAGATTATCCATCCATCTTAAAGCTGAAGGAAAAGGCCGGTCATTTCTTCGTTCCCCACGGAGTCAGCGCACACTTGATACGGTGGGGAGTTGAGAAAGAAAAAATCACAGAGCTCAATTGGTGGGATGAAACGGAGTTTCAAGGTTTGACGATATCCTTGACACCGTCCAAACACTTTTCGGGTAGAGGATTGTTGAATCGAAACACGACCCTGTGGGGCGGCTGGGTTATCCTCGGAAAGCATACGCGTTTTTATACGAGCGGTGACGGGGGATATGATGAACATTTTAAGGAAATCGGCAAAAAATACGGCCCTTTTGATATCACCTTAATGGAGGGCGGTCAATATGACAGACGCTGGTCCGGGATTCATATGACACCCGAACAATCTGTACAGGCCCACAAAGATGTAAAAGGAAAGAACATGATGTTGATTCACTGGGGCGCGTTCACCCTCGCCTATCATGGCTGGAAAGAGCCGATTGAACGTGCTTTGAAAGAAGCTGAGAAAAAAGGCGCCAACATGGTTGCTCCCGCGATTGGTGAAACAATCCTGTTAAACGGCCAATACTCGCTTCCCGAGTCCTTTTGGTGGGATATGTAAACAGGCCGTTTATCCGTATACAAGTCACACCCTTTGCAACTCTAAAAAAAGCCGTTTCCAGCGCAGGCTGGAGACGGCTTTTATCAGGAAATTTCACAAAAACCCTTGCGTTAAAGTGGACTTTAACGATTATTCTGTAGATGCAGCTTATTCGCAGCCTTAATCGAAAAAAGCAAGGAGAGTTATGATGAATGGGGAGGCGGAATCTTTCCAATGGTTCCGGGACATGAAATCGCCGGCATTGTCAAAGCAGTAGGACCAGACGTTAAAAAATTTGCTGTCGGTGACCGCGTCGGGGTCGGCTGCTTCGTCGACTCCTGTGGCGAATGTGAATACTGTCGGAGCGGAGAGGAGCAATTTTGTACGAAAGGCGTGATCCAAACGTATAACTGTTTAGACTACGATGGTCATCCGACATACGGCGGTTACAGCCAGTACATCGTGGTCAAAGAAGATTTCGTTGTCCGCATTCCGGACAGTCTGAACTTGGATGCTGCCAGCCCGCTCTTATGCGCGGGCATTACCACGTACTCTCCTTTGAAGCATTGGAACGCAGGTCCCGGCAAGAAAATTGCCGTTGTTGGAATGGGGGGACTCGGCCATGTCGCCATCCAATTCGCGCATGCCATGGGGGCAGAAGTAACGGTCCTGAGCCGCTCTTTGAATAAACAAGAAGAAGCCTTGCGTTTTGGCGCAGACCATTATGTTGCAACTAGTGATCCTACTGTATTTATTGAACTGGCCGGGCCGTTTTGACCTCATTTTAAACACGGTGTCCGCCAATCTGGACGTTGATGCTATTTATCGCTTCTTCGCGTAGATGGAACACTTGTTAACGTCGGCGCGCCGGCAGAACCGGATCAATACAGTGTGTTTTCCTTAATTATGGGCCGCCGCAGCATTCCAGGTTCGCTAGTCGGCGGCATTCGCGAGACACAAGAGATGCTTGATTTCGCTGCTGAACACGGCATCGCTCCGCAAGATGAAGCGTATGAGCGCGTACTTCGCAGCGATGTGCGTTATCGATTCGTGATTGATATCTCCACTTTGTAAATCATATGTAATACAGAGAGGCCAGTCATTTTATTTGACTGGCCTTTTTTCGCCTGATCCGGCAATTTAAGCGGAGCGGATGGACATACAGCTTCATTCTATATGGCATTTCACAACCTCCCAAATGTAAGATTTCTTTTCAAATTACCATTTTACATGATGTAACAGAATTGTAAATTATCTTCATAGGGAAGAGCTATCTTCATGCATACATGTTGGCAAGGCCGTAATTAATCAACTTATCCGAGATACTGTTTTAATATATCCAACCCTAATTTCAGCTCATCTAATGAATTTGTAGAAGAAAGCGCAATGCGCAAATATTTTTCGCGCGTCGTCTGCCCGCTGAGAAAACGGTCGGAATGAAAAACCCGAATCCCACGCTTCCTCAAATCCGTCTCCAATTGTGATGAGTCAGCATGCTCTTCAATCGGAAGCCATCGGTATAAACTAAGAGGATGTTCACCAGGCTCAGTTACAGGAAAATATGCCGCATAAAGATCATTGGCCGACTGTGCAAGCTTTTTCTTTTGAGCAACGATTTCATGAGCCTTACCTGATAAAATCAGCTCAGTAATGACCTCCGCATCTAAAGATGACGTTTTGACATTGATGTTAAAAATGCCCTGCAATATCTTTTCCCGTAAAGCATCCCCATACACCATATAGGCAACTCTTAACCCGGAGCATATCGACTTTGAGGTGCTGCAAATGTATATGCTCTGATCTGGAAGCAAACTAAACATTGGCTGCTGATAATCTGATACAATCCCTGCCGTCAGAAACGCATGAATATCATCCTCGATCAACAGCAAATCATGCTTGCGGATGGCCTCCACTAATTCATGCTTTCGAACATCTGATATCATCACGGTTGTCGGATTACAGCATGAGGGCATCAGAAATATGCCGTGAATTTTCGTCTGGCAGCACTGCTTTTCAAGTTCATCCGGCAGCATTCCATACTGGTCACCGGAAACAGGTACCAATTGAATATGGAGCATTTTGGCCAGCTCAATAAAGTTCGAATACGTGTATAGGTCAGTTGCAATGCGGTCACCAGGGTCAAACAGCGAGGTCAATGCAATGGCCAACGCATTTTGAGCACCGGAAACAATCGCAATATGTTCTTGGTCTGCGTGAATACCGAAAGATTCCATCCAGTTTAGCCCTGCCGTTTTTTGATGCGGAATACCAGTCGGGTCATTGTAGTCCATTAGCTTCTCCAAATAGCTTTTATCTGCAGCTTTTTGAACAACCTCCGCTACCATTCCGTTGGTTTGCTCAAAAGAGGCTACAAATCCGAGATCAATGCAGTTTGTCACCTTATCTGCGGAAATGGTGATAGAGCGGGCAGCATTAGGAGCGACGAAGGTGCCGCTTCCGGTGACAGCATAAATCAGCCCCTTGAACTCACATAGTTTGTAGGCGCGTGTAATCGTGGTAAAGTTTAAATCAAGAAAATCTGCCAGTTCCCGTTGCGGAGGCAGCTTTGTCCCAGGCGCCAAAAAACCGTTTACGATATCCTCTTCAAGCAATGTCGCAATCGAATAATAATAAGGACGCTTCAATGCTTTCTTATCAGGTTTCCAAGACATTGGATAGTTGTCAAACGAATTGACTGGCATTTTGCTCCTCCTACATTTAAATTCCATACAATAATATCATCAATAGTTTGGAATTCAAATGCAGAACGGGAAGTTTTAAAGAGGGGACAATTAAAGGAGGCCCGATCTGTAAAAGTCCCTGAAAATGGGGCTTTTTTTAAACTAAATAATTGTAATCCATACAATTATCTTGTTTATTGTATGGATTTCGTATGTTAAATTTGTATGGAATAAAGCTGGTAACAGAGGATGTGAACCATGTGACAAAAAGAGATCATATATGGAGTGCATGTCGAGCGGCTTTTCCATATACCGTACCTATTCTTGCAGGCTTTGTTTTTTTGGGGATCGCCTATGGAATTTATATGAATTCCTTAGGGTTCAATGCAATTTACCCTATCATAATGAGCTTCGCTATTTTTGCAGGATCAATGGAGTTTGTTGCGGCCAATTTACTTCTTGCCGCCTTTAACCCGACGAATGCCCTATTTCTAACCCTCATGGTGAACGCACGCCATTTGTTTTATGGCATTTCTATGTTGGATAAGTATAGGGGAACAGGCAGAAAAAAGTTTTATCTGATTTATGGACTGTGCGACGAATCTTTTTCTATCAATTGTACCGTAAATGTTCCAAAGGATATAGACAAGGGCTGGTTTATGTTCTTCGTGACGCTGTTCAATCATTTCTATTGGGTGATAGGAGCGGCGATCGGCGGCGTTTTCGGATCTTTTGTCCGGTTCAACACAGAAGGGCTCGATTTTGTGATGACTGCTCTTTTTGTGGTAATTTTCATAGAACAATGGATGAAAGAGAAAAAGCACCACAGCGCGCTTGCAGGACTCGGACTTTCTGCAGTCAGTCTGATCATCTTTGGCGGAAATCACTTCATTATCCCAGCTATGCTGGCCATTCTCGGGGTACTTACTGTCCTTAGAAAACCATTAGAGAAAGCTGAGGTTACTGTATGACGATGAGTTTTACACAGCAAATGATCACGATTGCCATGATCGTGTTAGGCACAATGCTGACAAGGTTTCTTCCTTTTATGATTTTTCCATCGGACAAACCTACGCCGACATATGTTCAATACCTTGGAAAAGTGCTTCCTTCAGCGGTAATCGGACTTTTGATCGTTTATTGTTTTAAGGATGTGAGCCTGCTTTCCGGCAGCCGCGGAATCCCCGAACTGATCGGGGCAGCGGCAGTTGCGCTGCTTCATTTTTGGAAGAAAAATATGCTCCTTTCTATTGCCGGAGGAACGATTATCTATATGATACTGGTGCAATGGGTTTTTAATTGAACAACCTCATGACCAAAGGAGGAGACGATGATGAAGAGAAAAATCGATGAAGTGAACATTCACGAAAAACACTATGACCAAATCCATAGGCAAGTAAAGAACGATCCGTATGCCCGATCGCTGGGAATTGAGTTAACAAAGTTTCGGGCAGGTCTTGCAGAGGCCGTTCTTGAAGTACAAAGCCATATGGTAAATGCTTACGGGACAGTTCACGGAGCCGTCATTTATGCCTTAGCCGATCACGCTTTTTCAGCGGCATGTAATGCATACGGAAAAACATCTTTAGGACTCACCACAACAATCCAGTTTATTGAATCAGCTAAACCAGGAGACAAGATAACTGCCCGTGCGAAAGAGGAAAAACGAAACTTCCGCACAGGCTTCTACCGAATCGACATCTTGCATGGAGAAAATCTGATAGCTACAATGGATGCCGTATCTTATCGTAAAAATCACTACTTTATTGAACTTGATGAACATGTTTAAGATTTCAAGTTACTTGATCTTGTATTTCAGCAAGAAAGAGCGTCCGGTTCTATCATTACAAACTAAACCTTTGACAATACAAGCAACAGCTACTATAGTAGGATAGTACTTTTATTTAATATTTACTGATAATTCAGGACATTCATTTATGAAATTTTTATCGTGCTACACTGCTGACTACTACAAACACACTAATAGCTTAACCCGAATCGGAGGACTCATGATGGCAAAAAAAATTCCTTTTTCATTTATCCTAATCATAGGACTAATGTTGTTTGCATTATTTTTCGGTGCAGGAAATCTCATTTTCCCGCCTATGCTTGGTCAGATGGCCGGAGAGAATGTATGGACAGCCAATGCAGGATTCTTAGTGACCGGAGTCGGATTGCCATTACTCGCCATTACCGCATTCGTTTTTTCAGGAAAAAATGATTTGCAGTCTCTGGCCAGTCGTGTGCATCCATTGTTCGGAATTGTATTTACGACGGTTCTCTATTTAGCAATCGGCCCTTTTTTCGCGATTCCCAGATCCGGTAATGTATCGTTTGAAATAGGGGTTAAACCTTTTTTATCTCATGATGCAAGCCCTGTCGCCTTAATCATATTTACCGTATTATTTTTCACGGTGGCCTGCTTGCTGTCTCTGAATCCAACTAAAATTATTGATGTTATCGGAAAATTTTTAACTCCTATTAAATTAACATTTATCGGATTACTCGTCGTTACGGCAATTATTCATCCAATCGGAAGCTTTCAAGCTCCGTCTGCAGGATATGCATCACACGTGTTTTTTAAAGGGTTCAAAGAAGGTTACTTTACACTTGATGCCCTTGTCGCTTTTGTATTTGGAATCATCATTGTGAACGCCATGAAAGAGAAGGGAGCGGTCTCCAAAAAACAGCTCATGATCGTTTGTGCAAAATCGACGGCGATTGCAGCAGCGCTCCTGGCTCTGATCTATTCAGCGCTTTCATACATGGGGGCTTCCAGCGTTGAAAAACTGGGTCTATTAGAAAATGGAGCCGAGGTTTTAGCGAAGGTTTCATCCTATTATTTCGGACCATATGGTTCCGTTTTTTTGGGCTTAATGATCACAGTGGCATGTCTGACAACAAGTGTGGGACTCATCACAGCATGCTCTTCGTTTTTCCACGGCTTGTTTCCAAACATCTCCTACAAAAAAATTGCTGTCATCTTATCAATGTTCAGCACCCTTGTAGCAAATATAGGATTAACACAGCTGATTAACGTTTCAATGCCGGTTTTAACAACTTTGTATCCCATTGCGATTTCTTTAATATTCTTAACATTTTTACATCCCTTATTTAAAGGGAAGAGGGAAGTGTATCAAGGCAGTCTGATAATGACCTTTATCATCAGCCTGTTTGACGGCCTGAATGCTGCCGGACTCAAAATTGCAGCTATTAATCAAGTTTTCAATCAGTTTCTCCCGATGTATGACATCGGATTAGGATGGGTGCTTCCGGCGATTCTAGGAGGAATAGGCGGCTATATTATTCATAGGCTGCGGAAGTGCTGAATAAACTCATAAACATGGAGGCAACCCTGTGATCAAAGGGTTGCCTTTTTCTTTCAAATGTTTGCGATGGTTTTCCATAAATGGATATTCTATAATGGTGTTAGTTTATCCATTTTGAAAAGAAAAGAGAGCTGAGTATGAGAAAATGGTATTTTATTTTATCAGCGTGTATTTTAGTTTCTGTTATCATCGCTTTTGCTTACGATAAGACCGGAGCAAAAGAAGCAGAACCGGCTAACAGCTTGTATGTTTCCCCCGATGGAAATGATCAAAATGAAGGAACGAAAGAAAAGCCGTTTCGAACTCTGGGACATGCAGCAAAAAAAGCTGTCCCTGGCACAACTGTTATGATTCGGGAAGGCACGTATCATGAAACGCTTGATGTGAAGGAGAGCGGGTCAGCTGAAAAGCCTATCACATTTCAAAACTATGAGAATGAAAAAGTCGTCATCAGCGGAAAATCTATTCAGGACGCTGAATATGAAACACCGCTCATTCAGATTCACAATCAACAGTACATCACAATCAGCGGCCTTACGATTCAAGACCTTTCCGTTTCATCGGAAGAAGCAACCGCCATGGGAATTTATGTTTCAGGCTCCAGCAGTCATATTACCATTAAAAACAATCACGTCCGGGATATAAAAACAACAGCGGATGACGGCAATGCCCACGGGATTGCCGTCTATGGCTCCGGCAGCATGAAAGACATTAAGATCGAGGACAATACGGTTGAAAAGCTGACACTCGGAGCGAGTGAAGCGGTTGTGCTGAACGGAAACATTGACGGTTTCACGGTGAGAGGCAATATGGTTCGCGACAACAACAACATTGGAATTGATCTGATCGGTTATGAAGGAACGGCCGCTCAAAACGATTTTGTGCGCAACGGTATCGTAGAAAACAACACGGTTTACAATAACTCCACTTACGGAAATCCCGCCTATGGGGATGATTACTCTGCGGGCGGAATTTATGTTGACGGAGGACAAAGCATTGACATTAAGAAAAACACGGTCTACGGCAACGATATCGGGATAGAAGCAACGTCTGAACATAAAGGGAAATATGCTGATGATATTCAAATAACCGACAACAAAGTGTATGAGAATGCGTACACGGGCATTTCTATCGGCGGATACGACCAAAAGCGGGGAGGCACCAGCCATTCTGTTATTGCGCACAATATTGTTTACCGCAATGATACAAAGGGGCTGGACGGCGGACAACTTTTGCTCCAGTATGACACAAAAAGCAACAAAATTGAAAAGAACATCATCACAGCAAGCGATTCGCGAATATTTATCGCAAACGACTTTACGAAAAATGAAGGAAATAAAGTGAATCATAACGTGTACCACAAGGAAGCCGGCAAAGACGGTCTGTGGATTTGGAAACAGAATGAATACAACTCGTTTTCGTCGTATCAAAATGCAACAAATCAAGATCAAGACTCGATTTATGCCGATCCGATGTATCGCGACGAGACGTCTTATGACTTTACATTAGATCCGGCTTCACCGGCTTGGCCGGTCGTTAAATAATTTCATAGGAAAACAGGCTTAATTTATGAAGCGTATGGAAGTTTAATGCCTGCACGCACCACAAAAGCTACTCTTTGAGAGTAGCTTTTTTATTTATTGGAAGATACCCTTTGCGACTCAACTTCTATCTGTCAACAGTCAGTTTAATCAAGTTTTATTTTTTAAATTCTGCTTATTAATAGCTTAAATTTTATAAAATTATATTTACAAACTGACTGTGGTCAGTTAAAGTGAATGCTTAAGAAGAAAAATAAAATCAGTGAGTGAGAGGTAGCCAAATGGAATTGAATGTAGAAAAAATAAATACTGCAAAAATATGGTCATTGTCATTTGTTTTTGTGACGCTTGCAAATGCTTTCTTGTTTATGGTATTTGAAATGTTATTGCCGACATTGCCTTTGTTTGTGACGGCTATTGGAGGAGGGGCAAAACAAGTCGGCTATGTCACGGGTATTTTTATGATCTCTGCAATTGCTGTTCGTCCTTTTGCAGGGGCATTGGCTTTACGGTTCAATAAAAAATATTTGCTCATTTTAGGACTTGTGATCAGCGCTTTCTCAACAGGCGCCTATTACCTGGCGTCTGATGTCACCGCTTTATTACTGATTCGCTTAATACATGGCGCCGGGTTTGGATTAGCGACGACCTATTTTGCAACAATCGCAGCTGAAATTATTCCTAAAGAGCGCAGGGGTGAAGGCATTGGATATTTTGGAGTAGGTGAGACAATTGCTGTTTCCGTTGGACCGATGATCGGTATCGCGACTCTGGAGCTTTATAATTTTCAAAGACTTTTTTTAGGCGGGATGTCCGTTCTTTTGCTGGCGGCGCTAATGGCTGTTTTCGTGCGCAGACAGCCGGAAACAAAGGATACTGGCGGAAAGGGCACTGCAAAGTTAAAAGTATTAGAAAAACGTGTGCTGCTTCCGTCAATTCTTATTTTATTCGTTGGTATTGCTGCATCTGGAATTATGTCTTTCTTTTCGCTCTATGCGATTGAAAAGGGGTTTCAAAGTGTCGGGATGTTTTTCTTTTTGATTGCAGGAGCCAGTTTTTTTATACGGCTTATTTCCGGCAGGGTATTTGACCGATGCGGAGCTGCCGCCATCCTTATTCCCGCCTCGCTGTTTTCCATAGCAGGGCTGTCAATATTATATTTCGCACAAACAAATACAATGTTTTTTACAGCGGCTATATGCTATGGGTTTGGTTTCGGCTCAATATTTCCCGCCGTCCAAACATGGTGTATCAATCTTGTGGAAGAGCATGAACATGAGGATGCAATGGGAACGTTCTTTAATTTTTTCGATATGGGGATTGGCGGAGGGTCCTTATTATTAGGTTTGGTGGCGACGGTTTATTCCTATCGGGAGATCTATATTACCGCCATTTTCATGTACCTTCTGTTTCTTTTATTATATATTTTATATATCTGCATGAAGAGAAAAACAGCCTGAAAAATAGGGGAGGACGGTATATTGACCAGAGAGAATATAAAGCGTACAGCGGTTCGCCAATTTAATGAATTGGGATATGAGGGAGTCAAAATGTCGCATATTGCAAAAGAATTGGGAATCAGAAAACAATCTCTCGCTTATCATTTTTCGTCAAAAAAAGAGCTGCTGATAGAAATATACCCTGAGATTGTGGAAGAGGAAATTTCATTTATCAACGAATTCTTCGATTCAAGAAAACATATACCTGCAAAGAGTCAAATATATGACTTTTTAAAAGAAACCCAAGTCCGTTTTCATGCATTGCCAAATGTAGCTTTTTTGCAGGCAATGTCCTTTAAGGCGCCTGCTGAAGTAAGCGATTTTATTTCAGCCCAATACCTTTTATATCTGCATACTTTAAAAGAACAGGTAGCGAATGTTTTTAAGGAATCGGATGTGAACTGTCCGCCGGAGAAATGTGCGATAGGCTTTATTACGCTTTATGACGGGCTTAACATTCAACTGGTATACGAAAACAAACAATCATTTGAACGGTCTTTAGAGATATCATTTGATATTTTTTGGCGCGGACTGTTGTAGGTGCATCTGATTTAATTTAGAGCTGGAATCCATGGTTGAAAGGCAGAAGGGGGGAGGCCGCTTGTCTGGAGTTATTTTTGGAATCGTATGCTTCTTTCTTGTGTTTTATTTCCTAAACTATATCGGTCAAAAGTTAATATCTAGAAAATCACCTGTGAATCATAAGATTATCATTTCGATTTCATTTGTAGAAGCTCTTATTTCACTAACTTTAGTCTATTACCGTCCCCCATTTTTATAATAACAAATTAATTTTAAGTTACCTCCATTAAGAAGTGTCTATATAAAATTGTGGCTTTTCTTTGAATCTTCAGCAAGTACTTTGCTGACTTTTATTAATTAAGGGGGAACAAGAAAATGAAAACTTATGACGCATTTCCAGAACCAATTGGCGGCTATACTGTCGGTCGAACCCAGATGGATTTTGATTACACGGCATCAGACCACTCAAAAAGAGAACTGACGGCGTTTGTGTACTATCCGTCCGACAGTAGCGAAGGCAAGACTGCATCAACGTACATGTTTCCTGAGGTCTACGAAATGCTTGATGAGCAGCCACTTCTCACTGCGTTGAAGGATGCTTACTCTATAGATATCAAGACCCAGTGTTACGACGACCTTGCTCTCTCCGGGAAGGAAAAGCGCTATCCGGTGTTATTCTATGTATGCGGCGGGGGCGGTTCTCCAGAATGGGGTACAGTGATCTGTACAGACTTGGCAAGCATGGGATATGTTGTGGTAAGCATCGGCCATCAGAATAGCACGATGTATAAGCGTAAAGATGGGCGCCTGTTTAATGTATCAAAGGATTTTTCGGATGCCATTATGGCGTTTTCTGAAGATCCGGAGATGCTGGCGTTGGCTGGTAAGATGGAGATGCGGCCTGACGATGAAACTGCCATTGAGATGTGCCGTAACGTGCTTACACTGCCGATACTTGCCAAGTTAACAAAGTATAGTGAATTACAGGCAGAAGATGTAAGGTATGTAGCCGATTATCTTTACAAACTGGACTCTGGAGAACTGAATTCCATCTTTAAGGGCAGATTGTTGCTTGACATCGGCATGGGCATAGTCGGACATTCTTATGGAGGGCCTACGACGGCGATTGTTTGCCGGGACGACGACCGGTTCGCCTGCGGGATTGGCTTGGATAGCGGTGCGTTCGGCCTTCGCGACAGCGACCTGAAGAAACCCTTTTTGCTACTGTTTTCTGAACCTAACTATAATATGAATGCGATCATTGGCGCTAACAACAGCATGGAAACCTATTATTTCTCTGTTGATCGTGTTGCGCATTTAGATTACTGCGACATCGTGTTTACCAGTGTTAATGAGGAACTCAGAGGCGAACGGGATGCTATGGAGATGCGAAATCTTGTTACAAACTATACGAAGAACTTTTTTGATCATTACATACTGCAGAAGGCTGCAAGTGTGGAAAGTCTGGCATACGATGGCGTGGACTTGATCAAGAAGACCAGCAACAAGTGACATAGCCGAGAGGTTGCTGATAAACGCATGTCAAAGAGCTAGCCGTACAGACACAGAGCCGATAACCCTATTACGCGGTTATCGGCTCTCTCATATTTCAGGCATTGTTTTTAAGTGATACAAGCTTTTGTCTAGATACTGAGATGAGTGTTGATTTGGGAGAATCGCGTCCAATTAAAACTAAATGAATATGCAAACTGCATGCTTAATGTATGGAATGAAGTTAATACATTACATGTGAATGCTGTTGTTGAAGTCAATGAACTATTACATATAATGTTGTGAACATTTCAAATCAGTAAAGTAAAGTTGAGAGAACCAGCCAAAATTACAATGTAAGTTAAAGGAGTTTGCGAAGAATGGGTTATAGGAATGGAAATTATGGCTGCATTTTATGTCAAAGAACTGTTTAGTGAAAGTAGTTCAAGGGCTAATGCAACCAAGGGTTTTGTGTCGTACAGCTGATGGAGGAACATTGCATAATCCTGACCTTCATTTCTTTCTAGTTTACATAATATATATTCTCGGAAGTTAAGGATTGAAAAGAAATTCTGTCTCAATCTCAAAGTATACTCAAGTTAGTGAGACAGAATAAAAAATTTTATCGATAAACTGAATATACGGCAATTTCTTTTCCCCATTTATGTATCGTTTTTTCTAAAGTCATGCCGATTCGTTCGGCAACTTTTCTGGACGGCAGATTTTTCGCATCAGGTAAAGATACGATTTTTTTCAGGTGAAATGCCTCAAATCCATACTGTTTGCATGCTGATGCTGCTTCGGTTGCATAGCCGTTTTTCCAGACGCTCCGTTTAAACAAATAGCCGATTTCCATTTCGTCCGATCCTTCGACTTCCTGTGGCACGATGCCGCATTGACCTAGAAATTCGCCTGTTTGTTTATGTTCGGCAACCCACAGGCCGGTTCCATGTTTTTCATAGTTTTCAAGTGTCCAGTCGATCCATTGCAATGTCTGTTTTTCATTCTTTGTCGATGGATAATATTCCATGGCTGTCGGGTCAGAAAAGATTTCGAGCAGGTTTTCGGCGTCATCACGCCTCATTTTTCGCAAAATCATCCGGTCTGTCTTCATGATCGTATCTTTCATGGTTCTTCTCCCCCTTATTTTATTGATTATGAAGACGTTAATTCCCGATAAACCGTTTCTAATTCTTCCATTGTCAGATCTCCGTATGCGCATTTAATCACGGCATCTGCGAATTCATCATAGTCGTCATCTGTTGAAAAACCTTGCTGGAGCGTTTTGGCGTAAAGCTCGATTTGTTTTTTTCGCTTTTCAATGTCTTCCTCTTTGCCTGCGTAATCAGGTCCATTGATCGTGTCGTAGTTTTCCTTGACAAGCATCATGTATTGCTGCAATGTTTCATTCATACATCCATCTCCTTTCATGTTTACAAAAATATTCCTCATTCCTTCCATTATAATATATACGAAAACGGACACCAAATTCGGTGTCCGTTAAAGTGCCGTTATTTAGGTTCAGCGCCCCAAATCAGTTTTCCATTCTCATACAACGTGATTTTTTTCGTATTTTTAAATGTGTTTGAACCTGAAGAAAATGAATAGTCGCCGATTTGGGCATAATTGCTCCAGTTGTCATTGTGAAGACGGATCTGGATTTCGCCTGTACTTGCACCCGGCGCTAATGTACCGTTTTTAAATCCTACTTCAAGATACGTGTCTGCTCCGTTTACCGCTTTTTTTAATTGGACGAATTTGTGCGTGAGTTTGCTGCAGCCGATTTGGGCATAGTCGCAGTCAAAATTTTGTCCTTTGTGATTCGTTTTATACCAATAGCGGACAGTGATTCGATTTAAAGACACGGTTTTTTTGCTGTTGTTTTTAATGTTGAGCTGAGGGCGGATTTGGTTGCCGTTTACATTGTTGTCCCCCGCTCTGTATTGTACTGCTATCGTGTTGGCTGCAGCGCCGCTGTCTTGACCTGGTTTATCCTGATCCTTTTTCTGGTCTTTTTGATCTGACCCTTTCGAATCCGATCCAGAGTCTCCTGACGAACCGTTTGATCCGCTGCGGATGTTTTCCCTGACGAATTTACCTGATGAGGATAAGTCGGATTGAGACCATCCTCCCTTTTTAGAGGCGCCGGAGTTTAAAGCAGCTGACGACTCTTGTTTGTCGCACAAGCTCCAGTTTACCCAGCTGATTTTTTTGCTGTCTAAATATTTCAGCCACTCCCTGGATTGGTCGAGGTAGACACCGCCGTTTCCGGAAGCATCGCTCGTTCCCCATTCTGTGACGAAAATCGGCGCTCCTTTGCTGAGTGCATAGTCTGCTTTATCCCGCAAAGACTGACCGTGCGTACCCGCATAAAAATGGAGCGCGTACATAACATTGCCGTCTTTCAGCTGATTGTCCGCCGCATCGTTGACATCTTGGCTCCAAGTGCCTGTCCCAACGATCACAATATTTTTCGGAGAATTTTTGCGGATCACGGACAAAATGTCTTCAGCGTAAGGTTTAATGTCACGGTTCCAGTTGACATCGCCGTTCGGCTCGTTGGCAATTTCAAAAATGACGTTTGGCGTCTTGCCGTAAAGCCTTGACATTTCGTTGAAAAACTCTTTTGCTTTCGCTTTGTTTTGGTTTGGATTGCCGTCGCTCAGTATGTGCCAGTCGATGATCACATAGATTCCGAGTTCTTTTGCCGCTTCGACGGCTTCCTTCACTTTGTTTTTAACCGACGGATTGTCAATATAGCCGCCTTCACCCGTATACATAGCCGCGCGGAAGACATTGATGCCCCAGTCGTCTCTCAGCCATTTTAACGAGTCTTTGTTGACATAATCGCCATACCACTGCAGCCCGTGTGAACTGATTCCTTTCAGCTGAACCGCTTTTCCTTTTTGATTGACGAGCTGCGTACCTTTCAAGGTGAGCTGTCCGTTTACAGCAACGGGTGTTTGAGAAGCGGCAGACGCTTTAGGTGCGATGATACCGCTGATGCCGAGTGCTGCTACCATGAAGCAGGCGATGAAGACAGAAATGGAACGTTTCATGTATGACATTCTTTTTCCTCCAATGATGTTATTTTCCAAAAACACTTTCTGGCAGACATTTTCACCCCTTTCTTGGCTTGTAGCACGTTACTG
Source organism: Bacillus sp. FSL L8-0193 (assembly GCF_037976065.1). Classification (NCBI taxonomy): domain Bacteria; kingdom Bacillati; phylum Bacillota; class Bacilli; order Caryophanales; family Bacillaceae; genus Bacillus; species Bacillus sp. FSL L8-0193. The sequence continues at coordinate 2,047,364 of NZ_CP150261.1, read as the reverse complement.
ATTGTAAAAAAACTATTCATTGATTGTCTATCAACCATATTTCACGTTTTTTTCGTTTTGAAAATCTATCTATTTCCTCTTTTCGTATGAAATGGGAGGTCTGAATGCTAATGATGAAAAGCTAAAAAAGTATGACCGGGGACTTTGTGCTTCCTTTTTCTCTCAATTCAAAATTTTAAAACCTGATTCTTCTTCAAAATAATGTCTTCCCTCTGCCTAAAATGCGGCAACCGGGAAAAAATCGCTGTAAAAAGTTCACAAAGCGGACATGTTCTCTCTGCTGTTTGTGTCACTTTATTGTCAAAAAAATAAAACCATCCGCTTGGAATGGTTTATTTCTTTAAATCAGAGAAAAAGCTGACAAGTTTTGTTGCGACACCGACAAACGTTTCAAGAATCGCCTGTCCACCTGCGACCGATAAAATTAAAATTAACGGGAATATCGTTTTTGGGACAATCAGATACCCGACAGCGATGATCAAAGCGCACCATATCCCTGCGCACCAATAGCAATTCAGCAAATAGCCGAAGTTTGATTTCGGCACTTTTTTCGTTTCTACATGCCCTTGTTCATCAACCGTCTGCTTTTTCTTCATGAACGGTTTCCGGATAAACTCCGTGATCTTGTCAAAAACAATCAAATGAGTTAGCCGGTAACTGGCGAGAATCAGCATCGTAAATGTAAGCCAGGATAAATGCTCCATTGCAGGCCTCCAACATGAAAAGTTATCTATAGCTATTTCCCGATTTCTTCTGACTTATTGCTTTTTCTGTCATTTTTCCCGAATGTGATGTAGATCACGATTTTCCATCGGTGAACCCGTTACATTTAACCCATAGCATAAAAAACACTTCAGGAGGTTTTACAAATGGAAGCAGTATTTGATCAAAACACAAAAACAGGTGATATTGTTACGCGTTTTCCAAGAGCCAGCCGGTTGCTGAAAGAATATCGCATCGACTTTTGCTGCGGGGGCAACCGCCCGATCGGTGAAGCGATAAAAGAACAGGATTTAAATGAAGAAGAGATCTTAGCAAAAATCAATACATTATATCAAGAGACAAAGGCATTGAACGCAAAAGAGACGAACTGGAGTGAAGCCCCGTATTCACAGCTGATCGACCATGTGATTCATACGCACCATGCTTACCTGTATGAGGTGCTTCCTGAACTATCAGGCTTTGTCACAAAAGTCTACCGGGTTCACGGCATCCATCATCCGGAACTCGCCCAGGTCCATCAATTGTTCCATCAGCTGAAAACTGAACTGGAACACCATCTCTTTCAGGAAGAGGAACTCATTTTCCCGAAAGTGACGACCTATGAAGAGACGCGATCAATGGACAGCCTGGCAGAAGCGGTTCAGGCGATCGACGTCCTTGAACAAGAGCATGAAGCCGCAGGCAGCATCTTGAAGGAACTGAGAAAAGTGACCAATGACTATACCCTTCCTGAAGGGGCATGCACAACATATACACTGACTTACTTAAAGCTTGATGAATTGGAAACAGATCTTTTTCAGCACATTCACCTGGAAAACAATATTTTGTTCCCGCGGCTTGAAGCGGAAGCCAATCAATAAAATAAAAAGACAGAGGATTTCACTTCCTCTGTCTTTTTGTTTATCTATTCATCTGAAGCAATGTCTTTAACTGGAAGCGCTTCTCCTTCCTGATGCGTCGGTTTGCGGAGATGGAATAATGCTCTGATGCTGAATATGACCAAAATCACGATTCCGGCTAAAAAGATCGTATCCGGCACAGCCCTCCAAGTCAGCAGCGTTTGCACCGTATCCTGCTGTAAAAACTCAGGCGCCCTTGAGCTCCAGTACCCGTCTTCAAACGCTTTTTTCAATTGAAGAAAACCGACCGGCAACAAATTGATAAACACCATTCCGAACAAGCCGATGTTCAGCGACCAGCAGGCTATTTTCAGCCATTTATCATTCCACGCTTCTTTTTTGGCGATATTGCGTAGCGTATACAGCCAGACAGCAATGGCAAACATGCCGTACACGCCCATCATCGCCCCGTGCCCGTGGGCAGGTGTCAGGAACTGGCCGTGCTCAAAATAGCTGACAGCAGGCAGATTGATCAAAAAGCCCAATACCCCTGCACCGACCAGATTCCAGATCGCCGTTGAAATCAAGAACCAGAACGTTGCTTTATACGGGAAATGATGGCCTCCGTCTTTCATCATCTTGTATTGTTCATAAGCTTCCAATACAAGCAGGGTAAGAGGAATCACTTCCAGGCATGAGAAGACGGAACCGAGGCCGATCCAAACTTCGGAAGAACCGTTGTAATAGTAATGATGTCCGATCCCGATGACACCGCTCCCCAGCAGGATCGTCAGTTGAAAATAAAGCGTTCTGACGGTCGATTTTTTCGTAACCAGGTTCATTTGCACGAGCAAAAAGCCGATGACCACGACGGCAAAGACTTCAAAAATCCCTTCCACCCAAAGATGGATAATCCACCACCGCCAAAAATCCGACATTGTAATATTTGTGCCGGGATTAAAGAAAAAGGCTGCACCGTAAAACAGCGGAATGGCGATCGAAGAATAAAACAGCAGATGAATCAAACCGCCTTTATCAGATTCCCGCTTGAGGCCGCTCTTAATGCCTCTGAAAACGATAAACAGCCATATCAGCATGCCGAGTGCGAGAATGACCTGCCAGAAGCGGCCGAGTTCAATATATTCCATTCCTTGGTGGCCGAATAAGAACCAGTTGTTTCCTAAAAGGCCTTTCGCTCCGAGCCATTCGCCAGCCATGCTTCCGCCGACAAGGACGATCAGCGCCCAAAACAGAATATCGACAAGCAGCCCCTGCCTTTTCGGCTCGCGGCCTCCGACAAGCGGCGCTGCATAAATGCCCATACCGAGCCATGAAGTCGCAATCCAGAAGATCGCCAGCTGGAGGTGAAATCCCTTAGATATGCTGAATGGCAACATATCCCTGATCCAATCGATCCCAAAAAAGCTGTCCGGCTCAATATAATAGTGGGCAAGCAAAGCTCCGAACATGGCCTGAACAAAAAACAGCAGCGACACAACGGCGAAATATTTTCCGGTTTTAACCTGTGATGCCGTAAGCGGCTGTTTATCCAGATCAAATACCGGAAACGCCCCTTCCTGATAAGCCTCTTTCATTCCAAGCTTGTAACGGTAAAACACGAATAAAATAATGCCGACAAATAAAATAAGGATGGTGACGCTTGCGCCGCTCCACCAAACGGCGGCAAATGACATCGTGTTTCCGGCATCTTCATCATACGGCCAGTTGTTCGTGTACGTAATGTCGTCGCCAGGCCTTAATGTACTGGAAAGCCATGCCGTCCAGAAGATAAAATCGGAGATCTGCGTGATTTGGTCTTCGCTGTCAACCCACGCTCTGTCGCGTTTAGGCATGTGGCTTTCTTTAATTAAACCGGGCTCAAGCCCCCAGCCGTCTCCTTTTGTAAAGACATTGCGGTAATGATCACGCACTTGCTGCAATCCATAAACCTGCGCATCTGTCAGCTTCAATGTATCTGACGCGCGATTATAACGGTTTTTTCTCATTTCGCGGATGACTTGATTCCGGATGGTGGACTGCTTTTCATCTGAAAGTTGTTTAAAGCGCTTGCCGTATCGTGCCTCCGCCTTAAAATCCTGCATCCCTTCCGTATAGATTTTCAGGGCTTCGGCCGTGTAATCAGGCCCCATGTAAGATCCGTGCCCCAAAATCGTGCCATAATCCATCAGCGCGTATTTTTGAAATACGGCCTGACCGCCTGAAATGGACGATTTGGTCATGAGCACCTCTCCGTTTGGCCCGGACACTTCAACTGGTCTTGGTGCAAGTCCTTTGAAGATCCAATAGCCTCCCAAAAGCAGCACCGAAAAACTAACGATTAAAGTAAAGACGAGAACAGATTTCAAAAAACCGTTTTTCGATGCTTTTTTAACGGGCACCGTCTTTCTTTGAACTTCCATTGCGGTTCACTCCTTTTTTGATTTTGCATGTCCTAAGATACTGGATATGCAGCACACCGGTTGTGAACCAGATCACTTAAATAATGGCGGATTTGTGAACAAAATAAAAACAGGCTTTCCATCTGTTGTTCAATGGAAAGCCTTCATCTTATCCTTCAATTGCAGCCGTTCAGCCAGTCTGTATCATGTATGAAAATTCCGCTCCTGTCAGCTGTCAGCAGATTTTTCTTTTTCATTTCATTTAATGTGCGGTTAATCGTTTCCCTTGACGTTCCGACCATGTTCGCAAAATCCTGATTGGTAATGGGCAGGCTGATGTAGACCCCTTTTTCTTGAGGAATGCCGTGTTCTGCAGCGAGCTTCATTAATACATGCGTCAAGCGGTGCTGGACATCTTTTGAAATAAAACCCTGGATCCGCTCTTGCAAATCGAGAATCTTTTTCCCCATGATTTGCATCACTTTTATTGTCATTTCCGGATATTTCATCAAAAGTTCATTAAAATCAGCGATGCGGATTACGATCAACTCGGTTTCCTGAACGGCTTCGGCTGTTGCCGGGTATGGGGAGCGGTCAAAAAAGCCGACATGGGGAAACATGTCCCCGCTTTGCAGAATCGAAATCACTTGCTCATTGCCGTCTTCATCGATTTTAAAGGCTTTAACAAGACCGGATTTAATGAAGAATACCGCTTCCCTCTCTTCCCCTTCCATAAAAACAAACATTCTCGGCTGATAGGTGCGCTTGACCGCGATTTGCTCGATTTGTTTGAACTCTTCATCATTCAGCCCGCTGAAAATCATAAATTGCTTCAGAAACTCCATTGGTCTTTCAATCCCTTCGGTTTTGCTAAAGGAGAGCGCGTTGTCACAGACGGCGCTCCAGCGCAAAGAGCTCTTCTTCAATCGCCGCTGCCTTCTCTTCCACGACTCTGCGGCTGTCCTTCAGCGCCTGATTATAAAAGTAAGGGCCCAGCTTTTCCTTTACGAATTCAAACATTTGAATCGCCGCGATGTCTCCAACCTCTTCTCCCCTTTCTTCAACATAAAAGCGTTTGATTTCCTCGATGATCGCTTGCTTTTCTTCTTGCGTAAGCTTTATAAACATAAAAGCGGCACTCCTTTTTTTATTTTCATGATAAACGAAAAAGTCCGCAAATGAACCATTTATTTTTTACATCCGTTTACTATCCCTCACTTACCGATATTAAACACGAATCAAACGAATGACCGTGTGACGTAATTCACAATGTTTTTAAAAGACTTTTTGTAAGATAAACATGCTGATTGATTTATTCATTTTTCCCTTTGAAAGGAGCAAAAACGCAATGGTAAATCGTCAAAAAATACAATTACCGCTGCAGTCATTTAGTTTAGTCGCAGGATTTATGGTTTGGGTGTTGATTTCCTCTTTAATGCCCCACATTAAGCAGGACATCGCCCTGACAGACAGTGAGATATCCCTTGTCACGGCCATTCCGGTCATACTCGGCTCGCTTCTGAGGATTCCGCTGGGATACTACACAAACAGATTCGGTGCGAGAATCACGTTCATGATCAGCTTTGTGCTGCTTCTGTTCCCGATTTTTTGGATCAGCACAGCCGATTCGCTGTTCGACTTGATCCTTGGCGGATTCTTCCTCGGCATCGGCGGAGCGGTCTTTTCCATCGGGGTCACATCATTGCCGAAATACTACCCTAAAGAAAAACACGGGTTTGTCAATGGGATCTACGGCGCCGGGAACGTCGGTACAGCGATTACCACGTTTGCCGCTCCTGTCGTAGCAAAGACAGCCGGGTGGGAAAATACGGTGCGGATGTACATCGTGTTAGTCGCCGTATTCGCTTTATTGAACTTTATCCTTGGAGATCGAAAAGAAACAAAAGTGACGGTTTCTGTAACAGAGCAAATGAAGGCAGTCTACCGAAATCAGACATTATGGTTTTTAAGCTTGTTTTACTTCATTACATTCGGATCTTTCGTCGCGTTTACGATTTATCTTCCGAACTTTCTTGTTAATCACTTCGGGCTTGATCCCGTTGATTCAGGGCTTAGAACCGCCGGATTTATCGCTGTCGCAACTTTTCTGAGGCCTGTCGGCGGCTGGCTCGCGGACAAATTCAACCCGCTGAAGCTGTTGATGTATGTATTTGCCGGCTGTACCTTGTCAGGGATTTTATTGGCCTTTTCACCCAGCCTCGGACTTTACGGATTTGGGGTATTAACCGTTGCCGTGTGCGCCGGTCTTGGAAACGGGATCATCTTTAAGCTTGTGCCGCTTTATTTTTCAAATCAGGCCGGCATCGTCAATGGGATTGTATCAGCGATGGGCGGCTTGGGAGGATTCTTCCCGCCACTCATCCTGTCAAGCGTTTTTCAGGCAACCGGCCATTATGCGATCGGATTCATGGCGCTGTCAGAAGCAGCCCTTGCCAGCTTTGTGATCGTGGTCTGGATGTATTTTCAGGAAGTGAGCAAAACATCGACCAAAACGAAGACGAACCATTTATAAACCTTTCCTGCAAAAGGAGCCTTGAGCTGATGTGCTCAGGCTCTTTTTTGGGACTTTATTCATAAGTTCACAATATTGTTTATATTTAAAAGGTCACTCAGCCTTATTTAACGTTAAAATAAGAACTGCTAAAGGGGTGACGCTCAATGAATATTTCTGTTAGAAAATCAGACACAGATTTGCTCTCAGACGATCTGCATCACTTGCTGGAATCAATCAGTACACGACGAAAAATCAGGCAGGACACATTCCTTTTTCAAGAAGGGATGGATGCGGAGGAACTGTATCTTATTCAGTCGGGACTTGTCCAAATCGGCAAATTGACGTCCGATGGCAAAGAACTGACACTCAGAATGTGCAAAAAAAATGATATTGTCGGGGAGCTTACGCTTTTTACAGAAGATGCGAAATATATGCTGAGCGCAAAGATCCTCTCTGATGGCGAAGTGTTGGTCATCAATAAAGATAAGCTTGAAAAAGAACTCATACAAAACGGTGCACTGACGTTTGAGTTTATGAAATGGATGAGCACGCATTTGCGAAAGATTCAATCGAAAATCCGCGACCTTTTGCTGAATGGTAAAAAAGGCGCGCTCTACTCCACCTTGATCCGTCTCGCAAACAGCTACGGCATCACAAGAAGCGACGGGATTCTCATCAATATTGTGCTGACGAACCAGGATCTGGCGAAATTCTGTGCCGCCGCAAGGGAGAGCATCAACCGCATGCTGAGCGACCTCCGGAAGAACGGTGTCATTTCAATTGAGGACTCGGGAAAAATCGTCATTCATCAGCTCAACTATTTAAAACGCGAAATCGACTGTGAAAACTGCCCGCTCGACATCTGCAATATCGACTGAAAAAACGAAAACAAACAAGGACATGAAGCACAGTGTCCTTGTTTTTTACGTTTGCAGCAGAAAAACGATCAACACGGCCATAAAGAAACAGGCATTCACCAGCTCTGAGATTCCGATTGTCTTAATCGACAGTTTCCTTCCATGTAAAAACCACGCTCTGAAACTGCTCGGCACTACACCAAGCACGGCCCATCCTGCCCCCGCGGCCAGCGAGATGAACGGCAGGAATATGTGGTATCCCCATGAATAAAGTTTAAACCGATTGTTTTTCTTTTCGCGGATCATCGACTTGACATAAAAGGCGCTCCCTGTGAAAAACAAAGCGGACTGGATAAAAACAAACAATGCTTCACCATCAAGCTTCCCCGCTCCCATCCAGAAGCTTGCAAGCCCGCCCGCGCTGAAAACAAGGATTGCAGCAATATCATTTAAAAGCGCCCTGTCGTTGTTTCTTTTCGCATAATAAAGATTGATGAGAAAGAGCGGAAACAGCGGCAGCCCTAGAAAAACGAGCCGCGGCTCCAGCCAGACCGAAATAAGCAGGAAAACGATGGCCGGAATGCCGTAGATGAGAACCCATTTTTGATAGTAAACGATATTTTTCTTCTTCACCATCATCGTAGCCGGAAATGCCGCTAGATATAGAAACAGCCATCCGCAGAACAACGGAATATGCTTTACATCCGCGCCCCCGGCGAACATGCCGAGAACAAACGGGATGACAAGCATCGCCCAGGCGCCGTGCTGCTTCGGTATGAACACTTTCATCACGCATCCTCCCTTCTTTTCTATTACATTATAAAAGTTTCGTCTTTTTTACACAGTGACATTTTGCATACAGGCGTGTGAAATAAATCACTGCGCCCTCCAGCCCGGCGCTTTATACTAAATGCTAATATATAGAAGGAGGATATACCATGGACCGGTTTGACTACTTATTGTTTCTGAAAAATCTTCCTATGTTTCTCGGGGTACCCCTTCCGATCATCAAAAGGCTGCTGAAAAACGGGAAGGTGATCGATATCCAGCCATCTCAGCATTCGCGATCGTTCCTTCATTCGCAATCCGTCTATTTTGTTTTAAAAGGGGAAGTTCATTTTTCTGACAGAAGACTTCCAGAAGAATCCCGAACGATCGCCGAGTGGGAAAAAGGCGATGTTTTCCCTATTGATCAAAAAGGCGAACCTTTCGTATCTCCGTTTATTTCAGTCAACACTGCCGCAGAAACCGCCGTACTTGAAATTCCATTTCATACTTTCAAAAAAATGATGACTTATAACCGCCAATTACAGACGAACTTTCTCATGCTGCTTCAGCAGAATTTGTATTTTTCCTACCAGCTTTTTTTGCGTTACCTCAACTCCTCCGTAGAAGACGACGCGTGAGAAGGGCCTCCCCCTTCTTTCCCTTCCTTTTCTAAATGTGATCTACTTAACTTTTTTTCTTTTTCATTTCCGCTACGATACACATGAATGCAAACGAAAGGACAGATGAAAGATGATACATTGCGATTTCGACAAGTCTCCGTTTATCGTCATTTGGGAGCTGACAAGAGCGTGCGAGCTCAAGTGCCTTCATTGCCGGGCATCGGCTCAAAATAAACGCGATCCGCGGGAGCTCACCCTGAAAGAGGGAAAAGATTTAATTGATCAAATTCATGCGATGGACAATCCCCTCCTCGTGCTGACAGGGGGTGACCCTTTAATGAGAGACGACGTATTCGCCATTATTGAGTATGCCGTCCAAAAAGGGGTTCGCGTCTCCATGACCCCGAGTGCTACGCCGAATGTTACAAGAGAAGCGATTCAATCAGCAAAAGAAATCGGCTTATCCCGATGGGCGTTCAGCTTGGACGGCCCAACCCGAGAAATTCATGATCATTTTCGAGGAACGGACGGTTCCTTTGACCTGACCATGAAGGCCATACGCTACATTCATGAATGCCATCTGCCTCTGCAGATTAATACCGTTATATCCGCTTATAACATCGATTACCTGGATGAAATGGCAAAGCTGATCGAAGAATTGAACTGTGTATTATGGAGTGTATTTTTTCTCGTCCCGACAGGCCGCGCGAAGCGGGAAGATATGATTTCGCCGGTGGACCATGAAAAAGTCTTTCTTTGGCTCAGCCGTTTGGCAAAAGAAGCGCCTTTTGACATCAAAACGACAGCAGCCCAGCACTACCGACGGGTCGTTATTCAACAAAAAATGCGGGAAGCGAAAGACCCCAACATGAAAATCCGCTATGAACACGCATTGCAGAAAGGGAAAATGGATGCGATCGGCGGATTGGGCCGGGCTCCGAAAGGTGTGAACGATGGCAACGGCTTTATGTTTATCTCCCATATCGGCGATGTATATCCAAGCGGACTCCTGCCGTTTAAAGCCGGAAACATACGCGAACAGCCGCTGGCTGAGATTTATCGCGAATCACCGATCTTTAAGGATTTGCGAAATCCGGACGGATTTAAAGGAAAATGCGGCGTCTGTGAATTCCGCCATGTGTGCGGCGGTTCGCGCTCACGTGCCTATGCTCTGACAGGCGATTATCTGGAAAGCGACCCGAGCTGTATTTATATTCCGAAGGCTTTGCGCTGAAAAATGTGATGTACGTCACATTTTTTTCAGCATACTTGTATTACGGTATAGATGAGAATGATCATCACTATCAAAGGATGTGATCCCTCTGCATAATAAAAAAATTGATTTGAACGATTCCGTATACGAACTTTGCACATTGCATCCTGAACTAAAAGCCGTGATGAAGGAAGCCGGGTTTAAAAACATAACGAAGCCCGGCATGCTGGAAACAGCCGGGCGTATCATGACGATTCCGAAAGGCGCGCGAATGATGCAAATCGAATGGCCGCATGTCTTAGACATATTGAAAGCGCACGGATTTGACCCCGTTTGGAAAGGAGAAAAACAATGAGCGAAATGATTAACAACCGGGAAACGCAGCAAGGTCTGCCAGAGGAAAAAAAGCAGCTCTTAAAAGAAATCATCATCGACCTTCATAAAGGAAAACCGCTTGCCGACGTCAAAAAACGGTTTGAAAAGGCGTTCGGTTCAGTCAATGCTGAAGAAATCGCTCAGCTGGAACAGGCGTTAATGAAGGAAGAAGGCATTACCCCCGAAGAAATTCAAGAGCTTTGTTCCGTTCACGCCGCTGTGTTTAAAGGATCGATTGAAGACATTCACCGCGCTGACGCCGATAAGCAGCCAGGCCATCCCGTTCATACTTTTATGAAAGAAAATAAAGAAATCGACCTCCTTTTGAACTTTAAAATGCAGCTTCATTTGGAACGTTTTGAAAAAGAAGATCACCGCGACAACATTCTCAAGCTGCTCACAGACTTAAACTTGCTCGCCGATGTCGACAAACATTACAGCAGAAAAGAAAATCTTCTCTTCCCCTATTTAGAAAAGTACGGAATTACTGGGCCCAGCCAAGTGATGTGGGCTGTCGATGATTTTATCCGCAAGAGCATCAAAGAAGTGAAGCGTTTGTTGGAAGAGTATACGCCGGACAAAAAAGATGAAGTCATCCGCGAGCTAACGTTTATCATTCAAGAAGGCACGGAAATGATTTATAAAGAAGAAAATATCCTCTTGCCGATGGCGCTCAGAACGCTGACAGAAGACGAATGGCTGAAAATCGCGGCTGAAAGCGACGAGATCGGATATTGCCTGACTGCTCCGGAAACGGTGTGGAAGCCTGAACGCCATCAGCTCAAAACAACAGAAGAAGCGGCTGACGGATATGTCAGGCTCCCTACGGGTATTCTGTCCGTGGCCCAGCTTGAGCACATGATGAACCATCTTCCGGTCGATATCACCTTCATCGATGAAAACGATGTGGTCCGCTATTTTTCACACGGAAAGGAACGGATTTTCGCAAGGACAAAAGCCGTAATCGGCCGGACCGTCCAAAACTGCCATCCGCCGGCAAGCGTCCACATCGTCAACAAACTTCTTGACGACTTTAAATCAGGCAAAAAAGACGTTGAAGACTTTTGGATCAAATTTAAAGACAAATACGTGTTCATCCGCTATTTTGCCGTACGCGATGAAAACGGCCGCTATATCGGAACTTTGGAATTCACCCAGAACATCGCCCCGATTCAAGAGATTACCGGGGAAAAGAGAATTTTGAACACGAGCGATTGACCCATTCGACAGCCCGCTTCCATGCAGGCTGTTTTTTTGTCCTCCCTCTCCCCCTCCTGAAAATGTGACAAATTTGTGAAAACCCGAAACCATGTGACAAATTTAACAAGGTCCAGCGCCTCCTCCATATATAGTGAGGGTAGCATCACTGACTCAGAAGGAGTGAACCAGCAATGAAAAAAAAGAAACAGAGTCCCATTTTCAGGAGATTAAATTATTTCTCTCCTATTGAACGCCATTCCAATCAACACAGCCAAACCACTTATGAAGACCGGAATTGGGAAGATGTATACAGAAATAGATGGCAGCATGATAAAGTGGTTCGCTCTACCCACGGGGTGAACTGTACAGGCTCCTGCAGCTGGAATATCTACGTCAAAAACGGAATCGTCACATGGGAAGGGCAGCGACTCGATTACCCTTCGACTGGCCCTGATATGCCGGACTTTGAACCGCGCGGCTGTCCGAGGGGAGCGAGCTTTTCCTGGTATATATACAGCCCGCTCCGCGTGAAATATCCGTATGTACGCGGTGTGCTGATCCAGATGTGGCGCGAGGCGCTAAACAGCAGCAAAAATCCGCTGGAAGCATGGAAATCAATTATCGAAAACCCTGAAAAAGCAAAGGCCTATAAACAGGCGCGCGGAAAAGGCGGATTTGTCCGCGCCGAATGGAGCGAAGTCCTGAAGCTGATTTCGGCTTCCCTTCTGTACACCATTGCCAAATACGGTCCTGACCGAAATGTCGGCTTCTCGCCGATTCCAGCCATGTCGATGCTCAGCCACGCAGCAGGGTCACGCTTTATGTCCCTGATCGGCGGGCCGATGCTGAGCTTCTATGACTGGTATGCCGACCTCCCTCCTGCTTCACCGCAAATTTGGGGAGATCAAACCGACGTTCCGGAAAGCAGCGACTGGTACAATTCGGGCTACATCATGACATGGGGTTCTAATGTGCCGCTTACCAGAACGCCTGACGCTCACTTTTTAGCCGAAGCCCGCTATAAAGGGGCAAAAGTGATTTCGATCAGTCCGGACTTTGCCGAGTCCTCAAAGTTTTCCGATGATTGGCTGAGCATCAGACAAGGAACGGACGGCGCACTGGCCATGGCGATGGGCCACGTCATTCTGCAAGACTTTTATGTCAACCAGAAGACGGAGCGTTTTATTGATTATGCAAAACAATATACCGATTTCCCGTTTTTGGTGACTTTGAAAGAGGAAAACGGAACGTTCACAGCAGGCCGCTTCCTCCATGCTAAAGATATCGGGCGTGCGACAGAGCATGATGAGTGGAAGCCTGCCGTTTGGGACGAAGACACAGATGGATTTGCGATTCCGCAGGGCACGATGGGCTCTCGCTGGGACGGCCAAGGAAAATGGAATCTGCGCATGGTTGATGAGGATTCAGAAAAACCGATCACACCTCGGCTTTCCATGCTTGGACACGAAGATATGATCGGCACGGTCAACATTCCTTACTTCTCACATGACGGCAATAAAGTGCTTGAAAGACCGCTTCCGATCAAAAAAATGATTCTGGACGGAGAGGAAGTTTTTGTTTCTACCGTTTTCGACCTGACGCTCGCCAACTATGGCGTCAACCGCGGAATTGACGGGCAGACGCCGGCATCATTTGATGATCCTGAACCGTTTACACCGGCTTGGCAAGAGCCGATTACTGGCATTAAAAGTGAAATGGTGATCAAGATCGCAAGGGAATTCGCGCAAAATGCGATTGACACAGAGGGCCGTTCAATGATCATTGTCGGCGCCGGGATTAACCATTGGTTCAATTCAGACACCATTTACAGAGCTGTGCTGAACCTTGTGCTTCTCGTCGGAGCTCAAGGGGTTAACGGAGGCGGCTGGGCCCACTATGTCGGCCAGGAAAAACTCCGGCCGGCCGAAGGATGGCAGACGATCGCGACGGCCAAAGACTGGGGAGGCCCTGCCAAACTGCAAAACGGAACATCATTTTTCTACTTCGCTACCGACCAGTGGCGCTATGAAGATCAGGAAATCAGCGGGCTTGCTTCCCCTATCGCAAAAACATCGCGCTACAAGCACCACGCCGATTACAATGTGCTGGCGGCAAGACTCGGATGGCTTCCTTCGTATCCGACGTTTGAGAAAAACGGTATTGATCTGTATAAAGAAGCAGAAAAAGCAGGCGCTGAGAACGCTCAGCAAGTCGGAAGCTATATCGCCAGACAGCTTGAGGAGAAAAAGCTCAAGTTTTCAATTGAAGATCCTGACAATGAAAAGAACTTCCCGAGAAATCTATTTGTCTGGAGAGCCAACTTAATCTCGAGCTCCGGCAAAGGTCATGAATATTTTCTGAAGCACTTGCTCGGCACGACTAACGGACTGATGAACGATGATCAGGACAGCGTCCGTCCCGAAGAAATCACATGGCGTGACAAAGCGCCTGAAGGCAAACTCGACTTACTGGTCAATCTCGATTTCCGGATGGCGGGAACAGCCCTTTATTCAGACATCGTGCTCCCTGCGGCCACCTGGTACGAAAAACACGATCTCAGCAGCACGGATATGCATCCGTTCATCCACCCGTTTAACCCGGCAATCAGCGCGCCGTGGGAAGCAAAGTCTGATTGGGATATTTTCAAAGCATTGGCAAAAGCGGTTTCCAATCTGGCTGAAGAAATGGACATGGAACCTGTAAAAGAGGCTGTTGCGACTCCTCTTCTCCATGACACTCCACAGGAAATGGCGCAGCCGCTCGGGAAAATCAAAGATTGGAGCAAAGGCGACTGCCCTGCCGTTCCCGGCAAAACAATGCCGCAAATTCATGTTGTGGAACGGGATTACAAGCAGATTTTCAATAAGATGACATCGCTTGGGCCGAATGTTGTCAAACAGCCGTTTGGTACGAAAGGTATGAACTGGTCTGTTGAAGCGGAATATGATTCCCTCAAAAAAACGCTCGGCGTCGTAAAAGACGACACGATCGCCAAAGGCTGTCCTGACATCAGTGATGCAAGACAGGCTGCGGAAGCGGTATTGACCCTCTCTTCCACTTCAAACGGGAAAGTAGCCGTTAAAGCGTGGGAATCGCTTGAAAAAATAACGAATCTTGAGTTGAAAGACTTAGCTGAAGAACGGGAAGAGGAATGCTTTACATTTGAGCAAATTTCGGCTCAGCCGAAAACGGTGATCACCTCCCCTGCTTTCAGCGGTTCTGAAAAAGGCGGACGGCGCTATTCTCCGTTTACAACGAACGTTGAAAAACTGATTCCGTGGAGAACGCTGACCGGCAGACAGTCTTTTTACCTTGATCATGAAATGATGACCGAATTCGGCGAGAACATGGCGACATTCAAGCCGATCCTGATCCACCGCCCTTTCTTGAACAAGCGTCCGGATCAGGAAGGAAAAGAAATCGTTTTAAACTATTTAACGCCGCATAATAAATGGTCGGTTCACAGCATGTATTTTGATTCCCTGCCGATGCTTACCCTTTTCAGAGGCGGGCCGACAGTCTGGATGAATAAAGACGATGCGGAAGAAACCGACATTCAGGACAACGACTGGATCGAATGCTTCAACCGAAACGGAGTCGTCGTCGCACGGGCCGTGACATCACACCGGATTCCAAAAGGAATGGCCTTTATGCACCATGCCCAAGACCGGCATATCAATGTACCGGGAACAAAGCTGACGAATAACCGCGGTGGAACCCATAACAGTCCGACACGCATCCATGTCAAGCCGACGCAGATGATCGGAGGCTACGGCCAGCTCAGCTACGGATTCAACTACTACGGGCCGACAGGAAATCAGCGCGACCTCAATGTCGTGATCAGAAAATTGAAGGAGGTCGATTGGCTTGAAGATTAAAGCTCAAATCGGAATGGTAATGAACCTTGATAAATGCATCGGCTGCCATACATGCAGCGTCACATGCAAAAACACATGGACAAACCGTTCCGGTGCAGAATATATGTACTTCAACAACGTCGAAACAAAACCGGGCATCGGCTACCCTAAACAATGGGAGGACCAGGATAAATACAGAGGCGGCTGGGAGCTGAAAAAAGGCAAACTTCAGCTCAAATCAGGCGCCAAAACAACGCGGCTCATGAATTTATTCTACAACCCGTACCAGCCGACGATCGATGACTACTATGAACCTTGGAACTATGATTATGAAACGCTGACAAACAGTCCGGAGAAAAAACACCAGCCTGTTGCAAGGCCGAAGTCTTCCATTACGGGAGACTTCATGAACCTTGAATGGGGTCCGAACTGGGAAGACGATCTTGCTGGCGGCCACATTACAGGCCTTCAAGATCCAAACGTCAAAAAAATGGAAGAATCGATCAAGACTGAATTTGAAGACGTCTTTATGATGTATCTGCCAAGGATATGCGAACACTGCATCAATCCTTCCTGCGTCTCCTCCTGTCCGTCGGGAGCGATGTACAAACGCGAAGAAGACGGGATCGTTCTCGTCGATCAAAATGCGTGCCGCTCATGGAGACACTGTGTATCATCATGCCCTTATAAAAAAGTGTATTTCAACTGGCAGACGAACAAGGCGGAAAAATGCACATTGTGCTTCCCTCGTCTTGAAGCAGGACTGCCGACAATCTGCTCTGAGACATGCGTCGGCAGAATCCGCTATCTCGGAGTCATGCTTTATGATGCAGATAAAGTCGAAGAAGCGGCTTCAGCCGAAAATGAAAAAGATCTATATCACTCCCAGCTGGAAATTTTCCTTGATCCGAATGATCCCGCTGTCGCAGAAGAAGCAAAAGCTCAAGGCATTCCGCTGGAGTGGATCGAAGCAGCGCAAAAATCTTCAATCTACAAAATGATCATTGATTGGAAAATCGCTCTGCCGCTGCATCCTGAATACCGGACATTGCCGATGGTATGGTATATTCCGCCGCTCAGTCCGATTATGAATATGTTTGAAGGAAAAGGAACGGCCCAATCAGCTGAAGATATCTTCCCTGCCATTGATGAAATGCGGATTCCGATCGAATATTTGGCCAATTTGCTGACTGCCGGTGATACACACCATATAAGAACGACATTAAAGAAAATGTCTGTGATGCGTATGTACATGCGAGCGACTCAAACAAACAAACAGATCGATTCAGCCCTGATTCAAGATACCGGATTGACTGAAGAGCAGATTGAAGATATGTACCGTCTGCTTGCGATCGCCAAATACGATGACCGCTTTGTCATTCCGCAAACCCATCGCGAAGAAGTCGCGGATCTGTACATGGAACAAGGAAGCTGCGGATTATCGTTTGCCGGAGGACCCGGCTCTTGCCAAAACATATAACACTGGAGGGAAGCTTCATGAATGGAACAGACAAACAAACCGTTTTTGCCGCTCTTTCTCACCTCCTCTCCTACCCTGATGAAGAGTGGAGAAAAGAACGTTCCGAATGGCAGCAGATCATCGGCGAAATCGAACATGAAGCGCTGAAAGGGCATCTGCTTGCCTTTTTGGAAAGCGCGGCTTCCTATTCGTCTGAGGAATTGATCGAAACGTACGTATATACGTTTGATTTCGGCAAAAAAACGAACCTTTATGTCACCTATTTCAACTCCGGTGAACAAAGGGAGCGCGGAATTGAATTGCTGCAGCTGAAAGATCTGTATCAGCAGTCCGGTTTTCAGCCGACAGACAAAGAGCTGCCGGATTATCTGCCGCTCATGCTTGAATTTGCTGCAGTCGCCGATCATGAAAAAGCTGCGGCTGTATTCCAAAAATACGCAGCGAACCTGGAAGAATTAAGATTGCAGCTTTCAGAGAATGAAAGCATCTATACGCCGTTATTAGACGGATTAACGATGATTTTAGAGGAAATTGGTGTTGAAAGGAATGTACAGCCATGATCGAACAAATACTGTGGGTCATCCTCCCCTATATCGTCATCACCATTTTTATCGGAGGGCATATATACCGCTATCAACATGATCAGTTTGGCTGGACGGCCAAATCAAGCGAAATGCTCGAAAAGAAAAAATTAGCGCTTGGCAGCAGCCTTTTTCACTGGGGAATCTTTTTTGTCATCGGCGGGCATGTGATGGGAATTTTAATTCCGGAAAGCCTTTATCAGGCGCTCGGCGTATCAGAGCATATGTACCATAAAGTCGCGATCGGTTTCGGACTGCCCGCGGGCATCGCCGCGCTGTCAGGACTTATCATATTGACCTACCGCAGATTCACGGACAAACGAATTCGAAAAACGAGCTCTGCCGGTGATTTCATCACGCTGGTCGCTTTGTTATTCGTCATGACGACTGGGCTTGCGGCAACCTTCTTGAACATCGATTCAAAAGGATTCGACTATCGGACAACAATCAGCCCGTGGTTTCGCAACATTTTCTTATTCAAGCCTGATGCCGGACTTATGGCGAGCGTGCCCCTCTGGTTTAAGCTTCATATTATGATGGGCTACGTCATTTTCATCGTCTGGCCGTTTACTCGGCTCGTCCACGTATTCAGCATGCCGCTAAAATATTTGACAAGAAGCTATGTTGTTTACCGAAAACGGGCGCCCCGCAAAAGCATTTAAACATTTTCCCTAAAGCCAAAACGGCTTTAGGGATTTTTTTCTCTATAGGCAAGCTACCCTTATTCCCTATCAATCATACGATAAAGCAAACCATCAGAAAGGAGCGTTTTTATTGTATCCATACGATCCTTCACTATATGATCCGTATCGCCAGCAATTTCCGCCGGGGCCGCCTCCAGGAGTTGGAGGACAGCAGCAACAGCAGTTTCTCCCCCCGCCGCCGAGCCAATTTCCGCAAGACACCGGCCCTTCGGTATTTGCCGTTGATCCCGGCGGAATCAGAAGATGCCTGTTCAAATATACATTCATCCGCTTAAGAAACGGCAGCCACTTTTGGTTCTACCCGGTTTTCGTCGGACGTTATTCGATTGCGGGCTACCGCTGGAGACCGCGTCAATTCCGCTGGGTTTACTTCGGTATTGACTTGAACGAGATTACCTCATTCAGCTGTCAGTAAAAAAACAAGAAAAAGGCGCCCCAAGGACGCCTTTTTTCATATTGTTTATTTCGATTGCAATGTTTCCTTCTCGTCTTCCCAAGCCTCTGTGTTTTTCAGACCTGGAATCGAGCTTGCCTTAAAGACAGGGTTCTTCCCTGTTTTACGCTGATCAGTATAGTCTTTCAGCACTTTCGCGGCAATTCCGGAAAGAAGCAGAATCGCAATCAGGTTAATGATCGCCATTAATCCCATAAATAAATCCGCCATGTCCCACACAAGTTGAAAACCGGATACAGATCCAAAGATGACCATTGCGACAACAGCTGTACGGTAAACGGCAAGCGTCGTCTTGCTCTTTTTAATAAATTCAATATTCGTCTCACCATAATAGTAGTTTCCGACGATTGAGCTGAAAGCGAACAGGAAAATCGCCACTGCGACAAACGCAGGCGCCCAGCTTCCGACATGATGCTGCATGGCTGCTTGTGTAATTTGAATGCCGTCAAGCTCTTTGCCCGGCGTCAGATTGAACAGCAGAATCATAAAGGCTGTCGCACTGCAGATAACCATCGTATCAAAGAATACGCCAAGCGTTTGGATAAAACCTTGCTTCGCCGGGTGAGAGACATTGGCAGTCGCCGCTGCGTTCGGCGCGCTTCCCATTCCGGCTTCGTTTGAAAACAAGCCGCGCTTCGCACCGATAATAATGATGCTACCGAGCGTACCCCCTGCAATCTGCTCGATCCCGAAAGCATCTTTCACAATCATCGCGAAAACGGCCGGTATTTGAGAAATATTCGTCAGCACGACAAATAAAGCAAGTCCAAGATAAATGACCGCCATAACCGGAACGATCAACTGCGAAACTGTCACAACGCGTTTCAAACCGCCGAAAATGATAAATCCGGTCAATACCGCCAAAACAATTCCGACCGTTGTTTTATCAAGGTTGAAAGCCCCTTCCATCGAACCGACGATCGTATTGGCTTGCACCGCATTAAAGATCAATCCGAATGTAATCGTAATCAAAACGGCAAAGATAATGCCCATCCATCTGGCGCCCAGCGCTTTTTCCATATAATAAGCTGGGCCCCCTCTGAAATGATCGCCGTCTTTGACCTTGTACACTTGAGCCAGCGTACTCTCCACAAAGCTGGAAGCCATACCGACAAGCGCGACAACCCACATCCAAAAGACCGCTCCAGGTCCTCCTGTTGCAACAGCAAGCGCGACACCGGTCAGGTTACCCGTGCCGACACGCGAAGCGGCGGAAATAAAGAAAGCCTGCAAAGACGAGACGCCTTTTCCTTTCTCCTCCTTTTGTCCGACGATACGAAACATCTCGAAGAAATAGCGGAATTGAACGAATTTCAATTTAAAAGTAAAGAACAGGCCTATTCCTATTAATATATAGACTAAATAAGTCCAAATAAAACCGCTTGGGACATTGATGATTTCGCTTAAAATTTCTTCCATAGCACCCTCCTGAAACAAACGAATTTTGTTTTGATGTTAAGTTTTCTAACATGATAGGATTATATCATAATAATGACACAAGAAAAACTAGATAGAATTTTCTGTCTTTTAAACATAAAGGCTGTTAACATCATTATTACTTTAGTCCCAATGCTCATTATAGCAGAGTATCATCTTTATTCATATATAAAAATGCGCTTTCATTCCAAGTGCGTTGCGAAAAATCTCATATTGTCAATAAATATTTGCCAACTGTCACAAAATAATCATCTTTTCTTATAACATAAAATATGCTAAGATGATGAGATACTAAGGGGATGAGATCCAATGAAAAAGACATTGTTTCTGCAACTGTCCATATTCTTTTTAGTCATTGCGAGCCTTCATTCGTTCTCAATGCCCCAGATGCCGGCAAATCACCATACGCAAAAAGCCGCTGTTTCAGGAGACGAACTCCATGAACTGACAGCCGGCAAATATGGTGAAGAAAAGGCGAAATCATTGTGGAATTCACTCGGCTTCGGAGCTGAATCCATTCTTCTCTTCATCTTAGCTGCGGCTTCCGGCCAGGCGTTCATGATGAACAGGCGGAAAGAGCATCTGAAGGCATTTATGCTCGCGGTGTTCTATCACTCTTCTTATTTCGATAAAGCGCATGTTTTAAAACCATAACCATACGAAAAAAACGGGAGGTTTTAACATGTTATTTATTATAAGAACGGTGATTATTGGACTATTTTCATTAGCAGCAATCAATTTGTTTGTTTTTCAAGGAATTGAATTCATGCACGCGATTACCGACCTTTTCAATCGCCAGGACAGCTGAATTTGAAGCGATTTGAAAAAGCTAGACAATAAAATTCATGAAACAGTTTGATTGGCATGAGTCCGGCACTGCACGGATTCATGCCTTTTCATTTGGTCTTCCTTCGTCTTGTGATTGCAGTAAAAGCGGAACAATCCTATTATACTTAAATACAGCTTTTCCATCTTCTTCAAAAACAATTAAATTTTTTCGAAAAATTTTAAACATTTTTTCAACAACTGCCGGGATTTTATTTCAAATCTACAAATATAAGATATAATGTTTCTGTACCAATTAAATACCAATTACTTATAGAAAGAAGATGTTCATATGAGTAAAGTATCTGGAAAAATTGCTTTTGTTACTGGCGGAGGCCAAGGAATTGGCGAAGCAATCTGCAAACGCTTGGCGGAGGATGGGTTCGCTGTTGCAGTTGCCGATTATAATGTAGAAACTGCAACACAAGTTGCTGAGGACATTAACCAGCATAACGGTAAGGCAATTGCAGTTAAAGTGGATGTTGCTGATCGGGACGATGTTTTTAAAGCAGTCGATGAAACGGTTAAACGCCTCGGCGGTCTTGATGTGGTGATCAATAATGCAGGTCTTGGACCAACCACACCTATTGAAAGCATTACATATGAAGATTATCGGAAAATCTATGATGTTAACGTCGGCGGTACTTATTGGGGAATTCAAGCAGCTGTAAAAGCCTTTAAAGAACTTGGACACGGCGGGAAAATCATTAATGCTTCTTCTCAAGCCGGTCAAGTCGGTAACCCGGGCTTGGCAGTTTACGGCGGAACAAAGTTCGCTGTTCGCGGGATTACGCAAACGGCGGCAAAAGATCTAGCTGAATTAGGCATTACGGTTAACGCCTTTTGTCCGGGTATCGTAAAAACGCCTATGATGATGGGGATTGCACAGCAAACCGCTGATGAAGCAGGCAAGCCATTTGAATGGGGAATGGAACAATTCGCTAAAAATATTGCATTAAAACGCTTATCAGAGCCGGAAGATGTAGCAGCATGCGTTTCTTATCTTGCAGGGCCGGATTCAGATTATATGACCGGCCAGTCTCTTATCATTGATGGCGGAATGGTATTTAATTAATTTTAAAATCATATTCAATATGGAGGGCGGAGTTTTCCGCCTCCATATTGAAATAACAAGCTAGAGCTGATATGTCACGGTTCGTCCAATCACGCCCCGTTTAAAAATTTGGACCAAAGAGCGTCTTCCCTTTTGAAACCCCCTGTTTCAAAATGAACTAGTGCGAAGATTTCCCCTGCGATAAGCGGCACCCAAGATAGCTCCTTTCGATTCCACTCCAAGCCTCATAGGTTTATTTGCGCGCTTTTTCCGCCAATTTGTTTATTTCCTTCATTTTTTTCGATTTCCTCTAAACTGCGACCTCGAGTTTCAGGGACGCGTGTCCGGATAAATACAACTCCAAGTAAACAAATAACACCGAAGATTGCAAACACAGCTTCTTGAGACATCGAAGCGGTCATAATAGGAAATAGCAATCCAACCAAGAAAGAGCCGATCCAGTTAAATGATGAAGCTATTCCAGACGCGCGCCCGCGAATGACCAGAGGGAAAATTTCTCCAACGATGACCCAAGTTAAAGGAGCCCACGTGAATGAATAAAGTGCTACATAGATACTTAAAAAGACAACCATCATCATTGGATTTGCATTAGGAATTAATATATTCAATATTGCCGGCAAAATAAAGGACAGCCCCATAACGGTTCCGCCTACTGTTAATAAAGTACGGCGATTAAATTTATCAGCGATCATGATGAATAGCAATGAACCTAGCACGAGAATAACACCTTGAATAATCGGCCACATCAACGCTGAACTTGCCGCATTCCCTGTTGCTTTTTCTACAATCAAAGGAATGTAATAAAAAATTGCGTTAGCACCCTGGAATTGTTGAAAAGCGGCAACACCCACACCAGCAATTAATAAAAAACGATATTTATTACTTAAGAGTGTAGCCCATGATGCTTTTTGATTTGCCTTTGTTTCCTCTCTGGCAGTTTCTTGAATTTGTGCTATTTCAGAATCAATCTCCCCTTTGTTAGAGCGAATATAGCTCAACACCTTGCGTGCTTCATCAAGTTTATTGTTCTTGATTAAAAAACGAGGTGATTCAGGTAACTTTAACATTCCAACATATAAGATCACAGCAGGTACGGCAGCCAAACCAAGCATCAACCGCCACGCCATTGTTTCCGGCAAATCTTTCAATAGAAAATCAACAATGTAAGAAAGCAACATTCCAGAACAAATCATGGTTTGATTAATTCCTGACAGCCGTCCGCGTAAACGTGCAGGCGCCATTTCCGACATATAGGCCGGGACCAATGCAGAGGCAGCACCAACGGCCAATCCTAATAAAACCCGAGAAATAATTAAAAACAGTACCCCATTATGAGGTGCTATTCCTGACAAAATGGATCCAACAACAAAAATGACAGCGGAAATTAAAATCATTTTGCGACGTCCCAAACGATCAGAAAGTTGTCCGGCCAGGGCGCCTCCAAAAATAGCGCCTAACATGACCGAAGAAGTAATCCAGCCAATAACCCCGGCGTTGTCTTGAAGGTTCCAATCGTGTTGCAGAAAAGGCAAAGCCCCCGTCATAACGCCGATATCATAACCGAAAAGAATGCCGGCAAAAGCCCCGAAAAAATAAATGAAGCCACTTGAGATTTTCTTTTCATTAACCATTTAAGTTCCCTCCTCAAGGTTGAAATTATATTGTGTAATCCAGCCACCAAAATTATCGATGACTTTTTCAGAAATCATTAAAGTGTTTCCAAACTGCAAATACATGCTAGGATATTGGTGGGATTTCTCACTAAACCTCATGGTTTTATTCGCCTATTATTAAACGCTTTCAATTTTTCCGGAACATAACGATAACGCTTACAAAATCATGAATATTTTGATATCTGATATCCCTATTTTTCACCTCCAAGGAAGCAGAGCCTCCTCGGAGGTTAGAGGCATTACTTAATTACTACATATTCCAGGTCAACCAGCTTTGCATAAGTGATCATTTGGTCTGTTGTTAAATTCAATGAAACAACTGTATGGTGACCGCCGCCGTTTTCAAGCCACGCTTTCACTCCATCCTGAAAGTTAGGCTTCACTTCCCAAAGCACCCGTGCCACCGGAAGGTTTGGTGCCGGAACAGTTGGTTCAAATGCAGAAACTTCGTTAATCAACAGTTTGTAATGCGTACCAAAGTCTGCCATTGAAACAACCACACCATCTCCTGCTTTTCCGTCGAACACTAAGCGTGCCGGGTCTTCACGATCACCAATACCTAATGGAGATACGATAATTTTCGGTTTGTTGCTTGCTAAAGATGGGTCAACTTCAAGCATATGTGATTGAAGGATTGATTCTTGACCGGCAGCTAATTCATATGTGTAATCTTCCATAAAGCCGGTTGATTGGTTACGGCTCATCACTTTGAGTAAACGATCGAGCGCTGCAGTTTTCCAATCTCCTTCACCAGCAAAGCCATATCCTTGGGCCATCAAACGTTGGACGGCAAGACCCGGAAGTTGTTTCATCCCATATAAATCTTCAAAGTTAGTTGTGAAGGCATTATAACCACCATCATCCAGGAAACGTTTAATGGCGATTTCATAGCTTGCTTGTACTTTTACGCTCTTCTCCCAATCTTCCTGACTGTAAGTACCATAATCAAATTCATAAAGGTCTGCATATTCAGCAAACAAGCGATTAATTTCTTCATCTGTAACCGCATTCACGTATTGAACAAGATCACCAATGCCAAAGTAATCAACTGTCCAGCCAAATTGAATTTGCGCTTCAACCTTATCCCCTTCAGTAACAGCAACGTTACGCATGTTGTCACCAAATCGGGCGACCTTGATGTTGAAGCTTTCGTTATAAGCAACCGCTACGTCCATCCATTCCGCAATTTGCTGTTGCACTTCAGGGCGTTCCCAATAACCTACGACAACTTTATTTTGTTTTTGCAAACGGGCATTGATAAAACCGTATTCACGGTCCCCATGAGCAGATTGGTTTAGGTTCATAAAGTCCATGTCAATCGTTGTCCACGGAATACTTTCATTAAATTGTGTCGCTAAATGAAGTAACGGTTTTTGTAATAATTTTGTTCCGCGAATCCACATTTTTGCAGGTGAAAAAGTATGCATCCAAGTGATAACACCGGCAACTTCGTCACGATAGTTCACTTCTTTCATGATGCTTGTGATTTTATCTGCACTAACAGCTAAATCTTGCAATACAAGCGGATATGGCAATACAGCGCTTTCATTTAATGCATCAGTCACGGCTTGCGCGTGCGCTCTGACTTCTTCAAGCGCTTCTTCCCCATAAAGATGTTGTGAACCTACGACAAACCAGAATTCTTTTTTTCCTTGTGTTAACATCATAACCCTCTTTTCTTAAATGAATAGTTTGATAGAATTGACTTTACTTTTGACCATAATAAGCATTTTTACCGTGTTTTCGTAAATAATGTTTATCTAAAATACATTGTGGTAATTCTTTTGCAAAATGATTTAATTCTCGGGTAAATAAATTCATTTTCGCGACTTCATCCAACACCACACTATTCAATACTGCTGATTTTACATCTTTGCCCCAAGTAAATGGACCATGACCATGAAGTAAGACACCGGGAACAGCTAAAATATCTAACCCGCGCTCTTCAAATGTTTCGATAATGACATTACCTGTTCCTACTTCGTAACCTCGATCAACCTCCTCTTGTGTCAAGTATCGGGCACATGGCACGGAACCATAGAATGTGTCTGCATGAGTGGTCCCCATCGCCGGAACATCAAGGCCTGCTTGAGCCCAGATTGTCGCCCAAGTTGAATGAGTGTGTACAATTCCTCCAATTTCAGGGTAATGCTTATAAAGTACCGCGTGAGTCGCTGTATCT
This sequence comes from Bacillus sp. FSL L8-0193, assembly GCF_037976065.1. Classification (NCBI taxonomy): domain Bacteria; kingdom Bacillati; phylum Bacillota; class Bacilli; order Caryophanales; family Bacillaceae; genus Bacillus; species Bacillus sp. FSL L8-0193. The sequence continues at coordinate 2,021,587 of NZ_CP150261.1, read as the reverse complement.
GATGAAGGTCTCAGCTCTCCTTCAACAATATTGCCATCTAAATCAACAACCACCATATCACTAGCTTTCATTGTTTCATAATCAACACCACTAGGTTTGATAACGAATAAACCAGTTTCACGGTCAATGGCACTTGCATTTCCCCATGTGTATTTCACAAGTCCGTATTTAGGCAAGTCCAAATTTGCTTGTAACACTTCTTCTTTCAATTGTTCTAGCACGTCAACCCCTCCACTTTCCACTCATTAAATCAAATGATCCACAGCGGCCTGCTCAATCATTAAACCTTTTTTGTACCGTTCGATAAATGCTTCAAATCCTTCAACATCTAATTGATCAGGGTAAATTTCTTGCCCGGCATCCTCTTCAAAGACTTTTTTGTCGAGGAAATCTTCTAAGCTTTCTTGTTGATCTTTGTTCATCATGTAAGAAGCAAGAATAGCCATTCCCCACGCACCGCCCTCTCCGGCAGTTGCCATAACTGATACTGGCGTATTCATTGCAGCTGCAACAATTTTTTGTCCGACAAGAGGGGTTTTGAATAAACCGCCGTGAGCTAAAATGCTATCAATATCAATATTTTCCTCTTTGGTCAAAATATCCATTCCGATTTTCAAAGCTGCAAAAGCTGCAAAAAGGTGTGTCCGCATGAAGTTTGCTAAATCGAAACGACTCTCTGGTGAGCGGACAAATAACGGCCGGCCTTTTTCTAGTCCTGTAATATTTTCACCAGAGAAATAACCGTAGCTTAGTAAGCCACCGCCGTCTGAGTCAGCCTCCAAAGCTTTATTCAACACCACTTCGAATAATTTATTCATTTCAACCTTTTGTCCCATTGCCTCAAAAAATTCACGAAACAACCCTAGCCAAGCATTCAAATCGCTTGAGCAGTTATTCGCATGAACCATTCCAACCGGACTGCCGTTTGGCGTTGTTACCAAATCAATTTCTGGATATACTTTCGAAAGTTCTTTCTCTAATACAATCATGGCAAAAACTGAAGTTCCTACTGAGATGTTTCCAGTGCGTTTCCTCACACTATTCGTAGCAACCATTCCTGTTCCAGCATCGCCTTCCGGCGGACAAACCGGAATGCCCGGTTGTAAATTTTTTGACTGATCCAGAATTTTCGCGCCAATTTCGGTTAATTCGCCAGCTTGCTCGCCTGAAATATAAACTTCAGGAAGAATATCCTTTATACTCCAAGGATATCCTTTGTTCGAAATCAGTTCATCAAACTGCTTGAGCATCGATTCATTGTAATTTTGCGTTGATTCATCAATTGGGAACATGCCCGAAGCATCTCCAATGCCAATTGCTTTATTGCCAGTCAGCAACCAGTGAATGTACCCAGCTAAAGTGGTGATATAATCAATGCGAGGCAAATGTTTCTCTTCATTTAATATCGCTTGATATAAATGAGCAATACTCCACCGTTCAGGGATATTGAATTGAAATTGATCAGTTAATTCTTTTGCTGCAGCACCGGTTGTTGAGTTACGCCAAGTTCGAAACGGAACAAGCAGCTCCCCTGTGTTGTCAAAAGCCATATATCCATGCATCATTGCAGAAAATCCAATAGAACCGATTTTGCGAATGGTGATGCCATAATTTCGTTCAACATCATTCTTCATTTCACTATAAGCTGTTTGCAACCCAGTGATAATATCTACTAAGTTGTACGTCCAAAATCCATCTTCCAAGCGGTTTTCCCACTCATAACTTCCAGATGCGATTGTTTCAAAACTGCTATCAATCAACACTGCTTTAATACGTGTGGATCCGAATTCAATTCCAAGCGATGTTTCTCCCTCAGTTATCGCCTGCTTGATGTTTACTTGATTCGCTTTCACGTTATCCCCCCTCTGATAGCGATTTCAATATTATTCGAAAGAAGGCATTCCCCTTTTCGCTTAACTTAATTACAGACTTAGTATATTTTTTGTACGTACATTTGTCAATCGATAATATAATATGTTCATATAAATATCACAACGATATTTATATTCTTTTTCTCTTCATGCTTATAATAAAAAGTATTTGTATAACATGAAATTTAAAGAAAAAAATTAGAATTACTTATTCATTTTCACGAAAATAAGGTGAAATCTTTTCATTCATTGAAAGCCATGATAAAATATGTCCACACAAATCATTCAATTAAAAAAATTAGAATGCGAACAACTATGAAAGAAGTGAGTGAAATGAAACCAAAGTATAAGGTCATCATTAATGATATAAAGAGTAAAATCCTTTCAGGAGTTTACAGGGTAGGAGAACAAATTCCTACTGAATCCGCCATACAAGAAGAATACAAAGTCAGCCGGCACACTGTTCGAAAGGCGATTTTAGAGCTGGCGAACGAGGGGTTTTTAAGAAGTGAAAAAGGGTCTGGCACTTATGTAAGTAATCAGTATCAATCAAAACCTGGAGGGAATTCCAATAATAAAATAATCGGTGTAATTACGACCTACATTTCAGATTACATTTTCCCGTCAATTATTCGCGGAATTGAAGGGAGATTGAATGAGGCTAATTATTCGTTACTATTAGCTAGTACAAATAATGATGTCGAACAAGAAAAAAAAGCTTTGGAAATGATGTTGTCATTTGGCGTCGATGGTTTAATTGTTGAACCTACGAAAAGTAATCTATACAATCCCAATATTGCTTACTATTTATCGTTTAAGGAACAGGATATTCCTTTCATCATGATCAATGCTTATTATGAAGAATTAGATGTTCCTTTTCTTTGTCTCGATGATGTGCAGTCCAGCTATCTCGCAACAAAAGAATTAATATCAAAAGGACATACACAAATTGGTCTCATTTCAAAAATGGATGATTTACAAGGAAAGTATCGAATGAAGGGGTATATAAAAGCGCTTGGTGAAGCCAAATTACGATTTCAACCAGAGCATGTGCTTTCGTACAATACAGAGACGAAGCTGGAACTATACACAAACCTGAAGAAGTTTCTAAATGAAAAGAGAGACGTGTTGACTGCAATTGTTTGCTATAACGACGAAGTAGGGTTGGAAGTAGCAAATGTATGCAGACAACTTAATATTTCTGTCCCGGACAAATTGTCAATTATTGGACAGGACAATTCGTATATTGCCAAAAATGCGAATATCAAACTAACAACATTGACACATCCTCAAGAACAAATGGGACACGATGCAGCTGATTGGGTCATCAAGAAATTGCAAGGAAAGAAAGACTTACCAAACGAAACCTACTATCAGCCTGTGTTAATTGAAGGTGAAACCGTAAAAGAGTTAGATGTACAATAATCTTGGTGTGATCAAGGAAAACCCAGTCCATGTGCACTAAAGGCGTGAACGCGGACTGGGTTGTTTTACTCTGTTATTAATTAAGCAGCAGAGAATTTTCATGTATTTGACGCTTACTCCAAAAAGAAAGCGAAAATCTCACCGATACGGGAAAAAGCTTGTATCACAAGAAAGTAGCCTAGCATTTAAAAATGAACCTGTGTAAAGTTTATCTGGCATGCTCTTTTTCTGCAGCATTCTTCGTTGTCTTGCAGAATGGCTCTATTCTTGATAGGCATGTGGTGATATCCCTAGAATTGGGCGCAGGTCGATTTCACTCCCGTTCATGTTTGCTGATCCATACATCCGTTACTTCCCCTGCCTCATCTTCGTCGATGATGAAAGAACCGTTGCTGTACCGGTCATGAAGCTTGATATCTTTGACAAGCATCTCCTCTGTGATGCCTTTTTCGGTTTGAAGCGTGATTTGAGCATGATATGAGCATGCGAGCAGCCCAGTGATGCGGTGAGGTTTTTTCTTCAATTCCCTCAGCATGAGAACCCCTCGTTTCGCCCGTGACGTTTTTTCAAATTCAGTGCGGTTCATTCGCTTAATAGATCCGCGCTGGGTCACGAGCACAAGCACATCCGATTCCTCTAAAACCTGCCCGCTGGCGACAAAGTCGCCGTCTTTCAAATTGACGCCTTTGACACCGGCCGCCCTTGCACCGACGACGCTGACCTCATCTTCTGAGAACCACAGACCGTAGCCGGAATGTGTCGCGATAAACAAATCTTTCGTTCCGTCCGTTACATGAACATCAACCACTTCATCGTCGCCTTTTAAGTTAAGAGCGACCAATGCTTTTGAATAGCGCTGTGCTTTATACTGCATCAGCTGAGTTCTTTTCGCCATTCCGTTTTTCGTAAAGAACAGCAGGTATTCAGATTCGGTAAACTCTCTGACAGGGATCGCCTTGACGATGGATTCATCGCTGTCGATCGATATGATATTCGTGATGTGCTGACCCAAGTCTTTCCATCTGATATCAGGAAGCTGGTGAACCGGACAATACACATAGCTCCCTTTATTTGTAAATAAGAGCAGTACGTCTGTCGTATTCATTTCCAGCTGACAGAGCAGACGGTCGGTATCTTTCATGCCGAAGTCCTGGCCGTTTGATGCAGCAAAAGACCGCTGGCTCGTTCGTTTAATATAACCGTCTTTCGTCACGGTCACATAAACGTCTTCAGACGCCACCATCACTTCAAGATTGATTTTGATTTCTTCAATTTTCTCCTCGATGACAGAGCGCCTTTGACCGGCATAGGTTTTTTTCACCTTTTTCAAGCTGTCTTTGATCACTTTCAAGAGTTTCTTGTCATTGGAAAGGATCTCTTCCAGCTCTTTGATCTTCTGGTCGAGTTCTTTTGCTTCTTCCTGGAGAGCCGTAATATCTGTGTTTGTCAGCCTGTACAGCTGCAATGAAACGATCGCTTCAGCCTGCGGCTCTGTAAATGCGAACTTTTCGATCAGATTGTTTTTGGCATCGCGTTTGTCATTGGAGGAGCGGATCGTCGCAATGACTTCATCCAAAATGGACAGTGCTTTCATCAATCCTTCTACGATATGATGCCTTTCCTTCGCTTTTTTCAGCTCATACTGAGAACGGTTGGTGATGACTTCTTTTTGGTGGCCGATATAAGCGTCCAAAATTGATGTGAGATTCATCAACATCGGTCTTCTGTTATGAATAGCCACCATGTTAAAGTTGTACGGAATCTGCAAATCCGAGTTTTTGTACAAGAAATTTAAAATACCTTGTGCATCCGCTTCTTTTTTCAGCTCAATCACGATTCTGAGTCCTGTCCGGTCGGTCTCGTCACGGACTTCGGAAATCCCTTCGACCTTCCGTTCAATCCTGAATTCGTCCATTTTTTTCACTAAATTCGCTTTGTTGACTTCAAACGGAATTTCAGTAATGACAATTTGCTGGCGGCCGCCTCTGATGGTTTCGATCTCGGCTTTGCCCCTGATAATGATTTTACCTTTTCCGGTTTCATAGGCTTTTTTTATGCCTTCTTTACCCTGAATGATTCCTCCGGTCGGAAAGTCCGGTCCTTTTACGAGCTCCATGAGGTCATCCACACTGCAGTTCGGCGAGTCAATCCGCCTTATCACGGCATCGATCACTTCCCCGAGATGATGCGGCGGAATGTCAGTCGCATACCCGGCGGAAATCCCTGTCGATCCGTTGACAAGCAGGTTCGGGAACATCGCCGGAAGGACGACGGGCTCCTTGCTTGTATCATCAAAGTTTGGCACAAACTCGACCGTTTCTTTGTCAATATCTCGCAAAAGCTCTGAAGCGATCGCTGCGAGCCTTGCTTCTGTATAACGCATCGCAGCCGGCGGATCACCGTCGATGCTTCCGTTGTTACCGTGCATTTCAACCAGCACGTTGCGAACCTTCCAGTCCTGGCTCATCCGCACCATCGCTTCGTAGACCGAACTGTCTCCATGAGGATGATAGTTCCCGATTACATTACCGACCGTTTTTGCGGCCTTGCGGAAATTCTTATCGTGCGTGTTCCCTTCCGCATGCATGGCGTATAGGATTCTTCTTTGAACAGGCTTCAGGCCGTCCCTGGCGTCAGGGAGCGCCCGATCCTGAATAATGTATTTGCTGTATCGGCCGAAACGGTCGCCGATCACGTCTTCCAATGGTAAATCATGATAAATCTCTGGCTGTGCCATTTATTTAAACCTCCTCAGCGACCGATAAATTCTCGTTTTCTAAAATGTTGCTTTCTTCATCAAGTCCGAAAGCGACGTTTTTCTCAATCCATTTTCTTCTCGGCTCAACTTTGTCGCCCATCAATGTCGTCACGCGCCTTTCCACACGGGCTGCGTCATCGATTTTAACCCTGACAAGCGTTCTTGATTCGGGGTTCATTGTCGTTTCCCAAAGCTGGTCAGCGTTCATTTCGCCGAGACCTTTATAGCGCTGAATCGTATATCCTCTTCCGACTTTTTTGAGGACGTCGTCCATTTCTTCATCAGACCAAGCATATTCAATGATTTCTTTTTTGCCAGACCCTTTGCTGACTTTATAGAGCGGCGGCAGCGCGATAAACACTTTTCCGTGCTCGATCAGCGGCTTCATATAGCGGTAGAAAAAAGTCAGGAGCAGCACTTGGATATGAGCGCCATCTGTATCCGCATCTGTCATGATGATGACTTTGTCGTAATTGATGTCCTCAATGTCAAAATCAGCGCCGACCCCTCCGCCGATCGCATGAATAATCGTATTGATCTCTTCATTTTTAAAAATATCGGCCAGCTTCGCTTTTTCCGTATTGATAACCTTTCCGCGGAGCGGCAGGACAGCCTGGAATTTCCGGTCTCTTCCCTGCTTTGCTGATCCTCCGGCAGAGTCACCCTCCACGAGATACAATTCGTTTTTGGACGGATTCCTTGATTGTGCAGGCGTCAGCTTGCCGGAGAGCGTCGCTTCGGATTTCTTTCTTTTCTTTCCGCTTCTTGCCTCTTCTCTTGCTTTTCTCGCAGCTTCTCTTGCCTGGGAGGCTTTAATCGCTTTTTTGACGAGCAATGTTGCCGTTTCCCTGTTTTCTTCAAGGAAATATGCGAGCTGCTCGGAGACGATCGCATCAACGGCTGATCTTGCTTCACTCGTGCCGAGCTTTCCTTTTGTCTGTCCTTCAAATTGAAGAAGCTCTTCTGGAATCCGGACGGAAACGATGGCTGACAGGCCTTCCCGGATGTCCGTTCCTTCAAGGTTTTTGTCCTTTTCTTTTAAAAGGGCCACCTTTCTCGCATATTCGTTGAATGCTCTTGTCATCGCCGTTTTCGCACCGGACTCATGGGTTCCTCCGTCCTTTGTTCTGACATTATTGACGAATGACAGGATGTTTTCGGAATAGCCGTCATTAAATTGAAACGCGAAGTCCACCTCGATGCCGTTATGCTCCCCTTCAAATGAGACCACTTCAGAAAGCGCGTCTTTCTCCTCATTTAAATAAGCGACAAAAGCTTCGATTCCGTTTTCGTATAAAAACGTTTCTTTTGTTTGATCGCGTTCATCGATCAATTCGATTTTTAATCCTTTTAACAAAAAGGCTGATTCTCTCAGACGCTCTGAAAGCGTTTCAAAGTTAAAAGTCGTTGTGCTGAACATCGTAGGATCAGGCTTGAAATGAATCAGGGTGCCGGTCTTTTTGGTCGTTCCGATTTTATCAAGGGATGTCACCGGTTTGCCGCCGTTTTCAAAACGCTGCCTGTAAACATTTCCGTCCCGCTCAATTGTGACTGTCAGCCACTCGGACAGGGCGTTTACAACGGATGCACCGACGCCGTGCAGCCCCCCGCTCGTTTTATAGCCGCCTTGGCCGAACTTTCCTCCGGCATGCAGCACTGTCAAAATAATTTCGGGAGTCGGTTTGCCGAGCTTATGCATTCCTGTTGGCATTCCCCGGCCTCTGTCTTGCACCGATATGCTGTTATCTTTATGTATCTTTACTATAATATGATTCCCATGGCCCGCAAGGACTTCATCGACGGAATTATCGACGATTTCATATACGAGATGGTGCAGACCCCGGCTGTCTGTCGAACCGATGTACATACCGGGGCGTTTTCTGACCGCTTCAAGGCCTTCGAGCACCTGTATGGAATCATCATTATAGTCAAATTGCTGTTTCTTAACCAAATGCATAAACCCCTTTCAAAAATCAAACATTGCTTATAAAGAATAATACACACTCTGTCATGTAAAGCAAAGTATTATCCGATTCTTTTCCAATCGCTTCAAGCATTGTCGGGAAAATGTTAAAATGTAAGCTGTTTTTTTGCACAGCCGTCATTTTACACGATTCGTCCCCTGGAGGACAAGGCTTTTCCACCAGCAATTGGAAAATCATTCTTAAAAAAACTGTCCAAGACTTATTGTAGCCGTTTTTCACAGCAATTCGCAAACATATTCTCGCATAAAAAAGACAAAAACCCTTGAATAAACAAGGATTTTTGTCTTTTTTATGCCGATTTTGTTAACGCGTGTGCCACTTTTATACACAAATCCATAATCACCGTATAGCCTTTTTCGCTCAGAAGCCGATAAGCTTTTTCGTTGACAAGCCCCTGCTGCGCCCAAAACACATCTGCATCTATCTCCAGGAATTCCTTTGCGACATCGGGCAAATGTTCGGATCTTCTGAACACATTGACGATATCGACATGTCCTTCAATGTCTTTTAATGATGCCACAGCCTTGACGCCCAGCGCCTCATCTATGGACGGATTGACAGGGATGATGTCATATCCCGCGTCCTGCATCGCTTTTGATACCATGTACGATGTTCTTTCAGGATTGTCGGACAGACCGACTACCGCGATTCGTTTACTGTTTTCAAGAATGCTTTTGATTTCCTGTTTAGAAGGGTTTTCCATGGCGATCACTCCTTTTACGTTCAGTTTACACGAAATCAAAGGCGATAATCAAAATTTTCATATGATTAGCGCGCATTATCTTGTATGATATATACGGTACTTCTAAAGAAAAGCCGTCATGAAAGGCGCCTCTCATGTTAAAATAAAGAGAAGGGATCATCTAAAAAGGAGAAATGAAATGTTAATTGCTTTATTATTTGTTTTAGCCTATCTACTCGGCAGCATTCCGTCCGGCTTAATTGTCGGAAAGGCCGCCAAAGGAATCGACATCAGGGAACACGGCAGCGGCAATCTTGGCGCCACCAATGCATTCCGGACACTTGGGGTGAAAGCCGGCTCCATCGTGGTGGCTGCGGATATTTTGAAAGGGACGCTCGCCGCCTTTCTGCCCACCATCCTCCACATCGGCGTACACCCTTTGTTGGCCGGTGTAGCCGCAGTCATCGGGCATATGTTCCCTGTGTTCGCCAAATTTAAAGGCGGAAAAGCTGTCGCTACTTCCGGAGGCGTATTGCTTTGCTATCAGCCTTTTCTGTTTCTCACAATGATTGCGGTGTTCTTTCTGTTTTTGTATATCACAAAATATGTATCGCTTTCTTCCATTTTAACCGGCTTGTATACAACGGTTTACAGCCTGTTTACGAAAGATCTTTTATTGGTGGCAGTCGTCGCCTTTCTAACGGCGTTTGTCGTATACAGACACAGGACGAACATTAAACGCATTATGGATAAAACCGAGCCCAAAATCAAGTGGATGTCCGGCAAAAAATGAGCCTATCCGAAAAACATTATATTTTCATGATCGGACAAAATCGTTATATACTATAAATAGATTCAGCATGCTTTGAAACAAATGATGAAGGAGTGCTTGCCCGTGAATTTGAAAATTAATGAAGAGGCGCTTAAATGGTATAAGGACGAGCTTGATTTAAAAGAAGGAGATCAGGTTCGCTTCTTTGTCCGCTACGGAGGCTGCAGCAATGTTCAAAAAGGCTTCTCCCTTGGGGTTTCAAAAGATGAGCCGCAGCAAATCGGTGTGAGCGCGGAAAAAGACGGCATTACGTTTTTCGTTGAAGAAAGCGATGTATGGTATTTCGACGGCCATGATCTGCTTGTCACCTATAACGAATCTTCGGAAGAGCCTGTTTTTGAATATCAGTAAAAAAGAGCATTTTATAAAACTTGCAGAGAAACTCTTGTTTTTCTGCAAGTTTTTTTATTTTTCATCTTAATTAAAGTACCGAAAAAAGCCTTCCAACACATAGACTGGCTCGCCTGAGTGTGCGGCAGCTGCACACCGTACGCTGCGTACACCTCCCGAATAACCGAGTGAGTATAGATTCTGTATATCTAAAATGCAGTTCGTCTAAAATAAACCGGCAAGGATTTTCCCATTCTTAAAGATTTTTACATACTCTTCTATTATACAGAGTCATTGATATCGAGGTGTTTGACATGGTTTACGGTGTGATAACCTTTATTTTGCTAGCTGTTTTTCTGATCTTTTATTTAACGGACCGAAGAAGGATCATCAACGGTTTTTTATTCAATCTATTTTTTTGTTCATTTCTTGTTCTATCCTACTATCTGGCATACGTTGTCGGAATCGGTTTTTTCAGACTGTTCGTCATTGTACCGCTGCTGATCTTTTTCTTTATCCTAACGTTTGGTCTATTTGCTTTAATGATCGGGTTATTTCTGAATGCGAGAATTCTTATCAAAAGAGAAGGACGGCGATTGTCTAATTGTTTGACTTTAATTTCCGGGTTAGGCATTATCATATTTTTCCTATTATCCGTGATTGACCCCGCTCGTTTTTTATCGCCAAATGTTCAGCCATTGTTTGCGGGATCATCGCTTATTACGATCTATTTCTTTTTTCATTTAACAAATTTCTTAACAGCTTATTTTCTATATCAATTTAACAGACCGAAGCTTAATCAGGATTACATCATCGTTCTCGGGAGTGGATTAATTAACGATACAGTCCCCCCGCTTTTAGCAAGCAGGATCAATAAGGCTGTCGATTTTTATTGGAAACAGACAGCTGTTGCTTCTCCGCCAAAAATCATTTTCTCCGGCGGGCAAGGACCTGATGAAAATCTTTCTGAAGCCGAAGCCATGCAAAGATATGCTATAAAAAAAGGGATACCTGGAGAGCACACTTTGAAAGAAGACCGTTCTGTAAATACATATCAAAATATGCTTTTCTCCAAACAACTGATGGACTCATTAACAGCCGGCAAATATAACAGCATCTTCACAACAAACAATTTCCATCTGTTCCGTGCCAGCCTATATGCAAAACGAGCAGGCTTGAAAAGCGATGGCATCGGTTCAAAAACCGCTTTTTATTATTGGCCGAACGCCATGATCCGTGAATATATCGCTGTTGTTGTGATGAATCGTAAACGGCATAGCATTGTCGTGGGAACTATATTGGGTATTTCTATCCTTTTGACCGCATTTAATTTTTTCATTGATTAAAAAATGGCAGTCTCAATTGATTATGATGGGTATTTTCGAAGGACATCTTCACCAAAAAGGTGTCTTTTTGCTTGGAAAATATAATTTCACTGCACTGATGCTTCAAATATCTTTTTAATAGTCAGCATAACAGCGATTGATAGAATGGAAAACGATTTTCCCCCTATTTCGCAAAAACCTCCCCTTCTTTTATCTGCAACAAGCCACAACTGAAAAGTGATTTTTTCAAATGCTAAAGCCTCAATTTACCCTTATCAGATCTAATGGTGAACAGGTTCTTTTTTCTCAATGCTTCTCCCTGCTTCAAGTAGCTGTTTTTTTGGTGCGCTTGGACTTTAAATGCTTACAACAGTGAAAGGAATATGTAAGATAAATCAATGGTTTCGTTTGGAGGTTTTATATATGATGGGTTCGAGGTGATAAAAGATGAAATGGTTTTTAGGGATTTTAACGGTAGGACTGATGATTTTGGCCGGGGGCTATTTTTTATATTCCGGATATTATTCAACGGAAGCTTATTATGTCAAAATTACAACAGATCCAAAAGTCGTTAAAGAAAAAACAAGTGATGGATACACATATATAAATTATAACTATGATGTTACGGGTTATGATAAAGATGGAAAACCCAAAAACCTAAAACTCTCTTCTCAGGAAAAAATGCAGAAAGGTCAGTATTATATTATTCATTGGGAAGACAGAAGAGAAATCATATCCAGCAAAGAAAAAGCAAGCGAGAAGCAAATAGATCAGGACATCATGCACAAATTAAACAATCAAAGTCAATGAGACGCTTACTCTGCTCCCTAAAACTTCTTGTTTTAGGGACTTTTTCACGAAAAATAAAATGACTGCGGCCTTATCAAGGCATGAAAAACACTAAGGTACGACATCATTGAAACTAAAGATATCGTTCCGACTTTTTCTCCTTCAATGTTTGCTCATCAGGATGAAACAAGCAAGGACAATGCTTGCTTGTTTCAAGGGTGTCCGGGTATCTCTAAAACACCGGATTATTCGAGCCTGAAACGCTTGATATGGCTTGAGAGCTTTTCTTGTTTTAAAATCTCGATCTGCTTCTCTCCCAATAAATCAAAGTGAGGAAATTTGCTTCTTTTATGGATCCACTCTTTTTTCAGTCCGTACTGTTTGCCCCACTCTGCAAGCTTATCAATGTTGCCGCATCCGGCTTTTGTCACGGTATTGACATCCGGATACCTGTCATCGAGCCAGTAATGCGTGAGGAACGCAACTTCGCCGTTTAAAACGGCGCGCTTCCATTCGTTCAGCTCGTTTCTTTTAATACCGAATGCCATTACTTTTTGGCCTCTTCATAAGCTTCATGCCACTTTGGATAAAGCTTACGGAACTGAACCGGTTTGAAGCTGTCCCCGTCAACGCAAATATGGGACGATGTGGCCTTCACAGCGGTTTCGCCAGCGGAATTGAAGATTTCATACCCATATACCGTCTTAAAGCCGTTATATTCTTCAATCCATGTATGTACTGTCGCGGTTTCACCGTAGCGAAGAGGTTTGACGTAGCGGACATTGATATCCACGACAGGCGACAGGATGCCGTCTTTCTCCATTTCGGCGTAAGAGAAGCCGAGTTCTTTAATTAAAGCCGTCCGTCCAACCTCCATCCAAATCAAATAATTGGCGTGATAGACGACGCCCATTTGGTCTGTTTCGGCATAGCGGACTTCTATTTCTTTTTTTGAGACGTACAAATTCCTCTACTCCCTTTTCACAATATATATAATCCAATCTTAGCATATAGAATGGGCAAAAACACGACAGACGGCTTCATGCAAAAAAACCAGGTCGCCCTGGTTTATTGATGATATCCGTTTTCGCGGTCTTCCGCCTCGTCATGGATTTCATTGCGCATCGCCTCAATGCTCTCATTTCGGCGTTGATTTTTTTCGCGGATCTGCTCCTGTTCCGCCTGGTTGGCAAAAGACAGCTGCTCCTCAGACTCCTCGATATTTTCGATTGTGTTCTGCACCATGTCTTGAAGCTTCTCCACGTTGTCTGATCTGTCATCCGGATGATGTTTTTGGTGTGTCATGCGGGTCTCTGCCTCCTTTTCTTCTTTACTCGCCTTTTGTCTGCATAATGATCGGCGTTTCTCCTGATTTATCATGCATCTTTTTTCCTTTGTTGCGCTTATATTCTACCGGTTTTGTCCCAAGATGGCTCGGGGCAAATTTAGACTGTTTGTCATGTTCCCTCGGCATGTCTATCCCTCCTTTTCAGCATTAGGATTCTCAAAAAGGAGCGTAAACATGAATCGATTTTTAAAAAGTCACTTCAGCTTAAATTTCTCTTCAAGCTTATCTTCCAGCCGATCAAGAAACTCCTGGTTGGTCATGAGCTCCTTTTTGTTTTCCAAGACAAGTTCTTCAAATGTCCGCCTTTTCGTTTTTTTCATGTTGAATCACCTCCAGCTTGTTTTCATTTTCACCATTTTTTGGGCGATATAAGCAAAAAAGCCGGGATTTTTTATAATCCCAGCTTTTCTTCCATATTCTTTTTCGACATCGTCCCAAGGACGATATCTTGAATCATTCCGTTTTCATCAATAATAAATGTTGTCGGATACGAAAAAATCTCGTATTTCGCATTGATGCCCGTTCGATCTAAGACGATAGGGAAATGTAAACCGTGCCTTTCGGCAAACGTTTTGACCGACTCTTCGTTTTTCTCGGAAGAGGTAAAGTTGACGGCCAAAACGGCAATGTCCTGATTTTCGTTTTGGAGTTCTTCCATTGCAGGCATTTCTATTTCACACGGTTTACACCAGGTGGCCCAAAAATTTAACAGCACTTTTTTCCCTTTAAAGTCTGATAAAGATACATCGTTTCCATCCTTTAAAGACGGAAGCGTAAAATCAGGCGCCTTGTCTCCTTTCGCAATGCCGATTTCGGCTTCCTTTTGCCCTGTGAAGTTCCATACCGCAAGACCGGCCAAAACGAAAAGAAACGCGGCAGCCAGCAATTTTTTCATCATCGGCATCCTCCAATTCAGGATCACGCTGAAAAAAGAAGAGAAAGCTAAAGGCTTTCTCTCCTCATTCAATTACTGTTTCATTTTATTGCGGAGCACCATTTGCAGGATTCCGCCGTGACGGTAATAATCGATTTCTACTTCGCTGTCAAAGCGTACAACAGCTTCAAACGACTTGACTGTGCCGTCTTCGGCAATCGCTTTGACTTGAACGAGATCCCGCGGGCGAACCGTCTCACTCACGTCAACTTCAATCGTTTCTTTCCCGGTCAAACCGAGCGTTTCAGCGTTTTCTCCCTCTTTAAATTGAAGCGGAAGAACGCCCATCAGCACAAGGTTGCTTCTGTGAATTCTTTCAAAGCTTTCTGCAATGACGGTTTTGATGCCGAGCAGATTTGTTCCTTTTGCCGCCCAGTCGCGGGAAGAACCCATTCCGTAGTCTTTTCCGGCAATGACGACCAGACCTGTGCCGTCTTCTTTATACTTCATGCAGGCATCGTAGATGGACATTACTTCTCCGGTCGGCCAATACGTTGTATAACCGCCTTCTGTACCCGGAGCGATCTGGTTTTTGATTCTGATGTTGGCGAATGTTCCCCTCATCATGACTTCATGGTTTCCGCGTCTTGAACCATATGAGTTGAAGTCTCTAGGAGAAACGCCTTTTTCCTGCAGATATTTTCCGGCTGGCGTGTCTTTGCCGATCGCTCCCGCAGGAGAAATATGGTCTGTCGTGACAGAATCTCCGAATTTGCCGACAATGCGCAAGCCTTTAAGCGGTTCAACCGTACCAGGCTCAACTGACATGTTTTCAAAGAACGGCGGGTTTTGAATGTAAGTGGATTCTTCATCCCATTTATACAGGGCTTCATCCGTTGTTTCAATCGCATTCCAGCGTTCATTGTCATCAAACACGCGCTCATATTCTTTTCTGAACAACTCAGGAGTAACGGTTTGCTTCACGACGGAGTTGATTTCGTCCATCGTCGGCCAAATATCGTTGAAGTATACGTTTTGACCGTCTTTTCCGACGCCGATCGGTTCGTTTTTCAGGTCAATATCTACCGTGCCCGCCAATGCATAGGCTACGACAAGCGGCGGAGACGCCAGGTAGTTTCCTTTGACAAGCGGATGAATCCGGCCTTCAAAGTTACGGTTTCCGGAAAGGACAGACGTAATCAGCAGGTCATTTTCGGCAACCGCTTTTTCGATTTCAGGCGCAAGCGGTCCGGAGTTCCCGATACATGTCGTACAGCCGTATCCGACGATGTTAAATCCAAGCTCGCGCATATATGGAAGCAGGCCTGAATTGACTAAGTAGCCTGTTACGACTTTTGAACCCGGAGCCAGGGATGTTTTCACATAGTTCGGTACTTTCAATCCCAGTTCAACCGCTTTTTTAGCGACAAGGCCCGCACCGATTAAGACATAAGGGTTTGATGTATTTGTGCAGCTGGTGATCGCCGCAATCGCAATCGCACCCGTTTTCATGACGGCTTCTTCGCCGTTTTCAAGCTTAAATTTGATTTCTTTGTCAGCCTCACTCGCGTTTAAACCGAATCCCTGGTTCCCTGCAGGGCTTGCCAAATGCTTGTGGAATGTCTCTTTCATGTCAGTCAGCGGAATGAGATCCTGAGGACGCTTCGGACCTGAAAGATTCGCTTCAACTTTTGACAAGTCAATTTCAACGATATCGGTAAATACGGGATCTTCCTGATCAGGCGTGTAGAACAATCCGTTTTGACGGCAATATTCTTTCACCACATTGATATGTTCTTCATCACGGCCTGTTAAACGCATGTATTCCAATGCTTCCTCATCAACAGGGAAGAAACCGCAAGTCGCGCCGTATTCAGGAGCCATATTTGCGATTGTCGCACGGTCTGCAAGCGGAAGTTCTGCAACACCCGGTCCGAAGAATTCGACGAACTTTCCGACCACGCCTTTTTCACGCAGCACCTGTGTTACTTTAAGCGCCAAGTCCGTCGCCGTCGTGCCGTTCGGCAGCTTTCCGACAAGCTTCGCTCCGATTACTTCAGGTACAGGGAAATATGAAGGCTGGCCGAGCATGCCCGCTTCAGCTTCAATTCCGCCGACGCCCCAGCCGAGAACGCCGATTCCGTTGATCATCGTTGTATGGGAGTCAGTACCGACAAGCGTGTCAGGATAAGCGACAATCTCGCCGTCTTCTTCCACAGCATGGACAACGTTTGCCAAATACTCAAGGTTCACCTGGTGAACAATACCTGTAGCAGGGGGAACAGCCTGATAGTTATTAAACGCTTTCTTAGCCCAGCTTAAAAATTTGTAACGCTCTGCATTTCGTTGGAATTCAAGGTCCATATTAATTGTCAATGCATCTTCCGTACCCGCTTTGTCAACTTGTACGGAGTGGTCGATGACAAGGTCTACCGGTATTTCAGGATTGATTTTATCCGGATCTCCGCCGACTGAAGCCATCGCTTTTCTTAATGAAGCAAGGTCTACAACGGCTGGAACGCCGGTAAAGTCCTGCAAAATAACGCGGGATGGTTTGAAAGGAACGTCAATATCCTTTAATTCGGCAGTGCCCCATTTTGCCAAGTTTTCAACGTGTTCCTTTGTAATGACTCTCCCGTCTACTTGACGAAGAACGGATTCGAGCAAAACTTTAATGGAATAAGGCAGTTTTGATACGTTTCCGATTCCTTGATCCTCTAATGCTTTTAAAGAATAATAGCTGTACGTTTTGCCTTGTACTGTAAACGTTTTTCTTGATTGAAAAGCGTCTTTTTTTGCGACTTGTTGCTGATTCGCCATTTCTCCAAAATCCCCCTTTAAAGATCAAGATCATACGCCAGAAAAATCGGCATATTTCACCACAATTTTCTCACAATTTAATCTTAAAACAATTTTAAACATAAGTAAATATCAATGTTTTTATTAAATTCAATAAGAATGCCTTATACAAGGAAAAAAGTTTATTTTACTGGAAATACATTTTTTTATACAATACACCCGCTAAGGCTATACTACAGTCTGAGGTGATCGAAATTGGCCAAACGAAAAGCACATCATGTCATCAATGGAATGAACAATGCTAAACGCCAAGGAAACGGCGCGGGATATATTGAAGATGACCAGCATATTCTCACTGAGGCGGAACGCCAAAACAACAAAAAACGGAAGACCAATCAATAAATCCTAAAAATCCTTCATGAATGGCTTAGGAGGTTAAGACATTGACAAATAAAAACGACGGCAAAGATATGCGCAAAAACGCACCGAAAGGAGCTCAGCCTGGGCAGCCAGAGCCTTTGAGCGGAAGCAAAAAAGTTAAAAACCGGAACCATACGAGACAAAAACATAATTCCAGTCACGATATGTAATATTTTCCGCGTCTTTCACGGCGCGGTTTTTTACTTTACCTCTCTGGCGATGCAACCCCCTTCGAATCGCCTCCTTCACATGAATTCACAGCTGTGCATAATCTAACGGTAAGGCTAGGTATGGAGGAATGATCAAATGACAAATACAAAACGTTTCGATTCCGCAGATTTTGATAAAGAATGGATGAAACAGTTTGTTGACGACCCTTTTCTCCTCTATGATGAGACTTTTCCGATCGACCTTTATGAAACGAGCACTGAATATATAATCGAAGCAGATTTAAGCCGCTTGAATGCCCGGCACCTTGACATGACGTTTTCCGGCTACGATTTCAAGCTTGCGGTTAAAACCGATGAACAGCATTACGAAAAATCGCTGATGCTTCCTTTCTTTTTGAATGACAAACAGATCGAAGCGGAATGCGAGAACAGCATTCTTGCAGTTAAAATCAATAAGGAAGCAAGCCAAGATGAAGTTTCGCTTTCATTTCATATTCCTTTTATATCATACATGCACAACAAGCAGAACCCGGACAGCGCGTAAAACACTTTGCCATCCGGGTTTTTTCCGTTCGTTCGTCAAATATCCGCTAGCAATTCTCTATGGCCGATTAGGGAATTGCTATACAATAGATTATGTTCTAGCACCTCTTTTGATCAGGCCGGTGTCCCATTTTATATTATTTTTTCTATGTTCTTCTAAAACGCCTTCATGTAAAATAGGTTATAGACAAAGGAGTGATGAGAGATGCTGGAAGGATGGTTTTTATGGCTGATGCTCGCTTGGATCGTCATCATGATCGTCCTCTTGTCAATCGGCGGTTTTTTCATGTTTCGCAAATTTTTAAAAAGGCTGCCTAAAGAAGATGGGAAATCTGAGCTGGACTGGCAGGATTATTATATTGAACAGACAAGGCATTTGTGGAATGAAGAAGAAAAAGAACTGCTTGAAGAATTAGTTTCTCCCGTACCCGAACTGTTTCGCGATGTAGCAAAAGCGAAAATCGCCGGAAAGATCGGAGAACTCGCATTAAAGGAAAAAGCAGGCGCAATCGACCGGGATTTAATCGTCAGAGGCTATATTATGGCCACACCGAAAAAAGACCATAAGTTCCTCGTAAAGCGTTTAAAAGAAAAGAACATTGATCACTCTTCCTATCAAGAGCTTTTTAAATAAACAAAACCTTTCCTGAAAGAAGGAAAGGTTTTGTTTTAATTGACCTGTATGTGATTTGACGCTTCAATCTGGCTTGAAAGCTTTCTGAACGATAAAAACATGGCAATCCGCCAAGGAACGATCATCCCGAAAGCCAGAATCCAAAACATTCCGCTCAGTGCGCCGTAATCGATCGTTGTGCTTAATATGCTCTTCATCGCGATCCGGATGACGAGCAGCGCAATTAAAATAAACACAAACGATTTGGAGCGTTTAATATAGATTTTATCATCGCGGATTTCAAATTTTGAGGTTTTAATTAAGAAAATAGAAAAGATCATGCCCACTGTGAGAGCTTCCAAAAATTCGGCACCGGTCACGTGGAACATCGGAAATAAAAACATGAGAGCACCGGTGCTCATAAAAATCGGAGGCAGTATAATTTTTTTGGCCGTAGCCGGTTTTTCAGATGACTTGATTCTGACAGCCATGACAATGACGGCCATCACGACGGCAAGTATAGATGAAACGACGATCATCATACATATCATCCCTTTTTCTAAAGCTAATTTCTCTACTTGTTACTATACTCCAAAACGAAGAAAAAAACCATGTTCAGGTTTTTCAGCTGCAAGGATTTCCCAGCACGTGGCGAATCGCTTCGACGACTTTCGTCTCCTCGAAAGGCTTGACGATAAAGTCCTTGGCTCCGGCTTCGATCGCTTCAACAACGATTCGCTTTTGCCGCATGGCCGTACACATGATCACTTTCACCTTCGGGTTCAGCTGGATCATGTCCTTTAAAGCTTCAATCCCGTTTTTCACAGGCATTGTAATATCCATGATAACCAAGTCCGGCTGCAGCTCTTGATAAAGCAAAACAGCTTCTTCCCCGTTCCCGGCTTCACCCGCGACTTGCAAGTCTTCTGTTTCAAGTATTTCTCTGATTTTATCTCTCATAAATTTTGCATCATCAACAATTAAAACCCTTGTCATACTCCCCTCCAACATCATTATTCAATTTTGCTGTGAATAAGTCCTATTATAACAAAAAACCAAGGCGGTCCTTAGCCAGGTATCTAAAAGCCTCTGAAATCGCCGAACAGGCCTGACAGTACGATAATGATTTTCGTCATCCAGTCAAAGAACAGCAGGATTCCGACTGCAATCATTGCAATTCCGCCGATCTTCATGATGATGAGCTGATGCTTCCGAAGCCATTTCATCTTTGTCATGAAAAAAGACAGGAGCAGAAACGGCAGGCTGAATCCGAGCGCATAAAGCACCATATAAGGTACGGCCGACATCGGGTTCGTTCCGGCGAGTGTGATGACCGCTGCAAGAATCGGACCGGTGCAGGGCGTCCAGCCGGCGGCAAATGCCATTCCGATTCCGACAGAACCGAGCAGGCCGCCGGGCCTGTTTTTAAAATGGAGGCGCCTTTCTTTCATTAAAAATTCAGGCTTAAAAACCCCCAGTGTGACAAATCCAAAAAAGATGATGAATACCGCGCCAAGCTGCCTGATGAGCTGATGATAATCCTTAAAAAAGGACCCGACAAGCGATGTGCTGTAGCCGAGAGCCACAAAGATCATCGAAAAGCCAATCAGGAAAAAGATCGTATGTATCAGGCTCCTTTTTTGAAACATAAGTCTGTCAGAATGGATTTCACTCATGCTGACACCTGTAATATATGATAAAAAAGCGGGATACAGCGGCAGGCAGCATGGCGAAATAAACGATAGAAACCCTGCACCGAAAGCGAGAATATAGTTGATATCAGCCATCTCTTTCTCCCTTCTATTTTTTGGAATACTATGAAAGAAAATCATTTGATATGACAATTACATTTCAATTTCCTAACATATCACAAAAAAGGATGTTGGTTTCACGAATTTCTTTATATAATCAATTTTGACAATTTACCCTTATCACCTTCAGAATTGAAAAGGAACCTATATATGGATATAATAACATTTAGTAGGCAACAAAAAGATGATTTTTACAGAAGAAAGGATAAATTCCTGTGATGAAAGAAAATCTGCTTCATGAAATTGAGGAAAAAAGAAAAGAGCTGCTAAAAATCGTCATGACAAACGGCATGACTTCACATATCACCATTCAGCACAGCCAGCAGCTGGATATCCTTCTTTTGGAATACCAAAAACTATCTCTCGGACATACACAATAATCATAGATCAAAATAAAAAACCCGGAAGCGGGTTTTTTATTTTATAACCATGTTCCTTCTATGTCATAATCGCATTCGTATTATTTCGTTTGATTTTCCATGGCTTTCATCATTTGATTAATTTTCTTCTGGGATGGTTTCATACCCATCTGCATCATCATCATGCGCAGCATTTGTTCATTAATTGGCGGATTTTTTTTCAAATAGTTCATCATATATTTACGAGCAATAAAAAATCCGAGTGCAACACCTGCGAGCAATGCTAAAACGCCCACTAGGATGACAACCCATAAATCCATTTAATTTCCTCCTTCATGTTGTCTCGTATAAAGTGTACTAAACCAAACGCTATTATACAACATTTACAGTCCAAATTCTTTTTTTTATACAAAATTTCTTTCTTTCACAGGGTTCAGCCAGCCGTAACGTTTCATATTAAAATCCATCGCAAGGAAACACGGACTTACTTTCCGCAAAACCTCAAAGAATACCGTTTCGGCATCGAATGGACCCTTCGCCAAAATCTCAATATGTCGGTCTTTGATAATAAAAGAAGCGCTTCCTTTTGGAACAATCAATCTGTATACATAGTCAACTTGTGTATAGTCTTCCCGGCAGAGGTTCATTTTCATTCTTTTGTGTATATGGGCTGCGGGAATCGGTTTTGTAATGAACTCGATCTGCTTGGCGGCTAATTGAGACTTTTGATCGGGGCTCGTCCAATGATAATCGTAAAACAGCTTGAACATGACAGACTCTCTTCCAAAATAATGGCTGGCAAATTCCTCTTCTATCAAATACGTATAATAATGGCGTTCCATCACTGTCTCATCCCCCTGTATCGAAGAATATATGCTTTCTATTATACAAAAGGGGGTTAGAAATAATTGTCTGATGATGATAAAAGAAGCGACTAATTTTGTCGAAATGAAAAAAAGAGAATGATCCGCAGATCATTCTCTTTCATATGCCCGATTAGCGATTTAACAGTTTTTTCACCCGGTCAACTACATTCGCAGGCGTAAAACCGTATTCTTTCATGATCGTTTCGCCGGGAGCTGAAGCACCGAAATGGTCGATTCCGAGAATGTCCCCGTCAGTGCCGGTATATCTCTCCCATCCGAGCGGTGATCCCATTTCAATTGCGAGACGCTTTGTCACATCAGTTGGAAGAACAGCGTTTTTATATTCGGCCGGCTGCTTGTCGAAACGATCCCAAGACGGAACGCTGACAACGGATACGTCAATGCCTTCTTTTTTCAGCTCGCTTTGTGCGTCAAGCGCAAGGCCAACTTCAGATCCGCTCGCAAGCAAGATCGCTTGCGGTTTTTCGTTTTGGCTTTTCGAAACGACATATCCACCTTTTTCAACGCCTTCATAAGCTGCTTCAGGAGACTGATCGATTGTCGGCAAGTTTTGACGTGTCAACACAAGCGCAGTCGGCTGACTTTTTGATTGAAGCGCCAGTTTCCAGGCTGCTGCTGTTTCATTTCCGTCTGCAGGTCTGATGACGGACAAGTTCGGCAGCGCACGAAGTGATGCCAGCTGTTCAATCGGCTCATGAGTCGGTCCGTCTTCTCCGACGGCAATGCTGTCATGTGTAAACACATATGTGACAGGAAGCCCCATTAATGCAGCAAGACGGATCGCAGGTCTCAGATAGTCGGAGAAAACGAAGAACGTTCCGCCGAATACGCGAAGGCCACCGTGGAGAGCCATTCCGTTCAAAGCTGCTCCCATCGCAAATTCACGTACACCGAACCAGATATTTCTGCCGGCGTAATCTCTCGCTGAAAAATCTCCGCCGTTTTTGATTGTCGTTTTGTTGGAGCCGGCCAAGTCAGCGGATCCGCCAAAGAAGAACGGCACTTGTTGTGCGATTCCGTTTAATACTTCCCCTGAGGATGCACGCGAAGCAAGGCTGCTTCCTTTCTCATACGCAGGTACTTTCTGATCCCAACCTTCAGGAAGCTCGCCCTTCATCGCAAGTTCAAGCTCTTCGGCAAGTTCCGGGTGGGCTTTCTTGTATGCGGAGAACAGCTCGTTCCATTCCGCCTCTTTTTTCTTGCCCGCTTCTTTCACTGTTTCGTTAAAGTGTTCGTACACTTCAGAAGGGACATGAAAATCTTCTTCGTATGTCCACTCATACGCTTCCTTCGTTAATTTCGCCTCTTCTGAGCCAAGCGGAGCACCGTGAACGCCGGATGTTCCCGCGCGGTTTGGAGAGCCGAAACCGATCGTTGTTTTCACTTCAATTAATGTCGGCTGCTTTTCATTTTGTTTCGCTTTCTCGACGGCCGCCGTAATCTCGGCAATGTTATTGCCGTCTTCAACATAAAGCACTTCCCAATTCATCGCTTCAAAACGCTGCTTCACATTTTCAGAGAATGAGCGGTTTAATTCACCGTCAAGCGAAATGTCATTTGAATCATAAAGCACGATGAGACGGCCGAGTTTCAAATGTCCCGCAAGCGAAGCCGCTTCCGATGAAATTCCCTCCATCAAGTCTCCGTCACCGCAAATGCTGTATGTATAATGATCAACGACGCGATAGTCGTCACGGTTGTAAGTTTCCGCAAGGTGACGTTCAGCAAGCGCCATTCCGACAGCCATTCCGATTCCTTGGCCAAGCGGGCCTGTCGTCGCATCTACACCCGGAGTATGTCCGAATTCCGGATGTCCAGGCGTTTTGCTTCCCCATTGGCGGAAATTCTTGAGGTCTTCAATTGAAACGTCATACCCGCTTAAGTGAAGCATGCTGTACAGAAGCATTGATCCGTGTCCGGCGGACAGCACAAAACGGTCCCTGTTAAACCAATTCGGATTTTCAGGGCTGACATTCATCATTTTTGTCCAAAGCGCATAAGCCATCGGAGCAGTCCCCATCGGCATGCCGGGGTGACCGGATTTAGCTTTTTCAATCGCGTCTATGGAGAGTGTTCGTATTGTTGCGACAGATTTTAATTCAATCGTTTTCATTATGATCCCCTTCCTGTATGGACTCTACTTTCTTATCATAAATCTACCCATCGGTTTTCACAACCATTTCAGCTCAAAAGCAGTGAAAAATGACGAATCTTTACCTTCATTTTAAATTGTAGTATATACAAAAAGGGAATACGATATCGGCGTATTCCCCAAATTAATGCAATCGGCGGTTTCTTTTTTCCTGTTTGAGCTTTTCAGGCGTCACATCATTACCTTCAGGATCAACAATCGTCACAGTTTTCAACGTGTTTTTCATAGACGCGCGGACGCCTTGAAGATATTCCTGGCGAAGCTTCTGCTGTTCTGCTTTTTCTTCGTCTGTTAAAGATCCGCTCTTTGCTTTTTTGGCAAGCTCGTTAATTCTGGCTATTTTTTCATTAGAAATCATAAGATACTCCTTTGATTCGGTATATATCCATCATACTACTAAATCCGCTTTCGTTTGACAACAGATTAGTCTGCAAGGCCGTCCTTATACTCCTGGTAGCGGCGGTGAACGGTTGCTTTTGAAATGCTGTATCCGAACCCTCTCAACACGGCTGCAATCTCCGCAAACGTCAGCTTGTTCTCCCTGAGCCTGACGATTTCTGAAAGAGGCGCTTCGATCCGCTCTCTCCCGCCGCCTTCATTGCGGTGTTTCAGATTCCTCTCCGGGCGGTAGCCGTTTTCGACCGCCTTCTTCATTCCCCGCTTAATTTTCAGGTTATGTATTTTCCGCTGGTATTCTTCGACAATGCCGACAATCTCCAAAACCATCGAATCCGCTTCGGAAAGCTCAAGTTTTCCCCGGTGAGCCAGCGTGTAGATTTGAACGCCTTCTTTATATAAACAGTGAAGAAGGGCAATTTTGGCATTCCCTCTTCCAAGTCGCGTATCATCCTGTATTAAAACTGCGTCAATGTCTGATGTTTTGATTTCCTCGAGCAGATCGAAGACGCCGTCGCGGTCCATCTCATATCCGCTCGCCTGTTCGGAAATGACGTTCACGACGTTCATCCCGTGCTCGGCGGCAAGCGACTGGAGCTCTTCAGCCTGCCGTTTTAATGAGGTTTCCTGCTGCTCCTTCGCAGTGCTTACCCTGGTGTAAATAATCGCATTCATGGAAATCCCCTCAATCATTTATTCTACAACTGCAAGCTGATATTGATCGGAGTGCTGTTTGGCTACCGGCAGGACCAAAACATCGCCCGGTTTAATAACGGAGGTCGGCAGATTGTTTTTATCGGCGACCCATTCGATGAATTTTTGTTTGTCAGCGGGTTTTCCGCCTTTGATCCGGTCGGCCAGCTCCCACAATGTATCGCCTTCCTGCACTTCTATTTTAACATATTGCTTTCTTTCTTCGATTTTACCGGCAAAAGACACAAACAGAATACAGCAGCTGATCACAGCAGTAAACAGACTGACAAAAATCAATGATTCTCTTTTCATATCCATCACCCCAGAATGTTTGTTCGGTTTTATGATTTCAGTATACATACGAACAAATGTTTCTGTCAATCGTTTTTTTCGAACCTATGTTTGTACTCAAAGGAAAAACATGCTATAATCTAGCTAAAATCGACGTTTTGAGGTGCAAAAAATGACGAAGCTATCAAAAAGACAACTTGATATTTTGCGTTTCATTAAAGAAGAAGTGAAACGCAAAGGCTATCCGCCTTCCGTCAGGGAGATCGGAGAAGCGGTCGGCCTGGCGTCAAGTTCAACGGTACACGGCCACTTGGCAAGGCTTGAAACGAAGGGATTGATCAGAAGGGATCCGACGAAGCCGAGAGCGATCGAAATTCTCGATACAGAGGAAGAAATTCACATTCCAAAAAACCAGGTTGTCAATGTCCCGGTCATCGGAAAGGTGACGGCCGGTACGCCGATTACCGCAGTCGAAAACATTGAGGAATACTTTCCGCTTCCAGACCGCCTGGCGCCGCCGGATGAGCATGTCTTTATGCTGGAGATCATGGGCGAAAGCATGATCGATGCCGGAATTCTTGATCAGGATTATGTGATAGTCAAACAGCAGAATACCGCAAACAACGGAGATATCGTCGTTGCGATGACCGAAGACGACGAAGCGACTGTTAAGCGGTTTTTCAAGGAAGAAACCCATATCCGCCTTCAGCCGGAAAACCCGACGATGGAACCGATCATCCTCCAGAATGTGACGATTCTCGGAAAAGTCATTGGCGTATTCCGCACGGTTCATTAAAAAACGGACTCATCAGCAAAACCGCCGGTCGGCGGTTTTTTTTCGCACGAAAAAACAGGCTCACATCCATACGGAAATGAAGGATGCGAGCCTGAAACAGAGGGATTGATCATATGCTTACATTACCATTATCCCCCAAACAAGTTTTCCTGTCAACAAAAATGTTTCCTTGAGGAAACATTTATCGTTGTCTCCCTTTTATCGAACGATAAACAAAATTCTCGTCCCGTCAGCGTAATCGCTCAGCCTGTTCCCGACCCAGGAGCCGGCTCCGCGGTTATCCGATGAGCTGACATATCTGACCGACGCTCCTTTTCCCCCTTCTTCACACATGGCCATCGGCCATTCGTCACGGTCAAAGCCCGGCTTAGTCGGAATCCCCTTTAATGATTCCTGACGGCGCTTATCCGCTCCAGATCTTTCAATTGTGCAGACATCTGAATGGCCCGCTTTGATCGCATCGCTTATATGAGCACCTGTTTCAGGATAGCGCGATGCCGGAAAATACAATACGTCATCATACCTTGCAGCGCCTTCGGCATGCTGAGGAGAATATGCAGCCCCTCCCGAAAGCCCAAGCAGCACCAATGCGGAAAACAGCAGATGAACCGCCCATTTTTTGATCATGACAAAAACAACCTCCTCTTGTATATGCTGGTGTCACTAACAGATTAAGAGAGAATTGTTTTTG
The DNA here is from genome assembly GCF_037976065.1 of Bacillus sp. FSL L8-0193. Classification (NCBI taxonomy): domain Bacteria; kingdom Bacillati; phylum Bacillota; class Bacilli; order Caryophanales; family Bacillaceae; genus Bacillus; species Bacillus sp. FSL L8-0193. The sequence continues at coordinate 1,994,747 of NZ_CP150261.1, read as the reverse complement.
CTTTTCGGGCTCTTTGTGAAAAAGACGTTTAGAATGTGTAAATAAACGTAAGTTAAATGCTCGGGGCATACCCGTGAAAAACTGCATGTGCTTTTTGCGTCCGCTCTAAACGTATACACGGCTGCCGTCAGGAAACATGCGGCAGCCGGATATGCAAATTTTTTCATCGTTGTATTTTTTAAAAATGATTCATTCACACAACAAAAAAACAGGCGGAAAATCCGCCTGTTTATACGGCAACTTCAAATGTCAGCTTGTCGCCGTGCTTATAGTCAATTAATTTAAAATCATCGATTGTAAAGTCATAAAAGTTTTTGATGTCCGGGTTGATCCACAGCTTCGGCGCTTCATATTGCTCGCGTTTCATCTGAATGTTTAAATTATCGATGTGACGGGTATAGATGTGACAGTCGCCGATATTGAAGATGTATTCGCCCAGCTCATAACCGAGGACTTGGGCGATCATGCGCTGCAAGACGTTATATTGGAACACATTGAACGGGTTGCCAAGCGCCATGTCATTGCTTCTCGCTCTTACTTCCAAAGAGAGCTTTCCTTCTTTCACATACCATTGCGTCTCATAGACGCAGGGCGTCAAGGCCATGCCGTCCAAGTCATCGGGATTCCACAGCATGGTCAAATGCCTGCGTGAAGACGGATTATGCTTTAACTGATGGAGCAAATAATCCACTTGATCGGCTTTCTGCCCGTTAACCGTTCTGTTTTTCTTCGCTAATTGATAGCCGTAGGCTGCTCCGATTGTGCCGTCTTCAAGCCGCCATTGATCCCAAATATGAACCCCCATATCGTTCAAAACTTGAACATCATTGGATTTCAGCTGCCAGATCCAAAGCAGCTCTTTGATGGCCGTTTTCCACGCCACCTTCTTCGTCGTCAAAATCGGCACTTCCGAATTGTCAAACCGCATTTTTTCGCTCATGATGCTCAGCGTATGAGCCGGCGTTCCGTCTGAATCCCACTTCGTCCGGACCTGATATTCTTCATCGGAGATCCCTGATTCAATAATTTTTTGAATGATTGCATTGTATTGCTGGTCATAATGGCTCATCTTATCCTCTCCTCTTTCCACATGATATGTATAAAATGAGTTTTTTTCAAGATTTAAGATCATACGCGGGTTTGATAAATCTCCAACGCTTTCTTGATAACATTTTTATCGTATCCGGTGACATCATGGATTTTCTCAGTCCAGCCTTCAATTGTGTCCGGCTTCGCTTCTCTGTATAATCCTTTGCTCGTGCTAAGATATATGTCCCAGCCGCTGAATTCCCAATGCGCGATTTCATGTTGAAACGGAATTCTGCATTCCAGTAATGGCGCAGGCTTCAATGCCGCTTGCGAGCATTCAGCTGCCTCCCAAAAAACGGACATGTCAACAGGCTCTGTAGAGTAGACTTGAGTTGACACCTTTCCGTTCGGCCGATGGTAAAGGACCTTAACTCCGCCGGTTGTCGGCTTGACTTGAATTTGTGCTGCCGGGAAAAAACCGTCCAGCTTTTCACTGGTATAATCTTCACATTCGCAGTCGATCAGAATCGGCTGCAGCCATTGATCTCCCAGATCACATAAAAAGCGCCGTCCTCTTTCATCAAGCGCGATGACTGCGGCATGCGCGCGTTCTGTTTTGAACGAACGGCCGATCGGAAAAGCTTCCACTCCGTCTTTTGTAAACTCGTCCAGCAGCCAAATCGAAAGGTCAAAGCAATTGCCGGCAATGCCGTACTCTTGGTGGTGTTCCTTCATCATTGAGACGTTCCGCTGTTTCTGATCCCCTCCCTGATGATAAAACCATGCCTTTGTCAGCGTTTCCATCGGAAAAGCGTCGAATCTTCTCCACGTACGGAGAATGGCATCCGGAGCAAACATCATCTTCCCCCCTGTCCAGAAGCGATTGTTAACACTATTATATACGGGCGACCGAGACGAAAAAAATCCCTTAGCAAGGGATTTTTTCGTTTTATTTTCCTTTCTCATCAGTCGGAATCTGGATCAGGGAATTCGATCCTGTCGCTTTAGGCATTTTTCCGTCCCATTTTTGGATCCATTGATACTTGATCATTTCATCTGACATCGATTTTTTAATAATTTCATTATACTCGGCAATACCTTGAGCTTCGATCTTTTTCTTTTTCGCTTCCGCTTCGGCGATCTTCAGCTCTGTCTGCGTTCTTTCCAGTTCCTGCGAAGACTTCACGCGCGCGTCAATCGCTTCCTGGGTCGCTTTATCAGGCTTTGGCACACCGAGTGTTAAATCGTCAATGACAAAGCCGAGCCCCTTCATATCATCTGCAAATGTTTTTTGGATTTCTGCGGCGGCATCAGATGATTTTTGTCCGTATGTATCAATGACGGAGTATTTGGAAATCGACTTTCTTGCAGCGTCCCACAGCCTTGTTTTCAAGTAGCTGTTTTCGATTGATTCAATATCGACCGCTCCGAATTTATTAAACAATTCTACGACTTTATCAGGCTGAACGACATAGTTGTAGGCGATGTCCATTGAGATGTTTTTGCCGTCAGAAGTAGCCACTTGAATATCCTGATTGTTTACAGTCTGCATCCGCACCGGATATCTTGTGACTTTGTCAAACAGTCCGACTAAATGCCAGCCTTGATCAAGCGTTTCCGATTTCACCCCGCCATTCGGAGAATAAACGACGCCGACATATCCGTTCGGAATTTTCTCGATGAACAAGGAAGCTGTGAATCCTCCGATAATTAAAGCAACAGCGACAATGATTCCGCCGAGCAGCGTTTTGTTTTTATTCTTCTTTGGTTGTTTTTCATTCATCTTTGTCATCCTCCAGCGTTTTCTTTATTTTGCTCGCCCCGCTTCCGACTTTTTTAAAAAGCGGGCTTAACATAAGCCATACGCCAAACCCTATAATGGATAGCAATATGATCGAACCAATCATGACTTTCACTTTTGTTTCACCCCTTTTGCATTTGTTGATTGATCGTATGACTAAATAAAATCATTTCACTTATGTTTACGTTCATATGAACTTAAAGTTTCATTTTTTTAAAATGTAATAGAAAAAATTTTATCATTGCAATTGCGAAATCAATGGCATCGTTAAAGGATATGTCGGATATCTTACTCTTTATGCCGCGTATATCATGGCGTGTTCGCAGTCAAATGAAGACGAAGCGGCATGCCGAACCAACTATCAGCTGGGCACATACTAAAAAAAGAGCCAAATGATTGGCTCTTTTAAAAATATTAAATTTCAATTATTGTTGATTGCCCTTTTTAACCCATTCAGCTACTGTCACTGTGCGTTTAGCTTGATGTTTCACTGCAGCTTCCACGTCTTCAATCATCTTCCCGTTTTGATCGACTGTAACACTCGTTCCATATGGATTTCCGCCAGCCCCGAAGAGGACAGGATCAGTGTATCCCGGAGAAGCAATAATAGCTCCCCAGTGCATCATTGAAGTATATAAGGACAAAATTGTTGCTTCTTGACCACCATGTGGATTTTGAGCGGAGGACATTGCGCTTACAACCTTATTTACTGTCTTTCCGTTTGCCCAAAGTCCGCCTTGTGTATCAAGAAACTGTTTCATTTGGGATGCCATATTGCCAAAGCGTGTTGGTGTACTGAATATAATAGCATCTGCCCACTCTATATCTTCTGAGGATACGACTGGAATGTCCTTTGTTGCATCAACAGTGGATTTCCACACTTCATTTCCCTCAATGGCTGATTGCGGAGCCAATTCTTGTACTTTTAAAACTTTGACCTCAGCACCTGCTTCTTCCGCACCTTCTGCAGCCCATTTGGCTAATTGATAGTTTGTTCCGCCCATACTATAAAAAACTACAGCTAATTTTACATTTGACATATGATCCAGCTCCTTTGATTTTCTAAATAGTTTGTCTAAAAATCCCATGTTTTAACACCTGCTTTTTTGTTTTCTTTTCGGCAAACCTTTTAAGAACCACCCCCTTGAAGTGTTTCGCTGCCATTATTATTCCTTGCTAGAATAAACTTAAAACATTTCAATTTAATGAATCTCAATTTCGAGATATTATGGATGGTTATATTACTTCGGTCTTTTTCTGGTGAAGATTTCGCCAATCTTTGCGTAATCATGCCCGGCTAAACGACTGATGGCGCCGAGGCCTCTTGGATCGATTTTTCCATTTTCATAGATGTCGCTTTCGATATGATATTGAACGACTCTGCCTATCATGAAATCGCATCCGTCAGAGTGCTTATCTCCCAACTCTAATGAGTACTCCAGAACACATTCCATACGCACTTTTGCTTCTTTCACGCCCGGCACCGAGACTTTCACACTTTCGACGGGGGTTAACTCCGCTAACTGAACTTCACTTTGACTTGGTGGTAGGCTGGCGGCCGTTAAATTGATTTTTTCAACGTTTTGTTCATCAACGATATGGACCACAAATTCTTTGCTGTTCAAAATGTTTCTCGCTGTATCCTTTTGGCTCCCTGCAAAACGTTGAATAGAAAGGGAGATCATCGGAGGATTTGAAGATACAATATTAAAGTAGCTAAAAGGAGCTCCGTTTAAGACGCCCTCCTCTGATAAACTTGTAACAAATGCAACCGGTCTCGGTATAATACTCCCGATTAAAAACTTGTAGTTCTCTCTTTCTGTTTTTGTATTGGGATCAATGGACAGCATCGAATCACTTCCTTACAAAAATTAATCCAGCGCCTTCACTGTTACAGGAATTAATCTTCTTTCTAACTGCTCTCTGTAGTGTTCATACTGGGCCGGCAGCATTAACTGTTCTCCCATTGTTTCATATGATTCATCATGGGCGAATCCTGGTGGATCTGTTGCAATTTCAAATAAGATTTCCCCGTGTTCTCTGAAATAAATCGCGTTAAAATAATTTCTGTCTTGCACAGGTGTAACACGGTATCCGTTTTCCGCAACATATTTTTGCCATTCCAATTGATCATTGTCATCAATGGCTCTCCAGGCAATATGGTGAACTGTACCCGTCCCCATTTGTCCGCTTCCTATAGTTGTTAATTTCAAATCAATCATATTTCCTATGTCACCAGCAGAACGAAAACGTACAAAATCTCCTTCTTCTCCAACTTTTTCAAGTCCCATGACCTTTTCTAATAATTCAGCCGTTTTTTCGGGTTGTTTGGATAACAGTGTTGCTCCACCAAATCCTTTGATTGCATTGTCCGGTGTTATTTCCCCTACTTTCCAACTGTTCTTTTCCCCTTGTTCTCTTTCGACAATTTCCAGATGAAGACCATGAGGATCATCGAACTCCAAGTATTCCTCTCCAAAACGGTTCATTTTTGTATAAGGCACATTGAATTTTGCTAATCTGTTTTCCCAAAAAGCCATTGCGCCTTTAGGAACGACGTAAGAAGTCACTCCCACTTGACCATCTCCAATGACTCCTCGCCGGGCACCTGCCCAAGGAAAGAATGTAATAATCGTTCCCGGTTTCCCGCCTTCATTGCCAAAATAGAGGTGGTATGTTCCCGGATCATCAAAATTAACGGTTTTTTTCACTAAACGTAAACCAAGAACGCCAGCGTAAAAATCCACGTTCTCTTGCGGATGGCCGACAATCGCTGTAATGTGATGGATTCCGCTTGTTTTCTTTTTCATTCCATTTCACTCCTCTTTCATGAAACATAGCTTTATGATGAGATATACGTTACAAATTCATTTACAGGTTTTCTAAATCCCCGTGATTTTTCTGCTTTTTATTTTTTCCTTCCCGAGGGTGATCATCATGACAACTTCATATTGTTCACTTATATTCAACACCTCTTTAACCTTTAGATGAGCCCAGGATCTTGTTATGTCATGAAGCTCATGTTCAGAAATAGAATACCCAGTTCAATATTTATTTCTCATTATCATGAATTCATATATTTCGAATTCGAGATATTATTATAAAAAAATTTACATGCTTTGGGCATGGAAGCCAAGTTTTTTTAACTTTTCAATTAGAACTTCTTTTTCTTTTATGTCTAAGCCGCCGAAAATGCCTTTCATAGCTGTTTTATGTTTTGGAAAAAGATTGTTCATCAGTGCAGTTCCTTCATTCGTTAAAGCAGCGTATGTTATACGGCGATCTTTAGGACAAGGCCTTCTCTCTATTAACTTTTTCTTCTCCAACTTATCTACAACATAGGTAATGCTGCTGCTTGCGATTAATACTTTTTCGCCTATTTTTTGGATCGGCTGATCGCCTTTACTATAGACTAATTCTAGAACAGCAAACTCAGTTGGGTTTAGTCCTAAACATTTAATATCCTCTTCCACGCGCTTTTTAATCGATTGCAGTGCACGAGACAACACAATAAATGCCTTTAAAGACAACTCCTCTTCGTATCTCTCCATTTCCTGACTGCCCACGGTATTCATCCTTTTTAATTATCTCGAATTCGAGATAATTGTATAATAACGATTTGCTGTTGTCAACTTTTTAAAACGGTTTATGTTATTACGAGTTAAAACAGATGAGACAGAATTGTTAAACGGATGCATTTCCATTGCCGAAGCAGGATTCGGATCTAACACAAAAAACCGCCGACTCAAGGTCGGCAGCGCCGGCTGTTTCAGAAGTCTTGTCATGCATGAAATAGTTTGTCTTTTATCTGGAGATGCAGCTTCGGATTCAGCAAGAAAATAATGGACTGAAGCTGTTCCTGTTTATTAATCGAGGGATCCGCGTGGTGTTGATGGTTGTATCCGTTAAAGATTGCAATCAGCGTGGTGGCCATCACCTTCGGATTGAGCTGTTTCTGAACGATACCTTCTTCCTGGAGCTGCTCGATCAGTTCGACAAAAAACTCCCTCCACTGTTCATACAGAAGGGCTACTTTTCTTTGAATCTCAGGATATCTATGACTATTTGCCATAAATTCCAAAAACAAAGCTGTCGAATGCTCTTTATTTGATGTTTGAATCAAGTGTTCAATCCCTGCGAGCAATCCCCTCAGCGTCTTTTTTCGAAAACAATTCATGCTGGTTTGAAAGCGATCTTCCATTTGCTCATTCATAATATGGAGAAACAGCATCTCCTTTGACTTGAAATACAAATAAAACGTAGCTTTAGAAAAACCGGCTTCTTTCATAATTTCATCTACAGAGGTTGCCGAATATCCATTTTGGGCGAACAGATGATATCCGGCTTCTACGATCTTTTGAACCGTATTCTGTGTCTTCTTTTTCATTAAGCTGTCCTGTCCTCTCTACTTCTCTAATTAAGTTGACCATCTATGTATTGAGATATACTGGGAACGTCAAGGACTCGTTATGTTAAAGAAAATTGGAAAAAGACGCTTAAAATCTTTTGCTCAAACATACACTTGCAGCCTAAGCGGACGTTCTTTCATCAAGCATAGCAGTGACATATAAACACCGCCAAGTGACATTAGCCCGGTAAGTCAACAAGGCCAATCGCCCTAACAGGCCGGTAGCCGTATGTTCCTTTCCTTGCAAAATTCCCAACATTCATTCTAGCATTTACTGCTAAAAACTTCATATATATTGTAATTTATTTAATTGGATTTTTCTGTTTTTTAAAAGCCTCTATGAAATACCCGGGGTCCACATCCACTTCATAAGCAAATACCCCTTGGTTCGTATGGAGGTAAAGCAAACCGGCCTCGGAAAAAGGCCTGTATGATACATCGTGGACGTGCTCAAGGCGATACTGGCGGCTTGCCGTTAAAATTTTATCGTTGTACAGGTACATTTGATTATGCTTTTTTGTATAGGTTTGCCGGTTAAAATCAATCGTCCGTTCTGTTTTGTAGTAGCTGACAGCGGCGATGGCCTGATGGCACCCGTCTTTCATTTGAAACCTCCATTTGCTATTCGTTGATTAATTTGGACATGACATATTCATCAACATATTGTCCTTTTACTTTCAAAGCGTGCTTTTTAGTGCCTTCAATGATAAAACCCATTTTTTTGTATAAACGCACGGCGGCTGTATGATGGGTCATGACAGTCAGCTCAAGTCTGTGAAGCTTTTCTTCACAGGCCCATTTTTCCAATGCCTGAAACAGCTTTACTCCAATACCTTGTCCAATATATGTTTGGCGTATGCCGATGATGATATGGGCACGGTGGCGTGTTCTCTGAACCTGTCCTCTGACTGCTGCAACATATCCGACTAAGCTTCCGTCATCAGCCGCACAAACAAAAACTTCACACACGCCGGATTGGATCTGTTTGATTTGACGTTGTGCCTGAAGCTTTCGTTCACCCGGTTCAAACAGCATGAATTCAGATTCTTCATCGATCGTTTCACAAAGCTTCAGATAGTTTTCTGCATCTGAAGCTGTTAATTTTCTGATATGCAAGAAAGGCCCTCCAAACAGTTTTTAGATTATCTATATATTCTGAATTATAATCGCATGAAAAAGGCTGTGCAAACCGCAGGTGCCAAGATCGATTCGCGGCTTCATCAAAAAAAATAGCAAAACCGTCGGCATTACTTTTCAAGCAGCCTCGGTTTCGCAGGGTCGCACGCAGGTTTTTGCGTATTTGTCGATTCGGCGATTTTCATTAAATAATAGCATTCTTCCCTCATCATGTGATCTGCCATCAGCGCGGAGAACGTACCGAGCATCTGATCTGTAAGCTCCAGCTCCTCCACTTCTTTCAAAAAGGTACGAAACAGCTCAATCTCAAGCTTCACGTCTTTATTCATCCTTCTGAGAGCGGGAAAAGATTCAACATTCGCTCTGAGATACCCCGTCAATTCAACGGATTTAATATAGAACTGTTCAAAGTGTTTGACAAACTCCCTGCTCTTCTCTTTCAACCGTTTTTCCACCGCATCCAGGTCATCGGCAATTGCTCCAGCATGTCCGGCGGCATCCATCAACCACAGCATATGGTGGTGCAACTCGTGGAAAACAGGCGGCACTTCCCGTTTTTTTAAGTATTTTAGCACAAGCAAGTACTCCTCCAGTTCATTTACCATATGGTTGATAAAAGTCGGAGGAAGGTGAATTTTAATATCGCCTGTCAGGTGCCTTTTAATGATGGAGAGTTTAAATTTCCTGAATTGAAGGGCATATTCTTCAGCTTCAAGCGTTAATGAATACAAATCAGGCGAAGCATTCACTTTTTTCAGCAAAACATCAAACGTCTGCTTGAACTGCTTCGCCTTTTGAATATCTTCTTTTTCCCTTTCAGCCAAAGAATCCAAAATAAAACGCGCATGATCACCCAAAACCTGAAGCCAAAATTTATGTTCAAAAACGGCCGTCTCCTTATAAGTTTTCAAGCTTGCGCCTCCCTTTAAATACCATTCTTCACTATGGCTATTCGCTGCAAGCCCGAAATATGATCATGCAAATAGAAGCTGATCAATAAAGATTCGGAGGCAGTATATCATCCCGGGGATGTTGAATAACCGATGGCGGCGTATCATGAATATATGCAGGCGCAGGTTTTAACACCGGTTTTTTCGCAAGGGGCTGAGGATGTTCAACATACTGAAAAACGCCTTCCCCATCCATGCTCGGTCCCTTCGCCCATCTGCCTGTAGCGCTCTCGTTGCCTCTTGAAAAATTAAATAATACATGAGAGACTTCCCTTTTTTCCAGATGGCGCGGAAACGTGCTTGGGACGACGACATTTTCTTTCGCTTCCAGTTCTTTAATGGCTGCAAGCCACTGGTTTTGATGCATCGTATCCCTTGCAATCAGCCAGGACAGCATATCTTTGACACCGCGGTCCGTCGTCTCTTCATAAAGGCGGACCGCCTGCAGGCGTCCCTGTGATTCCGCGTTTAAATTTGCCCGAAAGTCGGCAAGCAAATTTCCGCTTGCAATAATATAATCGGCAGTCCAGCGGTTTCCCACACTGTCGGCCGGCATCGCCCCTAATCCTGATACGATGGCATGCTGCGGATTCATCCCTCCGAGAATGGCACCGAGCACCGGATCTTTTGCAGCTTTTTCAAGATCGCCGACCGGCGCACCGTCCAAAAGCCTTGCAATCATCGTCGCCAGCATCTCGATATGGGCGAGCTCTTCAGCTCCTGTATCCATCAGCAGATCTTTGTACTTGCCGTTTCCTCTGACACTCCAGCCTTGAAAAAGATATTGCAGAGCTACTGATATTTCCCCGAACTGTCCTCCCAGTATTTCCTGCAGCTTTTTCGCAAATAATGGATCGGGTTTTTCAGGCTTTGCATGATACTGCAGTTCTTTAATATGAAAAAACATAAGATCGCTCCTCTCCTGAGCTACCTTATGAACGATAAGAACAATAGGTGTTTGTCTATCCCTTTTAAATGAGTTTCTATGAACCGCTAAGAAGGTCTTCAATCCACATATCAACTTGCCGCTCAGACATTCCTCCGACATACATCCGCTCTGGTCTTCCTTCCCGATTAATGAATATACTTGTAGGCAAATAATAAATTTCCCAAGAACGGTAAACTTCAGCCGATTGATCCAAAGCGACCGGAAAAGTTAAGCCATGGCGGTCGACAAAGCTCTTTACTGCACCTTTCGATTCACGCACATTGACAGCGATGATTTCAAAACCGTCTCCTTTAAAACGGTCATAAGCTTTTTGCATGACCGGCATCTCCTCTTGGCACGGTGTACAAAAAGTCCCCCAAAAGTTAACAAGTACCGCCTTTCCCCGTAATTTTTTCAGTTCGATGTCACCGCCCTCTAAAGTCGATAATTTAAAATGTAATGCCTGCTGATGAAGGGCAGTGCCTGCCTGTTCATTCCGGCCTCCGGCAATATGCTGATAAAGAGCAAAACTAGCCGCACAACATAGGAGCAAGAGGATGGCGCCTCTCAATAAAAGCAGCGTTTGTTTTTTCATTTTTTTCTCCCGATATGTTAGCCCTAATATGAAAAAAGGACTCTCCTCTGCTGGGCTTTCTTTATGATGAGTAGTCCGGCATTTCATGCTCAAAGCCGTAAAAGCCTGTAATTCCAACATCTCCGCAGCCTGACACTTTTGTGATATCCAGGAAATGATTGCGGTGCGGCGTCCCGCTCACTTTATCTGCAGCACTTAAATGAAGATGATTTCCAGTAAATTCTTTCTCGCTTAAAGTGATCGCATGTCCTGTTAACGTGATTCTCTGCAGCTTGATGTTGAGTGTACAGCCTTCTGCATTAAAAATCGTAAACTTATAATACAGCCATGTCGGGTAGTAATTTACATTGGTGCTGTCCGCCATAAAAAATCCCACTTGATCTTCAGTCATTGTCATGGTCGTCTTTTTCTCATCTTTTGTAACGGCGGCATCAGCAGGCTGAATATGAAAACTGCAGGCCATCATGATTGAAAACAACATCAAAAATAAATTTTTTTTCATTGGCGCCCCTCCCTTTTTCCATATTATGAACTTTATTGAATAAAAAGGATATCGAAATTTAATCTCCCGTTTCAAGATGAGTGTGCCGAACGATCCCTTACAAAAGTGTAATGTTCATGTCACGTTATTCGATTTTTTTATCAGACAATGAATCTTAGAATGATAAATGAGGTGAAATTGTGAAAAAGCATATCGTATGGATCAGCCTGATGATCATATTTACCGCATTATTAAGCGGATGTAACTTAAACCGTGTGGGAACAGACGAATATTATGTTCACATTACCGGAAACGGGAAGGAAGACACGTCGAAGTTTGACGACGGCGAGGAATACTCCGTCTTCAAATATGAACTGGCCGGTTTTGATGAGGACGGTCAAGAAAAAACAATGGAATTCACAGCTGATAAAAACCTTCGTACAGGCGCGTTTTTACGGCTTTTCTATTCTGAAAATAAAGGCGTGAAATCGTGGGAAGAGGTTGAAAAAGACGATATTCCCGACAAAGCCAAAGATCGATTAGGTGTGAAAAATTAAAAAACATGCGGGAGATGGCGGCGCCATCTCTTTTGTTTATCCTTGCATGCCTTCCTTTTTGCTTTTTTTAAGTGATAAAAATTCATCCTGAAAAATGCACATTCTAATAGCGTTACGATAATAGCCGTCAACGAAAAACTCATCCTGCAGCTCGCTCTCGATTGTGAACCCTGCCTTTTTATACAAGTGAATCGCTTTTGCATTATCTTCGTCGACGATCAAATACAATTTGTGCAAATTCAAAACGGAAAACGCGTAGTTCATCGCCAAATACGTTGCGCTTGACGAATACCCGTTCCCTTGATGCTCTGGATCAATGATGATTTGAAACTCCGCCCTTCTGTGAATATAATCAATTTCGACCAGCTCAACCAATCCGATCATCTCAGTCTCTTTCTCTATGATAAAGCGCCGTTCGCTTTGGTCATGAATGTGTTTGTCAAACAAATCCTGCAGCTCAACAAAAGTCTCATACGGTTCTTCAAACCAATACGACATAATCTTCGCATCGTTGTTAAGACGGTGGACAAACGGAAGGTCTTCTCTTTCGAGCGGACGCAATTTAAGCTGATTGAACATATCAGCAACCTCCAATATAAATTAAAATTTAAGATGATGTAAGGCGCAGGCCGATCACCCCGATTATAATAAAGCCAAGTGAGATGAGCTGCGGAGCGCGAATCCGCTCCTTAAACCAAAATAAGCTGACTGCCGTAATGCCGATGCTGCCGATCCCGGTCCAAACGGCATAGGCAACACCGGCTGAAAGTGCCTGCATGGCTTTCGAAAGGCAGAAAAAAGACAAAGCAAACCCCAATACCATGACAATAATCGGCCATTTTTTTCTTGTGCCGTCTACATATTTCATAGCGATGGCGGCAATGACCTCTTCGATTCCAGAAATCACCAAAAATAACCACGGCATGATCAATCACCCCCTGACTGGGTATTGTTCTCTTTTGTAAACATTTTCATGCCAATAATGCCTCCCAACAGCACGATCAAAAAAAATATTTGCCCTCCTGAAAAGGGTTCGCCCATAAAAACACCCGTCACATATGTGCCGGCCGTTCCGATTCCGACAAATACGGTATAAGCCGACGCCATCGGAATGTTCCTGTAAGATCGTATCAGCATGAGAAAACTTGCCGCGATCAGTACAAAGATCATCAGCCAATCGGCGAAGGAATCCGCATGTTTAAGACCTGAGGCCCAAACCACTTCCAAAAAACCCGCAATAATGACGAGGAGCCAACTCAATGATAACACCCTTCCTGTTGTGAATGAACGTCAGTCATTTTTAGGCCGATAAAAAATGAACAGCTGCAGCCGGTCATTTTTCACTTGGTTCCTATGCTTCTCTTCAGAAAAGTAAATATTTCTTTTTTGAACACACTGAGCTCTTCGTCTTTTTCCGCCCCGATGTAATAACGTTCCGCTGTGTTTTCGACAAAGTTGATAATCGTTCTGGCCGTCCAGCGCACATTGATGTCCGGAATGACCTCGTTTTTCTCAACTGCTTTTTCAATAAGTCCTTCAAGCCAGGAATAATAAGGCTGATAGATCGCCTCCCATTTTTCCATCGAATGGTCAAAGGCAAGACCTGAGTAGCAAAGAACGATAATATCCTGATGAAGTTCCGTCATGTTGAACGTCTCATCGATCATGATGTCCAAGGCGGTCCAGAAAGACATGGTTCCGTCGACCTTGCTCTTAATATGGTCCAAAGAATGTGTCAGAAGATTTTCCGCGATCGCTGGAATCAGCGCATTTTTGGATGAGAAATAAAGATAAAAAGTGCCCTGCGCAGTACCTGCTTTTTTCACGATATCTGAAATCGACGCCTTATCCAGCCCCTTTTCAGAAATGACTTCAATGGCCGCCTGCAAAATCTTTTCATATTTCCCGGACGTTTGCTTTGGCATGTTGCAGACCTCCCTAAAAATGAATGACTATCATTCATTTTAGTGGAGCGGCTTTTCATTGTCAACCGGGCGGCGCAGGACTTATTTCCTTAAACTTTCTTTAAAATCCTAAGCATAAGCTGGCTTTGGATATGAATCCCTTTTATACTTTACACATATACCGAAAACAGATGGAGTTGATATTGTTGAAACCGCTGATCAAGCTGGCATGCGGAGCTGCCTCTCTTATCGCAGCCGTCCTCGCAATATGTTTTGCAGTGAAACGGAGCAAAGACAAACATTAGGAATTAGGAAAAGTTCTCAGCAAAAATTTTCTTTTGCTAAAAGTTTTTTTGTTGATCTCCCTGTTCATTTTAAAGAGAAATGCAATGCATAGTGATCATGAAATCGAACAATCGATTAGACCTCCTACAGCTTTTTATGAATCTTTTTGGACTATTATCCTATATGAAATTATCCACACAAAATATAACACTTGGAAAATCAATATGATATAATCATCACTCTAATGAGTAAATAAAGAGCTTTTTTAAATATATAAACTGCGAAGGGGCTATAGAATGGAACTTACGATCACCAGAGCACTAAGCGAACTCAAAATGTTGGATAAAAGAATCAAGCGGGCCGTAAATGAGAGTACATTCGGAGGCTTGATGATCGGAAAGAAACTGCCGAACGGATTTCGGACAACCGAAGACTTGGAAACTAGGGCGAAAGCCGATTATCAATCAATTGAAGCCTTAATCAAAAGGCGAAATGCCATTAAGTCTGCCATTGTTGTATCCAACGCGACGACCAAAATCGAAGTGGCCGGAGTCAAGATGACTGTGGCTGAAGCCATCGAAAGAAAAACCTCCATCAGCTACGACATTCAGCTTTTGGATAAGCTGAAAGAAGTGTACGCTGATTTAGTCGACGAGGCCGAGAGCGTCAATCAAAAAGTAACAGAAAGACTAGACAAACATCTGGAGACTCTTTTCGGAAAAGACGGCAAAGTAAAAGCGGCTGAAAACCAGGAAATCGTCAAATCTTTCCTCGCTGAAAATGAAGCAAAAATCATCGATCCGCTGAACCTAAAAGAGAAGATCGATTCCTTGTCAAAAAAGATCGAGGACTTTGAAATGGAAGTTGACTTTGCATTGTCCGAGAGCAATACACTCACCAAAATCAAAATCGATTAACGGCCGATTGTTAGCCAACCGAAAACCGATAAAACTAAACACCTTCCGAGGGAAAGGTGACTCCCTCCTTTTATTTCATCTGCACAGCCAAAGAGACGCTGTGCCAACATTGAGATAAAAGCTCAAAGCTCAACGTTCAGCGTTTACAGCTTAAGTATCAAAGCTCTTAACAGTTCAAAGCTTACGCCTTAAAGTTAAAAGATCGATAAAATCTGGGAGAAACGGCTGCTTGAGCATTTGTTTACCGGCTCAGTCGGTTGCCGCCCAGCAGGTTGGCTAACAATGGATATCAATAACAAAAAAACGTCTATATAGACGTTTTTTTAGTGGATTCGCAAATCAAAGGATGCGCTCAATCTTTCTGTTTGTCCTTTTCTATATGCACCCAAAGATAATAAATCACCCCGCCTGCTAAAATAAACACAATCCCCAAGTACCTTTGTTCTGAGGGAACAAAAAATTGAAATAAAAACGCTAAAATTAAAGCCGGTACCATAATCATGAAGTATTTCTTTTTATCCAACATGTAGAACACCCTTGCATTAGTTTTAGCTAAATATACGATATAGGTGTTGTTTGGTTTCAATTTTTAAAGATTCCGCTCTGATTTATGACAATATGAATCTGGAATAATGACGAAAACCTCAAAGGTCTTTTTCTTTATGCAAAATATAATGGCCGCGGGCAGGTTTTTTAATATCTGGGCGATGTTTCATTAAGCTCTTCATAAATGTCGTCATGTTTTTAATCGGAAAGCCGGTTTCTTTCTCGATTTCAGTTTTGAGCTTAATGCCTTTCAAGCCCTCTTCATAGCGGCTTAAAATGTTTAAGGCAGCCTCACGCTGTATGGTTGTTTTTGATTGGAAAATAGTATGAGATGGAGTTTTGATGGGTGGATGTTTGTCAACGGCAATCTGGGATTGTTTTAATTCCTCTGCTGCAGCGCTTGCCAAGTCGATTAATGAAGATTTTTTGTTAATTGCGGGATCACTCTCCTGATCCAATTCACGCAGCTTCGAATAAATGTCTTGTCGTTCTTTCCGCAATTCCCGCATCACCTGAATCTCCGCATCACCTAGCTGTTCAAGTCTCAAACGCAACGCTTCTCTTTCGTCGAACATATCTCCCACATCCTAAAATTAAGATTCCATTATAGTTTATAGGACTTTTTTAACTTTAACAATTTATTTAAAAATAAATTCAAGAAAAGTTCTTTTTATCGTTAAAACGCATAAGGAATATAAAGGATGATTACGTTATTGATGTTCTTGTATCAATCGGCATATCCTTCGTCCGTCTCCTCCAAATCATATGATCATATCCTTTCCCCCAATAATCCTTCAGCATATAGTCAGGCTCGCCGAATTTCTTCTTCCATATTTTCTGTGCACCGGGATAACCGCTGTCCAAACAAAATTCCTTCACTCCCCGATTCAGAAAGGTCAAAAACATAACGTTGAACAGCAAAGACCCGATTCCGCGTCTTTGATAATCCGGGTGGACAAATACCGTCCCTACCTCATATAAATCCTTTAAAGCCCCATCCGTACAAATATCGATCAATTCGCTTGCAGGGCCATATTCGATTGTACCGATGATTTTATTCAGACGTTGATCTGAAGCGATAAAAAAATGCCGGCTCTTCCCTTTGCTGTCTAAGTCTGCTTTCAAGTATTGCCTCTTACTTTCAATTTCACTTTCTTGATGATCAAGCAGATCGGATATCCCCTCTTTAGCAAAAGTATCCTCGACCACGATTCTGAAAAACTGATTCAGCTCTTCAACGTCGTCAATTTGCGGCCTTCTGATCTCAATTTCATTCATTTTAAATCACTTCCTTATTCAGTGATTGTCGTTTCATTTATACCACGGAATCTTGGTTAATTTCATTATTTCTGCGTTCTCTTCATCTCCGGTTTTCCACTCCACTTTGACTGATAACGCATGCCCGATGACATCCTCTTCAAGCATAAAATCAAAAGTCGCGATATGATCTTCCATATGGCCTCCGTCATCCATTTCCTCTCCGGTATACTCAGAAAGATCGTATTCTCCTCTATCATCATACTTTTTGCCGTCTATGTATAAGGTGATTGTTTTCACAATCGTTCTTTTCGCATCTTCTTTCGCGCCATCCCAATACAAATTCAAAAAATAATTAGGCCCGATTGACGTTTTATCTGATTTCTCAATCGAAGCATGCCACAGACCGCTTTCCCCCTCTCCTTCATACACCACTTTCTTTCCGAAGATCATTGCACTGACATATCCCCCGCCAATTAAAAGCAGAAATGCGCTGCTGATCATCAGCAGCCGTTTGAGTCCATTTTTGTTTTTCATCATTTCCCCCGCTTTCATCACAATAGTAGTGATGACGGTGAAAAAAGTTACGCAAAAAAGGCGCCATAAACGGCACCTTTTTAAAATCATATTTCCCCGGAGTATTCAGCGCTTTTGACCAATAAATTGAATGACATGAGACAGGCCGTTGTGCCAAGCCCCTTCATGACGAACGACTTCCCCCATAAAAAAGTGGACAATACGCCAATCTGAAAAGGTTTGTAAAAATTCTTCCGGTGTATATAAAAGCTCCGGATCCTGCGGCCCGCCGCTTTTGTAAGGAATTTGGTGCGTCGAATACACTTCCGTCACGAAAAATCCCCCGGGCTTCACGGCTTCTTTTACTCCAAGAAGTGTTTTTCGGCGCAGCTCTTCTGGAAAATGTCCAAAAATACATACAATCTCGTCCCAATGCCCTTGATTCCAAGACGCTTCATTTAAGTCAACAAGCTCCGTCTTCACCGATACATGACGGGTTTCAGCAAGCTTTTTCGTTTTCTCCAACCCTGACTCGGCATAATCCCATGACGTGACGTTCATCCCTTGTTCTGCTAAAAAAACCGCATTGCGCCCCTCGCCTTCTGCAATGGCTAAAGCATCACCCGACAATTGAAGTTTTTTCTGCGAATCTGCCAAAAACGCATTCGGTTCCGTTCCATACACATAGTTCTCATCTTGAAAGCGCTCGTGCCAAAAGTTCATTGTTTTGTTCTCCTTTTTTGGATGCTTCCATATCAATGGTATTGTGATTCGTCGTTCATAGCCATTGATATACCCGCTTCTTTTAGAATATGCATTTTATTTTCACATCGCAGATAAGGTGTTTTTAAACTCGGCCCCTGTTTTTAGCCTTTAGGATAAATCAATATTTTCTTAATGGGATCTTACCAACAATGCTTTTCAATGAAATCCTATAATGATGTTCAATATCACGTCCAAGTTTTTCGTGTAAAATTTCCATTTTTCCGGTGATGTAATCAAGGTCGAATACATTATATGATTGTTGAGTTTCCCAAATGGTCGTTAGTCGAGCCTTATAATCAAATGGTATCAATGAAATAATGGGTTCGCCCTTTTCATACTCCGTGGTGTGATATCTATACTCCATAACTTTGTTTTTTTCTTGATCTTTTTAATCCACTCATTTAGAGAAACATAAAATTCCAATAAGGCGATATTTTTTTGAAATATGTAATTCATTTATTTTGATTTCAAGTTCTCCCTCTACTCTCATTGCTATGGAAGGGGCTTTTCTCATTTTCATTGGGATATCTGATTCATCAGATGTGAACTTATAAACTTTTGAGATAGTATGTTTAGATCGAAACAAACTGTCTCACCACTCCGCTCACCTTGGCCCAATATTACGGATTAGCCATTTTTCACTCCCCTTTGAACTAATCCTTCTCCTTATCATTTGTTCGCAAATGAACGATAATCAAGACTACGCCTAAAATAAGCAGCAGCACCGGATAAAATAATACAGATGATTGAAAATAAGCTGAAGCTTCATCATTGCCAGCTGCATCAGTTATATCATGAGGAAAAGCAACAGATAACAACCGTAAGATAAATAGCATGACGAGACCAAACAAAACTGAAACAAATCCGGAAACAAAGTACATAAAAAGCCTCCTATATAATGATTTAGCATTCTGGAAATTGCCCGCTTATTAATATTGAAATTACTTATGAATCTGCTTTAATTTTTTTCGGATGAAAGAAATCGTATCTAATGCCAGCTTTTTGCGGCAAAGAACAATTCCGGCATGGCCGCAATTGTAGAGACGTCTTTCGGGCTTCCCCCAGCTTTCCCACAAATCATCAGCATCCTGTATATGAACATATTGATCATGTGCCGCGGAAATCAGCAAAATATTATCTTTATTAACTTTCGGCACAGCCTGGCTGGGATCTGTAATTTCCCAATATGTTTGTAAATCTTCATATGTCACACCGTGCTGTTCCAATTCTTCTCTTATGAATTTACCCGGGATGGTATTCCATATCGCATAAGAAAGACGATTGGCATAAAATATCGATACCACGATGTCGATTTCAGTCTCAAGGGCAGCCAGTAAATTTGTCATCCACCCGCCTAAACTGACGCCCACTATAATAACAGGGCCGTTTTTATTTGCTTTTATCCAGTGAATGAGAGCCCGTAAATCGACGATAGCTTGTCTCGCCGAATCAACCGTACGATTCAAATTCGCGCTTATCATCAATTCTCCGCTGTAAAGTGAATGTTCCGGCTCTCTTTCAAAATGATACGGAAGAGGATAGTAGTACATGTTCCAGCCTAAATCGTTCATGATACGATCATGAAATATCTTTTTTATTCTGTCGTATGAATCCATTCGCCAGCCATGCACAAAAATAACATTAGGCTGATTTATATCATTTTTATTTAAAAAAACCTCGCCTTTTAAAGCATCATTGACAGGGTCCCCGGATGGAATTAAAGATTCATAGCTGAAATGTCCAGCCAAATAGTTTTTTCTTGATTCATGAAGCATAATGGCGACATCAGCCGCTTTTGCTTGATAGAATTCCCCCCTGTCAATCAAATTCAATGAAAAAGCGGAAAAATGTTGATCTTTACTTCTTTTTCTGTGCAAATCATATAAAGCTAAACGATCGATGATCTTTGCAAAAAACACTTTTTGCCCTCCTGAAGATTTTAGTAATAGCGCTTTTATGGACGAGACGTTTGGCCAAAAGAGGAGCTCCTTTAACTTTCACAAACTGCTTTTATATTCTTATCGCTTGCCTCTCGCAACTTCAATATTTTTTGTTAGAGCAACGCCGCTGTTTAAGCCCCTTAATTATACGCCATACAAATTGTTAGGATTAAAGCAATTGGATAAAAAGCTGATGCTAATTTTTGCTTCTTTTCATCAATTTGAATTAAGTTTTTACGAGATAAAAATTTGCAAATCTCGGGTAAGAATATCAAGATAACCTGTGACAAGAAAGACAGCTTTTGCAGTATGGTAAGCGGACTAAACGTAAACCCGAATCCCGCATTTCCACCTATTGTTGACCAATACATAAAAAAGTTAAGGAAAGGTATTATAAAGCAAAATATAAGTCTGTATAGGTTGATATAGTAATCATGTTTTTCAGCATTAATACCTTTGGAAGAAAATCTAAGTCCATAGATGAAAAGAAAAACCGTTCCAAAACTTAATATCGGCTGCTTGATAAAGTACGCCAAAGCAAAACCTATTAAAAACATAATTTACTCCCTTACATTTCAATCAGTAGTTTAATGACAGACGCCGTTCTAAAATGCCAAACTAATAGCTTAATTTACTGCATAGCGGAAGGATGATGTCTAACACTTCTATTTGTATCCGCCTTTTTAGTAACCAATGGCGACTGCAGTTCATTCATTTTATTGCTTTACGTCCCCCATTATGGCAAGCAGGATGCCGCAAAACATTAATGAGAATGATTTCACAATCAATTGCGGCTCTACTTTGAAATAGGATGAAGCAGGATCGCTCGAGGCCCCAGTTGCCGAATGTATCAGCCTAAGCTTCTATAAAACAAAAAAGTAAATGTATACAGTGAAGTCATCCGCTGCAGCTCTCACACCAATAGTGCAAAGCAACGTAGCTTTTTTAAAGAAGAAAGAAATTGATTTTTATTGAAGAAAAGCGACGAATTGAAATTTTATGTTGATCGTGTAAGTTTAAGAGAAATAGCTGATGCCGCTACGGAAGATAGGCATATAGATTAAATGGGTGTTTTCATTTTGCTCTTTTCCGGAGGTTTGCTCCACTTGAAAATTTTGTTTAAATGTTTATAAACATTCTTACTTTCTTTTGCCATAAATGGTCCTGAAATTGCCAGAATGAGAACATAAAGCGCGGTAAAAGGAGTTAAAATAGGATTTAATCCTGCAGCGACCCCTAAATTTGCTACAATGATAGAAAACTCTCCCCGAGCCATGATGGTTAATCCGATATTACTAGAGGCCTTATGGGATAGCCCCGCTTTCCGTCCAGAAATCATTCCAGCCACAAAATTGCTTATTATCGTAAGTAAAGCTGCCCCTAATGCCAGCCAAATGGCATCTGCTAATGTTGATGGATCAATACTTAATCCAAAGCTGAAAAAGAAAATTGCGCCAAAGAAATCTCTGAATGGAACGACAAGATGTTCAATGCGATCCCGATGCTCGGTCTCAGAAAAAACTAAACCTAACAATAAGGCACCAATCGCTTCTGCCACGTGAAGCGTTTCTGAAAATCCCGCAACAAAAAATAAGATCGAGAATATCACAATGATAAAAATTTCATCTGATTTTATGTTTAACCATTTATTTAATAACGAAGCTCCTTTTCGAGCGATAATAAAGAACAGTAACATATAAGCAACAGAAATAAGTACAGAGGTGAAGATACCGAGAAAGGATGTAGACCCTGCAAGCAAAACTCCTGATACAGTTGTTAAAAATAAAGCCAGAAAGATATCGTCAAATAAAATAATCCCCAGGATGAGCTCTGTTTCTGGATTCGCTGTTCTTTTTAAATCGACAAGAACTTTGGCTACAATCGCACTGGAAGATACACTAAGCAGTCCAGCAATAATGAGTGTTTCCATCCAAGGCATGCCTGCGATTAATCCATACAGGAGACCTAAAATAAAGTTAATGGCTACATAGATACTGCCGCCTACTACGATGTTTTGACCTGATTTGACCAGTTTGCCAACGGAAAATTCAAGCCCT
Organism: Bacillus sp. FSL L8-0193; assembly: GCF_037976065.1. NCBI lineage: Bacteria > Bacillati > Bacillota > Bacilli > Caryophanales > Bacillaceae > Bacillus > Bacillus sp. FSL L8-0193. The sequence goes on along the minus strand of NZ_CP150261.1, from coordinate 1,972,674 downwards.
AAATAGAAAAGTAAAAAAAGCACACCTATTCGGCCTAGAAATTGAATAATCTCATTACTTTCGATAAATGTTAAATCGATGATCCCAATCGTCGGAGCATGCGGGCCTACAATCATCCCAAGAATAATTAGAAAGGGGATGATTGAAAACTTTAGTCTATTTGCAACAACAGCCCCAATCGCAACTATAACAAGTGCCGTACCAACTTCAAATACTAAGTGATCCATCTATAATCTCCACTCCTTAGGTTGATAACAGCTTTTTAATTAATTCTTTAATCTGCTGCCTTTCTCCTGAAACAACCAATGTGTCGCCAGCTTCAATAACTGTATCAGATCCCGGATTGTGTGACTTTTTGCTGTTCTTTTTCTTAACAGCAATAACAGTAACTCCAAAGTTATTTCTAATATCAATTTCGCCAATCGTTTTATTTACAGCAGGTGCATTGGGTTCTACTTGATACCATTCAATGATTGTATCGTCAAAGGCAAATTCTACAGTTTCTAAAGCTTTAGGTTTATATGCCATACCTCCTAATATACTTGCAATTTTTCTGGCTTCAGAATCATTAAAAGTAGCACTGACCAAAACCTCTTCATGATCGTCAGCATCAAAATGATAAATTTCTCTGCGGCCGTCATCATGGATTACAATGACCAACTTATCCTGATTTTTTGTAAAGATTTCAAACTTATATCCGATTCCCGGAAGCTCGATTTCCCGAATGTTCATTTAATATTCCTCCTCTGAAAACAATAATGGATATGGATTAGGGCTATTCTAAAGATTGACTTCAATTTTGCTTTCCTTAAATCCAAAGACATCTGAACGACTCAGAAGGGCGAATCGTGAAATCGCCTTCGAAAGCAACCTCCTTCCCTATTGCCCCTTCTTTTTCAAATAATTTTAATATTTATACGTGAAGACAATAAAGAAGGTAAGAATGTTCAATTTTTTTACATATTTTACAAACAAACTCACTCAATATAATTTACACATATTACTTAATTAACCTTCTTGATCCATGTCACTCAATACCATTATAGTATTGTTGTGTAACAATGCAAACGCCAAAGATTATGTAAAAAGCCAACACTTGATTAAAGTTACTTCGCCTCCCTCGGTTTTATACGATTATCTCACAAATGCTCACTTAATCGCTGGATTCCATTTCAATTAACAGGTAGTTTTAGGTAATTGAAGAGGGATTCAGGGAACAGTTGCTTGATAAACTTACTAAAGCTGCATGCAAAAATAACCTGGTTGAATACTTTTTATAATTTAAGCTCAGTATATGATAATCCCCCAAATGCAGTATACATAGTGGATAGTCAGAAATTATGGAAAATGAACAGAATTGACAAGTTGTAGTCATCTCTTTTTCAAGAGGAACTTTGCATAGAATGCTGAATAAAATATGTAGCTTGTGTTGGAAAATTGCTGTTTTTTAGTACGATCCTGATATTGTACATTGACCAGTGTCTACACCTTTGTTTAAGGTTTTTAATAAACGATTACGACAGACATGACTGAACTTAAGATTTCAAAAAAAGTTTCTCTCCTTTTAAAACCAACATAGCCAATTCTTTTTCTAAAAGGAACCAGCATTCCAATGTTCGGTTATGAAAGTCCTTTTTGGTCTGGACTAAATTTCAATCCGCAAATAATTAGCCGCTGGCTATAAAAACCCATTTCTAATGAACTACCAACGAAAATCCAGACTTTTATGATCGATATGAGCATTTCGGGACCAGTTTAACTAACAAAAAAACCTTGAAAATCCAGGGGGATTTTTTGTAAGTTCATCAATCCGCCCATTCCGTCTATCAATTTCGCCGTTTTCTCTTTCCGAAAATTCGAATAAGTCGGGTTCAAATAGGAATTATTTTGCGGCTCTCTTGTTTATATATTTTTTTCGTGTTTTATTTGTGATTTTTTCATTCTGGTTTTATTTCTTGCTGAGAAGAAAATATCTGTATATTTTATCTTCTCTTACAAATGATATAAGAAATCAATCATTTAAAAGCGAGGTATGTTGTGTATTACTACAAAGAGGAACTTATAAATATCATTAAACCGGACAAGCCAGACCCGGCAGCCGCTAAAGTGTTGCAGGAAATTTTAGGCGGACATTTTGGAGAAATGCGTACGATGATGCAGTTTTTTTTTCAAAGCTCAAATTTCAGGGGAAAACAGAAACAATACCGTGACCTGCTCCGGGGCATTTTCTTAGAGGAAATTGCTCATGTTGAACTGGTACAAAGTACAATTAATGCTTTATTAGATGAATCAGGCGGCGAAGGAGCCGGCAATCAAGGTGCAGATCAGGCTCCCCTCAATGAAGCGATTAAAAATGCTAATCCTCATCATTATATTATCGGGGCGCAAAGCTCTCTTCCCGTTGATGCAGGGGGGAATCCGTGGAATGGATCTTGGGTGTATAACCACGGAAACTTAATTGCCGACCTGCTGGATAACTTGGTTCTTGAGTCGACAGGCGTGCTGCAAAAAACAAGGATCTATGAAATGAGCTCTAATCAGACATTTCGGGAGACCCTTGCTTTTCTTATTGTACGCGACAATGCTCACCAAAATGCGTTTGCCAAAGCCCTTGAGACATTGGGGGTTGACTGGGCGAACCTTTTTCCTGTGCCGAATTACGACATTAATAAATATCCCGAGTGCAGAAAGTTTGTTGAATTAGGCTACCACAATGCCCAGTTTAACTTCAGGTTGGATGAGACAAGAATCGGAGAAATCTATCAAGGAAAATCTCCAAGCCGTAATGGCGGAGAGTTAAAAGTAACAGAGCCTCCCGCAGGATTTCCTGTCCCCGTGCTTCCGGAAATACCGAATGAACATAGTCCCGGGTTAGGCGATATGAATGCCTGATCAGGATGTATGAAAGTGCTCAAGAAATCTCTTGAGCACCTTTAATTTTGATTGATTATGCTATGATATAGAGATGAATATTTCATCGACATCTCAATCCTAAATGTGGTAAAATCGATGCCGATGTTAACCATAAAAAGGAGAATTATGTGTATATGAGTATTATTATTTTAGCATCCATGCTTTTTTGGGGTGCATTAATTTATGAACTAAGTAAATCTTCAAAAAAGCAAAACAACCGAAAAATTGTATCTTTGATATCTTTGGGCTCTTTATCAACTTTAGTTATTACTATTTCGCTTTTTCAAAAACTTCCGTTTTAATTTGTTTATTACTAAATCCTTCGTATTAAATTATTCATTATTATGCTTTTTCCATGAAACAAAAGAGATTAAAGTAGTTTCAAGTGAAAATAGAGACGCTATTACAGTAATATCACTATTTTTAAGGAGTCACTTGGATGTTTATAAAATATAAGAATACGATTTACTAGAACTTTTTGAGAGTGAGCCAGCCAGTATAGCTGATGATCCAGAGGCTGGCGAATTTATTTATACTTATAAAGATAATCAAAACTTCAAGTTAATCTTGACGCTGGATGTTTATCAACTAACTTGCAGCCTGGATATAACCTATAAAGATTTCGCGGTATTTACAGGTGTTTTTCAAAACGTAACTAGCATTAAGAAAGTTGAAAATTTCATGGTTGTAAGTATTGGAGAAGAAGAGAGAATAAAAGTAAAATTCACTAAGCAAGTTGGAGTAGAATTACTTTAAGCTTTTAAGTTGTGTTGAAAAATAACTTTCTTGGCGGGATAAGATTGCATTTATCGAGTGCTGTTATTTATCTTCGTCTTTCTTTAGACTCTCCTTTGTAAAAACTTATAAAAACGTCTTTAACTTAATAAAACGATATCTCCTCATAGTCAATATCATTGATGAGCTGTCCAATCGTTGCAATGCGCTCATCTTCTAATTGTTTAATAAATTTCATATAATATGTTTCCCACTCGCTCTTTGCTTCAGAGCAGTCAGCAACAATGTCAATGAAATTGAGGATTCCCCCTCTTAATTCTTCATAAAATACAATTTTCGCAAAAATGGCCAATTCAAAATTCCCAAGCGTAGCAAAAAGTGCGTTATATTCGTCGTCAAACAGACATCCCGAATTTAGCAAATCCAAATAATCATGCAGTGAAACAAAATGATCGCGGATCAGCGATATTTTTTCTGCTGTGTTTTTTCTTTCCATGATGCAATCCACCAATTTCCGCATTTCAATATCACTCATGCGATCATTTTCATTTAACATTAACGCTATTGGTTTTTCTCTCTCTTCAATTTCTCTGATGATCAACATTTTGAAGCCATCAATTTCCGCAGCGTTATTTACCCTTTGAATACATTCATTGCGATACAAATTGATATAATCAGTAATCGTTTGATCTGTCTTTAAATCCCGCTGTAACCGATCAAATGCTTCGTTAATCAAGTTTGCCCTTTTATCAGCATGGCAATCACTTAACAACCGACTCAACCTGTCATATTGAACTTCAGAAATTCTGACTTGATTGGCTTCGCCCCCGGATAGCAGTGAAAAAACAGCATTGTTTATCATTAACTCAAAAATATTAAAAAGTTCTATGCGATAATTAAAGCGGCATATTCTCCCGAAGCTTGTCAAGATATACATTAGATCGTGATGGTTAAAAAAGTGACAGAATCTCGTTTCTATCAGCAGTCGCTCTAAATACTGTTTAATATAAAAAACACCTTGCAGTTCCATGTTGTCAATAGCTAAAGGATAGTCAATGCTCGCCATCGTATTTTGAGCTTCAAAAATAATATTATAATGATTCATAAATACAGGTAACGATTCGTCAATGGTTAAATTATAAGCATCAACAGGCACATCTAACTTTAATTTTTTTACGTCTTGATACAATTGTTTAGCTTCTTCAAAATAACAGTGAAGTAATTCGACACCTTTGGTATATATATTTTTTATACTATCAGAACGTAAATGTACGATAACCTCTTCAGGTTTCTCAAAATGGAGAGCATAAGCATCTATTGCATACATGAGGGAAACCATAATCCCTTCCGCCGTTTCTGTAGTAACCGACGTACTTTCCCCTTTGGTATACTGGCCTATCAATCGTTGCAGGATTTGCATAATCTCTACCTGTATCTTGTAAGCTTTTTCGCTGGTAATAACTCCAACCCTTTGGCCTTCTTTTAGAAGCGACAACATAAATTGGCTTTGCTTTAACTTTGATTTATCAATCGTAAAATTTGAAACCAAATCATAGCGATTTAAAGTATTTTCTTTTCCCATGTTATTCATCACCTTTATATAAAGACTCACTTCTCATCGTATTTCTTCTGAAACTCTCCGCGAGTTCCTCCATTTTACTTCTTAATAACTCTAAAGACCCCGCAGAAGGTCCGTTAAAACACTCCATCATCTGATGAATCAGTTTCATGTCACCTATCTTATCTTCTGTTTCATTTCTGAGATAATAAAAAATCTCCTGAAGCTCGATTAACGTTTCGACATCATGATCCTCATCCATATAGGGCGAAGCAGCAAACACCTCAATTAATTCCTTTAGTACTTCAATCCCCAGCTCTATACGTCCATGATCATGAAGCACTTTATTTCTATAAACGATTAATGTTTTGATATCGCTGGGTGTTAAGATCAAGCCATGCTCTTTTGTTTTTTCATTTAATTCAAGCAGTTCCATCATAGGTTTTGATTGAGGGGATAATTGAATGGAATTCAAAAAACGAGATAAGTTCATAACCTCTCTTCCTTTCAAAAGCATCTTTTTTTAAAAAAACATTGACTTTTTATATCTTGTGTGCTATGATAAAATTAGGTGTTTTTTATAACAATGATTAATTTATTCTATTTACTTACATATGTCAATAGTTGTTTTTCAGCAGCATTGTTTCTTTCCCTCTTAAATCAGCTTTTTATTCCTCAAGACCAATTTAATTTCCCTTCAACTCAACAGATTTCGTTCAAAATTTTTATCTGCTTATACTTCATTCTATTAATTGTTGTGTAATTTAACTTTTCTATTTTTTGTCTTAGACCCGTAAATACCATCAGTGACGGTCCCGCCGCTTTCTGACCGTATTGCCGTCAATACCTTGCTCTCTTAGGGCTAAAGAACAGCCAACGTTTCCTGAACCTGACGTACAGCCGCTCCTTTCATTTCATGCGTTTGTCACTTTAAAGATGCCGACCAACAGTGTGTTGGATGATTTCTTTCCATTTGTACTAACTTTTTTCAAACTAAAAAGGCTGCAGCTTGCAACCTCATTTTGTTAACCTTTTTGTTTCAATGCCTCTTTCTGTTCTGGATATGATAGGTTTTCATTTCATTTTCGACAACAAAAGAAATAAAGACATTTCAATAAGGAACTCATACTAGAGAGTAAGTGAATGCCAGTGTTCATAGTGAGAACTCCGAAGGAACTATAATGTCCGAGTTGAAAACAAACGGTTTTGTTCTTCAGTCAAAGAATGAAATAAAGATGCTTATTTCATCGACATCTCAATCCTAAATGTGGTAAAATCGATGACAATGTTAACCATAAAAAGGAGGATTATGTGTATATGAGTATTATTATTTTGGCATCCATACTTTTATGGAGTGCATTAATCTATGAATTAAGTAAATCTCCAAAAAAGCAAAACAACCGAAAAATTGTATCTTTGATATCTTTGGGCTCTTTATCAACCTTAGTTATTACTATTTCGCTTTTTCAAAACCTCCCGTTTTAAAAAAATTGTTTATAACTAAATCGATCGTATATGTCGTCGGTGTGGTATTGTTATAAAAAAAACCCTTCTTGCAAGAAGGGTTTTTTATTCATTATTCTCTTCTTTATTATCCAATTCTGGAAAATCCTCAATCATTGATCGAATATCTTCAACAAATTCTTTCTCTGTATATTGACCACCCGCGTGTTTTAGATTATCCAGTTTTCCGCAAATAACCTTAAGGGTTCCCTTTGCGTGCTCTTCTTTAAGGCCGTTTACTTTGTTTATCATCTTATCCAACTCAAACATTTAATAGTTTCCCCTTCGCTTATTGTTCCCCTAAATATAACATATTCATTCCAATCAGTATTTGGTCACTTTTGCCGCGTCATTCCAAGCTGACCACACTTTTCGCCTAACACACGTGGTTTTACTCTTGGAATTCAGGTACAGACATGAAATATATTAAGAAAAGCAGCTGATGTTTACTCCCAATATCAGTAAGAAACTTGACCAAGATAGAATCGAAGATTACGAAGGTTATGTCTCATCGATTATGGAGTTAGATTGAAACTTCAAATTTTTTTGGTCATATTTTGGTCACCCAATCTTTTGACCAAAATTCAAAACCCCCTGACACCACCGGTGCCAAGGGGATTCCTAAATTAATACTGAGACATATACTGTTCGCGCTCCCAAGGGTGGACTTGTGTGCGGAACATATCCCATTCGATTTCTTTTGCTTCGACGAAGTGTTCGAATAGATGGTCGCCGAGGGCTTTGACCATGACTTCGTTTGATTTGAATTCTTCGAGAGCATCTGCGAGCGTCGCAGGAAGGTCGACGATTCCGTTTTCGAGGCGCTCTTCTTTTGTCATCACATAGATGTTGCGGTCGATCGGAGCCGGTGCTTCGAGCTTGTTTTTGATGCCGTCAAGTCCTGCTGCAAACTGTATACTCAAGTCTATAGTTATCACGAAAAAATTCCTCTTTTGACAGGTGAAGATGCTACAAACGTCTCCTTTTCTATTATAAACATTTTTGGTAAAATCAAGTTGTTGGTTGAAGAATTCAAAAAGTGGGAGTGACCAGCAATGCTTTTGTTTTTTGGTAAGTTTATCTTGTTCTATTTGTTCGGTACAATTGCATTCGCCCTCTTCAAAGTAATGTACTACAGTATCAGCAAAAAATTGATTACAAAAACGGCTGATGGTACAAAATTGAATTGGGCTTTAAATGTATTTGTTAAAAACGGTAAGAAATTAGATAGTAACGATTACTTCGTAATGGGTGTTTTTGCGGGTTTTTGTACGATTTATTTATAAAAGGCTCCTGGAATATTTCCAGGAGCTTTTCTTACTTCGTAGGATATCCATTATTTTTACAGAAGTCTTTAATCTTCTTATGTTTCTTTGAAAACTTTTTGCATGCTTGTTTGATCCCATGTGTATAAACATCTTTTAAAAACTGTTGTGCCACTCCCGCTAATCCAAGTGCTGTCAAAAGTGCGATTAATTCTTGCAATGAAATGTAAACAACCCAAGGTAACGCAGGCACAAACATAGGCTTGATTTGATTATCGCCTTTTACCGCAACCTGTTTCCCTTCCTCTAAAAATTTCACTTGTTCTGTTGGCAAGTTTTCATAAAACATCGCCATATTTGTTACCTGATCTACAGCAAAACCAATTTGGATTGCTTTTTGACGGTCTACAGAATATGTAAAATTCTCATTGGTTTTCAATGCTTCTTCTACAAACTTTTTCGATTTTTCCATGTCTTTTTCATCAACATTTTGCACGACATTGCTAACTTCTTGATGATTGATCAAACTTTCTGTTGCATTTTTTGCCTGTACCGTAGCCGCTGGCGTAGTCAATACTACTGTGGTTAGAAGTGCAAATGCTGAAAGAACCATTAACACCCTAGTCTTCATACTTTTCATACCAAAAACAACCTCCTATAGTTTATATTTACAAGTAATATATTAACATATAAACCAACTATTTGGAACCGCTGTTTTTAAGAATTTTACAAACTTTTAATTTTCTATCTGATAAAAGGTTAGTATAAGAAGACCCTCAAGATAGAAGACCTTGTCTTCACTTCAATAATGATTCGAGTTTTGCCTTCGTTTTTGGCCCGTAAATACCGTCAACAGACAGCCCATGCATCAGCTAGAACCGTTTGACCGCATTCGCCGTTTTCGGCCCGTAATAACCATCTATGCCGTTATTCTTTGCTCCTTTGTCTGGATAGAAATAGAGGGCAGCTAAAGCCTCCTGAATCTGACGGACAGCTGTGCCTTTCATCAATGGGCTTTTTACCTTATAGATGCCAGACGGCAGCGGGTAGGATGATTTTTTGCCGTTTGAGTAAGGCTTTTTCTTTTTCGCTTTAATAGCTACAAGCGCCTTTTCTGTAGCCGGTCCGTAAATTTCATCCACCGCGATACACGCTTTCTTTTGCAGAGCTTTGACGACCTGCACCGTTTCATTTCCGTAAGACCCATCAGCCCCGTATTTCGGCAGTGAGAAGCCAGCGGCAATCAAACGTTTCTGTAGTGCCTTGACCTTGGAACCGGACGACCCTTTTTTCCAGAATGGTCCCTGTGGATTTGCTTGACTGGCTCGTAGATGATGTTGTCTTTGACACAGTTTTATTCCCAAACAGAGCATTAACTTTTTTCCTGAATGCCGCCAGATGGCTTGAATCGCTTACCGACGGAGCCGGACAGGATCGACATGGATTCAATGAATAGATATAAGAGTATATCTCCACGATAATTGATTTTTTGTGGGTGATTAATGTTCCCTCTTAAAATGTTAAAAATACCCACAAAAACAAAAAACCCCCTGACACCACTGGTGCCAAGGGATTCCTAGATTAATACTGAGACATATACTGCTCGCGCTCCCAAGGGTGGACTTGTGTGCGGAACATATCCCATTCGATTTCTTTTGCTTCGACGAAGTGTTCGAATAGATGGTCGCCGAGGGCTTTGACCATGACTTCGTTTGATTTGAATTCTTCGAGAGCGTCTGCGAGTGTCGCAGGAAGGTCGACGATTCCGTTTTCGAGGCGCTCTTCTTTTGTCATCACATAGATGTTGCGGTCGATCGGAGCCGGTGCTTCGAGCTTGTTTTTGATGCCGTCAAGTCCTGCTGCAAGAAGTACGCTCAAAGCAAGGTACGGGTTCGCAGAAGGGTCTACGCTTCTGACTTCTACGCGCGTGCTGATGCCGCGGGAAGCCGGGATACGGATCAATGGGCTTCTGTTTTGCGCGCTCCATGCCACATAGCAAGGTGCTTCATAGCCTGGAACTAGGCGCTTGTAAGAGTTGACAGTCGGGTTTGTCACAGCTGTAAAGCTTGTTGCGTGCTTGACGATGCCGGCGATGAATTGCTTTGCCGTTTCACTCAGCTGAAGGTCAGTGTCTTTGTCAAAGAAGGCGTTGGCGCCGTTTCGGAAGAGTGATAGATTGCAGTGCATGCCTGATCCGTTTACGCCGAACAACGGTTTTGGCATGAATGTTGCGTGCAGGCCGTGTTTGCGCGCGATTGTTTTAACGACGAGCTTGAACGTTTGGATATCATCGCAAGCGCGGATGGCTCCAGCGTATTTAAAGTCGATCTCGTGCTGTCCAGGTGCAACTTCGTGGTGAGACGCTTCGATTTCAAAACCCATTTCTTCGAGCTCAAGTACGATGTCGCGGCGGCAGTTTTCGCCAAGGTCAGTCGGCGCAAGGTCGAAGTATCCGCCTTTGTCGTTCAGTTCAAGGGTAGGCTCGCCTTTTTCGTCAAGCTTGAACAGGAAGAATTCCGGCTCTGGTCCAAGATTGAAATCTGAGAAGCCCATATCTTCCATTTCTTTCAAAATGCGCTTCAAGTTGTTGCGCGGATCGCCTTGAAACGGCGTGCCGTCCGGATTATAAATATCGCAGATGAAGCGGGCTACTTTACCTTTTTCGGCGGTCCACGGGAAAATCACAAATGTATCTAAATCAGGGTACAAGTACATATCGGATTCTTCAATGCGGACGAATCCTTCGATTGAAGAGCCGTCGAACATAACCTTATTATCAAGTGCTTTTTCCAGCTGGCTCACAGGAATTTCAACGTTTTTAATCGTTCCAAGAATGTCTGTAAACTGAAGGCGAATATATTTTACATTCTCCTCATTTACTAGTTTAACAATATCGTCTCTTGTATACTTTGCCATTCGTAAAACTCCTCCTCTAAAAGGTAAATGTATATAGCAATGCAGTTGCTAACAAATTAATGAAAAAACCTGGACATGTCTCCCTGGCGGAATGTCGTCCCTCTTTGGAAACGGCCTGCTTGGATAAGCTCGTTTTTCAGCAGTTTTCTCAGTTCTTCATCCGACAAGTTGTGTTTCTCTGCTTTTTTCGGCTTGTCTTGTTTGTCTTCTTTTTGTTCGTTTTCTGTTTTGGCGAAAATTTGTTTGATCCCCGCCATGTTTACACCTTGTTCGATCAAATCTTTAATTTCGAGCAGCTTATCTACATCATGGAATGAAAATAAACGTCTGTTCCCTTCACTTCTTGCAGGAAATACCAGTCCATTTTCCTCATAATACCGAATTTGTCTTGCGGACAGTTCGGTCAGCTGCATGACGATACCTATCGGAAATAAGGGCATTGAGCGGCGAATTTTATCACTCATCTCAATTTCCTCCTTTTCTTATATAAATTTATTATATGTGATGTTATATAATGTGTCAACACGATGTAAGGATTCTTTACATGAAAATATTCTTTATTTTCTTTACATTAACCCCTGCTTCATGAGCGCATCCACAGCACTGCATATCGCATTCTTCACATGGGAATAGGTTAATCCGCCTTGGACATATGCCACATAAGGCGGTCTTATAGGGCCATCCGCTGATAGTTCAATGCTTGCTCCCTGTACAAAAGTGCCGGCCGCCATAATGACATCGTCTTCATAGCCCGGCATATAGCTCGGATATGGTGTCACATGGGCGTTGACAGGAGAAGCGTACTGAATGGCCTGACAAAACGCGATCATCTGCTCCGGGTTGGAAAATTCGACAGACTGGATCAAATCGGTCCGCTTGCTGTCCCACGAAGGATTCGTCCTAAAGCCGAGCTTTTCAAGAAAACGGGCTGTGAACACGGCTCCTTTTAATGCCTGGGAGACGACATGCGGCGCAAGGAAAAAGCCCTGGTACATCTCCTGAAGGGTGTACAACGACGCACCGGCTTCACTTCCGATTCCAGGTGACGTCATTCTGTAGGAGCAGGCTTTCACCCATTTTTCCTTGCCGGTGATATAGCCGCCTGTTTTAGCGAGGCCGCCTCCCGGGTTTTTAATCAGCGAGCCTGCCATCAGATCCGCTCCAACATGGCACGGCTCACGCTCTTCTACAAATTCGCCGTAGCAGTTGTCGACGAAAACGATGATGTTCTCGTTTACTTCTTTAACAAAGCGAATCATCTTCTCAATCTCATCAATTGTAAAAGACGGACGGTCTGCGTATCCTTTTGAGCGCTGGATTCCGACAACTTTTGTCTGCGGTGTGACGGAAGCTGCCACGCGGTCAAAATCAACGGCTCCTTCTTCAGTCAGCTCGACATGGCTGTATCCGATCTGGAAATCTTTCAAAGACCCCGAGTTTTCCTCACCTCTGACGCCGACGATCTCTTCGAGGGTATCGTACGGTTTGCCTGTGATGTAAAGAAGTTCATCTCCCGGGCGGAGAACGCCGAATAAAGCAATTGATATCGCATGGGTTCCCGAGATGATCTGCGGCCTGACAAGGGCCGCTTCACCGCCGAAGACGTCGGCATAGACTTTTTCCAGCGTATCGCGGCCGATGTCATCGTAGCCGTAGCCAGTCGATGGTGTGAAATGCGTATCCGATACTTTGTGCTTTCTGTAGCTTTCAAGCACCCTCCACTCATTTCGTTCACTGATTTCATCAATTGTTTTATGGATTTGAGCGATATCGGCTTCAGCCTCTACCGCCGTTTTCTTTAGTAGATCTCCGTGTTTTAATGTCTCAAACATGTTCTGCAGTGTCCTTTCCTACATATACTTCTTCAGCTCTCCCAAAATATTTTGGTCAGGGAGAATATATCCATTCACTTCATATGCTTCGCGATCTTCGTCAAAAATGGTGCTGTTCGCCATTGTCTCAGACTTGATTCTCGACAAGAGCCTTCCTTCTGAAGCAGGAATCCTTACGTCATACGGAACGAGCAGCTCCCTTTTCAGATAGTCTTCAACCGCCTGCTTAAACAGCGGCAGGTCCCCGTCTATTTTGGCGCTCGTCATGATATGCCCTCTCCCTGAAGAAGGGATGAAATCCGGCCGCTTCCGGTCTCTTTTGTTATAGACGGTTAAAACGGGAATATCGTCGGCTTCAAGTTCTTCAAGAAGGCGCTTGACCGTCGCTTCGTGGCCTTCGTAGTCTTCGTGTGAAGAATCGATCATATGAAGAATCAGATCGGCTTCTTTTACTTCTTCGAGCGTCGATCTGAAAGCCGCGATCAAAGTCGTCGGCAGATCCTGAATAAACCCGACCGTATCTGAGAGCAGCACGCTGTATCCGCTCGGAAGCGTCATTTTGCGGGTCATTGGGTCAAGTGTGGCAAACAGCAGGTTTTCTTCATAGCTGTCGGCGTCTGTAAGCCTGTTAAACCATGTCGATTTCCCTGCATTGGTGTAGCCGACGAGCGCGATTTGCAGTACGCCGTTTTTCTTTCTTCTTTCTCTGTATCTGCTTCTGTGGCGAATGACGGTAGACAGCTGAACATTGATTTCATGAATCCGGTTTCTGATATGGCGCCGGTCGGTTTCCAGCTTTGTCTCTCCGGGACCTCTTGTTCCGATTCCGCCGCCTTGCCTTGACAGGTTGATTCCCTGGCCGCTTAACCGCGGGAGGGCGTATTGCAGCTGCGCCAGCTCAATTTGCAGCTTTCCTTCCCTTGTCCGCGCGCGTTTGGCGAAAATATCGAGGATCAACTGCGTCCTATCGATAATTTTCACGTCAAGCGTTGTGACAAGCGCTTTCAGCTGGCTCGGCGACAATTCATCATTAAAAATTAAAACATCGGGCGACAGCTCTTCACAGAGCACCGCCAATTCATCTACTTTTCCTTTTCCGATATATGTAGCAGCATCGACACGGTTCCGCTTCTGCGTGACCGTGGAAACAACCGTTCCATCGGCCGTTTTCGTCAGCGCGGCGAGCTCTTCCATCGAGTATGAAAAACGCTCATCAGATACGTGCGGAAGCTGGCATCCGACTAATATGGCTTTCTCTTTCATGACGTCCTGTCCGTTCAAATGATCATGTTCCTTTCTTAACGTTAGTCAATTAAGCAGTACTATCATAACAAACGAAGGGAACGGTTGCCAGAAATCCTCGAAAATAAAAAAAGAACGCGCCATTATACGTGCGGCGCGTCTTCCTTCAAGTCGAGATCCTGGCTTTTAATGGTTATCAGGTCATTCTTTAAATAGCAGTCTCCCATCAGCAGTCTCATCGCCTGCGACCGGATGGATTTTTCGATCAGGTTGCGGACGAAGCGGCCGTTGCTGAACTTCGCGGGGCTGACCGTGCTTTTGACGGCCATCAGATGATCTTTCAACTTCCACTCGGCCTCAGGGCTGAACTGATATTCCCTTTCCGCCATCATCCGTTTCGCAATGTCCATCAGCTGGCTGACTGAGTAATCGGGAAAATCGATGCTGATTGGAAACCTTGACTGAAGGCCTGGATTTAATGAAAGAAAATGATCCATTTCCCGCGAATATCCGGCGAGGATTAAAATAAATTCGTTCCGCTTATCTTCCATATGTTTGACTAATGTATCGATTGCCTCCTTGCCGAAGTCTTTCTCTCCGCCTCTGGCAAGGGAATAGGCTTCATCAATGAACAGGATTCCGCCCATCGCTTTTTTGATTAAATCCCTCGTTTTTTGCGCCGTATGACCGATGTACTCACCGACAAGATCGGCGCGCTCCGCCTCGATCAGATGGCCTTTTGAGAGAACATTCATTTCGTAAAAAAGCCTGCCGATCAGCCTGGCGACGGTCGTTTTTCCGGTTCCCGGGTTTCCTTTGAACATCATGTGTAGCGCCTGTTTTCCGGCTTTAAGGCCTTGTTCTTCGCGCTTTTTATTGACGAAAATCCAGGCGTAGATTTCCTTAATATTGCGCTTCATTTCCTCCATCCCGACCAGCGTGTTCATTTCCCTTTCAATTTCCTTCAGAATGCTGTGTTTGGCTTCATTTTTTTGCAGTGCGGCCTGATATTCGGCTTCAGCCTCTGAATTGGCCAAAACCTGCTTTTGACCGTTCAGTATGATATTGATTTGTCCGTTGTTTTTATAAGTAACAGCCCTTTCCAACACACTCACCTCACCATTCTCTCTTTATATCCTATTCATGGCGCGCTTAAGCCGTGACAGACGCCCACATGACTGCGCATTCCGATGTTTTTTGAGAAGGACGGGGCAGGTCTTGTTGAAACCTGCGCTTTCCCGAGAAATACTTTATTTCTTATTGTATTCAGGTAAGCTGTGCGGACAAACCAATTTTTTATTTCTGTTTGCCTTTTTGGTAAATGCTTAACGGGTTGACATGTTGATGTACTGAACCAGCTGTAGGAATACGTTAACAGTGATAAACCCCGACTAGGCTCTTTCGCTTTAATATAGTTATTTTTCATAATAATAAGCTTTGACCCAATAATAGTTTCTACCCTTATTTTCACACCATTCAACAAATCCTTTTGATTGCCCTTCTTTAAACATCACCCAGTCATTCAATAGATCTTGATAATAGTTAAGTGCTTCGTTATTGTTTTTTCTTGTTTGTTCACATTCTACTTTGTTATTTAACTGCCGGGACTTAGCAAGAAGTACTGTATCTTCTTTAATATCGCCAAGATATAAATCTTCAGATATATGATGAAATGAATACCAAAGAGCATTCAAATAAATATCGATTAGCGTTAATAGGGATAATTGTTCATTGCTGCCACCACGTCTAAGTGCGTTGTTTAAGTAATCGACACGTTTTTCAGTATTTAAAAACACGCCATACCATCTATATGGTCTTGAATCTTCGGGATTACTCTTCATCCATCTCTCAAGTAAAGGCTTCAAAAGTTCCTCCTCCAAAGGATAAACGAGTATATGATGAATATTATCTGATTCTTCAAATAAGGCAAATAGCCAACTGGCAAAATGCTGTTGTACATTATTATCCCACGTCTTTGCTTCATCAATAAAGGCGGACAATGCTTTAAAGGATTCCTTTCGCAACCCTTTTTCTTTGAGGAAACAAAACTTTTTAAATAATGGATATGCATCCAATCTGTCATTTTTTAAGACATTTGTTAAGACATTTACCATTTTCACATCTCTCTTTGCTCAGAATAAAACCGTAATTTTTATTCAAAATCTCACTTTTTTGTTCGAAAATGAACAATAATTAATATTACACCTAAGATCATTAACAATACAGGATAAAATAACACAGATGATTGAAAATAAGCTGAAGTCTCTTCATCACTAATCCCATCAATCACATAATTAGGAAAAGCAACAGATAACAACTGTACAGAAAATAACATTGATAGCCCCAGCAAACACGACATGAATCCTGATATAAAGTACATTTATAACCTCCAAAAAATAAAATAATTCCCTTCACTAGAATGCTATCTTCCCCAAAGTTTCCGTTAGTCTCTCTCTGATACTGACTAGTGTTTCAAGTTCATGTTAAGCGCTATATAATTCAGCATCAAAATATCCTTTTGCATATTCATTAAAAGCCTTCATATTTATTTTCCTACTTTTTCGAAGATCGTGATTTATACTCTCTTCTAATAGATGATTTTTTTACCCACCATTGAGTGCCCTTATTAGACCCGCTTAATACTTCTATTAATGCCAAGTTATCTTCTTCTAAAATTTTTATAATTTTTATTCTTTGATGCTTTGAAATAGTAATTGTCTCCCCTTCAACGTTGAATAAATTACCGGAGTTTTTCTCTAAATTCTCAATAGAATTAGCACCTGTAATAGACTGTCCGAGCCGTAATTCATCCCCTGCTTTATCGTCTCCTCCACTCCCAATCACGTATAGAGCTGCCATTACTACAAAAACCAAAAGAACGCCAGCAATTCCATAAAGCGCTTTTTTCATGAGTTCTATTAATTTATCTACGAAGTTGATTATTGGATTATTTATATATTGGTGTTGTCTGTTTTTCACTCGTGATTGCATTCTGCCCTCTTCTTTCTTATTTTCTTTATTGCGTCATGGTGATTATTAGGGTACTCAATATAGCTTCCGTCAGTCTTTTCCCAAATCATCTTCAGTTCCCCTTCAGTCACGTTTCCATCACCAAACCATGTAACCCGATTCTCATTTAAAAACACCTCCAAGTCATATTTCGGATAAGATTGATCCGATTTCAAACTCGAAGGTGTTTTTTATTTGTCTCATCTTGTGGGGCAGTCCGGCAGTTCCCTCGCTTGTTTAACAAAAATGGCACGTTTCGTTTTTCTGCACCATTCGTTAGTTTTGAACGCGGGCGTGAACATGCGGCGTTCTCACTGTGTTATATTGAGGCGCCTTATTTTATGTACGTGATATTCGTTTTCTGTCTAGATAAGCAGTGACGCTCCATTTATCCCTTCTACACTGACATAACACAGAAAGGGAAAATTAAATTTCTTATCTTTTATTAGATTTAAAACCTTCTGACACCATGTTTTTTCCTCTTTGGCCAGTCTGAATTTGCGATCAATCAAGATATAACGGCCAAAGTTTTTTGACATGCTATCCGATTCCTTGTTTTTTTCTAGCTCCGCCATTTTGTTCAATTGGGTATCAATTGTTTTTTCTAAATTTTTGATTCGATCCTGAATCAGTTTTACAGAATCTTCCTCTTCCAACAACCAAATCGAATATACTTTAATAAGAAATTCGTCCCTATTTATTGGATCTGAAGGAGATACAGCGATCCAATCTTCTAACGCTTCTTTTCCCTTGTCAGTAATGGAGTATATTTTTTTATCAGGTTTCCCTATTTGCTCTACATGCTCGTATTCAAGAAATTCTTCTTGTTCCATTTTATTTAGCAAAGGATATATTTGACTATGTTTTGCCGGCCACACTACCTCCAGGTACTGAACTAACTCATATCCTGAACAAGGTCTTCTGCCGAGAACGCTCAGAATGGCATACCCTAAAGTATTTATATCATTCACCTCAATCTTTAAATGGCGGTTACTTTATACTATTTTTAAATCCAAAGGTTAAATAAACCCTCATTAATACCCAAGTTATACATATAGTATACACCAAAAACAGCACTTATTACACCCGTCGTCATCCCTAGTGTTCCGCTGATTGCCCCTCGCTTCTTACTCAGCACAAAGGGAATTCCAATGATTGTTGTAAAGAAAAGCATACCAATAACTGTTCCTGCCCCGAATATAAGAATATATATTGCCGCTTCCTCTACACTCTTGACAGTACTTATCGTTAATAAGACCATGGCTCCACTTCCTGCAAGACCATGAACTAAACCGATGAATGTTGATCTTAAGTACGTTACGTTTTTATGGCGGCGCTTATGGTCGCCGCTGCTTTGATGAGTGTGGAGATGTTTGTGTTGATGCGTATGTACAGGGCTATTCTTGAAAGAAAGAATCGTTTTAACCCCTAAATAAACAAGCATGACTCCTACTAAAAATTCTAAGGACATCGACCATTTTTCTGATATTTGCCCCTTCATTACAATGACAATGATTCCAACTATAAACAATGTTACAGTATGGCCAATGCCCCAAAATATGCCCGCTAAAGAAGCTTGCCATAACTTTTTACTTTGACTTGCAATTGTCGATACCGCAATCACATGGTCAGGTTCAATCGCATGCTTGATTCCTAAAATTAATGCCAGCATTAAAACCGAGAATAATGTGCCTTCCACCAAAATACAGCTCCTTTTTATCTTGAATCTGAAAAAAACCAACAATTGAACAGTTGCTGGTTTTTTAACCGTTAATATTTTCTTAAAAAACTCGGGGTTTTGTTAAACCATACTTGGTTGAGGAGATGATGAAATTCGGAAAACAGACTTTCGATGATCTGTGTTTGATTTGCTAATACCCGTACGGAAAACCCAGGGACAGGCAATAAAGATATGCCTATTTTATATTCTTTTGTCTGAGTATCCACGGCCTGATATAAACGATCAAGAAGGTCATGATCTACTTGTTCATTGATCACAATCATGGAACCTAAGTGAGAATAGCCTTCCATTAAACCCAGACCATCTATATTTTGTTTGGCCGGGCATAGTTTGATATGGTCATAGACTGCCAGCTCATTTTCCTTATAGATTTCATTAATGAATTGAAGCATCTCATAGGTAAATTTTTCTCCACTAGGAGACCATCCAGGAGTCACAATATCTGAATAAAGGAACGTACATCCTTTTTCAATATATACTATATTTTTTTGTTTATACCGTGCATTTTGATAGCCGATAAGCGGATCGGGAATGTACTCAAGATAACTGCCTTCCTTAAGGTTAAATTCCGTTTCCTGATATGCATGTGTATGCGGTGTCTTATATATTTTAGTTGCCGATTGGGTTGTTAATGTTAATCTTGCTTGTTTCTCCAGTGAAATCTTCATTTGATAGCGATCACCGTCTAAATAACCGCCGCCGGGGTTTAAAATATAATAACAGGCTTGTCCTGATTCATCATGATAAATAGGACGCATGACTTTATACGCCCCCTGAAAATACACATTTTTCGCAATGGTCTTTCCATTTTTTTCTTCAGCGCTCAAACGCAAAACGCCTGTCCAGTCCCCCATCTTACTCCAGTCCTTTTAATAGTGCATTTTCCTTAATCCAATCAATGACTTGATCAAGACCTTCATTCGTTTTTAAATTTGTAAAAGCGAACGGCTTGTCTCCGCGGAAAACCTTCGTATCAGATGCCATAACGTCCAGATTTGCTCCAACGAAAGGCGCTAAATCTGTTTTATTGATGATAAACAAATCAGATTTAATCATTCCTTGACCGCCTTTTCGCGGTATTTTCTCCCCTTGGGCCACATCAATAATATAGATTGAAAAGTCAACAAGTTCAGGGCTGAATGTAGCTGCCAGATTATCTCCGCCGCTTTCAACGAAAATAAGTTCAACGTCTGGATTCTTCTTCACTAGCTCATCAATGGCTGCAAAGTTCATTGATGCGTCTTCGCGTATTGCCGTATGAGGGCAGCCGCCTGTTTCCACACCTATAATCCGATCTGCGGGAAGCACCCCGTTGTTCATTAAAAACTTGGCATCTTCTTTTGTATAAATGTCGTTTGTCACAACTGCCATACTCATTTCATCTTGCAAATGCCGGGTTAATTTTTCGACTAACATCGTTTTCCCTGCTCCTACAGGTCCTCCTACACCGATCCTAATTGGTTTCATACCTAACACTTCCTTTTTTATTAAGACATGAAAATACGAATATTTACACGCTCGTGCATCATTTGAGATAATTCTAAACCGGGAGAAACAATCCCGAATTCTTCTTCATTTAAACTTTGAATTTTTTCTGTTGCTTCGATTAAAACAGTCTGAAATTCTTGAATTGTCTTTTGACCTGCCACTTGCCCTAGAGGGACAGCCCGTACCGCATTTTGAACAAGATTTGAGACTGCTGAATACAAATAGTACAGTGTAGTCGTTGAGGAAGGGACACCAAGATGATGACCTACAATCGTAAATACAATGGAGGGATGTCCAAACGATTGCTTTTGATCTATACGCTCCCGATATGTTGAAAGAATGGGTATATCATATAGGGATTCAATAAGATTTAACATCCGCTCGCCCATCCTTTGGGTTCCTTCTCTTGTTTCACGCGGCAAACTTTGAACAGTCAACATGCGATCTAATTTCCATACTGTTTGTAAATCTTCGTTCTCTAAAGCTTCATATACAAGACGGGAAGCCAACCCATCTGAATAGATGAACTGCTCGTTTACATACGTATGAAGCCATTGTACGAACGTTGCTTGATCATGGACTTTATCTTCTTGAATATAGGTCTCAAGACCATACGAATGACTAAAAGCCCCTATAGGGAAATTTGAATCACATAGTTGGAGTAAAGATAAAATATTAATCATGGCTATGACCGATATGGCGGAAAGCCTGTTTTACTTTTCGGTCTTCACGTTTATATGGAATTTGCAGGTCTTGAAGTAACTCTTCTACAAGATAATCATATTGAACAAGCATTTCGTCCTCTTCAAACTGCGCCGGCAGGTGGCGATTTCCTAATTGATGAGCGATCGTTCCCATTTCATTTAAGGTGCGCGGTTTGATAACTAATAAATCATCGGACAGTACATCGATGACGACCATATTTTTATCGTTCATATACAAAACATCACCAGCGACAAGGTCACGCGCTTCTTTTAAGCGTATTCCAATTTCGTTGCCATGATCTGTTTTCACCCGTTGGATTCGTTTTACTAAATAAGCACTTTCAAGGTAAACTTTTTCAATATGGCGTTTTTCAATTTCCTCTTTTTCCATGTTTTCAAGATTTGTTACGATTTGTTCAATAATCATGACTCTCACCTCAGAATAGGAAATATCGTTGACCCATTGGCACCTTATCAACAGGGTCACATGTAATTAATTGGCCATTTACTTTTACTTCATATGTTTGTGGATCGACCGTTATTTCAGGAGTTTCGCAATTCAGCTTCATATCTTTTTTCGTTAGTTTGCGAATGCCGCGAACCGGAAGAATGATTTTTTGCAACCCAAGCTTCTCATGCACTTTGTCATCGAAAGCTGCCTGGGAAATAAACGTAATGGAAGTGCTGGACAACGCCTTGCCAAACTGCCCATACATCGGACGGTAAATAACAGGCTGCGGTGTCGGGATAGAGGCGTTAGCATCTCCCATTAAGCTCTCTGCAACAAAGCCGCTTTTCATCACCATTTCAGGCTTCACACCGAAAAATGCTGGATTCCAGACAACGAGATCGGCCATCTTCCCTCTCTCGATAGAACCGACATATTCGGAAATACCATGAGTAATGGCAGGATTAATTGTATATTTGGCAATATAACGTTTTACGCGGTTGTTGTCCGAAAGCTCGCTGTCGCCCGCCATTGTTCCTCTTTGTTTTTTCATCTTATCGGCTACTTGCCATGTACGTAAAATGACTTCTCCAATCCGTCCCATCGCTTGGGCATCCGAACTAGTCATACTGAATACACCCATATCCTGGAGAATATCCTCAGCTGCAATCGTTTCGCGTCTGATACGTGAGTCAGCAAACGCCAAATCTTCCGGAATAGATGGATTCAAGTGGTGACAGACCATTAACATATCTAAGTGCTCATCTACCGTATTGACTGTATAAGGTAATGTCGGGTTCGTAGATGACGGCAGAACATTGTTAAAGCTGGCCGATTTAATTAAGTCAGGAGCATGTCCTCCCCCTGCACCCTCTGTATGGTACATATGAATGACGCGATTTTTAATAGCTGCCATTGTATTTTCCATAAATCCGCCTTCGTTTAATGTATCCGCGTGAAGGGCAACCTGAACATCATATTTGTCAGCCACACTTAGCGCATGATCGATAACTGAAGCTGTAGCGCCCCAGTCCTCATGAACTTTCAGTCCAATGGCGCCGGCGCGTATTTGCTCTACCAGCGGAGCTTCTGAAGCGGCTTGTCCTTTTCCTGTAAACCCAACATTAATCGGCATGCCCTCTGCCGCTTCAAGCATTCGGTGCATATGCCACTCGCCCGGTGTAACCGTGGTAGCCTTTGATCCTGCAGCAGGGCCTGTTCCTCCTCCAATTAGGGTGGTAAGACCTGAAGCTAATGCTGTTCTGATTTGCTCCGGATTAATAAAATGGACGTGAGTGTCAATTCCGCCCGCAGTTACAATCATACCTTCAGCAGCAATAACTTCTGTACCAGAGCCAATCACAATATCCACATTGTCCATGATTAGCGGATTACCTGCTTTCCCGATTCCAGCGATTTTGCCATCACGAATTCCAATGTCCGCTTTATAAATACCAGTGTAATCTAAGACAACAGCATTCGTAATGACAACATCTGCTATTCCCTCTCCACGTGTAACTAAAGGGTGTTGTCCCATTCCATCACGAATAACTTTACCGCCGCCGAATACCACTTCATCTCCATATGCCGTGTAGTCTTTCTCAATTTCGATGAGCAAATCTGTATCTGCCAGACGAATAGAGTCCCCTGTAGTCGGGCCGTACATTTCAGCGTATTGCTTTCTTGGCATCTTGAAGCTCATGATTGGTTCCCCTCTTTTTCCAATGATCCGTCCACTTTATTATTAAATCCGTATACCCGGCGTTCGCCGGCGTAAGGCACTAATTCCACTTCTTTTTCATCCCCGGGCTCAAAACGCACAGCTGCTCCTGCCGGAATGTTTAGTCGCTTTCCAAATGCTTCTTCTCGTTTGAATTGAAGCGCTTCATTCGCTTCATAAAAATGAAAATGTGAACCTACTTGAACTGGGCGGTCACCTGTATTCGTTACATTCAATTTGGACGCCGCTCTTCCGACATTACAAATGATATCCGTTTCTTTTAAAAATAGTTGCCCCGGTTCCATTTCAATAGCCTCCTATCCATTTTATTTAATTGGACTATGTACAGTTACAAGCTTTGTGCCGTCTGGAAATGTAGCTTCTACCTGGATATCATCAATCATTTCCGGAATGCCTTCCATTACATCTTCCCGCGACAAAATGGTTGTTCCATATTCCATCAACTCCGCAACTGTTTTTCCATCCCGTGCTCCTTCCAACACTTCATACGTTATCAGGGCTACTGCTTCCGGGTGATTCAATTTTAATCCCCGTTCTTTACGTCGCTTCGCAAGATCTGCTGCCACAACAATCATAAGCTTGTCTACTTCACGCGGTAATAGTTGCATCACAAAACCTCCCTGTATTTTTATTACGACCAAACGGTGAGCATTCATATAAGGGGGAGCCAGTTCATTAACATTCTGAGCTGAAAGCGCAAAAACTAAAAAACTGAAAATATATTTGATTCCCCTGCTTCTGTTTTAAATGTATATCATTTTTTACATATATGTCAATTTATATATTCAAAAATTTATATATGATACACTGAAGATATATAACCTTGAAAAGAAAGGAGAATATTCATTATGCGAAAAAACAAACATCATTTATTAAGCGAGGCGGTGTTTTCCCGTTTAATAACAGCTTCTCTCAAAGGCATCTCTCAAGTCATCCTGATTGAGAATGTTATGACCGGCTTTCTAACCCTTATAGCCATTACTATTTTTTCCTATTATTTAGGTATAATCGCTTTGTTGTCCGCTATTATCGGTACTTTAGCAGGGAAATTGGGAGCGGCAGATGAAAAGATTATAAATGAGGGTCTATTAGGATATAATTCTGTGTTAACAGGAATGGCATTGGCATCATTCTTAACTGGCCCTTACATGTGGCTTGTCGCTTTAATTGGATCAGCCTTAGCAGCCATTTTTACAGCCGCCATGATGCATTTTACGAAAAGAACCGAAGTTCCAATTCTTACATTCCCCTTTGTTATCCTGACATGGTTTATATTGCTGGCTTCATACAAATTAAATGGGGTTAAATTAAGCTCTGCCCTGATACCTCAGGATTTAACACACTGGGAACTAAAGACAGCAGGGGGAGTCAATTTAGTAGACGGGGTCTTTCATGGAATTGGACAAGTATTTTTTCTGAATAACACAGTATCCGGGATTTTAATTTTTCTCGCCGTATTTTGGGCAGGAAGAAAACTGGGACTTTATGCAGTTATCGGAAATGCAGTTGCCATCATCATTGCATTCCTTTTAGGAGGAGAGCGTTCTCTCATCACATTGGGTCTTTACGGGTATAATGCAATTTTAACAATCCTGGCCGTATCTGCCATTTTTAAAAGTGAACATAACCGGTTTTCATTTTTGTCAGGGATCATTTCAGCTTGTCTGACAGTGCCTATAACAGCGGGACTCAGCACTTATCTTTTGCCATATGGACTCCCTGCCCTAACAATGCCGTTTGTTCTTTGTTCATGGCTGTTTTTAGGTGCAAGAAAGGTTCTGCAAAACTTATAGCTTTGCCTATTGATGATGTAAATCAGCCGCTTAGTGGTTACGCAAGAAATAAAAGTCATGGAAGAAACCCATGATGTCTTACTATACGAATCTACTCGCGTTTAGACATTAATGAATGATAACTTGTGAAAAACGATGGTGAGCTAAAAACTTACAGGAATGCCGGGACTTTGATAGGAATGTTCCATTTCATTGACACTCTCACTTCAGAAATATCTGGAATCAATCGATTACCACATGAAACAGACTTATTTTTCAATAATGATGCTATGAGAGCGTCTCCGACATTATTCGCTAGATAAGACCCTTAGGCCAGTCAGTCTGAAGGTGTGCTGCGGCCGCTGTTCAGCTCTCCCCTGTAAACTGTGAAAAACTCATATTGGCGCAAGCAGCATATTCTGATGGTGCCGCTGAAAACTGTTCCAGCTTTGTTTTCATTGATCAACGAGAGGGGCATAAATAAAGAGGATTTGGACACAGAGAGGTGAAAGTAACTGATTTGGTTAATGAAAAAAATTCTGTCTCAGAAAGAATAAGAATACAAACGATTGAGACAGAATTTTGTCTTACGGTTTACTTATACACGTAGCAAGTTCCTTGTATAACCGTAACACATGTATATGTTTCATGATAAGATTTACCTTGGCTGTCTCTAAAGAAAACAGTTACAGTATTGTTGCCATTCCATTGGAATTGATAGGCGTCTGGATACTTGTCTCGAATCGGAGTTAAATCCGGCGCAGCACTTGCAGGTAATCCGGATACCAACAGAGCCCCAGCAACTGCAACCGCTCCCGCTACTTTTTTGAGTTTGTTTTTAAACATAAACACATCCCCTTTTCGTTTTGTTTAACTATTAAATGCTTGTCCATTTAATAGACACCTTGAGCTTAACACCAAAAGGATGAAAAAATTGTCAAATGGTGTAGAATTGAAAAATAATTCAAAAATAATACACATTTTTACAATTTTTCAATATGAAGATGTTTCCTTTTCTTCATCTCCTCTTTTTAAATTTTCTATATTTGTGAGGCAATGTCGTCTAGATGAATGGTGACATATTGAATCTTTTACAGGGAGCTTATCGTTAGGTAGCACAGGCAACAAAAGTGAATCACAATTTAATCTAAGTATTTTTATAGTGAACATTGCGGTGACTGGATTATTAAAAAAGCTCAATGGAGCAAGTTCAAGATGAACCTGCGAAAGAAAATTTTGAAATTGCAGAGGAAAAACCGAAAAGTATTAAAAATATTTGAGGAGGTTCATGAAAAGATGGTATTTCTCTGAACTGTATTTCCTTAATCAATGAGACTTAAAGGAGGTATTGACGGAGTTTATTGCTTTTAATAGCGCTCCATAGATCTGTGCGACTAAAAAGACCGCACTCTCTTTGGAAGATAAGCAGCAACATATGAGGTGCTGTTCCTCACCCCTTATTTTCACAACCATAAACTTTATTACAGATTAGCCTATGTTAAGTCAAAGTATTGGTGCGCGTATATGTTGTGGGAGCAGGAAGTCGAAATGCGATTCGCCAATTATTCGAAGAAATGTTAGTGAGATTAATAACCCTCCCTCTGTTAATATTGCAAGAAACAGAGAGAGGGTTATCTTAAAACCTTATGATTTAACTTCAAGTTTCAATTCTAATCGCAACATCATAACTGTCATTTTCCGTATGAATATACGAAGAAGCAGCAACTCCTGTGAAACCCAGCAATAAAACTGCACAAATCAATAGTTTAGATTTCATTTAGAAAATCTCCCCTTCGAATTTGTTTTCGTGCTTCAATTGCTTTACGATAAAACTCATTTGCACCCCGAATTTCACCTTGTTCAGTTAAAGTGTCACCTATACACACTCCATACCATTCCATATCAGGATATAGCTTTTTTTCTTCGAAAAACTCGAAGGCTTCTCTTACAAGGTCCAAATCGGAATCTAAGTAAATTCCTTTAACGATCTTCAGTGTCGCCAAGGTTTCTGCAATATTGTTTTGCTGAGCTAGCTTTAATGATTTCTCATAGAATTTTTTTGACGACCTCAGATCATTTTGCCTTGCTTTTGTGTAAGCCAAAAGGTATAAAGCTCTTGCCGTAAATTCATCATTTTTCGGTTCAAGAATATCTAGGGATTTTAGATAAAATTCGGATGATTTATCAAATTCTTCAAGGTTAGTATAACATACTCCAATGTTAAACAGTGCTTTTCTGATCAAATAATTTTCGCCAAATTTCTCTGCATCCTCTAGTGCTTGTTTGAAATGCTTCATGGCCTCTTCCATATGCATATTGTCTAGCCAGTTACCTGCTATAACAAACTGACAATGTACACGTCTGTTACCGTAAGCTGGCTCTTGTTTATAAATAGCGTAAGCACGCTTAGCATAATTCATAGAGAAATATGTTTGCTTCATGTGATAATATACCTCAGCCATTTTAAAATAGAACTCAGCCTTTTCTGTACTATCTCCTTCAATCGCTTCTATTTCCAATTCAGCCTTTCTATAGCAATTCAATGAGAATACGAGTTCTTTTTGTCTGAAATAGTACATCCCCATAAAAAAGTGATAATAATATTCAAGCATTCCGTTAAGGTCTTGACATCCTCTTGTTTCTTTCAACTCTTGATAATGTTTGTCTATCTTTAAGTCAGCGTTTGGATGAAGTTCTTCCAGCATAAGCTGATGACGAAAATCCAACAGTGAAAAGTAAACAAGAGCATCTTGGTTTTCTTCCATTACTGTTATTTCTTGTTCAACTTCAGTTTTTGCTTTTTCAGCAGCAGCGCTTCTATTATTTTTTATACAGTTATACCAATAGTTCATCTTCGTTGCTACTAGATCATAAGGAATAACACTCTCAGTAGACATTTAATAAACCCCTCTCTATGTGAATATTTTATCTCTGTAACATTCAATCCCTTTTTGATGTAAGATCGACATTACCTTCATTGAATATTCCAATAAACAACAGAATTTATTCTATTATATCGAATTATCTGAATGTTAAGAACGAAAAATGTCTATAATTGTTATGCCGAAAATTGAACTCACTAATATTGTTATAGCTCAAAGCTATCTTTTTTGGCCTTTGATAAATCGGATCGTTGAGATTTTCCTAGTTTTGTGAAAGCTAGGATACCAAGTCCTGCAAGTATTTCGACTACCCCTCCAAAAGCAATGACTTTTCCTGCCCCAAAAACAGTCGCAGCATACCCCGCCGCTAAAGCACCGACAGGAATCATCACATATGAAATCATACTGATGACAGCATATACCTGCGGCTGATCCTCATCATTTACCGAAATTTGAATGATCGTATGTTCCGGAACATTTATTGCACTAATTGTTGCTCCTAAGATAAAAGCTGCTGCAAACACCAATATTAAAAGCGAATTGATACCTGTAATGAAAAAAGCTGTTCCTTCTACAATGCCAGCGGCAACAAACAACAATCCATAACGATTTACTCTCACTCTAGTCAGTATGAAACCCATTAAAAATGCTCCGCCGGTAGTTAGAACTCTCACTATAGAATGAATGATTGCCCCCTGGTTTAAATCTTCCGCTATATAGACTGCTGCAAGTGCTTCCCATGGTGCCGATCCTAAGTTCAAAAACACACAGAAAATCGCTAATGGAAACAAAATATGATGACGTCTTACAAGCGTAAATCCCCTTCTTAACTTCTTCAAATATGGCTCTCGCGATTGAATTGCTCTCGCATTCTCTTCCGCCTCACTCCCACCATATTGAATGAATAAGACCAAAATAGCTGACATTACATAGAGAGGTAATATCAGAAGCATTGTAGGAGCTGCGCCGATCAATACAATTAAAACACCGCATAGTGTAACTGCTCCTAGTTTTATTGCTTGACCTGCGGATTGTATTGTCGCATTTGCCTTTTGAATAATATCCTCTTTCACAATTTTCGGAATTAAAGAAACAGAAGCAGGATCATATGAGGCTCCCGTTGCGGAATGCAAAAGCATAAGCAATATGATAAACGTCAAAGGAGAAAAACCATTAAAATAGAAAACCGGGATAATCAACATTATGAATGCCCTAGTTAAGTCTGAAAAGAACATCCAAAATTTTAATTTATCCGTTTTCATCAAAGGAGTAATGATTGGCCCCAAAATAGCTTGAGGAAGAAAACTTACAGCTATTAAAAAAGCTGTCCCGATAGCCCCTTTTCCATCTAAAATAAGAAACCACAGGATTGTGTTAAATGCCAAAGAATCGGCCGTTATCTTTATCATCTTAGAGCAAAACAGAAAGGTGAAGTTTTTTTGCCACACAGTATTACTATTCATTTTTGAAAGATCCCCCTTACCATAAATCCCTCATTCTTACAGCAAGTTTGTCTTTAAGGATATCCTATTCCCGGATTATGTCAATGACAATTTGGAATAATTAAGGTAATTTTTATTTAAAGGGATTAGGGGTACTTGTTTTATAATCTTTCCAGTTTTCTCTTCGCAGGGAGCTTAAAATCCGCTTCAAAACACCTAAAAATTTTTATTTGCTTATGAGAGCATCTTTGAATTTTCGTGTTTTCATTTCCAATTATGAATTGATGCTTCATCATGCGAAATAGCCCCTAATCGCAGTTCGCCAATCAGGGGTCTATTCGATCCGATGTTAATGCATTACACTTTTTTAGGTTTATTAATCGCTTTTAAATTAAGGACTGCGCTCATAAATAATATAATATCTTTTATTTCCGCTCTAAATCTTTGCTTTTCACTTCCTTTAATATCTCCCTAAGCAACTGTTGAGTTTCCTCGTTTTGTTTGCGATTTATCTTGTTTTCCTTTACCAATACGATCATGTAACATAAAAATAAAATGATACAGAAAGGATAAGCAAATTAGGCAGCAGCACACTTAACATTTTATATGTAAACCTCCTATTAAAAGATGGCAGTCAAACGATATAAACACCTTTTTCCATTGAATATGTGAATCCCCTTTTTGCTTGAAGTGAACAGTTGCACTTTGCCGAGCTTTAAAAACTTGTTACATAAAACGAATTCTTCAAGCGGCGGTCACTGATCATATCAATTTTTAAAATGGAGTTTTTTATTTCTTCAAATTTTGACAAAAACAGGGCAGGTCTTGTTGAAACCTGCGCTTTCCCGAGAAATAATTGTGCGAGTCAAACCAATTTTTCATTTCTGTTTGCCTTTTCTGTAGATCAGCCATCCGGCCAGAATGATCAAAAGGCCTGATGCGTCATAGGCTAGGTCGAATAAGAGGCGGTTCGGGCTTAGCGGGTTGACGTGGTGAATCTGAAGAAGATGATGATTGATGATGCCCTCGAGGAAATTAAACCAGCCCGCTCCTAACAAAGAGGCTCCCCAAAAGATGTGTTGCGGCCGGCTGCTGCTCAAGTCACCTCTGTTCCACAACAGGATCCCGCCGATAAAAAGAATGACGAGCGAAAACAGATGGAACAGTCCGTCGCTCATAATTTGGTGAGAGCGGTCTGTGTCCATGTACACGCTGTGCCATTGAAGCAATTGGTGAAAAACAATGCCATCGATCATGGCGATGATACCCACACCGAACAGAAAAGGTCCCCAAAACGCTTTTTTGTTTTTCATATGATTTGTCCTCCTTTACTTGCTAATCTGTTATGTACCCGCCGGCTTAAAAGATCAAACCGGTTATGTTTACATTCTCTCCCGAAAGCGATTATCCTCTTTTTACCATATGAGTATTTAAAAAGCTGATCCGAAAAGGTGTCTTCATTCCTTTCAGATCAGCTTTTTTATTTATGAAAGGCGGGAAGCCCGCACACGATTTGTTTCCATTTCATTAATGGTAAGTGTCTCAGGGTCAATCACGACACCGTAATCTTGCAATGCTGATTCAATGCTGACAAACTCGTTGAAGACGTCGTCCAGCACCTTTTCGGGTTCACGTTCCAGCGGATTTCCCCAGCCTCCGCCGCCTGCACGGTAAAATTGGATGATGCCGCCCGCAGGCATTTTGACTTCAAAAGCCGTTTCCTCGATCTCTTTGGCTTCGTCTGTTCCATACCCGACGATCACCTTGTTGCTTGGTGCATCGCCAGCTCCGCAGAAGCCTTTTGTTGTATTTCGGACCCCTGCCATCATGACGCTTGTGCGGCTTTCCTTTAAGTGCTGGATCTGAACATCCAACCCGGGGGTGCCTCTCCATCGGCCTGCTCCCGTAAAATCGCTCGTATATTCATGCTTTAATACACGGCTCGGGTATTGAACTTCAGTCATTTCAATAGATGGCAGAATAACTCCTGTCATAACAGGCGGATAAAGCCCCCATCCGTCCGTTTCGTATGCAGCCCCCGCACCGCCGGTATAGCCGTAAAAATTCAGGTTCACCCACGGCTTCCCGTCGTCGTATTTTCCGTGGGAATAAGCGAGAGGAAGCTTATGGGCGTTCACTCCGACGCGTTTTGGCGCACATTGGGAAATGGCCTGGAGAACAGCCTCGGCTATTTCTGCTCCTACGCACGCAGTTGCGTGTCCGCACGGTGCCGGCAGCTGCGGGTTCACAACTGTTCCTACAGGCGCAGTTACTGTTACCGGATTCATATATCCTTCATTGATCGGAATATCCTCATCACAGCAAGTCGAAATACCGACAAAAGCAAATGAAGTCGTATTTGAAAGCGGGCTGTTGATGAAGCCCTTTACTTGCGGAGAGGAGCCGGTAAAGTCAATGTGAAGATCGCTGCCTTTGACGGTCACCGTTGCGCGAACCTTAATATCGCGGTTGCCTTGAAAGTCGTGGTCAGCAAATGTTTCACCGACATAGGTGCCGTCCGGCCAGCTGGTGATTTCATCGCGAACCCTGTTTTCTGTATATTGAATCCGGTTGTCAATGGCCGTAATCACCTTCTCGGCGCCATACTTATCCAGCATCGTTTGGATTCGGGAGGCAGCAACCTTGCATGCCCCGATCATCGCGTTTAAGTCGCCTTCAAGCCAATGGGAAAGCCGGTTGTTTGCAACAATTAAATCGAATACATCCCTGCGCTTTTCTCCCCGCTCATAAATTTTTAATGGCGGAATCCGCAGCCCGTCATGCCAAATGTCTTTTGAGCGCGGATTGTACCCTCCGGCAACCGGTCCTCCATTATCGGCCATATGGCTTCGGACAGCAGGAAGCAGGATTGGCTTGCGATTATAAAAAACCGGCATGACGATTGTCCAGTCAAGGCTGTGCGAGCCTCCATGATACGGATCATTCACCAGGAGAATATCTCCGGGATGAAGATCGTACCGAAAAGCGTCCAATAAATGGTCAACTGCGCCTACTACCGCATAAAGGTGCAGCGTACAGCCCGGGGCTTGCGCGACAAGGCGCGATTTTTTGCCAGAAAGGTCAAAGACGCCCGTCGTAAAATCGTGTGCTTCGTTAAACAATGGTGAACGGGCCGTTCTCGTAACAGTGGCGCTCATTTCCCTGGCAACCGCATCAAGGGAACCGCCGACCACCTGTGATAGAATAAAGTCCTGATTAATCATAGCTGCTCCTCCTTTTGAGAGTACGTAAAGACGAGGAGCTCGCCTTTTTTCACATGTTGGTTTACCGTGCTTTCATAAAAGATTTCGTCACGATCTCCCGTTCTTGACAGAGACCCGTATTCTCCCCTTTCACTAAAAGGCAGAAGAAGGTTGAAATAAATATCGTCCTCCTGGTTAAGCAGAGACACTTTCATTTCCTCCCCATTGTCCGTCCACTCCCGGGAAACCATTTTAAAACCGTGGTAAAGCTCCAATTCCTCTGCAGAGACAAGCATCCGTTGACCAAATAAAGCAGGCGGCCCGAAGCCTTTTGAAGCTGATGGATACCCGGGCGCCAAAACGATTGATTTCGTTTCAGCTTCAGCGCCAAGCTCCGGATAAAAAACGGCCTGCGGACCTGTCCCGTAAATCGGCGGAAATTCTTCATTCGTGCTTTGTCCGTTTTGAATGGCTTTATATACCGCTTCAGCGATGAAATGGCCGGTAATGCTTGGAGCTAATGCTGTCGCTGCAGGAAATTCCGGATCCAAAATCGTACCCAGCCTCGTCTTCGTTTGAAAAGGTTGAAGCGTTCCTTCATTGATCGGTATTTCATCGGCAATTCTCGCCAGGAACGGCCAAACGGCAAACGCCTTCGTTAAAGCGGCAGGCGAATTAACCGGCTTTACGGATTGCGCCGATGATCTGCTCAAATCGATTTCAACCGCATCGTCCTTCTTTGAAATTTGCACATGAATTGTACTCTTGCTTCCTTCGGAAACTTCAAACTCCTGGACAGCGCTCATTTCTGTTTCAGGCAGATAAGAGACATGGTGCTCAACCCTTTTGCGGCTGTATTCAAACATGCTGTCGATCGATTCGGTCACTGTTTTCTGGCCGTAGCTGCCAAGAAACGTTTTCAATTGCTGTTTGGCGCCATGCAAACATGTATACATGGCTTCCAAATCCGCTTTAAAAGAAGCGGGCACCCGGCTGTTTGATAATAAGAAACGAAGAATATCGGTCTGCAGAACGCCTTGCTTATAAAGCTTAACAGGTGTAATTCTGATATTTTCCTGCCATACTTCAAATGCATCGGGATGGAATCCGCCCGGATACTCGCCGGCCAAATCGATCATCTGAGCGCGGACAGCAGGGAAGAGTACGAGCTCCCCTTCAAGAAATAACGGCGCCGCCATGGTGAGCGACTGTCCTTTCGTTCCGCCGCTGTATGGATCTGCGACGAGCAACACATCTCCATCTGCGATATCAAATGAAAAATAGTCGAACAGATTTTCCACGCTTTCTTTTAATGCGAACAAATGTTCAGGTTCATATTGATGTTGAACCGCGATTTTCAGCTCATTCGTAAAAATCGCTGTAGCAAATGCCCGGTCTTGCGAAAGCAAAGAGGAACGGGAGATTCGCTGCAAATTATCCCCGATTTCTCTGCCGATCGATTGCAGCTTGCTATAAAGAATTTGAGCTTGGATCATGCATTTCCACCTCTAGTCGCCTGCTGAGAGTGCTTTACTTCAATGACACAGTTGCGGTAAGAATCGATTAGAGCCTCATGTCCCGGATAAACAACAATGGTCGTACCCCATTGCTCAATGATGGCCGGACCGACAATCAAGTTGCCCGGCTCAAGCATTGATCCGTTGAAAATAGGCGTCCTCGTCGGTTCGATGTCAAAATACATATCGCGTTCACCTGTTTTCGCTTTTGAAGGGTCCTCCTGCTCAAACGGCTCCTCTTTAAGCTTTAACGGCTCTCTGACGCCAACCAGGTCAAGGCGGAGATTTAAAATTTCAATGTCGTGCTCGGGATCTTTATGGGCAAACATTCTTTCATGAAGGTCATGGAAATCTGCCGCCGTTGCTTCAAGATTCAATTCTGTAATCCTCCGCGTCCTCGATTTTACCGGTACGGTTACTTCATGGACTTCCCCGGCGTAGCGCATATCGATAAAGCGGCGGGTTTCATATTGATTGGTGACCGACTGGCCTCCAAGTTTTTCGCGGGCCGTCTGTTCCATCTTTTCAAAATCGGCATTCATCGCTTGCAGGTCAACGTTTTTCAGACTTTCAAAGCGCGTCCTGAGCTCCGTTACTTTAAGGTTTGCTGCCACATCGCCGAGCGCACAGAAGACCGGGGCAAGGGACGGAACAATAACGGTTTTAATGCCGAGGTCTTCCGCCTGCTTGCCTGCATGGATGGCTCCGGCGCCGCCGACAGCCATTAGGGCGAAATTCCTTGGATCATGACCCCGTTGTGTCGTCACAAAGTGGACTGCATTTGACATATCGCTATTGACGATTTGTGAGATTGCAAGAGCGGCTTCCACTGTCGATATTCCGAGCGGTTCGGCAATTCGTGTGCGGATCGCCTTTTCAGCCAGTGAACGGTCAAGCTTCATTTCTCCGCCTAGAAAGTTATCTGGGTTAATATAGCCTAAGAAAACATTCACGTCCGTAACTGTCGGTTCTTCTCCGCCTCTTCCGTAGCAGGCCGGCCCCGGATTGGAGCCTGCGCTTCGCGGGCCGACTTGTAAAGCTCCGCCGCTGTCAATCCAGGCGATGCTTCCGCCGCCGGAGCCGATCGTGTGAATATCCATCATCGGCAAGGCAACCCGGTATCTGCTGATCCAGTTCTCAGTCGTGATCGCCGGATTTAACTTTTCGATAACCGAGACATCGTAGCTTGTTCCACCCATGTCTACGGTAATGACGTTCTCGTAGCCCGATTTTTCTCCGATAAAGGAAGCAGCCGTCACTCCTCCGGCTGGACCTGAGAGAAGGCCTCCTGCGGCAAATTTTCCGCTTTGAATGACATTTTGGACCCCGCCGTTAGATTGCATGACAAACAGTTCTCCGGCAAATCCGTCTTCGCGAAGCCGTTCGTCAAGATGGTTCAAGTAGCTTTGCATGGAAGGGCCGGTAAACGCGTTGACAATGGTCGTGCTCACCCGTTCAAATTCCCGAATCTGCGGCAGCACTTCATACGATAACGATACAAACATGCCGGGAGCTTCCTCTTGAATAATCTCTTTAACGCGGACTTCGTGCGATGGATTCATGAAGCTGAACAGAAAGCATACAGCAATCGCCTCGATCCCCTCTTGGATAAACCCTCGGACTGCCCGGCGGACGGCTTCTTCATCAAGCTCAGTTACGACATTTCCTGTATGATCCAGTCGTTCAGGAATCCCCACACGATATCTTCTTGGGACAATTTGATAAGGTGCTTCCAAGCGCGGAGAAAACACGCTTTCTTTGTACGCGCGGCGGAATTCGATTTCGTCCCGAAAGCCTTCCGTTGTGAGAAGCCCCACCTTTGCTCCGTTATATTCCAGCAAAGCGTTAGTGGCAACTGTTGTTCCATGGACCACTAATGGACTATTGGCTAACAGGTCCTTTACGTCTATTCCGATGATTTCAGCCATTTTTTTAATTCCGTTCATGACACCATCAGACTGATCAGGGGTTGAAGGCGTCTTCGTCGAAACCATTTTCCCTCCCTTGTTGACAGCCACTAAATCTGTAAACGTCCCGCCGACATCAATTCCAAATACCCATTGTTTTTTTTCATTCATCATTGAAAACCTTTCCTCCTTATCCGCTTAAAAACCAGACGATTCCTCTGTCGCTTCTCCGATTTCGTAACGGAGATTTAATTTTGTGAAAATAAATGTAAAAACGATATAAATCAAAAATGCAAGTACAGTAGAGTTAATCGGTCCGATGCCGAATGTTACCTTTGAAGCGGTAAAACCCCCGATGATCACCGAAAGAATCGCCGCAACATTCAGCTTCGAATAAGTTGTTCCAGCCCCGAATCGATATTGTTTTTTCTTGATGACAGGTGCTGTGATCCAATGATCTGCGATCATCACGCCTGCGATCGGCGGAACATACAAACCTAAAAATGTTAAGAATGGCACAAACATATTCTGGACACCTAATAATGCAATCATGATGCCGATCACGCCCATGATCGCCACAAGTGCTTTCTTAGGAATATTCACAACATTGCGAAGCCCCAGAGATCCGGTATACAAATTGTTATCATTCGTCGTCCACTGTGCAAAAACGATGATGAAAAATGCCAAAAATCCAAGTCCGAGCTTGCTCATCGCGGCAGGAATATTCGGTGTTGACCCGATATCCGGAACATTCGCAGCAATGGCCATTGCCGCTCCTGCAACAAGACAGAAAACACCTCCAAGGAAATAACCGACAGACGCACCTATTCCTCCTGAAACCGCTCCTTTTGCATATCTCGTCACATCAGGAAAAACAACCGCACCCAATGCAGCATTTCCAACTACGATTGTAATTCCGCCAAATATCGTCATAGGGTCCCCTGTCGGATGAAACGTCAGCAAGTTATGCCAGCTTCCAGAATAATTGACAGCACTCACAATGCCCCATATAGAAAAGATGACGACTAAAGGTACAGCGATAAAGCTTAAAGCGGCAAGTCCGCGATATCCTATAAAAGCGGTAAGGATCATTAAAATACCGCCCCAAACGATGGCGACTTCAGGCTTCGCAAGCCAAACACCCGGAAACATTTCAGAAATGGTCGTGCCGAAAAAAGCAACCTGCCAGCCAAACCAGCCGATTCCCAGCGTCAGCGCCAAGACGATTCCAAAAAGGCCCGATCCGTAGCGTCCAAAAGCCTGACGGGCAAGAACGGTTGTCGATATTCCGTATTTTGCACCCATTACACCTTGAAAAAAGCCATAGACCGCAAGAATCAGCATCCCTAAGACGGCAGCCAAAACGGCGTGCGCAAAATTCAATCCCTGGATCAGCGCTCCTCCAGTCACAATCGTCGACAATGAGATAATCCAGGCACAGCTTGTAATCGTAATGTTAAAAATCGATTTTCTCTTATTTTCAGGCACTGATGTAACAGCAAAATCATCAGCATTTGTATAGGAAGGTTTTTTACTGTTGTTTTCCATTTTCATGCTCCTTCGTTTCATCATGTAGGTTGTTACACCATATTCGTATCAATCGTTACCCCTCGTTTTAACGTATTGCCGATTGTACATGCCCTTTCAGCAGAGGTGATTAATTTCTTTTTATAGTCGGTCGGAAGATGCTCGGGCAATTTGACGCTAACCGTACATTTTTCAACACGGGACGGGCCATCGGGCGCTTTAGCAGCGGAAACAGAAACTGAAAATTCATCCTCCTGCACTTCTATGCCGTCCCTTTCAAACATCCTTTGCAAAGAAATGGTGATACACATCCCTAATGAAGCTTCCAACAGCTCAATCGGCGAAAGGCCGTCTGAATTCGGAGTGAAAGACCCCTTGGCCTGCATACCGGCTTCATGAAAAATCCCAAACTCTCCATTTGTTTTTTGAATAATAGACAAATTTAATTCCTCCTTTGGCCTATCAGCCCGAAAAATTCAAAATGAACCAATTCTTCAGTCATTTCATCAACTGAAAACTTAGGGACATAATTCAGATCATGCTTTGGTCCAAACAGCCATTTTGATAGTGTGCCCAACACAAGACTTGTTAACATGGTGGCCTGCAGATCAGTATTATGGGAGGAATTTAGCATGCCAAGCTCTGTAGCCCTTTGGATGTTCTTTTTAAATGCTTGTTCAACACTGA
Source organism: Bacillus sp. FSL L8-0193 (assembly GCF_037976065.1). Lineage (NCBI taxonomy): Bacteria > Bacillati > Bacillota > Bacilli > Caryophanales > Bacillaceae > Bacillus > Bacillus sp. FSL L8-0193. The sequence continues at coordinate 1,934,642 of NZ_CP150261.1, read as the reverse complement.
TCAGCGCCTCTTCGATTGCCTCCCTGATTTCCGGATCGGCGCCTTGTCCCTTGACTAATAAAAACGTCATTAAGTTTCGGTTCTCCTGTGCAAACGTAAAAATTCTTTTCATAAGGGCTGTCGTGGATTGGATCATATCATCTGTAAGAGCAAACGTCTGCCTGTAGCCTTGATGAATGGCTGCAAGAAGGTTTTCTTTCCCCTTGTCTATGATTTCCTTGGCGATTTCTTCTTTGCTTTTGAAGTGCCAGTAAAAAGTTCCCTGTGCAACGCCAGCCTGTTTTACGATGTCTGATATTTTTGTCGCATGATATCCTTTCGTAGCAAAAATCTCAAGCGCGATATGTAGCAATTCCTCTCTTGTATCCGTATTTCCCAAGTGTTTTCCTCCTTACCCTGAATCTCGATTGACAAGTCAGTCAGTTTTAGGGCCGTTATTCCTATTGGATTTGTAAGAATAATCTTATACAATGTTCTTTTCCTAGTCAAGTTGCTAACCTTTCCATTTTTCGCGCAATTACAAAATATGAGCAAAGCAAAACCTCTATTTCATTCTTTCATCCCTCTCACGGCCACTGGATCAAACGGCTTTTGGTTTATTTTTTCAAGAGATTTACAGTTTCATCGACTAATTCTAATAACGTTTTTTTATGATGTGATGATGAAACTTTTTGACAATCTAATTCCCGCAGCCTGGAATAAATGTCTTTCCGCTCATTTTGGAGTTCGCGTATGGCTTGTATCTCGGCATTGTTCAGTTGTTCCAGTCTTAATCGGAGCGCCTCTCTTTCGTTGAACACGTTCCCACCCCCTAACAAAATATTACTTGTAGTTTATAGGACTTTTTTCAGTTTAACAATTCTTCTTTCATGAAAATTGCTTGTACGATTTGGATGAGCTGAATTTTGCCGGGATTCCAACTTACTTTTTATGGAGAGATTTTACGGCTTTGAACACGAGGAACCGGACTTACAAAAACCAAAGAGAACTCAGCCGGAGTCCTCTTTGGTTTTTTTATCGCTACATCACCTTATTGAATCTCAAAATCTTCTTGAAACATGATTTTCAAAAAAGAAAAACATGATATAGATACAAAGCTGCAAATTTTGAATTCTTTTCATCAATCAGCACTTGCATCATGAACTCCTTTTCGCCAAAATACAAAGTGTCCCTCAAAAACAACAAGACTTTCAGCTTTGAAATAATCGTTCCAATTACGGCAAAAAGGAGTTTTTAAAAATATGATCATTTTAATACTTATAGCCGGGATTTTGGCCGGAATGGCCATTCCTGTTCAAACCTCAATTAATTCACGGCTAGGCATGAAGATCGGGTCTCCTTACGGGGCGGCGGCCATATCTTTTTTTGCCGGTACGCTTATCCTGGTCATTGTCGCCTTAGTGACAGAGCGCCATTTTTTGTCTATCATCGGACTTCTCCCTTCCATCCCCTTGTGGATCCTCATTGGAGGCGGATGTTTAGGCGTTTTTTATTTAACTTCAAATATTTTGTTGCTTCCGCGTCTTGGATCAGCACTGACAGTTGTCGTCACTTTGCTTGGGCAGATGGTGATGGCTCTGGCCATCGATCACTTCGGATGGTTTCATATTCCCGTTCATGAATTAAACTTTCCTAGAATCATCGGCATTTTGTTCATCATCTCCGGGGTTTTCATTATCAAAAAATATTAATAGCAAGGGAGTTCATCACCGATGAAAAACAACACTATGAACGTTTTTCTTTACATGATGCTCGGGCTTTTTGCCGGAATGGCATCACCGATTCAAACATCTATTAATTCAGAGCTGAGAAATGCTCTCCAATCACCTTTTATCGCTTCACTTATTTCGTTTTTGGTTGGAATGGTCATTCTTCTCTTTCTTACGTCGATCATTGAACATCGGCGGTTATTTCATTTAAACAATTTACATACAGCAAAAACCTTTATCACGGGCAGCCCTTGGTGGCTCTGGACTGGCGGAATACTTGGCGTCATCTTTATCACATCCAATATTTTGCTTTTGCCGATTGTCGGAGCGTCACTTACTGTTGTTTTGGCTTTAAGCGGCCAAATGATCATCGCCCTCATCATCGATCATTTTGGCTGGTTCGGTACCCCCAAACACCGCTTAAATGTGCAGCGCATGCTGGGAATTGTCCTGATGATCACGGGAATTATCATCATTCAGCATTTTTGATGCCAGTCATTTTTGCACCTTCTACCTTTAAAATGAATAAAAGGGCGGACACCGCCCTTTATTTACAGCAATTTAGTTTACATAAAACATTTACAGTAAACCAATTTTAAGCAAATAAAAAAAGCCATTTTATTCAAATGACTTAAGTGAAGTGCTGCAATTGCCGTATGCAAGTAAGAAAGTTTTAAACCACACTCCTCAAAGTGGGTGTCTGCAGAAACGTTCCTGTCGTCCTTTCGAGGAAGGCATGACATTCCGGTTCCGATATAAAACTCCCTATTACAGCTTAAAGGTTAAAACTTAATTATCATTACGTACAATGCAGCGTAATTGAATTATATGATAAAAACATTAAAAATGCAACCTCTTGCCTGAAGAGAATGTGACGCTCTATAATAAGTTGAATATTTACAAAATTCCGCAATCTTATGACGTTCGTACAACCCTTCATGTCCATCTGTTCATAGACTGTCTATTGAGGTGATGTCTTGTGGTAAAAATTTTTATCGATCCCGGCCATGGCGGGACTGATACAGGTGCTTCAGCTAATGGTTTGCAAGAAAAACAGTTAACATTGCAAACCGCCTTGGCTTTAAGAAACATGCTGCTGAATGAATATCAAAATGTTTCAGTCCTGTTGAGCAGGACAAGCGACCAAACCGTCAGTCTGACGCAACGCACGAACGCCGCGAACAGCTGGGGAGCGGACTACTTTCTATCGATTCACATGAATGCCGGGGGCGGGACAGGTTTCGAGGATTACATTTATCCCGGCGTCGGCGCACCTACCACCACCTATCGGGATATCATGCATGAAGAGATTTTAAAAGTTGTCGATTTCAGGGATCGCGGCAAGAAAACGGCCAATTTTCATGTTCTTAGAGAAACAGCCATGCCCGCACTCCTTACGGAAAATGGCTTTGTAGACAATACAAGCGACGCCGAGAAACTGAAGTCTTCCGCGTTTATTCAATCCATTGCCAGAGGCCACGCCAACGGACTCGCAAGGGCATTTAACCTTTCCAAAAACGCAGCAGCTCTCTATAAAGTGCAGATCGGCGCTTTCAGGACCAAAGCCAATGCCGATTCGCTTGCCGCTCAAGCGGAAGCGAAAGGGTTTGATGCCCTTGTGATTTACAGGGACAGCCTTTACAAAGTGCAAATTGGCGCTTTTTCTTCCAAAGAAAATGCCGAAGCGCTCGTTCAGCAAGCCAAAAACGCCGGATTTGACGCTTTCATTTACCAGGAATAGGGACAATCATCAAGAAAAGCCCGCGATCTGTCTCGTATAGATCGCAGGCTTTTTTTATGCTTTTGCAGCTTTACTTTGAATCGCCGGCTTTTGCGTTTGATTCGATGCATGGCTGTTCAACACCATTCCGATAATCACAAGTGCCATGCCGCTCCATGAGATGGCACCAGGAAGCGGACTTGAAAGAAGCAAAATTTCACCAGCGGCAGCAAACAGCACTTCAAACGATTGTGTGGCCTCGACAGCCCCTAATTTTCGCATATCCCCTTTTACAAGATCGGTTGCGGCAAAGAACAGCACAGTTGCGCATATTCCGGAAAAGACAGCCACCAAACCTGACTGAATGACTTGTCCCCGGCTGGGCGCACCCGCCGATGCCAGCCCGTACAGTGAGAGGATCAGCCAAAACGGAAGGCTTGCCAACGTCATCCCCAATACCCGCTGATAAGCATCAAGGCGCCCGGCGCATGCTTCCATCATTTTTCTGTTCCCAGGCGGATATGCAAATGAAGCCAACATAACCGGCACGACGCACAGCAGCATCTCATGCAAAGAAAGCTGTGCCGCATGCTCAGCCTGCATCAGCGCCACCCCGATTAAAATGATCAACGACATCGCCAGCCCTTTATAGGGAATTTTGCCCCTCATCTGTACGGGACCTGTTTTTGTTTGGATGGTTTCGTAAAAAAGCGGCGCCAAAAGGGAGCCGGAAATAATCGTGATTTGCCATGTTCCTGCAATCAGCCAGCCCGGCCCGTAAGCCGCCGCAAAACAGAGCGGCGCATAAAAGAGACCGAAGCCGACGATGCTCCATCTCAGCCAAATGCCCGGTGCTTTTTTGATTTCCTGAAAAAGTTCTTTTACGTTCCCCCTCAGCCAAACAATGACAAATAAAAGAGGCGCCATAAAGATAAATCTTAGCGATGCGCTCCAGATCCAGCTTCCCCCTTCAAGCTCCATCGCCCTGTTTAAAACGAATGTAAAAGCAAAAAAGAGGGCTGCAAAAACGCCCAGTATAATCGGCCTCACAATCCCCTCACTCCTTTTCCTGATGTCCGGCCAATCGGTCTCCGAGACTGAGCCAGTTTTCCTCGGCAAGCTTGATGGCCGCATTCCGATCCCCCTGTCTGCAGGCATCGATGATGTTCTGATGCTGTTCGACAGATTTCAAGCTGCCGATCGAGGAAAACTGCGACATCTCAAGGCGGTAAATTTTTGAAGAAATTCTCTCCAATGCCCGGGTAATTTCCGGGTTTTTTGATGCTTGTAAAAACACCTCATGAAAAGCAGCATCCGATTCGATTGCTTCGATAATGTCTTCTTTTTGAATCGCTTGCTGCAACGTTTTATTATGCCTCTCCAGTTGATCAAGGTCTGAATCCGTTAAAAAAGGAAACGACAGCTTGACAGCCAGCGCATGCAGTGCTGCAGTGACTGTAAAAGCGTGTTCAGCTTCCTCGCGATTTAACGGTGCTACACGTGTTGCTGAACCCGGAACGGTTTCAACAAGTCCTTCATCTTCCAGGCGTTTGAGCGCCTCCCTGACAGGTGTGCGGCTAATGCCAAACTGCTCTGCAAGCTCCTGATCATGCAAGCGCTCCCCCGGCTTTAGTTCCAAATATACGATGGTGCGCTTCAGCGTTTGATACACTTCTTCCCGAAGCGAAATTCGTTTGATTCGTTTAATGTTATTTTTCATCATAAAACCAATATATCGGATTTTGGTTTTATGCACAACCAAATTTTTTATCTAATCCCTTTCTCTTTAGCGGCGTATTTTCTTTTCGCCTGGCAATCGTTGCAGATGCCGTACAGTTCCAATCGGTGATGTGTCACTTTAAATCCGGTCAGCCGTGCCGCAATGTCTTTTACTTTCTCCAGTTGCGGACAATGAAAATCGACGATCTTCCCGCATACTTCGCATATGACATGATCATGTTCCTCTAGAGCCAAATCAAAACGAAGCGGATCGGTAAACCCCATTTCTTTTATAAGGCCCTCTTGTTTAAAATAGCGGATGGTGTTGTATATCGTCGCTGTACTGACGGCAGGATATATCTCCCTCAATGATTGTTGAATTTCAGCTATTGTGGGGTGGTTCCTGTTGGCTAAAAAATAATGGTAGATAGCCAGCCGCTGCGGCGTCATTCGAATGCCTTTCCGTTTAAGCTGCGCCATTGCTTCCTGCTTTACATTCGTTTCGTTTTCCATACCTCTTTCGTCACTGCCCCTTTTTTCCCTTGAATCTTCCGATATTCTTTGCCCGGCGGCCTTAGAACCGGAGTGCTTTAGATGTGATGTTCATTTAATAAACGTTCTCCTTGATCCGATCGAGCGCCTGCCAAGGCATCAGGGCACAGTTATGACGGGCCCGCAACGGATGGACGCCAATCAGGGAAACGGCATCTCCCAGCAGATCCTCTACCGGTTCTTTTCCTTTTCTAATCATATTTTCCATCGCTTCACGCATTAGCCCGGCTTCTTTTAACGTCTTTCCTTTTATCAGTTCAGTCATGATTGATGAGGAAGCCATGCTGATGCTGCACCCATCTCCGATAAAAGCTGCGTCTTCGATCTTTTCATTTTTAATGTCGATAAACAAAGTCATCACATCACCGCATGTTGGATTTTTGTAATGGACGTAATACGCGCTGTGTTTATCGATTTTTCGAAAATTTCGCCTGTATCTTGCATGATCCATAATGACGGACCGATACAGCTCTTCCAGTTTCGGCATGAAATGATGCTCCTTCCCTTTTAAACAGTTTATTTTGGTTGAAAGAACAAACGGATTTAGTTATACTTCCGTTATTAAATCGTAATAATTACGATTTAATAATAACCGATCAAGAAGCTCACCGCAAATGAAAAGACACAATGAAACTGCCTCTTCTAATAAAGAGACAGATCCAAACGCAAAGGGGGAAGGGTTTATTATGAAGGAGCCAGACCGCATTCAACTCGATTCTTTTCACATGACAATTTTATCTGATGGAGCATTTCGAGTTTCAAGGGATTTCTTTTTGGCGGGAGGAGACCCCCATGAAGCAGAACATTATCCTGAAGAATTTGAAGTAGCGCTGAACTTTATCTGCCTGGAAACGAACGAAAAACGGATACTGATTGATACGGGATTTGGCGAAACAGGCGGACAAGAAAGCGGGCACTTGATTCATCACCTGACACAGGCGGGAATTAAGCCTGATTCCATAGACTATGTCATTTTGTCACACAGTCATTTAGATCATACGGGAGGTCTTCTGAATAACGGGAAACCCGCTTTTCCAAACGCTGTTCATCTGATCAGTGAAGCAGAATGGCTGTACGCAAAACAAACGCCTGCCTCTGAACAGTTTCGCATTCTCTCCGCTGTCCGGCCGCTTCTGAAGCTGCTGACAGAAGATACCGAACTGCTTCCCGGACTGAAGCTGATCCATACGCCTAGACATACACCTGGACACTTGACTATTGAATTACAGACAAAAGACGGGGTCTGTCAGATCACCAATGACGTATTTCACATTCCCGAAAGCATTTCCAATCCAAAGCTGCGGGTTTCGCTTGAGCATGACCCTAAAGAGGGAGAAAAGACAAGAAGACTGCTGGCCCGGCAGGCTTATAACGGACAGGTCCTGCTCCACGGGTGTCATTTCCCCTACCCTGGTTTCGGGTTAATTGAAAAGCAGGGCTCACTTTTTCAATGGAAACCGGTCCAATACGAAAAGAAAACTCGCTGAATCAGCGAGTTTTCCAATTTAAACTAAGATATCAACGACAAACTGTGACCAAGATTCAAGTCTGTCATAGACGCTTTTATCTCTCAGATCACTGGCTTTCATCCATCGGCCGGCAATCTGCTCCTTTTCTTTAACTTCAACGTGTGCGCCCGGTTTTAATTCAAGCGCTGAAAGGATTCCGATATGTACTTTTCCGACGCTGTTTTCATCATCATTAATCAGTCCGAGCGTCACCATTTTTTCTTTATCTGATTCCTCAATCAGAAGCTCTTCATCAAGTTCACGGTCTGTGTTTAACTTCAGAATACCGGAAAAATCAAGCCCTTCGGCAAAGTTCATGTGGCCGCCGAAGCCGAGTGACAGCTTGTTGTGAAGCCGCGCTTCCCCTCCCCCTTCGAGCCGCTCGTATACAAATATTTCGTCGTCTCTTTTGATGACAACATAAGGGATCGGCTGTTTAAACGCAGGATCTTCTTCGGCGTCTCCCCTTCTCATTTCACTGAAGTGCTGTTCAATATGCGCCATGATCTTCCCAACCTTCTCACCGTCGCTGTTGACGCCTTGGAAGGTCAGCGTTTCATTTGCAAATACGTTTTCCCGCGGGACCACGAGAATGATTTCATCCATTTTTCCCATTGTATCCGTTTCCTCCTCAAAGTGAAAAGAGCAGATTCGTTCTGCTCTCATTTTGCCGTGTATCTATAACTGAAAGGCGGGGCTTGGGCGCGGATGCGCCCTTTTAGCCCGGCCGGCTTACTTATCGTCAAAGTAAAAATCGTCGTCTCTTATCGGTTCAACTGTTGCTTTTTTATAGCCGTTTCCTTTCATTGAGAAGAAGTCGTGTGACTTCGTTTTCGTATTCAACCCGTTCAACACGATCGGATTGATCTCTTCTTCTTCAAAATAAGCTTCAAAGCCAAGGTTCATCAGCGCTTTGTTGGCATTATAGCGGATGAACTTCTTCACGTCGTGTGAAAGGCCGACCTGGTCGTACAGATCTTCTGTATATTCAAGCTCATTTTCATAAAGCTCTTTCAATAGATCAATGGCAAACGCGTACAGCTCTTCTTTTTTCTCAGGTGTCTGCTGATTGTAAATCTCCTGAGCGAGCAGGCCGACATAGACGCCGTGAATCGCTTCGTCCCGCAAGATCAGGTTGATGATTTCGCCGCTTTGCATCAGCTTGCCCTGTCCGTAAAAATAAAGCGGGTAGTAGAAGCCGCTGTAGAACAGGAAGCTTTCTAAATAAACAGATGCGACCATCGCTTTAAACAGCGAAATTTTATCGCCCTGGCGGATTTTCTCATAGAGTCCGACAATGACCTGAGCTTTTTTCTGCAAATATTTGTTTTGTTTAACCCATTCAAAGACTTCGTTGATCGTCTCTGTCGGGGCAAGCGTCATGAAAATGTTTGAATAGGACTTGGCGTGGACCGCGTTTTCCATCATCGCCATGAAGTTCAGCACCGCTTTGCGCTGATGCCCTTCTACATGCTCAGCGACAAGGGGCATTCCCGTGTTCCCCTGCTCTGTATCGAGAAGCGTCAGCCCCGCGAGCACCTTCATGTATGTGTCCTGTTCATTTTTACCCAAGTACTTCCATGTCAGAAGGTCTCCATTAAGCGCAATCTCTTCCGGAAGCCAAAATTGCTTCACATTTTGGTTGTAAAACATTTGGGTAAAATCATCTTCATGCTTTGACCAGTTTGCTGCATCATAAATTTTCGTCACTTTCGCATACTCTCCTTTAATCAAACGACACAAGAAAGGCAGCCTTCTTGCCCTGTATCCTTCGTTCTTGCATAGTAAAGTGTTTTGATTCCTTTATGGTGGGCATAAAGATCGATCCGGTTCAGATCGCGTGTCGTCATTGTATCTTTCAGGAACAATGTAAAGCTTATGCCTTGGTCAACGTGCTGCTGAATCGTCGAGATCATGTCGACAACTCTGAACATGTCCATATCATAAGCTTCTTTATAGTAGAACCAGTTGCTCGGCGCAAGTCCAGGCATCGGATAGTACGTCTTGGAGTTGCCGTAGGTTCTTTCTTCAATCCGCTCCATGATCGGCATGACTGATGCCGTGCTTGACTGTACATATGAAATGGACCCGGTCGGTGCGATGCACAGTCTGTAGCTGTGGTACAATCCGTGTTCTTTGACAAACTGTTTCAGCTGTTCCCAGTCTTCTTTTGTCGGGATGTGCATGCCTTCAAAAAGCTTGGCCACTTTTTCGAATTTAGGCGAGAAATCTTGTGTAACATACTTTTCGAAGTATTCACCCGTTGCGTAAGCCGACCCTTCGTAGTTATGGTACGTCTCACCTTTTTCTTTGGCGATTTCGGCAGACCGTTCAATCGAGTAAAAGTTCATCATCATAAAGAAAGTGTTCGCGAAGTCCCTCGCTTCCTCACTTTCGTAGGCGATATTGTTCTGTGCCAGGAATCCGTGCAGGTTCATCGCTCCAAGGCCGATGGATTTCATCGCTTTGTTCGCTTTTTTGACCGCCGGTGCGTTCGTGATGTTCGTCGTTTCAGAAACGTGCGTCAGCGAATCGGTTGCAAGCTTAACCGTCTGCTCAAGCGATTTGTTTTTCATGACGTTCAATATGTTCAATGAACCAAGGTTGCAGGAGATGTCAAGGCCGATCTCATCTTCTTGACCGTAGTCTGTGTATGAAGAAACCTGTGAAGCCTGAAGCACCTCTGAGCAAAGGTTGGAAAATTTAACCTTGGAAATATGATTGTTCGCATGCGCGTTGTTGACATTGTCCTGGAACATAATGTACGGATATCCTGATTCCGATCTTAACATCGCAAGCTTTTCGAGCATCTTGCGCGGGTGGATTTTTTCTTTTTTGACGCGCGGATCTTCCACAAGCCGGTCGTACATCTCGTTCATGTCCATTTCATCGAGGTGCTCGCCGTACGCTTTATAAACGGTGTGCGGATAGAATACGTATGCCGCTTTATCCTCTCTTGCAAGCTCGATGAATTTATCTGGAATGACGACTCCGATGGACAATGTTTTCACCCGGACATCCTCATCAGCGGAAATCTTCTTCGTATCGAGGAAATCGTTGATGTCGCGGTGGAAAATGTTTAAGTATGCAGCCCCTGAGCCTTGTCTTTGTCCCATCTGATCAGCGTAACGGAATGCGTTGTCAAGAAGCTTCATCACGCCGACAACGCCTTTTGTCGCGTTTTCGACGTCTTTGATCGCTTCGCCTTTCGCACGCAGTTTTGAAAGGTTCAACGATACGCCTCCGCCTAGCTTTGAGAGCTGCATTGAAATATCAATCGCTCTCGAGATGTCGTTCAAGGAATCATTGACTTCCAAGAGGAAGCAGCTGACCAGCTCTCCGCGGCGTTTGCGGCCGGCATTTAAGAACGTCGGCGTGCTTGGCTGATACTCCTGGTTGATCATCATTCTGACGAATTCCTTCGCCTTCTCCTTATCCCCGTTTGCAAAAAATAAAGCTACGATAGAGATTCTGTCTTCATAGCGTTCAAGAATTTTTTTCTTGTCGTTTGTCTTCAGCGCATAGTCATTGTAAAACTTAAAAGCGCTCATAAAGGACGGGAATCTGAATTTTTTAGCGTAAGCCTCTTTGAACACTTCCTTGATTTCTTCGAACGTGTAGCGGCTTAAAAACTCTTCTTCATAGTAGTCATTCTTGATTAAGTAATCGATTTTCTCTTTCAGATCATGGAAAAATACCGTATTTTGGTTGATATAGTCTACAAAATAACTATGTACAGCTTCTTTATCTTTATCAAACTGGAATTTCCCGTCTTTTTGGATCATGATCTCATTGTTTAACTGGATCCATTTTGGCACTTGATTTTGTGACAATTCTTTCTACCTCCTGAGTAAACAGTTCAACGTCTTTGGCCGTCCCGCTGAGCTCAAATTTGCCGAGAATCGGAACCTGATACTGCTTCGAGATTTTTTCTGCGCTTTTCGCAAAATTGTCTCCCCACACTCTGTTTCCGCTTGCCGCAACTCCCAAAAGAAGATGGGCGTTTTTCTCAAGAAACATCTCAGTCGTTTTCGGAACTTCCCCAAACCCTGTCGTGTACGTGATCAAAACAAACGGTTCGTCTAGATACTCCTCTGTGCTGACTTTCCGTTTATTGCGAAAAGGCGTCTTATCCACAAAGCGCTGAACGTTTCCCGTTTTTGAATCAAATACGATCTGAATCATCATTATCACGACCTAGTAAAATTGTTTCCGAGTCTTTCAACTCGAACCTTACACAATATATAGTATACTATCATTCAAGAAAACACAATATATTGTGCTCAGGTTGATGAAAGTTCACAATTTGCTTCAGCTTAGGAGGCCTAAGGCCAAAGAAATATGAGTAGAATGAGAGCCGTTCGCTCATCCTACTCACAAACCGAAATCTATCATAACACGAAAAAAATTGAGTTAGTAGACTAGACTTTTTCGCTTATTTTTTGTAAGTGTCACAGCACTTGTTCTCGCATACCTCTTTAATATCGGCTTCGATGCCGAGTTCCTTAAGAACCGACTGAACAGCCGTCATGATCGACGCTTCCCTGACAAGTTCTTTTCCGTTGACGAGAATACTTGTGCCGTATTCATAGCAGGAATCATCTTCACACGTCTCTTCCCAATGGTTGATGACGATCTTTGGTTTCATTGTTCGCTCATTCCTTTTCATTTTCAAACTGAATTGATGTAAACACTACTTAGTTTAGCGATTAGATGCCGCTTTGTAAATTTGAATGCCTCGGTCTTTCACAGGACGTGATGACGGCGGCGTTTTAGACAGGATGTCCGGCAATTAGCCGCCGTTCCTTTTATTCCCAGACTACTGCTCGGACCGGCAACGGCCGCAGTTGATTGTAAAGTCGCCTCGAAAACGACAAAATCCCAAAACAGTAAACTGTTTCAGGATTTTGTCAGGCAATCTGAAAAGACCATGCCAGGCATGGTCTTTTAGCCGTAAATCGCTATTCGAGTTCGAGTTGAACGTTTTTTTGCGGTGCAAATGTGGAAATGGCATGTTTGTATATAAGCTGCTGCTTTCCTTCCGATTCAATCAACACTGTAAAGTTGTCAAATCCTTTTACTTGTCCGCGCAGCTGAAATCCATTCAGTAAAAAGACCGTGACAAATGTACTTTCTTTCCGAATCTGATTCAAAAACTGATCTTGAATATTTATCGATTTCATGTTTCTGGTCCTCCTTGTTTCTCTATACCATACTGTTTCGATTAAAGTTCGAGCTTTCCTGCTATGTAAGTGAAAATTTCCTGTTTTTTCTGCTTGATATTGACAGGGGGCGTCATGTCATACCAGGCGACATCCATTTGATTTCTGAACCATGTCAGCTGTCTTTTGGCGTAGCGTCTCGAATTCCGCTTCAACGTCTCAACCGCCTCTTCCAAGGACGCTCTGCCTTCAAGGTACGCATAAAGCTCTTTGTACCCGATGGCCTGAACAGACTGGCAATTTCTTATGTTTTCATCATAAAGCTGTTTCACTTCATTCAGCAGCCCCTCATCCATCATCTGGTCTACGCGGCTGTTGATCCTGTCATACAGCACTTCCCGCTCCATCGTCAAACCGATGAGAGCCGTGGTGTATAAAAGCTCTTTCCGCTGTCCTTCAATATGTTCAGACATCGTTTTTCCTGTCGTATGGAAAATTTCAAGCGCCCTGATGACCCTTCGTTTATTGTTTGGATGAATGGCTTTTGCCGCTCCGGGATCGCGCTCTTTCAATAGACAGTGAACATATTCGGCTCCTCTCTTGTCAGAGAGCGCCTCCATCTCCCCTCGGAACTCAGGGTCGCCCGCTTCCTCTGTGAATGAATAGTCGTAAAGGACAGACTGGATATAGAGCCCTGTCCCCCCCACAATCATCGGAAGCTTCCCTCGCCTGCCAATCTCTGCGATTTTTTGTCTGACGATCTCCTGATATTCAGCAACCGAGAAAGATTCCGTCGGTTCTTTAATATCGATCAAGTGATGCGGAACCCCGTTCATTTCTTCTTCTTTAATTTTTGCTGTGCCGATATCCATTCTTTTGTAAATCTGCATCGAATCTCCGCTGATAATTTCCGCATTCAAATGCTCGGCCAGCATCACGCTTAATTTTGTTTTACCGACAGCGGTCGGTCCGATCAAAACGATGACCGGCGGTTTCGTTTTATTCACTGCTGATCACTCTCTTTAAACAAGCTCCTCCCATTATACCATTTCACGTTCAAAAACACCCATTTCATTTTACCCGTTTTCATTGCTTTCCAAACATTCCCTCACCACCCTATCGGCTCATTCCCCACGATTTCTCTTGTGGAACCCTTAAAAGTATGCCGGTGCCTCTCCTTTATTCCATCGCTTACATACACGACTCCGCCAAATCTGATCGGGGGAGCCGCAGAATATGCCAGATAGGTCGTGCCCCCGATTTCATGATAATGCGTGCCGTCCGCCCGCGGAATCGCGGGCCCCGTAATCGCGTAATACCTGTGATAATGTCCCTTATCGAAAGAAGTGATGCCGGAATAAAAATGAACGTGCCCATCTGTATTGCTCCCGTTTGCCGGCTGGGAAAAGCCTTCAATTAGGTGGTAATGGCCATTGGCAGTCGATGTTCTCGCCCTGTAAGCGTGGGCATGGGGAGGCGCTTTTGACCAATCCGACTGATACAGCATGTTTCATTCACTCCTTTTTAAGGGCGGCTTCACTAAAAAATACGACGGGCGCCCAAGCAAAAACGGCTGGGCAGAATACAGTGATGTTAGTCAGGTTTCATTTTATTATTGGAGGGATTTTTTTATGAATCATTTCGAGCACGCTCCTGTATATGGCGACGACAACCAGCGCATCATCGGCAGACCTTTCTTTGGCGGACCTTTTGGGCGCCCGTTTTTCGGCCCGCGTCCGTTTTTCGGTCCGGGCCCCTTCTTCGGAGGTTTTTTGGGCGGACTTACTGCCGGAGCGCTTCTCGGCCCTTGGGGATATCCGTATCCGCCGTATCCTTACTATCCTTTTTTCTGACAGATAAAGGCTCTTCCAGGGGCCTTTTTACATAACTTTTTTCTTGACTTAGAACTTTTGCATCAATTAAGATGGATTTTACCAACCGGTTAGTAATACGGGTTTTTTTTATGTCTAAAAAAGAAGAAATCTTTGAAGCGGCCTCATGACGATTGCGAAATACACCTTTAACACTTTAAGATCGTTTATGGGCTGCGTTTTTTGATATTCGAATGAAAACTAACTTTGTACAAGCGCCCTTGCTGCGGCAGCATGTCTTAAACCGCAGCGTGAGTTGTGTGAAAAGAGCGCTGGCAAATGGTCAAAGTCTTTTGTTTCAATTGGAACTGCTGGCTGACGAAGAGAAAGCTCTCCTTTTGAATCATGGAATAACATTGATAGAGGAGGATTTCATATGATTGCAGGCTACATTTTTCTAATGATCGCCATCTTGTCAGAAGCGGCGGCAGCCGCCATGCTGAAAATATCTGACGGGTTCGCGCGCTGGCGGCCGTCGGTTCTCGTAGTGATCGGCTACGGTCTCGCATTTTACATGATGTCGCTCACATTGCAGGTCATCCCGCTAAGCCTCTCCTATGCGACTTGGAGCGGAGCGGGCACCGTACTGACTGCAATCATCGGCGTCTTGTGGTTTCAAGAAAAGCTGAACCGGCGAAATATCGCCGGCATTATTTGTCTCGTGTCAGGCGTTGTCCTGATCAATCTGTCATAAGGAGGAGAATGTCATGAAAGGCATGATCTTTTTGGCGGCTGCCATTTTGTCCGAAGTATTCGGAAGCACGATGCTGAAGCTGTCAGAAGGCTTTAGCGCCCCCCTGCCCGCGGCCGGTGTCATGATCGGTTTTGCGGCTTCTTTTACGTTTCTGAGCTTTTCATTAAAAACACTGCCTTTATCTGCGGCTTATGCGACTTGGGCCGGCACCGGGACGGCTTTGACAGCTGCGATCGGGTATTTTATATTTCAGGAGCCATTCAATCTCAAAACTCTTATTGGGCTTGTATTGATCATCTGCGGCGTCTTTTTGCTCAATTCAAAGCATGCTGACGCCGCAGACCAAAAGGCTCAGCTCACGATCGAAATCTAATCCGCTTTGGAGACGACAATCTTTGGGTCTAATTCAATGGCGACATTGCCCTGAACCGCCCTTGATATCATACAGGATGTCTCCGCCTTTTCAGCCAGTCTTTCGGCAAGTTGTACCTCTTTTTCCGCCGCTTCTTTCGGAAGGCGGATCAGAGGTCTGTGAATGATTTTTTCGTACGTAAACACCCCGCCTGTCACATCGACAACAGCCTCGGATTCCATCGTCAGGCTCTCTTTTTCCAATCCGCTTCTTTCCATCATGGCTGCAAGCGTGATGATATAGCAAGTCGCAGCGGCGCCGAGCAGCATTTCGTCAGGGTTTGTCCCTGCCCCCGGACCGTCCATTTCCTTTGGAATTGAAATTTCTGTTTTTAAATTCCCGCTTTCAATCCTTCCGATGTCGTTACGTTTTCCAGGCCAGTCTGCCTGAAGGTAAAAATGATGTCTAGCCATAAAAAATACCTCCTTTTTTTATCCTGCTTAAAGTCTACCGGTATTTGACCTTTCTGTCTGTTGATTTGCCTAAAAAACCGGTAAACCGTGACAGCCGTCTAACACACGGGGCATGAGCGGAACATAGAATACAACGAAAATCCGCGCAAGAAAGGACGAAAAGAAATGGAGAATGTAGAACATTTACAGCAGACACCGGCTCCCGAACAGCATATGCATATCCCCCAGTATCAGCACGCCGAAGCAGCCGTGCACCACATCAAATGCCCGTTGTTTCCGCACTTGAAACATAAGACGTTGTGCACAGTTGCGCCTTTTGTTCATTACGGTTTAAATGAAGCGCAAACCACTTCCTATCACCACGCCATGGAAGAAGTAGCGGCAATGGCTTATTTAATGGGCATGGGTATGGACCCTCACTTGGCCTACTGTACAGTTGAGTCATGGGAAATCAACGAAACATTCTACTAATTAGACTGAACGGTCAAAAATAAAGAGAAAAGACCGTTCAGTCTCAGGAACGAGTTAAAGCAGACGCCAGCGTCCGGCGTGTTCATTGGCGAAATCAGCCAGTGAACGCGGTTTTTTTCCCGTGATGCGTTCTACTGTATCTGTGATGCGGTTTTCTTTGCCATTCTTGATTTTCTCGTCTAGTTCCGACATGAATCCGGCATAATCGGGAGATAATCCTGCTTTTATATACCTTTCCCTCAAAGCGGACACTTCGACATTGACATGCCTGACGTCGCGGCCTGCCGCTCTGCCGATGATTGCCGCGGCTTCAGCATAACTCAAGGCTTCCGGCCCGGTCAAGATATGGCTCGTATTATGCGGCTTTTGATCAAGCAATGCCCGCACAGCCACTTCAGCAATATCGTCTGCATCTATAAACCCGACTTTGCCGCTGCCTGACGCCGTGACGATTTCATTTTTCTTCCGAATCGAAGCGCCATGCTGATGGTCAAAATTCTGCATGAAATATGAAGGCTTTAGCACCGTCCATTCAGGAACATATCGCCTGACCGCGTGATGAAGCTTCCCGAATACGGGTCCGTCTTCATCAATAATGGCAGCGCTGAGCAGAACAATGCGGCGGACGCCGGATGCCGCTGCCATTTCCAAAAACGGCACAACGAGCGGCGACGGTTCGAATACACCGACAGGCGCAACCAAATACAATGAGTTCGTGTTTTTTAATGCGTCTCTGTAAGTTTTTTGATCATTCCAGTCAAAATACACATGTTCCGTTCCGGCCATTGCAGGCATTCTCCGGCTTGCGATCCGGACACCGGCCCCCAAACGTACAAGCCGTTTGGCGATTCGGCTTCCAGTCGTGCCGGTTCCGCCGGTAATCAATATTTTTTTCTCCACTTTTATCACTCCTTGTTACGTCATTAAAAAGTCTGCAGCCGTCCCCCGAACGATTCGATGACAGTCAGAGGATTCCAATAATCTTTGTAGTGGACAATTTTGCCCTCTTTCATGTTTACAAGGCTGATGTACTGTTGGTTATAAGGAAGCCCCGTCTCGCACACCGTGCCTTCACATTCAAATTCGACAGCTGCATAGCCCGTATTTGCCATTTGATGAATAGTGGGCGCTGTGAAGCGGACAATATCGATCTTTTCGGGAAAATCCTTTATATATTCGTAAATCGCCGACTTTCCTTCTAGTTTTTTAGGAAAACCTGGCGGTGCATATGGATGCTCAAACACCGCGTCTTGATCCCAAAGCTGTATCCACTTTTCCATATCCTTTTCGAGCATCGACTGCAAAAATTGTTCCATCACATCGGTTATCGTATGCGCCATTTTCTTTCCCCCATTCTTTTTTGACCACTTGGTCTAAAATAGTGATAAAAACGAGCGGCAGCCCATCTTCCCTTGACGAAAAAATTCTTTAATCAAGAACAGACAGGCTGACATCGATCAAATCCTGAAGGGCGTCAAAGTCCCCCGTTAACTTCGCCTGAAACGTGAGCGACAGCCGGGTTTGATTTAAAAAACGGGCAACTGCTGAAAGATCTTGACCTCCCTTCTTTAGTTCCCCCTGTGACTCGGCCCGGACAAGCGCTTTGTAAAAGGCGGTTTCCAGTTGCTTTGTCTGCTTATCAAAGTATTCGGCAACCTCTTGATCACGGGGAATTTGTTCAATTGCACTGTTGATGATATAGCATGCCTTTGAGCGCTCGGGGTCTTTCAGAGCGTTTAAGCTTTCCTGAAAGATCTGCCGAACCGATTGCTTCACTGAGCCGGGGCTTTCAAGCCTGGCGATTACTTGAGCATTTTTATCATCAAGATATCTTGTAAGAGCGGCAATAAACAGATCCCGTTTCGTGCCGAATGTATTGTACAGACTTTGCCTGGCAATTCCCAGGCGGCTGAGCAGCTCTTGCATCGATGCGCCTTCATAGCCGAATTGGCCGAAAACCTCCATTGCTTTATGAAGGACGAGGGCGGTATCGAATTCTTTGCTTCTTCCCAAGCCTTTATCACCTCCTTTATTTGAAGAATACACTTTTTAGATCGATCAGTCAAGAATTATCCGCTTCACGGATCTATTCACCATTCCGATTGAGAAAATCGGCGCATGATCCTTCAGCGCCGGTCATAGACATAGCATAAAACCCCTGTCACATACAGAGGAACAAAAGGAAGTGTGCCCGTTGTTTATTTATACGGTTCAGCAGGGAGATTCATTATTTGTCATCGGTGCCAGGTTCGGAATTTCGATTGACCAGATCCGATTGGCAAACGGGTTGGTCGAAACAAACATTGTCCCCGGACAGGCTCTTTTAATACCGCTTTATACATATACGGTTCAGCAGGGAGACAATTATGATTCGATTGCCCGCCGGACGTTTGTAACCGCCGAAGCATTGCAAAAAGCAAATCCGTCTGTAACGCCTGCCAATATGAGGCCGGGGATGAAAGTGACGATTCCGGAATTACCGAAAAAACCGATCACCGCTTTAGGATATTACACATTGAGAAACCCAGGCTTAGACCAGGAATTGATTCATAATTTTGCCCCCTACGCCACATATCTGGCATTTTTTGAATACCATATTTCAAGCGACGGATCGTTAAGCGAGCTGAATGATTCACCGGCGGTACAAACGGCCTGGAGGCGGCGCGTTCCTCCCCTCATGACAGTCACCAATCTGACAGAAACAGGCTTTAGTCCGTCTCTTGCGCACCGCGTATTAAATCAGCCTGTCGTAAGAAACCGACTCATCGACAATATTGTTCAAACGATTTCCAGAAAAGGATATGCTGGCGTCAATATTGATTTCGAACAGATTGTGGAGGAAGACAGAGATTTATTTTCAGGTTTTCTCCGCCTGTTGAAAGAGCGGCTGAAGCCTTCCGGTTATGTGTTGACGGTTGCCGTTCCGCCGAAAACAAATGAAAATATCGCCTGGCTGAAAGGGTATGACTATGGCGGAATCGGCGCAGTGAGCGACCTTGTCTTTATCATGGCATACGACTGGCACCACGGAACAAGCGAACCCGGCCCCGTCGCTCCGATCAATGAAGTCCGGCAGACGATTCAATTTGCCCTTCGCCATATTCCAAAAGAAAAAATCATTCTCGGCTTTCCGCTTTACGGCTATAACTGGACGCTGCCCTATCAGCCTGGTACCGTATATCCGGGAATCGCCAACCAAGGCGCCGTTCATCTCGCCATGAAGCACCAGGTACCGATTCAATATGATACAAAGTCTGAGTCCCCTTTTCTCCAATACACAGATGAACAAGGCAGAAGGCACATCATATGGTTTGAAGACGCACGCAGTATTGGAAAAAAACTGCAACTCATCATCGAATACGGACTTGGCGGCGGCGGTGTCTGGCAGCTCACGCTCAGTTTTCCGCAAGGAACCTGGCTCTTGACCAAATTCTTTCGCGTCAGAAAAGCCTGACAGCAACATGTAATTTATTGTAAAACAGCAAACAGAATAATCCCGCTAACGAACCTTGATACTAATGATGTGTCCTTCACACAATAACAAATCTGAAAGGAATGTTTGCAATTGAATAATGGGATTCATGAAACATTGGAACTGCATGAGCTGTTAATGTTTAAAAACCTTTGCCTGACTAAGTCATCAACAATGACGGGAATGGTGCAGGATCAAGAGCTTCGCGACATCTTGGAACGGGATGCTTCCCAAACAAAGCATCAGATCGAGCATTTGCAAGGACTGCTGTCAATGAGAGGTGAAACCGTATGAACGAATTCATCCAAAACATGACAGGAATGGGCGCGATGACTGAACAAGTGATAGCGACCGACTTTTTAATCTCAGCGAAAACCGGTGTCAAAAACATTGCCACTGCTATCACAGAAACATCTTCTCCAGAAGTGCGTGAAACGCTTAAGCAGTATTTAAACGAGGCGATTGATACTCATGAACAGATCACAAACTATATGATGTCAAAAGGTTATTACCATCCTGCCAATTTATCTCAACAAATTCAAGTTGATACCAAAGCTGCCGAAACAGCTAAAGATCTTCCGCAACTGTAATGAAAACGCGTGAATCCCCCGCAGTCCATACGCGGGGGATTCTTATTTAAACGGTTTCTTCTTTTTTCTCATCATAATCAATGACTGCCTTTGGAAGGGCCGTATATTTCGCCCAGTAAAATACCGCAATCGATCCTGCTGCGATCAAGATTAAATCGACCGGCGTCCTCAATAGGCCCACGCCATTACCGAATGAGCCGAGATACGACAAAATCAAGAGCATGACATAATAACCGGCAATCCACCAGCTTGATTTAAGCTGCTGTGCAAACGAAACATCGTCTTGGGGAACATATTTTTTACACGCGCAATAAACGGCAAACATCACGAGCTGCGATCCGAGCAGCCATGACACGGTGTTCCAGCCTGACCAATAGACGATATACGACGCAAATACGAAGGAGACAGGAGCAATGACAGCCATCCCCTTGATTTGCAGAGGCTTGTTGAGTTGCTTGGCATTCACATTCAGCGCTGCCGCTGAAACCGGAGCAATCGCATAGGAAAGAATCAAGGCTACAGAGCAAACATTGACGAGCGCGTCCCAAGACGGAAAAGGAAGCGTCCAAAAAACGGCGAGCGCGAACGACAGCCACAACGACGGACGCGGAATTCCCGTCGATTTATTCACCTTGGCAAACACTTTGAACAACGTGCCGTTCCGCGCCCATGCATAAACCAAGCGCGACGTCGTATTCATAAAAATATTGCCGTTTCCGCCGGGTGATAAGATCGCATCCAGAACGACAAGAGTGGCAAGCCAGCCCATCCCGAGAAGCACCGCGATGTCTTTGAATGGAAGAGAAAATTCCTTGCCGATCGCTTTCCAGCCGTCATTCAGCATATCAGTCGGGATGGCTCCGATAAACACCACTTGCAGTATCGTATAAATGCAAGCCGAAACAATGATGCAAATCAGCAGAGCGACCGGGATGTTCCGCTGCGGATTTTTCACTTCACCGGCGACCGAAACGATCGGATGAAGACCGAGGTATGCAAACATCACCCCGCCGGTCGAAATGGACGCCTGCACCCCGTCAAAGCCAAACGGGGCAAATTCTCCCGCAAAGTTGGCCGACTTAAAATGGAATATCAATACGACAATGATCGTCAAAGGAACAAAATACTTAAAAACCGAAATGATTAAATTTGATTTCGCAAACGCTTTGACACTCCAATAATTGAGTAAAAAGAACAAACAAAGCAGCACAAACTGCAAAAGCCAGCCGATAATCGTCGGCGATTCAGAACCTTTTATCGTCAAACCGGGAAACCAATAAGCTACGTATTGCCTGACAGCGGTCACTTCGATTGAAATCAGGCTTGTATAGGCAACGATCGTGATAAATGAAATCAAGTATCCGACAAGGTGCCCGTGGGTATACACTGGATAGCGGATAATCCCGCCCGTCCGCGGCAAAGCAGCTCCCAGCTCGGCATAAACGAGGCCGATTAAAAGGATAATGACACCGCCGATAATCCACGAAAAGCTTCCCGCGGGCCCGGCTTTTGAAGCGACATTGCTGACGGCAAACAGCCAAGCCGAGCCGAATATCGCTCCCATGCCGATCAAAATCAGGTCAAGCAGAGAGATCGTTTTTTTGAAATTGCCCTGATTTGACAAATCACTTCCTCCTTTTTAATACATTTAATAGAAGGTAGTATGTTCAAAAAGCGCCTCTGTATACTTTTCCCGCTTCCTTTCGGCTGCAACAAAAAACCCGGGGATTTCCCGGGTTCCTTCATATGGTTATTTCACTCCTGCCGGTGCTAAAAATGACTCAATTTCATCTGCGGCTTTCTCGGCTCCTCCTGCTTGTTTAATGTGCTCTTGCATGTCCTTTACGCGTTTCAGGACATCCAGGTTACCGTCCGTCTGGGAGACGGCTTCCCGCAATGAAGCAACTGTTGTGTCCTCCGGCTGCAAATGCTTGCCAAGCCCGAGTTCTTCGACGCGGCGGGCAGTGATTTCCTGTTCAGGCATTTGCGGGACGGCAACAAGCGGTACACCGGCATTCAATCCTTCCATCGTACTGTTCATACCCCCATGGGTGATGAAAAGCTCTGCTTTCTTCAGGATTTCCAGCTGGGGAACGCGCTGATGAATCGAAAAGTTATCAGGTATGTCGTCAAAGCTTTCAGGATCGATTGTCGTGCCGACAGCCATGATCACCTGCCACTTCGTGTCCCTGAATGCTTCGATGCACATATGATAAAATTCCGGCCAGGCATTGAACGCCGTCCCTAAAGAAATCAGCATGACAGGACGGCCGCTGTCCGAAATAACCGGCGTGTCTTTTTCCTGAAACTTGCGTTTGGCTAGAGAAGGACCGACAAAAGAGAACCGTTCATCAAACGTTTCGCCGTAAGGCTGAAAAGCACGAGGCATAAATACAATGTTCAATTTTGCCGGTTCGAACATCTCTTCAAAATTAAATGACGGAAGATTCGCATTTTTCAAAGCGGCTTCTTGCTCAGGCGTGAGCTCGATCTTAAACTCTTCAGACATTGATTTGAATGAAAAATGTTCGTTCTGTGCATATGTAGAACAAAGGCGAACCGCCTCTATTCCAAACTTCTCAGCCAGCATTTTTCCCGCCATGGCCATAAAGTCAAAAAGGATGAGGTCAGGCTTGTCATTCTCATAAAGCGCTTCAAGCTGAGGAAGAACCTCCTCCATTTCTTTCATAAACATCATCGGAGCCTGTGTCATATCCTTTTTATTTTTCATCAGCTCCCGAATTTGCTGCGGATCGATATTTAAAGTTGAGCGGTAGTTGAGCGGCTCTGCCCCAGTTTCCTCAACAGCTTTCACAAACTCATCCGTTACCGGATATGTTACCCGATAACCGCGTTTGACAAGGCTTGCCGTTAAAGCAAGCGTCGGATTAATATGCCCGTGAGCGGGAATATTAAAAATCGCGATATGTTTTTGGCCCATTTTTTAACCTCCCGTTATTTTTCGCTTCATAACAGTAACGATGATTTTAAATCTCTTTCACTATGTTAAACAACATATTATAGATAATAAAGGAAAAACCCTTCAAAATTAAATTAAAATTAAAAAATACTAATATAGTCCTTTTTCTCACAAAAAAACACCAAACTTTAGACCTTAGTTTAAGGCCGCACTCGACTTTATTCCCCTTTTCGATACTGCCGACTTATATTTCAATCGTTTTAAAACAAAAAACAACCGTCAAAACAGCACTCGTTTTAACGGATGTCATGAAATTGCCATATTTTAAATTTAGTTTAAATTATTCTGTAAATGATGGTAAATACAAAAAAATTTTTATAATGTTATTTTGTCGCGCTTCCTGCTTCATTTCCTTTCAAAACTATCGTTTATCGTTTCCTTCTCCTCATAATTAGATATGAAAGGACTGTTGTTATTGGTATATACAGCGGAACATCTTGATGATTATTTAATGGAACAAGCATCCAACAATCATTTTCACGGCAGCATTTTGCTGGCAGACTCAAACGGTATTCTGCTATCGAAAGGATACGGTTATGCTAATTGCAAGGACAAAGTGAAGAATAAACCGTCTACACGCTACCAAATTGCTTCGCTGACAAAGCAATTCACAGCCATAGCGGTCATGCAGCTGCAAGAAAAGGGGCTGCTTCGTACTGATGATCCGGTACAAAACTATTTAGAAGGCTATCCGAACGGCGACAGCATTACCATCAAACATTTATTAAGCCATACGTCCGGAATTCCTGATTTTCTAGAGGAAGAATTGCTCGATATTGAGCTGGAGCGCGCACCGTTAGACCAATTTATCGGCCGGTTTATTGACAAACCGCTCGAATTTCGCCCGGGACAAATGTTTAATTACAGCAATTCAGGATACATACTGCTCACAAAAATCATTGAAACAATCACAAATGAAGCTTATGGAGATGTCATTCAAGAATTGATCTTTGACCCTTTAGGCATGAAAAACTCCGGTTTCTTCGCTTCCCCGGAAGATATTTCGCCCACAGTCGGATACTTATGCCTGAATCGCGAAATGATCAAAGCGCCTATCGTATACGGCTACGGGGAAAGCGGGCTGTATTCAACCGTTGAAGACTTGTACTTATGGGACAGGGCGCTTTACACTGAAAAGCTTGTCACAAAAGGCGCTTTGAAAGAAGCGCTTTACAGCTGTGTCAAAAAACCGGCTTTTGCAGCCGAAGGCCCTTCTCCGGCACTCATTCAAAACAATTCGATCGGATACGGATGGTTTATTAATCATCAAAACAAGTATAAAATATGGCATGATGGAGAAATCCACGGTTTTATCAGCTCGATTAACCGATACATAAACGAGAAAAAAGTGCTGATTATGCTCAGCAATTGCAACCTGTCAAAAACAGACGAGATTTTGGCAAACGTGGAACAAGCTTTATTGCAAATATAGAAGCTAAAAACAAAGAAAGGCAGCGGGAGCGGTATGATCAAAAAACTATTCACTATCATCATCATGGCAAGTATCATCGCGGTCGGATTCGTCTGCAAAGATTCCTGGCTCGGCGTCATCAGGGACGGAGGCGTTTATTCGGTGCTATTCAGCATGCTGCTTGTGGCGGCCTGTGTATTTTTCCCGATCGTCCCGTTTGCGCTCATTGCCGGATTAAACGGCGCTTTGTTCGGAATCGCAAACGGCGTGCTGATCACGCTGACAGGGTCGATGCTCGGCACCATGCTCTTGTTCTTCCTCTCACGTTACGGATTCAGAGATTTGGCTCGCAAACGCTTAACGAAATACCCGAAAATGAGCGAATATGAAGCCTATTTTAACCAAAATGCTTTTACAGCCGTACTATTGGGCAGACTGATCCCCGTTATCCCCGCCGTTGTCATGAATATTGTCTGCGGTTTAAGCAAGGTGAAATGGGCTGTCTTTTTCGCGGCTTCGACACTTGGAAAAATCCCTAACGTTCTCGTCGTCTCGATCGCAGGTGCCAATTTCAGTGAAAACAAGCTGATCTCTATCGGTGTCTACGGCTTATACATGGCGATCATAGCGCTTGTCATCTACAGAAAGTATCCCCATCTGACTCAAAAACATAAAGAGACCAAACAGACAGGGAAGCCTTCTTGACCCGCTGAGGCGGCAATGATAGCCGCCGCCTTCGTTTTTCGGTTGAACGTCAGCCGATTACAACAGCCGTACCATATCCGATTAGTTCGGAGGTACCCTGGCCTGCAGATAGTTCGAACCTTAGACCGACGATCGCGTTTGCTCCGAGTTCTTCAGCTTGATTCACGAGCCGTTCTCTCACAGCTTTTTTCGAATCCTCAAGCATTTGGGTGTAATTTTTTAATTCTCCGCCAATGACCGACTTCAATCCTGACAGAATATCTTTTCCGATATTCCGCGACTGAACGATGCTGCTGGTGACAAGCCCTTTGACTTCGACGATATTTTGATTCGCGATTGTATCTGTTGTGACGATGATCATTCATATCCTCCCTTTTCCTATACTTACTAGCTACCATACCATATCCGCCGGAAGCGTGCAGTTATTTATCCATCATATCGGCTGGATTATTAAAATGTTAAGTTTTTTATGCAAAGTTTTACCACATTGCATAGCCGCATCGTTTCAATCGCGGGCTTTTCACAAAATGGAAAATGCCTCGAAAGAAGTGAATATAGATAACTTTATAGCATTGTTAATTTCAGCTTCATAAGAAAAATTGAGTATCTTTTGAATGCACTTCTTCATGTTAACACGATTTCATCCCAGTTGATTCTTCTTCCACTTCCTTATTTTAGTCCTGAAGTTTTTAAATGGAGCCACAGAGTTGACGTGAATGAACCTTATAGCAGGCCACTTCGGGTTTTCACCTGTCCAATTCAAAGTACCTTGGGTGAATAATTCTTCATCCGTGAGCGTATCAATCCAAGACTGAAGTTGTGCCTCTGCTTTCTTGAATTCTTGGCGAAGCTCAGTTAACGAAAAGTGAGAATACATATCGTAAAAAGATTGATAAAGAGCACCCAGTTGGTTCCATTTATAATGAGGAGAGGGAGTGACAACGGTTTTTCCCAAGCGCTCATCCCTGTCCCAGCTCATCAACAGGTTTAACCATCCGAGCTGATAAGCAAGGATTTCCCCTGGCGTTCGATCTACGTCTTGATCCCGAACATCTCTATACTGATCGGGGATATCGTCAAACTCCCCATCTAGTAACAAATAACGCTTATGAATTTCTTCTTTCAAATGTTTCTTGGACTCGTACACCGTAATCCCTCCTTGATATCAACTATAGTGTACACTACACGGATTGTCCGCCTTATTTTAAAACAAATCATGAACTTTTAAGAGCAGTTTGCGAGACTTCCCTTACATTGCATGTATATTAATTTGTTCGACGGTTCCCGCTTCAATATGAGGTAATGTGAATCGGCTCCCCTGCCGTCGACTCTACGTCAACCTCTCTTGATACCCAAATTCAATTCAAATGCCTCCATGCATCACTAGAATCGGCTTCCCTTCACCTATTCGCGAATATTCAATTGTCAGTCCGTCAATTTCAAAGGTGCCGATGCTTCTTTCATAATTTCTTCATCCTTTACTTTCATCATGTTTCAGAAAATCCATACAACATAAAAAACGGCTGGGCGGTCCCGCCCAACCATTCGAATATGTTAAGATTTTTTGCGTTTGCAAGTCAATAAATATAGCAATCCGCCAGCCAATACAAAGACTGTGAATATGGCAAACGAGCGGCTGAATACAGCGCCCCAGGCATTGTCCATTGCCGGAAGCGCAGAATAGCCGAACCCGCGCACTGCCATCAAGCCTCCTGCAAATGCCACGCCTATTCCTTCAGATAAAAAACAGGCAAAATTCAGCATCCCCATTCCAGCGCCTGCAGCCTCTTCTTCCAAGCTTTCTGCGGCACTATTGGAAATCGACGTCTTCACAAATGAAAGACCGCCAAATATAAACACGAGCAGCATCGTCATCAACCATGGTGTCCGGTCACCGAACTGTGACGCGGCCGCTATGGTTGCCAAGATCAATAACCATCCAAGAGTAAAAACAAACCGGCTGCCGAAGCGATCGGTAAGGGCTCCCCCCGCGACGCCGAAAAAGATAACGCCCACACTACCCGGAAGCATAATGCCGCTTCCGATAATATCGGCATTTAAACTGAACAAGACTCTCATCATATATGGAACGACAGAGACGATTCCCGCAACGCTTCCCAATACGACACATCCTGCCAAAACGACGCCTATATATCTGCGATTCTTGATTAAAGACCGGTCAATAAAAGGATGTTCCGCATATCGGGTATGAACCGCAGCTCCAATCAAGCAAAAAATGCCCGCCGCTAAATAAAAGACATGATACAGCGATATATATACAGCGAACATCACAATGCTGATTGTCAGCAGGACGATCCCAATGATATCCAGATTTGCTTTTACAGCGGCTTCAGCAGGCATATTTCTGAGGAAGAAAGGAATCGACATCAGCGCCGCCATCGGAAGAAGGAACAGAAACGACCAATGAATATGATGTACAATCATTCCGCCGATAGCCGGACCTATTCCCTCGCCCATTGCCACTAGTGATCCGACAAGGCCGAACGCTTTGCCCCGGCCCTCCGGACGAACATAGCGTGTAATGATGACCAGGATAAGCGCGGGTACAGCGGAAGCCCCGGCTCCTTGAACAAAGCGCGCAAAGATCACGGCCGTGAAATAAGACTGAGCCGAAAGACCTATTAATGAACCTCCGCCATAGATGATTAGTCCGGCCACAAACAGCTTTCTGACACCATACATATCAGAAAGCCTGCTGTAAACGACCGAACCAGCAGCAAAGGAAATGATAAAACTCGTATTCACCCAATTTGCCGCGGCAGGCGACACGCCAAATTGATTTTTTATGTCCGGCAATGCAACATTAAATACGGTTTCGTTCATCACACTGAAGAAAGCGACAAAGCTAAGCCACCAAAACGCCTTCTTTTGATGCTTGAAGGACTGCATTTTACTGTTTTTCAATTGAATGATACCCCCAAAATTATAGGGGAATCACGCAGTTTATAGGGTTAATGATGCGCTTTCCCCTCAAATGTTAACCCATTTATTTTTTTGCACTTCATCATTCATGCGCCTCCTCATATTTGATTTTTAAATTATACAATTGATCAACAAAGGGATCAATGTAAGGAACATAAGCTGAACTTTCACATTGCAAAAAAAGGCCAATGAAGAATACCGGTGCAGTACCCTTCATTGACCTTTATTCGTGACATACTGAGCAAGCCAGCCTTGTCCTGTGCTTTTCCGAAAGCTTAATCAAATTCCCTGTTTAATAATTTTTTCAGTTCCTTTTTTTGTTTTTTCGATACGAGAATATACAAAATATCGCCTGATTTAATTTTCGTTTCTCCGTGCGGCGTGACCAAATCCCCGTTTCGGATGATCGCATTGATCAGGGCATCTTTCGGAAAGCTGATGTCTTTCAGTGCCTGCCCGGTGATGGCTGTTTGGTCATCGACTTCAAATTCGATAATTTCGGCGTTCGCCTTGCCGATGGAAACAAGCTCGAGCGAATGCGGCGCTTCGACTTTCTGCGGTCCGTTCAATTTCAATTTTTCTGCGAAGACCGATATGGTTGATCCTTGGATCAAAGCAGATGTTAAAACGACGAAGAATACGACATTGAAGACCAATTGGCTGTTTTCAAGCCCCATCGTCATGGGGAATGTTGCGAGAACGATCGGAACGGCCCCTTTTAATCCGGCCCACGACAAGAAGATTTTTTCGTTAAAATGAAAGCCCATTTTGATGGTCGACAGAAAAACGGCAACCGGTCTGGCGATAAAAATTAAAATCAGCGAAAGCAGGAAGCCTTTGAAAATGATATCGAAAGATAAAAATTGGGCAGGAAAAACCAATAATCCTAGAATAATAAACATCAAAATCTGCATCATCCAGGCAAAGCCTTCATTAAACCTGAAAATAGAATGTCGGTAAGTCAAATCTTGATTTCCGATGACAAGCGCAGCAATGTAGACGGCAAGCAAGCCGCTCGCCCCGATGACATCTGTAAGACTGTAGGTAAGAAGCGCAAAAGCAAGAGCAAAGATCGGATAAAGTCCGCTTGAATCCAAGTTGATTTTATTGATGGCAAAGCTGGCGAACCGCCCGAGTACATATCCGAGCAAAAGCCCCATTCCCATCTGCCAGAAAAATGAAATCACAAGCATGAAATAAGATGAATGATCAGCCGTCAGCAGCTGGATGAGCGATAAAGTCAAAAACATCGCCATCGGATCATTTGTACCCGACTCTGCTTCCAGTGTAGAGCTCAATCTGTCTCTAATATTCTGGCCTTTCAAAACGGCGAAAATCGCGGCCGCATCTGTAGAACCGACAATCGCTCCGAATAAAAAGCCTTCCATCCAGGAAACATTAAAAATCAGTTTGGCCGCAACCGCAACCACACAGGTGGTCAGCAAAACGCCAATCGTTGCGAGCGACAATGAAGGAACGGCGACCGCTTTGATTGAAGACCATTTTGTTTGCAGACCGCCTTCAAAAAGGATGACGACGAGTGCGATAACTCCGATCAGCTGGGCTAACTCGGGATTATTAAAATAAATAATTCCGAGACCGTCGCTCCCCATGATCATCCCGACAATCAAGAACAAGACGAGAGCGGGCACTCCGAGCCTAGTCGAAAATTTCGTTGTCAGTACACCGATAATCAGCAATAAGGCCGCTAATAAAATAAACTGCTCCATATTAATGTGTTCCAACCATTTATCCTCCTCCCAATCTTAACCGATACTGGTGCTGTCCCCCGTTCTTTTACCCGAACAGGCACCCTCATAAAACGTATGTAACAAACGATGTTCGCGTATGCTCGTGTATGGGACCGTCCTTCAGTCTTCACTCCGTCCGTGAAACTTTGTGCCTGCAATCGCAATAATCCCAATAATGATTGTGATTGGAATCCAAATCACGGCAAACGGATGCGCAGGCTCAGCAAGTGCGGCGATGACGGCCCCCAGGCAATAGAGCACAATCGTCAAAGCGCGAAGCCATGCGTCCTTATGGATGACCTTTTGGTCGTTTTTGCTGAGGAACCGTTTTGTCACATCTTCGAAAAAGTTTGCGAGCGTCCCCGTTAGGACAGTAGTGGAAATCCCTGCAATGCCGAGCTTTCTGGCTGCTGTAGTCTGAAGCCCCATCGCCATGCTTAACAGCAAGATCAAAAAGTGTGGCGAACTTTCATAGAAAGTCAGACAAGCAAATAGAAGCAATACGGCTGCTTCAACAGCAAGTGCAATCGTGACGCCTGACGGCCAGAACGATTTTTCTTGTTTTCCGACAATGGCTGCTGAAATAATCACGCCGATGATAAATCCGAACAATGCGATCAGCGAGTACACGGCGGTCGCATGAAGAGAATTGCCGATTGATAATCCTAACAGTACGATATTCCCGGTCATATTAGCAGTAAATACGTGACCGATACTTAAGTACCCAATCACATCTACAATACCTGCTGTCAAACAGAGAAGCAAAAGCATGATGTTTCGTTCAAGAGCAGCATTCAATGTGATTCAATCCTTTCGAAGCTATTCTGCCCGGCGGAATGTTAAACCATTCCATCCGGTATGTCATGAGCCTTTCCTAAGGGAAAACTCGATTTGGGGGCTTTTTTATTGTTAGAAAAAGAGGGGTTCTTAACGAAAAAATGCGGGCGATCCGATCATGCACCTCAGCAAAACACTTATCGCTCATCGTGTTACATCTACAATTCAATTGTATCATAAGCATTAAAATTTTTTATAAATGAAGTTCTTAAAAACTTGTTTTTAAGAACCGGGAACACATTTCTTACTGTTTAGGAAGCAGCCGATCGGCGTTTATTGCATGATCCGTCTGTTTGCCTTAAATAAAAACGAACGAGCCGCCTTTTAAAAGCGACTCTTTCCCATTCCTTCAATACTTGCAAAGTTCATGGTTACACGCGGGAGGACTGATTCACTTCATATGCCGCCCGTATTCCCGATTCAATCGCTCCCTGCATCCACCCGTGAGTGAGGGAAGCGTGCTCCCCGGCGAAATACACCCTTCCCTCAGGCATAGGAATATAAGGATACAGCTCCAATTCCTGACCAGGTTCGAAAGCTGTAAATGCTCCCGCTGAAAAAGGATTTTGCGTCCAGCTGAAAGAAGCGCCTGATACAAACTCGGAATACACGATATCTCCATATATTCTCGCTAAATTTTTCAGCGTATAGCGGATCCGCTCTTCTTCCGGCTGACTGTCCCATATCAGCGCTTCATCAGCCCACGTATAGCTCGCTAAAATAACAGCATGACCGTGTGTCCCTATGCCGCTGCTTGGGTAATATGAAAAGCGAATCGGCAAATCGGTAATGGATCTCCCGCCGCGCTGCCCGACTCTTTCCCAAAACCTGCTCTTAAATTCGATTCCTATTTTTGTCGCGGCAATATAGTTAAGCTCCCGAATCGCTCTCCGCTTATGGTAGGAAAACGAATCAAACGGCTCAAAGGTCACAAATCGCAAAGTTGAAAAAGGAATTGTTACGATTGTGAAATCACTTGTCAGAGCTGAATGTTCTGCCGACTGTTGGTGGATACAATGGGCTGTCACATTGTTTTCAGTTTGAGATATTTTCATCAATTTATGACCAAATAAAATATCGCCCTTTAATTGCGGAAGAAAAGCTTGCGTCAGCAAGTCCATGCCACCTGTAATCTCATAGAAACGAGACGGCGATGTAAAAAAGATCGATTCCCTTAATACTTCGACAAGTGACAATCCCATGTACGCTTCCATGTCCAAAAGCACACCAATCATATCAATGGAGCCGTGTGAAAAATGAGTGTTGAGAAAAGAGCCCAACGATTCGTTTCTGTATTGTTTTTCAACAATACGCCAATTTCTCGCCGGATCTTGGCTGATAAAATTGAGGATAGGCTGCAATGCAGAAAGCATCAGCTGTTCAGCCGTTTTCCCCTGCTCATGGGGAGCAGCCGGGAATCTTAAAACACCCGGATATCTTTCAAACTCATGAAGACGAGTTTTCACGCCGTTGACGTAAAGAATATCCATGGGGGTTCTGTTGATAAACTCATTGACAGGCAGATTAAATTTCTTAATGTATTCTATCGTTAAAGTATGAATATCGGGGATGCGCATCGGACCGGCATTGAAATACAACCCTTCGCTAAAGGGCGCACGGGAAGTAAAAACACGTCCTCCCGCTCTGTCATTCGCTTCCACGATCGTCACTCTGTGCCCGGCACTCTTTAATAAAGACGCTGCGACAAGCCCGGACAACCCGGCACCAACGATCATTACTTGCTTGGGATACTGTGTTGTTTGAAGGCCGTTTCTAATGATATAAAGCATGTCTCCCTCAGTTAATTGAAAATTCAATTTACTCAGCGCCCTTTTCGGTGGATTTATTGCATTATATTCCGTTTAAAGGACGCCAATCACCATTTTCATCCTCTCTGCACGAAGACTCCGCATGAGGGCGCAGTTGCAAATGGGTCAACTATTTTTAAAAATGTAAATCAATATCCTATACCGAATTGATAAAGATACATAGGATAAACTATGTATCTTTAGGGAGGTGAAACATATGAGCGGAGGTTACGGATACGGAAGCGGTTTTGCTTTAATTGTTGTCCTGTTCATTCTCTTAATCATCATTGGTGCCAGCTGGTTCGGCGGTGGTTATGGAGGCTATTAAGTTCTAAAATGGTTCTGTTTTAAAAAGCAATAACCTATGACCTTCTCCTTATTTTACATGTTCTCCCCTCTTGCTTATCGTTATTGACTCCATTATGAAAGGCTCTTTTTAAAAAGAGCCTTTTTTTAATACAATACAGGAAAACGCGCCTCTATTGAGCTTCACTTTGCTCCAAAGAAATTCTATTTTCCACTATGCTTTTGTTTCGCTTTTTGCTTTCTGAGTAAATACTTTTGTTCTTTTTCCTTTTCCCGCTGCTCTTTTGTCAGCCGCTTTTTCTTTCGTTTTCTTGCTTCCAGCTCTTGTTTTATCGCTTCTTGCGCCTTATGAGACACACCAGCATTTTTCAATTCTTTAGACACTTGCCGCTGCAGCCTTTTCGGATTTATTTTGCGCGGGCGGCGGGCGTCCAGCCTAACTCCTTCCTGATCTGCTTGTGACAGTGCCTGTAAAAGTTGATGATGAACAAAATGCAAAACTTCCGAATCCTTCGGCTCTTTGCCAAACAAATGCCGGACGGCTCTCAGCTTACCTTCAATCACAACTTCAATGACTCCTATCCAAAACTGACCATCATAGTAAACCGTTAATTTCATAACGATTCCCTCCTCCATCAACATGTACTTCAGAGAATGACGGACATCCCGAGGAGGGGAAGGTTACTGGCATGATCAATCATGCACCCGGACTACCAACCGAATCGTGTTTTTTCATTCTCCGCTAAAAATTTTATCAATTTTTCCAGCTTAGGAAAAGGGGTAAAGTTCTTTTATATTCAGTACAATAATATAATGCAAACCCTCCCCTGAGCCAGATAGGCTCTGGCTGAAAAAGAAGCTGCTCAGATCTCATTGGCACCGTTTAACCTCTTCTATTTGCGTTTGACTTGAAAAAGAGATAAAATGATTGTTAAATCGTAATAATTACGTTTTGATTGCCGTATTGATAGAAAGGCCATATAAATAAACAACCAAAGGCGGCAAAAAAAGAAAACGGGAAGAGAAGGCAGAAATATAGAGAGCTTGCGAAAGGAGTAAAAAACTCAAGGTGACGATGAAATACTGCGGAGGTTACCGGGGCCTTCTCCCCTTTATCGGTATCACCTTTCGGGACAGTTATCGACCGGGGCTTACTTAGTTCTTTATCATTTTACCGCTTTCAAATCGTAATGATTCTGTTTTACTTGGAGGAAAGATACATATGGCGACATGGGATTTAAGTAATATGAAACATCATATCTTTATATGCAACGGCAGCAGCTGCAATCGGGTCGGAGCTGAGGAACTGACTCAAGTGATTCGGCAAGAAATTTCAGACCGGGAGCTTGACGATGTCATTCATACAACGCGCACGCGGTGTAATGGAAGATGCCAAGATAAGTGCGTGGTCATCCACTATCCGAAAGGAACATGGTATAAAGATTTAAAACCGGAGGATGTCCCCCTCCTGATTGACTCGCTTTGTACCAATGAAGATTATCAAGAAAAAGCAAGTCATTTGTATGATGGCCAACGTTTCGAACGTTCATCTGGCGTCATCGCCGGGATTCCAAAAGACAAAGAAAAAGTAATCAAAGTATCAAAAAAATTGTAAATGAGGTCGAATGATCATGCCTTTAACTAAAAAGAAAATTCCTGTCACTATTCTCACTGGATATTTAGGCGCCGGGAAAACCACACTTTTAAATCGAATACTTACAGAAAAACACAATCAAAAGATTGCGGTTATTGTCAATGAGTACGGAGAAGTCGGGATAGACAATCAGCTCGTCGTTGATTCTGAAGAAGAAATTTTGGAAATGAACAACGGCTGTATCTGTTGCACGGTCCGCGGAGATTTGATTCGCATTCTGAGAACTCTTGTATTCTCAATGGATCAAGGGAAAGTTGCATTCGACCGGGTTATAATCGAAACAACAGGACTGGCTGACCCAGCACCTGTTGCCCAGACTTTTTTTATGGATGAGCTGCTGTCCGACATATTTGAAGTTGACAGCATCGTCACGGTAGTAGACAGCAAGCATATCGCCAGACATCTGGATGATCAGGATGAAGCTCAAGAACAAATTGCTTTTGCTGACGTCATCATCCTCAATAAAACAGATTTAGTATCAAATGACGATTTGGAATCCTTGGAGCAAAGACTTGTCAACATTAATCCTGCGGCTAAGAGGCTGCATGCCAGAGATTGCAAGATCAATTTAAAAGATATCCTGGGGATCAATACGTTTGACGTCAATCGAAAACTTGAAATCGACCCTCATTTTCTAGAGGATCATCATCACCATCATCATGATGATAAAGTGTCTTCTATTGCTTTTCGGGAAGAGAAGCCTCTTGATTTGGCAAAAGTGGATCATTGGATGAGTTATCTCGTACGGGAAAAAGGCGAAGATTTATTACGTTATAAAGGGATCCTTTATATTAAAGAGGAAGAATATCGAATCGTATTCCAAGGGTTGCATATGCTGTTTTCAGGACGTCCGGATCGCAAGTGGAACGAAAACGAGACAAAACAAAGCGAACTTGTTTTCATTGGAAAGGACTTGGACAAAGAGGAACTGGAGCGGCAATTTAAAAATTGCATCGCAAAGTAACATTTCTCGCTTTGTTGGCCCTCTCTTTGCTTAATAGAAAGACCCGAGATTTGATTTTGCGAGTCTTTTTCAAGGGCAAAATGAGGTTTTAAGCAGGTTATCTCCTGCTTTTCTTTTTTTATAAGGACTTCCCTGTGTCCCCTGACTATCGGCCTGCATAGTAGTTTACAGCCGCTCTTTTGGGAAAAGGCCCTCCATTTTGGCGGATATAAAACAAGCACTCAATCAAAGGATTAAGTGCTTAATAAGACATGAGAGAAAATACCAATATAAAAAAGGTCAATAGACCTAACTCTAGAAGCCCATAATTAGGGTTTAACTTCAGTTTGCCATTCCTACTGTCACTTCTCCATCATGGTAAAACTCAATGACATAGCCAAGTTCACTATACATAAACGTATCTGAACCAACCGCAGTCACGTCATCAATAACAGTTAAGGCGTTTTCTAAAGTAGTCTTAACTGCCGGATCATCAGAAGGATTCCACAGAATAATGACAGAAGTGTCAGTTATACCGTTATCTTCTAACCATTTGAATAATTCATCAGAATATTCAATTCTCTTTTTGTTTTTTACCTTTTCCCAATCAATTCTTGCCCAACTTGTTATAGGAAACTGCTTACTTAGAGAATTAAAGTATTCCCCAGTGAGCTCCTCAGATAAAATTTCTTTTTGCTCTCCTAAAGCTTCTAAACACTCATCAAATAAATCCAAAATATCCACCTCTATCTGTTAAGATGCTTCAATAGCGCTTTGAATGTCTTCTCGTCACCATCAAAAGGAATATAATATTTTTTTGCTTCTTTTTTTCCCTTTCGGAAATCTTCAATATTTATATGAGGTCCCTTTTCGGGATCGTAATCCAAACGCCACCTTACTTTTTTGTCACTAGATCTTCTGCCGATAATTTTACCATAACCTGCGCTTACTTCTAACCTCCCTACAAGTGGTTTTGAGTCCGGCCCTAGATCTCCAATAATCTCCATGGCTTTATTTCTAGCTTGCTCGTAAGTTTTTACCTTTGGAAGGGCTATTTCTTTTCCACTTTTAGATGGTTTCCCAATAGATTTAGAGGATTTAAATAAAACACTCTTCTTCTTATCCTCAAGCAGCTCTCTCAGCAAAGGCGTATTTTTCACATTAGGGGCCTCTCCCGCTCTTTGGAGCATCCCTTCTAATGCAGGAGTATAGCGATTTTTAGGCGGGCTGAAATGTTGTTTAAAAGAGTTAACACTTTTCTTTGCTGTTTGGGCTGCAGCCTTGCCAGCTTTGCCGAGACTTTTTGAGCCTGATACGACAGTAGGCCCGGCCTCTGCCAACCCCCATATCGTACCAATCGCATAAGCAATATAGTGTCCGCGAGAATATGAATCCCCATGTACCATCTTTTCATCCCAAGAATCTGCAATTGATTGCAACATACTTTCAAAAGTGGCTTTGTAATCATACTCAAGTACTGAATTTACAGTTGCTTTTGGGTTTTTAACAAAGTTGTCTGCGTGTCCAATAAGAACTTTACCTGTTTCAATCGTTCCTTGGATCGTATCTTTTGCAAATTCATATCCTCCAACCACAAAGCCTTTCATACTTTCTAAGACATGTTTTCCATCTTCCAGAGTTCCTTTAATTGGATCTGCTCTGAACTCATAAGCTTCTTCAATGGCAGTAACATAATTCATCTGTTCAGATGTAAGATTATCATATCCAATCTCTCTAGCAACTTTGAGAAACTCATCCGGATCATCATACAACTTTTCAAGTTTATTCTTCAACGTATCAGTATGACTCATAGGTTCTATTTTGCTGGCCTCTTTTTCAAGCTTTGATCTCTTATCGAGCTTATCCAACATGACACCCATTGCTGTGTCTTGTCCACCACGCAAAGTATCCATCTCATCTGGCTTTAAAATCGAACCTTTTTGATAGCCGGTAATTTCAATTTTAGGCCCTGTGTACATTTTTTCAAGCCTGGTTATGTATCTCTGCATCGTTTCCAGGTCGTTTTCAGTGGTTTTAAGAGCGCTTGTCTGTTCCCTGTCGAACGTATGCAGCTTTTCAATTGTCTGATTGATTTCCTTTAAGGCTTTCTGATTCTGTTCGTGAAAGCCGCTGTCATTCAAATCAGGCAAATCGACAATGTGGCTGACTTTTGCGATCGTGGCGTTTGTTTTAGATACCAAACGCTTCGTTGTGCGGTCGGCTGAATTCACCCCTTGTTCGAGCTCGTGTTCGAGAAAGGTTTGCGATATAAATCCGTTATGATTCGGTTCAAAGGAATTCAGCGCATTTTTGATTTTTTTCAATGCAGACTGATATTCCCCAATAAGAGTTTCGTAAAACTGAAGGAATGGAGTATGGCATTCTTCATAAAAGTTACGTATCGCGTCTCCCCCTTTCCCCTTTAAAGCATCATCAAGTGATGTAATGCCCTCAACACTTTTTTTAACTTTGGCAATTTCGTCTGATTGATGTTTTAATTGTTCCAGCGTTTGATCAATGGCTTTGTGCAACGCTTGAACATCCAGAGTCTTCATAGCATTCTCCTCTAATACTAAAGTGACATATCTCGAGATATTTTACCACTTTATAGAAAATAATTGGTGAATAAAACCTGTCAATCCATGAAAATGAATCTTTTAGATTAGGTCATTGAACCTATTTGTTAAGGGATTGAAATACATAAAAAAAGCCGCTAATTAAACGGCTAAAAGGATATTCCAAAAACTCATTTTTAGATTAAATAACAAAATAATGATTGGGTGCGCTTGTGATGTTTCTTGAAGCTGTGTTCATATCATCGTTGTTCGAAAAATGACTGAGAAAGCCAAGTCCAATTATCATAATCCCTAAACCGATCTTCATTTTAGACTTCATACAAACATTCCCCCTTCAATATTTGCTTTTGAGCATAGACCATCTTTTTAAGACAGATGAGACTATCCTCTGTTTTTCCATTATAATCTAGATAGGTGCCGGCTAACAATGCCAGCTCTTCCAAATACGGAAATCCTTTGCTTGTTTCCAGTCGGTTGAAAATTTTAAAAAGTGATGTAGTTTCACCCCGTCTTATATAAAGTGACTCGAGAGCTTCAAAAAGGCTTATAAACAGATGATCTTTAAGCTCCACAGCACTTCTAAGCCCTTTTCGGTAATAATCCTTGGCTTTATCATGCTTATTTTGTTTGAAATTGATTAGTGCCAAGTCGTGATATGCTTGCGGCAAATTTTTTGATTTTAATTTTTTATATTGAATGAGAGCTTGTTCAATATATCTTGCAGCCTTGTTTAAGTTGTCCATTTTGTGATAGCAGTTGCCAAGGTTGTAAAAAGCAGAAGCGTATATCTGTGGATTTTTCTTTTTTAATAGTTCTGCGCCTCTAAGTGCTTGATTTAGGTGTGGAAGAGCCTTTTCATGATTCTCTAAATCATCATAATTCCCGGCAATGACAAAATGACACTGAATAAGGCGAACAGAATAGAGTTCATATTTTTTGTAAATGTTATATGCACGCTCTGCAAAGTACATCGAAACGTGGGTCATTTTCATGTGGTAATAGACTTCAGCCATTTTAAAGTAAAATTCCGCTTTTTCAATCGAATCTGATATAGCAGGAAATTGACGTTCCGCTCTTTTATAATAAGTAATTGCCTTCGTGTATTCTCCATTCCTAAATTCGTACATCCCTCGAAAAAAATGATAATAATACGTAAGCATATGATCTAATTTTCGTTTATTCCCTTCAATCCTCTTTAAATATTCTGATAATTCCATCTGTTTTTTACCCGAAGGTGCTATATATTCAATCATTATACTGTGGCGGAAAGCCATCAACTGATAATAGATTAGTAAATCCTGATCTTCTTCCATAAGCTCTATATCCCTTTCAACTTCAGCTTTAAGCATTTCTGCGTCTGTCACATTGAATTTTTGAATATGCTGGTACCACTCAGTAATTTTCATCCCCACTTCTGCAGATGAGATTCTAACCAACCTTTTCACCCTTCCCTTAACTATACTAATGATGTAAATTTTAACAATATTTCATCATTCGAAAAAGACGTTCGGGCCACCGCAATTAAATTTTCGGTTCCCCCCGCAACAGCAATTTGAGAAAGGATTAAGAACTATTGATTTAATGGGGGTGATTTTAGGTGATTAAAGTTAGATGCTATTGCGGCTTTTTAAAAGGGAGCGCTATATAATCCCAAGAGCTGTCGAAAATTTGTAAATGGCTCGCCGTTTGACCAGATAGTATTTGTCCTTTTTCAACCCCATCTCCATATAAATCTCAATGTCCTTTATTTTTTGAGAGCAACAGGCTGGGAATTCATATACTTCTACCTAATCATAAACTTTATATAATGGCCTTTTTTGAACGTTGAAGATTGCATCACCGATTTCTAGGCAAATATACAATTATGTATAGACAAACTTCCAGTCCAAAAATAGTCGAATATAATTCTTTATTATAAATCGTAAGATAAAAAGGAGTGATAGGGCTTGTTTTATGATCAATATCCTGTAAACCCGTTTTCATTCCCATCTTTTCATCGGCCATTTGGAATTGAATCCAGTACCTATGTTCGGAATATGCGAGCATTTAGAGATCTTGACCACCTTCGCAGAAATATTGTTCGTTTATTGGGCAGGATGGGGTATGTATTAGTCAGAATTGGAGTGGATCAATTTAATAATCTAGGAGTTACAGGCCAAAGACCCGGTACAGCCTACCAAGAGCTATGTGAAATCTGGATTTATCATAAACACCTTGAGGGCAGAAGTTACGAGGAAACCGTTCTTGCTGAATGTACTACTGATGAAGAGGCTAAAAGACATGTCGATCAGGTTGTCGCCGCGCTACAGGGAATGGTTCGACCTATAGAGCCTTAATTGTTAGAATTTGCTTCATTAAAGTAGAATCAGAATCACATTCAAACCATGCATTATTAGGGGAGAAGGGCCATTAAAAGCGGATACAACCCGTGCACAAATAGTGTCAGCAGGCTCTCCGTCATGGACTCGCTCTTCACGTTCGTTTTTCTTGTCTTTAACGTATGACAAAGTAGAATAGCCAAAAGCCCACCATTTTATCCCCTTTTAAAAAGTACTCAATTAGAGATCGAGTGCTTGCTATATGCAATTATTCTTCATCGTCCCACTCTTCGTCTTCTTCCCAGTTTTCTTTAGACTCCTTAAGGTCTTCCATGAAAAACTCTAGAAAATTAGTAGCTACTGTTCGACCATAACCCTCTTGATTATCCCAAAGTATAACTGGGCATTCACCATCTACCATCCTGTTTGTATCAAGACAATAAGAGAATTCATCTACATATTCAATGACTACGATACCATCAATTAAACCATAGTGATTTCTGTAATCTTCAGTAACTGTTACTACTCTTGGTGAAACTTTTCCATGACCTAAAATATCTACACCGTAAATTCCACCGGACCCATAGTTTTTTAAAAACCATTTATAACTTTCGGGTAGTTTTACGTTTAGGTTTTCTTGAATTTCATTAATTTTTTCGATGCTAATGCCACCTGTAAAATCATCATCTTCAGCATTTTCTTTTATGAATTGTTCAACTTCCGAATAGTTCACAAAAATCACCTCTTAATCTTGATTCTCAAATTGTTTCATTCTTTTTTCTTCGTGATTTTTTAATTCTGTTACTCCAGCCAAACTTATTACTTTCTTAATAGATACAAACAGCTTATTAAACATTTGATCTGATTTTGCTTCAATTCGAGAGGCTAGCCAAAATGCTAAATGCGCTCCAATTTTTGGGGAAGAGCAAGGGTTTCATGTTGCCGAAAAAGCAATCACCGGCTAAAAAATTAAATCAGTGTTTCAATGACTGAAGCGGACTCCTAAAGGGTCTGCTTTTTTGTTCTTAACAGCCCTCGGGATTATCCGAGAGCTGTCGTGAGATTGTAAATTGACCCGCCGTTTTATTTGATCGTATTTATCCTTTTAAGGCCATCTCCATATAAATCTCAAGGAGCCTTTTAATCCTTCACATTGCTTTTCATTAACCATTCTACTTCCGTTAATTCTTGTTTTTGAACGTCTTTTGTGTGTTTTTTTGTGAAATGGACCTTAAGAGCTTCTTCATTTTCCCAAATCTCCCAGAGCATGATTTTGCGTTCTGATGGTTCAAGGGGATACGCATGGAATTTAATGCATCCTTCTTCTTTGTTCGTTTCTTCCTCAAGTATTTTGAATTCCTTCATTATTTCATTGAGGTCTTTATCACTGATAATTTTTAAGCATGCCGTTATGTAATGCATCCAAATTCCCCCTTCAAATCATTTCATAGCCTTTCATTATAACATTTTCTCGAAAAATGAAAACAACTGCGAAATTTGTCTAATGGCTGCCTTATGGGTTTCCACTTAAAAAATGGCTTCTCTTTGAGATGAAGCCATTTTTCCCTATCTTGAGAATAACCGGACGATATACGTGCCGCTTCCTGATGTTCTGGACACTAAACTTTTTAATGGGTGTTGAAACAATCCGTCTAAAAGTGGTCAAAATCCGGCCAATAAAATGAAAATCGCTCTCAGCCGTTGATGTAGCAAGGGCTGTGAGCGATTAGATATTTACATGACCCGTTTAAACATCTTCTCCATCTCATATGTCGAGTAGTGAATGATAATCGGCCGGCCGTGCGGGCATGTGAATGGGTCGGATGTTCTGCGCAGCTCATCGAGCAGGGCGATGATTTCGTCGTCCCGCAGATGATGGTTGGCTTTGATGGAGCCTTTGCAGCTCATCATGATTGCGGCTTCTTCGCGCAGTTTTTTGATGTCGATCGTGCGGTCATCAAGGACCTGTTGAATGATGTCTTCAATGATCGTCGTTTCTTCCCCTTTTGGAAACCAAGTCGGGTGGCATCGGACGATATAGCTGCCGGCGCCGAACGATTCGAGAAAGACG
Organism: Bacillus sp. FSL L8-0193; assembly: GCF_037976065.1. Taxonomy (NCBI): domain Bacteria; kingdom Bacillati; phylum Bacillota; class Bacilli; order Caryophanales; family Bacillaceae; genus Bacillus; species Bacillus sp. FSL L8-0193. The sequence goes on along the minus strand of NZ_CP150261.1, from coordinate 1,892,046 downwards.
CCGACTTTGGCTAAATCGTCCAAGTGCTGGTCGATCGTCAGCGCTTCATTTTTTGAATAATGGAATGTCAGCGGCACAAGCAGGTCCTGGACTTCCGATTCGACTTCCCCGACTTTTTCACGGAAATATTCGTATTTAATTCGCTCCTGTGCGGCGTGCTGATCGATGATGTACAGCCCGTTTTCATTTTGGGCGAGAATGTAGGTGCCGTGCATTTGGCCGATCGGATACATGATCGGCACCCTTTCTTTTGGCGTATCTTCGTCATGGGCGTTTTCGCCTGCCTGTTCCGGTTCGGCTTGTACGGCCGGTTCGGCTTCCGGCGTATACTCTTCCGCTCCAGGCCATTCAGGTTCGGTGTCTTGCATAATGCTTTCTTCGCGCTCTGCGGGAGCGGGAGGAGGCGGGTCTTTGACTACCGAGCTTAATTTCATCGCCGAAAACGATGGCTCCGGCTTATATTCTCTTTCAATATCAGGATCAGAAAGAGGCGCCGGCTCTCGTACCTGGTCGAAATCAAGCTTTTGCTGTTCCGGTTTATTGATCAGAGGTGCGGTTTTTTTCGGAACTTGCACGCTTGGAATGAGCTGCTGCTGTTTAAAGACGTCTTTGATGGCGTCGCGAATCAGTTCGTGAAGCTCCGTCTCTTTGCTCAGCCTGACCTCCAGCTTTGACGGATGCACGTTGACATCCACAAGCAGCGGGTCCATGTTGATTTCAATAAACGTGATCGGATGGCGGCCGATCGGAAGAAGCGTATGGTAGCCCTCGTGGATCGCTTTCACGAGCGGAAAATTTTTAATGTATCTGCCGTTGACGACAGATGACATGTAATTTCGCGATGCACGCGTAATTTCGGGAAGGGCGATATAGCCTTTCACTTCAAAATCAAGAGATCTCGCTTCAAGCGGGAGCATTTTTTTGGCAACCGCCGTGCCGTAAATCGCCGCAAGCACGTGGCGGACATCGCCGTTTCCGTTTGTCTGCAGAAGCGTTTTCCCTTGATGACGCAGCCTGATCGAAACTTCCGGGTGGGCAAGGGCAATTCTGTTGACCACATCTGTAATGTTGCCAAGCTCCGTATGGATCGTTTTCATATATTTCAGCCTTGCCGGCGTATTGAAAAACAGATTGGTAACCGTAATTTCGGTTCCTCTGCGGCTTGACGCTTTTTGCTCGGAAATGATTCTTCCCCCCTGAAGCGTCAAATGGGTGCCTGCTCCTTCTCCTGTGCTCGTTTTAATGCTTAGATGTGAGACAGACGCGATACTTGGCAAAGCTTCTCCGCGAAATCCGAGCGTTCTGACGCGAAACAGATCGTTTTCGTCTTTGATTTTGCTTGTGGCATGACGCAAAAAAGCCGTTCTGCAGTCTTCTGCATCCATCCCTTCGCCGTCGTCAAGCACTTTAATCGAGGCGAGACCCGCTTCTTCAACATCGATTTCAATCACTGAGCTGTTCGCATCGATTGCATTTTCGACAAGCTCTTTGACGACCGACGCAGGCCTTTCCACTACTTCACCCGCCGCGATTTTATTCGATAAATCGTCTGGCAGCTGAACAATTTTTGCCAAGTTGGGTCACCTCTTTGTTACTTTAATTTTTTTTGCAGCCTGTACAGTTCATTCATGACTTGTATAGGCGTCATATCGAGCAGATCCATCGTTTTAAATTCGGCTAAAACAGCCTGCTCTTTTTTGGAGAGCTTCGTCTCTTTTTCTTTCGGCTTGTCCGTTTCAAAAAATGACAGCTGGGCCGGTTGATCTGCAACAGTTGCCGCGACTTCTTCCGCCGCCTCTTTTACCGTATTCGGAGCCGTTGATGGAACCGCTTCTTTGGCGCCGGATTCAAGCTCTTTCAGGATCGTTTTCGCCCTGCTGATCAAACCGTCGGGCAATTCGGCAAGCTGCGCAACATGGATACCGTAGCTTTTATCTGCTGCGCCTTCTTTTATCTGGTGAAGGAATACGACCTTTCCTTCGTATTCTTCCGCACGAACGTGAACATTCTTCAAGTCGGCAAGCTTTTCTTCAAGGGATGTCAGCTCGTGATAGTGAGTGGAAAATAAAGTCTTCGCGCCGATGTGCTCGTGAACGTACTCGATGATTGCCTGCGCAAGCGCCATTCCGTCGTAAGTGGACGTACCCCGGCCGATTTCGTCAAATAGAATCAAGCTGTTTTTCGTCGCATGAACGATCGCATTTTTGGCTTCAAGCATTTCCACCATAAACGTGCTCTGCCCGGATATCAGATCATCCGCAGCACCGATTCTTGTAAAGATCTGATCAAAGATCGGCAGCACCGCTTTTTTGGCAGGAACAAAACAGCCGATCTGCGCCAAAATGGAGATCAGCGCCATCTGTCTCATATACGTGCTTTTCCCTGACATATTCGGCCCAGTGATTAAAAGCATCTGTCTTCCTTTGCCCATTTCACAGCTGTTCGGAACGTAAGACTGGCTGTCCATCACCTTTTCTACGACCGGATGCCGTCCGTCGATCACCTGAACGACGTCCTCGGAAAACTCCGGTTTAACATAGTGGCGGCTTTCGCTGATCGTCGCAAAACATTGGAGCACATCAAGCTCGCTCATCATTTTTGCCAGCTGCTGCAGGCGCGGAATATATTCCTTCACCTTGCTGCGAAGCTCGGAAAACAGCTCATACTCCAGCTCGCAAATATTGTTTTCCGCTTCGAGAATCAGCGCTTCTTTTTCTTTCAGCTCCGGCGTGATGTAGCGTTCTGCATTGGTCAGCGTCTGCTTCCGTTCATAGCGGCCTTCTTCAAGCAGATGGATGTTGGCTTTCGTCACTTCAATATAATAGCCAAACACCTTGTTAAAGCCGACTTTTAAAGAACGGATTCCCGTGTACTCGCGTTCCTGCTGCTCAAGCCTTGCGATCCAGTCCTTTCCGTTCTTGCTTGCGTCCCTGTATTCATCCAGCTTCGCGTGATAGCCGTCTTTGATCAAGTTCCCCTCTTTTAATGAAAGCGGCGGATTCTCGTATAGCGCATCTTCCAAAAGATTCAAAAGATCGCCGCACGGATCGATTTTCTCGGCGCGCGCTTTCGCTTTCGGATGGTCGAGGGAGCCGACAAGCTGTTTGATGGCCGGCACTTGTTTCAGCGATTCCTTTAGCTGGATCAAATCTCGGGCATTGACGTTGCCGTAAGCGACCCTTCCGGCGAGCCGCTCGAGATCGTATACTTCCTTCAGCCGTTCGCGCAAATCTTCCCGCTCAAACAAATGGGCGATCAGCGTTTCGACGATTTCCTGGCGCTCTTCAATCTGTCCCTTTCTGATCAGCGGCCTGTCGATCCATTGCTTTAACAGCCGCCCTCCCATTGCCGTTTTCGTTTCATCCAAAAGCCAAAGAAGCGAGCCTTTTTTGTTTTTCGAACGGATCGTTTCCGTCAGTTCAAGATTGCGTTTCGAATACAAATCGATTTTCATCGCTTCTTCGAGCTCGTAAGCCTGAACGTTTTGAAGGTGGTCAAGGCTTCTTTTCTGCGTCCGCTTCAAGTAGACGTAAAGCCTCATAAACGTATCGACAAGCTCTTTGGACGCCAGACCGTTCACAATGTCAGGCACTTCATCTGCTTGTTCATCCTCGAAAGAGATCGTGGCGCCGCAGCGCTCTTTCAGCAGCGCGACATCTTTCTCGTCAAAGTTGCGGCTGACGACGATTTCCCTTGCTCCGACAGAGTAAATCTCGGAAACGACATCATCAAGCCTTTCGATAATCGTCACTAAGTTCTCGCCCGTCGTCAAATCAGAAAAAGCGAGCCCGTATGTATGCTGAAATTCACTGACAGAGGCGATAAAGTTGTTTTCATTTTCATGAATTCCTTTTCCGTCCATCACGGTGCCGGGTGTGATCAGCTGCACGACTTCCCTTTTGACGACTCCTTTGGCCGATTTAGGGTCCTCCACCTGCTCACAGATCGCGACTTTATAGCCTTTTTTAATGAGCTGTTCGATATACGAAGAGCATGAATGATAAGGAACCCCGCACATCGGAATTCTTTCGCTCGATCCACCGTCTCTGCTCGTCAGCGTGATTTCGAGTTCCTGAGACGCCTTTTTGGCATCTTCAAAAAACATTTCATAAAAGTCTCCAAGACGAAAAAATAAAAAGGCATCCTGATACTCTGCCTTAATCTTTAAATATTGCTGTATCATAGGCGTGTAGCCTGCCATATTTAATCCCTCACTATGTATAAACGTTTCTATTGATTCCAACACTCATTATACCATAAAGATTCATGCTGAAAAAAAAGAAACTAGGGTGGTGTTTCCCTAGCTTCCTTTTATTCTTCTGGATCTCCGACCAAAAACTCCGGATTGATGTCCTCAAGTTCTTCATCAAGTTCTTCTTCCCACGCCTCTTCCTCATCGCTTTCCGTCCAATCAGAATTGACCTCAACGACGACCTTCGTCTCGCCGACAACCTCTGATAAAAATTCCCTTTCCGCCTGTACAACCACTTTGTTTCCGTTCGGAGAAATGGTCACTTCAAGGCAGTTCGGCTGCTGAAGCACCTTCGCAATCACTTCGTGTTCATCATCTAAGTAATTTTTGTCGCGATACCGGAGCTTAATAACATCAACATAGGAAACGCGTTCTGTCACAACTTCGGTTTTGGTGTTGTCCGCATATGAATACCAGACGTTGATATCATATGTCCCTTCAATTTCTACGGTTTTTCCGATTTTTTCGGCGTCATACTTATGATTGATAATCCAACCGCCTAAAATACTGGTTGGCTTTTGCGAAGGGGAGATTGTATGAGTGGACTGGGTGAATTTCCGGCCTTTCGCGACCACCGCTTTAGTAATAATTTCCCTGTATTCAGACATTCGGTCATGCCTCCTTGTTTTTCCTCGTATTATCCTATGCTGGGCATTCGTCTAATGTGCGTTCCTTGAGAAATCAAAATAACATCCCATATAATGAATCTGTTTAAGTGTATGCAGATAAAAGGATAAACTTGACTTAAATCAGAAAAGAAAAAGACAGACCGAAAACCGATTCTTTTCAATTAGCCGTCGCGGCGGGAAATTGCATTCAAAAAAACGACGCCTTTAAAAGGCGCCGCCAATTTATAGAGAACAGCTCGGTGATGAATTTTTTACTCTTGAACCGGTCTCGCCTTTCAGCAGGTCTCCACCGGTTGATGTGATGATCTCGTTTGTCACTTGGTTTGATATTGTATGCGCGACGAGCTGAAGAAGGTCGTTGACTTCCATTTGGGAGTCTCTGAACTCTTGAATGATCGGGATCTCGTCAAGCTCTTCCTGAAGCGCGTCAATCTTTGCTTCCGTTTGTTTAAGCGCTTCGTGCTTTTCGTAATGTTTAAAGTTGACGGCTTGCTTTTGCAGGGCTTTGATTTGGTTGATAATGCCAGTTATTTTGGCATTATCATTAATCTGTGCCTCCGCTTTTTTGAAAAAGTCGACTTCTTCCGTTTCGGCAATCATTTTTGCGAGCTCCCGCGCTTTTGCAACAATCTCTTTTTTCGTATAAAGCGTCACTTTATTTCACCTCGATTGCTTCTCCTACCATTTCTCCGTCAAGCGACCAAGTTTTCGCCTGGTGGATTTTCACGTTGACAAGCTGGCCGATCGCTTCTTTTGGTCCTTTGAAGTTAACAAGCTTGTTTTTCCGTGTATAGCCGGCAAGGATATCAGGGTTGTTTTTACTTTCACCCTCTACTAACACTTCGACAACCTGCCCCTCATATTCCTTCATTTTCTTCGCGGAAATTTCGTTGACCACTTCATTTAATCGCTGAAGCCGTTCTTTTTTCACGCGCATCGGAACATTGTCTTTCATTTTTGCAGCTGGCGTTCCTTCGCGAGGCGAGTAAATGAACGTATAGGCGCTGTCAAATTCAACTTCTCTGTATAAGGAAAGCGTTTCTTCAAATTGCTCATCAGTTTCGTTCGGGAAGCCGACGATAATGTCTGTTGTTAAGGACGCGTTCGGCATCGCTTTTTTAATTTTGGCGACAAGCTCGAGATAGCGTTCCCGGTCGTATTTGCGCGCCATCAGTTTCAAGACATCCGAGCTTCCGGACTGAACAGGCAGGTGGATGTGGTCCAGAAGGTTCCCGCCTTTTGCGAGCACCTCGATCAGATGATCGTCAAAATCACGCGGATGGCTTGTCGTGAAGCGGATTCGCGGAATATTGATTTTGCGGAGCTCATCCATCAAGTGTCCGAGTCCGTATTCCATATCCTCGAAATCTTTGCCGTAAGCGTTGACGTTCTGTCCGAGAAGCGTGATTTCTTTATAGCCTTCAGCCGCAAGTCGTCTCACTTCCTGAATGATTTCTTCAGGACGTCTGCTTCGTTCTTTTCCTCTTGTGTACGGCACGATGCAGTACGTACAGAACTTGTCGCAGCCGTACATGATGTTGACCCAGCCTTTAATTTTGCCGGTGCGGACTTTCGGAAGGTTTTCAATGACATCGCCTTCTTTAGACCACACTTCGATGACCATTTCTTTTGACAGATAAGCTTCTGACAAAAGTTCCGGCAAGCGGTGGATATTGTGTGTACCGAAAATCAGATCGACGAACGGATGTTTCTTTAAAATCCGGTTGACGACTGATTCTTCCTGGGACATACATCCGCATACGCCAAGGATCAAATCCGGATTGTCTTTTTTCAAAGCTTTTAAATGGCCGATTTCACCGAATACTTTGTTTTCCGCATTTTCGCGAATGGCGCATGTGTTTAACAGAATCACATTAGCGTCTTCAGTCGAATCCGTCGGCTCATAGCCGAGGGTCATGAAAATACCGGCCATGACTTCTGTATCGTGTTCATTCATCTGGCAGCCGTATGTGCGGATGTAGAACTTCCGTCCTTCACCCATCCCTTTGTACTGCTCGGAAATTTTAAAATCGCTATGGTATTTAACCTCTTCTTTGCCGCGTTTTTTCGCATCTTTTAAGGAAGGCGGAACATAAACAGCTTCGAAGTACTTGCTGTAATCCTTCTCGGATTTTTTGTCCGATGGATTGACCTGTCCGCTTTCAATGCGCTGTTTCTCATTCATGTTTTTGATCTCCTTTCAAACAAAGCTCCACTCTTCAGTATAAAGGTTCTCGGTTGTCAGCACAACCCAGAACCTATCGTTGTACACTAACTGAAAATGATTATCAATGGTTATTTGCTTTGTTTAAAAAGAAATCGACGAGTTTAAAGCAGACCCGCTTTTTTGGCGCCGGTTTCAATGATTTCAAGGGCTTTATCAAGTTCTTCTTTCGAATGCTGGGCGGTCATGATCGTTCTGATCCGCGCTTTGCCTTTCGGGACGGTCGGAAATACAATGGCCTGGGCAAATAAACCGAGCTCGAAAAGCGTGCTTGAAAAGCGGCATGCCTCGGCTTCATCACCTATTAAAATCGGCGTGATCGGCGTTTCGCTCTTAATCAGCGGAAGGCCGATTTTTTCAAGCTCTTTTTTGAAGTACGAAGTATTGTCCCAAAGCTTTTTAATTAATGAAGGTTCCTCCATCAGCACATTGACCGCTTCAATGCATGCCGCAGTGACGGCCGGCGGATGGGAAGTACTGAAGAGAAACGGTCTGCCTTTATGCTTTAAATAGTCGATCAGCACCTTGGAACCGGCCGCATAGCCTCCTAAAACACCGATCGCCTTGCTGAGCGTGCCGACTTGAATGTGAACCTTCCCGTCCAGCCCGAAATGGTGAACCGTTCCGCGTCCGTTCTCGCCGAGAACGCCGGACGCGTGCGCGTCGTCGACCATGACAAATGCGTCATACTGTTCAGCGAGCCGGACGATTTCGGGAAGCGGCGCGATGTCTCCGTCCATAGAAAACACGCCGTCTGTAACGATAAGCCGCATTCTGTAATTCATTGATTTTTTTAAAATCTTTTCTAAATCTTCCATGTCCGCATGCTGATATACTTTTTTGCCCGCTTTGGTAAGTCTGATGCCGTCAATGATGGAAGCATGGTTTAATTCGTCTGAGATGACGATATCATCTTTGGTGAGAATGCTTGAAAGAATGCCTTGATTTGCGGTGAAACCGGACTGAAATACGAGCGCAGCTTCAGTATTTTTAAATGAAGCGAGCTTCTTTTCGAGCTCATCATGCATGGTGAATGTTCCGGCTATTGTCCGGACCGATCCCGTTCCAGCTCCGTACCGTTTTACCGCCTCTTCGGCCGCTTTTTGGAGGCGCGGATGTGACGTCAACCCGAGATAGTTATTGGATGAAAGCTGAATGATGTCTTTTCCCTTCATTTTGACAGTTGATCCTTGCAGCGATTCGATGATCGGCAGTTCCTGAAAAGTTCCGTTTTCTTTCATTGTATCAAGCTCGGAAGCTAAAAAATTAAATTCTTTCATATCCATCTCTCCCTTCACGGTATCAATACGACTTTTCCGCATTGCCCTTTTCTCATCAGTTCAAAGCCTTTTCCAAACTCTTCCATCGGGAAACGGTGGGTGATGACAGGCTTGATTTGAATCGTACCGGACTGGAGAAGACCGCTGACCTGCCTCCACGTTTCAAACATTTTGCGGCCGGTAATTCCCTGAACCGTTAATCCTTTAAAGACGATATCATTTGTCATATCGATGCATACGGGATGCTCGGGCAGACTTAAGACATGCACCCGCCCTCCGTTCGCAGCCATTTTTAAGCTTTGGCGGATGGCCATCGGATGGCCTGACATTTCGCAAACCAAGTCCGCCCCTTCACCGCCTGTTAAAGCGCTTACATTTTTGAGCGGATCTTCTTTTTCAACGGAGATGATATCGGTTGCCCCCATTTGCAATGCAAGGTCGAGCCTGTATTCGTTTTTATCGATGGCGATCACTTGTGACGCGCCTGACGCTTTTGCAACTGCCACGGCCATCAATCCGATCGGTCCGCAGCCGACGACAGCGACTTTCACTCCGGCCGTCATTCCCGTCAGAACCGTATGCACGGCGTTTCCGAGCGGTTCTTGAATAGAAGCGAGATCCTCAGGCATGCCGTCCGGATTTTTCCAAATGTTTGCGGCAGGCACTTTGACATATTCAGCAAAACAGCCGTCTGTATCGACACCGAGAATCAGCGTTTTTCTGCAGACATGCTCTTTTCCGGTTAAACACGGCAGGCACTTTCCGCAAATGATGTGCGTTTCTGCCGAAACATACTCCCCTTCTTGTACCGCAGTCACATTTTCCCCCACTAGTACAACCTCGCCGGAAAATTCGTGGCCAAACACATAAGGCGGTTTCACCCTGCTTTTCGCCCATTCATCCCAATTATAAATATGGACATCCGTTCCGCAAATCGATGCGGCTTTGACTTTGATCAGCACCTCGTGTTTGTCGATCTTCGGTATCGGGACGAGCTCGAAGCTGGCGCCTGGCTCCCCCGGCTTCTTGATAAGCGCCTTCATATTTCCGTCCAAGATGAACAGACCCCCTTTGCAAAATCGCTTTACAAAAGGATTGTAGCACGATAATTCATATTGGTAAACACCTGTGTCCTCCTGATAAAAACAGATGAACACCCTCTGAAAAATGTATGATATTTTTTTAAAATGGGATGCGGCTGAAGAAATTTTGAAAGAGAAATCCGTCGACTTGACTTGGTGTATATGAGCGCTGCAAAGCTTCGATCAGATTCCCGTAATCTTTGTGGGCCTCCAGACCCGGAATGACCCGGTCGATGCCGTCAAAATCAGATCCGAATCCGATATGCCGCTCGCCTCCCAAAGAACAGACATGGTCAATATGTGAGAGGATATCTTTGATCACAGGCGTTTTTCCGTTTCTCACGAATTCAGGGACAAATGTCAAACCGATGACGCCGTTCTTTTCAATAAGCGCTTTGATTTGATCGTCTTTTAAATTTCTCGGATGAGGGCAAAGGCTGTGCGCATTCGAATGAGAGGCGATCGGATACGCTGCCGTTTCAACCGCACCCCAAAAGCTTTTCTCTGATAAATGGGAGAGATCGGTCCATGCCCGGTTTTTGTTCGCCTTGCGAATCAGCCTTTCCCCGTAAGAAGTCAAACCTGCGTTTCTTTCTTCTAAAGCGCCGTCTGCGAACGTATTGGCCCAGTTCCACGTCAGGCCGAAACTTCTGACTCCGAGCTGAAAAAAGATGTCAAACAGCCTTAAGTTTTTTGAGATCGGCTCACAGCCTTCCATCGTTAGAATGATGCCGGTTTCATCGCTTTTGAGCTTGTCGATATCGGCTTTATGTTTGATCAGTTTGATCCGCTTGTACTTTGCAATTTTTTCGTGAAACAGCCGGATCTGCACGAGCGCCATTTCAAGCCTTATTGTGTCGGGTACGGTTTCGGGCAGAAAAATCGCCAGACACTGCACTTTCGCCTTTCCGTTTAACAGAGCCTGAACCGGCGTTTGAAGCGACGGGTCACTGTACTCATTAAGCTTCGGATTTTTCCAGAGCTTCAGCAGCAAATCAGAATGGGCATCAAAAATTTTCACGTTCATCCTCTCCCGGCTGCATTTTTCAAAAACGGCTAAACCAAAAACAACCCGCTTACGTGAAAGTAAGCAGGTTGAAGCATTTGAAAAAGAGTGATTTTTCTATCAGCGAGGCTCTACGATTAGCTTAATCGCTGTTCGTTCTTCACCGTCAATTTGAATGTCCGTAAACGCCGGAATGCAAATCAGATCCACACCGCTCGGTGCTACAAATCCCCGTGCAATCGCTACCGCTTTAACAGCCTGATTTAATGCTCCGGCTCCGATTGCTTGAATTTCTGCAGCTCCTCGTTCCCTCAAGACTCCTGCGAGCGCACCTGCGACCGAGTTTGGATTTGATTTTGCTGAAACCTTTAATATTTCCATTCCTGCTCCCCCTTAAGTTTACAATGGATAAGTGAGTGTTCATTAGAACAATCATTATTAGATGTTGCTATTTTCAAAGCCATCCCCTTTTAATTGCTTTTCAAAAATAGCAGGGTACCTTCCATTTTTACTATATTCACTATAGGACCGGGATATTCCTGCTTTCCTTTTAATATTTTTCTAAAATGATTTTCTGTTCAGTCATTCAAAAAACATGTGGTCATCATTAATTAATATCCGGTCAATTTTAACGGCTTTCTTGCTCTGTTCGTCAATGTCAATGACAACTCCGCTCAGTGTTGTGCGGCCTTCGGCAATCTCAAAACGAACGGGCAGGCTCGTTTTAAATCGTTTGATAATCGTCTCGCGGTCGACGCCGAGAATTCCGTCGTAAGGCCCTGTCATCCCTACGTCTGTTATATATGCCGTGCCTTTCGGAAGAATGCGGTTGTCAGCTGTCTGAACATGCGTATGCGTTCCGACAACTGCTGAAACGCGGCCGTCCGTATACCAGCCGATCGCCTGCTTTTCGCTTGTCGCTTCGGCATGAAAATCGATAAAAATGAACGGTGTTCTTTTTGACGCTTCTTCTATTAATTTATCAGCTTTTCGAAAAGGGCAATCGATCGCAGGCAGAAATGTGCGGCCTTGCAAATTGATCACAGCCAGTTCCTTCGAACCGTTTGTTTTTATGTATGTGATGCCTTTTCCAGGCGTGCCTTCGGGAAAATTGGCGGGTCTGACGATCTGCGGCGCATCATCAATAAAATCAAATATTTCCCTTTTATCCCATGTGTGGTTTCCCATTGTGAGAACGTCGGCTCCCGCTTGAATGAGCTGGTGGTATATTTTTTCGGTAATGCCTTTTCCGTGTGCGGCGTTTTCTCCGTTGACGATGACGGCGTTCGGTTTATATTTCAGCTTCAGCTTCGGCAAATAGGTTTTGATCATGTCTCTGCCGGGCGAACCGACAACATCTCCAATAAATAAAATTCTCATAATTTGACCCTTTCTTTTTTAAAATAGGTTTTAATCATAGTGTTACACAAGGAAACAAAAAAATAAAGTGGCGCATTCGCACCACTTTATTTTGCGTATTCAACGGCTCTCGTTTCCCTGATCACGGTTACCTTGATGTGTCCAGGGTAGTCAAGCTCGTCCTCGATTCGTTTTCGAATATCACGCGCCAAACGATGGGCTTCAAGATCGTTGATTGAGTCAGGTTTGACCATGATCCGCACCTCTCGTCCCGCTTGTATCGCGAATGATTTTTCAACACCTTCGTACGATTCAGAGATTTCTTCCAGCTTTTCAAGCCTGCGAATATAGTTTTCGAGCGTTTCGCTTCTTGCGCCTGGTCTTGCGGCGGACAGCGCATCGGCTGCGGCCACGAGCACGGCGATGATGGAAGTCGGCTCCTGATCTCCGTGGTGAGATGCGATACTGTTGATGACAACTGGATGCTCTTTATACTTAGTGGCCAGTTCCACACCGATTTCAACGTGGCTTCCTTCCACCTCATGGTCAATCGCTTTCCCGATATCATGAAGAAGTCCTGCCCTTTTTGCGAGCGTCACGTCTTCCCCGAGCTCTGAAGCCATCAGGCCTGTCAGAAACGCCACTTCCATTGAATGTTTCAGTACATTCTGTCCGTAGCTCGTTCTGAACTTCAAGCGGCCGAGGATTTTGATTAAATCGGGATGAAGACCGTGAACTCCAACTTCAAACGTCGTCTGTTCACCCATTTCGCGGATGTAATCATCCACTTCACGGCGGGATTTCTCAACCATTTCTTCGATTCTGGCAGGATGAATGCGGCCATCCTGAACGAGTTTATCAAGAGCGATCCTGGCTGTTTCACGCCTGATCGGATCAAATCCTGAAAGGATAACGGCTTCCGGCGTATCGTCGATGATCAGATCGATCCCCGTCAATGTTTCCAATGTACGGATATTACGTCCTTCACGTCCGATAATGCGGCCTTTCATCTCATCATTTGGAAGGTTGACAACTGAAACCGTCGTCTCGGCCACATGATCTGCCGCACAGCGCTGTAAAGCCAATGAAAGAATATTTTTCGCTTTTTTATCAGCCTCTTCTTTCGCTCGATTTTCACTTTCTTTCGTCATGATCGCGATGTCATGGGAAAGCTCGTTTTCAACCCGTTCCAGAATGATTTGCTTCGCTTCATCTCGCGTCAGACTTGAAATACGCTCCAACTCTGACTGCTGCATACGAATCATTTCATCCACTTTGCTTTCCATCTCTTCAATATGTTGTTGTCGTTCATTCAGAGAATGATCTTTCTTCTCCAACATCGCTTCCCGTTTATCTAATGATTCATCTTTTCGGTCAAGGTTCTCTTCCTTTTGAAGTAAACGGTTTTCTTGTTTTTGAAGCTCATTTCGTCTTTCACGAACTTCTTGTTCAGCTTCTATCCGAAGCGTATGAATCTCGTCCTTTGCTTCAAGAAGGGCTTCTTTTTTCAACGCTTCAGCATCCCGCTTTGCGTCTCCAAGAATTTGTTCGGCTGCATTTCGCGCACCTGAAATTTTTGCTTCGGCAATGATTTTACGAACATAGTAGCCAACAACTAAACAGAATAGGCTCAGCAAAATGGAGATGAGAATTGCTAAAGGATTCATAACTTTCACCTCCTCTTGCTATGAACTTGTCTTGCTAAAAGTAAGTGTCGGCATGTACATTGTACTTCTTCTCAACATACAGAACCTTCACAGGGAGTGAAGCGGCTTCACAGCCCTTGTCAAGTTTAAATGTTTATCAATCATGTTAAGAAAAACAAGTGATACAATTTCATTGTAATTGTGTGGGAAATACTTGTCAAGCTTACGGTCTTAACGTTTCCGGATTAAGCGCCTTTTCAAAACGGCGCGGATGAAGGTGATGGACAAAGGAGCTGCGTCTGAATGCGCAGATGAAAGGAAAAGGCTGCCGATCGGGCCGGCAGCCTTTCACATGTTTCATGATTAAAATTCGAGTTCTTCTTGAGCTTGGGCCTCGTCTTCCTGAGCAGGAACAACGCCTCCAGTGTCCAAACCGTAGTGCTCCCGGATCTGCTCTTGAATCATCAAAAGGATGTCCTTGTTTTCTTTCAGGAACTGTTTGGCATTTTCACGGCCTTGTCCAAGACGTTCCTCCTGATAAGAGTACCATGCACCGCTCTTCTGAACGATGTCAAGCTCTGTTCCGAGATCAATGATTTCTCCTTCTTTTGAAATCCCTTCCCCGTACATAATGTCCACTTCGGCAGTCCGGAATGGAGGGGCCACTTTGTTTTTCACGACTTTGATTTTCGTCTTGTTCCCCATGACATCGTTGCCTTGTTTCAGCTGCTCTGCGCGGCGCACTTCAAGGCGGACAGAAGAGTAGAATTTCAGCGCTCTTCCGCCTGGCGTCGTCTCAGGATTTCCAAACATGACGCCGACTTTTTCACGAATCTGGTTAATAAAGATCGCGATGGTCTTCGATTTATTGATCGCTCCGGAAAGCTTACGAAGCGCTTGAGACATCAGTCTGGCCTGCAAACCGACGTGGGAATCCCCCATATCTCCTTCGATTTCAGCTTTCGGCACAAGCGCTGCCACAGAGTCGATGACAACGATATCCACCGCTCCGCTTCTGACAAGAGCTTCGGCGATTTCAAGCGCCTGCTCGCCCGTATCAGGCTGTGACAGCAAAAGCTCATCAATGTTGACGCCCAGCTTTTGTGCATAGACGGGGTCGAGCGCGTGCTCGGCGTCGATGAACGCCGCCTGTCCGCCCTGCTGCTGAACTTCGGCAATCGCATGAAGCGCCACCGTCGTTTTACCGGAGCTTTCAGGCCCGTATACTTCAATAATCCGGCCGCGCGGGTATCCGCCCACTCCAAGAGCCGTGTCGAGCGCTAAAGAACCGCTCGGAACTGTTGAAATTCTCGTTTCAGTTTGTTCGCCGAGTTTCATAATCGAACCTTTACCAAACTGCTTTTCTATTTGTTTAAGCGCCATATCTAAGGCTGCCTGACGATCACTCATTCTATTTTCCTCCTTTATCACTTCCGCTATATCTACTATACCTTGTTTGCGCGGATTTGCCAAGAAAAAAGCGAACGCATATTCGATTTTTTTAAGAGGAAAAAATCGATCTCCTAAAATGGAATGACTTTTTTCATAAGAAAGATATACCGAAAATCCGTTTTCCGCTTATTTTTCCATCATTTTCAGCAACAGATGGCAGCCGTATTTGGCAGAACGCTTTCGCACCGCAGACCTGGATCCGGCGAACTGAAATTCGAACGCTTCTTCAGCCTGGTCCTTCACGGAGATGCCGATAAACACCTTTCCTGCCGGATGGCCTTCTTGCGTATTCGGCCCGGCTACTCCAGTAAAGCTGATGCCAATATCGCTTCCTGTTTTGACTCTGATGCCTGCGGCGAGCTCTTTTGCGCATTGCGCGCTGACCGCACCGTAGCGCTGCAGCGTGTCTTCAGCAACGCCGGCCGCTGAAACTTTCAATTCGTTTGTGTAGCAGACGGCGCCGCCTTTGAAATATTCGGAAGCGCCGCTCATTTCCGTCAGCCAGGTGGAAAAAAGCCCGCCTGTAAAGCTTTCCGCAGCGGCCAAGGTCATTCCCTTGCTCCTGCATGCTTTCGCAAGCTCTTCTGCAAGAGATGTATCATCATACCCGTAAAAGAACTCTCCGACCCGCTCCAGGATGAGGTCTTCCGTTTCTTTTAACAAGCGGTTTGTCTCCTTCGGATCCGCATGCTTTGCCGTGAGCCTGAGCGTGACTTCCCCGTCGGCCGCAAGCGGGGCGATTGTCGGATTAGTCTGCGCATCGATGAGATCTTCCAAATCGGTTTCAAGCTGGGATTCTCCGATGCCGAAGAACCGCAGCACCCTTGACACGATCTTTTCCTTCGAGCCGAGCTTTTCCAAAATCAGCGGCTTCGCTTCGTTTTCAAACATCGGCTCCAGCTCTTTCGGAGGTCCCGGCAAGAGCATATAAAAGCGCGATTCATGCTCAAGCAGCATTCCCGGAGCCATCCCGAAGCGGTTCGGCAGAACATCGGATCCTTCGAGGATCAACGCCTGTTTGCGGTTGTTCGGCGACATCTCCCGGTTCGTTTTTCTGAAGTAATCCTGAATCGATTCGAAGGCTTCATCGTCGAGCTTAAGAGGGCGCCCGACAACTTCAGCGATCGTTTCTTTTGTCAAATCGTCTTTCGTCGGTCCGAGGCCTCCCGAAAAAATGATGAAGTCAGACCTTTTCTGAGCTGTCTGAATGACTTGTTTAAGGCGTTCCGGGTTATCTCCCACCGCCGTGTGATAAAAGACGTTAATGCCGATTTCGGCCAAATGCCTGCTGATAAACTGAGCATTTGTATTAGCGATTTGTCCGAGCAGAAGCTCAGAACCGACAGCGATAATTTCCGCTTTTCTTTCCAACTTCATTGTTTCCACTTCCCCACGTTTAGTTCGATGTTTTTAAAGCATCCCAGTTTTTAGCGAAATAATCCCATCCTGATACGACTGTGAAAAAGACAGCCACCCATAAAGCAAGCGATCCGAACGGGAAGGATACAAGCTCAAATGGAAGATTGTGAAGCAAAAGAGCAGAGATGGCGATGATCTGAGCCCATGTTTTCACTTTTCCAAGCATGTTGGCCGCGACGACTTCCCCTGTTCCCGCAAGGACGAGCCGCAGTCCCGTTACGGCAAATTCCCGGCTGATAATGACAATGGCCATCCAGGCCGGAGCAAGATGGTAATGCACCAGAATAATTAAAGCGGAAGACACGAGCAGCTTGTCTGCAAGCGGGTCAAGAAATTTTCCAAAGTTTGTTACAAGGTTCAGCTTTCTCGCGTAATAGCCGTCAACCCAATCGGTGACAGAAGCAAAAATAAACAACAGTGCGCCGATCAAATGGGTGACCGGAATCGACTCGCTGCCGAAAGAGACAGCCCCCCACTGAAACGGCACAAGCATGATGACCATAAAAACAGGAATTAATGCGATTCTAGAAAGCGTGATTTTATTCGGTAGATTAAACATAAAGGTTCCTCCAGATATGTATGTTTTCCTAATGATGATGAACGCAAGAAAAAGTCATCTGTGCAATTAAGATGACTTTTCCTCCTTTTTATTTTGAATCGTTATGTTTTGTGTCATCACAGTCTTAGGATCGAGCTTGTAAGAAAGAACTTCTCCGTTGATTTTAATTTCAACGCCCGGCGCATATCCGATCCGCAAATCAATTTGCGATTGATCGGTAATATTCTTTTGAAAGGTTTCTCCTTTTTTCATCATTCCTTCTTTAAGGGAGCTTCCTTTCTCGTCGCGCACCCTGACCCATGAGTTTGCGTTTGCCTTTACTTCAAGCTCCAGCTTGTCGGATCCTGATACTTCATAAGTTGTGGAAGAGCCTTCGCTTGCGGTCGCTTTCATGGTCAGCTTGTCGTTCTCATCAAACTGCTGATCCTTTTTTTCTTTGTCGCCTTCAGCGCTGTCTTTCTGCGCATCCGTGTTCTGTTGATTTCCCTTTGTCAGCGGGGAATCTTTTGAGACGTCATACTTGCTTTGCGATTCCTCTGTCTTAGGCTCTTCAGCCTGCTGGTTGCCTCCGCCGTTTACAGCCTGAACGATGACGTAAATGATCGCGATCACAACGATAACGCCGGCTGCCACAAGCAGGGTAGGCAAAAGTTCAAGCGCTTTTGAGGCAGACTTGGGCAGCTCTCTCTGCGGCTTGATTGAAGAAAGCTTCTCAGAAACCTCATCATTGTAAGAATTAGGGATATCTTTTTTAAACTCTTCAAACAAGAGCTCCGAGTCGAGGCCGACAGCTTCGGCGTACTGCTTGATAAAAGCCCGCACATAAAATTTTCCCGGAATGATATCATAGTTTCCTTCTTCAAGGGCCGTTAAATACCTTTTTTGGATCTTTGTGGCCGCCTGAAGATCGTCCAATGACATCCCTTTTTCCTCTCTGGCTTCTTTCAGCCGATTTCCTAGTTCAGTCACAACAAACACCTTCCATTTTAAAAATCAAAGCCGGAAAAACCTGAATGGTCAAACATCTGCGGTTCTTCAGCATGTTCATATGTAATCACCTCATCGGGGCTGTTACGCAATTCGATGATGTAATCAAAATCGTCCATCGTATATTCCGTATTTTGCACGAAAATGTCCGGATGCTCGACAACTTTGGTCGCCGGCAGCCGCATGATCTCACTGACGAGCTGCAAATGGCGTTCAGATCCTCTTCTCGTCGACACAATGCCGTCCAAAATGAAAACATTCTCCGGACTGTACTCATCGGCAATCAGCTGGCTTCTGATCGTTTGCTTCAGCAGTGTCGAAGAAACAAAAAGCCACCTTTTGCTTGCACAGACACTTGAAGCGACAATTGATTCCGTCTTGCCGACGCGGGGCATTCCCCTGATCCCGATCAGCTTGTGCCCGTCTTTTTTAAACAGCTCAGCCATAAAATCGACAAGCAAGCCAAGCTCGTCGCGTTCAAACCGGAACGTTTTTTTATCGTCTGCATCCCGCTGGATATAGCGGCCGTGCCTTACAGCGAGACGGTCGCGAAGCTTCGGCTCGCGGAGCTTCGTCACTTTAATCGTATCCATCGTGTTCAGAATCGATTCCAGTCGCTTAATCTGATCTATATGACGGCATTTTAACAAGAGGCCTCTTCTTTGAGTATCGACGCCGTTAATGGTCACAATATTAATTGAAAGCATCCCCAATAAAGAGGATATATCTCCCAGAAGTCCGGGACGGTTGACTTGTATTTCATATTCTAAGTACCATTCGAGCTTTGCCAAATGATAACCTCCCTACCCATCATCGTGGCAAAAATTTACCTTCCTTTATCATAAAGCATTTTGTCTCAATTAGAAAGCAGAATGTTGTGATTAAATAAGAAAAACGTCCGTTTCCCATAATCGGGAAAAACCTGCTGTAACGGCGTCTGGATGATGTTTACCCTATCGGGGCGGAAAGAAAACACAAAAGCGGTGCCGCTGACAAAGCCGCGCCTATAAAAAAGAGAGAGTGAACACACTCTCTCCTTAATGCGAGCCGTTGTTTTCAACAAGCTTAACCATCACATTCGCAATGGCGCGCTGCTCTTCTTCGGAAGCCACGCTCCAAAGGTCCGCGAGCACTCGTTCTTGATGGTTTTTTGAATCAACCTCACCGGCCAAATAATCGCCGATCTCATATGCGAGATCTGAGATGGTTTCGTTTGACATTCCTCTTTCTTGGGCATAGTTCAAACGGTCGCCCAAAAAGTTTTTCCACTGATCCCAATTATCCAGTACGGACATATCAGGCCCCTCCATTCTCTTGAAGTTACAGCCTTATTATTCTCTGGGGGACCGCAAACTATACATGTTTTTAACAATGCCAGCCGCCATTAACTGACAAAATTTGACCCGTGATATAAGATGCCTTAGCCGAGAGCAGAAACAGCACGGCGTCCGCAACCTCTTCGGCTTCGGCAAGCCTTCCCATCGGAATCTCATCGGCGATCATCTCTTCTTCCTCTTTTGAAAACGAGCCCATCATCCTTGTTTTCACAGCGCCCGGAGAAACGGCGTTGACTCTGATGCGGCTTGGCGCAAGCTCTTTTGCGAGGGCTTTGACAAACACATTTTGCGCGCCTTTTGTCATGCTGTATAAAACTTCGCACGACGCCCCTGTTTCACCCCAAATGGAGCTGACGGCTACAATTGCACCGGATTTTTTCCTGATCATCGCCGGCAGCAGATTCCTCGTCAACAGAAACGGGCTTGAGACATGGAGCTGCACCATGTCCTGCACAGCCTCATCAGTCATGTCTGTCACAAGCCCGCGAAAGCTTTGACCGCTGTTTAAGACGATGCCGTCAAGCGCCCGCCCGCCGATGGAAGCGGAAACGGCTTTTGCGCCGCCGGGGTCGGATAGGTCGCCGTGAATGATTTCGGCGTGAATGCCGTATGTATGTGACAGCCTTTCTGCAAGTGCTGCGGCTGCCTGCTCATTTGTATGGTAATGGAGGAGAAGATCATACCCGTTTTGCGCCAGCTTTTCGCTGATGCTTTGCCCGATTCCGCCGCTTGCACCGGTGATAAGAGCGAGTTTTGTCATACTATGTTTCCACCTTTCCGTTCAAAAGAAGAAAGGTTCAGCGTGCATCGGAAAATCTCCTGACACGCTGAACTTTCAGACCTTGCTTTATGATTTTGGAACGACTTTGCAGACGGTGATTCTGTCTTCTTCGATTTCTTCCTGAATGACGCGGTGAACGTCCTCAAGCGTAATCGATTCGAGTACAGTGACGATATCAAACAGACTCGTCTCCAGAAAAGCGTACCGTGTAAACTGGTTGGCGATATACTCAGGCGAATTCATCGATTTTAAGAAATTGCCGATTTTTTTCTTTCTAGCCAGCTCCAGCTTTTCGGCTGTGATCGTTTCTTTCGCCTTGAACAGCACTTGTTTCAGCTCCTCGGCAAGCTTGTCGGGCTCAGGCGTATCGCCGCCGACAGAGACGAAACCAAATCCGTGTTCTTCAGTATAGTCATAGCTGAATGTCTCATCGATATATCCTTTTTCATAAATTCTTTCATAATCGCTGGAGCTTTTGCCGAACAGGCACTCGAGAATGAGGTTGATGGTCAGCTCATGCTTCAGCAGGGCTTCTCCCGTATTCATCGGATGAGCGCTTTTTAAACCGACGAGGCATTTTGAGCTTTGAACATTCATTTTAATTTCCTGTTCTTTTTTGAATACGGCTCCAGGCTCTTTAACTTCTTTGCGAACGATTTCAGGCTGGTCTGTATACGGCTTTTTCTGCTGGTTTTCGCGGACCTGGCGGATGATCGCTTCGGGATCGACCGGACCAACGACAAACAGCAGCATATTGCTCGGGTGATAGAACGTCTCATAGCATTCGTACAAAAGGTCTTTTGTAATATGCGAGATGCTTTCGATCGTGCCTGCGATATCAATCCGGACAGGATGCTCCTGGTACATGTTTTCGATCAAGCCGAAAAACAGACGCCAGTCTGGGTTGTCGTCATACATGTTGATTTCCTGTCCGATGATGCCTTTTTCCTTCTCAACCGTTTTTTCCGTAAAGTAAGGGTCCTGCACAAAATCGACGAGCGTTTCCAAGTTTTCTTCCACGTTGGACGTGCTCGAAAACAGGTAGGCCGTTCTGGTAAAGGAGGTAAACGCATTTGCCGAAGCTCCCTGCCTGCTGAATTGCTGAAAAACATCGCCGTCTTCTTTTTCGAAGAGCTTATGCTCCAAAAAGTGTGCGATTCCGTCAGGCACACGGACCATTTCTTCTTTTCCGAGCGGGACAAACTGATTGTCAATCGATCCGTATTTTGTTGTAAAGACCGCATATGTCTTGTTAAATCCTTCTTTCGGAAGAACATAGACATCGAGGCCGCCAGGCATTTTTTCGTAATATAATGTTTCCTTCAGCTGTTTAAATTCGATCGTTTTCGTCAAGATGCTCCCTCCGTCCCTTTGAGAAAGTACGTTGTATCCAAATCGATTTTCTTCCCGACTTCGATAATCTCGGCTTTTCTGACGTTGTCGATTCGTCCAAGCCAGTCTTCAAGAGAAAATTCGGTTTGGGCGGCAGCCTGCTGATAAATAAATTCGACTAAGCCGTATGGTGTATCAAGCGTTTCAAGAATCTGGTTTTTAATAACCGCTTTCGTCTGGTCGATCGCTTCTTCTGTAAAGCTGCCTTTTTTCATTTCCTGGAACTGCTCCTTGATGATGTCGACGGCTTTTTGATAATTGCCGACTTCAATCCCCGACATCACCATCATAAGCCCTTTAAAGCTTTCGATTCTGGAAGCCGCATAATAGGCAAGGCTGGCCTTTTCCCTGACATTAATAAACAGCTTTGAATGTGAAAATCCGCCAAACAAACCGTTAAACAGCTGAAGCGCCGGATAATCATCATCCGTAAAATGCGTTCCCGTCCGAAATCCCATGTTCAGCTTGCCTTGCTTGACATCCGCATCCTCGACGATTTCCTGAGGCTCCTTTGCGCGGATTTGCTCAAGCTTGGGAACGGGTCTCAGCTCCCGCTCGTTTACTTCGAAGTATTTGGAAATGTACGAATCCACCTGCTGTTCATCCACATCCCCAACGACGTAAATGTCGAGCTGGTCTTCTGTGACCGCTTTTTGATAAGCTTCATACAGGCTTTGAGGCGTGATGCCGTCCACATCATCAAGCTCTCCGTTGACGTGAAGCGCGTATGGCTCATCTTTGCACATCACCTGAATCAGCCTCAAATTTGAATAGCGCATTTTGTCGTTATATACCGCCTGTATTCTTTGTTTTAGTGTGCGTTTTTCCTGAGACACGTACAGCGGCAGAAAAGCTCCGTCTTCAAGCGCCGGCGAAAAAATGATCTCTGCCAAAAGCTCGAGCCCTTTTTCCAGAAGCGGTGTCTGATCCTTTAAAAATTTTTCGTTTGCGATATCGAGCCTGAATGTAATAACATGCATTTCCCCTTTTTTGGAGAGATCGCATGATACGGAAGTGCCGTAAAGTTCATCAAGATACATTCTGAGTTCTGAAGTTTTGGGGCGGGTGCCCGTTCCCCGCAAAAGCACATGCGGAAAAAGCGCCCTCTCTGTCACATCTTCCTTTGTTAAAGGAGCAAGCATTTTAAAAATAATCGAGACGGTTTTGAATTTTTCCGTTTTGACGATGTGGCTTGTCAATCCGCGGTGCTTTCTTTTTATTTCGTTAAGGTATGTCATATAGAACCTCCTTCGTCCTTGTTTATATTATGTATTATGACCACATTTCAGCATATGCGCTTGGACTGTATGGTTGTAATTATATCAACTGGAGGAGATTTAAGGAAACTAAAAACCTTATGAAAAAGACGGTGCAGATTTACACCGTCTTTGCCGCTTCACTTTCGTCTTCTTTCGGGTCGATATTAAACAGCACAAGCGCTAAGGCGGCTAAACCGCACAAAAGCGATACGATGAATATCAGCCAATCCGCATTTGTCATCATATAGGCGAAAACCGGCGGTCCGAGCGCAACCCCGATAAACCGCATACTGTTGTAAAACGAAGATATCGTGCCGCGCTCTTCTTTTTCAATTCCCTCGGTAATGAGCGCATCCAAAGAAGGGAGTGCAATTCCGATCCCGATGCCGCCGATGGACATAAATAAAAACAGCGGGTAAAAGCTGTGGTTCCACCACAAACCGGCAAACGACAGAGACAGCAGGACCATGCCGGTCAGTACGCAGGCCTTCATTCTGATTTTGTCGTTTCCGATCAGCTTTCCGGCAAGGTAGGAGCTGACGGAAAGGAAAAGCAGCGGAATGCTGAGAAGCGCTCCTTTTGCAATCCCGTCAATTTGATGCTGCTTCTCCAAAGTATCCGACAGGTAGAAGAGAACTCCGAATAAAAGAAACATAATGATCCCGCCAATGACAAAAATGGAAACAAGCCATCGTCCTTCCCGTTTAAATATCTCCTGTACGTTTTTTGCGAAATTTTTTAATGTTTGCTTTTCATCATCTTTGTCCTTCGGTTTGGGAACAAAGAACAAGACGAGAAAAAAGCTGGCGAGAGACACAACCGGAATAAACCAAAATGGCATGTACCAAACCCAAGATGCTAAAAAAGCCCCTAATATCGGGCTTAATACTTTACCGGCAGTATTGGCCGTCTCTATATCTCCAAGTCCTGCGCTGATTTCTTCATCTTTTTGAAAAAGATCGCCGATAAACGGCATGACGATCGGCGCTGCGCCGGCTGATCCGATACCTTGAAGGACGCGCCCGGCTAAAATCATCGCAAACGGATCTTTGAAAAAAGTTGAAGCCAAACCTGCCAAAGCTCCTCCAGCTCCCGCGATTACAAGACATGGGAGCATGATCTTTTTTCTTCCGAACCGGTCTGACATATAGCCGGTAATCGGGATGCATAAAATCGCCACGATAGAGTAAACCGTGATGATCAGCGACACTTGGAACGAAGAAATGTTTAATTTTTTTTCGATCATCGGCAAAACCGGAATCAGCATCGAATTGCCTAGCGTCATCACAAGCGGGACCGAAGACAGCGCAACAATGCTTTTCATGTCTTTTTTTCTGCTCAACTTTTTTTCACCCAATTCATCAGTATTTCCATCTGTTATTGTTCCGTGATGCGGGCTTATTTATGTATGGACGCTAATGGGCAAAAAAAAACAGCCGCTCCTAATCGAGCGCCCGTATATCAAAAACGTTTTCTGACGACGTGAAATCTGAATTTATCGGCCCGAAAATAGTTTAAAGAATATAAAACGGGCTTATCGTTTTGGTCATAATGAGTCTGTTTGAGCAGCAGCAAAGATGTTTCAGGATCGCATTCGAGAATTTGAGAAATGGTGTCGTGATACCCGATCGGCACAATATCGGCAACAGCATAGCTGATCACGGCGCCGGATTTGTCCTCAAGCCATTCAAACATCGATTCCTGCTCGTGTGAAAAGCCTTCCGGGAGGATATCCACAGGTATTTTATCAAGACAGTAGACAACAGGCATTCCATTTGCCGTTCTCACCCGCTCAAGCAAAAAGATCTCGGTTTCTTCCGCATATTGAAACCGGAGCATATCTTCTTCGGTAGGAGCGGTAACCTGTGAAGACATAAAAATGGTTCCCGGCGTCATGCTTGCCTGCTCGATCATTTTTGTGACGCTGTTCAGCTGCTCAATACCAGATAGAAATAACGGCCTGGCATTTACAAAGCATCCGACTCCGTGCCTTCTGATGATGACGTTTTCTTCTTCCAGCATTCTAAGCGCTTCACGCAAAGCCGTTCTGCTCACACCAAGCATCTTTGACAGCTCAAACTCAGACGGGAGCCGTTCATTCTCGCAAAAGACCCCATTTTGAATATCATCTTTTATCCGATCAATCACTTTTAAACATAACCGTTGATTGTCAGCTTTTATCGACATGTTTTCCCTCCGTCTGACAGATCAGATTCAAATTACCTTTAATTGAGGATAACTATATCATGTTTTGTCAAATAAATAAATAGACGTTTTCCAGTTTACATAATGAAATTATGTAAAACAAGAACTCTCTTCTTAAGAAGAGAGTTCTTCATATTGCTCTTTTGACAAGAGGACTTCACGGGGCTTTGAACCTTCATAAGGGCCGACGATTCCCCGCTCTTCCATGGCATCGATAAGCCGCGCCGCTCTTGTGTAGCCGATGCGGAATCTCCTTTGCAGCATGGACACGGACGCCGTCTGCATGCTGACGACAAGCGCAACCGCTTCGTCGTAAAGATCGTCTGTCACTTCGCTGACCGTTTCCTGCGTCTCTTCTGGAATCATTTCTTCTTGGTATTGGGCTTTTTGCTGGGTGATGACGTGATCGACAACTTTTTCAACTTCTTCATCTGACAGGAAGGCCCCTTGGACGCGGAGCGGTTTGTTGGCGCCGACAGGCAGGAACAGCATGTCCCCTCTGCCGAGAAGTTTTTCAGCGCCTCCCATATCAAGAATCGTTCTGGAGTCTGTCTGCGACGATACGCTGAAAGCGATCCTTGACGGAATATTGGCTTTAATAACCCCTGTAATGACATCGACCGAAGGCCGCTGCGTCGCGATGATCAGATGGATTCCCGCCGCCCTTGCCATTTGCGAAAGCCTTGTGATCGAGTCTTCCACATCAGAGGAAGCGACCATCATCAGGTCGGCAAGCTCGTCCACGATCACAATGATGTATGGCAGCTCCGGCTGCTTTGCTTCTTCTGCGGCATTCATCCGTTTAATATAGTCGTTATACCCTTCGATATTTCTCGTTCCCGTGTGAGAAAACAATTCGTAGCGCCGCTCCATTTCGTTGACGACTTTCTTCAAAGCCTGCGATGCTTTTTTCGGATCTGTCACGACGGGCGCGAGCAAATGCGGAATCCCGTTGTAGACGTTGAGCTCGACCATTTTCGGGTCGATCATCATCATCTTCACTTCGTGGGGCTTTGCCCTCATCAAAATGCTTGTAATAATCCCGTTGACACAGACGCTTTTCCCGCTTCCTGTCGCTCCTGCAACAAGAAGATGGGGCATTTTGTTCAGCTCTGCCAATACAGCTTCTCCGGAAATGTTCCGGCCGAGTCCGATCATCAGCTTTGCATCCGGCCGGTCATTCAGTTTCGATTCGAGCACTTCTTTCAAGGAAACCATCGCGACTTCCGCATTCGGGACTTCGATTCCAATCGCCGATTTTCCGGGAATCGGGGCTTCGATGCGGATATCTTTGGCCGCGAGCGCAAGAGCCAAGTCATCACTTAAATTGACAATTTTGCTGACTTTGACGCCCACATCAGGATAGACTTCATATTTCGTTACGGCCGGGCCGAGATGAACCTGGGTGACTTTCGCCTTAACTCCAAAGCTTTGAAACGTCTTTTCCAGCTTCCTGGCATTGTCGTAAATATTCTTTTTATCCGCCTGCTGCCCTGTGTGCTTCGGCTCATCCAGCAATTGAATCGACGGAAGCTGATAATCCTTGTTTTCAAGCTCTGTGAACGTGATCTCGGGCGCGCCTGTAGCCTGCATGTCCTCACCGGCTTCAGGCTCAGGAGAATGCTCGGCAGGGGCAGGCGCCTGAGCTTCGTAAGCTTGAACTTCGGGTTTTTCATCACGGTCGGAAAAGCTTGAAATAATCGGTTCTGACTGAATCACCGGATCTGGATCAAGCTCCGCTTCTTGTACAGGCTCTTCAGACACTTTCGGTTTTCTCTGCGCCTTTTGTTTTTTTCCTGATTTCTTTTTGGGCGAACTGCTTTTCAATTGTTTAATGTCTGCTAAAAAGGCCTGCCACTGGTTTTTAATGAAGGACGCGACCGGGGTCATCCATTTGATCAGCGTCTCCTGCAACGAACGGTCCGTAATCAAAAGAAGGCCGATCAAGATCAGGAAGACGGCGATGATTTTAGACCCTGCAGATGCAAACAGAAAGTATGACGCCGCAAATAAAACGGCTCCAATTATTCCGCCTCCAAGATCAGGTGATCCTGTCTCGCCTTTTACATCCATCAGAAACAGCTCCCACGTATTTTGGATTACGCTCGGAGACTGAACGATTCCCCTTTCGGTCAAATGCTGAAACAGCTGGACATGGGAAAGAAGCAGCATGCTTGCGATGATGCAGTATAGGCCCGCTTTTCTCCTTGTTAAAAAACTGGGTGTTTTCTTCTTCCAAAATAAAGACACACCCGTTAAAAAAAGGCCGAGAAAGCAAAGGATGAACCATTCACCGGCGAAAAAGCGGAACATGTAAATGAACGTTTGCCCTGCTACGCCAAGCTGCAAAACCGCAATAATCGAGATGGCGATACAGATTAATCCGTACAATTCAAATTTAAGATGAATCCGTTTTTTTCCTTGTTTTTGTTTCTTTGTTGATTTTCGTTTTCTTTTTGCCATGTTCCATCACCTTACTGCGTGTTAAAAAATGTAAAAACAAAGAGAAAGCAGCCTTTTTTCGGCTGCGATTTTCCTCTGGATTCCCCTATTATAGCATATTTATCCTTGAGACACTTCAGCTATTTATAAAATGTCAGTTTAAGCGTCTGCCCAGGTGCTGTTTCTTGTTTTAAAAAATCCATCGGGTTCGTGCTGAGAACTTGGACGACTCTTGCTTCCTCTCCGTTCATTTCGACTAAAAGGGGCACGCCGTTGACATCGATCTGTTTTAAGTTCGAGTTTTCCGCCTGCCCTGCGAACACGATTTCCTGCGGCATTGTTGTATACAGAATCATTGGATCATCCCTTCCTGGGCGCCTTTGTTTTGTTCGATTAATTCATTCAGCTTTTGAATCGCCTGTCCGACTCCGCCGGTTTCATCGATTAATCCATATTTCACGGCATCGTTTCCTACGACATTCGTCCCGATATCGCGGGTCAAATTGCCTTTTGAAAACATCAGTTCTTTAAATTTGTCTTCCGATATGTTCGAATGACTTGTCACGAAATTGATGACCCTTTCCTGCATTTTATCGAGATACTCAAATGTCTGCGGCACACCGATGACAAGCCCTGTCAGTCTGACCGGATGGATCGTCATCGTCGCTGTTTCAGCGATATAGCTGTGGTCGCAGGACACCGCAATTGGAACTCCGATTGAATGTCCGCCGCCCAGCACGATAGAGACCGTCGGCTTTGACAGAGACGCCAGCATTTCCGCAATCGCAAGACCTGCTTCAACGTCTCCTCCGACCGTGTTTAAGATGATGAGCAGCCCTTCGATTTTAGGATTCTGCTCTACTGCAACGATCTGGGGAATCACGTGTTCATATTTTGTTGTTTTATTTTGGGGAGGAAGCTGTACGTGACCTTCAATTTGCCCGATAATGGTCAGACAGTGAATGTTGGTATCCTGACCCATTTGCGGGAGTGTCGTTTCGCCGAGCTGCTGGATTTTGTTGACGAGACTGTCTTTTGCGTCCGGCTTAGCCGGCTGCTCCCCCTGGCTGTCCCCGTTTTGTATCCGGTTTGAGTCCATCTGGCTCACCTCTTTCTCGAGTTTCTTTTGTATTATGGACAATGGCGTTTTTTTCATTCAACGCAAAAGGCATGAAAAAAAACCAAGAGAAATCTCTTGGTTTTATACTTCCATGATGATTGGAATGATCATTGGTTTTCGTTTCGTTTTTTCGTATAGGAACTGGTTTAATGCGTCACGCATCGCCTGTTTTAAGGCGGACCATTCGACGACGGCGTTTTCTGTGCTTTCGTTGACGAGTTCCCTGACAAGTTCCGTCGCTTCAACGATCAGCTGTTCAGATTCTCTGACATAGACAAAACCTCTCGTGATAATTTCGGGTCCTGATACAAGATGTTTTTTCTTTTTATCAAGGGTAATCACAACGATTAAGATTCCGTCCTGGGACAGAAGACGGCGGTCTCTGAGCACGATATTGCCGATGTCGCCGACACCGAGTCCATCGATCAAAATATTGCCTGAATGCACTTTATCGCCGATTTTCACGTTTTGTCCGCGGAATTCCACGACGTCTCCTTTTTCAATCAGGAAAATGTCGCTCCGTTTCATACCGATTTCTTCGGCAAGCTTGGAATGCGCTTTTTGCATTCTGTATTCACCGTTTACGGGGATTAAATACTTCGGCTTCAGCAGGTTGAGCATCAGCTTCAGTTCTTCCTGACAGCCATGGCCTGATACATGGACGCGTTTTTGGGCGAAAACGACCTGCGCGCCCGCTCTTGTTAAGAGGTCGACCGCTTTGGAGTAGACAAGCTCCTGACCCGGAATAGGGGAGGATGCGATCAGGACGGTATCCCCTTTCTCAATGTCGAGCTGCTTATGCCCTTGTTTTGCGATCCTGGTCAATGCGGCGAGCGGCTCTCCATGGTTGTCCCCTGTCAAAATCGCGACTTCTCTTTTCGGATACTTTTTAACTTCCTGGACAGGGATGAACAGATCTTCATCTGCCGTGACATACCCGAGCTTCATCGCCAGCTGGAGTATCGTCGAAATATTTTTTCCTGAAACCGCAAGCTTCCTGCCGTTTTGGAGCGCAGCATCAATGACCTGCTGAATCCGGTTAAAGTTAGACGCGAACACGGCAATAATGACGCGGTTTTCGGCATTGTACATTACATCGGATATCTCTCCGCCGACGACTGCTTCTGAAGGCGTATAGCCCGGTTTCTCAGCATTGGCACTGTCGGAAAGCAGGCACAGCACACCGCTGTTGCCGATTTTGGCAATTTCGCCGATGTCGCTTGTCTGGTTTAAAACAGGTGTCTGGTCAAATTTAAAATCGCCAGTGCACACGATGGACCCGAGGGATGTTTTAAAGCTGACACCGACGGAATCCGGAATGCTGTGATTTGTTTTAAAGAATGACACCTTTGTCGATTCAAATGTAATAACAGATTTTGAATGAATTTCTCTTAAATCGGGCTTTTTGTTTACACCGTACTGCTTCAGCGTTTCCTTTAAAAGGGCGAGCGTCAGCTTCGTTCCGTAAACAGGCACAGAAAGTTTGTTCAGGCAGTAAAATACGCCGCCGATGTTTTCCTCATGCCCGTGTGTGAGAAAAATCGCCTTTACGCGGTCAGATCGTTCAATTAAATATGAAATGTCAGGAATGACCACATCGATACCCAGCATTTCATTTTCTGGATGCATGAGACCGGCGTCAACCACGAATATGTCAGAATCGATTTCAATGACATAAAGGTTTTTTCCGATCTCTCCGACGCCTCCTAAGGCGATGATTCTAATATTTTCTGTATTTTTTTTCAAATTGTAATCCTCCTAATCTAAGTACCCGTCCATCATCACTTGTCCCTATTATACCTGAATCTAAATTTAGAAAACAAGAACCATTATGTATATGACAAACGGTCATCCCCTCCAAAAGAGAATGACCGTTTTCGTCCGTATTGTTTTTTACAGGCCGTTCATCAGGCTGCTTAAACGGAGTCGTTCATCTTCATTTAGCGGAATCAAAGGGAGCCGGACGGACCCGACATCAAGACCCTTCAGCTGAAGAGCCGTCTTTAATGGAGACGGATTCGGTGCGGCAAAAAGCCCTTTCATCAGCGGAAGCAGCTTTTGGTGGATCAAAGCAGCCTGAGCCGTGTTCCCCTCTGTATAATGTTTGATCATTTCCTGCATTTCCGGTCCGATGATATGTGATGCAACGGAAACGATTCCTCTCGCTCCTACGGACAAGGCCGGCAGTGTCAGGCTGTCATCTCCTGAATAAACGGCAAAGTCCTCAGGGGTTTCAGCTACGATTTTTGTAATCGCATCTAAGTCGCCGCTCGCTTCTTTAATCGCAATGATATTCGGGATCTCCGCAAGGCGGATCGTCGTTTCCGGTGCGAGCGAAGCAGCCGTTCTTCCCGGTACATTATAAAGCATGACAGGCAGTGACGTTTCCTCCGCAATCGCTCTGAAATGGCGGTACATGCCTTCCTGAGAAGGCTTGTTGTAGTACGGAGTGACGAGCATGACGGCGTCAGCGCCGGCTTCTTCAGCTTTTTTCGTCAGCTTGATCGACGCTTTCGTGTTGTTGCTTCCCGTGCCGGCGATGATCGGGACGCGGCCTGCCGCTTCCTTGACGGAATATTGAATGAGCGCTACCTTTTCTTCTTCGGAAAGCGTCGGCGATTCTCCGGTTGTTCCGGCAACCACCAGGGAATCCGTCCCATTGTTTATTAAATAATCGATCAGCTTTGACAGTTTTTGAAAATCGATATTTTCATTTTTGTCAAAGGGCGTAACCATTGCGGTTGCGATATTTCCGAAATTCATTTTTTTCACCTCATCATGATTCAATCATATTTATTTTGACAGTTCAAACACTTCATGCAACGCATTCACGGCCGTCGCCATATTTTTCTCGTGCACGAGCACCCATATCGTCGTATGGCTGTCAGCAGACTGCAAGATCGGAATGCCTTTTTCTGATAAAGCGGTAACGATTTTTGAGGTAACGCCCGGAACGCCCATAATTCCCGCGCCAACTGCTGACACTTTCGCGCAATTTCTTGTCACGGCCGGTTCATAGCCCAATTCTTTCAGGATGCCAGAGGCGCGGTCGGTCATGTTTCCAGCCACCGTGTAGACAATTTCACTTGGTGTAATATTGAAGAAATCGACGCTGATGCCGGCATTCGCCATCGCTTTAAACACTTCAGTCTGTACGTTATATTGTCCTTCTTTTGCCGGGACTTTAAACTGTGTCACGTCTTTCACATGGGCGATGCCAGTGATAAGCCGCTCAAAAACGTCGCTTCCGGCTTTTGAGTTGTGATGGCTTGTGACGAGCGTGCCCGTCTCGTTTGAATAGGTTGAACGCACGCGGATCGGCACTTTCGCCTGCATTGCGATTTCAACGGCTCTCGGGTGGATCACCTTGGCCCCCTGATAGGCTAAATTACAGATTTCCGTATAGGTAATCACAGGCAGCGGCTTCGCTTTTTCAACGATGCGCGGATCAGCGGTCATGACGCCTTCGACATCTGTATAAATATCGATAAATTCCGCGTCCAGCGCCGCGCCGAGCGCAGCGGCCGATGTATCGCTTCCGCCGCGGCCGATCGTTGTAATGTCCCCTTTTGCAGTCGCGCCTTGGAAGCCTGCGACGACAACCGCATCATGGTCGGCCAGCATGCTGACAAGCCGCTCCGGCTTCATTTCGAGAATCTTTGCATTCGTATGGTTGTTGTCCGTTAAAAAGCCCGCTTGCGCACCGGTTAAAGCAGCTGCTTTAATCCCGTTTTCCAAAAGCATGCTGGCGAACACAACAGAGGAAATCGTTTCTCCGCATGATAAAAGCATATCCTGCTCGCGCTCGGTAATCGTATCCTGTCCGCCGTAAAGCAGATCAAGCAATGAATCAGTCGCATACGGATCGCCTTTCCGGCCCATGGCCGATACGACGACAACCGCTTTGTATCCTTCATTGACCGCTTCCTGAATATGGCTTAAGGCAAGCTTTCTGCCGCGGTCATCTTTTACAGACGTTCCGCCGAATTTTTGAACGATGATTTTCACTTTATTTCACTCCAAGTTGATTTCGGACGTAACAGAAGAGAGCAGGCTTTCATTTTTGCCTCACTCTCTTCTCACATCCCGTTAGAAATCTTAAACTAAATTTAAAGCTTTTAGGCTTTCTGCGATTTGTACGGAATTCCATGCTGCGCCTTTCAGCAGGTTGTCGGAAACGATCCACAGATGGAAGCCGTTCGGGCGGTCAAGGTCTTTTCTCACCCGGCCGACAAACACGTCTCTTTTACCTACTGCATCTGCAGGCATCGGATAGACCTGTTCAGCCGGATCATCCTGCAGAACGACGCCTGGAGCTTCTTTTAACAGATTTTTAATATCTTCTGCTGTCACATCATCACGGTCTGTTTCGATGTAGACGGATTCTGAATGCCCTGTTGCAACCGGCAGTCTGACACATGTGGCTGAAACTTGAAGCTCAGGCATGTGCATGATTTTTTTCGTTTCATTTATCATTTTCATTTCCTCAAACGTAAAGCCGTTTTCCTGAAATTTATCGATTTGAGGAATAGCGTTAAATGCGATTTGGTAGTGTTTTTCATCACTCTTCACCGGCATGATCTCAGGCTCGAACGGTTTGTCGTTCAAAATGGCTTCGGTTTGCCCGTAGAGCTCTTTTACCGCTTCGTTTCCGGCTCCCGACACCGCCTGATAAGTCGACACGATGATTTTGTTTAAACCGAAAGCCTTGCGGATCGGTTCGAGCGCAACAACCATCTGGATTGTTGAACAGTTCGGATTTGCAATAATGCCGTTGTGCTTGTGCAAATCTGCCTCATTGACCTCAGGTACGACGAGCGGAGTGTTTTGGTCCATTCGGAACGCGCTCGTATTATCAATAACGATCGCCCCGCGTTTGACAGCCTCGTGAGCAAGCGCCTGCGAAACGCTTCCCCCAGCGCTGAAAAGCGCGATGTTGACGCCTTCAAAGCTCTCTGGACGAGCTTCTTCTACAGTGTACTCTTCGCCTTTGAAAGTCTGCTTCGTACCTGCTGAACGTTTTGAGGATAATAAAGTCAGTTTATCCAGTTCAAAATTCCTGTCTTCTAGTGTTTTTAACATTTGCTGTCCTACAGCGCCTGTCGCACCAACTACTGCTACATGTAATCCTCTGCCCAATTGTAAAACTCCTTCCACCTTAATCGTCGTAAACGATTGGTTGACTATGCATTTTACATTTTATTTTAACATAGATGTGTGCCGTGGTGATTGATATTTTTTGTTACAACTTTATTTTCAAAAGATTTATTGATCACTGTGGACCAGGATAGGCTGCATTTGTTTATGGGAGAGCGCTTCTTCGACCGCCGGCACTAAAAGATCCATTTTGGCGACGAGCGAATTCGGCTTTTTATAAGGATCATCCTGGCCAAACGGAATGAAGTAAACGTTTTTTGCCGCCATCAGCCTCATCAAGTTGACGCCGTTCAAGCCGAGCGCATCATTCGTTGAAATGCCGAGGACAACGGGACGGGAGTTTCTCATCGTCGCCTTGGCCGCCATGAGAACCGGACTGTCCGTCTGGGCGTTTGCGAGCTTGCTCATCGAATTTCCCGTCAGTGGCGCAACAACCATGCAGTCCAGCGGAGTTTTCGGTCCGAGAGGCTCCGCTTTCGGAATGGAATCAATGACTTTAAATCCAGTCAGTTCCTCTATTCTCCTGACCCATTCTTCTCCTTCTCCAAAGCGTGTGTCCGTCGACTTGACAGTATGTGTGACGACCGGTCTCACTTCAGCTCCATTGTTGATCAGCGCTTCGATTTGCGGAAATACAGCATCATACGTGCAATGTGAACCCGTCAGACCAAATCCGATTCTTTTTCCTTTGATCGACATTATGACAGCCCCTTTCGGTCGGTTGTTAATTCAGACAAAAGGTTGCACAAAACATTGGCAATAATCTGTCCCGCCGTTTTAGGCGCGACGATCCCGGGGAGTCCCGGAGCAAGCAGCGCTTTAATGCCTTGCTTTTCAGCAAAATCAAAATCGGTGCCTCCGGGACGGGTTGCTAAATCGAGAATTAATGTTCTGGGTGTCATTCGTGAGAGGACGTGTTTATCGAGAATCAGGCTTGGAATGGTATTGATGCAAATGTCGATATTTTCAACATGCTCTGCAAGTTCGTTAGTGTGGAAAGGAGTGAGGCCCATCTCCAAGATTCTGGCGAGGTGGGCGGAGTCGCGCGCTCCGACTTTTACGCGTGCTCCGAGCGCCGAGAACGTCCGGCTGATGCTCATTCCCGTCCGCCCGAGCCCGAGAACCATCACATTCGAGCCGTGAATCGTAAAGTCTGTATGCTGTATGGCCATCATAATGGCACCTTCGACTGTAGGTATCGAGTTGTAAATCGCAATATCGTCTCTTTCAAAGAGCTTGACAAGACGGCGGTTTGCCCCTTTGGCCATGCCGTCTAAATACTGGTTTGAAATCCCTGAATAAATCGCACAGTGAGGCGGAGTTTTTTCTAAATGTTCCTGTTTTAACACCACTTTTTCATTGGAAAAAACAGTCGCAACCGTTCCTTCCATCGATGTGCCTGATACAGGCAGAATAATGCTGTCTATTGTGCCAAAGTCGAGTTCGTTCAGCTTTAGTTTTGTAGCTCCGGTAAACCCGTGATCAAGCTGGTCAAAACCGATTAAAAAGACCTTTGCATCCTGTTCCGTCAGCTTGCGGATGATCTCGAGCTGCCTTGCATCGCCGCCGATGATTGCAATCGTTAATCCGGTTAACATGGCTCTAACATTCACCTTCTTTTTTGACAAGGATCTAATTCATAAGCTAATTTCATCATATGACAAAAAGGAAATAGCGGTGAATTGAAATCCAGAAAAACAAAAAGCCCGCCCCAAGGGACGGGCGGGTGTTCTAGGCTTGCTTATTCTTCTTTTGTCACGCTGCTTTCCGGCACATCCAAAATGATCATATCCGATCCGATTTTTTGAATTTGCGACCAGGGCACCTTGATGTCATTCCCCTGTTTTCTGCCAAGTCCGAACCATTTTACAGAAGGGATAATAAGAGCGGTAATCTGTCCGTCCTGCTCATTGATCTCAAGATCCGTCTGCCCCAGTACGCCAAGCCGTTCAGCCCGCTTAACATCGACGATTTCTTTTCCCGAAAGCTCACTCAGCCTCATGAAAAAACCCCCTTTTGTTATGATGTATGAACCGATAACAAAAAACATGCCTGCCTAAAAAGACAAGCATGTTTTAACGAGGTATTATTTCGGCAGCTCACCCGACGGGCTGATCAATGCAGACGAGTAATCATCGGTGAAAATCCGGTTGGCAAGATTGTTCACACGCTCAAGGCTGACGGCATTCAACTTTTCGATGATTTCATCAAGCGTCCGGTGTTTGCCGAGCAAAAGCTCATTTTTGCCGTTGCGGCTCATTTTGCTGTTTGTGCTTTCGAGACTGAGCATCAGGCTGCCTTTCATTTGCTCTTTGCTGTTTTCAAGCTCTTTCGGTGTAATTCCGTCGCTTTTCAGCACACGCAGTGTTTCATGAATCGTTTCTGACAGAAGCTGAAGCTGATTTGCGCCGGTTCCGGCGTAGATCGTCATCATGCCGCTGTCTTCATAGGAAGTGTGGTAGCTGAACACGGAATATGCAAGACCTTTATCTTCCCGGACATCCTGAAAGAGGCGGCTGCTCATGCTCCCTCCCAAAATATTATTGAGAACGATCAAATCGTAGATTTCCGGGTGACCTGCTTCCAGCCCGTTAAAGCCGAGACAGAGGTGAGCCTGTTCGGTTTCTTTTTTGCGCGTCATTTTCTCATGATGAAAATCCGGTTTTGTCATGCCGGTTCTTTTGCCTTTGGCTTCATATGAGCCAAAGTGCTTTTCAGCTTCTTTTATAAAAGCTTCCGGCACATTTCCGGCTATCGAAATGACGACGCGGTCAGGCGTGTAATATTCGTCCATATATTTTCTGAGCGAATCTCCGTCAAATTCAGCAAGCGTCTCCTCTGTGCCGAGGATCGGATAACCGAGGGAATGGCTGCCGAATGACGCTTTGCTCAAGAGATCGTGGACGATGTCGTCAGGCGTGTCCTCATACATTTTAATCTCTTCATAGACGACGTTTTTTTCTTTTTTCAATTCTTCCTCGTCAAATGATGAATGAAAGAACATGTCAGAAAGCACTTCCAGAGCATAGCTTGCATGCTCATCGAGAACTTTGGCGTAATAGCACGTATATTCCTTTGAGGTAAACGCGTTGACCTGTCCGCCGATTCTGTCGAAAGACTCTGCGATGTCCCTTGCAGTGCGCGTTTTAGTCCCTTTGAAAAACATGTGCTCAAGAAAGTGCGAAATACCGTTAATTTCAGGTGTTTCATGTCTTGATCCGGTTCCAATCCAAACTCCGATGGCCACAGACCGGACAGTGGGATTGTTTTCGAATACGATTCTTACCCCATTTTGACAAGTATACCGTTTAATCAAATTTGTTCCTCCTATTCAAAGAACGGGCCGCACATCCTATTCTTCAACAAGCCTTTTTTCATTCATCAGCTGTGAAACAGTTCCGATTTGATAGCCTTTTTCATGAAGGTTCTGTATCAAAACGGCAAGACTTTTTGCAGTTGGATCTGTCGGATGCATTAATATCATGGCGCCGTTATGTACTTTGCTTAATACCCGTTGCTGTAAGACGGCCGGCTGCGGTTTCTGCCAATCGATCGTATCAACTGTCCACATGATCGTTCCCATCCCCATCTTGTGAGCCTGATCCACAACCTCTTTGCGGAAGCTGCCGCTCGGCGGGGCGAACCATTTCGGCTTGACGCCGAGCGTTTCCTCTATTTGTTCATTTGTCATCCGCAGCTGTTCTGAAATACGTTCTCTCGTCAGTTTGCTCATATCCGGATGATTGTATGAATGGTTTCCGATTTCATGTCCGCCGTTTTGGATGGCTTTTGCGAGCTCGGGGTGATGTTTCACCCATCTGCCCTCCAAAAAAAAGGTGGCTTTGACACGATGCTTTTCTAAAACGGGAAGCATCTCCGGCAAATATTCATTACCCCAAGCGACATTGATAATAAACGATACCATCGGTTTATCCGGGTGTCCGCGGTAGATCGGCTCAGGCTTTAAGGATTCTAAATGAACATCAGGTTTCACTTGATCATAAACGAGCAGCTTCTCATCAAATGCTCCGATCCGTTTCATTTTTTTGTACGATTTTTCGATGTTTACTTTTAAGCCGTTGTAGCCGGGAATCGCTTTCCATATTTGATCATTTTTCGCATTCTGGGCCTTTACTTCATATTCAGGCGCTTTTTGCAAAAGCTCCTGGTACAATTCGTCCTTCTGAGCGGCAACCGTGACCGCATCTTTTTTCATCGCATCTATGTAATGTTGTGAATACGGACGGTTCATCATCTGATAGGACATCAGCAAAAGAAAGAAAAAAACGGAAACACGAACAATCGTTCTTTTCAATTGTATTCCTCCCTTCCCCACAAAATATGTGAGAAAAGGACAAGATAGAACCGGACCGTTTTCACGGCTTAAAACAAAGAAGCCGGGTTACCCAGGCTTCCTTTTGCTTTGAAGACGAAGACAGAAGCAAGATAAAACACCGTTTTTTACGATTTTTGTTCTTCTTTTTCCTTCTGTTCACGCAGTACAGCTTTTCTTGATAAGTTGACGCGTCCTTGTTTATCGATTTCGGTAACCTTAACAAGGAGCTCGTCGCCGATTTTGACGACATCTTCGACTTTTCCTACCCGTTCGAGCGCAAGCTCTGAAATATGGACCAAACCGTCTTTTCCGCTGAACAGTTCAACGAAAGCTCCGAATTTTTCAATCCGCTTTACTTTACCTAAGTAAAGCTGTCCGACCTCAACTTCTCTGACAAGGTCTTCGATGATTTTCTTCGCTTTTTGGTTCATGCTTTCATCGGTGGAAGAGATGAAGATTGTGCCGTCTTGTTCAATATCGATTTTAACACCTGTATCTTCAATGATCTTATTGATTTGTTTTCCGCTTGGTCCGATGACGTCGCGGATTTTATCCGGATTGATCGACATCGTCAAGATTTTCGG
Organism: Bacillus sp. FSL L8-0193; assembly: GCF_037976065.1. Classification (NCBI taxonomy): domain Bacteria; kingdom Bacillati; phylum Bacillota; class Bacilli; order Caryophanales; family Bacillaceae; genus Bacillus; species Bacillus sp. FSL L8-0193. Next base: position 1,853,538 of record NZ_CP150261.1, on the reverse strand, counting down.
CGCATAAGGAGAAAGCTCTTTTCTTGATTCAGCCAATGTGCTCAGCATGCTTTCAAGAATTTCCATTCTGCCTTTTTTCGCCTGCTGAAGAGCCTCTTCCAAAATCTCTCTTGATAGGCCTTCAATTTTAATATCCATTTGCAGAGCTGTGACGCCTTTGGACGTTCCCGCTACTTTAAAGTCCATATCTCCGAGATGGTCTTCCATACCTTGAATATCGGTTAGGACCGTGTAGTTGTCACCTGATTTAACAAGACCCATTGCGATTCCGGCCACCGGAGCTTTAATCGGCACCCCTGCATCCATCATAGCAAGCGTGCTTGCACAAATGCTCGCCTGGGAAGTTGAACCGTTTGATTCAAGCACTTCAGAGACGAGGCGGATGGTGTACGGGAAGTCTTTTTCAGACGGAACAATCGGCTCAAGCGCACGTTCCCCGAGGGCTCCGTGCCCGATTTCGCGGCGTCCTGGTCCGCGCATCGGCCCTGTTTCCCCGACGCTGAACTGCGGGAAGTTGTAATGGTGCATAAAGCGTTTTGATTCCTCGACACCGAGACCGTCCAAAATTTGTACATCGCCAAGCGCACCGAGCGTACAAATGCTGAGCGCCTGCGTCTGCCCCCGTGTGAAAAGGCCTGAACCGTGTGTTCTCGGAAGGAGTCCGACTTCTGAAGAAAGCGGGCGGATCTCATCGACTGCCCGGCCGTCAGGACGAACTTTTTCCTCCGTGATCAGACGGCGCACTTCATTTTTAACAAGCTGCGACAAAATGTCTTTCACTTGTTTCAGCGTGTCTTCATCGTGTTCCTCTTCTTCAAACTTGGCCAAAACCTCGTTTTTCACTTCGCTGATCGCGTCCTCGCGCGCGTGCTTTTCATGAACCTGGATCGCTTTTAAGAGGTTCGATTCGGCCATTCCCCGCACTTTTTCTTTCAGATCGGAATCGATCTCATACAGGGTGATTTCTGATTTTTCTTTCCCGACAGCGGCGACGATTTCCTCCTGGAACGCAATAAGCCGCTTGATCTCCTCGTGACCGAACATGATCGCTTCAAGCATGATCTCTTCCGGAACTTCGTCTGCTCCTGCTTCAACCATGTTGATCGCATCTTTCGTTCCCGCTACGACGAGGTGAATGTCGCTTTTTTCAAGCTGTTCAAGTGTCGGATTAATAATGAATTCGTTGTCAACCCGGCCTACCGTCACTCCGGCAATCGGCCCTTCAAACGGGATGTCCGATACGGACAGCGCAAGAGACGATCCGAACATTGCCGCCATTTCCGACGAACAATCCTGGTCAACACTCATGACGATGCTGACGACTTGAACTTCATTCCGGAAGCCGTCTGCGAACAGCGGACGAATCGGCCGGTCGATTAACCGGCTGGCGAGAATCGCTTTTTCGCTCGGTCTGCCCTCTCTTTTAATAAACCCGCCCGGAATCTTTCCGACGGCATAAAGTCTTTCTTCATAATTCACGGTTAACGGGAAGAAATCTACGGTTTTAGGTTCTTTTGAAGCCGTTGCGGTGCTGAGCACAGCGGTGTCTCCATAACGCACCATGACAGCTCCGTTTGCTTGTTTTGCAAGCTGGCCGGTTTCTACCGTCAGCTTGCGGCCGGCCCAATCTATGGAAAAGACATGTTTCTCTTGTCCCATTCTTATATGAACTCCTCTCTTCGGATAGTTTTTACGTTACTCCTATTATGAACGAAATGAATTGAACATATCAATGGCAAAGTGCTATGTAAAGAATGAATCGGTGTCATTTAAAATCATTTATATGAACAACGCGTTTTAGAGTTGCCGGATATTCGTTCTTATACGATAAAAAAGCGGGAATCCTCCCGCTTTTTACGATTATCGACGTAATCCTAGTTTGTTGATCAACTCACGGTAACGAGTTACGTCTTTGTTACGAAGATACGTAAGAAGATTACGACGTTTACCTACCATTTTAAGAAGACCGCGACGTGAGTGATGGTCTTTCTTGTGAGTGCGTAAATGCTCGTTCAAGTTGTTGATTTGATCTGTTAGGATAGCGATCTGAACTTCCGGTGATCCCGTGTCAGATTCGTGGGTTTTGAACTCATTGATGAGTTGTGTTTTACGCTCTTGAGTAATTGCCATCCTGTTTCACCTCCATATAATATTAGCCCCGATTACCTAGCAAACGCCGGTGATTCGATTTGCCAAGTGAACGGTTTTAAAGCTACAGACAATATGATACTAGAAATGCGGGCCTAATGCAACCATTTATGATGAAGTTTAGCTATTATCACCATTGTTGACGCGTATTGCCGTTTCCATACATCTAGATTTCGGCCGGCTTCCGCTCTCTGAAGAAGCGGATCGCTTCTTCTTTGTCTCTAGAAATCTGTTCGACAAGCTCGTCAACGCTGCCGAATTTTTTTTCGCTCCTCAGCCGCTTATACCATTCAACCTTAATTTCGGACCCGTATATGTCACGATCAAAATCGAATAAGTTGACTTCGATTGAAGGCTGCCCCGGCCGTTTTTCGTAAAACGTCGGCTTGTATCCGACATTGCAGACGCCGTTGTAGACAGCGCCGCCGATTTCGGCTTTAACGGCATACACACCTGTCGGCGGGACGATGTATGTGTCTTTAAGGCCGATATTGGCGGTCGGAAATCCGATCGTTCGGCCCCTTTTATCGCCGTGGATCACAAAGCCTTTCACATGGTACGGCCTGCCGAGCAGTTCAGCGGCGTACTCGACGTCTCCGGCTCCCAGGACGGTGCGGATTCTCGTGGAGCTCACCTTTTGGTCCTGATTGGAGTATTTTGCGACAGACGTGCTTTTGACACGGCCTTTCGCATACTCCTGGAAGTTTTCCATTGTGCCTTTGCCGAATTTCCCGAAGGTAAAGTCAAATCCGGCTACAACATGAGTAACGTGAAAGCCGAGTATATATTGATCGATAAATTCTTCAGGCGATAGAGAAGCGAATTCAGGGGTAAATGTGACAACGTATAAAAAATCGACCCCTAAATCTTCAATGATGCTGATTTTGTCCTGCAATGGCGTGATTAAATCTTTTGGCTCCCGGCCTTTTTTGAGCACGGCAGAAGGGTGGGGATGAAAGGTCATCACCGCCGTTTTGACCCCTTCTCTTGCCGCGGTGTTTTTTGCTGTAAGAATCACTTGCTGATGTCCCAGGTGAACACCGTCAAAATAGCCTAATGCCATAACTGATGTCGGAAAATCCTCACGCTTCAAGTCGTGTGGGTGGGAAATATGTATCGTCTTCAAGAACGGTCACCTTTTCTATTGTTCGCTTTTTTGCACGAGTACTTTTGCCGGCTTCAACAGGCCGGTTTTGGTCGGATGCGGATAATAGACGGCTGTGCACCGGCCTGCTTCCGTAAAGACCGCAATGCGGTCTTCGCTCGTCAAATGAGAAAAGCTGCCGGGCGTTTCAAGCACCGCTCCATTTTCCACTTTCTTAGCTAATGTATCACTAATTATCCATTTCGGCAAATGATCAAGCGCACGTTCGATGGGGACGAGCTTTTCGGACAATGTTCCACCAGCAATCAAGCCTTCGACGTCTTCAAAGGTCAAGCATTCATCAAGGGTAAAAGGGCCTGATGCGGTCCTGACCAGGTTGGACATATGCGCGGGATATCCGAGCTTCTCCCCGATTGTTACCGCCAAGGTCCTGACATATGTGCCTTTTGAACATGTCACAACAAACCGAAAGCGGGCTTTATCCTGCTCATGGCGAATCTCGGATGTCAGTTCGATATGATGGATGGTGATGGCTCGCTTCGGCCGTTCAACCTCGATACCGGCCCGCGCGTATTCATACAGCTTTTTGCCGCCTACCTTGACAGCGGAATACATCGGCGGGACTTGCTCAATCGTTCCTTCAAGAGATCTCAGGACGCTCTGCACGGCCTGTTCATCAGGCGGCGCTAAGACGGGTTTCTTTTCCGTGACTTGCCCCGTCTGGTCTTCTGTCTCCGTGGAACAGCCAAGCGTGACCTCTGCATCATATGTTTTGGACTTTTCCGTCAAATACTCGACGACTTTGGTTGCTCTCCCGACGCAGATCGGGAGAACGCCCGACACCTCGGGATCCAATGTGCCGGTATGGCCGACCTTTTTTGTTTTCAACAGTTTGCGGATCTTCATGACGCAGTCGTGCGAAGTCATGCCCACCGGTTTATGTAACAGAAGGACTCCGTTATACATTCGTGTTTCTTCGCCCCTTTCTCATTTGGAGCTAAAAAGGACAGGCAGTCGCCCGCCTATCCTTTTTCAGCTTATGATTCTTCTTTGTTTGCGTTCAGCTCGTGAATCAATGTTTCGATACGGTTTCCGTAATCGATCGATTCATCGAACTCAAAATGGATTTCAGGTGTTTTGCGAAGCCTGATTCGGTTTCCAAGTTCGGAACGAATAAAGCCCTTTGCTTTTGCCAGGCCTTTGAGCGTTTCTTCCCGTTTCTTTTCATCGCCTAAAACGGAAATATACACTTTAGCAATTTGCAAATCACCTGAGACCCTGACATCAGTGACTGTTAAAAATCCGATCCGCGGATCTTTCAGCTTTCTGCCGATAATGTCACCAAGTTCTTTTTTCATCTGCTCACCCACACGGGTAGCTCTCATCGTCATGACCATACCACCTCTACGTTAAAACCACTCTGTTCTCGTGATCGTCCGTTCAATTTCCGGAAAAGAGTCGATAAAGCTTAAAACCCGTTGCAGCTCTTTTTCCGTTTGCACGCGAGAGGAAGAAACGGCGGCGATACCAAAGCTTGTGCGCTGCCAAGTGTCCTGGTAGTCAATTTCTGAAACAGAAACGTTGAACTTTGCGCGGATTCTTGTGATCACCCGCTTCAGCACCGCCCGTTTTTCCTTGAGTGATGATGCATCGTAAATGATGCATTCGCATTCAACGAAACCGATCACTTTCTTTCAATTTCTTGCATGACATACGCTTCGATCATATCGCCTTCGCGAATGTCGTTGTATTTCTTAATGGTGATACCACATTCATATCCTTGTGAAACTTCTTTCACATCATCTTTAAAGCGTTTCAGCACATCGACTTCCCCTTCATAGATGACGACGCCGTCGCGGATTAAGCGGATTCCGCTGTCACGTGTGATCGTACCTTCCGTTACATAGCCTCCGGCAATCGTTCCGATTTTAGAGACTTTGAATGTTTGACGGACTTCAACCATGCCGATCACTTTTTCTTCATACTCAGGATCAAGCATGCCTTTCATGGCTGCTTCGATCTCATCGATGACTTTATAAATGATGCGGTGAAGGCGGATATCCACATTTTCGGCTTCGGCGGTACTCTTAGCATTTCCGTCAGGTCTGACATTAAACCCGATCACGATTGCATTTGAAGCAGAAGCTAAAATAATGTCTGATTCGGTAATCGCACCTACGCCTGTGTGGATGATTTTGACTCTGACGCCTTCGACTTCTATTTTTTGCAGTGCTGCAACGAGAGCTTCAGCAGAGCCTTGAACATCAGCTTTGACAACGAGATTAATGTCTTTGACATCGCCTTGTTTAATCTGTTCAAACAAGTCATCAAGGCTGAGCTTCGCTTTATCGCTGCGCTGTTCTTCAAGCTGTTTGGTAGCGCGGGCTTCGCCGACTGAACGGGCTGTTTTTTCGTCTTTGAACACAAGGAACTGATCCCCTGCGTTCGGAACTTCGTTCAATCCGGTGATTTCAACAGGTGTTGACGGCCCCGCCGATTTAACGCGTCTGCCGACATCATTGACCATCGCGCGAACGCGTCCAAATGTGTTCCCGACGACAATCGGATCTCCGACGTGAAGCGTTCCGTTTTGAACGAGCAGTGTTGCGACAGAACCTTTTCCTTTATCAAGCTCGGCTTCGATGACCGTTCCTTTTGCTCTGCGGTTCGGATTCGCTTTGAGCTCCTCGACCTCGCTGACGAGCAGGATCATTTCGATCAGCTCATCGATTCCCTCTCCTGACAGTGCTGAAAGAGGAACGAAAATCGTCTCGCCTCCCCATGCTTCAGGAACAAGACCGTGCTCTGTCAGCTCCTGCATCACCCGGTCAGGGTTTGCCGTCGGTTTGTCGATTTTGTTGACAGCGACGATGATCGGCACTTCAGCCGCTTTCGCATGGTTGATCGCTTCGACCGTCTGCGGCATGACCCCGTCATCTGCAGCTACGACGAGAATCGTAATATCCGTAACTTCCGCACCGCGTGCGCGCATCGTTGTGAATGCGGCGTGGCCCGGAGTGTCAAGGAAGGTGATTTTTTTGCCGTTTTCCTCGATCTGATAAGCGCCAATATGCTGTGTGATGCCTCCGGCTTCGCCTTCGACGACCTTCGTTTTTCTGATGCTGTCAAGAAGCGTTGTTTTTCCGTGGTCGACGTGGCCCATGATTGTTACGACAGGAGGACGGATTTCAAGGTCTTCTTCTTGATCCGGCTCTTCGTATTTTTCGAGCTCGGTTTCTTCAAGGACGATCACTTCTTCGACGTCGACGCCGTATTCTGAAGCGATCAGCTCAACGGTATCTTTGTCAAGATCTTGGTTGATCGTTGCCATAGTGCCGAGAAGCATTAATTTTTTAATGATTTCTGACGGTTCTTTTCCGAGCTCTTCGGCAAGCTGCCCGACCGACATTGAGTTGGTAAATTCGATTTTTTCAGGCAGTTCTTTTTTCGGCTTGAACTGCTTCTCCTGCGGAGATTGATGATTTTTACCGCGCTTGTTCTTTTTGTTATTGTTGTTGTTGTTTTTCTTTTTGTTTTTATTGTTAAATTGAGTATTCTGCACGTTATTCTTCTTTCCGTCTCGATTTTTGTTTGGCTTACTTCCGGCATTCTGTTTTGCGGCTTCTTGCTGCGGCTTTTGTCCGCCTGTACCGGCATCCTTTTTATTTCCCGCAGGTTTAGCGCTCTTCTTGAATTTTTGATCGAGCTGTTTGATCGCATTTTCTTCGATCATCGCCATATGGTTATTGACTTCGATATTCATATCTTTCAATGCCGCGATAATATCCTTACTTGAAACATTTATGGCTTTTGCATATTCATAAACTCTCATTTTAGCCATTCGTTCACCCCCAAAAAAATTAATCGAGCTTTCGGAGCAACGTATTCGCAAAACCTTGATCAGTGACAGCAACAACCACACGGGATTCTTTGCCGATTGAACGGCCCAAAAGCATACGATCTCCGACTTTTTTCACCGGTACATCGTAGTGCCTGCATTTGTCGGTTACTTTTTTCTCCGTGTTAGCCGATGCGTCGTCTGCAAGCAAAACAAGCTTTGCGCGCGAATGCCTGATTTCTTTCACAACCAGGTCTTCTCCGGACACGACCTTTCGAGCTCGATTCGCCAGACCCAGCAAGGAAAACCATTCTGATTCCGACATTTATCTAATTCTCCTTTTCCGCCAGTTCCAGCAGTTCATCAAAAATCTGATCATCAATCTGTGCTTGAAGCTGATTTGCTAAGCTGTTTTTCTTTTTTGCAGTTAAAATGACGTCTTTATCAAGAGTAAGGTAGGCTCCCCGGCCGTTTTTCTTGCCGGTCGGGTCTACGGAAACTTCCCCTTCTTTCGAACGGACGACGCGGATGAGCTCCTTTTTAGGCTTCATTTCCCCTGTTACGACGCATTTTCTAAGCGGGATCTTCTTTCGGCTTTTCACCAAAGGTCACCTCTTATTCATCCGATTCTGGAGTTTCGCTTTCAAAGAAAAGCTCTTCCGGCTCCTCTTCTTCAAGCTCCCTTGGATAAATTCCAAGCTCTCTTGCATCTGTTTCGCTTTTAATATCGATCTTCCAGCTTGTCAGCTTGGCTGCCAGGCGGGCGTTTTGACCTCTTTTTCCGATGGCGAGCGACAGCTGGTAGTCAGGAACGACAACCGTTGTCGCCTTATCCTCTTCATTGACGATGACGTCGAGCACTTTTGAAGGGCTCAGCGCATTGGCGACGAATTCAACCGGGTCGTTTGACCAATGAACAATATCAATTTTCTCGCCTTTCAATTCATTGACGATCGCCTGAACGCGCTGACCCTTCGGTCCGACGCAGGCGCCGACGGGATCGATGTCGGGATTATCCGTGCGCACGGAAATCTTCGAGCGGTCTCCCGCTTCTCTCGCCACGGATTTGAGCTCGACCGTTCCATCGTAAATTTCCGGGACTTCGATTTCAAAGAGACGTTTTAATAAACCTGGATGAGTTCTTGAAACGTAAATCTGCGGACCCTTCGTCGTTTTTTCGACTTTTGTAATGAACACTTTGATCCGGTCATGGGGCTTGTAGACTTCATTCGGCATCTGTTCTGAAACCGGCAGAAGGGCCTCGATTTTTCCTAAAGAGACATAGATGAACTTATTGTCGATCCGCTGAACGATGCCTGTCATGATATCTTCTTCGCGATCGATGAATTCAGAATAGATGACGCCGCGCTCCGCTTCGCGGACGCGCTGAGTCACGACCTGCTTTGCCGTCTGGGCAGCGATGCGGCCGAAATCCTTCGGCGTCACTTCGATTTCCACGACATCTCCGACAATGTAGTTCGGATTGATGTTTACGGCATCTTCAATCGAGATTTCAAGGCGCGGATCATATACTTCATCCACGACATCTTTGCGGGCGAAAACGCGGATTGAACCGGTGTCGCGATTTAAATCTACCCTGACGTTCTGCGCCTGGTTGAAGTTCCGCTTATAAGCGGAAATGAGCGCAGCTTCAATTGCTTCAATAATAATGTCCTTACTGATTCCCTTTTCTTTTTCAAGAACAGTCAGGGCATCTAACAACTCACTACTCATGTTTATGGTTTCCCCCTTAAACAGTCAAAAATTAATTGAACGAAACAGCCAGCCTTGCTTTGGCTACTTTATCATATGGAATATTGATCGTTTTCCGGCGCGTTTTGATCATCACCGCGACTTCCACGTTTTCACCGTCAAATGCGGAAAGTTCGCCTTCAAACTCTTTATTGCCTTCAATAGGTTCGTACGTTTTAATATATACGTTTTTTCCGAGCGCTTTCATGAAATCGGCTTCTTTCTTTAAAGGCCTCTCAGCTCCAGGTGACGATACTTCAAGAAAATAGTTTTGCTTGATCGGGTCAGCCTCGTCGAGCTTTTCACTAAGAGCTTCGCTAACCTTGGCACATTCCTCGATGTCCACGCCGTCATCTGAATCAATAAACACGCGAAGAAACCAGCTCGGACCTTCCTTGACAAATTCGATGTCAACGAGTTCAAGCTGAAGATTGTCTAGTATAGGCTGGACCATTTCGCTGACGGTATCGATCACTTTGTTACTCATACTTTTCCTCCTTGTGCAGGCTCCCATTCATCAGCTCCCTCGTAAAAACCCTGCTTCAAAAGCAGGGGATTTTAGAAAAAACGATGAACATGTCGAGACAAAATTGCCTGTTCAATACAAAAGAGCGGGTTTCCCCACTCTTCGCCTCGGCTATCGTTAGCATTTCCAATAAAACTATACCATAACCATATTTTTATTGCAAATCATGACAGCGTTTAGTCTGACGCATTTCGGAAGCGGATGATTTCTCATTCATCCGCTTCGCATGTTCTGAAATGACAGAAGCGGCAGAGCTCGGATAAACGATCCGAAAACCGTCATAATCCGGATAAAGGGTCCCGTCATCCTAAATACCGGTCAAAATCCAAAATTGGCTGCCCGCTCCGCCCTGCTTTTCTATGAGTTCAAGCCATGTTCTGTAGACGTCGTCCCTTCTGGACTTATCCTGATAGCCGTACTCTTCTAAAACGACCGGCTTGCCGATTTCTTTTCCATCGCAAATATGGTCTGTGATCCACTGATTTCCCCATTCGGCCGTTTTGCCCCAATGATCCGGATAGAGGTGATATGTGCCGTAATCAATATGCTTAAGAGCAGTCAGCCTTTTCCAATCCACACCTTCTCCGCCGCTGTAATGCCAATCAGGGTGCCCTTCTATATGATAAAATCCTTCATCTCCAACTGCTACAAGATGGTTCTGATCAATGGATTTAATAAATTCGCTCATCTCATCCGCCCATTCGACAAGTGTATTTCCGGTTCTGTCAGACTGGACCCTTGGTTCATTGGCAAGCTCCCACGCCATAATCGCGGGATCATCTTTATATTTGACGCCACTATATGTGTTGACTCGGTTCAGCATATAGGATACATAATTTTTATACGCCTCTTTAATGTCCGGATGAGTATAAAAGGCGTCATGTCCATCCGCCTGAAACCACCTGACATATTGATTCATTCCGCCGAAATCATCCCAGTTGTTCACAAAAGGGATGACTAGTTTTATCCCTGTCTGTCCCGCTTTATAAATGGCATAGTCAAGCTTTGAAAAGCCTGATTCATCATATATGCCCGGCCTTGGCTGCATGACGGTATTTTCCTGCGGCTGGCCGTCAAGAAATCCCCAGATGCGGATCACTTTCAATTTCATCGCTTTCATATCTTCAAACACATCGTCGACCATTTTTTTAGATTTATAATGGAAATAATAGTTATTCGTCCCGGCAAAATAAAAGTCTTTTCCATTTAAAATGAACGATGTTCCGGATGTCACAACAAAAGGAGACGCAGCTAGTGCCGGCCGGGGATTGCCAAACTGAATGGCGGAAAGCGCAAGCAAAAACGGTATCAGCAGTGTCAAAAAAAACTTTTTCGTCATCATTATTTTTCCCTGCTTTCATAAAGAAGATCCATGGACGGCGCCATTCAGAGATTAGCAGGCCGTTCAAGGCGTGACTTTCATCTTCACGACCGTCTCGACGCCTTTCGGCCACAGTTCAAATGTAAAGGTGGAATCGCTTTTCAAATACTTTAAAACCCGCTCTCTCAAATACAAATCCCCGTCTTTTTCGTAAAAATCCTCGTCATAGTTCAAGTAGGGCGTCCATGACCATACTTCTTCAAGAACCGGCCTTCCTGTAGAATCGACGACTCCTTTAACCGTAGCCAGCTTCGTTCCGTTCAGTGAAGCCGGGATTTTGAGATCACCGCTGATTGCCGATTGACTGACGGTGAATTCGCTTTTTTCAAGCTTCGGGTCATCATAAAGAATGATATCCATAACCTGGCTGGCTCCTTTATGAAACGTAAAAGTGAGCTGCGCTTTTACCCCAGGCTGCCCGGACCCGTTCAGCAGCTTTGCCAAGCAGGATTCCTTAATAGAGACCGTTTTTCCGGCATTATCAACTGTATAATCACTGCCTTCCTTTAATGGTTCGGATTTCTGATAAATGCCGGTCAGCACATTGCCGGTCAGCTGAATGTCCACCGTCTGATCGCTGAGGTTTTGACCTTTTTTTATAAAAAGATCTGCCGGTTTGATGATCGCATTGGGAACGCCGCGTCCCGCCTGAATGACAATCTCTTTAACAACAGGATCGCGCCACTGTCTCTCAGTCCGGTCAAACTGGTCATTCCCGTTGTCCCACCACATCGGGACCATTTGATATTTGTGGGCAAGGCGGACAAACGTATCATGATAGAGCCGCTTTGAATGATTTTCATTGGCGCCGAGGGTACCGTATTCGCCGATGATAACCGGGTATCCTTCCCTTACAAATTTTTCATAAACCGGTTTGATATCCTCCTCCATCTCGGAGATTTCGGCTGCCGATCCCCAAGTCGTCCGGCCCCACCAGTTTGATACGTAATCCCACGGAGAATAGTAGTGATATGTGAGGACAATCCGGTCATCATCAGGCGGTTCAAATGAATGAAGCAATTCATCTTTGTTATCTTCAAGCCCCCCGACGATCACGAGCCGCTGGCTGTTGTTTCCGCCGGTCGAACGGATGATGTTCAGCATCTCGCGGTTAAGCAGATTCATTTGATATGCGTTCATTCCAGTCGGTTCATTGACGATTTCAAACAGGAGGCGTTCACTTTTGTTTTTAAAACGCTCGGCAATTTGCTTCCAGACTTTCCCCAGCTTATCTAATGTCTCCTGCTGGCTGTTTCCCATGCGGCTGATCCATAGCCAAGAATCGTGGTGAATATTTAACACGACATAAAATTCTCTTTCCAACGCCCAATCCGTCACTTCTTCCACCCGGTTCATCCAAGCGGTGTCGATCAGATACCCGGGAGCGCTGCCGATGTGGGAGTCCCATGTCACCGGAATCCGGACGCTTTTAAACCCCGCGTCGCGAATATCATCAAAAGTATGCTCGCGAACCGGCGGATTGTTCCAAGAGCCTTCTGTCGGAACAGCATCCAGCGTGTTGCCAAGGTTCCATCCGGGACTCATGTTTTCCAAAAGGTCTGCCGGGGTGATGATGCTCTGCTTTTCTTGCTTTGCTGGCCCGCTTGTTCCCGAAGCTTTCGGAACTGCGGATAAAAGAACGGTTCCCATGATCAAAACGAACAGAATGATCGACTTTAAACACAAGGCTAACCATTTTTCTCTCAAACTTTTGAACTCCTTTTTTATTAGATGATCGTGCAAAACACTGGCTAAAATCCCTCAATTTAAAAAAGGCGGCTGAACGCCGCCTTTTCCCAAACGTTCAAAAGCATATCAATCTGACATTCTCTTACAGATTGTTATGCATTTCCAATTAAACGGTCATACTCAGCGTAAGCTGTCGCCATATCGACCTGAGACCAGAAGCGGTGATACACAAAAGTCGGCAGACCGTTTTCCCATTTGCCTGTATTCGGATTCCACGAGGTCTGATATTTATTTTCCAAATAAGGCCACATCGGATCGTTTTTAATTTTCGGACGGAGGTCGGCATGACTGATATAGACGCCGTTACCGCCCTTTGCCGGATCAGACGGCACAGTGTTGGAACCAGGAATGGTGTTGCCCTGCCCGTTTTTGCCGCTCCAGCCATTCGGAAAATAGACTTCCTTCGTAAAGTAGCGGATATAATCTTCATGTTCTTCCTCTGCTGCGATACCGATTCCGTCATTTTTATTCCATGCTGCATCAAGCAGTTCTTTTGCCACGTTTTTGGCCTTGTTTCCAAGAGCGGTAAAGCCGCCGGTTTCGGCTTTTGTTCCGGCTGCAAAGAAGACAAGCGTTTTAATATAGCTGCCGAGAACACCGACATCTTGAGAAGGATTCTTCGTCGTGACATGCAGTCCCGGATTTCCGGTAAATGAATCAAATCCCTTCCACGGATCAGGCTGGCCGCTCCATTCAAGGTTTGCCGGAATCCAAAACTCGCCTGGATCGGATTGTACGGCGATCTGCGGGTTTTGGCCGCCAAGGACGCGTTCTCCCGCTTCATTTAAATAATAGCCTTCTTCATCCGTAACAGGCCGTTCGCCCACAAACACATAATCAAGCGAATACGCGATCCATTTTTCAATCACATGCTTTGCCATTTGGAAGTTTTCAGACGATTTGTCACCTTTCTCTGCGAAAATGTAATACAGTTCCGCCACCCTTTCCAGCGGCCAGACTTGCATCCCGAACCAATTGTTAGAAGGCGGATCGTGATATACAGGCGCTTCTGTGTATGCCATTCCGTAAAATGTGCTGACATTCTGCGGATATGCGCTGTAGCTGCCGTTCCAGCTATTCGTGGCGCCGCCTGCAACAGCTCCTTCTGAAGAAAGCAGCCATGTGTAAAGTTCAAGCTGCCTTTTCAGCGCCTGTTCCCAATCGCTGCGCGCTGTGGATGAATTTGGAATCAATCCGCCTTCAGCTGTTGACAGTGCATAAGAAGCGACAGGGTTTTGATAACCTTGGTGCACATGACTCGCACCGATCCGCCACGCCCAGTTGGCATACTGTCCCAATCCGCCTCCCCAAGCAGTGTACCATGCCATTAAATAATGACAGGCATTTTTTCCAGTTCCGCGGGAAGGCGAGCCGTCAGCAGCGCTTCCAATCTCTTGAAAGTATTTGTCATACATGCCGTAACGGAGAAAGTCCCCCATTTTTTTAGCTTTTTCTAAATACTTAGTATTGCTGTAGCCCCATTGCCTTGCCCAGTACATCGCCTGAACAGCGCGCGCATCGGCGTCGGTCGCATTAGTGTAGCGCCACTGCGGGGCAGGAGCCTGATTTTCTTTTGTAAACAGACTCATAAACCCTTCATTCGGTTTTCCAAACGTCTGATTATCTTGAGAGGGGTGCGGAACCGTTTCCCAAACAGACTCCTGTTCACCGCGCTGGTAAGTGTTCACATAAACGGCGGTGTGTGATGGGTTCAACAGGTTCCCGAATCCATACCAGTTATCGACATCAAGCAGCCAGTGCATTAAATACGTTTCATTGCTTCCGTATGTGGATCTAAGCTCACTGTCAAGCGGATCGTTTCCGGCCGGATATTGTCCGGTCAAAGCCGAAGGATAAAGATCTGGGTAGCGGTGTTCGGCGGCATATGTGGCAGGGCTTGAGGGGTTATAATAGTTCATCGTCGGCTGTTCTTCGTTTCCATCGCCTTCATTGACCGGGATGATATATTTCTCCATATTGTCCCAGGCGGCTTCTAGCTTTGACCAGTCCTGTGTGTATCGGCCGTACATCGCTTCAAGCCACAGCCAATAACTGTATGCTTCAGATGTTGTCATATGGCCGTAATCAGGCGCTTCGCATATGAGCGTTTCAACTGAATGATAAGGAATGCCTTCAGGCGAAAAATAGCCGTTTTGCGGATTTTTAATTTGCTCATACAATTGCATAAAGCGTGTTTTATTGTCCATGATGCGTCCTCCTTTTAAAGCTTCAAGCTTTCGTTTCATATGATGGGACTGCCGGGGATTGAATCCGGGTGTTTTTTAGTCGGGCTCATTTCCAAAAACAAGCCGGCCTTCATCATATACTGGTATATACCGGGTTTTTGCCAGCGTGTGTGACAGCCCCCGGTAAGAGTGGTCATTTTTCGGATTCCAAAAAGACGTCCCCGCCGGAGCCGCTAGGCGGAACTGAACTTCTTTCTTATGGGCGGATTGACCCCCGGGGTATATCATAACCCCGCTGAAGCTGACTTCCGTATAGTAAATGTGTTCGCCGATGTGATATGGCTTCAGCTGGGACACCGACGCCCCTTCGTTGTATCCGGTTGAGACCTTTATATCTTCCGAAGAAAATCCGGCATTCACCGCTTCAGTCAGGTCCACGTAATAGCGGAAAGACAGCTTATCGGTTTTCTTTGCCGGCCATCCTGATCGGTTATTAAGCTGCACTCTGATTTCTGAGTAGTTGTTTCCCGAGCTGTTTATGGATGCCTCCGCAAAAAATTCATCTTCTGGTGTTTCCTTTTCGGGAAAATGAGGCAGCGGTGATTGCCCGGCACCATACAGTTGAAACATTTTGGCTGCATTGCCCGTGAAAGCCGCATTGTAATCGATCGCAACTTCGTTTGACACATAATCATTTGTTTCGTCCCGGTACGAATCGTCTCTTCCCGGTCCGCCTACTAACGCGCCGTAAAGGGTATGGCGGTGGTTTTCAGGCACATTCATATGATCGGCCCATGAACCGTGTGCGGTGCGGTGATGCGGGTGCTTCGGCGGATTTGTTCCGTACCCGACGATAAAGCTGCGCTGTTGCGGATTATCCCCAAGCATATAGTTCATTTGCTGAACCGCAAAATCCCGATACCTTTTTGCTTTGCCGGCATCTTTTACCCAATCTGAATAAACAAAAGCGAGAAAAGCGGCGTTTGAAGCGTAGCGCAGCGATCCCCACTGCTCAAGCCATGCCAGCCCGCCTGGTGTATAAGTGATACGCTCTGTGCTTCCATTATGATTGTAGCCTGTCGACCAATAATCAAGATTGCGTTCGACAGATGCGGTGAATCGGGATTCGTTCGTCAGACGAGCGAGCAGCAGCTGTGCTCCGTAAGTGACGTCATCCCAGGAAAGCGTCCAGCGGTAAGGCCAGTTTGCGGGATCGCCCCAATCTGAGACCGAAGCAAGCGCTTTATCCAAATATTTTTGATCGCCGGTTGCCAAGTAGAGCCAGACAGCTCCCCATGTCAGTTCATCTTTATATCCGCTCCACGAATTATAATATTGCTGCGCGTCTGTAATGCAGTCTGAATATTTGCCGCGGTAGCGGTCGGCAAAATCATACAATTCCTTGGCATGGGCCAATAGTTTATTTGAATAAGAAGCATCTGTCGGCTTGAAGATGATTGATGCAGAAGCTAGGGCTGCTGCTGTACCGCCGGCAAGGTCTGACCCGGGACAGGCTGCATCTATCTTATAGGCCGGCCGCTTCATAGGCATCACTTCGGCCGGGCCCCACCAGGCGTGATCTTGGGCCCCATGGCCGACTTGGCCCCAAAACTCATAACGATCTGTATGCGCTTTAATAAAATAGTCTGTCGCCCATCTGATATTGTCTAATATCGCATCAAGCTGTCCTGCCGCTTCATAGGCATCGCGGTACTCATAGACGGACCACGACAGAACGGCCGCAGAATAAGCCATTGGAAGGCCGAACTTCACGTGATCTCCGGCATCATACCATCCGCCTGTCAAATCATGGCCGACATCTTTTCCATCCTCAAGAGCAGAGTCCCCTCTCCAATTCAGACGGCTGCTTTCCGGAAGCTTTCCGGAGCGCTGCGCCTCATAGAAAAGAATTGATTTTTGCAGCAATTCCGCATAATTTTGGCTCTCTTTCGCAGATGCAATGTCCGCCTTGCCGGAAACCGGCATGAACAACATCGCAAACGTAAGCAGTAAAACAAAGAAAAACGCTTTCATTTTCCAAAAAGCTTTCTCTTTCAACGGACTCCTTCTTCCTCATTTTGTTTTCCTTCAAAACAGCCGATGTTTACATGACACTCACCTCCTTTAGTGACGGACAAATGGTGTCTTTCGGTAAGCGGAGAAGAGACTGATTGAATTTTTGAAATTTGAAGATGTGCTGCAGATTCACGCAGGTTCAATGTTTGCCGGAGGAACGAAGAACTTTGTTTGTTTAATCAAGAAACTAACTTCTGTTCACTGAAAAAGTGAACTTCTTTATAGAATAATATCATTTTGAAAATATTAACATTAATGTATTTTTATTGTCAATCAATCTGACAAACTTTCCGCACTATACGCGCCTCTGAATCTTCGAAGAACGCGCTGGGTTAGAAAACAAAAAAGAGACTGCCGAATAAGTCGGCAGCCTTTAAAATAAAGACAGCTGGTTCTGATCTGGGAGCGACTCGAGACAGCCGTGGCGCTCCAAGTATTCCATGATCGTTTTTGACACCTTGCCTCTTTTTTGCAAATCTTCTTTGGAAAGAAATTCGCCTTCTTCCCTTGCTTTGACAATATTCAAAGCGGCGTTTGTTCCAAGCCCCGGTATTGAATTAAACGGCGGAATCAAGCTGTTTCCGTCAATGATGAATTCGGAAGCGCTCGATCTGTATAAGTCGACTTTTTGGAAAGAGAAGCCCCTTTCGCACATTTCAAGCGCCAGCTCAAGCACCGTGAGCAAACTTTTCTCTTTCGGAGAAGCGTCAAGGCCTTTAGAGTTGATGTCATCCATGACGGCTTTAATCGCTGTCGACCCTTTGATCATCGTTTCGATATCAAAGTCATCGGCCCGCACCGTAAAGTATGCTGCGTAGTAGAGCAGCGGATGATGGACTTTAAAATAAGCGATTCTGACCGCCATCAAAACATATGCCGCAGCGTGGGCTTTCGGGAACATGTATTTGATTTTTTTACACGAGTCGATATACCAGTCCGGAACATTATTATTCTTCATTTCTTCTTCCCATTCAGGTGTCAGTCCCTTACCTTTACGGACAAATTCCATAATCTTAAAGGCGAGGGATGGCTCAAGCCCCTGGTAGATTAAGTACACCATAATATCATCACGACAGCCGATCACTTCGCTCAGTTCACAAATATTATTGTGAATCAGCTCCTGCGCGTTGCCGAGCCATACGTCCGTACCGTGTGACAGGCCGGAAATCTGAACGAGCTCGGAAAATGTCGTCGGCTTGGTGTCTTCGAGCATCTGTCTGACAAAGCGGGTTCCAAATTCAGGGATGCCAAGCGTTCCGGTTTTACAGCCGATCTGCTCTTCGGTTACCCCTAAAGATTCTGTCCCTTGGAAAATTTTCATCACTTCGGGATCATCGGTCGGAATCGTCTTCGGATCAATCCCGCTCAGATCCTGGAGCATACGGATGACCGTCGGATCATCGTGTCCGAGAATATCCAGCTTCAGCAAGTTGTCGTGGATGGAATGAAAGTCAAAGTGCGTCGTCTTCCATTCGGAATCGGTGGCATCCGCCGGAAACTGGATTGGTGAAAAGTCGTAAATATCCATGTAATCAGGCACAACGATGATTCCGCCCGGGTGCTGCCCTGTCGTCCGCTTGACGCCTGTACAGCCTTGGACAAGGCGGTCGATTTCCGCCCCGCGCATATGCAAATTGTTGTCGTTAGCATACCCTTTGACATACCCGTAAGCCGTTTTTTCGGCGACTGTGCCGATCGTTCCCGCACGGTAGACGTTATCCTCTCCGAACAGGACTTTCGTATAGTTGTGGGCGTGCGGCTGATATTCGCCCGAGAAGTTCAAGTCGATATCAGGAACCTTGTCCCCTTTAAACCCCAGAAACGTCTCGAACGGTATGTCGTGGCCGTCTTTTCTGTAGGCCGCTCCACACTTCGGACAGTCTTTGTCAGGCAAATCAAATCCCGAACCGACCGATCCATCGTTGAAAAACTCGGAATGGCGGCAATCCGGACAGACGTAATGCGGCGGCAGCGGGTTGACCTCGGTAATTTCCGTCAATGTTGCGACAAGGGAAGAACCGACCGATCCCCTTGAACCGACAAGATAGCCGTCATCAAGGGAGCGTTTTACAAGCTTATGAGAGATCAGATAGATGACGGCGAATCCATGGCCGATAATGCTTTTCAGCTCTTTTTCGATCCGCTTTTCGACGATTTCCGGAAGGTCGTCGCCGTAAATGCTTTTTGCTTTCTCATAGCTCATGCGGCGGATTTCGTCATCTGCGCCTTCGATCTTCGGTGTGTAAAGATCGTCTTTGATCGGCTTGATTTCTTCGATTCGCTCGCTGATCAAACGGGTGTTCTTGACGACGATTTCTTTCGCTTTTTCCTCACCCAAAAATGAAAAGGCCTCAAGCATTTCATCCGTCGAACGGAAATGAACGTTCGGCAGTTCGTGCCTGTTGAGCGGATTTGCGCCGCCTTGTGAGGAAACCAGAATCTTGCGGTAAATTTTATCCTCAGGGTTCAGGTAATGAACATTCCCTGTTGCTACTACTGGAATATTCAGTTTCTCGCCGAGCTTTGTGATGTTGGCGATGATTTCTTTTAACGCTTTTTCATCCCTGACGAGTTCAAGCTGGAGCAGGTGCCGGTAGACTTCAGGCGGCATGACTTCAAGATAGTCATAAAATGAAGCGATGTCTTCGACCTCTTCCGGCGATTTCTGCATCATGCCTTCGAATACTTCGCCTTTGTCGCATGCCGAACCGATTAAAAGGCCTTCTCTGTACTTTTCAAGCTGTGACCTCGGGATCCTCGGCACCCTGTAAAAATAATGGATATGTGAAAGCGACACGAGTTTGAAAAGGTTTTTCAAACCTGTCTCATTGACTGCCAAAAGGGTCGCGTGATATGGCCTTGAACGCTGATAGGCATTGGACTGCCCCATATTTTCATTCAGCTGATCGTGGTACATGATATTTTTTTCGGCCGCGTCTTTCAGCATTTTCACAAGGAGATAGCCCGTCGCTTCGGTATCATAAATCGCCCTGTGGTGCTGGGTGAGCTCGATGTCAAACTTTTTACAAAGCGTATTCAGCCTGTGGTTTTTGAATTCCGGATAAAGAAAACGGCCCAGCTCAAGTGTGTCAATGACCGGGTTCTGCACTTTCTCCGAATTCAGCAGACGCTTGTAGGCGACATTGATGAAGCCGATGTCAAAGCTTGCATTGTGAGCGACAAGCGTGTGATCTCCGACCCATTCTTTAAAATCTCGGATGACCTCTTCGGCTTCAGGCGCATCTTTCAGCATATCATCGGTAATCCCAGTCAGCTCGATGATCGTAGCCGATAAAGGGCGATGCGGGTTTGCAAACCTTTCAAAGCGTTCGATAATCTCCCCGCCTTTTACTTTTACGGCGGCCAGCTCGATGATCGTATCATAGACGGCCGACAGCCCCGTCGTCTCGACGTCGAACACGACATATGTCTCCTCTTCAAGCAGGCGGTGCACCGGATTGTAGGCAATCGGCACGCCGTCGTCGACGAGGTTGGCTTCAAGTCCGTAGATCATTTTCACGCCATGCTTTTTGCTCGCCGCGAATGCATCAGGAAACGATTGGACAACAGCGTGATCAGTGAGCGCGATAGCCGGATGCCCCCATTTTTTCGCCTGTTCGACAAGCTTGCCGATACTTGATACGGCATCCATCTGGCTCATCGGTGAATGGAGGTGGAGCTCGACACGTTTTTCGTCCTCCGGTGCTGTATCCTCACGGGTTTTCCCTTTGATTTCATTGACATCGTTGGCGATCATCACCAAATCGCGGACGAATGTATCGTTTTGTATGCTTCCTCTAGCCTTTACCCACATCCCTTTTTTCAGGGACTTCATCAAAACAGCGTCCTCTTTTTCACGTGCGAACATTTTGACGAGAATGCTGTTTGTATAGTCGGTTATCTTAAAGATACAAAGCGTTCTGCCGCTTTTCAGCTCTCTTGTTTCAGCGTCGAATACATAGCCTTGCACCGTAATTCTCCGCTCTTCATCCATGATGCTGTCAAGCGTTCTGATCTCTTCAGAGTCTTTAATCTGGTAGCCGATCTGAAGAGGGCCTGACGGCGCTTCATCGTCTTGGGCTTCCTTATCCTGCTTTTCCATTTCGATTAAAGCCTGAAGGGCTCTCTCTTGATCTTCGGCCATTTTTTGCTCTCTGAATTTCTGAATCTCTTGATCTGACACAAAGATTTCTGTGTCGAGCTGGAGCTCAGGAAAACCGAATGTGCAGTAGCTTGACTGGATGAGCGAGCTGTATTTCTTTTTTAAAGCGGATGCTTCTGTATCTGTTTTCGTTTTAAGCAGGATTTTGTTCCCCGTAAGCTTGGGCTTTTGGTCGTTCAAAAGCGTCAAAATCGGCGGGGAAATACCATCGAGTTCCTGGATGCAGCGCGTCCAGTAATCCTGAACAAGCTGCTCGTCAATCGAAGGGTTTTCCGCCTCGATGGAACAGGTGACCTGAGCGATATGGGAAAAGGTGCGGGTCAGCTGGGTGTGAAACCGTTCGAAGATTTGATAAGGCAGGACATTTTTCAATTTAAAGTGAAAGTGCCATGTCTTCTTGTTTTTATGAACGGTCAGCTTTATGATTTGTCCGCCTTCAAGGTGACGGATCATCGTATCTTCCGTTACATTCAGCTGCTGCAGAAGAATTTGAAACTGTCTTCTGTTGACAGAAAGCTGGTCTTCCAAGACAGATTCCTCCCTAAAAGAAAATCATAATTGAAGGTACCTTGGGACGATTCCCGAGGTACCTTCCTTTACTCTAGTTTAACATCTTTAAGAGTGAGAAGATAAGCTCTTGACTTGTTTTTCGATAAAGTCCAAAAGCTCTTCAGCGGCGACTTCAAATGATTCTCCGGTTTTGCGGATCTTCACTTCGACAACGCCTTCATCAGCTCTTTTTCCGACCGTGATGCGGATCGGCAGACCGATCAAATCGG
This sequence comes from Bacillus sp. FSL L8-0193, assembly GCF_037976065.1. Taxonomy (NCBI): domain Bacteria; kingdom Bacillati; phylum Bacillota; class Bacilli; order Caryophanales; family Bacillaceae; genus Bacillus; species Bacillus sp. FSL L8-0193. The sequence goes on along the minus strand of NZ_CP150261.1, from coordinate 1,831,836 downwards.
AATCTGCAAATTTAACGCCGGCCCGTTCAGCACGGTCATCAAACAATACGTCATAGCCGTTCGCTTTAAAATCTTCATACAGCTTTTCGGCAAGCTGAACCTGCGCGTCATTTTTCATGTTAAGCGCGAGGATGTGCAGGTCATACGGCGTCACTTCCAGCGGCCAGATCAAGCCTTTATCGTCATGATGCTGCTCAACGATGGCCGAAAGTGTCCGGGAAATCCCGATTCCATAGCAGCCCATCAGCATCGGCTGAGCGCGTCCGTTTTCGTCAAGGTATGTTGCGTCCATCGCTTCAGAATAGCGGGTGCCGAGTTTAAAAACTTGTCCGACTTCGATTCCTTTTGCAAAACGGATCGTTCCGTTTCCATCCGGTGAAGGGTCTCCTTCCTGGATCAAGCGGAGATCGGCGAATGTCACATTGTGCACATCCCGGCTGATATTCACGTTTTGATAATGGTAATCTGTTTTATTCGCTCCTGCTGCTGCGTTTGCCATCGCCTTCACAGCAAAGTCTGCAAAGATTTCGATTTCGCTGTCAAGCCCCACCGGTCCGACAAAGCCAGGCTCAGTACCTGTTATCTCAGCAACCTCTTCGGCGCTCGCGAATTCGATCGTTTCTGCTTGGAGCAGATTCTTCACCTTAATATCGTTGACTTCATGATCCCCTCTCGTCAACACGAGGACAAAACGTCCGTCTGCTTTCATGAGCATTGATTTCACGCAGTCTGACGGGGATATGCCAAGAAATGCGGCAACTTCTTCGATCGTTTTGACCGAAGGTGTGTGGACTTCCTGGAGCTCTTTCATTTCAGCCTTCTCGCCAGCACCGGCTTCCTTCACTTCAGCCATTTCGATGTTGGCAGCGTATGAAGACTGATCAGAATACGCAATTGTATCTTCACCGACATCGGACAATGCCATAAATTCATGGGTATCCTTTCCGCCCATCGCGCCTGAATCTGCAATGACCGGTCTGAAATTCAAGCCGCAGCGCGTAAACACATTCGTATACGCCTGGTACATATCATTGTACGTTTCATCAAGGCTTTCGGCGGAAGAATGGAAGGAATACGCATCCTTCATGATGAATTCCCGGCCTCTCAACAGACCGAAGCGCGGGCGCTTTTCATCGCGGAATTTCGATTGGATCTGGTAAAGGGTCAGCGGAAGGCGCTTGTACGATTTCACTTCATCTCTGACGATGCTTGTGATGACCTCTTCGTGTGTCGCGCCAAGGGCAAATTCGCGGCCGTGGCGGTCTTTCAGCCTCATGAGCTCAGGACCGTACGTGTACCATCTTCCCGATTCCTGCCAAGTTTCCGCCTGCTGGAGCGCAGGCATCAGCATTTCGACGGCATTGATTTTCTCCATTTCTTGGCGGACAATGCTCTGGATTTTATGAATGACTTTATTGGCAAGAGGCATATAGCTGTATACACCGCTTGTGTTTTGTCTGATAAACCCCGCTCTGAGAAGAAGCTGATGGCTTTTTGCTTCAGCATCAGTCGGTACTTCGCGGAGCGTAGGAATTAAAGTCCTGCTCTGTCTCATTCGTTCGCACCTCATTTGTTTCAGTTGGTTACTTTTTGAGTCGGGAACGGCGTCCCTAAAAAAGAGCCTTTTAAAAGGCTTGGCTGCACTTAAAAAAGGCAATTGGTTTTACAGAAATAAGCGCTGGATATCGTTCCATGTGACGACAAGCATTAAGAGCATCAAAAATGCGACGCCGACAAAGACGACAAACGCTTCTTTTTCTCGGTTGATCGGCTTTCCGCGGATCGCTTCAATAAACAGGAACAACAGTCTGCCGCCGTCCAGCGCAGGGATTGGCAGAAGGTTGACGATCCCGAGGTTAATGCTTAAAAATGCGGCCAGCTTCAGCAGATTGATAATGCCTGTCTTGGCCACTTGGTCTGTCATGTCATAAATGCCGACAGGACCTGCCAGCATGTCGATTGAGAATTGTCCCGTGACGAGCTTTCCGAGATTGGTCACGATGCTCTGCGCTACTGTCGCCGTTTCGGTCGCACCGTAGGAAATTGATGTCAGGATTCCTGTTTTCATCGGGTTGTAAGCGCCGAATCTGCCGACGGTTTCGTCCCCTGCCTTGACTGCTTCAGGTGTTACGTATTTCGTCACCTTGACGTTGTCGCGCATCACCACGATTTTCAGTTCTTTTTCAGGGTGTTCCTTGACCGTGTTGACAATATCCGTCCACGATCTCATGTTCTCCCCGTTGATCGTTTGAATGCGGTCTCCTTCCTGGAGTCCCGCTTCCGCCGCCCGTCCGTTGTCTATCAACTTGCCGAGCACCGGCTCGTCAGACGGCACTCCCTGCATCAGGCCGAGCATTACGAGAATGACATAAGCCAAAATAAAGTTCATGATCGGGCCGGCCGCAATCGCCTTTATACGCTGCCAAACCGTTTTTGAATGGAATTGGCGGTTGTAAGGAGCGATCTGGACTTCTTCCCCGTCTACGATGAAAAAGGACGTTTCACTGACAGAAAAGGATGAGAGATGATCTTCATTGCCGTGCTCATAGCCCGTAATCCTCATCTGATGCTCCAGGTCAGCCTGCTCCACTTCGATGACCAATGCGTCAGGATACTTTTCTTTTTGGTTGATAATGATCTTTTCGACTTTGTTTTCACTGTCGAACAACAGCCCGACCGTATAACCGGGCTTCACTTCAATCATCTCAGGATCTTCGCCGGCCATTCTGACAAAGCCGCCGATCGGAAGAAGCCTGATCGTATAAACGGTCTCATTTTTCTTAAACGAAAAGATTTTCGGACCGAAGCCGATAGCAAACTCCCGGCACAGTATTCCGGCTCTTTGAGCAAGGATGAGATGACCAAGCTCATGGAAAAATACGAGCGTTCCAAAAATAAGAATAAACGCGATCACAGTATTCACGAACATACCACCTTATGTGAGTAATGTTTGGACAAACTTTCTGGCGTCTTTGTCCACTTCACGGATCTCTTGAAGGCTCGGCTTTGCGATCACCTGATGGCGTTCCAAAGCTTTTTCAATGATGTCTTCAATCCTGAGAAAGGAAATCCTGCCTGAAAGAAATGCCGCAACGGCTTCCTCGTTGGCCGCGTTTAAAACAGTCGGCATTGTACCGCCTATTTTACCTGATTCATAAGCGAATTGTAAGCAGCGGAACCTTTCAAAATCAGCTTGGGCAAAATTCAGCTGTCCGACTTCCCAGAGTTCGAGTGATTTGGCTTCATCAAACGGCAGGCGTTCCGGATAGCTGAGCGCGTATTGAATCGGCACTCTCATATCAGGTGTGCCAAGCTGGGCGATGACGCTTCGGTCGTGGAATTCCACCATTGAATGAATGATGCTTTCTTTGTGAAGGAGGACATCGATCCGGTCATAAGGCAGATCAAACAGCCAGTGCGCTTCAATGACCTCGAGCCCTTTATTCATCATTGTAGCCGAATCGATCGTAATTTTTGCACCCATCGACCAATTTGGATGATTGAGAGCTTCTTCCACTGTGACGCCTTCAAGTTCCTGTCTTGTTCTGTCCCTGAAGCTGCCGCCTGAAGCCGTGACGATCAGCCGTTTAATATGCTTCGGATTTTCCCCCTGGAGCGCCTGGAAAATCGCAGAATGCTCGCTGTCGACTGGCAAGAGCGGGACATCGTATGTTTGGGCGTGTTCTTTCACTATATGACCGGCTGTCACGAGAGTTTCCTTATTTGCAAGCGCGACTGTTTTTTTATGCTCCATCGCCTTTAAAGTCGGCAGAAGACCGACGCTGCCGACGAGAGCATTGACGACGACATCCGCTTCCGGACTAACGGCCGCTTCGATTAAAGATTCCTCCCCGATCCCTGTTTTAAAGGTGTAAGAAAAAGAATGCTGTTTTAATGCTTCATATGTATGCTCATCCCCTACGGATACATACTTCGGTTTAAATGTTTCAATGATTTCTGCCGCTTTTTCGGCGTTTTTTCCGAAAGACATGGCGGTCAGCTGAAACTTATCGTCATGCGCTTTGATCACATCAAGCGTCTGTTCTCCTATGGAGCCTGTCGCCCCCAATAGACATATGTTCTTCAAAATTGCCGCACCTCTGTTTCTTTCTAGCTATCAGTACCCTTTTCTATCATAGCCCGAACGGCTGAAAAAGAACAAGCAGGAAGTATAGAACCGGCATGACAAATAAAAAGCTGTCAAAGCGGTCCAGCATTCCGCCGTGTCCCGGAAGGATCCGGCCCGAGTCTTTCACTTTGTAGTGTCTTTTGAACGCAGACTCGGCCAAATCGCCGATCTGACCGACGATTGATAAAAGCACGGTAATGATCAGCACAAACAGATAAGCGTGCGGAAAACCTGTGGCAGCCTGATAAATCGCGGAAAAAACGACCGCTGTCAAAATCCCGCCCCAAAAGCCTTCAACCGTTTTGTTAGGGCTGATTTCAGGCCAGAGCTTCCGCTTTCCAAACGCCTTTCCGATAAAATAAGCGCCGGAATCCGTTGACCAGACGACACCGATTGCAAAAAAGACGTAGCTGAGTCCGATGTTTCTGATTTCAATAAAGTAATAAAACCCGAATCCGATATAAACTGCTGCCAGCGCCACGAATGCCGCTTCGTCAAAAGTAAACGAGTTTTTGCTGAGCACCGTGTATGCCAAAAGCAAAAGGACGGCCAAAAAGACGACCTCCCCTTTGGTTATGCCCAGCCCCGCGTCTTCCGCATATTGGCTTGGATACAGCAAAACCGCCAAAAGCAGCAGGCTGATGATACCCGGAGCGCTGATAAGCTTCAGGCCTTTCATTCTTAAAAGTTCAAATAGAGCGAGTATACCTATTGCATAAACTAGCAGGGTGAACGGCAGTTTGCCGAAAATCACGAGCGGCAGAAAAACCGCTGCCGCGATCACACCCGTCAATATTCTCTGTTTCATCTGCACCATCCTCTAAATTCCGCCAAACCTTCTCCCGCGACGCTGATATTCTCCGATAGCCTGAAGCAAGTGAACGTCTTTAAAATCAGGCCACAATACATCGGTAAATAAAAATTCGCTGTAGGCAAGCTGCCAAAGCATGAAGTTGCTCAGCCTGATCTCGCCGCTTGTGCGAATCAGCAAATCAGGGTCCTGCAAAGCTTCTGTCATTAAATAATCGGAAAATAGCTTTTCGTCGATTTCCTCGGTATTCAATGTGCCTTTTTTCGCTTCTTCGGCAATTCTCTTTGCGGCTCTGACGATTTCTGCACGTCCCCCGTAATTCAATGCAAAATTAAGAATAAGTCCGTCATTGTTCTCCGTATCACGGATGGCTTTTTCAACCGCGCGGATCGTGTGGGGCGGCAGTCCTTCCCTATCGCCTGTCAAGCGGACCCGGACATTTTCTTCGACCAGCTCCGGGAGATACGTTCCCAGGAACTCTTCAGGCAGCTTCATCAGAAAGTCAACCTCAAACTTAGGACGCTTCCAATTTTCCGTCGAAAAGGCATACAGCGTCAACGCTTTGACACCGAGCTCATTGGCAAGCTTTGTCGTCTGTCTGACTACCTTCATGCCTTCGTGATGACCCGCGATGCGGGGCATCGCCCGTTTCTTTGCCCAACGGCCGTTTCCGTCCATTATAATGGCGATATGTTCAGGAATTTCTCCTTTTAAAATATTTTCTTTTGTGTAACATTCCATGTTGGAAGCAGCTGAATGCTGATTCTTCCAATTTTTGAGTATATTGAGCATGAGAGTCCTCCATCACCCAAAAGGTTGCTTTCCTGTTATATCGTTCTTGATAACAACAGTATTAACAAAAAAACCCCCTGTAAACATGAGAGGGTCTTTTCACTATTATCTATTGTACAGAGTTTTTCATTAAACTTCCATGATTTCTTTCTCTTTATCTTTTGTGATCTCATCAATTTTTGACACATATTCATCTGTCAGCTTTTGTACGTCTTCCGTTGAAGAGCGCAATTCATCCTCAGTCATTTCACCATTTTTCTCTAGTTTTTTCAGATCGTCATTGGCATCGCGGCGGATGTTGCGAACCGCGACTTTAGCATCTTCCGAATATTTTTTCACGAGCTTGGCAAGCTCTTTTCTGCGCTCCTCAGTTAGAGGAGGGATCGTGATCCGGATGATGTTGCCGTCGTTTGATGGAGTTATGCCGAGGTCGGCTTTTTGAATCGCTTTTTCAATATCGCCGAGCGCTGTTTTGTCATACGGTGTGATGAGAAGCATGCGCGCTTCCGGAACCGTAATGGACGCGATCTGGTTTAAAGGCGTCTGCGCTCCGTAGTATTCAACTGTCACTTTGTCCAGTAAAGACGGATTTGCACGTCCTGCACGTACAGTCGCCAATTCGCGCTGATAAGCGCCTATCGCTTTTTCCATCCGTTCTTTTGTTTCATTCATCACTTGAGTTGACACGTTATTTCCCCCTTACGATTGTACCGATTTGTTCGCCTAAAACGGCTTTTTTAATATTTCCTTCTTCCATAATAGAAAAGACGATCAGCGGGATGTCGTTATCCATACAAAGTGAAGAGGCGGTTGAATCCATGACGGCCAAACCGTCTTTTAACACATCGAGATAAGACAATTTTTCATATTTTACGGCTGTTTCGTCAGTTCGAGGATCGGCATTGTATACACCGTCGACATTATTTTTAGCCATTAAGATGACGTCGGCTTCGATTTCAGCCGCTCTGAGCGCTGCTGTCGTATCCGTTGAGAAGTATGGATTGCCTGTACCGGCAGCGAAGATGACGACGCGCTTCTTTTCAAGATGGCGAATCGCTTTTCTTCTTATGTATGGCTCAGCGACCTGCCGCATTTCGATGGATGTCTGAACTCTTGATTGAATGCCGAGCGTTTCAAGGCTGTCTTGCAGCGCAAGGGAATTCATGACCGTTGCAAGCATTCCCATGTAGTCCGCTGTTGCGCGGTCCATTCCGAGATCGCTGCCCGTTTTTCCGCGCCACAGGTTGCCGCCGCCGACGACGACTGCCACTTCAACATCAAGCTCGGCGATTTCTTTCACCTGTTTGGCGATGGACTGGATCACTGTCGGGTTGATGCCGTTTCCCTGTTCACCCGCAAGGGCTTCTCCGCTAAGCTTTAATACGATACGATTATACTTTGGTTTTTCCATATTAACCTCCAAGTGCATGCTTGCCGTTATTTATTATGCAAGAGAAAAAAAGGTTTGTAAACTGTTTTAAAAATAGGGACACAAATTGTGTCCCCTATTTTCTTTGAAAAGATCCTGCCGTGTGTTTTAAGGCAAGCGGCTTTTCAATCTTATTTTTTCACTTGGTTCATAACTTCTTCAGCAAAGTTTTCTTGGCGTTTTTCGATACCTTCTCCAACTTCGTAGCGGACGAATGTTTCAACTGTTGCATTTTTCGCAGCAACGACCTGTTTCACTTTTTCATCCGGGTTTTTAACGAATGCTTGATCAAGCAGGCAGATTTCTTCGAAGTATTTGTTCAGGCGGCCTTCAACCATTTTTGCGACGATGTTTTCAGGCTTTCCTTCTTGAAGCGCCTGCTGAGTCAAGATTTCGCGCTCGCGGTTCGCTTCTTCTTCTGACACTTGGTCACGGGAAATGAAGCGAGGGTTTACAGCTGCAACGTGCATCGCGATGTCTCTTGCTGTTTCTTCGTCAGTTGTGCCGTTAAGGACAGTCAATACGCCGATTTTTCCGCCCATGTGCAGGTATGCGCCGAATGCAGCGTCATCGCCTTTTGTCAGGACAGTGAAGCGGCGAAGCGTGATTTTTTCTCCGATTTTAGCAACCGCGCTTGTGATGTATTCTTCTACAGTTGAACCGTTAGCCATTTTTTGAGCCATAGCAGCTTCAACGCTTTCAGGCTTTTCAGCAAGAATGTGGTCAGCAAGGTCGTTCAAAAGCTCTTTGAAGCCTTCGTTTTTCGCAACGAAGTCCGTTTCGGAGTTCACTTCAAGAATAACGCCTGTGTTGCCGTCGGTTTTGATCAAAGTCAAACCTTCAGCCGCGATGCGGTCAGCTTTTTTGGCAGCCTTTGCGATTCCTTTTTCTCTTAGAAGATCGATCGCTTTATCCATGTTGCCGTCAGTTTCAGTTAACGCTTTCTTGCAGTCCATCATGCCTGCGCCAGTTTTTTCACGAAGCTCTTTTACCATTTGTGCAGTAATTGCCATTTTTGATTTCCTCCTTATATATCAAACAAAATATGTAAGTGTTGATCTGGTGAAAAAAAAGGTGATAAAAGGCAGACCCCCTTATCACCTTTTGACCAGGTTAAGCAGTTGTTGTTTCAGTTGTTTCTGCTTCTTTCGCTTCTGTTTCAGCTGCTTCTTCACCTTGTTTTGCTTCAAGGATGGCATCTGCCATTTTAGAAGTCAGCAATTTAACAGCGCGGATGGCGTCATCGTTCGCAGGGATGACAACATCGATTTCATCAGGATCACAGTTTGTGTCAACGATTCCGATGATCGGAATGTTCAGCTTGCGCGCTTCTGCAACCGCGATGCGCTCTTTGCGAGGATCGATGATGAACAGTGCGTCAGGAAGCTCTTTCATTTCTTTGATTCCGCCGAGGAATTTTTCAAGACGCTCTAATTCTTTTTTCAATTGAACAACTTCTTTTTTAGGAAGTACGTCAAATGTGCCGTTTTCCTGCATTTTTTCGATATCTTTAAGGCGTTTGATACGCTTTTGGATCGTTTCAAAGTTTGTTAACGTACCGCCAAGCCAACGTTGGTTGACATAGTACATTCCAGAACGTTCCGCTTCTTCTTTAACAGAGTCTTGAGCTTGCTTTTTCGTACCGACGAAAAGGATTTTTCCTCCGTCAGCTGCAAGGTTTTTCGTGAAGTTGTATGCTTCTTCAACTTTTTTGACTGTTTTTTGAAGATCGATGATGTAGATTCCGTTACGCTCCGTGAAGATGTAACGCTTCATTTTTGGGTTCCAGCGGCGCGTTTGGTGGCCGAAGTGAACACCAGCTTCAAGCAATTGCTTCATAGAAATGACTGACATGTGTTATTTCCTCCTAATATAATGGTTTTTTTCCTCCGCTTAGGTCATTTTTATGCAGGACTGCACGCGAGAACCGCACAGCACCGCTTGCATAAATCGTTAAGCGTGTGTAATTAACACCAAGAAATAATATAACATAAGCTTTCTCGACAATCAAGAATCGTTTTTCAGCTTTCCGCGAAATTTTAAGAAAAGCTCGATTTCTGTTTTCCCGCTTTTCAGCTGTCTTGCGATTTCCTCCGGAGAGAGCCCCTTTTCATATAATGCGAGAGCTTCTTCTTCATATGATACGGATTCCTGCTCTTTTTGATTGAGCTCATCCTCTTCCTGCTCCACCTCATTGATCATCGCTTCGATGTGAAGCGGCAGATCGCGCGATTCGTCCGCTTCCGGAAGGGCGGGGGTTTGAGCAGGAATGTCAGGCTGTGTTTGCACTCTTTGCGGCTCTTCTTCGGCATTCGCCCGAATCTCGCGAACGAGTTTTTCATTTTCGTCTTTTAGCTCCATCAAAAAAGCGGTCAATGTATTCTCGGTTTCTTCCAAAAGCTGTTTTTGCTCTTTCTCCGCCGCCTTAAAAGCGCTGAGCCTCGCATTCAGAATGATGACGAAATAAATCAATATACCGTGGAGCGTAAAGCTCACAAGCCATAATATTGTTGACATATTTTTCACTCGCTAACCATGAAATTTAATCAAAAAAAGACTTCCCTGTCGGACGCTTAAAAAATGCTGCCGGTTCCATGCCGGCAGCTTACATGTTATTGTACCACTTTATCCAGCAGATGCTTCAGTTTCAAAAGCGCTTTGGAGTGAATCTGTGAAATGCGGGAAGTCGACAAATTCAAAACCTGTCCGATTTCCGTCAGGGTCAGCTCTTCTTTATAGAATAAGCTGATCACGAGCTGTTCTTTTTCTGAAAGCTCGTTTATTTTTTCCGCAAGCTGGGAGATCAGTTCGTCTTTGAGCATTTTTTCTTCCGGCGTGCTCGTTTTGTCGTCCCTGATCATCACCTGGACGTTCTCACCGTCTTCATGGTCGTGAAGCTTCTCATCAATTGAAAGGAGATTCGCAAAGAAACCTTCATTGATTGTGGTCACGACGTCTTGCTCGCTCATTCCCAGCTCAGCGGCGATTTCGCTCGGCGAAACATTTCTTAAGTAGCGCTGTTCGAGCTTTTCGATCGCAGCTTCCACTTTCTTCGTTTTTTCACGGGATGTTCTCGGAAGCCAGTCTTCTTTGCGAAGGCCATCGATAATAGCGCCTCTGATTCTGAAGGAAGCGTATGTATCAAACTTCAAATCCCTTCCCGGATCAAATTTTTCAAGGGCGTCATACAAACCCAGCATGCCAAGGCTGACCAAATCGTCTTTATGAACGGACTTGGGCAAGCCGACGGCTATCCGGCCGACATGATATGTCACAAGCGGCATATAGCGGCGGATTAAATCATCGCCTGCCTGAGGATCTTTCCATTCTTTCCACCGCGACCAAAGCATCTGATCTTCATAGTTCAAGGATTGCATCTTTATCCCCCTATATTGCATATTAAATCGTCGTTACACCTTGTTTAACTGTCCGGATGACAAGTTCGGCTGACTGCGGATCGAACTCGATCGTTCTTCCGCTGTTTCCGCCTGTATCCTCGCTTACAATCGGAATGTTTAAGAGAGATAGATGTTTTTTAATCGCAAGCACATTTCTTGGCCCGACTTTCATCAAATCATTTGTCATCTTAAATTTAAACATTTCGGCTCCTCCGGCCATTTTCGCTTTCAAAGCGTATTTTCGGCATCCGGCTTCAAGCAGCATCTTGACCGTCGCTTCGACAGCTGTGTCCGCGTACTTTGCCACATTGATGTCCGGTGTCTTGGATAAGGAAGAGTCGGGAAGCATGACGTGGACGAGACCGGCCGTCTTCGCTTCCAAATCATAGAGCACGAGTCCGACGCACGAACCGAGACCCGATGTCCTGATCTTGTCGGGAGTGCGGACTATTTTCACATCGGCAATTCCCACTCTGATAATCGATGTTTCTTTTTCTAAGATTTTCATAGAGCTGCACCCAATGCATGAAAGAGCTTTTCAAAAGAATCATAGTCCGGCAGAAGGAACAAATGCGCTTTTACTTTCCGGTTGTGCTCCTCGTCAAAAATGGAGTTGTCGATCACGATAACCTGGTCTCCAACTTGGCTGAGCTCGATCAGCCCTTCGCTGATGACGGCTCCGAACATATCAAGCGTCAGTTCAGGGACGCTCGGGTACATTTGCCGGTTTGTCAAATCAGCGAGAGCGGTCAAATAAGATCCCGCCATAATATTCCCGAGTTCGTGCAGGGCGGAGGCTCCGATATCATTCGGCGTCATGCTGTCAATCTCGAATTCCGGATTGCCGACAAGCTCCCTGATCAGCTGCTCGGCCTCTGAAAAAGGCATGATCACGAACATAGAACCGGGAAAATCCCCTTCCATGCGCAAAAAGATGCTTGCGACAGGAAGGTCTGCACCGCCGAATAGGTTGACAAGCTCATCAAACGACATCAGCTTGACAAACGGCACTTCCATTTCGATTTTCCTGTTCAGCAATAGAGCCAGGGCAGAAGCGGAATGACCCGCTCCGATATTCCCGACTTCCCGCAATATATCAAGATGCTCTTCTCTAATTCCGTTAAATACGCTCATCATAGGCTCCTTATTTCTTCACATTTTCAGAAGCGGCGGCAAGGCTCGACTTCCGGTTTAAAACAGCTTCAGAGTCAATCAGATTGAGAAGTCTGGACCCTTGCTTGACGATGCCTTTAATCCATTGCCTGCCGTCTTTTCCTACCGTTTCGGGAGCCGATTCAATTTCCTCTTCCTCGACAGTGATGACATCGTTCGCCTCGTCCACCACCCAGCCGACTTCAATGTCCTGATGGGTGATGATGATGATTCTCGTTTCATCTGTAATCGTATCTCCAGGCGCTTCAATCCGCTTTCTTAAATCGATGACAGGTGTGACAACACCTCTCAAATTAATGACGCCGCAAATATACGGTTCCACTCCCGGCACCCTTGTTGGCTGCTGCCATTTTTCAATGGACATCACTTCGGATACAGAGATGGCATACTCTTTATGATTTACTTTGAACACAATCATTTTTTCACCGGTGGTAGTCTGTGTGGTCAAGAGGATCGCTCTCCTTTCGCTTTCTATTTGATAAGGGCGTTGCAGTCGATGATCAGGGCTACTTGTCCGTCTCCCAAAATCGTCGCGCCGGAAATGGCAAAGACGTTTGTTAAATAATCGCCGAGTGATTTTAGTACGACTTCCTGCTGGCCGATAAAGGAGTCGACAACAAATGCCGTCAGCTTGTCTCCTTTTTTCACGACGATGGCGTGAAGCTGATCAAGATCATCCGAAGAATCCTCAACATTAAACTGTTCTTTCAGGTAAACCACCGGTACGATATGGCCCCTGAAATCGATCACTTCGCGGTCGTGCGTCTGAAGAATATCTTTCTTATCGATGACAGCCGTTTCTATAATAGAAGAAATCGGTATCGCAAACGTTTCGTTTTCAAGTTTGACTAGCAGCACGGATATGATCGACAGTGTAAGCGGAAGCTGAATGGAGAAAAGCGAACCTTCGCCTTCGCTCGACCTGATGCTGACAGAACCGCCCAAAGATTCCAGCTTGCTTTTGACAACGTCCAAGCCGACCCCGCGTCCTGAAATATCCGAGATTTGATCTGCGGTTGAGAATCCCGGTGCAAAAATGAGTGCGTCGATTTCATGATCTTCGATCGTTTCGGCGTCACGTTCGGTAATGACGTTGCGTTCAAGCGCTTTTTCAAGCACCTTTTTGCGGTTGATGCCGGCTCCGTCATCCTCGACCTCGATAAAGACGTGGTTCCCGCTGTGATATGCTTTCAGACGGACTTGACCCGTTTCAGGCTTACCGTTTTTCACCCTGACTTCAGGCGCCTCGATCCCGTGATCAAGGCTGTTTCTCAAGAGGTGGACAAGCGGGTCGCCGATCTCATCTATTACCGTTCTGTCAAGCTCGGTTTCCGCCCCGAAAATCGACAGCTCGATCTTTTTATTTAATTCTTTTGTCAGCTGGCGGACCATGCGCGGGAAGCGGTTGAACACCGTTTCTACCGGAACCATTCTCATGTTGAGGATGATCGATTGCAGGTCGCCTGAAATTCTTGTCATCCGTTCGACGGTATCTGTTAATTCGCCGTGTTCAAGCTCTTTGGCGATCTGCTCTAAGCGCCCTCTGTCAATGACCAGCTCCTCAAACAGGTTCATTAATGAATCGAGGCGGTCGATGTTGACGCGGATCGTCTTCGTTCCGCCGCCTGCTGCAGGTTTCGCCGCTTCTTTTTTGCCGTCCGGCTGCTTAGCCGGGGTTTTCTCCGCGTCTTTCGGTGCCGTTTCTTTTTCAGGCGCGGCAGGCGCAGCTTCTTCCTGTGCCGAAAAATCGTTTTTAAGCTCGGTTACTTCAATTTTTTCGATTTCAGATACGCCGTTGATTTTGTTGAAAATCTCTTCTTCCCCGTGTTTGCTTAAAAAGCACACGACGAATTCGGAATCAAAATCTTCCGACTCGAGAACTTCTGTTTCTGGAATCGTTTTGACGACTTCGCCGATTTCGTTCAGCTGTTCAAATACCATGTACACCCGAACGCCTTTCAACAGGCAGTCCTCTTTCAACGCAACATTGATTTCGTAACATTTAAAGCCTTGTTCCTCAGCTTCGGCGATGACCGTCCGCTGAAATTCGTCATAGGCCCATTTCGTTTCAGACGACGCAGCTTCAGGCGCTTCTGCCGATGCGGCCGCCTCCTTGTTTGCGCCTGTCACATCAAGCTTGACGCAGACTTCTGAAACGTCTCTTTTGCCATCGCCCCCTTCAATGATCGAAAGGACAATCGCTTCAAGGTCATCGAGCGCTTCAAACATGACGTCCATCCACTCTGACGTAATGGTCATTTCTTCATTTCGGATCGCGTCCAGCACGTTTTCCAGACTGTGCGTTAAATGAGCCATATCTTCATAGCCCATCGTAGCGCTCATCCCTTTCAAAGTATGAGCCGCTCTGAAAATATCATGGACAAGCTGCAGGTCTGTCGGATTTTTTTCGAGTTCGAGCAATTTTTCGTTACAGGTTTGCAAATGTTCTCTGCTTTCTTCAATAAAGACGTCTAAATATTGATTCATATCCATATGAGTCACGCCCTCTCTTTTTTCATATACGTCATAATGGCTGCGGCAATCTCATCAACATGCTTGATGTCGTTTGCAAGCCCGTTGTTAATGACCGATTTCGGCATTCCGAAAACGACGGACGACTCGGCTGCTTCGGCGATCACCGTTTTGCTTCCATGTTTCAAAAGGCTTTTTACGCCTTCTGTTCCGTCGCTTCCCATCCCCGTCATAATGACGGCGATTTTTTCAAACTCCCGAAGTGAGGCCAGGGAATGGAACAAATAGTCAACAGAAGGCTTGTGACGGCTCTCTGTGTCGCGGTCATCGAGCGTGATCACCAATTCGCCCTTTTCAAGGCCGACTGCCATGTTTTTCCCTCCGGGTGCAATGTAAACCCAGCCGTCTTTCGCTCTCTCACCGTTTTCAGCCTCCTTCACGGTTACTTCTGAGAGGTGGTTCAGCCTGTTCGCTAATGAGGCTGTAAACCCCTTTGGCATGTGCTGAACGACAAAAACAGGCGCCTTCAACGTTTTGGGAAGCTTGGGAAGCACTCTTTGCAGCGCTCTCGGTCCCCCTGTCGATGTACCGATGCAGATGAGCTGTTTTCCAGCCCGAACACGGACTGAATCGCTGCCGCTCACCGGCGGCCGCTTTGCCGTCTCGATGGCGGGTTTTGAAATCGGAACAGGCCGGCCTTTCAGTTTCACCCGCCCTGCTGTCAACACTTTCTCAATCAGCATGTCTCTTACTTTATATAAATCAATTGAAATTGAACCCGACGGCTTTGCGACGAAATCGATCGCCCCCAGCTCAAGACATTCGATCGTGATATCAGCCCCCTGCTGCGTCAGACTCGATACCATGACAACCGGAAGCGGATCGCTCGCCATGATCCTTTTCAATGTTTCTTTTCCGTTCATCACAGGCATTTCAATATCCAATGTGATCACATCCGGGCGGAGCTCCTTGATTTTTTGGAGCGCTTCCTCGCCGTTTCTTGCCGTTCCTGCTACAGCAATCTCGTGATTGGATGTTAAAAACTTGGTGATCATGTTTCTCATAAAAGCAGAGTCGTCAACGACAAGAACACGAATCATAATGTATTGCCCCTCCTCAGGAATGAAGATAATTTATCGATAAAGGACCGGTTTTCGCCTATTTCCGTTCTTCCGTTATCAAGCAGCGATTCTGCCAGCAGGTAAACCGCCCTGCTCGGCTTGGAACGCGGGTTCTTCATCAGAAACGGCTGCTGCTCCACAACGGCTCTTGGTACCAGGGGATCCTCAGGAATCGGCCCTGCATATGCAAGCTTTTGCTGTAAAAAAGCGTTTACCGTGTTGGAAAGGCGGAGAAAGGTGGAAATTCCGTCTTTTTGGGTTGTACAGCGATTGACAGCGACTTTCAGCTGAAGATCGCGTCCCGTTAATGCCAAATGCTTGATCGCGCTGTAAGCGTCCATGATCGATGTCGGCTCCGGCGTGGTGACGACCAGAATTTCATCCGCTGACAGGACGAATGGCAGCTGATCTTTCGACAGCCCTGCTCCCATATCAAATATGACATAATCGAAGTTTGTCAAAGCCCGCGTTAATTCTTTCAGAAAGAACGCCCAGTTTTCCCCGTTCAATTCGAACATCGCATCCAGTCCCGTTCCGCCCGAAATGTATTGAAGGCCACGCGGACCGGCTGACAAGGCGCGCTCAAACGGTATTTTTTGCTGAAGGAGATCTATCACGGTGCAGAGCGATTGCCGGCCGATCAAAATATCGATGTTCCCCATTCCGACATCTAGATCGATCAACAGCACGCTCTTCCCTTTTTCCAAGAAGGCGAGAGCCGTATTCAGCGATATATTCGACTTCCCGACGCCTCCTTTTCCACTCATAACAGCGAGCGTTTTCGCTTTTGGATGAGCGACAGGGGCGGGCGGTTCGGCGAAGCGCTGCCCCATCCGCCTTCGTAAGCTTTCTGCCTGATCCATGTTCAACACCCCGTAAGCAGTCTGACAAATGATGCATTTGACAAGTAGCGGATATCTTCCGGAACATTTTGTCCGTTTGTCATATAGCCGAGGCCGATTCTCGATTCGGCGAGCAGATTCAGGACGCTTCCCAATGAATCGGTTTCATCCACTTTCGTGAATATCAACTGATCGATCGGAATGCTTGAGAACTGCTTAATGAGCTCCTTCATATCCTCGTACTTGCTCGTCGCGGACATGACGAGAAACGCCTGTATCTTACGCTCAAACGGAATGATTTCCTTCAGCTCCCTGACATATTGCCCGTCTTTGAAATTCCGGCCCGCCGTATCGATAAAGACGTGGTCAAAATCGGCGAACTTTTGCTGGGCCGCTTTAAATTCTTCTTTCGTGTAGCACACCTCGAGCGGCGCATTCAGAAGCTCGGCATATGTCCTGAGCTGTTCAACCGCTGCAATCCGGTACGTATCCGTCGTGATAAAAGCGATTTTTTTCTGCCTTTCCAGCACGGAAGAAGCGGCAAGCTTTGCCAATGTCGTCGTTTTGCCGACTCCGGTCGATCCGAAGAGCACGACATATTGGGAATGAATCGCCACGTCCTGTTCCCGATTATCGGGAAGAAGATCGGCCAAAGCATCTGTTAAGTGGGCCAGCGCCTTTTCATCCGTCCATTCTTCGCCGTTTTTTAAAGAAGTGCTGATCAACCGGCCGAGCGCTTTCGTACGGATGGCCGGCGATACCCCTTGCTTTGCCAGAAGCTGGTCCGCCTTTTTCAGCGGCTCAGGCAGCACATCAACAGGCTGCTCATGATGCCGCATTTCCAGCAGTTCTTTCAGCTCTTTCACTTGGCTTGCCAAATCGAGGTGGTCCGGCTGCGGGACAGGCGAAGGGCTTTGTTCACGTAAAACTGGCTTTTGCCGCTCCGGTTTCCTCGCGTCGGAAAAGTCCTGGTCGACAACCGCAATCACTTCAACCCCGGCTTTTTTCACAAAGCCGAGAAATTTTCTCGTATGAATTTTTTTAGAATTCAAGATTACGGCGTCATTCCCGAGCTCTTGTATAATTTGCTTTGTGGCTTCCTGCATAGAACCAGCTACAAATTTTTTAATTTTCATTGAATATCCACCACTCCGATGCTTTGAACTTCTACATTGGCTTCCAGTTCGTTATAAGAAAGAACCGGCAGATCAGGGAAATAGCGCTCTAACAGCTGTTTGACATACATTCTGACAGGCGGTGAACATAGAAGGATCGGCACTTCCTGCCTTAATGAGAGCTGTTCGATTTCTCTTGCTACAGATTGAATGATATTTTCGGATAATGCAGGTTCAAGAGATAAAAAGTTGCCGTGTTCAGTCTGCTGAATTCCTTCCGCCACGGCCTTTTCGACACGGCCCGAACACGTCACCACTTTCAGCGTCTCATTTTCCTTCGCATATTGGGCGGTGATCTGCTTGGCAAGCGCCTGTCTTACATACTCGGTCAGCATATCTGAATCCGTCGTCAGCTTTCCGTAGTCGGCCAGTGTTTCAAAGATTGTCACCAAGTTCCTGATCGATACTTTTTCTTTCAGAAGTTTGGCCAGCACTTTCTGAATATCACCGACAGACAGCGGATTCGGCGAGACCTCTTCGACCAGTACAGGATAAGATTCTTTCAAGTGGTCGATCAGCTGTTTTGTTTCCTGTCTTCCGATCAGCTCATGGGCGTGCTTTTTCACCTGCTCTGTAATGTGGGTCGACACGACTGAAGCCGGATCGACAACCGTATATCCGAGCATTTCGGCCTGATCTTTCTGAGATTCCGGTATCCATTTTGCCGGGAGGCCGAAGGACGGTTCGATCGTGTCAATTCCTTCGATCTGATCGTCTTCGCCTGTCGGAGACATCGCCAAAAAGTGATCGAGGAGAAGCTCGCCTTTTGCGACTTCGTTTCCTTTAATTTTGAGCCTGTACTCGTTCGGCTGAAGAGCGATGTTATCCCTGATTCTGACGACCGGAATGACGAGACCGAGTTCAAGCGCAAGCTGACGCCTGATCATGACGATTCTGTCTAAAAGGTCGCCGCCTTGATTTGCATCTGCAAGTGGAATCAATCCGTAGCCGAATTCAAATTCGATCGGATCAATATCGAGCAGATGAACGACGCTTTCGGGACTTTTTAATTCGTCCACTTCAGCTTCTTCCTCAAGGATATCCTCCACTTTTTCCTTCTCTTCACCGGCTTTGGAGAGCGTATAGCCGCCGATGGCGAGAAGAAGAGCCAGAGGGCCTGTCAGGAGAATGCCGATCGGTGTGAAAATCCCGAGCAGCAAAATCGTTCCCGCCGTCACATACAAAAGCTTTGGATAAGCAAACAGCTGGCCTGTAATATCGTGTCCGAGGTTCCCGTCCGACGCTGCTCTTGTGACGACGATACCCGTCGCCGTTGAGATCAAGAGCGCAGGCAGCTGAGATACGATCCCGTCGCCTACAGACAAGAGCGTAAAGTGTGAAGCGGCTTCCTGAATGCTCATTTGTTTTTGCAGCATGCCGATGACAATTCCGAAAAGGACGTTAATGAGGACGATGATGATCCCTGCGATCGCATCCCCTTTCACGAATTTGCTCGCACCGTCCATCGCGCCGTAGAAGTCGGCTTCACGGGCCACTTTCTCACGGCGCACTTTCGCTTCCTGTTCGGTCACCATTCCGGCGTTCAAATCGGCATCAATGCTCATCTGTTTCCCCGGCATGGCGTCGAGCGTGAATCTGGCAGCAACTTCAGAAACCCGTTCCGCCCCTTTCGTTATGACGATAAATTGGATAATGATCAAAATGATAAAGACAACGAGACCGACCAAAACGTTTCCGCCGACAACGAAAGACCCGAACGTCTCGACTACTTTTCCCGCATCTCCGTTGGACAGAATCGAACGTGTCGTCGATACATTCAGCCCGAGGCGGAACAGCGTCAAGAGGAGCAGCAAAGAAGGAAATATCGAAAATTGCAGCGGTTCTTGCATGTTCATTGTGGTGAGAAGCACGATTAACGCAAGAGAAATATTCACGATAATTAAAACGCTCAACAACCATGGTGGAAAGGGTATGATAAGCATTGCCACAATGAGGACAACGCCTGATAAAACTGATAAATCTCTTGCTGACATGCTGTTTCTCTCCTTTTAAAACTGAAAAATTCACTAGATTTTTTGCTTTGTTTTGTAAACATACGCCAGGATTTCGGCTACGGCCTTAAAGAATTCTTCCGGAACGGCCTGATCGATCTCAACCTGGTCATAAAGCGCCCTCGCCAAAGGTCTGTTCTCGACTGTCATGACATCGTGTTCTTTGGCGATCTGCCTGATTTTCAGAGCCATCAGATCGACCCCTTTTGCGATGATAAACGGCGCATCCATTTTGTTTTCGTCATATTTCAGCGCGACGGCGTAATGGGTCGGGTTTGTTATGATGACATCCGCTTTTGGCACATCCTGCATCATGCGGCGCATCGCCATTTCCTTTTGCTTCTGCTTGATCTTCGACTTAATCAGAGGATCGCCTTCGGTTTTTTTGTATTCGTCTTTAATGTCCTGTTTTGACATGCGAATATTTTTTTCATAATCAAATTTTTGATAGAGGTAATCGAGCACCGCGAGAAAAATCAGGGCGACTGCAGCGGAAACCCCCATTAAAAAGGTGAGCCAGCCGACATATGACAAAGCCTCGCCCGCGGACAGCGCCGGGATTCTGAGAATTTTGTCAAAGTTCAGCCATAGAACGGCGAATGTCACGCCGCCGACAATCACGATTTTTAAAATCGATTTAAGCAGTTCAACGATCGCTCTGATGCTGTAAATCCGCTTGAATCCTTTAAGCGGGTCAAGCTTTTTCAAATCAGGCTTGATCGCTTCAGGGGAAAATAAAAACCCGACTTGCATATAGTTGCTCAAGACCCCGGAGACGACGGCTGTCAGCAAAAGCGGTGCCATAATGAAGCCCGATTCAAGCACAAGACTTTGAAACAGGCCGGGAATATTGGCGACTGACACCTTCATCGTGATCAACTCTTTGTAATACTTTTCGATCAGTGCGAGCAGGCGGTCTCTCATAAAAGGTCCGACGAATAAAAACGCTAAAAACACGATAAGAAGCGTAACCGCTGTATTGACATCTGCGCTTTTGGCAACCTGTCCTTTTTTTCTGCTTTCCCGCCGTTTTTTCGGCGTCGCTTTTTCCGTTTTTTCACCTGCGAAAAATTGCAAATCCAACGTCAGCTTCATCATGCCACCCCAAGCAAAGTTAATAGATCTCTCATTGTCCGAATGGCAAATTCGAAGACGTGCTGCATCATGCTGAACATAACGGCCATGCAGATGATGAGCATGATAAAGGTGATTGCGATTTTCAAAGGAAGCCCGACGACAAACACGTTGAGCTGCGGCACCGTTCTCGCCACAATCCCCAATGCCAGATCGACTAAAAACAAACAAGCCACAACAGGCGCAGACAATTGAAATGCTGTTATAAACATCGTGTTGAAGCTCTTTGCAATAAACTCGGCAAATCCTTCGCTTCCAAACGACAGCGCCATCTTATCGACCGGGATGTATTGATAGCTGTAATAAATCCCGTCAAGCAGGAGATGATGCGCATTCAGGCTCAGCATGAGGAGCAGCGCCAACGTATATAAAAACTGGCCGACAAGCGGGCTTTGCGCTCCTGTCTGGGGATCGATCACATTCGCCACCGCAAATCCCATTTGAAAATCGATGAATGATCCGGCGATTTGAACGGCCGAGATCATCATGTAGGCGATCAGCCCAAGCAGAAGCCCGATCAGCGCTTCCTTCATGGCCAACATCATGTAAACTCCGTCAACATCAAGCTGAGGAGGCTTTTCAATCGCCTGAAAACTGACGAGCGCAAGAAAAAATGCAAAACCTATTTTATGAACGGCAGGAATTGACCGATAAGAAAATAGAGGCACCGTTACATAGAATGCTGTGATTCTGACAAATACAAGTAAAAAGGCTGGAAATGATTCAATTATTGACATGTTAAAACTACCCTGCAAAACGGTTTAAATTAGAGAACAGCTCAGTCGCGAATGATAAAATCGTCGACAGCATCCACGGGCCGAAAATGACGAGCCCGACCAAAACGGCGACGATTTTCGGAATGAATGCAAGAGTCTGTTCCTGTATTTGGGTGGTTGCCTGAAAAACGCTGACGATCAGCCCGACGAGAAGAGCGAGCGCCAAAAGCGGCCCGCTGATAAGCAATGTAACGTATACAGCCCTTTCAGCCATCGATATAACAAATTCTGAATTCATGTATTAGCACCTACTCTAAAAGCTTTGCAGCAAAGATTTAACGATTAAATACCAGCCATCTACAAGCACAAACAGCAAAATCTTAAACGGCAGTGAAATCATGACCGGCGGAAGCATCATCATCCCCATCGACATCAAAACACTTGCCACAACCATATCGATAATCAGAAACGGTATAAATATCATAAATCCCATTTGAAACGCGGTTTTCAATTCCGAGATGACAAACGCGGGAACCATCGTTGAAAGCGGAATATCTTTAATGGATTCAGGCGTCTCCATCTTTGCGTAATTCATAAATAAAGCCAGATCTTTCTGTCTTGTATGCTTGCTCATAAAGGTTTTGATCGGGGTTTCCGCTTTTGTGTAAGCTTCATCCAAGGTGATTTTATTGTTCATTAACGGCGTCAGCGCTTCTTTATTAATCTCGGAAAAAGTCGGCCCCATAATGAAAAATGTCAGAAACAGTGCAAGTCCGATCAGCACCTGGTTTGGGGGCATTGACTGTGTTGCCAGCGATGTCCGGACAAAGGACAATACGATGACAACCCTTGTGAAACACGTCATCAGGATCAAGATCCCCGGAGCGATCGAAAATACTGTCAAAAGCAGCAAGAGCCGGACACTGGCGCTGACGTTTGCCGCATCGCTTGAATTAAATAAATCCATAAACTCATTCATGTTGATTTTGGCCTTTCTTTCTGCCTTCTGCGCGATTTTGTTTCAGTTCCGCGAGCTGTGCTTTTAACGACTCGGAAAAAGATGCTGTGCCGCTTTGCTTTTGCACGCCTGGAACTTTGACTTGATCCATCCATTTCTGCCATTCAATCTTGCTGTTCATCGCAGCTTCATGCTGCGTGAGAATTTCTTTATATTCCTTTTCATCATCGATCTCTTTCAGCAGCTGGATATTCTCGCCGACACCGACGACCAGCACCCTGTTCCCTACTTTAATCAGCTGTACGGACTTGTTTTGCCCGAGCGAAGTTCCGCCGATGTTTTCGACATACTGGAAGGGTTTTAACAGGCGGTTGCGTTTATTCATGAATTTGACCAAAGCGTAGATCAGAAAAATGACGAACAGTAACGCGCCGATCATTTTCACAAAATCAAATATGGAAACGGAAGGAGACGGGGGTTCGGCCTCCGCCTCTTCCTTAAGAGAACTTTTTTCCTCGGTTTTGTCTTTGTCTTTTGCTTTTTCTTTCTCTTTGCCCGCACCTTTTTGCTCAAACAGATGGTCAACGGTCTGATCCCCCGATTCCTCTGCGAGAGCCGGAGCATACGGCAGCACGAGAAAGGCAAATAGACAAAGGCCGGCTATGAAAATAAGAGGTTTCTTAAACAAGTTGTACACCCTTTAGCTTAGCGTTTTATTGATCGCTTCCATCACGCGGTCAGCCTGGAACGGTTTGACGATAAAGTCTTTCGCTCCCGCCTGAATAGCGTCGATAACCATCGATTGCTGGCCCATTGCCGAACACATGATGATTTTTGCCTGCGGATCGATTTCCTTGATTTCTTTAAGAGCCGTGATTCCGTCTTTTTCCGGCATCGTGATATCCATTGTGACAAGATCAGGTGAATGCTCTTTATATTTTTCAACAGCCTGCGCTCCGTCTTGCGCTTCTGCGACGACTTCAAAGCCGTTTTTCACTAAAATGTCTTTAATCATCATTCTCATAAATGCTGCATCATCAACTACTAAAATCTTGTAAGCCATTATTAATCTCTCCAATCAATCTGTTATTATCGTAATTTGCTGATTCGTTCCGCCTGACTTAAAATGTCTGTCACCCTGACGCCAAAGTTTTCATCGATGACGACAACTTCGCCTTTGGCAACGACGCGCTGGTTGACCAGGATGTCGACAGGCTCGCCTGCGAGTTTGTCAAGCTCAATGATACTGCCGGTTGACAGTTCAAGCACCTCTTTGACGCTGCGGTTTGTCCTCCCCAGCTCGACTGTGACGGACAAAGGAATATCCATGAGCATGTCAAGGTTTTGAAGGTGCGGCTGCGCGTCAGTCTGAGGGGCAAAGGATTGAAACTCTGCCGGTGCCACCTGCACAGGCTCTGAAACTTTTGCCGTCCCTTGCCGTTTAGGCGCAGGCTCCTGTCTTTGTGTCTGAGCAGGTGCCGGACTCGGACTAGGCGCCGGGTTTTCCTGTACGGGCGGCTGCTTTACCTCTTCAGTCTGCACAGGCTCTTCTCCGCCGTCCTGATTCGTTAATTCATCGATCAGGTCTTTTGCAAAGGTCAGCGGATAAAGCTGCATAATATGCGAATCGATCAGTTCTCCGACTTTCAGTCTGAAAGATACTTTGACGAGCGGGTCCTCTTTCGGAATTTGCTCTGTTCCTTCCCCTTCATTCACATCAAGGAGGTCAACTTCCGGCGGAGAAATATCAATCTTCTTGCTGAAGACGGTGGACATCGACGTCGCTGCGGAACCCATCATTTGGTTCATCGCTTCCTGAACGGCGCTTAGATGAATTTCGCCAAGCGACGGATCTGCGTTCGTCCCGTCTCCACCCATCATCAAATCAGCGATGATCGCGGCATCTTCCTGCTTGATGACGAGAAGATTGTTTCCTGAAAAACCTTCCGTATAGCTCACACCGATTGAAACATACGGGTGCGGGAACTCATCATTTAAATGGCTTTTTTCAATCACCGAAACAGTCGGTGTTGTAATTTCGACTTTTTGATTCAATAAAGTGGACAAAGCTGTTGCAGAGCTCCCAAAGGAAATGTTTCCGATTTCCCCGATCGTATCCTGTTCCATCAGGGACAACCCTGATTCCGGCTGCTCTTGAGCCGTATCATCGCCGCCTTTAAGCAGCGCATCAATTTCATCCTGTGATAACCTATTGTTATTCTCCATATTCTTCACCTCTTATGTCGTGATCTAGAATTTGAATCGCAGTCTTTCGATTCATTCGGCCGGCTTGTGCTAGAAATTTCGGTTTATCTCCGACCAAAACAGTAAGAGGTTCTGCTACTGATTTGTCCAAAGTGATACAATCTCCAATTTCTAAATTTAAAAACTCTTCAATGGTTAATTCCGATGATCCGAGTTCTGCGACAATTGGAATTCGCGCCGTCATAATCCGCTTTTCTATCGACTTTGTTTCCTCCGGTTTTGGTTCTATTCTGTCTGATTGCATCCAGTAGTGAACGGAAAGCTTAGGAATGATCGGTTCCAGGACGACGTGCGGGATGCACAGGTTGATAACCCCGCTGATGTCTCCTATTTGCGTGTTCAGCGAAATGACAACGACCGTCTCATTCGGCGATACCATTTGCACAAACTGCGGATTCACTTCAAAATCGGACATTTCCGGCTCGATTTCCGTGATGGATTCCCACGCATCTTTATAATTCGAGAGGCAGCTTTCAAATAAATTGGACATGATTTTCGTCTCAATTTCCGTCATGCTGTCAATTTTGTTGTGGCTCGAACCGATCCCGCCCATCACCCGGTCCATCATCGTATAGGCGATGGTCGGGTTGATCTCCATCATGATTCTTCCTTCAAGAGGGCGAACCTCAAACAGATTGAGGATCGTCATATTCGGAATGGATCTGATGAATTCCTCATAAGGAACCTGATCAACCGAGCTGACCGAGATCTGGATATAGGTTCTCAGCTGAGCCGAGAAATAAGTCGTTAGCAGCCTTGCAAAGTTATCGTGAATCCTTGTCAAGCTGCGGATCTGATCCTTTGAAAAGCGGAGCGCCCGTTTAAAGTCATAGACTTTTACTTTTTTAACGGACTCTTCTTTTTTCAGCTCGTCGGCGTCCATTTCACCTGTCGATATCGCTGAAAGCAGTGCATCGATTTCATTTTGGGAGAGTACTTCTCCTGCCATCTGTTTTCACCTCCATGGTTCTGTCATCTATGTTCCTACTGCAGATTAAAGGAGGTAATGTATACAGTTTTCACTTTTCCCTCTTTCATGTAGTTCGTGTTCAGCTTTTCTTTCAGCTGCTCTTTAAACTTTTCTTTTCCTTTTTGTCCTTCAAGATCATCTGCGTTCGTGTTTGCCAAAAGGGAGATGACTGAATCTTTAATTTGGAAATCCCGCTTTTCAAGCTCTTCTTTCGCCTCTTTCGAATCGGTTTCAAGCTTGATTGACAAACGGACCACATTGTCCGATTTCAAGTTTGTCGTGATTTCGGCGACTTCAACTGATGATTCGACCACTTCATCGATCGAAGGTTCTTTCGTTTGATCTTTTTCACTTGCGCTTCCCTTAATGACAAAGAACGCAGCGGTTCCTAACACAGCAATTGCCAGAATAATCGTCAGCATAATTCCTAGAAGTTTTTTATTCATTCAGATTCCTCAATTCTTTGGTCACAAGAAAGTATTTGGATTTTTTGATAGAATGACACGATTGTATCCACAACTGTATCTTCATCTTCTTTGACAACAAACTTTTTTCCGTTTGACAGCGTAATTGTCGTATCCGGAAAACATTCAATTTGCTCAATGAATAGCGCGTTCAGAATAAAAGGCTGTCCGTTTAATCGCGTAACTTTGATCATGTGTTTTCAAGAGGCGCCTTTACGAGGGCGCCTCCTTCCCTCCTATCGCTTCAGATTGACGAGTTCCTGAAGAATTTCATCAGAGGTTGTAATGATTTTCGCATTGGACTGGAAGCCGCGCTGCGCGATAATCATTTCGGAAAACTCTTCTGAAAGGTCGACGTTCGACATTTCAAGCGCACTCGTTTGAATCTTTCCTGAGCCGTCTTCTCCAGGCACAACGACTTGCGGAGCTCCAGAACTCAATGTTTCGCGGTAAAGGTTGTCCCCCGTTTTTGTTAAACCGGATGTATTGTTGAATGTCGCAAGCGAGATTTGGCCGGCGGGCTGGCTCTCGTTGTTTTTGTCGACATAAGTCACCGTTCCGTCAGGTCCGATGCTGAAGCTTTGCGCGTCTTGCGGAATATTGATTCTCCCGTTATCAGGCGTTAAGACGAACAGCCCGTCAGCAGTGACGAGATCACCTTCATCAGAGCGGTAGAAGTTCCCGGATCTTGTAAAGTACACTTCATAATCTCCGTCTCCCAATCCGACACGGAAATAGCCGTCTCCTGTAATAGTCATGTCTAGCTGGCGGCCTGTTGTTGAAGGCGCTGCGTTTGTGTGAATGATATCGATCGATCCGGTCGTCGCACCGAGCCCGACCTGCTGGCCGTTGACAGAGCCGCGGTTTGCAGTAGACGACGTCGCACCGGAAAGCTGCTGGCTGACAATATCTTTAAACGTAATCCGGCTTTTCTTATAGCCTGCCGTATTGACATTCGAAATGTTGTTTGCCACGACATCAAGCTTTGTCTGAAAGTTTTTCATGCCGCTGATTCCTGAGTATAGTGAACGTAACATAATTATTCCTCCCTGAATTATCTGTTTTTATTTGTCAGAATGACTGACCGCCGTCACATTCCACGGATTGACTTCGGTTCCATCGTCAAGGACAAGCAGATACTGTCCGTCTGAGCTTTTAACTGATTTGACGAGCGCTGTTTTTTCTTCGCTGTCTTCACCTTCATAGGTGACTTCTTTTCCGATCCAGCTGACATACATCGTCATCGGGTCCTGAAGTCCGACAAACGCCGACATCGTTGTGTTCAGATTCGTTAGTTGCTCAAGGCTTGAAAAGGTCGCCATTTGCGCAATGAATTCACGGTCTTCCATCGGATTTAAGGGGTCTTGATACTGCAGTTGTTTCATGAGCAGTTTCAAAAATTCATCCTTGCCAAGATTGGAGCCGCTCCCTGCTTTTTCGGCTTTTTTTGCCTCGGATAAAAAATCGGATGTCGTCGATTTCGTGTTTGTTGTCCCTATGGCAGTTCTTGTATCAATTGAAGTGTCAGGCATTAGATCTCCTCCTCGCTGTCCAGTGATCGAGTCTCGATAAGCTCATCCAGAAACTCCTGAAAATCCTCATTTTCCTGCTCTTTTTGCTGATCTTCCTTCGGCTGATGTTGGTTTTTCTGTTCGTCCGCCAGCTGTCCGAAGGTCTGATCGCCGTTTTGAAGCGGCACACCGAAGCGGTCAATTTGTACAGACATGTTGGGCAGCGCCTGTTTAAGGTGCGCGAGATTGTGTTCGAGCAGCTCTTTAGCCGACTGGGTCGATGCGATGATTTTGCTCGAAAACATCCCGTGCTGTTTGACGAGTTTGATCGTGATAAAGCCAAGATTTTCAGGATTCAGGCGGATCGTGAAACTGCCTGTCGATCTGCCGAACGGTGTATACTTCATCTGTTTCCATGAGCTGAGAATTTGTTCTGAAAAGCTTTTCGGCTGAGCGGAAGATTCCTCTGCCGCCGCGGTTTGGAGACCCTGGATCAGCACTGCGCCTGTCCGATGATTGGCCAGTACAGAGGACTGAATCGGCTGTTCCTTTTGGCCTTGCTTTCCTTCAGTTTGAATTTCCCTTCCGTTCAAAACAAAGGACAACGGCTTCTCAGAAAGAGAGACATCGGTTTTTTTGCTCATGAGCATTGCCTTTAGTTCGCTTTCCGCCATTTTCCACTCTTTTGGATCCGGTTCAGCGTTTGCGCTCATCATCTGCTCCATTATACTTTTCAAGCTTTTCAACTCAGCGTTTGACATGGACAAAAGCTGCGACTCACCCGGATCTTTTGTGAAAAATTGGCGTTTAAGTTCATCAATCAGCCCTTCTGTTCCCGCCTTTGTCTGAAGAGCGGCGAGAAATTCCGGCGCTTGTTTCAATATTTCTGCGATTTGTGAAGTTTTGAGTGCCGGTTGATTTTCATTTACGATCACAGCGAGCAGCTGCTGAATCTGACCAAGAATTTGCAGGTCAGTCAGTTTCGGCTCTTCTGTCCCGCTTTCGTCAGCAGGCACAGCTTCAATAGCATCAGCTGTTTTGCCTGATTGTCCAGGCAGAGCGGCATTTTCAAGCAGCTCTTTTATTTGCTGTAACAGCTGTTCTGCCAATGCGAGTTCATCCGGAGATGGATTCAGCTCTTCAACATGCTGGAGGGAATTCAACCAGTCTTCATTGAAGGAGCCGCCTTCATTATTTAAAAGCCATTGCTTCAGTTCATGCAAAAGCCCTTCCAATGACGTGTCCTGAGAAGGTTCTTCTCCCTTTTGAAAAGGGGAAAGTGAGCTGTTTTCCTTTTGGAGCACATTTTGAAAGAGTCCGCCCAGAGGCGTCCTGCTCGTTTTTGCAGTTGCGGTATCCGCCGCAGGCTTGGCATCAAAAGAGATTGCGTCAAAAAGCCTCAAGCTATTCCCCCCCTTCTTTTTTCTTTTCATTTTTCGCTTCGTTTTTCACAAGCTTTTCTGTGAATACAGCCGCTTTATCAGGAGACATTTTGGAGAGGATCTCAGTCACTTTCTTTTTGCTTAAAGAATCTAAAATGTTGATTGCCTCTTCTTCTTTTAATTCGCTTAAAATTTTTGCAGCTTTATTGCTTTGCATGCTTTCATAAATTTTGACGACTTTTTTTCCGTCTCCTTGACCTTCGGTGTTCTTTTCTTTCTGCTCTTTTTCATCTTTTTCCGTTTTTTCGAACGAGCTGATTTTTTGTTTCAGCCTTTTAATCTCTTGATCACTCGTTTTCAAGTCACTCGTCAGCGTTTCGATTTCGCTTTTTTGTTCATCGATCGTCTTTTGGAGCTTTTCTGCTTTGTTCTCCTGCTGCTTTGCTGCGTGATCTTTGTCCTGATCCTCGCCGTTTTTCACAAGCTCTTTAACAACGGGGATTTTGGAGGCTGCATCCTGGAAATTGACGCCCAAAAGCCACATGCCGACAAACGCTGCAACGATTAAAAAGATCAGCGGAATGACGATGACAAACAAAAATGTCTGAAATTTACCGGCTTTTTTTTCTTCGGTCATCGTTTTTCTACCCCTAGCTTCCTTGAGTTATGTACTGGGCAATGGAGATATCGTCCATTTCCTTTAACTCATTTGCTTTGTTTTGCAGCGAATACATTTCAAACTGCTTTTCTTTCATTTTTTCAAATTTTTTCAGCTCGATATTTTTTTCCGTCAGATCGTGCTGTTTTTCATTCATTTCATTTCTCTTCATCATGACGAGCTTTTGATAATGGTAGATAGTCGTTTCAAGATTTGTGACAAATTGCTGATAATGCCGCATTTCCTGAACGCTCATTCCTGTCTGCATCTTGATTTCCTTGTTTTTTTCTAGCGTTTCTTTTTGGTTCATGCTTTCATACAGCTTTTCCGCGACCTTTTCGAATTCGGAAACTGAGTGCTGATATTCAGCGAATGATTGGTCTTTTTCATTTTCTTTAAGCTCGAGGAGCTTTTGAAATTTAAATGAATAAGCCATTCTTAATCCTCTCTTCCTGTAAGACTCTTTAATAAAGAAATGCTCTCTTCCAGCGACGCCGCTTCATCCACTTCCTGCTTGAGGAAGCTGATCAGCTTAGGGTGGAATTGTATGGCCTCATCAATTTCTCTGGAAGACCCTTTTTTATAGGCTCCTATGTTGATCAGGTCCTCTGAGTTTTGATAGGTTGACAGCATTTCCCTGAACCGGTTCGCTGCTCTTATATGATCTTTCCCGGCGATGTTTGACATCACCCTGCTGATGCTTTTTAAAATGTTGACTGCCGGAAACTGGCCTTTATTCGCAAGGCTCCGGTCAAGAACGATATGACCGTCCAAGATTCCCCTGACAGTATCGGCGATCGGTTCATTCATATCATCACCGTCGACAAGAACCGTATAGAAAGCAGTTATTGACCCGTTTTCCGTCGTTCCTGTTCGTTCTAAGAGCTTAGGTAAAATAGCGAACACTGAGGGTGTATAACCTTTCGTCGTCGGCGGTTCGCCCGTCGCCAGGCCGATTTCCCTCTGAGCCATGGCAACCCTTGTCACCGAGTCCATCATGAACATCACGTTTTGTCCTTTGTCGCGGAAGTACTCGGCAATCGCTGTTGCTGTATAGGCCGCTTTCAGCCGCATCAATGCCGGCTGGTCAGAAGTAGCCACTACAACGATCGTGCGCTTCAGCCCTTCTTCGCCGAGATCTTTCTCAATGAACTCCCTGACTTCGCGGCCCCGCTCTCCGACAAGAGCGATGACATTCAAGTCTGCGGCCGTCTCTCTTGCAATCATGCCCATGAGCGTGCTTTTTCCGACGCCGCTTCCGGCGAATATCCCGACACGTTGTCCTTTTCCGACGGTCAGCAGACTGTCGATTGATCTGACGCCGACCGCCATTTTTTCTCTGATTGGCGGCCTTTTCATCGGATTAGGCGGCGCCTGTTCTGTCGAAACTTGAGCCAAACCTTTCGGAAGCGTGCTGCCGTCGAGCGGATTGCCGAATGCATCGACAACTTGCCCGATCAAGCCGGAGCCGACTTTGACTCTGAGCGATTCTCCCGTCGCTTCGACAATACTGCCGGGTGCAATATTGGCCGCTTCCAAATATGGCATCAGAAGAATATTTTGGTCTTTGAAGCCGACGACCTCAGCTTTGATGGCCTTTGGCCCGTCACCTTTTGTATAGATTTTGCAGACATCGCCGATTGAGCATTCAGGTCCTTTGGATTCAATCATCAGGCCGACCGCTTGTTTGACTTTTCCGTAACGTTTGTAGGAGTCTGCGGTTTCTATACATTCAAGCAGCTGCTCAAGCATCACTGGACAACACCTGCCGTTTCAAGCAGGCTGAGCAGTTTTTGTTTCAGCTGCTGTAATTGAGTGTCGATTCCTGCATCAATTCTTCCGAAGGCCGTTTCAACATAGCACGTTCCCTTTGGCGCTTTTTCATCGGCGTATATCGCGAGATGGGCGCCATATTGGAGGAGCTGCTCAAGTTCGTTTTTGTGGCTTTGAACCTCTGTGTAATACTCCGGATCCACATAGACGGCAATGTCATCGAACTCTTTCATTTCGGACAGCACCTGTTTGACGAGGGCTGAAAAAGCTTCTTTGTCGTCAGCCTTTTGATTCCAAACTTTTTTAGCCAGCGACACGGCAAGTTCGACAATTTCTTCGGAAGATTGTTCGATTTTTTCTTCATAGTCACGCCTCGCCGCTCCGACGATGGCGTTGGCTTCATCCAAATAGGATTGATAAGTGCTTTGGGCCTCGGCCTTTCCCTGTTCAAACCCCGCTTGAAAGCCTTCTTGTTTCGCCTGGTCTATCAGCGCTTCGCGTTCTGTTTCCCAGCTTATCCTTTCCTCTTCGATTTGCCGTCTGACCTGTTCGAGTTCAGCGTTCGCTTTTTCGTATATTTTCCCTGCTTCCTGTCTGGCATGATCGAGGAGGAATTCCGGATCCTGTCCGGTATCAAGTTCAGTTTCTGTTTCAGGAAGTTTGACTTCCTTTAATGAAATCGTCCGCCTTTCTTTTGGCGGTATTGATGATAATCGCTGTTTAATAATGTTAGACAATGATATCATCTCCTCCGCCTCTGGCGATTACGATCTCACCTGCTTCTTCAAGTCTTCGGATGACGCTTACGATTCTGGATTGAGCTTCTTCTACGTCACGCAGACGCACAGGACCCATGAACTCCATTTCTTCTTTAAATGTTTCAGCCATACGCTGCGACATATTGCTGAAGACGATGTCTTTGACCTCTTCGCTGGCCACTTTGAGGGAGAGAAGCAGATCGTCGTTTTCCACATCGCGGATAACCCTTTGAATGGCGCGGTTATCAAGCGTAACGATATCTTCAAAGACGAACATCCGCTTTTTAATCTCGTCGGCAAGCTCAGGATCCTGGATTTCAAGGGAGTCAAGGATCGTTTTCTCTGTACCTCTGTCAACTCCGTTCAACACTTCGACAACGGCTTCAATGCCGCCGGTCTGCGTGTAGTCCTGAGTGAATGTGGAGGATAGCTTTTGCTCCAGAATCTGTTCGACTTCATTGATGATTTCCGGCGACGTCCTGTCCATGACAGCGATCCGTCTTGCAACCTCTGCCTGCACATCCTGATTTAGTTCTGACAATATCTGACCGGATTGCACGGGATCGAGATAAGACAGAATCAATGCGATCGTCTGCGGATGTTCATGCTGGATAAAGTTCAGAATCTGCTCGGGATCCGCTTTTCTGGCAAAATCGAACGGTCTGACTTGAAGAGACGATGTCAACCTGTTGATAATGCTGGCGGCTTTGTCTTCGCCGAGCGCTTTGTCAAGCACCTGCTTGGCGTAGTGAATGCCGCCTTGTGATATATATTCTTGAGCAATAGCCGTTTCATGAAATTCCTGAATAATTTCATCTTTTTTCTCTGGTGATACAGCTCTGACATTTGATATTTCAAGCGTCAGCCTTTCGATTTCTTCATCTGTTAAATGCTTGTAAACGGAAGCTGACACATCAAGCCCTAAGGATATCATGAGAATGGCCGCTTTTTGTTTGCCTGTAAGCCTGTCTTGTTTCATTTTTGCCATTTCAATACTCCTCCTAATCCTCGGTCAGCCAGCTGCGCAACAATTTGGCGAATTCTTCAGGCTTATCTTTCGCCATTTTTTCAAGCTGTTTTCGTCTGACAGTTTCTTCCGTCTCTTTTTCATTGTTCACATCAGCAACACGAATCGGTTCCTGAGGCGTTTCATACCATTCTTCCTCGTATTCGTCATCTCTATTTTTACGTCTTCTGACAAGCCAGATGATGAGGCCGATTACAGCAACAAGCGCTGCTCCGCCTGCGATGTAAATCCACATCGGTATGCCGCCTGTTTCCGTTCCTTCATCGATTGTCTGCTTGCCGTCGAACGATTGGACAGAAACAACGATTTTATTTTCAATATCCTCATCTGTCAGCGGCTCTTCTTCATACTTCTTGTCGATCGATGTTTTCACAATGGTTGAGAGGATTTTTTTAATATCATCTTCTCTTTCAGCGGGCAGTGACTGCGGGTTCTTCGCATCAGGCGGTTCAACCATGACCTGGACGCCCAGATCTCTGATTTTGTACGGACTTTCGGCGATTTCTTTATGGATTTTGTTGACTTCATTGTTGATTCGTTCTTCGCTTTTTTCGTAGTCTCCGTTGCCTGTTCCGCCTTCTGTCTCCGCATAGTTTGTTACATCGTTTTCACCTGTTCCGTTGACGCCTCCAGCTTGCGCTCCCTGTCCGGAATACGTTTCACTGACGCGCTCTGCGCTGACCGTGATCCCTTCCATATTTTCTTTGTCGACAGGTTCAACCAGATCTTCCGTCCTGTTTTCTTTTGTGAAGTCGATGTCGGATGTGACGGATACAACTACTTTATCCTGTCCCATCATCGTGCCGAGCATGGTTTGAATTTGTCTCTGCAGGTCCTTTTCGATCTGAGCTTTGACTTGCCTTTGTGAAGAGTAGCTGTCAGCGTATGAACCTGAATCTTTGCCGGTTTGATCGTAATACGTGGAGTTTTGATCCATGATCACGATGTTTTCCGGATCAAGGTTCGGCACGCTTTTCGATACGAGATGATAAAGGCCGTTGATTTCATTTTGATCAAGCGTGTGGCCGGGCTTCACCTGAAGAACAATCGAAGCGGATGCTTCCGGCTTTTCCTCTCCGACAAAGACGGATTCCTTCGGCAGGTTAATCATGACCTTTGAATCTTTAATCCCGTCTATTCCTTTGATGAGGTTGGAAAGCTCGGTTTGCGTTGCTTTCACTTTCAATACGTCAAATTCGTTGTCCGTCATACCGAAACCGGCATTTTGACCAAAGAACGAATAATCGATGCTTCCGCTTTTCGGAAGACCCTCTGCCGCAAGATCGACTTTCAGCCCGTCGACTTTTTCTTCCGGAACTTTAATGACTGAACCGTCAGCTGCAACCTCAGATGGAACACCTTTTTCATCGAGCACTTTTTTGATTTGGCCGGTTTCTTCAGCTGACAAGTCTTTATAGAGCGGCACCATTTTATTCGACGAAGCAACAATTCCAATGATGATTGACAGGATCACTGCCAGAGCGACGATGCCGATCATCAAAAACTTCTGCAGCTTTGATCTGTTTTTCCAAAAATCTGTTATTTTCGTTTTGATTTGCAATAAAGTACGATTCATCTTACTCCCCCGGTAGTTACACTAATTCTCTTCGCTTTCAGACTCCTTTCTTACATTTGCATTCTCATGATTTCCTGATAAGCTTCAACCGCTTTGTTGCGGAATTCCGTCGCAGCCGTCAATGTAATATTTGCCTTCTGGGCTGCAACCATCACTTCATCAAGGTTGACATCCTGACCGAGAGCAAGCGCGTTTGTCAGTTTATCAGATTCATTTTGAGATTGATTCAAAGCATTGATAGAATCTTTCAGCACGTTGGAAAAGCTGACTTGGTTCTCTGAACCGTCCTGCTTGTTCGTGATCTGATTTGTTGCATTCGTTCCCGCCTGCACGGGTTGAATTCCAAATGGAGAGATTCCATTAACCATTCGTGTCATCACCCTACTTTCCGATTTCTAGTGCTTTCATCAGCATTCCTTTTGTCGCGTTCATCGCTGTGACATTCGCTTCATATGACCTTGTGCTGCCCATTAAATCAACCATCTCTTTTAGCGGATCGACATTCGGCATCTGCACGTATCCGTCTTCGTTTGCGTCGGGATGCGTCGGATCATAAACGAGTTTAAACGGTGTTTTGTCTTCGGTGATCTTGGTCACCTTTACCCCTTCACCGACTCTCGCCGATGCATTCATCGATGATTGGAGCACGGATGAAAAAGATTCGCCTTTCGGAGCCGTCGATACAAGCTTTCTTCTATACGGCTGCCACTGTCCGTCGACCAGCTTCGCTCTTGTTGTGTCCATGTTTGCCAGGTTGGAAGAAACGGTATCCATTCTGACTCTCTGTGCAGTCAACGCCGAAGCTGAGATGTTGATGCTATTGAATACCCCCATTATTTACCTCCTGTAATCGCGGTCCGCAGTGAGTTGAATTTGCCGCTTATTCTTTCAACCAGCGCTTGATACTGGATTTGATTTTTCGCCATTTCACTCATTTCCTGATCAACGTCCACGTTGTTCCCGTTTTCCTGATAACTTGTATTCTTTCTCGACACAACTGAATAATTTGACTCATTCCCTTTGAAGTCAATGTGTCTATAGTCTGTTTTTATAGCGTTAATTCGGGAGGACTCCTCATTCAGCACATTTTTGAAGGATACTTTTTTCGCCTTGTAGTTCGGTGTGTCTACATTGGCCAGATTGTTCGTTATGACTTTTTGCTTAATGTTCGCTTGATTCAAGGCTCCCTCTAGTCTATGTATTGTTCCTGAAAATATATCCATCGCCAAATACCTCCAATCTTTTTCCATCTGTCTCAAAATCTTGTCGAGAATTGTAAAAACCATAAGCCTATTGTAAGGAATAATAGGCTTAAAGTCTATGATCTGGACGCAAAAAAAAATCGTAATAAATATCTATTTTGCGAATAGGTATTTCGACCTAGATTATAAGAACTATGTAATGTTACGTTTGTTAAAGTTTCAAAACATTATGTTAGTATATTTTTTATTCAAGCAACGCATTGATTCAGCACCGCATTTTAGTTGTTTTTGATATGAAAAAATTACGATAATATAGTTTAAAATGTGAAATAAAAAAAGCCGCAGAACGGCATGTTCTGCGGCTTTCGTCTTTTAATGAGACTTTAGTTTTTCTAATTCCATTAAAAATTTGTTGTTCAGGACTTTAATGTATGTGCCTTTCATCCCTAATGACCTTGATTCAATGACACCGGCGCTTTCAAGTTTGCGCAGCGCATTGACAATGACCGAGCGGGTGATGCCGACGCGGTCTGCAATTTTACTTGCGACAAGCAGACCTTCATTTCCGTCAAGCTCTTCAAAAATATGTTCAATTGCTTCAAGCTCACTGTAAGATAATGAACTGATCGCCATTTGAACGACCGCTTTGCTGCGTGCTTCCTCTTCGATCTCTTCAGCTTTCTCTCTGAGAATTTCCATTCCTACGACCGTTGCGCCATATTCAGCAAGGATCAGATCGTCATCCTCGAATTTCTCCTGAAGGCGGGACAGAATCAAGGTGCCGAGTCTTTCGCCCCCTCCGATGATCGGAACGACTGTGGTCAGACCCGCTTGGAACAAATCGCGGTTTTCCACAGGGAAAGCCGTATATTCGCTGTTAATGTCAAGGTTGGATGAAGTTTCCGGAATGTTGAACAGGCTTTTTGTATAGTCTTCAGGAAACTGGCGCTCTTCAAGCATTTTTTTCATCCGGTCATTTTCGATCTGCTGGTTGATCGAGAAACCGAGAAGCTTTCCTCTGCGGCTGACAACGAAAATGTTCGAATCAATCACATCGCGAAGCGTTTCGGCCATTTCTTTAAAATTAACCGGCTTCCCTGCCGCATTTTGCAGCATTGCATTAATCTTTCTTGTTTTTTGTAATAAAGCCATAATAAATTGATCCTCCTAAATTACTCTTATTTAATTGTTTATAAAATAAACTGGCTTAAATCCTTATTCTTAGCGATCGAACCGAGCTTTTCTTCAACATATTGAGGCGTGATGACAACTTCCTCCATCATCACATCCGGAGCCTCGAATGACAGTTCTTCCAAAAGCCGTTCCAAAATGGTGTGAAGCCTTCTCGCCCCGATATTGTCTGTGTCCTGGTTCACATGATAAGCCACTTCTGCAATCTTACGAATAGCATCGTCAGAAAATTCAAGAGATATACCTTCCGTCTTCAATAAAGCCTTATACTGCTTTAGAAGAGCGTTGTCAGGCTCAGTTAAGATTTTCACAAAATCATCGATGCTCAGCTTTTGAAGCTCAACGCGGATCGGAAAGCGTCCCTGCAGCTCTGGAATTAGATCTGAAGGCTTCGCCATATGGAATGCACCTGCAGCGATGAACAGCACGTGATCCGTTTTGACCGCACCGTACTTTGTCATGACGGTAGAGCCTTCTACAATCGGAAGAATATCGCGCTGCACGCCCTCTCTTGAGACGTCGGCCGATGAAGAAGCACCGCTCTTTTTGGCGATTTTATCGATCTCATCGATAAAGATGATTCCCGACTGTTCGGCTCTCAGGACGGCCTCCTGGGCAGCTTCGTCCATATCGATGAGCTTTGCCGCTTCTTCATTCGTCAGCACTTTTCGTGCTTCCCTAACCGTCAGCTTGCGGCGCTTTTTCTTTTTCGGCATCAGGCTGCTGAGCGCATCCTGCATGTTCATGCCCATCTGTTCCATACCCGAGCCTTGGAGCATATCAAACATGGATGGCTGCTGCTCCTCCACCTCCACGGTGACATAATGGTCTTCAAGCTCGCCGAGAGCAAGCTGATGTGCAATCCGCTTCCGATTGTTTTCGATATCCGTGTCTTCATGCTTTTCCGCTTCATTCGTCTCTTGATCCTGATTTCCGCCAAACAGCATTTCAAAAGGATTTTTCGCACCTGACTGTTTTTTCCTTCCCGGTACAAGCAGGCGGACGAGGCGTTTATTTGCGTTTTCTTCGGCGATGCCTTTCACTTCGTTCATTTTTTCCTCTTTGACGAGGCGGATTGACGTTTCCACAAGATCCCTGACCATCGATTCAACATCTCTGCCCACATAACCGACTTCCGTGAACTTCGTCGCTTCGATTTTGACGAACGGAGCGCCGACGAGCTTCGCGATTCGTCTTGCAATCTCGGTTTTTCCCACACCTGTCGGACCCATCATCAATATGTTTTTCGGAACGATTTCTTCGCGC
This sequence comes from Bacillus sp. FSL L8-0193, assembly GCF_037976065.1. Classification (NCBI taxonomy): domain Bacteria; kingdom Bacillati; phylum Bacillota; class Bacilli; order Caryophanales; family Bacillaceae; genus Bacillus; species Bacillus sp. FSL L8-0193. Next base: position 1,793,631 of record NZ_CP150261.1, on the reverse strand, counting down.
AGTTTTTCATCAAGAAGACTTCTTCTGTAGCGGTTCCTCAATGCCACGGCGACCGCTTTTTTCGCATCGAGCTGGCCGACGATGTATTGATCAAGCCTTTCGACGATCTGCCTAGGAGTCAGCGGCTTTTTTTCCATATGCCTCATATCCTTTCTATTCAAGTTCTTCTACAATGATCTGATCGTTCGTATACACACAGATTTCGCCCGCGGTTTCAAGTGAGGCCCTCGCAATCGCTCTTGCGTCAAGCTGGCCGCCTGCATGACGTTTCAACGCCCTTCCGGCTGCCAGGGCATAGTTTCCGCCTGAGCCGATCGCCAAAATGCCGTCGTCAGGTTCAATCACCTCGCCTGTTCCGGAAACGAGCAGCATGCTGTCAGCGTTCATGACGATCAGCATCGCCTCAAGCTTTCTGAGGACTTTATCGCTTCGCCACTCTTTTGCAAGCTCGACTGCCGCACGCTGTAAATTGCCGTTGTACTCTTCAAGCTTCGCTTCAAACATTTCAAAGAGCGTGAAAGCGTCCGCAACAGAACCGGCAAAGCCGGCAATGACTTTCCCGTTGAAGAGCTTTCTTACCTTTCTAGCGGTATGCTTCATGACGACAGCCTGACCGAACGTAACCTGGCCGTCTCCCGCCATCGCGCTTTTTCCGTTGTGCTGGACGGCGAATATCGTCGTTGCGTGAAAAGATGACATAAAAGAACCTCCTTTATTTCCCTTTATGTGCCCGAGGGTGATGAGACATATATGTCTTTCTGAGCATATCTTTAGATACATGCGTATACACCTGGGTTGAAGAAAGGTTTGAATGCCCAAGCAGTTCCTGAACGCTCCTGAGATCCGCACCCTCATTTAACAAATGGGTGGCAAAAGTATGGCGGAGCATATGCGGATGTATATGTAATGTACCCGAAGTCTTTTTGACCAGTTCTCCCAAAATGTAACGAACCCCCCTCGGGGTTAAGGGCCCGCCCCTTTGATTCAAAAAAATAAAAGGGCAGGGCTCTTTCCCTTTTAACAGCAGGATGCGTCTTCCATTTTGCAAATACAGATCCAAAGCCTCCCGGGCGAATGAACCAAATGGAATATACCTTTGCTTCCTGCCTTTCCCGTGAACCAAAACCGTATCTAAAAACAGATCCAAATCGGATTCCTTCAGGCTGCAAAGTTCGCTTACCCGCATGCCTGTTGCGTAAAGAAGTTCCAAGAGCGCCTGATTCCTTTGGCCGAGCGGTGTACTCAAGTCCGAAACCTCAAACAGTTCTTCAAGTTCTTTTTCATATAAAAATTTTGGAATCCGTTTATCCTGTTTCGGAAGACTGACAAGCAGAAACGGGTTTTCTTTTACCATCTTTTCCCTTAATAAAAATTTATAGAAGCTTCGCAGAGCCGAAATTTTCTTGCTGATCGTCCTGCGAGTAAGCCCTTTTTCATGCGCTTCCGTCAAGAAAATTCTCACATCCGGATAAGTCACGTCTTCAAAACCTTTTATGCCCTGAACTTGTAAAAAGCGTTCAAAGTCTTCAATAGAAGAAATGTAACCCACAATTGTATATTTTGAATAATTCTTTTCTATTTGTAAATATTCAATGAATAAAGTTAAAAAATTCTTAACATTTGCCATCATTACACCTCTTCGAAAAGGGCTTTTAAATGTTATCACATAACAAGTTCATCTGGCAATGAATAACTATAGCGTTTTCGAAATATTTTGAATTGTCTCCAATGCCCGCGAAGCATACTGTTCATTTCGTTCCTGCTTGTTTTTAATTTTAACCCCCAATTCCTTGAACAGACCGAAGTTCGCATTCATCGGCTGGAAGTTTTTCTTGTTTGTTTCCGTGATGTAATGGGCCATGCTGCCGATCGCTGTTTCATTTGAAAAAGTGACCGGTTCTTTTCCCTGAATGAGCCGAGCCGCATTTATTCCGGCAACAAGGCCTGAAGCCGCTGATTCAACATACCCTTCAACACCTGTCATTTGGCCGGCGAAAAACAGATCGTCCCGTTTTTTAAACTGGTAGGTCGCTTTTAAAAGACTCGGCGAGTTGATGAACGTATTTCTGTGCATTACGCCGTAGCGGACGATTTCAGCTTGTTCCAATCCCGGAATGAGGCGGAGCACTTCCTTTTGGTCGCCCCATTTGAGGTGGGTCTGAAAACCGACGATATTGTAAAGCGTGCCGGCTGCATCATCTTGGCGCAGCTGCACAACGGCGTATGGACGCTTTCCTGTTTTGGGATCTTCAAGGCCGACAGGCTTCATCGGGCCGAACAGCATCGTTTTTTTGCCGCGCTTCGCCATGACTTCAATCGGCATGCAGCCTTCAAAGAAGATTTCCTTTTCAAATTCTTTCAATGGAACAGTTTCCGCAGACACAAGGGCGTCATAAAATCTGTCAAACTCTTCTTCAGTCATCGGACAGTTCAAATACGCTGCCTCCCCTTTGTCATAGCGGGATTTCAAATAGACTTTATCCATGTCAAGGCTGTCTTTCTCAACTATCGGCGCAGCGGCGTCATAAAAGTACAGATAGTCCTCTCCTGTCAGCTCCCGGAGCTTCGCGGAAAGCGATTCTGACGTCAGCGGTCCTGTTGCAATAATAGTCGGTCCTTCCGGTATTTCCGTGACTTCTTCATTGAGCACAGTCACATTCGGATGATTCTTTACTTTTTCGGTAACGTTTTCGGCAAATTCATGCCTGTCTACGGCAAGCGCACCGCCGGCAGGAACAGAACATTCGTCAGCAGCAGCGATGATGGCCGAGTCAAGAACCCGCATTTCTTCCTTTAATACACCGACAGCGTTCGTTAATGAATTCGCCCGAAGCGAGTTGCTGCAGACAAGTTCTGCGAATTTATCTGTATGGTGTGCCGGCGTTTGTTTAACAGGCCTCATTTCGTATAAACGGACATTGATACCTCGCTTGGCAAGCTGCCATGCAGCTTCGCTTCCGGCAAGTCCTGCACCGATGACATTTACTGTTTGATTCATATTCACATCTCCTAATTTATGAGTTGACTTCATCTTTTAACACAACAAAGAAGGTGAGCAAAGCCCTGCTCACCGCTACTTTTGTTGTTCTTCCTTATAATCGCAATTCACGCACTGCACTTGAACGCCTTTTTTGAGCTTTTTCTCGACAAGCATGTCCTCACATTTCGGACATTTCCGTTCAAGCGGTTTATCCCATGATACGAATTCGCATTCAGGATAGCGGTCACAGCCGTAAAAAATACGGCGTTTTTTCGATTTGCGCTCGACGATGTTGCCGGTTTTGCATGAAGGGCATTTGACCCCGATCTCTTTTACAATCGGCTTGGTGTTGCGGCAGTCCGGAAAATTGGAGCAGGCCATAAATTTGCCGTAGCGGCCCATTTTATAGACCATCGGGTGGCCGCACTCTTCACAGTCCACACCCGCATACTCCGGTTCGATTTCCACTTCCTGCATCTCGGCTTCCGCCTTTTCAACGCGTTTTTCAAAGTCCTTGTAAAAGGAATCGATGATCTGCACCCATTGAATGTTTCCGTCTTCAACGTCATCAAGCTCTTTTTCCATTTTGGCGGTGAACTCAACATTAATGATCTCAGGGAAAAACTCCATGATCAAGTCAAGCACGATTTGACCGAGTTCAGTCGGGATAAAGCGTTTGTTATCAAGGGCGACATACCCGCGCTTTTGAATTGTGTCAAGCGTCGGCGCGTAAGTCGACGGACGGCCGATTCCCAGCTCTTCAAGCGTTTTGACCAGCCTTGCTTCCGTATAGCGCGGAGGCGGCTGTGTGAAGTGCTGTTCGGGTTCGATATCTTTTGAAAGAACGGTGTCGCCTTCAGCGAGATCCGGAAGCATCTTATTCTTCTCTTCCATCTGATCGTCTTTTCCTTCAACGTACACCTTCATGAAACCTGAAAACTTGACTTTACTGCCGTTCGCCCGAAATGTCAACCCGTTGTTTTCAAGATCGACGCTCATCGTATCGAGTGTCGCCGGAGCCATCTGGCTTGCGACAAAGCGCTCCCAGATCAGCTTGTATAGTCGAAGCTGGTCTCTTCCCAATACCGCCTTCAGATCGGAAGGCTTTCTGAGCACCGAGGTCGGCCTGATCGCTTCGTGGGCATCCTGGGCGTTTTCATTCTTTTTGGCAGGTTTTCGCTTGCTCCCCAAAAATTCTTTTCCGTACTGTTCGCCGATGAATGATGCCGCTTCTTCTTGAGCTGTATTCGAGATGCGTGTTGAATCCGTTCTCATATAAGTGATTAACCCGACAGTTCCTTCTTTGCCGAGATCGATTCCTTCATAAAGCTGCTGGGCGATCATCATCGTTTTCTTTGCCCGGAAATTTAATTTACGCGCCGCTTCCTGCTGAAGCGTCGATGTTGTAAACGGGAGCGCAGGGTTCCGCTTCCGTTCTTTTTTCGTAACCTTTTTAACCTCAAATTTGTTCCCTTTGATCTGGGAGAGGATTTGTTTTACATCTTCTTCGCTTTTCAGCTGGTGCTTTTCGCCGTTTATTCCGAAGAAACTCGCTTCAAATGTTTCTTTGCCTTTGAGAAAAGACCCTTCAATGGTCCAATATTCTTCAGGTTTAAAATCGTTGATTTCTTTTTCTCTGTCAATGATAAGACGGAGTGCAACAGATTGGACACGTCCCGCACTCAAGCCTTTTTTTACTTTTTTCCATAAAATCGGGCTGATTTTGTACCCTACAAGGCGGTCCAGAATTCTTCTCGCCTGCTGGGCGTCGACAAGATCCATATTGATCATGCGCGGATGCTTAAATGAATCTTTGATCGCATCTTTTGTAATCTCATTAAATACGACGCGGCAGTCGGAATTCAGATCCAGATCAAGGCTGTGTGCCAAATGCCACGCGATCGCTTCCCCTTCCCTGTCGGGGTCGGCTGCGAGATAGACTTTTTTTGCCTTTTTGGCGGCCGTTTTTAATTCTTTTAACACGGGGCCTTTCCCGCGGATCGTGATGTATTTTGGTTCAAAGTTCTGCTCGATGTCAACGCCCATCTGGCTTTTCGGCAAGTCTCTGACGTGTCCCATCGAAGCTTTCACTTTATATTTTTTTCCTAAGTATCGCTCAATCGTTTTTGCCTTTGCAGGCGATTCCACGATGACTAAGTATTCGGACATAACATTATCCCCCTCAAGAGGTGTTCTCTCTCTTTTCAATTTAGCCTTTTTATTGTATTCAGCATAATCGTCGTTTATATAATCATTATTTTTACGAAAAGTGTCTGATTTAATCCTTCTATATGTTGAACGCCGATTAAAGCGTTTAAACTTGAAATCCTCACTATTATTAAATATTACAATACAGTTTGTCAAACGATAATTCTAAACAGGTTCCGGATATTGAGTGCGTGAAGGCGGCAGTTCGCTCAAAATATCTTCAATATTCAATACGAGTTTCGCCCCTTCCTGGATCAGCCTTGAAGGACCGCAAGAGTTGGCGTCAAAGATCGGACCAGGCACGGCGAACACCTCCCGCCCCTGCTCAAGGGCTTGATATGCTGTGATGAGCGACCCGCTCTTTTCCTTTCCCTGGACGACAACGATTCCTTCCGTTAATCCGCTGATCAGCCGATTTCGCATCGGAAAGTGCCATTTTTGAGGTTTAACGTGGGGAGGGTGCTCTGATACCAGCAGGTGGTTTTCGGCCATTTGACCGGCGAGCTGGCGGTGTTCACGGGGATATATGCTATTGAATCCGCCCGCGATGACGCCGATTGTCCTTCCCTTTGAACAGATGCTCTCCTGATGGGCAAGACCGTCAATTCCTTTTGCAAGGCCGCTGACGATCGTCCAGCTTTTTTTGCAAAGCTCCCTGACAAGGTGAACCGCTGCTCTTTTTCCGTATAATGACGGGCTGCGGGTTCCGACGATTCCGATCAGTCTTTGTTCATTGAGAAGTTTAACATCTCCTTTTAAAAAAAGGACGGGAGGCGGGTCATGAATGGTTTTCAGGCTGGCTGGATAATCGGGGGAACATATGGCGGCCATGCGGACTCCGGCCGCTTCGTAAGAACGGATGAGCCGTTTAACATTAGACAGTTCTTGTTTCGCCAGTTTTCGTATGGAGCACAAGTCTGATCTTTTTAATGAAAGCTTCGTTAAAAGATGGTTTTTTTCGTCCGTAAGAGACAAGGAAGGATCCTGCTTCCACCACTTGGTCAGCAGAGAAGGGGAGAGTGTGCCGCGAAGGCGGAGCAATATCAAAAGCTCGCTGCTGTCGTTCATTCAAAAACCTCCAAACATTTTTAAAACAAAACAATCTGAAAGTACTAAACGATTTAACCAGTTATGAAAAAGCAGGAATAGACCAATCGGACTATTCCCGCTCATGTTAAGATCAATGTGTTTTACACGTTTCGTAAAGGCCTTTTTCCTTCAGCACTTTAATCAATGTTTCTCCCATAACAGAAGGCGTTTCAGCCACTTCGATTCCGCAGGCGTTCATCGTTTTGACCTTTTCGTCCGCCGTTCCTTTTCCTCCGGAAATGATGGCGCCGGCATGCCCCATACGCTTGCCAGGAGGCGCTGTTTTTCCTCCGATGAAACCGACGACAGGTTTGGTCATGTTGGCTTTCACCCATTCGGCCGCTTCCTCTTCAGCTGTTCCGCCGATTTCGCCGATCATGATTACCGCATGTGTATCAGGATCTTCATTAAACGCCTTCAGCACATCGATGAAGTTCGTCCCGTTGACAGGGTCTCCGCCGATGCCCACTGCCGTTGACTGGCCGACTCCTGCTTCTGAAAGCTGATGAACCGCTTCATATGTAAGGGTTCCTGAACGCGACACAACGCCGACATGGCCTTTTTTATGGATATATCCGGGCATGATCCCGATTTTACACTCCTCAGGCGTAATGACTCCTGGACAGTTCGGACCGATGAGCCTTGTTTTCTTGTCTTCCATATACCTTTTAACTTTTACCATATCCAGCACCGGAATGTGCTCAGTAATACAGATGACAAGATCAAGCTCAGCATCTGTCGCTTCCATAATCGCATCGGCTGCAAAAGCCGCAGGAACGTAAATGACAGACGCATTTGCCCCGGTCTGCTTTACAGCCTCTTCGACCGTGTTGAACACAGGCACCCCTTCAACCTCTGTTCCGCCTTTGCCCGGTGTGACTCCGCCGACAATTTTCGTTCCGTATTCAAGCATCTGCTTTGTGTGAAACAAAGCGGTTGAACCCGTTATCCCCTGAACAATGACTTTTGTGTCTTTATTAATAAATACACTCATTTTGGTCCCCTGCCTTTCTTACTTCACTAAGGATACGATTTTCTGCGCGCCGTCAGCCATTGATTCCGCAGACGTAATATTGAGTCCTGAATCATCGAGGATCTTCTTGCCGAGATCGACATTGGTGCCTTCAAGGCGAACGACAAGCGGCAATGTCAGACCGACTTGTTTCGTCGCTTCAACAACACCTTCTGCAATGACGTCGCATTTCATGATACCGCCGAAAATATTGACAAAGATCCCTTTGACGTTTTGATCAGACAAAATGATCTTGAACGCTTCCGTTACCTTTTCAGCTGTCGCGCCGCCTCCAACGTCAAGGAAGTTGGCCGGTTCCCCTCCGTAGTGCTTGATAATGTCCATGGTCGACATCGCAAGCCCCGCTCCGTTGACCATGCAGCCGATGTTTCCATCGAGCGAAATATAGCTTAAATCATACTTGGATGCTTCGATTTCCTTCGGATCTTCTTCATCGAGATCTCTGTACTCCAAGATGTCTTTTTGTCTGTATAGCGCATTGCTGTCAAAGTTCAGCTTGGCGTCAAGGGCCATGACTTTTCCGTCACCTGTGACGACGAGCGGATTGATTTCAGCAATGGAACAGTCTTTTTCAGTAAACGCCTTGTACAATCCCATCATAAACTTAACAGCCTGGCCGACAAGCTCTTTCGGGATATTGATGGCGAAGGCGATTTTTCTCGCCTGGTAACCCTGCAGTCCGACAGCCGGATCGATCACTTCTTTGACGATTTTTTCCGGCGTTTTTTCAGCGACTTCTTCAATTTCCGTGCCGCCTTCTTCGGATGCCATCAGCACGATGCGTGAAGTCGCCCTGTCAAGAACCAGACCGACATAGTATTCTTTTTTGATATCGCAGCCTTCTTCAATAAGTAAGCGTTTTATTTGCTGGCCGTCAGGACCCGTCTGGTGAGTGACAAGCGTCTTCCCCAACAATTCTTCCGCATAGGCTTTGACTTCTTCTTTTGATTTTGCAATTTTAACCCCGCCAGCTTTACCGCGTCCGCCGGCGTGAATTTGAGCTTTCACGACATAAACCGAGCTGGACAGCGCTTCCGCTGCTTTGACCGCTTCATCTGCTGTAAATGCCACTTTACCTTCCGGAACAGCCACTCCGTATTGTCTGAGTACTTCTTTCCCTTGGTACTCATGGATATTCATTTCCCATCCTCCTAACTTATGTAGCAAAAATAAAAATAGACTGCGCTTTCATTTTATATAATCATAGATCGATTGTCTAGGTTTCGATGAGAAATCGTAAAATCCTTCTAAACATTCACACTTTTATTTTATTAAAAATATAAAATTAATAGAGGAAACGGCTTTTTTTCAAAAGTCATTCCCTCTTTTTCATTTTTTCATCAAGCGTATAGACGAATGAAAAGATCTCGGCGACGATTTCGTAAAGCGCTTCAGGAATGTGATCGTCAAGCTCCAAGTGGCGCATTAATTCGACAAGCGTCGCATCTTCCTGAATCGGAACGCCGGCTTTCTGCGCCTCTTCAATGATCTTCTCCGCCGTGTATCCCGATCCTTTGGCAACCACCTTCGGCGCCTTATCCTTCATTTCATCGTAGTGAAGCGCAACAGCTCTTCTTAATGGAACAGATTCTTCCTTCATATTTTCACATCCACTGCGCTCTCTGTAATTTGTTCAAAGCGGGCGTCCAGAAAAGGAGCAAGCTTCATGTTTTCCCGTTTTTTTGCTGTGACGCCTGACAAGCTGTAGCCCAGTTCTTTCAGATTTTCCTTTAAAGCGGGGACCAGCGGTTCAAGCAAAGGCTCCAAGTCGAATCCTGTTTCAATTGTAACCGTCATGACGTTTTGCTGGATTAAACAATCGATCACCGTCTCTTCCAAGGCCTCCAACTGAAGGTAAAACATAAGGCGGCACTGGGAAGGGTCGATCTTTCCGTCGTCCTTTTTCTGCCCTTTTAAGAAAACGGTCAAATCCTGAACGCCGTTCTTTGAAAACAAAGGGTACGACAGAAAAAGCTGGCTCTGGGCAGGCTGATCATTTTGCAAAAACAGCTGTCCGTTTAAACGGTGAAAGATTTGATCAGCTTCCTGTTTTACAGGAGCGGGAAGATCGGAAGCATGCCTCATTTCATTCAGCACGAGCTTTAAAGATTGAAGGCCCTGATCTTTGAGAACAGCGCCGTTTTCCATCGCTCTCAACAATGAGAGTTCATCTCTGACGCCTAAAAGGTCCTTGATCTTGAGGAGAACGGAAAATACATCGGCTTTATTCGTTAATGCAGGTGCTGTTTCTTTCATGATATGCTGCAATAATTCCGTCTCTTTTGGCGTAAATCCGCCCGGAACGGCCGGAGCTTGTCCTAGAGATCCGCTCGATTCAAGCGCTCTGATGACGCCTGCCGCTTCTTTTACAATATGCGTCCCGTTCGTTTCGGCTTGTGCCGCCAATTTAGCGAGCAGGTCTTTAGCTGCCGCGATTTCTGCGTTTTGCGGCTGCTGCTGAACAGCTTTTGCTTCTTGTCCTTGGGTGCCGCCGGCGTCAGCTTTTTGCAAAGGATTCCCGATTTCTGACTGAACCTGCGGCTTTAATGGCTGAACGCCCTGCAGTTCTCCTTTTTCTAGCGACCTGACGTGTTCTGCAAGCTTTTGAATCAGCCTTTCGGCATGCACCTCGGTCTCCGCTTGTAAAACAGGCAAAAGCGCCTGCTTCAGCTTTTCCATGCCTGCGGATTGCTGAGTGGCGTTCGTGATCATATCAAATGTTTTGGCAATCTGCTCGTTCAGCGGTACGGGGTTTTTGACGGCCAAAATCGAATCGAGCACGCCGGGATGGACGGGAAGTTCGCGTTTAAGAGCGAACATGACGGCATCGGCGCCTTTTTGGGCGTCAGACTTCGGCAGATTTTCAAGCCACTTGATGGCGGCTCTTAAATCGTTTTCCCTGATCGGCTGCTGCTCCTTCAGCAACGCTCCGACCAGAAAGACAGCTTCCTTCGTCCGCTTCAGAGAAAGCCCGTTCAACAGCTTAAAAGCGGCATCCTGCACTGTCTTCGGGTTTTTGTCAAACGCTTCAACGACCTGAAGGCGGCCTGTCGCTTCATCAGGCTTCTTTTCATACGAAAACCAGTAATGAGCGCCCGCTTTCAGGGGTGCCTCAAGCTTCCCCTGCCATTTCGTATTGCCGATTTGTATTTCGGCGAACTGCTCGCTGATAAAGCGGAGCACTTTGCCGAGCATCAACCTTTTCTGATCCGTCTCCGTTCCGCTGATCCGCTGGAGAGGATCAGCTTGTTCAAATTGTTTTCTTAAGCTGTTATGTACATCGTTCAGCATCATCAAAGTCATTCTTCCTCCAGAACGTTATTCATGTGCTTTAACAGGGGCGAACGATCTTCGGTGTATCGGCGACGGGCCGTATTTGGCAAGGGCATGCAGATGCTCTTTTGTTCCGTAGCCTTTATGCTTTTCAAAGCCGTAGAGAGGATACTTTGCGGCGTATTCATCCATCAGCCTGTCTCTCGTCACTTTTGCGATGCATGCGCCTGCCGCTATCGATGCGCTTTTTGCATCCCCTTTAATGATCGATGACTGCTCTGTATCGACTGCAAGCGACATGGCGTCGATTAGAAGATAATCCGGAGCGACGTCCAGCGCTTGGACCGCTTTCAGCATCGCCGCTTTCGAGGCTTCATAAATATTCAGCTCATCGATCTCATCAGCGTCAGCGATCCCGACGCCGACTGCTGCGGCTTCTTCCATAATGTATGAATAATAGTCTTCTCTTTTTTGCTTTGACAGTTTTTTCGAATCTGTCAGCCCTAATATTTCACAGTCTTCTTTGAGGATGACAGCGGCGGCAACAACAGGCCCTGCGAGAGGCCCTCTGCCCGCCTCGTCGATTCCGGCGATATATTGATAGCCCCGCGCTCTCAGCGACCGTTCGAAAGACGTCATCACCTGCCACTCTTCCCGCATGGCCGAAAGCCTTTTATTTTTCTTCAGCCAGGCGTCGACAAGCGCTTGGACGCTTTTCCGCCCATCATTTTTGCACTGCTCTATAAAAGGGTCTTTTTCATCACTCACCGATTGAAGATGTTCTTTAATTTCTTTGACGGTTAATGTTTTCACTTTCTCTTCTCCCCTAATGTTCTTATCGGCGCATCTCCTGCAAAAATAAAGGCCCGCTCTTTTAAAAGCGCGCCTTTTTACATATCCTCCGGCTTTTCAAAAGAAAGCGGACCGAACTTTTCGGTGCGGATATCGCGGATGATGACTTCTGTCGTCTTGTCGTAATTGATCTCGCCTCCGGCCATGAGACAGCCGCGTTTTTTTCCGATCTCATCAAAAAGCGCTGCAATCTCTTCTGGAATCTCTTCCAGATCATAGCGCTTTTTTAAGCGCTCAGGGTAATTCTCTTCCAAAAAGCGCAAACCGTAGACGGCGACATCCTGCAAGTTGATAATCGAATCTTTAATTGCACCTGTTGCCGCAAGCCTCAGCCCGACAAGCTCGTCCTCAAACTTCGGCCATAAAATCCCCGGGGTATCGAGAAGCTCGAGCTCTTTTCCGACCTTCACCCACTGCTGCGCCGTTGTGATCCCGGGTCTGTCGCCCGTTTTGGCGATGTTTTTTTTCGCCAGCCGGTTGATTAAAGTCGATTTGCCGACGTTCGGAATGCCGACGATCAACGCTCTGATCGCGCGCGGCTTTACACCTTTTGCTTTCATTTTATCAAACTTTTCTTTCAGCAGCTCTTTTGAAGCGGGAAGAATTTGATTGAGCCCCTGTCCGTTGACCGAGTTGATGGCGAGAGAAGGAATCCCGTCTTTTTCAAAGTGCTGCTTCCAAGCCTTCGTCACGGAGGAGTCCGCTTTATCCGCCTTGTTGAGCAGCATGATCCTCGGTTTGTTTTTTAAAATCTCTTCAATCATCGGGTTTCTTGAAGACATCGGAATTCTGGCGTCGACCAGTTCGTATACAATGTCGATCAGCTTGAGTTTCTCCGTTACTTCCCGCCTCGCTTTGGCCATATGCCCTGGGAACCATTGGATCACCATTTGTCTGACACCTACTTTCTGTTATTGCTATTCTTTTAATGGTGCGGTGCATTTATACTTGTTTGACAAAAAAAGAGCTTGTTATGGTTAACAAGCTCTTTTCGTTCGTTATCTTTATCGTCTGATTTCTTTAATACGAGCCGCTTTTCCACGAAGTTCGCGCAGGTAATAAAGTTTCGCACGGCGTACTTTACCATGACGGACAACTTCGATTTTCGCGATTTTCGGTGTGTGCAATGGGAATGTACGCTCAACTCCGACACCGTAAGAAATCTTACGAACTGTGAAAGTTTCGCTGATTCCGCCACCACGACGCTTAATCACGACACCTTCAAAAACCTGGATACGCTCACGGTTACCCTCGACAACTTTAACGTGTACACGTAAAGTATCACCAGGACGGAACGCAGGCAAATCAGTGCGCAATTGTTCTTTTGTGATATCTTCAATCAATTTTTGCATCGTCTTCAACTCCTTCCAACAGATGCTCTTGCGCGAGTTAACCGGCACAGCGGAACATCGTTTTCAAACTTAAACGAGCGTTCCCGTTCAAGTCACAAGTAGTATCATACCACACCTTTTTTCCGGGTGCAATAGAATCTACCGGTTTTTCCATTCAGAAATCCATTTTCGCTCTTCTTCAGATAAAGGATAGTTTTCCAGAAGGTCGGGCCGCCTTAAAAAAGTGCGCCTGAGAGACTCCTTCCGCCGCCATTCTTTGATTTTCGCATGGTTCCCGGATGTCAGAACGTCCGGCACCTTCAGGCCTTTATAATCTGCCGGCCGCGTATAATGAGGGTGTTCAAGAAGCCCCGTGCTGAAAGAGTCTTCAAGGTGCGATTCTTCCTTGCCGAGCACGCCCGGCAAAAGCCGCACAACACTGTCTGCGATCATCATCGCCGGCAGCTCTCCCCCTGTCAAAACGAAATCTCCGATCGAAATTTCGTCTGTAGACAGGTGCTCTCTGATCCGCTCATCATACCCTTCATAATGCCCGCAAATGAACATTAAATGCTCTTCCTGCGCCAGTTCTTCAGCCTTCTGTTGGGTATAGCGTTCCCCTTGGGGGCAGACGAGGATGATTCTCGGAGACCCTTCGGCTTCAGCTGTCAGCTTTTCGACCGCATCAAAGACAGGCTGCGGTTTCAGCACCATTCCTGCTCCCCCGCCGTATGGATAATCATCAACGGTTTGATGCTTGTTGTCGGAAAAGGCCCGAAAGTTCACCACGCGAAAGTGGACAGCGTCCTTATCCTGAGCTTTTTGCAGGATCGACGAGCCGAGCACACCTTCAAACATTTCCGGAAAAAGCGTTAAAAAATCGATTTTCATTCGTCAAGTAACCCTTCCATGATATGAATCTTGATCGTTTGATCCGCCACATTAATCTCTTTGACAACGGCGTCGATATAAGGGATAAGCGCGTCTTTCTTTCCCGGTCTGGCCACGACCCAGACATCGTTGGCGCCCGGCGTTAAAATTTCTTTGACCTTGCCGATTAAATCCCCGTCTTCCGAAAAAACATCGCAGCCGATGATTTCGTGAAAGTAGTACTCGTCTTCCGCCAACTGGCTTAATTGGTCTTCGGGAACTTTAATCAAGGCATTCTTTAATTTTTCGGCTTCGGTGAGCGTTTCAACCTCTTTAAACTGCAAAAGGTGGAACTGTTTATGAAGCCTGTGGGCGCTGACGGTCACCTTGACAGGCTCGTCTGTTCCTTCACGGAACAAGTAGAGAGCGTTTCCGGGCTTGTACCGTTCCTCAGGAAAATCGGTTCTTGAAATGACGCGGACTTCGCCTTTTACCCCATGAGTATTAACAATTTTCCCTACATTAAACCATTGTTTCAGCATTTCTTCACCTCGGACGAATTTCAATGACGATCCCGTCTTTAATCACGATTGTTTTTCCCGTCGTCATATCATGCCAATTATCCCCGACTTCAATGTCCATTAAAGCGTCGATTTCTTTTTCCTTTACTTCGCTGCCAAGCGGCAGTGTATGGATTTGATTGATTTGAAAAACGATCATTTTAATCTTGTCCTGACGTTTTTCAATTTCTTTTTTAAATGATTCAGTCGCTGCCGGATTGTGGTGTTCCTTTTCGTGCTTCCTGAGCTGAAAATAGAGCTGGTTGCATTCGCGCTCAAGGATTTCCTTTCGTTCTTCAAAAGAAGCCAGCAGCTTTTTTTTGCTGTTTTCAGTCAAAACCTGCATAACGGTAACACGTTGGATAATTTGCATGGCATCATCACCTACTGTCCCGTGATTTTTCCTTTCCCTGAAATCCGGCAGCCTGGCATAAGCTGACAATCGGAATCGTTCATCTGTTTCTATTTTTCTTACATGTTAAAAAAGGGGGAGGTTTTCACCCTCTCCCCTTAGTCTGCGATCTCAAGTTGAACTTTCTTAGAAGACTGTGCGCCTGCCGCAAATACGACAGAGCGTATCGCCCTTGCAGTGCGCCCTTTTTTGCCGATGATCTTGCCGGTATCCTCTCTGTTGACAGACAAGCGGAACATCGTCCGCTCTGGATTTTCCTCTCTGAAAACCTGAACGTCATCCGGATGATCCACAAGCGGTTTGACCAGTGATACAATCAGCTCTTCCAAGTGCAGATCACTCATTATTTGCTTTGTTTAGCGTTGTGGAATTTTTCCATAATGCCTTCTTTAGAGAACAGGTTGCGAACCGTGTCAGACGGTTTAGCTCCTGTTTGAAGCCATTTAAGCGCAAGCTCTTCGTCAATTTTGACTTCCGCTGGTTTTGCAACCGGGTTGTAAGTTCCGACTGTTTCGATGAAACGGCCGTCACGCGGTGAACGAGAATCTGCTACAACAATACGATAGAAAGGAGATTTTTTTGCTCCCATACGTTTTAAACGAATTTTTACTGCCATTTTACTAGCACCTCCGAAAATATTTCAACAAGATAGTATATTAACAATGATAAAAGTGTTTGTAAAGTGTTTTTTCTTAACAACGTTTTTATCATCTGAAAACAGGTTTACATGAAGGGCAGTTTAAACCCTTTTTTCTTGCCTTTTGTCATGTTTGTCATCTGTTTCATCATTTTTTTCATTTCTTCAAATTGCTTTAAAAGACGGTTGACTTCCTGTACGGATGTCCCGCTTCCTTTCGCAATCCGTTTGCGCCTGCTTGCATTGATGATCTCAGGCTGCTCTTTTTCCTTCCCGGTCATCGACTTGATGATGGCTTCGATATGGCTGAGCTGTTTTTCATCAACTTTAACGTTTTTTAAGCCTTTCATTTTGCCTGCGCCGGGCATCATTTGAATCAGATCTTCAAGCGGCCCCATATTGCGGACCTGTCCGAGCTGTTCCAAAAAGTCGTCGAGCGTAAAGCTCATATTTTTCATTTTTTGCTCGAGTTCTTTCGCCTTTTCTTCGTCTACGTTGGCCTGGGCTTTCTCGATAAGGGTGAGCACATCGCCCATTCCGAGAATTCGCGAGGCCATCCGTTCGGGATGAAACGGCTCCAGCGCATCAAGCTTTTCGCCCATTCCGGCAAATTTGATCGGCGTGTTGGTCACGGCGCGGATCGACAAGGCCGCCCCGCCTCTTGTATCACCGTCAAGCTTCGTCAGAATGACACCCGTCACACCGAGCTGTTCGTTGAAGCTTTTGGCAACATTTACCGCATCTTGACCCGTCATGGAATCAACGACAAGGAAAATCTCTTCCGGCTGAGCTGTTTCTTTTACCTGCTCAAGCTCATCCATCAGGTCTTCATCAATGTGAAGGCGTCCCGCCGTATCGATGAGAACGTAGTCATGATGATCTTCTTTCGCCTTTTCGATGGCCTGCTTGGCAATCTCAACCGGACTGACCTTGTCACCCAGTGAAAATACCGGCATATCGAGCTGTTTGCCGAGCGTTTCCAGCTGTTTGATCGCCGCCGGGCGGTAGATGTCTGCTGCCACGAGCAGCGGATTGCGGTTATGTTTTTTGCGAAGCAGGTTGGCGAGCTTTCCGGTCGACGTCGTTTTACCGGCCCCTTGCAGACCGACCATCATGATGACGGTCGGCGGACGCTTTGCAGCGGCAATCTTGCTTTCCTCGCCGCCCATCAGCTCCGTCAGTTCTTCTTTTACCACTTTAATGACCTGCTGTCCGGGCGTCAGGCTTTTCATGACGTCTTGTCCGACAGCTCGTTCGCTTACCTTTTTCACAAAATCTTTCACGACTTTAAAATTGACGTCCGCTTCAAGGAGCGCTAAACGGACTTCGCGCATCATGTCTTTGACGTCTTGCTCCGTTACTTTTCCTTTTCCGCGGATTTTTGAGATCGTTTGCTGCAGTCGGTCGGCTAATCCTTCGAATGCCATATTAAGTGCCGCCTCCTAATCTAATTTCTCAAGCGCGTCGATCAGGGATTCCGCTTCGGGCTGACCGTCAGTCAGCTTTCTCAGCTCTTCAAAAATCTTATTGCGCTCTTGAAATTTTTTAAACAAAAGTAGCTTTTCTTCATATTGCTCAAGCATGGCTTCGGTCCGCTTGATATTGTCATAGACCGCTTGCCTTGAGACATGATATTCTTCAGCTATTTCGCCAAGGGAGAAATCGTCTAAGTAGTAAAGCGACATGTAGCTTTTTTGTTTTGATGTCAACAACGACTGATAGAAATCGAATAGGTAATTCATTCTCGTTGTTTTTTCAAGCGTCATGAGACTCTCCCCTTTGTTAAGTCAAATCCCTTTACGATACATTAGTTTACGCTGAAATATTTGATCTGTCAAGTTTTTATCTTGTCATACATGACGGCGAAAAAGAAAACCCCGGCGAAGGGGTTTTCCGCGCCTACTCTTCTTTCTCGATCAGATCGGAAAACAGGCCGTATACATATGACTCTGCTTCAAACGGCTGCAGGTCATCCATTTTTTCTCCCAGTCCGACAAACTTGACCGGAATCTGGAGCTCGTGGCGGATGGCGAGGACGATGCCGCCTTTTGCCGTTCCGTCCAGCTTCGTCAGCACGATGCCGGAGACATCAGTCGCTTTGGAAAATTCGCGCGCCTGTGTCATCGCGTTCTGTCCTGTCGTCGCATCCAGTACGAGCAGCACTTCATGAGGTGCATCAGGCACTTCGCGCTGAATCACGCGCTTTACCTTTTCGAGTTCTTTCATTAAGTTCACTTTATTTTGGAGACGTCCTGCCGTGTCGCAAAGCAGAACATCGGCGCCGCGCGCTTTCGCGGCTTGAACGGCGTCATAGATAACGGCCGCAGGGTCCGAGCCTTCAGCCTGTTTGACGACATGCGCGCCGACGCGCTCTCCCCACACTTCAAGCTGATCGATCGCGCCGGCTCTGAATGTATCTCCGGCAGCAAGGACGACATTTTTGCCTTCTTTGATGAATTGATGGGCAAGCTTGCCGATCGTCGTCGTTTTGCCGACGCCGTTTACGCCGACGAATAAAATGATGTTTAAGCGGCCGTCTTCGACGCGGAGCTCTGCTGCTTCCTGCTCCCCGCCTTCATAGATTTCGACGAGCTTTTCAGAAATGACGGACTGAACCTCTTTCGGGTCCTGAATATTTCTTCGTTTGACCTCGCTTTTCAGTTCGTCAATCAGCTCCATCACCGTTGAAACGCCGACATCAGCGCTGATCAGAACCTCTTCAAGCTCTTCAAAAAAATCCTCGTCCACTTTCCGGTAGCGGGAGACAAGCTCATTGACCCGCTCCTGAAACGTATTTCTCGTTTTCGCCAGGCCTTCTTTAAATTTGCCTGAAACCGAATCGGTCTGCTGTGTGATTTTTTCTTTCAGTTTTTTAAAAAAGCTCATGTCCTGTAACCTCGCTTTATTGAACTAGTTCTTTTGTTTCTTCAAGCTTGACTGAGACCAGCTTGGAAACGCCTGATTCCTGCATCGTCACGCCGTAAAGAACATCGGCTTCTTCCATCGTTCCTTTTCGGTGGGTGATGACGATAAACTGGGTTTCATGGCTGTATTTTTTCAAGTATTGGGCAAAGCGGAACACGTTCGCTTCGTCAAGCGCCGCCTCGACTTCATCCAGCACGCAGAACGGAACCGGTCTGACTTTGAGGA
Source organism: Bacillus sp. FSL L8-0193 (assembly GCF_037976065.1). NCBI lineage: Bacteria > Bacillati > Bacillota > Bacilli > Caryophanales > Bacillaceae > Bacillus > Bacillus sp. FSL L8-0193. The sequence goes on along the minus strand of NZ_CP150261.1, from coordinate 1,775,236 downwards.
TCGAAAACAGGAGCGCGATCGCCGTCAAGGCCCGTTCCCCGCCGGAAAGCAGGCTCAGGTTCTGCAGCTTTTTGCCCGGAGGCTGAGCGATAATATCGACGCCCGATTGGAGCAGGTCATTCGGATCTGTCAGCTTGAGTTCGGCTCTTCCGCCGCCGAACAGCGCCCGGAAGACGTCTTCGAAATGAGAACTGATCTGTGCAAATGTTTCCGCAAAACGCTTCGTCATTTCCTCATCCATTTCCTCGATAACCTTAAAGAGCGTATTTTTCGCTTCGAGCAGGTCGTCTTTCTGTTCCGAGAGGAAGAGGTAGCGTTCATTGACCCTTTCGAATTCCTCAATGCTGCCGAGGTTCACCGTTCCCAGCTCTTCGATTGCAAGCTTGATCAGCTTGACGCGCTTCCTCGCCTCTTCAGGGGAAAGCTCCAAAGGATATTTTTCCCTCGCCCCTTCAAATGAAAGTCCATACTCTTCCCGCAGGAAAGAGAGCAGGTTGTCGAGTTCGACTTCCATGCGGCCGAGCTTGACTTCTTCGTCTTTTAAGAGGCCTGCCATCTGCTTATACTGGCGCTTCATTTCTTTCAGTTCCAGCTCTTCGGTTTCAAGGCCTTTTTGCAGTTTCATCCGCTGCTCTCTTCTTGATGCGATAAGCTCTGCGGTTTTATTTTTGTCGTTCAGCTTCTTTTTCGCAGCTTCTTCAAGTTTTTCCTCCCCGGAAGTATTGGAGGACATTTCTGTCGTCAAGAAAGAGAGATCCTCTTCGGCAATTTTGAGCGCTTCCGCATTCTCGGCATACTCTTCTTCAAGCCTTGCGAGCTTTTCCCGTTCATTCGCACACGACTGTTCGGTTTTCGCCAGCACCACTTTCAAATCGGTCAGCTCGCTTTGCAGCGCTTCTTTCGTCGAGGTCTGTGTCTGTTTCCGCTCCGTCATGGCTTCGATTTCGGAATCGAGGCGCTTCAGCCCGCCGGCGATCGATGTGAGCTTTTCTTCAAGCTCTTTTTTACGCCGTTTCTTGTCTTCGTCCCCTTCGAGCAGAGCCGATTTTTCCTGGTCGTAGAGCTCCAAATGGCTGTTGACGTTTTTCTCGGCGATTTCGAGTTCGTACAGACGCCCTTTGATTTCCTGTTGCTCGGTTCTTAAGCCTTCCCCGTCCTCGCGGAGTGACTGAAGTTTGGCATCAAGCTCTTGCATCGTCTGCTTCAGGGCTTTCACTTCTTTTTCGAGCAATTCGGTTTTCTCTTCCATCTCGGCGAGACGTTTTGTCTGGGCTTCCAGCTCCCTGTTGCGTCCCAGAAGCGAGCTGCTTTTTTTCTTAACGGCTCCTCCCGTCATTGAACCGCCCGGATTGACGACATCCCCTTCAAGGGTGACGATCCGGTATCTGTGGCCGAGCCGTTTGGCAAGATCGTTGGCGCCTTTTAAATGCTCGGTGATCAGCACGGTGCCAAGCAGGTTTTGCACGACGGTCCGGTAGGCCGGATCAAACGAAACAAGCTCGCTGGCGATGCCGATGAACGACGGATTTTCTTTCGCCGCTTCGATGTCTCGCGACTGAATGCGGCGCTCTTTGATGACGGAAAGCGGGAGAAAGGTCGCCCTTCCGAACGAATGCTTTTTCAAATATTGAATCGCCCGTCTGGCGGCGTCTTCATCGTCAGTGACAACATGTTGGGCCGTTGCGCCGAGCGCGATTTCAATCGCTGTTTCATACCGCTCGTCCGTCTTTAACAGCTCTGCAATCGCACCGCGAATGCCCGGAAGCTCGCTCTTGGCCTTTAATACTTCTTTGACGCCTTGATAAAACCCTGAGAAGTCCTCCTGCATCGCTTCAAGCATTTCCTTTTTGGAGCGCGCCTGCTGAACGTATTGATAAGCTTGGTAAAGGGCGGATTCCTTTTTCTCGTACTGGCTTTTTTTCTGTTCATAGCTTTTTTGCGCGTCCCTGAATGCTTGAATCTGGCTGTGAAGGCGCTCGTCGACGAGGCTGAATTCGTGTTCGGTTTTCATCTTTCGGTCGGCGATTTCCTTCCGCTCGCTTAAATATTTTTCATTGTTTTGCGCGAGTCGTTTTTGCTGCGCCGCGGATTGGGACATTTGGTCTTCAAGAAATTGAAGCTCGTTTCGGACGGATGCCTGTTCGTTCAAGAGCTCGAAATAATCGCTTTTCAGCTGTTCGATTTCTTCTTCTACATTTTCGCTGTATCCGGATAGAGCCTGATTCTTTTCTTTCACCTTTCGGGCAAGCTCTTTTGCTTCGGCCTCGAGCTTTTCAAACACAAGCTTCTGCGCGGCGATTTTTTCTTTCAGGCTTCGCTCTTTTTCACTGCGCTGGACGAGCGCTTCTTCAAGCTGAGCTCTGTTTTGCGTCGCGTTTTTTTTGCGTTCCTTCAGCACTTCTTTCCGGCCTTCAAGCTTCTCCAGTTCCTCGCTTGTCAAAAGCAGCACTTGCTGAAGCTCATCGACCGATTCGTCGAGCGCTTGAATTTTGTCTCTTGCCTCTTCGATTTTGGCTTCCTTTGCCTGGATGGCCGCAGACGAAGACATCTCTTCGTCTTTCGCCTTTTCGACTTTCTGCTGAAGGGCTTCCCATTTTCCGTGAAGCTCTTCGATATCATACGCCGTTAACGCGATTTCGATTTTTTCAAGCTCATCCTTTTTTTCAAGGTAGTCTTTGGCGATCGAAGCCTGCACTTTCAGCGGCTCCACCTGCCCCTCGAGCTCGTGGAGGATGTCTTCGACACGGTTCAAATTGTCCTGTGTCTCAAACAGCTTGTTTTCGGCTTTTTTCTTTCTCGTTTTGTATTTTAATACGCCGGCCGCTTCTTCAAAGATGCTTCTCCGCTCTTCAGCCTTGCTGCTTAAAATCTCTTCGACTTTGCCTTGGCTGATGATGGAAAACGCTTCTTTTCCAAGCCCCGAATCCATAAAAAGATCAATGATATCTTTCAGACGGCACGGCTGGTTGTTGATGAGAAATTCGCTTTCCCCAGATCTGTAGACTCTTCTCGTCACACTGACTTCGTGAAAATCGATCGGCAAAAAGCGGTCGTCATTGTCAAGCGTCAGCGTCACTTCGGCAAGATTCAGCTTTTTCCGCGAATCGCTGCCTGCAAAAATGATGTCTTCCATTTTACCGCCTCTGAGCGATTTGGCGGACTGTTCACCGAGCACCCAGCGGATCGCGTCGGTAATGTTGCTTTTTCCGCTGCCGTTCGGACCGACGACAGCTGTCACGCCTTTTACAAAATCTACAGAAATTCGTTCTGCAAACGATTTAAATCCTATCACGTCTAAACGTTTGAGGAACATGGTGATCCTCCTTATGTATTAAAGTATTACAATTCTATCATAACCCCATCGAAAAGGCTTAAAATACATTGAAATCCCCCTGAGTTTTGCAAGGGGGATTTATTGTTTCATATGGTGTTTTTGCAGCCTCGCGAGCGCTTCTTGAGCGGCATGCTGTTCTGCTTCTTTTTTGGAACGGCCGCTTCCCACCCCAAGTACTTCTCCTTTTAGCGATACGTTTGCTTCAAATTCGCGGTTGTGCGCCGGTCCTTTTTCCTGAAGGATTTTATACTCCAGAATACCTCGTCCGTCGCGCTGTACAAATTCCTGCAGCTGGCTTTTAAAATCCATCACATGAGAAAAAGCACCATCGTCGATTTTAGGGAAAACGTACGCTTTCAGAAAGGCCACGACAGCTTCGAGCCCCTGATCCAGATAGAGCGCACCGATAAAAGCTTCAAACACATCGGCTAAAAGCGCCGGACGCTTTCTTCCTCCAGTCATTTCCTCTCCTTTTCCCAATAGAACAAGCTCTCCGAAAGAAAGCTCATGGGCCAGGGAAACCAAAGAAGGCTCACATACGATCGCCGCTCTCAATTTCGTCAAATCACCCTCGCTCATCGCCGGGTATTTGGCGTATAAAAATTGAGAAATCGTCAGTTCCAAAACGGCGTCTCCTAAAAATTCAAGCCTCTCATTATCTTCATATGGCTTCTTTCGATGCTCATTCACATAAGATGAATGTGTAAATGCTTGATATAAAAGCTTCTCGTTTTGAAATTGAACCGAAATCCGTTCCTGAAACTTTTTAAACTGCTCCGCTTTCTTTTGAAACATTTTTTTGTCTCTGAAATGTGAATGTTTTGACATAGCAACCTCCATATGGGCACATCAAGTTCACCTCACCTCCTATGAAAAGGCAGGTTCGTGTATCATTGGGCAGCAAAACATTAAAATTAAAGCCGCATTTATAAAGGGATAAAGCCCCGTCTTTAAACGGGACTTTAAATGAGCTTACTGCTTACTATTTATGTAGTTCACAGCGTCACCGACTGTTGCAATCTTTTCAGCATCTTCGTCAGAAATCTCCATATCAAACTCGTCTTCAAGTTCCATGACAAGCTCAACTACATCAAGGGAATCAGCGCCTAAATCCTCTTTAAAAGAAGCTTCAAGAGTGACGTCGGCTTCATCCACGCCGAGGCGGTCTACGATGATTTTTGTTACACGCTCTAATGCGTCTGCCATAGCTATTCACCTCCCCTCAAGTATTATAGTTGATTCGTTTTTAAAAAACCAGAGATAATTCAATTTTTGATTTCGTTTAAACCATAGCCATTCCGCCGTTGATGTTCAGCGTCTGGCCGGTCATGTAGCTCGCATGGTCAGATGCGAGGAAAACAACGGCGCTGCTGATGTCAGACGGATCGCCGAACCGTGCAAGCGGAATCTGCTTCAGCATTTCGTCTTGAATATCTTTTGTCAGCTTGTCCGTCATTTCCGTCGAAATAAACCCCGGAGCGATTGCATTAACGGTGATATTTCTTGACGCAAGCTCTTTCGCCAGCGTTTTCGTCAAGCCGATCACGCCTGATTTAGCCGCGACATAGTTGGCCTGTCCGGCGTTACCGACGACGCCTACAACCGAGGTGATGTTGATGATCCGGCCGCTTCTTTGTTTCATCATCTGTCTTGTTACGGCTTTTGAACAATTAAACACACCTTTTAAGTTTATGTTAATGACGTCGTCCCATTCATCTTCTTTCATTCTCATGAACAGATTGTCTTTTGTAATGCCCGCATTGTTGACAAGGATGTCAAGCGTGCCGAAGCGTCCGACCGCTTCCTTCATCATCGCCTGAACCTCATCCGCATTTGAAACGTCCGCTTTAAAAGCAAACGCATCGCGGCCGAGCGCTTTGATTTCGTCTACGACTTCGTTCGCTTTCGCTTCATTGCCCGCGTAGTTGACGACGACATTCGCTCCGTTTTTCGCCAGGTCCAGGGCGATCGCGCGGCCGATCCCTCTTGAGGCTCCTGTAACAACGGCTGTTTTATTTTCCAGCATTTTCGTTTTCCTCCTTCAACGTTTGAACGGCAAGTTCAATTGTGTTCGGGTCTGACACAGCAATCGTTTTGACTCTGCGGTTCACTTTCTTCACAAGCCCTGACAAAACCTTTCCGGGGCCGATTTCGATGAACGTCGTCACGCCTTCGTCAATCAGGCGGCTGATTGTTTCTTCAAATCGCACAGGAGAATACAGCTGTTCAATCAGTTTATTCTTAATGTCGTCTTTATCTGTTACAAAGTCGGCTGTTACGTTGGAGACGACCGGAATGGCTGCATCGCTGATCTTGCACGCATCAAGAACTTCACGAAGCTTATCAGCTGCCGGCTTCATCAGGTCGGAATGGAACGGCCCGCTGACTTCGAGAGGAATCGCGCGTTTTGCGCCCTTTTCTTTGGCAAGCTCTGAAGCGAGCTCGACGCCTTTAGCTGTTCCCGAGATGACGATCTGCCCGGGGCAGTTCAAATTGGCGAGCTGAACAAGGTTTCCTTCTTCGGAAACTTTGTCCGTCACTTCTTTCAGCGCCTGGCTATCCATGCCGAGAATGGCCGCCATCGCGCCTTCACCTGCGGGCACGGCTTCATTCATGAATTCGCCGCGCTTTCTGACGGCATAAACCGCGTCTTTAAACGACAAGGCGCCGGCAGCTACCAATGCGCTGTACTCGCCGAGGCTGTGCCCTGCCGCATAGTCGGCTTTAATGCCGTATTCCTTCAGTTTTTGAAGCGCTGCGGTACTCGCTGTTAAAAGGCTTGGCTGCGCGTTGTATGTAAGTGTCAGTTCTTTTGCATCCCCTTCAAACATGAGGGTGCTCAGTTTTGTTTCAAGCGTTTGATCCGCTTCTTCAAAAATCTTCTTTGCATTCGGTTCTTTTTCATACAATTCGTGTCCCATGCCGATATGCTGCGAACCTTGGCCCGGGAATAGAAAAGCAATCTTGCCCATATGTTAAAACCTCCAGACTATTCATCAGCTTTTTGTTGAATTTTTTCTTCGATAAATTCAGCGACATTTTGGCTGACCATCTCTCTGGCCTGGCGGATCGCGTGATAAACGGCCCGTCCGTCAGATGATCCGTGCGCTTTGATGACGGGCGCCTTTAAGCCGAACAATCCGGCTCCGCCGTATTCAGAGTAATCCATCTTCGTTTTCATTTCTTTCAGCTTCGGCTTCAGCGCAGAGGCGGCGAGCTTCGCCGTGAAGCTCGAAGTCAGCGTCGTTCTCAGCATTTTAAAAATGGACAGCGCCGCGCCCTCGACCGTTTTCAAGGCAACGTTACCGGTAAAGCCGTCTGTCACGATGACATCAGCGACTCCGTCCAGCATGTCGCGCGCTTCCACATTGCCGATGAAATTCAAATCGGTTTCCTTTAATTTTTGAAAGGTCTGCTTGGCAAGCTCATTTCCTTTTTTGTCTTCGGTTCCGACGTTTAAAAGTCCGATGCGCGGATTTTTGACGCCCAGCACCTGTTCTCCGTAAACAGATCCCATAATGGCATATTGAACGAGATGTTCGGGCTTGGCGTCCACATTCGCTCCGACATCAAGAAGGAGAAAGCCGTCTCCGGAGACAGTCGGCAATGTCGGCGCCAACGCAGGCCTTTCAATCCCTTCAATCCGGCCGACGATAAAGAGCCCGGCCGTCATAAGCGCTCCGGTGTTTCCGGCGGAAATGCAGGCATCCGCCCTGCCTTCGGCGACTTCTCCGGCCATCAGAACCATCGATGAATTCTTCTTTCTTCTGACGGCTCTGACAGGTTCGTCTGTCGCCTCGATGACTTCTTCCGCGTGCTTGACAGTGATCCGCCCGTGCTCCGTTAAATGGGCGGCAATTTTTTCCCGGTCGCCGATCAGCGTAATCTCGAGGTCTTCAAAATCTTCGACCGCTTTCATCACGCCTTCAATAACCGCTTTGGGAGCATTGTCTCCTCCCATGGCATCTACAGCAATTTTCATGACTTACGCGCCACCTTCTATGATTGTTTTGAACGATACATGACAAATTCGCCTGAAAACACAGGCTCTTCGGCAACATAGCTGTTCACTTCAACAACCGTTCTGCCTTTATCTTTATCAAGCTTTACGACTTTCGCTTTTGCAACGACCCGTTCGCCTTGCTTGACCTGCCTGGTAAAGCGGATGTCCGCTTTGGCCGTCAATGCGAGCTCATCGTCGATGAGGGCAACGGCGAGCGAGTTGGCCTGGGCAAACAAATGGTGTCCCCTGGCGATTTGATTTCGGCTGAAAACGTGCTCCGTTCTGATCTCCAGAATGGAAATCGCGTGCTCATCCAGCTCCAAATCAATGATCTCGCCAATGACCTCGTCGAGCGGGAGAGACTTGACTTCATCTTCAAGAGATTTCTCGGCAACACTTTTGATTCTTTCTCTCAGTTCAGGTATGGAAAGTTCCAAACGGTCCAAGCGAATCGTCTGAATGCTGACGTTAAATTTCTCCGCTAACTCCTCGTCCGTAATAAACGGGGTCGTACGAATCGTCTGCTGCAGCAATTCTTGGCGTTCTCTCTTACTTTTTCTCATGTTTTTAAACACCATCCGCGCAATTATGACTAGGTACTAATAGTAGTATATAATTTCATAGATTGGAATGCAATCTTTCTTTACCCGCCGACAATAAATTTTCACAGGACTTCCAGGTCAGCTCAGCTTTTCTCCTTCCATCACCCCGCTGTTTTGCAAGTGTTCCCGCAGGCTTTCATATTCAGCATCCGTCCAGAACGCCTTTGAAGAGACAAGTTCTGCAGCGTCTCTTCTTGCCGTTTCCAGCGCGCGGTAGTCGTGAACCATGTCAGCGACTTTAAACTCCGGCATCCCGCTCTGTTTTTTGCCGAAGAAGTCCCCGGGTCCTCTGAGTTCAAGGTCCTTTTCAGAAAGCTCAAAGCCGTCGGTCGTCTCAGACATGATGCTCATGCGCTCTTTGCCCGTTTCAGATTTCGGGTCTGCCATCAGGATGCAATACGACTGGTGGTCGCCCCGCCCGACCCGGCCGCGAAGCTGGTGCAGCTGGGAAAGACCGAACCGGTCGGCATCATAGATCAGCATGACCGTCGCATTCGGAACGTTTACGCCGACTTCAACGACGGTTGTGGAAACGAGAATCTGGCATTCGTTTTTGCTGAACTGCCTCATCACCTGTTCTTTCTCGTCATTTGAGAGCTTTCCGTGCATGAGACCGGTCTGCCACCTTCCTCTGAAAGCATGTGTCAGCATGCTGTGCACATCGATGGCGTTTTGAACGTCGAGCTTGTCCGATTCTTCGATCAAGGGACAAATCACATATGCCTGTCTGCCTTTTTTCAGTTCTTTTTCGATAAACGCGAGAATTCGTTCGAGCATGTCGTGCTTCACCCAATAAGTCTCGATCCGCTTTCGCCCAGCCGGCATTTCATCGATGACGGACACATCCATTTCCCCGAAAACCGTAATCGCCAGTGTCCTTGGAATCGGCGTCGCCGTCATAAACAAGACATCGGGATCTTTCCCTTTGCTTCTCAGTTTTTTTCTTTGCTCGACACCGAAGCGGTGCTGTTCATCGGTGATCACGAGACCGAGCTGTTTAAAATGGACATCGTCCTGAATAAGGGCGTGCGTCCCCACCAAAATATCAATTTCTCCTTCTTTTAATCTTTCTAAAAGCTCTCTTCTCCTTTTCCCTTTCACAGAGCTTGTTAAAAGCGCAACATTGACATCGTACTGCTCAAAGAGGGATACCAATGAATCGGCGTGCTGTTCCGCCAGTATTTCGGTCGGCACCATCATCGCTCCCTGGAATCCCGAAAGCAGCGAGGCGTATAACGCAATCGCGGCGACGGCCGTTTTGCCTGATCCGACGTCTCCTTGTAAAAGCCGATTCATTTTATACCCTGAAGCCATGTCCCTTAATATGTCGTCGAGCGCTTTCGCCTGCGCGTTTGTCAAAGGAAACGGGAGGCTTTTGACAAACGAATTGACGTCTTCCGTTTTAAAGGTGTGGCTGATTCCGTCGGACGCCTCCCGCTCGAACTTCCGTAAAGCCTGCATTTTCAGCTGAAACAGTAAAAATTCTTCATATACAAAGCGGCGCCGCGCATGTTTTAAAGCTTCCCTCGACTCGGGCTTGTGCATCGCCTTCACCGCCTCCTGGTAAGACAGAAGTTTATAGGCGGTCCTAAGCTTTTCCGGAAGGGGGTCTTCGGCAGACGGCAAATGGCTGCGGACGGCTTCCTGAATCAATTTCCTCATTGTCTTTACGGTGATATTTTCTTTGACGGAGTAAACGGGCTCAATCGACTGGTCACCTTGGTGCGGCCCGTTTTTCAGCTCCTGTACCATCACGGATTGTCTGTGCTTGTCCCATTTTCCGGTTACGGTAACGATCGAACCGATCGCAAGCTTTTTTTTCAAATAAGGCCTGTTAAAACAAACTGCTGTGATCAAATAGTTTCCGACCAATAGCCGGAACGTGAGGCGGCTCCGCTTTTTCCCGTAATAGGCAAGAGAAGGCTCGCTGTGAACCTTCCCTTCTACCGTCACTCGTTCGTCGTGTGCCACTTCTTCCAAATCGCGCAATTCATAATCGTCATATCGGTACGGGAAGTAGTTTAAAAGATCAAGAACCGTATAGATTCCGAGCTCATTTAACGTTTTTTCCGTTTCCGTCCCGACGCCTTTTATAACAGATATACTAAGTTGCAGATTGTGTTCCACGTGCAGCTGACGCTCCTCCGAATATTTTTTTCTCCAATTCTTTGCCCGTCGGTGTTGCAGCAAGACCGCCCCGGCCTGTTTCCCTCAGTGCCGTCGGCATCGTCTGCCCGATTTTATACATCGCATCGATCACTTCATCGCATGGAATGCGGCTTGTAATGCCGGCAAGCGCCATATCAGCCGCGACCATCGCGTTGGCTGCGCCCATTGCGTTCCGCTTCACACACGGCACCTCAACAAGCCCTGCGACAGGATCGCAGACTAGACCGAGTACGTTTTTTAAAGCGATGGCCATCGCTTCGGCGCACTGTTCAGGGGTTCCGCCCGCCATTTCGACGATGGCGGCAGCCGCCATGCCCGAGGCCGAGCCGACTTCAGCCTGACAGCCTCCCGCGGCTCCCGAAATGCTCGCATTGTTGGCAACGACGAATCCAAACGCTCCCGATGTAAATAAAAAGCGGACCATCTGCTCTTTCGTCGGCTGAAGTTTCTCTTTTACCGCAAAAAGCGTCCCCGGGACAACGCCGGCCGAACCGGCCGTCGGCGTTGCGCAAATCGTTCCCATCGCAGCGTTGACTTCATTTGTCGCAACCGCTTTGCTGACAGCGTCAAGGATGACATCCCCTGACAGCCCTTTGCCCGATTTGAGGTAAGCTTGAAGCTTAACGGCGTCTCCCCCCGTCAATCCGGAGTGCGACACGACGCCTTCAACACCTTTTTGCACAGCATCTTCCATCACGGTCAAGTTGGCTTCCATCTGCTCGAATATTTCTTCCCGCGTCCGGCCTGACACCTCGATCTCCTGCGCGATCATGATTTCAGAGATGGACACGTTCTTTTCTTTTGTCAGCTGAATTAATTCTTTTACATTTCGAAACATATCGTCTCACCCTCCTTTTAGTCAGCGATCTGGGTCACCTCAATGATGTTCGGCAGCGCTCTCAATTCTTCAAAAACAGCCGGATCGATCGTTTGATCGACCTCAATCGTCATGAGCGCTTCCTGGCCGACGTCTTTGCGGGCCACTTCCATATGGCCGATGTTGATTGCGAACTTTGCAAGCACATTGGCTACGCCTGCAATCGTTCCGTAGCGGTCGTTATGGACGACTAAAATAGCAGGGTGATTTCCCGACAATCTGAGCTCAAAGCCGTTCAGCTCAATGATTTCGATTTTCCCCCCGCCGATTGAGATGCCTGCGAGTTCAAGGGAGCCTTCATCATCAGAGATGAGGATGCGGGCTGTATTGGGATGCGTTGGAACCGCTTCTTCTTCCCGGAACTCGATGGCGATTCCCTTTTCTTCAGCTAGGCGGATCGAATCTTTGATTCTTTCATCAAATGTATCAAAATCCAAAAGGCCGCCGATGATCGCAACATCTGTTCCATGTCCTTTATACGTCTCGGCAAAAGAACCGTACAATGACACAACGATTTGTTTCGGCTCCCTCCCAAACACGCTTCTGGCGACTCTGCCGATTCTGGCCGCGCCGGCCGTATGAGAACTTGACGGACCGATCATGACGGGCCCGATAATATCAAACACACTTCTGTACTTCATCCTTATCCCCCTTTTACACACAGATTCCCCCGCTGTACGGAGGAAAAAAAGCCGTTTTTTTTAGACTAATCGATCATTCCCCAATTGGCAAGCAGACAACGTCCGAGCGGGCTGATGCTTTAAAAAAAGCCAAAAGAAGAGAAGGGCTTTTATCATCATGCCCTTCTGCCTTTGATCGATTATTCAACAGCCAGAATGTAGGAATACAGCGGCTGTTTTCCGTCGTGCACTTCCACTTCAACGTCTTCGTACGTCTCGCTGATAAAGGCTGCGAGTTCTTCGGCCTCTTCTTCCGGCGCGTCTTCCCCTTTGATCACAGTGACGATTTCACTGTCTTCATCGATCATGCCTGCGAGCAGCTTTTTCGCTGCTGCTAACTGGTCAGATGCCGTCTCAACGATTTTACCGTTTAAGATGCCCATAAAATCGCCTTTTTTAATATCGATGCCGTCAATGTTAGTGTCTCTGACCGCATAGGTGATTTGTCCGCTTTTCACCTCGCCGATCGCACCGAGCATAGCGGCTTGATTCTCGTCCGCTCCAAGGGCCGGGTTGAATGCGAGGAGCGCGGCCATTCCTTGAGGAACGGTCTTCGTCGGGATGACAATCACATGTTGTCCGGCAACATCCGCGGCCTGGTTCGCCGCCATGACAATGTTTGAATTATTCGGCAGAATCACGACCGTGTCCGCGTTGGCGTCTTTTATCGCCTGAACGATGTCTTCCGTGCTCGGATTCATCGTCTGACCGCCTTCGATGACCTTTGTGGCGCCGATGCTTTCGAAAAGTTCGGCGATTCCTTCTCCCATGGCCACTGTGACGACGCCGTACGGCTGCTTTTCAGCCGGCGCTTTTTCTGCCGGGGCAGCTGCCTCCTGTTTGTTCTGATTGAGAATCGCGCTGTGCTGCTCTCTCATGTTTTCGATTTTCATGTTGATTAAGCTGCCGTATTTTTGCGCATAAGTCATGACTTCCCCCGGATATTCGGCGTGGATGTGCACCTTGGCGATATTTTCGTCTGAGACGACGAGCAGTGAATCACCGAAGCCGCTTAAATCCTGGCGGAACGCATCTTCATTAAAGTTTCTTTTACCGCTGTCGAGCTTTACCATAAATTCCGTGCAATAGCCGAATTCGATGTCTTCTGTATTCATGTGGCTTTGAGCGTTTTTATGGTGCTCCGCGCTGACAAGATCATCCAATGACGGAAGAGCGGCCGCTTTTTCAGAAAGCTTTTCTCCCTTTAAAGAAGCGAGAAACCCTTCATACACGTAAAGAAGCCCTTTTCCGCCGCTGTCGACGACACCGACTTCCTTTAAAACCGGAAGCAGCTCAGGCGTCCGCTCCAATGAAGCCTCCGCTTCATTCACGACGGCTTCCATCACCTTGATGATATCGGTTTCAGTTTGAGCGGTGAGCACTGCTTTTTTTGCCGCATCTTTGGCAACCGTCAAGATCGTACCTTCGACAGGCTTCATGACGGCCTTGTAGGCAGTGTCCACTCCGGCCTGGAACGCGGCGGCAAATTCTTTCGCGTTAATTTCCGATTTCTGTTCAATCGATTTGCCAAAGCCTCTGAACAGCTGGGATAAAATGACGCCCGAGTTTCCCCGCGCTCCCATCAGAAGCCCTCTTGACAGGCTTTGTGCCACTTTGCCGATATTGGCGGCATCGATCTGCTCCACTTCTTTTGCACCGGATGTCATCGACAGATTCATGTTCGTTCCTGTATCTCCGTCCGGAACCGGAAATACATTTAACGCATCAACTACATTTGCGTTTTGAGACAGATGGCGTGCGCCGTACAGAACCATTTCTGCAAAAGCTTTTCCATCCAGATTTCGTATAGACACTCTTGTTTTCCTCCTAACTACGGGTTCGTCACTCGTACTCCTTGAACGTAAATATTTACGGAATTCACTGCAAGACCCACTGTATGGTCGAGCGTATATTTGACTTTTGTTTGAACATTATGTGCCACTTCTGAAATTTTTGTTCCGTAGCTGACAATGATGTACATGTCAATATGAATACGATCTTCTTCCTGGCGGACGATGACGCCTCTTGCAAAGTTTTCTTTTCTGAGGATTTCAGTCAGTCCGTCTTTAATTTGGTTCTTGGATGCCATACCTACGATCCCGTAGCAGTCGATCGCTGCGCCTCCCGCAACCATGGCGACCACTTCGTTTGATATATCAATCTGTCCGTATTTTGTTCGGAATTCAATGGACACGTTGGTTCCTCCTTTTCGAGTCTCGCTTCTGACCTCTGGTTAACATCATTCTACTATAAGGACCTTCTTTTTAAAAGAACAGGCAGGCTTCTCTCCAAACCTAACCCTACTTATACTACAGCGCGTTCATTTTTTCAAGATGTCAAGGGATTTTTCTTGAAAGCAGAGCAATCAATAGTTGCAAACGGTTTTCAGCTGTGGTAAATTATTAAAGTATCTGAAGCATCACAGGTGATCAACTGATAATGAATGATGATGTTTTTTTTGATAGTTAGGAGGGAAACAAATGGCACGTAAATGCGTTATTACAGGCAGAAAATCACGTTCTGGCAACTCTCGTTCTCACGCGATGAACGCTTCTAAACGCACATGGGGCGCTAACGTTCAAAAAGTGCGCATCCTTGTGAACGGCAAGCCTAAAAAAGTATATGTATCTGCTCGAGCTTTGAAATCTGGAAAAGTTGAGCGTGTATAAGAAAAAATAAACGCCTGCCAAGAGCGACTGTACGCTTTAGGCAGGCGTTTTTTCGTTCTTTTGCTTGCCATCCGGGGAGAGCCCTTTGACCCGCTCCGCAAAAAAAGCGCACCCGGCGCTTCTTAGTCTTTGCGAAACGAGCCAAGCATCGCCCGGACGATTCCCCCTAAAAACTTCGGTAATTTAATGGTGTAAAATTTCATTCCCTTCCCTCCTCAAAGAGTCCGCAACCGCATCCACCTTCAACATCGGATCCCAAACACAAAGCGAGCGGAAGCGCCAGGATATTTAATCAGTGCTTCTTATCATTATTAATATGCCTTCAGAAAACGAAAAAGCACCTTGTGAATGGATGAGTTCGTTACTAATACATAGTGTCGAACCTAGAGCAATATGACACTTATTTAAAGAATACTTAAATCCTTCGAGGGAAAGGTTTTTTACCGTCTCCGTAAACGGCAGGAATGAAATGTACGGTTTTGTTTGATCACGCATGACGGTGTAAGAGCCTTGGGGGTGCATGCTGATCGTATTTTGGCGGTCGATCATGACGGTCTTGACATTTTGCTTCATCGCGGTGTAAAGGAGATGCAGATTCCCGAGAAAATGGTCTGCTCTGCCTCCCGAAATGCCGAACATTCTAATGCATGAAGGCCGCTGTCCGACCGCCCAGCTCAACGCAAGGTCCAAGTCCGTCTGATCTTTTTCCGCCTGATAAATATGGAGGCGGGGAGCCGCCTTTTCAATCGCTTTTTTTTGCTCGTCTGTGATGCTGTCAAAATCCCCGAACGCTTCATCAGGCACGATCCCCGCTGCCAAAAGGGTTACAGCACCTCTGTCAACCCCGACCCAAAGCGCATCGCCGTCCTGATACTGCAGCAAGTCGGGAATGAGATGATCGGGACCTCCCGCTACAATATTGATCGTTTTCATCGCATTGTCCTTTCTGTAAACGCCGTAAAAAAAGAGCTCAGCTTGAGAAAGCCGGCTCTTTTTCATCGGGAAACCTTACCCAAGCGCACCTTTTATATCGGAAATGGCTTTTTTGCGGTCTTTTTCGTTATAAACGGCAGAGCCCGCAACAAGCAGATTTGCCCCTGCTTCGATACACTGTCTTGCCGTCATTTTGTTGACGCCGCCGTCCACTTCAATCAGCAGGTCGGCGAGCCCTTTTTGCTCGGCCATCTCCTTGACCTGCCTGATTTTCGGCAGGACTGAGGAAATAAACGACTGTCCGCCGAAGCCCGGATTCACTGTCATCAATAGTACGAGATCAAGGCCTTCAAGCACATGCTCGATCTGCTGCACAGGGGTATGCGGATTCAAGACAACACCCGCTTTGACTCCTTGCTCTTTGATGAGCTGGATCGTCCTGTGAAGGTGCGGGCACGCTTCAACATGGACGGACAAAATATCGGCGCCCGCTTTTGCAAAAGCAGGTATATAGCGGTCAGGCGCTTCAATCATTAAATGAACGTCGAGCGGAAGTTCTGTGATCGGGCGGACGGCTTCCACTACAAGCGGCCCGATGGTCAGGTTGGGAACGAAATGGCCGTCCATCACATCGATGTGGATGAAATCGGCGCCGCCTTGTTCAACATCCCGAATCTCTTCCCCTAGACGGGCGAAATCGGCTGAAAGAATCGAAGGAGCAACATATACCATATCTTAATACCTCGGCTTTCTGTCTTTGATCTCTGTTAAAAATTCAACATAATGGTCGTAGCGATACTGGGCGATTTCACCATTTTCCACGGCGCGTTTGACGGCGCAGTTCGGCTCTTTCATATGCAGGCACCCGCGGAACTTGCATTCGGCGCTTTTTTCGCTGATTTCCAAAAACGCAGACCCTAAATCTTCAGCTTCAATACCGGCAAACTCAAGCGAGCTGAAACCCGGGGTGTCGGCGACGAGCCCGCCGTTTATATCGATCAGCTCCACATGGCGGGTCGTATGCTTTCCCCTTCCCAAGTGAGCGGAAATCCCGGCGGTTTTCAGTTCAAGCTCGGGACTGATCGCATTTAAAAGCGAAGACTTGCCCACGCCGGACTGGCCGGCGAATACGGTGATTTTGTCTTGAAAATGGGAGACGATGTCTTCGATGCCGCTTCCGTTTTTCATCGATGTCATATAGACGCTGTACCCAATGTTCCGGTAGTCTTCGGCATATTGGTGAATCCGCTCTTTGAGCGCGTCATCATCCACGAGGTCCATTTTCGTAATGCATATGATCGGCCTGATGCCACCTGCCTCAACCAGCACTAAAAAACGATCCAATAGCGACGTGCTGAATGTCGGCTCTTTTGCCGAAAACACGAGAACCGCCTGATCCACGTTGCTGATCGGAGGTCTGACCAATTCATTGAATCTGTCTTTAATCTCGAGAATGTAGCCTTCTTTATCGTTATCGGCCTGGTAGACGATATCGTCGCCGACGAGAGGGGTGATTTTATTTTTTCTGAAAACCCCTCTTCCCCTGCACTGAATGATCTGATCACCATCCAAAACATAGTAAAATCCGCTTAATGCTTTAATGATTTTGCCCTCAGGCATATCGCACCTCCCTTATTCATCCTCAGGATATTCAATCGTTTTTGACCTGACTACTTTATCGTTGATCGTTACTTGATAATACCCTTTTTGCCCGGGCGCAATCCTGAATTTGATCGTCCGCTCTGCCGGCGCCGTGATTTTAAAATTTTCATAGACGTCGGAAATGCTGTGTTCTTCATCATCGATCGAAATTTGGACGTTTTGTTCTTCGCCCTCCGCTCCCGGTTCATAAGGGATATCAATTTTCTCGGTCACCGTTTTGACGGGTTTTTTCTCAGGTCCGAGCGAAAACGTAACCTCGACTTTGTCTCCCGGCTTGACGGATGCCCCCGCCCCCGGCTTTTGTTTGATGACCTGACCTTCCGGCACATCTTCAGAATGCGCCTCCTTTTCGACAAGGACAAGCTGATGGTCGTCCAAATAGCCCGAAGCCGCCTGTTTGCTGTATGTTTTTAAATCCCTTAAAGTAATGGCTTCCGGACCGAGGCTGACCGTTAATTTGATCTCGTCGTCGGCGGCAACGATTTCGGTGCCGGCTGCGGGGTCCTGTTCGATGATGGTGCCTGCTTCTTCTTCATGGTGCACTTCTTCTGTCTTGATGTTTTTAAAGCCCTTTTGCTCGAGAAGCTTTTTGGCGGCGTCGACTTTCTGGCCGACCACATCTTCCACTTCTGTTTTCTCTTTGCCTGAGCTTTTATAAAGCTTGACAGTTGAGCCTTCCTTTACGATATCGCCGGCTGCAGGGTCCGTTTTCACGATCAGCCCTTCTTCAATTTTATCGTCGGCAATGTCTTCAGCATTCGGATCCACTTCAAACCCTTCGTCTTCAAGCTTGATGACGGCTTCTTCATACTCAAGGCCTGCTACATCGGGAACGGCTACATCTTTTGGAATAAAGAGCGACGGAAACACCGTCAAAGCCAAGACGGCTGACACAACGAGAACGAAAAACACCGTCAGCAATATAAGCGGCCATTTCTTTCTTTTTTTCTTCTTGTTTGCTTTTGCCTGCTTCTTCTTTTCTTTCTTTGATAACGGAGCCGCTTCCGCTTCTCCGTCGCCGGACTTGTCACCGCTCTCGTCTTCCGGCAGGTTTTTGATGATCGGAACAGCTTTCGTCATCTCATCATCAGCTGGAATCGTGAATCGCTTTTCGTTGAGCCTGTCCGGGTCGAAAGCCGTTTTTAAATCGGATTCCATCTCTTCGGCCGCTTCATAGCGGTGGAATGGATCTTTTGCCATCGCTTTCAGGACGATGTTTTCTATGCTTTGCGGCACAGCCGGGTTCCACCTTTTCACCGACGGCGTTTCTGATTGCAGATGCTTCAGCGCGATGCTGACCGCCGATTCTCCTTCAAACGGCATACGCGCCGTCAGCAGCTCGAAAAGCACGATGCCGAGCGAGTAGATATCGGATTTTTTCGTAGACAATCCGCCTCTCGCCTGTTCGGGCGACAAATAATGGACAGAGCCCAAAACCGAGTTGGTGTGCGTGATGGTCGTCGAACTGAGCGCCATGGCGATGCCGAAATCGGTCACTTTAATGTGGCCCATATGGTCGATCAAAATGTTGTGGGGCTTAATATCCCGGTGAACAATCTGGTTATCATGAGCGTGTGCGATGGCGGATACGATCTGCTCCATGATTTGGACCGCTTCTTTTGGATGAAGCGGGCCTGTTCGGTTTATGTATTCTTTCAGGGTCATCCCCTCGACATACTCCATCACGATATAATAGATGTCATCTTCTTCTCCGACATCATAAATGCTGACGATATTCGGGTGGTCGAGGCTTGCAGCGGACTGCGCTTCTCTTCTGAACCGCCTGATAAAATCGGCATCGTGAACGAAGTCAAACCGCAGCACTTTTATCGCGACTTCACGGTCGAGGATGATGTCCAGCGCTAAATAAACGTTCGCCATCCCCCCGCCGCCGATGGCGCGCAGGATTTCGTAACGTCCGCTGATCCGTCTGCCGATTAACACTTGTCTTCACCTTCTTCTATTTGAGAAGGAAGTTCCAATAGCGCGACGGTGATATTGTCCTCGCCGCCGTTGTCATTGGCCAGCTGAACGAGCTGTTCCGCTTTCTCCTCCGCAGAAGAAAGAGCTGTAAGCATATCCTTCAGTGACTCATCGTCTACTTTATTCGTCAGCCCGTCAGAGCATAATAGAACTTGATCGCCCGGTTCGATTTCAAAAGTATGGGCTTCAACCTTCACTTCCGGATCAGTGCCAAGCGCTTTTGTCAGCACGTTCTTCCGCGGATGGTGTTCGGCATCTTCCTTCGAAATCCCCCCTGTCCGCACGAGTTCATTGACAAGCGAGTGATCTTCCGTCAGCTGTATGAAATGGCCGCCTTGCAGGAGATAGCAGCGGCTGTCTCCGATATGGGCGACTGTCAGCGTTTTTCCCGTGTATAAAGCGCAGACGACCGTTGTTCCCATTCCCTGGCACTCTTCATGCTCCCTCGCATGGTCGAAAAGTTTTTGGTTGACGGCTGAAATCTGCTCTTTCAGCCAAGCTTCGCATTCAGCCGGCGAAGCCGGGACTTCTTCGGTTTCCTCCCAGATATCCCGAAGGGCTGAGACGGCCATCCTGCTGGCGACGTCGCCGGCCAGATGACCTCCCATTCCATCGCAGACAACAGCGAAAACCAGTCCGTTTTTTTCTGTAAAAATGCCGGCATCGTCTTCATTGTGCTGGCGTATTTTTCCCCTGTCCGTTTTTAAGGCTGTTTTCAACCTTGATTCACCTCGTCTCTTCCTGGCGCTCCTTTGCACGAAGCTGTCCGCAGGCAGCGTCAATATCATGGCCTTGCTCTCTTCTGATCGTGACATTTACTCCATGAGACTTTAATGTTTTTTCAAAGGCGAAAATCTGTTCTTTCGGTGTTCTGACATAGTCTCGTTCAGGTACATAGTTGACCGGAATCAAGTTGACGTGGCATTTGATTCCTTTTAGCAATTCAGCCAGCTCTTCCGCGTGTTCAACCTGATCGTTAACACCGCCGAAAAGCCCGTATTCAAACGTAACCCTTCTGCCGGTTTTCTTAATGTAGTAATCGACCGCTTTCATCAGCTCCGGCAGCTTGTAGGCTCTGTTGATCGGCATCAGCCGGCTTCTGATCTCAGTGTTCGGGGCGTGCAGAGAAATCGCAAAGTTGATCTGCAGCTTCTCGTCTGCAAACTCATAGATTTTCGGAATGATCCCGCTCGTTGATACGGTGATATGACGCGCCCCGATATTCAGCCCTTTATCATGGTTGACGATTTTCAGGAATGCAAGCATTTCCTGAAAATTATCGAACGGCTCGCCGATTCCCATAATGACGATGGAACTGACGCGTTCATCTGTTTCATCAAGCGCCTGCTGCACTTTGACAACCTGGGCGACGATCTCTCCGGCTTCCAGGTTCCGCTTTAAGCCGCCGAGGGTCGACGCGCAAAACGTACAGCCGATTCGGCAGCCCACCTGTGTCGTTACACAAACAGAATTGCCATATTCGTGCCGCATTAATACGGTTTCGATCGTGTAGCCGTCATGAAGCTCAAATAAAAACTTCATCGTTCCATCTTGTGAAGTCTGCTTGACGGCCGTTTTCAGCGTCGTTAATACGAAATGCTCGTTCAGCTTTGTCCGCAGCTCTTTTGAAAGGTTTGTCATCTTTTCAAATGACGTGACTCTCTTTTCGTAAAGCCATTCGAATATTTGCGCGGCGCGGAAAGGCTTTTCGCCGTTTTCCGAAAGCCAGCTTTTCAGTTCTTCTATTTCAAAAGAATAGATGGACGGTCTTTCTGCCCGCAATTCTTTTCTTACTTTTTGTTTCGATTCCATTATTGTGATCCCTTCTTTCTCATGCTGCAAATAAAGAAGCCGTCCGTTCCGAAGTAGTGGGGAAGGATTTGAATGCTTCCATCCTTGACATACGGCGCCGCTTTTTCGGGCAGCCGCTCGGCGAGGGTGGGGTCTGCTTCAAATTCGTCGTGTTCTTTCAAAAAAGCATGCATGACTTGTTCATTTTCGGTCGGGTCCATTGTGCATGTGCTGTAGACCAATGTCCCGTCTGTTTTCAATAAAGGTGCAATTTCGTTTAAAATCGCCAGCTGAATCCCAGCGAGACGCGCGCTGTCTTCGGGCGTTTTGCTGTATTTGAGATCCGGTTTTCTGCGGATGACACCGAAGCCCGAACACGGAGCGTCGACGAGAATCCGGTCAAACTGCTCCGGTTCGAAGGCTTCGCCGGCTTTTCTGGCATCCAGCGCCCTTGCTTCAATGTTGGAAAGCCCGATCCGGCCTGCCGCTTCTTTGATCAGCTTTACTTTATGCTGATGAAGGTCAAGGGAAATGATCTTTCCCGTATCTTCGAGCAGTTCGCCGATATGAGTGGATTTTCCTCCCGGCGCTGCGCAGGCGTCCAGCACCGTTTCTCCCCGTTCAGGACCGAGGGCTCGCGCTACCAGCATTGAGCTTTCATCTTGTATGGTGACTTCGCCTTCTTTGAAAAAAGGAGTGGACGCAATCGTTCCTTTTTGCAGTTTGACAGCGTCTTCGGACAAGTCGCCTTCTTCCGCCTCAATCCCCGCTTCATTCAGGCGGGAAAGAAGCGTATCCCGGTCGTGTTTCAGCCTGTTGACGCGGATCGTCTGCTTCGGCGGGATCATGTGAATCCGGCAGATTTGTTCTGCCGCTTCTAACCCGTAGGCATCGGTCCATTCCCTGACAAGCCATTCCGGATGGCTTGTCTCAACCGCAAGGCGTTCAACCGGGTCGGCAATATCAGCAAAAGAAGGCACGCCTTCTCTCTGAACAGAGCGCAGAACGCCGTTAACAAATGAAGAAATTCCTTTATGCCCGCGTTTTTTAGCGATTTCAACAGCTTCAAAAAGGGCGGCCCGGTCAGGGATTTTCTCCAGGTATTCCATCTGGTACAGCGACATTCTCAACAGATGGATGACCCAGTCTTTCACTTTTTCCGGCTTTTTAATAAACGGCTTCAGCATATAATCGAGCGCCAGCTTGTTTTGAAGTGTGCCGTAAACGAGTTCTGTCAAAAGGCCTCTGTCTTTGTCGCTTAAATCGTTCGCTTTCATGACAGACTGAAGCAAAAGATTGCTGTATGCCTGATTCTGGTCAAGCTTAATCAGTGCATCAAGCGCGACTTCCCTCACATTATTTTTCATCGCTATGACCCAATTTCATTCCGGCTTGAAGACCCGCTCCCCTGACAAAATCTTCGGCCTTCATTCTTTTTTTGCCCGCAGGCTGCACTTCCGTTAATTTTAACGCGGTGCCATTTCCGGTAGCGACGACAATGCCGTCTTTTTCAACGGAGACGATTTCTCCCGGCTCTGCCTGTTTTAAGGCTTCGCATTTTTTCGCAGCCCATACTTTCAGCGTCTGTCCGCTTAAAACCGTGTATGCGACAGGCCAAGGATTCAAGCCCCTAACTTGGTTGTACAGGACTTCGCCGGGCTTTGACCAGTCGATCAGTTCCTGTTCGCGTTTAATGTTCGGCGCATATGTCGCTTCCCGTTCATCCTGTTTTTCAGGGGTTGCCGAACCGTCAATGACCTTCGGAACCGTTTCGGAAAGAAGCTCAGCCCCGGCCTTGCTCAGCTTGTCGTGGAGCGTGCCGACATTATCGGTTTCTTCGATGTCAACTTCGACTTTGGCAAGCATATCGCCTGCATCCAATTTTTCGACCATGTACATGATCGTCACGCCCGTTTTCTCTTTGCCTTCCAGAATGGCGTAATGGATCGGAGCTCCTCCGCGCAGCTCGGGCAGAAGAGAGGCATGGACATTGATACAGCCGTATTTCGGATAATCGAGGAGCTTTTTCGGCAGGATCTGCCCGAATGCCGCGGTTACAATTAGATCGGGTTCAAGCGCCAAAATCCTGTCCGTCTCCGCATCTTCCCTCACTTTTTCAGGCTGGAGCACGGGAATGCCGCGGCGCAGCGCTTCCTCCTTGACAGGCGGAGGGGTCATCACTTTTTTTCTGCCTTTCGGGCGGTCAGGCTGGGTGACGACACCCACCACCTCATAGCCGTCATCAATCAATGTGCTGAGCACCGGGACGGAAAAATCCGGCGTTCCCATAAAAACGATCCTTGTCATCCAATCATCCTTCCATTTCCTCAAGTTCTTCCGCATCATAATAGCGCGTAACTTTTGATGTGAATAAAATACCGTCCAAATGGTCGATTTCATGCAGCAGCGCCCGGGCCAAAAAGCCTTCAGCTTCAATCGTGAACGGTTTTCCGCGGCGGTCGAACGCCTTGACCTTTACATAATCCGAACGCTTCACTTCACCGTATAGATCGGGAAAGCTCAAACAGCCTTCAGGGCCCGTCTGTTCGCCGCTCTCTTCGATGACCTCCGGGTTGACCAGTTCAATTCTGCCCGTGTCATCGCCGATATCGACGACTGCCGCTCTTTTTAAAACGCCGATTTGCGGGGCGGCAAGCCCGACTCCGTCCAGCTCAAGCATCGTATCATACATATTGTCGAGCAGTTTCTTTAATGATTTATCAAAAGACGCAACGGGTTCGGCAGGGGTTTCAAGAACCTCCGCCGGATACGTTACGATCGGTTTTACTGCCAATCTAGAAGCCCTCCATCACACTGTTATTTTTACATCATCATATATGGATTCATGTCGATCGAAATCATCAATTGCTTTTGTTCAATATCTCGTTTGTAATGATCCATAATGTTTTTAAGCAACGATGTAAGCTGGTTTTCCTGTTTGTATTTTATCACGCATTGATAGCGATATCTATCTTTGATCCTGGCGATCGGCGATGCGACTGGGCCGAGAATCTTCGCCTCGCTTGAAATGTTCTTTTTTAAATAGTTGGCGATTTTTTCAGTCACGAGCGCCGCCTTCGTCACTTCTTCGTGCGATACGCTGACGAGCGCCAAATAATAATAGGGAGGATAGGCCTGTTCCCTTCTGTGCAGCATCTCCTGCCGGAAGAACGTTTCATAATCGTGCGTTTTCGTGAGCTGAATGCTGTAATGGGACGGGGTGTACGTCTGAATGATCACCTTGCCCGGCTTTTCGTGGCGCCCCGCTCTTCCGCTCACCTGTGTCATCAGCTGGAACGTTTTTTCAGCGGCTCTGAAATCGGGGATGTGCAGCATCGTATCCGCGCTCAAAACACCGACGAGCGTGACGTTTTCAAAATCGAGCCCTTTGGCGATCATCTGTGTTCCGAGCAGAATATCGGCTTCACCTTTGCCAAAGGATGTGAGCAGCTTTTCATGCGCTCCTTTTCTCGAGGTTGTATCGACGTCCATGCGGATCACCCTTGCAGCCGGCAGTACCTTCGTCAATTCTTCTTCGACCCGCTGTGTGCCTGTGCCAAAGTAGCGGATATGCTCGCTTCCGCATTCGGGGCAGCTTGACGGCATGCCGGTTTCATAGCCGCAGTAATGGCACTTCAGACGCTGTCCATACCTGTGGTACGTCAACGAGATTTCGCAATGAGGGCACTGGATGACATATCCGCAGTCCCTGCACATGACAAATGAGGAATATCCCCTTTTGTTTAAAAACAGAACGGCCTGCTCTCCTTTTTCAAGGGTTTCCTCAAGTCCGGCCATTAAGTCTTTGGAAAACATCGAGCGGTTTCCGCTGCGCAGTTCCTCCCTCATATCGACGAGAGACACGTCAGGCATGACTTGGTGATTGACGCGGTGCTTGAGAGAAAGAAGCTTGTACACGCCTTTTTTCGCCCTTGCGAACGATTCGAGCGTCGGCGTCGCACTGCCGAGGACGACAGGACAGCGGTGGTATTCGGCCCTTTGAATCGCCGCTTCTTTCGCATGGTATCTCGGCATCTCTTCCTGCTTGTACGATGTTTCGTGCTCTTCATCGATAATAATCATGCCGAGATTTTCAAACGGCGCGAAAATCGCCGAGCGCGCCCCGACGACAAGCCGGACTTCTTTGCGGTGGATTTTCCGCCATTCATCATATTTTTCTCCTGTTGAAAGCCCGCTGTGCAGGACGGCTACCTGTGAGCCAAAGCGGCCTTTAAAGCGGTTGACCATCTGCGGCGTCAGCGAAATTTCCGGAACGAGAACGATCGCTTCTTTGCCGGCTTCCAGCACCTTTTCGATCGATTGCAGATAGACTTCCGTTTTTCCGCTTCCAGTCACTCCGTGAAGAAGAAACACATCGTGCCGCTTGTCTTCGATCGCCTCTGCTATCGCCTCATAGGCCTGCGCCTGCTCTTCAGTCAGCGGAAGCGGTTCGGTTTTTTTGAACATTCTGTCCTGATAAGGATCCCTGTAAACCTCCTCTTCGCTTTCCTTTAACAGCCCCTTGTCGATCAGCGCTTTTACGGACGCGGAAGAGCCTCCCGTTTTGCCGATCAGCTCTTTTGCCGGAACAGCACCGGATTCTTTGCGGTCGATGAAAAACTGAAGGACCGCTTTTTGTTTGACAGCTTGCGGGGAGAGGCTGTCAAGCGCTTCTTTTAAATGTTCTTTCGCACAAAGGGGAGCGATCATTCTCCGCGTTTTTTTGTTTGTTTTCTGCTTTACTTTATAGGCCACTTCAAGGTTGCCCTCTTGAACCTGGCGCTGAATCAGCTTTAATGTCCCATGGTCATCTATATCGGAATAAGAAAGTGTTTCTTTTTGCAAAAACAGGGTTTTAAGCGGTTCGGGAAGCGGCTTATCACCGATCACCTTGATTTCTTTGCCGTATTTTGCTTTCATAGCCGCGGGGAGCATCGCCTGAAGAGCCGTAATTTTAAAAGAAAGTGTTTTTTCTGTCAGCCAATCTGACAGCTCAAGCAGCTCCTCCGTCAAAACGGGCGTCAGATCAAGGATATCCTCGATATCCTTAACCGAACGGCCGGCGAGCTCAGACGATTCTTTCACGCCGGTGACAAATCCCTGGATTTTGCGGGCGCCGAACGGAACAATCACGCGCATCCCTTTTTTAATCATCCCTTTGAATTTGTCAGGAATGCGGTAGTCAAACGGTCTGTCGATATTTTTGGTTGTAACATCGACGATCACTTCAGCGAAATTCATGAGGACGTTCCGCTCCGGCCGGCAAGCTCAGCGGCTTCCTTCAAGACTTCGGCGGCAACCTCCCGTTTTGACATCAGAGGGTGCGCCGTCTTTTTGCCGTCTCGGTGAAACACCGTCACGATGTTGGTTTCCGTTCCAAAACCGGCCCCTTCGGCCGTGATATTGTTGGCGACAATCAGATCGAGATTTTTTTTCTCCAGCTTTTGTTTGGCATAGTCTTCGACGTGCTGCGTTTCAGCTGCAAAGCCGACCAAGACTTGCTTTGTTTTCCGTTCTCCCAGCGCTTTTAAAATATCCTTCGTCCGCTCAAGCTCAATGACGAGACCGCCGTCCTTTTTCTTCATTTTTTGATCGTAAATATGCTTTGGCCTGTAATCAGCGACAGCTGCCGTTTTGATGACGATGTCGCTCTCATCGAAAACAGATAAAGCCGCTTGATACATATCTTCTGCAGACTGAACATGAATAACATCAACTCCTGCGGGATCATCAAGCGATGTCGGGCCGGCAATCAGCGTTACGCGCGCTCCCATTTTCGCCGCTTCCTCAGCGAAAGCATAGCCCATTTTCCCTGTCGAACGGTTGGAGAAAAAGCGGACGGGATCGATTTGTTCTCTTGTCGGGCCCGCTGTAATTAAGACACGCTTTCCTTCAAGCAAACCGCTGTTTTCGTTTGAAAAATACGACTCGGCCAACTGGACGATCCGTTCGGGCTCTTCAAGTCTGCCTTTGCCGATATAGCCGCACGCAAGGTAGCCTTCACTCGGCTCGATAAACCGGCAGCCGTCTTTGTAAAGAACGCTAATGTTCCGCTGAACGGCCGGGTGGTCGTACATATGGACGTTCATGGCCGGAGCGATCCAAACCGGCGCAGTCGTCGCTAAAAGCGTCGTCGTCAGCATGTCATCGGCAATGCCTGAAGCGAGTTTTCCGATCACATTGGCCGTTGCCGGAGCAACGATCACAAGATCAGCCCAATCCGCGGCATCGATATGGGCGATGACACGGGGATTCGGTTCTTCAAACGTGTTGGTATATACTTCATTGCGCGAAAGCGCTTGAAAGGTGAGCGGAGACACAAATTCACAGGCGGATTTTGTCATGATGACTTTCACATTGGCTCCTGCCTGTACGAGCTTGCTCGTCAAGGCGGCCGCTTTGTATACTGCGATTCCTCCGCTTACTCCCAGCAGGATGTTGCGATTTTTCAGCATCGTTTTTTCTCCCCCTTATGTTCTGTTCGCCGGCCCTGAAAAAAATAACAACCTAGTGTATAGGTTGCTATTTTTAAGGCTATTAGCGATTTTCCTTTTCGAATGTAAGCAGTCCGGCATCAATTTCTTCCAGCGCTTTGCCTACAAATTTATGCGACTTCGGATTTTCGATCTGCGCGTCTTTGTTGATCTGCATTTCGCGCGCGCGTCGGGCCGATACGGTAACGAGCGTGTATTTTGAATCCAGTTTATTCATTAAAGAGTCAATTGACGGATCTAGCATAATTATTCAACCTCCAGCATTTTCTTATATCTTGGAGCAACGCGGTCGCGCCGTAAATGTTCGGCGAGAACGATTGCTTTGATTCTTTCGCACGCAAGCTCAATGCTGTCATTTTCGACAACATAATCGTAGGCGTCCATCAGTTCGATTTCTTCCTTCGCCGCTTTCATCCGGTTTTCGATCAGGGCTTCTGTTTCTGTCCCTCTTGTGACAATCCGGTTTTTCAATTCGGCGAGACTCGGAGGCGCCAAAAAGATAAACAGGCCTTCAGGAAATGCCTTTCTGACTTGCAGCGCACCTTGGACTTCAATTTCGAGAAAAACGTCCCTGCCGCTTTCAAGGGTCTGTTCGACGTAGTCAACGGGTGTTCCGTAATAGTTGCCGACATATTCGGCCCATTCGAGCAGCTTGTTGTTCTCGATCATCTCTTCGAACTCTTCGCGCGTCTTAAAAAAGTAGTCGACGCCGTCTCTTTCGCCTTGCCGCGGTTTTCTTGTCGTCACCGAAATCGAATATTCAAATTTTGTGTCCTCCTGAGCAAACAGCGCCTGCCTGACTGTTCCTTTTCCGACGCCGGAAGGGCCGGAGAGAACGATTAATAAACCTCTTTCTTTCATAAAGCTCTTATCCCTGCCCTTCATCCATAATTTCTTCTTTAACGGAAAGCCTTTGTGCTACTGTCTCAGGCTGGACGGCAGATAAGATGATATGGTCACTGTCCATAATGACAACCGCACGGGTTCTTCTTCCATATGTAGCATCTATAAGCATGCCGCGGTCTCTGGCATCCTGGATCATCCGCTTAATAGGCGCGGACTCCGGACTCACAATCGAGATCAGCCGATTCGCGGATATGATATTACCAAAGCCGATATTGATCAGTTTAATCGTCATCCTATACGTTCCCCCTGTACTTGGACGTCTCTAGTTTAACCTGCAGAGAACATCCGTAAACAATACGCACAATCGCTATTCTATATTTTGCACTTGTTCTTTTATTTTTTCAATAGAGCTTTTCATTTCGACCACATGTTTTGTGATCTGGTGATCATTCGCTTTTGAACCGATCGTGTTCGCTTCACGGTTCAGCTCCTGGACGAGGAAGTCGAGCTTTCTCCCCGCGGCCCCGCCCGCTTCGCAAATATCGCGGAACTGGCGGAAATGGCTTTTCAGCCTCGTCACTTCTTCCGTGATATCCGATCGGTCTGCAAACAGTGCGGCTTCCGTCAGCAGACGGCTTTCATCGAGACCGTCTGTTGACCATTCTTCAAGGCGCGCCTCAAGGCGTTCCCGATAGTGGCCGACGACCTTGGGAGCAAGCTCTGCAATGTCGTCTGTCAGCTTTTCAAGCCTTTCAATATGCTGAAGGCAGTCATCCTTCAGCCTCAGCCCTTCTGCTTCGCGCATGCTGCATAATTCAAGAACGGCAGCCTCGACCGCTTCAAGAAGGACTTCTTCAAGCTTGTCGTTTTGGATCGTCTCTTCTTCAACTTGGATGACATGGTCAAACTGAAAGGCGTCTTGAAGCGTGATCTCTCCTGAAAGCCGGCAGCGCTCTTTCATTTCGCGCGCGGCTTTCTGGTACTCCTCAAGCAGCGGCCAGTCAACCTGGATTTTCCGGGTGACCAGAGCCTCGTCGTCAACGGACACGAACAGCTCCAGCCGCCCCCTTTGTATATGTTTAAAAATCGTTTGCTTTATTTTGTCTTCTAAATAGAGCAAAGGTCTTGGCATGCGTGCGTTTACTTCTTTAAACCGATAGTTGACAGATTTCAGCTCAACAGCTGCTGTCAGCCCATCCTTCGTTTTGCTCGCGCTGCCGAAACCGGTCATACTCCGTATCATAAAACACACCCAATTCCGTATAAGTGAAAAAGACTTCTTTGATTTAAATTTACGCAAGATGAAAAGGCAATAGAAACCTCTATTACCTTTAAGATTATATCATACAAGCCTATTTTTTTCTTGTCAAAAGTGACCCGGCCAATAAAAAAGTTGGAATCGCCGACATTCCGACAATCAGGAGCCAGTCTGCCATTAAAATCGGAACCGTATGGAAAATCGGCTGCAGCGGCGGATAATAAATAACGACAAGCATTAAAAGAATCGAAGACAATACTGCGCCGAGCAAATAAATGTTTTCAAACGGATTGCGGTCAAAGATAGACCGCTCGCTCCGGCAGTCGAACACATGGATCAGCTGTGCAAGGACGAGCGTTGCAAAAGCGACCGTCTGAGCATACTCAAGCGCTTCCGGGTTGCGATTGTAAATGAACATAAACGCCCCGAGTGTGGCAATTCCGATTAAAAAGCCGCGCGATACGACCTTCCAGCCGAGCCCCCTTGCAAACACGCCTTCTTTCGGACTTCGCGGCTTCCTCTGCATCACATCGTCTTCAGGCTGATCCATGCCGAGCGCCATGGCAGGCAGGCCGTCCGTCACAAGGTTGACCCATAGAATCTGTATCGGAACAAGCGGCAGCGGCAGAGCGAGCAGCATCGCAAACAGCATGACCAAAATTTCGCCGACATTGGATGCGAGCAAATATCTGATGAACTTTCTAATATTTTCATAGATATTGCGTCCTTCCTTGATGGCCGATTTAATCGTCGCAAAATTATCATCGACAAGAATGAGCGATGATGCCTCCTTGGCAACATCCGTTCCCGTAATCCCCATCGAAATGCCGATATCCGCCTGTTTAATCGCAGGGGCATCATTGACTCCGTCTCCAGTCATGGCGACGATGTGGCCGTTTTCCTGGTAGGCGGTCACGATCTTCAGCTTATGTTCGGGCGACACCCTTGCAAACACGTAAACATCGTCAACAATTTCCGCCAATTCTTCCTGCGAGAGCTCGTTCAGCATCTGGCCGTCCACGACCTTTCCGCGCGGCGGCAATAACCCGAGATCTTTTGCGATGGCTGTTGCCGTTATCACATGATCGCCGGTGATCATCACTGTTTTGATCCCCGCTTCCCGGCACTCTTTAATCGCTGTTTTCACTTCGGGCCGCGGCGGATCGATCATCCCTAACAGCCCGATGAAAGTTAAGCCTGACTCCGCTTTTTCGAGCGAGAGATTTTCTGTTTCTTTGATCGGTTTATACGCGACAGCAATCGTCCTCAGCGCTTGGGACGCAAGCGTTTCCAGCGCCGCGCTTGTTTCGGCGAGTCTTGCCTTTGTGAAGATTTCGCGCTTTTCGTCCGTCAGCGTATGCGACGAACGCTTCATCAATACATCAGGCGCGCCCTTTGTGATGACAAAGCGCTTGCCGCTCTTATCTTCCGCAATGACAGACATCATTTTCCGCGTCGAATCAAACGGAAACTCCTCGATGATTTTAAAATGTTCGTCAACATATCTGTCCGTAAAACCCGCTTTTCGTGCTGCCGTCAGCAAAGCGCCTTCGGTGGGATCGCCGTCAAGACGAAACTCCCCGTCTTTTTCGATAATCGAAGATGAATTGCATAATGCGCCGAACAGAAGGACCTGTTGGAGCGGTTTATGATGCCTGGCTTGCACGTCGCGCCCGTTCATGGTGAAGGAGCCTTCGGGTTCGTAGCCGATCCCTGACACGTTCCACGTTTTCCCGCCTGACCAGACATGGGTGACCGTCATTTTGTTCTGCGTCATCGTCCCGGTTTTATCGGAGCAAATTATGGACGCGCAGCCGAGCGTCTCAACAGCGGGGAGCTTTCTGACGATCGACTTTTGCCTGATCATCCGCTGTACGCCGAGAGACAGAGCGACCGTGACAATGGCCGGCAGCCCTTCAGGTATGGCAGCGACGGCAAGGGAAACGCCCGCTAAAAACATGCTGTATAGGTCATGCCCCTGGATGACTCCGGCAGCAACGACAAGCAGCGTCAGGAACAAAGCGGCGACAATCAAAATTTTGCCGAGCTCTTCAAGCCTTCTTTGCAGCGGGGTCGCCGTATTCCCGGCAGATTCGAGCATATCGGCGATTTTTCCCATCGCAGAGTTCATTCCCGTGCCGATAACGACGCCGGTGCCGCTCCCCCTTGTGACCAACGTTCCCATGAAAGCCATATTCTTCAGATCGCCCAGCGATACGTCGGACGCCTGAAAAGCTTCTGCCTGTTTAGACACGGGAAGCGATTCACCCGTAAGAGCCGATTCTTCTATTTCAAGGCTCTTTGTCTCGACAAGCCTGAGATCGGCGCCGATTCTGTCTCCGCTTGCAAAACGGACAACATCTCCCGGAACGAGCTCTTTGGAAGGGATCTTTACCCATTCCCCCTCCCGGAGCACAGCCACTTGAGGAGCCGACAGTTCCTTCAAAGCCTCGAGCGATCTTTCCGCTCGTCTCTCCTGAAAGAAGCCGAGAATGCCGTTTACAAAGATGATCGCAATGATCGCGATGGCGTCAATATACTCCCCGAGGAAACCAGAGATCAACGTGGCCGCAAGCAAAACAAGAACCATGAAGTCCTTGAATTGAGAAAAAAACAGTGCGATCGCCGATGTTTTTTCCCCTTCCTGAAGTTCGTTTGTTCCGTGTCTTTCCAGCCGCTTTTCGGCCTCTTTTTCTGTTAAACCTTTGCCGATGGACGTTTTTGTTATGTTTAACAATTCGGTTTGTCCCATCTCGTGCCATTTCATTGAATCGTCCACTCCTCCTGCCCTAAAGGTTGCTCTTGGTATATCCATCTCTATAAGTCAATTTATTCAGACTCGTCCCAAATCATGCTATAATTATTGAATAGACGCTTTACGAAGAGGATTAACGAGAAAAGGGAGTTTTTCATATGTCTTTTGACGGCATTTTTACATACGGAATGATCGAAGAATTAAATGAAACGATTCGAGGCGGACGAATCGCAAAAATCCACCAGCCGTTTAAGCACGAGCTGGTGTTTCATATCAGAGCGAACGGGCAGAACCGCAAATTGCTGCTCTCCGCCCACCCGAGTTATGCGCGGGTTCACCTGACAAACGAAACCTATGACAACCCGAGCACCCCTCCGATGTTCTGCATGCTCCTCCGGAAGCATCTGGAAGGCGGCTTTATCGACCGAGTCGAGCAAGTCGGCATGGACAGAATGATGGTCTTTCATATCAGGAGCCGGAACGAAATCGGCGACACGCTGACAAGAAAGCTGATGGTTGAAATCATGGGAAGGCACAGCAACATCGTGTTAACCGACGGAGAAAAAGATGTCATCATCGACAGTTTGAAGCACCTGTCACCTTCGGTGAACAGCTACCGCACCGTGCTTCCGGGATACGATTACATTCTCCCTCCCGCCCAGAACAAATTGTCACCGCTGGAAGCGGAAACTGAAGATATTCTCCGCCATTTGAATTTCCAGGAAGGCAAACTGGACAGGCAGATCGTCGATACCTTTTCCGGCGTCTCGCCTCTGTTTGCGAAAGAAGCCGTCTTTCGCGCGGGCCTTGCCAACAGGGCGACACTGCCAAACGTCTTGACAGAGATGTTCAGCGAAATCAAAAACCGGCGTTTTCAGCCCCAGCTTATCACGACAGAAGATGGAAAAGAATATTTTTACCTTCTTGAGCTGACCCATATAAAAGGCGATAACAGACCCTTTCATACGCTGAGCGAACTTCTTGACCGCTACTATTTCGGAAAAGCGGAGCGGGACCGCGTCAAACAGCAGGCTCATGATTTAGAGCGTTTCGCGGCAAACGAAAAGAAAAAGAACGAAAACAAAATCAAAAAGCTGAAAAAAACGCTTGAGCAGTCCGAACACGCGAAGGATTTTCAGCTGTACGGAGAGCTGTTGACAGCGAACCTGTACCAGCTGAAAAAAGGAGACAAAGCGGCGAGAGTCATCAACTACTATGATGAAAACGGCGGAGAAATCACGATACCGCTCAATCCGAATAAAACGCCTTCCGAAAACGCGCAAAGCTATTTTACAAAATATCAAAAAGCGAAAAATTCGGTGGAAGTCGTGAAGGAGCAGATCAGATTAGCAGAAGAGGAAATCGCTTATTTCGACCAGCTGATTCAGCAGCTTTCGTCTGCCTCTCCGAAAGATATAACCGAAATCCGCGAAGAGCTCGCCGAAGGAAAGTATTTGCGGGCCAAACAGCAAGGAGGCCAGAAAAAACAGAAGAAACAGGCGCCGACGCTCGAAACATACGAATCCAGCGCAGGAGAAACGATTCTCGTCGGCAAAAACAACAAGCAGAACGAATATTTGACGATGAAACTTGCCGCCCGCGACCACATCTGGCTTCACACGAAAGATATTCCGGGGTCGCACGTCGTCATCCAATCGAGCGATCCGGACGAGCAAACCATCCTTGAAGCAGCGCAGATCGCTGCCTATTACAGCAAAGCGAAAAACTCGGCTTCGGTTCCTGTCGACTATACAAAAATACGCCATGTCAAAAAGCCGAATGGCGCAAAGCCCGGTTTTGTCACCTACGACAGCCAGCAAACCGTTTTTGTAACACCTGACGAAGACCTGATCATCAAGCTGAAAAAATAATGCTAAAAGGCCTGAACCTCACTGGTTCAGGCCTCTTCTTTTACGGAGAAGCTCGTCGATCTCTTGGACAAGCTCATCATCGATCAAATCTTCAATCTGTCCGGCCAGTTTGATCGTGTGACGCGGGCTGGCTCCGTTTGTCGAGACGGATATGGTGATGTTTCCTCTGTTGATTATTTTCGGAACATATACATTTCCAAGCTCCGCTTCACTCGCAACATTAACAAGCTGATCAGGAGCAGCTGATGCGGCGATCCGCTTGTTCACCTCGTGATCATCGGTCGCGAGAATGATCAGAAATGCATCCTTGAAATCGCCGGGTTCCGCTTTTTTCTTCTTCCATTCGATGCCGTGCTCTTTGATCAATCCGAGCATCTCTTCTGATGCTTCGGGGCTGATGACGGTTGCAGACGCACGTTCTGCCAGCACCGTTTTCAGACGCCGCGCCGCGATCTCCCCCCCGCCTGCAATGACTGCGGATTTGCCTTTGATGTTAATGTGAAGCGGCAGCATCTGATGCTCCTGTAAAATCAAAGCGGCCGGCTTTGTTGATAACCGCTTCCTCAACGCGGTGCAAAAAGGCGTTTTTCACATGAGGGTGGAAGCCGAGGTAATCCGTCAGCACGACGTCCGGATTGGTTTCTTTCAGCTTGGCGGTTTCCCTTTCAATCTCGTTCATCAGCATACCGGTAAACAGCAAATACGGTACGATAAATGTCGTTTTTCCGTCCCGTTCTTTAAGCTGTTTAAACACATCCAGATAGTGCGGTTCACAGGCTGTCATAAAGCAGGGAATGACCTCGTCAACGGGCGCGAGGTCTCTCAGCCGCTCGCAAATGTCATTGACATCCCGTTTGACATCCGGATCAGAGCTCCCCCTTCCGATCACCACGACTCTTGCATGTTCATATGGCGTCCCCGTTTCTTCGATCCTTGTAAAAACCGCTTTGACGACTTCCTGATCGACGCCGATCGGCTTTCCGTAAGTGACGCTGACGGAAGGATACTGCGAAGAAGCGCGGGCAAGCTCCTCAGGGATGTCCCTTTTGGCATGCGCGGCTGTCAAGAGGAGAAGCGGCACAGCCGCGATATGCGTCGCGCCCTTTTCCACACACGCTTTAAAACCGGTTTCGATATCCGGTGCCGCCAGTTCCAAAAAAGAAATTTCCTGAATGGGGGCGGACATGGTTTCTTTGCAGCACACCAAAAAAGCGGCTGCCTCTGTTTGAGCTCTTTTCAGACGGCTCCCGTGGCCGATATATAAAATCGCTTGTTTCATATTAAAGCGCCTCGCTTAATGCCGGATCTTTCAGCTCGGGTTCAAACCAGCTTAACTGTGAGCTGAATTGAACGACATCCCCGATGACAATCAGGCTCGGGTTTTCAATTTTTTCGCTTTCGACTGTACCTGCAAGCGTTTCAACCGTGCAAAGCACCGTTTTTTGTTTGTCCGTCGTTCCCCAATGAATGAAAGCGGCAGGGGTAGACGGATCTCTGCCGTTTTCGATCAGAAGCCTTTCAATTTGCTTCACGTTTTTAATCCCCATATAAATGACAAGCGTATCGATCCCTGTGGCTAGCGCTTTCCACTTCTCTTCAAAATGTTCATCTTTTTGATAATGTCCTGTCACGAAAGCGACGTTTGAACTCGCTTCCCGGTGTGTCACTGGAATGCCCGCATAAGCAGCGGCGGCAATCCCCGAGGTGATTCCCGGCACGATTTCATAAGCAACTCCGTGTTCAGCGAGGGTTTGCGCTTCCTCGCCGCCTCTGCCGAATACGAAAGGATCGCCGCCTTTCAGCCTGACAACGATTTTCCCTTTTTTCGCATACTTGACGAGAAAATGATTGATCGTTTCCTGCTTCATCATGTGGTAGTCCGGAAGCTTTCCGCAGTAGATGAGATCCGCTCCCTCCTTGGCGTGCTGTAAAATCTGTTTATTCACAAGCCTGTCATACAAAATGACATCGGCTGTCTGGATGGCTTTTAAAGCTTTGATCGTCAGTAAATCGGGGTCTCCAGGACCTGCCCCAACGATATATACTTTCCCCATCTTAGATCTCCCCCCGATCTGATCAACGTCTTCTTCAATCATTATAAATCATAAAGAAAGCGTTTGGTGCCTGAAAATATCACAAAAACCAAACGTTTTCTTTATGAAATAGGAAAGTGCATGTGCAGCACTTTCCTATTTCACCCGCATTTTATTTCGTTTGATCTTTCACGTATTGGACGAGCTGATTTTTGCACTCTTCCCGATTATGTGCGCCTGTATCAAGGACTAGCTCAGGCGTTTCAGGCTCTTCATAAGGCGAATCGATCCCCGTGAAAAATGGAATTTCTCCGTTTCTCGCTTTTTTATACAAGCCTTTCGGGTCGCGCTCCTCGCACGTCGCCAAATCGCATTTCACATAGACTTCATGAAACTCATCTTCCTCGACGAGCTGTCTGACAAGCCCGCGGTCTTCTTTAAAAGGGGAAATGAACGCCGTAATGACGATCGTCCCCTGTTCGACAAAGAGCTTCGCGACCTCGCCGATCCGGCGGATGTTTTCCTTCCGGTCTTCATCGGAAAACCCGAGGTCCTTGTTCAGTCCGTGCCTGACGTTGTCGCCGTCGAGCACCGTGACCTGGTAGCCTTGTTCAAACAACTCACGCGCTGCGGCATTGGCAATTGTTGATTTTCCTGAACCGCTCAAGCCCGTCAGCCAAACGATCGAGCTTTTATGTTTATTTTTCTCATGATATTCCCGTTTTGTAATGGACGCTTCATGCCAGACAATATCTTTATTTACCAAGAGATGCTCCCCCTTAAGAAACCCCGGCCGTTAAGCCTTTGATTAATGTTTGAATGACTTCTGGACGGCTGAATGTGCTCGGCGGGAACTCGCCGTTTCTCAGCATGCCCCTCACCTTTGTGCCGGACAAAATGACATGATGTTCTTTGCTGTGAGGGCACGTTTTCGCCGTAGCCATTGAACCGCAGACATTGCAGTAGAAGCTGTGTTCGAATTTCAGCGGCGTAATGCCGATCTCTTCCGGCGCGAACTGATCGAACAGTTCCTGCGCTTCATATGTGCCGTAGTAATCGCCGACTCCGGCATGGTCTCTTCCGACGATAAAATGCGTACATCCGTAGTTCTTTCTGACAAGCGCATGGAAGATTGCTTCCTTCGGCCCCGCATAGCGCATCGCCGCCGGAAAAACGCCGAGAAAGACGCGGTCTTTTGGATAGTAGCCGTCAAGCAGCACCTGATAGCTTTCCATGCGGACATCAGCCGGAATATCGTCTGATTTTGTTTCCCCGACGAGCGGATTGAGGAAAAGACCGTCTACCGTCTCGAGCGCCGTTTTTTGAATGTATTCGTGCGCTCTGTGAACCGGATTTCTCGTCTGGAATCCGACGATCGTTTTCCAGCCGAGTTCTGCGAATTTTTTTCTTGTTTCCAGAGGTTCGAATGTGTGGGCCGGGAATTGCTTTACACTCCGTTTAATGAGAGTGATCGGCCCGCCCACATAAACGCTGCCGCGGTCAAACAATTTTTTGACGCCCGGATGCTCGAGTTCGTCGGTTTTATAGATATTGACGGCTTCCGTTTTCTTGTCCGGCGTATAGATGTCTTCGATCTCGATGACGCCGTATGTTTCCCCATTATAGGTGAGGCGGACGGTGTCCCCCGCTTTTAAGCTTGAAGCTTTTTGCTCGTCAACAGGCAGAGCGATCGGAAGCGTCCATACTTCGCCGCTTGACAGTCTCATATTTTCGACAACGGACAGATAGTCTTTCTCTGTCATAAAGCCTTGGATCGGGCTGTACGCTCCGATTCCGATCAGCTCCAAATCTGAAAAAGCCATTAAATCCAGTTCAATTTCCTGTGCGATATGTTGAAAATCGTATGCTTCATTGACGCGGTTAACCAATACACCGCCGTGTGGTGCTAAACTCATAAACTTGTTTCCCCCTACTTTGTGTTTAAATTCCTCCGCCTTGTTCATGGACGGAGCTGTGCTCTTTTTTGACTGCTCTCATCAGGCTGATCGTCCCGACAGATGCCAGAAGGACGCTTGTGACGACGATGAGAGCATAATAGTCTCCTTTTAATAAAAGGCTGACCAGCATATAAGACAAGCTTAATGAAAGGAACGGCGAGACGACCCATACTTTCAGCATCGTTTTGACCACTTGTTTATGAAAGACATTGCCGCCGTTTTTTGCCATTCCCATCCCTATAATAGA
Source organism: Bacillus sp. FSL L8-0193 (assembly GCF_037976065.1). Classification (NCBI taxonomy): domain Bacteria; kingdom Bacillati; phylum Bacillota; class Bacilli; order Caryophanales; family Bacillaceae; genus Bacillus; species Bacillus sp. FSL L8-0193. Next base: position 1,737,071 of record NZ_CP150261.1, on the reverse strand, counting down.
AGATGATGTGACTTGCGCAAGCGGAACCGGCAAACCGAAAATCGAACTGATGATGACAAGCCCGGCTCCTGTTCCGGAAAGGATGATCCCCTCTCCTTTTGAAAATTTCGTTATTTTTTTGCCGTTTGTTTCAAGAACGCGCCTGCCCAGTAAAAGGGCGCCCAGCGCGACAAACAGTCCGCCGTAGAGCGTTCCTTCCCCGACTGTCAAAACATGCGCCGCCACCAGAGGTCCGACAGCATTTGCGACATTGTTCATGCCTGCTGAGAAGGCTTCAAAAAACCCGGTGATCAACAGAATGACCGCCAAAACCTTTGCTTTCTTTCCCGAGGCTGGACGTTTGATCGTTTTTTTCATGATGTTTGCCATCGCAAATGTAAAGGTAAAAGCGACGATTGGTACAACGACCCAAAATGAGACGATGACAAGCAAAGATTTCACATATAAAACCTGGTAAGCAACACCTACTCCGACAACAGATCCGACCGTCACTTCACTTGTCGAAAGCGGGATGCCGAGTACATTTGCGATAAAGAGCGACAGTGCCGCCGAGCCGATAATAATGCAGACGATTTCAAGCGAAATCACCCGTTCGGGAATGATGCCTGAGCTGATCGTTTTCACGACGTTTCCTCCGCCGATGACGGCGCCCGAGAGAACGCCTGCTGCACAGATTATTAGTGCGTGAAACTTCTTTTTGACGGCTTCAGATCCATAGGCGATTCCCATTGAAGCAGCTGCACCGCTCGCTCCGATATTCATCGCAAAAAACATGCTAAATAAAATGGCGGCAAGTTCCATGACTCATCTCCTTACTCGTGTAATCCGCATTCTGTTTTAGCCGATCCGTTCCAGCGGCCTGATCGAAGATCATCCATTGTAAAGGCCGGAGAGGTGCACGGAGCGCAGCCGATGCTCGGGTAGCCTTGATCATGAAGCGGATTATACGGGAGATCGTGCTTTGTCACATATCTCCAAATATCCTTCCACGTCCAATGAATGAGCGGACAAACTTTGATAGACTTGAATTTTTCATCTTTGTTCAAAAAATTCGTTTTGCTCCGCCCGGGCGATTGCTCGCGGCGCAGGCCCGACAGCCACGCCGGGTAGCCTGAAAGCGTCTCGCGGAGAGGAATGACCTTCCTCATTTCACAGCAGGAATTCGGAGCGGTCTTCCATAGTTCGTCCCCATATTCTTTCGCCTGCTCTTCGACGGTAAGCTCCGGTGTTTTCATGATAATCTGAAGGCCTGGATATCGTTCTTTGACAGCGTCGATCGTTTCATACGTTTCTTTAAAATGAAATCCCGTATCAAGGAAAACGATGACCGCATCTTTTTTCACCTTATAAATCAAATCGATCAGGACGATTCCCTCAATTCCGAAGCTGCACGCATATACAAGCTGATTTCCGTAATGTCCGTACGCCCATTTCAAGACGGACAGCGCTCCTTTATAAGAGTCATCTTCCTGAAAAGAGATATTTGGTTCTTCCCATGTGCTGTAAGTAAAAATTTTCGGTTCCCCCTTTTTTCGCCAACAAAAAAACGGCTTCCAGCAGAAAAAAACTGTGAAAACCGCCTCTAGTTTGTCTAGTCAGCTATTTCAATCTTATTTTTTCATTTTTTTCGATTTGAATGACTTTGCCGTCCTGAACAACGAATGTGATCGATCCGTAATTCATGTCTTTCAGCATGTCTTTCATTTTGATGATCACCTTTTCAAGCTGTTCATCTGTCTTCACTTCTAGCTCCTCCTCTGCCCCTAAAAATTAAAATCTTTCTTCCAAATTTGAAAGAAAGACGAGGAACTCCGCTATTCCTTATCTCTCAAAATGAGGGCATTTTGCTGGAAGTAGCACCTTACGCTTCACACGCAGGTTGCCGGGTTTCATCGGACCAGTCCCTCCACCGCTCTTGATAAGTTTGCTTTTGTTATTTTAAAATTTTAGCACAATTCGAACAAAAGTCAACCCGACTTTTTTTATAGGATTAATAAAAAATAAAAATAATCCGATTTTACTATTTTTAAATCTGCAAAAAGACGCAAAAAAAGCCGTTCTCCCATTAGGAGAATACGGCTTTTTTCATTAATCCATCCAAGACTTGCTTTCAGGATCCGCCTTCCATTCTTTCAGTTTGGCGGCATCCTGTTCGCTGATATATCCGCCGGCAAGCGCAGCCTCTGTCAATGTATCGTAATCAGTCAGCGTGCGGTATTCAACGCCCGCTTCGCTGAAGGCGGCGGCGGCTTTAGGAAGCCCGTAAGTGAAAATGGCGGCGACACCGAGCACTTCACATCCCGCCTCTGTGAGAGCGGCTGCCGCTTCAAGGACGCTTCCTCCCGTTGAAATTAAATCTTCAATTACAACGACTTTTTGTCCTTTTACAACAGCGCCTTCAATTTGGTTTCCTTTGCCGTGCGCCTTCGGTTTGCTTCTGACGTAGCACATCGGCAGGCTCAGCCTGTCGGCGGCAAGCGCGGCATGGGGGATTCCCGCAGTTGCCGTACCGGCGATCATTTCGGCTCCGGGAAACTTGTCTTGAATCAGTCCGGCAAGCCCTGAAGCTATATCATCCCTTACTTCCGGATATGAAAGCGTCAAACGATTGTCGCAGTAGATGGGCGACAAGATGCCGCTCGCCCATGTAAACGGCTCGTTCGGGCGCAGGAAAACCGCTTTGATTCTTAATAAATGGTTTGCAATGTCTGTTTTCATGCCTTGGTTCCCTCCCACTCATGTCCTATTCTTCTGTAGGCTGACACAGGATCTTCCGCCTGTGTAATCGAACGGCCGACAACGATCGCCGACACGCCTTTTTCCCTTGCGTAGCCAGGCGTCGCCACCCGGACCTGGTCGTTGTTTTTGTCATCCGCCATGCGAATTCCGGGTGTCACGGTCAGAAAATCTAAAGACGCGGCCCGGTAAATGTGTTCGGCTTCATGGACGGAGCAGACGACACCGTCAAGTCCGCTTTCTTTAGCCAACTTGCTGTAGTGAACAACTGTATCGAGAAGCGGCGTTTCAATCAGCAGCTCTTGCTGAAGCATTTCTGAAGAGGTGCTTGTCAGCTGGGTCACAGCAATTAATGAAGGGCGTTTTCGGCCTGCCGGAGTCCCCGCTTCAAGGCCTTCAAGCGCCGACTCCATCATTTGCTTTCCACCTGCTGCGTGCACATTGACAAGGCTGACGCCTAACCCCGCCAGCCTTTTCATCGCCTTGTATACGGTCGTTGGAATGTCGTGGCATTTTAGATCAAGGAAAATGCGGCAGCCGCGCTCCTGTAACTTTTCAAGGATGGCCGGCCCTTCCTGATAAAAAAGCTCCATGCCCACCTTCACGAAAAGCTCTTCTCCATGAAACCGGTCCAAAAACGCATATGTTTCCTGTGCTGATGCAAAATCAAGCGCGATGATGGGCGGCGTATGTTTCATCCTTCCAGCTCCTTCCGATACACTCGTTCAACGAACGGTATCCGTATTTTTCTAAAACGCGCGGCAAATCGGCAATGATTTCGGGACAAACAAACGGATTAACAAAGTTTGCGGTGCCGACGGCGACTGCGCTCGCACCCGCCAGCAAAAACTCAAGCACATCTTCCGCTGACTGGACACCGCCCATGCCGATGATCGGAATGCTGACTTTTTGGCTGACTTCATGCACCATTCTGATGGCCACCGGTTTAACAGCAGGGCCTGATAATCCGCCGGTTTTGTTCGCCAAGATCGGCTTTCCCGTTTTTAAGTCGAGCCGCATCCCGATCAGGGTGTTGATCATCGTCAAACCGTCCGCTCCCGCTTCTTCTATGGCAAGAGCGATGTCGGTAATATTCGCGACATTCGGCGACAGCTTCACATAGACGGGAACGCTCGCAACCTCTTTCACCGCTTTCGTCAGCTCACTGGCCATTTCCGGCTGCGTACCAAAGGCGATCCCTCCCGTTTTCACGTTAGGACAGGAAATATTCAGCTCGAGCGCATGAACATTCGGCGCTTTGCTGATTTCTTCAGCCACTTCAACATAATCGTCGATCTGCGAGCCGGCGACATTGGCGATAATCGGTGTATCGAACTGTTCGAGCCACGGCAATTCGTGTTCCATGACAGCCTCTAAACCCGGATTTTGCAGACCGATGGCATTAAGCATGCCGGCTTGCGTCTCGGCGACGCGCGGCGTCGGATTCCCGAAGCGCGGTTCGCTCGTCGTCGCTTTAATCATGATCGCACCGAGACGTGAAAGATCGTAAAAGTTCGCAAATTCTCTCCCGAATCCGAAGCAGCCTGAAGCCGGCATGATCGGATTTTTCAATTGAAGGCCCGGCAAATTGACTTCTAGCATCATAACAGCACCTCCTGGGCTTTGAAAACAGGACCGTCAAGGCATACCTTCACATAAGATGTTTCGCTTTCTTCCGTATGGCAGACACAGGCAAAGCAAGCGCCGATCCCGCATCCCATGCGCTCTTCCATTGACAGATAAACCTCTTTATCCGGATAGCGCTGTTTTAAAGCTTTCAGCATCGGCGTCGGTCCGCAGGCCATTATGCAGTCAAACTGAAGCCCCTCGTTTTCAATGACATCTGTAACAAATCCCTTTGAACCTCGGGTGCCGTCTGCGGTTGCCACATACACACGCCCGAAACGGCTGAATTCCTGTTCGTAAAAGACGTCTTTTGCAGAAGCAAATCCTAACACATGGATCGCGTGCACCCCTCTATTTGTCAGCTGTTTGCTCAGCTCGTAAAGCGGCGGAACACCGATCCCCCCTCCGACAAGAAGAGCCGTTTTCCCCGGTTCAAGCGATTCAGCCGGAAAACCGTTGCCGAGCGGACCAAGGACATCGATCTGATCTCCTTCCTGTTTTAAAGACAGGAGACTCGTGCCTTCCCCATCCTTGCGAAAGATGATGGTCACCTGCCGGGCAGCTCTGTTGATGTCGGCGATGCTGATCGGCCGCCTCAAAAGCGGCGTGAGGGAATCTGAGACCTTGATGTGAAGAAACTGGCCGGGAGCGCCGCAAACTTCGGCAATCTCCCCTTCCAGTACCATTTGATAAATATGATCCGCGATACACTTGTTTGAACGGACTGTCATATACCCTTTTCTCATCTGACGGCCGCCTTTTGCTCAATTCTAATCGCCGGCATATGATCGGCGCGGAAGCTCATGCTTTCAAGCACCCGCAAAATCGCTTCCGCCGTATCAAGGGATGTCAGGCAGGCAACGCCGTTTTCAACGGATTCGCGTCTGATTCTGAAGCCGTCCCTTGCCGGCTGCTTCCCTTTTGTCAGCGTATTGACGACGAACTGCGCTTCCCCGTTTCGAATGACATCAAGGAGATTTGTGCCTTCTTCGCCGATTTTCCCGACGGTTTTAACAGGTACGGATGCGTCTCTTAAATAGCCGGCCGTTCCTTCCGTAGCCAATATTTTATAGCCGATCGCATGGAACCGCTTGGCGATCAATAGACCTTCCTCTTTATCTTTATCAGCAACTGTCAGGAGAACAGAGCCGTAATTCGGAATTTGGATGCCTGAAGCGATCAGTCCTTTGTACAGCGCTTTTTCCAAAGTACTGTCTTTGCCCATGACTTCCCCGGTCGATTTCATTTCCGGTCCGAGCGTGATATCCACTCTCCTCAGCTTTGCAAACGAGAAGACCGGCACTTTCACATATACGCCTTCCTGCTCTTTTTGAAGGCCTTCAGTATAGCCCATATCGGCAAGCTTCCCGCCGAGAATCACTTTTGTTGCGAGATTGGCCATCGGAATGCCGGTGATTTTGCTGAGAAACGGCACCGTGCGGCTCGATCTCGGGTTGACTTCAAGGACGTAAACCTCATCTTTTGAAAGGACAAACTGAATGTTGAGCAGGCCGACGATGTTTAAGCCTTTTGCAAGCTTAATCGTGTATGCTTCAATCTTTTTCTTGATGTCCTCTGAAAGGGATTGCGGCGGGTAAACGGCAATCGAATCCCCTGAGTGGACGCCGGCCCGTTCAATGTGCTCCATAATCCCCGGAATGACGACCGTTTCACCGTCAGAAATCGCATCCACTTCAATTTCCTTTCCGGTCAAATATTTATCGATCAAGACAGGGTGCTGCGGATTGATTTTCACTGCATTCTTCATATAATGGAGAAGCTCTGTTTCATGGTAGACGATCTCCATCGCACGCCCCCCAAGTACATACGATGGGCGGACAAGCACCGGATAGCCGATGTTGGCTGCGATTTCAACAGCGCCTTCCACAGATGTCGCCGTTTTTCCGAGCGGCTGAGGCACATGCAGCGTTTCAAGCGTCTGTTCGAACTTGTCGCGGTCCTCGGCGCGGTCCAAATCCTCAAGGGATGTTCCAAGAATGGCGACGCCCCGCTCCGCGAGCTCGTCGGCAAGGTTGATCGCAGTCTGTCCGCCAAACTGAACGACGACGCCTTTCGGCTGCTCCAAATCGATGATATGCATGACATCTTCAACAGTAAGCGGCTCAAAGTAGAGCTTGTCGGAGATGCTGAAGTCTGTTGAAACCGTCTCAGGATTGTTGTTAATAATGATTGCTTCATAGCCGGCTTCTTTGATCGCCCAAACCGAATGCACAGTCGCATAATCGAATTCGACCCCCTGGCCGATCCGGATCGGGCCGGAGCCAAGAACGATAACGCTGTTTTTGTCTGTTCTGACCGATTCGTTTTCCTCTTCATATGTGCTGTAGAAATAAGGTGTCTCCGATTCAAATTCGGCCGCACATGTATCAACCATTTTATAAACAGGCGTGATGCCTGTTTCTTTTCTAAGATCATAAAGCTTTCTTTCAGGCATCTCCCAGAGAAGGCTGATGAAGCGGTCTGAAAAACCGAGCTCTTTCGCTTCTTTCAAAAGACCCAGGTCACCGCGCCCGGCTTTCAGCTTTTCTTCAAAGCGAATGATTCCCTCAAGCTTGTGCAGGAAGAACAGGTCAATTGCCGAAAATTCGTGGAGATCGCTGACCGTGTATCCTCTTCTAAACGCTTCGGCCAAGTAAAAGAGACGTTCGTCTCCCGCTTTTTTAATCCGTTTTTCAAGCACTTCATTCGAGATCTCACCGGCATCTTTCAGCTCCAGGTGATAGACATCCGCTTCAAGAGAACGGACCGCTTTCAGGAGAGATTCCTCCCACGTTCTTCCGATCGCCATCACTTCGCCTGTCGCTTTCATCTGCGTGCCGAGCTTGCGGTTTGCCGATTCGAATTTATCAAACGGCCAGCGCGGTATTTTTGAAACGACATAGTCGAGTGCAGGTTCGAAAGACGCGTACGTTTTTCCTGTCACAGGATTCATCATTTCGTCAAGAGACAAACCGACGGCAATTTTAGCGGCAAGCTTTGCGATCGGATAGCCAGTCGCTTTTGAGGCAAGCGCTGATGAACGGCTGACCCGCGGGTTTACCTCGATGATGTAGTACTGAAAGCTGTCCGGGTCAAGCGCCAGCTGAACATTACAGCCGCCTTCGATTTCAAGCGCGCGGATGATTTTCAGCGATACATTGCGAAGCATTTGGTATTCGCGGTCGCTCAGCGTCTGGCTCGGCGCTACAACGATGCTGTCCCCGGTATGAATCCCGACCGGATCGATGTTTTCCATATTGCAGACGACGATCGCGTGATCGCTCGAGTCTCTCATGACTTCATACTCGATTTCTTTGTAGCCGGCGATGCTCTTTTCAAGCAGACATTGGTGAACCGGGCTCATTTTTAAGCCGTTTTCAACAATTTCCTTCAGCTCGTCTTCGTTTGAGCAGATGCCTCCGCCTGTTCCGCCGAGCGTGTATGCCGGCCGGACGATGACGGGGAAGCCGATGCGCTCGACGAACTCGCGCGCTTCCTCGAGCGAGTGGATAATCTCGCTTTCCGGAACCGGTTCATTCAACTCATTCATCAGGCTTCTGAACAAGTCGCGGTCCTCCGCTTGTTGGATCGCAGCCAATTTCGTGCCGAGCACTTCAACACCGCACTCAGCCAGGATGCCGTGCTCGGACAGTTCGACCGCCAAGTTGAGGCCCGTCTGCCCGCCCAATGTCGGCAAAATGGCGTCCGGCCGCTCTTTGCGGATGATACGTGTTAAGAATTCAAGCGTCAGCGGTTCGATATATACGCGGTCGGCCATTTCCGTATCCGTCATGATCGTCGCCGGATTCGAGTTGACGAGAATGACTTCATAGCCTTCTTCTTTTAAAGCGAGGCAGGCCTGTGTACCCGCATAATCAAATTCCGCCGCCTGCCCGATAATAATCGGCCCTGATCCGATCACCAAAATCTTTTTGATATCTACGCGTTTAGGCATACCGCTTCCCCTTCTTTCTCTGTGGTTTCAATCATGTGTAAAAATTGATCAAATAAATGGTTGGCGTCTTCCGGTCCCGGTGAAGCTTCCGGATGGTATTGAACCGTGAAAGCCGGTTCGTGTTTATGTTTAAGCCCTTCGATTGTGTCGTCATTAATCGCCACATGCGTCACTTCAAGCGGCGTGTTTTCAACGGTCGATACGGTATAGCCGTGGTTTTGAGCCGTAATTGATACTCTTCCGGTTGCAAGCTCTTTAACCGGATGGTTGGAACCGCGGTGTCCGAATTTCATTTTCGCCGTCTTTGCTCCGCAGGCGAGGGCAAACAGCTGATGGCCGAGACAGATGCCGAACAATGGAACCTTGCCGAGAATGTTTTGAATCATGGCAATTGCTTCGGGTACGTCCGTTGGATCTCCGGGTCCGTTTGACAGCATTACGCCGTCAGGCTTCAGCTGCATCACTTCTTCTGCCGTTACATTGTGAGGAACGACGATCACATCGCATTTGCGCTTGTTCAGCTCTCTTAAGATGCCGTGCTTCATTCCGAAATCGACAAGCACGATTCGCTTCCCCCTCCCAGGGCTCGGATATGCCGTTTTTGTTGAAACTTGGCTGACCTGATCGGTCGGAAGGTTCGTTTCTTTCAGCTTTTGAACCAAAGCCTCAGCATCTTCTTTCGGGCCGGCAAAAACCCCTTTCAGCGTACCTGCCGTTCTGATCATTCTTGTCAGCTTTCTCGTGTCAATTCCCGAGAGTCCCGGGATGTTTTTCATTTTTAAATATTCATCAAGGGTATAAGCAGAGCGCCAGTTTGACGGAAGTTGACATAACTCTTTTACGATAAACCCTTTCACATAAGGGGTGATAGATTCAAAGTCGTCTCTGTTGATTCCGTAGTTCCCGATCAGCGGGTAGGTCAGTGTGACAATTTGTCCGCAGTATGACGGGTCTGAGAGGATTTCTTGATAGCCTGTCATCCCCGTGTTGAAGACGACTTCTCCCATGGTGTTTTCCAGGCTGCCGAAAGCTTCCCCTTCAAAAATTGTTCCGTTTTCTAGTACAAGACGTCTTTTCATTTTACAAGTCTCCCCTCTTGGTAAACGAGTTTTCCCTTTGCCATTGTCATAACCGGCCAGCCGAAGCAGCTGATGCCGTCAAACGGCGTGTTTTTCCCTTTAGAAAGAAAGGTGTTTTTATCAATTTTTTCTTCGCGTTCAAGATCTATCAGCGTAATATCCGCGGACCGCCCGGCTTCAAGCTTACCGTAAGGAAGTCCGAACGCCTCGCAAGGTTTGACCGTCATATAATCGAGGAGCTGTTTCAGCGTCCAGTTTCCCGTTTTGACAAAGTGCGTATAAAGAAGCGGAAAAGCCGTCTCCAAGCCGACAATCCCAAATGGCGCCAGGCTCATTGTCTGTTGTTTTTCATCTTCTGTATGAGGGGCATGATCCGTAGCGATAAAATCGATTGTTCCGTCTGTAAGCCCCTCAAGGAGCGCTTCTCTGTCTTCCGGACTTCTGAGCGGCGGATTCATTTTATAATTTGTATCAAGACCGGGAATGTCGCTGTCTGAAAGGAGCAGATGGTGAGGCGTCACTTCCGCTGTCACACGGATTCCCGCTTTTTTGGCGTCGCGGACGACCCTGACCGATTCCTTCGTGCTGATATGACAGACATGGTAATGGCAGCCTGCCGCTTCGGCCAGAAGAACGTCCCTTGCGATGTGAACGGCTTCGCATATCGAAGGAATCCCGTTTAAACCGTTGGCTTTGGCAAATTTCCCATCGTGGACACTGCCGCCGTAGATCAGTGAATTGTCTTCACAGTGGGCAACAATTGCTTTATCGATCGAAGCCGCTTTTTTCATCGCTTCATACATCATCCCCGCCGTTTGAACGCCGACGCCGTCATCAGTAAACGCAAACGCACCTGCGTCTTTCAGCCCTTCGAAGTCGGTCATTTCCTGACCTGTTTGTCTGATGGTGATGGAAGCGTACGGCAGCACTCTGACAGATGCCGTTTCGTCAATGCGGTTGACGAGCCACTCCATCTGCTCTTTCGTATCGGGGACAGGCCGCGTATTCGGCATTGCGGCGACAGTTGTAAACCCGCCTCTTGCCGCGGCTTTTGCACCTGTTTCGATCGTTTCTTTCTTCTCGCCGCCCGGCTCTCTGAAGTGAACGTGAAGGTCAACAAGCCCCGGCGAGACGAAAAGCCCATCCGCATTGATGACCGTTTCTCCCAAAGCGGCCTCAAGGCTTCCGATTTCGCTGATTGCATCGCCTTCAACCCTGATGTCGCACTGTACTTTTTCACCTTTTTCGTCGAGTATGAAGCCGTTTTTAATTAAATAAGACATAAGCCTGATCTCCCCTTTTTTTGTTTTCGCCGTTTAGAAGCGCTCTTTTTAAAACCGCCATTCTGATATATACACCGTTTTCCATTTGTTTGAAAATTCTCGACTGAGTGGATTCGACCAGCGCACTGTCAATCTCGACGCCTCTGTTAACAGGCGCAGGATGCATGATGACCGCGTCTTTTTTCAGGAGCTCCGCCCGCTTCAGCGACAGTCCAAAAGTTTCAAGATAATCGCGTTCTGCCGCCTTTTTCTCATGACGTTCGTGCTGAATTCGGAGAAGCATCACGACATCCGAACTTGCGACCGCTTCATCAGGCGACACATATGTCCCGTAAGGATTGTTGTCATCCCGCCATTCTTCCGGACCTGAGAAAAGAACCTTTGCTCCGAGCCTTGTCAGCACTTCGGCATTCGATCTTGCCACTCTGCTGTGTTTGATATCTCCGTGTATGGATACCGTCAGTCCGGCAAATCCGCCCCATTCCTCGTAAATCGTCAGCAAATCGAGCAAAGATTGAGTGGGATGCTGACCGCAGCCGTCTCCGGCATTGATCACCGGAATGCCGACATGTCCGATAAGTTCATCGTAATAATGATCCTGAGAGTGTCTGATCACACATACATCAGCGCCGATGGATTCGAGTGTCTTGACGGTATCGTACAACGATTCTCCTTTTTGTACGCTTGTTGAAACACCGTCCAGGTTCAGCACATTCATGCCGAGTTTCTTTTCAGCCACTTCGAAGCTGAAGCGCGTTCTTGTGCTCGGTTCAAAAAACAGATTGGCAGCAAACTTTCCGGAGAGGACGGAATCGAATTTCCTTTTTTTCAGCTCTCTCGCCTCTTCAATCAGCTCGTGAATATCCTCAAGACTAAGCTCATTCATTGCGGTCAAGTGTTTCATTTTTTCTCCCCCTCAGGCTTTAATTTCCTGTAAAAAAACCCCAAGCCACAACGGCTTGGGGTACAGTGAACCAGAGAATGCGCTTTTTTGCACTTCTCTCTCCGTAACCCTTTCAAGCCTCTCTGGACTTCATTTAAAAGGTTTTTAAATATGCTCTTCTATTTCAATCCCGTCCTGATCTCCCTTTGATTCAGGCAGGACAAGGTTTAAAACCACTCCGACGATCGCTGCAAGCGCCATGCTTGACAGCTCGAACCCTGAGATTTTGATAAATGCGCCGCCCACTCCGATGACGAGAATGACGGATGAGATGATCAGGTTTCGCTTATTTTCCAAGTCAATTTTGTTATCAATCAGCATGCGCAGTCCGCTTGATGCGATGATACCGAACAGCAGGAAGGAAACGCCTCCCATGACTGCAGAAGGGACAGAGCTGATCAGGGCCGAAATTTTGCCGATAAACCCGAAGCACAGTGCAATAACAGCCGCTCCGCCGATGACAAATACGCTGAATACTCTTGTGATGGCGAGTACGCCGATGTTTTCTCCGTAGGTCGTTGTCGGCGGTCCGCCGATGCATGATGCCAGCATCGTTGCGACACTGTCGCCGAAAATCGAGCGGTGAAGCCCGGGCTTCTTAATGAAATCCTGACCGACGACTTTGCTTAATACCATTTGGTGGCCGATATGTTCTGACATTGTCACGAAAGCAACGGGCACCATGGCGATTCCGATTCCGACAGCCGCCGCGCTCGGCGTATAGTCGACAAACGGAATGACGAAATCTGGAACAGCAAACCATTTGGCGTCAAGGACCATCTGGAAGTCGACGATGCCTTGGGTCAGGGCGAACAAGTATCCGCCGATAATTCCGATCAAGACAGGAATCAGGCTGAAAAATCCTCTTAAGAAAATCGCGCAGATTATGGTGAGCGCGAGTGTGAATCCTGCGACGCCAAAATGTTTGGCGCTGTAGACGAGCACTTTTGCTCCCGAATCTTCATACATGGCCATATTGACAGCCGTGCTTGCCAGCCCGAGTCCGATGACGATAATGACCGGACCGACGACAACAGGCGGCAGGAGCCTCATCAGCCAGTCCGTTCCCAGCTGCTGGATGAGCAGGGCGATCAGCCCGTAGGCGATGCCTGCCATAAATGCGCCGATCATGGCCGCCCCAGGGCCTCCGGCGGCTTTTGCCGCGATAATCGGGGCAATAAATGCAAAGGATGAACCTAAGTAAGCCGGGATCTGTCCTTTTGTAATCAAGAGATATGCAAGCGTTCCTAGCCCGCTCGTTATAAGGGCCACGCCTGGGCTTAAGCCTACAAGCTTTGGCACGAGGATCGTCGCTCCGAACATGGCAAACAGATGCTGCAGGCTGAAAGTTAGCCAATTCAAAGGTTTTGGTACTTCTCTGACACCAAGGTTCACTTTTTTCTGACTCATATTTTTTCCTCCTGATGGTTGACTCACTGTCTATGATGTCTTTATATCCTGAAAAGATTGTGCCCATTAAAAAAGCCTCTTTGCTTAAATTGCGCAAAGAGGCAGACAAAGATCCGCCGCATGGTGAGGCGGCATCTTTCGTTCTATCCCTCTTTGCAAACTCACTGGAATGCATTTAAAAAAGGATTGTCATTCACTTTTTATAAATCGCCGCAAGGTCGCGTCCGTCAACTTCTTCCAATTGAACCATGACCTTTTCGGTTTTCGATGTCGGGATGTTTTTCCCGATATAGTCGGCTCTGATCGGCAGCTCTCTGTGGCCGCGGTCGACAAGCACCGCGAGCTGGATGGATGAAGGCCGCCCGACATCGACGAGCGCATCCATGGCCGCTCTGACTGTCCGTCCCGTGTAAAGCACATCATCGACGACGATCACCTTTTGATCGGTGATGTCCGCCGGAATGTCCGCTCCTTTGACAAGCGGCTCTTCATTAGACGTTTTTTTGGAGAGATCATCCCTGTAAAGGGTGATGTCGAGCTCTCCTACGGTGACTTTGTTTCCTTCGATTTGCTCAATCCGTTCGGCAAGCCGTTTGGCCAGATAGATGCCTCTCGTTTTGATTCCGACAAGGATACAGTTGTTCATTCCTTTGTTTCGTTCAATCATTTCGTGGGCGATTCTTGTCAGCGCCCTTCTGATCGCCTGTTCGTCAAGCACAACAGCCTTTTCTTGTTCCTGCATGGCCAGCACCCCGCATCTTTTAAAGGATAAAACAAAAACCCCTTCTGCATAAAGGCAGAGAGGGGTCTTGAAACGAATTCATTGATTCGCTTGTCCGGTATCCTTCTCAGCCTCTCTGGACTGTGTTAAAGAATCTGATTTAACTGCATTTATTATTTCAAAAAAGAAAACGTCTGTCAACGTTTATTTCGAATTTTGTCGAGGAGATTTTTCATGTCATCAGGCAGAGGCGCCTCAAATTCAACATATTCTCCGGTACGCGGATGGTCAAATCCCAATACGCCCGCATGCAGCACCTGGCCGTTGAAATCGACCGTCTTTTTCGGGCCGTATTTCGGATCTCCCGCCAGAGGAAAACCGATATATTTCATATGCACGCGAATTTGATGGGTTCGCCCCGTTTCAAGCTGGCATTTAACAACAGTGAAATCGTCGAACCGTTCGATCACTTCAAAATGAGTGACGGCATGCTTTCCATTTTCCCTTGTGACCGTCATACTCTGCCTGTCTTTTTTATCCCTGCCGATCGGCGCGTCGATCGTCCCGTGGTCATGCGGGATGACGCCGTGGACAAGCGCGGTGTATTTTCTCGTCACCGTTTTGTTGACAAGCTGATTCACGAGCGATTCATGCGCCATGTCGTTTTTGGCAACCATCAACAGACCTGAAGTGTCCTTATCAATCCGGTGGACGATGCCCGGCCTCATCACGCCGTTGATGCCTGACAGATCGTCACAATGCGCCATCAAACCGTTGACAAGCGTCCCCGTCAGATGGCCGGGAGCCGGATGAACCACCATTCCGCGCGGCTTGTTGACGACAAGAACGTCCTGATCCTCATAATAAATATCAAGATCCATCGGTTCAGCCGTGACATCAAGCGGTTCCGGTTCTGGAACATGGACTGACACCGCATCCCCATCCTGAACTTTATAATTGGCTTTGACCGCATTTCCGTTAACCAGCACGCGGTCTTCTTTAATCCACTGCTGCACCTGAGTCCGCGACCAATCCGCTTCAACTGCGGTCAAGTACTTGTCAATCCGTTCACCTTTATGTTCTTCATGAACGGTCATATCATAATGCTCCATGTTACAGCTCCTTCTTCTTCTTTCCGTCTAACAGCATTTGTATAAATAAGAGCAGGACACCGACGCATAAAGATGAATCGGCAATGTTGAAAATCGGATAATGATAATTGACGATCGTCACGTGTATAAAATCGACAACTTCTTGCCTGAACACGCGGTCGATAAAATTGCCGACAGCACCGCCAAGCATCAATCCGAGAGCGGTTCCGAGCAGGATTTGTCCTTTGGCATGTTTTTGAATGTAGTAAACAATGCCGATGATAACCGCCGTGGTAATGATGTAAAAAAACCACATCTGTCCGGCCAAAATGCCCCATGCTGCGCCTGTATTTCTGTGCGACGTAATTTGAAAGAAACCGTCGATGACGGGAATGCTTTCACCGTACTCCATTTTGCTGACGACCAGCCATTTTGTAAATTGATCGATACCGATAATGAGCACTGCAATTATGTAATAAGGCACAAACCGTTCCTCCAGTTTCTGTTTCTCTTCATTTAAGCATTTTAACAAGAAAAAGAAAAGGAGTAAAGGAATATTCATTGACATCCTGCAAGAGGGCAAAAGCCCTCCCCTCTTGCAGAATGTTATGAGTAGAGCGCCCGGTTGAACGTCTCATCCGTCTCAGCCCAAATAGGAAGCGTCTTTTTTTCAAACTGGGCATGATATAAAAAATCGTTCGCGGTGCGCGCCGTCGGCAGAATAGCCATTTTTTCCAGCGGAATTGCCTGATTCGTTTCTTCGCAAATGCCGTATGTTCCGTTTTCGATTTTTGAAAGGGCCAAAAGCACGTCCTGCAGCTCTTCTTTGACATGATACATAAGTGTTACCTGCTGATACGAATTGATGCCTTGAGAATCCTGCTGAAAAAAGGAGTATTCAAAAAGCCTTGCTTCCAGTTCTTCCTTCATTTGAAGAAGTTCGGTATGAATTGCCGCCAGCTGATCGTTCACGCCTACATCAACTCCTGCTCTTATCGTTTGTGACCTTAGTGTTACCGACAAAGCCGGTATCCAAGCCCAAAAGATTTTTCCTGACGTACAAAACGATGTCAGCAATGGCATCCTTTCTCCGGACTTTCACAGGATGTGCGTTCAGACAGGACGCCTGGGCAGGCCTGATAAGGTTTGGCGGCATATTAAAAGCGGTTCGGAAAAACTCCGAACCGCTTCGTGGTTAATTTTGATAATACGTCTTCACAATTCCGGCACAGCGAGGGCAAAGCTCCGGATGATCGGCATCCTGGCCGATTTCTTTGGAAACCATGCGACACCGCTCACAAGTTTCGCCTTCTGCCTGAGCAACGACGATTTTTCCTGTGTCAAACGTCTGCGCACCTTCAGGCGCTTCGGCTTCCGTTCCGCCGATGAGAAGCTCTGACACGATGAACAGCTGTTTGACGTCTTCCTTGATCGAAGAAAGCAGCGCTTTTGCTTCTTCATTTGGATACAGCGTCAAGCTCGCAACCGAAGATTTTCCGATGATCTTTTCATTACGCGCTGTTTCAAGCGCTTTAAGAACATCGCCGCGAAGCTTCATGAAGCTGTCGAACTTCTCTTCCGTCTCTTTTGCATTTGGAATGTCTCTTGTTTCCGGCATATCGGTAAGCTGCACGCTTTTTTCCGATACGAATGTGAAGTGGCTCCACATTTCGTCAGCAGTATGCGGCAGGATCGGTGCGATCAGCTTGACAAGCCCGAGCAACGTTTCGTAAAAAACGGTCTGCATGCTGCGGCGGTCTTTATGATCGGCGTGTTCAATATAAACGACGTCTTTGGCAAAATCCATATAGAATGAGCTGAGCTCGATCGCGCAGAAGTTGTGGACAGCATGGTAAATGACCGCAAAATCATATTCTTCATATGCTTTTTTGACTTTTTCAATAAGGCTGTTCAGCTTGATCAAAATGTACTGATCGACTTCGCGAAGTTCTTCCACAGCGATTGCATCTTTCGCCGGGTCAAAATCAGCAATGTTTCCGTGAAGAAAACGGAACGTGTTGCGGATCTTCCGGTACACTTCTGCGACTTGCTTTAAGATCGCGTCAGATACGCGGACATCTGCTTGATAGTCGACAGATGCGACCCACAGTCTTAAAATATCGGCCCCGAACTGATTCATGATTTTTGCCGGAACAACGACATTGCCGAGTGATTTGCTCATCTTGCGGCCTTCTCCATCAAGGGCAAAACCGTGTGACAGCACGCCTTTATATGGTGCTTTACCCGTTACGGCAACGGCTGTCGAAATCGATGAGTTAAACCAGCCGCGGTATTGGTCAGATCCTTCCAGATACAAGTCCGCAGGTCTTACAAGATCATCGCGCTCTTCCAGTACGGCCTGATGTGACGAACCTGAATCAAACCAGACATCCATGATGTCCTGTTCCTTTGTGAACTTGCCGTTCGGACTTCCCGGATGCGTAAAGCCTTCCGGAAGCAGTTCATTCGCTTCTTTTTCAAACCAAATGTTCGAACCGTGCTCCCTGAATAGTTCAGAAACGTGGTCGATCGTTTCATCCGTGATGATCGGCTCCCCATTTTCGGCATAAAATACCGGAATCGGCACGCCCCATGCGCGCTGTCTTGAGATACACCAGTCGCCGCGGTCGCGTATCATATTGTAGAGGCGCGTTTCGCCCCATTCAGGCACCCATTTTGTTTCTTTCACCGCGTCAAGAAGCTCGTCTCTAAAGTCTTTGATAGAAGCGAACCATTGGGAGGTCGCGCGGAAAATAGTCGGTTTTTTCGTTCTCCAGTCGTGCGGATAGGAGTGGGTGATGAAATCGAGTTTCAGCAAAGCGCCTTTTTCTTCGAGCTGTTCTGTAATCGGTTTGTTGGCCTGATCGTAAAACAGTCCTTCAAAACCAGGGGCTTCGCTCGTCATATGTCCTTTTTCATCAACCGGGCAAAGCACGTCAAGTCCGTATTTCTGACCGATGATAAAGTCGTCTTCACCGTGTCCCGGAGCAGTATGAACACAGCCTGTACCGGCATCTGTTGTTACGTGTTCACCGAGCATGACAAGCGAATCTCTGCCGTATAAAGGATGAACCGCGACGATATGTTCCAGGTCTTTCCCTTTAACAGTTTGAACGACTTCATGATCTTCAAAGCCGATCGCTTTTGCCACGCTTTCAATCAATGCGCTTGCCATCACATAGCGCGCGCCTCCGGCAGCAACGACGCTGTACTCCAATTCAGGGTGTACGGCGATGCCGAGGTTGGCCGGGATCGTCCACGGCGTTGTCGTCCAAATGACGATTTTTTCGCCGTTTGTTAATACACCTTTTCCATCTTTCACATCGAATGCAACATAGATAGACGGCGAGCGTTTATCATGGTATTCGATTTCAGCTTCAGCCAGAGCGGATTCGCTTGAAGGGGACCAGTAAACCGGCTTCTTCCCTTTGTAAATATAGCCTTTTTTCGCCATTTCGCCGAATACTTTAATTTGCTGCGCTTCAAACTCCGGCTTAAGGGTCACGTATGGGTTTTCCCAATCTCCTCTGACACCGAGGCGCTTAAATTGCGTTTTTTGTCCTTCGATTTGCTGCCATGCGTATTCTTCGCAAAGCTTGCGGAATTCGGCTACCGTCATTTCTTTGCGCTTCACTTTTTTGTTTTTCGTGAGCGCTGTTTCAATCGGCAGGCCGTGTGTATCCCAGCCCGGAACATACGGTGCATGATAGCCGCTCATCGATCTCGAACGGACGATGAAGTCCTTCAGTACTTTGTTGAGCGCATGGCCCATATGAATATCGCCGTTCGCATACGGAGGTCCGTCATGAAGCACGAACATCGGCCGGCCTTCGGTTCGTTTCTGAACGAGGCTGTAAATGTCCATATCTTCCCATTTTCCCTGGATTTCAGGTTCACGGTTCGGCAGGTTTCCTCTCATCGGAAAATCTGTTTTCGGCATTAAGAGCGTATCTTTATAATCCATTACTATTCCTCCAAAACATCTTTTCTAAAACAAAAAAAGCCTTTTCATCCCATAAGGGACGAGAAGGCTTTGATCTCGCGGTACCACCCTTTTAGACAAGCCGATTCGGCTTATCCGCTCAAACATCGTAACGTGATGGGACGTCCTTTCCTACTGGACGGTTCAGAAAGGAAACTTGAGGGCTGATTCACAACGATTCCAACAATCCCGGGCTTACACCGCCCCCGGGTCGCTTTCATTGTTTTCAGAAATCAATGTCTGTCCCTCTCAAACGTTTTTCACTCAATTTATGAACGTATTATATGCGAACGGATGACGATATGTCAAGAACGCAAATGAAATTCTATTCTTTTTCATCCATGACGGCGTCTACTTCGTATTCAAGCAAATGATCCCAGTCGTCGTTTTTCAACAGGTCAAGCTGCGCTTCGATCAACATTTGGAAACGGGTTCTGAACACTTTTGACTGCTTTTTCAGCTCTTCGATTTCCATCGCGATCTTTCTCGATTTTGAAAGAGACTCATTAATGATCCGGTCAGCGTTTTTCTCAGCTTCACGAATGATGAGCTTCGCTTCTTTCTCGGAATTGCGCTTTACGTCTTCGGCTGCTTCCTGTGCGACAAGGATCGATTTATTCAACGTCTCTTCGATCGTCGAAAAATGGCCGAGACGCTCGTCAAGCTCGTTCACCTTTGATTCAAGCTCATTTTTTTTGCGCAGAATGATCTCATAATCCTTTCTCACCTGGGCCAGGAACTCGTTCACTTCATCTTCGTCATAGCCGCGGAACGCTTTTGTAAATGTTTTATTATGAATGTCATTTGGCGTCAAAGGCATGCTGCCCACCTCCATTATTTTTCTTTATGTACACTTGTCCTAGTCAACATTATAAAGCAAAATTCGACCGGGCGGAGAAAAAACTGTTAAAACGCGTCATTTTTGTTTTTCAAACGTCAATCTCCATTTGCCCTTCTTCGTTTTGCCGTCAATGTTTTTCATCCTGAACCGGCCAAACCCCCGGATCGAAACCATATCCCCTTCCGCCAGTGCATATGAAGGGTCTTCAATGACTTTCCAGTTCACTTTCACGAGGCCATTTTTCACGAGAACCTGTGCTTTTTGCCGGGATTGCCTGCTCATTGCCGAGCAAATCGCATCAAGCCTCAAAGATGAAACCGTATCATCCCTTATTTCGACATCCTGCTCCGGTACTTTAAGCTTAGAAAGCGGAATTTTTTCAAGGGAAACTTTCACCTTGCCGATTTGTGTCAGCTGGGTGAAAACAAAATCAGCGACTTCTTCCGAACAGATAAACTGCCATGTCCCGTCCGAAAAGATCAGGTCGCCGAACTTTTGGCGCCTCAATCCGATGCCCATCAATGAGCCGAGAAGCTCGCGATGCTCGATGGAGGCGAATTTTTGCGGATAGATGACTTCCCAGCCCTGAAGCTGAAAATCTTCGGCAGACGGCTCGGCATATTCAGGGAATAGTAAAGCCCTCTTTCGTTCGGCCTCAGGGAAGCCCCCGAAAAATTCAAGCCTCACTTCGTCCGACTGACCGATGACAGATTGCAGGATCACCTGTTCCCGCGGGTCCAAAAAATCGGTCAGCTTCATCCGGTACTGTTCCGCCACGATTCTTTTCCACTCAAGAGCCTGGTCGATAAACGGCTCTTCGTCTTTTCTGAAATGCTGGTAAATATCGCTCATTGTCTTTCCTTTCTATGTAAAGAGGCCTGGCCTACAGCCAAGCCCGATACTCGGCCCGCAAAGATTGAAGGCACGCTCCTGAACCACGGCGCCGCTGCCTGCGGTAAGTCTTACGGGAGATCGGCATAATGTCTTTAAAAAGCGCCGAGCATTCTGAAAACCGCAAGAAGCCCTGCATCTGCGAACCGCAGGATGAAAATCGCCACGAGCGGAGAAATATCAATCATCCCGAGCGGAGGAATAATCCTTCTGAACGGTTCGAGATAAGGCTCGCAAAGTGAAGCAAGCACCCGGCCGAATGAAGACTCCCTTGCATTAGGCACCCAAGACATAAAAATGTAAATAATGAGCGCAAACGAATAGACGGTTATAAGCGTGCTTAAAATTTGATAAAGTAGGATCATCTGCGATTTACCACCTCTGATGTTCTTCTTCTATGAGCTCGGAAATCGTGCCGGAGACATCGACGTTTTCAGGCGTGCATAAAAAGATGTCCGCTCCGATCCGCTGAATATCGCCGCCGAGAGCATATACAGTTCCGCTCAAGAAATCAACGATTCTTTTCGCCTGATCGTGCTGAATGCGCTGCAGGTTCACGACGACGGCGCGCCGGTTTTTGATATGGTCTGCGATTTCCTGGGCTTCCGCGTACACCCGAGGCTCACTTAACACTACTTTAGAAGATTTCTGAACGCTTTGCAAACTTACGACATTCTGCTTCCCAGCCGCTTTAGACTGGTAGGCGGTTCTGTCTTTCGATTCATGCTCTTCAGGGATTTCCTCCCTGTCTGTTTCAATGTACTCGTATTCGTATTCCTCATCATCCAAGGAAAAAAAGTTTTTAAATTTGTTTTTCAAACTCATGATTGTCCACCTCCAGTTTCATTTCCGACTAAGGAAGATCCGATTCTGACGAATGTCGCGCCTTCCTCGACTGCGATCGTATAGTCGTTAGACATCCCCATCGAAAGCTCGCTGCACGGGGCGTTCCATTGACCGAGCCCGCGAACCTCGTCGCGCAGCTCTCTCAGCAAGCGAAAACAGCTTCTGATTGCCGTCTCGTCATCCGTAAAAGGAGCCATCGTCATTAATCCCGCAATCCGGATGTTTTCATATGCAGACAGTTTTTTTACAAAAGAAAGAACCTCTTCTTTTGCCATGCCGTGTTTTGAAGATTCAAGAGATGTGTTGACCTGAACAAAACAGTCAATCGGTTTTTTTGCCCTCTTCTGAATCTCGTCGGCCAATGAAAGCCTGTCTAAAGAATGGATATATGAGACATGATCGATGATTGCTTTTACCTTTCTCGTCTGCAGGGTTCCGATAAAATGCCATACCGGTTCGCTGTCTTTCAGAGCGTCGAGCTTGTGAAGCAGTCCGGTATCGCGGTTTTCTCCCAAATGTCTGATTCCTGCATCAAGCGCTGCCTGCGCCCGTTCCGGGGAAACATATTTCGTGACAGCGATGACGGATATTTCGTCGGGCGTTCTTCCCGCTTTGATACACGCTTCGTTGATCCTGTCATTTATATGTCGTAAATTGCTTTTCACATCCACCTGTAAGCTATACCTCCTTTAATCCGATGAAGGACATCATCCGTCCGGTTTTTCCCCGGTCTCTCCGATGGGAGAAAAACAGTGAATGCTCGCAGCTCGTACAAAGGGAACTCACCTTGATCTGGCCGTTTGGAATTCCGGCGTGTACAAGCAGCTGCCTGTTCACTTCTTTTAATTCGAGACGGTACTCCCCTTCTTTTATCGTCAAAAAGGCTTTGTCTTCTCGCTGAAGAGGAAGATTCCTGATTTTGTCTATTACATGATCGTCGACAGTGTAGCAGCACGAGCCGATCGCAGGCCCGATCACGGCGTGGATGTCTGCGGGATTTGATCCTTCCCGGCTGACCCACGTGTCAACCATGCTGGCTGCGATCCCGAGCGCGGTGCCTTTCCAGCCCGCGTGAGCGATTCCGGCCAGCGAGCGGACCGGATCGTAAAAATAAACAGGAACGCAGTCGGCAAAGCAAAGCGCCAAAAACAGGTTTGGCCTGTCTGTATAAAGTCCGTCCGTAGCCTTCAGCGCCGTATCGTATCGGAAAGCGCCGCTGGCGCGATCGCTATCCGTCACTTTTTGAATCCGGTCTTCATGCGTCTGATCGGCAAATACCCAGTCGTGCAGATCGGTTTTTAAGTTGTCGGCAATCTGTTTTCTGTTATTGATGACATGCTGTTCATGATCCTGAACGTGCAGCCCTGTATTCAGTGAGTGAAAAGGCGGTTCGCTTTCTCCGCCGTTTTTTGTCGTAAATCCGGCTGTGACGGCTCCGCCGGTTTCCGCCGTCTGATTCCATTCCTCAATCAAAAGCATTGACGGAGCATCAAGACGAAAGGGGTTATATGTATTCATGGTGATCAGCCTTTCGACAAACATCGTAGTCTTTCATCATATCGCTCCTATTTTAACACATCTTGATGCATTCGTTTAGTTTCGTTTCAAAAAACTAAACGAAATGTATTGTTTGCAACATTTATCGCCGTTTTTGCAGACGGTCTCACCGTATACAATAATGTTGAAAAAGCAGGCGGATAAGGGCCCGCCGATTGATCAGGCATCATCTCATATGCTTGATCAGCTTAAACGCACAAGAATCACATCTTCTCCAATTTTAACAATATTTCGCCACGGAATGACGATTTCCTCTTCTTTTCCGAAAAATCCGAAAACTTTCCCCGTTCCTCCGATGACAATCGCCTGTATTTTGCCTGTCGTTACATTAATATCGATATCGCCGATGCTGCCGAGCTTTTTCCCGTTTGATACGTTAACGACATCTTTTATCTGGAAATCAGAAATGTTCATCATGTCCACCGCACGCCTCCTCTGATCAAATGTCCTTTTAGATTATATGAAAGGCAGTCCTTTATTTAGACTGCCTTTTCAGTGGTTTATTTCGTTTTTTTCCTGCCGGCTAAAATGTCGAGATGGACGGTCGTAACAGCGGATTCTTTCTTTAAAAAGGCTTTGATCCGCTCCTTTT
Source organism: Bacillus sp. FSL L8-0193 (assembly GCF_037976065.1). Lineage (NCBI taxonomy): Bacteria > Bacillati > Bacillota > Bacilli > Caryophanales > Bacillaceae > Bacillus > Bacillus sp. FSL L8-0193. The sequence continues at coordinate 1,713,518 of NZ_CP150261.1, read as the reverse complement.
CTGCGCGCCATGATAATGGCGTCATCTTGATGAGCGGCGCGAGAAGGCTTTGGTCTAAACGTTTGCTGTAGGCGATCTCCGTTCTGTCGATCAGATCGAAATGAGACGAGAACCGCTCAGCCGCATCCTCGCTCGTATAGGCTTGTTTGTCCAAGCCGTCATACAAAAACCCCCGCAGTTCTTTCAGATAGCCGCTTTTCGGAATCACTTTCAAAACGATGCCGTCATCAGATAACAGCCGCTCGAATTCCGCGTAATTAGAAGGCGACAATATATTGAGGATCGCGTCGAATGAACGATTCCGAAACGGCGCGGCAGCCAGATCGGCGACACACCAGATCGCCTCTCTTTCTTGCTTAGTCGCAGACACAATCCCGGCTTTCGCCAAATCAAGCCCGACGCCAAGGACAGGCGATCCGGAACGCATTTGAAGCTTTTCAACGATCCGCGCCAAATGCGAACCTTCCCCGCAGCCGGCATCGAGGATGCTGACAAAGTTGCAAAACGGGAGGCCTGCTTGTTCGAGACGGTCTGTCAAAGCGCCGCTAAGCGGTTCAAAAAAGCCGCGGGCGGCTAACATTCTTCTCGCTTCAAATAATTCTTTATCATATTTAACAGAAGGAGCATGCGTTGTGACATTGACATATCCCCCTCTTGCGATATCAAACGTATGTCCGTTTTTACAGATCAGGCTTTTTAAATCGGTGACCGCCATATTCGTTGCGCATATCGGGCACTGAAACATCGTTTCATGCCTTTTCATGAGCGATGCTCTTTTTAATTTTTTATTCATCATTGTTACACCTCATTCATTCACATTTAGATCAATGAAAAAGGCATAGACAAATAAACCCGCACCTTCGGCATTTTTTAAAGACGAAGGTGTGGATGGTTTAAGCGTTTGTCTATACCTTTCATTATCTGTAGCGAATGAATTGAATGATCATAATGATGAACCCCTCTTTAACATGACGTTCTCTATTATCTTACCAGCTTTTTTAAGAGGATGAAAGCTGAAAAAGAGCCTCCAAACAAGGAGGCTGCCAAAGAACCAGCCGTTTTAAATGCTGAGGTTTAGAGGCTTTTTCTTGGACAAATACGGTCTGCCGTCCGTCCATACCGCCTGGACGGGCATATCGAAAAATTCGGACAAAACCTCGCCGGACATCATCTCTCTTGTCTTCCCCAATGCAAACACTTCACCTTTTTTCAGCAGCAGCGTTTGGCTGAAAGCGGGGAGAATTTCTTCCGCATGGTGAGTAACATAAAGCATGGACGGTGCACTGTCTTTTTTGGCAATTTGTTCAACCGTCTCCAGCACCTGCTCCCTCGCGATGAAATCAAGACCGGTTACAGGCTCGTCGAGAATGAGCAGCTCTGGATCGGCCATCAAGGCCCTTGAGATCAGCACCTTTTGCTTTTCTCCCTGAGAGAGCGTTTCATATCTCCTGTCCGCATAACGGATGGAGCCGAATTCCTCCAGGAGGGCGATCGCTTTCTCCCTGACAGACTGTGAAGGCGATTCATAAAGGCCGATCGAAGCGAAAGCGCCGCTTAAGACAATTTCAAATGCACTGTCTTCAGGATACAGCTTCTGCTGCAGGGCCGCTGACACAAGGCCGATTTTTTGGCGAAGCTTTTCGTTCAGCTCCGTTTTTCCAAATTCGCGCCCTAACACGGTGACTTTTCCTGTTGTCGGAAAATAATAAGCGCACAGCATGTTCAACAGAGCGGTTTTGCCGGCCCCGTTCAATCCGTATAGCGCCCAGTGCTCCCCCTTTTCCACCGTCCAATCAATATCCTTTAATATCCACTCTCCGTTTCGTTTTAGTGAAGCATTCTCAAGCTGCAAAACCATTTGAAGTCCTCCTTTTATGTAAATATTCTGATAAATTAAAATATAATTCTTTTATTATAGCTTATTTATATAACAAAGTGAATGAGAGATTTTCCATTTTTAGCATGTGAAAAGCCGCAGATTGACTGCGGCTTTAGTGAATGTTCTTATTCATTTGTTTAATGGCGGCTTTTTCCAGCCTTGAGACCTGGGCTTGGGAGATTCCGATCTCATCAGCGACTTCCATTTGCGTCTTGCCTTGGAAGAAGCGTTTTCTGAGGATCATTTTTTCCCGTTCATTCAGCCGTCTCATGCCTTCTTTTAAGGCGAGCTCTTCGATCCATTGCGAATCCTTGTTGCGCTCATCGCTGATTTGATCCATGACATAAATCGGATCTCCTCCGTCATTGTAAATCGGCTCAAACAAAGATACGGGATCTTGAATAGCGTCAAGCGCAAAAACGATTTCTTCATGGGACACTTCAAGCTCTTTCGCGATCTCCTGAGCCGTCGGCTCCCTGCTTGTCTCACTGATCAGCCGTTCTCTCACTTGCAGCGCCTTGTACGCGATATCCCTGAGTGACCGTGAGACGCGGATCGGGTTGTTATCGCGCAAATATCTGCGGATTTCTCCGATGATCATTGGTACAGCATATGTTGAAAACTTAACATTGTGGCTCAGATCAAAATTATCAATTGATTTCATTAGTCCGATGCAGCCGACTTGGAATAAGTCATCAACATACTCTCCTCTGTTGTTAAACCTTTGAATGACGCTTAAGACAAGGCGCAAATTACCGTTAACAAGCTTTTCTCTTGCTGTCGTGTCTCCTTCATCCTGCATTTGCTTGAACAACTTTCTCATCTCTTCGTTCTTCAGTACGGGCAGTTTTGATGTATCAACCCCGCAGATTTCAACTTTATTTCTCGACACTTTTTTCCCTCCCTACAGGAGCTGCTGTACAAAGTTCAGTATCTCCTCGGGTGGGAAAAATATGCATCGTTAATTTCCAAAAATAAGAAGATCAAGTCGAAAACCCTTGGCTGTCAACACTTCAAATTTCATAAAAAAATTAAACCATTTTGTTGAATTCTTTTCGCAGCCTTTTAATAATTCTTTTTTCAAGCCGGGAAATATATGACTGGGAGATGCCGAGCATATCGGCAACGTCTTTTTGCGTTTTTTCTTCTCCTCCGACAAGCCCGAAGCGGAGCTCCATGATCTGTTTTTCTCTGTCATTGAGCTGTTCAAGCGCTTTTTTCAGCAGCTTTTTATCAACGTTTGCTTCGATATCTTTTGTAATAATATCGTTTTCTGTTCCGAGCACATCTGAGAGAAGAAGTTCATTTCCGTCCCAATCGATGTTCAACGGTTCATCGAATGATACCTCTGAGCGAATTTTATTGTTTCTTCTTAAATACATCAAAATTTCATTTTCAATACATCTGGAAGCATATGTAGCCAGTTTGATTTTTTTCTCGGGATTAAAGGTATTCACCGCTTTGATAAGGCCGATCGTGCCGATGGAGATTAAATCCTCGATATTGATGCCGGTATTTTCAAATTTTCTCGCGATGTAGACGACCAGCCTGAGATTTCGTTCAATCAAAATCGCCCGTGCCGCCTGATCACCGTCAGGCAGCTTATGGAGAAGCACCTGCTCTTCATCTTTTGACAATGGCGGGGGCAGCGCTTCGCTTCCGCCGATATAATAAATTTCGTCGCTTTTCAGCCCCAGTTTCATTAAAAGTTTGTACCACAGATAGGTTAACCTTAATTTTAGTTTTTTCATCTTCCTCCCCCTTCTAAATAAACGTCTTCAGGAGTATGATAATGTAACAGACTTCGAGTTTAAGAAACGTGTTTGACCGGGTTTCCGGCGAGCATTTTCGGATGGACGATGGCGTCAAATTCGCCGTCCGCGGAAAGCGGTGAGGTGCTGATTCCAATCAGGCATTTCGGCGCTTCAATCACCTCCCTTTCCGAAAAAATGAGCACATGATCCGGCTTTAGGCAGAGCAGAAACTGATGCTGATGGCCGACCCCGCGGTAGGGAATCAGGCGGATCCGCCCGATATACGGGAGTGTTTCATCAAGTTTGCCGACGGCATCAAGCGGGCTCATTTCCTTGATGATCACACTCGCTTCTTCTCCCAATACACTTTTCAATTTTTCAATATTGACGATCATGACGGGCGTTTTTGTGATCGGGTCGTAGAGTTGGTTTCCGGAGTCAATCAATCCGGTGAAATGAAGCGTATGTTCATCAATGCCGGTCTCTAGGCGGACGCGTTCTTCATATTGAATTTTCTTCGCTTCAGCATCTTCAAAACGCTTTTTTGAAAACAGCCATACAGCCGGAAAACCTGCACCGACAAACAGCCAGCTGACCGGGTCTCCAAAACCGGACCAATTCGTCATAAAGACGCCGTTTTCCATGATCGAATCCGTTTCAAGTAAAGAATGCGCTCCAATAATCCCTCCTCCCATTAAAAAAGTAGCAAAATAAAAAGAAAACAAATTTTGCAAAAAAAACCGGAACCGCTTAAAACCAAATGTCAAAAGAACGATCACAACCGAAAACGACAGTTTGCCTGCAGGATGAAGGACGTACGGCGAAAAAGGTGTAAACATAAACAGAACGATGCTTGACGCGACAAACGCCCCTAAGATCAGCCTCCGCTTTTTAACCCTTCGCTTTAAAATAAATGCGGTCATCATTAAAAGCAGCAAGTCAAAACAAAAGTTTAACAGCCATATCGCATCTAAATAGATTTCCACATCCTTCCCCTTTCTTTGGACTCGGTGACCATATTGTTTGTTTTCCTAAGTATAAATCAAGCCCAAAGGTAAAGTCTGTCAATTAATGTTGCGCAAATCGTACATTTTTTGAAGTTTTCGTACTGAATTTGTCGATCATAAAACGAAAAAAAACGCTGCCATTAAAGACAGCGTCTTTTCACCTTTATTTCAGCTTTTCATTGATGTACAGTTTGCCTTTTGCCGTTTGTCTCGTTTCATTGCCGTAATCATCCCGGACGATGACCTCGATTTCCGCTCCTTTTGCTTTTGCGGTTGAAGTCGCGGTCCAATATCCTTCATACTTGCCTTTTGAGACTTCTCTGATCGGCAGCTCTGTTACGTTTTGGGCAGCCGTTTTGAAATTGGTAAGAGGCATTCTGATCACAAAGACAGCATCCAAATCAGCGGCGCTTTCAAACTCGATTTTCACGGTTTCTCCCGTTTTGAGCTCGAGGTCTTCAGCCGGTTTCAAGCCGGTGATTTGCGGCGCTTCAAAGTTGACATCCACCGTGACTTTTTTGGTCGTTTTGTTGCCTGCCGCATCCGCTGCCGTTACTTTGATTTCATTTTGGCCGTTGTCAAGCATAATCCTTGCAGAATACTCGCCATTGTCAACAGCCGCTTTTTTGCCGTTTACATGAACAGATTCTAAGTGGTCGTCTGATACTGTTCCTTTCACAGTGACAGTCTCTTTATTGAGTTTTGATCCGCTTTTCGGCGTGTCAATCGTAAGCTTCGGCTTTTTCTGGTCAAGGACGATCCGGACCGGGTCTGAAGCATCCGTCGTTCCGGAAGCCGATGACGATTTGGCGGTGATCACATTTTCACCTTTATTCAGCGGAATCTCTTTTGAGAAAGTGCCGTCTCCCGCCGTTTTCGCCGTTCCGGCTTCTTCATCTCCGTTAAAGAGCTGAACGGTCGTGTTCGGAGACGATGTCCCTTCGATGACAGCATTCTTTTTGTTGGTAATGAATCCGTCTTTAGGCGACGTAATCACAGGCATCGCCAATTCATAGTCGACCAAAGCGCGGATCATGAAGTTGCCTTGGTCTGATGGCGCTTTCGACCATGAGCCGTCCGTATACTGCCAGTTGCGGCCTGAATATTCCCCGTCTTCATCTGTAGCAAGTCCAGGTGAGTTGGCCAGGTCCTCTGTCTGGACGTACACGAGGTAAAAGTCTTTTCCGACGAGGATGCCTTCATCGCCCAAATCAACGGTCGTCCATTCACCTGTGCGGAGCGCTTCAGCTTTGAACGGGCCGGCGAGTTTTTTGCCCGGAGAGCCTTTTTCACCCGACGCATCGTAGACCTCGACTGCAAAATCAGTGCCGCCCGGATCCGGGAATTCTGTATCCCAGAATTTGAACAAGCCGCCTTTCAGCATAGCTTTTTCCTGCCCGTTTTCGAGCGTCATTTTGACGGCCAGCCCGTTGCCGGATTCATAGAAAGCCCAGGCGTTTTCCCCGGTTCCGTCATCATAGCCGATTTCCCCAGGATAGCCGATGAAAGGATCGAGCTCGATATCTTTCGAGACATCTCCTTTTAAATCAACGGAAAACTCGCTGCTGTAATATCCGTTTGCAGAGACCTTTACCGTATACGAGCCTTCATAGGCCGTTAATGAATAACTTCCGTCGCCGTCCGTCTGAACCGGTTTTACGGATGCATCTTCAACGATATACAGCTTTGCATGTCGGACGGGTTCGCCCGTTTTTTTGTTTTTTATCGTTCCGGTGAGCGTCCCTTTCTTCAGTTCCTTTAAGACAAAGTCTGCCGTCGTCGTCTTGTCGGCCTCGATTTTTACGGTTTGCGCATTTGATTCATATCCGTACGCTTCCGCTTTCAGCGTATACGTTCCAGGTGCATGAGCCAAACTGTATGCGCCTGTTGCTTGGTTGGAATATGTCGATTTGCCCGTCTCCAGCACGCTGACCTGAGCCCGCACCGGAAGAACTGCAGGAGCTGCTTTTTTCGTCTCAGAATGTTCTTGAACGGTTTCTGCCGGTTTTGCTTTTTTCGGATCAATCGTTTGTTTCTTCGTTTTCTTATCCTTCATTTTAGCCGGCTGTTTTTCAACGCCCAGTCGTTTTTTCGTGCCTGCGCTCTTCACTTCCTTCACAAGCGCTACATCATCGATATAAAGCCCGTCACCTTCAATGCTGTCGTCAGATTGTAGGTTGAACATGATCTTAATCGTCTGTCCCCCGTATTCCGACAAATCGATCTGTCCGTCTTTCCATTCTGACGTTCTGCCGCTGTACTCAGCAGCCGGGATCCATTCATCTTTCCCTTCAGGCTGTACGTAAACGAAACCGTAATCGAAGTCCTCTTCAATATCGTGCCAATATTTGTATGTGAGATAAAGTTTTTGATTTTTTGGAACGCTGACAGGAGGCATAAGAAGATTCATATTGGCCGAACTTTGATACGGCCCTGTCAGATTTGTTGCGAATACGTTTTTTCCCGATGCTGCGGCATTCGGGCCTGACTGAGGAATACCGCGCTCCCATGAATTCTTCACACCTGATGTGATCCAGCCGTTGGCAGCATTCTCGAAATCTTGTTTATACCCTGTGGTCACAGCCGGAGAAATCGGGATTTCGTACACTTTGGATTCCGTTTTGTTTCCTCCGAAATCGGTGACAATCCATTTGTAGGAAAGCGTTTTCCCTTCAGAAACGGATACGGCCGCCTCGTACGTTCCTTTTTTATAGTCGCCGGAAGTTTGTTTGGCAGCGATCGTCACCCAATCGGAATCATCGGTTTTATAGCTTAATTTGACCGATATGATGCTGACATCGTCTTCCACATCAACTGAAAGAGGCGTTTCTGAGCCTGAGTAAATTTCCTTGATCTCTTGATGGTTTAAGACCGGCGGATTTTTGTCTTCGCCTTCTTTTCCGACTTGTCCTTCCGCTTTGCCCAACCCTTCTGTGACGGCGGACACCGCGTCAAACACGTTCACGAGCCCGTGGCCGTATCCGTTGTTCGGCGATTCGGTAAATTTGCTGTCTGTGAGCGGTGTTGCGGTTTCCATCAAAATCTTTTCGATCCCATCAACGGTGATCGACGAATCGGCCTGCTTGATAAGTGCGGCCGCGGCTGCGACATGCGGTCCTGCCATTGAAGTGCCGTCCCAGCCGTCTTGATAGCCGCTTCCAGGGACAGAAGAGCGAATGTTGACCCCAGGTGCTGTTACTTCAGGCTTGGTCTCATCATACGGGGAAGGACCTTGAAGTGAAAAATCGGCTAAGCGATTATCGATGTCTGTCGCACCGGTCGCGAACGCTTCGGGGTAGTTTGCCGGATTGGCAATCGAAGCAGGTCCTCCCGGATTGGTGAAATCAGCGTTCCCCGCAGAGAACTCAGGGAAGATGCCGGCAGCTCGCCACGCTTTTACGATATCCCTGTAAAACTCATCAATCCCGGCTCCCCCTGACCACGAGTTATTGACAACATCCGGAGCCATTTCAGGGTGCGGGTTGCCATCTTTATCTTTCGGCGCCAAAATCCATTCCCCCGCTGCAAGGAGGTCTTCGTCCGTTCCGCCGTCATCCGAAAAAGCTTTCACGGCAATCCACTTTGCACCCGGCGCCACACCGATTTGGTTTTGGCCGTCAGGCTCTGATCCGACCATCGTCCCGGTTACATGCGTGCCGTGCTCCAGGTCGTCAAAAGGTTCAGAAGCGCCAGAAACCGCATCGTACCAGCTGAATTCGTGATCAGGCTGATCGGGATGCTGCGGGTCATATCCGCGGTATTTTTCTTTCAATGCCGGATGATCCCATTGCACGCCCGTATCAATTGACGCGACAACCGTGCCCGTTCCGTCATATCCCAATTTCCAGGCTTTTGGCGCGTCGACTCGATTGATATTCCATTCGATTTCTTTTTCATCCTTAGCTGCCGATTTTTTCACAGACTGTTTAGCCGGCTTGATCAGCTGCCTTGTTTCGTTCGGGAGCACTTTCTCTACTTCCGGAAAAGCCGCTACTTGTTCCATGACCTCTTTCGTCGCATGGACGGCCATCCCGTTGACAATATAATAGGAGCGGATTTTTTTTACTTTCCCTTGTTTTTCCTGCTTTTTCAAATAACGTTTCAAATCGCTTTGCGTCTCATCCGCTTTGACTCTTAAAGCGGAGACGACAGCCGAGCGCTTTTGATATTCTGTTTTAGCCGCGCTCAGCGACTTTTTCTTCGCATTCTTTTCCGCCTGCTTGGCCACCTTTGGAGTATCGACTTGATCTTTCAGTTTGATCAAGAATGTGACTTGATCTTCTTTTTTGAACTGTTTGACAAGAGATTTTGAAATTTTTCCCTTCCCTGCAGCTGCTTGTTCTTTCATCGAAGTGAGCGCAGGCTTTGCCGCGGCATCTGAAACAGCGGGCATGAACAGCGAGCCGATTAACAAACCGCTTAAAATGGTGGAAAACGCCTTTTTTCTCAGCTTTCTTTTCAAATGAACATCCCCCTTTTTGATGAAATTGGCTGGACTTGTCCGTCCTCCTCTCCTTGTGGATGCCTTGTCTGACCTTGATGTAACTTAAATATAGTAAAAACTGGTTAATTTTTTTGTCAGTATTTGTCAAGGTCATGTTTAAAATTAGATAAAAAAGGACAAAACCGTTAAAGCGGTTTTGTCCTTTTTTATCATTTTGTTTTTTTAGCCGCGTCAAAAGCTTTTACAGCGTTGACCAAGCCGTATCCGTAGCCGTTGTTCGGCGATTTTTTAAACGTTTTGTCAGTCAGAGGCGTCGCCGTATTCAGCAGGATGCGCTCGATTTCATCGACTGTGAGGTCCGGATTGGCTTCCCTCATTAAAGCGACGATCCCTGATACATGCGGGGTCGCCATCGATGTTCCGCTCATCGCAGCATACTTGTGTCCCGGATAAGCAGAGCGGATGCTGACGCCCGGTGCCGAAATATCGGGCTTGATTTCGTCATATGGCGAAGGTCCTTGCAATGAAAAATCGGCTAACGCGTTTGCGCTGTCAACTGCGCCTATCGCGAAAGATTGCGGATAGTTGGACGGATTCTCAACTGAACCCGGTCCGCCCGGTTCCAATTCGCTGACATTACCTGCTGCGAATGCAGGAAAGATATCAGCTGACCGCCAAGCTTTGACAATATCCAAATACCATTCATTGAGTCCGCGTTCACCCGCCCAAGAATTGTTGACGACATCGGGAGCCTTTTCGGGGTGCCCTTTTCCTTTCGCATCTTTCGGAGCCAAAATCCATTCTCCTGCAGCCAAAAGGGATTTTTCGTCTCCACCGTCCTCTGAAAAGGCTTTGACAGCGATCCATTTCGCAGTCGGTGCGACACCGATCTGGTTTTTGCCGCCGGCTTCTGAGCCGACCATCGTGCCTGTCACATGTGTGCCGTGGCCCAAGTCGTCATATGGCGTTTTCTTATTGCTTGTCGCATCAAACCAGTTGAACTCATTGTCTGGACTGTTCGGTTTAGAAGGGTTGTAGCCCCTGTACTTTGTCTTCAACGCCGGATGATCCCACTCAACGCCGGTGTCAATCGAAGCGACAACGGCTCCTTTGCCTTTATAGCGCTTTTTCCAGACATTAGGCGCATGAACCTGCTGAATGTTGGAAGCGGGGGAACGATCCGCAGACGTTTTCGATTCTACCGTGGGTTTTTCAGTGTTGCCGAGCTTAATTTTTTGATTTGGCAGCACTTTTTCAACCTCCGGAAATGAAGCCGCTTTTTCCATAACATCCTTTGTCGCTGTCACGGCAATGCCATTTACAATATAAAAAGATTCCACTTGCTTTGCTGTTCCTTTTTTCTCTTCTTTTTCTAAAAACGATTTTAAGTCTTTTTGCGTTCTCTCAGCTTTTGTACGCAGGGACGTCAGCACGGCTGAACGTTTGATTTCTTTTACTTTTTTCACGGTCATCACGCTTGCTTTCGCCCGGTTTTCAGCCGCTGTCGCCGCTTGCTGAAGATTCGCCTGGTTTTTCATTTTGATTAAAAAAGTCACTTTATCTTCTTTCTCAAAACGTTTGTAAAGAGCGCTTGATATTTTGTTTTGTTCCTTGGCCTTCGCTGTCGTGCCTGTTTCAGCCTGCACAGCGGCCGGAGCGAGAAGTGAACCGATGAGTGCAGCGCACATGAATGTGCTGAATAATGGCTTTTTCTTCACATGACATCCTCCTTTAAGCAATAGCAAATATAGTCGTTTCTTGCGTTTCTTTGTCTAGAAACAGAAACTATTAATAATGGTAAAAGAAAAGACTTATAGACATTGTCGTATTTTGTCATTTTTCCTTTGTCGGTTTGTAAATTCGTTCTTTTTACATATGACTTGTTCACTGTTCATAGTTCGGCCAGATGACAAGCTGAAAGGAAAATCCGTGCATCCGGGAGAAAAGAGAGAGGTTAGATGCAAGGCTTTTGAGGGAGGCGCTTCGATCAGAATGACAATTGATGCTTTTGGAGGGGAGAATCCGTTCCAGCGCATAAAAAAAGCCGCCGACTTCTTGTCGGCAGCTTTCCAATGTATTATATACGTTTTAGCGTTTATTGCGGTTTCTTAAGAAAGTCGGGATGTCAAGCGTATCTTCGGCAGGCTGTGATTGGCTGCGATGCGGCATGCTTGGCTCCTCGCGCTTCGGCTCCCGTTTCGGAGCAGGCTGATGATGCTGTTTTAAGCCTTGGTTTAAAGGTCTCTGCGGCTTAGATGCATCTTGATCCTGTTCGATAAAGCCGGTCGCGATGACCGTAACGACGATTTCGTCTTTCAAGTTTTCATTGATGACAGATCCGAAGATCATGTTGACGTCCTGGTCAGATGCAGCCGCCACAATGTCCGCTGCTTCCTGAACTTCGTAAAGGCTTAAGTTGGCTCCGCCTGTAATGTTCATCAGCACGCCTTGGGCACCGTCAATCGCCGTTTCAAGCAACGGGCTGGAAACAGCTTTTTTAGCGGCTTCTGCAGCGCGGTTCTCACCTGTCGCTACACCGATACCCATCAGTGCAGAACCTTTGTTGGACATGATTGTTTTGACGTCGGCAAAGTCAAGGTTGATCAGTCCAGGTGTTGCGATCAAGTCTGAAATGCCCTGAACACCTTGGCGGAGAACGTTGTCCGCTTCGCGGAACGCTTCAAGCATCGGTGTGTTTTTATCGACGATTTCAAGAAGACGGTCATTCGGAATGACGATCAGGGTGTCGACGGCTTCCTTCATTGCTGAAATACCGCCTGCCGCCTGAAGCTGTCTTTTTCTTCCTTCAAAGGTAAACGGCCTTGTGACAACGCCGACAGTCAATGCGCCCAGATCTTTTGCGATTTGTGCGATGACAGGTGCCGCGCCCGTTCCTGTTCCGCCGCCCATTCCGGCTGTGACGAACACCATGTCTGCACCTTTCAGCGCTTCTTCAATTTGTTCTTTGCTTTCCTCTGCGGCTTTTTTGCCGACTTCCGGATTGGCTCCTGCGCCGAGCCCGCGCGTCAGCTTCGCACCAATCTGCATTTTCGTTTCCGCTTTTGACAGGTTGAGAGCCTGGGCATCCGTATTGACTGCGATAAACTCGACTCCCTGAACGTCATTTTCGATCATCCGATTGACGGCATTGTTACCGCCGCCACCTACTCCTATTACTTTAATCGATGCTAAGCCGTCTATATTTGTTTCAAACTCTAACATGCTAAATCCTCCTAATCCGTCGAATGACTAATCTCTATTCCCAAAAGAAGTTAAATATTTTCTTCATTTTGCTCGGCTTTTTCTCAGCTTGAGCGTGCTGCTTGGATTTTGGCTTCGGTCGCTGCTGCACTTCTTTTTGATGTGTTGCCGCGACTTCCTGAACCGCTTGTTCCGGCATCTTAAAACCTACTTTTCTGCCTTGGATTTTTGCGTTGCGGTAAGCGAATTGGATGAGGCCGACTCCTGTCATGTATTGAGGTTCTCTTACACCGATATAATTCGGGCTAGCCACTCTGACGTTATTTTGAAGAACATCCTGTGCGAGGCTGAGGACACCCGGCATTCCAGCCTGTCCCCCTGTAAGCACAAACCCTCCCGGCAATTCTTTTATTCCCATGTTCCGCAGTTCCTCTGCCACGAATAAAAAGATTTCTTCGAGCCTGGCTTCTATAATGTCTGCCACTTCCCGCTGAGAAAAGGTCTGCTTTTGGTCTGTCCCGATCACGGCGACTTCAAATGTTTCCTCTTCCGACGCTTCTTCATAGAAAGCATGTCCAAACTGCTTCTTCACCCGCTCAGCTTCGTCTGTGGAAGTGCGCAATCCGATTGAAATATCCTTGGTGATGTTTTCTCCTCCCAGGGGTATGACGCGGGTCGCAAGAAGATGTCCGTCCTCAAATACGGCAACCGTTGTCGATCCTCCCCCGATGTCGATTAAAGCCACTCCGAGGTTTTTTTCGTCCTTTGATAAAGCGACAGATCCGGCAGCCAGCGGCTGAAGACAAATATCCGTTATTTCAATTCCCGCTCTTTCCACACAGCGCAGCAGGTTATGTAAGATCGTTTTAGAGCCCGTGATCAGCGATCCTTCCACTTCAAGGCGGACGCCGAGCATCTTTTTCGGATCTGTAATATCGCCTCTGCCGTCAACGATAAACTGTCTCGGAATCACATCGACGATCAGCTGTTCAGGCGGGATGGAAACGACTTGAGCGGCCTCCATCACCCGGCGCACGTCTTCAACGTGGATCTCTTTATTCTCGCTTGAGACAGCCACAACACCGTTCGTATCTTGAATATGGATGTAGTTCCCATTAACCCCGACGATCGCGTGGGTCAGCGGAAAACCTATCATTCTTTCTGCTTGTTCAAACGCTTTTTTTATAGAATGAACCGTTTCATCTATATCAACGATTGATCCTTTTTTCAGCCCCTCTGAGGGAACATTTCCGACTCCGATAATGTTAAGAGAATCGTCTGACATTTCACCGACGATCACTTTAATATTGGACGTACCGATGTCTAGACTGACGTAAAGTTCATTGTTGTTCATTCTATGGCACCTCCTCACATTTCAGTCAATTCTATTCTATTATTTGCCGAACAACAATACAATGAATCTGGTTTTACAAGTGTGTAACAATCAATACAAACCAATACGCTTCGTTTTTAGTTTTAGGATTACTGTGAATATTCGTGATATCCTATGTATATCCTCTTTTAAATCCGATTTTTTTTAATTTTTTCTCCTCGAGGCCGTCCATTTGGCGAGCAGTATTCTTCTGATGACCGCGATGTTTTGAAAAAGCCTCACGCCAAATGCAAACATACCGACTAAATACAAGTCTACACCAAGATGAACGCCCAGAAAAGCCAAACTTATGGCGAGAATAATATTGAAGAAAAAGCCCGTCACAAAAACTAGTTCATCGTATACACTTTCCAAATGGGCCCTTATTCCCCCGATCAAAGTATCAAGGGATGCAAGAATCGCCAGGGACAAATAATTTGAGTATTCATCCGGAATGGTGAAGTTCGTGCTGAACCCGATTGTAATTCCGAGCAAAAGCCCTAAAACCGGAAGCCACATTAGGAATTCTCTCCTTTTGATTTCTCGAGCGGTTTCAATGGCGCAACTTGCATTGAACCTTCGTAAGCTTTGATTTTGATTTGTTTTTCAGGCCTTTTGATTTGCAAATCCAGATTTTCTCCCGCGAACAGATCCTGCAGGGATGAAGCATTCATTCGGCTATATAGTTTATCGGCGTTTTTGCCGATGACTTTTACCGTTATCGGATAGTTGTCCAAAGGATATCCGTCGATTTTGGTTGTTCCGTTGATATCCCTGATCACCGTCGTGTTGACAACCCTTCTGTCATTGATCGATATTTCTTCCGCTTCATACATATTCAGTTCATTAATCAGCTTTTTCAGAAGGTCTGGCGGCGGATTTTGAATGGATTCTCCCGTGAGTTCTTCCGAGAAAAGCTGAGAAATGGTGATGATGATTCCGTTCCCTGTAACATCTGTGAAGCCGGCCTGTTTTTTTAAGTTTTGAAGCGTTTCATTCAACGCTTTTGTCCGCGAGGTTTCTTCTTGATGACTGTATGTGTTCAGCATTTTTTCATATTTGTCAATTTCGCTGATCAGCTCAAGCTGTTTTTTCTGTTCTTTCTTCAGATCCTCCCTGAGGTCCCAAATGTCCCGCGTATCGCGGACTTTCGGCGCTTTCAGCGAATTGAACTGCACGGACAGCATAATTCCGAAAATGAGCATCAGGATGCTCAAACTGATGAAACGATTATTTTTCTTCAACGTCCGCCCACCAACTTTTCAACGTTCATTCCCCCTGCTTTAAAAGGGGCTCCATCTCGATTTGGTCTTGTTTTTCGATGCTGACTGAAATATGATCGCGGCTCAGCTGGTCCACAAGCCCTCCTGCAATGTTCAGCGCCGGCATCAGCACATCCGGATCCCCGATGGCCGAAATGACAAACGGCGCGGGATACTGGTTGCCGTCAACCGTGATGACAGGACCGTTGCACGATATGTAAGAATGATGTGTCACACGCTGTCCGTTGATCGACACCGCGGCCGCCCCGGAAATCCACAGCTCATTGAGCAGGCGGAATATGTGGCTTTCATGTACGATATAGTTGTTGACATTCTCACCTTCCGGTATGTAAGAAGCGTCTTTCAGCGTCACCTTGATTCCTTCGCCCTGAACGCCGATTTCCCCGACGAACATTCTGTACCTTTCAACATCTTCAACAATATTGTAATACTCTTTTTTTTCCTTTTTCAAAGCCGTCTCTGTTTTCTGTACTTCCTGCTGTTTTTTGTAAAGCTCCTGTTCCAGCTTCTTATTTTGCTTTTCCTGGGAAATCAGCCGGTCGCGCAAGGAATACTCCTCTTTCCAATTTTCAGCTGTTTCTTCATGGTCTTTGTTTTCCCTGGCGAATTGATAGGAGAAAGACAGCAGGAATCCGAGGACAAGCATGGCGAGTGAAAGATTGACTGTGTGCCTCTTCAATTTCCGTCTCCCTTTTTGCTTTCATCCGTTTTTTTCAGAGGTTCAAAATAAGTCGCGACTTCCATATGGATAATGCCTTTTTCCCCTTTCGGCAGCTCTTTTACGATCGCCGGATAGCTGTTCATTTTCTGTCCGAACGTTTTCAGCGAAGCCGTCACGATATAGCCGTCGTTCATATACAGTCTGATCAGCCAAGGATTTGATTTTTGAGGCGTATAGTTAATCTCGGAAATCGATTTTTTCACGGAATCGGAAAGCTTGTTCAGCTGTTTTGCCATTTGAACGAGCTTTTCGTCTTCCTCCCAGTTATTAAGGGTCGGTCCGATGTCAGTCGGCGTCACCTCTTCAGGAAGCACCGTGCCGTTTTCAAGCACGGAGTAGTACACATTGTGTTTTTGCAAAAACGCAATGCTTTTATACTCTTCGATGGAGATGGCGATTTTGTTGGGCAGCTGTTTAGAGATTTCGGCTTTTTTGATCAATTTATTCTGCTCGATCTTTTCTGCGGCCTTTTGCTTGCTCAGACTCCAGAATTCCGTCTGTCCTTTATGGATCGAAGACAGGGAAATGATCTGGTCTTTTGAAACGTTTTTGTTTCCTTTGATCTCTACCGTCGAAACTTTGCTGATCGGCGTCTGCAGGTAAATGATGATCAGCATCATCGTGAAAAAGAGCAGAATAAAGGTGATCAGCCGGCGGTTTGCCTTTTGCTTTCGCTGTTCTTTGATTTTGGGAATCCGTTCTTCTATATTCACTACTTTTTCTTTATCAATACCGGGTTTCACGTAGGCTCACCTCAGGTTAATAAAGCAGACAAAAAGACTTTTATTTGCTTATTTTTGTTCGGAAAAATGACGCGCTTTTCGACATATGAAAGCACGGGGCAAGCTAAAAAGCTTCCATTTAGCGAAACAAACGACATACTAGGATGCCGTTTGCTTGTTTGTTTCATACATTATATCATAAGGCGATCTGAAGTAGAGAGGCCGTTTACCGTTTTTCTCCGATAATTTCGACCTCAGTGTGCATGTCGATATCGTATTTTTCTTTAATCGTTTTTTGAATGAATGCAATCAAATCCAGGACGTCTTGTGCTGTTGCGCCGCCTGCGTTGACGATAAAATTGCCGTGCATCTCTGAAACCTTTGCCCCGCCGATCTGATGGCCTTTCAAACCAGCCTCATCTACTAGCCGGCCCGCATGTTCAGGCAGCGGGTTTCTGAAGATGCTCCCTGCGCAAGGGTTGGACACAGGCTGCGTTTCTTTTCGGTAGTCTTTGTTTTTCTGCATTTGCGCAACGATCTCATCGCGTTCTTTTTGCTCCAGCTGGAGAACGGCTTCAAGACATATGCCCGGCCGCTCGTTTTGCAGGATGGACGTGCGGTAGCTGAACGCCATCTCTTCATTCGTCAGCCAATCGATCGTTCCGTCTTCAAACAGGATCAATGCTTTCACCAATACCCTGCTGATATCAGAACCGTGGGCTCCGGCATTCATGTAAACCGCTCCGCCGACCGAACCCGGAATGCCCGCGGCAAACTCGAGGCCGGAAAGCCCTTTTTTGCTGATGCCTGTCGCAAGCCTTACGACAGAGTAGCCGCCGCCGACCGTTACTTGCTCGCCGTCGATTTCCATATGGTCAAGCCCCTGTCCGAGCTTGATGACAACGCCTCTTATCCCTTCATCAAGGACAAGAAGATTCGAGCCTCTGCCGATGGCCGTCCACTTGACGCCGTGCTTCTTGATCACCTTCATCGTATCTTTGACAGCTTGAATGTTTTTCGGAACCACCAGCACGTCAGCCGGTCCTCCGATTTTAATCGTAGTATGGTTGCTGAGCGGCTCGTTTTCCAGAACTTTGCCGACTTCAAGTTCTTTTAATTCTTGTATCACCTTATCCATCGAAAACCTCCAAAATCCTTCTGTCTTATCATTTTGCATGATGTTTCAGTTCTTTCAGCACATTGTACAAGCGTTCGGCCGCGTCCGGCACGCCAAGCGACTTCGCGCGGCTCTTCATCTCTTGCAGCGTCTTTTCGTCTTGTAAAATATGATCGATCGCCTGAATTAAGCGGTCTCCATTAAGCTCTGATTCTTTTAAAACGACAGCGGCGTTCTGCTCTCCTAGTGAGCGTGCGTTCACTTCCTGGTGGTTGGCCGTAACGTACGGACTCGGAATCAATACGCTTGGAATACCGAGCGCGGTGATTTCCGCTATTGTCGTTGCTCCCGCACGTGCCACGACGACTTCGAACTCTTTTAAGTACTCGGGCATTTGATGGAGAAATGGCTGAACGACCATATTCGGAGCGGGGCCTTCTTTTTTAAGCGCAGCTGTTACTTTATCATAGTGAACTTCCCCTGTGACATAAAGAACCTGGTAATCCCGCTTTTTTAATTCGTTTTGCATCGCGATAACCGCTTCATTGATCGGAGTGGCACCGCGGCTGCCTCCGAAAATAAGGACCGTTTTTTTGCCTTCTGAAAGGCCCAAAGTGGTCATGGAACGGCCCCCTTTTATAGAGACGACTTCAGACGCCCTCGGGTTTCCTGTAAAAACAACTTTTTCTGCAGGAAAATGCGGTTTCGCTTCATCAAAACAAATGGCTACCTTATCAACATATTTGGATAAAAACTTATTGGTGAGTCCGGGAAGGCTGTTTTGTTCGTGGATAATCGTCGGAATCCCCAGTTTTGAAGCGGCGTATACCACGGGTCCGCACACGTAGCCGCCCGTGCCGATCACCGCGTCGGGCTTAAACCGTTTTAATTCTTTTTTGCATTCTTTTACACCCTTTAAAAAACGCATGACGGTTTTGACGTTTTCAAATGACAGCTTTCTTTTAAAACCCGTAATTTCAATCGCCTTGAAAGGGATCCCTTCCCGCTCGACGATATTTTTCTCCAGGCCTTTTTCGGTTCCGATATATAAAAACTCAACATCTTCATGATGCCGTTTCACTTCTTTAATAAACGCAAGGGCGGGATAAATATGGCCGCCCGTTCCGCCTCCGCTAACAACAATCCGCATCTGTTCTCCCCCTTATTCCTTATGTACACGCCGATAACCCTGCTATCTCGCAACAGGGTTATCGCCAAAATCTAGTATCTAGAATACCTGCTGACATTCAGCAGCACGCCGACCGCCATAAGCATCAAGGTCAGTGATGAACCGCCATAACTTAAAAACGGAAGCGTGATGCCTGTAACAGGAATCAGGCCGGTCACGACGCCAATATTGATCATAACCTGAATCGCTATCATCGAAATGACGCCGACGGCGACAAAACTGCCGTATAAATCGGGCGCACCGAGCGCGATTCTGATGCCTCTCCATAATAGAACGCTGAAGAGCAAAAGAATCAGCGATCCGCCGATAAAGCCGAGCTCCTCTGATAAAATCGCGAAAATAAAATCTGTCTGCGGCTCAGGCAGATAAAAAAACTTTTGCCTGCTCTGGCCGAGGCCGAGGCCGAACAGCCCGCCGGGCCCCACCGCATAAAGAGACTGAATGATTTGAAAGCCGCTCCCCAAAGGGTCCTCCCAAGGGTTCAAGTATGAAGTGATCCTTTTGATCCGGTACGGCGCCGACAGCACAAGGCCGACAAAGCCGCTCAGACCCAGAAGACCGAGAAAAACGAAGTGTGAAATTCTCGCACCCGCGACGAAGATCATAATGATGCATGTGCCGACCATTACGGTTCCTGTTCCAAGGTCAGGCTGCATCATGATGATCAAAAAAGCTGAAAAGACAATACCCAGCGCCGGCACAAAGCCTTTTCTAAACGATGTAATATTCTTTTGCTTTTCAGATAAAAACTTGGCCAAAAATGCGATCATCGCGAGCTTCATAAACTCGGACGGCTGAATGCTGAAAGCGCCGACTCCGATCCAGCTCCTCGACCCGTTCCGTTCCATGCCGATCCCGGGAACAAGGACGATGATGAGCAGAAAGAAACATACTATGATCAGTATTTTCGCATAAGTTCTCCACGTCCAGTAGTCGACATTCATGATGAAAAACATGGCGATGACCCCGATGCCGGCAAATAAAAGCTGCCGTTTCGCAAAGAAAAAGGAGTCGTCGTATTTGTAAGTCGCCCATACTGCACTGGCGCTGTATACCATAATCAGTCCAATTGTTAAAAGCAATAGCGTAATGATAACCAGCAAAAAATCCGGTGACGTTTTTTTTGTTTGCAAAGCCGAACACCCCAAGCTCTAATTCTTAGGGCTATCTTTACGAGACAAGCCCTTATTTAAGCATATGCACGGCGTTTACAAACATGTCACCACGTTCTTCAAATGTTTTGTACTGATCCCAGCTTGCACAGGCCGGGGACAGAAGAATGACATCTCCTTCGTCTGACAGGCTGAACGCCGCAGTTGCTGCTTGTTCAACATTATCGACACGTTTAACCTGTTGTATTCCCATTTCTTCGGCCAGCTTCTCAAACTTCGGTGCGGTCTCGCCGAATGTGATCACCGCTTTGACAAAAGACATATGCGGCTTTAGTTCATCGAATTCATTTCCGCGGTCAAGCCCCCCTGCCAGCAAAATGACCGGCTTTTGAAAGGCGGACAGCGCTTTTTTGGTCGCAAGAATGTTTGTCGCTTTGCTGTCATTGTAAAACAGTCTGTTTTTGATCGTCGCGACGTATTGCATCCTGTGCTTTACACCGGTAAAGCTCGTCAGCACCTTGCGGACGGCCTCATCGGAGACGCCTGCGGTTTTAACAATGCAAAGGGCGGCCAAAATGTTCTCCAAATTGTGCTCTCCCGGCAAAACGACGTCTTCAAGCGGCATGACCGGTTCACCGTTAAACATGATCACGCCGTCTTTCACGCACGCTCCGCGCTCAAGTGTCCGGCGGACCGAAAAATACACCTTCTCCGCTTTTGAACACTCGGCAAGCCGTACGACTGTCTCATCGTCCAAATTGACAACGGCAACGTCTGTTTCCGATTGATTTCGATAGACCTGCTGTTTGGCAAGCTCATAATTTTGGCGGGAATGGTGATAATCGAGATGGGCATCAAATACGTTTAATAACAATCCGATTTTCGGTCTGAATTGATAAGTCCCCATGAGCTGAAAACTCGACAGCTCTGTCACGATCCATTCGTCTCCGCCGGCCTGATTGGCCACTTCGCTTGCCGCCGTGCCGATATTACCAGCAACGAGCGCTTTTTTCGAATCGGCTTTCAGCATTTCATAAACAAGCGTTGTCGTTGTCGTCTTTCCGTTTGAACCGGTAATGCCGATGAACGGAGCATCTGTCAGATGATAGGCAAGTTCAACCTCCGTCCAGACCGGTATGCCCCGCTTCAGCGCTTCTTCGACCATCACGTTTTCATAGCGGATGCCCGGATTTTTAATCAGAATGTCGATCGAATGAAGATCAAACAGTTCCGTCGGATGAGAGCCGCAGACGACTTCCACCCCTTTTTCCGCGAGAATCCGCGCAGGTTCATTCTCCTCAAAAGGCAGCTGGTCATTCACGACAACCTTTACGCCTTTTTCATGAAGGATCGAAGCGGCAGCATATCCGCTTTTCGCCAGCCCCAGTACGAGCACATTTTGATTTTGCAATAAATCTTGAGTATCCACTTATAACCACACCTCGATGTAAATTCCTAAGACGGCAAGCAGAAGTCCCGCTGTCCAAAAAGTGACGACAACTCTCCACTCAGACCATCCGACAAGTTCGTAATGATGGTGAAGAGGGCTCATTTTGAAAATTCGTTTGCCGGTCGTTTTAAATGAAATGACCTGCAAAATGACGGACAGCGTTTCAATGACGAATACGCCGCCGATGATGACAAGCAGGATTTCCAGTTTCGTTAAAATCGCGATCGTCACAATCGCCCCTCCGAGGGCAAGCGATCCTGTATCTCCCATAAAGACTTTCGCGGGGTGCGCGTTAAACACAAGAAATCCCAACACCGCTCCGACAACAGCAACCGCGAAAATGGCGACATCGTATTGCGACTGGTTCCATGCCAAAATTGCAAACGCACCGAACGCGATGGCAGCAGTACCAGACAACAGCCCGTCAAGCCCGTCAGTCAGGTTGACAGCATTTGAACCGCCGACAAGCATAAAGATGACGAGCACCGGATAAATCCAGCCGAAATCAAATGACAGCTCTGTTCCCGGAATGCGGATGTCAGTCGGCAGCCCTTGGAAGTGGTAGACGGCATAGAATACCAGAGCAATCACGATTTGGCCGATCAGTTTTTGTTTGGATGTGAGTCCAAGGTTGCGCTTCATCACGACTTTAATATAATCATCCAAAAAGCCGAGCAAGCCGTATCCAACCGTAACAAACAAGAGAAGGATCATGTTCATGCTGACTTCGGAAAATTTCATTGTCATGACAATGGTCGTCGCGATAATCGACAATATGATCATGACGCCGCCCATCGTCGGCGTTCCCGATTTTTTCTGATGGGATTTCGGACCTTCCTCACGGATGCTCTGCCCGAATTTCAGCCTTCTTAAAAACGGAATGAAAATCGGAGATAAAAGAACGCTGATTAAAAAGCCCATGATAATGGTAAATAAAATTACTTGTTCGAGCATCGTTCTTCTCTCCTTTCCGCGTGATATAAGTAGCAGCATACGCATTTATCATATTCACTGTTTTTTTTCATATGTTGATTTATTTCATCCATCATTTCAACAACTCTTTCCTGTAGTTCTTTTTCGGTTATTTCAGCTCAAGAATGGCTCTTTTGGCCACCTCAGCATCATCAAAATCAAAGGTTTGACCGCCGATCTGCTGATAGGTTTCATGGCCTTTGCCTGCGATCAGGACGACATCGCCTTTTTTGGCGTTTGCAATGGCAAAAAAGATCGCCTGCTCACGGTTGACGATGCTGTGATAGTAAGCCCCTTTTACGCCTTCCTCCATATCGTTTAAAATGGCGAGCGGGTCTTCGCTTCTCGGATTATCGGCTGTAAAGACCGGTTCATCGGCAAGGTCAACGGCAATTTTCGCCATTTTCGGACGCTTCGTCTTATCGCGGTCCCCTCCGCAGCCGACGACGACAAACAGCTTTCCTTCCGTTAAGCCTCTGCACGTGTTCAAGACATTTTCGAGGCTGTCAGGAGTATGGGCATAGTCGACGATTACCGGAAAGTCCTGGCCGGCGTCCACAAGCTCAAATCTTCCTCTGACGCCTTTCAGCCCTTCAATTCCTTCTGTGATCGTGGCAAACGGGATATCCGCTGCTAGTGCGATCCCCGCGGCCGTTAAAACATTGTAGACGTTAAAGAGGCCGACAAGCGGAATCGTTACTTGTGCAGTACCTTTGGGCGTCACCAGATCAAAGGTTGTCCCTTTCGGAGCCATTTTGATATTTTCAGCCATGACATCGGCATCGTTTTGAATTCCGTATGTCAAAAGGTGTGCTGACGTCACTTGGGCGAAATACGCTGAAGCAGGGTCATCCGCATTCAGCACGGCCCACTTCGGTGTATCGTGGTTAAAAGATCCGCCGAGCTGAGAGAAAAGCAGACTTTTCGCATGTTTATATTCTTCCATTGTCCGGTGGTAGTCAAGGTGGTCCTGAGTCAGGTTCGTAAATGCGGCGATATCGTAATCACACCCGTGGACCCGGCCCATGTGGAGAGCGTGTGAAGACACTTCCATGACGGCTGTATCCACATCCTGATCAACCATTTTTCTAAACGTTTTTTGAAGTGTGACGCTTTCCGGCGTCGTATTTTTTGCATCGAACGTTTCGTCATGGATTTTCGTGTACATCGTGCCGATCAGTCCTGTGCGGCTCCCGGCTTTTCTAAAGATCTCCTCCACCATGTGAGAAGTCGATGTCTTGCCGTTTGTGCCTGTAATGCCGATCAGCTTCAGCTGCTTCGTCGGCTGTCCGTAAAAGGCGTCCGACAGCACGGCAAGCGCTCTCTTCGTATGGCGGACGATGATCACCGGCACATCGGCGTCAACTTCCCTTTCCGCCACGATAGCGGCAGCCCCTTTTTCAGCGGCTTGCCGGGCGTAGTCATGCCCGTCGACTGTATAGCCTTTTATACAAACAAAAAGACTCCCTGTCTTGACTTCCCTGGAGTCCATCTCAATTGAAGTTATATCAGGGTCTTCTTGGCCGGCATAGGAAGGTGCATTTTTTAAATATGTAAGAAGCTTTGTTAATTTCATCGTATCAAACCTCTCAAGTCTAATCATTCTTCATTCGTTGTCATATGTTCCTGCGTTGATTAACCGCACGAGCTGCATGCAGACATACAGTTCATATTTTAGCGTAAAAAAGAGGATACATCCAGCTAATCCTTTAAAATCTATATATTTTTTAGGAGGAACGGCCCCCGGACATCAGCCGGTTGCCGCTCCTTATCATGATCCGAATTAATCAGAGGCTCCGTCTTTATTGTCAAGGTAAATGCGAATGGTCGATCCTTCTTTTACTTTTTCGCCCGGCTTAGGGGACTGCTGAACGACGACATCGCCTTTTCCGGAAGCTTTCAGCCTGAGGTTGATCAGCAATGGTTCAAGCTCTGTCACGGAAAGCCCTATAAGGTTCGGGACCTCGATCAGCTTTTTGTCCAGCCATTGATATTTGCGTTCAATCTGATCTTTCCGCTTCTTAACGCCGAGCTGTGGAAGGCTGTCTCTCATGATGTTTCCGACGATCGGCGCTGCAACTGTACCCCCGAATTGAATCGTGCCTTTCGGATTGTCGACGGCGACGTAAACGACGATGCTCGGATCATCTGAAGGAGCCGTTCCGATAAACGAGACGATGTGATTGTTTTTTAAATATTTCCCGTCCTTGACTTTTTGCGCCGTACCGGTTTTGCCGCCCACCCGGTAGCCGTCGACAAAAGCGTTCCGCCCCGTCCCCTGGGCGACAACGCTCTCCAGCGCGTACCGGATCTGTTTCGATGCCTCTTCAGAAATCACTTTTCTTTTGGCGATCGGCGTCTGTTTTTTCACTGTTTGTTTTGTTACGGGATCAATCCACTCTTTGGCAATATACGGCGTATACAGCGTTCCGCCGTTGACAGCTGCAGAAACAGCTGCGACCTGCTGGATCGGTGTCACCGATACCCCCTGGCCGAAAGCGGTTGTCGCCTGCTCTACAGGACCGACGCGGTCAAGCGGGAATAAGATGCCCGTTCCTTCGCCTTGTAGATCGATCCCGGTTTTTTGTCCGAAGCCGAAATTTTTAATGTAGCTGAACAGTTTTTCTTTGCCGAGCCGCTGACCAAGCTCAACAAATCCCGGGTTGCACGAATTTTGGACGACTTCAAGAAACGATTGTGCGCCGTGTCCGCCGCGCTTCCAGCATTTCAGCCTTGCGCCGTCCACTTCAACGGAACCCTTATCATAGAAGTGATCTTTTTGGAGGTTGACTTTGTTCTCTTCCAAAGCTGCGGCAAGCGTGATGATTTTAAAAGTCGAACCGGGCTCATATGTGCTCCATACAGGCAAGTTCCGATTATAGACTTTAGGATCGATTGATTTGTAGTTTGCGGGGTCAAAGTCCGGCCGGCTGACCATCGCCAATATCTCCCCGTTTTTCGGGTTCATCGCAACACCGACCATTCCGTCCGGGTTATACTTCGCTTCTGCGATATCAAACTCCCGCTCCATAATCGTCTGCACCTTTGAATCAATCGTCAGCTTCATATCAAGCCCGTCTTTCGGCGGTGTATAGTCATCCGCCTCCCCCGGCATCCTCTTGCCTTTTGCATCAGAATAAAATTTCACATAGCCCTTTTCACCTTTCAACTCTTTGTCATAAAAAGCTTCGAGGCCAAGCAGACCCTGGTTGTCAATGCCCGCGAATCCGAGCACATGGGACAGATAGCTGCCGAACGGGTAATGGCGGATCGAATCTTCTGCAATGTATACGCCTTTCAAGTTGAGATCTCTGACTTCTTTTGCTTTCTCATGGGAAATTTTCCGGCCCTCGGGATTAATCCTTTCAATTGACGTTTTTTTCGTGACATGTTTGTACGCTTTTTCTTCCGACATATTCAACACGCTGGCCAGCAGTTTGCTCGTTTTGATCGGATTTTCAACCTGCCTCGGTACAACCAAAACCGATGGCGCGCTTTGGTTTGTCGCCAGCTTGACGCCGTTCCTGTCCAATATTTCGCCCCTTTCCGGCTCAAAAGGAAGGTTCCGGCTCCACGAATCTTTAGCTAATGTCGTCAGTTTATCCCCCAGAACGAACTGAACGTATCCGAGCCTTGTATCAATAATCAAAAAGATGATCACACCAAAAAGCAGAACGAATATTAAACGTTTTCTGACCGTTACATTGGAAACGCGCAAGAGACCGTTCACTCCTTATTTAGGCTTGTTTCATTTTATGCCTTGGAGCGTTTTGATAGAACGGCCCTTATTTTTATATGCTCAGGAGGCGCCGCGCCCAAACGGAAGGCTATCGACTCTGAGCCGATAGCCTTTTAGACGGGATCTATTCGTTTTTCAATCTGACTTTTACGACCGAGTTGGCTTTTAATTCTTTGCCTGCTTTTACATTTTGGCTTTTCACATAACCCTGGCCGCTCGTTTCGATATGAATGCCTGCCATGGCGCCGAAGCGGAGAGCGTCACGCTTTGACCAGCCCGTCATATCAGGCAGTGTGATTTTCCCGTCGGCCTTCAGGAAGACCCTCTGATTCGGCAGGACGGCTTCTCCCGCTTTCGGGTACTGTTCTTTCACAGCCAAGCCATCGCCGATCGTAACCGGAACAAGGCTGCTGTTTTGCGCCTCTTTTTCGGCGGATTTGGCTCGTTTGCCGGTGAAATCAGGCATTTCCAGCTGTTTTTCTTCCTGCTTTTCTTCTTTTTTGGTCTCTGTCGGTGTGATATTTAAATAGTGAAGACTGTTTTTCATCACCGGATTGAAAATTTTTGATACCGGAGCAGAACCTGTTTCCGTAGCCTTTAATTGCGGCTGCTGTACGGCTACATAAACGAGAAGCTGCGGATCGTCCTTCGGCGCCATGCCCATGAAGGAGAACACGTAGTTTTCGCGGCCGGTCAAATATCTGCCGTCTTCTCCGGCAATTTGCGCCGTACCGGTTTTTCCGGCGACATCAAATCCTTCGATCTTGTACGGCTTCCCCGTCCCTTTATCAGATGTGACGACTTTTCCCAACAGGTCGCGCACTTCTTTTGCCGTTTTGGCAGAGATCGGCTGTCCGACTTTTTCCGGTTTATTTTGATAAATCGTTTTGTTTTTGTCAGAATCAACGACATGATCGATGACATAAGGCTTCATCATTTTTCCGTTATTCGCGATCGCTGTCGCGGCCTGAAGCTGCTGGATCGGCGTGACCGCTGAACTTTGACCAAAGGCAGTTGATACTTTATCACGCAAATATTCAAAATTGATTTTGCTGTTCGCTTCTCCAGGCAGGTCGATGCCCGTTTTGTCGTAAAAATGGAACTTCCGCAAATATTGATTGAAGCGGTCTGTGCCGAGTTTATCATTGGCAAGGATCGCAAACGCGACGTTTGAGGAGCGTTCAACACCTTCATTAAATGTGATCGGGCCCCAGCCGTTGCCGCCATTATGGTCTTTAATCGGCTTATCTTTTTTAGACACCGAATATGATCCAGACTTGTATTGTTCTCCTCCATTATATACGCCTTCTTGGATGGCTGCCGCCAATGTGAAAATCTTCATCGTCGAGCCTGGCTCAAAGCTGTAGGAGACAAGGTCGTTGTAATAGTTCGTGACATCGCGCACGTTCGGGTTGAAGCTCGGCCTTTGCCCCATCGCGAGCACTTTGCCCGTTTTCGGATCAACGACCGCCGCCATAATCTTCTTCGGCTTGTATTCTTTTTGGACGGTCGTCATGCTGTCTTCCAAAAACGCCTGGATTTTTTGATCGATCGTCAAATACACGTTGTCTCCGTTGTTTGGCGCTTTAATATTTTCGTTGCTGTTCGGCAGGCGCCAGCCCGTTCTGTCGGTGTCGTACGTCATGTATCCGTCCGTTTCTTTCAAATAATCGTTGAGCGTTTTTTCAAGGCCCATCATGCCTTGCATTTCACCTGTTTTTGCGTTGATCTGCGAATAGCCGATGAGATTGGAAGCGAAGATTCCGTTTGGATAGTAGCGCTTCGTATCGCGGGTGAACACGATGCCAGGCAGCTTCAGCTTTTCGATTTTTTCTTTTTGGGCATATGTCAAATCCCGCCCCGCCGATCCGAATTCAACCTGAAACGCTCCTTTTTTATTGAGAATATCGAGCACTTTCCCCTCATCCATACCGAGAATCGGCGCAAGCTTCTCAGCCGTCAGCTGCTTGTTTTTCACGTATTGAGGTTCCATCTTTTTGCTCATAATCGCGACGAGCTTGTATGTCGAAGTGTCTTCGGCAAGCACTTTTCCGTTCCGGTCAAGGATCGATCCCCGGTGGGCTTCGATCGTCCGCTTTTTCTCATACTGTTCGTTCGCCTTCTGTGCAAGAACTTCGCCGTTCACTTTTCCCGTCGCTTGAATAAACGCAAATCGTCCTACGATAACAAAGAAAAAGAGGGCAAAACAAATACTGAGTATTGCCGCTCCTCTGTTCATGAATTTATTTTTTTTCGGCATTGTGCATCATTCCTGTATGTCTTTCACTTTTTTATCACCTAATTTAAGGCCTTTTTTCCGGGCGATGTCCATGATACGGTCCGGCTCTTTCAGCATATCGGCTTCTTTTTCGAGGTCACCAACTCTGCTGCTTTCCGTTTCAACCTTCTTTTCGAGCTTTTGAATTTCAATATTGGTCTGATACGCGGCAAAAGCCTTTGAAATCATAAAAAGTGAAGCGCTGAGTACAGCCAGGGCAAAAAGCACAATCAGTACCTTTTCCCCAAGCGTTATCGATGCTCTTCTCCGGATGATAACGGATTGTTCTGCACTGTTTGTCTGTCGTTGCTGTTTTTCTACTTTATAAGCCAAATTGCTCATAGACTGATGACCTCCTTTTAATTCGTACAGCTCACTCTCGTGCTTTTTCCGCGATGCGCAGCTTCGCTGAGCGCGCACGGTTATTGTGTTCAAGCTCCTCTTCAGAAGCTGTGATCGGCTTTCTGTTGACTAACTTTAATTTCGGTTCAAACTCCTTGGGGATCACGGGCAGTCCGTGAGGCAGTTCAGGAGGCGATGACATCTCTTTAAATGTCGATTTGCAGATCCGGTCTTCCAGCGAGTGGAACGTGATGACCGATACCCTTCCGCCCGGCTTCAGTACCTCAATCGCCTGTAAAAGCGCTTCTTCAAACACTCTCAATTCATCGTTTACCGCAATTCGAATCGCCTGGAAGATCCGTTTAGCCGGATGCCCGCCGCTTCTTCTTGCCGGTGCGGGAATCGCCTCTTTGATGATATCGACAAGCTGGCCTGTTGTTTCAATAGCCGATTGTTCTCTTGCTTTTTCGATTTTCCTGGCGATTTGCTTGCTGAACTTCTCTTCTCCGTATTTAAAGAAGATTTTCACGAGATCCTCATAAGGCCATTCATTGATGACTTCCTTTGCCGAAAGGCCCGCCGACAGGTCCATTCGCATATCAAGAGGTGCATCATGATGATAGCTGAAGCCCCTTTCAGGTGTATCCAGCTGAGGAGATGAGACGCCTAAATCAAATAAAACACCGTCCACTTTCGTGATGCCGATTTCGTTTAGACGGTCTTTTAAATACCGAAAATTGCTTTTTATGAAAACGACTTGTCCTTCATGATCCGCCAGTTTTTCCTTCGCGTGGCGGAGTGCGGTTTCATCCTGGTCAAAAGCGACCAGCTTTCCTTTTTCAGACAGCTGTGAAAGCAAATATTCGCTGTGACCGGCACCGCCTAATGTACAGTCTACATATGTACCGTCTTCTTTTACATTTAAACCGTCAACTGTTTCTTTTAATAATACTGTTGTATGCTCAAACATTTCTTTACTAGTCCCACCTTTATTCAAATGAACTGATTGCAGAAGCGCCGCATGCGCAAAGATTCATTATATATCAAATCCGATCATGTTTTCAGCTATTTCGGCAAATGAATCTTCCTGCTCTTCTACGTATTGTTCCCAAATCTCTTTGCTCCACAATTCAATTCGATTTGAAACTCCGATGACCACGCATTCCTTCTCAAGCTTTGCATAATTTAAAAGCGGTGATGCAATGTTGATCCGGCCCTGCTTGTCCAATTCGCATTCGGTGGCTCCGGAGAAAAAAAAGCGGGTAAAAGCGCGTGCATCTTTCTTCGTAAGAGGAAGAGCCTTCAGTTTTTCTTCGATGAGTTTCCATTCGGACATCGGGTAGCCAAACAGGCACTGATCAAGCCCGCGCGTCAGAACGAACTGCTCGCCGAGGCCTTCTCTGAATTTCGCCGGAACGATCATGCGGCCTTTTGAATCAATCGTATGCTGGTATTCACCCATAAACATGATCTCGGCCCCCACTTTCGTTCCTCAACTCACCACTATCCACCACTTCTCTCCACAAATTTATTTTACACTGTTTTAGAACAAAAAAAAACCCTGAACTACTCAGGGTTTTTTAAAAAATTATTTCAAAGTTTGACAACTTGATGCATGTTTTGAAATGAATATGGCAAATCCTTGTATTTTTCCAAGAAATTCGGACCGTATTTGTTCAAATAATACACGATGTTCCAAATTCTCTCCTGCGGAGCGTCTAAAGGCTTGATGCTCGTTTGAATTTTGTCAAAATCACGCAAAATGTAGTTTTCTCTTTCTTCAATCCTTTTAATAACCGTTTTCTCCAAAAATTCGAGCTGGTCTTGAATGAAGCCTGAGTTTTTTTCTAAAAGGGGGCCGAGGCTCCCATCGATTTCGAGGGCTTCAGCGCGCACAGCGGAATGGATGTTTTCGATTTTTTCTTTCGCCTGTTTGACCGAATCGGTAAAACCGCTCGGAACCTTATCTTCAAAATACTGCTCTTTTTTGGCGCGGGCTCCCTTTTCAATCGATTCACGGAGTTCGATTCCCCGCTCGCCCAGCTTTTTTTCGATGTGCCGCTCAAGGAATGTAACCTGAAGCCTCGGTATGACAGGCGGCATTTTATAGCCCATAACCTGAAAAGCGCCTTTCAGCTCGCCCCAATAATTGATCTCTCCGGGACCGGCGATGAACGCCAATGTCGGAAGAAGGTATTCCTGCATGAGCGGCCTTGTTACGACATTATTGCTGAACGCTTCCGGCTTTTGGCAGATCAAATCGCAAAGCTCTGCTTCAGACCACTGAAGGTGAAGCTCTTTTATAAAAAACGCCCCGTTTTCTTTTTCGATTAAAAAGCGCTCGCCGTCGTGCTCATAAAAAAGGTTCGCATGCTGTGCGGCTCCTTCGATAATCGGTGTGTAGCCCAGTTGTTGCATGAATTCCTGCTGCCGTTTGACAGAATCGGTCAGCTCGTCGTTTCTGTTCAGCAGCTGCCGGAAAAAACGCGCTTCAAGGGCTCTGATGCCCGGGTCGCCGGAATTCAGAAGGATCAGTCCGTCTTGTTCAAACATGCCGGCAACAAGATATTCGAAAAAATCGGTGAAGGAAAGAGACTGCCTTAAACATCGGCGCAAATGGCTGAGAAGATCATTCGTATACTCCGTTTCTTCAAATGAGGCAAAAATCCCGTCCAGCCACTTTTCAGCTTTTTCGGCATCGAGCGCCGTTTTTGACGCCTGGCTTTTTTTCCAGTGAGACTGCGGGAGCTTGTGCTTTTTCACCTTGCCCCCGTCAGAAATGTAGACGTGATTGATTTCTTCCAGATCGTGGTCTTCCCCCGCAACCCAGAATACCGGAATGACCGGAACGTTCAGCTCTTGTTCTTTTTGCTTTGCAAATACAAGGATCGATACGATTTTATGTATAGTGTAAAGAGGACCTGTTAAAAGGCCGGCCTGCTGCCCTCCGACAACGACGACGCTTTTCGGATCGCGAAGCCGTTCGATTGTTTCATTCATGCTTGCCGATTGAAATTTGCTGTGATAGTCGAGCAAATAGTCAGCTAAAGCATCGCGGTCATACGTCCGGGAGGAAAGGTCATCCAAACGGACACTCCAACTTTCATTGCTCAGGCCGTAATCGAAAAACGGCTCTATCTCCTTTTTTCCATTTATATAGTCTCGAACAAAAGGGTTTTGACTTTGTATGGAAAGTTCAGTAAGCTGCATCTTTAGAACTTCCTTTCTCCAGTAAATAGTTAGCTTTCCGAAACGAGTATAGCACGTTCCGCGATTCGGTCAAAAGATTTAGCTCCATTCGTTTTCAAGCGCCTTGATACTGCGATATAAAAAGGTAAGGTGCGGAGCAGACTCCTCTGACTCTTTTGCCCGCTTCAGCAAATAGCCCATGATCGCATCGGCTTCCGTTTTTCTTCCGGCCAGCACATCGGCAAGCATCGAAGACGTGTTGCTTTTTGTCCGGCGGCAAACGGAAAGAACATGGTCCCATGCTGCTTGGCGGTCTTCAAGTTTCAAAATCCGGCTCGCTTCTTCAAAGACGAGCTTCATATAGGCCTCATACATCGGCTCTTCAAGCAGTGCGCCGTTTTCCACCCGCAAAAGAGCCGTCAGCGGATTGATGCACGCATTGACAATCAATTTTCCAGCGAGGGTCTTATACCAGTCTTCGCACCAAATAAAAGGGAACGCTTCATGAACTGAAGCGAGCTCTTTTTTCAGCCGGGAGGCGGATGGGCTTCGGAACGCGCTCCATTTTACGGCCCCTTTTCCCGTGTGCCGGAATGTGCGGTCATCCACCCTGACTGCGCCGTGTTCCACAGATCCCGTATAAATGCGGTGGCCCGTCTGCCATTTATCAAGCACGGGAATATGGGCCATTCCATTTTGCAGGAACATGATATCACGAGGCGCGGCCTGTTCCAGTTCCGGCAGAACGCCTCCGAGCTGATGCTCCTTTACGGCAACAAAAAGAAGATCGCAGTCAGGATCAAGTTCAGTCCTGCCTCTGACGTTCCTGATCATCTCTTGTTCGTCTTCAAGAAGGCGGATTCCCTTTTCTTCAATCGCTTCAGCCTGTTCCTTTCTCCGAGCGATCACCGTCACTTCATGGCCGAATGAAAAATAGTATGCAAAAAGGAGGCCGACCGAGCCTCCTCCGATGACTCCGATTTTCACATGCTCACACCCTGATTTTTTCATATACTGTATATCATAGCAGAAATGTTCGCCGTTGACTTGTAAGTTGTTTCAAATATTCAGAACCATTTCGCTTCATTATATTAGAAAATTTTTATCATTTGGATTTTTTGAAAAAAGCGTTTACAATAGAAGTAGACCACAAACAAGGGGGTAACATAATGGTCAAAGTCGAACGTTTGCTGATCAATTACAAAACGCTTGAAGAATTTAAAAAGTTCAGGGAGTACGGGATTCAAGAGCTTTCCATGCTGGAGGACCTTGAAAGCAACATGATTGAAAACGACAGCAATTCACCTTTTTACGGCATCTATTACGGGGATCGGCTCGTCGCAAGAATGAGCCTGTATAAAGCGGATGGAAAAACCAACCAATACTTTGAAGAAGGCCAGGATTACCTCGAGCTCTGGAAGCTTGAAGTTTTGCCGGGGTATCAGCGCAACGGCTACGGTACGATGCTGGTGGAGTTCGCCAAATCATTCGGACTCCCGATTCGCACAAGCCCGCGTGTCAAATCATCCGATTTTTGGAGCAAGATGGGCTTTACACCGGTTAAATACGATATGGCCCGGGATAAAGGGGAAAATCCGCTCGTTTGGCATCCTGCGAGCGAACCAAATCAAAGTTCTGAATCAGCCTAAATGAAAAAAGCCGGCCGAAAGCGGATGGCCGGTTTTCTATTTTTCAAGTGGCTCGAGATTTTCATTCGGCTCCGGCTGGAGCTTCACCTTTTTGTTTCGTTCGCCTTCCTGAAGAACGACCATTTTTCGGGCTCTCTCCATGATTTCAATCAAGGCTTTATAGTCCTCTTCCGTCAATTCAAGCCGTTTTTTCAGCGATTGATTTTCGCTTCGCAGCTTTTCAACTTCTTGTTTCAGCTCATTGATTTCTTCAGCGAGCTTTTTCTTCTCATCTATAAAGTCTTTTTGAACAGGGGCTTCTTTCAGCTTTTCAAGGTATTGAATAACATCATCGAGCGTCAGATTTTCCGCATTGCTCCCGGAAACCGTTTTGACAGATCCAGGAAGATTCGCAGAATGGACGCCTATTTTTTTGCGCAGCTCTTTACGCTGCTTTTTTGCCAGTTCAATACCTGATTGGTATTGCTTTCTGACAAAGGAATTCCAGCGGAATCCGCAGGCAGCGGCCGTTCTGCTTAAAGCCTTGCCCACTTCTTCAAAGGCTGAAAGCTGTGTGCCGCCTTCCCGAATGTGCCTTAAAACAACCTCAGCCAGCAATATATCTTCATCCTGTGTCCATGCATCCTGCCTTGTAATCGTCAAATGTTATCCCCCTCCATGACTTTATGAATTTACCTCATACATATGCGGCTGATAGAGTAGATAGACTATTTTCTTTACAGGAAATAAAAGGATGAAGGGAATAAAAAAAACACAAGACCTGAAGTCTTGTGTTTTTCATTGTTGACGATTAGTTGCTTTTTACGTCTTTTCCTTTGTATGATCCACATGCTTTGCAGACGCGGTGTGAAAGTTTCATCTCACCACAGTTTGGGCATTCTACCATACCAGGCACTTGCAATTTAAAGTGTGTACGACGAAGTCTTTTTTTCGTTTTAGAAGTTCTTCTAAAAGGTACAGCCATTATTCCCACCTCCTTAAAGAGCGTTAAGATTCATCATCTTGTTTTAAGAGCTTCTCGAGTCCGGCAAGTCTCGGATCGATCCGGTTTTTCCGGTCATCTTCTGTAATGACCTGCCAATCCTTGCCCTCCTGCGGAGCACCTTCTTCTTTTTGAACAGACTCACAAAAGATTTGCATAGGGATCTCAAGAAGGATTTCTTCTTTCACGACCGGAGTCAAGTCGATGAGGTCATCCTCAACAATATGGACGTCTTCATCTTCCAATTCCTCGGTCTTATGAAATATAAACAGTTCTTTTGTAGAAATACTGAATGGATAACGAACATCAACAAGCGTTCTTGAGCAAGGCAAGATCATCTCGCCTGAAATGGTAAAATCAAATGCAGCCTGCTTTGAGCGGAATTCCGCGCGCCCCTTCACCCGCACCGGTGAAATGCTGCGTATTTCCGAGCTTTGAGAGAGTTCGCTTAAATCAACTGTTTCATCAAATTCAAAGTCTTTCTTCGGCATTTGATTCAGCTGATGTATCGTCCATTTCATTGTATCACCTCTGAGTGAGCAACAAACATGATTATAGCTTTCATCATGTTTTTTGTCAATATTTTTTCTTTACAGATATGCGCCTGCGCTTTTCATTCGTTGACATCGTGAACAACAATTCATACACTTAGAAAAAACGCTGTTTTCGCGAGGCGTCTGGACATTCCATGTGTAAATGTATCATAACTATTTCAAGAGATGCAAGAGAGGTGAAAAAATGAAAGCGGTCGGCCTTGTTGTGGAATACAACCCTTTTCATAACGGACATTTATATCATATAAAGGAAGCAAAATCAGAAACGCGGAGCGAAGTGGCAGTTGCCGTTATGAGCGGCTCCTTTTTGCAGCGCGGCGAACCCGCCATCGTCTCAAAGTGGGCGCGAACGAAAATGGCGCTCGCATCTTATGCCGATGTCGTCGTTGAACTCCCTTACATATTCGCCGTTCAAAAAGCGGAAACGTTTGCTGAAGGCGCCGTCGCGATTTTAAATGAGTTAGGGTGTGCTTCTTTGTTGTTCGGAAGCGAGCACGGCGATATTGAGGCGTTTCTCAATACAGCCGCACATACGATAGAGCACGAAGACGGGCTCAACGAAGAAGCAAAAAAACAAATAGCGTTTGGGCTGAGCTACCCGCAAGCGATGGCAAAGGCGTTCCGGGCTGTAACCGGAGACGGCAGAAACATTGTTGACCTTTCAAAGCCGAACAACATACTCGGATTCCATTATGTGAAAGCCATCGTGCAAAAGCAATTGAGCATGAAGCCTGAAACCGTCAAGCGCCGATCCTCGGGCTATCACGATTCGGCCTTCCCGGAAGCGGACCGAATCGCAAGCGCCACAAGCATACGCAAATCGATCTTTGAAATGGGAAGCCTCGCGAACAGCCGCTTCTACCTTCCAAAGCCATCGATCGACGAGCTTGATGAATACGCCCGGACTTTCGGCATGTGGCACTCGCCCGAAGATTATTTCCCCTTTTTGAAATACAGCCTCCATACAATGGATACAGAAGAGCTGAAAGGGATTTATGAAGTGGAAGAAGGACTTGAGCACCGCGCCAAAAAAGCGATCCGAAAAGCAGGCTCATTTAAGGAATACATGGAGCTTTTGAAAACGAAGCGCTATACATGGACAAGGCTGCAGCGCATGAACACCCATATCCTCACAAAAACGAAGAAAGCCGACGTCAAGCGCATGTTAAGCGAACCGTATCCGGCATACATCAGACTTCTCGGCATGACAAAAAAAGGACAGGCCTATTTAGCGGAAAAGAAAAAAAGCTTGAGCGTACCCCTTATTACAAAGACGGGATCTTTTTCCCACCCTTCCCTTCAGCTCGACATAAAAGCGGGTCAAGTATACAGCGCCCCGCTCAAAGAGCCGGGGCGGACGATGCTGACAGAGCAGGAATATTCCCTTTCGCCGATCAGATATGACGAAGACAGCCGGATATTTTTGCGCAAATAAAACCGCCTGATGTTGCTCATCAGGCGGTTTTCACTTTATCTTCCAAATAATGAATCGCATCATCCATCGTGTCGACAGGGACGATTTTCATATCGGTTTTAATATCTTTTGCCGTTTTGACCGCTTCTTCGTAGTTAGATCCTTTTTTTCCGCCTTCGTTCGGAGCAAAAAAGATGTCGGCTCCCGCCTTATCTGCGGCAACGACTTTCTGGCTGATGCCGCCGATCGGACCGACTTTGCCTTCGTCATCGATCGTTCCGGTTCCCGCAATATGGTGTCCTTTCGTCTCGTCTTCTTTTGTCAGCTGATTATAGATCTCCATTGACATCATCAGCCCCGCCGAAGGACCGCCGATGTTTTCAATGTCCATATCGACCTCCGGCTTCACCTTGACATTGCGGTCTGTGATGAGGGATACGCCAAGCCCGGCTCTCTTCGGATCTTCTTTAAATGTTTTCAGCTTCATCTCATATGTTTTTTCTTCTTTATCCCGTTCAACTACGATTTTCACGGGGTCTCCGGCTTTTTTTGATTCGATGTAGCGGACGAAGCTCTCCGCTGAACGGAACGTTTTTCCGTCAGCTTTTTTAATTTTGTCTCCGACTTGTATTTTTCCTTCTGCAGGCATGCCGCTGACGACCGTCATGGCATATACGCCGTTAAACGTGTAGCTGACTTCTTTTCCGGCCCGCTTATAAGCGGCGATCATCGCATTTTCCTGGGAATCTCTCATCATTTGCAGCTGGCGCTTCATATATTCCTGATCAGATTCGCCTTCTTGTTTGAAATTTTCTTCCGGAAGAATTTCGTGATAAGGGCGCACTTTTGCCCACATGTATGTAAGCGGATTTGCAGGGCCGACTTTCACTGTCATTAAAGAAAAGCTCCCTTTTTCAGGATAGCCGTTATCAACTTTAATTAAAGGTTTCAGCTCAGTCGCTTCGCCGGGTTCTGTGATGTAATAAGGCAGCTTCACAAATGACAGCGCGGCCGTGATGATAACGATCAGTAATGCGATGCGTATAATTCTTTTTTTCAGCATGTATATGTAACCCTCCATCTTTATTTTCACCGGCTCACATCTTCGGTCCGGTTCCAAATTTTCAGCCTGCATGAATTCACAGATGTATGCCATACCTTCTATTGATGCTTATTAAGGAGAAGGGCTTCAGCAAGTCTCAAGCAGCTTCCGGTTCATTTGTATCGCCGATCTGCAATCTGGTGGTCTAAAATGAGGACCAGCCTTCGTATAATGATAAAGAAGTTTCACGGAGAAGGCTTCCGCACAAATCGGGCAAGCTTTTCGTTTATTTTATCATGATCCTGTTTCCAATGTGTATTCACAGCCGCAAAGGGGGTTAGAAATGGACATGTCAAAGGTAAAGACACTTATGATTGCCGTTTTGCTGCTTTCGTTTACAGCCGCCGTCATCACCCATCCGCAAGAATCATTTGACGCTTCTAAAAGTGGACTTGCCATGTGGTGGGAGGTCGTATTCCCTTCCCTTTTGCCTTTTTTTATTTTATCAGAGCTCTTGATCGGATTTGGTGTCGTCAGGTTTGTCGGGCTGCTGCTAGAGCCTTTCATGAGACCGGTGTTCCGCGTTCCCGGCGTCGGAGGGTTCGTGCTTGCGATGGGAATGGCATCAGGAAATCCGGCCGGTGCAAAACTGACTTCAAGGCTGAGACAAGAGCGGCAGATTTCACGGGTCGAAGCAGAGCGGCTCGCTTCGTTCACCAACTCATCTAACCCGCTGTTTATTTTCGGAGCCGTTGCGGTCGGCTTTTTCCATAATCCTTCTCTCGGCGTCGTGCTTGCGGCAGCCCATTATTTGGGCAATTTCGCAGTCGGGTTGACGATGCGTACTTACGGAAGAAAAGAAGAGAACCGCACCGCTGTGCGAAAGAAGCTTCCTTTGCCTTCTATTAAAGAAGCCTTAAAAGCGCTCCATCAGGCAAGACTTGAAGAAAAGCGGCCGCTCGGCAAACTTTTGAGCGATGCTGTCATCTCTTCTGTCCAAACGCTGTTAATGGTGGGCGGCTTCATCATTCTTTTTTCGGTTTTTAATAACATTCTTTCTGTGATGCACATCACCGACATTCTTTCGCACGCCACACGAATGATTTTGACTGCTCTTCAATTCCCCGGTGATTTTGATAAACCGTTATTATCGGGATTGTTTGAAATTACGCTCGGCAGCAAACTGGTCAGTGCTACGGATGCGGCGCTTCTCCAGCAAGCGGTGATTGTCAGCTTTATTTTGGGTTTCAGCGGCTTCTGCGTTCAGGCGCAGGTTGCAGGCATTCTTGCTGAAACCGATATTCGCTTTAAGCCGTTTTTTATCGCCCGCATCCTCCAGGGCATTTATGCAGCGATCTTTGTTCTTATTCTTTGGAAGCCTCTTTATACATCGTTCTATTCTCCGACGGAGCCGGCCTTCTCCTTTCTGACGGCCGGGAAAACGGAATCTTTCTTTCTGCAGATGTGGAACGCGTTGGCAGAGATTGGTCCGCTCCTTACGATCGGCACCCTTCTCATTTACAGCATTCTTTATGCCAAATCTTACGCCCCTGCTAAAAAATGAGCAGCCGGTTACGGCCGCTCATTTTTTGCAAACTTTTTTTCAAGTGCAGCCTCGACCGCTTCCGGCACGAGTTCTGCGACTGAACCTTTATATTTTGCCACTTCTTTGACAATGCTTGAACTAAGGAATGAGTATTGGTTATTCGTCATCATAAAAAACGTTTCAATATTTTCATCAAGCACTTTGTTCATCGAGGTTCCCTGCATCTCGTATTCAAAGTCAGATACCGCTCTAAGCCCTCGCAGGATGACGTTCGCCTGCTTGCTCTTTGCATAATCAATCAATAGCCCCTGGAAAGATTCCACTTGCACATTCGGGATATCCTTCGTCACTTCGCGAAGCAGCCCACAGCGTTCTTCCACCGTAAACAGCGGCTTTTTCGAAGAATTGTTCAAGACGCATACATACACTTTGTCAAACACTTTCGCCCCGCGCCTGATGATATCCAAATGTCCAAAAGTCACCGGATCAAAACTTCCGGGACAAACGGCAATGCTAGCCATCCCCATTCCCTCTCTTTCTGTATATGGTCACGCCTGTTAAGCCGTATATTTCCTGACGGGCAAGCTGAAGTCCGCCCGCCTCGGTCGGAAGGATAACTTCCTTCCCATGCTCAGCTACAATAAAACCTCTGTCAGTCAGCATATCCGCTTCATCAATCTTCGATAAAAGCGCTTCCAGCTTTTGTTCTCGATATGGCGGGTCCAAAAAGACGGCGTCAAAGCTTGCGCCCCTTTTCACCAGCGCATGGAGAGCCCGTTCAGCGTCATTCCTGTATACCTCGGCCCGTTTTTCCAAGCCCAG
Source organism: Bacillus sp. FSL L8-0193 (assembly GCF_037976065.1). Taxonomy (NCBI): domain Bacteria; kingdom Bacillati; phylum Bacillota; class Bacilli; order Caryophanales; family Bacillaceae; genus Bacillus; species Bacillus sp. FSL L8-0193. The sequence continues at coordinate 1,673,738 of NZ_CP150261.1, read as the reverse complement.
TGTTTTCAAATTGCCTTTTACGGTTTGAATCGCTTTAAAATCACGGTCGACAAAAATGAAGCGGTCAAACCCCCGCGACAGCGCTTCAATCCCCAATCCGCCGCTTCCCGCGTACAGATCAAGACCCGTGCCGCCTTCAAAATACGGGCCGATCATATTAAAGATGGATTCCTTTACTTTATCAGTCGTCGGCCTTGTCGACGTGCCGGGAACCGCTTTTAAGGCACGTCCCTTATACGTCCCAGAAATCACTCTCATACTTCCACCACTTTTTCTTAAAACTCGAAAAAAATCATTCCTATCTTATCATAAAGTGTTTTCTGGCACAAACACCCAAAGTACAAATTCATATGTATAGCAAAAAGGCTCAGTGGTGATAATAATAGCAACAGCATCGATTGATGTTGTTGCCAACCGCGGAGAAGACTTACGTTTCCCCATAAGTTCTTCCTCCGGTTTCTCCTCTCCCTTTGCCTTCTCCTTGATTTTTAAGGAATAGAAGGACCCCGCAGAGGTATTTCTGCGGGGATTTTTTTAAAATAAAGCAAGTTAGAGCCCGGCTTTATAGTCGTATTCTTTCGCTTTATCCTGCTTGGATTCAAACTCCATTTTCAAGAACGGTTTGTATGAAAGATCCACCTGTTTGACAAAAGAGTACGAACGTATTTTAGCGATGATTCTTTCGGCATCTTCCATATTGCAATAAACCACTACATATTTCAGCCGCTTTGAAACGTAATGAACATTTCCGAATTTCCTGAGCATTTTCGCCTGCTTCAAGGAGTGCAGCCAAACGATTAAGCCTTGACGCCTGATTTCCAAATTGTTCACCTGCCTGTCGCTCTGTGCATGAAGTTCTAAAAAAAACGAGACTCGGGGCGACCGAGCCTCATCAGGAAACTTTACAGCCGCAGCTTCCGCCTGACCCGCAGCCGCCGCCGCAAGATGAAAGATTATCAAAATAAGGGTTTCCAGTCGGTACTTTGATATGTTTTGATACAGCCTGACCGATTTCCACGCTGACTTCATCTAGGATAGATTGCAGCTCGGTTTCCGCCTTTTTAAATTCGGCTACTGTATCGTGAAGGTCAAGCTCCCGTTTGATTTCCCTCATTTTCTTGGATATCTCTTTATAATCAGGATGATACTTGCCAAAGCGCTGCACATCCTCATACTGTTCTTTTATTTTCGTAAACGAAGCGATAATACGTCCGGCCTCTTCATCTTCGCGGAGACGCTTGTAGCATTTTCTGTAATGTTCAGCCGCCTCTGATTGAAGAATCATGTTGGCCAAATCATATGCTTCATTTTGAAGCCGCAACGATTCCATTGTGGCAAACATAGACATGCACCTCCAGCTATAGTGTATCACAAAACAGCCGTTTTCAAAAATGTCTGTGCCGCCTCCAAACTATTATTTTCCAAAAACTTCGCTTGCACAAGCTGCATCGCGCCATTCTGAAACGCCCTTGGGTTTTGGTTTATGGGTGGCGCAGCCGGCCAGCAAGAGGCACAACATGATTACAAGCCAGCACTTTTTCATCACAGATCAACTCCTTTACACCTAGCTTTGCCAGAATGACGCGATTTATCATCATAAAAAAAAGACTCAGGCTTTAAATTAATCCTGAGTGCGCATCGCATGAAACATTTGAAGCATCATCTGGGCCATCTGAATGCCGCCCGATAGCTGGTTGACCCTGTGAGGAATCGTTTTTTCATAAAAGTTCATCATATCGAGATGAAAGGCTGACAAGTCATTCGGATTCCGCGAAAGCTTGCGGTACCAGACCGGCTGCTCACGGATGAACCGGCGGCGCTCTTCATCAGCGAACACATACTCTTGCACTTCTTTACGCATGTCTGACTCCTTCCCTAATCTTTTCGGAAAGAAAACGGATGCTCGCCGCCGCTTTGATTCTGCTGTTTTTGGCTTCCGCCCGAAAACTGGCTGAGCAAGCTTTGCAGCGAAGAAATAGACTGGCTCATTTTATTGATCTGCTCATTCATTTGATTGGCATCCATCTTTCGGACGGCCGTCACCATTTTTGAAATGAAATCGTTTTTGCCGCCAGCAGAAGGCTCCTTTTCTGCCGAAGCTTCTTTTTCCCTGTACGGATCCCAAATCGAATCGTCTTCCCCGAGCAAAACCCAGTTTTCATATACTTCCTGCCAGCTTTTTTCTTGTTTCCGGACTTCGGAAATCAACTTAGGATGCCGTTTAATAAATTGCTTAAATTCATCAATGGATGATTGCGCGTTTTGATTTGCCAACGTCTACACCCCCTCCGAAAACATATGCCTGCTATAGTGTAATCCGCCCCGGCAAAATGTGTTCGCCTAAAAATTCCTCTTTTTATAGGAGTCCGTGCGGAAGAGTGAGCAGCAGACCAAACATTAAAAGTTTCATGGTTTTCTCTAAAAACTAAAAACCCGGGTATGATCCCGGGCTCTAGTGCCATTCTTTAATAAAGTTCTGCGTATAATATTTCTCGTCCACCCCGACTCCGAGATGAGTATAGTCGGCATTTAACAGCGCTTTTCTGTGTCCTTCGCTGTTTAACCAGCCTTCAACCGCCGCAGGCCCGTCGACATAGTTGAGCGCGATATTTTCCCCCGCCTGCTCAAAGTTCACTTTCCCTTTTTCCAGCCTGTCTTTGAGCGTGCCTTCTGTTTCTGACACATGGGAGAAATAATGGTGCTCTTTCATGTCGCTGCTGTGGCCGTATGCCACTTTTGATACGCCTTCATCCCAAGAGAGCTGGGAAAGACCGTGTCTTGCGCGGATGACATTCGTCAAATCAAAGATCTGCTTCTCATTTGCTTTCTCGATTTTTTTCCAATCCGATTCTGTCAATGCTTGAGGTTCGATCAGGGTGCCTCTGTAGACAACTTCATACGGCCTTTGCTTGATGAAAGTCGGCGCATCAAATGCCCTGATGCTTGACAGCGTCCCCTCGAATTTATCCATATACAGCTGAACATAAATGTCTCCGACTTTCACCGTCGGCCTTGTATTCATGTCTTCCTCAGAAAACTCAAAACGGTATGAACTGCCTTTATATTGAACATTGACATACGGGGCGATCTGGGCGGTTTTGAAAACTTCCCTTGACGGCCGTCCAATTTTAAACGGAGCGGTGTTCAACCCGTCGCCTGTCGCAAACAATGTCACGGCCTTGCCGCCAAGCAAGCCGATTTGAACGTACTGTTTTGCCCCTTGGCTATAGACCCACCATTCATAATCATATGCTGAAGGATCGACCCTGTCCGGTTTCCCCAGTTTCTTTTCGATCGTCTCAGCCGACTCTCCGATAAAAGAAAGCAAGCCGGAATCGGGAATGTTCAAGGATTTCTCTTTTTTCGCATCCTCGTTTGAGACTTGCGGCTTGTCTTCCTTCACAATTTTCTCAGGTGTTGAACCGTATTGAATAAACAGGGTGTATGAAGCCGCAACGATGAGAAGGATCACAATCGCTCTTAATATATTTTTCAAACTTTCACCTCCGACTGACGGATCAATCTATCCATAAAACGGCGCACCGCATCAAAAACTTGCCTTTAGTGTCATTTAAACAGAACTGACATGAATTTTCAATGATAATACAGCCTATTAAGATGTGCGACAAAATATGTTTTAATGAAGAAAATCTCCAGGCCTCTCTTCGTTTTCCGATATAAATGTCAGCGCGTCGCCAGCCTGCCGGTTTGATTTTTTGTGGGTTGAAACATCGCCTAGCGTAATGATGCCCGCAAGCGTCTTTCCCCGTGTAACCGGGACCCTCCTGATCTGATAATCTCCCATGAGATCAACCGCTTTTTCAATTGAATCGTCTTCACTTACCGTAATGAGATCCGTCGTCATGACATTTGTAATTTTTTGCGAATTTGGTTTTTTAACGGCGATCCCCCGCAGCACCAAATCCCGGTCAGTAACGATCCCAACCAGTTCCAAACCGTCATCAAGCACAACCGGAATCGCTCCGACATTTCCGTCTTTCATTTTCACGGCAGCCTCGTACACATTATCAAGAACTGTACAATATAATATTTCCTTTGTCATAATATCTTTCACACGTGTCAATCAGAAGACCTCCTCTTGTCTTTCGTTTGTTCATATTGTCGTCAAGCCGCCCGCGATTCATACTGTTCACAAAAATATTTATATATCGGCTAAAGCCAGGATTGAAAGTTTAACGCTTTCATACTATGATTGTCAGTAAAGGTAATTTTTTAAAGGGGGTTTTACGGGATGAAATTTGAAGAATCCGGTATCGAAGGCTTGACTGCTGACCTTAACCGGTTAGACGACATCATGGAAAACGAAGGGTTCGTAAGAGCTGGCCAATGGGATTATGAACGCGTCACATATGACCGCAAATTCGATATGGTGGAAGGCAGGTACTACCTCCGCGTGTTCGGATATGCCGTCGAAGGCGATGTGGGCGCCCGGCGCGCGGTCATCAAACTGATGACACCGCTTCTGGGCAAATATTATTATCCGCATGGAGTGGAATACGGTGAAAACGAACATTTCCCGCCGCAGCTCCTCAAAACAAGCAAGACGGTGCTGAATTCAATCAAAGAAAAAGTTTCAGCGCTTGAAGTGTAGCAGACGTACATAAAAAGGGTACAGCCCCTCTGATGAGGCTGTACCCTTTTTTCATCTTAATGAACCGTAGACGGCGAGTATCGTTCTTCTTCCAGTTCTTTTTCGTCTTTGGCTCTTTCCTTCCTCGCCCATCCGAAAAAGATAATCGCCAAAAATGTCCCGTACACGATTTCCTGTAAGATTTTCATGACGATCGCGCCAAGCTGCTGATCTTCCAGAACAGGCATGCTGCTGAACATTTCCGGACCTGTAAGCGTCATTCCGCTCAGCGTATCGAGAGGAACGCACAGTTTCATTGCCTCCGCCCATGCGGAAGGATCTGAATATGTCGAATACAGGGTCGTATCGCTGAACATGATCAGCGCGCACGCCGGTGTCAGCAAAATGCCGTCAGCCATAATGTAGCCGAGTTTCAAAAGTCCGTTCATTTGCGGAAGCTCCTCGACCTTGTGAACGAGCGGCCACCACATGAAAAACGCCGCAATGAAGATCAGCACCGTAATGACGGCATGATAAACGGCATCTGTCTTAATAAAATCAAACACCAAAGGAATGTGATACATCGAAAATAAACCGTTAAACACGATAATCGCGATCAATGGTTTTGAAAAAAACCGGAACAGCGGCTTGACGACCGGCAGAAAAATGACCTTTTTCCAAAACCAAGGCGGTATGCCAAGGATGATCAAAGGCGGTACGATCAAATACAAAACCGCCATTTGCGCCATATGCGCGCTGAACATAATATGTCCCAGCAAATCAATCGGACTGCCTTTAGACGCGTATAAAAGAAACATCGCTGTCACGAATAAACCGATTTCTTTCCTGGATGCCCGCTCTTCTTCTGATCCAAATCGTTTCATCAGAAAAAAGTAAAGGACGGTTATGAAAACGACAGCCCCTAGGAAATAGGGGCTCCACAGGGCGCGAAAACCGAATATTTCAAGGCTGCCCAACATGAGGCATCCTCCTTTCTGTATGTCGGTTCGATTACCACCAGATAAGCGTTACAAAAGCCAAAACGGTAACAAAAGCGACCAAAACGCCCGAATAAAGGAACAAAGTCGGCGCTTCATGCCCCCGCTGACTCATATGCATGAAGTAGTACAGCTGAAATGCAACCTGAATAACGGCCAGCAGCAGAATGAACGGCACCGTAAACCATACGCCTGCATCTGAGGCGACCGTTAAAAAAGCGACAAGGGTCAAGCCGATCATCAAACCGAATGAAATAACCTGATATCTCATGTCCTCCGCGTTTTTCTTTTTGCGGTAGGCAAGATCTGTTTTGGGATTCCCTCTGTTTTCGTTATTCACCATTTTTATCCCACCATCCCCATCAAGTATACAACGGTAAAGATAAACACCCAGACAACGTCGATAAAATGCCAATAGAGGCTTGCGACAAAAAACTTCGGCGCGTTGTAAAGGCTTAATCCGCGGCGCGCATTTCTGATCATCAAAGAAAGAATCCAGAGCAGCCCGAACGTAACGTGCGCACCGTGCGTGCCGACTAGCGTATAAAAAGCGGAGCCGAGAGCCGAGCTTTGAATGGTGAACCCATATTCGTGAATATAATGGGTGAATTCATATATTTCAAGCGCCAGGAAGCCTGCACCGAGCAGAACAGTGATTCCGAGCCAAACCTGCATCTTTTTAAAAGCAAAGTTCTTCATATGATACATGGCATATACGCTCGTTAAACTGCTCGTTAAAAGGAGCATTGTCGCCAGAAAGACCAGCCCCATGTCAAACATCTCAGTCGTTTTCGGCCCTCCTGCATTTGAATTCTTCAGCGCAAGGTATGTTGCGAAGAGAGACGCGAAAAGAACCGTCTCTCCTCCGAGAAATAGCCAAAAGCCGATAAACTTATTTTTTCCTTCTAATGTAGCTTTTTCAGGAGAAGCCGGGAAGGTTTCAGCCGTTAATTTCTCTTCTGTATGCATTATGCCTTCACCCCTTTGTCGTCATCATCCATCAGTTCTTCTTTATGAATATGATACCCGTGGTCATCAATTACAGACCGGAGAAGCATCATAAATAATGTGATTCCTAATCCAATCAGAATGACAGGCAGCCCCCAGGCAAATTCCGTCCGGTACATGAAGCCGAAAGCGGATATAAACAGCCCGAGTGACATGATGAACGGGAGAATCGATCCGTTTGGCATATGGACGTCCTGAAGCGGCTCCGCGGCGGTCATTGACTGCTTGCCGGCTCTTTTTTCGATCCATAAAGCATCAAGGCCTCTGACCAGAGGCAGCTGTTTAAAGTTGTATTCAGGAGGCGGTGAAGAAACGGCCCACTCAAGCGTTCTTCCGTCATGCCAAGGATCGCTGCCGACTTTTTCCCCTTTGGCAGTCGTCACGATAATATTGATCACGAGTATGATGACAGCAGCCGCCATAAACACAGCTCCGATTGAACTGATTAAGTTCGCCATGTCAAATCCCTGATTCGGCAAGTATGTGAACACGCGTCTCGGCATTCCCCACAACCCGAGCCAATGCTGGATGAAGAAAGTCAGATGGAACCCGATGAAAAAGAGCACAAATGTTATTTTGCCCAACGCTTCGCTCAGCATTTTCCCGAACATTTTCGGCCACCAGTAATGAGCGCCGGCGAGGATGGCAAACACCACTCCGCCGATGATGACGTAATGGAAGTGAGCCACGACAAAGTACGTGTCGTGGAACTGATAGTCAGCCGGTGCAGCAGCAAGCATGACACCTGTCACCCCGCCCATGACAAACGACGGGATAAAAGAAATCGCATAAAGCATCGGCGTTGTAAACTTAATGCTCCCGCCCCAAGCCGTGAGCAGCCAGTTGAAGATTTTAATTCCGGTCGGGACGGCAATGGCCATCGTCGCCACCGCAAAAATGGCGTTCGCCACAGGCCCGAGTCCCGTTGTAAACATATGGTGGGCCCAAACCATGAAGCCTAAAAAGCCGATCAATACGGTCGCAAATACCATTGAAGAATAACCGAACAGCCTTTTTCTCGCAAAAACCGGAATGATTTCCGAAAAGATTCCGAACGCCGGGAGTACGAGAATATAAACTTCAGGGTGTCCGAAGATCCAGAACAGATGCTCCCAAATGATCGTATTACCGCCTAATTCCGGATTGAAAAAGCTCGTTCCGAACAACCGGTCCAGCATCAAGAGCGCGATGCCTACGGTCAGCGGCGGGAACGCGAATAAAATCAAAGCCGAAGCGACGAATGTCGTCCATGTGAAAAGCGGCAGCCTCATGTATGTCATGCCCGGCGCCCTCATATTGATAATCGTCGCGAGAAAGTTAATTCCGGCAATCAGCGTACCGATCCCGGCAATTTGCAGACCGAGAACATAGAAATCGATCCCGTGCCCTTCGGAATGAAGGGAAAGCGACGCGTAAGACGTCCAGCCGGCATCGGGTGCCCCTCCCAAAAACCAGCTTAAATTCAGAAAGATGCCGCCGAAAAGGAACAGCCAGAAGCCGAGCGAGTTCAAAAATGGAAACGCAACATCCCTCGCGCCTATCTGCAGCGGAACGACGGCATTCATCAGTGCGAACAAAAGCGGCATCGCTGCCAGGAAAATCATCGTTGTACCGTGCATCGTCATGATCTCATTGTAGACTCCGCCGCTCATGATGTCATTGTTCGGTATCATCAGCTGAACCCTGATCAGCATCGCTTCGATTCCGCCGAGCACAAAGAAGAACCCGCCGCCCAGCAAATAAAGGATGGCAATCTTTTTATGATCGACAGTCGTTAAATAGTCCCATAATACAGCCCCAAAACCTTGCTTTTTCTTAAGCGTACTCACAATGTAACCTCCCTCATTCTCCCTTTGAAGCGTTAGTCTTCCGTTTTTAACCCCTTTAAATATTCAGTCAGTGCATCAAGTTCCTTGTCGCTCAAATCAGGGTATGTGCCGGTCATTTTGTTGCCCGGTTTTATGCTTTCAGGATCCTTGAGCCACGCTCTCAAGTTTTCATCGCTGAATTCCTTCACACCGGCGATCGTCGACCGGTCTCCAAAAGTCGCGAGGTTCGGAGCCGTTCTGGCCGCTTCCGCCCTTTGGTCTTTTGAATCGGTCGCATGACAGCTCAGGCAGTTTTTCTCTTTGAACACTTTTTCTCCTTCAACAGCGAGATCGGTTTTCGCCCCCGCTTTATAGTTTTCCATATCGCTCATCCATTCCTTGAACTCATCCTTCGAAACCGCTTTAACTTTAAAGTCCATTAAAGCATGGGAAGGTCCGCAGAGCTCGGCGCATTTCCCGTAGAAATAGTCTCCGGCTTTTTCAGCGCGTTTTGAATCGAACGTTAAGAAGAATTTGTTTTCATTGTCTGTGTTCGTATCAATCTTACCCCCGACTGAAGGAACCCAGAATGAATGTTTGACATCGGAAGCTTTCAGCTTAAAGTAAACGCGTTCATCGGTCGGCACGACCAGCTCCTGGCTCGTCACCACGCCGTAGTCAGGATATTCGAATTCCCACCAGTAAAGGTTCGCCCGGACATTGACGACCAGCGCCTTCTCCGGATCCCTGTTTTTCTTATCCATCGGTTTTGTATCAGCAAGATCAAAGGTCTGTGCGACAACAGGAACAACCAGGATAAGAAGGAGAAGAATTGGAATAACAGTCCATAAAATTTCTAAATTGCGGTTTCCTTCAACCTGTTTCGGGATGTGGTCATCACCGAGCTTAGATCTTCTGTACCTGACGATGACAAATACGAAAATGAAACTTACCACCACTACAACAACAACCATGATCAGCGTGCTGAGAATCATTAGGAAATACTGCTGATCAGCCACCTCGCCCGCCGGCTGCAGCGTTGATATGAACGGTTCTCCGCACCCTGCTAAAACGAGCGCCAAAATAGTGAACAGCGACATCAGACGCCATTTCTTTAACATTTCTTCCCAACCCCTTTTCAATCAATCCTTTTGAAACTTTCACTGTTCAAACGTTTATAGGACACCTATTCATTCATCTGACTCCCCACTTAAATTAAAGCACTTACATTTCCTCATTTCTTAAATAATGAGGTTTTTTACTCAAAATACCATCTATGTATGAACGTAAAGCCGCCTTGTTAAACATAATCGAAAAAAATCGATAAGGCGGCTTTTACATGATTGTTGTCTGTTTGAAGTGTTAAGTGACAGCCTTCAATGTGATGAATTATAGAGTTCTATCCAATTTTAAAAAGTGTGAATACGACCATGGCAACGAAGAATATGGTCAAGTAATTTAATGAATATACAAACATGAGCGTTGCCCACTTCATGATATTTTTGCTTCTGTAACCGACCAGACCGCAAACGAGCCAGCCGATATTGAGTACCGTTCCCAAAATGACGATCGGCAGTCCGAGTCCGCCCAGGAAAAACGGCAGCGGCATTAAGCAGGCAATCCAAATGATGATTTGCCTTTTCGTCACTTCAAAACCGTGTACAACAGGCAGCATCGGTATATTTGCAGCTCTGTATTCCTCCGTTTTCTTAATCGCAAGCGCCAGAAAGTGGGGAATCTGCCAAATAAACATGATTAAAAACAGCACCCATGCCTCAACTCCGATGGAGCCTTGGACAGCGGTCCATCCGATCAAAGGAGGAACAGCCCCTGACACACTTCCGATAATCGTATTAACGGTATAGCGGCGCTTTGACCACATCGTGTATAGAAACACGTACGTAAAGACGCCGACAAAGCCTACTGCGGCAGTTGTCAGATTGGTCATCAGCAGCATGATAAAACCGAGCGCAGTCAGCAGAATGCCGAACCACAATGCCTGTGAAGGCTGGATTTTACCAGTCACCGTCGGCCTTGTTCTCGTCCGCTGCATAAGCTGGTCAATATCACGGTCATAATAGTTGTTGATGACGCATGATCCTGCGATAATAAGCGAGGATCCCGCTAAAGTGAACAGCACGATATCAAGGTTTCCTAGAAAGCTCAGATTTGAAAAGTAAAAAGCGAGCCACAAGCCCGTAAAAGTTGTTATCAGGTTCGAGTAAACAATCCCGACTTTGATAAGGGCGAGGAAATCTTTCCATGCTGTCGTCTCTTCTATTTGTCCATTCATTGCTGTATCAGCTGTAATTCTTGTTTCAGCCATAATACTAACCCCCCTTACTCAAACCTTCATCACGTCAAGAGAAGCGGTATATTCATAAAAAACCTACAACTCTATCATACAAGATTACCGGTTGGAAAAAAACAGCCTATTAAATATTAATCGACAAACCGGTTTATATTTGTGAACTTTTTATGACTTTCTTTACAGATGAAGGAAAAATTGTGAACAAGAGCGGAAAACCACTGTCATTCTAATATAGTTCTATCAAACGAAGCCACAATTATCAAGTCTTCAAAACCAATAAAAATGTGAACGCCTTCTATTGCATTTTTGTGAACAATAATCATTATGAATTGCAGCAGAACATCAATTCGCTTACACTTGAAGGTGGCAAATATCTTTTTATTAGTCAGTTTGCATTAAAAAAGGAGAATTGAATTTATGAATAAAGCATTAAAAGGCTTGGGAATTATCACAACTATCGCCATGCTTTTCGTGCTGATCGGCGGCGCCCTCGTCACAAAGACGGGTTCGGGAATGGGCTGCGGCAGATCTTGGCCGCTTTGCAACGGAAGCATATTCCCGGCTCTAACCCTTGAATCGATTATCGAATGGAGCCACAGGTTTGTCAGCGGCACATCCGGCGTCCTTGTGCTGGCTCTCGCCATTTGGACATGGAAAAAAATCGGCCATATTAGAGAAACGAAATTTCTTGCGGTGATGTCGGTCGTCTTCCTCATTCTTCAGGCGCTCCTGGGCGCTGCGGCGGTCGTCTTCGGGTCTTCGGCCCTGATCATGGCTTTGCACTTCGGAATCTCGCTTATTTCCTTTGCATCTGTTCTGCTGTTGACGCTCCTCGTGTTTGAAGCTGACAGCAAGCAGAAAGCCGAATCGTTTTATATAGGAAAAACCATGCAGTTTCATATGATAGGAATCATTATATACACATATGTCGTCGTTTATACAGGCGCATATGTCCGGCATACGAAGTCAAGCCTTGCGTGCCTTGACTTTCCGATGTGCAGCACACAAAACGGCTGGCTCCCAGGGAAGTTTCACGAATGGGTGCAGATGGGACACAGGGCTGCGGCGCTTCTTCTGTTCGCTTGGATCATTGCGGCAGCGATACATGCGGCCAAACAGTATAAAAATCAAAAACGCATTTATTGGGGCTGGATGATTTCCCTGATCCTGATTATCCTTCAGGCTGCCTCAGGAATTGCGGTTGTCTACAGCAGGCTGGATTTGGGATTTGCACTCGCCCACGCTTTCTTCATTTCCTGCCTGTTCGGAATCCTTTGCTACTTCCTGCTGCTTGTTGCGCGCTATCGCAGACAGGCGCAAAAATAACAATAAACGGTTGATCCCCCGCCTGTTGCGGGGGATTTTTTCATAAAAAAAGGCCGCCGACAAAAGTCAGCGGCCGCACTTTTATTTTTTCAGCTCAATGAGGAGGTCGCCGGTTTGAATGGCTTCTCCGTTTGTCACATGAATGTTTTCAACAGTTCCTGAAAACGGAGCCTGAACGGTCGTTTCCATTTTCATTGCTTCATTGATCATTAAATGATCGCCCTTCTTCACTTGGTCCCCTTTGCTTACAAGAAGCTTAATCACCGTTCCCGGCATGGACGCCGCGATATGATTCGGGTTTGAACGGTCGGCTTTCACCTTTTGATGAACGGACGATTTAATGCTTTCGTCTTTAATGACCACTTCGCGAGGCTGGCCGTTCAGTTCAAAGTAGACGACTCTCGTTGCATCAGGACGCGGTTCGCCGATAGAGACAAGTTTGACGATCAGCGTTTTCCCTCTTTCGATCTCGACTTCGATTTCTTCGCCGAGCGTCATGCCGTAGAAGAAGGTCGGTGTATCAAGCACTGAGATGTCCCCGTACAGTTCCGCTGTCTTAACATACTCGGTAAACACTTTCGGATAAAGCGCATATGCAACAGCATCCTGATCGGAAAGCTCCAGATCATGCGTTTCCTTAAACTCCGCTTTTATATCGTCAAACGAAACGGGTTCGAGAAGTTCTCCAGGGCGCACTGTAATCGGCTCCTGCCCTTTCAAAATCAGCTTTTGCAATTTCTCAGGGAATCCGCCGTGAGGCTGGCCGATATACCCTTTAAAAAGCTCGACTACTGAGTCAGGAAAATCGAGTGATTCTCCTCTTTCGTAAATATCATCTTCCGTCAGGTTATTTTGCACCATGTAAAGTGCCATATCCCCGACGACTTTAGATGACGGCGTAACCTTTACGATGTCCCCGAACAGGTGGTTGACCCGGCTGTACATTTCTTTCACTTCATTCCAGCGATCACCGAGGCCGACTCCCTTAGCCTGCTGCTGAAGGTTGCTGTATTGGCCGCCAGGCATTTCATGCTTGTAAATTTCGGTATGAGGCGCGTTCATGCCGCTCTCAAACTCGCTGTAGTATTTTCTGACAGACTCCCAATATTGAGACAGCGACTCTACCGCATCGACATTCAGCTGCGGACGGCGTTTATCGCCTTCAAGCGCATGATAAAGCGAGCTTGCGCTTGGCTGTGATGTCAGGCCCGCCATAGAGCTGACCGCTACGTCAACGATGTCGACGCCTGCTTCTATCGCCTTCGCGTACATAAAAATACCGTTGCCGCTCGTGTCGTGTGTATGCAAGTGGATCGGAATATCGATCGTCTCTTTCAAAGCTGACACCAGTTCGTATGCTGCTTGAGGTCTCAGCAGGCCGGCCATATCTTTAATGCCGAGAATATGCGCCCCCGCTGATTCAAGCTCTTTTGCCATTGACGTATAATATTCAAGGTTATATTTTGTTCTGTTCGGATCGAGAATGTCTCCGGTATAGCAGATCGCGGCTTCGGCAAGTTTGCCCGACTCGCGCACTGCATCAATGGCGAGCGTCATCCCTTTAACCCAGTTCAAGCTGTCAAAAATGCGGAATACATCGATTCCGGCCGCAGCGGATTCGCTGACAAACTTTTTAATCAGGTTGTCAGGGTAGTTTGTATACCCGACGGCATTCGAAGATCTCAACAGCATTTGAAACATCGTATTTGGAATTTCCTTCCGCAGCTTCTCAAGCCTTTTCCACGGGTCTTCTTTCAAGAAACGGTAAGCGACATCAAAAGTGGCGCCGCCCCACATTTCAAGGCTGAAAAGCTCAGGCCAGAGCGCAGCTGTCGGATTGGCGATTTTCTCCAAATCATGCGTTCTGAATCTTGTCGCAAGCAGTGACTGATGGGCATCGCGGAACGTCGTATCAGTGAGGAGCACTTCCTCTTGATCTTTCACCCATTTGACGAGCCCTTCAGCTCCGCGTTCATCAAGAATCTGTTTTGTTCCGCTCGCGATCGGCTGATCGACATCCGTTTTGACGATCTGGGGCTTGTCGAACTCCGGCTTCTTCTTTTTATCAATGCCCGGGAAGCCGTTGACCGTTACGTTCCCGATATACGTCAGCATTTTTGTTCCACGGTCTCTCTGCTTAGGAAAGACAAAGAGTTCCGGTGTTGTATCAATAAATGACGTGTCGTATTGCCCTGTGAGAAATTTTTCGTGTTTCGCCACGTTTTCAAGGAAAGGAATATTCGTTTTGATTCCCCTTATCCTGAATTCCTGTAGGTTGCGGACCATTTTGGCCGCCGCCTGTTCAAACGTCAGCGCCCAGGTTGAAAGCTTAACAAGCAGCGAGTCATAATAAGGCGTAATGACAGCGCCCTGAAAACTGTTTCCGGTATCAAGCCTCACCCCGAAACCGCCGCCTGAGCGATATGCCATGATTTTGCCTGTGTCAGGCATGAAATTGTTTGACGGGTCTTCAGTCGTAACCCTTGACTGGATCGCATATCCGTGCAGCGTGATGGCATCCTGGTTCGGAATGCTGATTTCGCTGCTGCCCAGACTGAGTCCGGCAGCAATCAGGATTTGTGTCTGAACGATATCGACACCCGTCACCATTTCCGTAATGGTGTGCTCCACCTGAACACGCGGGTTGACTTCAATAAAGAAAAACTCATCGTTCGCAACTAAAAATTCGACCGTACCGGCATTGACATAATCAACATTCTTCGCAAGCTTAACGGCAGCATCGCAAATCTTTTCCCGGAGGGACTCAGAAAGCGAAACGCTCGGCGCTATTTCGATAACCTTTTGATGACGCCTTTGCACAGAGCAGTCACGGTCGTAAAGGTGAACCACGTTACCTTCTTTGTCTCCGATGACTTGAACTTCAATGTGCTTCGGCTTTTCGATCAGCTTTTCGACATACACTTCATCATTACCAAAAGCGGCTTTCGCCTCTGATTTTGCCCTGTTATAGGATTCCTCCAGCTCCGATTCGTCTCTGACGATCCGCATGCCGCGGCCGCCGCCGCCAAGCGACGCTTTGATGATAAACGGATATCCGAACTCCTCCGCAAATTGTTTGACCTCCGCGATATCAGCCACTGGGCCGTCGCTCCCCGGTATGACGGGAATTCCTGCTTTTTCAGCTTGTTCACGGGCTTTTACTTTGTCTCCAAACATATCGAGGTGCTTGGAGGTCGGTCCGATAAAGATGATGCCTTCCTCTTCACACCGCTTGGCAAACTGAATGTTTTCAGACAGGAAGCCGTAGCCCGGATGGATGGCATCCACATGGTTGCGTTTCGCAATCTCGATGATCCCTTCAATATCAAGATAAGCATCAATCGGCTTTTTCCCTTCGCCGACCAAGTATGCTTCATCGGCTTTGTATCTGTGGTATGATCCGCTGTCTTCTTTAGAATAGATCGCTACCGTACGGATATTCAGTTCTGTGCAGGCGCGAAATACGCGGATAGCGATTTCCCCTCTGTTTGCAACAAGAACTTTTTGAATAGACTGTTGTGACATGTCGTTCCCCCTCATCCGCTGTTTTAAGTATGTATCTATTCTAAATGAATCGGATGGACATTGTACACGCTTAGTTTTTTAAAAATTTATACTTTTTTTATATTGATTTTCTTTGGTTTTTGTAGTATCGACAGGCTGTTTTCGTTTGAACCGGTCAAAGTATTCATTAAACATGCTGATGTTCACCAATATCCCCGCGCTTGCCATCAGCAGAATGAGCGATGACCCTCCATAGCTGATAAACGGAAGCGTCACCCCTGTCAAAGGAATCAAGCCGGATATGCCGCCCAGGTTCACGAAAGACTGGATGGCGATCATGCTTGATATCCCGATCGCAAGCAGGCTTCCAAACGGGTCGTCGCATTTTCTCGCAATATAAAACCCTTTTAAAACGATGAAAGCGAGCAGCAGCACGACAAAAAGGACGCCGAAAATGCCGAGCTCCTCGGCGATGACCGCCATAATGAAATCGGTGTGCGTTTCAGGCAGATATCCATACTTCTGCACGCTTTCGCCGAGACCCAGGCCGAACAGCCCTCCCGAACCGATCGCCAAGTAGGAGTTGACGACTTGAAAACCAGATTTCTGTGCGTCTTTAAACGGGTTTTGGTAGCTTTCAAACCGATTCATCCGTCCTTCTGTTAAAATGCTGTCCCAGTTGAAATAAATGAGCGGGCTGACGAGCACAAGGACAGCCCCGGCCAAAAGTACGAGCTTTAACAGCGTTTTGCCGCTGAATCCCGAGCACAAAATAATGCACAAAGCGATTAAAGCGATGATAAAGGCCGTTCCCACATCCGGCTGAGCAGCGACCAGTGCGCAAATGAAAAGCGTGATGATCGCGGGAGGGGCGATTCCGGCTCCCAAGTTGTCAATATAGCTTTGCTTTTTGGCATAGACGGAAGAAAGATACAAGATGACGGTCAGCTTGACAAACTCCCCCGGCTGGATGCCGTAATTCGAAACCCTGAACCAGCTTTGGGCATTCCCGGCCACGTGTCCGACAACGAACAGCCCGAACAAAGCGACAACGGAAATGAGCAGCAAAAACTTTTGGAATTTTTGATTGGCAAAAGCCTTATACGGAAAAAGCGCCGCGCATAAAAATATGACGGTTCCGAGCACCAAAAACATCAGCTGCCTGTCAAAAAAGTAGCTGCTGTCTTGTCCGTACCTTGTCACGGCTGTGATCATGCTTGAGCTGTACACCATGACGAGCCCGAACCCGCACAGCAGGAATACAGCGAAGATTAATGAATAATCATAGGATTTGAGCATTCTTTTTATCATATTATTATCCTCTTCCTTACTTGCCTTCAAAATGTGTTTGTGGTAACTCCTTCGTTATTTTACTACACTTTCTTAAAAAGCACGAAAGATACCCTTTTCATAAGACTTCGAATCTCGTCTGAAAGAAAAGTCCGTCTGTTCCAAGACTGCCGTTCTATTTTTTTATCGGCATACCATGCGTCTTCGTTTATTCGGCACGAACAGCATTCATTCCTTCATCAGCGGACGTTTTCTTTCTCATTCCATAACAAAAAAAGCCTGCCGGCAGTTTGTTTCTATCGAAACGTCGTCGACAAGCTGACTCAGACAGAAAGATTCTTCTGAGGTGTTCATTTATTTTTTTGTAAATGCATCATGTAATGCAGACAATTCACGTTCCAGCCTGTAAAGCAGTTCTTTACCCTCTTCTTCATCCACTAATCCAAGGCGGACAGCAAAATCAATTTCCCTAGAGAGTCCGAACATTTGTGTATCTAAAACCTCTTCATAAAGAGGACATTGAGGCATCGTTAAGTTGTCCATTTGCACTTGAATCAGCTTTAAGATTTTATCAGCATCACGTTTTAACAGGGCAAGTGCTTTTTCACGATGGTCGACTACAATCTCAGACGCCAAAAGTATCCCTCCGTTCCCCAGGCGAGTACCTAATTCTTCTATTTATGATAAAGCCTCAGCCGAAAAAAAGCAAGCTATTTCTGTCCTTTCGCCGTATTTCAAAGACTCGCATTTTAAGCTTCCGCTCACGTTTTAAAAAATGCTTAAACTGTAGTTCGCCGATAACAGCTCTAAAAGCCGGATTCCAGCGATGCTGTTTCCCTTTTCATCAAGCGAGGGCCCGAAGATGCCGATGCCGAAACGGTATGGGGATAGACCCATGATTCCCCCTGAAACCCCGCTTTTGGCGGGTATGCCGATTTTGATTGCGAATTCGCCGCTGGCATTATACATTCCGCATGTCACCATAAATGTTTTGCAAATTCTCGCGATATCCTTCGGTATGATTTGTTCTCCCGTTTCGGGATGCTTGCCGTTCAAAGCAAAAACAGAACCGATTTTCGCCAAGTCTAAGCTGTTCATTTCAATGGCGCACTGCTTTGTATACACATCCATGACATCCTCAACCTCAGCCTGAAAAATACCGTGCTCTTTCATGTAGTAGCACATCGCCCTGTTGACCATCGAGGTTTCAAATTCAGATTCGGCGACCTTCTCACAAAAGGTAATATTCCGGTTATTTGCCAGTTTTTTAATAAAATCAAGAAGCCTGCCGATCTTATCGGCATTCGTCTCTCCTTTAATCATGCTTGTCACCACCAATGCTCCGGCATTTATCATCGGATTCAGCGGCTTCCCCGGGTTGACGGTTTCAAGTTTGATGATGGAGTTAAACGGATCACCAGTCGGCTCTTGTCCTACATAATGAAACACTGTTTCCGGACCGTGATCGATCAGGACGAGAGCAAGCGACAATACTTTTGAGATGCTTTGCAGAGTGAAGGCTTTTTCCACGTCTCCCGCTGATATACACGTCCCGTCCGTAAAGTAGACCGCCGCCGATAAATCGTCCTCCGATAATTCAGCCAAAGCCGGTATGTAAGATGCAACCTTTCCTTTGTCCGTCACTTTTTTCGCTTCCGTGACAAAATATTCAAGCTCCTCATTATCCCGGCAATTCAAGTTTTTTCCCTCCATCCGAGCGTCGTTGCTGTTATCTTTCCCGGAGAGGGCTTTTGTTATGAGAAGTGACAATTTGAAAGAAAGCGCTTATAATTTTTGTGAGGGAGTGGTAGAGACATGAGCATTGTAACGATCACAGGAAATGTAAAGTATTCGATTACGCTCGATCCGAGCGTTTGGATTTTTGATGACCGAAAATTTGATCTCGATCAGTTCTTTTCAGATTTCAGAGAGGTAAAAGATGAAGAAGACGACCTTGTGATTGACCGGGAACGGCAAATCAGGGAAGGTACTGTATCGCCGCCGACACTGAAATCAGAGAAAAAATATGAAAAGGAGAAATTGCTTGACGGCACTTTCGGGATCAAGCTTGAACCTTTTTTAAAAAATGCGGAGGTGACAGGCTCCGCCGTCAAATGCCTCTTCAAAACGGAAGGTGAAGACGTTTCCGTTCCGATCGAAGAAGCGGGCGGCATGATTCTCTGCTTCAGCAACAATGGCAAGCCGCTTGGCGAAGACGGGCCTGTACACGTTTATTTTCCCGACGGTTCAAACAGGATGACTCCTGTGAAACGAGTAAAAGAAATTCACATTGTTTAAAGCTACAACACTGCAACGGGTGCGCCGGAGGCGATGAAAAACTCCGCCTCCTCTTTCCCGGCCGGGCTATCGGCACTTGCCGGCAACCCGGCCCGCGGGCCATGCAAGTTGCAACCCGGGTTAAACGCCCGGGTTTTTTTATTTACAGCAGATCGGCTGCAAGCCTGGCGAGCCGGGAGCGCTCTCCTTTTAAAAGCTTCACGTTTCCGGAAATTTTTTGATCCTTAAAGCGCTCGACAACATAGGCCAGGCCGTTGTTCATCGCATCTAAATAAGGATGGTCGATCTGTTCGGTGTCTCCCATCAATACGATTTTACTGCCTTCCCCGACGCGGGTCAGAAGCGTTTTGACTTCATGCTTGGTCAGATTTTGAGCCTCATCAATGATGATGAATTGGTCAGGAATGCTTCTGCCCCTTATATATGTGAGGGCTTCGACTTGAATGGAGCCCATCCCCGCTAAAATATCATCAAGCTCCCCCGGCTTTTTTGCATTGAACAAGTATTCCAGGTTATCAAAAATAGGCTGGACCCACGGACGAAGTTTTTCTTCTTTTTCACCCGGAAGATAGCCGAGATCTTTTCCGACAGGAACGATCGGCCTTGTGACAACAAGTTTTTTAAAATTCCCCAGGTCTTCTGTCTGCAGCAGCCCTGCTGCCAACGCAAGCAGGGTTTTTCCTGTGCCGGCTTTTCCAATCAGGGTGACAAGCGGAATATCTTGTCTTAAAAGAAGTTCCAAAGCCATCGTCTGCTGTACATTTCGCGAACGTATGCCCCAAACCTGTTCCTGATCGAAAACAAGCTTTTTAACGGCTTTTCCGCTTTGATCTACGATCCCTACGGCAGAGGATGATCCGCCGAGCGCGTCCTTCATGACGACAAACTGGTTCGGACGCAGCATCTCACTGCTGATTTCGTGAAGCGGCAAATCGTGATGTTCAAAAAAGGAATTCATCTGATCCGGGCGAATGTACACGTCTGTATAACCGCTGTATATATCATCATTGTCGACAACCCTGTCGTGCAAAAAATCCTCTGACATCAAGCCGATGGCATCGGCTTTGACACGGATCAGCATATCTTTGCTGACAAGGATAACCGGCCTGCCGTCTTCTTTCGTTTCCTCTTCCAGGCTGAGGTTTTTCGCTACGGCTAAAATACGGTTGTCGCTTGTTTTTTCGATAAAAATTTCTTGAAGCTGCTGAAAAGAGCGATGGTTCAGCTCGATTCTCAAGCTTCCTCCGTTTGGTAGGGGAACATTTTCATACAGCCTTCCTTTTAAACGCAAATCATCTATCAATTTAGATACGCGCCTTGCATTCCTCCCAATTTCATCCATGTAGCGTTTCTTTGAGTCGACTTCCTCCAATACGACAGCCGGGATGACAACCTCGTTATCTTCAAAAGAAAAGATTGAATTCGGATCCTGCAATAACACATTCGTATCCAGCACATAAATTTTACTCAATCTTCCGCCTCCTGATCAGGATTTTTAGCCTTTTCTTTTCAATTGGGTTAAAAGCTGATGGAGCGCCCGCTAAAATATATGTTTTTGTGAATAAAGATAGAAGGTTAATTCAACAATAAAAATTAATGAAAGCATTTTTAAGGAGGCAACCTCAAGTGCGAATCTTTTTTTTGATCCTAATTCAAACCGTTATGCTGCTTTCAGCCTGCGGCATTCAAAATAATGCCCGAAATGAAGCGAACGAGCTTCCCGGCAACAAACCGATTCAAGTAAAAAACAGCTCTCAAGAGCCGGTGAACCGTAAAGACGGGCAAGCCATCTCGCGGCGCCTTGTGAAGATCACCGAAAGCGTTCCGGGTGTCAATGATGCAACCGCCGTCGTGCTCGGCAGGCTAGCCGTCGTCGGAATTGATGTGAAAGACAATTTGGAGCGCAGCAAAGTCGAATCTATTAAGTATTCCGTGGCTGAAGCGCTGCAGAATGACCCTTACGGAGCAAACGCCGCCGTTGTCGCAGATCCCGACACCGTCAACCGCCTGCGGGCAATGGGCAGGGAAATTCAAGCGGGACGCCCTGTCAAAGGGATTCTCGACGAGCTGGCAGCCATCGTCGGGCGCGTCCTTCCTGAAGTGCCGAACGACGCAACAGACAATCAGCAAACAAATCCTACAAAATCCAACAACGACCAGTTGAATGACAGAAACCAGAAACAGCTTGAAAAGGAGCAGAATAAGCAATCAAACAAGCATATGAAAAATCGGCAGCCATAACTTTTAAAAGCCTGTGCCACTGTTTTCTTGACGGCACAGGCTTTTTCCTTTTTTCTATAGGAGAAAATTTATTTGTCCGATTGATTAAGGTATAATGAATCGTAAGTGAGGTGAATCAAGTGAGGGTAAAGTGTTCATTGTGTGACAAAATCGAAAAAATCGATGATGACACACTCATTGCCAAACGTCTCCGAAACCGGCCGATACATACTTATATGTGCCATGAATGCAGCGAACGAATTAAAATCAAAACAGAAAACCGGATGAAAACCGGCCGTTTTAAGCTATATCCGCACAGAAAAGATAAAGAGCAGATCAAGTCATGAAAGCATGGACAAGCTCCATGCTTTTTTATCGGCTTTTTTGTTACACGAGTAACAAAATTAAAGATTATAGTTGATAAACATTTTCATTTGTAGTATGTTAAAATTGTTTCATGCGTAACAAAAAAGGAGTGATTCATCATGGATTTTGATGTACTGATTGCAGGCGGCGGCCCCGTCGGTCTGATGACGGCTTCCGAGCTGGCTTTGGCCGGTGTCCGGACCTGTATTGTCGAACGGCTGAAAGAGCCTTCGCCATTCTCAAAAGCGCTCACGCTGCATCCGCGCTCAATCGAAATACTTGAAATGAGGGGGCTTGGAGAACGGTTTAAGGAAATTGGCAAGCCGAGCCCTTCGGGGCATTTTGCCGGTCTAAAGACTGGATTGGACTTTTCTGCGCTTGATACGCAAGCCAATTTTACATTGATCATCCCTCAGTACGAAACCGAGAAGGTGCTTGAGGAACATGCGCGAAATCTCGGTGTCTGCATCCTTCGCGATCATGAAGTTCTCGCTTTCCGCGAGTATGAGGAAACGGCCGAGCTCGTCGTCCAGGGACCCGACGGCCTGTCCTTTCTAACCGCTTCCTATATCGTCGGTGCTGACGGAGCCGGAAGTACCATCCGCAAGCAGGCGCGTATCGCTTTTTCAGGAACTGATGCGAATATCACCGCAATGCTTGCGGATGTGTCGCTTGAAAATCCGCCGGAATCGCATTTTTATACTTGCGTGAACCGTGAAGGCGGCGTTGTGATCGTGCCTTTAGACGACGGCATTTTCCGCGTCCTCATAACGGCGCCGCACATGCCTCAAGCTTTGCTTCACGAGCCCGTCACACTGGAAGAATTAAAAAAAGAACTCAACCGCATCTGCGGCACGGACTTTGGAATTGACAGCCCGGTTTGGATGTCCCGCTTCGGAAATGCCAGCAAGTTGGCAGAGCATTACCGCTCCGGCAGAATTTTCTTGGCTGGAGATGCCGCGCATATTCATTTTCCTGCAGGAGGGCAAGGTTTAAATGTCGGACTTCAGGACGCAATGAACCTTGGCTGGAAGCTCGCAGCAAAGATCAACGGACGGTGCCCCGACTGGCTGCTTGACAGTTACCATAATGAAAGACATACTGTCGGGGAAGCGCTGCTCGTCAATACACAAATCCAAACAAAGCTGTTTGATTTTACACGTGAAGGCCTGTACCTCCGCGAATTATTATCCGGCATTCTCGGATTTTCAGACGTCAATCGCTATCTGGCAGAACAAATTGCGGCGCTCAGCGTGAAATACAAAGCAGATGAAAAGATGCCTGAACATGAGCTGAACGGAAAACGTCTCCCAGATATCGATCTGACCCTTTCAGATGGTACTGTCAAACGGCTCTACACTTTTCTCCGTGATGGACGCTTTTTATTAGCAGCATTCGGGATAGAAACGAAGGAATTTTCCACCATTCCTCACGTCCGCCGTATACAAGTGAAAGCAATTGACGGCAGGCCTGAATGGAATGGGGTAAAAGCAGCGCTGATCCGTCCCGACGGCCACGTGGCCTGGGCTGTCGACGAATCCATGGAAAACGCGGAGCAATTGATTGCCGATGGTATCCACCGCTGGTGCGGGAACTCTCACATTCAGTCTGTTTAATCATTTTGTTTCATGCGCAACAAAATGATATAATCAAAGCAGAAACATCGATTAAAGGAGCCGATTTTCTGCATGGAGCATTTAACACACGCAAAACAAGAAATATTCGATTTGTACATCAGGCTCATTCATCAGCAAGAGCAGCAAGAAACCGTCATGAAAGAGCGCATCTCCGCTGAAATGAAAAAGATGGAACGCGAATTCGGAGCTGAACTGAAACTCAACATGTCTGACATCCATACGATCAGCTGCATTGGCGACCACGAACCGATCAACGTCACCTCGATTTCCGAGAAAATGGGATTTTCAAAAGCGACGGTCTCAAGGATCACCGCAAAGCTGACCGAAAAAGGCCTCGTCAGCAAGACACAGCTCAGCGACAATAAAAAAGAAATCTACTTCCGCTTAAGCCATAAAGGGAGAAGTATTCATCACCTTCACCAGCGTGAGCACGAAAAAATCGAACAAAGGTTTAAACGATTTTTAAGCCGGTATTCAGCAGATGAGATTCTTTTTGCCAGGGCTTTGTTTCGGGACTTATTAACAGCGGATTTTCTGGCGGATACAGAAAAGACATAGCCTTCTTTGGCTATGTCTTTTCTACGTATTCGCCCCCGTCTGCTCTTTTTTCGAACGGTGCAGACGGATTTTGTAAATCGAAAGGATTAAAACGGCTACGATCAGCCCTTCTCCAACCGGCAGAAAAACGCCGAAAAAAGTTAAAAACGTACAGCCTAGCGCCAGAAAAAAGTAAATGATCGCCGTTTTCAACAGCGGCAGCCGTTTGGCGAACCCCAGTTTAAAGACGACCGCAGACAGGACGAAGATGGTGGCATAAAGCCACCACATTCCCGCCTCAGGATTCTGGTCCACTTTATAAAGAGCGGCAAAAAACGACAGCCGTTCACTTACATCAGTCAAAAAGATTCCCCTCCCCTTTGCTTAGTTGGGTTGCTCTTTTTTTAGGTTCTGCAAATGTTACGACAATCCTGCCAGCTTTTTCTTTTTCGCTGCTTTTTCGCGTTCGTTTTTGTCGAGAATTTTCTTTCTCAATCTGATGGATTCAGGCGTGACTTCGCAGTACTCATCCTCGTTCAAGTATTCAAGCGATTCTTCAAGCGACATAATACGCGGTTTTTTCATGCTGACCGTCTGATCTTTCGTCGCTGAGCGCACGTTTGTCTGCTGCTTCATTTTATTGATGTTGACGACAAGGTCGTTTTCACGGTTGTGCTCGCCGACGATCATGCCTTCATATACTTCTGTGCCCGGCTCGACAAAAATCACGCCGCGTTCTTCAACGCCTTGAATGCCGTAAGCTGAAGCTTTCCCGGTATCCATTGAAACAAGCACACCTTGGCGGCGTCCGCCGACTTGCCCAGGCTCAACAGGCTGATAGCTGTCAAACGTATGGTTTAAAATCCCGAAACCGCGTGTAAGGGAAAGGAATTCGGTTGAGTAGCCGATTAATCCGCGTGAAGGAACGTTGAAAATCAGGCGAACCTGCCCGTTTCCGTTATTGATCATGTCGATCATTTCACCTTTGCGCGCGCCCATTGATTCCATTACAGATCCGGTATGCTCTTCAGGCACATCGATTTGCACGCGTTCAACAGGCTCACAGCGAACGCCGTCGATTTCTTTAATGATGACTTCCGGCTTCGATACTTGCAGTTCAAAGCCTTCACGGCGCATGTTTTCGATTAAAATCGACAAATGCAGCTCACCGCGACCGGATACGACCCAGGCGTCAGGAGATGGCGTCGGATCGACTCGAAGGCTGACATCTGTCTGAAGCTGCTGTTCAAGGCGCTCTTCAATCTTCCTGGCCGTGACATATTTTCCTTCGCGACCGGCAAAAGGACTGTTGTTAACCGCGAACGTCATTTGAAGCGTCGGCTCGTCAATGCGCAGAACCGGAAGCGCCTCTTGATGCTCAATCGGGCAGACGGTCTCTCCGACATTGATGTCTTCCATTCCTGATACCGCGACAAGGTCGCCGGCTTTCGCTTCTTCAATTTCGACTCTTTTCAAGCCCTGGAAACCGAAGATTTTCGTTACGCGGAACGGCTTGATAGAACCGTCAAGCTTCATTAAAGCAACTTGCTGTCCGACCTTCATCGTTCCTCTGAACACGCGTCCGATTCCGATACGGCCGACATAATCATTGTAGTCAAGCAGAGCGACCTGGAACTGCAAAGGCTCCTCATGGTTATCGACAGGACAAGGAATATGGTTGACAATCGCTTCGAATAAAGCTTCCATATTTTCATCCTGCTGCTTCGGATCAGCTGAAGCGGTGCCGTTGATCGCAGAAGCGTAAACAACCGGGAATTCAAGCTGTTCTTCATTGGCATCAAGCTCGATAAACAAATCGAGCACTTCGTCAACGACCTCTTCAGGCCGGGCAAAATCGCGGTCGATCTTATTGACAACAACGATTGGCGTCAAGTTTTGCTCAAGTGCTTTTTTCAACACAAAGCGGGTTTGCGGCATGCAGCCTTCATAAGCGTCAACAACAAGCAGAACGCCGTCGACCATTTTCATGATCCGCTCAACTTCCCCGCCGAAATCTGCGTGTCCCGGAGTATCCAAAATATTAATGCGTGTATCTTTATAGTTAATCGCTGTATTTTTCGCTAAAATCGTAATGCCGCGCTCTCTTTCCAAGTCATTGGAATCCATGGCGCGCTCCGCCACGTTTTCATTTGCACGGAATGTGCCAGCCTGATGGAGGAGCTGATCCACAAGCGTCGTTTTTCCATGGTCAACGTGGGCGATAATAGCGATATTGCGAAGATCTTCTCGAAGTTTCACATTTTCATCTCCTAAAAAATTTAGATAATCTTTCATATTATAACTGACGAACGAAGTTATTTCAATTTCTTTCAAATATCCAGCTTCGGTTGACTCTTTCTATTCAGCGCGATTTTCTGTAAACTAAGAGTAGACTTCATACTAAGGGGATGGGAAAACAGTGAAACAAATCAAATGGATATTCTTATTATTCGCACTTGCTGCAGTGATCAGCATCATGATGATCGGCGTTGCAGTCGCCGAAAAAAGCGCTGCCGGCGTCGCAATTGCCGTCGCAATTCTGATCGTCATTATGGGGAGCGGTTTTACTCTCAAAAAAAGAATGCGCGAAAAAGGCCTGCTTGAATAAAAAAGAGCCCCTTCCGGCTGAAGGGGCTTTTGATTATTAAATTCCAAAAAAACTGGCGGCAGGTTGCCCGCCAGTTCTTATAAAAAGAATAAATAAATCAAAAGCATCAGCAAGTAGCCTCCGCCAAAAAGCGCTGCCCCTTTGAGAATCAGCCTTTGATAGTATGCTTTCCTGAATTTTTGTTCTTCCGCTTCTCCTGCTTCCGTTGGCAATCTGTCGTCATCATGAAAATTGACAGGTTCCCTCATCATGTCATACATTTCCCGGCAATCTGCACACGTTTTGATGTGCGCCATAACCAAATGTTCCGTTTTGCGGCTGCAATCGCCTTCTATGTATAGAGGCAGTAAATCTCTCACAAGATGACATTTCATATTGTTAAACCTCCCTGCCTTCCAAGCTTTTTTTCAGCTCAAGGCGGGCCCGGTGAAGATTGGTTTTTACCTTTGACAGTTTCCAATCGAGCACTTCCGCTATTTCCTCATAGGAAAGCTCCTGAAACTCTCTTAAAATAAGTACGGTCTGGTAATGTTCTTTCAGCCGGTCAATGTGATGTTTCAGCTCCTCCTGCCTTATGGCGTTTGCCAAATGGCGCTCAGGCATTTCAAACGTGTGCTGTTCCATGTCGCCGCAGGCCGTCACATCGGAAAACCGGATTTTTTTATCTTTTCTGTACCAGTTGATAAACGTATGATGCGCGATCGTATACAGCCATGTTTTGATCGAGGAATGGCCTCTGAAAGACTCCAGGCCCGCAAAAGCTTTCAGAAACGTATCCTGTGCCAGGTCTTTCGCCGTCTCAAGCTGATGGGTTCGCCTGTACAAATAGTACATAATGTCATGATAATATTCCCTGTACAGTTCTTCAATCGTCTGTTTTTTATTGGAAGCCATTTAGAAAAAAAACCACACCGTCATCCAAATCGAAAGGAGCAGGAAAGCACCATACAACGAGTAAACAAAAACCATGATATGACGGAGCTGCTGACGATCATCTGCCTTTTGTATGCCGGGAAGCGTTCTATTCTCGACTGCTGCCTCTTCAGCCTGGCCTTGAAAAAGCTGCTCATGCTCTTTCATCCAGATCACGGTTTCCTCTTCAAGTTCACCTTCTTGATAGAGCTCATACAAATCAAGAAACACCGCTTTTTTTTCTTCACTTGTCATCAAATTGTTTCACCTCATTTGTTACGGCATCAACCAAGTATGCATCATGTTCGTTTGAGCCGAACGGCTGGATGATGACAAGCCACGCATACCGGCTCTTTTGATCCCCGTCTGAAACAATCACAAGCTTCGTCCGTTTATAATAAACCAACCCTTTTTGATAGTGTTCAGACACTTTCCGAAAAGCCTTTTCCCCGTCTGCATATGTGTAGGGGGGCTTTTCATCCGCTTTGCGAATTTCCTTTCTCACCGTCAGATAAGCTCCCTCTTCATGTTTCGTCATGGTCCAGCTCGTATTTAATACAGCATCGCTTTCTTTTTTCTGAAATTCTATCAGATCCTTTTCTAACTCCACCCTTTTCAGCTGAGAAAGGTCTTGATCAAATAATGAAAGCAAGCGTTTTTCGAGCTCTTGTCCGCGATAAGGCAAGGCGCTTTCAGATTTGAACGTAATAGCCGTTAATGCACCTGTTACAGGATGGAACGCCATCTCCGTTCCGTCGCTTGTCTTCACGTTGATGGATGCCGAGTTGAGGTTGAATAATAATGATAAATTGAAGTCTGCTAGCTGATAAGGTTGAACTGGCATATCCAATTTTCGGTAGACCGTTTCAACATCCCTCTCGATATCCTGACCAGAAAAGCGGGCTTGTTTCACTTTTTCTAAGTTGTAAACAGACACGTTCTCATGGAATGTCATCAGAGTCTCCTTCCGCCATGTAAATCTCATTGTTCCTAACTCAGGGTCCTGTCCCTCTCGGTAAAATTCGACAGAAACTTCGTCGTCATCACGGCTTACTTTTGCCTTGATTTGTTTGTCAAGTTCGCGGCCGTGTTCCCGCAGAAATTGCTTCGACCGCTTGATATACGCCTGATCGGACAGGATATTCCCGCTAGGCTCTTTTTGATTGTAATAATTGGTGATCACCCCCGTCCAGCCGTCAACGTACGCCTCGTAATCCTTCGTTTTAAAATGATAAACGTTGTGAAAATCCTGGTTGGTAGCTGACAAATAGATCAAGCTGTCCGTCGGAAAAAACGAGCTGACAGTCTGCTTCGCTTCTTTAACCGAAACAGGTTGAAAATTGGCATCAACCACGTCTGAAACCTCAGGGTGTGAGATTGTAAAAGCGGCATCTGCCAAATTGTAAAAAGGGTTAAGAAGTAGTGTGAAAAATACGGCGGTGCCCGCGGCTAAAACACGCTTCACCATCAAAAAAGGCTTTCTCGAGCCATTCAGCAAGTGATATGTCATAAGAAAACCGAGCATGGTCAGAAATACGTTCAGCGGAAAAAATTCGTAGCCGAGCTTTTTGATGAAGAAACCGCCGATCGTCACAATGTAAAAAATCGAAAGGAGAACGTAACGGTTTCTTTTCCAATAAAGTTGAAAAAACAAGCAGATCATCAGCCCCGGAACCCCGATGAGCAGCACCAATACAAGCAGCAATTGTTCGAGATCAGCCCCGTTTTCCTTTAAATAGACAGCAGAGCCGAACAGCGATTGGAAAAACGGCATCGTCATCACCGCAATGTCAAATGCAAAAAACAGCCCCTTGCCCCCTTTTTCTGCGAGTGTCATCATATAATGAAATGAGACAAGCAAAATATAGCCGAACAGCAAAAACTGCATAAAAGGCAGGAGCGCATCTTGTTCTTCTATGTACAGGTTTGAAAACTCAGCGGCTTTCATTTGGTGAGCCAATTCAAACGAAAGGGCGCCTACCAAAATCAGCCTGAGCGCGATGCCTGCGTAAAAAAAGAGGCGTCGCCTGCTCACTTTCGGATGAAATGACACGACATACAGAAGGGCAAGGCCTGTCAAACACCACTGAATGACAAGCATGCTCTGCCTGCTTAAAATAAAATAACGTTCAAAATGGAGCACATAATCACTAAATAGTTCAATCAATTTCCACCACAATTCCTTTACATCAAATTAAGGCCTCATCATCATAGACAAACGAAGTAGCATTATGTTTCAAAAAATCATAAAAAAATGAGACCTGTTGTCAAACAAGTCTCATTGAAGCATCAAGCAAGGGGCAACACCATAATCAAATATCGTTTTCCCTCTTTATCTTTTTCCGTTTTCAGCTGTTCAAATCCCGAACGGGCGAGCATGTTCAGCCACGCGTCCTTTTCATATGGCACCGCCGCAAACAACGCTTTATGTCCCTTTTCTTTCAAACGTTTGCCGATCGTTTCAATCACTTCTTTTGCCCGGCCTTTTTGGCGGAAATCGGGATGGACAAGAAGCGTTCCGAGCCAAGGCTTGCCGTTAGAAGGCGCCCATTCGAGATGAAAGCTCAGAGCCGCCGGCAGGCCCCTGTCTTCCCACACGAGCCATTCACCGTTATACATCGCATAAGCACTCATATAGCGTTCCAGGCTGTTTCCGTCAAGCTCTTCCTTCGCCCACCCGGGGCTTGCTTCGGCCAGCTCCTCAAAAAAGGCGAAATCGGAAGAAGAGAAAGACCTGCTATTCATGCGGCAAATATTCGTTGAAAATCGCCCGGTGAGCTGCCGGATTGCCGGCTACGATGCTGTGGTTTTCAAGAAAATTGAGCGGCTTCCCGTCAATTGTCGTATATGTTCCGCCGACTTCATCAAGCAGGATGCAGCCGGCGGCGTAATCCCAAGGGGCAAGTCTCATCGTCACATACACATCCATTCTGCCGGCTGCAACATAAGCAAGTTCCAAAGCCGCTGAACCGTATGACCGGGTCCCTCTGACGCGCTTGACAAGCGGAGATAATACGCTTGGATCGATCCGTCTGTTCTCGGTGATCCATGTCGCATTGATGGCCAGAATCGATTCTTCAAGCGGCACTTCCTTCATCTTGCCGAGCTTTGTATCATTCATGTAAGCACCTTCGCCTTGAAAAGCATGATAAAGCTCGTCGTGAGTCACATCATAAATCAAACCGATTTTGCCTTTTCCGTTTTCAAAAATGCCGATTGAAATCGCAAAATTGCGTTTTTGATGAATAAAGTTCATCGTGCCATCGATCGGATCGATGATCCAAACGATGCCATCCAAAGATGTAAGCTTGTCCCCCTGGCCTTCTTCGCCAAGAATATGATGATCCGGAAAAACCGATTGGATTTTTTCAATGAAAAAACGCTCTGTTTCCTTGTCAATGTTTGTGACAAGGTCATTTGGATTCGATTTCGTTTCGATTGTCATCTTTTCTTTCATTGACTGCTGAATTCTCTGACCAGCTTCTTTGACCCAGCTTTTCGCCAGGCGGTCGATTTCCTTCCAGTTTGTCATCACACTACCTCTTTTCTATGTATACCTGTTGATTTATTCATAGCATACTGATATTAGCCGGGAAAAATCAAGAAAAATGACAAATGATCAGGCGGCCCAGATAAAAACGAACCTCTCAAACGGTTCGTTTTTATTATGGTTTCAACCATATAATCTAATCCATTCTTTTCTGAGTCGTTCCAGTTTGCGCTTGCTCAACTCGATTTGGGTTTCATCCTTTTTTTCCATGGCTTCAAAAAG
This sequence comes from Bacillus sp. FSL L8-0193, assembly GCF_037976065.1. Taxonomy (NCBI): domain Bacteria; kingdom Bacillati; phylum Bacillota; class Bacilli; order Caryophanales; family Bacillaceae; genus Bacillus; species Bacillus sp. FSL L8-0193. Next base: position 1,642,552 of record NZ_CP150261.1, on the reverse strand, counting down.
CGTTGCAAGTTCATAATCGACCTCAAGCCTCCAAACAGCGGCCCGATTGTCTTTTTCCTCTTTCAATCCTTGTTTCACAATTGGTTTCATGTGCCCTACGCCCCCTCCAGAGAAAATTGATGTCAAAGAGAATCCTTCTGGTTTTAGTCCTAAGCGTGATTTATATTAATTTCTTATTCATATCGTATGAAGTGCTCAAACATTCGCAACGTTATTCTAAAAATTGTGTGTTTACCTAACGATTCCCCAAAATCCGCGAATCGAAACGTAATTTTTTGTTTGAAAAGCCGACTGTGATACAATATCTTTACTGATTGGACAAGGAGGAACACAATGAGCAGTCTGCGTTTTACTGAAGAGGATTTTCGTACATTTACAATAGAAGGTTTAGATGCGCGGATGAGCGTTCTGAAAGAAACCGTGCGCCCGAAACTTGAAGGGCTCGGCGGTCATTTTGCGCCTGTACTGTCCGGATTGACAGGAGATGAAATGTTTGTCCACGTCGCAAAGCACGCGCGCCGCTCGGTCAATCCGCCGGACGACAGCTGGGTTGCTTTTGCAAACAATAAGCGCGGCTATAAAAAGCTGCCTCATTTCCAAATTGGTTTATGGGAAACCCACGTGTTCGTATGGTTTGCATTGATCTATGAGTCTCCTCTCAAGCAGGAATACGGCCAGCTGTTTAAAAAGCATCTGCCGGACATTGAAAGCAACATTCCAAGCCGTTTTGTCTGGTCGGCCGATCATACGAAACCGGACGTCATAAGACAGTCTGAGATGGACGATAAAGAGCTGGAGAACCTGTTTGAACGGCTCGTCAACGTGAAGAAAGCAGAAGCGCTTTGCGGTATTCAGCTTGCAAAAGACGAAGTCCTGCAAATGAGCGAAGAGGCGTTTCTATCTGAAATCGAAGCGGCTTTTGAAAAGCTCGCCTTCCTTTACCGCCTGACGCAGAAAGTATCGGTTTAAACAAAAAGGGATGGCCTGTTGTGCCCATCCCTTTTTGTTTTGGATTTTCTCATTACATTTTAATTTTCGTATTTTCCGTTTGTTCCTTTGCTTTTTTAACTGCCTGATACGGAGAGTAATCGCTCGCTTCTTCAAACTGACTGCAGAGCTTTTTTTCCTCCGCTTTTCCCGGAACGATTTCTTTAAAGCGGCGGTAAGCACTCATTAGTACATCGCGCTCTACGCCTTTTTCATAAGCGAGCTCAACCGTCTGAAAAAACGATATGACGTCTATCGCTTCCTCTGTGCTCCAGTCTTCATTCATCGGATATTGGTATCCTTCTTCCATTTGGTTCATCTCCTTGTGCAGTTTGGCCTGACGGCTTGTTTGGCTTTAGTATTGGTTTTCTTTTTTGCGACTATCCAAAGGGACAGAGAAGCCTTAAAGATGATAAAATGTTCTTTACATTCTTTCAAGAACATAATATAATTCATTTGTTTTATGCCATCAAGCAAAAACGCAAAATAACTCAACGATTTTTGATAAAGAATAGTCTTTAAGGAAATAGCAGGTTTATCATGAAGGTGGGAAAACAATTGTTGCAGCACGAAACACCCCTATATACCGGATTAAAAAAACACGCCGGCAAAAACCCGATCCAGTTCCATATACCCGGGCACAAAAAAGGCTCCGGGATGGACCCTGAATTCAGGGCGTTTATCGGAGAAAACGCATTAAGCATAGATTTAATCAATATCGAGCCTCTCGACGATCTGCACGCACCGAAAGGAATCATCAAACAGGCGCAGGATCTGGCGGCTGAAGCATTCGGAGCCGACTACACGTTTTTTTCCGTTCAGGGAACGAGCGGCGCTATCATGACGATGGTCATGGCCGTATGCGGACCCGGAGACAAAATCATCGTGCCAAGAAATGTTCATAAATCGGTCATGTCAGCGATCGTCTTCTCAGGCGCAGTACCGATCTTCATCCATCCGGAAATTGACGATGAGTTGGGAATTTCACACGGAATCACCCCTGAATCAGCGAAAAAAGCGCTGCTTGAGCATCCTGACGCAAAGGGGCTTCTAGTCATCAACCCGACTTATTTCGGCATAGCTGCAGACTTAAGAAGCATTGTGGAGCTGGCTCATTCATTTCATATCCCTGTGCTTGTTGACGAAGCACACGGCGTTCACATCCATTTCCACGAAAATCTGCCTCTTTCTGCCATGCAGGCCGGAGCGGATATGGCGGCGACGAGCGTTCATAAGCTCGGAGGATCCCTTACACAGAGCTCGATTCTCAATATGAAAGAAGGTCTTGTTTCAAAAGAAAGAGTTCAATCGATTTTAAGCATGCTGACGACGACATCGACCTCCTATTTATTGCTCGCTTCACTTGATGTCGCAAGAAAACGCTTAGCCACAGAGGGACACGAACTGATCGAACAAACGATTAAGCTCGCTGATGAAACAAGGGATCGCATCAATGAAATCAACGGTATTTCATGCGTCGGGAGGGAAATCCTCGGCTCCAAAGCGGCTTTTAACTATGATCCGACCAAATTGATCATATCTGTGAAAGACCTCGGGCTGACCGGGCATGATGTGGAAAAATGGCTGCGCGAGTCATGTCAAATCGAAGTGGAGCTTTCTGACTTATACAACATCCTGTGCATTTTTACACCGGGAGACCGGAAAGAGGATGCGGATGCGCTGATCAAAGGCTTAGCCGACATCGCTCAGCAGGCCGCCTCTGCTGCGGAAAACAGACGCAAGCCTGAAGTGCTTCTGCCAAACATTCCAGCGCTTGCAATGACACCGCGTGACGCTTTTTATGCAAATACGGAAATCATTCCGTTTAAAAAAGCCGCCGGCAGAATCATTGCCGAATTTGTGATGGTTTATCCGCCAGGGATACCGATCTTCATTCCAGGCGAGATCATTACCGAGGATAATATCAACTACATCGAAAAGAACCTCGAAGCAGGGCTGCCTGTTCAGGGACCGGAAGATGACACCCTCCATATGATCCGCGTCATTAAAGAACAGCAAGCAATCCTGTAAAAAAACAGAAAAGCATGCGGCACTGTAAATGGCCGCATGCTTTTTTCTATTCTTCCTCTCTAAGATGGCAGTTGCACTGTCCGCACGTTCCGTAAAGAATCGTCACTTTCTCATCTTCAAAATGCTGAATGGTTTCATTGCAGTCTTGACAAACGATCGTGCCCATCTTTCATTCCCCTTTTCTTTTCAAAATGGAAGCGTTTAAATTTGTTACCTTTATAATATTATGTCACATTAATATTGTCAACGGTTAATTGTATAACACATTTAAATCATTTTTGCTCTTTTTTCGAAAAAAAGGCCATTCATGTTATATATGTATTCCTGCTTAAAGCTTATGCAGAACGCTTCCCTGCTGATTCCGACTATGTACCCATCAAATCCGTTCAATCTGCAACGTCTCATAAATAAAACAGCAGTTATCAATTGTGTAACAAATGGGTAACAACGAAAGATTATTTCAGTTATCATGATAAAATAGGAATTGTTTACTAATCGAACAGGAAAATCGGCTTGCATTATATAGAGAGGTGAGGAGACGTCATGTGGTTTCGAGCGATATTCACCGCCGCAATTTGTTTCCTTTTTTTGACGAGTGGATGTTCTTTATCTCACATCATGCCTGACCATGAGCAGCAGCAAAGCGCCAACCAACGCCACCTCAAGCTCATCTTTTTTTCCGATGACGAGCATATGGGGCAGGAAGTGGCTTACTATGATGCGCTTTTGGATTTAAAAAAAGAATTTCCCGAACAGGTTTCAAATATGGAAATTTCACATGAAAAAGGCCAGTGGAAAAAAGAGGTTAAAATCTTTCCAAGCTTGCTGCTTGTTCATGATAAAAAAGTACTGGTTAAAATTGAAGGAAAAATAAAAGATAAAGATAAAATTGTAAAGCTTCTTCAAAAAGAATTGAAGCATTAAAAATCCCCTGTGTATGTGCAAGGGGATTTTCTATCTTGAGCAATTGCTAAAATACATAAAAAAACCCCCTGCTGGGGGTTTTTCATTTAATTATTTTACAACGTGAATCGGCATGCCAATGGCAACTTCTGCAGCTTCCATTGTAATTTCTCCCAATGTAGGGTGAGCATGGATTGTCATGGCGATATCTTCAGCAGTCATGCCTGCTTCGATTGCCAAGCTCAGCTCAGAAATCATGTCAGAAGCACTTGCTCCGGCAATTTGTGCACCGATGACTAAACCGTCTTCTTTGCGTGTTACAAGTTTAAGGAAACCGTCAGTTTCGTTTAATGACAGCGCACGTCCGTTTGCAGCAAACGGGAATTTGGCTGCAGTCACTGCAAGACCTTCTTCTTTAGCCTGTGCTTCAGTGTAACCCACAGATGCAAGTTCAGGCTCAGAGAAGACGACCGCAGGAATTCCGAGATAGTCGATTTCCGCTGCTTCTCCGGCAATCGCTTCAGCAGCGATTTTACCTTCATAAGAAGCTTTATGTGCAAGCGGAGGACCTTCGATGATGTCACCGATCGCATAGATGTTCGGAATGTTTGTACGGCATTGTTTGTCCGTTTTGATGATGCCGCGGTCCGTCATTTCAACGCCTACTTGTTCAAGTCCAAGCTCGTCCGTGTTTGCAACGCGGCCGACAGTGACAAGTACGTAGTCCGCATCGATTGTTTGCTCTTCGCCTTTCACTTCGAACGTAACGGTTACGCCGTCAGCTTTTTCTTCTACGCCTTTAGCCATAGCTTTTGTATGGATTTCAACGTTGCCTTTTTTCTTCAGGTTGCGTTTAACAAGAGAGCTCATTTGCTTCTCAAAGCCTGGAAGGATTTCTTCTCCGCCTTCAAGAATGACAACTTCAGTGCCGAAGTTTGCATATGCAGTACCGAGCTCAGTTCCGATGTAGCCGCCGCCGATGACAACGAGCTTCTTAGGAATTTCTTTCAGTGCAAGCGCGCCTGTTGAATTCAGTACGCGGTCGCTATATTTGAAGTTTGGCAATTCGATAGGGCGAGAACCCGTTGCAATGATCGCATTTTTGAACGTGTATGTCTGAGCTGAATTCTCATCCATCACGCGTACAGAATTGCTGTCTACAAAGTACGCTTCGCCTTTTACGATGTCGACTTTGTTGCCTTTCAGAAGGCCTTCAACACCGCCAGTAAGCTTATTAACGACAGAGGCTTTCCATTCTTGAACTTTTGTAAAGTCAACTTTTACGTTTTCAGCAGTGATCCCCATCTCTTCAGAATGCTTTGCATTCTCATAGCGGTGGCCTGCATTGATCAGCGCTTTTGAAGGGATACATCCGACATTCAGACATACGCCTCCAAGATTGCCTTTTTCAACGATTGTTACTTTTTGTCCAAGCTGAGCAGCGCGGATGGCAGCTACATAGCCGCCAGGTCCCGCACCAATGACAAGAGTATCTGTTTCAATAGGGAAATCTCCTACTACCATTACATTACGCCTCCATTAAAATTAATTGTGGATCGTTCAGCAAACGCTTGATGTGATTTAATGCGTTTTGTGCAGTTGCGCCGTCGATCATACGGTGGTCGAAGCTTAGAGAAAGAGCCAGAACAGGTGCAGCGACGATTTCGCCGTCACGAACGACAGCTTTCTCAGCAATGCGGCCGATTCCAAGGATCGCAACTTCCGGATGGTTGATAACCGGTGTGAACCATTGCCCGCCGGCAGAGCCGATATTCGTAATTGTGCAAGAAGCGCCTTTCATTTCAGCAGGAGCAAGTTTGCCGTCGCGTGCTTTTGTCGCAAGTTCGTTGATTTCATTTGAAATCTCAAAAACAGCTTTGCGGTCCGCATTTTTAACGACCGGCACAAGCAGGCCTTTGTCAGTGTCTGCCGCAATACCGATGTTGTAGTAGTGCTTCTGAATCACTTCATCTGTATTGTCGTCAATTGATGTATTCAGGACTGGATATTTTTTCAGAGCTGATGTTAAAGCTTTTACCACGTAAGGCAGGTAAGTCAGCTTAATTCCTTGATCAGCCGCAACTTGTTTAAACTGCTTGCGGTGAGCGACAAGATTTGTCACATCGACTTCGTCCATTAGTGTAACGTGTGGAGCGGTATGTTTTGAGTTGACCATAGCTTTTGCGATGGCTTTGCGGATTCCGCTCATTTTCTCGCGTGTTTCAGGGAATTCGCCTTCAGGCACTTGAACCGCCGCTGCAGGTTTTTGTGCAGCAGGCTCTGCTTTTTCTTCAGCTTGAGCAGCCTGAGCGTTTCCGGCAGTTCCTGCGTTTAAGAAGCTGTCGATATCTTCTTTCAGAACGCGGCCATTTTTGCCCGAACCTGAAACATTCACGATATCAACGCCTTTTTCACGGGCATACTTGCGTACAGATGGCATTGCAATGACGCGCTTATTCGGATCTGCATCCGCTTGCTCGTTTGCTTCCGCTGCTTCTGCTGGTGCATCAGTTTCTTGTTTGTCAGCTTCTTCCGCTTTCGCTTCGCCTGATTCGTCGCCTTTGAATTGAAGATCTTCGTAACCTGGTGCATCAAATGTGATGATTGTCTGCCCAACGGTTGCGACTGTTCCCTCTTCAACTTTTAATTCTAATACTTTTCCTTTAACAGGTGAAGGAATTTCTACAACTGCTTTATCGTTTTGGACCTCTGCCAAAACGTCATCTTCGTTTACCTCGTCGTTTGGCTTGACGAACCATTTTACGATTTCGCCTTCGTGGATTCCTTCCCCGATATCCGGAAGTTTAAATTCAAATGCCACAGTTTTCGACCTCCTAAGATTATTACGTAGTTGATATAATGGTCAGCCTGCTTATTTAGGCTGACTGTCAGTAGACGGCTACAGTTTCTCCGACTGACTGTGGAAATGCATGAAGGGAAAAAGGCTGGTATCAGCTTTTCCCTTATTGTTCAGATCTTATTAGAATTCCAATACTTTTTTCGCAGTTTCAAGCACGTCTTTATGGTTTGGAAGCCATACGCTTTCAGCTTGAGAGAATGCGAATACCGTATCAGGAGCAGTGACGCGAAGCACCGGAGCTTCGAGGCTCAAAATCGCGCGGTCGTTGATTTCGGCAACAACGTTTGCAGCCACTCCAGCCTGTTTTTGCGCCTCTTGAACGACGATCGCGCGGCCTGTTTTTTCCACAGATGCGATGATCGTGTCGATGTCAAGCGGGCTGACTGTGCGAAGGTCGACAACCTCAGCAGATACGCCTTCTTTTTCAAGCTCTTCCGCAGCTTTTAATGACTCGTGAACCATCGCTCCGTATGTGATGATGGAAAGGTCTGTTCCTTCGCGTTTCACATCGGCTTTGCCGATTTCAATTGTGTATTCCTCTTCAGGAACTTCCTGACGGAATGAACGATAAAGTTTCATATGCTCAAGGAAGACAACCGGATCGTTATCGCGGATCGCGGAGATTAAAAGTCCTTTAGCATCGTACGGAGTTGAAGGAATGACGACTTTAAGTCCAGGCTGCTGTGCAACGAGTCCTTCCAAGCTGTCCGCGTGAAGTTCAGGCGTATGAACACCGCCGCCGAACGGAGAGCGGATTGTCACTGGTGAAGTCCAGCGGCCGCCGGAACGGTAGCGCATCCGTGCCATTTGTCCGGAAACTGAGTCCATCACTTCGTACACAAAGCCGAAAAATTGAATTTCCATTACAGGACGGAAGCCTTGTAAGCCTAAGCCGAGTGCAAGGCCGCCGATACCAGATTCAGCAAGAGGAGTGTCAAATACGCGATCCTCACCAAACTCTTTTTGCAATCCTTCAGTCGCACGGAACACGCCGCCGTTAACACCGACGTCTTCTCCGAAAACTAAGACATTTTCGTCATTTTTCAGTTCTGTGCGTAACGCATCAGTGATTGCTTGAATCATTGTCATTTGCGCCATGGCTTACTTCGACTCCTTCTCTTTATAAATTTCCTTTTGTTCTGCAAGGTTGTAAGGAAGCTCTTCATACATGATGTCGATCAGGTCGGTCACTTTTTGCTTCGGCTCTTCGTCAGCTTTTTTGATCGCCTGCTTGATTTCTTCTTTCGCTTCTTCAATTACCTTGCTTTCTTCTTCTTCAGACCAAAGGCCTTTGTTTTCCAAGAATTTGCGGAAACGGACAAGCGGATCTTTCTGCTCCCACTCATTCTCGATTTCTTTCGTACGGTATTTCGTCGGGTCGTCACCGGCCATAGTATGAGGACCGTAACGGAAGCAAAGCGTTTCGATCAGGGTAGGGCCTTCGCCGTTTACAGCGCGCTCGCGTGCTTCGCGTGTCGCAGCGTATACAGCAAGGGCATCCATGCCGTCTACTTGAACGCCGACGATACCTGCAGCCGCAGCTTTTTGTGCGATTGTTTGAGCTGCTGATTGCTTCTCAACAGGTGTAGAAATCGCATAGCGGTTGTTTTGAACAACGAAAATAGCTGGAGCTTTATACGCACCGGCAAAGTTGATGCCTTCGTAGAAGTCACCTTGGGAAGCACCGCCGTCTCCAGTATAAGTGATCGCCACAGCCTGTTTGCCGCGTTTTTTCAAGCCGAGTGCAACACCAGCCGTCTGGATGTATTGCGCACCGATAATAATTTGCGGCGACAGCGCATTGACATCATCCGGCATTTGGTTGCCGCGGAAATGTCCACGAGAGAACAAGAATGCTTGATAAAGCGGAAGTCCGTGCCAGATCAGCTGCGGAACATCACGGTAGCCCGGAAGAACAAAGTCTTCTTTTTCAAGCGCGAAATGCGTAGCAATTTGAGACGCTTCCTGACCGGCAGTCGGCGCGTAGAAGCCAAGGCGGCCTTGTCTGTTCAAAGAAATAGAACGCTGATCCAAAATGCGTGTATACACCATGCGGCGCATTAATTCTTTTAATTGATCATCAGATAGATCAGGCATTGCCGCTTCATTAACGACTTCGCCTTCTTCATTCAAAATTTGAAACGTTTCGAACTGCTTTTTAATGGCATCGAATTGCTTTTTGCTATCAACGATTGCTTTTTTCGTTTTTGCAGCCATATAAAGTCACCTCTTCCTTTCTTTTGACAGTCATAGACGTGTATCCCTTATACATACAGAATTAGGGTGTCCTAAATTGACGGGCGCAACTCATATTTATTTCTTATTAGCCGCTTTGATGGTTGTCGAAACTTTTATGTAAGGACAGCACAACGCGTTCTAAAACTGTATCATTTATAGTTTATGACAAACTAATACAACAAGTTCCACCAAGGCTAAGTTTACACCAGTCGATCATGCTCGTCAATCGATTTCATTCCTGAAATTCAATAAATGTATTCGCTTTACTGAATTTCTGTTTCAGCGCTGTTCAGACTGTTTCAAACTGTTCTAGTATAGACAGCATTCTGTATTACAATAGCAATACAGATTTTGTCGAAAAAAGAGGGCTGAATATTCAGCCCTCTTTCATCTCAAATCCCGCAGCCTTGTAAAAATCCTTTCTGGCTTTGTTGTAATCCTTTGTATACTCATTGAAATGTTTGCTTTCTTTCAGCACTTTGTCATACGATTGATTGATTTTTTTCAGCTGTGCCTCAAGGTCATCCAGTTTAAGACCTTTGTTTTTGAGCAGCTTGTACAGCTCTTTGTCAAGGCCGATTGCGTTCTGATAGGCGTCATAAAGCGAGTCGTAGGCTTTGTAGCGCTTTTCCATAAAAGAAGCAGCGTTCTCAGCTTTTTTCCTGACCTTCTGATCTTCGATTTTTTCCGCCGACGCTTTATTCGCTTCAAACTCCTGCTTTGCTTCGTCTATGCTTTCTTTCTCAGAATTCAAGTGCTTCTCGCGGTTTCCGGCTTTCTTGAGCGCTTTGTCGGAGAGCGCAGCGATTCGGTCAAAATCATCCATATTGAGCCTGATCATTTCCTCGTAAAGCTTAGATTCGGCCTTTTCCAGACTTTTAAGGGAACCCTGCTCTTGTTTAAAAGGCTCTTCCAATTCCACGATCTTCTCCAGCGAGCCGTGAAAAGACTCGACAGGATCTTTCCAGAGACAGCCTGATAGTACAAATGCTGCCGTGAAAAGAACAACGATGCCTGCTGGCACCCGCATGTTTGAAAATTTCACTTCGAACTTCCCCCAATCTCGACAAATTCCACTATAAAATGAATTCGTTTGTTTGACAACAGAAGTCTAAAGCGTATGGACAAGCCGATATCAGATCGGTATGCCGCCGCCTTCGCTTTTAGACCAAAACATTTAGGGAAAATTCCTTGAAGTTGGGCATTCGACTATACAACCGTTGGACTTTTACATAATTTATATTAGACGCCATGCCTACCAAAAAGAAAAGGCTGGCGTAAAATAACGGAGGAGGTCTTCATATGTACGGTTATTGCTGCCCTGGATACGGGTACGGCGGCGGTTATGGATACGGCTACGGCCGCACATTCGCTTTGATCGTCGTTCTCTTTATTTTGCTGATTATTGTAGGGGCCGCTTATTTAGGCTGCTAGCCCCTGATGAATCCGTCATGACCAGCCTCCTTCGGCTGGTCATTTTATCATGCACAGAGATTGCGCGAAAAGAGCAAGATCCGCTATACTTTACATAATGAATCGTTGGGAGTGAAGATGTTGATCACAATGGAAAACATTGTCCGCGACGGGCACCCCGCTTTAAGAACCGTCGCCGAAGAAGTTCAATTGCCAGCTAGCGAAGAAGAAATCAAACAGCTGAGCAACATGATCGAGTTTGTCAAAAACAGCCAGGACCCTGAAATCGCTCAAAAGTACAACCTTCGTCCTGGTGTCGGCCTAGCCGCTCCGCAAATTAATATCAATAAACGAATGATCGCAGTTCATGCCGAAAATGAAGACGGGACACTTTACAGCTATGCGCTTTTCAATCCGAAGATCGTCAGCCACTCTGTTCAAAAATGCTATTTGACAAGCGGCGAGGGCTGCCTGTCTGTCGACGAACCGATTCCCGGATATGTTCCGCGCTATGAACGGATCCGGGTCAAAGGAACGACACTTGATGGCGAAAACGTCGACATCCGCTTAAAAGGATTTCCGGCAATCGTATTCCAGCATGAAATCGATCATTTAAACGGCATTATGTTTTACGACCATATCGACAAAGAAAACCCTCTGAAACAACCCGAAAACGCAACGCCTGTCGGCAGATAATGCACATAAAAAAACGGATCAGACATGATCCGTTTTTTTATGGTTTCAAAAGCCCGAGGGCTTCTACCGCGTATTGAATGCCGTCTTCATCGACGGGCTTTGTGACAAAGTCGGCTATTTTTTTCAGCTCGGGCACAGCGTTGCCCATCGCCACTCCGGTTCCCGCAAACTCGATCATCTGCAGGTCGTTCAGACCGTCTCCAAACGCGTAAGTATCCTCTCTGTCGAACGGAAGCTTTTCAATGACTTTTTTGATTCCTTCCGCTTTCGAACCGCCAGAAGGCAGCACATCTGTGGAGCGCTCGTGCCAGCGGACGAGATCAAACTCCTGAAACCGGCTGTACCGCTCTTCCTCGTCTTGCGTACAGAACAAGAGGACCTGAAAAATGTCCCTACCTTTAAAATAGGCGCGGTCCTCTTCCGGCGGATTGACTTTTAAGCTGCCGATTCCTTCGTGGACGAACGGATGGCCGGCAGATGTAGTGCGCATCCCCTCTTCTCCCATGAAGACGAGGGGATGGCCGCAGCTGTCCGAATGCGCAAGCAGCGCTTCCAGTGACTGTTCGGCAATGGGGTTTTTATAAATGACCTCTCCTTCAAAAACGACATATTGTCCGTTATAAGAGACAAAAGAATCGATGCCCAATTCTTCAAGCACAGGCCTGACCATAAACGGCGCCCGGCCTGATGCGATGAAAACATGATGGCCTTGCGCTTTTAAATCGGAGACAGCCTGTTTCGCGGTGTCGGGAATCCGTTTATCATGATCATAAATCGTTCCGTCGATATCAAAGAAAATCAGCTTTTTATCCATGGCAGTGAATCCTTCTCCCTTAGCTAGTATGATTGATGGTTCTCCTGTACATCATACAAAAACTGCGTACGCGAGAAAACCTTTTCACTCCAAAATCAAAACAAAATCAACATGCCAATAATATCCATGTAACAATAGACGGATTCATCATATAATAGAACTAAAGAGATACGGTAGTGACCGGACAAGTCAGAGAAAGGAGGAATCCGTATGCTACGCCGACTGCGGAAAAAATTAAAAAAACAGCTGAATGGCATGATGCGCAGAAAGTCGATTGCCTAAAAGGACCTTCACTCATGTGGAAGAGTCCTTTTTTTCTCAAGCGCTTTTCTTATGAGGCAATTTCGAATATAATAGAAAGATGAGTCTAACAATCGGCAGTTAAGGAGAGATTTGGATGATCTATAAGGTATTTTATCAAGCAAGCAATGACGAAGTACCTGTTCGTGAAAAAACAGATTCAATTTTTGTGGAAGCTCAATCTGAACGTGAAGTCAGATCTAAATTAAAACAATACAACTACAATATTGAGTTTATACAGCAAGTTGAAGACGCTTTTTTAGAATATGAAAAGCAAAGCGAAAATTTTAAAGTATTGGAGTTATGAATGAATGAAATTTGTAAAAAATGATCAAACGGCTGTATTTGCCCTTGGAGGACTTGGGGAAATCGGCAAAAACACGTACGGGGTCCAGTTTCAGGACGAGATCGTGCTCATCGATGCGGGGATTAAGTTTCCGGAAGACGAGCTCCTCGGAATCGACTATGTCATCCCCGACTACACTTATTTAGTCAAAAACGAAGAAAAAATCAAAGGTCTTTTTATTACGCACGGCCACGAAGACCATATCGGCGGAATTCCGTACCTGCTCAAACAGGTGAACATTCCCGTTTACGGCGGACAGCTCGCCATCGGCCTTCTCAGAAAGAAGCTTGAAGAGCACGGTCTGCTGCGTCAAACAAAGCTTCATATCATTGAAGAAGACGATATCGTCAAATTCAGAAAAACGTCGGTTTCTTTTTTCAGGACGACCCACAGCATTCCGGACTCATACGGGATTGTCGTAAAAACACCGCAAGGAAACATCGTACATACCGGTGACTTTAAATTCGATTTTACACCGGTAGGCGAACCTGCCAACTTGACCAAGATGGCCGAAATCGGAAAAGAAGGCGTGCTTTGCCTGCTTTCTGACAGCACCAACAGTGAAATCCCTGATTTCACGATGTCAGAGCGCAAAGTCGGAGAAAGCATTGATGATATTTTCCGAAAAGTTGAAGGGCGGATCATCTTCGCAACCTTCGCGTCAAACATCCACCGCCTGCAGCAGGTGATCGAAGCAGCTGTTGCAAACGGACGGAAGGTTGCCGTATTTGGACGAAGCATGGAGTCGGCGATTGAAATCGGCCAAACGCTCGGGTATATTAAGTGTCCGAAAAATACGTTTGTTGAAGCGAATGAAATCAACAGGCTTCCTGCCGGCAAAGTGACGATTCTTTGTACCGGAAGCCAAGGTGAACCGATGGCTGCGCTATCCCGAATTGCTAACGGCACACACCGGCAAATTTCCATCATTCCCGGGGATACGGTCGTATTTTCATCATCTCCGATCCCGGGCAATACAATCAGCGTTAGTCGCACAATTAACCAGCTTTACCGGGCGGGCGCCGATGTCATCCACGGAGCTGTGACTAACATTCATACATCAGGACATGGCGGACAGGAAGAGCAAAAGCTGATGCTCCGCCTCATCAAGCCAAAGTTTTTCATGCCGATTCACGGTGAATACAGAATGCAGAAAATGCACGTCAAACTTGCGACAGACTGCGGAATTCCTGAGGAAAACTGCTTTATTATGGACAACGGCGAAGTGCTTGCTTTGACAAGCGAAGAAGCCTCAGTCGCAGGTAAAATCCCGTCAGGCAATGTCTATATTGACGGAAGCGGCATCGGCGACATCGGGAACATCGTGCTTCGCGACCGCCGGATTCTTTCTGAAGAAGGGCTTGTCATTGTCGTTGTCAGCATCAACATGAAAGAGTTCAAAGTGTCCGCAGGACCTGACTTAATTTCCAGAGGATTTGTCTACATGAGAGAATCCGGTGATTTAATCAACGATGCCCAGGACCTGATTGCAGGACACCTTAAAAAAGTGATGGAACGCAAAACGACGCAGTGGTCTGAAATTAAGAACGAGATCACAGACACGCTCGCTCCGTTCCTCTACGAAAAAACAAAACGCCGCCCGATGATCCTTCCGATTATTATGGAAGTCTAATCGCGGCTTGAACAAAAAACGGATGCACCGGTGTGCATCCGTTTTTTTATGGTTGAATCGGGATATGCCTAAACGCTTTAACATCAAACAAGCCTTCTGTCGTCATTTTAATGTCGGGGATAACAGGAAGCGCTAAAAAAGAAAGCGTCAGAAAAGGATTAAACGCTCCTGAAAATCCTGTCTCCGTTAATGCTACATGAAGAGATTTTAAGCTTTCGTTTACCGTCTCAAGCGGTTTGTCCGACAAGAGGCCGGCAATCGGCAGAGCGACGGATTGAAGCTCCTTCCCTCCTTTTGCAATGGTGAGGCCTCCCCCGATTTCTCCGAGACGTTCAACCGCTTTTAAGATGTCTTGATCATTTGTACCGACAGCGATTAAATTGTGGGAATCATGAGAAATCGTTGTCGCGATGGCGCCTTCTTTTAAACCGAAGCCCCTGACAACGCCGAGTCCGATTCCTTTAACGCCGCGATGGCGCTCAATCACTGCAATTTTCAACAGATCGCTTTCCAGATCCGGCTGAAAAAAAGCGCCGCTTTTCGGCTTGGTCAGGGACAGCTTTGTTTCAAGCTGATTGGGGATAATGTCAATGACCCTGATTTCACTCCCTTGAACGATCGGAATTTCCAGATCATCCTCATGTAAATCAGGGAGATGGACAGATTTGAGCAGAGCAGGTGCCGCTTTGCCGTCCGTCCATTCGCTTTGTTCTGCCCCGCTCCAGATCACGCCGTTGATCATCGTCTTTGAAATGCTGACGTTCTCAAAATCGCTGATGAAAAGGAGGTCTGCGTCATAACCCGGGGCAACCGCTCCCTTCGTCTTTAACCCGAAGCATTCCGCTGCATTGAGGCTGCCCATTTGATATGCGAGAAACGGGTCAAGTCCCTCTTGAATGGCAAGCTTGACCTGATGGTTAATGCTTCCTTCATCGACCAGTTCATCCAAATGCTTATCATCCGTACAGAAAAAGAAGCGTCTCGCATTTTTCTCATTAACCGCAGGCAAAACATGACGTGTATTCTTTGCCGCAGAGCCTTCTCTCAGCATGACGTACATTCCTCTTCTGACCCGTTCAAGCGCCTCTTCAGGTGTCGTGACCTCATGGTCTGTCAGCACGCCCGCCGCTCTGTAGACATTGACGAACCCAGCTGACAAGCCGGCCAGATGTCCGTCGATCCGCTTGTCCGCTTTATGGGCATCCATGAGTTTTTGCACCATATCCGGCTCTCCCGCTTCAACGGCCACATAGTCCATCACTTCCGCAAGCCCGAGCACCTCTTCGCGGCTGTAAAAAGGATGTAAATCCGCAGCGTTCAAAACCGCACCCGATTTTTCAAATGGTGCCGCAGGCACACAAGAAGGGAGCATAAAACGAATGTTCAGCCTTGTCATCTTAGCCTGCTCCAACATGAACTCAAGACCCCTCACTCCTGAGACATTCGCGATTTCATGGGGATCGGTGACAACGGTTGTTACACCGTGGGGAATCACCGCTTTGGCAAATTCGGGCGGCGTCACCATTGAAGACTCAATGTGGACATGACCGTCGATAAAGCCTGGAACGATCATTTGTCCTTCTGCGTCAATGGTATTCTCCCCCTCATAATCGCCCAAACCGACGATGGCCCCGTCTGTGATAGCTATGTCTGTCTTCAACCATTCCTGATTAAAAACATCCATGATCTTTCCGTTTTTAATTACAGTATCCGCTTTTTTGCGATGACTGGCGGCGCCAAGCCGGTGAATGAACATCTCATTGTCCAAAGATATATGTCCCCTCTCATTTTTATATGGATATGGTTCAATATCGTAGCCGAATCGTTTGAAACAGTCAATGAAAAGATCAAAAAAACCGCGGGCAGTGGGGTTCCCGCGGCTGATCGATGGCATTTTAATGTTGAAAAACTTTTTTTTCAAATCTCTCAATGTCAGGATTTGAGCCGATGACGATTAAAATATCGTCTTTTTGAATCTCTTCGGTGGCAAGCGGAGATACGATGACTTCTTTCCCCCGCTTGATCGCGACAATATTAATTCCGTATCTGGCCCGGATATCAAGATCAAGCAGCGTATTTCCGGCCAGTTTGCCGTTCGCTGCGATTTCGACAAGGCTGTGTTCATCAGAAAGTTCAAGATAATCAAGCACATTGTTGGAGACGATGTTGTGGGCGATTCTTTTTCCCATTTCACGCTCCGGATGAACGATCCGGTCCGCTCCGATTTTGGATAATACTTTTTCGTGATAATCGTTTTGAGCTTTGACGGTAATCATTTTCACACCAAGCTCTTTCAAAATCAGCGTTGTCAAAATGCTCGCTTGAATGTTCTCCCCGATCGCTACAATGACGTGGTCAAAATTGCGCAGTCCAAGGTTTTTCAGCACTGATTCGTCTGTAGTGTCTCCTATCACAGCATGTGAGGCAATTTTGGCGTATTCGTTTACGCGATCTTCATCTCTGTCGATCGCCATTACCTCAAGCCCTTCTTCACTCAATGCTTTACAAATGCTGCCGCCGAACCGGCCGAGTCCAATTACTGCAAATTCTTTTTTCATCGGTAATTCCTCCATGGGTCAATCTGAACAAATTCTATCATATGAAGTGGAATTTTTCCTCTTTTATTTTATCGTTGCGCGGCTGCAGCATCCTTGCTGAATATCGTTTTCTTCAGATGCCGCCCCTTTGTCGATCGGAAGCAGGATGTGGAATGTGCTTCCCTCGCCCAATTCGCTGTCGATTTTCATTTCTCCGTTGTGAGCGCCGATAATATTCAGGCAAATCGTCAGCCCAAGACCCGTCCCTTCTTCTTTCGTTGAGAAGAAAGGCTCCCCGAGCTTTGCCAAATCGGCTTGGGAAATGCCGCCCCCTTCGTCTTTGATGCTGATTTTCACATAGTCACCTTCAACCTCCGAGGAGATCGTGATTTTTCCACCGTCAGGCATCGCTTCTATCCCGTTTTTTATTAAATTGATGAATACCTGTTTGATTTGATTTTCATCGCCGTTTATTTCCCACTCCTCCCCGTGCTGAAACGCTTTTTCGATCTTAATGTGGGAAAGCACGGCGTTGGTCTCAAGAAGCGTTGCCACCTGCTGAAGAACCGAATTGATGTTGATCTTTTTAAATTGAACCTGGTGCGGTTTGGCCAGTACAAGCAGTTCGCCGAGCACGGAATCGATTCGTTTAATCTCTGAGAAAATAATGTCAAAGTAATCTTTCCGGTCGGGATATTCCGCTTTCATCAGCTGCAAAAATCCGTTTACCGATGTCAGCGGGTTCCTGACTTCGTGAGCGATTCCCGCGGCGAGCTGCCCGGCCATCGCCAGCTTCTGAGACTGCATAGCCAGCCGCTGATTCGACTTGAACAATTCCATCTCCGCTTTTTTCCGTTCCGTCACATCAGTCAGCGTCCCCAAGCTGCTCGTAAATTGACCGTTTTTATAATAAAGTTTATAGTGAACTTCGCCCCAGAACTTGCTTCCGTCTTTGCGATGGTAGAGCACCTCGATCCTGCCTTCAGGCTCCTTGTTCTTCAGCTGGGCGATCAGGTGATTCGAGATCCGTTCTTCATGGTCAAAGTAATCGTTGTACATCGTTCCAAGACTCTCTTCAACACTGTATCCGGTCAACGTTGTCCACGCCTGATTCAAAAATGTAATGTATCCTATCCGGTCCGTCTGAAAGACGATTTCCTGAAGGTTATCCATGATGCGGTTGGTTTCTGAAGAAAGCTCTTTATATTTCTTTTCGCTTTCCTTCAGTTTATAGACAAGCTGATTGGACTCATCGATATAAAGCGTGAGCCACCAAACGCTGATTAATGTCACCAGTGTAAACAGCAGATCAACCGTCCAATTGATTTTATTTCCCAACACCCCATAGAATAAAAAATTCCAAAACATGATAAAAGTCATTGCCAGCACGGTTGCAATGATTCGTCCTTGATATCTTTTCATACCCCCACCTGCCACTTGTATTTCTCAGTCAATTGTAACATTCTTTACACCACATTTGAGAGGATTGTTCGAAGTATTTATCGTCTCTATGGCTGAATTTTTCAGTGACGGCGGTTTTATCTTCTGCCGACGCAAGAAAAAGCCCTTCTGATGAAGGGCTTCAAATCTTATGCTTTCACTTCGTTTAAGGCAGCTTTTATTTCTTCCAAAAGCAATTCGGCCCCCTCAGGACTCAGCGTAATTTTCCCGTTTCCGTACTCGCGGTTTTCAGAAGTGATTTCACCGGTCATTAGGCACACACCGTGCGGTTTATATTTTTTCAGGACAATTTTATCTTGGTCGACAAAGAATTCGATGCTGTCCTTGATCGAAATATCCAAAGCTCTTCTCAATTCAATCGGCATCACGATCCGGCCGAGTTCGTCTACTTTTCTCACAACTCCAATTGCTTTCAAAACTTTCGCCTACTTCCTCTTTTGTTTCTATTTTTCTAAGATATTGTCTTAGCATAACGATAGACGAACGAAGACTGAAAAAGGTTTCCCTTATTGAACGTTTCTTTGACAAAAATTCGGTCATAAAAATGAATATTTTTCTCATCATGTCAATATGAGGACAGCATTTTACAGATTGGTTTCAAACTCGTCACAAACCCCCAAAAATCGCCGATCATTTGAGAAAATTTAAATGAAATTCATTTTTTCAGCACGAAGAAAATTTCGTTTTTCGGAAAAATTTTAAATAGAGATTGGGTGAAAACATGTTTCAAACAACCGAGATCGGAATTGATCTAGGCACAGCTAACATATTGGTTTACAGCAAAAACAAAGGAATCATTTTAAATGAGCCTTCCGTTGTCGCCGTGGATACGGAAACAAAGAGCGTATTGGCGGTCGGAACAGAAGCCAAAAACATGATCGGAAAGACACCGGGAAAAATCGTCGCGGTCAGACCGATGAAAGACGGAGTCATCGCCGATTATGACATGACGACAGACCTCTTGAAGCAGATTATGAAAAAAGCCGGAAAGAACATCGGCTTTACTTTCAGAAAGCCGAGCGTCGTCGTCTGCACGCCATCCGGTTCAACCGCGGTTGAACGGCGTGCGATCAGCGATGCTGTCAAAAACTGCGGAGCCAAGCAAGTCCATTTGATTGAGGAGCCTGTCGCTGCCGCCATCGGCGCAGACCTGCCTGTCGATGAACCTGTCGCAAACGTTGTCGTCGATATCGGCGGCGGCACGACAGAAGTGGCGATCATTTCATTCGGAGGCGTAGTCTCATGCCACTCGATCCGGATCGGCGGCGACCAGCTTGATGAAGACATCGTGTCATTCGTCAGAAAAAAATACAACCTGCTGATCGGTGAACGGACGGCCGAAGAAGTCAAGATTGAGATCGGCTACGCATTGATTGACCATGAGACGAAAACGATGGAAGTCAGAGGGCGCGACCTTGTCACAGGCCTGCCGAAAACGATTACCCTGGAATCAATAGAGATTCAGAAGGCGATGCGCGAATCGCTCCTTCATATTATCGAAGCCATCAGAGCGACGCTTGAAGACTGTCCTCCCGAGCTGAGCGGAGACATTGTCGACCGGGGCGTGATTTTAACCGGAGGAGGCGCGCTATTGAACGGCATCAAAGAATGGCTATCACAGGAAATCGTTGTGCCCGTGCATGTTGCTGCAAATCCGCTCGAGTCTGTCGCCATCGGAACGGGCCGCTCTCTTGAAGTGATCGATAAATTGCAAAAAGCGGCTAAATAATTTTTGTTTTCGCGTCTTTTTTCCCTGCTTCTTTCATATCGTGAGGAATGGAGAAACGATAAGGAGGAAGAACATGCTTAGAGATATGGGAAGACGCCTGGCCATCACCGTTATTTTAAGCGGTATTATTCTCGGGGGGATGAGCATCTCCCTTGCAAACATGCCAAGCTCGCCCCCCGGCCAAACGGCCAAAATCAACCGTTAAAAAAGATGCAGCCTTACCGGGCTGCGTCTTTTTTTCTTTTCAATCAAATATTTGATATGATGTTATGGACAATAAAGGAGGTTTTGCCAATGAATTCGTTTACTGATAAACTGAGCAAATATGCGAAGCTTGTAGCCGAAGTCGGTGTAAACGTTCAAAAAGGACAGAAAGTCGTTATCAACGCGTCAACAGAAGTACGCGATTTTGCACGGCTCCTCGTCAAAAGCGCCTATCAAAGAGGGGCAAAAAACGTAACGGTCCGCTGGCAGGATGATGAGGTGACAAGGCTGAAATATGAGCTGGCCCCAGCGGAAGCCTTTGAAGAATTCCCTGAGTGGGAAGCGAAAGGTCTGGAGACGCTCGCTAAGGAAGGCGCCGCTTTTATTTCCATTGTCTCTTCAAGCCCTGATCTTTTGAAAGGCATCGATTCCAAAAAAATCGCGGCCCAGCAAAAAGCCGCCGGAAAGGCGATGCATACATACAGGCAAATGATTCAATCGGATAAAGTCAGCTGGACTGTCGTCGCAGCACCTTCACCGGCCTGGGCCAAAAAAGTATTCCCTGACGCAGATGAAAAGACAGCGATGCAAAAGCTGTGGAATGAGATCTTCAAAACGACCCGCGTCGACCGTGAAGATCCTGTCCAGGCGTGGAAAGACCACGATCAAACTTTGCGCGATAAAGTAAGCGTCTTAAACGACAAGCATTACCAAGCCCTTCATTACCAAGCAAAAGGAACAGATTTGACGATCGAGCTTCCTGAGAAGCACCTGTGGGTCGGCGCCGGAAGCACTAACGAAAACGGCATCGAGTTCATGGCCAATATGCCGACAGAAGAAGTATTCACCGCTCCGAAAAAAGACGGAGTGAACGGCACTGTTTCAAGCACAAAGCCGTTAAGCTACGGCGGCAATCTGATCGACGGCTTTCAGCTGACATTTGAAAACGGACGGATCACCGATGTCAAAGCTGAACAAGGTGAAGAGATTTTAAAAGAGCTGATCGAAACGGATGAGGGTTCACACTACTTAGGCGAAATTGCGCTCGTTGCCCACGATTCGCCGATTTCCAAGTCCAATATTCTGTTTTACAACACGCTGTTTGACGAAAACGCCTCAAACCACCTCGCAATCGGCAGTGCGTACGCATTCAACATCGAAGGCGGAAAGCAGATGTCGCGCGAAGAGCTGGCGAAAGAAGGATTAAACGAAAGCATTACACATGTTGACTTCATGATCGGTTCAGGAGAAATGAATATAGACGGAATCACAGCAGACGGAAAAAGAGAGCCGATTTTCAGAAACGGCAACTGGGCGATCTAAAGCCTTCCGCACAAAAGGACCTCAGAAGTTTTCTGAGGTCCTTTTATATCATTTCCGCATGCTGCCAGCCTTTCTAACTTCCGTACATAGATGGAGCTATAAAGCCGTCCAATGCCCTGCCTCCTCATGATTTGGGCAAACTGCTTAAATGTTCATGCTTCAGCTTCCAGCTTCCTGACTCGTCCTTTACAAATACGTTTGTCGCACGGCCTGCCCCTTGAACCGGTTCACCCCTAAAAAACCCTTTCCATTCGTATGTATAAAGACAGACGGCCTGTTCGTCCGTTTCCGTGATCCAACTGATATGACTGGCGCTGTATACTTCGTTTTCGATTTGCTTCCAGGCGTTTTCAAAATAACGCTGAATTTCCTTAACGCCCGAGCACGTTTCATCCGAGAACCAGTACACAGCGTCGGGATGAAGGAGCTTTTTGACATTCTCAAACTCATGTGTGTTTGTTGCTTGAATATATTGCTCAAGAGCCTTGCGGCATGACACGGCAACCATCTCCCTTTTTATAAAAAAACCCGCTTTTTAAGGCGGGTTTTCTATCATTACGCGTAAAGTTCAGCAAGCTTGTCCTGAACCGCTTTGTCTTCCAAAAATTCATCATAGCTCATCTGTTTATCGACGATTCCGTTTGGCGTGATTTCGATGATCCGGTTGGCAATTGTTTGGACAAACTGATGGTCATGAGATGTAAACAGCATAGCGCCTTTAAAGCTGATTAAACCGTTATTCAGCGCTGTAATGGATTCGAGATCCAAATGGTTGGTCGGCTCATCAAGCATCAGCACATTGGCGCCGGACAGCATCATTTTGGACAGCATGCAGCGGACTTTCTCTCCCCCTGACAAAACGCTTGCTTTTTTCAGCACTTCTTCCCCGGAGAACAGCATCCGGCCCAAAAATCCGCGCAGGAAGCTTTCGCTTTGGTCATGCGGCGAAAATTGGCGGAGCCAGTCGACAAGGTTTAAATCGCTGTTTTCAAAATACTCGCTGTTGTCTTTCGGGAAAAACGCCTGGGATGTTGTGACGCCCCATTTAAACGATCCGCTGTCAGGCTCCATTTCCCCGGCAAGGATTTTAAAGAGCACAGTAGCGGCAAGCTCATTCCGGCCTGTAAAGGCGATTTTATCTTCTTTATTCATCATAAAGCTGACCGAGTCAAGCACCTTGACACCGTCAATCGTTTTCGACAGGTCTGTGACAACAAGCACATCGTTTCCAATTTCGCGTTCAGGTGTGAAATGTACGTACGGATACTTGCGCGATGACGGCTTAATATCGTCAAGCGTAATTTTTTCAAGCAGTTTTTTTCTTGATGTCGCCTGCTTCGATTTTGAGGCGTTGGCGCTGAATCTGGCAACGAACTCCTGGAGCTGTTTGATCTGCTCTTCTTTTTTCTTATTGGCTTCCTGATTCATTTTAAGCGCAAGCTGGCTTGATTCATACCAGAAATCATAGTTTCCGACATAAATTTGAATTTTGTTAAAATCCAGGTCGGCGATATGCGTACATACTTTATTCAAAAAGTGGCGGTCATGCGATACGACGATAACCGTATTCTCAAAATTGATTAAAAACTCTTCAAGCCACTGGATCGCCTGAATATCCAAGTGGTTGGTCGGCTCATCGAGAAGAAGGACGTCAGGCTTTCCGAACAGGGCCTGTGCAAGGAGGACCTTCACCTTTTCGGAACCGCCCAAATCCGCCATTTTCTTCGTATGCAGTTCTTCAGCAATGCCGAGGCCTTTTAACAAAATCGCAGCTTCCCCTTCGGCTTCCCAGCCGTTCAGCTCGGCGAATTCGCCCTCAAGCTCTGCGGCGCGGATTCCGTCTTCATCTGAAAAATCGGGTTTCATGTAAATCGCGTCTTTTTCCTGCATGACTTCATAAAGGCGTTTATGCCCCATGATCACGACTTTCAGCACTTCATGCTCTTCATACTCAAAGTGGTTCTGCTTCAGGACGGCAAGGCGTTCGCCCGGGCTCATATGAACCTCGCCCGTCTGAGGCTCGATTTCACCTGATAATATTTTCAAAAAAGTGGACTTTCCGGCGCCGTTTGCTCCGATCAATCCGTAGCAGTTACCCGGCGTAAACTTAATATTTACATCTTCAAACAGCTTCCGGTCCGCAAACCGCAAGCTGACATTTTGAACAGCTATCATTTAAAATCCTCCATCTATACTTCATTAAAAAGAGTATAACACGAAAATTCCGCAAGAGAAATGCTTTGCTTTTTTACGATAAAGTTTTAAAGAAAAATATATCAAAAAAACACTTGTTCACACTTTCTTTGTGACAATATGTTACAATTATTGAAGAATGGGGGAAGGAATAATGAAATTAAAAGATGATCCTGATATCATCAGGTGGATCAATTCAAGGCCGCGCCAAGCGCTTTTCGTGTCAGTGGCCATGGTGATTTCTACGATGTCTATCGGGCTTTTCAAAGGGTTTGATATGTGGACCTCGGACTTTTTGATATTTTCCTGTCTGCTGATCGGCTTCGGCCTCCTTGTGGGATGGCTGCAAAAGATATATTATAAAAAGGTGATATTTGAAGAAAACTCGGATCGTTAGACGGAGGAAGACATGAAGCTTATCACTTTGACGGAATACTGCATGTTTATTTTTTTCGCAGGGGTTTATCTTGCCGTAACCGGCTTTACAGCACGGGATGTGGGCCTTTACATCGGGATTGCCATGATTTACGTGTTCGTTCATATCGCGGCGAAACGAATGCTGTCAAAAAGGGGAAAAGAAGCCGCGGAAATCAGAATCTTATACAGCGTTCTTCTGATTATGGCCTCTGTGTTCGTTACCGTACTGTTTATCGCAGTACTGGCATCATTATCCGCATAAATCAAGCAAAAATGCCTGATTGTCCAAATGGACATCAGGCATTTTTCAGTCTGTTTTTCGGATTTCGTTGAACGGGAAAAACACAAATTGTGAAGTCCCGGCCACTCGTTTTTTATCGATCAGTCCGAGTCCGTTCCGGCTGTCCATCGATCTCTGGCGATTGTCTCCCATCACGAAATACTTGCCTTCCGGAACCTTCACAGGGCCGAAATCGCCCGTCAGTTTGACGCCGACTGCTTCCGCCTCTTTTCTGTTTTCCGAAAGATACGGCTCAGACACCTTTTTCCCGTTTATGTACAGCGTGTCGTCTTTCATTTGCACGGTATCTCCCGGCAGGCCGATCAAGCGCTTCACATAATGGACATTTTTTTCATCGCCGTCGATAATGACGATATCTCCCCGCTTAAATTCGCCTACGTATTTAACCGTTTTATAGACGAACAGCCGCTCTCCGTCGTGCAGCGTCGGATCCATTGATGTACCTTCGACTAAATACGGTTCGAATAAAAATGCCCTGATCAATAACGCCAGAACGACTGCGATAATAATGGCTTTTACCCATTCAAAGAGAGAGTTTTTATTTTGGGTGGATTTTTCTTCAGTCAAAACGCTTCCTCCTAAAAACAGTCTGTCACAGCATACATGCAAAATAAAGCTTTCCTATACTTTATCACAAGTTCCTGCCGAATACATAATTCCCGCGTTCACTTCCGGCAAAAACGGTAAAAAAGAAAGTGCCACACAGGGATTACTGTGGCACTTTCAGCACTTATTTTTCAGTTGGAACCGGCTTTTTCAAGATGCCGAGAATGAGAGCCGTCACAACCGCACCAATCAAGATACTGAGGAGATACAGCAGCGCATGGTTCGTCGTAAAGAAGAGAACGAATATTCCGCCATGCGGCGCTTGCAGTGTGACATGGAAAAATTGAGATAAACCTCCGGCAACTGCTGATCCGATGATAGAAGCAGGAATGACGCGCGCCGGATCGGCTGCCGCAAAAGGAATCGCACCTTCAGTAATAAATGACAAGCCCATCACGTAGTTGGTAATTCCGGCTTCGCGATCCCGTTTTGAAAATTTATTTTTAAAGAAAGTCGTTGCAAGGGCAATTCCAAGCGGAGGCACCATACCGCCCGCCATGATCGCTGCGTGAGGTCCAAAGTTTCCAGCTTCAATCATCGCGATACCAAATGTGAAGGCCGCTTTGTTGATCGGACCGCCCATATCAATCGCCATCATACCGCCTAAAACAATACCCATTACAACAAGGTTTCCTGTTCCAAGACCTTCAAGCCAATGTGTCATGCCATCCATAATATACTTGACAGGCGTATTGACAACATAATGCATGATGATTCCGGTCAAGAATATTCCAAACAACGGATAAAGAAGGACAGGTTTTAATCCGTCAAGCACTTGCGGCAGACCAGCGAACACTTTTTTCAATAGGACAACAATATAACCAGCCAAGAAACCGGCAATCAGTCCGCCTAAGAAACCGGCGCCGGCTTGCGTCGCCATGAAACCTCCGACCATACCAGGCGCAAACCCCGGACGATCCGCGATGCTCATCGCGATAAATCCTGCCAATACAGCGACAATTAATCCAAGTGCTTGAGTTCCGCCTATAGTATTTAATACAGCTGCAAACTCATTATAAGTGGGATCTCCCGGTTTGGTCGCGTTAATTCCCCAGAAGAATGAAACCGCAACTAAGATCCCGCCCCCGACGACGAATGGCAGCATGTTGCTGACACCGCTCATCAAGTGTTTGTAGAAACCGCCGCCTTTTCCTTTGGCAGCTCCGTCTTCAGAAGCAGATGCAGATGCACCGCCGCCTTTACCCTGATAGATAGGCGCGTCTTGTTTCAGCGCCTGCTCAATCAGCTCTTTCGGACGTCTGATTCCTGCTGTTACAGGTACTTCAATGACATGTTTGCCTTGAAAGCGATCCATTTCAACCTGTTTATCGGCGGCGACGATGATCGCAACCGCATCTTCGATTTCCTGCGCTGTCAGACCATTTTTAATACCGCTTGAACCGTTCGTTTCAACTTTGATATCAACGCCGAGCTCTTTCGCCTTTTCTTTCAAAGCATCGGCAGCCATGAACGTGTGGGCGATCCCTGTCGGACATGCTGTAACCGCAAGGATTTTTCCTTTTGCTGATGGTGCAGATGCTTCTTCGGCCTGCTCTTCTTCTTCATCATCTTTATCATGCTGATTGATGATGTCGATGATTTCGTCTTCGGATGAAGCTTCAAGCAGCTGTTTGCGAATCTCTTCCCTCATAAGCAAAGTCGATAGT
This sequence comes from Bacillus sp. FSL L8-0193, assembly GCF_037976065.1. Lineage (NCBI taxonomy): Bacteria > Bacillati > Bacillota > Bacilli > Caryophanales > Bacillaceae > Bacillus > Bacillus sp. FSL L8-0193. The sequence goes on along the minus strand of NZ_CP150261.1, from coordinate 1,615,893 downwards.
CTTGACAATGCTTCCAAGTGAGTGTTATTCGCGCCGTCTGTAGCAGCGATCATGAAAACGAGATGGCTTGGCTGACCGTCAAGGGATTCATAATCGACGCCGTCTTTTGAACGGCCGAACGCGATCGCAGGCTCTTTAACGCTTGCCGTTTTCGCATGAGGGATGGCGATGCCTTCGCCGATACCGGTGGAACTTTGTTTCTCACGGTTGATCACGGCTTCTTTGTAGCCTTCTTTATCATTCAACTTGCCCGCCTGATCCAAAACGCTGACGAGTTCTTCGATAACGTTTTCTTTCTGGCTGCTCTCAAGGTTTAACTTGATCGTATGCTTCGTTAGTAGCTCTGTTATTTTCATAACCTTTCCTCCTTTAAATCGCTTTGACTTGAACTTCCGGAAGCAGCTTGTGAACGAGCTCTTCCGTTCCCAGCTCCTCTGAAAAGGCGGTTGCGCTTCCTGACGCGACACCTAAGCGAAAAGCTTCTTTGATGTCGAGCTGTTTTTCAATGCCTGCGAGAAAGCCTGCAACCACTGAATCTCCGGCGCCGACTGAGTTCACGAGCTTTCCTTTAGGTACGTTGGCATGGTAGACGCCGTCTTTTGTAAATAAAAGTGCGCCTTCCCCAGCCATGGAAACGATCGCGTTTTCGGCCCCGCGTTCAACGAGTTTCTTACCATAAGGCACCGCTTCTTCCGCTGAAGTGATGGTTGTTCCAAACATTTCACCGAGCTCGTGATGGTTCGGTTTCATTAAAAGCGGCTTCATTTCTGCTGCTTTTAGGAGTGCCTCACCCGAAATATCAACGACAACCCGGACATTTTGCTCTTCACACTTTTCTGCAATCTTTTCATAGGTGTCCTGCGGCAATGAAGAAGGAATGCTGCCAGCCAATACGACAATGTCCCCTTCTTTCATCGCTGAAAACTGGTCTAAAAAGGCCGCGAAATCTTCTTGGCTGATGACGGGCCCCTGCCCGTTGATTTCCGTCTCATCCCCGGTCTTCAATTTGACATTGATGCGCGTGTCTCCATTCACCTCATGAAAAGCCGTTTCAAGCTTCTCTTCTTCGAGAAATGATTTGATGTACCCCCCGGTAAAACCGCCGATAAAACCGAGAACTTTAGAAGGTACATGGTGTCTGTTCAGTACGCGTGAGACATTGATTCCTTTGCCTCCGGGATATTTCGTGTCATAGACTGAACGATTCAGCCCGCCTACGGAAAATTCTTCAACGTGAACAATATAGTCGACCGATGGGTTGAGAGTTACAGTGTATATCATGTTTTCACTACCTTTACGACAGTTTTTTCTTGATAGTTATCAAATGAATGTTTTGCAGATCCTGCTGTAATGATAGTTGCTTCGTCTAAACCGGCAAAGGCAGAAAATGAAATTTCCCCAAACTTGGAAACGTCAGCTAAAATAAATGCTTTTTTCGCCTGGTTGACAGCTTTTGTTTTCAAAAGCGCTTCTTCAGGATCCGGAGTCGTAAATCCCGCTTCTTTATGAATGCCATTGACGCCGATGAAGCTTTTGTCAAACCGGTATTGGCTGATGGCTGATAAAGCCGAACCGCCCACGATTGCTCCGGTTTTATACTTCACATACCCGCCTAATAAATAAAAAGTAATGCCTTTTTTACCTAATGCCTCAATGTGCATGACTCCATTTGTGACCACGATAATATCCATCTCCGGATCGATAAAATCGATCATTTGCAATGTGGTCGTTCCGGCATCAAGGTAGATACAATCGCCTTCTTCAAGAAGTGAGGCCGCTTCTTGAGCGATTTTTCTCTTTTCATGAAGGTTTTTGGATGATTTCTCTAGCATGTCAGGCTCTGTACGAATATCGGAAAGCCTCGATGCCCCTCCATGAACACGCTTTAAATATCCGCGGGCTTCCAGCGTCGACAAATCTCTTCTGATCGTTGACTCAGATGCGTTCGTTAAATTCATTAAGTACTGGATTTTCACGACATCATGCTTTTCAATCTCGTCAATAATCAACTGATGCCGTTCGGGAGTCAACACATTATCACCTCTTTTGGAAACGCCTTCATTTAGCTTACAATTACATTGTAAACGCTTTTTCGACATAACTCAACAAAAATCTTTCAAATTCATTCAATAACCATCAAAATCTTTCACATTTTAACATATTATCGTGATATGTACCGTTTGTAAACTGTATAAACTATAAAAATCCGCAAAAATATGTGACATTATTATTATCTATTCCTTCAAACACCATTCAGAAAAACCTCATGCTCGCCGCATGAGGTTTTACAATAATGCATCAGCCTAATGAACGTTCTAAAAATACTTGCCATAAGCCTAATAAATAAGACAACATCAGCATCATAATAAATATGACGAAAACACCGATCCAAGCCGCCCGTACGCTTATCGGCTGACGGCTATATGCCGCTTTACTCATACCTCAATGCATCAATCGGATGAAGGCGGGCCGCTTTATTGGCCGGGATGAGGCCAAAGATAACCCCGATCGCCATGCTGAACAGGACGCCTCCGAGGACCACCTGCCAGGAAACGAGCGGCGGCCAACCGGCAAAAAACGAAACTAGGGCGGCTCCGCCGTATCCGAGGCCGATGCCAAACACCCCGCCAATCAGCGTGATCAAAGACGATTCTATTAAAAATTGCATCAAAATCTGGCCTCTTGTTGCACCAAGCGATTTTCGAATCCCGATTTCCCTCGTCCGTTCCGTGACCGACACCAGCATAATATTCATGACGCCGATCCCGCCAACGAGTAAAGATATGCCTGCAATTGAGCCGATGAACATCGTCATAATTGTTGTAATCTGGCTGATCCCGGCCGCTATGGCCTCCATGTTCATCACTTCGTACGAGTCCGTGGTGCCGTGATTGTTGTTGACGGCCGCGGCAGCCTGCTTTCCGACGGCTTGCAGATGGTCGGCAGATTCAGCTTGAACGGAGACAGAGTCATAGTCGCTGATGCCGAAGGACGATTTTAACATTGAAAACGGAACATACATCTCATTCATCCCCAACGCAAGCAGCCCGGTTTCTTCTTTTAATACGCCGATGATTTCAACGGGCTGGCCATTGATCCATACGACGCGGCCGAGAGGCGACTGCTGAGAAAAAAGTTCCTCCGCAAGTTTCGGCGAAACGACGGCGACCCTGCTTCCGGCATTGTAATCCTCTTCTGAAAACTCTCTTCCCTTTTCGACTTCCATCGAGTTGATGCTGATATATCCGTCATTAATGCCGTTTACAGCGGCATCCGTTTTTTCATCCCGGAAACGGACATTCATAGACTCGGTAGTTTTCGCAACGACATGCTTCACGCCTTCGAGTGACTTTAAACTTCTGATGTCTTCTTCGGTGAAGCCGGCGTCTAAATAGGCGTTGGGATTGGACGTCAATTCTTCATTGCTGGGCTGATAATAGATTTCGACCGTGTTGCCGGGCCCGCTGATCGTCTGCTTGAGCATTTGCTCTCCTCCTTGCCCCGCTGCAACAACGACAATAACAGAGCCTACACCGATAATGATTCCGAGCATTGTTAAAATCGAGCGCAGTTTATGGGAAAGGATGGAACTTAACGCCATTCTCAAGTTTTCGATGAGATTCATTGCACCGTCCCCCTCCGCTCTGTTTCCGGCGAGACGATCACACCGTCCCTCACCATGATGATCCGGCTTGTATAATCTGCAATCTCCGGTTCGTGGGTGACGAGCACCACCGTCGTTCCTTCCTCATTCAATTCGGTGAATTGCTCCATGATGTCCCGGCTTGTTTTCGTATCGAGCGCTCCGGTCGGTTCATCGGCCAATATCAGCTTCGGTTCATTGACGATCGCTCTTGCGATGGCTACACGCTGTTTTTGGCCGCCGGAAAGCTCGTTCGGCAAATGGCGCATTCTGTCCTTGAGCCCGACTTTTTCAAGCGCCCGTTCGGCCCGCTCCCGCCGCTCTTTTCTTGGAATGCCGGAGTAGATCATCGGAAGCTCCACATTCTTTATGGCATTCAGTCTCGGCAGAAGCTGAAACTGCTGAAAAACAAAACCGATTAAACGGTTTCTGACGCCGGCAAGCTCCCTTTCACCATATGATGAAATATCCTCGCCGTCCAGCCTGTAAATACCCGATGTCGGGCGGTCAAGACAGCCGATAATGTTCATGATTGTCGATTTTCCAGAACCGGAAGGCCCCATGATGGACAGATATTCACCCGGCTCAATTTTCATATTGATCTCCCTGAGAACATCAATGGTTTCCCCTCCGATTTGGTAGCTTTTTTTCACGCGGGAAAGCTCAATCATTGAAGCTTCACTTCCGTTCCGCTTTTCATGTCCTCGGCCGGGTTTGCGATAACCCGGTCCTTGTTCGTCAGACCGCCGGTAATTTCAACGACGCCATCTGCTTTCTCGCCGGTTTTGACATTGATCCTTTTCGCCTTTCCGTCTCTGACGGCATACACGTATGATTGATCATCATCCTGCTTGACGGCATCTTCAGGAAGAGCCTGAATGGTTCTTTTGTCCGTCTGGATTTTGAGAATCATATTGAAGCCGGGCTTTGCTTTAGGACGCTCCCCTTTTATTTTGACTTCAAACGGATATTGAACAGCTTGTTCCTTTCCTCCCGCAGCACCTGCAGACGCCTCTTCTTCGGGAACCAATCCGACTTGAGAGATTCTGCCCCGCCACTCTTTATTTTGGATGACATCCGATGTGATGGTCACGTTCTGTCCCTTTTTCACTTTCAATGTGTCATACTCTGACAGCACACCTTTAACGACAAGCTTGTCCTCGTTACCTATATGTATAACCGGCTTTTGAATATCCGATTGCTTTAAGGCGGCTTGTTTATCAGCGGTGATCACTGTCCCGTCAATGCCGCTTTTTACTTGCAGCGCTGCAGATTTTTTCGCGAGCGTTTCCTTTTGCAGGTCGGCTTGTTTCAGCTCAAGCTGAAGCGATTTTTCTTCCATTTCAAGCTGGGACCGTTCGTCATCCATTTGCCTTTTGGCTTTTTCCGCTCCCAGCTCAGCCTTCAGCTCGTCTTCCTTGCTTTTTAGACTGCTGATTTTTCGCTTTACCTGTTCAAGCTGGAGTTCCTTCGATTGAATGGATAAAGCATTCTGTTCTTTTTCCAGGCGAATTTCTTCGTTCGTATAGGTGAAAAGCACATCTCCTTTTTTCACCTTGTCGCCTTCTTTTACTTTGATGTCGGCAATTTTCCCTTTTTCGGGTTCAAAATATTCGTATTGTTCGTTGGCAAACTTTAGGGCGCCCGGAACCATGACTTCAGAAGAAATCTCTTTCTCTTCCAATTTGACGGTTTGGACCGCTGTTTCAGCCCCTCCGCCCGTTTGCACCGAGCGGTAGAGGTTGAGTCCGATAAAAAGCGCAGCAGCCCCAACAATGATAATGCCGATCCATATTTTTTTCATTTACATTGCTCCTTCAAATGTATCGAAGAAATTCCTCGCGATTCCGCCTGTTAAAGCGAGCAAAATGGAGATCACAAATAAAATGATCACACCGGTCCAAGCCGCTTTTTTGGAGATGCCCCCAACCTTTTGGAGACCCAGTGCAACCAGTGCGAGCGACCAGATGGTGAAAATATCAAATACACCTAATACCGATTTGAGCGGCTCGTCTGCCGGGATGATGCTGCTTAAAGACGTGATGGCGATCGTGGGATCAATATTTGAATAATAGATCACAAGCACGCCTATGAATTGCCCGATAGCCGCAATAAAATATGTAAAAACAGACAGCGAAAACATGTGAACAAAATTGGTTGTTCCTCTTCCGATTTTGACAATCAGCCAATAGATTAAAGCGCTGATCAGCAAGGCAATCACAAAGCCGATGATCCCGCCGATGATCCCGCCGATGATCCCGATTCTCTTCATAGTGGCTTCAAATGTTTCATCATCTCCCGGCATTTCCGACAAATCGGTAGATAACACCGTTTTTTCGCTGAGCATATACGCGCCGGTAACCGACAATAATAAAACAATAACAAGCGGAAACCAGACAGCCGGCTTTTCTCTCATTCTCTCAAACTGTTCTCCGGGATGGGTAATCAATCCGAACAATGACGGATTTTTTACTTTTTCAGTTTCTAAATGCGTTTCCATATGTATCCCCCTTAAAAAATGAATTACCAGTTTATACGCAGAATCATCTAAAATGTTTCACCTCTGTTTTCTCAAAAAAACGCCCCGGCCGCATTTCAGAATATGCGGCCGCGGACAGTTTCAGTTTAGTTTCGCTGAAACATTTGATACTGCGCTTTCACCAGCTCATAATACATTCCACGTTTTTCGATTAATTCCTGGTGATTTCCTTCCTCTATTTTCCGGCCGTGGTCAAGAACCAGGATTTTATCCGCATCCCTTATCGTTGAAAGCCTGTGAGCGATCATAATAGCCGTTCTGCCATGGAGCAGGGTTTTCAATGCAGCCTGAATCTTGACTTCCGTTTCTGTGTCAATACTTGCGGTTGCTTCATCAAGGATCAGAATGCGAGGGTCTGCCAGGAGCGCCCTCGCGAATGAAATGAGCTGCCGCTCACCTGCCGATAATACATTGCCGCGTTCTTCCACTTCTGTGGCGTATCCATTCGGAAGCGCTGAAATAAACGAATCGGCCCCGACAGCTTTTGCTGCTTCGATCACTTCTTCATCGGCGGCATTCGGACGGCCAAAACGAATATTTTCCATAATCGTTCCGGAAAAAATAAACGTATCCTGCAGCACGATGCTGATTTGCGAACGAAGATCGGAAAGCGAGATATCGGTAATCGGTATTCCGTCCACTTTGACAGTCCCGCCTGTTGCATCGTAAAACCTGCTGATCAGATTCGCGATCGTCGTCTTCCCTGATCCTGTATGTCCGACAAGCGCGAGCGATGTTCCCGCCGGCACCTCAAATGAAATGCTGTGCAGCGCCTTGCGATTCCCGTCATAAGAAAATACCACCTGTTCAAATTCGATCCGGCCTTTTAATTCTTTAATTTTGACCGCATCTTCCTTGTCTGCGACACTCGGTTTTTCATCCAGAAATTCAAATATCCTCTCTGACGAAGCCATCCCCATCAACAGCTGGTTGTAGACTTGGCCGAGCCTTGAAATCGGCTCCCAGAACATTCCGAGATAGAAGGCGAATGAGACAAATACACCGATCGTAATCGTTTCATTGATGATTAAGCTCGTGCCGTACCAGATTAAAATAGCCGTCCCGACGGCGTTTGTCATTTCTACAAGCGGGCGGAATGTCGCATTTTTTTTCGTCGCTTCCCGCCAGGCTTCAAAGTTTTCGCTGTTGACGCCTTCAAAATACATCATATTCTCTTTTTCCTGCGTAAATGCCTGAGTGACCCGGATGCCTTGAATGCTTTCATTCAAATGGGAATTCAGTTTGGACTGCTTTAAGCGCACCTTTTGCCAGGATCGTCGGATTTTCCTTCTGAGATTGGTTGAAATGAAGAACATAACAGGCAGCGTCACCATGATGGCGATGGTCAGCTCAGGACTGAGCGAAAACAGAATGACGATAATACCGAAGAGGAGCAGGATATCCATCAATAAATTGATGACTCCGCTCGTAAATAATTCCTGCAGAGAATTGATGTCATTCATGATCCGGACAAGGATGGAACCTGCCGAACGCTCATCGAAAAAGCGATGCGACAGCCGCTGAACATGCGTAAATAAATGCTGTCTGAGATCATAAATGACATGCTGGCCAAGCTTGTTCATCCAGCGGATTCTCAACACATTGCTAACATAATTGACAAGATATAATCCACTGATGACGGAGATCAGAATCGCAAGAAGATTCATATCCCGGCCTGCGATTGCTTTGTCGAGCGCATAGACGCCGATCAAAATCGGCACCGTCAGCCGGATCGCCGCCGAGATCATGACCGTTAAAAAGGAGAGCGGCAGCAGATTTTTTCGGTAAGGCTTTAAATATTTGAGCAGCCTCCACATCTGCGCCCAGTTAAAAGGCTTTTCAATGATTTGGTCTGAAGTATAAAAAAACCGGTTCATCAATGTTTGTTTTTTCGCCTGATTTTCCATAGCAAGAGCCTCCTATCCTGCAAAATGCGGCTCATTCAACACATTTTGATCTTTATACTGCAAATCAAAAATCCGTTTGTATAAACCGTTTTCTTCCAATAATTGTTCGTGTGTTCCCCTTTCCTTAACAACACCTTTATCGAGCACAAGAATTTCGTCGGCATGCTTTAAGGATGAGATTCTGTGAGCGATGATGAACGTCGTCCGATCCCGCATCACTTCCCGCAATGCAAGCTGAATACGGTGCTCCGTTTCCATGTCAACGGCACTCGTCGAATCATCGAGGATGAGAATGCCCGGGTTCAGACAAATCGCCCTCGCAATCGCGATTCGCTGTTTTTGGCCACCGGACAGTCCGAGCCCCCTCTCGCCGAGCATCGTATCGTATTGGTTCGGAAGCTCCATGATAAAATCGTGCGCCTGAGCTCTTTTCGCGCTTTCGATGATCTCTTCCATTGATGCATCAGGATTTCCATAAGATATGTTTGATCTGATCGTTGATGAAAATAAAAACGATTCCTGCGGGACGACGCCGATATTGGAGCGCAGCATTTTTAATGAGTAGTGTTCAAGCGGCTTGCCGTCGATCATGATCCGGCCGGATGTCGGCTCATAAAAGCGGCTCAGCAGTTGAATGATACTGCTCTTTCCTGACCCCGTCGCACCGATTAACCCGATCGTTTTGCCGCGCTCGGCTTGAAAAGACACTCCATGCAGTGCTTCAGCGTTTTCTTTTGTATATTGAAGGGAAACATCGCTGAATACGACATCGCCGTTCAGTCTGCCGTTTTTCACCGCATGTCCGCTGTCGGTGATTTCCTCTTTGGCATCAAGAATTTCCAGCAGCCGCTCTCCTGATGCTTTCGCTTGTGAAAACAGGTTGATGACATAACCGAGGTTCATGATCGGCCACATTAAGTAATTGACAAGACTGAAAAAAGCGACAAGCTCCCCCGGTTTTAAGCTGTTTTGCATCACGAGCCAGCCGCCGAACGACAACAGGGCAACGAGGCAAATATTGCCGATAAACTCCATCAGCGGAAAGAATTTAGACATGATAAACGAAGCGTTTAAGTTTTTATTTCGAAAATGGTCATTTGAATGAGTAAAGTTTTGAATCTCAAAATCTTCTTTTGATAAAGATTTAACGGTATTCATGCCGCTGATATTTTCCTGAACTTTCGTATTTAAACGGGCGAAAGATTTTCTTATGTTCCGAAAAGCCGGATGCACTTTTTTATCAAACCTGTAGACAACCGCTCCTAAAAACGGCAGAGAAGCAATCGTTACCAGAGTCAGCGGCACAGAATAAGAAAACATGACAGACAGACTGAAGGTGACAAGCAGGATAAAGCGAATCGCCTCAGCAAAACCGAAAGATAAAAAGAATCTGATGCCTTCGACGTCAGCCGTAAGCCTCGACATTAAATCTCCCGTTTTAGCGCTGTCATAATACTTGAACGGCAGACGCTGCAACTTCGAATACAGCTCTTTTCTTAACCGGTAGACCGAGCGGATTCCGAACATATCTCCAAGATACTGATGAAAAAAAGTAGCTGCGCCCTTCGCCGCCATGACAGCAATGAACCCGAGGCTGATCCATATGACCAAACCGTACCTTCCGCCGAGAATCACTTCATCAATTGTCATTTGCAGAATAATCGGGTAAACAACAGTGATCGCCGTCATCAGAAGCATCGACACAAGCGACCACAAGAACATTCTTTTATAAGGCCAATAAAAATCTTTTAGTTTTTTAAGGGACTCCATTTGCACCAGCACCTTTCCAATTCATGTAAAACAAGGACACATCATCTAATATATCGGTTTGCGAAATAAAATTCCACCGATTTTACAAAATTCAGACTTATTATGGAGTTTTCCTCCTTCTTCCGCTTGAAATAAATCTTTTTTAAAATGTGACAGTCAATAAAAAATAGTTTCTTGTTGGCAAAGGAAATTTTTTGATGAATGAAGGAAGATGATGTAAAATAATAGAAAATGTTATCAAATTATGAATGACGGAGTTGATTGCAATGGCGAAAAGAGAGGCTTTAAAAAAACAGCTTCTCCTCTTAGGTGAATTGGAACAAAAAATCTGGAAGGACTTCCGGAAAGAACGCGAAGGGATTTACGCAAGGTTAGGAGAACTTGACAGACAAATCCAGCGACATAGACGTTCCACTAAAGAGTATTATGCAGCACATTGCGTAGACATTATTAAACAGCAAAAAGGAAAAATTGTAACGACAAAAGAACTGAAAATGAAACTGAAAGAAAGAACCAATTTTAACGTTCACCGTATTAGTGAGCTTTATGACTTGATTCAAAAATTAGAACCAAACATTTCGAAAGAACGGCGCGGCTGTTTTATTTATCTGGAAAACGGTTCGAAAAAAAACGTCGGTCGGTAACAGGCTCTATGCCTGAACCGACCGACGTTCTCAACCTCCGCTGACCGGGGGAATAAGAGCAACCGTATCTCCAGACTTAACCTCACTGTTTCCTCTTCTGTACACTTCGTTGACAGCGATCATCGCTCGGTCCGTCCCCTGAAGATTGTAAGTTTCTTTTAAAAACTGTCTGATGTCGTCTGTTGTCGTTTTTTCTTCATTTATATCAACGCTCTGCGCACCCGCTTGTTCGGCAAGCTGGGCAAACAGTAAAATTTTAATCAAAGGTCAGCACCTCTTTTTCTGTCGGAAGCCGCTGCTTCCAAATCTGGTTTCCCTTCCGGGTATTCAGTTGTCTCAAGCTGGTCGCCGATCCAAGTCTCGCCGTCCTCCCAATGTTCTTTTTTCCAAATCGGCACAATTTGCTTTATCCTTTCGATCGCATATTCGTTCGCTTCATATGCCGCTTTCCGGTGAGGTGACGACACCGCGATCACCACGGCCGCGTCGGAGATGTCCAGCCTGCCGATGCGATGGGTAATCGCTGCAGCTGTACCAGGCCATTTTTCATTGATTTCTTTCCCGATCTGAGCAAGCATGCTGACCGCCATTGGAACATATGCTTCATATTCGAGATAGAGTGTCTTTTTTCCATTTGTCCATTCTCTCACTGTTCCAATAAACGTCGTGATGGCACCGGCTTCCCTTTTTTCAACTTTTTTGACGATATCTTCGATGACAATCGGCTCTTTTGTTATAACAAATCGTTCAGACAAACGCCTTCCTCCTTTAGATGATTCAGAATAAAAGCCACGGCGCTCGGGTCTTCAATATGAAAGGATGGAACATCCGTTTTCGGCTCGCTCTTTTGATAAATGACGGCGATGATGCCGTCCAATTCCTCCAAGAGCTGACAGTCCGCTTCGTTTCTGACCATGACAACTTTTTGATATGGCGCATGTTTAAATCCTTCGATGAGAAGACACTGAACCGCTAAAACTCCATAAGCGGCAATCAGTTGATCAAGCGTCCACTCGCCGCGCGCCCTCAGCTGAAAAACGCCTGCTCCTTCGACGCCGGACGCAGCCGCTCCAGCCCGAAAAAAGCGGTCGGAATCCTTTCCCTCGGCGAAAACATCCGGTTCTCCTCCATGTCCGTGGTGTTTCAGGCAGCCAATCTTGACTCCGAGCTGACCGAGCTTTTCCGCTAGTTTTTCAACGAACGTCGTTTTGCCGCTGTTTTGGTACCCTACGATCTGGAGGATTGGAAAATGTGCGGCCACAGCTCTTCACTTCCGTTCTCATCCCGGTATAACAGAACATGCACTCTTGCCCCGGCCTCATAGCCTCTCGTTCCGCCCGGCAAAACCATCAGCGCATTGGCATCTGCCAGCGACGTGACGGCGCTTGATTTATCCAGGCCGACAGGCTCCGCATGAAGCGCCCCGTCTTTAATGGATACAAACGAGCGGACAAATCTTGTAAACGGATTAGGCTTTGGAAAATCCTTGCTTAAAACCGCTTCTGCACATAAAGAATACGGCTTTTGATGATGCAGCCAGGTGTGGAGGGACGGCTTGACAAACAGCTCAAATCCAACGAAGCAGGCTGACGGGTTCCCGGAGAGCCCAAACAGCAATTTGCCGTTTAATTGAGCAACAGTCGTTACACTTCCCGGACGCATGGCCACTTTATTAAACAGGACCTCGGCCCCGAGCTTTTCGTAAATTGCCGGCAGAAAATCAAAGTCCCCTACGGACACCCCTCCGGTCGTAATCAGAAAATCCACCTTGTCCAAAGCTTTTTCCACCGCTGCAAAGCTTTCGTCAAATCGATCAGAAATCTTCCCTAAATAAAGGGGGGTTCCGCCTGCTTCTTCAACCTGGGCGGCCACCATGCCTGCATTGCTGTTGCGGATTTTTCCGGGAACGAGGGGATCGCTGACATTCAGGAGCTCCGTTCCGGTGGCAATGATGCCTACCACAGGCTTTTTGACTGCAGGTACCGCTGCATATCCGAATGTTGCAAGCAAAGCGACGACACCCGGTGTGATCCGGGTTCCTTTCTTCACAAGCACTGATCCTTTTCTCGCATCTTCTCCGGTTTTTGAAATATTTTCTCCCGGCTCCAATGAGCGTTTTAACACCATATAGTTTTTACCGTCTTCTGAGTAGGTTTTCGTCAGCTCAAGCATGACTACCGCATCAGCGCCCTCCGGAATCTGCGCTCCGGTCATAATTCTGACAGCTTGAAAAGGACCGAGCGTTTTACCTGACACGGCTCCGGCTCCAATGTGATCAACCACCTCGAATTGCAGCGGATTTTCCCGTGAAGCACCGGCGGTATCGCAAGCTCGGACAGCAAAGCCGTCGTACGGCGAACGGTCAAAAGCGGGCACGTCGTGATCAGCCTTTACATCTTCGGCTAAAAATCTATGGAGACTCTCCTCAAGGTGGATCCACTCTGTATCTCCCTGCTTCCAGTGCCGAGAGACACGCGCAGCGGCTTCAAAAACTGGAATGGGCGTTCTTTTTTCAATCATTAAAAAAACCTCCTGTTGTTACATTCCGATGACTCTCGCCAATATGGAGTTGGCTTCTTTTATATCATTTGTGCCGTGAACAAGGGCTCTTCCATCGTTAAATATGACGATTCTGAATGTCTCGTATTGTACATGCAGCAAATAATCATTCGCATCCACTTTTCCGATGCCCGAAAGTTTTTTCATGAGTTCCTCTTTAGGCAGACGTTTTAACATATCGCTGCGAATTTGGACGGTCTCTCTTCCGCACAGAACGTCGGCTTTTTTTTGGCTCATGTTGCTGAGGAAAGGAAAAACCGGCGTTTCTCCGCACGAAGGACATGTCTCATTGCGGCCGATCTCCATTCGAAAGTGGGTGTTCGCCCATAAATCAAACGTGACAAAAGCGGTTTCAAGCGCATCTTGGTTGTCCGTTAAGATTTTTAGAATTTCAGCTTGCTGATAAGCCGACACCATTTGAACGGCCGGCGAAATAATCCCCGACGTGTCGCATGTAGCCCCGCCAATCGGAACATCTTCAAACAGGCAGGCAAGGCACGGCGTTTTTTTAGGAATAATCGTCATATACATGCCCTGACTGCTGACACAAGCGCCGTAAACCCACGGAGTGCCCGTCTCTTGGGCAAGGTCATTGATGATCATGCGGGTCTCAAAGTTATCCGTTGCATCGATGACAGCATCCGCTTCTTTGATCAGCGGTCTGAGTGTTTCCACGGTGCCGTCGGCAACATATGTACGAAGCTCAACATCGCGATTGATCTGGGAAAGACGTTCTTTTGCGGCTGCCGCTTTCGGAAGCCTTTCCTCCGCGTCTTTCTCTGTATAGAGCTGCTGCCTTTGCAGGTTGCTCCATTCCACATAATCGCGGTCTATAATAGACAGTGTACCGATGCCTGCGCGCACAAGCCCCTCGGCAGCCGACGTGCCGAGCGCCCCGGCTCCGACGATCAAAACATGGCTCTGCCTGATTCTGTCCTGACCCGCCTGTCCGATGTTTTGATATCTGATTTGTCTTGAATACCGTTCATGCATCAGGATGATCCCCTTTACTTCCTTTTCTATATCATATCATTTTTCCGTCCGCTGTTTTTTGAAAAACACTTTCCGAAAAACCCTTGCAATCTATAATAAAATATTTCATCCCGGAAAGAACGGTTCTATTTTATCTAAATCCGACTTTTTATTGACATTTATAAATTCCCACGGCTCTGCCCCGACCCTATCAGCTTCAATATACTTGACGCGGATGCGGTCGAGGAAACTGCTGATCTTCAGCTCGTTCTGCTGAAGCTGTTCGAGGAGGACGGATTTCACCCTTCTGCTGTAGACAGCAACAAGCGGCTGCGCCCTTCCGTCTGCGACCGGCACGACGGCGTCATCCGCCGGGGTCATCTGCCGTTTTAAAGCCGATATGGTCTCCTGCCGGACAAGCGGGGTATCACAGGCCGAAAAAATATAGCATTCCCCTTCCGCCCGAACCATGGCTGTGTACATACCTGCAAGCGGCCCTCTCCCACTGAACGGTTCGATATCTTCCAGCACCGCTTTTTCCCCGAGTTCTTTAAACCGCTCCGTCAGCCCCGGACGGCTCAATATCAGGACATCGCCTCCCAGCGCATGTTTGCACCATTGATAAAGCGGCTTGCCTTGCCAGCGGGCAAACGCTTTCGGTTCCCCAAAACGGCGTGAAAGGCCCCCCGATAATATGACATGTATTTCTTTCATGCAGCTCAACCTTCCTTCGCGTGTTTCTGCCTGCGAACATCATAGCAAAATTTTAGAAATCCGAACAAGTCTGTAAAATCTCTTTTTCAAAAGGCATGCCGTGTTTCATTTATGCATATTGTAGTTGTAACATTAATAGGGGGCTGGTCACCATGAAAAAAACAACGGGTTCGCTGCCTTATTTTCATGATTTATCACAGGAAAACCTTTTTTTAAAAGCGGAGCTGGCAAGGTCACATCAATTGATCCACGAGCTTGAAGCAAGCTATTTTCATCAAAAAAATCATAAGCTCAGCCAGGAAAACGCAGCGCTGAAGCAGCAGCTTCAGCAGCTGTCAATCGAACTGGAGCGGATTTCGGCAAACAAGGAAGACGAGTCGGCCGAAACGCTCAACCGGATAAAAAGCGAACTGCTGGGTAAAATCGTTGTTCTTCAGGAGCTCCTTCAAAAAGAAACCTATGCAAGAAAACAAGAGATAGAAGAAAAGCACCGCCTTCATTTAACAAATGTAAAAGCCGAAGAAGAGAAAAAAAGCTTACATAGCCAAATAGAATATGAAAAGCTTCATGCGGAAAAAGAAAAAACGCTGAGGGAAAAAAAGGAGCATGAGCTCGAAAACGCTGCACACGAAAATGCCCGCCTGAAAGACGAACTTCATGCTAAAGGTCTTCAGCTCAAACAAATCGAAACAGATGTTGCGGTATTAAAAGAGCGGGTGACAGAAACGAAAAACCGCCTTTTGGAGGCTGAAAAAACAAAAGAAGCGCTGTTTTACGAAACGATTTTATCCTATAAAAGGCAGCTCGATGAAAGTGATAAGTGGATCGCTTCTCATTTTGCCGATATTGATACATCTCAGCAGACGGAGAAGGCGCTTGAACAAAACGAAGAGCTTTTTGAACGGTCAGAGCAGATCGAGGCGGTACTTCAAACAGTTACGGAGCAAGTCGATCAGCTCCAACAGCAATTGAGCGTCATCAAACAAAATGACATGAAAATGGATCAGAAAATAACTGAATGGAAAAAGCAGACGAAAGAAGAAACAACCCCGCAAAAATGGGTCTATCAAATTAAACGCAAAGACAAAGAAACAAAACCTTTAAATTGAATACCACTTTAAGGAATAATTTGGATTTTATAAAAAACCGCTTGAGTCGATTGTCTCAAGCAGTTGATTAGGGCGGCGGCGTATATAGCGGCCGCCTTGGTGTTCCTCAAAATGGAAACGCTATCTGGAAAAGCAAGGGTTTGACTATTGCTGCTCTGTCTCGGTAGAAATCTCACCCTCTAATATATATTGACCGCGGTATGGTTTTTTGACTTCCGGGTACATTTTAATCAGGCTTTGCATAAAGGTTGTCATATTAGGGATCTCAAGTCCGCTCTCTTTTTCGATTTCTTTTTGAAGTTCGGAGCTTTTGATGGCCGCATTATGGCGTTTTAATGTTTTAATCGCCGCTTCACGCAGTTTTGCAGCTTTTGAGCCTGGACGTGCTGTACCCCTTCTGCGCCTTGTCGTTCCATCTGGAATTCCGGCAGGCAGTGAGGAGGTTTGCGGAGAAGTCTGCTGCTGGTTCTTTTGAGATGCTTGCGGCTGCTGCTGTTGTTGCTGATAGCTCTTCATCTCCTGCGCAGCTAATTCAGCTAAAACAGGGAGAGATTCCGTTTTACGCTCCGGGCGAAAATCTTTTTTTGTATCATTAAAGCTGGATGGACGATCCAATTCACGCAGCTTTGCATATATATTATCCCGCTCAATTTGATACTCCCTAATCACCTTAACCTCAGCCTCATTCAGCTGCTCCAATCTTAAACGCAATGCTTCCCTCTCGTTAAACATACCGTTTATACCCTCCTATCAGAATAAATAAACCTTCCAATAAAAATATTAGATTACCAAACTAATTTTATCAACTATTTTTTCGTTTTTCTACTGTTGCTTTCCGTTAAGAAAATAGAACTAAATTTCCGGAAAACTTGAAGCCTGAGGAGTTTTCGAAGCATTTCGGCCTACTCTAAACCCATTGTCGAAAAATGGTAAATAATGAAGGAACATAGAAAATTACTTTTCAACGAAACATAATTTAGGAATAGACTCTACTGTTTAATCGTGATGGAAAGTGTGAAATATCAATGATTAATCCGGCTTATAAATCCAGAATATTCAAAATTGCCAGATCTCACTTGTCGAATTCGCAGTTTGTTGTGTACAGGGAAAGTCAGAAATACTCCTGAAACAAAAACAGGACATAAGACTCATCAAGTAAAATAAACAGTGTCTAATGATCCATTTGTCGAAAGGGGCGGATAGAGGAAATTTTTTTGCTTTTTTTGCAATGAGGAGCCGAATAAACAAAAAACCCCATGAAAACGGGGCTTTTCATCTTTATTCAGCAGACTGTTCTGTTTCGGCAAGAACACGGTTTACACGTTTTTCGAGCATTTTCATCCCGCTTCCTCCAGCTTGAAAATGGCGAAGCTGGCCTGTTTTATCAAAAACGTAATAAGCCGGAACATATTCATTTTCGAAAGCGTCAGTCAGCTTATGGTCGCTGTCAACAAAAACAGGCTGAGTAATATCATGTTCAGCGGCAACCTCTTTGATTTTATTCAAGTCTAAATCGTCTTCTGAACGCGGCATATGCACGGCCACCACGTTTAGTTTATCGCTGTAGCGGTCGCGGAACTCATTGACTTGCGGCATTGCCTCTTTGCACAAGTGGCAGCTGATCGACCAAAAATGAATTAATGTCGGCTTTTCTCCGATAAGCTGCTCTTTTGTCACTTCTCCGTTTAACCACTCTTTTGCGCCGGTCAGTTCCGGCATCGGCTGGCGTAATTTCATGATTTTTCCTCCATTGTCATTTTTGTCGATTAAAAAGGTCTAACAAATGTTAGACCTTTCCAATCTGATTTCTAATTTGAGAATAAAAATTAAAGAGTTGCTTGACCCGGTTTCCAGTTTGCAGGGCAAAGACCGCCTGTTTGCAGCGCTTGAAGCACGCGCAATGTTTCGTCTACATCACGGCCGATGTTGTTATGGAACACTGTTTGATATTGAAGTTCGCCTTCCGGATTAATGATGAACAATCCGCGAAGCGCCACACCTTCTTCTTCAATCAGTACGCCGTATTCACGGGATACTTCATGGTTTGTGTCGGCAGCAAGCGGGTATTTCAGCTGGCCGAGACCATTTTCTTTGCGGTCTGTGTTAATCCATGCCAAGTGAGTGTGGATGGTGTCAGTTGAAACGCCGATTACTTCTGCATCAAGGTCTTCAAACTCGTCATAGCGGTCAGACATTGCTGTAATTTCTGTCGGGCACACGAAAGTAAAGTCCATAGGATAGAAGAATAGAACCGTCCACTTATCATTCTTCATGTTTTCTTCAAGGCTTACTTTTCCAAATTCTTTGTTTGCAAGAACCGCTTCCATTTCAAAGCGCGGCGCTTGTTTACCTACCATGCGTTCTGCCATTTTATGTATCCCTCCAATTGTGATTTTTGGGTTCTGCTACCCATATCAAAATGAGAATTTAAATATTAAATTCTCATTTAGTTAATAACATCACATACATAATTCATTATAATACTTACCATATTTTTAGTCAATATTAATTGATAATAAATTTAAATTAGCGGTTGTTCTTTTTTTAAGCCTTTAAAAAAAGTGTAACATGCCTCCGGATGATGAAACAACCGTTTAACACCCGACAGCCGTTTTTTTGGAAAAACAAGTTAAAACCGAAGCTGGAACTTCGGTTTTATGTTTATTACTGAAGTTTTTGCTCAACCTGCTGACAGATTTCATCGGCAGTTAAACCAGTCGCCTGAATGACAGATGCTCCGGTCATCGTATCTGAAATCCCGAGCATGTCAGTGTCCAGACCAGTGACAACACAGCAGTCGCAGCCTTTTGCATCGTCTTCGGTTTTCATCGTTACAACCTCATACCCTTTTTCCTTCAAAGCAGCCTCGACATCAGAAAGAGATTGTTCGATTCCGATTTTTTTCGACATGAAGAAACACCTCCACCAATTAAGATGCCACGTTTGCTGATTTTTTATACCAGCCGCTTGTTCTAATTGGCTTTGGAAGAGAAATAAGCCGTCATAACGCGGACTGCCGTCTCAAGCGCTTCCTCTTTCGGCTGCAGTTTGGCATGGTGGAGTCCGTAAGGTGAATCGACGCCGAGCCAAAACATGAAGCCCGGATACTTTTTCAGCATATAGCCGAAGTCCTCTCCTGTCATCGCTTCTTTTGAACGGATGACCTCTGCAAGGCCGTTTTCAGAAACGAACTTCATAAAGTCTTCAACTAAACCGCTTGAATTATAGACCTGATAATATGCTGCCGGATAGCTGACTTTACCGATGCATTGATAAGCCGTTTCCAGGCCGCTCACCATCGCCTCGATCCTTTTCTTCACCTGTTCCATTGATCCCGGGGACAGCGTCCTGATCGTCCCTTCAAGCCTTGCTTGCTGAGCGATAATGTTTTGTGCTGATCCGCCTGTAATCGTCCCGATGGTAATGACAGCACTGTCCAGCGGATCGACATTCCTGGCTACGATCGACTGCATTTGCGTAACGAGCGAACTGGCGGCGACCACCATATCTTCTGCAAGGTGGGGATATGCGGCATGCCCGCCCTTTCCTTCAAGTTCGATTACAAGCTCTGACGTATTGGCAAAGAGCAGCCCGCTTTTCGTTCCGATCGTTCCGACCGGGAGCTCAGGCGCGATGTGCAGCGCTGTGATCATGCTCGGCTCCCACTTTTTAAACAAATCGCTTTCAAGCATCGGTTCAGCGCCGCCCGGCCCTTCTTCAGCAGGCTGGAACAAAAACAACAGATCTTGTTTAACCGGGTTGCGGACGAAATGATCGATGATGCCGAGGGCAATCGTCATATGAAAATCATGCCCGCACGCATGCATCCGGTTCTGATGTATGGAAGAAAAAGAATATCCGGTATCTTCCCGAATCGAGAGCCCGTCCATATCCGCCCTGTAAGCCAAAATCTGTTCAGGGGCTGTCCCTTTAACCTTTACAAACAGTCCGGTTCTCCACTTTTCGATTTCAATCCGGTCTTCCGGATGCTTTAGTAAGTGGTTCAAAAGATAAGCCTGTGTCTTATATTCCTGAAAACCGAGTTCAGGAATTTGGTGCAGATCTCTGCGAATCGCTGCTAATTCGTCCAATTTCATCTTTCTAACCTCCCCGGCGATACGAAAATGCGTGGATTGTCACATCCACGCACTTTTCGCCGCCGCTTCTTAAAGCTGACGCAATTCCTGTTTGATTTCTGTTTTGCCTTTTGTTTTTTCATCGATGTCTTTGATTTTTTTCGCAGGCGTTCCGGCAACTACTGTGTAAGGTGCCACATCTTCCACAACGATTGCGCCGGCAGCAACGACGGCTCCTTTTCCGACAGTCACACCTTCAAGTACGACGGCGTTTGCACCGATGACGACATCGTCTTCAATAACGACAGGTTTTGCTGAAGGGGGCTCAATGACACCGGCAAGCACGGAACCCGCTCCAATGTGGCAGTTTTTGCCGACGGTAGCTCGTCCGCCCAGCACGACATTCATATCGATCATCGTTCCTTCGCCGATTACAGAGCCGATGTTGATGGAAGCTCCCATCATGATAACGGCGTTGTCGCCGATTTCCACTTGATCGCGGATGATCGCACCCGGCTCGATTCGCGCTTTAATATTTTTCAAATCGAGCGTTGGGATCGCCGAATTGCGGCGGTCGTTTTCGACAACATAGTCTTCAATTTTACCTTTGTTTGCTTCGAGCACAGCTTGAATCTCCGCCCATTCACCGAATACTACCCCAGTATGCCCTGTAATAAAAGGCTTGGCTGAAGCGCCGAAGTCAATTCCTTCAAGGTCGCCTTTCACATACACTTTAACAGGTGTTGATTTCTTACTATTTTGAATAAATGAGATAATCTCATTTGCATCCATCATTTTCATTATGTAAGTCCTCCTTCTCTTTTTCTCCTCATTACTGTATCAAAGGAAAGATTTAAAAACAAGAAAAAAAGGAAAGGGGGCGTCCCGTTTCCTTTTTTAGCAAATGTCATGCCGGCACTTCACATTTCTTTGCAAAATCCCTGCCGAATTGAAGCAGCATGTCTTCTTCTTCATCTTCCGGATTCATTTCGATTTTGACGGACGGAAGCACCGTGTCTCCGCCAAGCTCTTTGATTTTGTCCTCAAGTATGTCGACGGCACCGCAAAAATGCTCGTAAGAAGTATCTCCGGACCCGAAAACGGCAAACATCTTATCTGTGAAATCCATCCCTTCCATATCATCGTAAATATCCAAAAACTCATCCGGGAGATCCCCGTCGCCCCATGTATAAGCGCCAAATATCATATACTGATAATCGTTAAAGAGCGCCGCATCTACATCCATCGCTTCATGGCGGTCAACTTCGGCCCCGCCCTCAAGAAGGCCTTTCTCGATTAAATCGGCCATTGCTTCTGTATTTCCAGACATGCTTGCATAAACCAGCAAAACTTTCCCCATCGTTATTCCTCCTATAAAACGCTATAAAATCAGTGGGCTGCAGCAGGCTGTTCATAAGGCCTGACAAATTTGCATTCATAAAGACCCGCGCAAAAGAAGTTCTCCTTTTGATTGGCGACTCTGAATCCATGCCCTTTAATCGTGTCAAACCATTTCAGCTCTCTTTCAAAGAAATCAAGCCGGTAGATTCTTGAAAATCCGTCTCGGTCTTGAGCCGACGTGACATAGATGATTCCGTTGTCTTCGGACACATCCAGGAATGATTCTTCATTCTCAACAAGGCCCTGGCTGATTTGTATTTCATCATTCGTGTGGATGTTGACCAAATTGACGGCACCGTGATTTCCTTTTTTAGATCCCATCGCACAAACCAGCCATTCGCCTTCAAATGCGATCATCGAGGCGGTCATGCGGCCGGTTTCTTTTTTGATCAAAAAAGCCGATTCTGCTGCTAAATCGTATGCCCAAACACCACCGTGCACTTCATGAATCTGCGTTCCGATGTAAAGGCGCTCCTCATGGAGGCACAGAGAGCGGATAACGGGCGGATGACTCAAAGCGGAAAACGGCTTGACGATTTTCCATGAGACGCCGAAATCCTCTGATATGTAAATGCAATGCTTCCCATGGGCACAAACAAAGCCGTCCGTTGTCCCTGTGATCGACCAAATCGTAGCGTTTGTCGGAAAGCTTGAGATTGACCAGGTTGCTCCTTGGTCAGACGATCTGATAATCGTTCCCCTCTCCCCTGCGCCGAATAAATTAATCGCCGATATAGGTGATGGAACATATTTTGCTTTTTAATTGAAAGAGCTTTGTCCAGCCTTGCTCAAGTGAATATTGAAAAATCCCTTCCCGCTTGATGGCGACAAAGTAACCGGAATGCTTTGCCGAAGCGACGGCCGTCGCACCTTTATGAAACATGGGTCTCAGCCTGCCGCTTTTCGTGTTCTGCCCATCTTATAAAACCTTCGGCAAATTCCTTGCAGCACTCGGCATCTTCATCCGTTTCGGGGGCAAGTTCTATTTTCAAGGTCTCTCGATAAAGGTCGGCGCCGGTTCGTTCTAGCATGCTGTAAAACGTGTTGACCGCTTCGCAAAAGCGGGGGTATGCATAGTCGCCGGATCCGAAGCATGCCGCTTTCTTTCCTTTAAGGTCAAGCGAAGAGACCTCGTCGTAAAACGATTCCGCTTCATAAGGAAGATCCCCGTCTCCCCATGTGTAGGTGCCGATTAAAAGAAGATCGTATTCAGCCAATGAATCGGCATCGACATCATCCATTTCCTGAATTGCGACATCAAAACCGTTCTCCTTCAATGTATCTTTGATGATCATCGCGATATCCTCCGTGTTGCCGGACATGCTGGCATATGCAATTAATGCTTTAGACAACAGAATCACCTCTGAAATTGATAATGATTTTCATTATTATATAGATACACTTTAAATGATAATGATTATCAATGTCAATAAATCGCACAAAAAAAGCAGCCCTCTTTTTTGAGTCCTGCCTTTCTGATGTTTATTCAGTTGCCGTACATTCTTTCACAACCTCTACAAACGCCTGTACTTGCTTCAGTTGGAAAGCCGGCTCATAACCGAGCAGCCACGTATCTCTGCCGATTGCTTTTCCTTTAGCGTCAAGCAGCGGGATTTGATGAACATGGCTCCCGCTTCCGTGAAGCGTCACAGATGGAAGGATCGCATAGCCGATTCCGTGGAAAGCCATCTGTTTGCATGTTTCAATTTGGTCGACAATAATGGTCTGCTTTGGCGACGTTTTAAACTTTTGATGCCACCAGTGCTGAATTTCCTGATAGTACGAACTGTCGCTTTTGAACTGGATGAACGGCCGTTCCGTTTTGGCAATGTCCTCAATGTTACGGATCTCTGTATCGACAAGGTACAATTCGTCCCGCATCAAGTAATGCTTCGGTCCTTTCCATTCCGGGTTTCCTCTGATAATGCCGACATGAACATGGTCTTCGTAGAGGCTTTTCAGCATTTCGCTGCTCCATCCGGTCACGAGCGAAATTTTCACGTTTGGATATTGTTTGACATAGGTTTTCAGAACGTTGGGAAGCCAATGCTGCCCAATGATCGAAGCGGCCGCCAATTTGAGCGTACCGTGAATCTCGCCCTCCAACTCATCGATATTCTCTCTCACTTTTTCCTGTTCCAATGTCACATCTTTTGCGAACTGGATGATTTTTTCTCCGGCAGACGTAACCGTCAGCCCTTTTTGCGATCTCAAAAAAATTTTCGTTCCCCATGATTTCTCAATGGTCTGCAGGCGTTGGGACAAAGCCGGCTGGGAAACAAACAGGCGTTCAGCCGCTTTCCGCATATTTAATTCTTCCGCCAGAACGACAAGCATGTGGAGCTCTTGAAGCTGCATGGACATTCCTCATTCCAATAAGTTTTTCTTATCATACATTTAATCAAACGGCTGTTTTTTAATCAAGCGGAAAGTCAGGCTTCGGAGAATGTGCGGAGGGTTTGGTGGAGCGCTGCAAATAAAAAATAGGCCGCTGCCGCGCCTATTTATTCAACGTTCTCAAATGCTTATTCAGCTGTTTTAACACGACACGCCTTGTAAATATGCCTTCGAAAACCTGCTCTTCATTTTCGACACATACAAACGCGTTGTTGATGACCAGTCCGAATCCTTTTAAGATCGGGTCGTCAATTTTCAAGCGTGGGATGTCTGTCAGCATGACTTCTTCAACATGAATCTTGTCAAGCTTCTCAAATTCGATTCGTTCCAAGCCGAAGATTTTATCCATGATCATATTCGTTCCGATTAATCCGTGCAAACGGAAAGAAGCATCAAGTACAGGGATCGCGGTATATCCGGTTTTCGTCAACACGAGAAGGGCATGTTCCAGATTATTTCCGACTTGAACATGGGCTACTTTATCAGCATCGATCATAAACTGACCTACTGTCGTTTCAAGAAGTTCATCTGATTGCATACTAATCATGATTTTTCGACTCCTTTTCAGCTTTAATCCATCAACGCATATTTTCCCTATACTACAATAATATAAACGATATCAATATTTGTCGAAAACTTTCCTTTCTTCCAAGGTCAGTTTATCATTCCATATCCTTTTAGGAAACAAAAAAGATACTCTAATGAGTATCAATTGATATAATCTGACCTAATTTTCAGACCGGACACGGTCGTATAAGGTAACCAGTTTTTTATATGTCAGGCTATCCACATTTTTTGTACCCGTTTCTATATCATTGATCTCACTGCTTAGTAGCTCTACGGCATACTCATGGTCCAAAAGTACGTTCAGCAACAGTTTTCTCTCTTCTTCTGAAAAGCGTTCCATTCTTAACCAGCCCCCTAATTGATTTAGCTAGAGTCAGAAACAATATGTTCTCTCTAGTTTCTATAGGGCTAGAATATGAAATTGCAATTCAAACGTCAACCGCACATTTCGACATCTGTTCGATTTTCTTTCAAACAATTATTTTGTGTACCGGTTTGCATAGCTTGAAGCTGTATAGGAGTCAGGTTTAATTTTGGCACAGATTCCCATGGAGGTGATCCGGCCCGTCATTTCCTGGATTAAATCCTTTGTCATTCCTTTTTTTCCGATATCCAAATGAACTTCAAGGGTTAAATCTGCTCCCTCGTCTGTAAACGGAAGAAGCAGATCCATAATTTCATTAAAGTAATCATTTAAAAGATATGCGGCAATCTCTTGGCTGTAAGCTGTTTCAAGCGATATTTTCTCCCTGAGGCTATGTATCGGTCTGTTGACAACCGTGTTTTTCAGACAGCCCCACGCTCCTTTGCCCTTGCGGTGCAAATGGATAGCCGTGATAAACTTTGTGCAGTTCTGATGTATTTGCGAGTCTGTTCCGACGGACAGCAGATAGCTTGCCCGCGGATCTTGGCGTATGAACGCCTTCAGTCTCCCGATCACTTCAGGAAATGTCATTTGATCTTCAGAAAGATTATAAAAAAGAAAAGAATCAGCCATTGGAATGCCCCTTTTCATTTTTGATCTGCACCGAAGATGGAACGATTCGTCTGTCTGCTATCCTTTTTTGGTCGGTATATTTTTCAAGCTGAACCCGCAGCTGTCACATCTGTAAATTACATTCTGATTGGACTGGGCTGTCAGCACTTGATCCATATGCTCGGTTGTTTTGCAATTCGGACAAATAACGCTTGGAAAAGCTTTCATGCCATATCCTCCTATTGCTGAAGCAGTTCAAAGATTTCGATTGAAATCATATCGATGTTGTCAAACGGAAATGTGGTAGGCTTATCGCCTTTTTGATAAACTGTCAGCTCAAATGTTTGGTTTTTTTCAAAATATTTTACGCTGCAAATTTTTTCTCCGTTTACTTCAAAATTGCGCTGCGTCGGTTCTCCGGCAGCCTCCGCAGTCTCCTGCAGGCTCTGCAGTCTCGTGATGATACCCATTAATTGTGACATTCTAAAAAAGACTCCTTTCAAAAAAACAACTTCAGGATCAACAAGTATTAATTATAATACAAGTTCTACACGCATCATACCACAAAGTATCAGCCGATGACATTTTTCCTTTCTGATCATGAAAAAGAAAAACCGCTTTTCATAGTTTGAGTTTTCTTTTTTCATGTCATACATGAAAAATATTTTTTTGACTGCAGAGGAGCCTTTTTAACCACCAATTTAGATTTATGGGGCAACAGGATTGTCTTATTCCTGTCCCACACCTAAAGCCCAAAAATCCCGCAGCCATTTGCAATGCAGGATTCCACGCAAATAAAAAACTTGGCGGGGGCAGCGCCAAGTTTTTTAAAACCTTGATCTGATAGAGGGGTTGGGGAACAGAGAGGTTCATCTCTCTATAATTAAATGATAATGATTATCAGTATCATTGTCAATGAATTTTTTAAAAATTCTTTTTCTAGCTGAAAAGTTCGGCCAATGTCCAGTTAACATCGATGACAAACAGCGGGAATACAGCGTGGTCTTCTTTCTTGTTATCCGCAAAATTCGAGTTTGTTTCTTTCTCATCCGGTTGTTCGGCCATCATGTCTTCTCCAGCCGGTTTTGTATCAGATTGGCCGATAGCCGTTACTTTGAAGCTGCCGCCGATATTCTTTAGCGTCACCGTCTGATAATTTTTTTGATATGAAACAGGACCGCGGTCTTGATCTCCAACACATTCGTATACGGTATAGCTTCCGTCTTTCACCGCCACTTTTGTGTTTTCATCATAGCTGAAGAAAGGGATTGCAACTTCCGGCGCGTCTGTCCCGTAAAAAATCCACCCCGCTTGTTCGGGGAAGGCGTTCGCCTCCACGTACTTCGCTGCCATGGCGTGTTCCATATAAGGTTCCAAGAGGGATATCATGTCTTTTTTCGTTCTTTCCTTTTCGGTCAGCTGAAAATGGACGTCGGATACGGATTGAAGGGTCTCAAATAACGACGCTCTTGTCGGTTTTTCTCCGGCTTCGGCAAAATCCGCACAGAGGAATACAAAAGCCGCAGTCAATAGTCCGCACAGTAAGGATGACCAAACGTTCTTCATATGATCCGCCCCTTTTTTAGCATATATATTCACATTTTCCTTTATATACGCAAAACAAACCTCTCGGGATTCATTTTTTCGAAAAGAAAAAGCGGCGAAAGGCCGCCGCTTAAATTAATCCGTCTTGTTCGTATAAATATGAGTAGGACAGGTCAATGAACAGATACAATTCTTCATCCATCGGATAGGAAAATGTTCTGATCATTTCCCCCGTTTCGATATCGCTGTACAAATCGCTGAAAAACCCTTTTCTCATCGTTCTCATCCTCATGATATTCTCGAGAAAATAAGGGCGCCAGCTCCAGTTTTTGCCGATGTACTCAGGCTGAAATATCCATGCTCCATCATGTTTAAACACGTTTTTCGTCAGCTGAATCCCGTCTTCATCGCACATGTAAATTCTAAAGCTGCAATCGGTCAGTTCTTTTCCGAGATTGAAGAGAAACTCATCGTCTGACTGAGCTGTTTTCTTTAGCGATGTGACAAGCTGATGAATCCGTTTGTAAAACTGCTCAGAGTGGTCGTACAAAATGGTTAGCTTCTTCTTCTCATGTGTGATAAATTGGTGAAACTCGGCATGCAGCCGGTCCTTTAATACATTCCGTTCGATAAATTCATCCTTCGGCACTTCAAGATACTGCCCCTGAAAATACCGGCCTCCGTTTCTCCATGCGTATTGCAGCTGAAAGCTCGCCTCAATATCCTCGTAAAGCAATGCGGCGCCGATTTTTCTGGCAAGGAGTGATATGCTGTAAAGCACATATTCATAGGATGGCGAAGGAGAAGACAGCTTGAGCGGCTGAAGGTCGATCTTTAACAGATCAGGGGAAAGAAGAGCGATTCTGTCGAGGTTGCTGCTTTCCTTTCCGATATTATCAACAGCGACTTTAATTCCGTATGTACGGTAATAGGTCAGCAAATGATGCAGCTGTTCAATATCCCCTTCAAACTTTTGCTCCGTGATTTCGATAACGAAACGGTTGAGCTCGAGCCCTTTATCCTGATATTCCATCAACAGGTCGAGGAACGATTCACCGTGATCCATCATCAGCACATTTGCATCTTGATTGACGAAGATGAGCAGGTCGCGCCCGCTCTCCAAAAAATGATCAAGCGCCTGGCGAATCACCTTGAGATCAACCTCTTTCTTGTATTCTTCAGGAATTGTCGGATCAGAAAAAAACGGCCCGAGACTCTTCACTTCAGATTCTACCTTGATACGCCCCAGCACTTCATAGCCGATCACCTTTTGTTCTTCAGCACTGAAGATCGGCTGATAGTATGGAATAACATCTTCAATGTTCGTTAAAATATCGAGTGGATCCAACATGGCATATCACCTGCTTCTAATCTTTGTCTGATTATACCATACTGGCCCGCACCTTTGAATTTGAAATCTTAAAACGGACGGGGATTCAGCCATTGGCCGCCGTCCATCGTCACACACTCCCCGTTGACATATCCCGCCTGTTCAGAAAGCAAAAATGCGGCGAGTCCCGCGATTTCTTCAGGAGTTCCCAGCCTGTTGAGCGGAACGCTTTTGATTGTCGCGTGCGCGGCTTCTTCCGATTCAAACAATTTTTCGGCACCGCCCGTCCTCTCGATCGGACCGGGCGCGATGGCATTGCATCTGATCCCGTATGCACTTCCCCACTCGACGGCAAGCGTCCTCGTCAGCGACAGGACACCTGCTTTTGCCGCCGCGGAATGAACGACACCGGCACCCGCGCCCCATGCATATGTCGCGACCATATTTAAAATCTGGCCGCGTTTTTTTTCCTTGATCCAGTAGCGGCCGGCTGCCTGGCTGCAATAAAATGTGCCGTTCAGCACGATATCGATGACCGCCTTCCAGCCGTTGACCGACAGTTTTTCAGCAGGGCAGATAAAGTTCCCTGCGGCATTGTTAACCAAAGCGTCGATCGTACCAAAGCGTCCTGCCGTCTCTGTGATCATCTGTTCCACATCTTCAACAGACCTGACATCCATCCGGCATATAGCCACCTGCCCCGTAAATGTTTCAATTTCTTCTTTGGCCGCTTCAAGCGTTTCTTGCGTTCTGCCTGTAATCATCACATTCCAGCCTTCTTCGACTTGCTTTTTGGCGATCGCTTTTCCCATTCCGCTCGACCCGCCGGTCACGATTACAACTTTTCTGTCCATATCCATCCCCCTTGTTTATGAATGAGTATTCATTCAATTCATAGTTTATCATATAAGTTAAAAAAAATTAACAAAACACGCGGACTGTCCTAAAATGGCTTTTCTGGATGATATAATGTAGAGATTCTATTAAAGGTTGGTTGCTTATGAAAAATCCGTCCAGAAGACAATTTTTAAAAGGCTTCTTAGGCCTTGCTGCAGCAGGGCTCTTTACCGCTGCCGGCGGCTTGGGCTATGCGCGCTATCTCGAGCCGCACATGCTTGAAACAAACTTGATTCCCATTCGGCATCGTCTCATTCCTAAAGGGTTTGACCAGTTTCGGATCGTTCAGTTCAGCGACACCCACTTAAGCGAATACTTTACAGCAGACGAGCTTTCAAATGTTGTCAGCCAAGTGAACGCCCTTTCCCCGGACCTTATCGTATTCAGCGGGGATTTAATAGATAAACCGCATCGCTACCGGGAACACGAGCATGCTGTCAACGCCTTAAAAAAGCTTTCAGCCCCCTATGGAAAGCTTGCCATATTCGGAAACCATGATCACGGCGGCTATGGAACAAAAGTCTATCAGACGCTCATGGCATCGGCCGGTTTTCAGGTGCTGCGAAACGACTTCATGAAGCTTGAATTGATAGACGGAAGCGTAATAGAGATCGCGTCACTCGATGATTTGATGCTCGGCAGCCCCGACTATGAAGGCATCCTGTCAAAACTGAGTAAAAAAGCCTTCTCGATTTTGCTCGTCCATGAGCCAGACGCTGCTTTAACGGTAAAACAATCCCCCGTCAATTTGCAAATATCCGGACACACCCACGGCGGACAAATTCAGATTCCCGTATTTGGTCCTTTAATCACGCCTCCGTACGGAGAAATTTATACGGAAGGGATGTATGAAACAGCTGGAATGAAAATCTATGTCAATCGAGGAATCGGCACGACCAGGCTGCCGCTCCGCTTTTTGTCAAAGCCTGAAATCACCGTGTTCCAGCTTGAATCCACTTAATCCTTAACCGGCCTTTTGGCTCAAAATGAAAGGCATCTGCATACATTAAGTAAAAGCATTCCCGCTCATTTCATCCAATCCTCATTAAAAAAACGAAACTTCCCCAGCCTCTTTCCGTCTATATATTAGCAGCGGAAAAGGCTCTCTTTTCGTTTTGAAAAGGAGATGTGCTGATTATTGCTGATGTACCAAGTAAAATCTGGAGAAACTCTGGAAAGCATCGCCGCCGATTTCAGAATGACCCGGCAGGCTTTGCTGCAGGCGAATCCGGGCTTAAACGGCGGCCAAGTGTCCGCAGGCCAATCGATTATCATTCCCGGCATTAGAAACCCGGACACAATCCCTTACCGGATTGTCGTGTCTCTCAGCGGGAGAACGCTCAGATTATATGAGCAAAACAGACTTGTAAAAACATATCCGATTGCCGTCGGAAAAATCCTCACACAGACGCCGAGAGGCGAATTTGTCATTGTCAACCGGCAGCCAAATCCGGGCGGCCCGTTCGGCGCCTACTGGCTGAGCCTCTCAAAACAGCACTACGGCATCCATGGCACGAATAACCCGGCGTCAATTGGCAAAGCTGTTTCAAGGGGATGTATCCGCATGCACAATCAGGATGTTCTGGAACTTGCTTCTATCGTACCCAACGGAACCCGAGTGTCCATTACACCTTAGACCAGTACATTTCCAGACAAATGCAATTTGAACAATACAACATCTTGTATTAAGATATAATGGGACCTTTAGGGTAAGGAGCGTATATATGGATCTTTTTAAAAATCGTAATTTCGTCCGACTTTTTTTCGCAGCTTTCGCTTCTCAAATGGGAACGACAGTCGGAAACATGGCTTTCGCTTTTTTCTTGCTCGACCGGTTCAGCAGCCAGCCGGCCTACACGACAATCGCCGAGCTGATGTATTCCTTGCCGACGGTTTTTGTATTCTTTATCGTCGGGGTGGTCGCTGACCGTTTTGACCGCAAGAAAGTCGCGGAAAACTGTGATTGGATCAGAGCGGGATTGACTGTCGTTCTTTTCTTTGTACTGTATCTTCAGATCATACCGCTTGTGTTTTTAGTTCTATTTATCAGAAGCGCGGTTACAAAATTTTTCTACCCGGCCGAAGCAAGTTTGGTCCAGGCCATTTTAAGAAAGGATCAGTATGCAAAGGCAGCCGGACTGAACCAGATGCTTTTCAGCCTGTTTCTATTGTTCGGCGTAGGAATTGGAGCTTTTATGTACAAGACGATCGGCCTGCATGGTGCTATCGCTCTTGATTTTGTGAGCTTTATCGTATCCGGCTTTTTAATCCGTTCCTGCGATATTCCGCTAGAAGCGCGGCAGCCGAACGGGCAAAAAGGCTGGAAAAACATGACCGTCAAAGATTCGATGCACGATTTTAAGGAAGGCATCGTTTATATATTAAAAAATAAATTGCTTGCCTCTCTCGTATTCGGATATTTTATCTTCGGACTTGTCAGCGGGGGACTTTCGGTTCTGCCGATGTTTAAAATGAAGTATGAGCTGTCCCCTGACAGTTATGAGTGGCACACATCCCTCTTTACAATCGTACTGGGTATCGGACTTTTGACAGGGATTGCCGTCGCCGCTCTGCTTGAAAAAAAAGTGAAGCCGGCATACATGATGTCAGTCCCGATTTTTATTGCGGGTGCCTTTATCATTTTGCTTGGCTTTACAGATCAATTGCCCGTATATTACTCGGCTGCGTTTCTTGCCGGGATATGCATCGGACCGATCAACACAGCGCTTGGCGGCTGGATTCCCAAAATCGTCCACCCAAGGCTGATGGGAAGAGTCAGCGGGTGGACCGATCCGCTGACAATGATGGCGCAATCCTCAGCGCTTGGCGTGATCGCTGTTTTATTCCCGGGAATCATCGCCGATGTGGATTATATATATTACGGTTTGGCGGGAATTATTCTGCTGGCGGCGATGTACTATTTTATCGTCCTGCCTAAATTAAGCGCCGAGAACGCGGAAATCGACGTTCAAGCGGCGCTGAAGAGACAAAAAAATACAAAAGCAAAAATGAACTCTGTTTTATAAAGATGAAAACGCGCGATTCCTTAAAAAATCGCGCGTTTTTTCTATGAGATATTTGCATTTTCTGTTCTATTTCGTATAATTTAGACATAAGCCTTGCAACTTTAGGAGGTGATCTAGAAACGAATGGATAGGAGAGAAAAAATGGACGACCATAATCATACGAAAGAATTAAAACCGACAGTTGAAAACCTTTCAAAAGCGATTTATACAGTTAATCGCCATGCAAAAACCGCGACTAATCCCAAATACCTGTATCTTCTGAAAAAGAAAGCTTTGCAAAAGCTGCTTAATGAAGGAAAGGGTAAAAAGGTAGGCCTTCACTTTTCGAAAAATCCAAGATTCAGCCAGCAGCAGTCAGATGTGCTGATTTCTCTCGGAGACTACTTTTTTCACATGCCTCCAACAAAAGAAGACTTCGCAAGCCTTCCACACTTAGGTACATTAAATCATTCGTATCGGAACCCTAAAGCTCATATGTCCTTGAATATAGCGAAACAGCTTCTTCAAAACTACACGGGAATTAAGGAAAAACCGCTCGTCACAAACCGGAAGCGCCCTGCCTCAAAGCCCGTCTTCAAGAAGCTTGGCGAAAGCTATTTTTAATAAAAAAAGCCTCAAAAAGAGGCTTTTTTTAGTTCTTGAAAATATATTTATCAAGCTTTTCGATCAGTTCGTTGAGCTCTGGCTTGCTGATTTGTTCGTCAGCTCCGACTTGTTCCCCTTTATGGCGAAGATCGTCTGTAATCAAAGAAGAGAAAATCAAGATCGGCAGCTCCGAACTCAGCGGGTTATCTTTTAACAGCTTTGTGAGCCGGTGTCCATCCATCTGCGGCATTTCAATATCCGTGATCATGAGATCGACTTTTTCGTGAAGGGCTGTGCCGTCTTCCATCAATTGAAGCACATGTTCGTAAGCCTCTTTTCCGTTTTCAAAAGACACGATGTTGTTATACCCTGCTTCATTCAGCTTTTCCACCAAAAGCCGCAAGAGGAGCGGAGAGTCTTCGACAATCATCAGCTTTTTGTCAGTCCGTCTCTGATCAAATTTTTCATCTTTCATTTGATAAGGGTCCGTACCTGACTCAGACTCAAGATCAAAAATGATTTTTTCGTAATCAGGCAGGAAAATCATTGTGCCGTCGAGCTTAATGATGCCGGTAAGGTGACGGTCCATTCCTTGATTTAAAGCGGTCGGCTTCTCGATTTCTTCCCACGACACCCGGTGAATCTGCGAAACCGATCCAGTGTGAAAGACGATTTTCCGCTTGTTGAATTCCGTCACAATGTATTTTTCTTGATGCTCGTCCTCACCGTGTTCGACGCCGAAGAAAGAGAATAAATCAATGACGGGAAGAATTTCCCCGCGCAATGTGATCATGCCCTCCATATGCTTGTGCGAATGAGGCACTTTCGTAATGTCAACCGGCTGAATGATTTCTCTGACTTTCATGACATTTATGCCGAAAATGTTGAGACCAACTTCGAACTTCACGATTTCTAATTCATTGGTTCCCGAACTTAATAAAATTTCCTGTTGGTTTGAAGACACTGATATCCCTCTCTATCCTACTTTGTGTTTACTTTTTATATCGGCGTCTTTTGTTAAAAGTTGATGCTCTGGGTTAAGCTTTTGCCTTAACATTTTGATGAATGATCAGGCCGATCGCTGCCAATAACACTAAAGATCCGAAAGCCATTCTGCTGGCCATGTTCCCTAAATCCCTGAACAGCAAAGTAATCGATCCGTACAGGACCGGACCGAAAATGGAAGAGATTTTCCCCGACAAAGCAAACAATCCGAAAAATTCGCCTCTTTTATGCTCGGGCGTCAGTTCGATAATCAGTGTCCTTGATGCGACCCATGTGCCTCCAAGCGAGATACCGAAAAGGCTTCCCGCAATCCAAAACAAGACTGTTGACGTCGTGCATGCTCCAATCGTCAAAGCGGTGATCATAATGGCGGCGACAAGACTGACTGCGTGTTTAGCGCCGATCTTTTTTGTTACAAAGCCGAGCAAAAATGAACCGATGATGCTTGAGACCGTTGAAACAAGGTAAAGTAATACAAATTGACCGGTCGTAAAACCGATGACCGTTTTTGAATAAACCGCCATCATGGCTATTGCTGTAGCAAGCGCATCATTCAGGAAAAAGTAGGCGATCATGAACAAGAAGACCGGTTTGTACAGGCGAATGTCCTTGAACGTCTGCACGATTTCCCTGTATCCGCTGAAAAACGATTTTTTTTCTTTCGGTTCCGGTTTTCTTTTCTCTTTCGTGAAGAGCAAATACGGAAGTGAAAAAAGTAAAAACAAGAGAGCCGACGGGATGAAAGCACGGTGAAAATCCTGGTTCCCGACCAGAAGGTAAACCGTTAAGCCGGCCAAAGTACCGATATATCCGATCGCAATCCCGAATCCTGATAAGAGAGGAATTTCTTCTTTTGTACCCAAATCAGCCAAAATCGTATCATAAAACACCAAGCTTGAATGATAGAAAAACTTTGCGGTCACAAACATGACAACAACAAGGATCAAAGATAACGGAAGCCCGTATATGTCCTTCTGAAACGAAGCGCCCGCAAAAACCCCCATTAAGATGGTGCACAAAACACAAATCATCGTAAACAGACCGATGTATTTTTTCTTTCTGCCCGTCCGGTCAATCAACACCCCGAATAAAGGCGTGAAAATGACGAGCAGGAAGCTTGCGGCTGCGTTCGAATAGGAGATAAAAGTGCTTGCCACCTGATTCATGCTGGCGTTTTCGCCGACTGCCTCCTGCAAATAAAAAGGAAAAAAGATCGTCACAATGTTTGATGAAAAAATCGTGTTTGCAAAATCGTATAACGCCCAAGATAGAATCGGCAACGTCAAAAAGAGCTTGATTCCCGTTCTTTGCGCCCGCTTTACAGCTTGTTCACGTTCCGGCTGAGTATCCATCTGGATTGATGCCTCCTTATTTTTATTCCTGCCGTGAAACATTTTCCTGAACAAGACAGCACGCATTCATGCTGAAAGCGTGCTGTCTTTTACCCGTTATTTTTTTACGACAATGGTTCCTGCCAACATATCATGAAGCGCCTGGCGCCTTTCTGTGAAAAAGGCCATAATGTAGCCGACCAATAAAATCGGAGAAAGAAAGCTTTTGGCCAGAAACCTTCCGGCCGCACGGCCGAAAGAGATTCTTCCGCCTTCTGCTTTCGCCACCTGAACGTTCATGATTTTCTTGCCGAGCGTCCCTTGCCATTTGGATGATTCCATCAGCGTGTAATAAAGAAAATAAACAATAAAAGTAATACTTCCAACGATCGCTATGGTTTTGAACATGCTGATGATAAACGTAAAGATTTCCTGATCGCTCAAATACTCGGGATCAGTCTCCATCATGAGCATGATATCCGAATTTCCCAACATCAACGCCGCTGTTAAAACGTACGTGAAAATATATGCGGGAATCCCGAGAATCAATCCGTCGAGCAGGGAAGCTACAAAACGCGCGCCGATTCCGGCATACTCGCTCCTTTCAGGAGCAGTTTCGTGTTTGTCTAATTCCAATTCCAATGTGCTTTTCCTCCTAACATCTTGACTTCTATATACTACTAAGATTCGCTGAATATTATCAATACGTATCACGTTTTTTTAAAGTTAAATTAATGTACGGCTCACAAGTTTTTCATTGACTTTGACATTTATCGTGTTACAATGGTCAAGGATTTTTCAGGAAAGGTGTTTATGATGGGAACAATTGTAACGATTAAAAATCATGAAATGACCATTTTAGAAGGGGTCAGCCGTGCTGTTTACACAGAAATGCTCAAGGATGCTTCAGACAGTGAAGAACAAATATATATTTCGTGGAAAGAAGATGTTGACTTCGATTACGGCTACTAAACGAAATATAACGTAAGACAATCGTTTGATTGTCTTATTTTTCTATCTGCTGCCATCCGCATGTCCGCATACCTTGCATTGTTTTGCATATACTTGTTACGAGTTTTTATAAAATTGATTGATTAAAAGATGACAATTGGTCTGATGATGGTAAAATAAGATAAACCATAACATTTTTAAGGTGATGCTAAATGGAACATTTGCTTAATCCAAATGTAAAAGAAATCGAAATCTCAGGGATCCGCAAGTTCTCAAACCTCGTATCCCAGTACGAAAACGTAATCTCTTTAACAATCGGCCAGCCTGATTTCTTCACCCCCCACCATGTCAAACAGGCCGCCAAAAAAGCGATAGATGAGAATCAAACATCTTACACTCACAACGCCGGATATCCCGAACTGAGGCAGGCTGTACAGCTTTATATGAAGAAAAAAGCCGATTTAAATTATGAAGCGGAAAGCGAGATCATTGTGACGACCGGAGCCAGCCAGGCCATCGATTCGGCATTCCGCACGATTTTATCACCTGGCGATGAAGTCATTCTTCCGGGGCCGGTATACCCCGGATACGAGCCGATCATCAAAATGTGCGGAGCGTCTCCATTGATCATTGACACCACGTCTCACGGCTTTAAGCTGACAGCAAAATTGATCGAGGAAGCGCTGACGCCGAAGACAAAATGTGTTGTTCTTCCTTATCCGTCAAATCCGACGGGAATGACGCTGTCCGAAGAAGAGCTGAAGGACATCGCCTCCCTTTTAAAAGGTCGAAACGTCTTTGTGCTTTCGGATGAAATATACAGCGAACTCACTTTTGACAGACCGCACCACTCCATCGCGTCTGTGTTAAGGGACCAGACGATCGTCATCGGCGGACTTTCCAAATCCCACAGCATGACAGGCTGGAGAATCGGATTTTTGTTCGCGCCGAAGGAAATCGCCAAACATATTTTAAAAGTCCATCAATACAACGTATCATGCGCTTCATCGATCTCTCAAAAAGCAGCTCTGGAAGCCGTCACCAACGGGTTTGATGATGCGCTGATCATGCGCGAGCAATATAAAAAACGGCTTGACTACGTGTACGACAGACTTGTGACAATGGGCCTCGATGTGATTAAACCGTCGGGAGCATTCTACATTTTCCCGTCCATCAAATCGTTTGGAATGTCTTCCTTTGATTTCTGCATGTCGCTTCTTGAGGAAGAGGGGCTTGCGATCGTGCCGGGCAGCTCGTTTTCTGAATACGGGGAAGGCTATGTGAGGATCTCTTACGCATATTCTCCTGATACGCTAAGGGAAGGTCTTGACCGGCTGGAGTCCTTTGTTTTCAATAAGAGGCAATCGATACAGACTACGTAAACAACGGCTTTTACGCCGTTGTTTTTTATTTTGGAAATGAAATCTTAAATGTCGTGCCTTTTTCTGCTTTGCTGTCGACTTCGATTGTTCCGTTGTGATTTTCGATGATATTGAAGGTGACCATCAAACCGAGGCCTGTTCCTTTTTCCTTCGTCGTCAAAAACGGCTCGCCGATTCGCTTCATGACATGTTCAGGTATTCCTTCTCCTTCGTCCTCCACCTCGACGATGACCGAATCTTCGGTTTCTCTGACGGTCAAATGGACCGTACCGCCGTTCGGCATGGATTCGACGGCGTTTTTGATCAGGTTGATAAACACTTGCTTTAATTGATTTTGATCCCCTTTAATATAGATATTGTCCGGGAGGATCGTATTGATCAAAATGCCGTTTAAGTTGGCCTGCGTTTCTAAAAGGGCCGTCACTTCGCGGATCAGCCTGATCAGATCTAGCTTTTCTTTCAATGCGTTTTGCTGCGGCTTTGCCAGCATGAGAAGCTCGCTCAAGATCAGTTCGATTCTGCTTAATTCGGAAAAGATAATATTAAAATAATGTTCATTTTCTTCCATCGTGGGCTTCATCAGCTGTAAAAACCCTTTGATCGCGGTGAGCGGATTGCGGATTTCGTGGGCGATCCCGGCTGCAAGCTGTCCGGCGATCGACAGTTTTTCCGAACGGACCATCAGCTCTTCGGTCTGCTTGCGTTCAGAAATATCCCTTAAAATCACCTGAACGGCCGTTTCCCCGAAAAATGTCGTAGGGATGCAAACCATTTCTGTATAGATGAGCCTTTTTTCAAATGTATACCACGTCTGCTTTATGATTTCAGATTCGGATTTTCGGTCTGTAATCCGTTCCAGCCTCGCTTTGACATCTTCGTGATCGCACGGATGCAGATGTTCATAAATATCTTTGCCGATTAAATCCTCATACGTCTTTGCTTCAAACAGACGAATGCCTGATTCATTCATAAAGACCCATCTACCTTTATGAATAACGGCTATCGTATCGATTGAGTTTTGAATCAAGAGCTGATAGCGCTCCCTGCTTTTTTGCAAAATGGTCTGAAATTTCTTCCTCGATGAAATGTCAATGAGCAGGAGCAGCTCCGCTTTCTGTTTTTGATAAATGGTCGGTGCCGCCTTGACTTCGAGGTGAATCTGCGTGCCGTCGAGCTTATGCCAAGTTTGCTCGATCATTCCGACATCAAGTCCCTGCTGCATCCGCTTGATACGGTTTTTGACGATGTCATGGTACTCTTTGTCGATAAAATCGTAGGAATACTTTCCGATAATTTGCCGTTTGTGCTCGGCTCCGAGCAGGTTGACCATGGCGTCATTGACGTAGACTATTTCCCCTTGAACGCTGATGCACAGAGGGTTTGGCAAGCCTTCCACCAAGGCTTCGAATTCCTCTTTTGCCGGCAGCCTGGCAGCTTCTTCCGGTGTGTCTTCCTCTTTTATGGAGCTGCTTTTCTTAGAGGGACGGTCTTCAAACACTTTCATTTTGAGTACAATCTCGCGTTCTTTTTCTCCAACATGGGTCGTGACGAAATCGATCGATGCTTCGATCCAGATCATCGTGTAGTCTTTTTTCACAAATCTGAAGGTGCAAGGCAGCAAATGATGCTCATTGTAAAAATAGCTTTCTACCAGAAAAAGATCGTCTTCGTGTAAATAGTCCTTCAAATACGTACCGATCAGTTCATTCTGCTGGTAGCTTAAGAGTTCTTTGCAATTTGCAGATATGTATATAAAACGGCCGTTAGCTGACAGGACTGCCTGTAAATTCATATGTGGCTTATATTGCTCAAAACGTTTTGTTTTTTGTTCCATCATATCCCTCCTTTATACCCTATTCATGACCAGCATTCATTAAAACTATTTTGCTTAAAAGGATTCGCTAAAATGCGAGAAATCTCCTTCAAAACTTCTAGCATTCGTCAAATTTTGATAACAAAAAAAGAACCCGGAAAAAATCCGTGTTCTTTTTTGTCTAATCCTTGCTGTATTTTTTTTGCAGATCGACATAGGCTTTGACGATTTTGGCGGCGATGTTTTTGTTCATCTTCGTTTTGTCGTCAACAGACGGGACGACAACGCTGAAGGCGACCTGCGGATTTTCCGACGGATAATAGCCGGCAAAAGTGATATTATAAGTCTCTTTCCCCCACCAGTTTCGGTTTGTGCCGTAGTAGTGCGTCTGTGCCGTTCCAGTTTTGCCTGATACGTCAAGCGAACCGAATGTTCCCGCGGCCGTTCCCGTCTGGGTTACTCGTTTAAATCCTTGCTTGACGATGGCGATGTCGCTTTGGGAATTGTTGATACGATTCAAAACGTTGGCAGAGCGCTCTTCAATGACTGAACCGAGTTTTTCACTTTCAGGCTGATGAATGCTTTTCACGACTCTCGGCTGTAACCTGTATCCGCCGTTGGCAATCGTTGAAACATATTGAGCGAGCTGCAAAGGCGTATACGTGTCAAACTGGCCGATCGCTTCATCGAGCAGGAGTCCCCCGACAATCTTTGGGTTTGTCTGCATTCCAGCCGACTCCTGCGGCAAGTCGATGCCTGTTTTTACCCCAAGGCCAAATTGATTGAAATAATACCTCATTTTATTTAAATCTTCGAGGTTTGCAGGAAGGGGGCCGCCCGGTTTATATGTGATCCCTGCCATTCTCATCGCTACATAAAACATATAAACGTTTGAACTTTTTTCCAGTGCTCTAACCTCATTAGCCCAACCTATAGAGGTTGTGTAAGAGCCTTTCTCAACAGGACCTGCAAATGTCAATTTTCCATTATCAAAATAACTCTGCCCATGTGGCATACCGTCCTGATAGCCGGCCAGCACGGTCGCACCTTTAACTGCCGATCCCATTTCGTACTGGGTCGTAAACGCGCCGATTGAATAGTCGGTGATTTTGCCGTCGATGATTCGCTTTCCGGCCATGGACAGGATATCTCCGTTATTCGGGTCCATCATGACGACGAACGCTCTGTCCAGCATGTAGTTTGAGCCGCGGAATTTATTAAGCTCCTCTTCGATAGCTTCTTCGACTTTCTTTTGGAGCTCCATGTCGAATGTCAGCTGCAGATCGTAGCCGCGTCTTCCTTCATCAACCGTTTCCTGGCTGATGACCTTGCCTGAGCGGTTTTCTGTATATTGCACTTTCGCTTTTTTCGGATTTAAATATTCTTCATATTGATACTCGAGATAGCTTTTTCCCACTCTGTCATTCCGGGCATATCCCCTTGTCAGGTAGAAGTCTTCCCGGTCCTTGATAAGCCCTTGCTCAGGCGTTGTGACGCCTCCGAAAATGGAGTAGAGCGTTTTTTCATAAGGATATTTCCTGGTCCAGTCCATGATGACGTCAACGCCGGGAAGCTCTTCAAGATGCTCGGAAACGCGTGAGACTTCCTCATACGTTAAATCGTTGGCCGGCATCTGTTTTGAAGCCTTCTCATCAAGGAGCTGCGCATCGTTTTTCCCCTCGGTTTTCGGGCTCATCGCTTTGACGATCTGCGGCTCATACGCATAGCCGCCTGAAAACCTTCTGAAAATCGCGGCGACTTTAAGCTCGTCTTTGTCCTTTTCCAGCGCTTTGATCTCTTCTGCCGGAACTCGGTCAACCTGCAGCTTGTATGTTTGATCAGACTTGAGGGTTTTCTCGCCGTCTTTCAGAAGTGCAGCAGCTTTTTTCGGATGTCTGGCAAGCCAGTAATCTTTCAAATCTCTTTCTTTCAGAAACGAAGTATCGATATCGATCAATTCTGCGAGTTTTTTGGCTGTGCTGATTTTTTCCTCCGTTTTTGTGCTTGTCATCATCGTATATGTGATCGCGGGAACGCTTTGGTTGTCGACAACCACCCGCCCGTATCTGTCATACATTTTACCCCGCGGCGCCGGGTATGACGCAATTTTCGCCTCGGTTTTCGAAGCTTCCTGCTCATACGCTTCTCCATTGACGATTTGCACGAGGCCCAGCTTGACAATCAGCGCAGCGAACAAAGTGAACACCGCAAAGAAGTACAGGTTGATCCGCCATAAACGCGAACGCCTGCTCTTTTTGATTTCAGCCGGATCATGTTGAGATTCTGTCACTGAAACTCTCTCTCCTCTCACAATATTCAATTTTTACATTAATTAACTGAGATATATTGTAACACTTTTGTAATGGTTGTTACAATCTAAAGTTTTTAAAAAAGCTGTCAATCTCTTTTTATATTAAAATTTAGCTAACACATTTAAATTTTACCACGTTTATGACAAGACGCGTAAAAGAGCGATCTGGTTGCATATTGGCAGCAAAGGATTTTTCTTTTTTTATGTCAAAATTAACAATAATACCTTGTCAAAGGGAATATATGGATCTATTATTTCAAAAAAGCCGTGTTATGATTCTAGTGTACGAAACAACAACAACTACAACATTTAGGAGGATTACTGTTTATGAAAAAAGCTTTTCTTTTATCAGCAGCAGCTGCAGCAACGCTCTTCACATTCAGCGGCGTTCAACACGCTGACGCTAAAGAGCAGCAGCAAGTACAAGTCAAAACCGTTCATTCCATAAATGTAACTGATCTCGCAGGCAAACTGAATATCCAAAACATGAACCAGCTTTCTAAAGCTGACCAGGAAAAAATTCAGTCCCTGCTTCATTCTTATAAGAAACAAGCCACTCAACAGCCTAAAGCTTCTGCACCGAAGTCTTCTGCACCTAAAGCTTCAAAGCCTGAAAGCACGCAGACTCAAAAACAGGAAGCTTCAAAGCCTGCGGCTTCAAAAGAGCAGACTTCACAGCAAAAGCAAAATACAGCGCCTTCATCTTCTTCTGTAAGCGCGTATGAAAAAGAAGTTGTTGAGCTGACGAATGCGGAAAGAAAGAAACAAGGGCTAAAACCTCTTACTTTGGATGAAAAACTGAGCAAGGTTGCCCGCACGAAATCTCAAGATATGAAAGATAACAATTACTTTGATCACAACAGCCCGACTTACGGTTCTCCATTTGACATGATGAAGAAATTCGGCATCACATACCGCACTGCCGGAGAAAACATCGCGAAAGGCCAAAAAACGCCTCAGGAAGTTGTCAAAGCTTGGATGAACAGTGAAGGTCACAGAAAAAACATTATGAACCCTAACTTCACGCATATCGGTGTTGGATATGTGAAAGACGGCAACTACTGGACTCAGCAGTTCATCGGAAAATAAGAACCAGCAAAAAACCACTTGCATTGAGCAAGTGGTTTTTTTCGTTATTTATATTCTGTCCAAAGCTTGTACACACTTTGGGTGCCGCTGTTTTCTTCGCCTTTTTCCACAAGGGTGTCGTAAAGGCTTTTCGCAAGCTCGAGCCCCGGCATTTTCTCGCCCATCAACTCCGCTTCTTCTAGCGCGATGCCCATGTCTTTAACAAAGTGTTTGACGTAAAAGCCCGGTTCAAAGTCGCCTTTCAGCATTCTAGGCGCGAGATTTGAGAGGGACCAGCTTCCCGCAGCGCCGGTCGTAATGCTTTTTAACACATTGTCGGGATCGAGTCCGGATTTTTTGGCGTAGGCCATCGCTTCTGCGACACCGATCATACCTGCAGCAATCGCAATCTGGTTGCACATTTTCGTATGCTGGCCGCTTCCGGCCGGCCCCTGATATTGAATGTTTTCACCCATGATCGAAAAGATCGGGTAGCATTCATCAAAGGCTTTCCGTTCTCCTCCGACCATAATGGCGAGCGTGCCGTTTCTCGCGCCGACGTCCCCGCCTGAAACCGGAGCATCTAAACCGTAAAGTCCTCTCTCTTTTGCAGCAGCCTCGATTTGTTTGGCGAGAGAAGGCTTGGAAGTCGTCATATCGATGAGGTAAGAACCTGTTTTGGCATTTTCAATAATGCCTTCGCTTCCAAAGTAAACTTCTTCAACGTCTTTTGGGTAGCCGACCATTGTGATGATCACATCAGACGACTGCGCCAGTGCTTTGACGGATGATTTCCATTCCGCCCCTTTTTCCACAAGGCTGTCCGCTTTCTGTTTTGTTCTCGTATAGACGCTGACGGGATAGCCTGCAGCTAAAATATGCGAGGCCATGCTGTTTCCCATTACACCGAGTCCGATAAATCCGATCGTTTTTTTCATGATGTCATCCCCCTTAAATTGCTTTTACCATTCCGCCATCTATCAGCAGAGTCTGTCCAGTCATATATGTATTGCATTCTGATAAAAGAAAGCTTGCATATTGTGCAAAGTCGTCAGGTTTTCCGTAGGAGCCGAGCGGAATCTCTTTCTCATAGCTTTCCTTCACCTGCTGCTCGGAAAGGCCTGTTTTCTCGGCTTTGAGCCGGTCAAGCTCTGCCACGCGATCTGTCGCGATTCTCCCAGGGGCGAGCGTGTTGATCAAAATGCGGTGTTCGGCCAACTCTTCCGCAATGGATTTTGTCAGACCGACGATTCCCATTCGAAACGTGTTGGAAAGCAGCAACCCCGGAATCGGTTGCTTGACTGATGAAGAAGCGATATTAACAATGCGGCCTCCATCCTTTTTTAGATATGGAAAAGCTTCGCGGATTAAACGGACATAGCTGAGCAGATGCAATTCAAATGAAGAAGTCCAGTCAGCGTCTGTCAGATCGAGCAGGCTGCCGCCTTTCGGTCCTCCGACATTGTTGACGAGCATATCGATCGTTCCAAATGTATCAGCGGTCTTTTGAACGAGCGCTTTGATCCCGTCAGCATCTGCAAGATCGCATACTTGATATGAGATAGATCCGCCGCCAAGTCCATTCAGCTCTTCCGCAGCTTTTTTCAAGTCCGCTTCGTGTCTCCCGGACAACATGACATTTGCCCCTTCTTTCGCAAGGGCTTTTGCAATCGCATTGCCTAGTCCTTTGCTGCTTGCTGCCACAAGCGCCGTTTTGCCATTCATCTTTAAGTCCACAATCATCACTCCCTTCATATTTATAGTGTAACATGTATATTCTGAAAATTGGGATTGTGAGCGTTGAAAAAGTCCCTCTTTCAAAAAGAGGGACTTCTTTATT
This sequence comes from Bacillus sp. FSL L8-0193, assembly GCF_037976065.1. NCBI lineage: Bacteria > Bacillati > Bacillota > Bacilli > Caryophanales > Bacillaceae > Bacillus > Bacillus sp. FSL L8-0193. Next base: position 1,571,535 of record NZ_CP150261.1, on the reverse strand, counting down.
ACACGTTAAACTTATTGATCGCATTTAATAATTCTTGATTGGCCTCACTCAGCGCTTCAGCCGATTTGGCGATGCTTTCCAGCGCTGTCAGCTGCTCGTTTGTCGAAGCGCTGACCTCTTCCGCAGCCGCTGCTGACTGCTGGGAAATAGCTGAAATGCTTTGGATCGAATCAGACATTTTTTGCTGTTCTCCGCTCATACCAGAGATTTCAGAGTAAATGTGGTCAATTGAGTTGACGAGCGCCTGCATTTCTGCAGTAATTTTGCTGAGCGCTTCTCCTGTCTCATGAATCATTCCATTTTGCTCTTCATTCATCTTGCTTGCTTCCGTCATCGCTGATACGGCTTCTTTCGTTTCCAGCTGAATCTGCTTGACCGTTTCACTGATATGCTGTGAAGAGACCGCCGATTGTTCGGCAAGCTTTCTCACCTCATCTGCAACTACCGCAAAACCGCGTCCGCTTTCGCCGGCACGGGCTGCTTCAATGCTGGCGTTCAGAGCAAGCAGGTTTGTTTGATCAGAGATCGCCGAGATGGCTGTAACAACCTCTTCAATGTTTTTCGTTTTTTCTTCAAGCTGCAAAAGCATATGTTCCACTTTCTTCGTCTCCGAGTTGGCTTCATTTGATTTTGCAAGCAGCTGCCCGAGGGCATCGATTCCTGTATAGCTTGCATCTTCTGATGTTCTCGAAAGCTTCTTGATGCTGTCGGCATGATGTTCAATTTCTTTAATTTTGACAGATAGCCGTTCGGATTGTTCATTTACATTTTCGATCTCTGCCGCTTGTTCTGTCGCACCTGTCGCCACTTCTTCGATTGCTTTGGCAATCTCATCGCTCGCAGAAACCGTTTCTTTTGAAACAGCGCTTAATTGATCGGTCGTTTTCGATACTTTTCCGGACGAGGTTCCGACTTGCACAATCATTTCTTTCATGTTTTCGACCATCTTGTTGAAGTCTTTTGTTAATATACCGATTTCGTCTTTTGAGGCAGCTGCTGTCTGGACCGTCAAATCACCGCCCGCGACAGCCTTTGTTTTGGCAATCAGCTGCTTAATCGGGCCTGTGATCGTTTTGGCAAGGAAATAGCTTAAAATGATCGCCGCTGCCAAAGCAATGATTGAAACGATCATGACCATTTTGTTCATTTCCTGTGCGACCCACATCAGCTTCGCCGTGTCGAATTGCGTACCGACTTTCCAGCCCGTACCACCGACGGTCTGATAAGCGATCACAGTATCTTTGCCTACTTTGATTCCGTCTTTGGATGACGGGATGTCCCGATATGTTTTGTCTTTCGATATATCGTCACCTTGTTTTGACGGGTGGGCAAGCATTGTCCCGTTTTGGTCCAAAATAAATGCGTAGCCGTCATATGGCATCTTTTGATTTTCGATAATTTTGTTTAATGAATTCAATGAAATATCTAAGCTGATGACGCCTAATACTTTATTGTCGACAACGACTGCTTTAGCCGCTGCGACCATCATCTCTCCAGACACGACATCTTGATACGGCTCTGTCCAGATCACTTGATCAGACGTTTTGGCAGCCGATGTGTACCAGGGCCGGGTCGTCGGGTCAAAATCTTTATCAAATTCGGCTTTCGGGTATATCCATATATCTTTTTTTGAAGTCGCTATATACGCATTGGTGACAAATTCGTTTTTATCCTTGATTTGCTTTAATTCGTCGTTGATCAGTCTGCCCAATAATTTATTTTGATCATCTTCTAAAAATGACTGCGCCATTCGACTGTCGCTCATACGATTTAAAGCGATTTCATAGTTTTCTAATTGAAGCTCGATATTACCTTTGATCGAGTTAAGCAGACTTGAAGTCGATTCTTTTGCTTGATCTTCAAGCATCGATTTCAACAAATGTGTTGTGGAAAACTGTAGGACGATAACCGTCAAAATCAGCAGGATGGCAACAAATCCGGCAATTTTGACATGCAGTTTTTTAAACAAATGAAACCCTCCTTTACATGCACCTTCATATTCTTTTTATCGGCCAAAATTTCGCAAAATTAAGATAGCCTGCTAAAATAACGGTATAATGAAGGAAATATCAAAAGGAGTGATGGGCGATCTATAAACAGTTTTACGTCGATAACGGCATTTCTTATCAGCAGGTGGACATCCGCAATTACAACAACAAAGATATTCCCGATTTGATTGCACTCCAAAGAGAATGCTTTCCGCCTCCGTTTCCGGAAGACCTTTTGTGGAATGAAAAGCAGCTCCATTCCCATATTGAACGATTTCCCGATGGTGCACTTTGCGCGGTTTCCGAAGGCCGAATCATCGGTTCGATGACGGCGCTCATGACTGATTTTGATCCGCATCATCCTCACCACAGCTGGGACGAAGTGACAGACAACGGGTATATCGGCACACATCAAAACGATGGAAACTCCCTTTATGTCGTCGATATTTCCGTGTCCCCTCACTATCGAAAACTCGGCATCGGAAAGCGGCTGATGCAGTCCATGTATGAACTGACGGTTTTTAAAGGGCTCAAGCGGCTCATTGGCGGCGGACGGATTCCCCATTATCACAAGTCGGCTGAAGAAATGACGCCCGAACAGTATGTTCAAGCTGTATTGGACGGGGAAAAGCGCGATCCCGTGCTCTCATTCCTGCTCCAGTGCGGACGATCGCCGGTTTGCGTGATTCCCGGCTACATTTAAGATGAGGAATCGCTTCATTATGCGGTCTTAATGGAGTGGAAAAACCCTTTTTTAACATCTCAAAACAAAAAACAGAGCTTTTCCGGCTAAAGCTCTGTTATGTGAAATATTCGATTTTTGCTTCGGGAAAATAGTTATCAATATACGTTTCAAGGGCGCTGCGAAGCTCTGCTTCTTCATCCTTCTGGTATATATATTTGCCAATCCCGTATCTGCCCCATTTATAGCGCCGTTTTTCTTCATCCAGTTCGAGCTTTGTCTTTGGATAGTTTTTTTCAATGACTCTTTTTGCCGGCTTCGTGAATCTGTGCTGGATCATTTCAAAGGTAATGTCGCGCCTAGCATGCTGCGGCAGCGCACGATCGAGCTTTTCGAGCAGCACTCTGTAGCCTTCCTGCCAGCCGTCATGAATATAAATCGGAGCGATGATAAAACCAAGCGGATAGCCTGCTTCCGCTACTTTCACGGCGGCTTCGATCCGTTTATCCAAAGGGGATGTGCCGGGTTCAAAACTTTTGATGACATAATCGGCATTTACGCTGAAGCGGAAACGCGTTTTTCCGTTGTGCTTGGCATCAAGCAAATGGTCGACATGATGGAATTTTGTCACGAAACGCAATTTACCGTGGTCGGATTGACCGAAATGCTCAATTGCACGCTTTAATGTGTGTGTCAAATGATCAATCCCGACAATATCAGATGTGCAAGAAGCTTCAAACCGCGTATCCTCGGGAGCGCGTTCTTTCATATACTGGTCCGCCTGATCAAGTATTTCCTCCACATTGACGTACGTTCTGATATACGGCTTGCTGCCCATTGTCGTCTGCAGATAGCAGTAATGGCAGTGACCCATACACCCTGTTGCAAACGGAATCGCGTATTCTGCGGACGGTTTTGATGAATCGAATTTCAATGTTTTTCTGACGCCGATGACCAAAGTGGATTTCGCATTTCTGTATTTTTGCAGGTGGCCTTCCCCCGGGATATTCCTCACCTGATTGTGTGAAGTCGTTTCCCTGATCTCAAGCCCCATGTTTGAAAATTTATCCCTCAGCTCTTTTCCCAGCGGGTATTCCAGCGCTCTCGGTTCAATATAGACGAGCTGGGGAACAAACGGTTTTACCATTGGAAACAGACACATCCTTTGCTTATTTCCGTTACTTTTTGCATTTAGAGGATGTGATATACCGGTAATATTTTCATACCCCGTCAAATAACTCACGGTAAAGCCGTTCCGCCTCTTCATATGAAGAAAAAACTGCATCATCTTCGGCAAAGGCGTGATATGTATCATACATAAACAATGCCAGTTCACCTTCGTGAAGCGGGTGATCAACGACTTCAGCTTCCTTTATATGCGCGACATTGGCGGCATGCGGGTTCCGGTAAATGACATAGACCTCATCACCCGGTTTGAATGGCTGCCTGGGCATATCAAAATCCCCCTTTCTAACTATTGGTCACATGTATTATTTCCGCCGCAGCCGAGATCATTCAGATCAACAAAAAAACCCGGACGGGCATTGGTTATGCCGGTCCGGATTTTCAATCGCTTATGCCATATTGAAGGTTTCTTTTACGAATTGTACAACCTCTTCTGTTGTGCTCATGGACAGAATTTGCTCTTTGAACGATTCCGTCTCTTTTTTAGAAAGCTTGCTGATTTGCGTTCTTGCCGGCAGGATTGACGTCGCGCTCATTGAGAACTCGTCCAGTCCAAGACCGAGCAGGATTGGGATCGCGATTTCATCTCCCGCCATTTCGCCGCACATGCCGACCCATTTTCCTTCTTTATGGGCCGCTTCAATGACAAGCGTGATCAGGCGGAGAATCGCAGGATTGTACGGCTGGTATAGGTAAGATACCCGCTCATTCATCCGGTCAGCAGCCATCGTATATTGAATCAGGTCATTCGTTCCGATGCTGAAGAAATCGACTTCTTTAGCGAATTGATCAGCGATCACCGCTGTTGAAGGGATTTCAACCATCATACCGACTTCAATGTCTTCGGAAACTTGTTGACCTTCAGCTTTCAGCTTTTCTTTTTCTTCTAAAAGAATCGCTTTCGCTTCTTTAAATTCATTTACAGTCGCGATCATAGGGAACATAATTTTTAAGTTTCCATATGTACTTGCCCGAAGCAGCGCACGAAGCTGCGTTCTGAAAATCTCTTGCTCATCAAGGCAAAGACGGATCGCTCTGTATCCCAAGAAAGGGTTCATTTCTTTTGGCAGTTCTAAATATGGAAGCTCTTTGTCTCCGCCGATATCAAGAGTACGAACGACAACTGATTTGCCTTCCATACGCTCAAGAACGGTTTTATAGGCATCAAATTGCTCCTCTTCAGTCGGAAGCTGGTCTCTGCCCATGTAAAGGAATTCAGTCCGGTAAAGGCCGACTGCTTCTCCTCCATTTTCCAGAACGCCTTTTACATCATCAGGTGTACCGATATTAGCGGCAAGTTCCACATGATGTCCGTCATTCGTTACAGTCGGTTCATTGACAAGCTTCGCCCATTCGGCTTTTTGCGCCAGGAAGGCTTGATGCTTTTCTTCGTATTCGCTGATTGTTTCCTGGGCAGGATCAACGATGACATCGCCATTGATACCGTCAACGATCACTGTTACGCCGTTTTGAATGCCTTTTGTTGCCGCTTTTGTGCCGACAACGGCCGGAATTTCAAGCGAGCGCGCCATGATGGCTGAGTGGGACGTCCGTCCGCCGATATCTGTTGTAAACCCTTTAACAAAGTTGCGGTTTAGTTGCGCTGTATCAGACGGTGTCAAGTCTTCGGCTACGATGATGACCTCTTCGGAAATCAGACTCGGGTTCGGAATTTCAACGCCGAGAAGATGCCCTGTGACACGCTTGGTGACATCGCGGATGTCTGCGGCGCGTTCTTTCATATATTCGTTATCCATCGACTCGAACATTGTGACGAACATGTCGGCCGTTTCTTTTAAAGCGAATTCCGCGTTGACGGAGTCCGATTTGATTTTGTCTTTAATCGGGTTTAACAGTTCCGGATCGCTTAATACTAACAAATGTGCAGAAAAGATTTCCGCTTTATCTTCTCCAAGCTCTTTCAATGCATGGTTTTTAATGATTTCAAGCTCTTTTTTAGAACGCTCGATGGCGTCTTCAAAACGATTTACTTCCGCATCAGAATCAGAGATGTTTTTCTTTTCAACCGTTAGATCAGGCTCCTCAAGCCGATATGCTTTGGCGATCGCAATACCGGCTGAAGCGCCTATTCCTTTTAGTTCAAGCATTATTCGCCTAAACCTTCGCTTTTCATTGTTTCTTCAAGTGCGGAAAGAGCATCATTTTCATCAGCGCCGGAAGCAGAAATCGTAATTTCAGCACCTTTAGCAATACCTAGTGACATAACACCCATAATTGATTTAAGGTTGACGGTTTTTCCGTTATATTCCAAATTAATATCTGCATCATATTTGCTTGCTGTTTGTACAAGAACAGTCGCTGGACGAGCGTGGATTCCAGAATCTGCAGTTACTTTAAACGTTTTTTGTGCCATTTTTTATCAATCTCCTTTTAATTTAAAGCTTTTAGTACATTCACAATATTATATCATACAGCCGTACATGTCATCTGACAAGTACGGCCATTTTGTGAATTTATTTTTCAACGCGGACGATATCGTCCTGTGTCAGGCTGACATTGCCTTCTGCCTTTAAGCTCACGCTTTCGCCTTCTTGAAGGTTCGTGAACACGATCGGCGTCATCAGGGAAGGTACGCTGTCCTTCACTTTTTCAATGTCGACTTCAAGCAGTTTCTGGCCCGGCTCAACCCGGTCACCTTCAGAAACAAATGCAGTGAAGCCTTCACCTTTCAGGCTGACCGTATCGATTCCAAAGTGGATCAGAATTTCTCTGCCGCCGTCAGACTGCAGACCGATCGCATGCTTTGTCGGGAACACGTTCAGCACTTTCCCTCTTACAGGTGACACAACTGTGCCTTCTGCAGGAAGAATCGCGAATCCGTCGCCCATCATTTTTCCGGAGAATACTTGATCCGGAACATCTGTAATCGGATGAAGCTCACCAGCAAGCGGTGAAACGAATACTTCTTCACCTGATTCATTTTGAAGAGGCTCGACCATGACTTCTTCGATTTGCTGCTCTACTTCCTCGGCAGCGTTTGGTGCTTTTTCAGGACGCGGCGTGCGGCCTGACATAATGTCTTGCATTTGCGATTTTAAATTGTCGGATCTTGGTCCGAAAATCGCTTGGATGTTATTGCCGACTTCCAGCACGCCGGATGCGCCGAGTTTTTTCAAGCGCTCTTTGTCAACTTTCTTCTGATCGTTGACTGTGACGCGAAGTCTTGTGATACAAGCGTCAAGGTGTTTGATGTTTTCTTGGTCACCCATCGCCTCTAGAATTTGATAAGGAAGATCTCCTGCTGCTTCTTTGCCTTCATCAGCGGATTCTGCAGCTGCATCTTCGCGTCCAGGCGTTTTCAAGTTGAACTTGCGGATGGCAAATCTGAATCCGAAGTAGTAGACGACAGCCAGGACTAAACCGACAGGAATGACAAGCCACCAAGCTGTACGGTTCGGCAGAATTCCGAACAGGAAGTAGTCGATCAAACCGCCGGAGAATGTCATCCCGATCTTAACATTTAAAATGTCCATCATCATGAATGACAGGCCGGCAAACACACAGTGAATCGCAAACAGAATCGGAGCGACGAACAAGAATGAGAATTCGATCGGCTCAGTGATCCCTGTTAAGAATGATGTCAATGCTGCTGAACCCATAATACCGGCAACAAGCTTTTTGTTCTGCGGTTTTGCCTCATGATAAATAGCGAGCGCTGCCGCAGGAAGACCGAACATCATGAACGGATACTTACCGGTCATAAATGTACCCGCTGTCAAATCGACGCCGTCTTTGATTTGCGCCATGAAAATTCTTTGGTCACCGCGGACAATTTCTCCCGCCTGATTCGTATAGCTGAAGAACTCGTACCAGAACGGCGAGTAGAAAATATGGTGCAGACCGAACGGGATGAGGGCCCGCTCAATCATTCCGAAAATGAGAGCTGCGACCGCTTCATTTGCTGCAAGCAAGTTTGTCGAAAAGCTGTTCAGCGCGCCTTGGATCGGCGGCCAGATAAACAGCATGACGAGTCCCAGCAGCAATGCACAAATCGATGTAATGATCGGAACAAAGCGCTTTCCGGCAAAGAATCCTAAATACTGCGGAAGCTCGATTGTGTAGAATCGGTTGTACATGGCAGCGGCCAGGACACCGACAATAATACCCCCGAATACCCCCGTTGCCAATGTCGGTATGCCGAGCATTGTCGTGTATTCCGGATGGTTTTGAGTAAAGAACTGTGCTCTTTCAACTGCGTCGCTTGGAATCGAACCGTTTTGAAGAAGCACTGCACTCATCGTGACATTCATAACAAGATATCCGATAATAGCGGCGATTCCGGCAACACCGTCGCCGTTAGCCAAACCGATGGCAACCCCGACTGCGAAAAGGAGCGCCAAGTTGGTGAACACGACGTCACCTGAACTTTCCATCACTTTCGCAACAAGCTGAACGGTGCTGTTCGTTAAGAATGGTGCGACTTTTGTCATCTGCGGATTTTGCATGGCATTACCAAGCGCGAGCAGAATCCCTGCAGCCGGCAGGATCGCAACAGGAAGCATCAGCGCCCGTCCAATTTTTTGCAGAACGCCAAATAGCGATTTAAACATGTTTTAACCCCCTCTAAGGATAGTTTGACCTTACAGCAAAAATTCATGACAACTTCGTTCAAAAGACTGCTTTTTCATCCAAATAAACCGTTTACATTTCGCCTTTAGAACGACAAAAAAGGCATGGGTGAAAGCGGGTACACTAAGAAACAAAAGACAGCGTCTTCATTTCTTCCCTTTTTTCACTCATGCCTGATCGAATCAGTAACACGTTATAAAGGCGTTATGAAATTTTATTAGTTAAACGGTACAAATGCAATGTCAAATAAACGGCTTCTGCCTCATGAACCGGTTTCTTGAGCGCTTGCTGCAAGATCTTGATCATCTTCCAAGCAGTATTGTAACACAGCGGATATTCCGTTTTCAACAATAACATTAATTTTTCCGGCTCCTGAATCGGCTCGTCCCGTTTAATCCTGTCGATCGTAAAGCGCAAGTGCCTGATCAGCCGCAAATAGTTCACACTTTCCCTGTTGACCTGCATCTGGAACGAATCCTCGATGACCTGGACAAGCCTGGAGATCAGTTGGGAATGCTGATTGACTTCAGAAAGCGGGCGGTTCGTCATCGCACTGTGGATATGAAGTGCGATAAACCCGATTTCGCCTTCAGGCAGCTGAATGTCTGATTTTTCATTTATCATATCGACGGCTTCTTTGGCGACTTCGTATTCCTTCGGATAAAGCGATTCCGTCTCAAGCAAAAACGGATTCTTCATATCAAATCCCTTTTCTAAGCGCTTAACCGCAAATGCGATATGGTCCGTCAACGCGACATGAATGTGTTCGTTCAGCGGCTGGCCGATTTTTTGCGCGATATGGTAGATAACATCATTGGCGATATCAACCATTTTTTCATCGACATAAGTGAGGAGCTTCTTATACTGCGATTGTTCCTTATCATTTTCCAAGATAAACATTTTTTCATAGTTCTCATGTTCGATAAGATCTCCGCGCTTTTTGCCAAAACCGATTCCTTTGCCAATCAAGACAACTTCTCTGTAATCATCATGGAGAGCGATTAAAACGTTGTTGTTGAGTACCTTTTCAACGGTAAAGGATCTGTTCACGATCCTCAGCTCCTTTTTGTCATCAATCTCTCATATCGTACAAAACTCATGAAAGCGCGTCAATTTATTTTGACCTTTTTGATGAAAAATGTCGAAATTTGATCACTGTCTGGAAAATGATTGATGTTTTGATTACATTACACAGTCGCCCTTTTGATCAGCTTGTATGGAACGGTCTGTTTTTCCGGGCCGGCACCGCCGATTCTTTTTCGCAAAAGGCGAAACGCATGCTTCCCCATTTCCTTTATATTAATTTTGATCGTTGAAATGCCCAGCACTTCACTGATTGGCTGGTTGTCACAGCTTAAAATGGCGAGGCTTCCGGGAATATCCACCTGATGACGCTGCGCTTCAAGAAACATACCAGCTGTTACTTGGTCGTTGGCGATAAAAACAGCTGTCGGCTTCTCCTCCATCTCTCTCCATTCAGAGAACAGCTTTTGCCCGTCGGTTATCGTCAGCGACCGCTCGAATACCCATTCTTCCCGGTAAGGCTCCCCGATCGCGGCCAAAGCTTCCTTGTATGCCTCAAGGCGAAAATGGCTGTTCATGCCATTTTTCCTTGCCAAACCAATGGCGATTTTTGTGTGCCCCTTTTCAATCAAAAAATCCAGTCCTAACCGGAAAGCATCTTTGTGCGGAATGCTGACCGTTGAAAAATACCGTTCGCTTGAGTCCTGGCACAGAATGAACGGACCGGTCTCATGCCAGTCCAAAAGCGCTTCATCAGACATCGCTTTTGAACAGAAAATCAGGCCGTCCACCTGTCTTTGTTTCAGCTGCTCCAATGCAAAAATTTCTTTTTCCAATTGATAATTTGTTTGATAAAGCGAAAAGTGAACGCCTTCCTTTGCAGCTTCTTCAGCGATTCCTTCCAGCAGCTCGCCGAAATAAGGGAGGCCGATGGTCGGCAGCACAACACCTATCATATTTGAAAAGCCTTTGGATAAATGAACGGCATGCATATTCCTTGCATATTCGAGACGTTCAATCGTCTCAAGAACTTTTTGGCGTTTTTCTTCTTTGACATACGGATGGCCGTTGAGAACCCTTGAAACAGTCGTGATGGAAACCCCTGCGGTTTCAGCTATTTCCCTGATATTTGCCATTCGTTTCCCTTCTTTCTTTCAAATCTTTTCATACATGCCGGATCATTTCGCGTCATAAAGAAATTATATCGCTTGGAGACGTGGATTTTGATCGTTTTCGAAATTTTTTTCGGGGTTCTATAAATATGAAGAAAACAGTGAAGAAGATGTACGGAGAAAAAAACCGGCTGATATGAAAATATTTCACAATCAGCCGATACACGAAATATTTTTATCTAAACCATGCTTTTCCAAGGTTATTCATGAAATTGTGATCATTGAAAGGAACGTTTGCGCTTCCGAAATCCGTCGTGTTCAATGCGTTTCTTGCGGCGGGCGTCAAATCTTCCCATCCGATGAGAGGCTGGGTTCCGCCCTTTGCGCTGTCCACATATAAACTGTGGTTAATCGGTGCTTGAGGAGCATCATAGCGGATTTTCGGATGATCACCTTCCATGATCTTGTTGTTTGGAGCTGTTTTTTGAAATTTACCGTGCTGAGAATAAGCGATGGAAAACACTTTTGGATTTTGATTTGCCGGGTTATCGATCCATACGACGATTCCTTCCCAGTCATGTCGATGGCCGAATGCATTAAAAGGCAGAGGTGAATCTTTAGGAAAATACCATGCGTACATAATCGCCCATACTCCATTGTACCATGCAGAGCGGGAGTACACTTGTCCCACGCTTTTGCTGCAGTGTCCTTCGGGCGCTCCGGTAGGCTCCAGGCCTCCGCTTGTATTGCCTTGTGCGTCAACTGCGGGAAAAGGCACGCAGCCGCTTGCGACCTTTAAATAAGGCTGAAAACGTTTGGCCGCTTTTTGAGAAACCGTCACAGGGGTTACTTCACTGAAGCCTTGCACTTTGTCATGATCAATCACTTTCGCGTCAGCTGCCGGTACGATACTGACAAAAGCAAATATCGACAAAAACAGTACATATCCTAATGTTTTCACTCTTTGCTAGCTTCCTTTCATAGATAATGGACTTCAAATCATTAGAGAAGTTTTTTAACGCTTATTTGTGTGGGGGTGAATCCGCAATCATTGCGGGGACTGAAATATCTGGATGAGAGATGAAATTGTCTGCGGCAGATTTAATTTGTCAGCGTTTGTCCCATTTAATCCCTCCCTTCTTTTGAGCTTAGTATACAAATTTTTCACATGAGAATAATGATGCAATCCGATTATCTTTTGATCAATCTAAATCCCCATAATAAAAACAAAAAGGCGCTGTAGATTCATTCATCAAACGATCATCAGAAGACTTTTTCAACGTCAATCATATTAAGCGGCTAGGCAAAATTCCTGAAAACCCTGACATCAGGGTTTTTTATTAATTTAGGGCTTGATATGGAAAGCGTTTCATAATTTAGAATGAAGGCAGCACCGGTGCTGAACACGTTTTCATTCCAGAAAGGGGAAGAAAAATGGGTATCTTCATTCTGATTCTATTATGTATCGTTATCGTACTGTCTTCAAAAGCAGCGATGAAACCGCTTAAAGAAAAACACGAGATCAAACCATTCCGTTCCTTTGACGATTTTTTCATTTCAAAGGATTGACGCGGGTAATAAGACAAACGATTCACGTCAGCATAAAAAAGAACCCGCGCGCGGGCGCGGGTTCCGTTTTTTATGAAATGACAGTCAGCTCTTTTGGATACTTTGTCAGCGCTTCTGCTCCATCGGCAGTGACAAGTACATCATCCTCGATGCGCACCCCTCCGATTTCCGGCACATAGATGCCGGGTTCAATCGTGTATACCATACCTTGTTTTAAAAGCTCATCATTGTTATGGCTCATGGACGGGTATTCATGAGGCGAAATCCCGAGCCCATGCCCGAGACGGTGAGGAAAGTAATCGCCATAGCCCGCTTTTTCGATGATGCCGCGCGCTTTTAAATCAAGATCGCCGATTCTGACACCGGGCTTACTCATCTTAAGCGCCTCTGTTTCGGCCTGAAGCACCGTATCATATATTTCTTTTTGTTTTTCACTCACATTTTGATACACGAGCGTTCTTGTAATATCAGAGCAGTATCCGTCAATGATCACGCCTAAATCAAAGAGGACGAAATCGCCCGGCTTAAGCGTGCGGCTGCCCGGGTTTCCGTGCGGCTGTCCTGACTTTTCTCCGAAAAGGACCATTGTGGAAAACGACATCCCCTGGACTCCTTTTTTCTTCAGCTCATACTCGATTTTAGCGACGACATCGATTTCCGCTATCCCCTCTTTTAATGCGGCGGCTCCTGCTTCGACTCCGTAATCGGCAAGCTTGGCCGCTTCACGGAGGATGCTGATTTCTTTTTCGTCTTTGATGACGCGGATTTGGTTCAGCCTTTCTTCCGCAGAGACAAGCTCCGCACCGCTTGTGACCGCCTGCAGCATTTCGGCGCGCGACAGAGCAAGCGTTTCTTTTTCAACCGCCACTTTTGAACATTGGCTGTTTCGCTTTTGAAGCGCTGAAGATATGAGTTCCCAAGGGTTTTGATGATCCCCGTATCCGATGATCTCATACGCCCAGCCGGCTGCTCTCGCCTGACCGGCCTCCATTTGCGGACAAACAAAAAACGGCTCTTCATCTTGAAAAATAAAAACGCCCATCAGCCGTTCGTGCGGTTCTGTATAAAAGCCGGTAAGATAAAATACGTTTTCTTTTGAATGAATAAAAGCCGAAGATATGTTTTTTTCTTTCAGCCAGGAAGAGATTTGTTTAATTCTTTCCATGCTCCTTTTCACTCCTTGAGACAGTTTCCGTACCATACATTTAACATGTAAAAGCATCACATCCATTGTATCAGTTTTTCCCGTCTCTTGCTCACCGCTTATGTATTGTGGGGATGCCACCCGCTTCGATTATTGCCGCCTCTTCCTCAAACAGCCCTCTGATGTGAAAAAACGGCTGCCGTTAGCATGCAGCCGTTTCTTTATTTAGGATTTCAGCAGCCTGAGACCGTTTAAAATAACAAGCAGCGTGCTGCCTTCATGTCCGATGACACCGAGTGGCAGATCAAGAATTTGAAGAAAGTTGCTGCAGATTAAAAGACAGATCACACCAAGAGAGAAAATCACGTTTTGTTTAATGATCGTATTCATTTTCCGGGAGAGCCGAATCATTTTGGTCAGTCCTGTCAATTCGTTTTTCATTAAAACAACATCCGCTGTTTCCAGTGCGACATCTGTGCCTCCCCCCATTGCGATCCCCACATCAGCGGCGGCAAGGGCCGGTGCATCATTGATTCCGTCTCCCACCATAACGATTGTTCCGTATGTTTTTTTCAGCTTTTGCGCTTCCTCTACTTTTCTGTCAGGAAGGCATTCTGAAACGACGATTTTCAAGCCCGCTTCTCGTGCGATGGCCGCTGCGGTTTCAGGCTGGTCCCCGGTCAGCATTGCCGTCTGAACACCAAGCGCATTCAGCTCTTCGATCACCGCTTTAGCTTCCGGTCTGATTTGGTCTTTTAATGCAAAACACCCCGCGATTTTTTCGCCTTTTTTCACGAACACAATTGTTTTTCCCTGCTTGGCAAGCTCCTGAACAGCCGTCGTGAGAAATTGCCCGGCTGCCTCTTCCCCGACAAATCCGGCTTTGCCGATCAGCCATGTCTCTCCATTATATCGAGCCTGAACGCCAAACCCTGACGTCTCCTCGATCGACACATTTGCGGGAAGCTCGATACCTTTTGCTTCTGCATACTCGACAATCGCTTTGGCAAGCGGATGGCCTGACTGCTTCTCAATCGCAGCAGCAGCCTCCAAGCATTCGCGCTCCTCGATATCAGCAGCTAAAAGCATATCTTCCACGCCGGGCTTTCCGTTCGTAATCGTTCCCGTTTTATCCAATGCAACGATTTTGCTGTTGCCGAGTTTTTCAAGAAAAACACTGCCTTTGACAAGCAGGCCGTTTCTTGCGCCATTCGAGATCAAAGACAGCGCGGCAGGCATGATTGAAGCGACAAGGGCACACGGCGAAGCGACGACCATGAACACCATCGCTCTGTAAAATGTCTCGCTCCAGCTCCAGCCAAGCAGAAAATGTGGCAGAAAGAGCAGCAGTCCGACAGCAAGCAAAACCCCTTTAACATAAATATTTTCAAACCGCTCAATAAACGCCTGTGACGGCGAAACACTGTTTTGTGCAGACTCAACGAGCCGAATGATCTTTTTGAACAACGAATCTTCATTTGTCTTTGTGACACGGACGGTGAGCGATCCGCTCAAATTGACTGTACCCGCAAAAACCGCGTCTCCGAGGGTTTTTTCCGCGGGGATTGATTCACCCGTTAGTGCCGATTCGTCGATACTCGTTCTTCCCGATTCGATCTCCCCGTCTGCCGCAATGCGTTCCCCGGGTTTAATAAGAATGAGGTCGCCCGCTTGAAGATCGGCCGCCGCCACGGTTCTTGTTCTTTCTTCTTCGAGCAAAACGGCTTCCTCCGGCTCCAATTTCATCAGAGATGTCAAATCGCGTTTGCTTTTATTTAATGTATACGTTTCAAGCGCCCCGCTGAGAGAAAAGATAAAAATTAACACGGCCCCTTCAGCCCAGTAGCCGATCAGCGCTGACCCGACCGCCGCAAAAATCATCAGAAGTTCAACATTCAGCGTTTTTTCCGCCAACGTTTCTTGTATGCCTTCTTTCGCTTTGGCAAAGCCGCCGATACAAAAAGCTAAAATAAACAGAACAACGGACAATGTTTTATTGCCGGACAACAGCCAGCCTGCAAGAATCAACAAACCCGACAAAAGCGCAGCAATCAATTCCCCGTGCTGCCTCCAATTTTCAAAATGAAACGTGTGACGGTTCTGCTGCGATTGTTTCCCGATCTCTAATTGCATCTCCAATATCCTCCCTAATTGAGAATGTAATTCATCGTCAATTTCCTTCTTAAAAAACAAATTGCCGCCTCATCGGCAGCATAAACATGGAGTATTTTATTTATATAAAGGGTATGACTGCTTCTTGTCCATTGAACACACCCTTTTCTATTTCTCATTATAGCACGGCTTTCTACGTTTCCAAATAATAATTATTATAATTTCTTCATGATATTAATTATCATTTAGATTTCAAAAAAAAGCTGAACCCCCGGCTCAGCTTTTCCCTGCCCATTCTTTCATTTGTTCCACAGTAATGGGTCCGACAACCGATTTCTCCAGCTCTCCTTTTTCGTTAAAGAAAAATGTTGTTGGAATCGTCATGACATTGTAGGCTTTCATCATTTCGCCCTTTTTGTCAAAAACGATCGGAAATGTCAGCTTGTTTGCTTTAATAAACTGTTTCACCTTCTGTTCGTTTTTTTCGGCATTCAGCAGATTCACGGTCACGAGCTTTACTCCGGATTGCTTGCTTTCATAGTAGGATTGGAATCGCGGAAGCTCTTCACGGCACGGCGGACACCAGGTCGTCCAAAAATGAACGATCGTCTTTTGGCCTTCGGCGGGAATGACGACGCGCTGCCCCTCCACCGTGTTCATCTGCATGACTGCCGGAGAAGCATGTTTTGCAGAGGCCTGCGGCTGAAATACGAAGGCTCCGAAAAAAAGCAACAGGATGAGCGGATAAATAAGACTGATTCTTCGCATATGAACTCCCCTTCTTTTTAGTATTAGCTTCCCCGCAAAAACCAAAACTATGAAGAGGGTCAATCAGCGGCTTTCAATTCTCGGAGATCGGGATTTGTTTGTCAAAAAAAGCGTGACGCCCAGCTCTTTGCAAATCGTCACATAATGCAGCGCCGTCAGCAAAATCATTCCGGTATTCATCGCTAGGATGATCCCCGTCATCTGCAATGTCTGCATGGATCCGAGAACATACATCATCAAAAACGACAAAACACTGGCCCATACATTATGATAAAAGGCATCTTTGGCCAACCCCATTCCGATTAAACAGGCCTGAAACGGCATGGCAAAAAAGTGAAATAAAAAATACGGCCACAGCATTTTCAGGTAAAACGACGCCTTAACCGAATCGAAAAATAAGTGGGTCAGCGGCTCTGCAAAGTGATACATCACCATAACGGACGGTATGCCGTAAAACAGCGTGATGAAGATCGCCTGTTTAATCCGTTTGATCACTCTTTCGTATTGTCCGTAAGCGTAGCTTTCGGAAATGCTCGGGATCATGACGACCATCAGTGAATGGGCGATGAAAGCCGGAAAAAAGCCGATTGTCATCGCCACCCCCGAAAGCATGCCGAACTGGTCGATGGCCGATGTTCTCGATACGCCAGCGGCAAGCAGCGTCCCCTTCACCAAAAAAGGTTCAACTGCGTTTGTCACAGCGTGAAAAACGCGCAGCCCTGTCGTCGGGATCGAAACAGTGAGCAGGCGCTTTAAAACATCATTTCTCCGCAGGTGGATCTGCTGCCCTTTTTGAGCGGCGCGCCTGACCAAAACAAACTGAGAAAACAGATAAACAAACACGACCACTTCACTTGCAACAAGGACAAACAACGAGATCAGAAGAGAAGTATCCAATTCAAAGGAATACCATTGAAAAAATAAAAACAAGCCGATGAGCTGAAAGATTTTTTTCAGGGCATTCGCCGTTGCGATTTTACCCATTTGCTGAACGCCCATGAAGTAGCCTCTCGCGATCGACGTAAAGGCAACCGTAGGGATCATCCCGATCACAAGCCCTCTGATCAGAGGGTGGTAAGAATCAAAAACCGGAATAAATGGAAGAATGATCACTGCAGCTGCCGTGGAAAAAACCGTGCAGACCGCAGTCATCCGCAATGCATGTTTCAGCATGCTTTCGTGCAGCTTCGGGGTGGACTCGGCGATAAACTTCGATATCGATACAGGCAGCTCAAGGCTCGCAATCACCACAACTAAAAAAATGGAAGGCAAAACACTCATGTAGAGCCCCATGCCATGCTCGCCAAGCTCCCGTGCAAGAATCATGTTGATGACAAATTCAAGACATTCTGCAAAAAAAGCAGCTAGCGAAAGAAGAACAATTCCTTTTACAAAACGGTTCATGAGGTCTCTCCTTGTCTCACGGGTTTATCCCATCATATGAGACAAGTCTAAAAATTATTTTCTTTTTCATTGAAAATTGATTTTCATAAAGTATCAAAAACAAATTTTTTCTTGGGGGGTGAAAAGTGAGAAAGAATTGCATATAAAAAGCAGTCAAGGCGGATGGCCCTGACTGCTTTTTAGATCGCAAAGACATGATTGCCGATGCGCTTCACGACTTTTCTTGTTTTAATCCAGTCATCAGAAGCGATGTCGGGATTATAGAAAAATAAAGCGTCTGTTTCTTTTTTATTTTGATCTACCGCTTCTTCCACAGCTTCAACTGATTCGCGGTCTGCTTTTTTCTCGATGCTGCCGTTTAGAACGGGCTCAAAAGCGTTTCTTTGATAGATCACGCTTTTTACGCTGTCAGGAAATCGGCCGTCTTCCACCCGGTTCAGGACGACATTGGCAACAGCCACTTTTCCTTCAAATGACTCGCCTTTCGCTTCGGCATGTACAAGCCTTGATAAAAGATCTTTTTCTTTATGTGAAAGATCCGTCGTCTCTTCATCAGCTTCTTCTTTTTCCTGCTCCTCTTCAGCCGGCAGATGCGCGGCTTCAATGAAGCTTTTTTCATCTGTTAATTGAAAAGCAGGATTTTCTTCCTGTTTAAGGCTTTCCATCAGCCGTTCCATTTCCTGTTTATCTTTTTTCGAGAACAACATGACAGCTTGAGCATGTTCGATTCTTGCTGCCGGCAGCATGCAGATTAAAAACGCAGCTAGCGCAGCAAATTTCGATTTCATTTCCTTCCTCCTTGTCAAATCTTCATCGAAAAAAACATATGTTTTACACTAACAAGACGAATCGCTGATTTCATTGCCAAAATGTTGGCATGCCTTCCATCAAACTGTCTGGTTGTCACATTATTGCAGACGGCCGGACGATTTCATGCAGAGAATACCAAAATCTCCAGAAACATATGGCTTCACACAAATAAAAAAGCTTTCTCAGCCGGTCTGAGAAAGCCTTTTTCAGCTTCTTGCCTCTTTCATATATTGAAATATAATATCTCCGCCATGCTGGGCAATGCCGCGAAAATGCTTAAAATCTTCCTGCTTTGTTAAGATGGCTCTGAAAGAAAGAAAATCTTCTTTTTTTACGTGGAGTTCATGAATGCTCCCTGACCTTAATTGCTCGATCTGATCGATGGCATTTTGCTCTGTCACCTGATCTCTCCCCTTTTCTCTCATCATCTTTAACTAATTAACTATAACATTAAGTCACACCGGGTACAACAATAGTGATGCCGCTTCCCAAATTGCTTTACTTCTCCAAGAAAATATTGCAAAATACTTTCAATAGGTTAATTTACTTTAAAGGAGAGGAAGTCACTTGAAAATTGCAAAAGTCGGGAACGTCATCGAATTTAAAAACGGACTCACCGGAATCGTAGAGAAAGTAAACGAAAACTCTGTGATCGTCGATGTTACGATTATGGAAAACTACAGAGACTTGGAACTGGACTCCTTAACCGTCGTCAATCATAAAAACTATAAAATTATTAAAGATTCCCTGCATTAATCAGCCGCCCTTTACAGCACATATTCACGATTTCCACGCAGCTTTATTTCCACAAGTTTTTCTGCAAAAGAAAAAACCGCCTGCCACCCGGGTCCGGCGGTTTTTTTCCTCTGTTCCCTGCATCATCCCGAAGAAGTTTGCTATTTGAAGCATCGCGCCGCGCCGTAATCGATGCCGCTTTTTGATTGAACAGCTGAAAAAACCGGCGACCGTGCGGAATGAAATGAAATACCCGACCGCTTTCCGGCTCCCTAAAACATTATTTTAAAATAGATCTCCGTATCAGTACATTTTCAATTTCATGATCAGTTTAGGAAGACATTATCGTCCAAGCGTGCTTTTTCTTGGATTAAATCCTAAGTTTTTATCGATTCTATTGTCATTCAAGTAAATGCTGTAAGTCCCTGGTGCCAGCTCTTCCATGTCTTCAATATCCTGCACCACTTGATTATAAATGCGTTCACTTGGCCTTGTATGTGCTTTTTTCATATATAACTGTATATTGATATCACATGATTTTGGGGTGATTTCTTCATCTTCTAATTTTTCCTGCCAGTCTTGTTTGCTTCTTTTCGGGTTTTCTAAATATGCTGAATAAAGGTCATCCTTCCAATCAGCAGTTAAAGAAACAGCATAATAAGGCGTCTGATATCCCTTACCGCTTGTGTTATCAACGGCTGCCTGCGTTTTGCCTACAATCGGCTCTTCTTCTGTTAGCTTCTCTAAATAGTAATCTAGCGCGGCAAATTCGTCTTCAAAAGCCAATGCGTATATCGCGCTTGTAATCGAGTCTTTCACGTCCAACTCCGATGAACGGATCGCGTCAGTCTGCACCTCTTTCTTGTCCAAATCAATTTTAATTTTTGCACTTGTGTAGAAATGCAATTTTCCGACCGATTCAGCATACACAGTAACAAATCCATGCCCTCCGACAATGTTATGGACTTTTACCTTTGTTCTATATTGATCCAAGAAATAATCTTTTACGGTTTTTTCAACCTCATCTCGATGCGCTTCCGCGATCTCAGCGGTTTCTTTCTGATAACCCCTGCTCTGAATATGAAAATCTTGTCCTGTGTAATCTTGGACGCTAATGTCAGACTCCTCTCTGTTCTGACATCCGCCTATAAATAAAAGTAAACCAATTCCAAGCGCTGCTGCTTTTTTATATTTCAAAACTGTATCCTCCAGTTCATACTGCAATAACCTTATACGTTTTTATTGAATCACGTTCCATGTTTGCTAATTATTAGGCACGCTTCATTATAAATCATTTGAAGTGTATTTTTGGTATTATGCATAAAAAATAAGACAATAGAACTAATAAAATTTGTGTCATTCTCGCTTTTTGAGTTCTTTAGTTCTAGGTAAAAGTTCTTTCCAAAAAGAATAGACGTGCAATGATGCACGCCTAATCAACATGAATATCTTTTTATTATTGTGAACTTGTGCGTTTTTGAAAGTGGTTTCCCGATAACCAACTATCATATTAAAGCTTTAATCCCTATAATCTTAAAATGAATTCACCTTTCGTTTATTACACTTCACACCAAACTCCGTAACAAATTATAATAAAGTGTTTTACAGCCTATTTCATCATGCTCGTTGTCTTCCCATCTTAAAAATGCCCAAAACTGTAATTTATCCATTTTTAAAGGAAACTTATGATTGATATACTCTTCTTCACAGTCCTTAATATGTGGAAAGTCAGCAAGTACCTCTGTACAAGCTACGCTCAGCATTTCTATTTCATCGTCTGTCGGTTCCCCGTTAAAATAGCCTTTCCAGTATAACGTTTCATTTTCTAACTTGACTGCGAGTCCCCTTAATTTGTATGGAATTGCCCCCAATAAAGCGTAATGGCAACTGATGATTAAATTATTCAATGCCGAATCCATATTTTCAATATTCACCTCAGTATATTAAGCTTTTTCTAAAGTATACCCTTCCTCACAAGATTGAGCTGAGCTAAATCGTTCCGGCTATTCATGGGAACGTTGTAGAAGTAAGGAAAAAGGTTCACTCATTTTAAAAGGGTTCTTTAATATCCGCAATCTTTTCTTTTATGGCGTACCCAAAACATCTATGACGGACTAATATCGACATCCTCATTAGGGAAATATCACGACAGGTTCATCAAAAATTAATATAGATTTCTCAGGGATCTGAGTTTAACGGGCACCGTTTATTTGGCTCCTCAGTCATTCGCTAACTTTCTCGTAAATCTCTTCGAAAATCTCTTTTTCCACCGGGTAAAGCTCACCCTTCATGCCTGTAACGATGTAATGCTTTACGGTAGGTTTAAAACAAATACTAGAAATGATATCACAACATTATTTATTATCAGGGGTAATAAAACTGATTAGTTAAACAAACGTGAGATAAAAATAGAAAAAAGCCCGCTCAATCGAGTCGGACCTTTTATTAATAATCGCAAATTTTATCTTTACATTCGGACTTTCTTTCAGCATCGACTGTGAAGGACCCTACTTCGTCATTTGACTTATCATAAATACCCCATATTTTCTTTTGCTTATCACCATTTAGATACCCTTTAATATCAATTCCGCCCATTGGGTTCACTTCGTAGTCATCAGAATAATCAATTGACTTAATGTCCTCATAATTCGTTTTAATAAAGTCTGTCATTCTTTCCTTAGCCAAATTATAAAGCTCTTCTTTCTCTCTGTTATCATTTTGTTGCTTCATAAATATTCCTCCAAATGTTATAATGACCAGAGCAAGAAGGATAATTATGTATTTTTTCATAAAACCATCCTTTCCTCATAACATTTTACATAGTTTGCGGGGTTATGTACATGAATAAAAAGAGCGATATTCCTAATTTAACAGATAAGGATTATTATTTTCTTAGCCAAAACACATATAGTAGCAATAAAATGAAAGAAGCTTTCAAGGATAGAACACCTATAGAGAGTAAATCAAATAAGGCTTATTACGTTGATAAAATTAAAAGGGACTCTGACACCGGACTCGACGCGTATGTATTTGTTCAAGCGAAGAAAAAGGACGGTAAATGGGTTAAACCTGACACACCAAAAAACGTCGTCGTAGCCTTCGCGGGAACAGATCCTAAGAACCAATTCTTCCAAGATGTTATTGACGCTGACGGCGGGAACGTTGTAATGGGAATTGACCCGAAAAAGAAGGAACACTACATAGTCGAAAAAGATGCGAAAGATACTTCTAAAACACTCGGAAAATATAACGGAACTCCGACACAAGACTCGATGCTTAGCACCGGTAACTACAAGTTAATTACGAAAACGTCCCAAATCGGGCAAGCTGACAATCTGGTGCGGGAAGTTAAACAAAAGTATAAAGGCACCTCGACGGTCATTTCAACAACCGGACATTCTCTCGGCGGCGCAGAGGCTGAATACAGTGCGGTCAACAATAATGTCTATGCCGTAGCGTTTAACAGCCCTTCAATCGTCCACCTACACTCTGCGGAGCAGCAAAAAAAAATTAATAACGGTGAATATGACCGATCCATAAAATCGATTATCAACCCGGATGATATGGTCGGGGCCGGCTGGTGGAACGAGTATGACCGGCACAACGGTACGACAATTTATACGAAGGACCCTGAATTATCAAATGCGGTGCGCGAGGCGAGAATGCAGGGCGATGTATTCCAACAAATCGGGCAAAACGCTGGGTATTTCTTTCAGACCGCAATCTTAGGAATGCCTGATACGCATTGGGTCGGAAGTAATAACTTCACCTTCGACGAAAACGGCAACGTTCAAAATATAGAGGGCGATGAGCTCATTTATGACAAAAATTTAAAAGCGATGCTCCCACCGGAAGTTGCATCCGGAAGTGGCGCAATTAAAGTAACACCCGCCGTTGCCAAACAGCTCGCGCAAAAAGTAAATGCGATGATCAACGATCTGCGGACGATGAAACGCGAAGCCGAAAACGCTTATCAGGAACACGACGCCGAAATCAACGACCTGAAACACGATACCTACCGTCAAGTCGGCCACGGTTTATACGACAAGCTGACACTCGAAGATGTAAACAATACGCTGAAAAACCTGGCGCAGTCGTTTGACAAAAAAGGCAATCCGCTCTTTTACGATGTTCATGCCGAAAAAGCGTACATCGCCTCATTACAAAATACGATTTCAGATTTAGAAGACATCAGCAGGCACCTTGCTCAGATCGCAAAAGATTTTAAATCAAAAGATAAAATGCTGGCAAACTGGCTTAAGCTTTAGGAGATGACATAATGGAAAATTTCAATAAACTAGCCTCACTCAACAACTTAAACGGTGATCAAGAAGATACGCTCCTCATACGGCGCAATCAGCTTCAAATGCTGAAAACGGGCATGAGGGTATCAGCCGCAACGAAGCTTGAAGGCATTAAAACGACACTAAGACCGAAGTTTAAGATAGACGATATACAAAAAGAAATGAACAGCGTCTATTCATCGCTTCTCTACAGCTTTGAAGGAAAAGCGCAAGAGGCGCTTGCTCAACGAATCAGCCAAAGCGCCCAGCAGCTTATTAACACGGAGCAGGACGGAGAAAGTTTTGTGAATGGATTTAAGACGAGATGAAGGCGCCTTAATTGGCGTCTTATTTTTATTTAAATCTAACAACATTCTCTTTTCTGTTTTCACCACACTAATCGTCTTCGGTCTTCACCTCAAATAACTCCTCGACTTCAACCCGAGTCTTCACGTTATGGGCAAAGACATGCCAATCGGTAGCTGTTTTATTGTCTCCTTGTTGACACATATTCCTTTATGGTACGTTTGAGCTTTTTCACCCTAGGATTTATTTGACGATATGGTTCTGCTGAGTTCCGGTTAACTATCGCATAACCAGCGTTTTTCAATCCATTGACTGTCTCGAACCTGCGTTCATATAAGCTATCGTTCGAAAGACGCTTTAAGCTTGATCTTTTCGTTTGGCGGAAGCCGCAAAGGTCCAAAAGAGGTGATGTATACTCCGCTGACGTATTTCTTTGCATAGCTTTATAAACGCTTGTCTAAAATCAAAAAGATATCATACCATAACAACAACAAAATCACCTTTATCAATAATTTTTTATTGTAAAACGATAAATAATGTGTTAAATTCAAATCGACAAAATAAGTGAGGTGCTCTTTATGAAACGTGGATCAACACTCTTTTTAAAGATGGCTGTTATTCTTATTGGAATCCCAGTTCTTGCTTTGTGCATATTTTTCGTGCCGAAGATAGCGAATTTTGCAGCTGATTTGTATCCAGATATTTCTTATCTGAAATATCTCGTTTATATCGATTTGTATGCAGCGGCGATACCTTTTTACTTTGCTCTGTATCAAGCCTTTAAACTTTTAAGCTATATTGACCACAATAAAGCTTTCTCGAAATTGTCTGTACGGGCTTTAAAGAATATAAAATACTGTGCAATCACCATCAGTATTTTATTAGCGGCAGGCATGCCGCTCTTCTATCTCATCGCGGAGATGGACGACGCTCCTGGCATCATACTAATCGGACTGGTCCTTATTTTTGCTTCAATGGTTATCGCCGTCTTTGCTGCTGTTCTCCAAAGGCTATTGCAAGAAGCGATTGATATAAAATCAGAAAATGATTTAACAGTCTGAGGTGAAAACAATGGCAATTATTATCAATATTGACGTGATGCTTGCTAAAAGAAAAATGAGCGTAACGGAACTTTCTGAGAGGGTTGGAATCACAATGGCGAATCTTTCTATATTAAAAAACGGAAAGGCAAAGGCTATTCGATTATCAACTTTAGAGGCGATTTGCAAGGCTTTAGAATGTCAACCCGGAGATATTTTGGAATACCGAAGTGATGAAGACACCCATGATTAAAAATTTAGCCTATTCGGCGGTGATCTTATGCGCATACCCGTAAATCTGTTTAGCTGCAATACTAAGCTGGCCTCGCATATATTCAGAAAAAAACTTCGGAGGCACACATGATGAGAGCACTAAATCAACTCGTTCGTTTTGGTTGGGAGCAGTCCTTGTCATGTTTATTTCCTGTCGTTATTTTTGCCTCTTTGGCAATTACACAAATCATCCCTCTTCCCTTCCTGCCGCGGTATGACTGGCTGCTCATCATCTGCCTTCTCATGCAGTGGTGGATGGTGTATTCCGGGCTTGAAACAAGGGATGAACTAAAGGTGATCACATTGTTCCACCTTATTGGACTAGCTCTTGAACTTTTCAAGGTGCAAATGGGCTCCTGGTCTTATCCAGAGGAAGGTTACTCCAAAATCTTTGGAGTGCCTTTATATAGCGGCTTTATGTATGCAAGTGTCGCCAGTTATCTTTGCCAGGCGTGGAGGAGGCTTAAGGTTGAACTGGTTAAGTGGCCGCCGTTTTTCGTCGTTGTACCTCTTGCCGCTGCGATTTATTTGAATTTTTTCCTCCATCATTATTGGATTGACGTCCGCTTTTGGTTATCTGGACTTGTAGTAATTGTCTTTTGGAAATCATGGGTCATATACGAGGTTAATGGAATTCGTTACCGTATGCCGCTCGCACTTTCTTTTGTGCTCATCGGATTTTTTATATGGATAGCCGAAAATATCGCAACGTTTTTTGGAGCCTGGACATATCCAAACCAAACCAGCGCGTGGAGTCTCGTTCATCTAGGAAAAGTGAGTTCATGGCTCTTACTAGTGATTGTCAGCTTTCTAATCGTGGCCACATTAAAACTGGTTAAGGAGAAAGATTCCACTAGAGTGGATGCCGGTCAATTTTTATAACTTATTTTAAAGGGTATCAAAGAGCTATGGGACCTGTTGCAGACATCAATAAAAAATTTTCTTTAAGCTGATCATTCACATATCGAATTACTCCTTTAGTAGGTCATAAGACTTGATCACCAAGATTCATTTTCCTGGAGAAAACGTTGAATCCTCCGTCCTCTTACGTATCCTATTAGTTGGAGATCGTTGGCGAATGGATTACGAAATAAAAGGATATGATATTACAGTGGTATACGATTATAAGGAATAACCGGACGGTCTTTATGGCCGGTGAGACAACTGCGATTATCCGCTATTCAAGAGCCCGGTGAAGGACGAAATTTACCTTCGGATGCTGCAAATGTGGCATAAATAAGAGCATATAGAATTCAGGCGCCTTAACAGGCGTCTTTTTGTATTGCTTTAATTGCGGTATGCCGAAAATTTTTTCATTTTTCAACCTATTATCTCCCTAAGTATAGTAATATATTTACAAAAAGGAAATAAAAAGGGAGAGGTGAAAGTGAAACAGTTAATACCCTCGTCAAAAGTCGGAGTGAAAATCCACGAATGGTATAAAATGATAAGAGAGTTTAGTGTACCGGATGCAGAGGCTTTAAAAGAAGAAGTAGAGAAAGAAATTAATCAAATGGAAGAGGATCAGGACTTACTCCTTTACTATCAGTTGATGTGTTTTAGACATCAATTAATGTTAGAATATTTAGAACCTACTAACAAAAGAAAACAAGGACAATCAATACACGAATTGTTGGCCCAAATCGAGGAGCCTCGAAGAGATTTAAATGGCCTCCTTAGTTACTACTCATTTTTCTTTAGGGGCATGTATGAATTCGAGAAAAAACAGTACATCAAAGCGATAGAGTTTTATCGAAATGCAGAAAAGCAGCTATCTATCATTACTGATGTTATAGAACAAGCCGAGTTTCACTTTAAAATGGCTGAAGCGTACTACATCATGAAACAGACGCATGTGTCCATGTATCATATATTAAGAGCCTTTAAAATATATAATAATCACGAACTCTACAAAGTCCGTAAAATCCAATGTTTATTTATAATCGCGGGTAACTATGACGATTTAATGTGCCACGACAAAGCCTTACCCCACCTGGAAAACGCACTCGAATTAGCGATAGAGATTAACAATAAAAGACTTATTAGTTCTGCCTATTTCAATATAGCCGATTGTCATGAATGTATGGGGGACATTGATACAGCGGTTGAATATGCTGAAAAAGCCGTAGAGATTAACCTAAAAGAAGAATATAACAACCTACCACAATCATTGTATTACTTCACTCAACTTCTTTTTAAGCAGAAAAACTACGAGCGCGCAATCGAGATATTTCGTATTGGCAAACAAACGGCTCGAAAATTCAATGATACCCTATTCACTTCCCTATTTGAATATCTTGAGGCCTTATATATCTATTCTGTGAATAAAGAAGAGATTTTAGAGGTATTTAAATACTTGGAGGAGAATAAAATATTTGCATACATAGAAGAGCTTTCGCTTGAAGTCTCCAACCAATACCTTGAAAGAAAAGACCACAGAAACTCAATCGAGTTCCTTCAAAAAATGATGTATGCGCAAACACAAATTAAAAAAGGGGAGTGTTTATATGAGTATTAAAAAGCTCGTTATTCCCATTTTAGCCGCCGCGATATTAACGATGGGCATTAGCGTTGTTTCAGCAACCGACCAATCTGACGGCGTATATCAAATCGCTACCCGCAAGCAAACGTAAGAAACGCCCCGCATTGGGGCGCTTTTTCATGTCTACAGTTTCTTAACGTTAAACATCGTAATAAACTTCTTATCAGCTGTCGATAAAATACGGTAAGATTATCGTATACCATTCCGACTCAGTGCCAACCTTCCTTTACAAATACTTCAACGCTCCTCCCGTCTATAACGATCGATTGCTTCTTTCGTAAGCTCTCCAACATCTTCACGTTACATATTTGTGTGTAAACGTCAGAATGAGACATGCTCTTGACACTATGTTTTAATCGCCGCTCTTCGTCTCTCCTGTATATACCTCCCATCCCCTCCTCAAAGTCAGAATAACTAAATTTTTATGTTTAAAGAAAAAAACAGAAAACATCTTTTTAACAGGAGGACAAAGCTATATTTTTTCACGAATTAATGAACAAACAAGACTAAAAACAGATAAATACCGAACGCTAGAGCATTCGCAGTTAACGACGAACTGACAAGCGGAGACGTTAACGAGGCGAGTGACGACGAAGTTTCCTCCTCTTTACCCTTCAATTAACAATTCGAATCGTATTTCATATACCCGGACTAGCATTCGACCAATACGCTGTAATTGTTCGTGGAAATTTCGAACAAAAAAGACGCGTAACAATACGCGTCTCGGTCACACAGCGATGCACCTCTTACCGATTATCAATCGTCTCCGGATACAGATCATGATTCATCATCCGATACTCGGCCATTTTTTCATACTTTGTACCGGGCTTGCCGTAGTTTGTGTACGGGTCGATCGAGATTCCGCCTCTCGGGGTGAATTTGCCCCAGACTTCGATGTAGCGCGGATCCATCAGCTCAATTAAATCGTTCATGATGATGTTCATGCAGTCTTCGTGAAAATCGCCGTGATTTCGGAAACTGAAGAGATACAGTTTCAAAGACTTGCTTTCTACCATTTTTTTATCAGGGATGTAGCTGATATAGATCGTGGCAAAATCGGGCTGTCCGGTTTTCGGGCACAGGGATGTGAATTCAGGGCAGTTGAATTTCACGAAATAGTCCCTGTTTTCGTGTTTATTCGGGAAAGACTCAAGCACTTCCGGAGAATAGTCAAACAAATAATTGGTGCCTTGATTTCCAAGAAGGGTTACGCCTTCGAGTTCTGAATCTTTTCTTGTGGTCATCATTCATCTTCCTTTCTTCAATCAAACGCCTCGTTTGTTACCCCAGATCAGGGTGTGGAGCTGCGGGAGAACGCGGACGCGGTTCAATTCAGGGTCGCGCGTGACCGCTTCTACCAGCTGTTCATACTTTTGAAGCAGCCGTTCGACGAGCCGCTCTTGGTCTTCTGTATGAACGTCGTCATTTCCGACTTGGAGAAAGAACGGGACATCAGGATAACGCTGGTGAACTTGCTTTGCAAATTGAAGGTCTTCCGCCGTGAATATGACGACCTTCAAACTTGCCGCTGCCGCCTGACCGTGCTCTTTCAGTTTTTCAACAATATGATCAAGCTTGTTAAAATCGGTTTTCATATTGGAGCTCGGCGGCTTTGGCGAAATTGTTAAATCATCGATTCCGGCAAACCAGTCTTGATAAAACGTCCCTTGCGTCTCAAGCGCTGTCCGTATACCGTTTTCTTTTAAAAGGGAAATCAGTCCGTCCAGCTGTTTTAAAAGCGCCGGGTTGCCTCCTGAAATCGTAACGTGCGAGAAGGCGTTTCCGCCGATGTCTTTAAGAGATTCGTATACTTCTTCCGCGGTCATCCATTTGATGTCTTTTTTCGCCGAACCGTCCCAGGTAAAAGCTGAATCGCACCAGCTGCACGAATAGTCGCAGCCGGCTGTTCTGACAAACATCGTTTTTTGCCCGATGACCATCCCCTCTCCCTGAACCGTCGGACCGAAAATTTCAAGTACGGGAATCGGCTTAGCCATTGTGAACACCCGGTTTCGGACGGTAGACGACATAGCTTGTCGGCGTTTCCCTGACAAACACCTGAACGCAATGCGGACGGTTTTTGAGATCTTTCAAATAAGCCTCTGTTTTATCGTAAATCGTTTTCGCCACCACTTCTGTCGAAGGGATCCGATCCGCGCTTTCACCCGAAAATTCCTGATGGTCATTTAAAAGCGTATGATCGTATTCCCCGTGGATCAATTTTTTAATGGTGCTGAAGTTGACAAGGAATCCTGATTCATTCAATTCATCCCCGGCAATCGTGATATTGATTGTATACGTATGGCCGTGGACTCTGCTGCATGCGCCCGCATCCTCTCTCGGAATAAAATGCGCGGCTGACATCTGCATATCTTTATTTAGTTCAAAAGAGTAAGGATGGCTTGGTTGCGGGTAAATTTGTGTAAGCACTGTTAAGCTCGCTCCTTTTTCATTTTCATATATTCATTGTAGCCATTCGCCCGAAGCTTGCAGGCCGGGCATTCGCCGCAGCCGTCGGCAATGATTCCGTTGTAGCACGTCAGCGTCTCGTTTTTCACGAAATCAAGCGCATCAAGCTCATCGGCGAGCTCCCACGTTTCCGCCTTGTTCAGCCACATCAGCGGCGTGTGGATGACAAACGGGCGCTCCATCGCCAAGTTGACAGTGACATTGCAGGATTTGACGAACTCATCCCGGCAATCCGGATAGCCGCTGAAATCCGTCTCGCATACACCTGTTATGATGTGCCGCGCGCCGACCTGGTAGGCGAGGATCGAAGCGAACGATAAAAACACGAGGTTGCGTCCCGGAACAAAAGTGGACGGAAGTTCGCCTTCTTTCGCCTCAATCTCGATATCATCCCTTGTCAAAGCATTCGGCGCGAGCTGATTTAACAGTTCCATATCAAGAAGGTGATGCTTGACGCCAAGCTTTTCAGCGATCTTTTTCGCGACTTCGATTTCCTCTCGGTGCCGCTGATTATATTGGAAGGTGACCGCTTCCACCTCCTGAAATTGCCGAAGCGCCCACAAAAGGCAAGTCGTACTGTCCTGACCGCCGCTGAATACGACGATCGCTTTTTCCTGTTTCATAATTCCTCCTTCTCCGCTTTCCGTCAGTATTTCATAAAAGAAGAGATTCACTGATATCTAAACGAAAAAACACCTTTCTCTGTGAGAAAAGTGTTCTAGCAAAAAAACAATAAAAAAGGCCATACCCCAAGGATACAGCTTTCCTTAGTTTTTTATAGAGGGTTTTGCTAGAACCTCTCCCGCAGTTTCAAGCGGATTTTGTTTCAATTTTCCTTCGCCATCTTATCACAAATCGCATGTTTCGCCAAGTGCAATGCCTGCCATTCAACGCTCAGGCACCCTTTTGACGATCAAAAAGAATATAAAGACGAGGCTCAGCTGGCCGAACAAAGGATAAATGGTCGATATCAGTTTTCCGTAGCCGATTTGTCCCGTCAAGTAGATTGTCAGCAGGATGAACATAAATACATACAGGCTTTTCATATGAAGATATTCATTAATCTGCTTTTCAAGACCATATAAATTGCCGATGACCGATGTGAAGACTTCCCCGAAAATGATAAACAGATAGATGATATGGACAGAATGTTGGACAATGAATACAACCTGTGCCATCGGAACTTCGTATAACAGGACATCAGGCAATGTTGAAAGAGACAGAAAGCTCGCGATCAACACAAGGGTAAGCAGACACCCTCCGATTAATGCTCCTTTTATAATGAGCCGTTCAGATTTCAGTTCAGAAGCTATCGGCACGAGAACCGCCTGTGCGAGCGACAAATTAAAAGCGCCGTACGAAACAGCGGATAAAATCCAATCGGGTTTTGCCGCCGAGAATGCCGCCAAATTGTGGATCTCCGGCCCTCTGAAAATAAACGAATCGAACAGGACGATGACTGTGAACAGAAGCAGCAGCGGAACGACAATGACATTGACGCCGAATATCCCTTTAACGCCCTTCATCATGACAAACAGACTCAAGGCAATCGTCGCAATCATCCCCGCTTGGTTTGAAAAGCCGAGCTGTTCCTCAAATATCGCCCCCGCTCCGGACAGCATAACAGACGTCACGCCGAGCAAAATCACGAGCATGAAGACATTGACAAATTTCCCGAGCGTATGGCCGAATAAATATTGATTCAGCTCCTGATAAGATTTGGCATTGATTCTGACCGCAATCAGCATCATTTTTGCGCCGAGAAATGTAAACATCAGTCCGCTGATCAAAATTCCGGCTAACCCCGGCCAGCCGAATCTTAAAAAAAACTCGACGATTTCTCTTCCAGTTGCAAATCCGGCTCCGACGACCGTTCCTACATAAACAAATGCCAGCTGAAAGGCTGATCCATGTGATTGACTCATACGACTCCTCCGTAAACGAATTCCCTTTCTACACCATATGAGCCATGTCCTTTAAAAAGAAGGACAACTTCTCATTCAGGAACAAAAAGAAAAAAGCATAGAACTTGAAAGTCAAAGAAGGTCAATGTATACTAATAGTCAGAAATGGTCAAACTACAGACCATTTTTTCAAAGTCAATTGGTCAAAAAAGGTCAAATTCAATAAAGGGGGTTTTGGCAAATGCGTTGTCAACATTGTCAAAAAAATGAGGCGACGATTCGCCTGAACATGCAAATCAACTTTACAAAAAAGCAAATGGATTTATGTGAAGACTGCTATAAAGAGCTGACTCAGCCTTCTATGTTTTCAGGAAATCATTTTTTTGGCGGAGGAGGTTCTTTCTTCAGCCAGCCATCACAAGCGCAGACGCAAACCGCTGCCAAAAAAGGCTTGCTCGATGAACTTGCCGTCAACTTAACGAATGCCGCAAAGACAGGCTTGCTCGATCCGGTGATCGGCCGCGATGATGAAGTGGCCCGTGTAATCGAGATCTTAAACCGCAGAAATAAAAACAACCCTGTCTTAATCGGTGAACCGGGCGTTGGTAAAACAGCCGTTGCTGAAGGACTTGCTCTCAAAATCGCCGAAGGCGATGTTCCAAATAAATTGAAAAACAAAGAACTCTACCTGCTTGATGTCGCTTCCCTCGTAGCAAACACCGGCATCAGAGGACAATTTGAAGAAAGAATGAAACAGCTGATGAAAGAGCTGAAAGAACGCAAAAACGCGGTCTTGTTTATTGACGAAATTCACCTTCTTGTCGGAGCAGGCTCTGCCGAAGGCTCCATGGACGCCGGCAACATTTTAAAACCTGCGCTTGCCAGAGGCGAACTGCAAGTCATCGGCGCGACGACGTTGAAAGAATATCGCCAAATCGAAAAAGATGCAGCATTAGAGCGGCGCTTCCAGCCGATCATGGTGCATGAACCGACAATTGAGCAGACCGCGGC
Organism: Bacillus sp. FSL L8-0193; assembly: GCF_037976065.1. Lineage (NCBI taxonomy): Bacteria > Bacillati > Bacillota > Bacilli > Caryophanales > Bacillaceae > Bacillus > Bacillus sp. FSL L8-0193. Next base: position 1,538,585 of record NZ_CP150261.1, on the reverse strand, counting down.
GATTTTAAACGGGCTGAAAGAAAAATACGAAGCGTATCATGATGTAACTTACACGGATGAAGCGATCAAAGCCTGCGTCGTTCTGTCTAGCCGCTATATTCAGGACCGTCATCTTCCCGATAAGGCGATCGACCTTTTGGATGAAGCCGGTTCAAAAGCGAACTTGAAAATCGACACGGTCAGCGGTGAACAAGCTTCCCAACGCCTGAAAGAAATCGAAGCGGAAAAAGCTAAAGCGCTGCAGGAAGAAAACTATGAGCTTGCAGCAAAGCTCCGCGATGAAGAAGAAGCACTGCACAAAAAAATGGAAAACCATGCGGAAGAAAAACGGGCAACCGTTAAAGCTGAAGACATTCAAGCGATCATCGAACAAAAAACCGGCATTCCGGTCGGCAAGCTTCAGCACGACGATCAGAAGAAAATGAAAGAGCTTGAAGCAAACCTTTCAAGCCGCGTGATCGGTCAAAAAGAAGCGGTAAAAAAAGTGGCAAAAGCCGTCAAAAGAAGCCGCGCCGGCCTGAAATCAAAAAACAGGCCAGTCGGTTCATTCCTGTTCGTCGGCCCGACAGGTGTCGGTAAAACAGAACTTTCTAAAAGGCTTGCGGAAGAACTGTTCGGCACGAAGGATGCCGTCATCCGCCTCGATATGAGCGAATACATGGAAAAACACGCCGTATCGAAGCTGATCGGTTCACCTCCTGGATATGTCGGCCACGAAGAAGCCGGACAGCTCACCGAAAAAGTCCGGAGGAACCCGTACAGCATCGTTTTGCTTGATGAAATCGAAAAAGCCCATCCCGATGTTCAGCACATGTTCCTGCAAATCATGGAAGACGGACGTCTGACAGACAGCCAGGGACGGACGGTCAGCTTTAAAGATACCGTCATCATTATGACAAGCAATGCCGGAGTATCTGAAAAGCGGACAACCGTCGGTTTTAACCGGGAAGAACAAGTAATGGGCGAACAATCAATGATCGATTCCCTAAGCAGCTACTTTAAGCCGGAATTCCTGAACAGATTTGACAGCATCATCGAGTTCCAGCCGCTCGAAAAAGAAGATCTGGTCAAGATCGTCACTCTCTTGCTGGAAGAGCTTGAAGAAACGTTAAAAGAGCAAAACATGACGCTTGAAGTTTCAGATGAAGCAAAAGAAAAAATTGCTGAAATCGGATACCATCCGGCCTTCGGCGCCCGCCCATTAAGACGAACCATTCAAACAGCAGTCGAAGATCAAATGACCGATCTGCTGCTTGAAGAAGAACATATCAACGGTTTTGCGGTTATCGTTGAAAACGATGAAATCTTGGTGAAACCAACCGCATAACACACATAACGGCCTCCGATTGCGGAGGCCGCTTTACATACAACGTAAGGATCACAAAAATTCTATTTTTTAACATTAAATAACCCTAAAGTCCCTTTTCACCATGATTTTGAAACAATTTAAGAAACACCCTAAAGTTCCTATCACGCAACACCGATATTAACGATAGAAAAGTTAGTTAAAGGAATTGGTGAAAAAATGGACAAAACATCGTTAATTGGAATCATCTTAGCTATCATCGGAGTAGGTGTCGGCATGGTCATGAAAGGTGTCAGCCCTTCCGTTCTCGTCAATCCCGCGGCATGGCTGATCATCCTTGTCGGGACAATCGCAGCAGTTGTGATCGCTTTTCCAATCCGCGAGATCAAAAAGGTTCCCAAACTCTTCGGCATCTTGTTCAAAGAGAAGAAGATGATCGAAATCAACGAATTGATCCCGATGTTTTCCGAGTGGGCGCAAATCGCAAGACGTGAAGGACTTCTCGCTTTGGAAGCAAATTTGAATGAGATCGATGATGAATTTTTGAAAAACGGCATGAGCATGGCAGTAGACGGCCAAAGTGCCGAATTTATCAGGGACGTTTTAACTGAAGAAGTTGAAGCAATGGAAGAAAGACATCAAGTCGGAGCGGGCATTTTTACCCAGGCGGGCACATACGCGCCGACACTCGGCGTTTTGGGCGCTGTTGTCGGACTGATCGCAGCGCTTGCGGATATGAGCGACACTGAAGCGCTTGGACATGCGATCAGCGCCGCTTTTGTCGCGACCCTTCTCGGGATCTTCACCGGATATGTACTATGGCATCCTTTTGCCAATAAATTAAAGCGGAAATCCAAACAGGAAGTCAAAGTCCGCGAAGTCATGATTGAAGGCATCCTTTCGATCTTGGAAGGCCAAGCGCCAAAAGTCATTGAACAAAAGCTTTTGATGTATGTCTCTCCAAGCGAACGCTCCAGCATCGTCATCCCAGAAGGAGACAAAGGAGACAGCAGCAATGGCTAGAAAAAAGAAGCACAAAAAAGACCATGAAGAACACGTGGATGAGTCTTGGCTCATCCCATATGCCGACCTGCTGACACTGCTTTTGGCCTTGTTCATCGTACTGTTTGCCATGAGCTCGATCGACGCCAAGAAGTTTGATATGCTGTCTAAATCATTCAATGCCGTATTTACCGGCGGAACAGGAATGATGGATTATTCCAGCTTCACCGAGCCGAAAACGAGCACAACCGAAGATGGAAAAAGCCCTGACCAAGCAAAAGATCTCTCTCAAGATCAAAAAGAAAAAGACAAGCAGTCGCTGAAAAAAATTCAGGAGCAGGTCAACCGGTTTATTAAAGAGAAAAGTCTTGAAAAACAGGTCAATACGAAGCTGACAGACGAAGGCCTCCTCCTTTCCATCGAGGATAATATCTTTTTTGATTCCGGAAAAGCGGAGATCCGCCAGCAGGACATTCCGCTGGCCAAGGAAGTATCCGACCTTCTCGTCTTGAATCCGCCCCGCAATATCGTAATCAGCGGACATACGGACAATGTGCCGATTCGAAATTCTCAATTTAAATCAAATTGGCATTTAAGCGTGATGCGGGCAGTCAATTTCATGGGGCTTTTAATCGAAAATCCCAAGCTTGACGCCAAGATATTCAGCGCGAAAGGCTACGGAGAATTTAAACCGATCGCTTCAAATGACACCGAAGAAGGAAGAAGGAAAAACAGACGCGTTGAAATCCTCATCCTGCCGATCGGCCAGGAAAACTTGAATAAAAAAGAATAAGGAAGCTGCCTTTTGGCAGCTTCCTTATTCTTTGCCCTTATAAATATTTCTTGCGTTCAGTCCGACTTTTTTCAGCATTTCGATGCAGGCTTCTTTCTCCTCATCGCTTAACACGCTGATCATGTGGTGAAGCTCTTCTGCATGACCCGGAAAAATCTTCTCCAGGAGCTTGGTGCCTTTATCTGTAATTTGCGCATAGGTCACCCTGCGGTCGGTCGCACAGGCTCTTCTCGCGATCAGCTCCTTTTGCTCAAGCTTGTCAACCACATATGTAATACTCCCGCTCGCCAGTAGAATCTTATCCCCTATTTGTTGAAGGGGCTGATCCCCTTTATGATAGAGGAGTTCTAAAACGGCAAACTCGGTTGGATTCAGACCATGATGATGAATATGTTTATTCATATGATCATTAATGGATCTGTACGCTCGAGATAATACAATAAATAATTTCAAGGACTGTTCCTGTTCTCTATTACTCATATCTCTCATCTCCAAAGAAACAACTACAGGAAAACATTAATAAACTATGAGGAAAATGTCAACTGTTAACATTCAAACCATGTTATGATGAGTAGGAATCGAACATCAAATAGATATATCCGGAAATTCCCCGGTATTGTGTCCTATTTTCACGGTATTGGTTATCTTTTCTATAAATCGGCTCTCACTAGTGATATAATACCCCTATTCCTGTACCGATTGGGAGAGAGTAAAAATATGCGCAATTTGAAAAATCTATGGAAGAAAGTCAGGCTTTATTTGATCTTGGTGATGATCCCCGCCTTCATTATAAGCTTTTTTGTATACGAACAAGAACGAGAAAATATCACTGAAAAGCACCGTCAGACTGCGACTCTCATGCTCAATATTCACCGCAACCAAATCAACTACCTGATCGGCGAAACAGAAGCAAGGCTCAGCTCCCTTGCCACGGCCCTCAACCACCCTGTTAATGAGCAGCATATCAAACGAATCCTGACGGAAACGTATAAAAAAGAACCGCGTTTTTCGGCTTTATACCTTTTAAATAAAGACGGCGATGTCATGGTGAGCACGTCTCCCGTCAAAGAAAAAAAGAAGGTTTCATACAAGAACATTCTGCAAAAAGCGGAAAAATCAAAGAAATCCGTGATCACAGACGATATACATACAGTGTCGGACAGGCTGGAGCTGAATATTTTTACTCCTGTCTATGACAGCGAAGGCAGAACGACAAATTTTCTGCTGGCTTCGATCCGCGTCGATTATCTGAAAAATATCATGAACGTCCTGAGCCCTGAGCTTTATATCAAAATTCTCAACCAGAAGAATCAGATTGTCTTTACAGCAGGCCATTCTCCTCCTGAGAAGCCGGACGGCGGCACCGTCGATGCTTTTTTGGATCAGATCGACTGGAAGCTTGAAGTTTATCCGGAACCGGTCCAGCTTGATGAAATCGTTCACAGTCTTCTGCTGTCATTTTTAAGTATTTTCATTCTGCTGAATATTATGTTCCTCATGCTCCAGTATGTGCTGCTGAAGCGGCGGACCAAGCAGGAGCGCGCCCAAAATGAAGCCCAGAAGCTCGAATTAATCGGCACCCTGGCAGCGAGCACCGCTCATGAAATCAGAAACCCGCTGACAGGTATCAGCGGCTTTATCCAGCTCCTGCAAAAAAAATATCAATCAAAAGAAGATCAAATGTATTTCTCAATCATCGACCAGGAAATCCGGAGGATCAACCAGATTGTCAGCGAGTTTCTCGTGCTCGGAAAGCCGACGGCAGAGCAGTGGCAGCTTAACGCCATGAATGAAATGATTGACGAAATCATGCCGATTATTCATTCTGAGGCAAATTTATATAATGTGGAAGTGGAATTTCAAGACTGTGGAGAAGACCCGGCTTATGTGTATTGTAAAAAAGATCATATTAAGCAGGTTGTCTTGAACGTCGCCAAAAATGCTCTTGAATCGATGAAAAACGGCGGAAAGCTGCTCATTCAAATCGAACATCATCAAGAGAAGGCGCAAATTATTGTGAAGGATATCGGAGAAGGCATTCCAAAAGAAATGATGGAGAGTATTTTCCAGCCTTTTGTCACGTCAAAGGAAAAGGGAACCGGACTCGGCCTTGTCGTGTGCAAGCGCATCATTTCCATGTACGGGGGAACCATTCAGATCGAAAGCGAACAGCATAAAGGAACGACTGTAACGATTACGCTGCCGACTTCAAAGGAACAGGTTGACTGAGGCTTCCCCGTTCCTGCAAAGAGCCTGCCTTTCACGGCAGCTCTTTTTCGTTCAGTCACTATGCCGTATATTTTTCAACGGTCAGACAGTCGATGCAGCCTAAAAAATCCTGCAGCAGATGGTCCGACGCATTTTCATTCATAGACAGTTTTTGATATTCATAAATTAATTGATCCAGCTCCTGGCTCCGCCTGATCGTTTCATCCCCTGTAAATCCATAGATTTCAGCGGCTTCAACCATCATTTGCCGCTTCTTGCTGATGGAAACGAGCAATGCTTCTTTTTCAACATAATTTTGCATACGCTTCACCCCTTACCGACATATCGTTTCTTAGAACCATCCAGATTTTGCGTACTTGAGCATTATTACAGATTATACTTATTTTGTAAACCTATTTCTCAAAAAATTATTTTGAAATCGAGTATAATAGAATTGTGGAATTAAAGGTGTAATACCCCTCGATGAAATACGGCAAACACCTTTAAAAGAGTTCATGAGGATAGAAGGAGGTCTAAATGATGAAAAAACCAGTGTCAAGGCTCCGAACCATCTTTGCCGTGAAAGAAGCGTATTCAGGCCTCTTATTGTTTTTCAAGGCATTTAGAGCCTGGAGAAAGGGAGACTTCCCCTTATTCCCGAAAAAAACGATTTTACTGGCCGCGCTGGCATTGATTTATGTGCTGTCTCCGATCGATTTGATTCCCGATGTTCTCGCAGGTGTCGGCTGGCTTGATGACGCGGCTGTGCTCGCTTTTCTATTCAGGCAAATCACCAAAGAGCTGGACGGATTTGAAATACATCTAACGGGAGGAATAAACGGCAATGGCAAACAATAATATTCTCGGTATCAATCATCTCTTGTTTTCAGTCTCTGACCTGTCCGTCTCTATTTCATTCTATGAAAAGGTGTTTGATGCCAAGTGGCTCGTAAAGGCCGAGAAAACCGCTTATTTTGACCTGAACGGCATCTGGCTCGCATTAAACGAAGAGAAAGACATTAAGAGACAGGAAATCCACGACTCTTACACCCATATCGCCTTTTCGATTCAACAGGAAGATTTGCCGTTCTGGGAAAAGAAATTACGCGATTTAGGTGTAAACGTGCTAAAGGGCAGAAAACGGCATGAAGGCGACAAAGATTCAATTTATTTCTCAGATCCGGACGGCCATAAGTTCGAGCTTCACACCGGCTCTGTATTTGACCGTCTTCAATACTATCAAAATGAAAAACAGCATCTCTCCTTTCATGAAGGCCACATCAAGGCCCTTTATGACAGAAACAAATAAAAAAGCGTCCACACGGACGCTTTTTCATTATCGGCTCACACTCTCTTTCTCATAAATCGGCACCCAGCCCTCTGTCGTCACAAAGATTCTGACAGCCACGACTTTTCGGTCTTCCTGAAGCGTGAAATAATGGCGGGTGTTTTCAGGAACGGAGATCAAATCTCCCGGATTTAAGAGGACATCAAAAAATGTGCCGTCTTTTCCTTCTATCGCAAAGATGCCGTGGCCGCTGACGATAAATCTGACTTCATCGTCTGTATGATGATGTTCCTGTTTGAAATTTTTCAAGAGCTCATCGAGTTTCGGATTTTGGTCGGAAAGCGAGATGACATCGCTCGCTTTATAGCCGCGGCGTTCTGAAATGTCTTTGATTTCAGCGGCAAAGACGTCTAAAATCTCCTGTTTCTCTTCATCGGTCAAATCGTATTTTTCTTTTAAGCCGGCCGGCAGCTTTGTGATATCCCATTTTTCATAAATGACCTCCTGCCCCTTTAGAAATTGTTCTACTTCTTCCTGCTTTTCAATGGTCGTGTTTTGTTCATCATGGATTCGAATTGTCGCCATGCTTTCTCCCCCTTTTTAATTAACGTGGTAAGCCTGCAAAGCTTTCAGTTTTAAATGCCAGCTGAACAGGAATTCATACGCTTCAAGCATCCGCTTTGTCTCAAATGCCGTTTTTCCCCAGACGGTAATGCCGTGGCTGCGAATCAGCACTGCCCCTGAATCGCCTGAAAGGTGTCCGGCAAAATCCGCCGCCAAATCCGGAATATGAGCGCTGTTTTCGATAATCGGGATCGCAACCTCCGCATTTTCCTCCCAAAGACCGAGCGCCTTTATGATTTCCTGGCCTCTGAATGTCGCTTGCTTTTCTTTTGCGTAAAGCTCTGAGATGACATTGTTGTCAATCGTATGGACGTGAAGACAGCAGCCCGCGTTTGTATTTTGATAGACACGGGTGTGCAGCAGCGTCTCCGCTGACGGTTTCAGCGTATGTCCGGTCTCCGCCGGTCTCCCCTCTTCGTCCGCCAACAGAAAATCCTCCGCGGATGCTTTTCGCTTATCTTTTCCGCTTGCTGTGATGAGAAATCGCAGCGGGTCTTCTGATACTTTGATTGACAGATTGCCGCTTGTCGCAGGGAACCAATCCCTTTCCGCAAGCTCTTTTTTTACCTCGGCAAGTTCGTGCCATTTTTGCTCAGGGTCCATTCTTTCACCTCCGCGGTCTCTTCAAGTATTCGCTTTACATCACGGAAATCGCCGAATCCCGCATGCTTCAGGCCGAGTCCCTCACATTCCCGCAGCAAATAATCGCGCGCGATGCACAAGTCGGAACATTTGGCAGCTTCAACATCTGTAACAGAGTCCCCAATCATGACAACAAAATCGTCCCAGCCTTTCAGCCGGCGGATGATAGAAGGCTTGCAGCAGCCGCATTCATTTCCGCAGCTGCCGTCACACGGATACGGCCAGCGGATCTCGATATTGCGCCCTGAAAAGCCGGCCTCATTGCAGTAAATGCGTTCCTTTTCGACAATGCCTTCAAGCAGTGGATAGACGAAAAAGTCCATCCCTCCGCTCACGACGTAAAACGGAAGACCCTGCTCATCCAGGAAAGAGACAAACTCTGTAAACCCGGGGCGGATCTCGGCTTGTTTCATTACATATTCCATAATGTCTTCTTTCAGGCTTGTCGGCAGCAATTGAAACATTCTGCCGACCCCGTCCTTAATCGATATGTCCCTGGACAGAACCCCGTCTTTTAAAGCGAGCCACTCTTCTGGAGCAAATTGTTTCATAATGCTGATGATGTTGTCGTTCGTTGTAATGGTTCCGTCAAAATCGCAAATGATAAGCGGCTGCCTCATACGGAAACCTCAACCTTTCCCCATTTTTCAAGGGCGAGCTTCAAATCGGGAGAACGCTTTGCTTTTTCTTCGACTGGCTCCGCTTCCAGGACGGCATCAATGATCGCCCGAAACGCTCTTCCTCCGCCTGCCGCTCCGTTTGGATGACCGTGAATCCCCCCGCCTGCGTTGATGATATGGTCAATGCCGAAGTCTTTCATCAAGAGCGGCACCATGCCGGGGTGAATACCGGCCGACGGAACGGCGAATGTCGGTTTAAAAACGTCTTCCTTCGTGCATTCATCATATATGGCAAGCGCATCCTGCTTCGGCAGAGCAACGCTTCCGTACGGTGAAGGGAACAGGCTGAAATCAGCACCCGCATACCGGTTGAGCTTGCCGAGCAAAAGCGAATGGGAAAAACCGTAATGCGGCGACGAAGTGAGTGCGCCGCTTACTGCCGGGTGCGCCATGATCGGCAGCGGGATGTCGTCGTCTTCCGCAAGGCTTTGCAAAACATCGAGCCCGTAGGCAAACACATTCAGCAGCAACACATCGGCTCCGAGCTCGGCTGCTTTTCTCGCCTTCGATTTCAGCTCCATTGTCCTGCCCGTCAGGTTGACGGCATACAGCGTTTTGCGCCCAGTTTCTTCAAAAGCTGCCTCAAGCACTTTTTTTCCTTCCGTGATTCGTTTTTCAAAGGGGGCACTGCCTGTTTCGAATAAGATTTCATCGTCCTTGATCAAATCCACTCCGCCGAGCGCCTGCTGTCTGAGCTGTTCCTTCAAGTCTTCCATATCGCGGCCGATGACGCCTTTAAAAATGCTCATCAACAGAGGCCTTTCAAATTCGCCGATTTTTTTCCGGATCCCGTATACGCCGAATTTCGGGCCCGGCAATGATTGTTTAAAAGACTGCGAAAACTCCAAATCCGCCAATTTGATTTTTCCGTCGAGAGACAGCTTTCCAAAAACGGTCGTCAGCACAGCGGGAATGTCGCTTGTAAAATTGGCTTCCGGATAAGCGATGGTGACCGTTGTCTGTTTTTCCCCCAGCGTGCTTTCTGTTTCTTCGACCTTGACGACGCGTCCTTTATGCTTTTTCAGCTGTTCCTGCTTTAAGAGCGGCAGATCTGTCCACGACCCGACCGTCAGTCCGATCGCAATTTGCTCGGCCCGCTTTTCTGCGTCACATCCTTGATCTGTCAAAACATATGTTGCCAAAAGTTCACTCATTCTGTAGCTCCTTCCTGCTTCATGCATATAAAAAACCTCTTTTGCTGCTTTAGCTAAAAGAGGTTTCGCATTTCAGGTTCGAATCCTTATCTCTCAGCGTCAGCTGCAAGAATTAGCACCGTGCTTAAAAAGTCGGTTGCCGGGCTTCATCGGGCTTGTCCCTCTGCCTGCTCTTGATAAGAATATTGATTTTATAAATTATTTTGAATTATCCCATCGTTTTTCCCGGTTGTCAATGACTGTGGCCGGTCTTTTTGAATATATTCAGCTTGGCAATGCGCGAAGCCGCTTCCCGGAGCCGCTCTTCGCTTGTCAAGAGGCCGACTCTCACATAGCCTTCTCCGTATTTGCCGAAGCCGATGCCGGGCGCTGTGACGACATTCGCTTTTTCGAGAAGCAGATCGGAAAAAGCCTCAGATGTATACCCGTCAGGGACAGGCATCCAGGCGAAAAAAGAACCTTGCGGAGCATCCGCGTGCCAACCGATTTCGCGGACCGCACGAATCCATACATCCCGCCTTTTTTCGTAGCGCTCATTTTGCTCCTTGACACACGCTTGGTCTGATAGAAGCGCGGCTGCCGCGGCGTCTTGGACCGCTTTAAAAAGGCTGACATACATATGGTCCTGATAAAGGTTCAGCGCTTCGATCACAGATGCGTTGCCAACTGCAAACCCGACCCGCCATCCAGCCATATTATACGTTTTGGAAAGCGTGTAAATTTCGATTCCTGTGTCTTTTGCCCCCTCCGTTTCGAGAAAGCTGACAGGCCTCTTGCCGTCGTAGCCGATCGCACCGTAGGCAAAATCGTGGACGACGCAAATTCCGTTTGACTTGGCAAACCGGACAGTCTCTTCGAAAAAAACAGGCGTGGCTTGGGCACCGGTTGGATTGTTTGGATAATTTAAATACATGAGCTTCGCATTTTCTTTCACTTCCTTCGGAATCCGGCTGTAGTCAGGCAGAAACTGATTGCCCGCTGTAAGCGGCATCGTTGCCATGTTCGCTCTTGCCAGCTCAACGCCCGACCAGTAGTCGGGATAGCCGGGATCGGGAACGAGCACGGCATCCCCCGGATTTAACAAACATTGCGGAAGCTCGACAAGACCGGCTTTTCCGCCGAACAATACAGCGACTTCGCGTTCGGGATCGAGCTCTACACCGTATTCCCTTCGATAGAACGCGGCTGCCGCCTCCTTGAGTGAACGGCTGCCGCGAAAGGAGGAATACTGATGGTTTTCAGGGTTGCGAACGGCTTGCGCCATTGTATCAACGATGTGATCAGGTGTCGGCTGATCGGGATTCCCCTGGCCGAGATTGATCACATCATGGCCGGCGGCGATTTTTTCATTCACCTTTTTCACCAAGGAAGCGAAAAACTGCTCAGGCAGCTGTTTCAGCACATCTGAAAGCTCAAATTTCATATGATTCACCCGCTTTTGAAAAATTCTTGAAATGATAGTCCATCATCATATATTGTTAAATGTAAAATGTAAAGAAAAAAATGAGGTGATCCAGATTGAAGCTGACAATTTCATGTCTGCAATTCGATATCGCATACGGCAATCCTTCTGAAAATTTTAAAAAAGCGGAGCAGCTGATCGAACAGGAAAGCCGGAAAGCGGATGTTCTTCTCCTTCCCGAGCTGTGGACGACGGGTTATGATTTAAAAAATCTCGGCTCCATCGCAGATGAAGAAGGCAGGCAAACGAAGAGATGGCTGCAGGAAACGGCAAAAGCAAACCGTGTCCATATCATTTGCGGCTCTGTCGCCGTTAAGAAAAAAAGCGGTGTGTACAATATCATGTACATCGCAGACAAAAACGGACATTTGATCAAAGAATACAGCAAAGCTCACCTTTTCCAGCTGATGGACGAACACCTCTATTTGTCAGCGGGCTCAGGCGACGGGAGCTTCGAGCTTGAAGGGATCCCGGCTGCGGGGTTTATCTGCTACGACATCCGTTTCCCGGAATGGATCAGAAAACATACGAAGGAAGGTGCGGGCATCATCTTTGTATCGGCGGAATGGCCGCTCGCCCGCCTCGATCACTGGCAAAGCCTTTTAAAAGCCAGAGCGATTGAAAATCAGTGCTTTGTCGCAGCCTGCAACCGAGCGGGAAGTGACCCGGCAAACGAATTTGCGGGTCACAGCATCATCATTGATCCGCTCGGCCGCACCCTCGCTGAAGCAGGGAGCGGTGAAGCCGTCATCAGGACCGAAATCAACCTCGGGGACATTGAAAAAGCGCGGGGGCAAATTCCGGTTTTTGAGGACATTCGCAGAGATTTATATTAAAAAAGTGTTGACAAGAAAACTGAGATGCTGGTAACATTTTCAGCAACTGACCGAACTGAAATTTCAAAATTTTATATTGATTTCTCTTATCGAGAGTTGGGTGAAGGACTGGCCTAATGACCCCAACAGCAACCGACCGTAATACCATTGTGAAATGGGGCGCGAAATTCTGCGCCGCTAGGGCACGGTGCTAATTCCATCAGACTTTGAATTCTGAGAGATAAGAGAGGCGAACGCGACAAATCAGCCTCTTTCTCTCGATGAGAAAGAGGCTTTTTTATTGTTAACGACATTTAGGGGGAATCACACATGACCGTAACGAAAACCGCAGCATACGAAACTTTGACCGAAAGCTCCGCGGCCGCGCTGGCCGTTCGCCTCGGGCTTTTTCCAAGCAAAAGCACCCTGACATGCCGGGAGATCGGGGACGGAAACTTGAATTTGGTCTTCCGCGTGTATGACAAAGAGCAGCAAAAAGGGCTGATCATCAAACAGGCGGTGCCTTATGCGAAAGTCGTCGGCGAAAGCTGGCCGCTGTCGCTTGACAGGGCGAGAATCGAAAGCAGTGCGCTGATCCGCCAAGCCGAGCATGTCCCGCACCTTGTCCCGAACGTGTACTATTCTGACACCGAGCTTGCCGTTACCGTATTGGAAGACCTTTCTCACTTGGAAATCGCCAGAAAAGGACTGATTGACGGGAAGGATTATCCGCACCTGTCGGAAGACATCGGAGAATTCCTTGGAAAAACACATTTTTACTCGTCTGAATATGCACTTGACCCAACAGTTAAAGGGCGGCTTGTGAAGCAGTTTACGAATCCGGATCTGTGCGATATTACAGAAAGCCTTGTGTTCACAGACCCTTTCTTTGATCATGAGACAAACGATTTCGAAGAAGAGCTTCGCGATGAAGCGGAAGATCTTTGGCGCAATGAAGCATTAAAAATTGAAGCGGCAAAACTGAAACAGCGCTTTTTGTCTGCAGAGGAAACGCTGATCCACGGCGACCTTCATACAGGCAGCATTTTCGCAAGTGAAGAAGCCGAAACGAAAATCATCGACCCTGAATTTGCGTTTTTCGGCCCGATCGGGTTTGACATTGGACAGTTTATCGCCAACCTGCTGCTGCACGCGCTTTCCCGCGAAGAAAACAGGCGGGCTCCTTTATACCGCCATGTCGAGACCGTCTGGCATACGTTCAGCCGGACATTCAGCGAAGCATGGGAAAACGATGCTCTTGACGCTTGCAAAAATGAGAAAGGACGCCTTGAATCAGTTCTGAAGCAGGCGTTTGAAGACGCAGCAGGCTTTGCCGGCTGCGAAATGATCCGCCGGACGATCGGCCTTGCCCATGTGGCGGACCTTGAAACAATCGTTCCGTTTTCCCGGAGAATCAGCCAAAAAAAGCTCGCCCTTAAAATAGGCGCAGCATTCATAGAAAAACGCAGTGGTTTCCGGACGCCAAAAGACTTGATTGAAGCGTTTCGGAACGCACTTAAGGAGTGAATGACATGCCTGAACAATTTGCGGTGCCCCGCTCTGTCGAATGGGAAGAAGCATCGGTAAAAATTCTGAACCAGCAAAAGCTTCCCGAAAAGACGGAATACCTGCACCTCACAACAAAAGAAGACGTCTATGATGCGATTCAAACGCTGAAAGTGAGGGGTGCACCTGCCATCGGCATTACAGCCGCCTTCGGACTCGCCCTTTGCGCACAAAGCATCAATACATCTGACGTTTCCGCGTTTCTGGTGGAACTCGGAAAAATCAAAGATGAACTCAATCAGGCAAGGCCGACAGCCGTCAATTTATCCTGGGCTCTCAATCGGCTGGTAATAAGTGCGGAGGACGCAAAATCGGTCAATGAAGCAAAAACAAATCTGATCCATGAAGCCATTCAGATCCAGGTTGAAGACGAAGAAACGTGCCGGCAAATCGGACAGAATGCACTGCATTTGTTCAAATCGGGTGACAGCATCATGACCATCTGCAACGCCGGCTCGATTGCGACAAGCAGGTACGGTACGGCCCTTTCCCCGTTTTATCTTGCCAAAACAAAGGACCTCGACCTTCATATTTATGCCTGTGAAACGAGGCCTGTCCTGCAAGGGGCGCGCCTGACGGCGTGGGAGCTTATGCAGGGGGGAATTGACGTGACGCTGATTACAGACAGCATGGCTGCCCATACGATGAAAGAAAAAAACATTTCAGCCGTCATTGTCGGAGCGGACAGGATCGCGAGAAACGGAGATACAGCCAATAAAATCGGAACATACGGCTTGGCAATCCTCGCCAAAGCCTTTCAAATCCCGTTTTTTATCGCCGCTCCCCTGTCAACTTTTGATGTTTCGATTTCATGTGGCGACAACATTCCGATTGAAGAACGCGATCCGGATGAAGTCAGGCTGATAAACGGAACGCAAATAGCTCCGCAAGAGGTGCCAGTGTTCAACCCTGCTTTTGATATCACGCCGCACGATTTAATCTCTGGCATCATTACGGAAAAAGGGATTATCACAGACAGGTTTGAAGAAGAAATTGAAGCGCTGTTTTCCGCTGAAGCCCTTACTTAGGCCGCTTTAGCGGATTTTAATCGATTTGATGATGTCTTTCTTCTGCTCTTCGGTCAACACGTGCAGCTTGACGAACAATTCCGCGTATCCTGCTATTTTGTTCGGGCGGTTCGTTTTCACTTATTCGTCCTCCTTTTTTACCAAGACCAACATTTTTAACTTAATAAAATTATATGTCGCTGACGAAAAAAAGAAACGGCGTGCTCGTATATTATTTTCCCTTATACGCAATATTTTCGATGTCGAGCAGCACCGCTTTTTTATCCGTTTCATTTCCGGAGTACCCCGTTAAAGAACGATTTTTGCCGATGACACGGTGGCACGGGATCAAAATCGGCAGCGCATTTCTTTTATTGGCCTGGCCGATTGCGCGAACCGCTTTCGGATTCCCGACGGCGCACGCGATATCTAAATAGCTCCGTGATTCACCGTACGGGATCAACTGCAGCGCCTCCCACACTTTTTTCTGAAACGGGGTTCCATCCTGGCGGAGAGGAAGGGTGAACGTCTTCCGCTCCCCCCTGAAATATTCTTCGAGCTGGCGCTTTGCCTCCTTCAACAATTCCGTTTCGGTCCGGCGAAGCTCCAAGCCGTCTTGCTGGAGCTGTTTTAGTTCATCTTTTTCAAATAGCAAATGTGTAATGTGGTGATTTTCCTCGACAATGTAAGCTTGTCCAAAAGGCGAGGTCATTTCAATATAAAAGCCCACGATGCGATTAAGCCTCCTCCTCATGATGCTGTCTGATCGGGAGAGTCAGATGGAATGTCGTGCCTCTCCCTTCTTCACTTTCAACTTCGATTTTTCCATTATGCTCTTCAATAATTTTATAACTGACCATGAGCCCGAGTCCAGTGCCCCGTTCTTTTGTCGTGTAAAAAGGTTCGCCGAGCCTCTTCAATTTGTCTTCTGTCATGCCGATTCCTTCGTCAGCAAGCGAGATAATGATATGGTCGTCTCCTTTCGGTTTGATCGACACATATACGTTGCCTCCGTCAGGCATCACTTCAATCGCATTTTTCAAAATGTTGATAAATACCTGTTTCAGCTGATTCGGCTCGCAATAAATCAGCGGAATGCCGCCTTCGCACTTCAGATGCATCTGAACGTTGTCAAGGTTTGCCTGTGCGTGCAGCAAATCCATTGTGTCCTGCATGATTTTGACGATATTTTTTTCTTCATACATAATCGCCTGCGGTTTTGCAAGGATGAGAAACTCCGTAATAATCGATTCAATCCTTTTGAGTTCTGATGTGATGACATTAAAGTAAAGCGCGTGATCCTCATTTTGGATGCTGCCTTTCAGCAGTTGGATAAATCCTTTTAGCGCCGTCATCGGGTTGCGGATTTCATGGGCAATTCCGGCTGCGAGTTCGCCGACGACGTGAAGGGTATCAGACTTGCGGAGCCGCTCTTCAAGCTCTTTTCGTTCTGTCACGTCTCTGAGCATCGCCAAGTTCATATTTTGAATGATATTTCTTTTAAATGAAAATTCAAGAATCCGTTTTTGGTCGCTCAGCAGGAATGGGATGTCATTGTCCATTTCTTCTAAGGAAATCGTTTTAGCGGGAGAAGCTGCGTTTTCTATATGATAGCCGGAGATGACATCAAGTAGATTGGACGTTTTCAGCTGTTCAAGAGGGGTGCTGAGAATTTTTCCGGCAAGGGGGTTCGCATCGATAATGTCGTACTGGTTGTTGAAAAGAACGATTCCGTCCATTGATCCGTTGAATACTTTTCTGAACTTCAATTCGCTTTCCCGCAATTCTTGTTCCATTCGTTTTCTGTCGCTGACATTTCTTAAAATGGTTAGGTCCTGGCTGTCGAACATGATCCGTTTTGACGTGAACTCAAGCTCTTTATATTGTCCGTTTGCCATACGAAACAGCAGTTCCGCCCGGATTTCCCCTTTTTGATCATACTGCTTTTGAATGGCATGGTACCTCTGATCGGTTTGATCAATAAAATCGGTCATCTTCTTGTTGAGAAGCTGTTCCATCGGCAGTTCGAAGATTTTGCAGGCCGACTGGTTCGCTTTGACGATGCGGCCGTCGTTATTCATCAGTATAATGGCATCCATCGCATTTTCAAAGACTTCTCTAAAGCGTTCTTCGCTTTTAAACAGCTGTTTTTCCATCGAGCGCTTCTCGGTAATATCCCTCATAATCGACATGTAAAAGCCGTTTAAAATGTTCGAGGTTATCGTAAGCTCAAACAGCCGGTCTTCTCCTGATCTGAGCCGGACAGGAAGCTCCCCTTTTGCTTTCCCTCTTCTGAAAAGAGCATTCCAGATTTTATCGAGCCGCCCCTTGTTTTCAGGGGATACGAATTGAGACAGCTTCAGTTTTGAAAGCTCTGTTTTTTCAATTTCGAAGCTCTGGCAAAACGAATGGTTCGCATCGATGAAACAGCCTTGTTTATCAAAGATGACGATTCCTTCAACCGCGCGGTGAAACAAATCTTTAAACAGCTTTTCATTAATGGTGCGCTCCCGCTCCAATATTTTTTTCGATGAAATGTCCCTCATGACGACAAAATAGCAGTCTTCACCGATTCCTTTGCTTGCAGTAAACTCGATATATTTGACAGATCCGTTGTCAAGCCTGATGGCCACTTCTTTTTTCGCATATCCCCGCTCCAAAAAGCGTTGAATGCTCTGGTTCAGTTCATCCGGCGGGACGGCGTGCAGGAAGTCGAGCGCCGACCGGTCCAGCAAATTCTTTTTTTGGCTTTGCAGAATTTTGCAGGCGGCATCATTCGCCTGGATGATGTTCATCTGTTTATCCAATATAAAAATAGCGTCCAGCGTCCCGTTAAACAGCAGCTCATACTGATACAAATCCGCTTTTAGCTTGGCGTTCTCTTTCTTCAGTCTGTTCAGCTGGTTTTGCAGATTTAAGGATTCATTCAAATCAAGAGTTTCCTCCATTTATTACACTCCTTCTTGAAAACCTGTCCTCCAATTATTCTACAAACCGGAAAATCTTCCTTCATTTGTTTCGAACTTTTACAACCTTTCCGCCTATTTTACAGGAAGATGACGATATAAAAGTTCCTTACTGTTCAATTACATCGACCTAACAATAAGACTTAATGCATAGGAAAACACATGCTTTCTATTTTAAAATTTTAAAATGAGGCCAGACTGGTGGAAGACGTCATTCCGGAAAGAATGTTCCGGGGTTCAGACGCTTCCCGCACCGGCGTCTCCTGAAAATGTTTGTGAAAGGGTGATGTTATGGCGACTTCGCGCGACAGCTATTTCGACAATGCAAAATTCCTATTAATTTTTCTCGTCGTATTCGGACATATAATCAGGTCCTATATTCATGATAATGATGCTCTGCTTCATATTTATAAATTTATTTACACGTTTCATATGCCTGCTTTTATTCTCATATCAGGCTATTTTGCAAAAGGGTTCAACCGCCACGGCTATGTCAAAAAAATCGCCTGGAAGCTGATTGTTCCTTATTTGATTTTCCAGGGAATCTATACGCTGTTTTATTCCTTTATCGATGATCAAAGCTTAACGGCCGCAAATCCGATTGAACCGCAATGGTCGCTTTGGTTTTTGCTGAGCCTGTTCTTTTGGAATATCCTGTTGTTTCCATTCACAAAACTGCCGGCGAAATGGGCGTTTGCCGCAAGCTTTGCGATCGCCGTTCTTGTCGGATATATCGACTTGATCAGCAACACGCTCAGCCTGTCCCGCACGTTTGTTTTCTTCCCGGTCTTTTTGGCGGGCTATTATTTGCAAAAAGACCATTTTAAAATACTGAGAGGCTGGAAAGGCAAGCAGGCCGCTCTAGCCGTTTTAGCAGCAACGTTCGTTTTCTACTTTTTTGTAGACTTCGATTACTCCTGGCTGTTCGGGTCCAAACCCTATTCGGAATTCGGCGATGTCGGGATAAAAAGCGGGTTAAACCGAGTGGCGCTCCTCGTCATCACGTTCGCTTCAACGTTCGCGTTCATGGCGCTTGTGCCTGAAAGGCGGTATTTCTTTACCCTGTGGGGAACGCGCACATTTTATGTCTATCTGCTGCACGGCTTTATCATCAAGTCGTTCAGAAAAACGGGAGCGGAAGAATGGCTTGCCGATTATCAAAGTCTGACGCTATTAATCATCGCCACGGCGATTTTAACCTTCTGCTTATCAAGCGGATTTGTGAAAACGGTCGCCCAGCCGTTCATCGAATTGAAAATGACGAATTTAATGAGGATGTTGAAAAAAGACAACGGATATAACCCTTATTTAAAATAAATGAAGGTCCAAATCGTTTCCGATTTGGACCTTTCAGATTGTTGAAAAAATCGCAAAACAGCTTTTTTGTTTTGCGATTTTTTCATCCCATCAGCGTGATTGAAAACCCTTGCAGTCTAGGAAGGCCGAGCATCGGAGCGGAGCGAATGTTAGAATTCGTGAGCACCGACGCGCAGGCCTGACAACGAATGCGAGGGTTTGGCGACACGCTGGAGGTGCAAATCGTTTCCGATTTGCACCTTTCTCGTTTGATCCGCAGTTTTAATCTTTATCCCGCTGCTGTCCGTCCGCCTTTTTGTTCTTTTTTTTATTGTTCTCGATCACATCAATCAATTTAAAGGCGTTGACATCGCCCAGTTCGTTTGAAAATTCCTCTTGAAGCACATCTGGATTCATCGGTTTTTTATGGTTTTGCATATCCTTGCTTTTTTGATGTTTTTTCATTGGCGCGATTCTCCCTGCTTCCCTTGTTTCGAGTTGCGGTTGGCGCCCCTGTCTCCGTTTTCGGCATCATATTGGGTCATGTATTGATGATCATGCATGCTTTCAGCAGGCGTTTTATTGTTAAGAGCCGCTTCATTTCTGGCAACTTTTCTTTTCATGATGACATTCCTTTCTTTTGTCGTTTCATCCATATCCTTTCCGTTTCCGTACATTCCACACATCCAGTTTTCGGCAAAAAAATAAGCACCCTGAAGGGTGCTTATTTAAACACTTTTTTCACTTTATTGACGACATATGAGCTGCCGCCGCGATCTGACACATCCTCGATCATCATCGTGATTAAAAGGTTTTTGTTTTTGTAATCATAAGCGGTGAACCAGCCGTTTTCTTTACCTTTTTCGTCTTTCTTCGTTTTCAGCTCGGCCGTTCCCGTTTTCCCTGCGATCGTGAGCCCTTTGACAACCGGCTTGTAAGCCGAGCCGCGAGGGTCTTCTACAACGCCTTTCAATCCTTTTGTAATCGCTTCTGCTCCGCCTGTGGGCAGTACGTTTTTATGCCATATTTCTTTCTCTTCGCCGTCCTTTTTGATCAGGTGCGGCTTGATCAGATTACCGTCGTTCAAGAAAGGCGTATAGCTTGCCGCGAGGTGTATCGGCGACATCAGCATTTGCCCCTGTCCGTATCCTGAATCGGCAAGGAGAATATCCGAGTCGATTCCTTCGTTTGATATGGAGGAAGACTTCGTCGGGAATTCATAATCAAGTTTTTCCTCGAAGCCGAATGATTTCAGGCCTTCGACAAATTGATCCTTCCCTGTGTCAAGGGCGGTCTGCGCGAAATAAATGTTGTCGGAAGTGATCAGCGCGTTTTCCAGGTTGACATCGTTTAATCGATCGGAAACCCGTGTGACTTTATATCCGCCCCATGACGAATCTTTCTGCCATTCCTTCCCTTCGATCTTCTTAGGTTCATCCGCTTTGATCGCGTCATTTTTCAGACCGATTGAAGCCGTGATCGGTTTGATCGTTGAACCCGGAGCATAGGTTTTATTAAATTTAGAGGTGAATGGCGCAGACGCATCTTTGTTGAGTTTTTCCCATTCTCCTTTTTTCCAGCCAAACAAAAACCCGTTCGGATCGTATGAAGGCGCGCTGACAAGCGCCAACGTTTCTCCAGTCTGCGGCTCTAACGCAACGGCAGCACCGGAGTCATCTTTTAACTGGTTGTACAGTTCTTCCTGTTTGTTGATATCGATCGTGGTATGGATGTCTTTTCCGTCTTTTGCATCCTTTGAGGCAACCGTCGCGTTTGATTCAGGAATCGAAATCGTCCAGCCGATTTCTCCTCTGAGTTCTTTTTCATAAATGTGTTCGAGACCGACGATTCCGAGCAGTGAATGCTCGCTGTAGCCTTCTTTATTCTGCTTTAATTCCTCTTCAGTAATCGGCCGTATGTAACCGGTAAGATGTGCGGCTTTTTCACCGTAAGGATAGTATCTTGATTGCGTGTCTTGTTTCAAAACCCCGGGAAGAGAGGTCGCTTTTTTAAGAAGCTCTGTGCTACCAGGCTTCACTTTTTTCAAGGGAACGAATGATTCGTCCGTCACCCAGCTTGCGGACAGCTGTTTTTCGATGTCTTCTTTTTCCATGTCAAGCATGTTCGCGAGCTTTTTGATGACACCATCTTTATCATCTCCGAGCTGCCCCGGAACGACGCCGATTTCAGGCACTGTCGCATTCGTAGCGAGTTTCTTTCCGTTTCTGTCATAAATGATGCCTCTCGCTGGTTCCTTGGCGGTAATCCGGATGGTCTCCCCTTCCTTCAGCTGTGAAAAAATAAAGGATGGGTTCCAGTTGACTTTCCATGACGTGTCACCGTCTTTTTTTTCTTTGACAAGCTTTGCCTTCCCTTCAAAAGAAACGGGGCCGGCCAATGTATTCATGCTGACTTTATACGGTATTGTCACTGCATCTTTTTTCTCTTTATTTTTTTCATCTTCATCGTTATCGACGGCTGAAACCTTCAAATCGGAAACTCCGATCTGTTCATAAATGGATTGATTGCGCTTGATGAAATCGTCTTTTGAAATCGATTTTTGCGCTTCAGCCGACAGCTGTTCATACATTTCTTCAAATTTTTGATCGTTCCATTTGTCTACATATTGATCCATGCTTTCTTTTGCTGTCGGCTCGTTAGAACAGGCTCCGGCGAGCAATAGAAATCCGGCGGCTATAAACAAATGGATGACTCTCATTTTCATCGTTGCTTCCCCCTTTTTTTCAATCCGCCATTTAAGCATTATATCATACAAATAAATACAGCGACCGACTTTATGATCATAAAAAAAGACAGTTTAACTAAACTGTCTTTCTTATCCGATAATTATTCTTTCCTTTGGATAATGGTAGTTCGCTTCGATTTCTTTTCTGCCGAATAAATAAAGCAGCGTGACAATGCCGATTCGGCCGATGAACATCAGAAGGATGATGACACTTTTGCCGATCGTGCTCAAATCTGAAGTAATGCCCATCGACAAGCCGGTCGTACCGAAGGCAGAACACACTTCAAACAGCAGTTCAAGCAAAGAATGTTTTTCCGTCATTGTCAAAATGAGTGTCGAGCCGAAAACGAGAATAACCGCCATCAGCGTCACAATCAATGACTTCATTAAGTCCGCCTGGTGCAGTTCACGTTTGAAAATCTTCACCGATTTATTTCCCCGCGCGAAGTGATACAGCGCCAACAGGTTTAAGGCAAAGGTCGTTGTCCGGATGCCCCCGCCGACAGAGCTTGGCGAAGCGCCGATGAACATGAGCATGCACATAAACAAAATGGTCGTATGCGTGAATTGGCTGATGTCGATCGTCGCGAGTCCGCCGCTCCTGGTCGTCGTCGACTGGAACAACGAATAGAATATGACTTCGTGCCACGATTTTCCTGAAAAGGCAAAGCGCGCTTCCGTGGCGAATATGCCGATCGCGCCTCCAATCACTAAAAGGAAAAAAGTGACTGATGTCAGTTTGGTAAACAGGCTGAAAGTGAATTTGCGCTCTTTGCTGAGCAGAAAATCCTTTACCTCGATGAGGACCGGAAAGCCGATCGCTCCAAGAATGATCAGCATAATCACGATAAACTGAACGAAATAATCATGCTGAAACGGAATCAGCGAGTTGCCTGTAATGTCGAAACCTCCGTTGGTCGTTGCACTGATGCTTGTAAAAAATCCGTGCATAAAGGCTTCTCCAGGTGTCTCAAAGTACTTTAAGAAATAAGTTCCGAGAATCAGCCCGCCAAACAGTTCGATCAGCAGGATCAAGCCGAGCACGTGCTTCATCAGCTTGACAAGGCCCGATAAGTTGGATTGATTTTGATCGGTCATAATCAGCCGGCGCTCTTTCAAACCGATCCGCTTGCCAAAAATCAGCCAGACGAATGTTCCGAGCGCCATCACACCGATCCCGCCAAACTGCAGAACAAACGCCAAAATCCATATTCCGGCTGTGCTGAATGTATCAGCTGTATCAACAACCGTCAAACCGGTTACACTCACTGCGCTCACCGCAGTAAAAAGGGCATCGATAAATGACCATTCCACATCATTCTTGTGTGCAACGGGCAGACTTAATAATATAACGGAAACCGTCACCGCCAAAAAATAATAGAGCGCGATCAGCTGTACAGGAGACAGCACGCGCAGTAGTTTTTTCAATAAAACCTTCATAATCGTTCCTTCTTTTCAATATTCAAAAGTTGCGCTTCTTGTGTATAACGTGTTCCATTTTAAAGGAAACATGCTCTTATGTACAGCCGATTTTCGATTTTTAAATTTAAAAAGCAAACCCCCTTGAAAAAGGGGGTTTGCATATTGATTATTTTGCTTCCAGACGGCGGATTCTGTCGCTTAAATCAGGGTGTGTTGAGAAAAGCGATGTGTGCTTTTTCCCGTTGATTTTCAAAGTGGCAACAGATGCCTGCTCTTCTTTGACTCTTGAAGTGTACTGCTCAAGCGAGCGGAGCGCGTGAATCATCTTATCCTTGCCTGCAAGGTCTGCTCCTCCTCTATCCGCATGATATTCGCGGTGGCGGGAGTACGCAAACACGACAAGGCTTCCGAGAATGGAAAACACGATTTGGAATACGATGACCGCGATAAAGTGAACGATCGGCGCCAGCTCTTCACGGACAACGCGTGAAACAGCCCATGCCGCAATCCGGGCGAAGAAAACAACAAACGTGTTGACGATTCCCTGAAGGAGCGTCATCGTTACCATATCGCCGTTTGCAATATGCGCGACTTCGTGAGCAAGAACGCCTTCCACTGCGTCGTCATCCATTTCCTGAAGAAGACCCGTCGATACAGCGACAAGCGAGCGGTTTTTGGACGGCCCTGTCGCAAAGGCATTCACTTCGCGTGAATTGTAGATGCCGACTTCAGGCATCTTTGTCAGTCCGGCGGCGCGGGACAGCTTATATACCCGGTCAACGAGCTGCTGCTCTTCGTAGCTGAGCGTTTGCTTATCAGGATTCAGCACCTGAACGCCCATCGCCATTTTCGCCATCCATCTTGACATCAAAAGCGACATAAAGGAGCCGACAAAGCCGACAACCGCACTGAATACGAGAAGCGCAACAATATCGATGCCGCCGCCAGCCGTGAAATACGTGCCTACGCCTGTCAGCGAACCGATAATGGACAGCACAATACCGATCGTCGTAATAACTAAAATGTTCGATAAAAGAAAGAGAAAGATTCTTTTTCCCATGATTACCTCCATGTTATAATAAGATCAAATGAACTCGTATAATAAAATTATACGGCATAGAATTGAAAATGCAAGTGATAAGACGTAAGATAATGTTTATATTGTTTGCTATTTCATTTTAATACATAATGAGGTGGAATGATGAAACCTTTTAAACTGACTCGCCTGGAAATGGCCAAACTGATGTACGCTTTAAAAGGGCAGCTGGATGTCAGTCCGCTTGCGATTCTTTTGAGATCGGCCGATTTGGCGCACGATGAGCCGGAAGACAATTTGGACATCCCCGAATTCATTGTCCGGTACGAACGAAAAAAGCCAAAAACGGAACACGGGCTTTCCACAAATGAAATTGTTGAACTTGGAAATTTGTGCGAACTGACATCCTTAAAATCGACAGCCATCCAAAACTGGATCAAACGCGATATAAAAGATTTGATGGGACATCCGGAACTCGGCAAAAAATATTCCATCGACCAAGCCGTCATCCTTCTCATTGTACGAGACTTAAAATCGGTTTATGACTTCGAAACGATCCGTCCAATCTTAACAACGGTTTTTAATACGATTACAGACCGCTCAGATGATGTGGTGAGTCCGCTGCGCTTTTATGAAGGGTATGCGCGGGTTCTCGATTATGTGTACCGGATCAAAGACTATACGCTGAATGAATCGGCGCTCGAAAAAATCGTCATCGAGCAGACTGGACAGCTCCGCGGTTTTTATCAAGATCTGGCCGATCCCGAATGGAACAAAGTGAGAGATATCACCGCTGTCACTGTGCTATCCGTTATCGCTTCGCACATACAGGCGACCGCCCATTCCATGATTGACAGCGTCTTCTTAAAATATGGTATGAAGTAATCGCCGCTGACCGGTGCGCCTGGCTATTGAGCCAGGCGTTTTTTTACACCTTCAACAATTGCCAGCATAAAAAGCCTCAGTCCATTTCAAACTAAACAAGCAGTACCAATTGAAAAAGGAGTTGAGAATCATGGCAAGAACGAATAAACTCGTCGTTCCCGGGGCGGAGCAGGTTTTAGACCAGTTCAAATATGAAATCGCCCAGGAGTTCGGCGTCCAGCTCGGCTCGGACTCGGTCGCTCGCTCAAACGGGTCTGTAGGCGGGGAAATGACAAAACGACTTGTACAGCAGGCACAAGCTCAAATGAATGGGCATACTGACAAATAAATACCCTATGGTTTATTCGCCGGGCCCGCTCGGCGGATATTCTTGTTGATTTGTTTGGTCAGAAGGTTTTTTCTCCTTTTGATAAGGAGTTTTAGGGCTCTCTTGATTTGTGCCGGAACCGCTTCTCTGCGTTCCTTCCTCCGACTGCTGACCGTCTTTGTCATTATGGTTATGTTCTTGAGGGTTTTCGGTATTAGGGGATTTTGACTCCTTTTCTTTTTCCATTTCTTGATCAGATTGAGAGTGATCTTGATCTGAAGGTTTTTCGCCGTCCGGATGATCTTCCGTATCTGATTCTTCATCATCCGTATGTTGTTCCGGCTGATCTTCTTCTTTCACAGCTTTCTCTTTTTCTCCTGTATCTTCTCCCTGATTTTGATCATCTTTGTTATCTTCATTGTCATCATCTTTGTTTTTGTCTTCTAATTCATCTTTGTGGGAACGGATATAACGGCCTGTTGAGATGCCTTCTTTTTGTGCTTTTGCACGCGTATCAAGGTCTGATTCCACCGCTTCCATCTTATAGTTCTGCTGCTCGTATTTTTTCGCTACATGATCGATTTCGCTTTTTACCGTCGCCTTATATGTGTCATCTTTATTGTTTTCATATACGGTGGCGATAAGCACTTCTTTTGATTCGGTGACATAACCGCTCTTATCGCTGTCTTCGACAATTTCACTGATCACTTCTTTAAAGTCAGACTTTTCCCAATTTTCTATACTGTTCATTAAGTCCTTCCCATCCTCGTTCAGCGGCACCAAATCGATAACTTCACAGTTTTTGTTGAGTGTCAATTCAAAGCTTGGATTGATATCGATCGTCATATAGGCGTATGCTTTATTGTTTAAAACATCAGGGATGATCATGAAAGCGAGCAGCATGATCGCCGCGATTGAAAAAACGCCTGCTTTCAGCGGACGGAGCGAAAGCAGATCAAAAAAGCCCGCACGCTTCCTCGACATTCTCGTCTCCGCGGGAAAAGCAATTTCCTGACCGATTTCATAATCTTCCTCTGTGCTCTTTGCTTTTAAAAATTGTCCGTCAGGGGTTAGCAATGTGACGAATTTTTTATTTTTTTCTACAATAATTCCTCTTCTCATGAATTGAGCACCCCTTTTAGATAATCTTTAAGGTAAACATAATCGCCCGTTATAATGATCGCCATAGCAATGATATATTTGCGGTTTCTCTCTACGGTTTTTCTGCTGACAGCCACCAGCTTTTCAAGCTGTTTGACGGGAAGCTGCTTTTTTTCAAACAAGATCTTTTTTAACTCTTCATGTTCGACTAGCGTATATGCCACTTTGATGGCGTTTTGCCTTGCATCCGTATGTTTCGGCGAATGCTCCAGCAAATCGGAAAAAGACAGGCCAAAACTTTTAAGCCTTTCTTTAAAATGGAAAATCTCCTCCCGCCTCTGCTCCTGTTCGAGCATGCGGTTGAATTCATGAATGGAAAGCTCCGCTTCAATCATGCTTTGAGAGGATTCCTGTTCTTCTCCTTCTTGCATGTCCATATTGATATTCTGGGCATTTCTCGCTTCTTTTCTGATATAATCAATGACTTTGCGCTTAATGATCAGCTCTGCAAATGCCAGCAGAGAATTTCCTTTATCAGAAGAATATTTTTCAATGGCTTCATTGAATGCAATCAAGCCGATGCTGAATTCATCATCTTTTTCATCTATATATCGTTTGCACACGGATGAAACCGTTTTAGCCACAAAAGGCTTATACTGATGGATAAGCTCGTTTTGCAACTGCTGATTTCCTTTTTGTATGCTTATTACAGACTCTTCTAATGATTGTTGTTTCTTTTTTCCTGTCTTAAACAAAAGGCTAAGCACTGGTTTCACCTCAGTTCCTCCCTATACTACTCATTAATGATAGCTAATTTGATAGGGATTCGCAAAGGAGAAAACGCGGTATTCATTTCTAATTTTTCAATTGTGACAATGATTTGTTTGATCTCCTAGAACAATTCGTGATCTGTTTGACGATTAAGGGGGTTTTCCCGCCGTTTTTGTAACACGCCTGTTAATAAAATGAAATCTTATTTCGGTTGGACTAGGGCAATCATCCCTGGTGCTTCCCAGTGCGGGCAAACAAAAAAGACCGCCGGTGAAAGACCGGCAGTCTGGCGATAGCTGTTTACTCCTCTGCAGCTTTATTCTCGTGTTTGTTCGGATTTGTCATAAACCATCCCCCGAGCGCAATAGCGATCAGCACCGCCCAGAAGATGAACTTCCAAGTACCTGAATGAATAAAATGTTCAGAGACGATGTTGATTTGCGGGTGTGCGAGCGTATAGAGCGTCAGTTTCACACCAACCCAGCCGACAATCAGAAAAGCAGCCGTTTCCAGGCTCGGACGTTTCTTTAACAAGTTCACAAATTGACTTGCAGCAAAACGCATAATAATCAGTCCGATAATCCCGCCGGCTAAAATCACCATGAACTGTCCGCCGTCAAGTCCGCCGATTTGCGGCAGGTTCGTTGCCGGAAGTGTGACAGCCAGCGCAACCGCCGCCAAAATCGAGTCGACGGCAAACGCGATGTCCGCCAGCTCAACTTTGATAACCGTCGGCCAAAAACCGCTTTGCTTCGACTCTTTCACCTTTTCGTCCTTTTTGAAAACATGGGTTTTCAAAATATGGTGAATGGAGATGTAAAGCAGATAGACGGCGCCGATCGCCTGCACCTGCCAGACGTTGACAAGAAAAGAGATCGCAAACAAAGCGCCGAACCTCATCACAAACGCGCCGGCCAACCCGTAGAAGAGCGCTTTTTTTCTGTCTTTTTCAGGCAAGTGTTTAACCATGACCGCCATGACGAGGGCATTGTCCGCGGCCAAAATACCTTCCAGCCCGACTAGGATGAGAAGAACCCAACCATATTCAAGTAATAATGCTGCATCCATTTTATAATTCCTCCTAAGTGATTGTCTCTTTCTCTTATTCCCGCTAATGCAGCAGGGTATTTTCAGAAAACAAAAAAGACCTCTGCCAACATTAGGCAAAGGTCTTGCTAGACATGGTTATCATTGATTAAATCATGCCAACAAAGCCGATGGATGAACATCCATGAACTGACGACTTTGTTTCCGGTTTTAACATCCGGACGCTACTCCCCTTTGGGATAAAAGAAAATATTGAATTATAAGATAATATTAACCTCATATGCGCCCGGCTGTCAATCCTTATTTTTATTTAAAAAAGTTGAAACGCTTTGCGATTTGACTTTCTTCCGCCTGCCTTTCACCCAAAGGTAAAGAACGAACAAAACGATGAATCCGATGCCGACCGGAAGAAGGTATCCGTCCAATAGGCTGCCGACTTTGCTCCAGTTTTCGCCGAGGTAAAAGCCTAAATAGACATAGACGAACGTAATCGGCGTGATCGCAAGGAATGTATAAATACAAAACACCCACACGTTCATTCTAGCGAGTCCGCACGGAATGGAAATCAGCGTTCTGATGCCCGGTATAAACCGGCCGCTGAATGCGACAAACCCCCCGTGCTTTTCAAAAAACCTGTCCGATTTTTCGAGCGCTTCAGGCTTAATGAAGAAGTATTTGCCGT
Organism: Bacillus sp. FSL L8-0193; assembly: GCF_037976065.1. Classification (NCBI taxonomy): domain Bacteria; kingdom Bacillati; phylum Bacillota; class Bacilli; order Caryophanales; family Bacillaceae; genus Bacillus; species Bacillus sp. FSL L8-0193. The sequence goes on along the minus strand of NZ_CP150261.1, from coordinate 1,509,779 downwards.
AGCGCTCCAAAAACGGCCGCCCCCCGTACCTCCCGAGCCAGTAAAGCGTCAGCGGACCTGCGACACCTCCCAGTGAACCTGCGGCAACGACCCCGATCAGCAACATATCGCCTTGATACACCCAGTAGCCGGCAAGCGGCAGAACGATTTCAGCCGGCACGAATTCGATGCACAGCGCCAGAAAAATCCCTAAATACGAGAGGCTCTTAAACGCCTCAGCCAATGATAAAATAAACTCCTCGATATTGACCACAACCTTTGACGATTGATAATTTCAAGTTCCAAAGAACGTACAAAAACGATTTTAACACAATTCAGGAAAATTGAAGAGCAAAATGGGAAGTCCTCCTTAGAAAGAGCAGAAGGATATCATTTTTTATTGGCGAATTTCATTATATATAGTATAATTCACGAATTATACCGGATGTAGCGCTATTGCCGCTTTTTTATGTCAACGGTTAAGAGTACGGCAGTCTGGCCTTTCATAATACAGTATAGAAATTCAGATTTTTCATCATAGTACAAAAAGGCGGAGAAGAAAGTGACAGAAGTTTTTGGTGAATATAATGGATGGTTCGTTCTTTTATCCTATATCACTGCGGTTTTGGCAGCATACACAGCCCTTGATTTATCGGAACGGGTCGTCCATACAAAGGGCAGGAAAAATATCGGATGGCTTTTGGCCGGATCCCTCACGATGGGGCTTGGTATCTGGTCTATGCACTTTATCGGGATGCTGTCATTTCAGACAGCCGAAGAAATGAAATACGATTTGAGATTCGTCTTGCTTTCGATTGTTGCCGCTTTCGCAGGCTCGCTCATTTCATTTTATGTTGTGAATGGAAAAGAACCGACGAATGCAAGACTGGCGGCGGGCTCCCTTGCAATGGGAAGTGCGATCGCATCCATGCATTTTCTCGGGATGGAGGCGATGGAGAATATGACAATCGTCTATCATCCCGTTCTTTATGCCGCCTCTTTTGCAATCGCCATTTTCGCCTCCTTCGCTGCCTTAAAACTGTCAGTGGTATTCGCCAAAAAAACCGGCTCCTTTCGGATCTTGTTCATTAAAATCGGAAGCGCGCTTTTAATGGGCGGCGCCATTTCCGGCATGCACTATACAGGAATGGCAGCAGCTACGCTTTTCATGACTGACGGCCGTGATACAGGCCGCGAAGGAATCGATGCAATTGAACTGGGCATTATGATCGTACTTGTCAGCCTGATGCTTCAATGCTTCTTGATTTTCGGCGCCTTCACTGACAAGCGTCTGCTGTTTCATATCGAGAAAATCAAAGATAATGAGGAACGGTTCCAGTCCTTAATTAACCACAACATTGATCCGATCTACGTGTTTTCACTTGAAGGCAAAATGCTTTCCGCCAATTCATCGGGATACAGCCTTCTTGAAAAAATGGGAGTTGAGCCTGAGCGCCTGTCTTCGTTTTTTCGACAGGAGGATCATGACAGACTGCTCAACTGGTTTCTTCAGGTCCAAAATGAAAAACAGGCCCTCAACCGCGACACGGAAATCGAAATAGCTGAAAAGCGTTTTGATGTAAATGTGACGCTGATACCGGTGTACGTCAGAAAGCAGCTTGACAGCATTTATGTCATTTGTAAAGATATGACAAACCAGCGTGAAGCAGAACGCAAAATCCATAGAATGGCTCACTATGACGCGTTGACAGATTTGCCAAACAGACGGTATGCAGTCGACCATCTCGCAAATGCTCTGGAGCGGCAGAAGACGGGGACGGCCGTATTGTTTTTGGATTTAAACCGTTTCAAAGTGTTTAATGACGCCCTTGGCCACGACGTCGGAGATCTGCTGCTGGTGGCAGCAGCACAGCGTTTGGCGCATTGTGTGCCTGATGAAGGCTTCATCGCCCGGTTAGGCGGTGACGAATTTATCATTGTCGCCCCTTTACATGGAACCGATCAGCTGACCAGGCAATTGATCAGTCAGTTTGAAACGCCTTTTCACATTAAAGAGCACCGCCTCAAAACATCCGTCAGCATCGGAATCGCCGTTTCCCCGGCCGATGGAACAGACGGTGATGAGCTGATGAGAAAAGCCGACATGGCCATGTACGCCGCGAAGCACAAAAGCAAAAGCAGATATCAATATTTTTCTTCTTCTCTCGCCAGAAAGAACAGGCCGTCTTTGCAGGAGGAACCCGAGCCGAACTAAGCGCTTTCCCCAAGCAAATCACTGTATCGCCGCAAGCATCCGGGCCGAAGCCTGGATGCTTTTTTTTCGCGCTGTTATCCATAAGTTGCTATTCATGAAACAATCTGCAGAGAGGCATCAATAAAAGAAAAGGAGTTGAACCGAACCGATGCATACGATGTGGAAAGGCTCAATCAGCTTCGGCCTTGTCAATATCCCCATTAAACTGTTCGCAGCGACAGAGGATAAGGATATTAAATTAAGGTCGCTTCATAAAGAATGCCGCGCCCCGATTCAGTATGAGAAAAAGTGCACAAACTGCCACCAGGAAATCGCGCCCGACGACATCGTCAAAGGCTACGAATATGTTAAAGGCAAATACGTCGTCTTATCGGACGATGAGCTGAAACAGCTCAAAGAAGAGCAGGAAGACAAAGCTGTCGAAATTGTTGATTTTGTCCAGCTAAAGGAAATCGACCCCATCTATTTCAACCGTTCATATTTCGTCGGACCGGGAGATAACGGTGTAAAAGCGTACTCACTTTTGCGCGAAGCGCTCAGAAAAACAGAAAAGATCGGAATCGCCCATATGACCATCCGCTCCAAAAAACAGCTCGCCATTCTTCGCGTCTACGAGAACTGCATTTTAATGGAGTCTATCCACTACCCTGATGAAGTCCGAAACGCGGCCCACGTACCCGGTGTTCCGGAGGAAACCGCGGTCAACGAAAAAGAGCTGCAAACCGCGATTTCACTAATAGACGAGCTGACGACGACATTTGCGCCTGAACAATATGAAGATACGTACAGACTTGCGCTGATAGATAAAATCAAAGAGAAAATCGATCATAATGAGGGTGTCACACCAAATGCCGGAGCCGCCGCTCCGCGCGAGGATGTCATCGATCTCGTGAGCGCTCTCCAAGCCAGCATCGAACGGACAAAAGCGCCTGACCGGGAAGCTGCAAAAACGCCTGTTGCAAAAGGAACCGGGGAAAAAAAGAAAAAAACGTCGCGCAAAAAAGCTTCAGAGGCAAAATAAAAAATGGGAATTACGATGCAGCCCGTGTTGACCACATCCGCTCCTTCAGGCGGCAATTGGCGGTATGAAGCCAAGTATGACGGGTATCGGGGGCTTTTAAAAATTTCTGCGGCCGGCGACGTTTCGCTCATCAGCAGAAACGCGCAGCCGCTCGAAAACACATTTCCGGAAATTACGGAATTTGCAAAAAGCATGATCGAAAATCTCAAAGAACACTTGCCGATCACGATTGACGGGGAAATTGTGTCGTTGACAAACCGTTTTCGTTCCCGGTTTGAATACGTCCAAAAAAGAGGGTTAAGCAAAAAGGCCGAGTTGATTGAACAAGCTGCCGCGAAGAAACCGTGTCAGTACCTCGCTTTTGATTTACTGGTCTTTAAAGGAGAAAGTTTAACCTCACTCCCCTATACCGAACGAAAACGCGTGCTTTCCGACCTGATGAAAGAACTCGGCTTGCCGATGGCTCCCGATCCGATGGCTCACGCACGAATTCAATATATCCCTGACACTTCAGATTTCCATGCTCTATGGAATGCTGTTAAAAGGTTTGACGGCGAGGGAATTGTTGCGAAGAAAAAAGACAGCCGCTGGGCTGAAAATAAAAAAACAGCCGAATGGCTCAAGCTCAAAAACTACAAAAAAGCAGCTGTATTTATGACAGGCTACAACATGGCAAACCGTTATTTGACAATCGCCGTCTATGACCGCGGTCAAATCAAAGAAGTCGGTTCGGTTTCCCACGGACTCGGAGAACAGGAAAGAAACGCCATTCTTTCAATCGTCAAGCAGTACGGAACCGAAACAAAGCCCGGCGAATATACCATAGATCCGTCGATTTGCATGACGGTCCATTATTTAACGATTCATTACGGGACATTGCGCGAGGTGTCGTTTGTTTCTTTTGAATTTGACATGGCTTGGGAAGATTGTACTTACAAGCGCCTGCTGCTTCATGCAAGAAACGTCCACCCCGATTTGCAGCTGACAAGCCTTGATAAAGTCATCTTTCCTAAAAGCAATAAAACAAAAGCGGATTACATCGGATATCTGAATGAAATCGGCGATTTTCTGCTTCCGTTTCTCGACAATCGGGCGCTTACCGTTATCCGTTATCCGCACGGTTCCGGCGGAGAATCTTTTTTTCAAAAAAACAAGCCCGACTACGCACCCGAATTTATCACGTCCATTCGGGATGACGAGCACGAGCATATCATCTGCAGCGATTATTCAGTCCTGCTGTGGCTTGCCAATCAGCTTGCGCTGGAGTTCCATATCCCTTTTCAAACAGCGGATACGACCCGTCCGACCGAAATCGTTTTCGATCTCGATCCGCCTTCAAGGTCGGAGTTTCCACAGGCCGTCAGAGCCGCGAATGAATTGCACCGTTTATTTGAACAGCTTGGCCTCTTGTCTTTTCCAAAGCTGTCGGGAAATAAAGGGATACAAATCTATATTCCGATTTCAAAAAACGCCTTTACTTATGAAGAAACCCGCCTTTTCACAAGCTTTGCGGCTTCTTATTGCGTCTCACTTTTTCCCGATCTGTTCACAACCGAACGCCTGATTAAAAACAGGGGCGGAAAACTCTATATTGATTATGTGCAGCACGCTCCGGGAAAAACGATCATCTGCCCGTATTCCACAAGAGGCAATGAGATTGGCACAGTGGCCGCACCACTGTTTTGGGATGAAGTCCATTCAGACTTGGCACCCTCAAATTTTACGATGGAGGCTGTCATCAAACGCACAAAGGAGCTCGGATGCCCTTTCGAAAGCTTCTTCAGACAGCCCCAAGACAAACAGATCAAAGCTATTCTCGATCACTTAAAAGAAATTGACCGTTCGGAAAACTGACTTTTTCAGCGAAACAATAGGTGCTGGCTGTGGATTCCGGCTTTTTTTAAAAGGGCCATCAGCTGCTCCTGTTCCTCTTTTGTCAAGCCTGAAAAAGCCCGCGCAATTCTCAGGGAGTGGATCGGATAAATCTCATCGAGATAAGCCTTTCCCTTCTCTGTCAAATTCGCATAGACAGACCGTTTATCTTTCGGGTCCTGCTCTCGTTTGATGAAACCGTTTTTTTCCAATTTGTCGATCACATAGGTTACGTTTCCGCTTACAAGGAGCAGCCTCGAGCCGATTTGCTGCAGCTTTTGGGCTCCCCTCGTATACAAAAGCTCCAATACAGCAAATTCTGTAGGATTAAAGCCGTGTTCCTTGCTGTCCCGAATACTATGTTCTGAAACGCTTTTAAAAGCCCTGGCAAAAACCTTGTACAGCGACATAGCACGGTGAACTTCTTCCTCATTAAACGAAAGTCTCATATCATCTACCTCTTATACTATTTTCTTAAAATGAACCCGGGAAATGAAAACCCTTACAAATATAGAAAAAGAAAGGGTCATGCTTTTCCCATATTCTATAAGTATATATTTTCGTGATTCGAAAGAAAACTCCTGCTTATTTTTTTTAAGATATTAAAAAGAAGCCCGTTTTTTCAAAATGGCCGATTTTGAACACGGGCTTTATTTTTCCGGAAAAAATAAAAATATTCTTTTCTGAGCTCCGTAATCGTCATCCTCTGCAAAACATCCTGATTATACTCACCGAGTGAGCTCAGTTTTTTTGAGTAATGGTTTCTTTCCTTTTCCAAAGCGTTTTTTAACAACCTGCTCATGATCTTCTCCTTTCATTTTCGTGTGTTGTAATATAAGAATAGACCTTATTTATTAACCAGGCTTTAAGGCCGTGTAAAGTTTGCTTTCACTCCCACTTCCGGATTTAAGAGGACTTTTGATAAAAGCCGTTCTGCACCGCCCTCAGCAGCGGAAACGCATCCTTTCCGGCAAGATTCATTAATGTCTCGAGCAATTCGTCTCTTTTAATGTCTAAAGCAACGATTTCTTTGGCGAGTGAGACCGCTTTGTGTTCCTTCATCCAATGATTCCCCCTCATCAGTCTGTATCTACAGCATACAAAACACTTTTACCCCTTGCATGGTTCCTGTAAACTTTTCTTCCGCGATTTTTTTAAAAGTTTTTCAACAATGTTAGATTTTCTAACAAACGTCAGGTTTTTTCGCGCGTTTTCTTATATAATACAAAAAAAGTCATCTTAGGGGTGGGAAAATGACAGTCGAAGATCTTTCTTATAAAGATAAAAAAGTGATTTCTATTGGCATTGTCAGCGAGCTGACGGGTTTGTCGGTCAGGCAGATCCGCTATTACGAAGAACGCAAGCTGATCTATCCGCAGCGCTCTTCAAGAGGCACGCGCAAGTATTCCTTTGCTGACGTCGAACGGCTGATGGAAATCGCAAACAAGCGGGAAGACGGTGTTCAGACGGCAGAAATCCTCAAAGATATGCGCAAAAAAGAACAGAGACTGAAAAACGACCAGCAGCTCAGAAAGAAAATGCTCGAAGGACAGCTTAACGCTCATTTTAAATACAAAAACCGCTAAAAAAACGAATCATACCCTCCGGATGATTCGTCACCTGTTTTCCTGCTGTTTCGTTTCCTTTATGTATCCGATGAAATCAATCATAACGCCTTTATCTGGATCATTGCGTATCCGAAACGCGATCGTTCCGGGCTGACCGGTATTTTCCATCTTGTAAGCGGCATGAAACACATGGATGCTCGCTTCAGAAATTTGAAAATCATCAGCACGAAGCCCGGAAATTCCCCATTTCTGTTTGTTTTCCAGGATTGTTTCCGGAGAGGGGGTTGCGCCCTCCACGTACAACCGCTTCATTTTTGACACATCATCGTTCAATATCGCCTCAAGCATACCCTCGACTGCGACGAGCCGCCTGTCTTTTCCTTCATCTTCATTCTGACAGCCGGCAGCAACCATTGCAACGGCTAAACAAATCAGCACAGCTGCAAATCTTCTCATACCAATCCCCCCTGATCTCTGCCTAAAATATATAGGCTTTTACGGATTCTGGCAAGCAAAAAACCCTCCCTAAAAAAGGAGGGCTGCTGTCTTACAGTGAATGAATGAATGCAGTTGCAATACCGAAGTAGATCAGCAGTGACAAAATGTCATTTAAAGTTGTGATCAGCGGACCCGATGCAATCGCAGGGTCGACGTTGCACTTGTGAAGGATGATCGGGACGATCGTTCCCGCCATCGTTCCGATGATCAGTGTGGCAAAGAGCGAAGTCCCTACCACAAATCCGAGCAGCAGATTCCCCTGCCATACAATCGCGATTCCTGTAATCACGACCGCACAAACAACGCCGATAATAATGCCGGCCTTGAGCTCCCGGAAAATCAAGCGGAAAATCGTTTTTTTATTGAGTTCTTCTTTTGACAGCCCTCTGATGACGACAGCGAGAGACTGCGTTCCGGTGTTACCCGTCATTCCTGCAATCATCGGCATAAAAAAGGCCAATGCGACAACCTGCTGCAGTGTGTCTTCAAAATAGCTCATGATGCTGCCTGAGATCAAACCGATGAACAGAAGCAAGATCAGCCACGGCAGACGTCGATATGCAGCGACATACGATTTTGTATCAAACGTGATTGCTTTACCTGATGCAGCAAATTTTTCGTAGTCTTCATTCGCTTCTTGGATGACGATGTCAATAATGTCATCGACCGTTACGATCCCGACAAGCTCATGGTTTTTTTCTACAACGGGAATCGCCAGAAAGTCGTACCGCTCAATGAGCCTTGCGACTTCTTCCTGATCTTGAAGAGCGTCCGCCGAGATGACCCTTGTAAACATTAATTCCTGAACCTTCTCATCGGGTTCTGCCAAAATGAGATCCCGGTATGAGATAACCCCGACAAGCTGCTTTTGTTCATTGATAACGTATAAATAGTTGATCGACTCCGCGATTTCCGCAAAGCTTTTCAGCTTGACAACCGCTTCTTTTACCGTGTAATGCTGCGGAATCCAGACATAGCGGTTTGTCATGATTCTTCCCGCTGTTTCAGGTGGGTAGTTCATCAGAACGCGGACCGCTTCAGATTCTTCCGCTTCCATACTGGAAAGAAGCTGGTCTTTCAGCTCTGAGTCCATTTCCTCGAAGAGCGCGGCAAGGTCGTCGTTGTCCATTTTATTCATCACATGGATCGCCTTTTCCTTGCCGACCTTGTTCAGAACGACAAGCTGCTCTTCTCTGTCCAGTTCGCCCATGAGATCGGTAATGTCTTCAACCGTTAAAAAAGACAGATACCGGCCGCGGTGCTTTTCGGGCATTTCCTTAAACAGAATCGCCATATCATAAGGCTGCAGTTCCTCTAAAACGTTTTGAAACTCTTTTCGTTTTCCGTCTCTCAGTAAAATAATAATGCGTAAAATCAGTTCATCATATGTCATGTTTTTTACCATGGCAATCTGTACCTCCCTTTTCAGGAGATCCTTATATCACCATAGCAAAAGGGGTGAAGTATAAGGATCTCCTCATCAATCAATGTGTGATGCTGTAAAATATTTCTCGTATGATTAAACCGCCTCGAATGGGGAGAATCCATACTTCCACCTCCTTGTTTAATACGGAAAGTTCACTTTCCTCAAAAAATAAAAAAACACCTATTTCATTGAAATGAAGGTGCTAAAAGCCATACAAAATAAAACCCTAACGCCTTCCATCGTAGAGCTTTAGCACTGTATGGCATAGGCAGCATGCCAGCTGCATTAAAAATCACCTTAGATCGATGATTTCTGTTGACCCATTGGCGTCTTTGGACATTTTTGGGCAGCAGCGTATCTCCATACAGGAGCCTCACCTAACGAAGAGCTGTATTTACCGGACACAATGAGATTACAGAAAAAAAGGATAACTGTCAATAAGAAAAGCAAACTTAATGCTCTCTATTATGGTTGATTCCCTTTTTCGTCAAAATTAAACCAGCTCTTTCGCCGAGATGCCGAGCTCCGTTCTTACTTTTCGCTATCCTGTTCAAGGTCGTCCTTTGACAGCAGGTGATAGTTTTCGTGCAGCAAAAGCGCGTATTCTCCTTCATATTTTGGATGCGGCACAAACTCCGCCTGCTCGATTGACAATTCGTCTCTTTTTTCGTTTTCTTGTTCTTTCACCCTGTATCAACTCCTTTTTATAATAGGATATCCTTTTGCCGGGATAATATGATGAAGCGAAATCTCATATATATAGTGATTCTCTCGCCCTTTCGCCGATTTCACAGGTCTTTTCGCTTACAATTCCAGCATTGTTCGCAGTTATTCGACTTTTCTCCTCTATTATCTATATTTTTTAACTTTTCATAAAATTCATACAAATGAACCTTTTTTTAACAAAGTGAATGTTTTACAATAAAATCACGCACCTTGTAACCCATCTAAAGCAGCATATAACAGGGAGGGCTTTGAAATGCAAATGCGATTAATTCCTTATGTCACTGACACAAAGCTGATGGACGTGAACGAATTGCCGGAAGGAATCGATGCGATTAAGGCACCGGAGCTGTGGTCACAAGGTTTTAAAGGAAAAGATATCACTGTCGCAGTGCTTGATACAGGCTGTGACGCAACCCATCCCGATTTGGCAGACCGAATCATCGGAGGCAGAAACTTTACTGATGATGACAATGGAAAAGAAGATCAATTTCATGATTATAATGGACATGGCACCCATGTGGCGGGTACGATTGCCGCAAACGATCAAAACGGCGGCATCTCCGGCGTGGCACCTGAAGCGAACCTATTAATCGTCAAGGTGCTCGGCGGTGAAGACGGCAGCGGCGATTATGAATGGATCATCAACGGGATCAACTACGCCGTCGAACAAAAAGCCGATATCATTTCAATGTCGCTCGGCGGACCTGCCGACGTTCCGGAATTGAAAGAAGCGGTGACAAACGCCGTGAAAAACGGAGTGCTCGTCGTCTGCGCCGCCGGAAACGAAGGCGACGGCAATGACCGTACAGAGGAGTACTCATACCCTGCTGCATACAACGAAGTCATCGCTGTCGGGTCTGTGTCATTGACGCGGGAGTCTTCCGAATTCTCAAATGCGAACAAAGAAATTGACCTCGTTGCACCAGGAGAAGAAATCCTCTCTACATTGCCCGATCATCAATACGGAAAGCTGACGGGAACATCGATGGCCACACCGCACGTCAGCGGCGCGCTCGCTCTCATCAAGTCAGCTGAAGAAGAGGCGTTTAAACGGAAGCTGACAGAACCGGAACTGTATGCTCAGTTAATCCGCCGCACGCTTCCTCTTGATTACTCAAAAGCGCTGATCGGCAATGGATTCTTATATTTGTCGGCGCCGGAGGTACTGGCGGAAAAAGCCGGCGAAGCAAAACTTCTTTCCCTTTAACAGCCTAAGGAGGCTGCCGACAATGTCGGCGGCCTTTTTCATGGCTATCGATAAGGCTGAATCTTTTTAATTGCAAGAATTCAAAAATTATTTTGACTAAAAGATCGTGACGGTATATAATCTACTAAACAATTTCATCGCCGGGAACATGGTAATCTAACGAGGTTAGATTTTAAAAGGGAAGTTTGGTGAAAATCCGACGCGGTCCCGCCACTGTGAATGAGGAGGTTATTTCATAAAACCCACTGTTTCTATACGGGAAGGGGGAAATAACCGTCGATTCATGAGCCAGGAGACCTGCCTGTTCTGACGCACCATCAACCTACGGTCGATAGGAGGTGTTCGAGTTGACGTAACAATCGCTACGTTTATTTCTCGTTCGCAAAATGCTGTTTTCAGGCATTCACCTTCTCATTGTCCGAAGTGTGAGTGTCTTTTTTTATTGAACACTAAAAGGAGGAGACCAGAATGACAAATGTAAAAACGAGTAGCTTGGGATTTCCAAGAATCGGCTTGAACAGAGAATGGAAAAAATCGCTTGAGGCTTATTGGAAAGGAAACACAGACCGTGAGACCTTTTTAAAAGAAATGGACGAACAATTTTTAGCAGCCCTCCAGACCCAGCTTGATCAGCAAATCGATATCATACCGGTTTCCGACTTTACCCTGTACGACCACGTTCTTGACACGGCGGTGATGTTCAACTGGATTCCAAAAAGATTCAAGGATGTACATGATCCGTTAGATACTTATTTCGCAATGGCGAGAGGCACGAAAGATGCTGTATCGTGTGAAATGACAAAATGGTTTAACACAAACTACCATTATATTGTGCCTGAATTTGAAAAAGGCGCACAATACCGCGTGACGAGAAACAAACCGCTTGAAGATTATAAAAGAGCAAAAGCAGCATTGGGAACAGAAACGAAGCCCGTCATACTCGGCCTTTACACTTTCGTAGCCCTTGCAAAAGGCTATGAACAACAAGATATCAAAGATATTTATAGCCAAATGACGCCTCTTTACATCCAAGTTCTGAAAGAGCTTGAGCAGGAAGGCGGCAAATGGGTGCAAATCGACGAGCCTGCTCTAGTGACGGCTTCACATGAAGAAGCGGCTGCAGTCAAAGAAATCTATCAGACGATTACAGAGGAAGTCCCTGGAGTGAATATCCTTCTGCAAACCTATTTTGATTCGGTTGACGCTTATGAAGAGCTGATATCGTTTCCTGTCGCCGGGATTGGTCTTGATTTTGTTCATGATAAAGGGAAAAACTTCGAGCATTTAAAAGCGCACGGTTTTCCTAAAGGCAAAGTCCTTGCCGCCGGTATTTTAGACGGGCGCAACATTTGGAAAGCCAATCTCGAAGAACGCCTGGATCTGACGCTTGAGCTGATCCAGAGTGCGGGTGTTGACGAAGTCTGGATTCAGCCTTCAAACAGCCTGCTTCACGTCCCTGTCGCAAAACACCCGGACGAGCAGCTTGCCGATGATCTCTTGAACGGTTTATCTTTTGCAAAAGAAAAGCTTCTGGAGCTTACACTGCTGAAGAACGGACTTGTTTCCGGAAAAGCGGCCATCCAAACGGAAATCGATGAAGCGCACGGGCACCTTCAAGCTCTCAAACAATACGGTGCAGCGACAAATTCGGCCTTTGCCGAAGAAATAGACAAGCTGACCGAGGAAGACTTTAAACGCCCGACAGCTTTTGAAGAAAGACTGCGGATCCAAAATGAATCTCTCGGACTTCCTCTATTGCCGACAACGACGATCGGCAGCTTCCCGCAGACAGCGGAAGTGCGGAGCGCGCGGCAAAAATGGCGGAAAAAAGAATGGTCTGACGAGCAGTATGAAGTATTTATTCAGAAAGAAACAAAGAAATGGATTGACATTCAGGAAGACCTCGGACTTGACGTTCTCGTTCACGGAGAATTCGAACGGACAGACATGGTTGAATATTTCGGTGAAAAGCTCGGAGGATTCGCCTTTACCAAATACGCCTGGGTTCAGTCATACGGTTCCCGCTGCGTCCGTCCGCCGGTCATCTATGGAGATGTCGAGTTTAAAGAGCCGATGACGGTAAAAGAAACAGTTTACGCCCAATCCTTGACCTCGAAGAAAGTCAAGGGCATGCTGACAGGTCCTGTTACCATTTTAAACTGGTCCTTTGCCCGCTATGATCTGCCGAGAAAAGAGATTGCCTTCCAAATCGCCCAAGCTCTCCGCAAAGAGGTTGAAGCGCTCGAAAAAGCAGGCATTCAAATCATCCAGGTCGATGAACCCGCCTTGAGAGAAGGCCTGCCGCTTAAAGAACGGGATTGGGACGAGTACCTTAAATGGGCTGCCGAAGCGTTCAGACTGTCCACTTCATCAGTAGAAGATACGACGCAAATCCATACGCATATGTGCTACAGCAACTTTGAAGATATTGTAGACACGATCGAAGATCTTGACGCAGACGTCATTACGATCGAGCACAGCAGAAGCCACGGCGGATTCCTTGATTATCTGGAACAGCATCCTTACCTGAAAGGACTCGGGCTTGGCGTCTATGATATTCACAGTCCCCGCGTCCCTTCCAGCGATGAAATGCTCACGATTATAGAAGATGCGCTGAAAGTCTGCCCGGCTGACCGCTTCTGGGTAAACCCTGACTGCGGTTTAAAAACGAGACAGCCTGAAGAAACGATCGCAGCGCTTAAACATATGGTTGAAGCAGCCAAACAAGCAAGAGGCAAACTCGCTCAGACTGTTTAATTCCACAAAAAATCCAACACAAACGCCGCCTGTTCACACGGGCGGCTCTTTTCATGTCCTCAGCCCTTTTTAGGCCGAAAGAACCGTTATATAAGGTACGTCCGCCCAAAAATCATTAAGACTTTTGATTCATTCGTACGATTTCCTTCCGTATCCTTTTCTTTTAACATATTTGTAGTAGATGATGGAAGGGAAGGAAAATATGTAGTGATTGACGATGGAATAGCGTTAGAACGAAAAATCAAACGAAAAATATATCAGGAAGACATTCACTCTCTTCAGCTATACGTAAAAGAAGTGACTGCCGCCATTGACGAGCTGAGGCAGGAAAGTTCTTCTATTTTAAAAGCACACCAAATGTATATCAACGGATGGCGCGGACAGGCGCGCGAAATGTATGACGCACTTTTGGACGATCTTGACCGGGCGGAATCGCGCGTGTATGACAGGCTGAGGGCCATTAAGGAGCAGGCGTCCGAAGAAATTGAGCGGCTTCAGCTGAAAGCCGAGGAGCTGACATGACGATCCGGCTGAACATCAATGATCTGCACGCGCTCGCCCGCCAATTTCGCTATTCCCACCAGCGAATCAGCGATTTAATAAACCTTTTGAACCGCCATTTTCATGTTCTTTTCTCCAGCGTGAAAGCAGCAAGCACATACGGGATCGATCAGGCGCAATCCGAAATGGAACATGAACTCAATGGATTTTTACACACGCTCGATGATTTGCAGCATCTTCTGCACTTTACAGAAATCCGCATGAAAAAGACCGATCAAATGCTTGCAGAGAAGCTCTTACAGAGCGGCGGGCGTCTGGCAGGCTACCTGCCGATCATGTCTTTTTTGGCTGCGGCAAAATGTTCCCCTGACAGCTACAGACTGACCGCGCCGCCGCTGTCTGAACCGCTCGCTCTCATGAAGCAGATCAAACAAAACGGCCTGTCAGGACTCTTTACGAAAAAACGAGCCGCAGCATATATTCAGTTAGATGAAGAAGGACAGCAGCAGCTGTGGTCAGCACGCCGCATGATCAGCCGCACAATCGCTGACAACCTTTGCCTTCTGGCGTATCAGCAAATCGCAAAAGGCCCGCTTTCTCTTACGGTCTTCCTTTTCGGAAAAAAAGCGGAAGCAGATGCGGCAGATGTCAAAACCGTTTGTCTTTCAAAAAACAAAACGATTTCCGCTGCCACGCTCCACAGCTTCAGTGCCAAAATGTATTCCGGCTAAGAGGCTCGGAGCGGACTTTCACAGGATATGATGACAGCGGCGGTCAGGCAGGACGCCTGGATGGTTTGCCGCCGATCCTGTGAGCACCGCCTTTGCAGGCCTACAAGGGTTTGTCGACACGCTAAAAGCCTGATTGTTGAAATCAGGCTTTTTGGCATGCCTACCAGGTGACATTCTTTGCTTCTACTCTATGTTCCCCGTCTCCTTCTCTTTCGATTGTGACCTTTCCATCATCAGAAACTGTTACAACTGCAAGAGCTGTGTCATGAACATAGCTCGAGTTCCATAGTTCACTGACCGGCCTCTTTTTTAACAGATTCAAAAGCACCAAAATAAACACGGAATGGCTGACAATGAGGACATTGCCTTCCCGATGGCGGTGGAGAATGAATTCATACACCCGGCTGACCCGTCTTTCAAAATCGTAAAAGCTCTCCCCTTCATCAGGCATGTATGTTTCAGGCGCATTAAAATACGCTTCCAGCAAGTCAGGATCGCTTTGTTTGATCTCATCATACGTTTTTCCTTCCCAGCGGCCGATCGAGATTTCTTTTAATCTGTCGTCTGTTATAAAGGGAACACTGCGGTTCTGCAGCATAGCCCGCGCAGAATCAACAGCCCGGCCGCTTGGACTGGAATATGCGGCTTGGAATTGAACAGCTTTCAGCCGTTCGCCGAGGGCGTTTGCATTTGCCAGCCCCAAAGCCGTTAAATTGGAGTCTTCCCAGCCTTGCATTCTTTTTTCAATATTCCATTCCGTCTGACCGTGTCTTGCAATATACAATGTAAGCAAAACATCATCCTCCGTTCATCATTCTAGCATTCATTGTATGCGATGGTCCGTTCGAAATCAAACATACTGAATATTCTGATGCGCGTTTATTTTACAAGATTCATCAGCTATAATAAGAAGGCAAGACAACCAAGGAGGATACAGAAATGAATCATGAAACATTTTTGCAGCGCGCAATCGACCTTGCGGTGGAGAGCGTGAAAAGCGGCACGGGCGGACCTTTTGGCGCTGTGATTGTCAAAGACGGCCAAATTATTGCCGAGGGAAAAAACAATGTCACAACAAGCAATGATCCCACCGCGCATGCTGAGGTAACGGCTATTCGGCTCGCCTGTGAAGCACTTGGCGATTATCAGCTGAACGACTGCATTCTTTATACAAGCTGTGAACCGTGCCCAATGTGCCTGGGAGCCATCTACTGGGCAAGACCGAAGGAAGTTTACTTCGCCGCTCAGCATTCAGATGCCGCATCGGCCGGTTTTGACGATTCTTTTATTTATGAAGAAATCACAAAAACGCAAAGCGAACGGACAATCCCTTTTTATAAAATGGACCTTCAAGCAAAGCTTGAACCCTTTCTCACGTGGGAAACGACCGATCAAAAAGTGGAATATTAAAATAAAAAAAGCTTCCTGATGAAGGAAGCTTTTTCATTTTGAAGCTGACGGCTCATACCATTCAAGCTTTTGATCTTCAGATTCCAAATCAAGGCTTTCCGCCTTTCCATCCTTTTCAATTTCAAGCCTGACGATTTTCCCTTTCAGTTTTTCAGGTGCTTCGGCGACATCCCTCTCAAAATCGGCTGTTTTCTGATAAGTTTTTTCCCCTGCTTTTGTTTTGATTGTAATGTTTTGTTCCGATTCGCTGACAAACGCGGCAATGATTTTTCGGCTGCCGTCATTCTCCTGTTCATATACGCCGTTTTGGTCGGCTTTTGACTGCGGCATGAGCTCGGCTTCTTCGGCTTCTTGCGTTTTTCCGTCCACCTCTACCTTCACAAGCTTCCCGATTAAGTCATCATGGTCTTCTTCGCTGTGAAAACGGCTGCTTTTCGGTACAATCAGTTCCTTATCCTTTATTTCGAGCGTGATTTGGTCGTCTTCGGCATGAACATACTTGCCTATCAAATCAAAATCTTCTTCAGACCGAATATTTTTGTCAAGAGAATATGTTTTCAAATCAGGCGCTTTCTGTTTGGCCGTATCAGCCGAGGGTTGATTTCCGTTGTTCTCCTTCGCTCCGGTTCCGCATCCTACAAGGACGAAGGCGGCAGAGAGCACGGCGAATACAAGCGCTTTTTTAAGATATGCCATTTGCTGCTCCTTTCTAAAAAAGAAAGCAAACAAGCTTTGTTTGCTTTCTCGTTTTCATCTTTCCCGTTTGTTTATTTTACTTCAAGGCTGACGTCGATATTTCCTCTCGTCGCTTTTGAATAAGGGCAAAAGTCATGAGCGGCTTCGACCAGCTCTTTCGCTTTTTCTTTGTCTACCCCGCCTGAGGTGACGATCAGCTTGACGCCGATTTTAAAACCGCCGTCACTCTCATCCTTCAGCAAGCTCACATGGCCCTCAACCTCAGAATCGATGTTAATGCCTTTTTGTTTTGCGACATGCTCCAATGCGCCGCCGAAGCACGCCGCGTATCCCGCCGCAAAGAGCTGTTCAGGATTTGTCCCTGATTCGCCTTCTTTTTTTTCATTTGGCATGACAATGTTGTGATCCAAAACCCCGTCATCTGATGTGAC
This sequence comes from Bacillus sp. FSL L8-0193, assembly GCF_037976065.1. Classification (NCBI taxonomy): domain Bacteria; kingdom Bacillati; phylum Bacillota; class Bacilli; order Caryophanales; family Bacillaceae; genus Bacillus; species Bacillus sp. FSL L8-0193. Next base: position 1,492,741 of record NZ_CP150261.1, on the reverse strand, counting down.
ATGTCCTGATCTTCCGCCTTTTGCCGTGACTTTTGCTGTAAATAATGCAGTCATCCTGATTCCTCCTTACGTTTTTTTCCTCTACTCTTTATATTTCACAAAATGAGTTTTTTAAACATCCGTTTTTGTTTTTTCGGGTTTTCTGCAGAACAATGGGAAAAAAACGAAAAATCTTATACAATAAAAAGGAACATAAAAAAGAGTTGGTGAAACGATGACAAACGAATTTGAACATATGAGGCTTGACAGACAGCTTTGTTTTCTCCTTTATGCCAGTTCGCGTGAAATGACGAAGCTTTACAAGCCGCTGCTTGATAAACTCAATATTACGTATCCGCAGTACCTCGCACTCCTTTTATTATGGGAGCACGGGGAATTAAACGTCAAAACAATGGGCAAGCTCCTTTATCTCGATTCCGGCACACTGACGCCGATGCTGAAGAGGATGGAGCAGCACGGGCTTTTAACAAGGGAGCGGTCACCTGAAGATGAACGGTCTGTGGTCGTCAGACTGACAGCAGGCGGCCAGGCACTTCAGGAAAAAGCGAGCAGCATTCCGCAACACATGATCGCCCAGACCGATCTGTCGGCTGGCGAACTGAAGAACTTGAAACAAACGCTTGAATCCCTTCTGGCTTCATTGACGAAAAAAACAGATGCGCTGTAAAGACAGCAAAAAGGCGCCTTCGATATGAAGGCGCCTTTTTTTTAAGAAATGACTTCAAGGCTGACATCAACATTTCCGGAAATCGCTTTTGAATACGGACAAACGGTATGAGCTTGATGAACGAGTTTTTCGAGCTCCGACTGTTCAACGCCGGTTCCTTTTACTTGCAGCGTGACACTGAGCTTATAGCCTCCATCTGCTTCATCTTTCAGAAGGCTGACGTTTGCCGTCACCTCTGTCTCCATTCGAAGACGCGCTTTTTGGGCGGTCAATTGCAATGCACTGTCAAAGCATGCCGCATATCCGGCAGCAAACAGCTGCTCCGGATTGGTGGCATTTTCGTTCTTCTTGGCTTTTGGTGTTCCCGGCATGGCCAGCTCCAGTTCAAGGACGCGGTCAGATGAGGTGACTTGTCCGTCTCTGCCGCCTTTGGCAGTAGCTTGCGAGGTAAATAGCGGTTTCATGATTTATCGTCTCCTTTAATTTATATTGTGCACAATTCAATTTTATAAAATTTAATGCGAAAACGCAACAAAAAAACATCCTGTCTGCATGTCAAGACAGGATGTTTCACTTTCATATCCGGATTTGCCCGTTTCCTTTAATGATATATTTAGAAGAAGTCAGCGCTTTAAGGCCCATCGGCCCCCTTGCATGAAGCTTTTGCGTGCTGATGCCGATTTCGGCGCCATAGCCGAATTCAAAGCCGTCCGTAAAACGCGTGGAAGCATTGTGGTAAACCGCTGCAGCGTCAACAGACGTTAAGAAAAACCGGGCGTTTTCCTGATTTTCAGTCAGAATCGCTTCCGAATGACGCGTGCCGTACTGCCTGATGTGCCGGATGGCTTCATCGATTCCGGCGACAATTTTGATGCTGACAACCGGCGCAAGAAACTCGGTTTCCCAGTCGGTCTCGCGAGCAGGAACCGCAGATGGCAGCAGCGCGCATACAGCTTCGTCTCCCCTGATTTCAACGCCTGCTTCTTCAAGCTTTTGAAGCAGCGCTGTCGTATGCTCTTTCGCCCAGTCTTTATGGATAAGCACCGTTTCAATCGCATTGCAGACAGAAGGACGCTGCGTTTTGGCATTGATTACAACCTGCTCGGCCATGTCGGACCGAGCCGATTCATCAATGAATATGTGACAGTTTCCCGCGCCTGTTTCAAGGACAGGTACTGTGGATTCCCGCACCACCATATCAATGAGGTTTTTTCCTCCTCGCGGAATCAGGACATCCAAGCCGTCGTTTAAAGTGAACAGCTGTTTTGCCGCTTCCCTGCTTGTATCTTCAATGAGCTGAACGGCATCCTGCGGAAGCGCAGATTGTTCGAGCGCTTCTCTGATTACGCGGACGAGCGCTTGATTGCTGTTGATGGCTGATGAACTGCCCCGCAGGATGACGGCATTTCCCGTTTTCAAACAGAGGGTCGCGGCGTCGACCGTTACATTCGGCCGGGCCTCGTAGATCATGCCGACGACTCCGAGCGGAACCCTGACATTTTCAATGAAAAGCCCGTTGTCTTTGCGGATCGTTTCAAGCGTTTCCCCCACAGGATCTTCAAGCTTGATGAGCAGCATGACGGCGTCTGCCATATCATTCAGTCTCTCCGGCGTTAAGGCAAGGCGGTCAAGCAGCGCAGGTGAAAAGCCTTTTTCTTTGCCGCGAACGATATCTTTCTCGTTTTCTGCCAATATCTCATCTTGCTTAAAGCGGAGCGCCTCGGCGATGAAGGAAAGCGCCTCATTTTTCTTTGCAGTCGGCTGATGAACCAGTTCTTCTTTTGCGACTTTAGCCTTTTTTGCTTTTTCAATCACTTCGCTCATTCTTTCATCCCCTTATTCTTTAATACTTACCCAATCATTTCGATGGATGACTTCTATCCCTTCTTCATGATGGAACTCATCGCTTCGTTTCCCTTTCACCTCTTCAAGTTCTGCTGCGGAGTACAGCGTTTGGCCTTTTCCGGCCAAGCCGTTCGGTCCGTAAACTTCGACAACCGCCCCTTTCGGAAAATCCCCGGATATTGCTGTTACGCCGGCCGGCAGCAAGCTGCCGCCATTTTCGATAATCGCCAGCTCAGCCCCCTCATCAACGGTAATCTTCCCTGAGACAGGAGAGTGAAAAGCGATCCACTGTCTATGATTGTTGACGGAAGACAGGTCGGATTGGCCGATATAGGTGCCGTCCCCGTTTCCTTTTAAAATCTGAATCAGCTTATCATCTCCCTCTCCGGCGCCTATGAAAACATTGACGCCGAGTGAAAGAGCGGTTTTTGCCGCCAAAAGCTTCGACTTCATTCCGCCCGTCCCGACTTTTGAACCGGCCGATGCGGCGCAGCTCAAAAGTTCGTCCGTAATTTCGGGAATGTAATCAAAACGGCGGGCATCAGGATGTTCATTCGGATTCGAATCATAGAGGCCGTTAATATCCGTTAAAATGATGAGTTTGTCGGCATGAATCAGTCCGCTCACCAGGGCGGATAGCATGTCATTGTCCCCAAACGTCAATTCTTCAACAGATACCGAATCATTTTCATTAATAATCGGGACAAGCCCCCGTTCAATCAGTTCCATAATGGTCGCATATGCATTTCGATACCGTTCCCGTTTGGCAAAATCGTTTCTTGTCAATAAAATTTGCGCAGGCTTGATATCGCGGTCTGCAAAATGCTTGATGTATGTCTGCATTAACAAGCTCTGGCCGACGGCCGCTGCAGCCTGTTTCCCCTTTAGCGTGACAGGCCTTGCGGGATAGCCGAGCTGTAAAAATCCCGCAGCGACAGCGCCGGACGAAATAAAGATGACGTCGTGGCCTTCTTTTTTCAGAGCAGCTATCGCCTGAACATGGTCATTGATCTTCGCCTCATCGATGCTGCCTTTCGAATTGGTTAATGAACTGCTTCCGATTTTAATGACAATCCGTTGTTTTTTCACGTTTTTTCCCTCCGAGATGATCTGGCAGAAGCCAACAAAAAAAGCCCTTTTCGTCCAAATAAAAGGACGAAAAGAGCTTTCCGCGGTACCACCTTCATTGAATGCGCGAGAAAAAAGCGCACTCCTCTTTCCCCTTTAACGCCAGGGTATGCGCCCAGGTTTTCCCCCTGAGACTCCGAGGCAGGTTCAGCAGGTTTCATGTGGTGAAATGTTTCAGCATGCCATTTCACTCTCTTTCACAGAAAGAACTGCTTACTGGCCCTCTTCAACGCTCGTGATTTTTTATTATTATGCCTAGGAAAAACGCCTCTGTCAAGAGGGAGATCAAACAATTTAATTAAAGACGATCGTCTTGTTTCCATGCACGATAATCCGGTCTTCCAAGTGCCATTTGACCGCTCTTGCCAAAACGCTTCTCTCAATCGTGCGGCCGATGTTTTTCAATGCTTCCACATTGTCTCTGTGGTCGACCCGTTCGATATCCTGTTCGATGATCGGTCCTTCATCCAATTCGTTTGTCACATAATGCGATGTTGCTCCGATCAGTTTAACGCCTCTTTCATATGCCCGTTTATACGGATTCGCTCCGATAAAAGCCGGCAGGAATGAGTGGTGAATATTAATGATTTTGTTCGGATGAGCCGAGACAAAATCAGGCGTTAAAATCTGCATGTAGCGGGCGAGAACGATGACATCCGCACGATACTCTTCAAGCCATTTCAGCTGCTGTTTTTCCACTTCTTCACGGATGTCTTTGTTCGCTTTCATGTAAAGGAACGGAATATTCAGCGATTCAACGGTTTCTCTTGCATCTTCATGATTGCTGATAACCGCTGCAATTTCCGCCATCAAATTGCCGCTCTGCCACTCCCACAGCAGTTCATGCAGGCAGTGAAGCTCTTTTGAAACGAAGATAGCGACGCGTTTCAGCTCGCTCGCCAAATTCATGCTCCACGTCATTTGGAAGGACTCCGCCACAGTGGCGAATGTCACTTTCATCTGTTCGATCTTTTTGCGGATGCCTTCGGCTTCAAACTCAATCCGCAGAAAGAACCGGCCTCCTTCAGGGTCTGTCGTATACTGGCTCGATTCAATAATATTCGCGCCATTTTCAAATAAAAAGGAAGAAACGGCGGCGACGATTCCAGGCTGATCCGGACAGCTGACCAGAAGGCGGGCCTTATCGTTATTGATTTCCTGATATTGCGATAACTGCTGTTTCATATATGCATTCATTTTCGTAAAACCCTCTTTGCTTGTAATTCGTAAACTATCTTTTCATTATACTGGAGTTTATTGAAAAATCAATTTACGGACGCCCATTTGCCATGAAGTGCACGGGCCGGACTCTAGCTTATCAGTTTCAGTCCGACGGCTGATCCCAAAATGAGCGCGATGAAAAAGATGCGTTTTCCGTCTTTCGGCTCTCCGTAAAACAGGATGCCGACAAGCGCACCTCCAACCGTGCCGATCCCTGTCCAAACTGCATACGCCGTTCCCATCGGCAGCGTCTCCATCGCAAGGGATAGCAAGAAAAACGAAGCGGCAAAACCGATGATCAACAATAAGATCCATCTCAGCCGCTTGTCTTTATGAAACTGGTTCATCATCGTCACGCCGAGCATTTCCAGTATACCGGCGGCGATGAGGCAGATCCATTCCATTATGACGCCTCCCCTTTCTCTTCATTTGTTACAAGCTTCAAGCCGATCACGCCGCATAGCAAAACACCGATCAGAGCAAGCTTGGCGATATTTGCCGGCTCATGAAACAAGACGATTTCGCAGACGACCGTTCCCGCTGTGCCGAGACCGGTAAATACGGCATACACGGTTCCGACCGGCAGCTTCTCTCCCGCCTTCACCAGTATATAAAAGCTCATCGCGACGGCCGCCGCCGTGCCGATCCATTCAAGAGCCGAATCAGCGTGTTTCAGCCCCATGACCCAGCCAATTTCAAACAAGGCTGCAAGTATGACACTGCCCCATCTCATCAAAATCCCTCCAATTCATTTTCAGCAAAAGAAAAAACCCGGGTTATCGATGAAAACGATACTCCCGGGCTTTTATCCCTCCGTGTGCATATGAACAAATCATATGTGTTTTCTCTCGGACCAGACCACATCCGAATGTGCGGAACCCTAGAAAACTTTAACGCTATGAAGTTTGCTAATTAGCATCATACCAAATCATTCGAAAAAATCAACTGTTTTGCTTGCGGTACTCCCCTAAGCAGGCCTGGATATGCGCTTGGTGATAGCGGTTATGATCAGACATATGCCAGATTCCCCAGCGGATGGTCGAAAACCCTCCCTCATACGGAACCTTCTTCAACAAGTCTGTTTCCGAGAAGCCTTTAACGGTGCGTTTCAACATCTCCAGTACCTCGTCATACCACTCGATTAACACGGATAAGGGTAAGCCTTTTACCTCCGGCAAACGTCCGTTTTCATCTGTCATCGGCCCGTATTTCTCTTCCAGCTCTCTGGGAAATTCGCTTCCCTTCAGCCTGTATACCCAGCGAATATCGACATTGATTAAATGATAGATCAGCTGGGCGATGCTGTTTTTGTCGCCATGCTCCCCCTTATATTCCAGCTCCTCCCGGCTGATGCCGGAGACGATTGATTTCAGCCGTTCGATGTTTTCATTGACCGCCGAAAAAAGCACCCCGACTGTCGGCGCCATCTCTTCAACTGGAGATAAATCCTTTAAAAACGGCATAACTTCACTCCTCTTGTTTAAAGATATTTTTCAGCAGCCCTTCATTTTCAGGAGCGAGGAAACTGAAACCGTAGTAGGCAGCGACAGCCGACACCGCTGTCCATACCGTGAGACTCCCCGTCATCCAGAGCGCCGTTTGCCTGTGCTTGGCCCCGAAGCCCATGCACATAAACGCGGTTAAGTGGGAGCCGATAAAGAAAGGTCCGACGAAAGAAAGGCCAGGGATGCCGTAGGTCAGCCATATTTTTTTCGCTCTGCTTTTCCTTTTTGAGAGCTTATCGGTCTCCGTTCCCCGCTCCCCGCGTTTTCTTTCAAGCCACGCCTTCACTTTGTCAATTAAAAAAATAAGCAGCAGTACAGTTAACAGATTTCCGAATAGTGCGATAATAGCGGACGGAACCGGTTTAAGCCCGGCAACGATCGCTAGCGGCACGACACCGATCACTTCAAACCACGGAATCGCAGCCAAAATAAAGACGAGTACATAGCCCCACATCATATCCATATATCGGCCACCTTTCATGCTCTGATCATAAACATTGTGATCGCCAAAAGGCAAGAGTCTTTACCTTAAAAAATATCATGCTCTTCCGTATTTCATTCATATTGAGCCGTATTTTTGGCACGCTTTGTCTCAATGAACATGACGAGCAACAGCCCGATATAGGGAATATAAGTTTCTGCCAGCATGGCTCCGGCTGAATCCCACTTCATATACTGAAACAAAAAATGCGTTCCGGCTAAAAGCAGCGGCAATATGGACAAGGCTGCAGCTTTCAACCTGAAAGACAAAAGTACGATCACGAGAAACGACAGAGCCATAATCAGCCAGCGGCTTCCCCCGTCAAACGAAAGAATAGGTGTCCCGAATTGCCGATCAATAAAAATAATCGCCAAAATCGGAAAAAACGTCAAAGCGGTGTACATCACCGTATACATGAAGGCCGTTTTCTTCCCTTTAAACGCTGAAACGCGGCCCAACAGCGGTAACATAGCCGCTGCCAGCAAAATATAAAGCGGATAGCCTGCCAGTACATAGACCGAATAATTGAGGCTGTCGTTCACGGCGTCACTGAATATAAAATAGGATATCGCGCCGATCAAAATGGCAAAGAACAACTTGGCGATCTCCCCAGGCCTTGATGAAAGCTCTTTTGACAGTGCTTGAACATATGACTTGGGAGAATCCCCAAAAATTTGCCGGACGGTTTTTCCTTCCTTTTCCCCTTCCAAGGCATGAACTGTCAGCTCATTCATGATCCCTTCGATTTCTTTGTCGCTTTTTCCTACAGACATTAAATACAATCTCATGTCGTCCAATACGTTTTGCATGTCTTTTGATAGCACGATTTCACTTCTCCTTCAGTTTTTTTTCGAGCAGCGCATTGACGTTCCCGGATAATGCCTTCCAACGCCCGATGAACGATCGAAGCTCCGCTTCGCCAAGGGGTGTCAGTCTGTAATATTTTCTCTTCGGGCCGCTCGCCGACCGTTTTAGTTCGGTCTCCACCCATTTTTCCTTTTGCATGCGCAGGAGAATCGGATAGATGCTTCCTTCGCTGATATCCGAAAAACCGTATCCTGCAAGCACCTTTGTCATTTCATAGCCGTATATCTCCCCTTCGGATATGACAGCAAGCAGACATCCTTCTAAAATCCCTTTCAGCATTTGCGTTGAACTCATAAGCCACCTCTTTTATGTATCTTGCAATACAAGATAGATGAATCATAACATATGGTATTTTGTATTGCAAGATACCCGAACAAAAAAAGCGGACACCATGTCCGCTTTGCGTATATTACTTCAGTTTTCCTGCGCCTGCCTGCGCTTCAACGATTGTCGGCACATCTTCTGCGTCGTCGATTTTTTCAAACAGCGTCGGCTTCCAGCCGGCCGATTTTTTGACAGACGTATGGTTTGCTTGGTTGTATGTGCTGACAACATCGATTTTTGCGACGCTTTTTTGGTTGTTTACGACCGTATCTTTTTCATATAAAGCGTCACCTTTAAAGACCTTCATCAATTTTTGAGGCTTCGTTCCTTCCGGCAGGTCGAAGTAGTTGTCCTCAGCATAAATTTTTGAAGAATAGCCTACACCCCATGAATAATTGTAGCTGTCTTTCGTGCTTTTAAAATAGTTGTTGTAAATGTGCACTTTTCCGTAGCGGACGCGCGGTGCCCGCTCTTTTATATTTTCGTAGAGATTGTGGTGGAATGTCACCCTTAAATGACCGTTGTCTGCTTTGTAGCTGTCGCTTGATCCGATAATCGTGTTTTTAGAATGTCCTGAAAATATGCTGTAGGATACCGTAATAAAATCCGACTGCTTTTTGATATCCAGCAGTCCGTCGTGATGCTGGAATTCACGCCCGAAATACGTTTCGTTCAGCTCATCAGGCTGATCTCCGTCATTGAATGAGCAGTGGTCGATCCAAATATTTTTGGACATTTCAATCAGCAGGTTGTCATATTCTGAATTCCAGTTTCCGCTGCTCCCATCCGTCGGATCCCAGCCAGGGAAGAAATCGTACGCGTTTTCGAATTCGATATTGCGGATAATGATGTTTTCCGCGTTTTTGACATAAAGGCCTCCGCCGACGATTTTCGCATCATCTCCGAGCCCGATTATCGTCGTGTTTGAACCGACTCTGATCAAGACACGCTCCCTCTGATTGTCTTTGGAGCGGAGCCTTGCCTCTTCAAGCTTTCCTGACGGCTCCTTTTTCCCCCATTTCTTCGGATCATAAGCTTTGAGATACGCTTCGATCGAATATTCAGGGTCTTTATAATCTTCATAGCCTAAAGGATTGTTGTCATCATCAACACTAAGATTGATTGTTCCCTTCACATAGATGATCTTCGGCGTATCATTTTCGCTGTTCTTTTTATTGTCTCCCCCTAATGCCTCAACAAGCTGCTTGCGGTTTTTGACCGTATATACCTGATCAGAAGAAGCGTCAGCGCCTCCGGTCGTTCCTTTTCCATAAGCGCCCCAGCCGTCTTTTGAGCCGAGGACGTCGCGTCCGTAGTCTGCCGCTTCGATTGGCACAGAAGTGCCGAGCAGCAGCAGGGCGCCCAAAATCATTACACTAAAAAACCTTTTCATCAATTGCACCTACCATCAAAATTTTTTCACAAAAACTAATATATGCTATAAAAATACAGAAAACAACATATTTTCCTCCTATTTTTTGTGACACCATTTTCAACTTTCGTGACAAATGCCCTGTTTCATTTTACGGATGAAGAAAAGAACAGACTCTTAATATTTTTCTGAAATAGTACAAAATAAAAAAATCGCCTATTCGGCGAAAATTAATGGTCTTGCCCCGGTTTATAAAGATATGGATCATCAGTTAACGGGCTGCCGGGATCTTCCCTATCAATCATAATTTCATTTTTTTCGTTCAGGGTGCCGAGCGTAATGGTTGGCAGCATCGCTTGCTCAATCCCTTTATCCTCTAATTTTTGAAACAGCCATTCTTTCGTTTTTTTCAAGTATTTTAAATTGTGTTCGATGATTTCGCCGTCTAAAATAAGCGGAATCGGCACGAAATTCCGCTTCGTCTCCAAGCTGAGGTCCCGCGGCTGTACAGGCCTCGCTTCCGATTTGGGAATCACGCTGATCTGGCCCGATTCTTCAATCAGGGCGATGTCGATATCTTTCGGATCGGCATAGCCTTTTTCGCGCAATTTGCCGAGCAGTTCATTGACGGTCAGCCGCTCTCTTTTTAATCCCCCTTCATCAATATTGCCGTTTCGGATCAGCACGGTCGGACTGACGACAAGAAACCAGCGCCATTTATTGTGTAATGACAGCTTTTCAATCAACAAATAGAAAATCAGAAAGGTAAGTGCATAATAAATGGACATTGAAATTTTAGAAGTAAGAATCGGTTCGCTGATGATCGTTCCAATCGCAAATGTCAGCAAAAGGTCGAAGTTCGTCATTTGCGAAACGGCTTTCTTCCCTGCGATTCGGAAAAGAATATAAGCTATAGAGAACACTAAAGCAGGCTTGGCTAAAAAAGTCCATACAAATTCAAGCATTTCACCCAAAACTTCTTTCCGTTTTTTGTCATTTATTTTGAACAAATATTGGTTTGTGTATTCATGACACAGCAAAACCCCGGCAACTGATACCTGAGCCGGGGTTTTGTTCGTATGTTTACCAAGGTTTGTCAACAGCCAGCGCCTGGGCCAGCGCTTTGCTGTGTTTGCGATGGTTTTTCCGTTCTTCGGCGCGCTGCCGGGCGGTCTGGTGCAGCATGATTTCTTCTTCAGACTGCGGTACAACTTGGGGAACGGCCTGAGGATTGCCGTCCTGATCAAGCGCCACGAAGGTTAAAAAGGATGTCGCCGCAAGCTTTCGTTCGCCTGTCAGCAAATGCTCTTTAATGACTTTGACGAATACCTCCATTGACGTTCTGCCGACCCATGTCACATAAGATTCAAGGCAGACTGAATCCTCCTGGCGGATCGGTTCGAGAAAATCGACGGAATCCATGGAAGCTGTCACGGTTTCACACCTCGAGTGTCTCGCTGCCGAAATCGAAGCGATATCGTCGATATAGCTCATCAGCTTGCCGCCGAACAAGGTGTTGTGATTGTTCGTATCAAGCGGAAATACCCTGCTTGTTTTGACAACTTTTGATTCTTTGCAGTATCTCTTTTCAGGTCCATTCATCATCCATTACTCCTTTGATGTCTACTAAGATGCGTTTGTAAAGTGGATTTTTTCTATATTAAACACTATTAGAATTCATTTGTCTAAACTTTTTTATCCGGCTGACTGTCAGATTTTCTCGCTAAAAGGTTTATTTCCCGCTGCGGGAAGGGAATAATGAAATGACTAAAGAGAGGACGGGGGAATCAAAATGGACTCAGCATTATCGAAAAAAAACCGCGGGGCGGGCTGTACAAGCGAATACGATGTCTTAAAAAAAGTGGTGTTATGCAGACCGGAATATATGGAGATTGCAGAAGTGATCAATGAAACACAAAAGTATTTTCAAAAAGATAATATCGATAAAACGCTGGCCGTCCGCCAGCATCATACATTGATAAAAGAATTGGAGAGCCGGGGTATTGAAGTCGTGATTCTGCCTGCTTTAAGCCAATTTCCGGAACAGGTTTTCACGCGCGATATCGGGTTTACGATCGGAGACACTGTGTTTTCCGCGCAGCTATCAGCCGACATCCGCCAGGGCGAAGAAAACGTCCTCCAGGAATGGCTGGCAAAAGAACAGATCTCCTGGGCCGCATTTAATGAAGGCTATCAAATCGAAGGCGGCGACATCCTCGTCGACCAAAATACCATATATGCCGGTATCAGCCACAGAACGACGTTCTCGGCCGTCCAAGAACTGAAGCGCAGGCTTCCCTCTTATGAAGTCATACCGGTTCCGTTTGAAGAAACGTTCCTTCATCTGGATTGCGTCTTCAACATTCTTTCGCCGACAGAAGCGCTTGTCTATCCAAAAGCCTTAGGAGAAAGAGAATACGACGTCTTGAAAAAACGCTATGAGATGATCGAAATTACGGATGATGAACAGTTCCAACTCGGTACAAACGTTCTGTCCATCGGCAATAAAACCGTGATCAGCCTGCCTGTTAACCGCCACGTGAATCAGGAGCTCAGAAAAAGGGGCTATACGGTCATCGAAATCGACTTATCCGAGATCATAAAATCCGGCGGGTCTTTCAGATGCTGTACATTGCCGATTGAGCGTACTTCTACCGGATGTCACCAAGGCGGCGCCTGATCCTTGTTTCATTTGGCATGAGCGGCTGAGCGATTCTGAAAAGTCGCCGGCAAACTGAGGAGCCCTGTAACAAGGGCTCCTTCTTTCTATATTCACCTCGCCTGCAGCGTCACCTTCAGGCCGTCCTCCTCATTTCTCGCGTCGCTGTCATACAGATGGCAGGCGACAAAATGACCGTCATCGGCTTCTTTTAAGAGCGGTTTTTTGGCGGTGCAAATGTCCGTCGCGGCGGGACATCTCGTTCTGAAAACGCAGCCGCTCGGCGGATCGATCGGACTTGGCAGCTCGCCTTTCAGTATGATTCGTTTCCGCTTATCTTCCACATCCGGATCGGGAATCGGGATAGCCGATAAAAGCGCCTGGGTGTAAGGATGCAGCGGTTCTTGATAAAGCCGGCTGCTGTCGGTGATCTCGACCATGTGCCCGAGATACATGACGCCGATCCGGTCGCTGATGTGCTTCACCATGGAAAGATCGTGGGCGATAAATAAAAACGTGAGCCCTTTTTCCTTTTGCAGCTTTTTCAAAAGGTTGACGACTTGCGCCTGGACGGAGACATCAAGTGCGGATATCGGCTCATCAGCGACGATAAATTCAGGCTCAAGCGCAAGCGCCCTGGCGATGCCGATTCTTTGCCTCTGTCCGCCGCTGAACTCATGGGGATAGCGATTGGCAAAGCTTTTGTGCAGGCCGACTGCTTCCAGAAGCTCGTCCGCTTTTTCAAGACGCGCCTTTTTCCCTCCGTACAGGCCGTGGATTTCCATGGGCTCTGTCATAATCTCCCTGACCGTTAGCCTCGGATTTAGTGAAGCATAGGGGTCTTGAAAAATCATTTGAATTTTGCGGTTGTACTGGAATGATTCATCATCGCTCAAATTGTGGATGTTTTTTCCCCGATATGTAACCTCGCCCTCTGTCGGCTGATAAAGGCGCATCAGCACCCTTCCGGAAGTCGACTTGCCGCAGCCCGATTCTCCGACGAGTCCGAACGTCTCTCCTTCTTTAATATCAAATGAAATGCCGTCGACCGCTTTGACCGTTTTGCCCCTTCCGGCGTCAAAGTGCATTTTGAGACGGCTGACTTTCAATAAAGCGCCGGTTTGCATGCCAATCCCCCCGTTTTAATTAAAAATAGCGCCTGATGGCACACAGCTCTTTTTCATAAATTGTGCCTTTAAGAGGTATGACCTCAATCGATTTTCCCGTTTTTGGAGAGTGCAGCATCTCTCCGTTTCCGCAGTAAATGCCGACATGGTGAACCCGCCCTTTGCCTTCTTCATATGCGAAAAACAGTAGATCGCCCCGCTTCGGGCTGCTGAAGGACACCTCTTTTCCGCTGTTCGCCTGATCGCCGGCATCGCGCGGCGCTGAGCAGCCGTTCGCCTTCAGCATATTGAAGACAAATCCTGAGCAATCGTAGCCAAAACCGCTCATTCCTCCCCAAAGATAGGGCAGGTTCAAAAACGCCTCACCGGTTTGAACGATGTCGTCTCCACTGCCTTTTACAGGTGTTTCGATATCCGCATCTTCTTTTTTCAGCCATCTGCGTCCGAGCGGTGTATCAACCTCAAACCAAATACCGTCCGAAGACAAAACGGGCAGCTTAGTGAGAAAGCTCAGTTCAAGAACTTTCATTTTCTTGTCATCATATAGAAAAGCCGTCGGTTTTTGAATGACGGCGTTTGTCTCAGACTTCGCCGGGCTTTTTTCGGCCAGGCATTCCTTTGGTATCCAGCCCGGGTAGCCACGTTCGTCTTTTGCAGACGGCTGCCCGGGAATGATGACGAAAGCCCAGCCTTCCCGCTCTTTTATAAGCTGCACATCTTCTCCGAAAAGCACCTGTGTTTGAACAAGGTTTGCCGTACACAGCTCAAGACGCTCATCGAAGGACATTGCGTCAAGCCAGCTTCTTACATGTACGGGATTTGCCAGCATCAACCGGTCAATGCGGCGCGGTGCTTCCGGACTGGTCCAGACGTTGGCGACCGAGACGGTTGTCGTATAAAGGCTCATTCGTCTTCCCCCTCTCAATGGTTGACTTTCGTGATACCGAGTCCGGGAGCATCCGGTATCGTGATCGTTCCTCCATGATAGCGGATGCCGCCTTCAACAATATCCTTCTTCAGCATGAGCGGCGCATCAAAATCGAATTTTGTCACATTTTTCTGGCTTGCTGCGAAGTGGACGGCTGCTGTGATGCCGACCCTTGTTTCGATCATGCTTCCGGCCATGCATTCCACTCCGCACGCTTCTGCCATGGCGTTGATTTTCAACGCCTGGCGGATGCCGCCCGCTTTCATCAGTTTAATATTGATGAGATCGGCGCTTCTCGTTTTCAGTACGTGAAAAGCATCCCTTGGGGTAAACACGCTTTCGTCCGCCATAATCGGCGTATCGACGGCATCTGTCACCTGTTTCAAGCCTTCGAGATCGCATCGGTGAACCGGCTGTTCGACAAGCTCGATCGAAAGCCCCTCATCCTCCATTTTCCGAATGGCTTTGACAGCCTGTTTCGCCGTCCAGCCTTGATTGGCGTCCACGCGGATCCGGACAGCGCCCCCCGCTTGTTTGCGGATTTCCCTGATCCGTTCGAGGTCTGTTGCCATATCGTTTTTTCCTACTTTAATTTTGAGCGTACGAAACCCATCTTTTACATAACGGGCCGCGTCTTTCCCCATTTCTTCCGGGTCATTGACGCTGACAGTAAAATCCGTCTCGATCTCCCGCCTGTATCCGCCCAGCAATTGATACAGGGGAAGACCGCAAAGCTGCGCCAAGCAATCGTAGACGGCTGTTTCTACAGCGGCCTTTGCGCTTGTATTTCCAACAATCAGCTTGTCGATGTCATGAAATATCGCCTCCGCCATTCGCAAGTTGCGCCCGGAGAGCGCCGGTGCGAATATCGTGTTGACTGCCCCCTCAATACTGTCAAGCGTCTCACCGGTAATAACGGCAGTCGGAGGCGCTTCGCCCCAGCCTGTCATCCCGTTTTCAGCCGTTAATTTGACAATGATGGCTTCCGCTGTGCGGACAGTTCGAAGCGCTGTTTTAAACGGTTTTTTCAGCGGCACGGCGATACGGTTTGTCGTCATTTCGGCAATCTTCATAGCAGCCTCCTTTTTCCATCAAGAAATTCCCGGATCGATCGTAAGCTGTTTTTTGTCGGCGTCAAGGACGGCTTGCGCCCCCACCGGAACGGCGATATTCGGTGAACAATGGCCGATGTTAAAGCCTGACAGCGCCGGTTTTCCTGCAGCGGCGATATAATCTTGGAAAACTTCTTTTAATGTAAGTGACTCACCGCGTTTTTTCGGGGAGCAGTTATGAAAATCGCACAGCAGGATGCCGACGGCGTCCGATAATTTCCCGGCCATTTTCAATTGATTCAGCATCCGGTCAATTCGGTAAGGCTCTTCATCGACATCCTCGATAAACAAAAGCTTTCCTTTCGTATCAATTTCATAAGGCGTACCGAGCGTCGTCACCAGAAGAGCGAGGTTTCCGCCGACAAGCTCCCCTTTCGCCGCACCGTTTCCGAGCGTTTCCAAAGGCGACAGCTCCTCTGTATAGGTGAGCGTCATTTTTTGAAACAGCTGCCGGAAAGAGCGCCGGGTGAGCGGATGCACGTCTTTATTGCCGATATCCGAACTGAGCATCGGACCGTGAAATGTAATAAGTCCGGTGTTTTGCCTGATCGCTGTATGTAAAAAAGTGATGTCTGAATAGCCCCAAAAAATTTTCGGGCGGCTTTTGATGAGTCGGTAGTCAATGTTCTCGGCAATCCTCGCCGTGCCGTAACCTCCGCAGGCACAGATGACAGCTTTGACCGAACGGTCTTCAAACATGTCGTGCAGATCCTCCAAGCGCTCTTCATCGTTCCCCGCCAAATAGCCGTGTCTTTCAATGGCTGAACGTCCCACTTTGACTTCAAGCCCGAGTTCTTTTAAAAACCGGACGGCGCGGTCAAGCTTTTCGGGGACGGGCGGACTGGCCGGCGCAATCACACCGACTGTATCTCCCTGCATTAATCTTTGAGGCGCAATATTCAACTGAGACATCCCCCTTTATGAAAAGTCCGCCCGCCTCTGTGCGGTGGCGTGCACAAAGAAAGTGGCAGACGGACAAGTTTGATCATGACGTTTTTTCGGCCCATTTCAGTTCAATGTAGCCGACCGGATGACGGACGATGCCTTTCACATTCTCCTTTTCCAAATGGACTTGATTATAGAAGTGGATCGGTATGATCGGCATCCCTTCAAACAGCAGTTCTTCAGCCTGATGCAGCAGCTCTGTGCGTTTTTCTTCATCAGCTTCATTTTTCGCCGCCTTGATCAGTTCGTCATACTCTGAATTGCTCCAGCCGGTTCTGTTCATTGCGTTACCCGTTTGAAAGCTTTCCAGGAAGTTGATCGGATCCGCATAATCAGCCAGAAAAGAGCTTTGGGAAAATTGAAATTTGAGCGCCTTCTGTTCTTCAAGGAATGTATTCCATTCCATATTGGCGAGCTTCACATCGACGCCGAGCGTACTTTTCAGCTTCTGCTGAATCGCTTCCGCCATTTTTTTATGCTCCGGTTTTGTGCTGTATGTCAGCGTAACGGCGGGCAGCTTTTCGTAGTTTTCTTCCTTCATGCCTTTTTCGAGCAACTGTTTCGCTTCATCGGCGTCATATTTGAGCAAATCGCCGCCTTCCTCGCGAAAATCCTTGCCGTTCGGCCCTTTGATTCCCGAAGACACAAACCCGCGGGCCGGTTTTTCACCATTTTTTGTGACATAATCGACGATTTCCTGCTGATCGACAGCCATCGCAAACGCTTTTCTGATCTTTTCATTCTGGAACGGTTCTTTATTGACATTGAATCTGTAATAGTAAAGACCTGCCTGATCGAACACCTTCACCTCGTCAGAACCTATCAGCTTCTCGCTCATTTCAGCCGGGACATAAGCCGTATCGAGCTCATTCGACTCGAACATTTGGTAGTCGGTATTTCTGTCATCGACCATCGCCCATGTCACTTTATCAAGCTTCACAGTATCCCGGTCCCAATACGTATCGCTCTTTACCATCGTAAAGCTTTCATCATGCTTCCATTCTGTCAGTTTAAACGGACCGTTGCCGACAAATGTAGCAGCTTCTTCATGCCATTTCGGATTTTTTTCGGCGATTTTCTGAGGAACCGGGAAAAAAGCCGGATTGGCTACAATGCTTAAAAACGACTGCTGCGGACTTTCGAGTGTCACCTTAAGCGTTTTTTCATCCTCCGCTTTGACTTTGACATCATCCTTCGCACCTTTTCCGCTGTTAAAGGCCTCGCCGCCTTCGATAAAGTAGCCTAAAAACGCGGCGGAAGAGCCCGTTTTCGGATCGAGCAGACGCTTCCACGCATATTCAAAATCCCCAGCGGTTAAAGGGTCTCCGTTCGACCATTTGGCATCATCACGGATTGTAAAAGTATATGTCTTCCCATCGTCGGAAATGTTCCACTTTTCGGCGGACGCCGCTTCCGGTTCATGGTCTGCGCCAAGCCTAGTCAAACCTTCCATCAGATTGTTCAGCGCCTGCCATGAGACATTATTAAAGCCGATCGGCGGATCGAAAGATGTCGGTTCATTTTCATTGTTCAGCCTCAGGACTTGTTCTCCAGCCGTTTCTTTCGCTTTCTTCTTCGTTTCCTGCCCAGCCTGTTCATTTGCCGTACATCCGAACAGCAGAATGACCGCAACTGCGGCAGCCAATACGCTCGCTAGCCTTTTCATCAAATCCCCCCATTGAAAATCGATTTCATGATTATGTTGTCAGCAGAGCCCGTTTCGCCCTTTCATCCTGAAGCCAGCAGCACACACGATGCCCCGCCGAGACTTCTGCAACGGCAGGATAAACCTTGCCGCATACTTCCATTGCATAGGAACAGCGCGCCGTAAACGGACACCCTTCAGGCGGAGAAAACAAATCTGGCGGCGTCCCGTCAATCGGAACGAGGTCTCCACCTTCAAGGTCAAGCCTCGGAACGGAATGCAGCAAGCCTTTTGTATACGGATGCTGCGGACGGTAAAAAATATCCCTCCTCGCTCCCGTTTCCGCTATTTTCCCGGCGTACATCACGGCGATTCTGTCCGCCGTCTGTGCGACTACACCTAAATCATGGGTGATTAAAATGATGGATACACCGGTTTTCCGCTGAATGTCTTTAAACAGCTCAAGAATTTGCGCCTGAATGGTAACATCGAGCGCGGTCGTCGGTTCATCCGCAATCAGAATCTCCGGTTCACAGATGAGCGCCATGGCGATCACGATCCGCTGCCTCATCCCGCCGCTGAATTGATGCGGATATTGCCTCAAACGCTCTTTCGGATTCGGAATCCCGACGAGCTCAAGCATCGAAATGACCGCTTTTCGAGCGTCTGTTTTAGACACGGGCCGATGTTCCAAAAGCGCTTCTGTCAACTGGTCTCCGACGGTCAAGGTCGGATTCAGGGCTGTCATCGGATCCTGGAAGATCATTGAGATTTCGGCCCCTCTGATCTTTCTCATCTCTTTTTCGGACAGATGGCGCAAGTCTTTTCCCTTAAAGCGGACCGCACCGTCTGTGATCGTTGCCGAAAACTTCGGCAAAAGCTGCATGATGCTTTGCGATGTCACGCTTTTTCCGCATCCCGACTCACCGACAATCGCAAACGTCTCCCCCTCATATAACTCAAAGCTCACGCCGCGGACGGCTTTGACCGTGCCGCCGTATGTCGTAAATGAAACATGCAGATTCTCGACTTCCAATACTTTTTTCCGCAAAAACACATTACCTCCTCAGCTTCGGATCTAACGCATCCTGCAGTCCGTCTCCAACGACATTAAAAGCGAACATTGTTAATGAAATAAAGAAAGCAGGAAAAAACAGCCGCCACCAGTGTCCCGATAAGATCACCGGAAGGCCGTCGTTCGCCATGACACCCCAGCTCGCAAACGGGGCTTGAATGCCCAAACCGAGGAAGCTGAGAAATGCTTCGGCAAAAATGGCCGACGGCACCGTCAAGGTCATCTGGACGATGATCGCTCCCATCATGTTCGGAAGGAGATTCCGCCTGATGATCCTTACCGTTTTCGCTCCGAAGGTTTTGGATGCGAGAACATGCTCATCATGCTTCACCTTCAAAACCTGACCCCTGACGATCCGCGCCATGCCGACCCAGCCGGTGACAGTCAGCGCAACGATGATCGTCCCGAGTCCAGGCCCCATCATGACCATGAGAAGAATGACGACCAATAAATAAGGCAGTCCATGCAGCACTTCGATGACCCGCATCATGACATGGTCTGTTTTGCCGCCCTTATAGCCGGAGATACCGCCATAGATGACGCCGATTGCAAAATCGATTAAAGCCGCCATCACGCCGACAAACAGTGAAATCCTCGCTCCATACCACGTTCTTGTAAACACATCGCGGCCGAGCTCATCGGTTCCGAACCAATGCTCCATCGACGGAGGCAGGTTTTGCTCGGAAAGCGTCTGCTGGGTGACGCTGTGCGGAGAAAGAACCGGTCCGAGTACAGCCATGATGAACAGGAAGATTAACACGCCCAATCCCGCCATCGCCAGCTTGTTTTTCCTTAAAATCCGCCAGGCGTTCTGCCAGTATGACAGGCTCGGCCTTGCAACGGATTCACGCTCATCCTGCTTTTGTTTCAGCGGGGCAAACCATTCAACAGGGATATCACTGGCTGAAGACGCTTCGTTTTCTGTGCGGACTGGAAGGCTCATATGCTCACCCTTTCTTATGCAGTTTAATACGCGGATCCAGGATTCCGTAGGCCATGTCGACAAGAAACAACATGATGATGAGGATGATGCTGTAAAAAACGGTGGTACCCATAATCACGGGGTAATCGCGGGAGTTGATGCTTTCAACAAAATATTTTCCCATGCCCGGAATCGCAAAGATTTTTTCGATGACGAAGCTTCCCGTTAAAATCGAAGCGGTAAGCGTCCCGAGAATCGTTACGACTGGCATAAGGGCGTTTTTCAGGGCGTGCTTCATGACAATTTTAAAAGGGGAAAGCCCTTTAGCCCGGGCCGTTCGGATATAATCCTGTGTCAGCACTTCAATCATGCTGGAACGGGTCAGCCTGGCGATAATCGCCAGCGGCCCCATTGCCAAAGCCGCAGTCGGAAGCACCATATGAAGCGGGCTCGTCCATGTCGATGGAGGGAATATATTCCAATTGACGGCGAATTGCTGTATCAGCAAGGTCGCCATAATAAAGTTGGGAACCGAAATGCCGAGAACGGCAATGGTCATTGCTATATAGTCGATGACGCCGTTTTGCCGCAGCGCGGCAAAGATTCCGAGTACGATCCCGGAAATGACCGCCATAATCAGCGCCGTCATCCCCAGCTCAAATGAAACAGGGAACCCTCTTGACAGCAAATCGTTCACGCTTTGTGAAGGCTGCTTGATCGATGGCCCGAAATCAAAGGTAACGATCGACTTGACATAATACAAATATTGAACAAAGAGAGGCTCATCAAGCTGATAGTAAGCCTCAAGGTTGCGCTGAACCGCTTCATTCGTGTTTCTTTCTTCATTGAAGGGAGAGCCCGGAATCACTTTCATCATCACAAAGGTCAATGTCGTGATCACCAAAATGGTCGCCAGCATCGACAGAAGCCGCTTCATGATGTAACCCGCCATTTTCATCCCACCTTCCTAGGAGAATGTTGTTCTCATCGCAAGCTCGGTCATGACAAGCATCGCTTGATAGGCTTCAAGAATGTCTTTCGCTTGATAGCGGACAGTCGTCGTTTGCGGTTCGATTTCAGCACCCGGCATCAGACTCGCCCACTCGGCTTGCCCGTAATTGGCAAACTCAATCCGCAGCACCGGCCTGTCCGGAGGCGTGAGCGGCTTGACTTGATCGCGGTTTTGAATCGCATATGCCGTCCGCTCTCTTAATAGCTGCCCCGCTTTCTCCGGCGTCAGGCATTTGACCGCCGAACGGGATATCGTTTCCTTGACGGCCGCTGTCGTTACGTTCGGAATCAGTTCCTCCGCCTCAGCTGCCGCCTCGCTGTCACCGGCAACCATGATAACCGGGACGCCGTAATAACCGGCAACATAAGCGTTGAACCCCAGCTCGCCCACCGCCTGATCGTTTATGTAAAAATGTCTGACGCCGAAAATCATGCTGTGAGACATCACGCCTCTCATCGATGCTCTCGCATGGTAGCCGACGAACACGGCACCATCGCATGTATCGTCAAGTCCCTGGACCATCGAAAACGGTTTGACATCTCCCGAAATGAGCAGCGCTTCAGGATGGAGCCGCTCAATTAACAGATTGTTCATTTTAGAGTGGCTGTCATTGACAAGCACCTCTCTGCATCCGCTTTTGAACGCTTCGTCAATCACATGATTGGCCTCGTCCGTCATGATCTTCCGGCCTCTCTCATAGTTCAGCTTGCTTGAATCGACGAACGTATCATCCGGAAGTCCGGAAATCCCCTCCATATCAACAGACATATACAGCTTCACAAAAAACCACCCCTTATGAAAAACGTCTCAAATTTTTTATTATTTTGGGAATATTCTAACAAATTATATTAGAATTTTAATAGAAATGCAATAACCATTGGTAATTTTAGAAATTTAATATAAAATTGGAATTTTGATGAATGTTGTCGAATGCAAATAAAAAAGCTGCCTGATCAGGCAGCTTTGGGATGTCCGGATATGTCGATAAATGCCGCAGCTCACTGCCGGCGGACAGCGTCTTTAATGTCTTCATACTTCTTCATCGTTCTGGCAAACAGCTCGTCAAAGACTTCCGGCATGGCATTTTGAATGACCTTCGCCCCTTCTCCGGTTATGCCGCCTTTTGTCGCCACCCGATCAAGTGTTTGTGTAAACGTCATGTCTTTTTCCATTAACAGCTTGCCCGTTCCCAGCAATGAATGAATCAGAAATTGAAACGCGTCTTCTTTCGTAAGACTGCTGTTTCTGACGGCAGCTTGAGCAAATTCTTCAAAGATCGAAGCGATGAACCCTGGTGAAGAGCTTGTTAAATTACTCGCAGCGTCAATATCTCTCTCATGTATCTGTTTGACTGTGCTGAAAACGGAAAGATATTCTTCCAGCCGGCTTTTGTCCGCCTCAGCAACCCGCTCGCCGTGGACAACAAGCGAAACACCGATCCCGGCTTCAGATGTGAGGGTCGGAATGTATCTCGTCACCTGTCCGCTTGTCCAGTCGTGAAGTCGGTCAAGCTCGACCCCCGCGGCAATCGAAACAATGTGGACATCCTCCTGAAGAAACGGCTGTATGTTCTCAAGCGTTTCCTTGACCGCCATCGGCGGTACACAGATGAAGATCAGGCCGCACTGTTTGGCGAGCTCTTCGGCTGATTGACAGGCGACATTCGGGTAAAGTTTTCTCAGCTCCCCTGTTTTCCCATCATTCCTTGAGCTGACGACCACCATGTCATCGCTGATTTTCTCCTGATCAAGCAGTTTCACCGCAATCATCTGCGCCATGCTTCCGTATCCGATAAATCCAATCTTTTTCAACGTTTAGAACACCTCTGACATGTCATATTATAAATAGCACCCTATTTATTCTATCCTTTTTCTTTGACAATTTCCCACAATGTTTTCATGTTTATCCCACAGTCTTTGATTATGATTGAGGCATCAAAGGATATGATAACAATAGGAGCGTGAAAATGATGGAATATAATAGAGAAGATCAGCTTGAAACGAAAAACGAACTCATCGTCTCCGATCAAAAGCCCGACCAGGCGATAAAAAAAGCAGAACAGCAAAAGCGGAGACTCTCATGGATGACGCCAATCCTCAGCGGCATCATCGGGGGAAGCCTCGTTCTCGGTGTCACGACATACCAGCATAGCAAAGACGAAACGGCCAATACATCTGTCCAAACACAAACTAATGAGACTGCGAACTCATCGGCTTCTTCCAATAAAGCGAATACCGAAAAATTGTCCAGCACGAATTCGTCTGACATTTCAACAATGGTGGAAAATGTATCTCCCGCCATCGTCGGTATTTCAAACTATCAAAAACAAACGGAGAGCGGTATGTTTGGGTTTGAAAGCAACAGCAACAACAGCAGTTCAAGCGAACAAGAAACAGGCACAGGCTCAGGTGTCATTTATAAAAAAGCAAACGGCAAAGCATACATTATTACAAATAACCACGTTGTCGAAGGCGCATCTAAATTGACGGTTTCCCTGTCAAACGGCAAAGAAGTGGAAGGAAAATTGCTGGGCAGCGATTCCTTGACAGACCTTGCCGTTGTTGAAATTTCCGCTGAACACGTCGAAAAAGTCGCATCTTTCGGCGATTCTTCAAGCTTGAAAGCGGGTGAATCGGTCATTGCAATCGGAAATCCGCTCGGCAAAGATCTGTCCCGCACGGTGACGCAAGGCATCATCAGCGGTGTTGATCGGACCGTTTCCGTTGATACGTCCGCAGGCCAAACCGAGATGAACGTCATTCAAACAGACGCGGCCATCAATCCCGGCAACAGCGGAGGCGCCCTTTTGAATACAAAGGGCGAAGTGATCGGCATCAACAGTATGAAAATCAGTGAAAGCGGAGTGGAAGGCATCGGATTTGCGATTCCAAGCAATGATGTCAAACCGATTGCAGAAGAGCTGATGTCTAAAGGAAAAATTGAGCGTCCGTTTATCGGAATCGGCATGATGGATCTTGAGCAGGTGCCGGAAAACTATCAAACAGGCACCCTCGGATTAAGCGGCAGCCAGTTAAACAAAGGCGTCTACATCCGCCAGGTCGCTTCAGGCTCCCCTGCTGATAAAGCGGGCCTTAAAGAGAACGATGTCATCGTCAGCTTTAACGGAAAAGAAACCGATACGGGAAGCGCGCTGCGCAACCTTCTTTACAACGATGCAAAAATCGGGGATACGGTAAAGGTTACCCTCATTCGAAATGGCAAAACAATGACAAAACAAATGACGCTTGACCAAAAAGAATCCGCATCATCTTAACAGCATGCCCCCCTTTTAGGCTGTCGGCTGCGCCGGATGCCTTTTATATAAAAAAACGAGGTCCTTTTCAGGACCTCGTTTTCTATTGAATCGGTTTCAGCCGCGCTTCAATCTCTTTCCGCCGATGCTCGAGATACGGCGGAAGGGCAAGGCTTTGGCCGAGCTCATCGATCGATTCATCAACGGCAAAGCCAGGCCCGTCAGTCGACAGTTCAAAAAGTATGCCGTTCGGTTCTCTGAAATACAGCGCCTTAAAATAATAGCGCTCCACAATCCCTGAATTCGAAAAGCCGTTCTCACTGATTATCTCATGCCACCGCTTAAGTTCTTCTTCATCTTTGACGCGGAAAGCGACATGATGGACGCTTCCTCTCCCGGGACGCTCTCTTCTGCCGTCATCTGACTCTTTCACATGCACCTCCGCGCCTGCTCCTCCTTCACCCGATTCAAAAATGTGAAGCGTACGGCCGGTTTCCTCAGCCTGTTCCTCACCGATTTTATGAAAGCCGAGAATATCGGTCAGCACCGCAGCTGTCGGACCGGCGTCCTTGACAGTCAATTCGACCGGGCCGAGCCCCCTGATCGCGACCTCCTCAGGAATGACGCCGTTTTTCACAGGCACTCCATGATCTTTTCCCTTTTCATCAGCCACAAGCATCATGTTCTGTCCTTCATGGTCTAAAAAGCGGAGAACACTCCGCCCCGCACGCGTCTCGATGCCGTAAGTCTCTGCGCCGAGCTCATAAAGCCGCTTCTTCCAAAATTCGAGTGCTTGTTCACCGGGAACCCGAAGTGATACGGACGAAATGCAGTTCGTCCCTTCCCGCCTCCGGGCAAGCATCGGAATCTCGAAAAATGTCAAATCTGAACCAGGCGACGCGACTTCATCACCGTAAAACAAATGATACATCGTCGGCTCATCCTGATTGACTGATTTTTTTATCAGTTTCATGCCAAGCCCTTTGACATAGAAATCCAGATTATGTTGAGCGTTGGCAGTTAAAGCAGATACGTGGTGGATGCCATTTACGTTCATTCTATCATCTCCTCATTAAATATCTCGAATTCGAGATTTCTTCTTTCTCAAAAATAGGCGATTTGATTTGAAAAGTCAACCAAACCGTTTTACAGGACCTTCTTTCCTGTCTGCTCCTAAAAACTAACAATAACTCCGAAATGACTTAAAAAGGTTCGGTTATTCCTGCCCCCTTCGGGTTTTACGACCTTAAAATGTTTAACATACACAAAAAATGCGAAAATCTGAAAATTTATTTAATTTTTCTTTTTTAAAAAAGGTATTACAATATAAAAATAGTTTTCTATAAAAGAGATTACATCAATGGGAGGCATCGCAATGAATGCAGAAGCAAACGGACTAAAAAAAGAGATAGGCTTGTTATTTGCGCTATCTCTTGTGATTGGAACGATCATCGGTTCCGGCGTGTTTATGAAGCCCGGCAGCGTGCTTTCCTATTCCGGAAACGCACAAATTGCTCTTTTCGCCTGGCTCCTTGGCGGAATTTTGACGCTAGCAGGCGGGCTGACAATCGCCGAACTGGGCGCTCAAATTCCGAAAACGGGCGGGCTTTACACATATCTTGAAGAAATTTACGGCGAGTTCTGGGGGTTCTTATGCGGCTGGGTGCAGATTATCATCTACGGACCGGCCATCATCGGCGCACTCGGATTATATTTCGGCTCGCTAGTGGCCAACTTGTTTTCCTGGGATAAATCATGGACTGCACTCATCGGCATTATCACCGTCGCCTTTTTATGCATCGTCAACATCGTCGGAACAAAATACGGCGGAGCGGTACAGACGGTCACAACGATCGGAAAGCTGATTCCCATTGTATGTATCATTGTGTTCGGTCTATGGCAGGGCAATGAACATATTTTCAGTACAGTTACGGAGAGCATCGCCAGCCAAAACTTCGGAGCGGCGGTATTGGCGACGCTCTTCGCGTATGACGGCTGGATCCTTCTTGCGGCACTCGGCGGAGAAATGAAGAACCCGGAAAAAGTGCTCCCGAAAGCGATGACAGGCGGGATACTGATCGTCACAGCCTGCTACCTGTTCATTAACTTGGCGCTGCTTCACATTCTTCCTGCCGATCAGATTGTCAAGCTTGGCGAAAATGCGACAAGCACAGCCGCTACAATGCTGTTCGGACCGATCGGCGGCAAGCTGATCTCCATCGGAATTATCGTCAGCATCTTCGGCTGCTTAAACGGAAAAGTTCTGTCTTTTCCGCGCGTGATCTTTGCGATGGCTGAGAAAAAACAGCTTCCGTTCTCCCGCTGGATCTCGCATGTTCATCCGGCATTCCATACGCCTTGGATCGCGGTCATCGTCCAGATGATGTTCGCTGTCATCTTAATGATCATCAGCAATCCGGAAAAGCTGTCAGAGGTTTCGATTTTTATGATTTACATCTTCTATGTCATGGCGTTTTTCGCGGTGTTTATTTTGCGGAGACGGAAGAACGGCCAAGGGAGAGCTTACAGCGTGCCGCTCTACCCTTACCTGCCTGTTGCGGCTATTCTCGGGTCATTGTTTGTTCTTGTCAGCACGCTTATCACTGACTTTTACAGCTGCCTGTGGTCGATTTTGATCGGCCTCGTCGGTCTCCCGGTTTATTTTTGGATGAAAAAAAGAAATAAAAACGGCTCAGCCGCCTGAGCCGTAAGCCGCCGGCTCATGAGCCAGGCGGTTTTTTTATCCCTTCACAGACCCGATCAGAATGCCTTTGGCAAAATGCTTCTGCAAAAACGGGTACACGGCTAAAATCGGCAGCGTCGCAATGACGATAACGGCCAGTTTAATCGATTGTTCAGGCGGCACCGCTTCCATCATATCATTCGTCGTCCCTGTCAGATCCGAAAGAATCGTCACTTGGCGCAGCACCATTTGCAGCGGCCATTTCGCGCTGTCATTGATGTACAGCAAAGCATGGAAAAAGTCGTTCCAAATCCCGACCGCATAAAACAGCGCAAAAGTTGCAATAATCGGCTTTGACAGCGGCAGCGCGATCCTTAAGAACACGCCGATTTCTGAACAGCCGTCAATCTTTGCCGACTCCTCAAGTTCTTTCGGAAGCTGCTGAAAAAAGTTTTTAATAATAATAAGATTGAACGGATTAATCGCCATCGGCAATATTAGCGCCCAGTACGAATCGAGCAGTCCCAGTGATTTGACGACAATATACGTCGGAATCATTCCTCCGCTGAAAAGCATCGCAAAAATAACGAGATTCAAAAGCAGGTTTCTTCCCTTAATGTGCCGTTTCGCAAGAGGATAAGCCATCGTAAATGTAAAAAAGAGCTGGACGATCGTTCCCACAACCGTAATGAACACAGACACCCCCATGCTCCTGATAAATGTCGGCGTTGAAAAAATATAGCGGTACGCGTCAAGCGAGAATGTCTCAGGAAAGATAAAGAAGCTCTTTTCCGCCAGCTCGGCCTCCGTTGCAAAAGATCCCGCGATAATATACAGAAAAGGCAAGACGGTTATCAGCCCGCAGCAGCCGAGAAAGAGCACATTAAACCAATCGAATACCCGCCCCGCTTTTGTGTTATGGATCGTTTCCGCACCGGACATCCTTTTCACCTCCATTTATTAAAACAGACCGTCCTGGTCAAACTTTTTCGCGATATAATTGGCGCCGAATATCAGAATGATTCCGACAACCGATTTAAAAAGCCCGACTGCCGTACTGTAGCTGTATGCGCCTTGCGTAATTCCGACAACATAGACATACGTGTCAAAAATTTCAGCCACGCTCCGGTTTAAAGAGTTGGTCATTAAAAAAATCTGTTCAAAGCCGATGTTTAAAAAACTGCCGATTCTTAAGATGAGAAGCACGACGATCGTGCTTCTGATGGCCGGAAGGGTAATGTGCCACATTCTCCTTAATCTGCCTGCCCCGTCCATCACTGCCGCTTCATACTGCTCCTGGTCAACCGAAGCGAGCGCCGCCAGAAACAGGATCGTTCCCCAGCCCGTCTCCTTCCATATGCTTTGCAGCACAATCATCGGCCTGAACCATTCGGGATCCGAGAGAAATGCAATCTCTTTGCCCGTTATGCTTTGCAGCATTTTATTCATCACGCCCGTATCAACTGTAAAAAAGACAAATGTCATGCTGACGACGATCGTCCATGAGACGAAATGCGGAACATATATAAACGTCTGAATGCACCGTTTATAGATGGCATGTCGTAGTTCATTCAGCATGAGTGCGACAATCAGCGGAGCCGGAAATGCAAAAATCAAATCGAGAGCGGCGAGCATGAGCGTGTTGCGGAGCAGGCGGAAAAAGTCAGGGTTCATAAAGAAATCTTTAAAATACTCGAACCCGACCCATTCGCTCTGCCAAAATCCGAGATAAGGCGAATAATCTTTAAAAGCAATGAACACGCCCCACATCGGCCAATATTTAAATATGAGAAAATATAAAACACCGGGAACAAGCAGAAGATAAAGCCATTTATCCCGTTTTACGGCTTGCAGCCCAGTCGGTTTCTTTTCTGTCTCAACAGTGGTTTTCCCTGTTTTAGCGGTGATTTCCACGTGCTGCATCCCCCCTTTCGGTATACTGGTGAAGATCTGAGCTATTTCGTCTCCTTGTAGCGTTTGTTCAGTTCTTTCATCAAATCTTCACCACCGCTTTTATACCAAAGCTGCACGGCATCTTGAAAGCCTTTTTCATCGATGTCGCCGATGATAAACTGTGTTTTGGCATCGAGAATGATATTGTCAAGCTGTGCCCCTTTTTGGGTGTAAACATCTGAAACGAGCGATTCAGCCGGATTGAATACGGCGATTTTTTCCCCTTCTTTGAGAATCTGTTCACGGTGTTTGAACAGCTTTGATTCTTGTTTTTCCACATGGTATCTTTGTTCGGGAATGCCCATGCTGAACTGCGCAAGACCTTCGTGCTCATAAAGCAGTTTTTTATTATTTTTTTCAAGGGACGTGTACGTTCCGTTCTCAAGCTTATAGTTGCGCCCTTTTATACCGTTGTTAGCAATAATTTGTGCCTCTTCATCGTTCATTTTATCCAGGAAGCTGAGCACTTCTTTTAATTCTTTTTCCGTTTTGACGCTCGCTTTCGGAATGGCAATCATTCCGGCGTATCCCGATGTCGGGAATGTATACGTTCCTTTCGGGCCTTTGACCGTTCCGGTGACGTCGATCACATCCTTGTTAGCGGGATCTGCTTCTTCCATTGCGCTTTGAATTTGTGAGGCCCGCGAACCGGTATCGACGATGACACCCGCTTTTCCTTTGACGATTGGATCGTTCCACTTCGCTGAATCCATGACGGCGAAGTCTTTATTGATCAGCCCCTCATCATACAGCTTTTTGAAAAACCGCAGCGCTTCCATATACTCTTCTGTCGTGAAGTCCGGAATGAGTTCACCTTTTTCGTCTATTCCGTAGCGGTTTGGTGCGCCGAACCACGTCTGCATAATATCCCACGGGCTCCCGTTGCCAAGCCCCATCCATTTCGGCACCACCATGCCGTACGTATCGTCTTTCCCGTTTCCATCGGGGTCTTTTTCTTTAAACGCTTTCAGCACGTCGTAAAATTCGTCGATTGTTTTCGGCATCTCCAGACCGACATTTTCGAGCCAGTCCGTTCTGATGATGATCGAAGCGCGGATCAGGTCCCTCGCCCTGTAAATACCGTAAATCTCACCGTTGATGGAACTGTTCTTCATCACTTTTTTATCGGCCTTTCCGAGGTTCGGGTAGTCTTTTAAATAAGGTGAAAGCTCCCAAAACGCACCTGATTTGACAGACTTGATAAACCCCGGGGACTTGTCCGTGACGACGATGGCTTGCGGCAAATCTCCCGAGGCCATGACGATGTTGAATTTATCATTATAGGAAGAGTTCGGAACCCATGTCACTTTGATTTGTTTTTTCGTGTATGTTTCGAGCGCTTTTAAAGACGGGCTGTTTTCTCCCGGACTTTCCGGCGACAGGAGCGGAGCCATAATATGAATGGCATCCTTTTCTTTTCCTTTCCCGTCTTGATTGGCCGTCTCATTTGCGCTGCACCCCATCAAGAGCAAAAAAACAGCGGGTGCAGCGAGCCATTTGTTTCCCTTCAGCTTCAGTCTTGCCATTGTACAATTCCCCCTTTTGATCGTCTCAATTGTTCCACTTAAATTTAAAGCGCTTACATTTTTCCGGCAACCTTCATTTTTTGCCTTCATGCGCGAGCGGGATGTTCTTTCATTGCCTTGATGATCTTTTCTTGCATGTCCAGATCAGGCGGCATATCTTTAAGCAGCTCGAGCACGGCTATCAAGTTTAGGCACCATTGTGAGACGCAGTTTGTTGTAACCCAGGGAATTTCCGTGATCGTTTTCCAGGCATGGATTTGTTTTGGAGTGATCGGCAGCGGTGTATGGCTTTGTTTTTCATCGAGCAACTGGCGCCACACTTGTTCGGCGAGCTTCCGGTCTTGGCAGAGCCGGGCAGCGTAAGCGGCCATGGCAGCGGAGAACATCGGCCAGTGAAATAAATCATCGTGAAGCTTCCCGCCGCTCCTTTTGCGCTTTTCTTCATCAGTCAGCAAATAAAATGCGCCGAATTCCCCTAGCATCTCCTTCCATTCGACATCCTCAAGCAGTTCTGCAAGCTCCATCCATGTTTGCGGGGCACCGAAGGCGATGACCATATGATAGCCGCCATGATTCCCGTCTCCCATATGAAGCAGATCTGAAGCTTCAGGATCGTATCCGAAAGTCGGTCCGGACAACAGACGAAGCGGCAGCGCTTTAAGCCGGCCGATCCCCCGTTTGATTTTATCAAGGTACGCTTCATCGCCTGTCCGCTCCCATTCCGTCAGCCAGTTGGAACAGAACGCCGCCCAGTCGGGGCCTACTCTTGCGTGGGCGGGAAACTCTTTTTCCGGATAATAAGCTCTCATCGGATCAAGCGTCTCAAGCGCTCGATCGGCATCTTTTACTTCAGATAACACGTCTCCCGTTCTCTCGTCCGCCGTCAAAAAGTAATAAGGCTTATGAAGGCCGGCCATGCTAATTCTCGCTTCCTTGCACCCGCAGCCCCAATGGAGGACATTGTGCCTTGAACCGAGGCCTTTATACTCCCCGAAATGATAGCAGTCGACTTCGCTAGTGTGACGGGTCATCGCTTCCGCCATTCTGAAGATGTCTTCCGTACCGGATCTGAAAAAAGACTGCCAAAGCCAGAGGTTCGGAACGAGTTCCGTATTTTGCCATGCATAGCCGCCAAGGTCGTACCGCCATACATGCCGGACGGCATCGTACGTATGCATCACATCACCGTAATGCCAATAGCCGTACCAGCTCCGCTGATCGACTTCGTTCATGTAAAACTTGAGATCAAGCTGATCTTCAAGCACAGCCGAGAGCGGGCGCCGTTTATCTTTCAGGCTCCAAACGCCCAGCGCGCGGGTGTGATAATAATAGTCAGGCTCACAAATAAGCAGCGGGGGATTTTGCCATTCGTCCGCCGCTCTATTCAGCCCTTCATCGCTCGGCGGATTTGCAAAACAGGCGAGGCTGACTTCGCTCGTATTGGCAATGCCGACGGCCGTTGACCTCATTTCGGCAAACCCTTCATATGCGCTTTCAACATGAGTGTCTTTTGAATAATGACGGAAATCCATCGCTTCAGCTTCAGGAGGCCAAAACCATACCGCCAATTTCGTTTCCCCGCCGGCAAGACCTTTCGCTTCAAGCGATGACGGATATTTTTCAAAGAAGTTCCTGAGCCCGAGTGCGATGCCGCCGTTTTCCCCGCCTGCATACATCAGCCCTTTCGCTCTCTCCCCATGAATCGCGTCCACCCAGGCGCAGCCTTTGCCGGTTCGCTTTTTTAAGCGCCAGTGAACAGGGGAATCCTGGATGAGCTTGAAATCGTTCCAGACGGCGTTTCTCTCGGCATCGCGCACGACTGCCGACTTTTCCGGTACAGGCTGTCCCGCAATCTGTCGTTCATAGAGTCCGTTTGTTTCATTGAATCTTCTCGTCACAAGCAGCTGAGAAGCCTCTCCGTAAATCCCTCCGTCGGCCGCATAGCGGATATGCCTGTTTCTCGGCGCTCCGCTCAAAACCGCGCTCATCTCGAAACCGAGTCCTTTGATCCATTCTGTTTCTGCTTCACAGTCGATGAAGATCGTGTGCACGATCCGGATGGACGGGACACCGGCATAGAAAGACAGCCTGACGGTAAAAGGGAGCCAAACATCGATGCCTCCGCCGCGGTGGACGCCTTCAATCTTGACGACTGTCTTAACCGGACCGTTTTGTTCGATTGCCGTACGTTTGATCATGCTCTCAAACCGTTCAATATGATACATGCATTGTGAATCTGAGCCGCTTCTTTTTTCTTTTAAAGCGATGAGCCGCCCTTCTTTCGCCATCATTTCCCCGGAAATGGAAATCGAACGGATGAGTTCCGTCCCCGATTTTCCAAGCCTGCAGACTATCGCGCCCGTATTCACCGTGATTTCATCTTTCTGCTCACTGACATTCATGACGGTTTTAGGGACGCCGGCCCCCCCTTTTTTCAATGTAAATCGGCTGCCGCTTTCTTTAGGGAAGACTGCGGCATGCCCCGTCCATTTAAGCGAGCCGTCAGGCCAATACGCGAGCGGCCATGTTTGCAAACACGGGGCGTTTTTCGAAGCAATGGCGACCGTCTCTCCTTTTTGCAGCACTCCTTTTGCCCAAGGAACTCCCCAGGTCACCCCGCCGAACGCGGCAGGCGCCCTATTCAGCCATTTTAGTTCAGTCTGTGCTTTCATAAGTGTTCCTCCTTTCTGTTTAACCGATTGGTCAGTGAATATTTTCCTGTTTAGCCTTTTGACCGTCAATATTCCTTTTTTGCTTATATTGGAGAGGTGTCTGCTCCTTTTTTGCAGGAATCATCCCTTTTTTAGCAAAACGAAACAAAAAAGCCGCGGGCAAGCGCCTGCGGCGATTCATTTATTCTCTGAAAACAAAACCACGCGGTATTCGTGCGGGCCGAGTGTCACGCGTCCGGATACGGGCCTGTCGGACAATAAATCGGTTCCGTTTCCGTCAAGTGTCACTGCGCCTCCTTTGCCGTCCATATTGATCACGACCCAGACAAGACCGTCTGCTCCTTTCCGGGGCGCGACGACTGTTCCAGGAGTGGCATCGGTTTTCTGTGTAACACCCGCTTCTTCTGCGTAATGACTGATCAGCTTTTTCATCATGATGTCACCCGCTTCGCCTGCCGGCATCGACCCGAGCATGACGATTTTTCCTTTTCCGCATTTATGCTCTGTGATGAACGCTTTTCCTGACGCCGGGCCTTTTTCAATTATCCCGACAGCCTCGGTGCCGCCGGCATCAAAAACAGCGCTCCACAGACTCAGCGGCGCCTTTACGCCAAACGCCGTTCCGCTCGAGTTCCGCTCATCCATCGGAAATGTATAAAGCGTTTTGACTCCGGAACATTTTTCCAATTCTCCTAATCCGCAATCAGTGTGAACCGTATGATTTTCTGTTCTTCCGCCCGTCAGCGGCCCCGCAATCCAAATGCCGCCACTTTGTGCAAAGGCTTCGGCTTTTTTGATAAACGCAGGCGGAAGATAGTGAATAAACGGCGTAAACAGCAGTTTATAGCCGTCAAGCGAGCTCCCTTCAAGAATGACATCTCTGTGAATGCCCATCTTTAACAATCGGTTATAAAACTCGGTGATCAGTGTTCTGTAGTGTAGACCCCGATGTGGCTCCGTTTTCAAAAACACCTTTGCACGATCCGAATAGACGACGGCTGTTTCAGCCTGCAAAGGGGCCGTCGCCAGCATGATGTGCTCAACCTCCCGTCTCGCCTGCTCGACTTCGAGCACATGATCATATCCCACATCAGGCTCCCCCCATGCGCTGATCACTGATCCATGCGGCTGTTCAGATCCGGCTCTCTGCTGACGCCACAGCCAATAGCAGAACGCGGCTCCGCCAAGAGCATAAGAAGAGACCGCTTCAGCCTTCAAATAGCCGTTTTGATGAGGCACGGCATAGCTTTCAAGCGAAGCGCTGTAGGAAGGGCTCGTTTCCATTATCCAAAACGGCCGTCCTTTTTTAATGTTTCTCCATAAATCACAATTAAACAAAAAGGCGGCACTGTTTTCCTGGCTGGCGTACGTATCAAACGAGGCGAAATCAAGGCTCTTGAAAAGATCTTCATGATCAACGCCGAACATGACGCTGCTGTTATGGGTGATCGGGGCGTTGGAATATGTTCTGATCACCTCAGCCTGCTCACGCGCAAATTCAGAAATCTTGTCCATCGAAAACAGCTGATACATCGTCCTTAAAGAAGAATTGTGCAAAAACGGGGTCGGTCCAGGCTGCGGAACTTGCTCGAAGCGCTGATACGTTTCGCTCCATACGCCTGTACCCCAAGCCTCATTCAGACGGTCAATCGTCTGATAGCGGTCTTCCAGCCATTTGTGCCATAATGTGTTGCACGTTTCACACATGCATTCTGCGACATGGCATTTGAATTCATTGTCAAGCTGCCATCCGATCAATCCCGGCAGTTCTCCGAGCTCTTTGGCGATATGTTTGATGATCAGGCGGGCCCGCTCTCTAAAATACGGATGGTTTGTGCAGGCATGCTGCCTCGAACCGTGTCCCATCGTCTCTCCTTTTTCATTCACATGCATTCTTTCCGGATGCCCGTGGGTCAGCCAGATCGGCGGTGTCGCAGTCGGTGTGCACATGACCGTTTCCATTTTGTTGTCGTGGAGCTTTCGGATGACGCCGGCAAAAAATCCGACATCGATCCTTCCTTCTTCCGGCTCCATCCTTGACCAGGCAAACTCCCCGATTCTGACGACATTAATCCCGGCTCGCTTCATCATCCAGATATCTTCATCCAGCACGTCCTCATCCCATAATTCGGGATAAAAGCAAGCGCCGTGGTACAGTTTTCCGTTCATCTTCATACCGTCTCTTTAACAAACGGCAGCCCGAGCTCTCGAATGCCGATAGAGACAAGCTTCGCCATTTCCCGGGCCCCTTTTTTCGTAAAATGTGTGTAGTCGTTGACATTTTCCGAGATCATAAAATATTTAAATACCTCGCTGTACCCTTTTTCCGCAAAATGCTGCAGGCTTTTGTCCATTAAATCGATCAAGCGGACGTTTTCTTCACTTGCGACCTGCTTCATCGCGATGCAGTAGTCCGGGAAATCGTTCAAAAAGACGCCGTCCTTGTAATGGAGCCTTGCGACAGGCGTGATGAGAAGCGGCGAAGCTCCTTTTTGACGCGCGCCGTCGACGTACATTTTCAAGTATTGTTTATACGTTGTATACGGCTCAGTATAGCGTTCTGGTTTGTCTTTCGACGCGTCATTGTGCCCCATCTGAACGAACAGCCAATCGTTCTGTTTGATCACATCCAAAATCGATGCAAGCCTTCCTTCTTCAACGAACGTTTTTGAACTTCGGCCCCCGATGGCCCGGTTGATCACTTGTACATTTCCGGATACATAAGATTGGAGAAATTCGCCCCAGCCTCCTTGAGGCGAATCCGCCTTATAATTTTGCACGGTCGAATCGCCGGCCAGATAGATGCTGATTGTCATCACGACCACTCCTTTTATATGAAAGAATTTTATCAATTGTGTCGAGCTCTTCAGCTGAGAATCGAGCGGACTTAAGAGCAGCGGCATTTTCTTCGATCTGTTCGGTTTTGCTTGCACCGATCAGCACCGAGGTGACGCACGGATTTTTTAAAAGCCAGGCTATCGCCATTTGCGGCAGGGATTGGCCGCGTTCGGCCGCCACTTGATTCAGCTTGCGGACTTTGCCGAGCACGTCTTCTGTGATGCTCTCGGCCTGCAAAAACGGACTGTTCACATCTGCGGCTCTAGACCCGGCGGGAATCCCAGTCAAATATTTCGTTGATAAAAGCCCTTGAGCAAGAGGTGTAAACGCGATCGCCCCGGCTCCTTTTTTCTGCAGCACTTGCAGCAGGCCGTTTTCCGGTTCTCTGTGGAACATTGAATATTTGGGCTGATGGATGAGGAGCGGAACCCCGTATTCTTGCAAAATATCGGCCGCTTTTTCGGTCTGTTCGGCGCTGTAGTTCGACAGACCGACATATAAAGCTTTTCCTTGCCTGATGATATGGGCGAGCGCTCCCATCGTCTCTTCCAGCGGTGTATGGGGATCAGGGCGGTGCGAATAAAATATATCGACATAATCTATGCCCATTCGTTTTAAACTTTGATCAAGGCTTGCGACGAGGTACTTTTTTGACCCCCAATCGCCGTATGGTCCGGGCCACATCGTATAGCCGGCTTTCGTGCTGATGACCATTTCATCACGGTAGCGGGCAAAATCGGTTTTCAGCGCTTTTCCGAATGTTTCTTCGGCAGAACCGGGGGGCG
Source organism: Bacillus sp. FSL L8-0193 (assembly GCF_037976065.1). Classification (NCBI taxonomy): domain Bacteria; kingdom Bacillati; phylum Bacillota; class Bacilli; order Caryophanales; family Bacillaceae; genus Bacillus; species Bacillus sp. FSL L8-0193. The sequence continues at coordinate 1,456,196 of NZ_CP150261.1, read as the reverse complement.
GACCGTAATTATTCGCCAAGTCAAAGTGGGTGATTCCCAGATCGAATGCTTTTCTTAACAGTGCTTTGGCATTTTGAAACGAATTGGCTTCTCCGAAATGATGCCAAAGCCCTAAAGACAAAGCAGGCAGTTTTAAACCTGAATGCCCGCAGCGGTTGTATTTCATATTTTCATAGCGTGTATCACTCGCCTGATACTCCATATGAATCCCTCTTTTCGTTTTGAAATGAAATCGCTTACCATTCATTTTATGGGAACAGGCTGTGAGATTACAATCATACTTTTTGTATATTGAATAAACCTGAATGAACCGGCGATCTCTGTCACTCTTCATGTTTCTTACAGGGAGCGGTATAAATATTCGGCCGGGGCGGCTTGTCCATTCCGGTTCCCAAATAAAATCCGGGGTGAGGCGGCTGATTGTAAGCGACATTTTGCCAGGCTACCCCCAAGCGGTAGACGGGATCGTGCATGAATGTATAGAAACGATGTTCAGTCAGCTCGGTCGTTGTGTATATTCGCAGAGCATCGCTTCGCGCGGTGCGGAATACGACATCTTCGCGCCAATCGCCGAATAGATTGGCCTGAAGCACGGGCGTCCCTTTCGTCCAATTGTTAGACAGCGTTCCGTCAGCAGTGAGCAGATTGACCAGCCTGCCGCTGTGATAGTCCCATTTATCAATTTTCGGGATGCCGGCGGGTTCTTTCCAATCGTGGTCAAGCAGCTCGCGGAGAAGATCGCCGTCCCACCAAATCCCAAAATTGGCCGAAGCCGGAGCGGCGTCGCTGAGCTTTTCTCCCTTACTCGTATAGAGGCCGTATGATTTCCCTTCATTACCCGGGGGATCGATCGCCCAGACAAGCGAGCCTTTATAACGGGGATCGATATGCGCGGCCATTCCCCGCCCAACATCTGTATCCGCCGGCACTCCCCAGAGGATCTCCCCTGTACCCGCATCGCGAAATGAGAGACCGTACGGAAGGCGCGGGTCTTCATGCACTTGAAAGACTTCCAGCCCGGGTCGATCCGGGTCAAGATCGCTCACATGCATGGCGTCACCGTGCCCAAGCCCTGTCGTATAAAGCCCTGTTCCATCATGATCCACGGCCATCGCACCGTAGACGATCTCATCTTTCCCGTCATCGTCGACATCCGCGACGCTCAGACTATGGTTTCCCTGCCCTGCATAGCCTTCGTTTCCGGGCTTGTCGCTGTCAAATGTCCATAGCTTGGTCAGCTTGCCGTCCCGGAAGTTGTAAGCGGCAAGCACCGTTCTTGTGTAATAGCCGCGCGCCATAACAAGACTCGGCCTTTCACCGTCCAAATAGGCGATGCCTGCCAAAAATCGATCCATGCGGTTGCCGTATCCGTCTCCCCAATCCTCAAGCCTGCCCCGCGGCGGATCGTAATCCATGGTTGCCAATTCCCTTCCCGTTTCCCCGTGAAAAATCGACAAATATTCAGGCCCGTCCAAAATTCGTCCATTTTCATTTCTGTAATCGGCAGCAGGATCGCCAATCACCCGACCAGTTCCGTCAACCGTTCCGTCAGCTGTCTTCATGGCGATTTCCGCTTTCCCGTCGCCGTCAAGATCATAGACCATCAATTGCGTATAATGGGCGCCCGCGCGGATGTTTTTCCCGAGATGAATCCTCCACATGAATGTCCCATCAAGCTTATATGCATCGATGATGACTTCTCCGGTATAGCCGTTGTGTGCATTATCTTTCGAATTGGACGGGTCCCATTTGAGCACAATTTCGTATTCTCCGTCGCCGTCGAGATCTCCGATGCTCGCGTCATTGGCGCTGTACGTATACTGTACGCCGTCAGGAGTTGTCCCGCCGTCAGGCTTGTTTAACGGAACATCCAAGTACGGCTTCTGCCAGACAGCTGTTTTGTGCGACTGCTCGACTTCCTGATCTCCGAGAACCTTTGTCACATAATAAACAGATTCTCCGTTTCCGTGTTTATCAAGAAAGTTGGTCGATGATGAAACGGGTGTTGAGTTGATTCTGTGACCGTTGCGATATAGGTTGAAAGCCGTTTCTTCCGGATCTGTTCCTAAGAGCCGCCAGCTGAGAAAAACCCCTTTTTTTGTTTTTACGGCCACAAGTCCGCGGTTCAAGCGTTCCATTTGCCTCGATTTTGCCGTCGATTTCACCGGCCGAACGCGTTCAGCTGCTGCATGTACGTCTTTTTCTCCCATCGTCCTCTCTCCCCTTTACGGTTTGGAATGGCGAACGGGAGAACCGGAGACCGGCTCTCCCGACACCTTATTTCTTGAGCGAATGTTTCAGCGGATACATGTTCATATCGGCGATTTCTTCTGTCACGAGCCTCGCCAATTGGTTGGCGCCGAACTCGTGAACATGCACCCTGTCCTGGATTCCGTCTGGATAATTCGGGCTTTCCCCGGCTCTAAAAACATAAATACGTTTTTAGTCGCTTCAACGCCGATCTCGTTGTAATAATCAATGCTCTTTTTATTTAAATCGAGCACCGGAACGTTCATTTCCCGTCCGAGCTGTCTCATTGCGTTCGGATATTCTCCGATGCTGTTGTAAAAAACGCCCTTTTCATCATAGGTTCGTTTACTTTGAGAAGTGACGAGCACAGGCCGTCCTCCTTTTTCGCGGGCTTTGTTAATGTAGGTTCTCAAGTATTCCTGAAATGTCGTATACGGATCTGTATGACGGGCCGGATCTTGCCCGGCGTCATTGATGCCGAACTGAATCAACAAATAATCGCCCCGTTTCATCCGGTTTAAAATCGTATCCAGCGACCGTTCATCCACAAAACTTTTCGCGCTTCTCGCGCGTTTCGCCTGGTTGTCGATGACGATTTCATCCGAGAAATAGCCGCCTAAAAATTGCCCCCAGCCTGCCATCGGCGCATAACCTGGTTCATAATCGGAAACCGTGGAATCTCCCGCCAGAAAAACCGTCGTCTTGTCATCCGTTACATGATAAGCCGTCTTCGTCAAGACCAGCGCATTGAGGCGCGGCGCTGTTCTCGCTGCTATGGCTTGAATGGAAAGGCGGCCACCGGAAATATGAATCGGAAACGTTTTTTCGTTGTATCCGCCCGCTTCCGCTCCAAATGAATAGAGCTGAATCATGCCATTTGCCCGTACGTCCATGTTCGTTTTTGCCCGGGCATCTCCGGTTATCAGCCGGACATGATATTGACCGTCAGGCAAATCGACCGTAAACGCCGTTCCATCCGGTATGCAAAAGTCTGAACGAAGCGGATCGGCGATACCGCGGTCCGTACAAGTCACCTTTGTTGTGTCGTCAAATCCGTAGCCTTTTAAAGGAGTATAAGCCGATTGCGCGTCTATCGGAATAAAGCCCGAAGCAAGAGGCCCGTCACCGAAATCAAACCGATACACCTTCGAAATTTCGACGGCATACACTTTTGGCTGAGGTCCTTTCCACTCCAAATCGAGACGCCCGTCTTCCACCGTAACGGTGAACGCTTTTTCGGCTGAACTTCCCTTTGCTCCGGCCGGGATCGTTCCCATTTCCTCTCCTTCGGCATAAAGCTTCAATTCACCGCGGGATGAGGCAAATACGGTTACGCGGTATTCACCAGGAGAAAGAACCGCCAGAAAAGCCGTCCGGTTCACGACACAATAGTCTTTCTTGAGCGCTTCTTTTTTTTGCGTCTTTTTGCACACAGCGTTCCCTGCCCGTGAAAACCCGTAGCCTTTACCATTTTGATACGCGGAGGCCTCGTTCACTTTCACATAATCCTTCTCAGCGGGACCTTTTCCAAAATCGAACAGAAAAAGATCCTGACTGTGATGTGCGGCAGCGCCTTTCGGCTGCGCAGGTCCCTCAATCCCCGTGCTGAAGAAGAAAAGGAGAAGGATGGCCCATACGCAACGAACATATCGCTTCATTATGAAGCTCCCCTTTTCCATCAGCGTGTATAAATGTTCGGCTTCTCAGGTGTCTGCATGCCTTCGCCTAAATAAAAGCCGGTGTGCGGCGGCTGGTTGTAGCCGACATTCTGCCAGGCGATTCCGAGGCGATAGACGGCATCATGCATCAGCGTATACAAGCGGTGTTCCGTCATATCTGTCGTCGTGTAGATGCGCAGTTCGCTGCTGTCATCTGCTCGCCAGATCACTTCTTCGCGCCAGTCTCCGAGAATGTCAGCCTGCAGGGACGGCGTCGCTTTTGTTCCGTTATTTGCCGAAGCTCCAGATGCTGTCAGCAAGTTAACGGTTCGCGAATTTCGATAATCCCATTTATCAATTCTGTTGCTGTCCAGAAGCTCTCTTTGGAGATCGCCGTCCCACCAGATGCCGAAGTTCGTTGATGAAGGCAATGTGCTCCCGATTTTTACGCCTTTTGCCGTATAAAGACCGCCGTTCGCCCATACTTCCGCTCCTTCGTAGCGCGGATCGATATCAGCAGCCATCCCGCGTCCGACATCCTTGCCTGCGTGCACTCCCCAGATGATCTTTCCCGTTTTCGCGTCCCGGAAAGACAATCCATAGGGAGAATTGCTGTTTTCATGCACTTGAAAGACTTCGAGTCCCGGTCTTGAGGGGTCCAGGTTTCCTGTATGCATGGCATCCCCATGTCCCCATCCGGTTGAATAAAGGCCTTTACCGTCATGATCGACAGCCATCGCTCCGTATATGATTTCGTCCTTTCCATCTCCGTCAACATCAGCGACGCTCAAACTGTGGTTACCTTGACCGGCATAGGCGCCATTTCCGGGAGCGTCCGAATCGAACGTCCACAGTTTGGTCAGCTTTCCGCCTCTAAAGTTGTAAGCGACAAGCACTGTTCTCGTGTAATAACCGCGTGCCATGACAAAACTCGGCCGCTCCCCGTCAAGGTATGCGACACCGGCCAGAAAGCGGTCAACCCTGTTGCCGTAGCTGTCTCCCCAATCGGCTACATTTCCCCGGGCAGGTTCGTAGTTGACCGTTGTAAGCTCAGCGCCTGTATCGCCTTTAAAAACCGTCAAATACTCAGGCCCTGACAAAATTCGGCCTTGGGCATTGCGATAATCGGCGTTTGCATTTCCGATCACCTTTCCCTTGCCGTCTTTCGTCCCGTCGGCTGTCTTCATGGCGATTTCCGCTTTTCCGTCGCCGTCAAAGTCATAGACGAGAAACTGTGTATAATGGGCGCCGGCGCGAATGTTTTTGCCAAGGTTGATTCTCCACATCATGGTCCCGTCAAGCTTGTATGCGTCAATCAGCACGTCTCCCGTGTATCCGTCCTGTGAATTATCCTTTGAATTGGAAGGATCCCACTTGAGAATGATTTCATATTCGCCGTCTCCATCAAGATCGCCGATGCTCGCATCATTGGCGCTGTATGTGAATGACACCCCATCAGGCGTTTTTCCCCCGGCCGGTTTTTGCAGCGGAACAGATTTGTATGGTTTATTCCAAACTCCGGCGGTTTCAGAAGGAGCCTGCTCCACGCCGTTCAAAACGGCGCGCACCTGGTAAACGGCATTCGAATCCCCGCCTGCATCCTGATAATTTGTACTCGATGTAATCGGGGAACCGTTCAGCTTCTTTCCGTTTCGATACACATTAAATGAAACAGAAGCGGACTCGGTTCCGAGCAGCCGCCAGCTCACAAAGACACCGTTCCCCGTTTTAACAGCGACAAGCCCCCGGTTCAGCGACTCCATTTGCCTTGCCTGCACAGCCGTCCGCCCGTCTGCTTCCGCTTGTTCCGAGAAGCCGGTCACAAGCGTAATGAATAAAAGAGATGACGCAGCCAACAGTTTTTTCCACCTTTTATTTCCTTTTTTCATCATCTTCTCCCTTCGCCTTTTTGTAAGTGCTTACTTAAAAGGGATTCTATTACGGCTTCCATTTTTATTCAATTGCACTTTTTTGCCGAAGGGAAAAGATGTGTTCAAGTCCGATTTAAAGCGGTTCTCCTTTTTCAATTGATACTTTTTTGCTCACTTTTCTCATTTTTGCACGGTTCAGCTAGCCTTCCAGGCGCAAAAAACAGCGATGTGCAATGAACATTAATACAAGAGCAAACAAACTGACACCATAAAATGGAATCAGTCCCGGAACCGTCAACAGCACATAAACGACAAAGCCTCCAGCAGCAGCCATTCCGGCCGTCGTCAAAGGACGAACGAGACCGATCAGTGCAGCCTGTGAAAAATAGCGGGCAAACGGCAGCTGAACGTGAACGTAAAGCGGAAAAATATACACGAAAACTACGACATACATGAGTCCGGCCATCAGTGTGGCATAGCTGATGATGATTGAAAATAAATCCTCACGGACGCGGAAAAATTGATAGTTTACTAATAAAATTGTGCCGGCGGCGAGGAGGATGAGGCCAAGTCCGTTTGTTTTGAAAAACTCTTTTTTATACGTTTGATAAAACGTTTTGAATACCGGTGCGTCCGTCCGGCCGAGCAGCCACTTGCGCACGACCGTGAACATCGCGGCCGTGCTCGGAGCCCAGCCGAAAACAACGCCTCCTCCCAGCGTGAATAGAACCCAGAGCGTGTTCAGCCAGGCGATTTTCATGATCGCTTCACAAGCGCCGTACATCATCGCCATCATGCCTTTTTCCCGCATGTCCGATCCTCCTTTCAGTCGCAAAGCAGCCTGCGCACTTCAAAGTTGGCGTAGGCTGCTTTCAGCGGAGCCATTTGCCTGAAACCGATTTTTCCTCCTCCGTAAACCGGGCCGAAACGCCTGCCGTCATCCTCCCATTCCAAAATGGGCAGCCCGTTGATTGAAAAATGAACGGATACCCCGTCTTTTATGAGCTTCATTCGGTAGGGAGGCAAAGCGTCATTAGCGGGCGGAAGCGGGTCGGCTCCCTCACAGACGAGGTGAAAACCGCGGCTTTTCCTGAGGTTGCATGTTCGGAATGCTCTTTCATCAGCATGCTTATGTCTGAAATACGACAGGTGCAATGTGTTGATGTCCCCTGAATGATATTGCGGATATTTCCCTGTTCTCTCCGCCAGCCGCCCGTCAAATAAATCTTCCCCATTGATCCCGGTGGCTGCAAAAAATATCATGCATAAGCCGGGCTCCCGCACAGGATAGAAATCCCACTTCACAACTATTCCATCAGGGAATGTCTCTGGACACCAGTAAACAAAATGGGCATCGTCTCCATATTGCTCAGCATCGAGTTCATTCTCCATATGCAGGCGGCCGTTCGGAAAACGAACGATTCCTTTTCCTTCCATCACCCAGCCGCGGAGATCTTCAGGAGACGATAAAGGGTTTTGATAAATCAGGCTTCCTTCTCTTGCATTACACTTCGGCACGGAAGTCGCTCCTTTCACAATGAAGATAAGCCGCTAGAGGCAGGCCGAGCTCTCTGATTCCTTCTGTTACCAGCCAGGCGACTTGACGGGCCCCCGCCTCGGAAAAATGAGTATTGTCTTCAATTCCATTTGGATAATGAGGATGTTCATGCGGCTGAAAGTGGACGAACAGCCGTTTTGAGCCTTCCGTTCCGAGAGATTCATAGAGCGCTTTTGTTTTGGACCATAAATCGATGAGCGGAACTTCGAAGCGGTCAGCGAGCGCCTTCATCGCTTTCGGAAAATCTCCGAGTGTGTCGGCAGGCTTTCCATTTTGATCAAAGCGTCTGCGCTCTGCGGAAGTGATCAAAACTGGAGTCGCCTGTTTTTCGCGAACCGCTTCAACATAGCGGACAAGATGCTCCTGATAGGTTGTATACGGGTCTGTTCCGTACGGTTTTTGATCGTTGTGGCCGAACTGGATCAACACATAATCACCAGGCCCAAGCCGCTCCGTAATGTCATCGAGCCGGCCTTCATCAATGAAGCTGTTCGAACTGGCCCCGCCTTTTGCCATATTCACGACCGCAGCCTCATCTGAGAAAAACAGCGGAAGCATCTGTCCCCAGCCGGCCATCGGCGCTTCATGCGGAGGACAGTCTGCGACGGTCGAATCCCCGGCCAAATATACTGACACTTTTGGCTTTTCGTCTGTTCGTTTCATAACACTCTCCCTTTCACGAAGATTCCTGATGAATCTGCCTGTAGCGGCTCGGCGGAATGCCGACCTGCTTCTTGAAAATCCGGTTGAAATAGCTGTGTCTGTAGCCGACTTCTTCAGAAACGTCATGGATTTTTTTATTCGTTTCAAGAAGAAGCTCTTTCGCTTTTTCGATTCTGAGACGGGTAACATAGTCGATAAAATTGATGCCGGTTACTTGTTTGAAAGCTTTGCTCAGCGTATACGAATTCGTCCCGGCTTGATCAGCGCAGCTTTCAAGCGAGATATCGTTCATATAATGCTGATGAATCATCTCAAGCACCTGTTCGACAAGCCGTTTTTGCTGTCTGTTTTTCCTGCCTTCCATTTCTTTAAGATACGGGCTTACGACACGCTCCATCATCCAGCCGACGGCCCTTTCGGGCTCCCTCAGCTCTGAAAGCTCCTGCAGCAGATTTTTTCGGCTGAACAATTCATAAGGGTGAAGGCCGGAATGAAAGATCTCTTCCTGGATCTTTGCCAACAGCTGCATCATGCCCGGCTGGATGCGGATTTCCGTCTTTCCTTTTTCGGACAGTTCCCGGATGAACAGCCTGATCCGCCTTTCGACTTCATCCCTTTCTTCAAGCCGTAACGCCCTGACGACCTCTTTTTCAAGGGTGAACGGATAGTATGATTCAACGGGAGGCATGTCTTCCTTCCGGCTTAAATCGATCACCTGGCTGGCGTTTTCGAACTGTCTGTAATGCCTGCCTTCTTTCACCTCTTCATACATGCCGGGAATGTCTTTTAACATGTGAGCGGTTTTTGATACCGTCACTGTGACGTGGAGTCTTGATATGCCGCAGATCACATCCGTCAGCTCACGGACAAATTGGGCGGTTTCTTCCTTGAAGGCTGTTTTCCTGCCGCTCATCAGCAGCACAGCAAGCGATAACGAACGGACATCGGTCATATAAATATGTTTGAAAGTCCTACCAGCCAGTTCGCGCGTAATGTTGCCCAGCAAAAAACCCGTCAGACTTTCATCCTTTTTTGTAAAAGCTCCGTTCCCTTCGTAAAGTCCCGTCAGCTGGATATCGATGATGGTAAACACATTGTCTTTCGCTTCCCAGCCCCACCTTTTCAGACGATCTCTCAAATTCCTCTCTGATTCATCTGCAAAGTATCCGCCGAGAAGGCGCTGAAAAAAAACGTTTGCAGCCTGGGGCATTTCCTTTTTCAGTCTGCCGCTTTCCTCAGTCAGGTCTTCCCAGCGCTTCTCGAGCCAATGAAATTCATCCGGAAAATGAGCGGCCTTACCCTCTCCTGAGCAGAGCTTGATCAGCCTTGCGACAGGTGAATAAATTTTGTGTGACGCATACCATGACAGAATGAAAGCAAGAATGATCCCGGCGATGCTGACCGACGCGACGAGCTTCGATAAAAACAACACCGGAGCCGTAATTGCCGACATCGGTGAAGCCGAGACATAGGTCCATTCCTGGTTTAATCTGTCCATTCGTCCGTATGAAACGGAATACGCCCCTCCGCCCCAATCCATCACAAAGGAGCCCTGTTGATTTTTTTGTTTCTCAAGCATCCCTTTTAAAACGCTTTCAAAATTGGCTTTGCCGCGTTTGCTCCCGGAAAAAACAGGCTTTTGATTATGATGAAAAAGAAGCGCTGTTCCCTTTGAATACGGTGAAAGGCTTTCCAGCAAATGCCCCATTTCTTTTTCGTCAAGCGTTAAAATCAGCGCGCCGAACGGCTCTGAGATGCCTCCCGGAATTTTGTGGACAAGCGCCATTCCGTAAGGAGCGGCGCTCATGTCTTTCCAATAAACGTTTTGACCGCCTTCAAGCAACGAATGATAGGCCTTTAAGATGTTCCGGTCGGTCATTCCGCTGTATTCCGGATTTAAAAGAATCGGCTCTTTCCCTTGAATAAACAGTTCAACCTTGTGAATGAGCGGATTTTGATCCTGAAGCACAAACAGCGATTTTGAGAGCCTGTACGTCGTTTGAAAATCCGTTTGCAGATCGGCATCGGCCAGACCGTTCATCAGGCGCGGATCATATGCAAGCTGGGAGAGCATGATCTCAAGCCCTTCCAGCTTGTCATCGATTTGGCTGATTTGGCGTTTCACCTGGTTCTCGTGCATTTGTTGGAGCTCTTTTTCAATTTTTGCAGCGGAAAACAAATAGATTCCTGCACCCGTCAATAAGCCAGGAATACACGCAATCAGCAGAATCAGCACAAAGCTTTTTTTAAAAAAACTTCCTTTTCGCCGTGAAACATATCTTTGATGCAGCTTTTTCATCCCTCTCCCCCCACTGCAATGAAAAGAATGTTTCTTTTTCAATTTCTATTGGAACGCGCGCGACTTGGAGCGGACGACGTCTGCCAAAAACGTCAGGGCAAGCCCCTGTCCCCAGCCTTGAATCCGTTTATACGGAACGTCTTTGTATCCCTGTGCATCCCGCATCACTGCTGTGCCCGCTGAAACGCGTTCCACCCTTCCGTCAGGCGCGACCGCATCTGTTATGGCTGTGAGCGCCTTCTGAACGGATTTGTGGTATAGCGAGCCTCTGGACAGCAGGCCGGAAGCAATCCCCGCAGATCCCGACACTTCAAGATATGAATCAGGATCCGTCAGTACGGTGTGCCATAAACCAGAAGGATGCTGAAGCCTGACAAGCGCGCTCAACAAGTCTCGAAGTGAACCGTCAATGATCATGTATGAAGGATGCGTAACATCGATCAAAGGGAGCGCTTTAGCCATTGTCAAAGCGGCCCATCCGTTTCCCCTTCCCCAAAATATGCCTGACAGATTGTTTTTGGCCACATGGTCCCATCCGTGATAATAGAGATTGGTCTCCATGTCCTGCAAAAATTCCTCATGGCCGTGATACTGGCGCAGCCCGTCTTCAAAATATGCCTCGCTGCCGACAGTTTTGCCGATTCGGAGAAGGAACAAGCCCGCCATCATCATCGTATCGACCCATGCCTGTTCAGGGAATACATGTTTCTCTGAGTTGACGGTGTGCTGCAAAATCCCATCTGCGAACCGGGGCGCTTCGCGGAGCACATAGTCCGCCATTTGCCGGGCGGTGTCAAGATAACGGTCATCTCCTGTCGCCTGGTAGAGCGACAGAAGGGTATGGCCGATGGATACCCCGTTGATCGACAGCTTAGGCAAGCCGTCTTCAAGCTTTTCATCCGTCCAGTTTTTCAAAAGTTCGAGGTATTCGTCATTTTCGGTTGCTTCATACGCCTCAGCGACGCCGTAAAACGCGACGCCGCCCGGCCAATCCCATTCGAAATCCATCTGAAATGTCCGCTTGACGATTCTGTCGATCACTTCATTCAGTTTTTCTTCATCAAAAACAAGCTTTGTCATGCATTTTTCTCCCCTTTGTTATTTTAATCCGCTCATGCTGATTCCTTGGACGATCGATTTTTGAAAAACGAAAAATACGAGAATCACCGGGACGAGTGAGACGACTGACATCGCAAACATCGCCCCCCAGTTAGACGCCGTTTCCGTATCTAAAAACAGCTTTAGTGCCAGAGAAACCGGGTAAAGCTCCGGCTTGTTCAAGTAAAGAAGCGGATTGATCAGCTCCTCCCACTTCCAGTAAAACGAGAAGATGGCGGACGTCGCGAGCGCCGGTGCGATCAATGGCAAAATGATTCTGAAAAAGATGCCGAGACGGCTGCAGCCGTCAATTTTTGCCGCTTCATCGAGTTCTACCGGGATCGTCCTGATGAACTGAATCATCAAAAAGATAAAAAACGCGTGCCCGAAAAATTGTGGAACAACGATCGGCTTGAATGAATTCAGCCAATCCAGTTTTGCAAAAATGATGTATTGCGGAATCATCAGAACCTCGTGCGGCAGCATCATCGTCACCATCATGCAGCTAAACCAAAATGCCTTCCCTTTAAATGGAATCCGTGCGAATCCGTAAGCGATGAACGCTGAGGACAAAACCGCACCGACCGTCGAGAGGCCGACGATGATAAGCGAATTTTTAATAAATGTGATGAACGGCTGTCCGGCGATCCCTTTCCAGCCCTCCGTGTAATTGGACAGGATCAAAGGGTCTGGAATGAGCGAGTGAGATGTGGCGAATATGCTCGCACTTTCTTTAAACGAGCTTGCGATCAGCCAGATAACGGGATACAAAAGGATGATCGCAAGACCGGCAGTCGCGATATGGAACACGAGCTGCCCGGCTCTTTTCTTTCCCGTTCCTGCGGGAAGCGGGGCAGGCGCCGCCCGCCCCGAAATGTCTTTTACCGGCTCCACCAGCTACCCCTCCTTCGATTCGTAATGCACCCATAAGGATGAAGTTTTGAACAATATGAATGTGACAAGGCCGATCAGGATGAGCATCACCCATGCCATCGCCGATGCGTAGCCCATTTGGAAAAAGTTGAAGGCCCGCTGGAACAAATAGAGAGAATATAGAAGCGTCCCGTCAAGCGGACCGCCTTCCCCTTTTGAAATAATGTAGGCCGGCGTAAAGGTCATGAAGGCTGAAATGGTCTGCATCACCAGGTTAAAAAAGATGATCGGACTGAGAAGCGGGAGCGTAATGAGAAAAAAACGCTGAAATCTGTTTGCACCGTCGACGCTTGCCGCTTCCTGATACATCGGCGGGATATTTTTCAATCCGGCAAGAAAGATCAGCATGGAAGAGCCGAACTGCCACACCGACAAAAGAATCAAGGTCCACAATGCGCTTGTCGGATCCTGATACCAAAGAATCTTCTTGTCAAATCCGAGGAAGAACAAAAGCGCATTGATAACACCGTCATTGCCGAATACATTTCGCCACATAATCGCGACCGCCACGCTGCCGCCGATAATGGACGGGAGATAAAAGAGCGTCCGGTAAATGCCGACACCTTTTTCGGCTCTGTTCAAAATCACCGCAATGAAAAGCGCAAACGCGAGGCGCAGCGGAACACCCGCGAGCACGTAATAAAACGTCACTTTCAGCGAGCCCCAGTACTTTTCATCATCTGTCAGCATCGCCTTATAGTTGTCAAGGCCGACCCATTTGGGCGGGGTGAACAGATCGTAGCTTGTAAAAGACAGAAACAGCGAGGCTCCCATCGGAATGACGGTAAAGCATAAAAATCCGATAATAAACGGGGAAATAAAGGCGTAACCCGCCAAATTGTCAATTCTATTTTTTCGCTTCACGTTCACTTCCTCCTGCATTTGATGAGCGGCCTTCCTCCACTTGTCCCGCTTATCATTGTTGATTTCTTTTCAGTATCGCGTCCGCTTCTTTTCTGAACTTCGCGGCTCCTTCTTCAGGCGTGATCTTTTTAAACAAAATCTGGTCTGATGTGTCTTTTAGCAGTTTGATAACTTCGGCGCTGCCGATCGGTTCAGGCGGTTCCGCTTCCCCCGCGGACTCCGAAGCCCGTTCGACATATTCGAAAATCTTTTTCTCCTCTTCACTCAGTTCTTTCTTCACCGTTTCCGCAATTTTGGAGGAAACCGGCACGCCTCTTTCTCCTTTGATCAGGGCATTGGCTTTTTCATTGTTAATAAAGAAGTCGATGAATGCAGCCGCTTCTTTTTTTTGCTCGGAGCTTTTCGGGATTGAAAACAGCATGCTCGGCCTTAAAAACAGCGCCTTTTCTTTCGCCTGTTCAGGAGGCAGATTTAATGACAGAGGTGCATCGGTCAGCTGTGCGAACGCCGAAAACTGATTTGAATAATTCCATGTTGCAGCCGTTCGGCCTTTAACGATAAAATCGTCCTCCATTCCCTTCACTTGCGCGCTTTCATCAGGTGTCGGCGATGCTTTTTCATCAACGAGCTTCACCTGACGCTTGAAGTAATCGACAAACAGCTTGTCGTCTGAATAAGCAAGGCCTGTGCCGTCCTCTTTATAAAAGCGCTCGCCCTTCGTCCTCAAGTAATAAGGGAAAAAGACATCAGGCGGATGCATGCCGTTTGAACCGTATTGCCCCGTCTTCTCCTCGACCTCTAGCGCCAGGTTTTCAAAATCGGTCCACGTCCAGCTGCCGTCGTCAATTTCAACGCCCGCTTCTTTTAGCATGTCATCATTTGTAATCACCGACAGCACATTCACACCGAGCGGGAAGCCGTATAACTGATCACCGATTTTGCCGCCTTTGATCGTCTTTTCACCAATCGATTCGGTATTGATGGTCCCGTCCTTGACGTACGGAGTCAGGTCTTCAAGCTGGCCTTTCTTGCCGTATTGGGATAAATACGCCATATCCATCTGAATCACATCCGGCAGCTGACCCGCCGCAGACATCGGGGCAAGCTTTTTCCAATAATCGTCCCAATTCGCAAACTCCGCTTCGATTTTGACATGCGGGTGTTCCTTTTCATACAGCTCGATGATTTTTGATGTATAATCATGCCGAGGCTGTCCGCCCCACCACGCGACCCTCAAGGTAACCTTCTTTTTGCCGTCCGCACCGGCCGCCTCTTCAGTGTTTGAACTGCATCCGAACAGGCCGAGCGTCAGCAAAACGCAAAATGAGAAAAACACAAATCTTCTCATCAACATTTCCCCTCCTTATTTTGTAAGTGCTTACATTTCATTTTAAATTCAACTTTTTGTCCCAGAAACTCAAAAAACAGAGAAGAATGTTAAAAAAACAGAGATTCCGTCAATACGCAAAAAACCGCCGAATATACCGGCGGCATTAAAACGTGTTTTCTTCTTTTTTTCGAAATTCTGACGGGGTGAGTCCTGTGTATTTTTTAAAAACAAGGCTGAAGTATTTCGGATTGTGGCCAAACCCCAGCTCCTCTGCCAGTGCGCCGATGGCCGTGTTTTTAGACTTCTTCATCTTCGCGATCGCTTTTTGATGCGCACCTTTGCAACATAGCTTGAAAACCTTTCACCGGTTTCCTGTTTAAACAGCTTGCCGAGATAATCCGGATTCATGTACAGCATGTTGCGGGCTGCCCATTTCAGCGAAAGCTTCGGATTTGAGGCCTCCTTTTCGATGAGATCGAGCATCCTCCCGATTAAAACCGATGTCTCTCCTTCATGTTGGACGATCTGTGCGTATGCCTTTTCGTACATAGCGGAGGCTTCGCTGATACTGCCGCTTTCGCTGAGTGATGCTTCAGGTTCAAATTGAAGCAGATGGCGTGAAAGTTCTTGGACGCTTTTCATTTTTTCCTCAAGTACGGCAGGAGCGACTTTTCCGTCAACTGCACAAACAAGCACTTGTTGAACGCAGGCCGAAGCGATGAAAGAACCGTTCAGCACCTCATCCGCAATGGACTCAACACCTTGGGCATAGTCTTTGTCATCCCCGTCCCGGACGGAAAACAGGATCAGTCTGATGACCTTTTGCTCTGAAAAAAAGCGCAGGCACGTTTCATCCTCGATACGGCTGCCCGTGACCAGCTCTTTTAACATTTGCTTCATAAGATGCGGCTTCATCATCTCCAGATCATTTTTTACTTTTTGCGCCGATTCCTCTTTTTTCAGCTCGCCGATCACGCTTTGAAGCGAATCTGTAATGTGGTTTTCATTGCAGGGTTTGAGCAAATAATGTCTGACTCCGTATGACATCGCTTTTTTTGCATATTCAAACTGGCCGAAGCCCGTCAGCAAAATAAACCGGATTGACGGGTAGTCGCGGGACACTTTCTCGATCAGTTCGAGTCCTCCCATCCCGGGCATTTTAATATCGCTGATCACAATGTCCGGCCGCTCTTCCATAATCAGGCGGTAAGCGTCAATCCCGTTTTGTGCGGCTCCGATCAAAGACGTTTCAAACGAACTCCACTCGATCATGCTGGAGATGCCGTCGAGAATAATCCGTTCATCGTCCGCCAACAGCACTTTATACATCATCACACCCCGCTTTGAAATGGTATTTTAATTAACATTTCGGTTCCCTTGTTCTTTTCGCTTGAAATCGTCAAGCCGTACCCTTTGCCAAACATCAGCTGAATGCGCTCATCGATATTTTGCAGTCCGATTCCTCTGCCTCTTGTCCGGACAAGCTCTCTTCTCGCTTTTTCCAAAAAGTCTTCATCCATGCCCGGTCCGTTGTCGGTAACCGTTAAATATACAAACCCGCCTTTTTTATATGCTTTAATGTGAATATGGCAAGGTTCAATGAAGGGCTCGAGACAGTATGTAATCGCATTTTCAGCCAAAGGCTGGAGGACAAGCTTTGGCACGCGGCATTTTTTCACCGCCGGCTCAATGTCGAGTTCAAAAACGAGCCGCTCCTCAAAGCGAAAACGCTGAATGGTAAAATAGTGGAGCACAATTTCAGCTTCTTCCTCGATCGTCACCACGTCGTTTTTCATATTGATGGCATTCCTGAGCAAAAACCCGAGGGATTCCGTCATCTTTGAAATTTGCGGCTGACGGTTCGTTTTTGCCAGCCAGTTGATCGACTCGAGCGTGTTGTATAAAAAGTGGGGGTTGATTTGCGCTTGGAGCGCTCTGAATTCCGTCTCTTTCAGCATCAGCTGCTTCTCGTAGTTCTCGGCAATCAGTTCATTGATCCGTTCAACCATTGTAAAAAAGTTGCGGTTTAAGACGCTGACTTCATCCTGCCGGTCTGAAGGAGCACGAGTGAGCGGCGCCAGTTTAAAATCGCCGGTTTGGACATTTTTCATGGCTGCCACCAGCTTCTCAATCGGACTCGTAATGCCCCTGGCCATTTTCCTTCCAAAGAGAACCGCAATCAGAAAGAAGAGAATAAAAAGGGAAATCAGGATCGTCTTCATCGCAGAGATTTTCGAAAACATCGCGTCAAAAGGGATCAGGCTCCAATACGTCCAATTCTTATACGCTGATTTGACATATGAAACGAAAAAGCGCTGGCCGTTTTCCTCCACAATGTCATATCCGTTTTCTGCGTGAGAAGATAAACGTAGTCCATCGGTTTCGCTGAAAGGCATTTCAGAAAAAAACAGCTCCTGCCCGTCCGACATCGCAATCTTGCCTGCGCCTTCCCCCCAGTCTTTCGGAAGATCGCCGATCACCCGTTTTAAATCGGCGACAATCACCACTGTTCCCAGGTGGTCAAGGTTTAAACGCTCATAGGAGCGAATTTCCCGGACGGATAACAGCTCGCCGGTTTCACCCGGCATAGGCTCCCACGTGTTGCCGCCTTTTTGGCGCGACGCTTTTTCGATCAGCGCATTCTTTTGCTCCCGCAATGCTTCGGTTAAATTCGCACCTGCGGAATACTCGGTTCCGGAAGCATCAAACAAATGAATCGATTTAATGTACCGCTTAGAGCCGGTATATTCGGCAAGCTTATCCCAGATTTTGCTTTTCATTCGGTAGGTCACGTATTTGTTTTGGCCGCGGCCGGCTTTCAGAAGGTTTGCTTGGATGGCGGCGTCAGTGGTCAGTTGATATGACACATCCTCAATCTTTTTCAATTCATCTTCAATGCTTTTTGATGATAACATCAGCACCTGTGACGACTTCCTGTAAATCTGCTGGTCATAGACACGGAACGCGTATTGAACGCCGCTCAAGATCAAGATGAGCGAAACGGCCATGATCAATGAAATCAAGATAAACAATTGATCTTTAATTTTTAAATGCTGATACCGGTTCACCGAACGAACACCTTCATTTCAAGCGTGTGACGGCAGCCTGCTTATCTGTCCGGCGCCCGTCTATTGCGCGGAACGCCTGAAACGAGAGCTTCGTCAAAATGAAGCTTAAAGCGCTGCCGCTGAAGAATAGAAGAAATGTGACATGAAATAAAGCGAGCAGAATCATGCCAAACGCGCTGATCAGCATGAAAAACGAGGTGAGCGGACGGGAAAAGCCGATGATAAAGCTGTATTTCAGCACTGCAATCCGTTTTAAATCGTAGTGGACATCAATTGGAAAAGCGTAAAAGAGGATGATGGCGTAAATGATAAACAAACTGATGAACAGACTTAAGACAACCGGCTGATCGTGAAAATAGACGGCCGCAATTTGAAAATCAACAATCAGCAATAAACCGATCAGACCCAATATCAAACCGAGAACGCTTGCTTTGGCCCATTTCTTTTTAAACGCCTGATAAAACGTCTGAAACACCGGGATATCCATCTTTCCCAGCGCCCACTGTCTTGTCACAGCGAACATCGCGGCAGTCGCCGGCGCTAAACCGAAGATGACCGCTCCCGCCAGCGTGAAGCCGATCCACAACAGATTCAAATAGGCGAGCCGCATCACCCACTCGCAAAAGCGGTAAAATCCATTTGCCAACGTGTGAATCATGGTCTCCCTCCTTCGCAACTTAGTAAACGCTTACAAAAAATATATTTCTCTTCTTTCGAAAAAAATCCTCTTTTCCCCGCTGACAGACGGAAGAAGGCTTGATCTAAAAGCCTTAGACCAAGCCCTTGCTTCCGCTATTTAGCCGATGTCTTAATGTTGACGCCGACCGCCGTCCCGTTTCTGCTTGAATCGGCAACCCCCATAAACGTTCTGTTCTCCCGGTCAATGAAAATACTTTGGACATTGCCGATATCAACCGGATTCGCACCGAATCTGTGGCCGAAGTCATTGAGCTTCAGTCTGACATCCTCCGGCATTCCCGATTCATAGCGGTAAGAAGTCAGGCTGTTCGTATAGATTCTCGGCTCTTCAATCGCATCCTGAAGGCTCATGCCGTACTCAAAATAATTCAAGATCGTCTGGAAAACGGAAGCAATGATCGTCGTTCCTCCCGGGGAACCAACAGTCAGCACCGGTTTTTCGTCTTTAAAAACGATCGTCGGCGTCATGCTTGAAAGCGGCCTTTTATTCGGCTGAACTTCGTTCGCTCCGCCTGGAACCGCATCAAAATCGGTCAGTTCATTGTTTAAAAACAGTCCGTACCCGGGCACTAAAATCCCCGTTCCAAAAAGCTGTTCAATCGTAGTCGTATAAGAGACAACATTGCCCCACTGGTCCGTGACGGTAAAATGCGTCGTCTCCCCGATCGTCTTATCTTCAGGCTGAGGCACGATCTCATAATTCGGCTCTCCCGCCTCGTATTTCCATGGATCGCCTGCTTTCACATCGCGGTTCATCGAATCAAGGCTGATCAGCTGCTGCCGCTCCTTAATATAATCGGGATCGAGCAGCCCTGAGAGCGGAACATCGACAAATTCTGGATCGCCCGCATATGCCGCCCTGTCCGCATAGGCGAGGTGCATCGTTTCCGCGAGCAGATGATATTTTTCAAATGATTTTGGATCGTATTGGGATAAATGAAAATCATCAATCAATTTCAGCATCTGCAGCATGAACACTCCGCCTGAACTTGGAGGAGGCATGCTTGCGATATCATAGCCGTGGTACTCGCCCCAGATCGGCTTATCTGTTGTGACCTCATAGCGGGACAGGTCATCAGGTGTCATCGAACCCCCGAAATCCTGCACGACATCTGCTATCGCCCGGCCGATTTCTCCATCATAAAAGGCTTTTGACCCTTCTTTCCGTATTAATTTAAACGTCTTGGCCAAATCCTTTTGTACGAGGATATCACCTTCTTTCAAAGGTTCACCGTCGGGAAGGAAAATATCCTTTGCGGCCGTTTTGCTGAGCTTGTCCTGATGGTCCTTTATCGCATCGGCCAAAACCGAATCGATCGGGAACCCTTCTTCTGCAAGCTTAACGGAAGGCGATATCAAGTCTTCCATTTTCTTCGTTCCCCACTTTTTATGCGCTGCTTCGAGCCCTTTCAGCGTTCCCGGCACACCGACCGCATTTCCGTGTCTCGACCTTTCTGAAAAAGGAATCACCTTTCCGTCTTCATCCAAAAACATGTCAGGTTCGGCACCCTGTGGAGCACGCTCCCTGCTGTTGACGATCGACGTTTCCTTCGTCTCGCCATCGTAGACCATCATGAATCCACCGCCGCCGATTCCCGACATCATCGGCTCCGTTACATTCAGAGCATACTGAATCGCAATTGCTGCATCAATGGCATTCCCGCCCTTTTTCAACACCTCGGCTCCGATTTTTGATGCAAGCGGATGGGCCGTAGCCACCATACCGTCTTTCCCGACGGCGATTTTATCACCATCTCCGCCGCTCATAACCCCTTCTGCTTTTGACACCGGACTGAAAAAGCAACCAACCGCCAAGCAAATCGCAACAACTAAGAAAGCTAACCGTCTCATCAGATCACCTTCCTTTCCAGTTTATTACTACTATAACAGGAAAGCGAACTGAAAATAAGGAAAACTCCCAATTTTCTATTTTTTTGAACCCAAACTCCCAAATTCCTCAAAAAAATCCTGTCATTCGTTCTTTTGACACAATTAGCTGAAAGGAGAAAACGCCTATTGTCATCATAAAATCCCGGATGGCAGCTGGTGCTTGCGCCCACCTAAAAGATGTGAATATCTAAAAATTAAATGGTTTTTTTCGACTGCACCTGTTTTTTTTCGACAAAAAGTTATATAATATTTTGATGTGTGCATTGTCTCATTTAAACAATGGAGGGTTACAAATGTTGAAAAGAAAAAAAGACAAGTTTTCCGTGCTTTTGACGGAAATTGCAAAAAATTTAGACGAAACAGCTGAGTATTTTGTTAACTATAAAGTGACGAATCAGACAACCCTTAAAGAATTCGCGGATACCTTAAAAGAGTATGAGACAAAAGGAGATAATTATGTACATACGATGATTAAGGAGCTGAACAAAGCATTTATCACGCCGATCGAACGCGAAGACATCCTTCAGCTTACAAACAGCCTCGATGATGTACTCGACGGTATCGAACACTTTTCAGCCATGATGGAAATCTTCTCGATCACATCTTCAGATGAGCATATTGATAAATTCAGCGGCTATATCAGAGAATGCGCAAAAGAAATTCTGTTGACAATTGAATTGCTGGCGGAAAATCGCCTGACAGAAATTCAGCCGCACGCCATTAAAATTAAAGAATACGAACATAACTGCGATAACCTGCACCGCAAATCGCTGAAGAATCTTTTCGGGAAAGAGACCGATCCGATTAAAGTGATCCAGTACAGGGAAATCTATGAGACGCTAGAAGAAATCGCAGATTCATGCCAAAGTGTAGCAAACAATTTAGAAACCATCATAATGAAAAATGCGTAACGAGGGATTATAATGGATCTTTTATTTGTATTAACCATACTGATTGTCATCTTTGCTTTGGCATTTGACTTTATCAACGGTTTTCATGATACGGCAAATGCGATCGCCACCTCGGTATCGACAAAAGCGTTAAAACCAAGGCACGCCATTATAATGGCGGCAGTTATGAACTTCGCCGGCGCCATGACGTTCACAGGCGTAGCGAAAACCATTACGAGCGACATCGCCGACCCTTTCAAACTGGAAAACGGATCGGTCGTGATCCTTGCAGCTCTTATCGCAGGCATTACATGGAACCTGGTGACTTGGTATTTCGGCATTCCCAGCAGCTCATCCCACGCGATCATCGGAGCGATTGCCGGAGCTGTCATCGCATCGGAAGGATTCGCCGCGATTAAATACCACGGATTTATTAAAATTATCGAAGCACTTATATTATCGCCCGTTTTGGCGTTTGTTTTAGGATATTTGATCTACAGCATCGTCAAAGTCATTTTTAAGAACAGCAATCTGGCCAAAACGAATAAGCGGTTCCGGCGCGTTCAAATCGCGACAGCTGCCATACAGTCCTATACACACGGCACGAACGATGCACAGAAAGCGATGGGTATCATTACGATGGCTTTAATTGCGGGTAACTTGCACAGTACAACTGACATCCCGTTCTGGGTGCAGCTTGCATGCGCCACAGCCATGGGACTCGGAACATCTGTCGGCGGCTGGAAAATCATCAAAACCGTCGGCGGAAAAATCATGAAGATCCGTCCCGTCAACGGTGTCTCTGCAGATTTGACGGGAGCCCTCATCATCTTTGGTGCGACGATCGTCCATTTGCCTGTCAGCACGACACACGTCATTTCTTCATCCATTTTAGGCGTAGGCGCTTCCCACCGGGTGAAAGGCGTAAACTGGGGCACCGCAAAACGGATGTTGATCACATGGGTCATTACCCTTCCCATTTCGGCAACCATCGGTGCATTTGCCTATTTCATACTAGATTTATTCTTTTAATCAGCACACTCCCGTCCGAATCCAGGACGGGAGTTTTCATGTTTAAAAGAAAGCCGGCATAACAATAGAATAGGAACTGCACTATTTCTCGGGAAGAGGGAAACCAGTTATGCTGCTATTTTATCAATTCCTTGTTTGGCTCATTGTATTGGCGCTGGCTCTGTATGTGGCTGCCGTGTGGCGTTTTGAAAAAAAGCTCACCGAAAAAACGGTCGCGATCCGAAAAACGTGGTACCTGCTTTATGTTATCGGCGCCGTGATTTATTGGACGCACGATCCGCAGTCGATTTTCACAAACCCGCTTCATTACTTGATCGTTGCCGTTTTTTTCACGCTGACAGACGCTTTTATTTTCTTAAACGCTTACTTTAAAAAGCTCGGCAGCTCCGAACTCGCGACAGACACAAGAATGCTTCTCGAAGAAAACAACGACCTCCTCCACACATATCAAAACAGGCTGAAAACGTTTCAATACCTATTGAAAAACGAACCGATCCACATCTATTATGGAAATATAGAAGCATATGCAGAAGGGATCGAAAAGCTCATCAAACGATTTGCCGAAAAAATGAATATATCCGCTGCACTTTGCGAATATAATTCAGAAGAAAGCAAGGATCATTTGCTTGAGCATATGGAAAACCGCTTCGATGTTCAAGAAAAGCTTGAGCGCAAAGACGTTTATTATGAAGAAAATGGAAAAATGGTCCTCATTCCTTTTTCCATCCACGATTTTGACTATGTCATGAAGTTAACCTCAGAAGACCTTGTCACAGAATTTGACTACCTCCTGTTTACTTCTTTAACAAGCATCTATGATCTTCTGCTACCAAACGAAGAGGACGGTGACGACTGATGGAGCCTGCTTTTCAGCAAGACCATGAAAGCGCAAAAAAGCGCCTCGCCTTTAAAATGTTTAAAAAGCAATCCAAAACCAATATCGCGAAATACGAAGTCAGCCCCCATACCGAACGGATTTTCCGGCAAAACGAACGGCTGATCGGCGAGTATAAAAGAAAAAAAGCTTAACGAGGACGGGAAAATTCTCCCGTCCTTATTCCGTTTTCCCGTTTCATACATACAATAAACCAATCAACTAAAAGCGCTGAATTAGGTGATGCTGTGAAAAAACTGAAAAAACAAGTCAAACACGTCGATTTCGCAAAATTTGGCCTGTCAGACTATACCTCTCTTCTCAGAAGAAGAAGCGAGAAAATCATTAAAACGCTGAACAAAAGAAAAAACAAACCGTGAAGCCTGAACTTTCAACCTCCTTCCCTGCTGAGAAGGGGGTTTTTTATGCCTTCAGCAGTATGTGCATCATAAAGGATGCCCCTGTCCGCCTTCTGCAACAGATTGAGGCAGCTTCTCAGAACGTATCGGTTTCACAAACAAAGCGACGCAAATAGAACCTGCCACCGCCAGCCCTCCCGCAAGCAAAAAAGCGCTTGTGAAAGCCCCGGTATACTCGACGATGTACCCTGTAACGGTCGGACCGATAATACCGGACGTATTGGCAAGAAAGTGCATGAATCCGCTAACACCCCCGACCCTGTCCGGATGAACGATATCCTGTATAATCGCCCAGTATGTGATGCCGGTCAAATACAAAAAGAAAACCGATAGTGCGACAAGGGCAACAGCTCCAAACGCAGTCGTGACAAGCCCGGCAAATCCAATGCATACCGCCGCAGCCAAAAGGCAGCACACAAGCACGGCTTTTCTCGAAAACATCTGTTTGCCCGTCAGCTTGAACAGATAATCCGATATAAATCCCCCAAGCGCGAGACCGAGAAATCCGACAACCCACGGTATCATCGTTGCAACGCTCATATCGTGTATGCTCAGCCCCCGGGCTGACGTTAAATAGCTCGGAAACCACGTTAAGAAAAAGAATAAAATATAGTTGTAAGAAAAGAATGCGAACGCCGTAAACAGCACGGTCGGCTGCCTCAAATAAAAAGACAGCGGGATGCCGGTATCCTTTTTCGGACGCGCTTCTTTTTCAGGGGACAAACTGCGGGAGTCGTCCGGCTTATCTTTCATGAATTTCATCCAGAACCAAGTCCAGATAAGCCCGATGATCATGATCAACACAAAGGAAGCCTTCCACCCCCAATGGATCGCGATCAATCCGACGATCGGTCCTGAAATGGCTCCGCCGAGCGGCGTTCCGCACATCGTCATGCCAAGCGCCCTTGCTCTTTCTTTTTGCGGAAACCAATTGTTGACCGACTTGCTCGTTGCAGCTGACAGCGGACCTTCCCCCATGCCGAAAATGACGCGGATGATAAACAGTGAGACGAAATTATATGTCAGTGCAATGGCCCCGCTGAAAACCGACCATACGACCATTGCAGCCGACAGCGTATGTTTCGCTCCATACTTATCTGATGCCCAGCCGCCGATAAAATTAAAGATGGCATATCCGATGAAAAAACTGCTGAACAGCATGCCCATCTGCGCCGGACGTATGTTCAAATCTTCCTGAATAAAAGGAGCGGCGACAGACAATGCTGAACGATCCAAATAATTAATCACTCCCGCCAGAAAAAGCATCACGATGACAAACCCGCGGCCGTTTGAAAACATGGGCAACCCCCTCTTTCCGGAATTTAGAAAACGCTTTCATTTTATGTGGTATTACAGATGGATCAACACTTTCACAGGATTGGTTTCCGGAGCAAGTGCTGATTGAAATCCGTCAACAACATCGCGAAACGCAATCTGTCCGGTAACAAACCGGTTCGCATCCGCTCCGCCATCCCTGATGGCTTTTATCACCGTCTCAAAATCGCTTCTTAATGCGTTGCGGCTGGATAAAATGGTCAGCTCCCGCTTGTGGATTTCAGGATCGGGCATGACCAGATGGCCGTGAACCAGCCCGACATAGATCAGCCGGCCCCCGTGTGCGGCGTATTGATAAGCGCTGTTCATCGATCCAAGGTGCCCTGTCGCGTCAAAGACAGCCGCCGGATAGTCGCGGTTCGTCAACCGTTTGATCTCATCCGCCGCATGTTCTCCCGCTAATACAACTTCATCGGCTTCAGCCCATTCACGGCTAAATGTGAGGCGCTCATTCCTGACATCCATCGCGATGACTTTCGCCCCCTTCAATTTTGCGAATCTCATCACGCTGAGCCCGATGGGACCCGCTCCAACGACAAGCACCGCTTCCCCTTTTTTGATATTTGCCCTTTCTGCAGCGTGGGCGCCGATGCTCAAACATTCAATGACAGCAGCTTCGCTGAGCGTCAATCCTTCTGTTTTTAACAGGTGGTCTGCCGGGATGTTTATGTATTCCCGCATGCCCCCGTCTGTATGAACACCGAGGACGTTCAGATTCACGCAGCAGTTGGGCCGGCCGTGCCGGCAGGCGATGCATGTTCCGCATTCCAAATAAGGAATAATTGACACTTGATCGCCAGGCTTAAGCGTTCCGCCGGTATCATCGATGCTGACAATTTCACCGGACAGCTCGTGTCCGAGCACCCTTGGATAAGAGAAAAACGGCTGTTTTCCGCAATAAGCGTGAAAATCGGTCCCGCAAATTCCGATCCGTTTGATGCGGACCAATGCTTCCCCATCCTTAAGTTCCGGTATTTTCACATCCGTCATTTTAAAATGATAAGGCTTTTCACACACAATCTGCTTCATGTATCGGCCTCCTTTATCGCATCGTTTAGACACCGGCATAAGCCGTAAACCCGCCATCCACCGGCACTGTTATACCGGTAACAAATCCGGACATATTCTCATCCGCCAGCCAAAGCAGCGTCCCCAGCAAATCTTCCGGGCTGCCGAAACGCTTCATCGGGGTGTGAGAGATGATCTTCTTTGCCCTGTCGGTAAATTCGCCGTTTTGATCAAGAAGAAGCCGTTCATTTTGATTGGTTAGGAAAAATCCCGGGGCAATGGAGTTGACCCTGATCCCCGTTTCGGCCAGATAGACGGCCAGCCATTTCGTGAAATTGTCGATGCCCGCTTTCGCAGCACTGTAAGCAGGCACTTTCGTCATCGGAGTTTGAGCGCTCATTGAAGAAATATTGATCACGGATGCCCCTTTTTGGTTCAGCATCATTTTTGCAAATTGCTGTGTTGGAATGAAAGAACCGAGGAAGTTTAAATTGAAAACAGAACCGACATCATCGCAGTTCAGATCAAATAATGTCTTGATGTTATCCTGGAAGAGGTGCTCGGAGTTGAATGTTTCATCTGATGTCGTGCCATTGGGGTGATTGCCGCCGGCCCCGTTCACCAATAGATCACAGCCGCCGAATCGGTCGGCCACAACGCGCTTCGCCCGTTCAACGCTTCGTTGATTGATGACATCACACTCAACGGCAATCGCTGCGCCGCCGGCTTTTCGAATAGCTTCGGCCACGAGTTCTCCTTTTTCAACGGTTCGATTAAGAATGGCAACATTCATACCCTGCCGGCCGAGCTCTCTCGCCATCGCGCCGCAAAGCACCCCGCTGCCGCCTGTGATGACCGCAGTTTTTCCCGCTAAATTTTCATGGATTTCAAGCATTGTGAAGCCCCCTGTTCTTCTCTATTAAGCGAATCCCATATGCCCCATAAATACATGATACCGAGCGCCCTGTCATACAGTCCGTAGCCGGGCCTGCACTTTTCATCCCAGATGTGGCGGCCGTGATCCGGACGTACATAGCCTGAAAAACCTGTTTCATGGTAGGCTTTTACAATCCCGCAAATGTCAACGGTGCCATCTTTTGTTCTGTGCGATGTTTCGATAAAATCGCCGTTTTCGTAGACTTTGACGTTGCGGATATGGGCAAAGGGAATCCGGTCGGCATACGCACGGATCATGGCGGTAAGATCATTTTCGGGATTTGCGCCCAATGAACCGCTGCACAGTGTCACACCATTAGCCGGATGATCGACAAGCTGGAGAAGCCGACCGATGCTTTCTCCTGAGGTCATGATGCGCGGGAGTCCGAAAACCGGCCACGGCGGATCATCGGGATGGATCGCCATTGTGATTCCGCAGCGTGCGGCGGTTGGAATGATGTGTTCAAGAAAATAGTGAAGATGGCTCCACAGATCCTCCTCCGTCACATTTTGATAGGCTTCAAACAGCCTTGTCAGATGCTCCAGCCGCTCCGGTTCCCAGCCCGGCATCGTGAATTCGGGATGCTTGGCGATTTGATCGACAAGCGCAAAAGGATCGATTGTGTGCACCTTTACGTGCTCATAAAACAGAGCGGTGGAACCGTCTGGAGCCTTTTTGTATAAATCGGTCCGCAGCCAGTCAAATACAGGCATAAAATTGTAGCAGATCACTTTTACGCCGGCTTTGGCCAAATTTTCAATCGTTCGCTTGTATTTTTCAATATACAGATCTCTCGTCGGCAGCCCGAGCTTAATATCCTCATGAATGTTAACGCTTTCAACAACTTCAATGTGAAAACCGTGCTGTTCACACTGCCGCTTCACTTCTAACATTTCTTCCAATGGCCACTCTTCACCTGGCGGCTGATGATGAAGCGCCCAAACGATCCCCTCTACACCGGGAATTTGCCTGATCTGCTCAAGGGTGACGGAGTCGTTTCCTTCTCCATACCATCTGAAAACCATTTTCATCACACTTCCTCCTCACCGATTCAATAAGATAAAATGATCTTTGTGACCTGATGGGGACAGTTTTTCGCTTTTTTCAATGCCTCTTCTATTTCTGTAAAAGGCATGATCTCAGTGACAAAAGATCGGGCTATTTCGGGGTTTTCATTCAAAAATTGAATGACGTCGGGAAATTGATTGACACTGTGTTTTGTTCCGTAAATTTCAATATCTTTCTTTGTGAGAAGAAGACCCGGAATCGTCACATTTTCCCCCGTTAAGCCGACAATGACAATGCGCCCGGCGGCAGCTGCCAAATGGACGGATTGCTCAATCGTCGCGGGAATCCCGGCCGCTTCGAACACAATCCCCGCTCCTTCTCCGTCTGTCAGCTTCAGAATCATTTGCTCGGCATCCTCTTCACCAGGCTGTATAACGGCATCCGCACCGAATGCTTCGGCAAGCTCAAGCCTTTCCCGTACGGGATCGACAGCGATTACACGGGAGTCAAAGCGCTTTTTAAGCTGTGCCAAAATCGTTAACCCGATCGGACCCATTCCCAATATGACAATCGTTTCGCCTGTTTGAATAGCTGCCCGCCGAACCGCCTGCGCTCCGATGGAAAACGGCTCGCACAACGCTGCGGCTGCAAAATCCATTTGCTCAGGAATCGGATGGACATGCGTTTCCGGGACAATGATAAAATCAGCGAAGCCTCCTCTGCGAACCGATCCGATCATATCGATGTTCACACAGGCGTTTGTCCTCCCTTTCCGACAAGGGTAACAGCCTCCGCACGGAATAGCCGGTTCAATTACGACCCTTTCGCCCGCGGATCGCTCCCTCACCCCGGCCCCCGTTTTTTCAATGATGCCTGCGAGCTCATGACCAAAAATCTGAGGGTACTGTGCATATGGATTTGAACCGTCGTAAAAATGCACATCACTGCCGCAAATCCCGGCGGCCTTTACCTTGACAAGGACTTCGCCGCTGGCCGGTTCGGGACGCGGAACGTCGCGAAATTCAATTGAAAATGGCTTCGTCATCACCGCAGCTTTCACATCACCACTCCTTTAAAAGCGCTTACTTTTGAAATAACCGGGAAACTCATTAATGAGCATCTGTTTATCAACGATGACCAGCTGCAAATGCTCCTCGGCAATTTTCTTAGCTTTCGCCTTCTGTTTTGTTCGAATCGCTTCTGTTAATGCCCCGTGCTGCTGATGAATGGTATTCCAGTTAAAATCGGCGGCAAGCCTTAATAAACGGATTCTTTGGAAGGGAACGTTCATCTGCTGAATCGCAGCCCAAACATTCGCTTTTCCGCAGCCTTCAAAAATCGCCTGATGAAAAGCTTCATCCAATTCAAACAAACTTTCATAGTTTTTCTGTGCAATCGATAATTCCTGCATCTTCACATTCTGCTCCAACTTAAACATAGCTTCCTCCGGAAAGTCTTCACACGCCAGTTCAGCTACAGCCTTTTCCAGGTTTTCCCGCATAAACCTCGCTTCCTCCACCAGATCAAGATCAATTAGCGATACGCGGGTTCCTTTCTGCGGATAGACTTCGAGAAGCCCTTCTCTCGACAGCTGCAAAAAAGCCTCTCTGACCGGAGTGCGGCTGACTTCATACCGTTCTGAAATCTCTTTTTCCGATATCAGCTCACCCGGCACAAGCCGAAACTTCATGATTTCTTCCTTCAGCATCTGATAGATTTGGTCTCTGACAGACCGCGGGTTTAACTGTTTCATTGTCATGACTCTCACCTCCTCTCTGCCATACTACCATACAAGTATGGTTGTGAATATATATTTTTGAAAATTTTAAAAATATAAAGGAACTTTAAAAGTTCCTTTATTTCAAGAGAGCAAGGATTTTCGCTTTTGTCTTCGGTCCGTATATTCCGTCCGCCCCCAAACCGTACATCAACTGAAAACGTTTCACCGCGTTTGCCGTCTTCACTCCGTAGTATCCGTCGATCCCGTGGTTTTTGGCCCCTTTATCAGGGTAATAATAAAGAGCCGCAAGGGCTGTCTGAATTTGTGTGACGGCCGTTCCTTTCATCAGCGGGCTTTTCACCTTATAAATGCCGGCGGGAAGAGTCCATGTCTTGCTCTTACCGCCCGCTGACGCTTCAGCGGCTGTGAGGGCTTTTTCAGTTGCCGGGCCGTAAATGCCATCGGCTTTAATTCCCGCTTTCTTTTGTAAAGAAGCAACCGCTTGCACCGTCTCGTTTCCGTAGCTTCCGTCCGCCCCGTATTTGGGCAGCGAAAAACCGGCCGCGATCAAGCGCGTTTGCAGCTTTTTCACATGAGCGCCTGACATTCCTTTTTTGAGTATAATGCCCGACGATGAGCTTGTTTTGCTGGTGGAGGCAGCTGACACGGATACGGTTTTCGTTCCCAAAAGGGCGTCTACTCTTTTACGGAAAGCTGACAATTGGCCGGCATCTTTCACCCACGGGGTTGGACAGCTTTTGTTGGTGACATCGTAATGGCGGACAATCCGATCTGTGGACAAACCGTATGTCTTGCACAAATCAGCTACAAGCTCTGCCGCATTGCGAATCGTCTTTTCATGGATGGTACCGTCTTTTTCCACGCACATTTCGACCCCGAGCGCCATGGTATTGGCATTCGGCTTCAGGAAGCTGACATAGCAGCGGTTTTGATCATGCGCATGATAAGCGACTTCCTGATCGGGAATAACATGCTGTGCCTCATGGCGGTCGACAAAATAGTGAGCCGAGGCATAACGCTTGTCAATAATGCAAGTGCCATTGAAATAATTGCGCTCATTTAAAGCGGAAGCCCCGGGCGTCGCCGTCCAATGCATGACAATTCCATTGACTGCCGCAAGCTTCAGCCCGGGACGGGTGTATTGATTGACTTTTACAAAGTTCTTGATGACTTTGACCAAACTTCATCATTCCTTTTCACATTCAATTCAGAAAGCCGCCTCAAAGACGGCTTCATTTCGTTAAACCTTTTTTCTGTAAAACCTCTTGTTGCATTTTCCCTTTGCTCGTCAAATAGTTGTTCTTATACCAGGCAACCAGTGATGCAACGATCGTAAAAGCCGCAGACCCTGCCGAATACAGGGCATCCGCCAATGTATGAATCTGATCTTCGGCGACCGGTAAAACCGGCTTTCCAAACATGATCAACGTCTGATTGACCAGCGCAATAAAAAGAAGCACCGTCCTGACGACCGTGCCTTTGTCGATATGTTTCATCATCTTGTCCTCCCTTATTTCTGCAATAAATTATAAAAAACAGCGATCGCTCCGCCGATGATGCCGGTGCTGACCGCTGTAATGATCGCGCCTGTGATGCTGCGCTTGATCCAAGTTGTATTCTCTTCGATTTTGTTCAGTTTTTCGTTAATTGAGATGATTTGCTGATCGTGGCGGTCTGATGTTCGTTCGAGTGTGCTGACGCGTTTTTCGAGTATTTTTTGCCCGGACTTTAATTCTGTAATCTCTTTCTGAAAAATATCGTTTGATTGCACCGTCTCTTATCCCCCTTTACACATGTACTCGACATTCATTATGCCGACAAAAAAGTATGATATCAAAATGTATAACCCCTTACTTTTTAAAGGGGAATCACTTCATCTAAACCATAAGATGTAATGTTCTCAAGTTTATCTGCAATCTGGCCTTCCAATCTCATATTTCCATCAGGTTCAATATATAACTTAGTCATCCCTGTGGTACCGAAAATCGGAACAATTCTGCTTCGAAATTTTGACGGCCGATAGGCTTCCGGAAGTGTCCCAAAAACAACACCCCTTTTTGTCACAATTTCCCCCTCTAATATTAGAAGTCCGCCTATTAAACCACAACGCACCTTTCGATCACCATGGGAAGCTCCGTTCTTAAGGGGAACTTCGGTCCAGGCAGGCTCTAAATCAGCAGCTGTTATAATTCGCTTCCATCCCTTAAAAATTCCATCAGTATGAACAGATCCATGCCATAATGTATTATCATAAGTCCGCCATGCATATATTGTTTTTCGTTCTAAATCAGCCTCAATGACATCATAGGTAAACCAGGAACTATCTTGAACCGGGTTATTTTGTACCTCATTCCCTAATGCAACATAAAATCCGGTCGGCAGTTTTAAAATATCTGCTCCACTTTGCAATCTTGTCCTTGAACCTTGATCATTCGTTAACTTGTATAATTGTCCGCTACTCCATTTTTTACGTTCTTGTTCGGAAATATGAAGGTCGGGGTTGTCCGCATGAGCATCCACTTTTGTTTGAGACCCTGCTGTTGTTTCCAATTCCGTCCATTCCGTCCATTTACCCCCCAAAATTGATTTTCGATAGGTTTTATTTGCTCTGTCAAAAGCGATGATTTGTCCTTCATTTCCCTCAGAATTACATGTCCAAATTCCTCTGATAGAAGGACCAGGTCCGTTTAGTGCCCCTGACTCCGCCGTAAAGTGAATAAGTCCTGTATGCTGAGGGAGGACAACATGAAAATCTTCATTTTCATGAATATTAATTTTCCCTTGCCCATCTTCCTGAGTAATATTAAACAGTTGACTTTCATTCCACCTGTGTCGATCATGTTCTGTAATATGCAGTGTGCCGTCTTTCACATGTGAATCCAGCTCTTTTTTTGTTGCTGTTTTTTGATCGATCTCATCAATATAGTTTACAATCAGTTGATCATTTTCATTGAGCTGATCGACAACTTTATTAAAAAGATCAGCATGGGCACGATCTGTTGTTTTAAAACTCATTGGT
This sequence comes from Bacillus sp. FSL L8-0193, assembly GCF_037976065.1. Lineage (NCBI taxonomy): Bacteria > Bacillati > Bacillota > Bacilli > Caryophanales > Bacillaceae > Bacillus > Bacillus sp. FSL L8-0193. The sequence goes on along the minus strand of NZ_CP150261.1, from coordinate 1,423,752 downwards.
TTTTTTATATCCATCCTGTTTTCGCCTCTCATTCAATTGTGATGACTATTGCTGTATTTTTTTAGGTTTGGCACCACTCTGGTGTATTTGCTTCTTATTTAGGATAAAAAAACAGGAACCTGGCGTCTCGGTTTTTGGATGTCCACCTTGTTTCAGCTCCTTTAATAAATGTCGTCGATTTCGAAGACGAACTCGATGTCGCCGTCTTTTTGCTTGTCTGTCATCGTTCTGACCGCTGTGAATTTTCCGGCTTCATCGACAAGGGCAAGCTCGTTGATCGTCTCTCCTGCCAGTTCGCTTTCTCCCAAAGTGCATGTATAGCGGACTTTCGCCGGTTCCATGAAGACAAAGCCGTCGATTTCCTTTTGCAAGAGTTCGTTTTTCAGCGCCTGTTCGTTGCCCTGTAAAGCAACGGGTTCACCTTTATCGTTTGTACCTCCGTTTCCGAAAGCCATTTTTGTGATTTTGGTGAGCTTGCCCCCCTCAGCCCGTGCTTTTGCCATTTGCTGTCTCGCATAAAGCGTTGTCACTGTTAATTGTTGTGCCATTTTGATTTCTCCTTTACAATGCGATTTTTTGCGCCGCTGCTGCCAGCTGCTTCGTTCCGTCGAGCAAAAATGCGCCGTTTAACGTCCACCACTTCTCCCTCATTTCTAGCGCGCCTGCTTGCTTAAATTCATGCTCGCATTTGCAGCTGATTTTGAAGGATTGGATCTGTTTGTTTTGATTGGGAATGCCGGTTTTCATGCCTGCTTTTGTTTGCTGTTTCCGCCGGTTTTCAGCGGTCGCCTTTATCGTCAAGCTCGAGGCGGACCGGATGTATTGCCGCTTCTTGTGGCGCAGTGTGAGCTGCTGTTTAAACCTGCGGGGCAGACCGTCGATTTCTCGAAAACCGTTCAAGTAGAATGAATCATCAAGCAGATACTGTCCGTCCAAATAAACCGGTATCGTACCGAAAAATCCGTTTTTGCTTCTTAAAACAAGTCTGTTATGAATGCTTTTCGGCGGCCGATATTCATAATGAAACCCGCCCCGGAATGTATAAGCCAAATGGGCGGGCTTCATATGATTGACGGTTTGAATGATCGAAGGTATAAACTGCAGATCCTCACCGTTTACGCTCAGCAAAAAATGATACCGTCCGGCCGTCAGTCTGACGGATGCGGACGGCTGTTTTAAAAAGGCATTGACCGCGCGCTCGATCGAGCGCGCAGTAATCGGCGGAATATTGGACATCTTGGTTAACAGTCGTGCCCTTCGAATATTAACGCCGTCTGAAGCCTCGCGTCTGACATTCAAAATCTTTTCCCACCTGTCCAGCCCCCATGTGGCCGTCGTGACGAAAAGCTGGTCTGTTATATCGAAAATCTCTTGATTTTGCTTCTCAAATTCTGGCGCCTCGGCCGCTAAAATGTCTTGGATCTCCCGGATTTCCGTCAAGTATGGCGGCAGATGAAAAGCCATTTCATCAATCTTGCTCAATGATGGTCACCTGCCCCAGCTTTGGAATTTCCGTTTCTATCAACTGCAGATTTTTCGCTTCCCCGTTGATGAAGACTTCCGAATAGTCACTGACAGAGGACGATTCATAGATCATGTTGTTGATCTGCGAGAGACGGATGACGCTTTCTTTAAAGGCCATTTCTTTAAACAACGCTGTGATTTTTTCTACAATTTCCTGTTTAGCTTCATCGATCGTCCGGCCTGATTCAGGAATGATTTTTGCAGATATGCTGACGTCTTTCCAGACCGCACTTTCAACCGCAGTATAAGCTCCGATCGGCGCCATACCTTCCCCTTTTCCCGGATCGGGATCGATATATTGCTTGACTCTTTCGATTAATGCATCAGAGGCAGGTTCCATTTTCGCGTTTGTAATGACAACCTTTACGGTTCCCTCGCCATTCCACAGCGGAAAGACCTTCGCTTTACCCACGCCGTCCACTTCTTCGGCCCATTGTTTGTAATGCATCTGATTCGCGCTGACCGCTTCGCGGCGGACGCGGATCAAATACCTTTCATACAGCGATTCATCCGTCTCCTCATCACGGCCGGGAATTTCAAGACTTCCCACAACCGCCTTTTCAAGCCCTGGAATGGTATCGAGCGGAAGCAAAGGCCGCCCCGAGAGATTGGCGTTTCCTTTTGTCCCGGCCGTTTCACATTCAAGCTTGCCGTCTTCGAGCATGGTAAAATATAAGTCTTCCAGAAAGAAGCGAGTTCCGGGGGGAACCGATACGCCATCCGTAAAGGCTGCTGACCAAATGGCTTTGGACGCTTGATAGCGCTCAAGACCGGCCTCAGCCGCCCTTCTGTCCAAATATTCGCCCTCAGCCGTATCCGCATAAACCAAATTCAGCACTTGATCAAGCCAAATATAAGAAAGCGCCAGCTCGGCAGCTGCCGGGGCAAGCGCATTCCAAATAACGCTGTTTTCACGCTTGTCAATCTCATCCGAAACCCGCTCAAGCATGCGTTCCATAATCTCTTCAAATGTCTGGTTTTCAAACATCTTCCCCTATCACCTCCTCGATTTCCAATGTCCCTTCATCGGTTTCAACCGAAAAAGACACATGGAAGGCATCACCTTGACGCTCAATCTCGAAATCGGTTACCGCAGAAATTCGGTCGTCATATATGAGGGCTTCCTCAATCAGTCTCGGTATCTCCATTTCTTTATAAGCGTCGGTCGTTTCATGATCTGAAAGAACTTCCTGCAGCTCATTTCCGATGTTATGGCTGTAAACGGCGTATGCGTAGCGCTCAGTTCTCAGCGCCATGTAAACCATTTGTTCGACCGCTTCGAGTCCTGAAATCATATCACCCGTCATCCTGCCTGTTTCAAAATCAATTTTGTACGTTTTTGAAGTCTCAATCACTTCGCTGTCATCATCGATATCTTCAAAAGATACTTCCGGTGAAAGAGCCATCCGAGCCACCTCCTACTCCTACACTCTGTCTATCACGAAAAACGACTGCCCCCCAGGCATGGCGGCAATCATCACGTGGTCGCCGGCATGCAATTGGCTGTAAAAGCGAATCGTTTTGTCTTCTCCGTCAATCCGGATCTGTTCCGTATGTTCTGTCAAATGCCTGGCGACCACCAGTAAGTCGGAGGGGATCACCAATTTATCATGATTGCGGAGCTTCAGCTTGAGCGGAGAAGCGGACACGACTTCAGCCGGCATGACATCAACAGGCGATTCAGCGTTTACGGCTCCAAGAGCCAGCTCTTTTATCGCATCGCTTAATTTCATGAAGTCGCTCCTTCAGGTATTGTATTTTTCGCGACGACATCAATCGTCATCACATGCTTTGTCCCTGCAAAATCGTGTTTATCTTTATCAACCCAATAGGTTTCTTTAATGCCCGCTTCCGGAATCGATATATAAACCGGCAGTCCGCTTTGGACTTCCGGTATACCGAGCGCCTGTATGCTTTTTAGCTCTTTTTTGACGCCTTTCTTTTCAGCCTGTATCTTCTTCGCCCGGTCGCGCAGCTGCGCCTCGTTAATATCATCCGAAACCGTTTCTGTATACTGGAGAATACCGTATCTTTTCATACCGGCTTCATCACTGGCTGATGCGGTATAGGTTTTGTTATCTTTCTGCTTTCTCAGCTTCACCCGGGTTGCCGTTTCATCGATTGACGTACTGTAAGCGTAGTCCGTAATGTTCACACCTGTTTCCAAAACCCAGATATCCTCCGGCTCGGGCCATGCTCTTAAACACAGCTTTCCCTTTTCGGCATACAGCTGATAGTTTTTTCCGGTTTGCTTTTTTGTTTCCCTCAGCGCTTTTAAGATGATGTCATACAGGCTCGTATTGTCTTTAAAGACGAGTGATTTAATCGTATGTCCGGTGCTTGTGATCGGGCCTTTGGGAATTTGAAAATCGTTCGCAATTCGTTTGACAATGTCAGCGGCTGTTTTGTTCGAGAATACATAGACATCCTGGTTTTTCACCAAGTACTGAAGCATGTCGTACGCTTTAAACGTAAGCGTATATTCTTTCGGCACCCTGCTGAACACAATTCCGCGAAACAGTTCTTTTCCTTTCCATTTAAATAAAACGGTATCGCCTTCCTGCACGCTGTAATATTTATGGCTTCCCTGCTTGATCACAATCGACGCTTCGATCGAACGAGGGGCCTGGTACCTTTCTCCTTCCAATGTGACACTTTCAGTGACAAGTTCATACCATTCGCTTTCTTTTATGACAAATAATTCGATCATCGCTATCCCCTGCTTTTGATTTAACAGAAAAACGCCGGTTCACCCGGCGCATCGTTTTATGGTATTTTCAGCTTTTGCCCCGGAAAAATCCAGTGCCCCGGCTGTTTGATGTTTCGCTTGCTTCGTTTGATCATCGCCTGTTTGTTCGCGTTCCAAATTTTCCGCCATTCCTGGCTGTTTCCGTAAAAACGGCCTGCGATGTACCAGAGCGTATCGCCTTTTTTGACGGTGTACATTTTTGGAGCCGGTTTGGACGGCCGTTTTTTCTTCGTTTTCTTTTTTTGCTTGATCTTCCGAGGTGATGCTGTTTGATACTCTTTTAATGTGAGATCAAAATCCCGGTCACCGATATCCTTTTCACCCTCACGATGCGAAAAGTTTTCGATGCTGCATGTGAAATTGATCTTCGTACCCGTCACGAGGAATTGAACCGGTTTTTTTGCTTTCATCCACTTCTCGATTTTGAGAATCGCGTTCTCCGGCGAAAGAAACCCTTTATATTCCGCAAGCGGAGAATACTTTTTCGGAAAATGAGACGAAAATGAAATCGTCTTTGCTCCCGGTTCATTGATAAATGTAACCTCGCCGAACTTTGACACCTTTACAGACTCGTTCGCAAGATTATTGCTGACGTCAAGCTGCTCGGGAAGCACAGGGAGGCGCAGCTTTTCCTTTCCTTGCGTCAGCCAAAATTCGTACACGGATTTAGTCATAAGCTACGCTTCCTTTCGTCCCAATATGGATATCCCGTTCAAGCTCATCGACAAGAGCGCGCTTGATTTTCGCAATCAATGTTTCCTGGTCGCGCTCACTGTGATAATGATTGTCGCCGGTAATATAGATGTTGACTTCTTTGGCGCCGTTTCCAGCCGGCTGCCGGGATCGGGCCCCGCCTGCGGTGGCTGCAGCCGCCTGACCGCTTGAAATGGAACCGGATCCTTCAGCGGGGTTATGCACTTCCATTCCGAGCGCGCCTGCAGCCCGTTGAAGCAAATATCTGCCGCGGATGCCGCGCTCTTCGGGAATGATCCATTCGCGCTTGCCGCCTTCACCCACGCGGGCGATCTGCTCGCTGGTGATCAGGCCGCCGTTGGCATAGCCTTTATAAGCTCCGCCTCTTGCCATGCTTTTAATCCCCGGCGTGTTAAATGGCGACCCGTATCGTGATTTGATGTAATTGATGGCCGCTACCGCGTTGTGAACAGGATTGAAAATATCATTCATTCCTTTTCCTTTGTACGCATTAAACGTTTGGCCGATCGTCTGCATCAAACCTCTGCTCGGGTCTCCCCGCTTGGCGTTAATGTCCCAGCCGTTAGAGGCGCGCGGATTTCCGCCGGATTCCTTTTGAGCAATGACAGAAAGCGGCTGCAGCCACGACGCCGGTGAACCGGTAGCCATGATCGCCTGCATCAGCCACGACTTTACATTTCCGCCGACGGCGCCGATTCCGGAAAACGCAGCAGCCAGTGAGCCCGCTTGTTTTTCCGCAAAACTTTTGACATCGACAGAACTTAAACCTTTGACAATCCCGACCGACGCAAAACGCCCGAGATTCATCATAACCCGGGACGGAGAATGAATATCCAGCTCTTCGCGAAACGCTTTTTCCACTTTTTTCGCCAAGTTGTTTGCAGCTTGAGAAACTTCGCTGCCTTTTCCATTCATGCCGCTGATAAAGTGTCCGACCATTCCTGATCCCCAGCCTGCAGCCGACTGTTTCGAATCAAGGAACGGCTTGTTGATATTTTTATCAACATACTGCGATGTCCCGGTCGGTGTTGCATTTTGCCCGGAAGCGAAGTTTTTGACTGTATTTGCGCCCCAGGAAGATGACGTCTTCACCGTTGTTTGATAAGGCGCATTTACTTTTGCTTGAAGAAAACCGCCCGTTCCGGTCGCGGTAGTATTTTGCCCGGAAGCGAACCCGGCGACCGCCTGTTTTCCGTAATTAGACGATTCTGCCGGCAGGCTGCTAAACGGCTTGCTGATGTTTTTTTGCTTCCATTGATCAAGGGAAGGAGCGTTTGAGCCGATCCCTTTGTCAAAGCCGCCGGTGAATTCCCGACCGAAAGCCTGCGCCTCTGCCGTTATATTCCCGACGCCGACAGCAGGCGACACAGAAGCCGAATATGAAGCGGTGCTTGAAACCGGAGAAGAAGCTCCCCCGTCTCCCGCCGCGGCCCCCATGTCGTCAACAACGCGCATGCCGAGCTTAGTCGCGGCCTGGGCAAGCAGCATCTTCCCGCGTCCCCGGTTGTTTTCCGTCGGGATGACAAATTCGTTTCCGGCTTCACCGATCCAGGAGATGGTCGGTTTTGTGATGTAGCCGCCTGTTGCATAGCCGTCAAAGCCATGATCCTTATGGGCTCTTTCCCGACCTTTTTGAAAATATTCAACTTTCTCTCCGACCCAGCTTTTCGCGCCTTCGAAAATACTTTTACCCCTTTCTAAAGCGCTATTCCATTGGTCAGACCACCAGTCCCCATTGAAAACGGTGTCTTTAATGGTTCCTGTAATGGAGTTCCATACAGAGACGGCTCCGTCCCACGCATTCTGCGCCCATGACACTGCGTTGTCCCATTGTTCACCCCACCAGTCTCCATTAAAAACGGTGTCTTTAATGGTTCCTGTAATGGAGTCCCATACAGAGACAGCTCCGTCCCATGTATTCTGCGCCCATGTTACAGCGTTGCCCCATTGTTCACCCCACCAGTCTCCATTGAAAACGGTGTCTTTAATGGTTCCTGTAATGGAGTCCCATACAGAGACAGCTCCGTCCCACGTATTCTGCGCCCATGTTACTGCATTGTTCCATTTTTCACTCCACCAGTCCCCGTTAAAAATCGTCTCGCTGATTGTTCCTGCAATGGTTCCCCAAACATTACTCAATGGACCTAAAAATGTAGCTTCCAAAGTGCCATAAAGATAGCCGGCTTGTTCAGCCCACCAGTTTCCATTTAAAAACGTATTTGTGGCTGTTTCTTTAAGAGATCCCCATTTTTCTCCCCACCAGTCGCCATTTAAAAATGTATTTGAAGCGGTTTGACTAAGGGAATCCCACTGTTCGCTCCACCAGTCTCCATTAAACAGCGTGTTCATGAGATCTTCCTTCAATTGGGAAGTGTCAAACATTTTACCGAGGGAACCGCCTGCCTTTTCTCCGCCCATCCCGCCTGCAAAGCCGCCCACTACTCCCCCAATCACTGCACCCGGAGGTCCTGCAACCAATCCTCCAAGTGTCGCTCCGGCAGCTTCTCCACCATAAGTGCCTAACATACGGCCGCCTACAGAACCAATTTTTTCGCCTGCGTTATCTTTGTTGATGCCGATTAGATCTGTAAGCGGCAAAAGTTTGCCTAGCGGACTTAATTTTTTACCTAGCGGCTTTAATTTTTCAAGCGTTGGTTTTAAGGGCTCTAATAATTTTGCAAGTTTACCGGGTTCTTTGGCGGGCCTTAAACTTTTTAAATAGAAGAGAATCTTGGCAGCAGGTATAATTCCCCTTGATAGGCTTTTTAAATTCCAACCTTTATGCTCTTCACTTGAACCTGAAACAGAGACCGTTTGACTATTTCCGGTTGAACTTAGCAACTCTTTCTGCGGATATAAACAGCAGCATTGTTCATGACCTGAACCACTTGATTTTGACTGAGAACCTTTTGTTGACTGAGGACCTAAGATTTTATCAATGATTTTATCAAAAATATCATTGTTCAATTTCTCCATCAGTCTATCTTTAAATCGATCTACAAATGCCTTGCCAATTTCCTTCCCAGTATCCTTTATCCAAGGCCATCCTGATTTTTTCCACCATTCACCTAACAAGTCTTTTCCTTGTTCGAAGAAAGATCTCTTTTTATTGTGTTTGACTTCTGATGTTTCGCCTGAAACTTTTTTGTTTTTGATTTTATTCGTCGCCTTGTCGTTTAAATCAATTGTGACAATGTACGTTTTCTCTAGTTTTTTTAAGAGTGAGGCAATTCTGCTTGCTGTTTTCGTTATTTTATCAAGCACATATAACTGAACTGAGTAACCTTTTTTCAAATTGTTTTTGAGGTAGCCGATTATTTTTTTAACTGTTAATGTTACACGGTCTTCAGCAGAGATTGAAAAGGAATATTCACGCTTAGAGAGCATCCTTTTAATTTTAGTTAACTTTTGTGAGACATTGTCCGCTAAATTTAACTTAACGGTTGTTTCTGGCGGGATTCTTTTTAATCTTCTTTGTATTTCTATTAGTTGAGCGGATGCCTGGTCATCTATAATCACCCCAATATTTACGGAGTGAATGAACTTTCTCATCAGGTAATTGTTCAGTTTTTTAAGCCGAAAAAAAGCCTGATCTTCCGTTTTGATGTTAATTTTGATTTGCCTGTTCAATCGTTCGGCTCTCTTTTCTAAAACCGTAAACCCCTTCTGAATCCTTCGCAGCTTCTTAGATACCCGGTCTTCAAGGTCAAAACGTGCCGTCAGTTTTGCCATGGATTATGTACCTCCTTTCCTCGCTTCTTTTTCCAAGATTTGAAGTTTGTAGCTGATGAGTCCGTATAAAAATGCTTTAAACGGTTTTGGGGCTTCGTACAGCTCCCGGAGCTGGGATGGAGAATAGTGAAGTTCGTGCATCGCAAAATAGAGATACACCGCTTCTTTATTCCCATCCTTGATTAGTTTTTTGCTTCTTCTTCCAGATCTTCAAGGTCGTCTTCAAAGCCGTTGATTTCAATCGCTTTGTTGAGCCAGTTCGCATATTCCCCTCCGACTGACAGAACGCGTTTGGCTACTTCGACCGGGTCGGCCGTTTGATAGGCTTCTCTTAATTCCTTTGAACGGAAATCAGGATAGATCGTCGATTCAATGGCGATTCGGGCGTAAAAGCGCTGGGTGTCGAGATCCTTGACGCGGCCCCTGCCTTTGATGTTTTTATAAGTCGTATTTTCTTTTTCAAGCTCGTCAATGCGCTCGGTTGTAATCGGCTTAAACACAAACGGAATGACATTGCCCTTTTTATCGACGAACCGCTTTGAGATCGGCACTTTGATTTCCTCGGCTTCAACGGTTTGTCCCGGCATAAAAAAGGATAAATCATATACTTTTTCTTCTTGTTTTTCGCTCATGTCTGCTTGCTCCTTTAACATTCAATTTTTAAATTGGCAATGAAAAAGCACCCTCGGCTTGGCGAGAGTGCTTGGTGTTAAATGTCCTGACTACTGAATCGGCTTCCTTCTTTAAGACCAGCCTTTGCGATCTAAGTTTAAAAAGCGGGATACGGGGCTCTTTTTTAAAACGTATCTTTCAGTTTTTCAGGAACGTCAAAATCTTCAAATGTGAACGGCACTTCTTCTTCCAGCGCTTCTGAATCGACGTCAAGGCCGGCGATTTTGGCTGAGTCAAAATTCACGTCATACAGTGTGACACGTTCCGTTCCGCGGCCTGATGACTGGTCGTCAAGGACGGCCTGGAGCGTGAAATACGGATCATCGCCTTTTTTTACATAGTTCATCATTAATGTGACAAATTGAGACGTGACTTTATAAAATGTCGCCGTCCCCGTGCCGTTTGCACCTGTTGTCTTGTGGCCCGTCATGCGGCGGCCCATAATATTGACTTCGGCTTTATTCTTTTCGACGTTTGCCTCAAATGTTTTGATATGAGCCATCTCTTGTCCGTCGAGAAAAAGACGGCCTTCTTTTCCGGAAATCGTGTTTTGCGCTTTTAATGCCATATTATTTTACCTCCACATTAAAGTAGAATTTTTCTGCTGCATCAACCGGCTGAACGGCCAAATCGATTAAAAACCCGTCGCGGTCTTCATTCAGTGTGATGGCAATATCGCTTTCAGAATCAAAACCGGTAATGCCGCCGGCTTCCTGAAGCGCCGTCATATACTGAATGATCAGCGTTTTGACGTACTGCAAACCGTCGTCAGATGCAGGAATGTCGCTGCCGCTTGCTTTTCGCGCTTTGATTAAAGCCTTTAATTCGCGGGTCAAATCATTGTTAACTCCGTCAAGGACGCGGATGATTTTATTTTTCGAGAATTTTTTGTTTTTGTCGGCAGTGAAACTCGTTAAAGAGTTGATGTCTTTTTCGACACTGACCGATTGATCGCGTGCATCAAACGTAAATAAAAACTCGCCTTTTTTCAGACGTTCGATGACCTGATCTTCATCCAGACGGTTCAGAACATCAACAGCTCCTTCGTATTCGACAAATGTCAGCGACTGGTTAAAAGTCGCGCCTGCGCTTGCTCCGGCAACCCATGCCGTCGCTTTTTCAGGCGTGATTTCTGTGCCGTCTTCCAGCACGACGCCTCCCGTTACATTGATGATGCCTTCATCGTCTCCGGCATAATCGGCGACTACGCCTTGGACTTTCTGGCCCTGCTTATCGCGGAGGCGTTTGATGAAAGCGGCAAAAGTGGCTTTCAGCTGTTCATTGTCTGCAACCGGAAGTGCGATCGTATTGAAGTATTCCGTTTCGGCCGCATCTAAAAACGCGGTGTAATCGGCAACGCTTGCTGTTCCGTTATCACCGCCTGAAAGCTTTGTGCCCGCTGTCAGCTCAAGCGCGCCTTCCCCTTGAAACGTGACGTACGCATTTGCGGTAAGCTCTTCTGCCGTTTTGACGGTTTGCCGGTCAGCTTCATCTGTTCCGACAAAGGTTGTGACATCAAACTTTTTAGAATCGAGCACATTTTCGGAAATGCGGATTGAAATGTCGTTCCCTTTCTCGCCTCCGTATTTTGCCGTTACACTCAGCGTTTCGCCGATTTGGGCTTTCGCCGGCGCTCCCGTGTTCAGACGGTACAGCAAAACGGTCTGTGCGTTTTTCTTCGCTTCGCGGAAAAGCAGAAGAGACGGATCATCGATGTTCAATCCCACTTTTTTATTTAAATCTTCAATGCTGGAAATCGATACGAATGATTGCGGCTCCCCCCAGCTCATGACGACAGGAAGGGCAACTGTGCCGCGGTCCCCGACGGAAACCCGCTCCTCTGCTGTCGTTTTAAAATTAAAATAAATGCCGGCACGATCTTTTTCTTTGCCTGGTGTAAATGTTCCGCCGTTCATTAATTCATGACCTCCTTGGCTAAAAATGTTTGAATAAGCTGACTTGCCTCAAGCTTTGAAATCTGCTCTTCTTTCACATGAAAAAGAGCACCGTCGAGAACTTCCGGTTTAATGCCGAAAAGCTCTTTCGCGTGCTCCCTCAGATCCTCGATGTAGAACAGCGCTTCTCGTTCCTCAAGAGGCGCCTTTTTTGCTTCGGTCTTTGTTTTTTTGCTGACTGTCAATTATTTCACCCCGTTTGTAAAATCGATTGTTTCCAGAGAAAGTTCGGTTTCCCGTTTGTACCAGTAGCGGCTGTTCCATTGAATAATAATGGACGCGGTGCCGGAATCCCCTATCCTCGTCTCGATCCGGCTGATCCTCAAGCTGTCTCCCGTGTCTTTACCCGACCGGTCAATGAGCGGGATGATGTGCCGCGCTTCCCTTACGGCGTCTGCAATGCGCTCGGCATGATCGTGGGCCTGCTGTGAATCATGGTGAAACAGTTTCACATTCAGGGTGAAGACTTTTTTAAATGTTGAAACCGTATCATTTTCATCAAAAACAGAAGGGGGAGGAAAATATAGCGACGGTATTTGAAAATGGTCGGGTATTTCCTTTTCATAACAGACGACAGGAAAGACTTGATAAAAGAAATTCATAACAGATCCCGTTTCGTCGTTCAAAGCTTCACCTCCTTAAAGGGAATTCAGCCATGTTTGCAGCCTTTCATTCAGGCGTTTTTCAAATAAACGCTCAAATATGTAAAACGCATGCTCCCAATAGCCTGTTCCCTTTACCCATTGCCGTTTTAAAACCATGCCGGACGAAGAACCGGGATCGTATTGAAATCGGCCGCTGTGCCATTGTCCCGGAATCCACCTGACTTCCTCTTTTCCGCCTGTCCAATGGCCGTCATTTACGAATGAGGCGTACTCTAACTCCGTCCCGACTTCAAGCGTGAGTCCGCCTTTTTCGATTTCCCATATGTTCCCTTCAGCCCCTCGCTTGAAAGAGCGCAAAAGGCTGCCGGTATCAATCGATCCGGCGCGTACAATTTCGTCGCGGACCAGATCTAAAAAATCGGTTCCCGTCTGTTCAAGCCACTTGGCAGCTTCAGTTCGAAAGCCGCTCTGCCCCGCTTTTTCCAGCGTCCGCGATAGCTGTTTCAATCCTTTGATTTTCATAGTTTTTCATCCCTGACCGCTAAGACTTCCAGGTGATGGCCTTTGATGTTGCGCGGCTGCTGGAGCGTGTAGCTGACACCGTTCCAGACCGCAAGATCGTGAAGGCGCACATCTGCATCCGCCGGAAAATGGGCCAAATATGAATGATAAATGACCTTTTCGGGATCTTGCTGGACGATCGACTGATTTTTTTCCGTAAAATAGCAGGGAACGTTTTGAAGATCGGGTGTTTCCCCGTATGTGCGAATCGGCTGCAGGTTTGGCGCGGGAATGCCGTACCTTGCTTCCTCTGCATGATCTTCCTTTAAATGATAGATATCGCAACGGTCGCTTAATAGACTTTTGTAGCTCATAGCGGCCGCACCTTGAATCGGACAGATTCATAATCAAGAATAAATTCTTCGAGCAGTTTATAGACGTCGGGCTTCGCCAGGCCACCGCTTCTTGAGAGCGTATAGGAGTAGTCACCCAATTTCTCAGATTTGTAGCCTTTCAAAAGCGATTCATCACCGTTTTTCAATGCAAAGTACTGTGCCAGCTGCAGCAAAGCGAGCCTTGCCTTTTCCGGCAGCGGATCATATTTTTCATCTGTAAAACGATGCCCCGTGATCTGCTCGGCTTCCGCTTCGGCTTCAAGGATATCCTGCCGCAGCAATTCCTGCGGCCGGTTTTTCACGGCTTCAATAACGGAATATTGAATGATATCGTCGGGCGTGATCAGCATGTTCATCACATCCTTCCAGAGCTTTTAGCTGTTGTCCGGGGCGCTTTCGCTTGTGCTCGGACTCGTTTCCCGCCGATTGGCGATGCTTTCAGTGAAAACGTTCGGACTCAGGCATTTACTCTTTTACATTGACGATTTTTGCAACCGCGTCTTCTTCTTCGAATTTGCTGTCCAGTTTTGCCGTCAGGACAATGATAAATTTGCGCGCGCGAATGTCTTTATCGACTTCAATTCTGATATTGCGCGAGAAACCGAGAATAATATTTTTCGGATGCGTCAAAATAATGTCTGATGCTTCGGCGGCTGCATCTCCTTCTCCGTACGCATACGGCTGAATATTTGAGACCCCTTTAACAGGCACGCCAAAAGCGGTTGAAAGCCCGCCCTGTACAGCCGCATCCCCGAGAGTGGTTTGACGGTCTGCGACGCGGTCTTTCCATTCGATCTCCTGACCGAGCGATGTGTAGAATCTGAATTCCTGCGGAACGCGCATATATTTTGCCGGAACAGCTTTCAGTCCCTGTTTGAAAAGCTGTCGGCTGATTTGCTCCCCGCCTGCATCGACGATGTGAGAGACGGACTGCTTCCGGATTCCGTCAAGTTGAGCAAGGTATGGATCTGAAGACGCAACATCACCGTTGACGATCAGTTCTTCAATATCCACAGCGGCCCGTTCCGCCAGCATTTGCATCAGCGTCTGTTGAAGGCCGTCTTTTTCAATGTTATTTTCGAGCGTGTCATAAGTAATGTTGACTTCGGCAATGACTTCTTTCGCATTCAGTTCAACTGTGCTGGTCACCGGTGCGGTTAATTGGTCCTTCGCCAATGCTTTCCCTTCATCAGCCGCTCTTAAAATCCGCTGGCCAAAACCGATTTTTTCAAATTTTTGCGAGTCGTTTTCCATTTGAATCACACGTGATTCGCTGAAAATTGTCGGCGTGTTTTGCACCATGCGAATAAATGCAGAAGCCTGCGCCGGATTCATTAATCCTCCGCTTTTCAACGTCGCAAGCGACATCTCGGCTTTACGAATAATCTCTTGATTTCTCATGTTCTTCCTCCTCCAAATTAAAGCAATCCGCTCCAAATCGATTTTTTAACTTCTTCTTCTCCTTCTTTTTCAGCCGCTGCCTGCTTTGAGGCACCTCTCATCTTTTCGAGTGCTTCGATGCGCGCAATCAGAGGGGCGAGCATGTCCTCGACGATTTCCTTCACATGTGCATCCTGGTCTGTCTGCTGCTCTTTTTCGTCCGCCGCTTTATCCCCTTCCAAATCGTCAAGACGTTTGAGAAGCGGAGCCAAGACGGCTTCAATCGTTCCTTGAACTTCTGATCGTTTCATCTTTTTTTCTTCCTCTCCCGTTTTTTGTTTGTCGCCGGCAAAAAACTGCTTAAACAGCTGAAAGAAACTGCCGGTCTCATCGGTTTTAGAGCCGGCGCGGGGCGGGTGTTCGACCGTTTCGGCAGTGCCCGCCATGCTGTAGCCGGTGATGCTTCCTTTTTTAATCTGTTCCCAGATCTCATCGCCGGCTTTTGTCACCAGCACCCAAGAGCCTTTCACAATCGTTTCGCCGTTCACTTCAAAATCAGCCGGCGCAACATAGGACTCCACGACTTCTCCGACGCCTCCCTGGAAATTGTGATCCTTGTCGATCTTCCGGGCATTTTTCAGAAAACCGTGGGCGGCTTTTTGGATTTCGTCAGCCGACATAAAATCGCCGTGGGCATCCTGAATGTCCGGCTCGTAGACCACGCCGTAGACGAGCTTCTTTTCATCCTCGGCTTTCGCAATCAGCTTGACTTCCTTTTCAAATGTCGGCGATTCACTCGATTTCGTCATAAAGAATTTCTTTTTGTTCGCCGCTTTGTCGACATAACTGACGAAATTGATCTTGGCATTTTTAAGCTCTCTCGGCACGAAGTGTTCACCTCCTTTCAGTGATCTGTTTCAATGTCTCGACGGCTTCCTGCAGTTCAGGCAGCAGTGCTCCGGCTTCCGCTTCAGCACGCTTTGCGCTTTGCTGGTAACCGAGCGGCCTGCTGAATTCTTCCTCCGGCCATTCATCGAGCGTCTTGCCGAGCACTCTGCCGGCCAGGTCACGCAAATCATTTGCAGATACCGCTCCCGCTTGAATAAAAGGACCGAGCACTTTTGCAATCTCAAGTGGATCGCGAAAGTCCGGTCCTTTCAATTGGAGCCTCGCATGGAAAATGTTTAAATCACGGAGAAACAGCGTATTCAGCTTGCCGATCAATATTTTCCGCTCCGGTTCAAAAACCTGTTCTTCGGTGATTTTGCGGGCGGTATCTGCTGTCGCTCTGTTATATTCATGGGCATCACCGGTGTAGAGCGGCGGGAGCCTGAAGGAAGAGCGGATTTTATTCCGCGTTTTCTCGTCATATTCAAGAAACAGCGCATCTTCCTGCAAAATTTCGGCGAGTGATTTGATGTCCACTTTCACCGGCGTAATGTCCTGGCTGCCGTGAATGTCTTTTTCCTGTGCGATCCCCTCCGCTTCGATCAGCAAAAATTTGTGGGCATTTTCAACGCCTTCCAAGTCGTTCATATATTCCTGCAGCTCTCTGTACGAAGCCTCTGAGAGCATGCCGTTTTCAACCGTAATAACGGCGGGGACGTGCCGGCCTTGTCTGAAATACATATAATTCAGCTCTTCCGCTTTCCGCGCTCCGTACAGGTTGACGATATTTCCGATCCAGCGCGGAACGCCGTAGACGCCGCTGCCGATTTTAAAATGGATCGCTTCATTCGCACTTCGTTCAGGCGGAGTCTGTCTGTCAAACGCTCCGGTGGTCATATCCATGACGCGCGGATCGCCGTACTCTTTAAAGTACACCTTCCTGCCTTCAATCATCTGAACGTATTTGCGGAACCTTTTTTCCCTTTTGATGTTTTTTAGCGATCCGTTTTCCATGTAGGCAAATTCCACTTCGATCGGTTCTGTCAATCCGCATACGCGCATATTTTTGACATCGAGATATTCAATTCCGGCCGGCTGCCCCGTGCCGTTTCTGAGCACCTCCAAAAACCCGTTCCCCGTTTTTTCGCGGTCCTCTATCATATGGCTTAAAATCGTTTCAGCCGATTCATCGAAATGAAGATGGCGGCAAAAATCTTCAAGCCTTGTCCAATCGGTCTCAGCAGCCTTTTTCTTATCGGGCGTCACATCCGCACCATTAAAATCAAAAGCGTACTCGACATCAAGCCCGAACCCTGCAATATTCGTTTTATAGGCGTCAATGCATTGCTGGAGAATTGAAGAATATTCGGCAATGGCTTTCAGTTCTTTCAAATTGTACGGCGGTGCGATAATCTCATCTCCGTAGATCTCCGAAAATTGATCTTCATATATTTGTTTTGTTACAGGCTCGTGAAAACGGGATTTCATGACTTTTGCTCTTACCGTTTGCTGAGTGGACATACACTATCTCCCCCTTTTCCTGTTCGGCCGTTTTCTCACTTCCGGCTCAGCCTTCAAATCGGTGACTTCATAATCATCAAGCGCGTACCATAGCGCGGAAAGTGTGTGCGGATCAATTGTAAACTGATCCTCCTTCAGATTGCCGTTTTTATCCGTCGCATAGGTCAGCGGCTGCAATTCGTAGATCGTATTGGCACATCGGTCAGAACAGAATATTTTTTTAAACCGCTTGATTTTTTTCGTATATTGCAGGCGCGAGCCTTGGAACTTGCGGGCTGCTGTCATGTTGAAGCCGTTCTGCCTGAAAAACTGAATGCTTTTCGGCTCAGCGGGATCGGCTTTGATCAGCTCCTTCGTAACCGCGAATTCGTTAAGCTCCTCGGCCGTCTTGTCGTCTGTCATTTTATTTTTGTAGTACTCCCAATAAATATAGAGATATTTTTTGTCGGGATCGACGGCCGCCCGGACGACGGCATTGTATGATGCCTCAAATCCGAAATCCATTCCGGTTCTCTTCAGCGGGTTGGAAATGGCGGAGATCTGTCTCATGACCTCCTCATGCTCCATCACTTCAAATTGCGGCAGAACCCTGGTGCCGTTTACCCCGAACCGTCCTTTTCTGGCAATCCGGTACAGATCGGGATCATATGCTTTCATATCATCAAGCTGTTTGAGGTAGCTTTTCGGCAAAAACAGGTTGTCATCCGCTGTAGAATGGTGGTAATACGTATCACCGACGACAGCGACCCGCTTTTCATACAAAACCTCATCATCCAAAATAAACCGCTTGTTCCGCTCATCCTTGAAAAAGTGTCTGTACGTCCAGTTTGACTGGCTGACGGGGTTTGTCGTCAATATCATATACAGCCTGTGATCAGGATGCCTCAGCCGGCCGATTAGTTCCTTGAAGCCTTCATACTTCACTTCCGAACATTCTTCGATCCAAATCAGCGAGATGTTGTTGACGGATTTCAATTTCGCCGGGTTGTCCATCCCTTTAAAAATAATCCGGCTGCCGTTTGCAAACCTGATGTGCATCGGAGAAGAAACGGCCTCTGCCGCCGTTTGAACACCCAGCTCATCGATAATGGTTGCGAATAAAGAAAAAGTCGAATCCCTGTGTGTTTCAAACACTTCCCTTACAACGAGAGCGGTGCGCTTTTCCTGCAGCAGCTTTAATACAACTTTTAAAGCAGTATGATAGCTTTTTGACGAACCGTATCCGCCGACAAGAAATTGAAACGTCTGATCCCAGTTAAACAAATAATCTTCAAAATGCGGATTGACTTCTTTTATAATCAAGCCAAATCACCTTTTCTGGTGATGACCACTTCAACGGGTCCTGATTCCGCATCTTTGTCGGCTTTTTGTTTGGCGAGCTTCAGCTTCTCATTTTCAATTTTCCGCTTAAATGAATCAGGGAAAAGATCGAAATACTGTGAGAGCTTCTCGAGCGCCTTCATTTTATCGGCCAGCTTGATTGCAATTCCTTCTTTCCCGAGTTTCGCTTCTGTGATGACTGTACCATCGACGAGGTCGGAATGTTTCACATCGACAAAGCTGATCTCTTTCATAACCGGATTGTTTTCTTCATCAAACAGCGGTCCGGACTTTCCGACAGCCTGTACCTCTTTTTTGCCGAAAGTCACATAATCGGTCATATCGGCAAATGCGATTTTCACATAGACTTGGAGAACATCCATCGCCTCAACGAATATCTCCCCTACCATCTCTTTTTTGATCCGCCTGATCTCATCGGCCACCTTTTCATTTTTCAGAAGCCGGCAGCCTGTCACATGAGCGCTGGCAGGGGAGTAGCCGGCTTTTATCGCTGCTTGGGTAGCATTGAAGCTTTTCACATAATAGATGCAAAACAGACGCTGCCGTTCATTCAGCCCTTCATTGCGGATATCTGCTTTTCCTCTGCTCGTATCCTCCCCGTTTACAGCCTCTTTCCAGCGGTCACGGGTTTTCCAAACGCTGACTTTTTGATTTGAAACACCGAGTTCTCTTGCGATTGCGAGATTCGTAATGTTTCCCCCGTATTGTTGATAGAGACGAAAAGCTTCATCCCTTTTTGGATCCCTTTTCCTTGGCATTGTTCATCTTCACCGCCTCTCATTCCCGGAAACAGTAATATTTCATCGCTATATGAATCTTCCATTTAAGAACTGTATGTTTTATTATATTTTTTCTCTTTTCACTTATAGGTGGCAAACGTATGACAAAAGACAGATATATCGTTATGCCATACAATCGAGGGGCTTTTCGATTTGTTTCGCGATTTTCAGCTGTGCCCGTTTCACATTGGTTTGAACAGTAGACTTTTTGATGCCGAGCATGGCGGCAATCCGCTCATAGGAAAACTGTTCGACCTTATGTAAAATGAAGATTTCTTTTTCGCGTGCCGTAAGGGCAGACAGCGCGGTTTCAATCCGGGCTTTATCGTACGCTGACACTTCTTGAGCCGGTTCAAATGCAATCTGTTCTGAGAACGTGTCGATGATCAGCGGATCTTTCAGTAGCATCCGTTTATAAGCGTCTCGCCTGTCAATCGCCCTTCTGATTCCCGGCTCCCTTCCGTTTTCAAGCCAGTCGATCACATATTCCAAATCGGTCATCATGTTTCTGATCAGTTTTTTATCTTTCAGCTGTTCAGCAGTCAGCCCTTGTTCATCCTGATAGGCCCGATACAGTTTTTTCGTGTTTTTCAGCGCTCTTTTATATTCGAAAAGCAAATCTTCCATTTTGTGTACCTCCGTTTTTTTGAAATAAAAAAGGACACCAATCAGCCGCACAGTAAGATGTGCATCTGATCAGCGTCCGCAGGCTTTCCGTCTTGGACAAATATGCAAGTTGTAGAACTATAGCTTATAGCCGATTTCAAATTCGACCCTTGCGAGGTCTCCCTTTCTCGTTTCAATGACGGTTTTACCGTGTTCAGGCGCCTCGGCCTGCCAAGCTGTGCCGTTCATTCCATCAAGAACGATCACTGTCACCTTTCCTTTTTTAAGGCGGCTTGCAACCGTCGTATCGTGGATATCTTGTATCTTTGCCGGATGGTTCATCTATTTTCCTCCTCTTCAAATTCCGCGTTTGTGACGACTTTTTCTAAAATATTTATCAATTGATTCTCAACTGAATTAGAGCGAGCGGGCCGTTTTCGCTTCAAATAGGCAAGCGTGAGCTTCGCTGCGGTCAAAAGTTCGGGAGCCGCGGCGATTAAGCGGGCATTTTTTTCCTTGGAATATGCGCTGTAGTCGGCGACTTTGGCAATCACCCGCCCGCTGGAATAAGGAAACCGTTTCTTTTCGGCTTTACTGTAAGCTGAATAAATGTACAGGTCGCTATTTGTTCTGACAACGCGCCATGGTGACGGGCTGTACGTCGCACTTTCGTTCTTCACGTTTGTCTTCCTCACTTTCCGTCTTCTTCGTGCCATCGTTTCATTTGTGCGTCTCTTTTTGCTGCTGTCCAGATGATGAGAATCATCGCTTTTAAACATTTAAGCACCTTGTTTCACCCTTGTTTTCATTTTTGCAATCAGCGCTTCCAGATGTTTGATCACATCCGTCAAATCGCCGCTTTCAGCGCGGCAGTTTGGACAAGCGCAGAACATCGTTCCGATCCTTGCGTCCTGGTGGACTGATTTTCTCCCGTTACATAGCGGGCACATCAAACCATCCCCTCCAGTCTATGATTGATGCCGAAAGAGCTCCCGTTCAGGACGACGAGAAAGTCCTGGCACATTTCAACCAGCCTCGTTCCGAGCGCTTCGTCTATGCTGACAATTTCTTCAACGCTTAGCTCGCTGGACAGCATGATCGGCTTATGGTTCAAATACCTGTAATTGACGACAGCATATGTCTGTTCGATCTGCCATTCCGTCGCCCGCGGCCTGCCTCCCACCGGTTTAAACAGGTCATCGAGAAACAGCACCTCGACTCGCTTCATCCGGTTCAGCTTATCCTCAAGCAATGAGAAATCCTGTTTTAAATCGTTGAATCCTTCGACAAAAGGAAAATAAAGGACGGGTACGAAATGCTTCCTCATCAGCTCATTGGCGGCGGCCGTCAGCAAATGCGTCTTCCCTGAACCGGGTCGTCCCAAGAACGCGATGCTGTTTTTGCGGCTTTCCCGGATGTCCCGGTAAGCTTGTACATATTCAACGGCGCATTCATACGCCTCTTTTACAGATTGGTGTTTTCCTTTCGTCTTGAACTGAGCAAAATTTAAGTTTTTAAATTGTTCGGTGATTTCGCTCGATTTCAACAGCTTTTGCGCTTTCCGCCATTCGCGGCAGGCGCATGATACCCATACTTCCATCGTTCCGCGCCGTTCGATAAATCCAAGTTCATCTTTGCATTTCGGACAGTCATACCGTTTTGCGGCGGATTCTTCCGGTTTGTCCCCCTGTGATAGACAGCTCCTGTTTCTCAGTTCGTCCATGATCTCTTCGATTGTTCTTTTGGACATTGTTCTCCCTCCTGACAGTTGTTTTCTCTTCCGCTTCAGCCAGCCGGCCGATTATATATTTTTCACAGTAGCTGAAGACCTTGATCGTTTCATGGCGGCTTCGGCGCCGCGCCTCATACTCTTCAAAGCATTGTTCAAGCCATTTGATTGTTTGCGGAAGAGACACTCCGCGGGCGACAATCCGGGCGATGGCCTGGTAGTCTTTTGACGAGGGATGGACAGGCTTTCCTTCCTGCAAAGACCTAAGGGCGGCAAATCGGTCTGCTATTGTTTTTATGGAAGTCATATTATGTTTTGTGTTGATTTGTGTGATATCTTTATTGGATTGGACAAGGATGTCCGCACGGCCAGTCTCTTCTGTCCGAACAGAACTGCCTGACCGGACATGGCTGGCATAGGCAAATTTCTTTGAATGTCTGACTGACAAAATCATTCCGTAAGGCGCTCTTGTGACTGCAATGTAGCCGTTTCGTTCGAGAAGAGCGAGCCATCTTCTAACCGTTTTTTCGTTGACGCCGAATTGAAGAGCCAATTCTGCGGCTTTCAGCGGTTTGTTGCCGAGCACGATGCCCCATGTCATCCCATCGCGTTCGATTTCCTTAGTTGTTGAACTGATGCACCATAAAAACAGCCAAATGGCATTGCCTATTTTCTCGTAGTGCACAGGTGTTAAAATCCCTGAGTAAACGGAAAAGGGATAGCTTTGATCGAGCGGACGGGACATTCATCTTCCCCCTTCCTTCTGCCTTCTGCGGTTCAGTCTGAGATACCGTTCGTATTGGCCTTTACGATCGAATTGGAATACAGGCTTTCCGTCTTTCGTAAAAGCGATGAATCCCCCGGCTTCGCCGAGCCGCCATTGATCAAAACGGTCTGAGCTGTAGGAAATCACAATTTTACCCATTCTGCCTCCTTGTGGATATCCGGCGGGTCCGCCATGTCTTCGCATTTGCTCTCTGTCGGCTTCCTTTGGATAGCCGTGCGTTCGAATGTGTGTGACCATCGGATGTTCAAGATTCATGACATCGCCTTCTTTCATACAGAGTTCCGTTGATACAATATGTATCCAAACAGACCTGAAAAAGATCGGGAAACAGCAATCGATCAGGCACTGAGTAAAGCGTTTCGAATTTCAGCATCGTTTCTCTGCCGGGATTGCGTGTTCCCCTTTCGATTTTGCGAACATAAACCTCGGAGAGTCCAAGCCTTTCCGACACTTGCTTTTGGGTCCATCCCCTCTTAAAACGCTCTTCGATCAACCGTTTTCGCACATGTTCTCACTCCCTGTTTTTGATACAATACGTATCTGATGATTTGATTATATATGATACACTTCTTATCATCAATGCTTTTTTGATACTTTTTTTATCATATGTTTATTTCGATACATTTTGTATCTATAATAGAGATAAACATGCCGAATTGAGGAAGAGAGGTCATTCTATGTTAGGCGGCAGACTGAAGAGCCTGAGAGGAAAACGGACACAGGAAGAAGTTGCAAAGCAGATCGGTGTATCGCGGGCCCGCTACTCCCATTACGAAAACGGAAGAAGCGAGCCGGACTATGAAACATTAAAAAAACTCGCCGATTACTATAAAGTGACGATTGACTATCTGTTGACAGGAACGGAAAAGAAAAAAACGATTGAAGACGAAATCGCAGATCCGGATCTGCAAATTGCATACCGAGACATGCAGGAATTTTCCCCCGAAAGCAGACAGCAGGCCATCGAGTTCATTCAATACTTAAAAGAAAAAGAGAAAAAACGAAAGCCCGGAGATAAACAAAACGGATAAAAAAGGAATTTCTATTAAACGTTACCTGGTGAGCGCCGATTTAATAGTTAAGACGATAAAAAAGGGAAAGATTTGCTAAAGAGGCTGCTCATCGTATATGATAGATCTGCATGAAAACATGACAGCCCCTTTGACGGGCTTTTCTTTCCCGCTAAAAACAGAACATTTGTTCGAAAGGGTGTCTCGTATTGAAGTTTTACTTATCTCACCTAGAAGAATACGTCAAAAATATGTATCAAAAGTTTGGTTTTTTTGAACCCCACCACATTGATATGAATCGCATAGCCGCTCATTTTAACATTTGGATTCACTATGAAAATGTCAACAGCATGATGATTAAGCATGACGGCATGTACAGCATCATTCTCAACAGCAGCCTTTCAAAGGAAAAGCAGTGGGAGGATTTTGCCCATGAGTTATGCCACGTATTAAAGCACGCGGGAAACCAGCTTTATATGAATCAGATGTTCAGGGAGCTGCAGGAATTCCAGGCCAATCAATTTATGTACCATTTTTGCGTCCCTACTTTTATGCTTTTAAAAATGGATTTTCCCCAGCTGCGATGCCAAGCCGCTAAAATGATCGCCGACCTCTTTAAAGTCACGGAATCGTTCGCTGTCAAACGGATCGAGCTCTTTGAAAAACGGCAAGCCGGGATCCAGTTTCATGAGGCATGGATGGCGAGCCTTTCCCAAGAGAGCGAATCAGCGAATGCTGCTCGCCTTAAAGAAGAAGACGAACTTGCACGCTACCGCCGGGAAACCCGCCGCCCGTACACAACGGCAAACGGCGTCGGCAAAATGGTCGCGGCAGAAAGCCGGCCGGCGTATATGCTGAGAAAATAAAAAACAGCCGGCTCAGCTCCCGGCTGCACTCGGCCCATATGCGATGCGGGCTCCTGCCTTCAAAGCTTTGACATAGCGGGAAAACACCTCATTTTGAGACGTTCGCCTGCCCTTTAATGTGAATTGCTCAAACATCGCCTTCCGCTGGGCAGTGCTGATTTCAAATTGCACGCTTAACCCTGTTTGGCAGCGATTGTTGATGCTTGCAGGGTTTGTACCTGAAAGATATCCCCTTTCAGCCGCCAGCTCCGCAGAAAATCCGTGCTTCTCCAATGTCTCCGCAAACAACAAGGCGCGCCTTCGATCTGTCCCCCCGATGAGCGTATGCCGGCGGGAAGGCTCGTCATATCCGTGGAACGCCAGTATGTATCGATGTCCTGCAGCCATTCGCACGGCAAGCGGGCAGTCAAAATGGGCGCTTGTCACATGAAGACTCTTATTGCCGCGCCTTTTCAATCCTTCCAATAAATAAACCGAAGAACCCGCTGCAAAAGCCCTGACAATTTCACTGATGCCCGGTTCAATCCCGCCCCCGTGGGGAGCCATCACAAGCAGTGCGCTCCCTGCATCCCGCGCAGCCACCGAATAATCGGTTCCTTCTATTTCATTTTCTGCCATCTCTGTAAAGCTGCCGTATTGGTCAGTTAAAGCCTGCTTCATCTCTTGATTTTTTGCACCTGCCTGTCCTGTTTTTATGTAGTGTACCGGGAGTCGCAGCGGTTGTAAATATGTTCCCTCTAGGAAAATAAAAATCTCTTTATGAGATTTAAAAGATTAAAGCAATTGAACCAAAATCGAAAATCACCTAAGGCACGAAAATAATTCTTCTAGTAAACACGTCGGTTTTAGAACAAGCAAATACGAAATATGATTAACAAAGTAAGGTTGCCGGCTGGCAGCCTTTTTTATTTGGGATCCTATCCTCTTTGCAACCCTAATGAAAACGCTCCAAATATGATATATGGTAATTAATTAGGTCTCGAAAAATCCATAAGGAATTTTTCAGAACGCTCTCTCCACTCCCCCCTTCCACACAAACTTTAACCCCAAAATCTCATTAATAACTCACAACCGGATATTTTTCTGATATCATGAATATACACTGCATGATTAGGAATGAATGTTTAATGATTAAAAAAACTCTCGGTACCATGCTCGCAGTGACTCTGATCTTTCTGTTGATCCTCACTGTGTTTACGCTCTTATTCGGGTCTTATTATTTCGGCGTCGCCGGTTTTTTCGCGATTTTCGGCGTGACATACGAATCGCCCTGGTCGCTCTTCTGGTATATCCTTTTATCCTTTGGCCTCGGCGCGCTGTTTGAAATCCCGGAAAAGATTTTGAGCTTTATGATCGGTCATAAAGCCGTGACCTTTATGATCGAATGTTTTTTTACGTGGCTTGCCATCCATCTCGCTGATGAATTGATGGACAGCATCACCATCCCGCTGGATGTGGAAATCATCGCCTGTCTGTTTTTATTCGTCATTCAGCTGGCATTTGAAGACAACAAAGAAAGAAACCGGACATACGAGGATTGAGAAACATTCGCGAAGGGAGAATAGAACTGTGACGTTTATCATTTTAATGGCCGGATTGTTTCTTTTTATTCAACTCAAAAAACCGTTCCGCAAGAAAATCTTCGGCTACGTTTTTTTGGCCGTTTATTTAACGGTGCTCGCACTCTATACCATCAATTCCACTTTTGTTCACCTCATATCTGACAGCCTTTTGTCGATCTTGGCAGTGATCGCTGTGGCGCCGCTGCTTGCCGGCTTTCTGAAGCCTTCAGCGGATTCCCGGTGAACCGAATATGGACAAATCGTCCTTTTTCTAAAATAGGCCTTCAAAAAAGGTCTTTTTTTTCGTTAAAATTATATAGACCGATCAGTATAAAATCATAAGGGAATGATAGGATGGCAGAAAAAATGAGCAGCCGCGACAAAATATTGCGGGCAGCTTCACGATTGTTCCGCAAACAAGGCTACCATGCCACAGGTCTGAGCCAAATCACAGCCGAAAGCGGAGCGCCGCGGGGATCGCTTTATTATTATTTTCCCGGCGGCAAAGAAGAACTGGCGCAAGAGGCGATTCAATTAACCGGGAAAAGAATCAAAGCGTATATATTGTCAGCGATCAGCCGAGAAGCTGATCCTGTCAAGGCGTTTCAATCTTATATCCAGATGATGGCTGACGGAATCGAGGAATACATCATGGAAGAAAACGATGATATTCCGATCGTATCCGTCGCCTCAGAAACGTGGTCGTTCAGCGAAAGGCTCCGCCAAACTTGTGAACAGGTTTATCAAGACTGGCAGCTTGTCTATCAGGATAAACTGCTCCAGTCAGGCTACGCGCCGGAAACGGCCGAGACGCTGAGCGTCGCGATACAGGCGATGATTGAGGGTGCGTATGTGCTCTCAGTGACGAAAAAAAACGGTCGGCCCCTCAGTGCAGCCGCCGAACAAATTCCTTTTTTACTAAAACGATCATAAAGGGTGGGAAATGCAAATGGAACATGCTAAAAAAGGCTCCTTCATGATTATCGCCATTTTAATCGTCGGAAATTTTCTCGCTCTGATTAATGAGACGGTCATGAATGTGGCTTTGCCGAAGATCATCGACGATTTCGTCATTTCAGCGAACACGGCCCAGTGGCTGTCAACCGGATATATGCTCATGATCGGCATCGCCGTGCCGATTACTGCGTTTTTAATGCAGCGCTTTACGACAAGGCAGTTGTTTCTGTCTGCGATGACATTATTTACGGCGGGAACCTTTCTGGCCGGAATCGCTCCGGTCTTCCCGCTCGTTCTCGCCGGACGGATCATCCAAGGCTCAGGTACAGGTTTGATACTGCCGCTTGTGATGAATGTGATATTGACTTTGATTCCGCCGCAAAAACGCGGAACGATGACCGGAATCCTAACGCTCGTTATTTTATTTGCCCCGGCGATCGGTCCGGTCATCTCAGGCTATATTGTCGAGCATTATTCATGGCGCGTTGTTTTCTTCATGATGCTGCCAGTATCGGTTTTCATGATTTTTTATGCGGCGTTCCGCCTGAAAAATGTAACCGAACTGACGTATCCGAAAATTGACATATTATCTATTCTTTTATCGACTGTCGGGTTTGGCGGAATCGTTTTCGGCTTCAGCAACGCCGGGGAAGCTGCGGGCTGGAGCAGTCCGAAAGTGATCATCGGACTGGCAGCCGGTGTCATCGGATTAATATTGTTCGTCATGCGCCAGCTCAAATTGAAAGTGCCGATGCTTGATATGAGGCCGTTTCAGTCAAAAATATTTTCCGTCTCGGTTATCCTGATGTGGATCGTGATGATGCTACAGTTTTCGATGATGCTGATTTTGCCGCTTTACTTCCAGATGGCGCTTGAGCTGTCACCGCTTTATACAGGCATTCTTATGCTGCCGGGCGGCCTTGTCCTGGCGATGACATCTCTTGTTGCAGGACGCCTGTTTGATAAGCTTGGCTTTAAACCGCTGTTGATCACCGGGTTGATCATTGTGATTGCCGTCCTTTCGCTGTTTACGAATATTTCAAGCGATACGCCGATGGCGGCGGGAATGATGCTGTACGCCGGCTTCACACTCGGCGTCGGGTTAACGATGGCTCCGATCATGACGCTCGGTTTAAACCAGGTGCCCAAACCGCTGTACCCGCATGGCTCGGCGATTATGAATACGGTCAATCAAGTGTCAGGGGCCATCGGTCCGGCATTGTACACGACAATTCTGACGACCGTTTCGAATCGCTTTATCGCGCATTCTTCAGGAGCCAGCCGTCAGGAGCTGCACATGCAAGGTATGACAGAAGGCGTTCATATGGTTTATTTCGTAGCCATCGTCTTTGCAGCAGCTGCTCTTGTGATTTCGGTTTTTGTGAAAAGCAGTCGCGGGGAACATCATCCAGCATAAACATCGATCCATCAAAAAAATGCAGGAGGCATGAAGCGCCTCCTGCATTTTTTGATATTAGTTTAAAATTTTGACCTTTACGGTTTTGACGCCCCAATTGAAAGCGTCTTTTTTATCTGGAATAAATACGTCTATTTTATGGCCTTTAATGGCGCCTCCGGTGTCTTCAGCCGTCGCTTCGCCGTAGCCTTCCACATATACTTTCGTACCGAGCGGAATCACGCTTGGATCAACCGCGATGACTTTTGCATCACGGTTCGCATTCAGGTCGACTCCCGTTTTTGTGATGCCTGAAATGCCCCCGTCATTTGCCGTATACGCAGTTGCTGTCACTGTGATTTCCTTTTGCACGTTGACAGGCTGATCGTTTTGTTTTTGCGCGGACTCTTGTTTCACAGGCGCTGCAGCAGCAGCCTCTCCTGCTTCTCCATTTATCGCAATCGTTTGCCCTGCAATAATCAGGTCCGACTTCAGATTGTTCCGTTTTTGAAGATCGCTTACAGTTACACCGAACTCTTTTGCGATTTTTGAGAGCGTGTCCCCTAGCTGAACGGTGTACTGCTTTTCTTCAGATTTTTCTTCTTGAGAAGAAATGTTCAGCTTTTGACCCGGTAAAATCAGATCTGATGAAAGCTGATTCCATTTTTTTAAGTCCTTGAGGTTCATTCCGTAGTTTTGAGAAATCCCCCAGAGCGTGTCTCCTTTTTGAACTTCGATTTCTTTTGCTGAGGCAGTCGCTCCGAATGCAGTCGCCGACATAGCTGCGGCTGCAGCCAAGGACATGATTGTCTTCTTCATAAGTTAAATCCTCCCTTGTTAGCCCTTTTGAAACTAACAGGGAAAATCGTAACACAGCAAAATGTCACCGCTATGACAGATTGATGCGAATTTCGTTACAGTTTTTTTACTGATAAAGTTTGATTTTATGTAAAATTCTGATTTTCAACAACATGATTCCTTTATGTTTCAGACGTCCTCTTTCCTGCTCTTGACGCTGGTTCAAGCTGGAATTCTTTTTCAGTATAAGATGTTTTTTCAACATGAAGCTTTTGTGTTTATGAGAAGAGAAATTCGGGAAAACGAATCAATAGACGTAATTTATTTTCCTAAACATATAACCCCAGTCGCTTTTATGTCGTCATATATTAGAAAACAGCGGAGGAAAATTTTTCTCGCAAATCTCTTGTAATCCATCTGTAATTATTGTAACATTTGTAACATAAGAGATATATTTAAGGAGAGAGGAACATGAAAAAGTTAATCGTTTGTTTATTAGCTGTTTTACTCATCTTACCTGCCGGAGCATCTCTCGCAG
This sequence comes from Bacillus sp. FSL L8-0193, assembly GCF_037976065.1. Classification (NCBI taxonomy): domain Bacteria; kingdom Bacillati; phylum Bacillota; class Bacilli; order Caryophanales; family Bacillaceae; genus Bacillus; species Bacillus sp. FSL L8-0193. The sequence continues at coordinate 1,394,747 of NZ_CP150261.1, read as the reverse complement.
CGAAAAACCAAACATCAGGGAATTTAACAAATAAACAAGTCATGCAAATGACTTTGCAGGCACGGGAGCACTTTTGGAATACGATGAGCGGCCACAATCCAAAAGCGAAAAACTCAACTTGCCAAACCAAAACATTTGAATACCGCGGTCTTCCATATACGTATATGTGCAGTGAATTCAGCACAAAAGCAAAGTTAACAGATTACTTGGCACCGGTTTTCACAAAAGACGCCATTAAAAAAGGATTTGAAAAATACAACATTATGTCTTATAAAGGAAAAATGGCCGTTCCTGTCGGCGATGGGGACAACCTCTTAGGATGGGACAAAGCAACAATCAAACTGATTTCTCAAAAAAACAATACCCGCACCTATGAATTTTCCGTACCGGCATTGGATGGATCAGTGACTGCGAAAAGAAAGATCACGTTTGTGAAAGAAGACAACAAATGGAAAATCAATCAGCTCGATGCTGCCATCTAAACGAAAAAAGCTAATGTCTAAAAACGGACATTAGCTTTTTTCCGTCAAACGGTCAGCTCAACGATGTTACCGTCAGGATCCAGGATGACGCTTTCATAATACCCGTCACCCGTGACGCGCGGCTTTCCGGCAACCTGGTATCCTTCCTTTTCAAAGCGGCTCGTCATCTCGTCAACCTCTTGCCGCGACCCTAAGGAAAACGCCATATGTGCATAGCCGGAAGCGTTTTCCTCTCCTTTTGCAAGGTCGGGACGTCTCATCAGCTCAAGCCGTGTTCCCGATTCAAACTGAATGAAATAGGATTCGAAATGCTTTTTCGGATTGACGTATTTTTCATTCGCCTTTCCGTGAAAAAACCGGGTATAAAAGTCTTTCATTTCCTCTAAATTGTTCGTCCATATAGCGATGTGTTCGATTTTCATAAAATCTCCCTCCCATTTCATCATACCATATAGACCCTCTGCCTTTTTTTACACCTTTTTAAATTGATAAGTATTCATAAAAATCCCGATGCAGATCATGAAGGCGCCGATCAGGATGCTGATTGTGACCGGTTCATGCAGCTGCAGCCAGCCGAATAAAAGGCCTAATACGGGAACAAACATTAAAGCCATCGATGCTTTTGACGCTTCGATTTGATTCAGGATCCAAAACCAAATGACGAACGTCAAAGCCGTAGAGAATAAACCGTTAAATAAAAGAGATAAGATCGCTTCATTTGACCAGTGAATCGGCCGGGACGGTTCCAGTATAAAAGAGAAGATCAATAACATCACCGCCCCTGTGAGAAGCTGCCATGCATTCATATGAATCATATCTGTATCTTTAAATTTCAGTTTGCTGTATACATTGGCGATGCCCCAGCTGAGCGCTGCGATTAAAACACAAAGCTCTCCAAATATGACATTTTGATCAACATGCAGAATCCCTCCTCCTAATATAAACAAAAGACCGATCAACCCGGAAAATAAACCGAGCATTTTATACACATTGATTTTCTCGTTTAATTTAAAATGACTGATGACAGTGACAAAAATCGGCATGGTATACACCAATACAGACGTTTTTCCCGAATCGACAAACTGCATGCCGTAAGTTAACACCCCCATATAACCTAAACCCATCAATAAACTCATCACCAGATAATGCTTGATATTCTCCTTTCCTATTGAACGCTTCCTTCCTTTGATCAAGAGAATTACAAACAAAGGAACGGCTCCAATGAACAGCCGCAGTGCCGAAAATAAAACAGGGGGAATGTCAGTGATTGCGATTTTCATCGTCACCCAGGTATACCCCCAAATAAGTGTTACAGAGATGATCCCCAACAGTACTTTAAACATAAACCGTCACCTTTCTTCTTTGTTTCATGTACAGCATATGCTATATTGGATGATAACTGAAATACATTTTTATTATCGGAGGTATAACCATTTGGTTATGAACATGAACAGCCTTCACATCTTTGTGAAAGTCGCGGAGACACTAAATATGACAGAAGCCGCCAACGAGCTGTATATTTCACAGCCGGCCGTGAGCAAAGCCATAAAAACCATGGAAACGTCGCTCGGGGTCAAATTGTTGATTCGGGATAAACAGAACAAGTTAAAGCTTACTGACGCGGGAATGGAAATCGCCGTACTGGCCAGACAGATGATTGTGATTGAAAACAAAATATACCAAGTGGCCGATCAAGAAAATCATCTACTCAGGGGGAAAGTCAAAGTTGGCTCGTTCCCCGCCGTCTCAGCGAATATTTTGCCGCAGGCTATCGCCTCCTTCAGGTCAAAGTATCCGCTCGTACAAATCGAGCTGGTCGAAGGAACCTCCGACCAAATCAAGCAATGGGTCGAAACACGCCTGGTTGATTTAGGCATCGTCGCCTCTCCCTTTGACGGTTTCGAAAGTCAAGTATTGTTTCAAGACCGGATGGCGGCCGTCATCCCTGAGCAATATCATCACTTAAAAGACGCACCTTTCATTGATCTGAAAAAACATCAAAATGAATTGATCTTTTGCAAGGGCGGGCACGAAGTCGCGGTATCTCAAATCTTTCAAAAACACCGCCTCGAATTAAAAGAAAATCTGACTGTGCAAAACGCGGAAACATTGGTCAATATGGTCAATAACAACTTGGGGATCGGCTTGATTTCTAACTTTTCGCTTTCCTCCGTATCCCATCGGTTGATCAAAAAAGACATCTCTCCTCAAATTATCCGCGAGGTCGGCATGATTACACCCTCATTTGAAGAAGCAACACCGGCGGCTGCCGAGTTTATGAAAATGATCATCGAGTCGGAAACGGTTCGATCATTTTCGTAAACAGAAAACGCCTCAGCACCGATCAAAGGGCTGAGGCGTTTTTTAAAAAATGCTCATCAATCATGGAAATTCGTTCCGTCCGTCGTTTCTTTAACAATTCCGGCGCGGATGACGAAATCTCCGAAATGTTCTCCTTCATTGCGTTCTTTCGCATAGCGCGGAAGAATGTCGCGAAGTTCTTTTAAAATTTCTTCTTCACCGATGTTTTCCCGGTACATTTTACTTAGACGGCTGCCGTCAAAAGCGGCGCCGAGGTACATGTTGTACTTGCCAGGGGCTTTTCCGATGAAGCCGATTTCGCCGAGCGCATGGCGGGCGCAGCCGTTCGGGCATCCCGTCATGCGGATGGTAATCTCTTCATTCTTCAAGCCGTTTTCTTCAATGATTTCATCAATTTTGTCAATCAGCTTTGGCAAATATCGTTCCGCTTCGGCCATCGCCAATCCGCACGTCGGCAGTGCGACGCATGCGATCGAGCTGCGGCGGAGCGCTGTATAATGCCTGCCGTCAGTCAAACCAAACTGTTCGATCAGTTCGCTGATCTTTTTCTTCTTTTGGCTTGTGACATTGGCAATGATCAAGTTTTGATTGGCTGTGAGGCGGATATCGCCGGTATGAACTTTGGCGATCTCCCTTAAGCCGGTCATCAGCTTGTAATCATCATAGTCAGTGACGCGGCCGCCCTCAACAAACATTGTAAAGTGCCATCTTCCGTTTACACCCTTTACCCAGCCGTAGCGGTCGCCGTTATGCTCGAAATGATACGGCTTTGCTTCAGCGAGGCTCCAGCCGAGGCGGTTTTCCAGCTCGTTTTTGACCGTTTCCAAGCCGAGGCGGTCAATTGTGTACTTGAAGCGGGCATTTTTGCGAACCGAGCGGTTTCCGTAGTCCCGCTGAATCGTAATCGTTTTTTCGGCGACATCATATAACTGATCAGGCTTACAGAAGCCAATGACTTTGGCAAGCTGCGGATACGTTGCTTTGTCCCCGTGGGTCATGCCCATACCGCCGCCGATCGCGACGTTGAAGCCGATGAGTTTGTCATCCTCCACAATCGCGATAAACCCAAGATCCTGGGAAAATACGTCGATATCATTTGACGGCGGAACGGCGATGCCGATTTTGAATTTCCGCGGCAGATACAGCGGTCCGTACATCGGTTCGACTTCTTCCGCATCAGGCGTGCCGGCCACTTTTTCTTCATCAAGCCAGATTTCATGATACGCACGTGTGCGCGGCAGGAGGTCATCACTCAGCTTTTTCGACCATTCATACACTTCTCTGTGGATTTCTGATTGATACGGATTGGAAGCGCACATGACGTTCCGGTTAACATCCCCGCATGCTGCAATCGTATCCAGCATGGCTGAATGGATCGATTGAATCGTTTTTTTCATGTTCCATTTTAAAATGCCGTGCATTTGGAAGGTTTCCCGGGTTGTCAGCTTCAATGTGCCATTTCCGTATTTCCGGGCAAGCTCATCCATGACAAGCCACTGCTCAGGCGTTGCGACACCGCCCGGCATCCGGACGCGCAGCATGAACTGATACGCCGGCTCAAGCTTTTGCTTTTGACGCTCATTGCGGAGATCGCGGTCATCCTGCAAATAGCTGCCATGATGCTTCATCAGACGGTTGTCGTCATCGGAAATTCCGGCTGAAAGCGGCTCAAGCATCGATTCCTTCAGGGTGCCGCGCAAATAGTTGCTTTCTTTCTTAATGCGTTCTACATCACTCGGCGGGCCTTCAGGCGCTTTTAATATTTCGTTCCCCATGTTGAAAAAGTCCCCTTTCAATCAAAATCAGTATACATCGCGCTGATAACGTTTTTGCTTTTTCATTTCTGCCAGATAGGCTTCAGCTTCCTCGCGGCTTTTGCCGCCTTCTTTTTCGATAATTTCAAGCAATGCGTTCTGAACATCTTTGGCCATGTTGTTCTTGTCGCCGCAAACGTAGAAAGCCGCTCCTTCTTCAAGCCACTCAAACAGTTCTTTGCTGTGCTCAAGCATGCGGTGCTGTACATATACTTTTTCTTCCGTATCCCGCGAGAACGCGACATCCATTTTTGTCAGCACGCCGTCACTCAGCCACTTTTGCCATTCTGTCTGATATAAGAAATCGGTGACGAAGTGCTGGTCGCCGAAGAACATCCACGATTTCCCCGGTGCTCCGGTTTCTTCGCGCTCCTGCATAAATGACCTAAACGGCGCAACACCTGTGCCCGGACCGACCATGATAATCGGAGCCTCCGGATTTTCCGGCAGCTTAAAGTTTTTATTCGGCTGAATAAAAACAGGCAGCGTGTCGCCAGGCTGAAGGCGTTCAGCACATAAAACCGAGCAGACCCCTTTTCGGTCTCTGCCGTGCGTATTGTAGCGGACAGCGCCGATCGTCAAATGCACCTCATCCGGATTTGCAGCGAAGCTTGATGCGATCGAATAAAGACGCGGCGGAATTTTTCGAAGAATCGAAACAAAATCCTGCGGAGCTGCTGCGATCGGACCGAAATCCTGAACGAAATCAATCAGGTCGCGGCCTGCGATATATGCTTTTAATTGATCCGCGTTTTCCTGAGCGGCAAGCTCGCGCAGCTTTTCATTTGCAATGAGTTCTGCCGCCTGCTGAATAAATTTTTTTGTCAGCACCGTAATTTCATAGTAAGAAGTCAACGCTTCTTTCAGGGAAAGGTTTTCCCCTTGATCAACCGTGACGGTAGCATTCGGATCCCATTTCAGCTCGGCCAGCAGCATGTCGACGAGTTCCGGGTCATTTTCCGGAAAAATGCCGAGCGCATCGCCAGGTTCATAAGTCAGGCCTGAGCCTTCGAGCGATAATTCAAGGTGGCGCGTTTCTTTATTTGATCCGCGGCCGTTTAAATTCAAATTTTCCAGCACTTCCGCTCTGAACGGATTTTTTCTCGAATATACCGTTTCTCCTCCTGCTGCTTGCGGTGCTGCCGTTTGAGCAGGTGCTGAGCTTGCGCCCTGTTCCTGTCCTTCGTTTAAGCTTGAGATGACACCCTCAAGCCATGCTGCAGCCGGTTCATCATAATCGAGATCGCAATCGACGCGCGGATGGAGCCTTGTGCCCCCCAGCTCACCAAGCCGCTGATCAAACTCTTTTCCGGTCTGGCAGAAAAATTCATACGACGTGTCGCCAAGAGCCAGCACAGAATAACGGAAATCATCGAGCTTCGGAGCCCGTCTGCCATGGAGAAATTCATGGAATGACAGCGCGTTGTCCGGCGGATCCCCTTCTCCGTGCGTGCTGACGACGATGAGAAGGTTTTTTAATTTTTTCAATTGGTTCGGCTTAAAATCGCTCATTGCAGAGACGGTGACTTGAAAGCCCCGTTCTGTAAGCGTCTTAGCCGCGTTTTCAGCAAGTCCCTGTGCATTTCCTGTCTGCGACCCGAATAAAATGGTCACTTCTTTGGAAACAGGCTGGGCCGGACTTGCAGCCGGAGCTTCCGCCGGCAATGTTTCAAGCGCCGCCGCGGCATCGGCGGTTTGCACAGCCGCCAGATAACCGCTCAGCCAGGCTTTTTGTGATGCCGTCAAAGTTGGCAGAAGGCGGTTGAGGAGCTCTGCCTGCTCCTGGTTAAAAGGACTGTTCATTACCTGAAGTTGCAACGATATCCACCTCACTAAGGAATAAAAAAATTATGACTTGTTTGAAACGGAAAAGGATTACATTCATCATATAACCACTATTCCTATAAATCAAATCGGTTTTATTGACGCAAAACATCTGTCGATCACGGCTTTGCTGCAAAGAAATATTGTAAGCGCTCACTCACCACAACCCCTTTGCCGCTCGGCGTCAGCCTGCTTCAAACCAAACATTCCTAAAAAAGATTCTAATTTAAAGTTTACTGGAATACTCAACATTAGTAAAATATATATTAATTATCACAGCTATTAAAATTTTTAATAAAGGAGAGATTCGTGTGCATTATGATGCGCTGAAGACATTCGTTACCCTTGCAGAAGTCAAAAATTTCACAAAAACGGCCGAGCTTCTTCTCATGTCACAGCCGAGCGTGAGCATGCACATTAAAAATCTTGAAAAAGAGTTCCAGACGAAATTATTTGAACGCTCTCCGAAATATTTGAAAATCACGCCGACCGGTGAAATTTTATACGACCGCGCCAAACAAATGATCACCATATATGAACAAACGCGGCAAGACATTCTCGATCACCACAACTCGATCAAAGGCGAGCTGAAAATCGGTGCAAGCTTCACAATCGGCGAATACATTTTGCCATCGCTCTTGTTCGACCTTCAAAAAGAATATCCTGAGCTCGAACTCAAGGCGGTCATTGGAAACACGGAAGAAATCGTGCAGTCCGTCCGCCTGTACAAAGTGGACATCGGCTTGATCGAAGGCCAGACAAATGAAAAAGAGCTTTCTGTCCACGCCTTTATGCAGGACGAATTGTTTATCACCGCTTCAAGTAATCACCCGCTTGCCGCCAAACAGGACGTGACAATGGCCGATCTGCAAAATCAAACATGGGTAACACGCGAAGTCGGCTCAGGTACACGCGAATACTTAAACCATGTCATCCGTTCAAACGGTTTGAAAGTCAAGTCGTTTCTGACGATCAGCAGCAACCAGGGGATCAAAGAAACGCTCATGACAGGCATCGGCCTGTCACTCCTGTCTGAAAGCGTCATTGAAAGAGACGTGCAGCATGGAAACCTTTCCGTGATCCGGCTGAAAAATCAAACCTTTACCAGGACGCTTTCATATATATATTCACCCGTCATGCAAGACAAAAAAAATGTAAAAACCTTTATTAACGCTTTGAACCAAAGAACAGCTTCGGAATGATGATCCGTTCTTCCTGCCCGCTTCACGAAATGTTTGTTTTCGTTTGTCCAATGTGTGAATCATCACTGGAAACGATTGACTGCCGGCTGGAGATGCCATATCCTGGAACTATCACATAGGAAAAGAGATGATGGTTATGAAGTGGTTAAGTAAAAGTTTAGTTGCTTCATCATTACTGGCAGGTATGCTTGCTGTTTCGGGAAGTCCCATGCATGTACAAGCCCAGGAACTCTCTAAAACTGAAAGTCTCTCTTCTCACGCATCTGCACAAGGAATCTTCGCCCCTCAGGCGATCGTCATCAACAGGCCGATGAAAGTCGGACAGGAAGATCAATACGTCGGCATTTCAAACGTGTCCTACAGCGGCAGCGCCATTACCGTCAGCGTCACCTCGGACCGCGTGTACGTAAAAGCCGTCAGCCCAGGCAAAGCGACATTTTCGTATCTCAATTCATTGGGACAGCTGGTCATCAACAATATTACGGTCACCCGATAACACTTAAATCCGCGGGAGAAATCTGCTTCCCGCGGATGTTTGATCAGCTCCAACATTCACCGCGTCTATATAAAAACACCAATCACATAGAATTGGTGTTTTTGCTATCAACGTATTTGATGATCTTTGCCGGATTTCCGCCGACGATGGCATTGTCCGGGACATCTTTTGTCACGACGGCTCCGGAAGCTATCACTGCATTGTCGCCGACCTTGACGCCGGGATTGATGACCGCTCTGCCGCCAATCCAGACGTTACGTCCGATGATGACAGGTATCCCGTACTCCGCACCGCTTATCCTTTCGAACGGATCAAGCGGATGGGTCGCCGTATAAATATGAACGCCCGGTCCGAGCATACAATGATCGCCTATCCGGATTTCGCATACATCGAGGAAAACACAGTCAAAATTGGCGAAGAAATTTTCCCCGACATGTATATTAAAACCGTAATCACAGCGAAACACCGGTTCGATGTGGAGCGTTTCCCCTGTTGAACCAAACAGCTCTTTGATCAGCTTGGTCCTTTTATTGTCGTCGATTTCGTTCGAATGGTTGAATTCATTCGTAATGTTGCGCGCCTTGAGTCTGTCATGGCACAGCACCGGATCAGAAGCAAGATAAAGCTCTCCGTCCAGCATTTTTTGCTTTTCTGTTTTCATTGGTTTTTTAGTCTCCTTAACTGCATTTTGATATTGGCTACATCAATTGCAACACGAGATTGAACACTTTTACAATAAAATAGACATTGATGAGCAGCAAAAGCAAGATAACAGCCTTCCGCTTCTCATGTTTAATTTCATAAACGAATTTCCACATAAAAAAGATTGCTAAAAATACGATTAAAATACTATCAACACTTTTAAGTATCAGATCCATCCAATTCTGCTCCCTTTTGACTTCTATATAAGACAATATTTTCATAACGCGCGGCGTACTGCAAGACTCTTTCCCAGTTCTCAAAAAAAAAATCGAAAAACTGTTGACGAACCCATCTAATCTGCATATAATAGAACTTGTCAGCAAAACAAATACCCAGTGTTACATATCATGATTCCGTAGCTCAGCTGGGAGAGCGCTACCTTGACAGGGTAGAGGTCGCTGGTTCGAGCCCAGTCGGAATCATACCGAATCGAAACGGCAGGAAAACGTTGATTTTCAACGGAGTTCCTGCCGTTTTTGCGTCCGCTGACTTAGCGGTGACTTTGTCTGCAAAAAGATCAGGTAAACGCGTTAAGAAAGAGCGTACTTTACGGAAAACAACGACTAATCTCGATGTTCTATTCGTACAGTTCCGCGCAATAAAGAAATCGGAAGGACGGGCGGATTCCACAATCGGTCAGTACGAGGACAATTACGGATTCTTCCTCGAATTTTTAGATCGTAAGGGGATAGCGCGGTAAATAAACGAAATTAATCGAGATGTAATTCGGAAGTATATTGTCTACATGCAGGACGAGTAGGTAAAATTCGAGGCTCATGCGTTAAAAAAAGACGAGTATATGACGAAGGGGTTGGCGCCTTCAACGATTAACACCCGTCTTAAAACATTGCGAGTGTTGTTTAAAACGTTATACGACGAAGGATTAATCGAAAATAATCCGATGCAAGGGATAAAGAACGTCAGGGAGCCTGAGGAAGAGATCGTTATTTTAGACGAAGACGAGTTGCGCTTACTATTTGCAGCCCCTAATCAACGTGAGTATGCCAACTTTAGAGACTACGTCCTTATGAACGTTTTATTAGACGGAATGATGCGTATCTCTGAGGCGTTAGGAATGCGCGAGGAAGACTTCGATTTTAAAGGGTGCGCACTACACATGCCGGCTACTGTCGCCAAAAATAGAAAAGCACGTACGGCAAAATTAATAAACGAATTAATCACGGAGAATAAAGCCGATTTTGACACCGATTATATATTCCTCGCAAACTATGATGAGAGATTGACGCGGGATCACTTTCGAAAGAGACTCGTCGAATACGCAAAAGAAGTCGGTAAAAAGAAACGAGTTCACCCACATCTGTTTCGCCATACGGCCGCAACTATGTATCTAGAAGCCGGAGGAGACTTACGCCACCTTCAAATGTTATTAGGCCACAGTGATTTAAGAATGGTAATGCGCTATACCCATTTATCGGGGAACTCCCTCGTGTCACAACATGCGAAGTATTCGGCTATAAATTCAGTTCGCAAAAAATTAAATAGGCAGAGAAAAATTAAACGTAAGAATTAAGGCTCGCATCTGTCGGGCTTTTTTCTATTAAATGTCCTCTAACGCCACCCACACGATCTCCCTAAACGGCACCTCTACACCATCAATCCGCAATGCCCCACCGACCGGATCAACGGAATCAATCACGCCATTCACCCATTCCGCTACCCAATTCCGCCAGTAACGGATCTCGCAAGCCTGACCGGTCCTGTACGCGTATTGAATTTTCGATTCAAAGTCCCACCAATGTTCCCGGATCAATCGCTGGCTTCCGCTCATATGCGTGATCAATCTCGGATTTAAGGCGCCTAAGCTGCGCAATGTGCTCCGGCAAGAATATTGACGTCCATTTCATCGTTCCTCTATCGCGTAATGTCATACGATCGTCCTCCTTCGGTTATATGATGAAAGTATAACTCGAACAAATGTTCGGAATCAATCTATTCCGCCTGGAGGAACGTTTCGAACTCCGCCAATATCCCAACGTTTTTAACGCGATTTTCACGGGCTTTTACCGTCCATGCTGCTTGTCGGAAGCTAGCGTATAGGTAGTCGTCGAAGCGTCTAATTTTCTGCTGTTTTCGTTTGAGAATCGCTGCATGCCACGCTTCAACGAATGGCTGCGGATGTTCTTCGAGTATTAGCGTCGGATCTACGCTTGCCTTAGCCCGCAATAAGATTCCGTAGTATTTATAAATTTCGTCCGCTTCAAAGTAGCGCGCCATTGCGGATTAGATTTCGCTTGGTAACGCGTTTTTAAGACCGCAGGCCGGCACTGTATCTATTACGTGATTTTTTGAAAGATTAATAGAATGCGATGGTTCATTCGTAGTTTTAGGCCGCTTCATCCGTTGGCTTTTCGGCATCCCCACGCGTGGTCATTGTCGACTGGTCAACCGGAAGAATGACGATAATATTTGCGCCGTGGCCGCCGTTTATTTTCCGGGTTGTTGCGACCTTCTGGATGATCGAAAGTGATGCGAGTTTGTTGACGGCACGACGCGCCGTCTTGAGGGACTTTCCGATCAGGTCCGCGAGTGTCTCCGCTTTGAGATGCGCTGCGCCGGCGAACTTGACCGCATAACGAGCGATCGTCTTCAGCGTCAGCCGGTCCGTGTCGTTTAATTCGTATGTATTGCGCTTGATGTGTTCGTAGACTGCCGTGTTGAGTTCGGCCGTCGAGTCGAACGTTTGATGTTCCGCTAAATAATGCATAACGATTCCGCCTTCCGTAATTTACGTTTAACGTAATTATAATTACACTAAACCGGAATTGTCAATTACGGTTTGCGTAATTCTCTTCTTTAGCTTATACTACAGTTATACACCACGAAAGGGTGAGGTGGATGCGTCTTCGTCTTAAAGAGTTGCTTGAGGAGCACGGATACGAACAGAAAGATTTTGCAGAAGAGTTGCAACTATCTACACGGTCAGTTAGCGAATTATGTTCTGGAAAAACAAAGAGATACCCGAAGGAAGCACTAGAAAAGATTATTGACAAGTTCGGCATCACGGACATGAATGAACTATTTGAGATTCGCAACAAGGGGGAAAAGCAATGATTCAAGGAGAATCCGTTTTTAAAGGGGAGAGAGAAGTTAAATATCTTTTTCAAAAGTCGAATACATGTCGAAGTCTGGTCGTAGTCTTCTCGGCATTCGGAGCAGAGGGAAAGCCTCCTGCCTATAACTATCTACGCGCATTAGAAGGATATGATTGCAACAAGCTTTACATATTAGATGACTTCGGATGTAGAGCTAGTTATTATTTGTGCGAAAACAGGGATTTCAGCATAGAAAGATCAGTAATTTCATTAATAAACGAGATAGTCCGCGAAAACGAAATCGACCAAATCATCTCCTGCGGTTCCAGCAAAGGAGGTTATGCAGCTATCTACTACGGGATAAAATATGAATTCAATAGTGTAATCTCCGGATCACCTCAATATCTTTTAGGGGATTATCTTTTCAACAGTAGTTCATTAGAGGATGTTTCGAGGTTTATTTCCGGAGGAAACGGTACTCAAGACAAAAATTTCTTGAACACTATATTACAAGATAGAATTAGAAATTCAAATTCGTCGCCGAAACTTTATCTGCATGTCGGCAAAGGCGAGTACCATTATAACCACCACGTCAAGCCGTTAACTAAAGAATTAAATAAAAAAGGAATGCAGTATGCCTTAGATTTGGGAGACTACAATGAACACGCAGATGTCGCGAAATATTTCCCTGAATATCTAAAACAAATTATTTCAGAAGAAACAGGAGTTCCGTACATAAAACTGCTCAATGAGCCGATATCTATAGTAAAAATTAATGACCAACATGAATTTCAAGCGCAAAGCTCGGACCCGGATTCTGTATTCGCTTGGTATGTGTACAAAGACGGGAAAACAATAGAAAAGCGTATGTACACTCCTTCTAATAAAACAACTATCACTTTTTCTGAATCCGGTAAGTACCAGTTGAAAGTTTTTGTTAAAAATAAGGATGACAGAAAAGTCACGCAAAAAAGCAAGTTGATTAGTGTTAAATAACCCCATCTGATTAAAGATGGGGTTTTGTCCACTCGATAATAGTCGGTTTTCCGCAACGATCGCATTTGAAGTCTTCAGCTTGACTTACTACATATTTTTTCTTATTACAGTGCGGGCAAGTGGCCTGCCGATAATTAAGACCTGACATAAATATACCCACAGATCCAGTCATCATAAAGAAACCCGGGATAATACCCACTATAGTTACGCAAAGAACAAGGCCCATCAAAAACCCGAATATAGCTGCCGGAAAAAAGAAAAGCTTCCTAATCCATCCTGTCTTACTTTTCTTAATTTCTATTTGAATAGTTTGGATATCTGTCACACCTAATCCCCTCCGCCCTTACCGAACTGTTTTTCTGAGTAAAATTATACTTCATCGGAAACAATTTCCGCAAACCAGTTTATGTACAGAGCACCCACGATCTTATACGTAGGCGCCCGCCAGAAGTTCCGTTATCTATTCGCCTTTTGTCCGCGCTTTCTTCGTCACGTCGTTATTTTTCCAGTACGCCCACAGCGAAGTAACGCCCATGAACGCGAGCGAAATAAATTGCTGCACGCCTTCTTCATCGACCGGAATCGGATTAGGTCCGTAAATTCCGTCCTGGCTCAATCCTTATCGAAACGGCAGGAAAACGTTGATTTTCAACGGAGTTCCTGCCGTTTTTGCGTTTGATTTTTTCCATTCTTACCTCTCATACTCTGTATGTCTTCATTCAACAAAAAACAGTCGCTGATCGAAAGAGTTATGGTAAAATATTCTTTGTACAAAGTTCGGGCTCACTCAAGGGAAGTTGGCTCATCCCCTATGAAAGGGGGTGATGCTTATGACAGCATACGAAACAATCTCGTTAATGATTGCTTTCGGCATGTTAATTGCCGTGTTGTCGAAGAAAGAAAAATAGACTTCCCTTGAGCCCTGGTAAAGTTCAAAGGGAAGTCTATATTTAAAATGACTGAGCCAAGCCCTTGTTGGGCCGCTTTGTACACTCGACTCGACTGTTGGCGCAGTCGGGTCTTTTTTATTTTATGCTTTTCTTTTAAAAAAATACACCTGAACGTTTGAGCGATACGTTGATGACGCACCTGTGGTCTTTTTATGATTTTGACAGTCTATCTTCAAATTCATATTACCAATTTCAACCCACTAAATCAACTAATAGTGTCATTCACCTCTCGGGATAAATGAAAATATTCGAGGGTAAACCGTGCTTCTTCTTCCAATGCTTTTGAACAACCACATTATTTTTTCATAATTCACAATATCCAAAATAATCCAAAGTAAGTCGGATTAATCACCTCCAACTCGTTAACATTCAGACGAAAAAATGACTTTTGTTTGATTGTTTTTTAAATATGGATATTTTCTGGGTTTTTCGCTTTATTTCAGGACTACAAAACAAGTCCTTTGTCTGATTGAGAGAGACCGAACCCCTGCTAAAATAAAGTGCGTGTTGTTGGGAAATATTTCTCAAAGGGAGGACCGATTGTTAAAGGACATCGAGATTTGAAAGGAGAACAACTGTGGCTAAGACGATTATTTCTGGTTTTATTTTATTTTTTCTGCTTATTTTCTCGGCAGCTGAGCCAACATCAGCGGCTTTTTGGGATACAAAAGGAGACAACGTTATTCATGATCCTTCCATGATTAAAGAAGGAAATACATGGTATACATTCGGTACTGGTATCGGCAATGGAATCCGCGTCATCAAATCGACAGACGGAAAAACGTGGAGCCCAGCGCCAAGTATTTTTACAACTCCATTATCATGGTGGAAAAAGTACGTGCCAAACCATGAAAAAAACCAATGGGCGCCTGATATCAGCTATTACAATGGTCGCTATTGGCTTTATTATGCGGTATCCGCGTTCGGCTCCAATACTTCGGCGGTCGGACTGGCTTCAACAGACCGGATCTCTTCCGGAAATTGGCGCGACGACGGGCTTGTCACCCGGACGACGACCTCGAACAATTATAATGCGATCGACCCTGAGTTAGTCATTGATAAAGAAGGAAATCCGTGGCTGTCCTTCGGCTCGTTTTGGAGCGGCATCAAGCTGACAAAGCTTGATAAAAAAACGATGAAACCTACAGGGAAGGTTTATTCGATCGCATCAAGGCCGAGCCATGGCGGAGCGGTTGAAGCGCCGTCTATCACATATAAAAACGGCTACTATTATTTATTCGTTTCGTTCGATAAATGCTGTCAAGGTGTGAACAGCACGTATAAAATCGCTTACGGCCGCTCAACAAAAATTACGGGACCTTACTATGACAAAAGCGGCAAGAAAATGACGGAAGGCGGAGGCACCATCCTCGACTCCGGAAACAACCAATGGAAAGGCCCAGGCGGCGCAGATATCGTGAACGGCAACATCATCGTCAGACATGGTTATGATGCGCTTGACAATGGAGCGCCTAAGCTGCTGATTAATGATTTATACTGGGATTCCAAAGGATGGCCGAGGTATTAGTTTTTAAACCGAGCAGATATTTTTCTGCTCGGTTTTTTCTGTTGTTTTAGCAGTCCAGCTTTGTAAGAACTCCATCCAAAAAAATGTTTAATCTTCCATATCTTCAAAGTATCGATCATTTTGATCAACTTTTTTGATAAACCCCTCTATAGAGTCAGCTATTTTTTTATCAAAAAAGAATACCGATGACTTATCGGAATCATTTAAATCAAGCGTTAAATATACACCTTCATTTACCTCATAAAAAACAAGCTTGTCTTCATCTTCATATATACCATCTAAATCAGGGTCAAATTCGTAAATATCTTCCCTTAAAGTGATATCTGCGATAGTAGCGGGATCTAAAAATCTGTTTATTGCACTTTTATTCCCTCTTATAAACCCGTACCCAATTTCTAAATAAAATTCTCTGAGTTCTTTAGGAAATCGAAAACCAAGTCTATCTTCCGCTTTTATTAGATCGTTTTCTTTTAACTCATAAAACTCATGATGACTATTTTTTATAAAATTAAATTTATTCAGCCTCATGAACCTACTTATAGATGGCCTCAGAAATTCAGCCAGGCTGATATCCCCACAACCTCGAACGATTAATTTTCTTCCTGACAAACAACGTTCATACCTTGCTGCTTGATTCCACTATCCGCACCGCTTCTTCCTCTGCGCCATTTTGATAAATAATCAAGCGGGTGACCACACCATCCTCCAAAATAAATTCCACTTCAACAGACAATGACCTGAGGAAAAAGCGCGTTTCCGAAGCTGGAAATAATTCAAAACGGATCTGTCCGGTGATTTGCATATAAAGCCGGTTCTTATCAACTGTCACATCAGCGGCGGTGCCATCCTGAAGTGAATAACTTCCGACATATCTTTTGTAAATGGCCGGATCGATCTCTTTTTTCTTTTTATCGGCAGGGCGATCAGGGATTTTGTAGGCCTTGTCAAACAGGATATTTTCAACGGCTTCAAAGATGGCCTGTTCATATTCATCATCCTGTTCCACATTGCTCAAATAAATGAAGGTTTTTCGTTGATCGATATATCGGATCATTACGGTTGAATAGCCTGGCCAGCCGCCGCTGTGACCGACAATTCGCCCTGTTTCAGGACTGTCCCGAAGCACCCATCCACACCCGTAATCTACAGACTCTCCGTTTTTCAGAGACGCGGGAGTAAAAGCAAGCTCTTTTGAGACTTGATTGATCAAACAATCTGTATATAAGGCCTGGTCAAACAAATATAAGTCATGAATGGTTGAGTTTACGGTTCCGTCCCCCTGAATCCCGTCAAGATAGGAGACATATTTTGTTTCTTCAACATCATCAGGCAGAACGTACTGTTCTGTATGCACGTCATACACATATCCATACGCATAGTTCTCAATGGTTTCAGGTTGAAGCCTTCTGTTATACACCCTTGAGTTCCGCATTTCCACCGGTTCAAAAATACTTTTTTTCATATATTCGGCAAAACTCAGACCGGATGCCTTTTCAATAATAACTGCAAGCAGCACATATCCCGTATTGCTGTACAGCCAACCTTCACCCGGGGCAAAATAGCGTTGCGGCTGATGATTCATCAGCATATCAACGATATCTTGATTAACAGCAATCTTGTTATGATCCCAATGTTGTAAAAACCACTCCATATAATCGGGCAGACCCGACGTATGTGTCAACAAATCGTGAATCGTTATGCCCTGATAAGGAAATCCGGTTATCCACCGTTCTACGGGATCCTCAATATTTAATACCCCTCGCTGTGCTAATTGAAGGATGCCCAAAGCAGTGAACGGCTTGGATAGCGATGCTAATTCAAATAAGGAATCCTCCTGCAATAAACGCTTATCTGCCAAGTTTGCATAACCGAAGGCGCCTTGAAAAAGAATGTCTCCGTCTTCAGCGACTAATACCGCCGCGTTGATCTGCTTTTTTTCATTTAACACACTAAACAGGTTAACAAGTTGTTCTCTTTTTTTCTGTTTCACTTTTCCACCTCCCTTTCTTTATACGCATATGGAAATAAGAGGTTTCAACTAAAAAAAGACAAGACTGCTTCTTGTCTTTGAAATCGCTAGTCTACAATTCTAATAAGTTTCAACATCCTTTTCGCAAGTCACTCATTGATCTACGGTGCGACTCATTAGCCCCAGCACAAACGAATGTCAAATCGATTTTTGATTTCGGCGAAAAAATGTTGCAAACAGCAATAAAACGTTGCTCAAAAGACTTGCCGCCCCTAACCAGACGAGCCATTCCGCCTTTGTCCCCCAGGAATATCCAATGATGATCAGAGCAATGCAGCTTGAGAAAAAGGGTCCTGTCCTGTCTAATTTTGTGCCGCGGCGAATGGTTTCCTTTGTCTGCAGGAATTTATCTTTTGCATGATAGAGCTTCTCCTTTCCTTTGATTTTAAAAGTTGTTGCTTTTACATAAAGATTATTTTTCATCATTTTCTCCTCCGTAGCGGCGTTTCTCAAATTCTCCGAGAATCTTTTCTGTATCTAATGAATTTCCTACGCCAAGCTGAATGTTTGCATTCTCCTCAAAACCGTCTTGTTCTTCACCGTCAAAACGGTAAAGCTTTTGCAGCAGCCGCCAAAATGTCGCAACCTCTTCGGCCGTAAACCGATGAAACAAGTCAGCCAAGAAATAGACGGACCTTTCGGAACAATCCACCAGCGCTTTCTTTCCTTCAGCGGTCATTTCAATATTAATAGAGCGTTTGTCTTTTTGATTTGGCACTGATTTAACATAGCCTTTTTTGATCAGACCTGTCATCAGCTTGTTGGCGGTCTGTTTGGTTGTGCCAAGCTTTTTGGAGATATTCGTAAGCGTGGCAGTTTCAGTCGGCAAATGCGCGATGGCGATGAGTGCCATGTGTTGCCTCGAAGTTAATATTTCCATGTATTCGTCACCTCGGGTTTGCACCTTATTGACAACTGAAAACAATGTCGCATAGCTTTGCTGCATCAAATGTAATTCGTTGATTAAGCTGTTGGTATCCATTTGTTCTCTCCTTTGAATATAGTCAATATGCTGACGAATATACAATACTCTTACTCGTTAATTTTGTCAACATGGTGACTATTTTTTCGTGATTGATCAATTGGACATTCCGTTTTACACTATTTAATTATCTGATAATTAAAAATATAGGATGAGAATAGGGGGAATATAATGAATTCTTC
Organism: Bacillus sp. FSL L8-0193; assembly: GCF_037976065.1. Classification (NCBI taxonomy): domain Bacteria; kingdom Bacillati; phylum Bacillota; class Bacilli; order Caryophanales; family Bacillaceae; genus Bacillus; species Bacillus sp. FSL L8-0193. The sequence continues at coordinate 1,376,185 of NZ_CP150261.1, read as the reverse complement.
ACTCATTTCAGCGGATGATGAATGGATGCTTTGGGGGTTTATTGCGGTGTGGGCGGCGGTGAGTATTTATTTGGAGCAGCGGTATCGCTGGGCTGCGGCAGTATCGGGGGCTGTACTGGCGCTGGGCGGATCGATGCTGTTTACAAATGCGGGGATTCTACCGGCCGAGTCGCCCGTCTATGATGCGGTGTGGTCCTATGTTGTTCCGCTTGCGATACCTTTGCTGCTTTTTCAAATCAATGTGCGGAAGATCCTGAAAGAAAGCGGCAGGCTTTTGATGATCTTTTGCATCAGCGCCCTGGGCACTGCTGCCGGAAGCGTGATTGCTTTTTTTCTGTTTAAGCAGCAGATTCCGCACCTTGACCAAATCGGCGGGATGATCAGTGCCTCTTATATCGGCGGAGGCGTGAATTTTGCGGCGATGGCCGCGAAGTTCTCAACTCCCGGTGAATATGTATCATCGACGGTGGTTGCGGATAATTTTATGATGGCTCTTCTTTTTTTCATTTTAATGGGGATACCGGCGCTTAAATGGTTTCAAAAGCGCTTTGGCGTTCCTGAAGAGACGGCCGGCAGCAAAAATCAGGCGGAAGCCTATTGGAAAAGAAAAGAGATGTCCTTGCAGGACATTGCTTTAAACATCGGAACCGCCTTCGCGATCGTTGCTGTGTCTGTAAAAACAGCGGCCTTTTTCAAAGAGCGTTTTTCTTCTGACGGCGGGTTTCAGTTTCTTGCCTTTATCTTGGGTGACCAGTTCCTGCTGCTGACGACGCTGACAATTTTGCTGACAATCGCCTTTCCCCGCTATTTTGAACGGCTGCGCGGCACACAGGAAATCGGGACTTATTTGATTTACTTATTCTTTGTGGTGATCGGCATTCCGGCAGACTTGCGGATCATTCTCATGAACGCACCGCTCCTTTTGGCATTTGTGTTTGTGGTTGCCATGTCCAACCTGCTCGTAACGCTTGCCGCAGGAAAGCTGTTGCGTTTTCGGCTCGAGGAAATTCTCTTGGCCTGCAACGCATCTGTCGGCGGTCCGACAACAGCGGCGGCGATGGCGATCGCCAAAGGCTGGCAGAGCCTCGTCGCTCCGGTTATGCTGGTCGGGACGTTCGGATATCTGATCGGCAATTATGTCGGCACCCTCTTGGGCACATGGTTTTCTACCCTGGTTTAAACGCAAAAAAAGCCGCAGATTCCCTGAAGAGTCTGCGGCTTCTTTTATGATCGGGCGAACGCTCCGGATACGGCTTCCAATGCACGGGCAAAATCGGCCTGCAAATCATCGGCATGTTCCACACCGACGCTCAGCCGCAGAAGGCCGTCGGTAATCCCCCGTTTTTCCCGCTCTTCTTTCGGCATAGCGGCGTGTGACATTTTTGCCGGATAGGAAAGGATCGACTCCACAGCGCCGAGACTGACGGCAAAGACCGGAAGAGAGACGCGTTCCACAATCTTTTTCACGGCTTCTGCATTCTCCAGCTCGAACGAAAGGACGGCGCCGGCGCCATATGACTGGTGCCTGTGAACTGACGCACCCGGATGCGAAGACAGCCCCGGATAATACACTTGTTTGACGGCCGGATGCTTTTCAAAAAATTCAGCGAGCTGCTGAGCTGTTCGAGATGCTTTTTCAAGCCGAACCTGCAGTGTTTTCAGCCCTCTCAGCACAAGCCAGCAGTCTTGGACGCCGAGAACAGCGCCGAACGAATTTTGCAGCTTATAAAGTTCTTCCCCGAGCTTTTTGTCTTTCACAACGGCAAGTCCTGATAATACGTCGCTGTGTCCGCTTAAAAACTTCGTCGCGCTGTGTAGCACAACATCGACGCCGAGCTCGAGCGGCCGCTGCAGCGCCGGGGTCATAAACGTGTTGTCAAGAAACGTCAGACAGCCGTGCGCCTTGGCAAGCTTGACGACGCCTCTGATATCCGTAATGCCGAGCGTCGGATTTGACGGTGTTTCAAGGTAGATGACTTTTGTATTTTCCCTTATGTTTAAAGCAATTTCATTTAAATCCGTCATATCGACGAAAGTATGTTCAATCCCGAAGCGGCTCAGCACTTCCGTAATCATCCGGTAAGTGCCGCCGTACACATCTTTTGTGACAAGCACGTGATCGCCCTTTGACAAAAGCAGAAAGGCGGTGGAAATCGCGGCCATTCCGGATGAAAAAGCAAATCCCCTCGTCCCTCCCTCAAGCTCGGCTATCGTGTCTTCAAGCGCCGTTCTTGTCGGTGTTCCTGACCGGCTGTAGTCATATTCGCCGAATTTGTCAAAAGAACCTTGATGAAAGGTTGAGGCGTGCTGGATCGGCACGCTGACGGCTCCGGTTGCTCCGTCCGTTTTATTTTGGTTATGAACAAGCCTTGTTTCAAGCGTCCAATTTTCATGACTCATGCGGAACCGCCTCCCCTTTTACTTTTTCCAGCGCAGCTTTTAGATCCTGCTTTAAATCGGAGACGTGTTCGATTCCGACTGAAAAGCGCAGAAGTCTGTTGCAGACGCCGTTTGCAATTCGGATGTCTTCCGGGATATCCATATGGGTCTGTGTCGCCGGATAGGTGATGAAGCTTTCGACTCCGCCGAGGCTTTCGGCGAAACAGATCGTCTTGAGATTTTTCAGCAACGGATTAACCCATTCTTCTTTTTGAACGCGGAATGACAGCATGCCGCCTTTTCCCGGATAAAGAACATCGGCAATTTCCTCCTGCTCTTCCAAAAAGGCCGCAAGTTCCCGCGCGTTTTCCTGATGCTGTCTCATCCTGAGAGCGAGCGTCTTCATCCCTCTCATTAAGAGCCATGAATCGAACGGCGATAAAACCGCGCCGATGGCGTTTTGGTGCTGGAACATTTCCTCAGACAGCTCTTCGCCTTTTGCAACGACAAGCCCCGCCAAAAGATCGTTATGACCGCCCAAATACTTCGTCGCGCTGTGAATGACAAGATCAGCGCCGAGCTCAATCGGCTTTTGCAGAACCGGTGTATAGAACGTATTGTCAACAATGAGCAGCAAGTCGTGCTCTTTGGCGATTTGCGCGATTTTTTGAATATCAGCTTCCTGCATGAGCGGATTTGTCGGCGTTTCTACAAACAGTGCCTTTGTATTGTTCGTGATTTTCGACTTGATACAGTCTTCGTCTGAAAAATCGTCGTAGAAAAAGCGAAGTCCGTATTTCTTCCATTCGTTTTCAAAAAGGCGGTACGTTCCCCCATATAAATCGGACGAAACGATGAGCTCATCCCCGCTTTGAAACAGAGCCATGATCGTCTGAATGGCAGCCATACCGGAACTGAACGCAAAGCCGCGCGTTCCCCCTTCGAGTTTCGCGATTGCATCTTCAACAAGCTGTCTTGTCGGATTTTTTGTGCGAATGTAATCAAACCCTGTGGATTCCCCGATCCCTTTGTGCCTGTACGCAGAAGAGAAATAAACGGGAGGATTGACAGTTCCCGTTATTTCATCACTGCGGTTGCCGATTTGCGCCAGCGTTGTTTGTACATGTTCAGTCATATGACACCATCCTTTTAAAAATAAAAAACCCCTTCTTCATAAGAAGAAGGGGGATTATGCGCTTCTTCTTATCTTCCAAGCATCTGCTTGCTGGATTTAGCACCTTGGTACACTGACATCGTCAGTGCAGACCGGTTGCTGAGGTTTCAAAGGGCCAGTCCCTCCACCTCTCGTGATAAGAATCTCTTCAATTTTCTGATTGTTCTTTACTTTAACCTAAGTCAAGACATTTTTCAAGGGTCATTTTTAAATCTTTCCTCATATTGAACATGGTATGATGAAACCAAACGACGGAACCGGAGGAATCAGATGCCAAAAACAGAGAGATTAATCGAATTGATGATGACCGTTCATACAAAACGAAAATTTACGGCCGGGGAGCTCGCAGCAGAATTCGGGGTTTCCTACCGCACGATTCTCCGCGATCTGGACGAGCTGAGCGCGCTCGGCGTCCCGATCTATTCTGAAACAGGCGCGAACGGAGGCTATTATTTGCTGAATGAACCTGTGCTTCCGCCGCTCTTTTTTACACAATCAGAGGCGGCGGCTATGTTTTTCGCGTATCAATCTCTGCAGTTTTTCGGATCGCTTCCCTTTGATGCGGAAACGCGGATGGTTTTAAAAAAGTTCTACCGCCACCTTCCCGCGGAAACACAGGAGCGGATTGATGCGATGAAAGACAGAATCGTGTTCTGGAATCCGCATCGTCCAAAAGCCGCCGAACATTTAGAAACGCTTCTTGATGCAGCCATCAATCAATCCGTTTTGACGGTCGTTTATGACGGAACTGACGATTGCGCGGAGAGATCCATCCAGCCCATCGGCTTGTTCAGCTGGAACGGCTTCTGGTACTGTCCGGCCTATTGCTTTAAAAGGCAGGCGTTCAGACTGTTCCGCGCCGACCGCATCCTTCGGGCGGAAAAAGCGGCCAGCCCGCTGGCCCGCCAGCTTCCCTATCCATCGGTTCTCAGCTGGATCAAACATTCGGAGAGCGAGTGCTCTGAACCGGTGCGGCTGCAAGCGGAACTGACACGCAGAGGAGCCAGGCGGGCTGCGGCTGATGTGGACTTATTCAAGATCCTCACCATGCGGGATGACGGGACGGGGGCGATCGATGCAAACCTCCCCAGACCAGAACTTGAGTATTTCGGGGAACTTTTGTGGAACCTCGGCACTGAGGCAACTGTCAAAGAACCCGCAGAAATCAAGCTTCAGCTGAAACGGAAGGCTGCTGACATTTTAGCAAGGTACGACTGACTTTTTTTAGAATCGTGACAAAGCCTGTCAGGATTAGGTGATACTTTTAGAATAAAGCAAAATGGAAAGGATGAAGCAAATGAAGCAAGTTCAAGCCCTGCGGAGCGATTTGTTCCACGAGATGGAGACGGGCATCCGCTCCACGTGTCATCTTCTGAAAAAAGTGAAGGAATCTGACTGGTCTTACCGGCCCGCCGACCGCATGCGAAGCCTGAAAGAACTGGCAAGCCATCTGACGGCCATCCCAGAAGCCGACATGGCTATCATGCAGGAAAAGGAAGAGGCCGCCATCTCCCGAATTGAAAAGAAGTATAGTGCATTGCAGTCGGCTGACCAAATGGCTGAAGCTATGCAGAAAGGATTCGCTGCTTTTCAAACGTATATGACTTCCCTCTCCGACGAGGAATTTTTGACGAAAAAAACAAAGCCGTTTTACCTTGATGAAGGGATGACCCAAAGCCGCTGGCTGACGGAAACGCTCACCCACGTCTTCCATCACAGGGCCCAGCTGTTTAATTATTTAAAACAGCTCGGCTATGACGTCAACATGTTCGATCTGTATCTTTAAAAGGTGTTCATATGAAGCTGCCTCTGACAAAAAAAGAACGGTCAAACTTAAGGACAGCCAAGGTAAAAATAAAAAACACGGCATATATGGATCTGTCCGTCCTTGCACATACGCTCGGTTCGTCTTTGGAGCGCGCCGCATACATCAAGGCGCTCGCCCAGTTTCAAACCGCTCCTTCCATCGGGCCGAAAATGGCGCAGTGCGCCGTTGACCTGGGCTACTATTCCCTTGGCGACATCAAGCATGAATCAGGTGCGGATTTGATCATCCGCCTCGAAAAACTGAAAGGCTACTGGGAAGATCCTTGTGCAGAAGATGCGCTGCGATGCATCGTCCATTATGCCAACGATCCCGAAAGCGCTAAAAGCTGGTGGGATTTCACAGAGGAAAGAAAAATGTACCGCGAACGCTGCGGATACCCTCCGGATAGACCGTCAACGCCCTGGTACGAAAAAAAACGGACATAAAAAATCACGGCTGCCGAACAGTTCGGCAGCCCTTTTCGCTTCTTTCACAAGAGAATTTCGTGTTAAAATGAATGGAAACGTTCACAAACATTATTTCTGGAGGAATTCATCTTGGCTATGAAAACAGGAGTCATTCAGGAGAAGAAGCTTTTTTCGGAAGAGCTCGGCGAGGAAATGGAGCTTCTCGTCTATTTGCCGTCATCCTTCTCGCCGCTTTACAAATATCATGTGATCATCGCACAGGATGGACATGACTATTTCCGCCTCGGGCGCATCAGCAGACAGGTGGAAGAACTGCTGGCGAACGGCGAAATCGAAAGAAGCATCATCATCGGCATTCCGTACAAAAACGTACAGGAAAGAAGGCTTACATACCATCCGGAAGGGTCAAAATTCGAAGCGTATAAACGTTTTTTGGCAAATGAACTCGTCCCTTTCGCCGACAGTGAGTACCCGACATACCAAGTCGGATCAGGCAGGACGCTGATCGGGGATTCGCTCGGAGGAACGGTTTCCCTCATGACGGCGCTTGACTATCCGAATATGTTCGGAAACGTCATTATGCAGTCACCTTATGTCGACCGCCATGTTCTCGATAAAGTGAAACAGTCCGATTCCCTGCAGCTTATTTCAATTTGCCACCAAATCGGAGAGAAAGAAACCGCCGTCAAAACGACTGATGATCAAATTTTGGATTTCACCGGTCCAAATGAGCAATTAAAAGAATTGCTTGAAGAAAAGCAGACAAACTACGATTTCAAAGCTTTCGACGGGGATCACAAGTGGACATACTGGCAGCCGCTCATCACCCCCGCTTTAAAAAAAATGCTGTAGCTCTCTGTATATCGGCCCATCTTTGATATACTAAACCATATCAATTGTTTAAGGAGGGAACAAAATGAAATACGGTATTGTGCTATTTCCATCAAAAAAACTTCAGGACATTGCAAATTCCTACCGAAAACGCTATGACCCGAATTACGCTTTAATTCCGCCCCACCTTACATTAAGAACACCTTTTGAAGTGTCCGAAGACGAGATCGCGAGCGTCGTAGGACACCTGAGGGAACTTTCAAAAGAGCTGAAACCGGTCACGCTGAAGATTACAAAATTCAGTTCCTTTGCCCCTGTCAATAATGTCATCTACATGAAAGCCGAACCGACAGAAGAATTGACGCAGCTTCATGAAAAAATGTACAGCGGCGTTTTGGAAGACAAACCCGAATATGCGTTTGTTCCCCATGTCACAGTCGCACAAAAGCTGTCAGATGATGAGCATTCCGACGTCCTCGGCACGCTGAAAATGAGAGACGCGTCGCACGAAGAAGTCATCGACCGCTTTCACCTGCTTTACCAATTGGACAACGGATCTTGGACCGTCTATGAAACTTTTATTTTAGGAGCGTGAAGAAAGCCAGTGGAAGCCGTCATTGTGAAGAATCAACAACAGCTTGAAGACGCCTTCTTTGTTAGAAAGGAAGTCTTTATCAAGGAGCAGCACGTATCACCGGAAGAAGAAATGGATCATCTCGATCAGGAATCTTCACATCTCGTCATCTATGACGGAAAAGAGCCGATCGGCGCTGGCCGGCTACGGCTTGTCGACAGCTATGGCAAACTTGAACGAATCTGTGTACTGAAAAGCCACCGCTCCCTCGGGATCGGCAACCTGATCATTCAGGCGCTTGAAGAGGAAGCCGCCAAGCAAGGCGCGGTTCAATTCATGCTGAACGCGCAGACACAGGCTGTTCCCTTTTACGAAAAACACGGCTATAAAGTCGTGTCTGAAGAATTTTTAGATGCGAATATCCCCCATGTCAAAATGGTCAAAAAGTAACCGTTCCGCTTTTTAAGCGGAACGGTTTTTCTTTTCCTCAGAAAACATTTCATAGTTTGTTCATCTTTTGTTTATCGTTTATTCAACATTGTCTATTAAAGTTGTTTCTAAGCTTTTACGAAGCCCTACACAAAATAGACGGGAGGTAAACAGCCGAATGCCGTTATGAACAAAAAAAACATCACCACACTCGCCCGTTTCGGGATAGTCGGAGCCGGAAACACACTCGTTGATTTCGCCGTGTTTTTCATCCTTACGTCCCTCCGCGTACCCTATCTGGCCGCACAGCTGTTTTCCTATTCGGCAGGCGTAGCAAACAGCTATATCTGGAATCGGACATGGACGTTTCAAGTAAAAGAAAAAGCGCATGGCGCGGAAATCGTCCGGTTTATCATAATCAATCTTGCAGCAGCGGGCGCTACATTTGTCCTTCTGTATATTTTTCAAAAAGCCGGCCTTTCCCTTTTTGTCAGCAAAATGTCCGCAACAGTCGCAGGAATGGCGATCAACTTTATCGGAAACAGGCTTTGGGTGTTTCAAGAACCCGGAACAGATTCATAAAAAAGACCAGGAGTGAATAACCATGAAAGTAAAAAAAGCAGTCATCCCAGCAGCCGGTTTGGGTACAAGGTTTTTGCCGGCAACAAAAGCGCAGCCGAAAGAAATGCTGCCGATTGTCGATAAACCGGCTATACAATATATCGTGGAAGAAGCTGTTCAATCAGGAATAGAAGACATCCTTATCATTACAGGAAGAAATAAGCGTTCGATTGAAGACCATTTTGACCGCTCTGTTGAACTGGAGCAAAACCTGTTCGCCAAAGGAAAAAATGATGTGTTAAAAGAGATACGCGACATCGCCGATATGGCGAATATTCATTATATCCGGCAAAAGGAGCCCCTCGGTCTCGGACATGCGGTGTTATCGGCCAAGCATTTCATCGGTGATGAGCCGTTTGCCGTCCTTCTCGGCGACGACATCATGGTGTCAGAAACGCCGGCGCTTCGGCAGCTGCTCGAAGTATTTGAAGAATATCAGACAGAAGTAATCGGCGTTCAGCCAGTCGATCCGGCGGACGTGAGCAAATACGGCATTATTCAGACGTCCGCGCAAAAGAACAAAGTATATCAAATTGACGATCTTGTGGAAAAGCCGTCTGTCAAAGAAGCCCCTTCAAATATCGCGGTTATGGGCCGCTATGTGCTGAGGCCTTCGATTTTCCCTGTGCTCGAACAAACGAAGCGCGGTGCGGGAAATGAAATTCAGCTGACTGACGCACTAAGGGAAATCTGCCGGGAACAGAGCATGTATGCGCGCAAATTGGAAGGAAGCCGCTTTGATATCGGCGACAAGCTGGGCAGTTTTAAAGCGAGTACGGAAATCGCTCTTATGCGGGACGAGATGCGGCCAAAACTGCTCGCCTACCTGGAAAGCGTCCTAAAAAAAGAGACGCAGAAAGGAGCATGGCAATGACATCCGTACTCGTTACAGGAGGAGCCGGATACATCGGCAGCCACACCGTACTCGAATTAACAAAGCAAAACCGCTCCGTCGTCGTGCTTGACAATTTATCTACCGGACACAGGGAAGCCGTCAGCGGGATCAGCTTTTACGAAGGCGACATCGGTGATGCGGCACTTGTCAAAGCCATCATCAAACATCATGATGTCGATGCTGTCATCCATTTCGCCGCCAAAAGCCTTGTGTCCGAATCGATCGAAAAGCCTGAGCTCTACTTTAGGGAAAACACGCTCAAGTCTTGTGCATTCTTCGAAACGGTCATCAAGGAAGGCGTCAAAAACATCGTCTTTTCGTCGACCGCCGCCGTATATGGCATCCCGGAGAACGTCCCGATCAAAGAGACAGCCCCCCTCTCCCCTGTCAATCCTTACGGGGAATCGAAGCTGATGATCGAAAAATACTTGCACTGGGTCGGGAAAACGCACGGTGTCAAATGGGCAGCCCTCCGCTACTTCAACGCGGCCGGCGCCGCTTTAAACGGAGCGATCGGCGAGGATCACGATCCTGAAAGCCATCTCATTCCCCTCGTCCTGCAGACGGCTTTGGGACAGCGAAAGCAGCTGTCCATTTTCGGAGATGATTACCCGACACCGGACGGAACATGCATCAGGGATTATATTCACGTCCTCGATCTGGCTTCCGCCCACCTGGCGGCTCTTGACAGGTTATATGAAGACAGACTGAAGCAAAATGTTTATAATGTAGGGACAGGAGCCGGACATTCCGTAAAAGAAATCATTGAAACCGCGGAAAACATGACAGAGCGAAGCATTGCAGCAAAAACGGACGAGCGCAGAGCGGGGGATCCGCCAGTGCTTGTGGCGGACAGCCGGACACTGATGGAAGATACCGGATGGAAGCCGCAATACAGCGATTTACAAACCATCATTCAAAGCGCGTGGCAATGGCACAGGGCGCATCCGGACGGTTTTTGAGATTCGCTTGTTTCCCGCGCGGACGGCAGGGAAACATCCCGGCGGCTGCTCCAACGTTCGGCTGATGAAATCAAAAGCAGGGAGAAAAAACGAAAATGGGAAGCATAGTGAATGATATTTTAATGTGGCTGACCGATCTTGGCTATTTCGGCATTGCAATCGGTTTAATGATCGAAATCATCCCGAGTGAAATCGTACTGGCCTACGGCGGATACTTGGTGTCAAGCGGCTCCATTACGATGACAGGGGCCGTGATCGCCGGCGTCATCGGGGGAACGATTGCTCAATTGTTTTTATACTGGATCGGCTATTACGGCGGAAGGCCGTTTTTATACAAATACGGAAAGTACTTATTGATCCAAAAGCATCACATTCAAACGGCCGAAAAATGGTTTGAGAAATACGGCGGAGGCGTTGTCTTTTCCGCCCGCTTCATTCCCGTGGTCAGGCACGCCATCTCCATTCCGGCAGGAATTGCGAAAATGCCGATTTTAAAATTCACGGGTCTGACCGTGCTGGCCATCATACCGTGGTCGATATTATTCGTCTACCTCGGCATACAGCTCGGCAGCCGGTGGGACCATGTTGAAAATGTGGCGAGAACGTACACGACTCCGATTATGATCGGAGCGGCCGCTATGATTATTCTGTATTTCGGACTCAAAAAACTGCGCAAAAAATAACGAAAACCCCGGTATAAAAGCCGGGGTTTGTTTCATCTTTCAAACGGACTCGTTAACGTAGCGTCCGCTTTCCGCCTTTTCCGCAACACGGCGGTTCAGCGTTTTTTTTCGCTTCTTTTCCAAGACCCGCCTAAAAGCCGCAGTCTGGTTTTCCTCTCTTTTTTCGACTTCGCGGTAGGCGCGCTCGCTTGGGATATTGGCGGTTTTTTGTATATGCGCATAGTTCGATTTTTGGCTGATGCTGCGATTGGCGTACTGTGTATATTGATCATGATGGACAGGCGGCAAATATCCCATTCGATCTCCTCCTCATCAGCTTTAATTCCCAAAAATCTACTGTTTTAAACGGTTTTCATTTGATATGATAGACGTTGTCTCATAACACTAGACGATTACCCATTAATTGGAGGACCTCTTTTTGAAATGCGCCCGATTCAATAACCGAGACATTCATATACATACATATTCGAGAGAACACCTGCAATTCCTCTTTGATGAAGCAAGAAAAGACAGAATCACGTGTAAACATTGCGGCTTGCCTCTCAGACTGAAATTGTCGATTCATGAAGAACCACATTTTTTCCACCGGGAAAACGGGGATTTTTCTCAATGTGAAGCAGCTTGCTTAAACGAGAAGACAGAGCAAACCAGACAGAACGACTATACAGAAAGCGGCGTGTTCCGTCTCCCGAAAGGCAAAGCGATCGGAGAGGAAAAGAAGACGGATGCGGACTTCTGGACGCCGCCTCGCGAAGCTTCCATCCATTCTCCTTTCTCCCCAGCAGAAGAAACGGCCCCGGAACCGGTCTTTCCGAATGTGCCGCTGAATGAGAAACAGCTTGCCGCCGTGACGGCCCCCGAAGAACCCCTTCTCGTTCTGGCCGGCGCGGGAAGCGGAAAAACACGGGTATTAACCGCGCGAGCGGCTTATATGATATCCCGGCTCGATATCCCGCCTTCCGCCATTTTGCTCGTCACATTCACGACAAAAGCCGTGAAAGAAATGAAAGAGCGGATGGCCTCGCAATACGGATTGCCGATGCAGACTGTGAACCGCCTCGTGACAGGCACCTTCCACAGCTTTTTCTACAAAATTCTTTATCACCATGATCCGGCAAGATGGAATGGCGAGCACCTGCTGAAATGGGAATGGCAAAAAGAACAATACATCAAAATGGCCCTTGCCGAAGAAGGGCTTGATGAAAAAGATTTTCCGGTTGATCAGGCGATCCAGCAGATCGGCTACTGGAAGAACGCTTATCTTCCGGGCGAACAGATTCCGCTGGAAGACGAATGGGAAAAGCGGGTTCACCGGCTGTACCGTCAATATGAAGAACAAAAAGCTGCGCGGCGCCAATTCGATTTCGACGATATGGCATCTGCATGCTGGCAGCTGTTTCAAGAACAGCCAGACATTTTAAAACGATATCAGACGCGCTTTCACGCGATTTTGATCGACGAATTTCAGGACATTAACCCTGTTCAGTATGCCATCATCAAGCTGTTGGCGAGCCCGGAAAACAACCTGACCTGTGTCGGGGATGATGACCAGTCAATCTACGCGTTCAGAGGCAGCAGCCCTTCTTTTATACTCGATTTTGAAAAAGATTATCCGAAGGCGAAAACGGTCCGCCTCACGACGAATTACAGATCGAGCCATCCGATTGTGGCAAGCGCCGATATGGTCGTGAGGAAAAATAAAAAGCGTTTTCCGAAAACATTAAGTGCCGCGAGAGATGACCGCCAAAAACCGCTTATATTTTATCCTTATGATGAAGAGGAAGAAGCGATTATGATCGTCTCTGATATCCAAGAAAAAATTGAAATGGGCGCTAAGCCTGATGACTTCGCCATTCTATACCGAACAAACAGCAGCGGGCGCGCAATCTTTGAACGTCTGCACCAGTCGGCTATTCCGTACACGGCTGAACAAGGCGTCCGGTCGTTTTACAGCAGGAGAATCGTCCGGCAGATGCTGGCTTATCTCTACTTAAGCCAAAATCAGGATGACGCGGAAGCCGTCAAACAGATTTTACCCGCCCTCTTTCTCAAGCAGTCCGCATTAAATACGCTTAAAGCGCTCTCGATTACCGAAGATTGCACGATGGTTCACGCGCTTGAAAAACTAACCGACATCAAACCGTTTCAACTCGATAAAATAAAGAAAATCGTTCCTTTTTTCACAGGCTTAAAAACGATGAAACCGGTTGAAGCAATCTCTTTCGCAGAGGAAAAAATGGGCTTTTCCGATTACTTGAAAAAGCGCGGTAACGAAGGAAACAAGCTCGAAAAAGGGTCTGACGATCTGCGGGATCTCAAAACAGCGGCAAAAAAATTCAAAACGATCCCCGAATTTCTTGAGCATGTCGATCATATGAGAGCAGCGGAAAAGCAAAAAGCTGACGGATACGGTGTTCAGCTTTTAACAATCCACCGTGCGAAAGGGCTTGAATTCAAAACGGTCTATATCCTGGGGGTGCAGGACGGCTCGATTCCGCATGACTTTGCCCTTGAGACAGCGAGAAAAGGCGACGAAACCGCTCTTGAAGAAGAGCGGAGGCTGCTGTATGTCGCCATGACCCGGGCCGAGGATCGTCTGTATATCAGCGTCCCTTCCGTCAGAAGGGGCAGAACGGCATACCGCTCAAGGTTTTTGCAGCCTGTTTTACGCCCGAATCCCCAGGTCCAGCTGCAATAAAAGACACCGTGCCCTCCTTTTATCGGAAGGCGCGGTGTTTATTTTTTGCTGTTCATCATTTTCGCGATCGTGTTGAAATCCATTTTTTCCTTGCCGCTTACAATGGATTCAACAATCTTATCTTCCATTTCCTTCGGAACCCGTTTGTTCGCCAATTTAGCGACACGCTTAATCACACTGCGGACCGTATTTTCATCCTTGAAGTTGGCATTTTGCAGCGAATTCGCAAGCTGCATGACCTCATTCATGCTGACGCCCGTTTTCTTTTCGATGTTTTTGAAAAATTGATTGTCCATACCTATGCCTCCTTTTTGGGAGTGATACGCTATCTTATGCATCTTTGAAAAGCCTTGTGCTTTTCCCGTTCAAAAAGAAGAGGGCCCGGCACACATGCCGTCGCCCTCTTCGCTTCAACTCAAAAACTAATATTTAAAAGAAGCGCCGACAATAATGAGAAGAATAAACAAGACAACGATCAATACAAACGTTGAACCATAGCCGCCGCCATAGCCTCCGCTGTAGCCGCCGCCGTAGCCTCCGCCACAAAAGCCCATCTAAAGCACCTCCTTTTCTCCCTACACGATATGACAGTTGATAGGATTCGCTTGGATTGATGCATAGGGCTTCCGTGGATTATTTATAGATGCCCGGCAGACTCACGTCCTCTCCCAGCCATTTTTCAGCATTCTCTGCAAACGCTTCGACCTGCCTGCCGAACTGTTCGGCAGAACGGTCAAATGTCTCCAGTTCCTTCTGCTGCTCAAAGATCACCCGGTCATGGCCGGCTTGCGTTTGATCGTGCTTGCGGCATATTGATTCAACCAGCTGTTCAAATACATTCATCGCTTTTCCCCCTTATGATGGTGTATGCATCAGAAGAAAAATTGGCAACAAAAAAACCGGACTGTATCCGGCTTTTTTTGATATTAATAGGTTCTCTTCTTTTTGCCGCATCCGCAGCCTTTTTTCTTCACTTTTTTTGAGAAAGTGGACTGATGATTGCTGGAAGCGTTCGTTAATCGGCCTTGCTGCCTTCTTTTCACTTGTCTCATTGCATTCCTTCCTTTCTCATGCTTATACGCCATTATATGAGTCTTCTTTTCATAAGTTGCCAATGATAAATCCCCATTCAATCGAGCCATTTGGACACGATCGTTTCCAGTACCCCAGCAAGGCCTGCTATGGCAAGCAGAAGAATCAGCCATTCGGCAATGGTCGGAACAAAGGCGTAAAGAACAAGCAAAAACGCGGTACACCACACACCCGTGCACCAATAACAGCTCAACAGCTCGCCGATCCACGCTCTCACGCCTTTTCCTTTCATGACAAGATACGTCTCGGTCTCTCCCGTTTTTTCGTTTTTTTCTTCAACCTCTTCGTGAAACAGGCTTCTAAACGGCGCCATGATCGTATCAAACACGACCAGCCGTGTCAGCCGAAATACCGCGATAGAAAATAGAATATATAAAAGCCAGCTTTGTATCACAGGGCTCCCCCTTTCCTGCTTCCAAATATATGCCGGAACCGGCTTGCCTAAAACAGCAAATTTGGGTGCTGAAATGTATGTTTTCCTCATTCCGCTAAGTTACCGGTCTGCATTTAATAAAGTGTGGATAAGAAAGGAGTGAAAGTTATGTCGTTTCATGAAAAAGCCGAAGCGCTGTACGCAAAAACATTTGACGAATTATACCGGGAATATGACCAGCTCATTGAAGTGATTGATTCCGAACATGTCACTGTAAACACGGCAAACATAACAGCAGCTCTCTCTTTACAAGCCACTGTGATCTCTTTGACGATTTTATCGGCTCAGCTTGCGATCGAAGACGAGGATACAGCAGACATCGTAACAGAACATGTTTTAGCCGTACACAGGCTGCAAAGCAGGAGAAGAGTCATCATCAAAGTCATCGGCAGCCGCAATGTCACCATTACGCTTTCCTCGCTGGAGATCCTGCTTTCCGTCCAAGTTTTAACCGAAGTGCTGATCGCGCTTATCACAGAGCTTGACATACTTTAAGCCTTCCTTTCTTTCTAATATTTTTTGAGAAATTGAGGTGAAAAACAATTGGCAGATCGCGAAAAGCTTAAAGCGGAAGTAAATCCGCTGACAAATACGCTTGTGCAAAATATCCTTAGAAAACACGGCGTTTCAAAAGACAATGTGCGAACGCTGTCTGAGGAAGAAAAAGAAAACATCTTAAAAATACTCGAAGATTTAAAGGCGCAGTCCGAGGCTCTCATCCAGCGGCAGCAGGAAAAGAAGAAAGAAGCGAACAATGAATCATCATCACAATCCGAAGAACGCCCGAGACGAAGAAGAGAACGTTCAGGTAAAAATAAATTAAGAGAAAAGCTGAGACAAAGAAGGCAGCAGGAGAACACCGCCCAAACCGAAGAAAAAAATGGGGATTTGGAGTAGGGTATCTGCCATATACAAGTTCGAGCCTTCAAACATTTAATAATAGTAAATGGAAGGAGGAAAACAAATGGAAACTAGACCATATTCTTGGGTTGCGCTAGATCCAGAATGCGAGCATCCGGGAACTGAGTATTATCCGAGACACCCTAAGAAACACGTTTGTGACGATTACAACTGCAAGTGCGGTAAACACGATGCATTTATCAATCAGGAGCTCGACCAGCTCAACCTGAACAAACAGCTGTCAGATGAGACAATCATCATCAAGGATTCTTGCGATATCCGAGTCTCTACAGAGGATACTCAAGTTGTCGCATCTGTTATGACTGCGGTGCAGACGGCAATTGTTACAATCGTTCTGGCAATCATTGACGATGCTGATCTTGCCGAGCTTGTATCACAAGACTTGCTGCAGGTAACAGCAAACAAGCAAACAAACCGTCAAAAATTAATTATCGACAATTCACGCGATGTCACAGTTACAACAGAAGATACCGATGTCGCCGTCTTGGTCTCTACAGCTGTCCAAACGCTTACCGTTGTTATCGCAACACTTATCGTCGGACTCCTTTAATACAAAAAAGCAGAGCCATCAAGCTCTGCTTTTCTTCATTTTTATAGACGATTACCCACACCAACAAGGGCACGGGTACATATGTTGTTAAAGACTAAAGTCAAATATCCCTATAAAAAGGAGCTGAAATCCATGAGCTGCGGAAAACATCATGGCCGGCATGAAAATTGTGTATGCGATGCAGTAGAACAAATTATAAAAGAACAGGATGCAGTTGAAGAAACATGTCCGACGAGCTGCTTCGGCAATCTGCTGAGTCCGACGGTTTCCGGTAAAGACACCATTCCGTTCCTTTTGTACGACAAAAAAGGCGGTTTATTTTCAACATTTGGAAATGTCGGCGGATTTTCAGATGATATGCAGTGCTTCGAATCGATTTTCTTCCGGGCAGAAAGTCTAAAAGATTGCTGTGCAACGCTTTCAATCCTGAGGCCTGTGGACATAAACGGCGACACATTAAGCGTCTGCCATCCTTGTGACCCTGACTTTTTCGGGCTTGAGAAAACGGACTTTTGCATCGAGGTTGACTTGACTTGTTTCTGCGCGATTCAATGTCTGTCACCTGAACTAGTTGATCGCGCAGCAGACAAAAAACACAATCAGCACCACGGTTAAAAGGTGTCGGACTGCATCAAGCCGGCCGTTATAATCGGCTTGATGCCAGTCTTTTCACGAAAGCTGCCGGCTTTCGGCAGCTCCTTTTACCAATAGAAAAGCCAGGCCGAAAAATGAATTTTTAAATCCTGAACTAGGAGGGATCATAACATGACGAAATGTTCAGCCGAAAACTGCGTGTGCGAAGCCGTTGAAAACATTCACGATCTGCAAAACGCCATTGAGGAAGAAGGCTGCCCGACAAGCTGTTTCAGCAACCTGCTTTCCCCTTCGAGACACTTAGGCGACACCATTCCGTTTATTTTATACACTTCAAAGTCTAAGCCGTTCGTAGCCTTTGGAAATGTCGGAGAGCTTCAGGCAGGCCCTTGCTTCAGCACCGTGTTTTTCAGAGTTGAAAAGATTGACGACTGCTGCGCTACATTGAGACTGTTGATTGCCTTTGATGAAAATCGCCGCGTTCTCGATTTCACAGAAGATAAAGACAAAATTTGCGATGTGTTCCGCTTGGAAAAAACAAATTTCTGCATTGAAGTGGATCTGGAATGCTTCTGTGCGATCGAATGCTTAAATCCGCAACTGATCAATCGTTCAAATTAAAAAGTCCCTGAATCGGGACTTTTTTTATCGTGTAATTTAAAAGCCAAGCGGGTGCAAGGAAGTAATACTCTCGATTTGCAGTTCCGCCGGAGCCCCTTTGCTCGACGTTTTGACAAATACGGAACCGCCTTTCTTTCCGGCGATCGTTCCTCTGTATGTCTTCCCGTCTGCTTCAATGAGGCAAAGAGTTTTCGGCATATTGCCGGGAAGGCTTGCCAAAAAGTCGATTTTCTCGGCGATGGTCATCTTGCTGAGCGGCTTTTTAATCGGTTTGACTCCTTTTTCGGACCGATTCGCCTCATCGCTAAGCACCGCTTCGGCGCCGTCCTTTTCGTCTGGCCGGACGGCTTCATCCTGCTGTTCCTTTCGCCGGGCTTTTTGTTCGGAAGCGTCGGGTTTTGCTTTCTTCTTTCTTTTAATCAGAATATCCTGCATGTTCGCTTCTGCCTTATCATAGTCCGGCTGCACAATATACATGAGCGGCTTTTGCTCCGCATCGTTTTTTCTGCTAGACATCTTGATCCCTCCGATCTGTTCATGGTATATCTATATGCAAAAAAGGAGAAATCAGAAGAAAAGAAAAAGCAATCCTTTAACGGATTGCTTTTTAGCGTTATGTTATCGCGCGATGATATGATAGCCTGAATCAACATGCAGGTTTTCGCCGGTCATACCGCGGGAAAGGTCGCTGAACAGGAAAGCAGCCGTGTCGCCGACTTCTTCCGGAGTCGTCGTGCGGCGAAGCGGTGCGCGTTCTTCGATTTCTTTTAAAATCGAGTTGAAGTCGCTGATTCCTTTTGCGGACAATGTCCGGATCGGCCCTGCGGAAATGCTGTTGACGCGGATTCCGTCTTTTCCGAGATCGCTCGCCAAGTATTTGACGCTGGCATCAAGTGATGCTTTCGCAACACCCATGACATTGTAGTTGGATACAACGCGCTCGCCGCCAAGGTATGTCAGCGTGACGATGCTTCCGCCTTCAGTCATAATGCCGCGCGCCGCTTTAGCGACCGCTGTCAGTGAGTAAGAGCTGATATTGTGTGCGAGCAGAAAACCGTCGCGGGTGGTATTTAAGTATTCTCCAGCCAAGTCTTCTTTGTTTGCGAAAGCGATGCAGTGTGCAATGCCGTGGATGACCCCGACTTCTTTTTTGATGTCGGCGAAGCACGCTTCAATTTCCTGGTCATTTGTGACATCACAAGGAAGTACGATTGAATCGTTCCGCTCCAAAGAATCGGCCAGCTCCTTGACCGATTTTTCAAGCCGCTCACCCGCATACGTAAAAATCAGTCTTGCGCCTGCATTGTGAAGCGAGCGGGCGATTCCCCAAGCGATGCTTCGTTTATTTGCTACACCCATGACGACGATATTCCGGCCTTCCAGTGATAAATTCATATGTATGAAATCCTCCTAATGATTAACATTTTATTAGTACCTGATCATAATATATAGTATCACAATTAATAGCAGGCTGACAATTTCAGAATATAAAAAGCGGCAGAGACCGTTTTTGATGTCTGCCGCGATATTAATTCATTTTTATTGCGGGACTACAGTTCCAACCCTGCATTGGATATCTTTTGATATGCAAAATGGTTGGTCGGTCCGTGGCCGGCTCCGAAATCAAGGCTGTGTGCAACCGCTTCGTGGACGAAAGCCTCAGCGATGCTGAAAGCTCCTTGAATGCCGTTTCCTTTCGCTGTTTGCGCGGTAAGAGCGGCGGCAAATGTGCAGCCTGTTCCATGGGTATTTTTCGTCTTAATATAGGTGTTCGTTTTTTCCGTGAACACCTCTCCATCGAAGAGGAGATCGGTTACTTTGCCATCCTCGGGCTGATGCCCTCCCTTGATGATAATGTTGCGGACGCCCATTTCATGCAATTCACGAGCCGCTTTTTTGCGGTCTTCCATTGTTTGAATGCTTCTCCCTGTCAGCACTTCGGCTTCGGGTATGTTCGGCGTTACCGCATAAGCAAGCGGAAGCAAGTGCCGTTTCAATGTTTCAACTGCTTCCTCATTCAATAGTGAAGCGCCGCCTTTGGCGATCATGACAGGATCGACAATCACACGTTTAAGCTCGTATGTTGCAATTTTTTCAGCAATGACCTCAATCATCTCCGCGCTCCACAGCATCCCTGTTTTCACGGCGTCAGGTTTTAAATCTTCCGCCACTGCATCAATCTGCGTGCCGAGTGCTTCCGGAGATAGCGGGTAGACGCCGTGAACCCCTGTTGTATTTTGCGCAGTGACCGCTGTCAAAGCCGTCATGCCAAAGACGCCAAGCTCCTGAAATGTTTTAATGTCGGCTTGAATGCCGGCGCCGCCTCCTGAATCCGACCCGGCGATTGTTAATGCTTTGTATATGCTCATGATGTTTGCACTCCCTTCGGCCTTTAGCCAATCCACCTGTGATATATCGTTTTCGCGCGATTGATATCGTTCGTTCCGTGAATCAAAGCGCGTCCGTCCCGAAAAATCACGAACTTAAAATCCTCCGTACGGCAAGATAATAAATAAGGATTTCCCGTCACATCCAAACCGGCTTTTTTTAATCTGGCGGCAAGCGGCTCCAGCTCCGGCGGCTGTTCCGCGGCCGGCCTGATCTGAACCGTTTGTCTGCCGCAAAGAACGGCTGCTTTTGTTTCGTTTTCAGCTGAAAGAAACGGAAACTCGCCTTTTCCGCACGTCGGACACGAGCCATGTTTAAGCGCGTCAGCCCGGACTTCAGAGCGCTCATTTGTCCAAATATCAAATGAGCGAAGCATTCCTGACGGTTCATGCCCTGTCAGCAGCTTCAGGGCATCTGTTACCTGGTAAGCGGCAACCTGCTGAACAACCGGACCGATCACCCCTGCTGTGTCGCACGTCATGGTATTCGCGGGCAAATGCCCCAAAAGACAGTGAAGGCACGGCGTTTTCCCCGGAATGACGGTATATGTGATGCCATAGCTTGCGACACACGCGCCGTACAGAAAAGGGATGCCTAACTTGACCGCCGCATCGTTCATGATCAGCCGCGTTTCAAAATTATCGGTCGCATCGACGATCAGGGACGCTTTCTCCGCAAGCTCGAGCGCTTTTTCCGCGGTAACATCTGCTACAATGCCGGTCACTTGAACAGAGCTGTTGATCAGGCGCAGCCTTTTTTCGGCAGCGGCTGCCTTTGGCATATGATCAACCACATCCTGTTCCGTATAGAGCTGCTGGCGCTGGAGATTGCTCCATTCCACATAATCCCTGTCGGCAATCGTCAGCGAACCGACTCCGGCCCTCACCAGCATTTCTGCGCTGGCCGCGCCCAATGCCCCCGCACCGATCACCAGGACGCGGGCGCGACTTAATTTTTCCTGGCCGTCCGGTCCGATCGGGTGAAAAAGCTCCTGTCTTGAATACCTGCCAGTCAAATCGTCAACTTCCCTTCTTCAGGACTGCTGGCGATGCCGTAGTTCTTTTCCGGAATTCGTCCGGCAAGGTATCCGAGTCTGCCTGCTTCAACGGCGAGTTTCATAGCCTTCGCCATTTGGACCGGATCTTTCGCCCCGCTCACTGCCGTGTTCAAAAGCACTCCGTCAGCGCCGAGTTCCATTGCGTATGCCGCATCTTTCGGAGAACCGATTCCGGCATCCACGATTACGGGAACCTTAGCCTGTTCAATGATGAACGACAGGTTAAGCGGATTGACGATTCCCTGTCCCGAACCGATTGGAGAGGCCCCGGGCATAATGGCGTGTACGTCGAGCTCTTCAAGCTTTCTCGCAAGGACGACATCGTCCGATGTATACGGCAGCACAATGAAGCCTTCTTCAAGCAAGGCTTCTGACGCCTTCAGCGTTTCTACCGGGTCAGGCAGAAGCGAACGGTCACAGCCGATCACTTCGACTTTGATCATGTCGCAAAGACCGCTCGCTTTAGCAAGCTTGGCGATCCGGACGGCTTCCTCAGCCGTTTTTGCTCCGGCCGTATTCGGCAAAAGCGTATAACGGCTTAAATCAAGCTGCTCCAAAAAATTAGGCTGAGACTCTTCAAAAATATTCATCCGTCTGACGGCAAAGGTCAGGATCTCCGATTCAGATGCACTGACAGCCTCTTTTTGAATTTCAAATGACGGATACTTCCCTGTGCCGAGCAATAATCTTGATGAGAATTGACGATCTGCGATTTTTAACATAACGGTTTATCCCCCTCCGACAAAATGAACGATTTCGATGACATCGTGTTCTTCCAGTTTGACTGTTTGATATTGGTCTTTTCCGATAATCTGCCTGTTTCTTTCAACAACGACAACACGATTTTCCAAACTGTAGGATGCGAGCAAATCGTAAATCGTGCCGCCGTCATCTCTCCACTCTATTTTCCGGCCGTTGAGCTGAATGTTCACCTGTGCACAGCCTCCTTTCGCTCCGCTTTAAACGCCTCGGCCCACTCTGTTTTGACCGGATTGCCGAGGATCATGTCAGCTATCATCTCACCGGTTGCAGGTGCCAGGAGGATGCCGTTTCTGAAATGTCCGGCAGCAAACAATATCCGGTCATTTTCAGGGTGTCTGCCGATATATGGATTGCCATCCCCTGTTTCCGGGCGCAATCCGGCCCAGCATTGGTCGATTTTCATGGATTCAATGTCAGGGAGCATCGACTTGGCCTTTCGGATCAACTCCTCGATTCCGCCAAGTTCCGGCTGTTCATTCCAATCCCCGGGCTTCATTGTCGCGCCGACGACAAGCTTTCCGCTATGGCGCGGAACGATGTAGCAATGATCATGGTAAAGCGTCCTCGTCAAAGGGATGCCGTCATTCCACACAGACAGGCACTCCCCTTTGACAGGATAAAAGCTTTTGTCTATGCCGATCTGTTTAAAGAAAGCACCGCTCCACACACCGCTTGCAATGACAACGTGCTCCGCCTCCGCGGTGCATGAAGCAGCAGTGACGCGGACGGCCCCCGCTTCAGATTCGATCGATAAAACGGGGGTAAACTCGAAGACATCGGCACCGAGAATCCGGGCCCCCCTGGCAAATGCCCTGCACACTGCGGCCGGTTCGACATGGATGTCGTCCCGAATGAAATTAGCGCCGAGAATCCCTTTTCCGGCATGCGGTTCCAGCTCATATACTTCAGCGGCTTCAAGCCATTCCACTGAATCCAGTGCAGCCATTTGCATCAGGTGTTCGCGGTCGCTTTCTGAAAATGCCAGCTTTAATATCCCTCCGTCATGCTTTCTGATATCGATGCCGCTTATGTCTTTCAATTCGCCCGTCAGCCGCTGATAGGCTTTTTGGCTGGCTCTGGCAAATTCGAAAAAGGTACCGGGTTTATCGCATTCCGCATGGGCGCCGAGCATGCCCGCCGCCGCGCTCGTCGCTTTTTTGCCGACTTCTCCGCTTTCAAACACGGCCGTTTTTTTCCCCGCTTTCGCAAGATGGTAAGCGATGGATGTCCCGATGATGCCTCCGCCGATCACGATCGTATCATAGCGCTTTCTCATATGAATCTCCCTTCGCGAGACAGGCAAGCCGCGCGGCCGCCTCATCCGGTCTGTCATGAGAAAAGATCCCCGACATCACGGCGATGCCGTCTGCCATTTTGACTTCCGCCAGTCGTTGTTCGGTAATACCCCCGATCGCAATGACCGGAATGCGGACAGCCGCCTTCACTTCAGCCAGACTGAGAGCTCCTCTTCCTTTCCGGCCCTTTTTACAGTCCGTTTCAAAAATGTGGCCGAACAGCACATAATCTGCACCTTCAGTTTCAGCCTGAACCGCTTCTTCTGGCGAATGGACGGACTTTCCGATTTTCAAATGCGGAAAACGGCTCCTCACACTTTTGACGGAAAAGCCGTGTGAAGGCAGCTGAACCCGGTGAATGTGATGAAACAAAGCGATATCCACCCTGTCGTTGATGATCAGTTTCCGCTTATCAACCCCTTCTTCGGCAAGGCGGTCGATTAAACTTGATATTTCACTTACTTTTTTTGATCTTTCCCTGATATGGATAAAGTCAACGGCATTTTGAATCGAGATGATTTTTGCAGCAAGCTCTTCCACAGAGTGCTTGTCATCGGTGATCGCGTGCAGATGCAAGCTGATCCACCCCGCTTTTTGACCAGCTTTCTTTTTGGTAGGCCATATCCCAGAAGCTGTATTCGTAGAAGCTGGAGATGACGAAGTTCTCCTTCATCTTCGCGCGCGTTTTCTCATCGGCGTTTTCAGCCAGCTCATCGAAGCGGTTGATCTGTTCTGTCACAAGTTCTTTAAACCAGTCGCCTCCGTATGTCGCGATCCATTCCTGATAAACCGCGCTGTCAGGCCTGCACGTTTTTAACGTCTCACCGACGTCATAATAGAGCCAATAGCAAGGAAGCAAAGCGGCCAGTATTTCCGCAAAACTGCCGCTCACGACAGAACGGTACATATGCGATGTGTACGCATACGCTGTCGGCGACGGCTGAAACGACTCCAGTTCTTCCTTTGTGATTCCCAATAGATCGGTGAATTTCCTATGGAGCGACATCTCGGCTTCATATGTGCCTTTCGCGTGTTCAGCCATCCGGCTTGTCGTATATAAATCGCGAGCATATGCCGCACCAAAGGATTGGACTTTGGCAAAGTGGGTCAAATAGTAGGAATCCTGCATGACATAGTATTTAAATCGATCAACCGGAAGTGTGCCGTCTCCAATCCCTTGAATAAACGGATGGACAAAACTGCCTTCCCACCATTTTGCAGCGCTGTTTCGGCATTCTTCTGAAAACTTCATTTCGAGGCTCCTCCTTCGATTCTGAACATAAAAAAACCACTTTCCCGCAAGGAAAGTGGTTTGGAATTTGCATAAATACATACTCAAATACCGTGCCACTTCCCTACGCAGGTTTGAACCTGTTCAGGTTATGAGGGTCTAAAAGTCACACTTTTATCTCAGCCCTTATCAAGGACTCCCCTAGTGGAAAACATTTCTTGTTCATTCAGTTTATACTTTTATCTTATCACGAATTGCAAAATGGTCAAGCATCAGTCTCCAAGCGTTTTTCTCAATTCCGCAATATATTCGCGCGAACCGGTGGCGATCAGCCTGTCACCCAATTGCAGCCTTGTATCCCCGTGGGGCACGATGCTGTCCACCCCGCGGAAAATTCGGACGAAGATAACATCTCCCGTAAACGGAAACTCCCTTAACAGAACACCGTCAAATCGCTCATTGCTCATATTGATCTGATACAGCGACGCATCCTGGTTCGTCAGGAGTTTCATAACGCCAGGCGCCTCGATAAGCGCGCGCAGCAGCGTTTTTGTAGAAAGCAGAATAGAGAATGTATCAATTCCGTTATCTTTCAGTCTGGATTCGGCGTCTGGAGAATCTGCGCTGGCGATAATTCTCGCGACTTTCTGCTCCTTCGCAAAAAGTGCGATCCCTGTATTGCGCTCTTCGCTGCCAGTGGCCACGACGAGTATATCCGTTTGGAAAACGCCGAATGATTGAAGCGTCTCGTATTCATAATCAGGCAAAACTTCAACATCAAACACCGGGTCCGCCAGATTTTCTTCCTTTTTTTCCTGCCGGACATGCAGGATTCTGACGTGATAATCTTCCGGAGAAAGTTCGAGCGTGACTGGCAGCGTCATTTGATTTGCGCCGATAAAGGTGATCGTCTTTTTCTCTTTTTCGCTTTCCGTTTTCGGCATTAATTTTTTAAAGCCGGTCGGTGTGATGATGCATGTAATGACAGCGACCAGAATCAGCGCGCCGGACATCTGCGCGTCAATCACGCCGATGCGCTCGCCGATCGTTGTCGCCGCGATCACCAAAGAAAGCGTGGAAGTCAGGAGAAAACCGGAAGCCAGCACGGTTTTCATGTCATACCACTTTTTCAAAAACAGCACCGGAACGACTTTGCTGATTAACAGAGCCACAAACAGAAGCGGGATCATCACTAAAATTTTCGGATTGCCAAACAGTGACCAAATGTCCAATTTGACGCCTGTCATCACAAAGAAGATCGGGATGAGGAATCCGTATCCGAATGAATCGAGCTGCTGAACGAGCTCCTTGTTCGGCGAAAGCAGCGAAACAAGCACCCCGGCCAAAAACGCGCCAAGTATGTTTTCTGCACCGAGCGACTCGGACAGCGCCACAAGTACGATGATCAGCGTAAATATCGCCCTTGTGCCGATCTGGATCGTTCCTTTTGACAGCACTTCGACAAAAGGCCGCTTTTTAAATATCCTTCCGAACAGGTATAAAACGACGCCGGCGGCAAATAAGATCATCAGCAGCCACATATTGCTGTTTTCGTCCCCGTAGATTGAGGCGAACACTGCAAGCAGAATCATCGTGACAAGATCGGCAATGACGGCGACAAGCAAAATAATCTGGCCGATATTTGTCTTCATGAGACGCTCTTCTTTCAGCGTCGGAACGACAACCCCGAGCGAAATTGTCGAAATGATCAGCGTCATTAAAAAGGCGTTGTCAATAAATCCTGCCATGACAAAGCTGTAAGAAAGGCCGAGCGATAAAATAAAGACGGCAATAAAGATGACCGAAGCCGTTTTAAATGTATTCGGCGCTTCCTTTCCGCTTGGAAGCAGCTGCTTTTTCTTTCCTTTTTCAAATGCGGAAAAATCGATTTCAAGCCCGCTTAAAAACATTAAAAAGATAAATCCGAGCATCGATAAAGTTTCGAGCCATGTATCGTGCTGGGCGACCAGATCGAACCCGCTTTTTCCGATAATAAGACCCATGATAATTTCAGCGACAACCACCGGTATGCTTAACCTGAAACGGTGCAGCAGGATGGGCGTTAAAAATGCGATAATCAGTACGACAACTAAAGATGAGACAGATGTGTGCTCCATAAACTGGTACCTCCTCTAAAACCGGTTTCCGGGTATGATTAGCGTTCCCTTTTTTAAAAATAAAAGGGACATCTTTTTAGACATTTTCATGTGGGAAAAGAACCGTCTGAACTCTTTTCTCACAGGTGTAAAAATCGATTTTAACAATGCTCGCTCAGAAAAAAAAGTAATATGCCTGATTTTCTCCGGCGAAAGTCGCTGAAGCTTGATTTATATATGGACTGGGCAATGTATATACATACGCAGACAGGAGGCAGAAAACGCATGAAATATGATGTAATCGGCGATATTCACGGGTGCTATGACGAAATGATTGCGCTGATTGAAAAGCTCGGTTACTCGCTGTCATCGGGGTTTCCCGTTCATCCGGAAAACAGAACACTTGTCTTTCTCGGGGATTTAACAGACAGAGGGCCAAAATCGCTGGAGGTCGTTGAATTTGTAGGACGGGCCGTTGAAGAAGGAGCTGTGCGATATGTGCCCGGCAATCACTGCAATAAGCTGTACCGTTTTTTCAAAGGCAATCCGGTGAAGCTGCAGCACGGGCTGGAGACGACGGCGGCGGAATACAGAAACCTTCCGAAACATAAACAGAAGGATATCAGAGACCTTTTCATGCGCCTTTATGAAAACGCCCCTCTTTATGAGATCCTGCATAACGGCGAACTTGTCGTCGCACATGCCGGCATCAAAGCGGAAGACATCGGCAAAAAGCCTGTCGGAAAAGTAAAACAGTTTGTGCTATACGGAGATATTACAGGAGAAACGCTGCCTGACGGACGGCCGGTCAGGCGGGACTGGGCCGCTCATTACAAAGGCGATCCGTGGGTGGTGTACGGCCACACTCCTGTCAAACGTCCGCGAATGATACATCATACGATCAATATCGATACCGGTTGTGTATTCGGCAACAGGCTGACCGCTTTCAGATACCCCGAACTGACAACCGAATCTGTCCCCTCTTCATTGCCTTATGATGAGTCAAGATTCCGTATGGAGCCATAAAAAAAGAGAGCTTAATTCAGCTCTCTATCAACTGACTCATATCATGCGCAACCGGCGCTTGAAACGTCAGCTCTTCCATTGTGAAGGGATGAAAAAACGTCAGCGTCTCACTGTGGAGCGCCTGCCGATTGATGAAGCCACGGGTTCCTCCGTACAGCGTATCACCGCACAAAGGATATCCGATATGACTCATGTGAACTCGGATCTGATGGGTTCTCCCGGTTTCCAGACGGATGGAGACATCCGTCATACCGCTGAAGCGCCTGTTCACCCAAAAATGCGTCACCGCTTTTTGCCCGTCGGGGATCACCGCACGCTCGATGATGCTCGATGATTTTCTGCCGATTGGCGCATCGATCGTTCCCTGCTCTTCTGCGATCAAACCGTGGACGACCGCCCGATATTGCCGTTTGACGGCTCCCTTTTTTTGCAGTCCCGATAAAAGCGAGTGGGCGAAGCGGTGCTTGGCTACAAGCATGACACCCGATGTGTCGCGGTCAAGCCTGCTCACCAGGTGAACGGTCGCGCGCACGCCCGTCCGCTGGTAATAATGAATCAGACCGTTCGCCAAGCTGCCTGATGGATGCTCGCGCGAGGGAATCGACGACAGGCATGGCTGTTTATTTAATACGAGGACATGGTCATCTTCGAACAAAATATCAAGCGGAATTTCTTCCGGGCGCAAAGATTCGCTCATTTTTTCCGGAGGGAACTGTATGACGAGCTCGTCCCCTTTTTGAAGAACGTATCTGACCGTTACATGCCCGCCGTTTACCAAAAGATCCCCGCCGCCGAATTTGATGTCCGTCAGCATCCTTTTTGAAATGCCCAGCCGCTGGACGTATTCTTTCAAAAGAACCCCGCTGTCCTCTTCTGTTATGATCTGTTTCATCAAAAAATCGCTCACAGCAAACCTTCCTATTCTCCTTTTCCGATAAAGGAATCCTGGACCCTTTTCCAAAACGGAAACGGCCGAAAGCGGGCAAACCTGATATTTTCGTTTGCGACGCGGCATTGAATTGACTTGACGTCTTTATGCAGCAATGTCAAATGGTCAATCGCGACTTGAAACGTCACATCATTAATCGGTTTAATTAAACAAGTGTGGTGCTCAGGCAGAATGAGCGGCGATCCGACCGTCCGAAACACCCGGTTGTTGATCGACGCCATTTCAGCCAGCTGGACCGCTCTGATGGACGGATGAATAATCGCACCGCCGAGCGCCTTGTTATATGCCGTGCTTCCCGATGGGGTCGATAAGCAAAGGCCGTCGCCGCGGAACGTTTCGAAAAGTTCCCCTTTAATTTCGACATCTGTCACAAGCGTCCCTTCGATGCTCTTGATCGTACATTCGTTCAGCGCCAAATATCTCGCTTCATCGCTGCCGTCATTGTAGCGGACGATAACTTCCAAAACCGGATATTCAACAATTTGATACGGCGTTTTCGCAATCGCGATTACGAGTTTTTCAATCTCGGTCGGCACCCAGTCGGCATAAAAGCCGAGATGTCCTGTATGAACCCCGACAAAGGCCGTTTTGTCGAGGCGGCCGCTGTATTTGTGAAATGCGTATAAAAGCGTTCCGTCACCACCGACGGAAATGACGATATCCGGCTCTTCTTCATCGCATTCAAGACCGAAGTCGAGCAGATATGTTTGAATTTTGCTTTTTAATGAATCGGAAACATCATTTCCTTTGGACGATACCGCAAACTTCATCATTCCATCTCCTTTCCCCTAACCGTCATCCTCATCCTTTTTCTTGCGTGAAAATGCCACGTGAGCCTCCTGAATCTCGCCCCTGATCTCGGACATTTCCATATCGAGCCTTGATGCTGCTTCAGAAGCTCTTTGAAGCCTTAATTTTACTTTTTCCGGAATGTTGCCGCTGTATTTATAATTTAAAGAATGTTCGATTGTCGCCCAAAAATTCATCGCCAGCGTCCGGATTTGAATTTCAACCAAAATCTGTTTTTCCCCGTTGATTGTCTGCAAAGGGTACAGCACGACGAGGTGGTAGGAGCGGTAGCCGCTCTCTTTATGTTCCGCGATATAGTCGCGCTTATCCACGACCGTGAAGTCCTTTCTCGCCAGAAGCATATCGACGACAATGCGAATATCCTCAAAAAATTGGCACATGATTCTGAGCCCGGCAATATCTTGCATGCTTTCAATGTTGTGCAGAGGAATGTTTTTCCGCTTGGCCTTCTCAAGAATACTCGGAACAGGCTTCACCCGCCCTGTCACGAATTCGATCGGCGAATGTTCCTCCTCGTATTCGTAAAGGGTCCGGATCCCTTTCAGCTTCACTTTCAGCTCTTCAACAGCCTGCCGGTACGGCGCT
This sequence comes from Bacillus sp. FSL L8-0193, assembly GCF_037976065.1. Lineage (NCBI taxonomy): Bacteria > Bacillati > Bacillota > Bacilli > Caryophanales > Bacillaceae > Bacillus > Bacillus sp. FSL L8-0193. The sequence continues at coordinate 1,346,294 of NZ_CP150261.1, read as the reverse complement.
AAAAATTGCTCCCATTGTTTTTCGTCCATAAACCTTCCCCCAATTTCATCGCCTTTTTTTCTAGAGGAATATCCGTTTCACTCTCTCTTCCATTTCTTCGCCATAATTTGCATTATCTTTAATATTCTCTATTAAATATCCGAGCTCATCATGGAACCCGTTAAGCTCCAGCTCCGTGTTTCCGATATGTAAAAACACAGGAAGATTGGCGTCGAGGGCCGCTTTAAGATCGGACCAGATGCCTTCGTTTAAAATGACGTATTCAAAGGAATCGTCCTGTTCAAGTATGTATACAAATGCAAAATGATCGGAGTCTGTCAGCATGCGTCCGGCCGGTTTCCGCTCCGCTCCGTCATTGATTTCGCTGGTCAACACCAGCCGGTCGTTTCGCAGATTGGCTTCTGTAATCTCAATTCTGTTCTGCATAATGCTCTCCTTTACAATAAAAGTACAGATTCATTTTATCATATCAGCTTCAATATTGATAAACGTTCCTTCTCAAGAGATAATAAGGAAAATGCAATTTTACCAGCTGAGAGGATGAAAAAATTAAAGAATGAGCCAGGAACTTGAAATCGAATTTAAAAATATGCTGACAAAAAAAGAATTTGAGAAAATCAAATCATATTATCAATTTACTTCCGAGCAATTTGTTATACAAAAAAACCATTATTACGATACGTCCTCCTTTTCTTTAAAAGAAAAAGGAGCGGCTTTAAGAATTCGCGAAAAACAGCAGCGATATGTACTGACATTAAAAGAGCCGGCACCTGTAGGTCTGATGGAAACCCACCAGGAGCTGACCGGGAAGCCCGAATTTGAAACGTTCACAATTCCGCATGGACCGGTATACGATTGCCTGAAGCGCCTCGGCATTCAACCGGACGAGCTCATCCTTTTCGGAACGCTTGCAACAAGCCGTGCAGAAAAAAAATTGCCGCAAGGCTTAATTGTTTTGGATCACAGCCGATACTTAATGGTAGAAGACTTTGAAGTTGAATTCGAAGTGACAGACTATGAACGCGGAAAACGGGATTTCTCTGAACTGCTGAAATCGTTCGGCATCCCTGAGCGTGAAACCAAAAATAAAATCATCCGATTTTATGAACAAAAACTTAAAGATCAATAAGGTGGGAAAACAATGAACGTCAACCATTTGGCCGCCCTTTTGGAACTACAGGCGATACGGTCGTTTTATCCGGCTTCAGACAGCGGTTCCGAAGATGCTGGTTTTGATTTCAGCTCGATTTTAAACCAATATTTAAGCAATGTCGGCGGTTTGGAGTCTTCACAGCCCGCGGTTGTTCCGGCCGTGTCGACAGGGTCTCAGCTCCAGGCGCCGCTGACAGCCGAAAAGCCTGCGGCAATTGCGGCCGTCCCATCTGCCGCAGCGAAACCCGTCTCTTTCGGCGGCCAAAATCAGAGCATTGACCAGATCATCAAAAACGCCGCAGAAAAATACGGAGTCGATGAGAAGCTGATTCATGCCGTCGTCAAGCAGGAATCGCGCTACCAGGAAAAAGCAGTCAGCCCGGCCGGCGCCATGGGCCTGATGCAGCTCATGCCGTCAACGGCGAAAGCGCTCGGCGTGAATAACGCTTTTGACCCCGTACAAAATATAGAAGGCGGAACAAAATACTTAAAGCAGATGCTCGATAAATACAGCGGGAATGTGAACCTCGCATTAGCGGCCTACAATGCCGGACCGGGAAATGTCCAAAAATACGGAGGCATTCCCCCTTTTAAAGAAACGCAAAATTATGTAAAAAGAATCACCTCAAATTACTATGCTTAAGCCGGAAAGGATGCTTTCCGGCTCAGATTGTTGACAAAATCCCAAAACGACTTTTAGTTTTGGGATTTTGTCATCCTTTCAGCGTGATTGAAAACCCTTGCAGTCTAGGAAGGCCGAGCATCGGAGCGGAGCGAATGTTGGAATTCGTGAGCACCGACGCGCAGGCCTGACAACGAATGCGAGGGTTTGTCGACACGCTGAGCCGGAAAGGATGCTTTCCGGCTTTTTTTGTCCGCATTTACTTCCTCTTTGATCCTCCCGGTATTAAAAATACACATTTAAGAAGCGAATATGATATGATATTTGAAACAAAATCAGCGATTTTCGCCCGCAGGCAGAAGTCGGTTTGTTTGTAGAAATGGAACGAGGTTGCTAAAATAAGTATATACAATCGTGAAATAATAAATGATGCACAAGATAAATATTTTTTTGCGATAGGAATCGGTATATTTTCCTATTAGCCATATTAAAAGGAGTAGTCAACATGGGACAATCGTTTAACGCACCTTATGAAGCGATTGGAGAAGAGCTTCTATCGCAACTTGTTGATACTTTTTATGAGCGTGTAAAGCGGCATCCGCTGCTCTACCCGATTTTTCCGGACGACTTAACGGAAACGGCAAGAAAACAGAAGCAATTTTTAACGCAATATTTAGGCGGTCCGCCGCTTTATACAGAAGAACACGGACACCCGATGCTGAGGGCGCGGCACCTGCCGTTTCCAATCACACCGGAACGGGCGGACGCATGGCTTTCGTGTATGAAAGAGGCAATGGATCATGTCGGTTTAAAGGGCGAAATAAGGGAATTTCTTTTTGAAAGGCTGACATTGACAGCCAGACATATGGTAAATCAGCCTAAAATGGAGGATGGTTCACATTGACACTAAATCAGCGTGACCAATTTTTCTCCCATTGCCATGGACATCCGCAAAAACCGATGGAAATTTATATGTTTGTCGACCCTTTGTCTCCTGAATGCTGGGCTTTGGAGCCGGCGATCAAAAAGTTGAAAATCCGCTACGGCCGTTTTTTCACACTAAGGATCATCGCCGCATGCAGCATCACAGCGCTGAACGTTCAGAAACGTAAAAAGCACCGCCTCGCAGAGGCATGGGAAAAGATCGCATGCAGATCAGGCATGTCTTGTGACGGGACGCTCCTGCATGACAAAGCGCTCTCCGCACCATACCTCGCTTCACTCGCTTTAAAAGCGGCGGAACTGCAAGGCAGAAAAGCAGGGCTGCAGTTTTTGAGATGCATGCAGGAAAGCCTGTTTCTCAATCGGCAGGATATCACCGAAGAACAGGTGCTGCTGGCGATCGCAGAGCATACACAGCTCGATCTGGAGGAATTTAAAAGGGATCTTCATTCGCAGAGCGCCGTGAAAGCCCTGCAATGCGATTTGAAAATCGCTGCCGAAATGGAAGTGGCATCTGTCCCGACTCTTACGTTTTTTAACAGTCTCCGCGAAGGAGAAGGCTTAAAAGTAACCGGAAATTATTCATACGAGATTTACGAAGAAGTATTGTTTGAGATGCTCGGCGATGAGCCGAAGCCTTCACAAACACCTCCGCTCGAACTTTTTATCGAATACTTTCAATTTGTAGCCGACAAAGAAATTGCCGTCGTTTACGACTGGACGCTGGAAGAGGTGGAACGGGAAATGAAAAAGCTCGCGTTCGCCCGCAAAGTCGAAAGAGTGGAAGCGAAACACGGCATGTTCTGGCGCTATATAAACGGACATCATGATGCCGGACCGCTTTATCAATGCGAAAAATAGCACGGGTTTCTCCCGTGTTTTTTTTCGCGCTAAAACGAACGCACGTTCCTTTTTGAAGCAGTAAGAAACCGCGCCGGGATAAGCGCGGTTTCTAATTATGTCTTAACGACAACAAAGGGGATGGGAGAAATTTTTCACGGTCAAACAAAGGGGTAAATGTTTGTTTGTGATCAATTTCACATCTTTATAATATCAAATCATGTCGAGTTTTGACAACTGATTTCATTAGTTTTCACATTTTTGTCACAAAAACATAAAAAATAGATGTCCATCATATGATCAAAGTAACAAAGAAAACGAGCCCGCCGCACGTTGCCATACCGCGATTTATGCGAACTGGCGCCCGGTTTTGCTGCCTTTTTGCGCATCGTCTCCCCCTGTGAAATTTTATCAGTCCTTAGGAGGGTTTTTATGCTTCAGATCATTTTAGGACTTGCATCAATATTATTTTTTTTCGTCTTGAATATTTTAGGTTTGATGAATATGTTTCCCCTTTATATTACGTCCCCTCTCTTATTTATATCAATCCTTTTTACGCTCAGCCGCCTCAACCACCGCAAAACATTTAAAGGTTTTTGACCTCATCGAAAACAAGGCTGCCGGTATGACCGGCAGCCTCTTCTATATACTCGCCTATTATGAATGATTGACTTTTTGCAAAAGTTCTTCCATTTCGTTCAGCTGCTCTTCAAACTTTTTGCACGCAGCTTCGATCGGCTCCGAAGATGTCATATCAACACCGGCTTTTTTCAGCACTTCAATCGGATAATCCGAGCTACCCGCTTTCAAGAACTCAATATAGCGGTCAACAGCCGATTTGCCTTCTTTTAAAATCTGCTGACTGAGTGCCTGAGCTGCACTGAAGCCTGTCGCATACTGATACACATAATAATTGTAATAGAAATGCGGTATTCTTGACCACTCAAGACCGATTTCCTTATCAATCTCAATATTGTCACCGAAATATTTCTTATTCAAATCATAGTAGATGCTCGTTAACAGCTCAGGTGTCAGCGGTTCCCCTTCCTGGGCTTTGCTATGGATCTCATGTTCAAATTCGGCAAACATCGTTTGTCTGAAAACCGTTCCTTTGAAGCCTTCAAGCATATGATTCAAAATGTAGAGCCGCTGTTTTTCATCGTCGATTGTATTCAGCAAGTATTCTCCCAAAAGTGCTTCATTCGTCGTAGAAGCTACTTCGGCTACGAAAATGCTGTAGTTTCCGTACGGGTAAGGCTGATATTTTCTCGTATAGTAGCTGTGCACGGAATGGCCGAATTCATGGACGAGCGTAAACAAATTATTGACGTTGTCCTGCCAGTTCATCAAAATATACGGATTGGTTCCGTAAGTTCCTGAAGAATAAGCGCCGCTGCGTTTTCCTTTGTTTTCATACACATCGACCCAGCGGTTGTTCAAGCCTTCTTTCAGAATGGATGAATATTCTTCCCCTAAAGGCGTCAAACCTTTTAGCATATAGTCCTTTGCCTGCTCGTAGGTAACTTTCATTCCAGAGTCCTTTACCAGCGGAGTATACAGGTCATACATGTGTACCTCATCAAGCTCAAGCACTTTTTTTCTAAGCTCAACATAGCGGTGAAGAAGCGGGAGATGCTTGTTGATCGTGCTGACAAGATTGTCATAGACTTCTTCAGGAATGCTGTTTCGCGACAAAGCAGCTTCCCGCGCCGATTTATAATGTTTAACCTTCGCATAAAAGTTGTCTTTTTTCACAGCTCCGCTGAGCGTGGAAGCGAGCGTGTTTTTAAAGCGGCCGTATGTTTCGTAAACCGCCTTGAATGCCGCGCGGCGGACATCGCGGTTCTCGCTTTCCAAAAAGGTGACATAATTGCCGTGTGTGAGCTGTACCTTTTCTCCATTTTCATCGGTGATCTCCGGAAATTCCATATCAGCGTTATTCAGCATGCCGAACGTGTTGGAAGAAGATGAAAGAACATCAGACGCTTCGGCCAAAATTCCTTCCTCCTCCTCGCTCAGTACGTGAGGACGCTCTTTATTGATTTCTTCGAGAGCATGCGAGTAAAGCTTTAACTCCTCTTTTTCCAGCAGGAACTGCTGAAGCTTTTCTTCCTGAATCGATAGTATTTCCGGCACCATGTAGGCCGTTGCGCTCGCTGCCTGGGTATAGAGGTTGGCCGCTTTATCATTGAGACCTTGGTAAAAAGAATTTCCAGTATCCTGATCATAGCGCATGTGAGCGTAAGTATACAGCTTCCCGAGACGCTCCATCACCTTATCCTGATAAGTCAGCGCTTCATATAGATCATCGGCGGAATGGCCGAGCCTGCCCTTGAATTCGGAAAGCTTGGGCAGCAGTTCTTTAACGGCTTGAAATTCCTCGCTCCAAGCATCATCTGACGGGAAGATATCCTCAAGTCTCCACGTGTCTTCTTGCTTCACCTCTTCTCTTGAAGGCAGTTTCTTCGATTTTTTTTCTTCAGCCACTGTCAATCCCCTCGCTTTCTTTACTCCAAGTCCATTGTTGTCCAATAAACTTGTATTGTGTTTATCTTCTGTTTTTTCACCGTCTTTTGTCAAATCATATGCGAAAAAAAAGACGCAAAATCCCGCCGTTAAAAAATAAAATACATATCTTTTGATCTGAAACAGTCCGGACACCACCTTCCTTTCTTTAGGTTGAACGAAAGGCTTGATAATCATTCGGAAAAATAATGTTCATCCCTTTTTAACAGCGCCTCCAGCCGCGGCTCCGGAGCAACAGGACCCGCGGAATAATAAAATTCCTCTTTCCTCTCTAAAAATCCTTTTTTATGCAAAAAACAAATGTATTCACAAACGGCATCAGCAGCCGTTTGCTGCCCGCTCCATCTCAGCTTCAGCCTTTTACCCTTGACGAGCCAGTCCATATAATGAACCGCAGACTGCAGGCGAAACGTATCATGCTTCGTTATAAATAAGAAAAGGTGCCCTTGCCACACATAAACCGGGTGGGCAAAAATATAGCCTGACGGCACCGGGAGAAAGACTTCTGAGGGGAAAAACGGGAGCGGGAGCCGGAACTTTTCATAAAAGAGCGCGGCTATCTGCTTCGCTTCTTTTGATAAAAAACGCACGGTCGACATTCGAAAGCTGCGGATGTTTTCTTTCCAACCTTTAAGCTGGAGAGGCGAACAGTTTTCCCATGCGGTTAAATCATGCCAGCCTGCTTCAGCAAGTGGGAGAAAACGCAAGGATGCGGATGTTTTGTTTGTTTGAAAGGGAATCAAGTGTTCGAGGATGATGAAAGCCTTTTGTTCGGGGCAAAAAAACAGGAGCTTAGGAGGCTTATCCCTTTTCTGAGCGAACTGCCAGTGAAACCCTGAAAGCTGAAAAAAACTCCTCGCCAAGCGTCTTACCCGGTTACCGCCCAGAATCCACAACGGCGCGATTCCCAGTTTGAGAAAGCCGTCCGTTCTTTTTCGGTACGCTGCCGCATCTAGATTCGCACATTGAAATTCAACCGCAACCTGGCGGGTCTCGTGTTCCAGAAGCAAATCGGGCCTTTGTCTGATCTCTTGCAAATACGGTTCAAGCACCGGGCGGAAGCCTTGTCTGCCGAGCCATTCGTACAACAGCCGTTTTCCTTTCAGGTGATAGGAGCTCTCCGGTTCATGAGGCACCGGACATGCTGCACCCGGCTTATGAGCGAAGTGTGGGAGCTTGACGGCACCGACTTTCAGGTCGAGTTCACACCGGCAAACCGGACAGTAAAATAAATGTCGTTTTCTCAATCGCTTGAGATCTTCGGTTTTGTATCCGTCGGCAAGACAGATGATCTCTTCTTGATCGATCATTGCACTGAACATATTGTCTCTCTCCTTCCTGTTTGATCAAGTATTCAACATGCGCGGAAGCTTTCCTTTTTTTGAAAACGCTTCAAATTCAGGCTGATTTTATATAAAGTAGTATTATAGAACTCGAAATTTTTAGAAAAGGAGTTTTTGACATCAAACGGAAGCTGACCACCAAGCTTACATTGCTGATTCTCACCCTGCTATTCATCTTGCTTTCTGTTATGAGCGGCCTCTATTTAATCATTTTAGAAAATTCGTTAAAAACACAAATTCAAGCCAGAGCGCTCGATATGGCGAAAACGCTCGCCCAGATGCCTTCCGTCCAGGAAGCCTTTGAAACGGACGATCCGTCCCGAATCCTTCAGCCAATTGCAGAAAACGCGAGAAAGCAGTCCGGTGCGCAATACATTGTGATCGGCTCGGCGGATGCGATTCGCTATGCTCATCCGGACCCGGGAAAAATCGGCAAACCGATGGTCGGCGGAGACAATCAGCGCGCTCTTGAAAAAGGGGAAGCATATATTTCGGAAGCCGTCGGCACGCTTGGCCCAGCCATCAGGGGCAAAGCCCCGATCCTTAATGAAAACGGCAAAATCGTCGGAATCATCTCAGTCGGTTTTTTAAAAGAAAATATTCAGGATATCGTCTCTCAATATCAGACAAAATTAATATTTTTATTAGGATTTGTCGTGCTGATGGGGGTTTTGGGAGCCGTCTATATTTCCCGCAATGTCAAAAAGTCCATTTTCGGTCTTGAACCTTATGAAATTAATCAATTATATACTGAAAAACAGGCGATTACAGAATCTGTGCACGAGGCCTTGATCGCCATCAACAAACATGAAGAAATCACGCTCTTGAATAGAAAAGCGTGTGAGCTCCTTCGCGTCGAAAGCGAAGATCAGTGGCTCGGCAAACCGATTTCCGAGCTTCTTCCAGATACGCTGCTCCCCGAAGTGATGAAAACGAAAACGGCGCAAAAAGATCAGGAATTAACGATCGGAAATGAAGAATTAATCGTCAACAGAGTGCCGATTTTCGAAAACGAAAAAATCCGCGGGGCCGTTGCAAGCTTCAGGAGAAAGACGGACATTGACGAACTCTCCAAAAAGCTGGCGCAAACTTCGCAATACGCGGAAGGTCTGAGAGCCCAGACCCACGAATATTCAAACAAGCTGAACACAATCGCGGGACTGATCCAGCTGGAAAGCTATTCTGAAGCGCTCGAATTGATCCAAAAAGAGAACAAAAGCCATCAGGAAATGCTGCGATTTCTCATCCATTCGATTCCTGATCCGCTTCTTTCCGGGTTGCTGCTGGGAAAGGTCAACCGTGCAAAAGAGCTGCACATCAACCTGGAAATCGATGAAAGCTCAAAATTGGACGCTTTGCCGGACGAAATGGACAAAGGCAAATTCATTACGATTTTAGGAAATTTGATTGAGAATGCTTTTGACGCCGTTTCCCACAAAAAAGACCGCAGCATCCTTGTCTTCTTGTCAGACGGGGGAGATCACATCTTAATTGAAGTCGAAGACTCGGGAGACGGTATTCCCGAGGGGGAACAGGAGCGGATCTTTCAAAAGTTTTATTCGACAAAAGCGGCTAATCACCGCGGTCTCGGCCTCTTTTTAGTCAAAGAAGCCGTCAATGCGTTAAACGGACAAATCAAAGCGGATAAAAGCGACCTTGGCGGAGCATTGTTTACTGTCGTGATACCAAAATAGAGAAACGCTGGGGGACTGACCTATGAAAGCATTACAAGTGTTTATCGTGGAGGATGACATCAGGAACGCTGACATACATCAAAAACTGATCAGCAAAATTGAAGGATTTTCTGTTATTGGAATCGCAGAAAATTTTCAAGATGCAAAGGATTTGCTTCCGGACGTGAAGCCCGACCTTGTCCTGCTCGACATTTTTCTGCCGGACGGCTCAGGCATGGAGCTTCTCTGGCTGATCAGACAAAAGCTCAGACATACAGACGTCATGATGATTACGGCGGCGAAAGAAGTTGAGTATGTCGAACAGGCGATTCGCGCGGGAGCCGTCGATTATTTGATCAAGCCGATTATGTTTTCCAGGCTGAAAGAAACGCTGTTAAACTATCGGTCCTACCGGCTCAAGGTAAATGAAATGTCTTCAATCGATCAGACAGACGTTGACAGCTTGATGGCAAAAAGGCGAAGCATCATGAAAGAAAAACAAACCGCTGAAGCCGATTATCCGAAAGGAATCGACGGCCTGACGCTGAAAAAAGTAGCCGGCGTTTTAAACAAAAGCGAAAACAGCGATGGCATCACCGCCGAAAACCTCGGGCGCACCATCGGTGTCAGCCGGACGACCGCAAGGCGCTATTTAGAATTTTTAGCTGCGGAAAAGCATGTAAAAACAGAACTTTTCTATGGAACCGTCGGACGTCCCGAACGCCGCTACAAGCCTGTGAAAAATGAAAGTCCGGAAACGTAGCGTTCCGGACATCAAAAGCTCAGCCTTCCAAATCGATCGACTTTTTATTTTTGTTCTTCATTGCCCGGGAAATCGGCGGTACGATGAGCGACAAAAGAGCCGTAATCAATAAACCGATTGTGACGGGACTTTCAAAAAACACGGACAGGCTTCCTGATGACAGCGTCATCGCTTGTCTAAACGATTCTTCCATCAAACTTCCGAGAATAAAAGCTAAAATAAACGGAGCCGCCGGAAAAGACAGCACTCTCATAAAATACCCGAGGATTCCGAAGAACACCAGAATATAAAGATGTACGACATTAAATGTCACAGCATAGACGCCGATCAGGCAGAAAACAAATATGAGCGAAATTAAAAGCTGCTTCGGAATCAGAAGAATTTTTGACAAGAAAGGAATTAACGGCAAATTTAAAATCAGCAGAAATAAATTGCCGATATACATGCTTGCGATCACGCCCCAGAACACGTCGGGATGATCCGTCAGCATGAGCGGTCCCGGCTGAACGCCGACGACCAAAAGGGCGCCGAGCAGGACGGCCGTTGTTCCTGATCCGGGAATCCCGAGTGTCAGAAGGGGTACGAATGCGCCGCTCGTTGCCGCATTGTTCGAAGTCTCAGGTGCTGCGACCCCTTTGATATTTCCCTTGCCAAACGTTTCAGGATGTTTTGAGATTCTCTTCTCTGTAATATAAGAAATAAATGATGCAATTGTCGCCCCTGCACCGGGCAGGATGCCGAGCAAAAATCCGATGACCGAATGCCTTGCGATCGGTCCCGAAATCTCTTTCATTTCGCTTTTCGTCACCTTCAGGCTGCCGACCTGAGACGCTCCTTCCGTCATCGGCTTGTTCCGCGTCTTGATCAAGAACGCAACTTCAGCAAGTGCAAACAAACCGAGAGCCACGATCAGAAAATCGATGCCTTCCAGAAGGCTTGCCGCACCGAATGTAAACCGTTCGGTCCCCGTCTGCGGATCAATCCCGATGGTAGCGGTCATAAAGCCCAATGTCGCAGAAATCAGCGCCTTGACTGTCGATCCTTCGGAAAGGCTTGAAATTGCCACCAAGCCGAGCATCATCAATGCAAAATATTCTGTCGGTCCAAATGTCACCGCAATGTTTGCCATTGTCGGTGCGACGAGCATCAGCGCAACTACGGTGATCGTTCCGCCTGCAAAGGAGCAAATTGCAGCGATGGCAAGGGCTTTTCCCGCTTTCCCCTGCTTTGCCATCGGATAGCCGTCAAACGATGTTGCGACAGTGCCCGCTACTCCGGGGGCATTTAACAGAATCGATGACGTCGAACCGCCAAAGACCGCTCCGTAATAGACACCCGCCATCAAAATTAACGCGGAGGCCGGGTCCATTCCGTAACTTAACGGGATCATAATGGCAATCGCAGTGATCGGCCCAAGCCCGGGCAGCATCCCGATAACCGTCCCGATCAGCACCCCGATAAAAGCGAACATGATATTCTGCGGAGTCAGCGCCACCTGAAATCCGTATAATATACTATCTAACATGCACTTTCCTCCTTATGTTCGATTAAAAAGGCATAACCCCCTGCGGAAGCATGATGTTGAGCACATAGTTGAATGAAAAATAAATTGTGCCGCTGAAAATCAGTGAAACGAGCGCAGCCGTTGTCCAATTTCGATATCCCAACACCGCGGGCAAAACGATCAGCAGCATTACCGTAGAAAGCAAAAATCCGATGAATTCCAAAATCGAAATGTAGATCAACAGAGAAGCAACACAGAGCATCATGACCTTGACGTCTTTTTTCTTCAGCTGAAACAGCTTTTTCACCGTTGTATCTTTTTGATCTTTTTCAAAAAACAGAAATACACCCAAAATGAGAAGCAATATGCCTAAACTTTTCGGCAGCACGTCCGCATCGATCACCGCGTACGGATAGCTGTCTAAATTAAAGCTGAACGCCAGGTAAATGGCTGCCACAGCCAAAATGATGACAGAAACGGCCCGGTTTGTGATTCTCATGGTTTACACCAGCCTTTCTCGATTTCAGCTTGCCGGTCGCCGGCTGTGCCGGGCAAAGCTTTTAAGTCGCTTTCCCATACCGGCAACCGCGCGGAGACCATTTTATTTGCCACCTAATCCGATATCATCAAGGAGCGCTTCCATTTCTTTATATTGAGCGTCAAGATAGTCTTTGAATTCTTGATGGCCCATAAACTTATCCGTCCATCCATAGCTGTCCCGAATCGATTTCCAGCTGTCTTTTTCCATCATCTCTTTGATTTTTTCTTCATAATATTTTACGGCGGACTCGCTCATTCCCGGAGGTCCCATAAATCCTCTCCAGACCGTAAATTCATCATCGATTCCCTGCTCTTTTAAGGTCGGAAAATCTTTGACCGTATCTCCTTTCATGCGTTCGGGAGCGGTGATGGCCAGCACTCTGACTTTTCCGGCGCGCGCCTGTTCGGCCGCTTCACCGACACCCGTCGAGTAGACGTCGGCTTTTTTACCGAGCAGCATGCTCATCCCGGCGCCGTCTTGCGCCGTAATGTATTTCAGCTCTTTCGCATCAACGCCAGCCTTTTGAACAGCGCTGACAAATTGCATGTGGTCCATGCTTCCCGGAGAAGACGTCCCTACAATAGAGGCTTTTTTCGGATCTTTTTTCAGCGCATCCACAAGATCTGTCATCGACTGATAAGGCGAATCTTTATGAACGACAAACGCTCCGTAGTCGGCAATCACGCTTGCGATCGGCGTAAAATCATTGTGACCGTACTGGGATTGTCCGTTTAAAGGCACGAACAAAATCGGCGGAGATGTAACAAACAACGTATGGTTATCACCTTTTTTGCGGTGGACATACGACCATCCCGACGCTCCCCCGCCGCCCGGTTTATTGACGACAGCCATCTTTTCAATCAATTTTTCTTCACCTAAAATTTTCGAGATCGTTCTGGCCGTTGTATCCCATCCCCCGCCGGCTCCGGCAGGCGCAACGACCTCAATTGCTTTCGAAGGTTTAAAATCTTTTTCGTTCGTGGCTTTATTTGAAGCCGTGTTTCCGCCGCATCCTCCCAAAATCAGCGCAAACACAAGCAAAATTGTAAAGCCGTAACATCTACCCCTCTTTGTCATGTTGTGCTCCCCCTTCATTGTAATCGCTTTCATTATAGCTTCCTCGACTTTTCGTGCACAGTTTAACTGCATAATATTCTTTTTGTTCATAAAGTTCACAAAAATCTTCCTCAAATAGAGATGTAATTTTTGTTAAAGGATAATTATGGGATCAACTTCTGACCAATTAAAAACCCCTCTCCGCAGAGAAGGGTCAGTCTTTCAATTTGATATTACATTTTTTAAGGAAGGTACATCGTAAATTTGCCGTTTGCCACAAGGCTGTTCAGCATGTAAAGACATGATCCGTAATAATCTTCTGGAATATATGTGCTGTTAAACGCATTGGCAAATCCCGTCCTTAATGATGCATCGCTTGCTGCAGTCGCGCCGCCCGCATTGGCGGCGATCAGGCCAACCGGGCTTCCTTTTTTGACGGCCGTCCCATTCAGCGTATATTCATGGGCCGTTCTCCCGTAGTTTTCCCGTTTCATAAACGTCAAGAACTTGTTAACCGCTTTTTGCTCGCTGGCGCGATATGCGTTATCTGCCGAGGACCAAAGTGTATGATCCATAGCGATATGAGACACCGTCCGCCAAGCATCATAGCTGAAATTTCGGTCTGTTTCCGTTGAGGAATGAGCCGCATCGCTTACGCCGTCAAAGCCGGCTTCATCGGGAAACAGCCCTGTGGCCGCATTGGTGACGGTTGATCCGTTATTTAACACGCTTTTAAACGTTGTTTCTGACAAGTATGTTCGAGATTTGTTTGCTGCATCTTTCCAAAAATACTGCTGGCTGCTTCTGGCGCTTTTAGCGAACAACTCGAAAAAAGCAGGAACGTGGTAGGATGGGTCCGTCCAATTGACATAAGGGCCGAATCGAACCATCGCATAGCGCTGATCCTTGCTGTTTTTAATAAACACTCGCGATTCCTTACCTGTGTTGGCGTATTCTCCATCACCGGCCAAAGCGTCAAGCATGTCTTGAGCCCGCTCTTTGTAATCGTACGGGTATTTTTTATCTCCCCAGCGGCCAGATGCCATCATGAGCGCTGCCGCAAACCAGACCTCGCCGTCAGATGCAACATTCTGATCAATGGTTTGCACGTCTGAGCCGTTCGTTTTCATATGCCAGCTATGGTAGCCGTACAAACTGTCGCTTCTGTCGGAATGGCGCATATATTTACGGACGAAATCCCACAGCTTTTGGAACTTATACTCATCATTCATTTGCAGCGTAATCATCATCCCGTAACTCATACCCTCTGTTTTGACGCTGTAGTAGCCATTTCCCAGGTTATCGTCCGTCGTCGAAGCGATGTAAGCTGAACCGTCCTTCATATAATGAAACAGCGATCCGCCTTTACCATCGCCTTTTGTATCAAAGTATTTTTTATAGGCCTGATTCAAATTGTTTTTACCCGTTGTTCCGAGAATATCCGGAGTCTTGGAATGTACGGCTGCCATGGCTGTTTGAGAATAAGCGGCACAAAAACATGTTAAACCAATAAAGACAGCCATGATCCATTTTAAACTTTTTCGCATCAAATCAATCTCACCTTTCAAAATTTGTCATAACACCAATCCATCTTAATCAATGAAACTGGAAGTGTATAGATCAGATTGACCCTATTTGGTTTGGTCCGAAATGATCGTTTTCTTTTGAAAGTGGTGAGCCGTTTGAAAGATGTAGAACGGGAGGAGGGAAGTTGTGGAGAATTGAAGCTCTTTGTTATATTTGTTCCGAAAGTTAAAGCCGGCTTCAAAAGAAACCGGCTTTTTTATGCGAAGTGCTTTTTTATTGTATGAAGAGCATGATCCGCTGCAATCAGTGTTCCATACTCTTTCAGCATATGAATCGTCGTCTTTGATTCTGAGGCATACTCCAGCAGAATGCTCAGCTGGTTTTCCACCTCTTCATCAGGCAGTTCACTGAAATCCACGAATAAATAATAGCGGTTCTCGTGAGAGTACAATGTCGTTTGGCAGCCGCTGATAGACATTTTTGACAGTGAGATTAAATCCTCAAAATCGTCAAACTTTAAAACAAACTGCAGTTTCTGCTCTTCTGCCTGCTCTTCTTTTTGAAAGTCGTCAAGCAAAGCATCAAGGCTTTCTTCTGCTACATGCTGTTTTTTATCTTCAGGAATCGGCAGTTCCAGCTTTTGTCCGTCTTTGGACAGCTGAGCTCTTGTCACAATGATTTCCAATCCCTTATCAAGGGCCTGCACTTGAATCCAAAGGGGGCCTTCAACGGCAAACTCTTCTTCTTCGTGCACTTCGTCCATCATTTCCCAAAAAAGCTCTTCACTGCGTTCTCGATTGTACCAAATTTCTTCTCTGTCAAACCCGCGGTCTTCGATATCACCGTAGGAAATATAAAACTTAACCGTATGTTCGTTTATTCTTTCGATTTCCATTTGCCAACCTTCCCTTCTTTGTAAGATGTTGAAGGGATAACTAAGCTCCCAATTAATTGTACTTTACTACACTTTACCCATTACGTCCACTTCTTAACCTTATCCATAATCAATCTTTATTTTCTATTTTATGATAAAAAAGGCGGAAAAGAAATAAAAACGCCTCCAAAGCCAAGCTAACATATTTTCCGGCCTGCTTCATATATTAGTTGTACAAGCAGCAGCTGTAGATGCGGGTGCTTTTTAGGCAAGTCCCGATGCAAAGGCAAAGCGAGGTGCCAGTTGATGGAACACGATGTACTGATGTCGTTCCTTGTGATCATCGGAATCGATCTCATACTTGGCGGCGACAACGCTGTTGTGATTGCAATGGCAAGCCGTCATTTGCCTCCACGGCAAAGACAAAAAGCGATCATCATCGGCACATTGATCGCCATCATGATGAGAATCGCGCTAACAATGGCAGCAGTGTACCTGCTCGCGGTTCCTTATCTGCAATTTATCGGAGGAATCTTCCTGTTGTACTTAGGATATCAGCTTTTGATTGAGAAAAAAGATGCCCAGCATGTCAAAGGCGGGACATCTTTATTTAAGGCGATCCGTATCATCGTGATTGCCGATTTGTTCATGTCGCTCGATAATGTGATTGCGGTCGCTGGAGCTTCGCACGGACGCCTGATGCTAGTCGTTGTCGGCTTGATGGTCTCCGTCCCGGTCATCATTTGGGGCAGCAGGCTGATTCAAGCGGCCCTTGCAAAGTTTCCGCTCTTCATATACGCGGGAAGCGGACTGCTCGCTTATACCGGCGGCGAAATGATCGTCAGGGAGCAGGAGTTGTCTTCCTTTATGGCGCAACACAGCACCCTCGAAATGCTGCTGCCCGTCCTGACGGTGATTTTTGTGATTCTAGCCAGTATTTATTATGAACAGACGAGTGAAAAGCATTAAAAAAAGAAGGCTGAAAAATTCAGCCTTCTTTTAGTTTGCGAGACGCTGCGCTTCACGAAGCTGGAATGTGCGCACTTTGCGCGGCAGGAAGCGGCGGATTTCGTCTTCGTTGTATCCAACCTGCAGGCGCTTTTCGTCAATGATGATCGGACGGCGCAAAAGGCCCGGATGTTCATTGATGAGCTGGTACAGCTCTTGAAGCGGCATTGTTTCAAGGTTGACGTTCAATTTTTGGAACACTTTGGAACGGGTTGAAATAATTTCGTCTGTTCCGTCCTCCGTCATTCGTAAAATCTCTTTTATTTCATCAATTGATAAAGGCTCTGAAAAAATATTTCTTTCCGTATACGGAATATCATGTTCTTCTAACCATGCGCGCGCCTTTCTGCAAGACGTGCAGCTTGGGGATGTATATAATGTAACCATATTGCTTCACTCCTTAAAAAGTAGAATGAAATTAGCGTATTCTTAAATTGAAATAAATCTAAAAAAGTAATCTTTATTGAGTATTATACTATAAAAAAGTAAGTGTGAACAGTCTGTAACAGAAATTTTTTGACAATCCAGCGACTTTTGCTTTTTTATGCCATCTGTTATTCTCATTTAGCTCAATTCATCGAAAATGTTCTTTTGTTTATGATCGTCAACAATCGTAAGGACGTCATCCACATCTTCATAAGATTCTCCATACCACTTCTCATCTTTGTATGTATGGATTTTTTCGTACGTTTCTTTCATCGCGTCAAACACTTCTTTCTCTGTGTTTGATTTTGGAGACCAATACAAAATCTCCATTTTGTTCACTTTGCCGGTTGCGAGTGACCGGCGACGGTAACCAATCGACTCAGCGTGTTTAAAGTTTTCCTTTTGATAAAATTTAAGACGTTTCGCCGTATCGGCATCATCTTCATCCACGGGCTCGACTTCGAGGAGGATCGGTTTGTTTTTCTTTTTCAGCTTCTCAATCAGCTTGGAACCAAGTCCCTGTCCTCGCGCGTCTTTAGAAACGAATAAATAGTCGATGAAAATAAAAGAGTCGAATTCGGCGTACATCAACACATGATGACGGCCTTCTTCTTTATGGTAAATATCGTTTTGTTCCTTTAACAATGCTTCCATGTGCTCTTTTGATTTCATTTCTTCAATTGGGAAATACTCGCTAAGCTTCTCATACCAGTTCATTGATTTGCTCCTTATGGATGTTCTAATTTCACACTTTAGATATACCCGCTTTCTTTTTAGTTTAAACAAAATCTTTTTAGAAAGGAGCTTCAGTGAAGCTGAGCATGTTACCTACATATACTAAGACGGTTGTCTCCCGCGAAGGTTTCAAATTTTTTCTCAAAAAATTGCCGGCGGTTGTTCGGCATAAAAAAAAGACAGCCTTGTGACGGCTGTCTTCCTGCTTCGTTTATTTGGTTTGATAGGCTTTAAATTCTTCCTCTGTACACATGACGAAATGGCCGGGCTTTACTTCGCGAAGCTCCATCTGTTCGTCGCCTTTCAGCTGGTGGACGCTTGGATCATACGTCTTCCGCACGCGCGTACGCTCATAATCCGGATCAGGGAGCGGAATGGCGGAAAGCAATGATTGTGTATACGGATGAAGCGGATTTTCATACAGTTCATCTGCCGGCGCCAATTCAACAAGCTTCCCAAAATACATGACGCCGATCCTGTCGCTGATATATTTGACCATCGACAGATCGTGAGCGATGAAAAGGTATGTAAGCCCTCTTTCCTTTTGCAAATCCTTCATTAAATTGACGACTTGCGCCTGAATGGACACGTCCAGAGCGGAGATCGGTTCATCGGCAATGATGAATTCCGGCTCGACCGCAAGCGCCCTTGCGATTCCGATCCGCTGGCGCTGTCCGCCGGAGAATTCGTGCGGATAGCGGTTCGCGTGCTCTTTATTTAAGCCGACGAGTTTGAGGAGTTCATGAACGCGCTCAAGCCGCTCTTTTTTCGTTTTGGCCAAACCGTGGATGTCAATTCCTTCTGCGATGATGTCGGCAACCGTCATCCGCGGGTTCAAGGAAGCATACGGGTCCTGAAAAATCATCTGCATCTTCCGGTTGAATTCGAGAAGGTCCTTGGCAGACTTTTTGTCGTGGACATTCTTTCCCTTAAACAAGACTTCTCCGGAAGTCGCTTGATACAAACGAATGATCGAACGGCCGGTCGTCGACTTTCCGCAGCCGGATTCACCGACAAGACCGAGCGTTTCTCCTTTGTAAATGTCAAAAGAGATTCCGTCAACAGCTTTCACAATCCCTTTCGGCGTTGAAAAGTGCTGTTTTAAATTCTTGATTTCGAGCAGTTTTTCTGCCACATCATTCACCTTCTTTCACTTCAACCGGTTTTTCATACTGATTTCTAAACTCCTTCATCTTGCTTTTGACAGCCGCCGGCGGCTCGACTTTTGGAGCGTCCGGGTGCAAAAGCCATGACTTCACATAGTGTGTATCAGATATTTTAAACATCGGCGGTTCTTGTTCAAAATCGATTTTCATTGCGTAAGGGCTTCTTAATGCAAAAGCATCGCCCTTCGGCGGATTGGTCAAATCAGGCGGAGACCCCGGTATCGCCATTAATTCTTCATCACCGTCGTTGTCAAGGCTCGGCATTGATGCCAACAGCCCCCATGTATACGGATGCTTCGGGTTGTAGAAAATCTCGTCGACCGTACCGATCTCCACAATTTGTCCCGCGTACATGACGGCGACTCTGTCTGCGACATTCGCGACAACGCCGAGATCGTGCGTAATAAAAATGATGGATGTCTCGATCTTTTTCTGCAATTCTTTCATCAGCTCTAAAATCTGCGCCTGAATCGTCACATCAAGAGCTGTCGTCGGTTCGTCCGCGATTAAAAGCTTTGGATTGGCTGCAAGCGCCATCGCGATGACGACGCGCTGCCGCATCCCGCCGCTGAATTCGTGCGGATACTGGTTGACGCGGCGTTCAGGCATCGGAATTCCGACCAGGCTGAGAAGCTCTACCGCCCGCTTATTGGCCTCTTCTTTTGAGATCTTTTCATGCTTAAACAGCACTTCTGTGATTTGACGGCCGACTTTCATCGTCGGGTTCAAAGAAGTCATCGGATCCTGAAAGATCATGCCGATCTCTTTTCCCCTGATTGACTGCATTTGTTTTTCCGTTTTCGGAACCAGATCTTGTCCGTCAAATAAAATTTGTCCGTTTTTAAAATAGCCCGGCGGCATCGGAATCAGTTTCATAATCGCCTGCGAAGTGACGCTTTTACCTGATCCGGATTCTCCGACGATCGCAAGCGTCTCTCCTTTGTCAACATGAAAGTTGACGCCGCGGATCGCCTGTACTTCTCCGGCGTATGTTTTAAAAGAAATGGCTAAATCTTTCACTTCAAGTAAGTGTTTCATCTTTCTCACTCCTTTATTTACGCAGCTTCGGATCTAAAGCGTCGCGCAGTCCGTCGCCGATAACGTTGAATGCAAACATGGTCAGACAGATAAAAGTAGCCGGGAAGAACAGGCGCCATGGGTAATATTCCAATCCCTGCACACCGTCTGTAGCCATCGTTCCCCAGCTTGCAAGCGGCTGCGGAACCCCGAGGCCGAGGTAGCTTAAAAACGCTTCATAGAAAATAGCCGTAGGCACGGTTAATGTCATGGTGACCAAGATCGGGCTCATGATGTTGGGCAGCAAGTGCTTTCTGATGATGCGCGAGTTTTTCGCTCCCAAAGTTCTTGAGGCGAGCACAAACTCCTGATTTTTGAGCTGGAGTACTTGTCCACGGACGATTCTCGCCATGTTGATCCATCCCGTAATAACCATCGCGACGATCATCGTGACCAAGCCTTTTCCCATCACTACGAGCAGCAGGATCGTCATTAATAAGGAAGGAATCGCCCATAAAACATCTGCAATTCTCATCATAATTTCGTCAGTACGTCCGCCTCTGATGCCTGATATCGCACCCCATATCACACCGATCAAAACGTCGATCAGCGCGGCAGCCAGTCCGATTGTCAGCGAGATGCGTGCGCCGACCCATGTACGGACGAATACGTCCCTTCCAAGGTCATCTGTTCCAAACCAGTGCTCGCCGCTCGGCGGCTGGTTCGCATTCGTTAAATCCGTTTCTTCATATTGAAAGCTTGAGAATACCGGCGCGAAGATAGCCATCAGAGCGATCAGGATCAGAACCACCAGTCCAAACAGCGCCAGCTTGTTTTCTTTAAATCTCAAGAATACGTCTGTCCAAAATGAAAGGTTTTTCTTTGAGATCTTTTCGGCTTCGCTATGGTCAACAGCTGCAGGTTCAAACATGTCTTTTGGTATTTGCTGCATCCTATTACTCCCCTTTCTTAGCGCCAAACAGTTTAATGCGCGGATCAATTAAGCCGTATAAAAGATCGACAATCAAGACGCAAAGCAGCAAGATTGCCCCGAAGAAGACGGTAACACCCATGATCACCGTGTAGTCTCGGTTCGTAATGCTGGTGACAAAGTGCATGCCGAGTCCCGGTATACCGAATACTTTTTCGACGACAAACGTTCCTGTCAAAATGGACGCCGCCATTGGCCCCATATATGTAACAACCGGCATGATGGCATTTCGTATCGCATGCTTAAACGTAACGGCCGGTGTGCTCAAACCTTTTGCACGTGCCGTGCGGATATAGTCGCTGCTCAGCACTTCAAGCATGCTCGAACGCGTCAAACGGGCGATAAACGCCATCGGCATCGAGGCGACTGCGATGGCAGGAAGCACAGTATGTCCCCATGACTCCCATTGTGCGACAGGGAACATGCCAAGCTTCATTGCCAGCACGTATTGAAGAAGTGCAGCCATGATGAAGTTCGGAACAGAGATCCCGACAACCGCAATGATCATCGCTGTGTAGTCCTGCCACTTGTTTCGCTTCAGCGCGGCGATCACGCCGAACAATACGCCGAAAGCGAGCGCAAGGCAAATCGCTTCCAATCCAAGTGTAAAAGAAATCGGAAAACCTGAGCTGATCAAGTCGTTCACAGTTTGTCCCTTATATTTAAATGACGGCCCGAAATCCCACTTTGCTACCGAAACTAAATAATCGAGATATTGTTTAAAAAGAGGCTGGTCTAAACCATAGTAGGAATTGAGACTGGCTTCAATTGCAGGGGGAAGTTTCCTCTCGCCTGAAAAGGGTCCGCCCGGTATCGCTCTCATCAGGAAGAAGGTAGCTGTGACGATAACCCAGAGAGAAATTAACATATAAACAAGACGACGGCCTAAAAATTTAATCAATTTTACACACCTCCGAATATTCAGTCTATTAACTTCTTTTCATAAATAAAAGTATATGGGGGGAAAGTCTAAGCCCCATATACTTTCATGCAATTTTATTCAAAATGCGCGGTTTTGAAATAGATCTCACCAGTACCAGTTAGAACAAAGTCTTTTAAGCTTTCATCATGAAGATACGGCATTGTGTAGAAGTAGATCGGTGCAACCGGCAGCTCATCCATGATGATGCTTTCTGCTTCTTTCATCAGCTCGATGCGTTTCGCTGAATCAGTTTCTCTCGATGCTTTATTCAGCAGCTCTTTATACTTTGCGTTTTCCCAGTTCGTATCATTGTTTCCGCCTTCTTTGTCGCGGTATGTTTCAAGGAAGTTCATTCCGTCGTTAAAGTCGGCGGTCCAGCCTAAACGGCCGATTTGATAGTTTCCTGCATGGAGCTTATCGATGTATACGTTCCATTCTTCATTGCCTAATTCGACATCTAAGCCCAGTTCCTTGTTCCACATTTCCTGAACGGCTTGAGCGATTTTTTGGTGTGCTTCATCCGTGTTGAAGGAAAGCGTGATTTTCGGAAGGTCTGACGCTTTTTTCAAACCGAGCTCTTTCAAACCTTTTTCCAAGTATTCTTTCGCCTTATCAACATCATGGTCTTTGAAATAGCCTTTATTTGACTCAAAGCCGTGGACTGCCGGCGGCACTAATCCCATCGCAGGCAGCTGTTCCGCTTGCGTGATGTTTTTGACGATCGCTTCGCGGTTGATCGCGTATGTCAGCGCCTTACGGATGTTGACATTGTTCAGCGGAGCCGCTTCAGTGTTGAATTTGTACAGGTAAACCGATGCGAACGGATCAATGTTCAGGCCTTCTTTTTTCAGGCTTGGAATCGCATCCGTTGAAATCTGGTCAAGCGGCTGTCCTACAAAGTCTAGCTCGCCTTTTTTGTACATGTTCAGACCAGTGTTCGGATCGTTGACCATCGCCATATTGATTTTCTTCAGCTTAACAGCGTCTTTATCCCAGTACTGGTCGTTTTTCTCCAGTACGATGTTTCCGCTGTGCTTCCATTTCGCCATTTTGAAAGGTCCGTTAGATACGTAGTTCTCATCTGCGTTTGTGTACCATTTCGCATTCTTCTCTGCTACCTTTTTATTGACTGGCATATATGTGTAGAATGCTGTCAGTTCAGTAAAATACGGTGTCGGTTTTTCAAGCTCGACTTTTAAAGTCTTATCATTAACAGCTTTAACGCCGACATCTTCAATTTTCCCTTTGCCGGTGTTCGCTGCTTCTCCGCCTTTTAAGTAGTAAAGCTGATACGCATATTGCGATTCGTTTTTAGGGTCGAGCGCCCATTTCCATGCGTATTCAAAATCCTCTGCTGTTACAGGATCTCCATTTGACCATTTCGCGTCGCGGAGCGTGAATGTGTATGTTTTTTGGTCGTCGCTGACTTCGATTTTTTCGGCTGCCGCTTCAACCGGCTTTCCATCTTTACCGATTGTCGTCAATCCTTCAAAAGTCTGACGAAGCACGTTTGCAGACACCGAATCGTTTGCGAGTCCCGGATGTAGTGAAAACGGTTCTGTTTTAATGTTGACATTTAATGTGTCTTTCCCTTTGCTGTCTTTTTTACCGCCGTCACCGGAGCTTGAGCCGAAGCCGCAGGCGCTGAGGACGAGTGTGAAAATGAGCATTAAACTGATAAATGACAAACGCTTCTTCAAAGAGAAACCCCCCCAATTTCTTGTTTTTTTAGTTCCTTACTCCTGAACATTCAGATTTATCATAAAAAAGTAATAGGCCCACTTGCCATACTTTTTCCTCTGTTTCGTCTTTTCTGAATATTTGTTATGTAAGAAACCTGTAACACCGAGGTGAACAAATTCATTATAATTAATAGAATAATTTATTGCAATATTAATTTTCAATTATTTTTTTATTCAAACTATTTATGATTGTCAGGTTTTCTGCCAAATGTACAAATACACTTCTCTGTTTTAAAGCGTAACCACATTAAAAGGAAAGTTTATGTTTTACAGGTTAAAACGTTTTACACGTATAACATTAACCATTCTTTATATCGAACCAGATGCCGCCGCGCCAACTTTATTCAGCCCGGTATTCGTTTTCTTTTCCCCAAGGCTGTCGACTTTCATTTAAAATTTATATATAATAAAATTATGAATAACATGCGATGAAGAAGAAGAGTACACATTTCTTCCCATTTAAAGAGAGTCCGCGGTGCTGGGAGCGGATAATGGCGAATGTGGAATGGGCTTCGGAGCAGCTGACCGAACACGGATAAGTAGGCTCAGCCGGAGAAGACTCCGTTACAAACGTCTAGAGCGATTTCATTTTGAGCATAATGAAATAATCAGGGTGGCACCACGGTTCATTCGTCCCTTTTCTTTTAAGGGAAGAATGGGCCTTTTTATTTTGAAATGGAAAGAGGGATTCACATGAAAAAAACGATTTTTTCCGGTATCCAGCCGAGCGGCTCTGTCACCCTCGGCAACTATATCGGAGCGATGAAGCAGTTTGTCGACTTGCAGGATGACTACAACTGTTACTTCTGCATCGTCGATCAGCACGCGATCACAGTCCCACAGGACCGGCTCGCGCTGAGAAAGAACATCCGGAACCTTGCCGCGCTGTATTTGGCGATCGGCCTCGATCCGAAAAAAGCGACGCTGTTTATCCAATCGGAAGTGCCTGCACACGCCCAGGCGGGATGGATGCTCCAGTGTGTCGCCTACATCGGCGAGCTTGAGCGCATGACGCAGTACAAAGATAAATCAGCCGGAAAAGAAGCTGTCGTCTCCGGGCTTTTGACATATCCTCCATTAATGGCTGCGGACATTCTGCTTTATGGAACAGACGTCGTCCCTGTCGGAGAAGATCAGAAGCAGCATCTTGAATTAACCCGGAACTTGGCGGAGCGTTTCAATAAGAAATATAATGACATTTTTACGGTTCCGGAGGTTAAAATACCGAAGGTCGGCGCCCGCATTATGTCACTTGCCGACCCGCTCAAAAAGATGAGCAAATCAGATCCGAACCAAAAAGCGTTCATCACCCTGCTCGACGAACCAAAACAGCTTGAGAAAAAAATCAAAAGCGCTGTCACGGATTCCGACGGAATCGTCAAATATGATAAAGAAAACAAACCCGGTGTATCCAACCTTCTGACGATCTATTCGATTCTCGGACAAGCCTCAATCGAAGAGCTTGAAGCAAAATACGAAGGCAAAGGCTACGGCGAATTTAAATCAGACCTTGCCGAAGTCGTCATCGGCGCGCTGAAACCGATTCAAGACCGTTACCACGAATTGATCGAATCTGAAGAGCTGGACCGGATTTTGGACGAAGGCGCCGAACGCGCAAATCAAACAGCAAACAAGATGCTAAAAAAAATGGAAAACGCGATGGGACTCGGCCGAAAAAGACGCTGATCCAAAAACACCTTCCGATTGTACGATAATCGGAAGGTGTTTTTCATAGAGAACAGCCGCAGCTCCGCATTCACTTGCCTCCGGATCACGATATTTCTATAATAAATGATTCAAAACACATGTCTCCAGTCCTTCATTGACCGCTTTGTCAGAAAGACAGCTCATATTTTTTATTTTTCAATATAGAATTTTCGCTTTTACAAATAAAAAGACCGCCGTACTTCCGGCAGTCTTGATTCTTAATTTAGTTGACTTTAGACTCATTCTCAATTTCCCAAAGCTTTTCAAAAAACGGCTGTCCTTTAATCAAATTTTCACAAAAGTCCCTGTGTTTGTCTGACCATCCGTCGATCGTCTCATTGAAAAGCATGTCCCAGATTTCTTCAAATGTCATGCGCTTGATCTGTTCATACATATACGGATTCCATTCGGTGTACCAATAAGCGATCTCGGCCCGATTTTGGAGCCCTTTGAGCTGATCGAGCGCCATGAACAGCAGCTGTTTGAGCTGGCGTTCTTTTCTCGTTAATCCTCTGACATGCTCCGGTGATAAAGATAAAATGTGGTATTCTTTGGAAGATTGCAGCTTCTCTGGTGCAAACTCGTAAGTTTCCGCTTCAACGTCCTTCACCATTTCATAAACGAGCTGCTCCTGTCTCGGAATGAGGCGGCTTTTTCTTACCGGTATTGTGTAACCGGCCGTATCGACCGCGAGAATACCAATGCCGTCCGTTACGACGAAACAATGATCAAGCTGTGTCCGCTCATGATTTTTACGAATATACGCTTTTTGATGAACCTCGTTCAATAATTCGGCAGGAAGCTCTGACAAATCATTTTCTATGTAGTGAAACAAAACGGACGACACCCTTAACAAAGGCACCTGGTCAAGCAATTCAACACTGTCTTCCTTCCGCCATTCATGAAAGTGGCAGACGTTGTAGCCATTTTCTTCTCCCTCAAACCAATTCACCCACACATCATGAAGAAACAACATTTCTAACCCCTCACTTTTAATAAAAACTGTTGTCCACAGTATAGGCAAGGGGGCAGGAATTTATTCCAAGCGGATGAGATTATGGCAATCGCCGTTAAAAAAAAGCCAAGGGCGGCAATCCCTCAGCTTTTTATTTCATATTCTTCGGATCAAGCGTATCGCGGAGTCCAGACAATGGGCAAAATCATGATGACTGAATGAAGCAATTCACACATTATTTATTCAACACGTTTGTAAAAAAGCTGTATTCTTTAGCGTTTATTTTTTCTGATGAAGGAATTGATCTTAAAGAAGACTGAAACACCCAATAAACAGATACAAACAGCATTGCAATTCCTCCTATAAAGAAAACCTTATCGCTGCCGATCAATGACGCGGTAAACCCTCCCAGCAAAGATCCAAAAGGAGCTGCTATGCTTGTCAAACTTGCGATAAAAGAAAAAACTCTCCCTATAAACTCTTCCGGCAGTACGCTTTGCAAAATGGACATGAAAATGACGTTTGTCACGCCGATGGATATTTGAGACAAACCAAATAAAATAATCGATATGTATGAAGAGGTGGCGATCGCCGAAATACTCCATAAAACCCCTGAAATGAAAAATCCGTATATCGTAAGTGATCCTATCGCGAATCGACCAAACACTGTTGCTAATATTGAACCTAACAGTAAACCGCATGACATGGAAGCCAAATAATATCCATAGTATTCTTCTCCTCCTCTAATCGAAGAGAAGCTTGGCAAAATCACAATCGTCGCACTAAGCATGAAGTTGGAAATCATCGAGCCCAAGAGGATTTTTGGAATGAGGGAATGACGAATGAGTGTAAATCCCTCTTTTATATCCGTTGTATAATTGTGTATGACTTTTTTGAAGTGGAATCGGGGCTTATGTTCTTCCTCATTTTTTTGTTCTAATTTTACGCACTTAAAAAACAGCGCCGCTAACAAAAAAGTGAAAGAGTCAACTAAGTATATGCTTATAGCTCCTGCCGAAGCAATCACAATACCTGCAATACCAGTAAATATAATATCTGTACCCTGATATGAAAATGACATAAGTGAGTTTGCTTTAACCAGATCTTGACTTTTGATTATTTTAGGCAGTGCGGCAGATTGTGCAGGATAAGTAAATTGCTCAATGAATACGATAAGAGGCATAATCATCATGATGATCCAAATGTTCAAATATCCAATGAAATAAAAAAGCGGAATAATCAACACCAAAATAGCTTGGATGAGTTGACTCCAAACCAAAACTTTATTTAATCTGACTTTATCAACAATCGGACCTGTTAAAAATTGCAAAACAGTTGGGAACATCGTCAAAAAACCAGCTAATCCGGAATAAAATGTACTTTTTGATAAATCAAACACAAGCCACATTGCCGCAACTGTATACATACTGTCCCCAATATTGGTTACCAAACGCCCTAATATCAAGAATAAAAAGTTTTTATTTTTCAATACGCTTAACATCGTTAAAACCTCTATTCATTTAACAAAGCGATTTATTTTTTTGCTACGGCTCCCATTTCTTCATTTAACAGTTCCAAAAGATCTTCAGGAGTTGGAAGACCTGCTTCTGTTTGAACAAAGTGAGATACCAAAGATTTACGAATGATGATTACCTTTGGTACCTCATTTATGAAAGTGTTCTTTATCGACTAACAGGAAACATTCGTTCAATGTCCACCACATAGATTCATTGAAAGCTAAATTTATGAACCTTCCATTTTGTTAATATATTGCCCCTAAAATACGCTGCACAGATCATTTAATATTCTTCGGATCAAGCGCATCGCGGAGTCCGTCGCCTAAGAAGTTAAAGCACAGCACAGTGAACAGGATCATCAGGCCCGGGAACAGCGGATACCACCACGCCTGGATCATGATCGTAAAGTTCTGTGCATCCTGAAGCATATTGCCCCAGCTTGCCATCGGCGGCTGAACCCCGAATCCAAGATAGCTTAATGCCGATTCCGCAAGGATTACGGTACCGACGGAAAGCGTCGCGGCAACGATAATCGGCCCCATCGCATTCGGAAGGATGTGAGAAAAAATAATTTTGTAATTTCTTGTGCCGATCGTTTTCGCCGCCAAGACGAACTCCCTCGACCTCAAGGACAAAAACTCGCTCCGGACGAGGCGCGCCGTCGTCGTCCATCTCGTTAAGGCGAATATTAAAATCAGTTTATCTATGCCCGGCTGGAAGATGGTGACCAGCGTGATTAACAGAAAGATGTCGGGTATGGATAACACAATATCCACCAGCCTCATCATAATAGCGTCGATTATTCCGCCAAAGTAGCCGGCGATTGCGCCGACCACCGTACCTATCGTAATCGATCCAAGTACAGAGGCAAAGCCTACAAGTAAAGAAACCCGAGCCCCATAAAGTAAACGGCTGAAAATATCTCGGCCAAACTTGTCTGTTCCCATTAGATGTTCACCACTTGGCGGTTTTAGCTTATTCAGAAGGTTTTGCTGTTCTGGCGGGTATGGAGCGATCACCGGAGCAAAAATCGCTGATAGGATAATAATAAATAATAAAACTCCTCCAATTACCGCCAGCTTGTTTTTATAAAACTTTTCAAAAAAGATTTTTGTCATTGTCTCGGGCTTTGGGGCGACATTTTCCTGCAATGTGATCTCCGGCGAAGGTGTCGATGGATTTGGCTGTGTCATGAATCAATTCCCTCCTTCATTAATACTCAATCCGCGGATCGACCATTGCATAAAGAATATCCGCAACTAAATTCCCAATGACAACAAGTGTGGCTGAAATAACTGTCATTGCCATAATGACAGGATAGTCCCTCTGGAAAGCAGAGTCGACAAACAGCTTTCCAAGTCCTGGCCAACTGAAAATCTGTTCAGTAACGACAGCTCCGCCGATGAAAGAAGGAATCATCAAACCAAAGATCGTAATAACCGGAAGCAAACCATTTCGAAGCCCGTGCTTGTACACGACGCGATTTTCTTTAAAACCCTTTGCCCTCGCCGTCCGCATGTAGTCTTGCCTGAGCACATCAAGCATGCTCGATCTCGTGTAGCGGGTGAGTCCCGCCATATCTGCGGTCGCCAGGACGAATGCAGGCAAAATTAAATGATGAATGCGATCCCATAAACTAAAATCAGCATTCAGAGTCATGACGCCCCCGGTTGGAAACCATCCTAAATTGACAGCAAGAAACATGATTAGAATCAGTCCAAGCCAAAAATTTGGGACGGCAAGACCGATAAATGATGTGAATGTGATGCCATAATCCAATTTAGAATATGGCCGCCTAGCTGAAAGCACTCCAAGCGGGATCGATATGAGGAGAGCCAAAATGGTTGAAACGAGCATTAACAATAACGTATTCGGCAGTCTCGCCATAATCAAATCGGTCACTGGCGTTCCTTTTCTAACGATTGAAGTACCGAAGTCGCCTTGAACCATATTTCCGAGCCACTTTAAATATTGAACGTGTTCAGGTTCATCCAACCCGTATTTTTCAATGAATTTTTCGCGGTCTCCCGCGCTGATGGTCGGATCCATCATCAATGCCATTGGATCTCCCGGCGCTGCTTTCATAATCGCAAATGACAAAATCGTAATGCCAAATAATATTGGAATCGACATGAGCGTCCTTCGAATGATATATGTAATCATTTTTTATCCCCTTTTTTAAAAGTCATTAAGAATGAAGGGAAGGAAGCTGCAAGCTACACTTCCCTCAAGGGATTCTGTTATTTTTGATCCAGCCACCAGTCTTCGGCTTTATAGAAATCTTCTTTCGGATGGAAGACGTAACCTTTCATATTTTTTGGCATCGCTCTATGGTAGTTCGTATAATACAAGAATGTATATGGCTGATCTTCCGCCAGAATTTCGTAAATATCTTCATACGCCTTTTTATATTCTTCACGATCCTTCAACGTTTTAGCTTCATCCAGCAATTTATCAAGCTTTTTATTTTGATACCAAACATAGTTTAGTCCTTTTTCAGCTTCTTTCGAATGGAAAATGTTGCTCTGATCAGGGAACGTAGCAAGGCTCCAGCCCATGATCATCGCATCAAAATCCCAATTCGGCGGATTCATTTGTTCAATTAAAGCACTCCATTCAACAATCTGCGGTTTTGCTTGAATACCAATTT
The DNA here is from genome assembly GCF_037976065.1 of Bacillus sp. FSL L8-0193. NCBI lineage: Bacteria > Bacillati > Bacillota > Bacilli > Caryophanales > Bacillaceae > Bacillus > Bacillus sp. FSL L8-0193. The sequence continues at coordinate 1,316,095 of NZ_CP150261.1, read as the reverse complement.
CTTTTAATTGTTGCTGAACAACAACCGCGAGGTCTTCACGTGTTTTGTTTCCTTGGTTCGTTTTAATAACGAAAGAAAACTTTTTGCCGTCCTTATCTAAAATCCCATCACCATCTGAGTCTGTCCATCCAGCTTCTTTGAGCAGTTTTTTTGCTTTCTCTGGATCGTATTCAAACGTTTTAAACTTATCTTTGTTATCCGGATAGTTCCATGAAAGCGGGCTTTCCGGGATGTTCGCGATTTCCCCATCTCCATCTAGAACTTGGTCAACGAGCGCCTGGCGGTCAAGCGCATGTGTCAGCGCTTGGCGAACCTTTTTATCCTTAAACAGCTCATTTCTTTCGTTCCAGCCGATATACGTATAATTCAAACCTAAATCGGTTTCCATCTTCACATTGTTAAATTTCTCGGCCGTTTTATAGTCTGGTCCTGGTGTAACGACCAAGTAATCGACATCTCCAGCTTGCAGCTGTGACAGCGCTGCATTTGAATCCGGAATAATTTTATACGTGATCGAATCTAAATGAGGACGCCCGGCATAATAATCATCAAAAGCCTCAACCTTTACATATTGTCCTTCTTTCCATTCTTTAAATTTAAACGGTCCTGTTCCAATCGGATTCTTTCGATTGAATTCGTGTTCACCGAGTTTGCTGATTGGGACATCTTTTAAAATGTGCTTAGGCAGAATACCGTAACTGGCAAGTGTAACATTGTAAAAATACGGATCAGGCTTCTTTAATTTAAACTGTACTTCATATTTACCTTTTTTCGTGACAGACTCTATCATTTTAAAGTTCGAGCCGCGTTCTCCGACGTAGTCATCACTCATCGGAATGCTGTAAGTAAATACAACATCATCAGCTGTCATTTCTTCACCGTCATGAAACTTGACGCCTTCCTTGAGCTTAACATCAAATGTTAAACCATCTTCCGATTCTTTTACTTCCTCAGCAAGCTGGTTCTCCACTTCAAGTTTCTCATTAACGTCTAACAAAGTGTTGTAGATCAGTCTTTCAATATCTGAACTTGCTGTATCAGTTGAATACAGTGAATTAAACAGCGTCGGTTCACCTGTGGATCCAGCAATCAGATCCCCGCCCTGCTGCGGCTTCCCGTCAGATTTGCCTTCCTTTTCGTCCCCTCCGACTTCGCCGCTGTTGCAGGCCGTTAGAAAAATCGATAAGATCAGCAGCAAGCTTAAAATTGAAAATCCTGTTTTGCGTTTATTCATTTTATGAATTCCCCCTTATTAAACTGTTGTCCTTCTTTCCACCCGATTGACCCCCGTTTTTTAAAGAAGACATTCCCCCTCTCAAGGATTTAATATGTGACGGCCTCCCCCTTTATTCGTAAAGGTGGCACGCCGCGAAATGGTTTGTTTTCACTTCCTTGAAAGCGGGTTCGGCTTCCGCGCAAATCGCTTTTGCAGCCGGACACCTCGTATGAAAGACACAGCCTTTCGGGGGGTTGGCGGGGCTCGGCAGCTCGCCTTTTAAAACGATTCGCTCCCGCTTTGTCCCGCCTTTCTTCCTAGTGACGGGAACGGCGGACAGAAGCGCCTGCGTGTATGGATGAAGCGGGTTGTCGTACAGCTCATGCTTGTCTGTCAGCTCCATCATTTTGCCGAGATACATGACGCCGACCCTGTCGCTGATGTGGCGGACGACGCTCAAATCATGGGAAATGAACAAATATGTCAGATTGAATTCTTCCTGAAGCTCTTCCATCAGGTTGATCACTTGAGCCTGGATTGACACGTCCAATGCGGATACCGGTTCATCGGCGATAATAAGCTCCGGATTTAAAGCCAGCGCCCGCGCGATTCCGATCCGCTGGCGCTGCCCTCCGGAAAATTCGTGGGGATAGCGGTTCGCAAACGACGGGTGCAACCCGACCTTTGCCAAAAGCTCTTCGGCTTTTTCGTTACGTTCTTTGAAATTGTACATATGATGCGTGTTGAAGGGTTCTTTGATGATGGAACGCAGCGTTTTTCTCGGGTTCAGTGAGGCAAACGGATCTTGGAAAACCATCTGGATGTTTTTGCGGACGCTCTTTCTCAACGCTTCTTCCGACAAACTTGAAATGTCGCGGCCTTTGTAAAAGATCTGTCCTGCCGTCGGTTTATAAAGGCGGATCATCGTCCGTCCGGCGGTCGACTTTCCGCAGCCCGATTCACCGACAATGCCGAGCGTTTCGCCGCGTTTAAGCGAAAAGCTGATGCCATCCACCGCTTTGACGTCGCCGATTTTTTTCTGAAATATCCCTGAGCGGATCGGAAAGTACTTTTTGACATCTTTCAGCTCCAGAAGGGATTCTTGCGGGTTCATTTCCTGTCCGGGCTGTAATCGTTCAGCTGATGAAGTCATCCCTTATTCTCCCTCCTCATATAAAAAACATCTGACAGACCGGCCGTCCGGACGCGTCTTCAAGTCCGGCTGCGCGCCCCAGCATTTGTCGCCCGCACTCGGACACCTCGGAGCAAACCGGCAGCCGGCCGGAAGGTTGTCAGGCGTCGGCACATTTCCTTTAATGGCTGTTAATTTTTCAATGGAGCCTTCAATAACAGGGATGGAGTTTAACAGTCCTTTTGTGTAGGGATGCAGGGGTTCATCGAATAGTTCGTCTACTGTGGCATTTTCAACAACTTGTCCGCAATACATGACGATCACGCGGTCCGCAATTTCGGACACAACGCCGAGATCGTGGGTAATGAGAAGGATGGAGGTATCGAATTTGTCGCATAGGTCTTTCATCAGTTCCAGCACTTGCGCTTGAATAGTGACGTCAAGCGCTGTAGTCGGTTCATCCGCGATGAGCAGCTTCGGATTGCAGCTTAAGGCAATGGCGATCATCACCCTCTGCCTCATGCCGCCCGACAGGCGGTGCGGATATTCTTTCATCAGCTCGCCTGCCCTCGAAAATCCGACAAGCTTTAATAATTCTACCGCTTTTTTGGCGGCTTCTTTTTTCGATAGCTTTTTGTGATAGATCAGCACCTCTGTGATTTGTTCGCCGATCGTCAAAACCGGATTGAGCGAGGTCATCGGCTCCTGAAAAATCATCGAGATTTCATTTCCGCGGATCTTGCATAAATCTTGTTCTTTGTATGTAACGAGATCCCGTCCTTCGAGCTTGATGGAACCGTTCATGATCTTTCCGCCCGAGCCCTCGACGAGTCCCATGATAGACAGAGACGTGATGCTTTTACCGGATCCCGATTCACCGACCAGCGCCACGGTTTCTCCTTTTTTGATTGAAAAATCGACGCCGTCCACTGCGGGTATCGGCTGTTTTTTTCTGAAAAAATAAGTTTTTAAGTCATTGACTTCCAGCAATGCGCTCATCCAGATTCCCCTTCCATAGACCAGAAGTTAAATATTACGAAAAACTAATATATTACTTTTTTAGAATTTTCTTAATATGACTGAATTATCTTAAAATTTTATAGTTGTATATTATTACATAATCATTACAAAAGCAAGGAGTTTTTTTATTTTTTGTAATAATATTAATTTAATCCCATAATTTTAGTATTTTAAAGCGATAGCTTTATAAAGTCTTCCGACGGGAAGGATAAAATGTCGGCAACCTTCAAATTTCGAGCCGATAAATATTTTTTTACAATACTGTAACCGACAGCATATCCGACCATGTCGGGGTAAGGACCTTTTCCAAATAAAATATTGGAGAATAGTCGGTTATCATGTCGGCGCAGCTCGAAATGAGGCTTTACGAACCGGTCCTGGAAATGTCGTAGCTGTTTTTCGGAGTAATATGACGTCCATGCAGCTGTTTCGGCTTCCCCCAACCGTTCGAAAACGGCATATTCTGCGATGCCTTCGAGAATGATTGTATCAAGCAGCGTCATCTTTTTTTCTTCTTTCGGCATATTTTCTAACCGGCAAACGTGATTATATTCGTGCGTCATGATCGCAGAAATCGATGACCGGGGAAGATCGGCCGATAAAAACAAAAATAATTTGTCGCTGAACGCAAGGCCTGATTTCGAGCCGAATTCGACGCGGATTTTGCGGTTTCTTTCATCGACCGGCAGGATGAAAATCGGAACATCCGGCCCATTCCATCTCATTTGCAAAATCCTTTCTTCCTGCTCTACCGCTTGAAATATATCGTTTTTTTCAAGTGACGCCATGGTCTGCAGAGCATCCGGCCAAAAGCGAAACATTCCATGTGCTTGAAGGTGTTCGATCAATGATCTACTTGCTGATTTGGAAGATCCTTTGAAATAGTGCAGGAGGCGCTCGGCTAACTCTTTCATTGATGAAGCCTTCTTCATCCATTCATTTGTTTTTTCGATACTCACCATAATCACTCCTTTTCAAACGTATTTTATGCAAACACCAAAAAGCGGCTACCATCTAAAATGATAGCCGCCGTTTAAATAATGACTTATGGTGATTTCAGGATTGTTTGAACAGGGTGATAAAGTCACTAAAAGTTAGACCCAAAAAAAGCTTGTCGTTGAAACAGGTTTTCCGACTTGGGCCACAAGATGTTACTCTTAAGTAAATTTAATTGGCTATTGATTTTGCTTCTTCGGGGAAAAGCGTTTTAATGACATCTGACGTCTCGTGTGTATATTTAGACTGTTGAATGACATTCATATTATGTTGCAAAGCAGCTGTAATTAACTCTCTTGCCGAATTAGAAACCGAATTATACAGTGAATTGAAATCATTGTTTTCTAATGCTTCTACAGCCTTTTCTTCTGCGTTAACATATGTTAAATGATCGATGCATTGTATGACATTTTGAATTCCACGAACTCTTATTCTAAAGATTTCCTTCATTTCTTTCTCATCATACATGATCTCTTCATATTTTGTTTCAAATTTTTTAGTATTGTGAGGATGCATTTCAAGTTCTCTGTGTTGAACATCAACTAGAAGGTATCTTGCGTGTTTTAATTTTTTAAAACCTTCTTTAATTGCAGCAATGGCCTTCACTTTGTCACCTGCAAAATAATATTCACCTGCTCTATCAAACTCAATTGCCCCCAGATAAACTTCTACCAGAGATTCTTGCGCCCTAACTGCCAATGCCTCAGCCTTTGATTTCATTGCAGGAACTTTTGAAGTCCTGCAATTATTTGCAACAACTCCCATAAAATCACTCCTATGTTATTTTTTTACTTACATTAAATATATTACATAAAATGGTCGTTTTTTTCAACTCAATATCTGTAAATTAAAATTTTTTACTGAAGATACCTTGGTTAAAAATCGCCCCCTGGTTCCTATCTGAACGCCCATATTTTCAAATTATGAAAAACTATAAACATCTTAGTCTTTTTAGACTGCAAATACTTTTAAGTCTGCGGAAAGAGGATGACAAAATAAAAACGGCCACCATCTAAAATGGCAGCCGTTTTTATTGCGGTTATTCATATTTTTTGAAAATCAGCGTTGCGTTGTGTCCGCCGAAACCGAGCGAGTTGCTGAGCACAACATTTACGTCCTGGCGGCGGGCTTGATCCGGTACATAGTCCAGATCGCAATCTTCATCAGGCGTTTCGATATTGATTGTCGGAGGAATGATGCCTTCCTTAATGGCAAGGACGGAGAAAATCGCTTCGATGCCTCCGGCAGCCCCGAGCAAGTGCCCTGTCATCGATTTTGTCGAGCTGACGGCAAGCTTGTAGGCATGCTCTCCGAACACTTCTTTAATGGCGATCGTTTCAAATTTATCATTGTACGGCGTGCTTGTTCCGTGCGCATTGATATAATCAATGCTATCAGGAGACAGACCCGCATCTTTGATCGCTTCTTTCATGGCTCTGACGCCGCCTTCCCCATTTGGCGCAGGAGCCGTGATATGATAGGCGTCTCCCGTTGATCCGTAGCCGACCACTTCCGCGTAGATTGTCGCTCCGCGGTTTAACGCGTGCTCAAGCTCCTCAAGAACGACGATTCCCGCTCCTTCTCCCATGACGAAGCCGTCGCGGTTTTTGTCAAACGGGCGGCTTGCCGTTTTCGGATCCGGATTAGTGGAGAGCGCTTTATTGGCGGAAAAGCCGGCAAACGACATTCTTGTAAGCGGGGCTTCCGTTCCGCCGGAGATCATGACATCTGCATCGCCGCGCTGAATGACTTTAAAGGCGTCGCCGATTGAGTTCGTACCCGTCGCGCAAGCCGTCACCGTACAAGAGTTGACCCCTTTTGCACCGAGAGAAATCGAAATCTGGCCGGTCGCCATGTCAGGAATCATCATCGGTACAAAGAACGGGCTGACGCGCCGCGGTCCTTTTGTTAAAAATGTTTCGAACTGCTGTTCAAGCGTTTCAAGGCCGCCGATCCCAGAACCGACCCAGACGCCGACCCGGTCTGCGTTGCTTTCATTAATGTCGAGCCCCGCGTCTTCCACGGCCATTTTCGCCGACACAACGGCATATTGTGTGAAGCGGTCCATTTTTCTTGCGTCTTTTTTATCCATGTAATCTTCTATCTTAAAATCTTTCAGTTCCGCAGCTACTTTAGCTGGATACTCGTCCGCGTTCACCCTTGTAATCGGGCCGATTCCGGAAACCCCGTTAACCGCGTTGTTCCAGCTCGTTTTGACGTCATTACCAAGAGGTGATAAAGCTCCTAATCCGGTAATGACTACTCTTTTACTATTCATAAGTTGCACCTCACCTTTCTTTTATCGGCCCCAGCGCATGGCGATGGCTCCCCATGTCAAACCACCGCCGAAGCCGACCATCACAATGACGTCACCGTCTTTTATTTTACCAGCTTCAAGCTCTTCCACAAGAGAAATCGGAATAGAAGCAGCTGATGTGTTTCCGTATTTATGAACCGTTTTAGACATTTTTTCGACTGGCAGCTCCAAACGTTCGCGCGCCGCTTCCATGATCCGGATGTTGGCTTGATGCGGCACCAAAAAGTCGACATCCTCTTTGGATAATCCGGCTTTTTCAATGACATTCACACTGGATTCGCCCATTTGGCGGACAGCAAACTTGAACACTTCTCTGCCATTCATGATTGTATGATCTTTTTCATCCAAGTACAAGTGCTTTCCGCCTCTGCCGTCTGCACCGAGCTCAAAAGACAAAATCCCTTTATCGTCGCTGACAGGCCCGACAACTGCGGCGCCCGCTCCGTCTCCGAACAGAACAGCGGTATTGCGGTCATCCCAGTCCGTAATGCCTGAAAGCTTTTCAACTCCGATGACAAGCACATGCTTATACGTCCCGGCTTCGATAAACTGTTTTCCAGTGACTAAACCGTACATAAAACCGGCGCACGCTGCGCTGATATCCATTGCACAGGCATTGAATGCACCGAGCTTTTCTTGAATCATGCAGGACACTGTCGGGAATGCCTGGTCAGGAGTAACGGTGGCGACGAGAATCATATCAAGATCTTCCGCCTCGATGTTTGCGTCTTCCATCGCTCTTCTAGCGGCGGCCACAGCCATGTCGGATGTTTTCTCATCTTCAGCTGCGATTCTTCTTTCTTCTATGCCTGTTCTTGTACGAATCCACTCGTCAGAAGTTTCAACCATTTTTTCCAAGTCGAAATTGGTCAGCACCTTTTCAGGGATGTACCGGCCGATTCCAATAATTCCAGCTTTCATAGGAAAGACTCCTTTATTCATGATTTTTTCCAACTAATGTTATGAGTTATTATTAGTATCTGGTACTAATCCTACCCTATTTTTTTTTAGTTGGCAATATATTCGTCTAATCTAGCAGATCAAAACATTCATATAGTAGTGATATATATGAAAAAGGAGGGATGAAGAGTGGCGAACGACGATTTTTTCACAAAAATGATGTTTGGCGCAAACGCACCCGGCAGGCATGAAGAGACGGAGACGGATGCGGAAGCGGAAACCGTCGAAGACGCTGAAGTATCCCAGGAAGCCGATTATATGCACGTGTTGAATCAGGTTGGAGAAATTATGGATTCGCTCGATGAGCTGAAGCCTGTGTTTAAAGAAATCGGCTCAATGGTCAGCGCTTTGAAAAATAAGATTTCCATATAAAAAAGCCACTTCTTCTGAAAAGTGGCTTTTTAAGCGTTTGCGGGCGTTTAAGTCAGGCGTCTGAACCAGCTTCCGCTTTACCGAGCTCGTAAGCCTCGGCCATCACTTTCGTAAACAAGTTCATGAATGGCTCAAGCATTTCCGGGGAAAGTTCGATTCCCGCTTTTTCCATCTCTGCTTTCGCTTCCGGAACGTATTTCATGGCAATTTGCAAAAATTCCATTGATTTTTCGTGCATCTTGATCACCTCAATGTTCGTTTGGCAGTTTGTTTGTTTTTTTGTATTCGTCAATCAGCCGATTCATCTTTTCTTGAAATGACTGATCGACAACAGGGCTGAATTCTCCCATTTCGATGACGCCGTCTTGAATGTCAAATGAGCGCTTGCCGCCTTTAAGCGTTCCTTTATTAAACTCGTCGGCGGTGAGTTCATAAGCGTCGTCTACATGCTGTATGGTGCTTGTCAAAACGACATTCTCACCCAATTCCGACTGGTCGCTTACATAGCCGATAGCGTACAGCCCGTCCTTTTTGATTTGTTCAATGACAGGGACATTATACCCGTCTCCGGCCGGATACACAACATCCGCGCCTGCCTTCTTCATTTTTTCATACAGTTTGACGGCATTTTCGCTGTCGTCCCACTGGCCGACATATTCTGTCATCACCTCAATGTCCGGATCGAGGTATTTAGCCCCTTCGGAAAATCCTTCTACTTCAGGCTGCCATTTATACGTTGCGAGCACGCCGATTTTCTTTGTTTTTGACTGATGGGCCGCCGTCATTCCGCCGAAGAACCCCATCGCTTCTCCTTCAAGCGATATGCTTGTCACATTTGGGTGATCGGCTTTCGAGTTCATTAAAACAAAATGAATATCAGGATAATCTTTGCATATCTCATTAAAGGCTTTTTCATATTCGCTTCCGTGCCCGTAGATGAGGTTGACGCCTTTTTTGTGAAAATCTTCTACAGCCATTTTAATGGCAGCGTCATTATCGATTCCCTCTTTATAATAGACGTCGACATTGTAGACGGATTGTATTCTTAATAATCCTTTATATCCTTTGGTTCCCCATACTTGGTCATTTATCGTATCAGGGACAAGCAAACCGACTTTTTCAATTTTCCCTTTCAGCGGCGATTGTCCGCAGCCGCTTAGCGCCAGGAGAATGAAAAAAATCGCGACAAGCCTGTACACCATGCCATGTTCAACTCCCTTTCGAAAAACAGCAATTCAAATCTATCTTTATTGTATCCTTTCAAGTGTAAATTAGGAAGATCTTTCTTATTTTTTGTCGAAAAATGTAGACATTTGTCTGATCCATTCTTCAATGATCTCATCGGCTTTATCGTATGGCGTCTTCTGTACAAACTGCAAATCTGAAAAATCTTTTTCAACAGCACAGGCAGCGGCTTGTGCTGCCGCGTCGTTCACAAAAAGCGCTCCGTCCCTGTTTTGTTTATCCTCTGCCCTGACGTCCCACGGACCGAACAGATCCGGAAGCACGATCAGTTCAACACCCTTTTCCTCCATGCCGGCGCGTAAATCCTCTTCGAATTGTTCCTGGTAGACAAACAGAATAACAGGCTTGTTTTCAACGCCTGCAGCCAGCGCTTCTTCCGGCACTGAGCCTGTGTATTGGATGAAGACTTGTTCGTACGGGGCTTCAAGCTCTTTTTCGATGAGACGGAAATGCTCGTTTCTTCCCAGCCACATCAGCCGCTCTTCGAGATACATCAGCTTTTTTTCGTCGCTTGTCTGTTCCAGCTTTACATCTATGTCAACACCCTCTTCAAGTAGATGTTCACAAAATGAAAGGCCGAAGAACTCATCTGCTCCATATACAAGTGCCGGCTTCATTCGATGGACCACCTTTCGTTTCAGCTTTTTTAACCAAGCAAAAAACAGCCCTTTCATCATTTTCGGGCTGCTATTATTCTATTCTCTATAAGACTTTTTCATGCGTTTTGAAAAAGTTCGCGATTGCTGAATGAATGCGCTGAGGATGTTCGGTCAGGTGCAGGGTAAGCCCTACGCTGTGACGGCCTTTAAGCTGGCGCTCCTCAAACGTTTTGGCATGGATCATATACGGATACGGTGAGCCGTTCAGTCTTTGCCAAATATGAACGGGTACGAGATTGTGATAAGGGGATATGCTTTTGAACGGATAATCGGCTGCCTCCCGCTCCGTAATTCCGTAGCTTTCGGCAATTTCTTTAATAAACTGTTTGTAGAAAAACTTGTTTTCTTTTTCTCGTTTATGATGAGCCTGAAGATCGAGGCAAGGATTAACCATCGCTGCAGAACGTATTTGGTTCGAGATCGAGCGAAGGAGCTCATCTGCAATGAGGGCCCCTGTGCCTTCCGCCAATAGATGAATTTTTTCATTTAAAATCTCTTGTTTGAACACGTAATGAATCAGCTGTTTGGCGTATGCAACCGCTTTTTCGGAGCCCCAGTGCCTGCCGAACAAATTGCTGTTTACCAGGGTATAGCCTTTGTTTCTCAGGCTCGTTAGAAGCTGATTTCTTCCGTAATGCTGAAGCCAGAAGCTCGAATCTTCCCCGACAAAATGGTTCCGGTCGCCGAAAATGAACACCAGAAAACCGTTCGGCTTGTACGGAAGATGAACCACGTTCCATTCTGAATCCATTTGAAAAAAACGTTCGGTTATTTTCATCACTTGCCTGCCTCCTTCCTGCCGTAATCTGCTCATTATTTTATGTCGTACGTGCAGCAAACGAATAAGGAAAAGTCCCAGTCTTCATGATGAAAAGTAAACTTTAATGAAATACCCTTTCTGATATTTCTGAAAACAGAGTTGAAAGCCCTGTCTTGTTCACTAAAATGTCTTTTCCAGCTGGCTATGTATATGGTATGATAAGTTTTAGAATTGAATGAGAAGGACGAGGTGGGAAACGTGCGATTTGTGGTCGCTTTTTTCTGGACATTTCTTTTGACGCAGATGGCCTGCTATATTGTCGGCGCCATGAACGGTGCTGGGTATGACCTTCAAACCAGTGTCATTATGGGCTTTATCATCACCGCAGCCGTTATTGTTCTTGGAGAAATTATGCCTGTTAAACAGGATGCAAGTCAACATTAAAACCCCGGCTTTTGAAAGCGGGGTTTTTTGCTTTAGACAGACAGCCGTCCGACGGCTGTTTTTTTAAGGCTTTCTTTTATATGTCCAGAGCCGGTTATGGTTGGAGGTTTCAGGGAAGAACTCGCCGGCGCTCAATTTGATTTGTTGAGGGTTCTGAACCATGCTTCCCGTTTCGCCGATCTCCACATACACTCCATTATTGGGCGCTTTTTGGCCCGGCCGGAATTGACGCTGCTGTCCCATTTGCTTCACTCCCTTTTATTATTAGATTGCCCCACTCTCCCAAAAAACATGTCGATTTTATCTTTACATCTGTTTGCTTTGTATAGTTTAATGAGAAAAGTGTTCCGAAAATTAAAACGAATCGCCCGTTCATTCCGTCTTTTAAAAGGGCGTCACAACTTGTGGGAAACGGAGGAGTATCATGGATTTTTTAATGTTGATCAAGTATATCCTTTTAGGGTTGCTTCAGGGATTCACAGAGCCGATTCCTGTTTCTTCAAGCGGCCACTTGGTGCTGGCACAGCACTTTTTAGGCTTGAACATTGAAGGCTTCAGTTTTGAGCTTTTGATGAATGCCGGTTCTTTAATTGCCGTATTGCTCGTCTATAAAAACGATATTTTCAGGCTGACGGTAAACGGACTGTCTTATGTCACATCAAAAAATGAAAAAGGAAAAGCGGACTTCAGGTTTATCATCTATCTGATCATCGCCACGATTCCTGCCGGTGTCATCGGTGTTTTATTTGATGATGAGATTTCGGCTTTCTTTAAAGACGGCGTCCGGATCACCGCGGTTACTTTGCTGATCACGGGTCTGGCATTGTTTCTCATTCGCAATTTGCGCGGCCGCAAAAACGACGGCGAAATCAGACTGAGAGACGCCGTGATCATCGGCTTGTCGCAAATGGTTGCACTTGTTCCCGGCATCAGCCGTTCGGGAGCGACGATCGTCCCTGCGATGGCGCTCGGCCTCAAATCTGAAACCGCGCTCAGGTTTTCATTTTTACTGTACATACCGGTCAGTCTTGGCGGGACCATTTTAAGCATTACCGATATTTTTCATGATCCGCGTTTAGGGGAGCTTTTCCTTCCTTATTTGTTTGCGTTCATTGCATCGATTATCGCTACATACTTTTCATTGCGCTGGTTCATGAATATTATGGCGAAAGGAAACTTGGTTTATTTCTCGATTTACTGCTTTGTCATCGGCATCGCCGTTTTGATATTCGCCTAAAAAAACAGCTGATCAATTGTGATCAGCTGTTTTTTATTTAAGATAACAATGCTTTTAATAAAGCTTTTTGGACGTGCAGGCGGTTTTCAGCCTGCTGGAATACCGCTGAATTCGGGCCGTCGATGATCTCTGCGGTGACCTCTTCTTCCCTGTGGGCAGGAAGGCAGTGCAGAAAGACGTAATCCGGTTTGGCATGGGAGACAAGCGCTCTGTTGACCTGGTAAGGAGCAAAGATATTCATCCGTTCTTCGGCTTCTTTCTCTTGGCCCATGCTTGTAAACACATCAGAATAGATGACATCCGCTTGTTGAACGGCTGACACGGGGTCATTTGTGATTGTGACGGCCGCTCCGGACTCTTCGGCGAATCCCTCGGCCAGTCTTACCACTTCCTGATTCGGCTCATACCCTTCAGGCGAAGCGACCGTAATGTCGCATCCCACTTTCGCACAGCCGATTAACAGCGAATGCGCGACATTGTTTCCGTCTCCAACATAAACGGCTTTCAGCCCTTTTAATGTTCCTTTCGTCTCTTGAATCGTCAAGAGGTCACTAAGCGCCTGACACGGATGGAAAAGATCGGTCAATCCGTTGATCACGGGAATCTCGGCGTGCTTGGCAAGCTCTTCGACTTTTTCGTGTTCGAATGTGCGGATCATAATCGCGTCGACATAACCCGAAAGCACTTTCGCGGTATCTGCGATCGTTTCCCCTCTGCCCAGCTGCATGTCTTTACTGCTTAAAAACAGGGCGTTTCCACCGAGCTGCGCCATTCCGGCTTCAAACGATACGCGCGTTCTCGTCGACGACTTTTCAAAGATCATCGCCAATGTTTTTCCTTTAAAGATGTCTTGAATTTTATTTTGCTTCATCGCTGCTGCCTCTTTCAGCAAATAAACGATCTCTTCTTTTGAAAAGTCTTTCAGGCTTAAAAAATCCTTACCCGTCAGATTGATTTCCCGGGTCGCCCCGATGTTTACAGTAGACATGTCTCCACTTCCTTTTTATATAAATCTTTAAGCGACACGGCTTTAGTCGTTCCATGCCCGCTCGTCAAAAATGCCCGCACCGTCTCTTCCTCTGTCATCACCGCCACACCGTGGGTGACGGCTTCCATTCGCTGCTTGCTCGCCTCTTTTGATTCGGCTAAATGGATGTGCAGCGCTTTGTCTTTCCGTTTGATCCAGCCTGGAAAATCGTCCGACTGTACGGTGAAACCCACCTGTTCTGCGAGAGAACGAAGCTCGCCGGCCCCTTCCATGTAAATGCAGCCTTTCGTTTGCCAGATTCCCGCAAAGATTTTCTTCAGGGCGCTTTCCGGATTGAAGCCGACATACATGCCTTCTCCGGTCGATTTCATTTCCGGTCCAAGCTTCAAATCGACATCCTGAATAGCGTGCGATGAAAAGACCGGAAACTTCACGGCAACGCCGCGTGAGTTTTTGGCGGCGGGCTTCAACTCTTTGAGTGACGAACCGGCCAACAGCTGCGCCGCAAGCGGGATCATCGGAACCCCCATCACCTTGCTGACAACCGGAACCGTCCGGCTCGCCCTCGGATTGACTTCAAGGATGAGCAGTTCATCCGCGTCCGCTATAAATTGAATGTTCATAATACCTTTAAATCCGAGCTTGCGGACGATTTTTGCGGCAGCATCCCGCGCGGCGCTTTTCATCTCCGGAGTGACCGAAGGCCCCGGCAAAATCGCGTAGCTGTCACCTGAATGCACGCCCGCTTTTTCAATATGCTCGATATAAGTCGGGATGTAGAGATCGTCGCCATCGCTGACAAGGTCGATTTCAAACTCTTTTCCCGATACGTATTGATCGATCAGAATCGGGTAAGGCATTTGCGACGCTCCGCCCAGCAGCTCTCTGAGCTCTGCTTCGGAGTGAACGATCATCATGCCCATGCCGCCGATCACATATGACGGCCTGATCAGCACAGGATAGCCGATTTCGTTTGCTTTCTGCACCGCTTCCGCTTTTGATGAAGCCGTTTCTCCTTTAGCATGAGAAATGCCGAGCTCGTCAAGAAGCTGATAAAATTGATCACGGTCTTCAAGTATGTCAAGGGTTTCCGATGATGTCCCAAGCAGGGTGATGCCCGCTTTTTCAATCGCTTCAGCCACATTGATGGCGGATTGGCCGCCGAATTGAACAATCGCAAAATCGATATCTTCCGCTTCAGCGACATTGAGAATATGCTCGGGTGTAATCGGTTCAAAGTACAGGCGGTCTGCCATTTCATAATCCGTGCTGACGGTTTCCGGGTTGTTGTTCAGCATGATCGTTTCAAACCCGAGGTTTTTCAGCGTCATGACGCCGTGCACGGCGCTGTAGTCAAACTCGACTCCCTGGCCGATCCGTATCGGGCCGGAACCGATGATCAGGGCGCGCTTTTTCGTTTTTTGAGAGATGTCTCCGTCGCTTTTCCCAAAATACGTCGAGTAAAAATAGTTTGTCTTCGCATCAAATTCAGCTGCGCATGTATCGACGATTTTAAAGGATGCGGCAATGCCCATTTTCTTGCGGAACGCGCGCACTTCTTCTTCCGTCTTTCCGGTGAGGGAAGCGATCGTAAAGTCGGTAAATCCCTTTTCTTTTACCTTTTTCAAAAGGCTGACGGACAGCGCATCTCCCTGTTCCATCAACTTGTTTTCCAGTTGAATGATATTAGAAAACACATGAAGGAAATAGTTATCGATTTTCGTTTTCTCGTGTATCTCGCTGATGGAAGCCCCCCTGCTCAGCAGCTCCATGACCGCAAAGAAACGGCGGTCATCAGGAGTCTCAAGCAGCTTCCACAACACTTCTGAAGATGCGCCGCCAAGTTCGGGCAAATGGGTTCCTGACGTTTTCAGCTCAAGGGATGCGACCGCTTTTTGCAGGGCCGCTTCAAGATTGCGGTCAATCGCCATGACTTCTCCCGTCGCTTTCATTTTCGTGCCGAGCTTACGGTCGGCTTGTTTGAATTTGTCGAACGGCCAGCGCGGAAATTTGACGACGACATAGTCAAGCGCTGGCTCGAAGCTGGCGTATGTCGAATCTGTGAGGGGATTTTTCAGCTCGGCAAGCGTGTAGCCGACAGCCAGTTTAGCCGCCATTTTTGCGATCGGATAGCCGGTCGCTTTTGAGGCGAGCGCCGATGAACGGCTTACTCTCGGATTCACCTCGATGACATAATAATTTTTGCTTTCCGGGTCCAGGGCGAATTGAATGTTGCAGCCGCCGACGACATCGAGCGCGGAAATGATCTTTAAGCTGGCAGAACGAAGCATTTGATAATCCGCATCCGTTAATGTCTGCGACGGGGCGACAACGATCGAATCCCCCGTATGGACGCCGACCGGATCGATGTTTTCCATATTGCAGACGGTAATGCATGTATTGTTTCTGTCACGCATGACTTCGTATTCGATTTCTTTAAAACCGGCAATGCTTTTTTCGACAAGACATTGGTGAATCGGGCTTGCGAGGAGGGCGCTTTCGATTAAAGGCAGGAACTCCTCTTTCGTCGCCGCGATGCCGCCTCCTTTTCCGCCCAATGTATAGGCCGGCCGCACGATAATCGGAAAACCGATTGAGAGCGCAAAACGAAGCGCATCATCATGATTGTCAACAATTTCTGAATCCGGCACAGGTTCGTTCAGCTCCTTCATCAAGGCGCGGAACTTTTCCCTGTCTTCGCCCTTTTCGATCGTATCAACAGATGTTCCAAGCAGCTTTACCCCGTATGTTTTAAGAATGCCGGCCTTTTCGAGCTCGACAGCCAAATTCAGCGCTGTCTGTCCGCCCAGATTGGCGAGCAGTCCGTCCGGTTTTTCACGCTTGATGATTTGTGTGAGGCTTTCCACTGTCAAGGGCTCAAAATAGATTTCATCTGCAAAAGATTCATCGGTCATGATGGTCGCCGGGTTGCTGTTGACAAGAATCACCCGGTAGCCTTCGCTTTTCAGCGCCATGCAGCCCTGGGTTCCGGAGTAGTCGAATTCAGCGGCCTGCCCGATGATAATCGGCCCCGACCCGATAACGAGAATGCTTTTGATGGTTTGATCTTTAGGCATGGGCGATCTCTCTCCTTGCTTCGTTCAATTTCTTCAAATATTCGCCGAATATCCACTCGCTTTCAGCCGGTCCCGGATGGGCTTCCGGATGAAACTGAACGGATATGACAGGCAGTGTTTTATGCATCAGCCCTTCTACTGAACCGTCGTTGACATGATAAAATCTGACGGAAAATTCATTTTCGCTGATGGTGTCCCGATCGACGACATAGCTGTGGTTTTGGCTTGTCATGAACACGCGTCCGGTCTCTTTGTCCATGACCGGATGATTGGCTCCCCTGTGGCCGAACGGAAGCTTATACGTGTCGCTTCCGAATGCGAGCGCGATCAGCTGGTGCCCGAGACAGATGCCGAGAGTCGGATAGGAAGAGATGATATCCCGGAGTGCATCCATATATGGAAGGATCGCTTTCGGATCGCCCGGCCCGTTTGAAAGGACGATCCCGTCCGGATTCAGCTTTGAAATGCCGTCCATCTCTTGATAGGGAACGACCGTTACTTTGCAGCCCCGGTTTGCAAGCGATGAAGCGATCGACTTTTTATAGCCGAAATCGATCACCGCAATATGCGTATTGCCTTCCCTAAAGGCGCCGTTTTCGTTTTGTCCGGCAACCTGTGCCGCATAGTTTTCCAGCTGGCGCGGAGCCGGAATGCCGTCCTTTTGTTTCGTCAGTCTGGCATTCAGCGTCCCCTTTGCCCTGATATGCTGAACAACCGCTCTTGTGTCCACGTGCGATAAAAGCGGAACATCCCACTTCGCCAAGTATTCCCGAAGGCTTTCTGTCGCCTGATGATGGGAAAACCTGTCGCACGCTTCATAGACGACAACCCCTTTCACCTGAGGCCGTTTGCTTTCATCATCGCTTTCGTTTATTCCGTAGTTGCCAATCAGCGGGTACGTAAAGACAATAATCTGGCCTTTATAAGAAGGGTCTGTCAAAACCTCCTGATAGCCGGTCATGCCCGTAAAAAAGACGACTTCACCGGTGCAGCCGTCAAGACCGTCCAGTTCACCGCTGAAGGATGTACCATCTTCAAGAACTAAATATCCTTCCATCTTATGCCCACCTTTGATGAATAAATAATGATATTCATGAATTTTTATACTTACATATCGAAAAAAAATTACTGTTTTACAGCTGAATGATCTGCCATGACAGCTTTCAGTTTTTCCACGGCCGCTTTGATTTCACTTTTCGCAACCGTCAATGGCGGCAGAAGTCTGATGACGTTCGGACCCGCGGGAAGAACGAGCAAACCTTCCTTTTGAAGCGCTTCGATCAGCGGCTGTACAGGTTCCTTGCACTCGATTCCGGCGATCAGCCCTTTCCCGCGGATATCTTTTACAAGCGGAAATTGAAGCTTTTCTTTCAGCTGTTGATGCAAAAATGCTCCTTTGGCGCTCACTTCTTCAAGAAAGCTGCTTTCAAAAATGGTCTCCAACGTGGCGTTTGCCGCAGCCATCGCCAGCATGTTCCCTCCGAATGTCGAGCCGTGGGAACCCGGAGAGAACGCTTCTGAAAGCTCTTTTTTCCCGATCACGGCTCCGACCGGAAAACCGCTGCCCAGTCCTTTCGCGACGGTGATGATATCAGGTGACAGCCCTTCGTATTCATATCCGAAAGCTTTACCGGTGCGTCCAATTCCTGTTTGAACTTCGTCGACGATAAGGAGAGCCTGCTTATCGCGGCAAAAATCTTGAACGCTCTGCAGAAATTCCCTGCTCGCAGGGATGACGCCGCCTTCGCCTTGAATCGGCTCGAGCATCACTGCCGCGATATCTTTTTCATCCTGCAATTCGGCAAATGCTTTCGGCTCGTTGTAAGGTAAGTAGTGGAATCCTTCAAGCATCGGTCCGAATCCGAGCTTGATCTTTTCCTGTCCGGTTGCGGCCATTCCCGCATACGTGCGTCCGTGGAACGATTGCTGAAACGTTATGATTTTTGTTTTTTGCGTATGTTTTCGTGCGAGCTTCACCGCCCCTTCATTCGCTTCTGCCCCGCTGTTGCAAAAGAAGACGAGATCGCCTGCACTGTTTTTGGCAAGAAGCTGTGCAACCTTTTCTTGAAGCTCATTTTGAAACAGATTGGAAACATGCCAGACATCATCAAGCTGTTTTTTGACAGCAGCTGTCACTGAATCGGGGCAATGCCCGAGATTGCAGACCGCGATTCCCTGGACGAAATCAAGATAAGCGTTCCCCTTCTCATCCTGAACGATCGTGCCTTTCGCTTTTTTAATATTGATATTCCAGCGGCTGTACGTCTGAAATAAATGACTCACGATACGGCCTCCTTTTGTTTAATGATTTTCGTGCCGATGAAATCGTCTTTCGTGAGGAAAGATCCTTTTCCGCTCACGATCATCACTTCATCCACTTCATCTGTGAGGGCTTCTTTTGCAGAATGCACTTTTGGTATCATGCCTCCCGAGATCACGCCTTCAGCAATCAGGCTTTCGATGTCTGCCGGCGTCAGCTCTTTCAGCATTTCTTCGTTTTTCATAATCCCTTTAACGTCTGTCACAAACATTAATTTGTCAGCGTGCAAGGCTGCCGCAACAGCCGACGCCGCCAAATCGGCGTTCACATTCAAAGTCTCACAGCCATCCGTCATCGAGAGGGGGGCGATAACCGGAATAAAGCCTTTTTCCATGAGCGCTTCGGCCATTCGGCCGTTTACTTTTTTAATGCGCCCGACCTGACCGTATTCTTTTTCATTTAAATAGTCGGCAAGGAGCAGTCCCCCGTCTTTTCCTGATACGCCGACAGCCGGAAGGCCGTGCTTTGTCAGCTCGGCAACGAAAAATTTGTTGATCGAACCGGATAAGACCATTTCAGCGACTTCAAGAACCGCTTTTGTCGTCTTGCGCTGTCCGTTGACGAATTCGCTTCGAATATTGAGTTTCTTCAGCATCTTTGTAATATCAGGCCCGCCCCCGTGGACGAGTGCGATTTTCCAGCCGCTTTCGGTCAGCTCTTTCAGATTTTGAAAAAATTCGTCCGATAGTTCGCGGATGACGCTTCCGCCGCATTTAAAAACGATTGTTTTATCCATTGTGATCCCCTTTTTACGTCCGATAGCTCGCATTGATTTTGACGTATTCATAAGTTAAATCGCAGCCCCAAGCCGTACCCTTTCCGTCACCTTCCTGCAAGCGAACCTCGATTTTCACTTCGCTGTTTTCTAAATATGTTTTGGCCAGCTCTTCTGAAAACGGCTGCGGTTCGTTATTTTTAAAAAGGCATTGGCTGCCCAGGTAGATTTCTACCTTCTCCGGTGTCACAGCAGCCATGCTGTCTCCGATCGCGACAATGATTCTGCCCCAGTTCGCATCCGTTCCGTAAACCGCGGTTTTTACAAGGTTTGAGCCGACGATTTTTTTGGCGATGATTTGCGCTTCAAGATTGCTTTTCGCACCGTTCACTTCAACCTCGATCAGCTTTGTCGCCCCTTCCCCGTCTCTCGCGATTTGTTTGGCGAGGTCTGTGCAGGCAAGCTGCAGGCCTTTTTTGAAAACCGGCCAATCTTCGTGTTCTTCATGGAGGCGCTCATTTCCGGCGCATCCGTTCGCCATGACGAGCACCATATCGTTAGTCGATGTGTCGCCGTCGACTGTGATCTGGTTGAATGAAACGTCCGTAATTTCCCTTAATGCCCTTTGCAGCGCGCTTTCTTCGATGCATGCATCTGTTGTGACAAAGCCGAGCATCGTCGCCATATTCGGGTGGATCATCCCCGACCCTTTGGCTACTCCGCCAATCGTCACTCTTTGACCGCCGATCATCAGTTCATAGCACGTTTGTTTGATCACCGTGTCTGTCGTTAAGATCGCTTCTTCGAAATCGCCTTCGGCAGGCTCAGTCTCGGCGAGAAGGCTGATGCCTTTTGTAATGCTCTCCATATTGAGGTATTCGCCGATGACGCCGGTTGAGGACACGGCCACCAGTTCCGGCTCGATCCCAAGCATATCAGCGCTTTGGCGGCGCATCTCATATGCATCTTTTAAGCCCTGCTCTCCCGTACATGCGTTGGCATTTGCGCTGTTGACGATGACGGCTTGCAGATGCGCGCTTTTTTTGAGACTTTCCTGCGTCACCTTGATCGGCGCAGCCTGAAAGTGGCTTTGCGTATAAACGGCGGCGCTCACCGCCGGTCTTGAGCTGATGATAATTCCAAGATCCTTTTTTGAATAGCGGAGGCCGCAGTGAACCCCTTTTGCCAAATAGCCTTTAGGCGAAGCGACATTTCCGTCTGTTTTTTTTATGCTGTCTTGACTCACCTGAATCATATGTTTGTTCTCTCCCGTCTTATGGATAAATTGGCGTAAATTCAAGCCCGGCGGTTTCGCTCCAGCCGTTCATAATGTTGAAGTTTTGAACAGCCTGACCCGCGGCTCCCTTCATCAAGTTATCGATCACTGACACAATTGTCACTCTGTTCGTCCGTTCATCAACGGTAACGCCGATATCGCAAAAATTGCTGCCGTACACCTCTTTAGTTGCAGGGAACGAACCGGGTTCTCTCACTCTGACAAAGTATGAATCTTTATAAAATTTCGAAAAAATAAGTTGGAGCTGTTCGGCATCCATGCTGTCTTTCAGTTCTGTGTAGATGGTCGCCATAATGCCCCTTGTCATCGGAACTAAATGCGTGCTGAATGTGATCGGTTTAAATGCGGAGTCCCATTGTTTAACAATCTGCTCGATTTCAGGCGTATGCTGGTGTTCGTTTACCTTATATATTTTGAAATTGTCATTGATCTCTGAAAAGTGAGTGCCCATCGACGCCTTTCTGCCTGCTCCCGATACCCCTGTTTTCGCATCGATGATGACAAAAGATTCGTTGATGCTGCCGCTTTTGACGAGCGGCGCCAAGCCGAGAAGAACCGCTGTCGGGAAACAACCTGGATTGGCTATGTACTGCGCCGTTTTAATGTCTTCCCGATTCAGCTCAGACAGTCCGTATACCGCTTTTTGAAGCACGTGTTCAGGCGCGGCTTCCCTTTTATACCATTTTTCATAGACGCTCGGGTTCTGCAGCCTGAGATCGCCGGACAGGTCAATGATCGGTATGTCATATGCATCAAACTGTGGCGTCAGCCGGCTGGATACCCCCGGAGGCGCAGCCATAAATAAAAAATCGATTTCGTTCGCAATTTTCTTTACTTCGATCGGTTGCAGGTGTTGATCTGTCAGTTTCATAAGGTGCGGGTATGCGGCATCATAGCGGGCTCCCTCATCACTCGATGAATACAATATGCATTCATCTGCATAAGGGTGCAACTTCATAATCCTCATAATCTCTGCCCCTCCATAGCCAGTAGCACCTATAATACCTATTTTCAAAACAAGTTCACCTTCTTGGTCTTTGTGAAATTATTTAACATTATAACATGAATAAAAATTAATTCAATTGTATATTTAATATTTTTTGTTCATCTTTCATATTGGTTCTTTCCTCCCGCCGGCGGTCCTTTTTCAGCGGCTTGGTCGTGCTCCGTTCCCATCTTCCCGGATTCTCCGCTTTTCAAACCGGAGAATGTGCCGGCTGGCGTTTTTGCAATAAAAAAAGAACGCTTGTACAAGCGTTCTTTTTATAACGGGAGTAGCGATCTGCCTGGATACGCCCGCGTTATCTATTACGGCGGCTCCCTTTTCAAAACAGAAAGAGCCTGTCAACGGTTGAGCAGGCTCTGGAAACGTTATTGGATGCCAAGTGCGATTTTCGCATATCGCGACATTTTGTCCCGTGTCCAAGGCGGATTCCAGACGATATGAACGTCAACTTCCTTGACTTCAGGAATATCTGCGAGCGCTTTTTTGACTTCATCCACAATGATCGGTGCCAGTGGACAGCCCATTGAAGTCAAAGTCATAGTCACGTCAGTTTTGCCGTTCTCATCCATATCCACGTCATATACAAGGCCGAGATTGACGATATCGACGCCCAGTTCAGGGTCAACGACCTGTTCAAGGGCGCCCATGATGTTCTCTTTTAATGCTTCATCCACTCTTCCTCACTCCTTTTTTCATCAGTATAACGCACTTCTTTCATTTTCTAAACCGATAGCACTTAAAGGTGCGCATCAAACCATTCGACTGTTTTCAAAAGGCCTTCCCTTGATACTTTATGCCCGGCCCGCTCATCTTCGATAAAATGCAGCAAATCAGGCCGAGTTTCATACAGCGGAATCGTCGATTCATAGAAGCGGCGCGCCAAAGCAAACGGAACGGTGCCATCCTGTTTGCCGTGCCAAAATAAAAGCGGCCTCATCTTCAATTTGTCCGGCTGCAGACTCAAGTCAAAACGCTTCAGTTTATCGCGCTGCTGTTCGATTTGTCCTTCTGTGAAAGGAAGTTCAATTTTCTTTTCACGCATAAAAGCGAGCTGTTGATCAAAAAATTCTACATAGGCGGGACTGCCCATTAAACTGACGGCAGTTGTAATCCATTCGTATTGTGTCAAAGCGCCGAGCGTGACAATACCGCCCATCGAAGTTCCGGCGGCGCCGATACGGCCCTTTTCAAT
Source organism: Bacillus sp. FSL L8-0193 (assembly GCF_037976065.1). Lineage (NCBI taxonomy): Bacteria > Bacillati > Bacillota > Bacilli > Caryophanales > Bacillaceae > Bacillus > Bacillus sp. FSL L8-0193. The sequence goes on along the minus strand of NZ_CP150261.1, from coordinate 1,293,142 downwards.
CAGGTTTTCCTGTTCAAAGTGGTTTTTCAGCACTTCGAGCTCTTTGATTTCATTCGTGACGATCTCCCAAAACCTCGGGGCGAGCTCTTCCTGAGTGAGCTGTTCTTCCCTCTCCCCGTGATAAAGAGCCTCAGGCAGGACCACGCGCATTCCTTTTTCGGCAAGCAGATATGCGAAGTGAAGGTTATGCTCTTTTGCGCTTGTAAAACCATGTATGAAGAAAACAAGAGGAAGAGCTTTCTCTTTTTTCTCCTCTTTTACAATATGCAAAAGAGGAATGTTTGAAATATGTTGCTTCTCGATTATGATCACGACTGTTTCTTCCTCCTTTTAGGATGTCCATCATCATAAGTTTAACATGTAGACAATAAAGAAGGTAAAAAGATACACTATAGGTAGTCAGAACTTTCAAATTCACAACAAAGGAGCATTTATGGAGACAAAACCATATTTAATTGCATTGGACTTAGACGGTACATTATTAAAAGACGACAAGACCATCTCGGAAAGCTCCAGCGACGTCATCCGCAAGCTGCGGGAAGATGGACATTACGTGTGCATTTCTACGGGAAGACCGTTCCGAGCAAGCTCCGTGTATTATGATCAGCTCCAGCTCGATACGCCGATCGTCAATTTCAACGGGGCGTTTGTCCATCATCCTAAAGATCAAAGCTGGGGACGCTTCCATACATCTCTTGATCTCGAGGTGGTCAAACAGATTATTGAAGTCAGCGAGACATACAACGTACATAATATCCTTGCTGAAATTGTCGATGATGTTTATTTTCATTATCATGACGAAAAACTGATTGATGTCTTTACGATGGGCAGCCCGAATATTACGGTCGGAGATTTAAGGACAAACCTCGGCCAGGATGTGACAAGCGTACTGATCCACGCAAAAGAAGAGGATGTTCCGGCGATCCGCTCCTACCTGTCAGACGTTCACGCGGAGATGGTCGATCATCGAAGATGGGCGGCTCCGTGGCATGTGATCGAACTGATTAAAAGCGGCATCAATAAAGCGGTCGGCTTAGAGAAAATCACGGACTATTACGGGATACCGCCTGAGCGGGTCATTGCCTTCGGCGATGAAGACAACGACCTTGAAATGCTTGAGTTCGCGGGCTGCGGCGTGGCGATGGGCAACGGCATCGAAGGGGTAAAAAGCGTTGCAAACAAGGTTACAAAATCAAACGAAGAAGACGGAATCGCAGTCTTTTTGAAGGACTACTTCGCTTTATAATATTATAATTTGCCATTCATAAACGGCTTTTCAAAACGGCAATACTATGAGAAGACGGCCGCACCGGACCGTCACTCGTGTTAAGGGGGAATTTCAAGATGGGTAAACGCAGCAAATCAAAACGGTTTATTCAGCAAGGCAAGGATTCGCTTAAACAGCATGCCGCCAGGTTCCCTTACCGCTCCACATTAGAAGAGGCTGAACAAAAGAGCGGCCCGACGGAATGCGGAGGGCTGTAACATGAGAAACGAACTGTTTCAAATGGCCAAAGCAGCCGTTCATGAAGCTGAAGCTTCGACAGATTCAGGCGAAAAGGCGAAAGCCGTTGCAAGAGCCAAAAACGCCCTTTCCTCGGCATACGCCAATTCAACTGATGCCGAACGGCGCCAGCTTCACGATCTTCAGGAGCAGCTAGATCAACGATCATAACAACACGCCGGCTTTTTGACAGCCGGAGAGGAGTCTGTGCCATCGGCACGGCTCCTTTTTTATGTTCAAATTTCAAAACATAAAAATTTGACATCGGAAGCAAAAGGAAGTACATTATAAAAGGCGAACATTTTATATAACAAACAAATAAATATTCGTTTTTGGGGGTTTTTATATTGGAAAACGTGTTTGATTACGAGGATATTCAACTAATTCCTGCAAAGTGCATCGTCAAGAGCCGCTCTGAATGTGATCCGTCCGTGCAGTTCGGCGGAAGAACATTTAAACTGCCTGTGGTGCCCGCCAATATGCAGACCATTATAGATGAAAAGCTGGCTGTTTCATTAGCGGAAAACGGTTACTTTTATGTGATGCACCGCTTTGAGCCGGAAACACGGATCGATTTTGTAAAAGACATGAAGGCGCGCGGTTTGTTTTCTTCAATCAGCGTCGGAGTCAAAGATGACGAATACGCGTTTATCGAAGAGCTGGTGAAAGAGAATCTCACGCCTGATTACATCACGATCGATATCGCTCACGGTCACTCGAACGCCGTCATCAATATGATTCAGCACATTAAAAAACATCTTCCGGACAGCTTCGTGATCGCAGGAAATTTCGGAACGCCCGAAGCTGTGAGAGAACTTGAAAACGCCGGCGCCGACGCTACAAAAGTCGGCATCGGTCCCGGAAAAGTCTGCATTACAAAAATTAAAACCGGTTTTGGAACGGGCGGCTGGCAGCTGGCTGCGCTGCGCTGGTGTGCAAAAGCGGCGAGCAAGCCGATCATTGCAGACGGCGGCATCCGCACTCACGGGGACATCGCCAAATCGGTCAGATTCGGGGCGACGATGGTCATGATCGGTTCGCTGTTTGCCGGACACGAAGAATCGCCGGGGGCAACGATCGAAAAAGACGGCAAGCTTTACAAAGAATATTTCGGTTCGGCTTCTGAGTACCAAAAAGGTGAAAAGAAAAATGTCGAAGGCAAAAAAATGTACGTGGAGCATAAAGGCGCGATCATGGATACGCTGACAGAAATGGAACAGGATCTGCAGTCATCCATTTCTTACGCGGGAGGAAACAAGCTCGATGCGATCCGCAACGTAGACTACGTTATCGTTAAAAATTCTATTTTCAATGGGGATCAATATTAACGGTCACAGGCGTGTTCAGGCAGCCGCCTTCCCTTCTGCCTGACAGCATACAAAAAGGCATCCTTCCCGGGATGCCTTTTTTGACGGCTATTTCACTTCAAACGATTTGCCGGCCCTCAAAGTTGCAAACTGTTCCGATCTTCCCAAAAATGTCACGTTTACTTCATATGTGCCGGGTTCAGGCACCTCTTTCCATACATCAGTAAAATCGTAAGACTCTTTCGGTTTGAGCGTCATCGTCTGGAACGCCTGCGTAAACATTTTTCCTTTCGAATAGCGGTACCTTTCATTCCCTTCTTTGTCGCTGACGATCAGTTCAAATTTCTGTCCGCTGCTGAATTCAAACTCTGCCACATCATCCGTATGGTTGACAACCGACATCCGAAATTCGATTTCTCCCTGCTTCTGAACGGGTTCAACCGTTAATGTTACACTCCCGTTATTCACTTCCCCTGATACCTCCTTATCGGGGACTTGATCCCCGTTTTGCCCGCATCCACCGACAAACAGCAACATTACAATCATGGAAATCAGCCGCATTCATTCACCCTTTCATTAATCTTTGCGGAAAAACCCTAAAACCTGCGTTGTCTGCACGACGTTTGTGAAAGCATTTGGATCCACTTCATTAATGATTTTTTCCAAGTCGTATAATTCGTATCTTGTAATCACAATGATCATCATTTCTTTCTGTTCATTCGTAAAGGCGCCTTTCGCCGGAACGGTTGTAATGCCGCGGACCATCTTCCCGTAAATCGCTTCTTTGATCTCCTCCGCTTTCTTTGTGACAATCATAACGGTGAGCTTGGCGTGACGGGTGTGGATGGCATCGATCACCCTGGTTGTCACATATAGTGTAACGAGCGTATATAATGCTTTCTCCCACCCGTTCAATAATCCTGCTGTTAAAATGATCGCACCGTTTAAAATAAAGAAATAGGTGCCGACCGGTTTGTCTTTCCACTTCGCCAGGATCATCGCGATAATATCCAAACCGCCCGTTGAAGCCCCGTATTTAAGGGTCAGGCCGATTCCGACCGCGGCGATCACCCCGCCGAACACGGCGTTCAGCAAAATATCGTTTGACAGGCTCGCCTCAGGGAGCATTCCTAAAAAGACCGTCGTCAAGGCTACGCTCAAAATGCTGTAAACCGTAAATGAGCGCCCGACCTTCAGCCAGCCCAGAATCCCGACGGGAATGTTTAAAATAAACAATAGCGTCCCCGTTGAAAAGTAAATCGGGCTGTACTGGTCAAGCGCACTCGATAAAAGCTGCGCCACCCCCGTAAAGCCGCTGGCGTAAACATCGGCGGGAATCAGAAACAGATTCAATCCGATGGCATTTAACAAGGCGCCGATGATGACAATGAACAATTTTTTTGCTTCAGCTATGACCATATTTAGTTCCTCCGCTACTTTCGTATATATTTGGTTTACCCTTAAAACAATATTTTGAAAACGTCAATGTAAAAATATATGATATAGTTGACCTAAAAAACGAAATATACCGAAGGACAGTTTGGCGTCCTTTTCCACCATTTTTTAGAAAGAAGGGGTTCAAATGAACGTTCACCTTTTAGCAGACAGTGCGGCAGATTTGCCGAAATCTTTTTATGATGAACATCACATCTCATTTATTCCGTTAAAGGTGCTGCTTGATGAAAAAGAGTACGATGACCTTCTGACGATTCAGCCTCTGGACGTTTATGAAGCGATGCGCGAAGGCAAAGCGCCGAAAACGTCCCAGCCGTCCATGATGCGGTTCAAGAATGCATTCAGCGAGCTGGCCGGCGAAAACAAACCCGCTCTCTATATCGCCTTTTCTTCAGAGCTTTCCGGAACATACCAGACGGCTGTGATGGCAGCAAACGAAGTCAAGGAAGAGTTCCCTGATTTCGATCTGCGGATCATCGACTCAAAATGCGCTTCATTAGGCTATGGGCTCGCGGTTAAGCACGCCCTTAAACTCGCAACTAACGGCAATACAATACAAGAAATTGAATCGTCTGTAAAGGACTTTTGCGAACATCTTGAACATATTTTTACCGTAGATGACCTGACTTATTTGGCAAGAGGCGGAAGAATCAGCAAAGCATCGGCTTTTGTCGGCGGTTTGCTGAATATTAAACCGCTCCTGCATGTTGAAGACGGCAAGCTTGTCCCCTTGGAAAAAATCCGGGGCAAAAAAAAGCTGCTCAAACGGATGATCGAATTGATGAAAGAAAGAAGCGTCGATTTGAGCGGACAGACGGTCGGCATCAGCCACGGAGATGACGAAGAGACGGCCGAAGAGGTCAAACGGATGATCGAAGCCGAATTTCAGCCTGGGGAAATCGTCGTCAACATGGTCGGTTCAGCGGTCGGCGCCCATTCCGGCCCCGGAACATTGGCGGTCTTTTTTCCGGGGAAAGACAAAAGATAAGGTAAAACAGAGGCCTGCTTGATAAAAGCAGGCCTTAGATTGTTGACAAAATCCCAAAACGGCTCTTAGTTTTGGGATTTTGTCATCCTATCAGCGTGATTGAAAACCCTTGCAGTTTAGGAAGGCCGAGCATCGGAGCGGAGCGAATGTTGCAATTCGTGAGCACCGACGCGCAGGCCTGACAACGAATGCGAGGGTTTGTCGACACGCTGAGGCCTGCTTGATAAAAGCAGGCCTTCTTCGTCAGCTGTCTTCGGTGACTGTTCCTTCAGCGGCGACCGGTGTAAGCGCTCCATCAAGAAAACCGGCAGCCGCTGTCGCGACATCAGGACCTCCAGACCCCTCGACCACTTTTTCCATTGTGATCGGACAAATTTTGAACGCACCGCCAAAATTGACGACTCCTCCTGCCGAAACACTTTGAATGTAAACTGAGCAGCAATGTTTCATACCAAGTCTCCTTTTTTTGGGTCTTATGATATGTGTATGCTGGCGGTACAAGGAGGCATAAACTTCCCGGCAAAAAACATCGCGGTTGGGAGAGTACATAGTTTCGCCGGCAGTGTGCAAGCTAAAAGCGACATTTTGACAGGAGGTGCTTCCTCATGAAAGATGATGATAAAAAGCCAGTTGACAACAACGCCGTCAACCAGCAGAAAAACCGGCTCGCTGAAAAGAACAGACAAGCCGGTAAACACCAGGAATCAAAGAAGCCTGATCACTTGTAAAAAACCGGCGGCGTCCTCATCGGACGCCGCCTCATATTTATTTTTTCTCGTATGTCCAGCCCTCTTCCTGATAGATTTTATCCTGTTTCATCAGATGGCCGAGCGCCCTTTTAAATGCTGCTTTGCTCATGTTGAAGCGCTCTTTGATATCCTCAGGGTCACTTTTATCCCAGAACGGCATCGCGCCGTTTCTCGTTCTCATATAAGTCAAAATTTGTTCTGCATCAACCGACAAGGCATCCTGCTTTCTTGGCAGAAGCGACAGATTAACAGAACCGTCTTCTTTTACTTTGATCACCCTTGCGGTCAGCTTTTCCCCAAGCCTCGGCTCTTCCTTTCGCTCAGAAGAATGGATAAAGCCTCTGATGCCGGTTTCGGAAATCATAAAAGAGCCTGATGCGATCAAGCGGTAGATCGTTCCGGTGAGCTCTTTATTCATCAGACCGGGTGAAGCTTCACTAAACAGCTCGCTGATCTTATCCTCCGGCGCCGGTTTGGCAAACATCCTTCCGTGCCCCGTGATTTTCAGCATACAGTACAGCCTGTCCCCTTTTTGCGGCCATACTGATTCATACGGCGGGAGATGCTCTGTCGCAACGAGGGCGTCCTTCGAGAGCCCGACATCGACGAAAACCCCCATGCCGCTGACGGCATCAACGACTTCCACCCAGCCGTACTGTTCAGCGCTGATCATCGGCTTTCTCATCGTAGCCGCCAAGCGATCTTCATGATCGACATATAAAAAGACTTCGACCTCTTCTCTGTCTTCAATATCCTCCGTGATCTCGCTCTGATGCAGAAGGACCGCCGTTTCGCCGTCCGTCAAAAAGTAACCGTAATCGGCTTTATGATCTATTTTCAATGTTAGCTGCTGTCCTGGTTTCATACTGTTTCTTCCTTTCTTATCCGCCTGTTTTTCTTTTTCTTATTATTCCTCCAATGTTAAAATTATTGCCGGATCGCGGCCAGGCAAACCGCTCGATATTGGAAGTTTCACCTTATTCTACTATAATTGACTCATAAGTAAAATGGATGGAGGTTTTCACATGGCGAAAGAAAGCTCATTTGATATCGTCTCAAAGGTTGAACTGCCTGAAGTTCAAAACGCAATTCAGACCGCTCTCAAAGAAATCGGCACACGCTATGATTTCAAAGGGTCAAAAAGCAGCATCACACTCGAAGGAGACGAGCTCGTTCTCGTATCGGACGACGAATTTAAAATGAACCAGCTGAAAGACGTGCTTGTCGGCAAACTGATCAAGCGGAACGTCCCGACGAAAAACATCGAATACTCAAAGCTTGAGAACGCTTCAGGCGGCACGGTCAGACAGCGCGGAAAACTAGTTCAGGGCATCGACAAAGAAAACGCGAAAAAAATCAATAACCTGATAAAAAAATCGGGTCTGAAAGTTAAATCGCAAGTGCAGGATGATCAAGTCCGCGTAACCGGAAAAAATAAAGACGACCTTCAGCAAATCATCGCGATGGTGAGGGAAGCCGACCTGCCGATTGATGTCCAATTTATAAATTTTCGATAAATTCTTAATTTACTGTTGATTATTCTCCCGATTTTCGGTAAATTGAGTAAAAGTAATCAATAGAAACTAAATAGCTGTTCTTATCAAGAGAGGCAGAGGGACTGGCCCGATGAAGCCTCAGCAACCGGTGAATGAATATTCATGACCAAGGTGCTAAATCCAGCAAGCAGTCTGCTTGGAAGATAAGAAGACGGACAATGTCGATGAAAAGTCTTCTGCTTCACAGAAGACTTTTTTGTTTATCAAAAATGCTTAAGGGGGAAAACGATGGGTTTTTTGGAGGATATAAAAAGCAAAACGTTAATCGCGGACGGCGCAATGGGCACACTTCTGTATTCCTACGGGATCGACAGGTGTTTTGAGGAACTGAACATCTCCAAGCCCGAAGAAGTGAGACGCGTCCACGAAGCGTATGTACAGGCCGGCGCCGATATCATTCAAACGAACACGTACGGCGCAAACTTCATCAAGCTGTCCAGATACGGGCTCGAAGACGAAACAAAACAAATCAACGAAAAAGCGGTCCGTCTCGCCCGCTCCGCCGCCGGTTCTGCTTATGTTCTCGGTACGCTCGGCGGAATCCGGACGTTCAACAAAAACTCGTATTCTCTCGAGGACATTAAAAGAAGCTTCCGCGAACAGCTCTATCTTCTGTTAAATGAGCAGCCGGACGGACTTCTGCTCGAAACCTATTATGATTTAGAAGAAGCGCGCGAAGTTTTAAAGATTGCCAGAAAGGAAACAGAGCTGCCGATCATTTTGAATGTCTCAATGCACGAAGAGGGCGTTCTTCAGGACGGAACCCCGCTTGCGGACGGCCTGAAGCAGCTGGCATCCCTCGGCGCAGACGTCGTTGGTATCAACTGCCGCCTCGGCCCTTATCATATGATCAGAGCGCTTGAAGAAGTCCCGCTTTTAGAAGACGCCTATCTTTCCGTCTATCCGAACAGCAGCCTCCCGTCCCTTGTCGAAGGCAGGCTTGTTTATGAGACAGATGATGAATATTTCAGGGAAAGCGCGGAGGAATTCCGCAATCAAGGCGCACGGATCATCGGCGGCTGCTGCGGAACCACGCCGAACCACATCAGGGCGATGGCTGAGGCGGTCAAAGGGCTTCCTCCAGTCACCGAAAAACACGTGAAAATCAGAAAGAAAGCGGCGCTTGCTGTTCAAAACGAAAGGACAGAGCCCGTTCTCGACGATCTGGCCAAGCAAAAACGGTCCATTATCGTCGAACTCGATCCTCCAAAACAATTAAACTTTGAGAAATTTTTGCACGCCGCTAAAGAGCTTCAATCAGCCGGAATCGATGCACTGACATTGGCGGACAACTCGCTTGCCACACCGAGGATCAGCAATGTCGCCTGCGGCGCGCTCTTAAAACAGCGCCTCGATATGAGGTCGCTGATCCATATTACATGCAGAGACCGCAACCTGATCGGCCTGCAGTCCCATCTAATGGGGCTCGATACACTGGGGCTGTCAGACGTGCTGGCGATTACCGGCGATCCGTCGAAAATCGGCGACTTTCCGGGAGCGACTTCCGTCTATGATCTGACATCGTTCGATTTGATCAGCCTGATCAAACAGTTTAACGAAGGCTTGTCATATTCAGGTAAACCGCTCGGCAAGAAAACAAATTTCTCAGTGGCGGCCGCCTTCAATCCGAATGTCAGACACATTGACAAAGCGGTGAAACGGCTTGAGAAAAAAATCGCCTGCGGCGCAGACTATTTCATTTCCCAGCCTGTCTATTCAGAGGAGCAGCTCATCAAAATCCACGAAGAAATAAAGCATCTTGAAACACCGATCTATATCGGCGTCATGCCGCTGACCAGCAGCCGCAACGCGGAATTCATCCACAACGAAATCCCCGGCATCAAACTGTCCGATTCAATCCGCGAAAAGATGGCGCTGGCGGGAAATGACAAACAAAAACAGGCCGAGGAAGGGCTCGCGATCGCCCGCTCCCTGCTTGATGCGGCGTGCGACCTGTTCAACGGCATTTATCTGATCACACCGTTTTTGCGGTCTGATTTAACCGCCGAACTGACGGCATATATCCACCAGAAAGAAAAGGAGAAAACAAATGTCTAACATCAATGACCAGCTGAAGAAAAAAATCCTCGTCCTTGACGGTGCGATGGGAACGATGATCCAGAATGCCGGTTTGTCCGCCGCTGACTTCGGCGGCGAGGCCTATGAAGGGTGCAATGAATTTCTAAGCATCACGGCACCTCATATCATTCAGGGCATCCACGAAGCCTATCTGGCCGCTAAAGCCGATATCATCGAAACCAATACATTCGGAGCCACACGGCTCGTTCTGGACGAGTACGACCTCGGGCAGCGCGCCTATGAAGTCAACCTCGCTTCAGTCAAACTCGCCAAAGCGGCTGCCGAAAAGTTTTCCACACCTGAATGGCCAAGGTTTGTCGCCGGCGCGATGGGTCCGACGACAAAAACCCTTTCCGTCACCGGCGGCACGACCTTTGACGAGCTGATCGATAATTACGAGGAACAGGCAAGAGCGCTGATCACAGGGGGAGCCGACCTCTTGCTGCTCGAAACGAGCCAGGATATGCTGAACGTTAAAGCGGGCTTTATCGGCATCAGGCAAGCCTTCGAAAAAACCGGCAAAACCCTTCCCCTCATGGTATCAGGCACGATCGAACCGATGGGCACGACACTGGCCGGCCAGGATATCGAATCGTTCTATATCTCACTCGAGCATATGAAGCCGGTCAGCGTCGGTTTAAATTGCGCGACGGGCCCGGAATTTATGACAGATCACATCAGAACTCTTTCTTCCCTTGCGAGGACGGCCGTCAGCTGCTATCCGAATGCCGGCCTCCCCGATGAGGAGGGACAATACCATGAATCACCGCAATCGCTCGCGAAAAAAATCAAGGCGTTTGCAGAAGAAGGCTGGCTGAACATTGTCGGCGGCTGCTGCGGAACGACGCCCGCCCATATTGAAGCGCTGGCCGATGAAGTAGCCTCGCTGCCGCCGCGGACGGTCCCTTCGGAAAAAAAGCCGCACACCGTCTCAGGGATCGACGGACTAATTTATGAAGAAACGATGCGTCCCCTTTTTGTCGGGGAGCGGACAAATGTCATCGGATCGAGAAAATTCAAGCGGCTGATCGCTGAACAGAAATTTGAGGAAGCATCCGAAATCGCGAGAGCCCAAGTGAAAAACGGCGCCCATGTCATCGACATCTGCCTTGCAGACCCGGACCGCGATGAAGCGGAAGATATGGAAGGCTTCTTAACAGAAGCGATTAAAAAAGTAAAAGCCCCGTTTGTCATCGACTCGACGGACAAAACGGTGATTGAAAAGGCGCTGAAATACTCACAGGGAAAAGCGATCATCAATTCGATCAACCTTGAAGACGGCGAAGAACGGTTCGCTGACATCCTCCCGCTCGTCAAACAGTTCGGAGGGGCACTCGTCGTCGGCACGATCGATGAAGAGGGAATGGCGGTCACCGCGGAAAAGAAGCTGGCCGTCGCCGTCAGGTCGCATCAGCTGCTCACCGAAAAGTACGGAATACCGGCCAGCGATATCATCTTCGATCCGCTCGTCTTCCCTGTCGGAACAGGTGATGAACAATACATCGGCTCAGCTAAAGAAACGATCGAAGGCATCCGCCTCATCAAAGAGCGGCTCCCTGAATGTTTAACGATTCTCGGCGTCAGCAACGTCTCATTCGGTCTTCCGCCCGTCGGCCGGGAAATCTTAAATGCTGTATTCTTGTACCACGCAACACAGGCCGGGCTTGATTACGCGATCGTCAATACGGAAAAGCTTGAGCGGTTCGCTTCCATTCCTAAAGAAGAAGTCGAAATGGCTGAAAAACTTCTGTTTCACACTGATGACAAAACGCTCGCATCCTTCACTGACTTCTACCGCGGAAAGAAAAAAACGGACAAACAGCCGAAAACATCTCTTTCCCTGGAAGAGCGCTTGGCTGAGTACGTCATCGAGGGTACAAAAGAAGGCTTGATTCCCGATCTCGAACAAGCGTTGAAAAAATTTGCCGCCCCGCTCGACGTGATCAACGGTCCGCTTATGGATGGCATGGCGGAGGTCGGACGGCTGTTTAACAACAATGAGCTGATTGTCGCTGAAGTGCTGCAGTCGGCAGAAGTCATGAAAGCTGCCGTTTCCTTTCTCGAACAGTATATGGAAAAGAAAGACGACAGCGGCAAAGGAAAGATCGTTTTGGCAACCGTTAAAGGCGATGTCCATGATATCGGCAAAAACTTAGTCGACATTATTTTAAGCAACAACGGCTACAAGGTTGTCGATCTTGGGATTAAAGTGACACCGCAGGAATTAATTGAAGCGGTCCGTAAAGAGAATCCCGATATCATCGGTCTGTCCGGCCTGCTCGTCAAATCGGCGCAGCAAATGGTCGTTACAGCGCAGGACCTCGACAAAGCGGATATTTCCATCCCGATTATGGTCGGCGGAGCCGCTCTTTCAAGAAAGTTCACAAACATGAAAATTTCGCCTGAATATAAAGGGCCGGTTTTATACGCGAAGGACGCCATGGACGGCTTATCGCTCGCCAATCAGCTGCGGACGGACCCGTCGCAGTTTCTCGAGAAAAAAGAAGCCGCTGCACCCGCCGCCGTCGCGGAAAAAAAGCAGACGAAAGCCGTGATTGAAATGCTTGAAAAACGGGCGCACATTCCGCAGGCGCCGGTCTTTCAGCCGGAAGACTTGAAGCGGCACTATTTGAAAAACATCGACCTTTCCTATATCGTGCCGTATGTCAATGAACAAATGCTGCTCGGCCATCACCTCGGCTTGAAAGGAAAAGTCAAAAAACTCCTGGCTGAACTGCATCCGAAAGCACTGGAGCTGAAAGAGCTGATTGACGAGTTGCTGAGAGACGGGAAAGAGCACGGCTGGTTCGACCCCGCGGTCGTCTATCAATTTTTCCCCGCGTACAGCGACGGGGATTCGCTCCATATTTTAGACCCCGGGAACAAAGACAGCATCCTTGAAACGTTTGTTTTTCCTAGGCAGGAAAAGCTTCCGTACCGCTGTATTTCCGATTATGTCCGACCGAAAGGAGAGCTTGATTATGTCTCGTTCTTTGCCGTGACAGCGGGCAGACATGTAAGAGCAGCCGCCAACCGCTTTAAGGAGGAAGGCGACTACTTGAAAAGTCATGCGGTACAAGCGCTTGCTCTTGAGCTGGCCGAAGGACTCGCCGAACGGACGCACCAAGTTATCCGCGACCGCTGGGGCTTCCCTGATGCACCAGACTTCACGATGGAACAGCGTTTTCAGGCGAAATACCAGGGACAGCGCTACTCCTTCGGATATCCGGCCTGTCCGAATCTCGAAGATCAGGAAAAACTCTTCAGACTCATCCAGCCCGAAGGAATCGGCGTTCATTTAACAGACGGCTTTATGATGGAACCCGAAGCTTCCGTATCAGCGATCGTTGTCTCCCATCCGGAAGCCAGATATTTCAATGTTCATTAACCCGAAGACCCTGCTTGCCGTTTGCGGCCTGCAGGGTTCATTTTGTATGTTCGTAACATATGCCGCGAATACTTCAGGATTTATAATGAGCAACAATGGATTCAGCCATGTTGAGTATCTTCCCGTGCAGTTCTTTAGGTTCAATAATCCTTATGTGCTCTGCGAACCCGAGTATATACCTTTTCGCTTCTTCTTCCGTATCAAAAGATAATGTAACGGGTATCCACCCCTCCTGATCGACCTCATTTGTTTCGATGATCCGCACAAAATAATTGGTAAACGACAGCCTCGGCAAGATGTCCTGCGCCGCCTTCACCCGCACTTCATACGTCGGCAGCCTTTCGATAAATTCCTTTGTTGAAGACTGCCATACGTGAGCAATATCAAAGTTTTCGGGCCTTTCAAATGTTTCGCGGACAGGAGTGGCAGAATGAATCCGTGAAGCCCTGTAATTTCGAATCTCCCCATTTTCTTTAGATGCAATCAGATACCAGTTTGACCCTTTAGCTACCAGTCCAAGCGGTGCTACGATTCGATCAGCTGTTTGTCCATCTGCCCGCTGATAAACGATTTTTAATTTTTGATCTTTCCATATGGCATCTTTCAGCACTTCAAAGGATGCTGCTTTTTCTTTCTTATGGCGCCATGCACGGGTATCAATATATATTCGGTTCCATACGTCTTTTGCGTTTTGACGATGTACAGAAGGCAGCGAGGCTATCAGTTTATTTCGTGCTTCTTCGGATATGCGGGTTAAACCGAGGTCGTCCAGCAATTGTTCAGAAAGCGGGACAAATAATGCGCGTATTTCAGATTCTTTTAAACCGGTTAAAGTGGTTTGGTAATCATCAAGCAATGACCAGCCTCCGTTAATCCCGCGCTCGGCCACAACGGGAATTCCAGCTCCGCTTAACGCTTCCATATCTCTGTAAATCGTCCGCTCCGAGACTTCCAGCCTTTCCGCTAATTCTTTCGCCGTCATTTGTCCCTGCGCCTGAAGCATTAAAAGAATAGATATCAGTCGATCTCCTCTCATATGACCACCTTTTTTTATCAATGGATGAACTTATTTAATAAAATATGACAATGGTTGTCAAGATTCAGCTTTTATAATGAGCATATCTTTTATAATGAAAGGAATGGGATGAATGAAACCGCTGAAAGGAAAAATCGCTCTCGTAACAGGCGGAAGCAGAGGCGCCGGCCGCGCCATCGCTGTCGAACTTGGAAAAGCCGGTGCAACCGTGTATATGACAGGCCGCAGCATCAGGGGGGCTTCCACGAATCAATGGCCCGGTACAATTGATGACACCGTGTCACAAATTGAAGCTTCCGGCGGAAAGGGTATTGCTGTAAGATGTGATCATACGAACGATTCAGAAACAGAGGCTGTCATCGCTAAAATTCGCGAAGAACAAGGAAAACTGGATATCTTGATCAACAATGTATGGGGTGCGCACGATCTGGGTGTCGAGGCAAAGCCTTTTTGGGAATTGTCATTAAAAAATTGGGATACGATGTTCACCGCAGGGGTGCGCGCCCAGCTGGCGACGAACCACTTCGCCGTGCCGCTCCTTCGCGAAAATAAACAAGCTCTTATCATTCATACGACCTTTTGGGATGAGAACAAATACACCGGACAGTTTTATTACGATTTGGCCAAGAACGCCATCGTCCGGATGGCGTACGGTCTTTCATTGGAATTAAAACGGGACAACATTGCCGTTCTTGCCGTTTCGCCGGGATTTATGAGAACCGAACTTGTGCTGAAGTACCATGAATCAGATGAGGCGGATTGGCAGGAGTCAGAAGATTTAAGGAAAACCGAAACGCCTTATTATGTCGGACGCGGAATCACAGCATTGGCCAAAGATCCGGATGTGATGGAGAAAAGCGGACGTGCGTTAAGAGTTGGTGATTTAGCCAAAGAATATCAGTTTACAGATGTGGACGGACGGTATATTCCGCCATTTACGATATAGGGATTAGGGATCGCCTCTCGGGGGAAATGATTCTTTAAAGGCAGATCAGGTGAAGGTGTTTATCCTGCTTTGATCGTTTCCGCCAACGTTATATAATGGAATGACAGTCATGGTTTCAACAGCACGCGGAATTTCGTTCGCCCAATCTGAACTGCAACTGAAGGAGGAATCATATGATTGAAGTCAAACCTATAAACGCGGAAGATACGTATGAGATCAGGCACCGCATTCTCCGGCCGAATCAGCCGCTGGAAGCATGCAAGTATGAAACCGATTTGCTCGGGGGCACGTTTCACCTCGGCGGATATTATCGGGACAGGCTGATCAGCATCGCCTCCTTTCATCAAGCCGAACATTCAGAGCTTGAAGGCCAAAAACAGTATCAGCTGAGAGGGATGGCGACACTTGAAGGGTACCGCGAGCAAAAAGCGGGCAGTACGCTTATCCGCCATGCCGAAGAGCTTCTTCGGAAAAAAGGCGCAGACCTTTTATGGTGCAACGCCAGGACATCTGTGAGCGGGTACTATAAAAAGCTCGGCTTCAGCGAACAAGGCGGGGTCTACGATATACCGCCGATCGGACCTCATATTTTGATGTATAAGAAATTGACATAAAAAACCCCGCCGGAAGCGGGGCATTCTCTGCCGCATGAGCATTAAAGCTTTGCGGCCTCTTTTTTAAATTGCGCAAGCGCGTTTGTCACTTTTCCGAATTCGGAGGCATGCGGGCGGTCATCTCCGTCCTTATAGCCGTAGTCGACCATCCGGTTTCTGTTGAGGCAGAGCTTCGTCAATTCCGGCTTGAATAAGTCGAACAATTCGAAGCGCTCATGCAGTTCAGGGAATCTCTGCTGATATTCCAAAATCGCATCAGCCAAAGCTTTCCACAGGCGCTTTTCAGGAAGCAGACCGTCATTTTCCAAAATGTTGGCCACATAGCGCAAATGGCAAATGAAAAGCCCTGTAAAGATAAACTGCACAAGCCCTTCCGGCGGCTCGCTTCTGAGAATGACTTTTAAATCTTCTGTCAAACCGCTCAGTTCAGGCAGCGGCTGGTCGCTGATATTGACGTCATCTACAAAATCTTTAATCGCCAGCCTGTGCGGCTGATAATCTTTTAAGACGAGAATCGTATTTTGTCCGTGCGGCGAAAATACGGTTCCGTAGCGGTACATGAAATGCAGAAGCGGCGGCATCACGGTGTTAAACAGCTTTCCGATCCACTCCTCCGCTGACAGCTCCGACTTTTCGATCAGGCGCCTGATAAACGGCACGCCGCCTTGATCAATGTATGTTAAAGAAGCGAGCGTAACAGGCTGCTCTCCATCTTCCAAATACGTATAAATGCTTTCTCTGAAAATAGCGCCGAGCATTTCCAAATATTGATACGGGGCTTTTTCAAGAGCATGATAGTATTGGTGATCAACGTTCAGACTGGCATTTTCGCCCGGCAGGATCACCCTGCATTCATCTTTTAGAAATGCGTCGTTTTCGGCGATCCCTTTAATATGCTCAGTAATTCTCGGCGCGATCACCGTCCGCTCCGACGGCAGTCCTCTGTATACAAGCGTATTTAAAATGCTCATCGGCAGTTTAATATGATGCTTGTGTTTGTTTGTGATGTTTGTAAAGGTCCTGATCGACTGCTGCGGCAGGTACTCGTCTCCGCCTTCCCCTAAAGGAATGATCGCTTTTGAAGCAATTTCTTCCGGAAACTGCTGAATGATCGTATTTGTCCACTGCCATTTGTGGACGGGCAGATAATAATAGTCTTCACTGGCTGCGTCCTGCTTTTCTATCACTTTAGCGAACTGCCTTAAAGTCAGCTCATCAAGCTCTTTATGAATCAGCGTTTCATAATCGAGTCCTTCAACTGAGTGGAATGACGCGGTCTCTTTGTGTACAGCGATCCACAGCAGCCGTTCGGCTCTCTGATTTTCCGGTGCAAACCGGAGGTAGTCATCATAGCCAAAACCGATTCTTCCTTTGTTGTAGACGATCCACGGATGGCCTGTCATCTCGCCTTCAATGACGGCATAATCGGCTTCGGTCAGCTCGTCAGCCGTAAGCGCATCCTTTGCCAAAAGATGAGCATCCGCCAGCATCGTATGGTTGAACTCTTTGATCAAATGCCCCGCTGTTTCCGGACTCATCGGGATATGCGGCTGGATATCGAGGAGAAATTCAATCGCGCTCACTTGTTTTGTCCATTGTCCGCTCTTGAAGACTTCAATCGTCTCCGGCATCGCGTCAAAACTGTCAAACATGCGGGGTTTGGCGGCAAACCGGTACACCTTATCCTCCGCCGTTCTCAGCTCATACCGGTTGATGCCGTCTTCAGTTTCAATGAAATCGGGCTTGATGATATCCTCATACATATACTCAGAAAGCATCTTCGCCAGTAATCGCCGATTGACTTCTGTCCACCTGTCCGGATTGAGGACCCTCTTTAATTCATCTTGAAACAACATGAAAATGCCTCCTTTATTAGCCGTTTGGCACCGCGGTTTTTTCGGTGATTCCTGTTCCGAATGTCTGGAAAACCGTTTTGTGGCTGACGTTGTATACTTCTCTCCCGGCTAGCTGATTGATGATCACCGAGTTCCGGTAAGCGCCGAGTCCCAGGTCAGGCGCTCCGACGCCGTGCGTGTGCAGCTCTCCGTTTTGAACGAAAATATGGTTTTTTGATGTTGCAGCTGTCACCAGTCTATAGTCGCGCGTAATGACATAGCGGCCGCCCGCGTCCTTTTCAATCAGGCTGTCAACAGGTGCCAGACACTCCGGCAGCCTCTCTTTATAGCCCGTCGCCAGGACGACCACATCTGCCTGCCGCTCAAACCGTTCTTCATTCACCCGGTTTGCGCAGTGCAGAATCAGCGTTTCTCCATGCTGTTCGATCTGCTTGACTTCTGTCATGGACTGAAGATCAAAAGCCGCTTCCCGCCCTCCGCAGGTCCGCTCATACAGAAGATGATAAATATCGCTGATCGTCTTCGCGCTGATTCCTTTATAAAGGAGATCCTGCTGCGTTAGCAATTCATCTTTTTTCCACTGTGGAAGCTGATAGAAAAAATCGATATAATCAGGTGAAAAATATTCGAGCCCGAGGTTCGAATATTCCATCGGGAAGAAGCCTTTTGAGCGGGTGAGCCAGCTGACATGCTCCGCTTCATCTTCACCGACGAGGTCATAAAACACCTCGGCTGCGCTTTGACCGGAGCCGACGACGGCCACCCTTTTCCCTTTAAATCCGTCGGGCTTTCTCATTAAATACTCAGCTGAATGGAACACCGAGCCTCCCAAAGCGTCTGAGAGCGTTTCGGGAACGTGCGGGCCCGTCCCAATGCCAAGCGCAACATGCCTCGTGTAATAAACGGCTTCCCCGCCGTTTTCCCGATTCACGACCCGCACTTTAAAAAGCGCCTCCGGATTCGATTCAATGAGCGATATGCTTTCAACATTCATCCCGAAGCGGCACGAGTCAAGCTGTTCTGCCACCCAGCGGCAGTAGTGGTTGTATTCCTTTCTCGGAATATGAAAGTCTTCCAGAAAATAAAAAGAATACAGACGGTTATGCTGCTGGAGATAGTTTAAAAAGCTGTATTCGCTTGTCACATCGGCCATGCTCACCAAGTCGGCCAAAAACGGCACCTGCAGTGTCGTCCCTTCAATCAGCATGCCGGGATGCCAGTTAAAACTTTCATTTCGTTCAATAAACAGCGCATTAATCTCAGGCACGGAATCGGCTAATGCGGCAAGACCGAGGTTAAACGGCCCGATGCCGACGCCGATGACATCATATACATCAGTGGCTCTCTTTGTAGAGTTCATCTTTTTTCCCCTTTTCAAAAAAACGTTCTCGTTCGCAAAACATCAATAATCCGGTTTTATCAGGGAGATTCACAGGTTTAATCGGGCGAAACCCGCATTTTTCAAAAACATGAATCATTTTTTTGTTGCGGATATCCGGCTCTGCGATGACCTTTTTTGTGTTAGGCTCGGCAAATTGCATACAGACCATCGCTTTTAAAAGCGGAAGGGCCAGCCCTTTTCTCAAGTACTCTTTTTCTCCGATCAACAGGTGGATGCCCTGGTCAAAAGGTTCATTATCATAGTGGTGTTCAATGACGTCCCCCTTGACCCAGTACGACTCCCAGTAGCTCATGGGCACACCGTCGATAGAGCCGATGTACAGCGTTTGGTGGGGGTCTGTGATGGCCTTGTGAAAATGGTCTTCAAATTTTGCAAACGGCATGTTTAAATGCCAAAACGGGATGACGTGCTCCTCCTGCATCCAGCGATAGACGAGCGATACGTCTCTTGCATAGTCCGCTTTTTGAAATGTGATCCGGTCATTCATTGGACGGCCGCCGCCTCCTTTAACAGCGGATTGCCGACAGACGTATAACGAGACTGGGTTTCAAGCGAGCCCGTCAGCTCATCCATGTCGTAAAATCTCGTCAGCAGATTGGCCTTGCACGGAAGCTCCGAAAACCGAAGCAGGCTGTCCGTCAACTCAGTGATGCCGTAAATGTGTTCCGCTTTTTCAAGCCGCTCTCTGATCATGGACAGGAGCGTTTCTTCCCGGATCAGCCCTTCGCAGCCAAACCCGTTCACCAGCCCAAACAGATGGTTGAAGAAGAAATAATAGCGCAGTCTCTCAACAGCCACGCCGTCCGTGCAGATCGTCTCGCTCCTTTCGCTCAAGTCTTCGATCAGCTTGGAAAGAATCCCGGCTTTTGATTCGCTGTAGTAATAGCCTTGATTATCCCTGTAGTAAAACGTCTCCGGATAGCCGTTTTTTAAGCGGATAACGGCGTTTTGCTGGTGCGCTTCAATCGCCAGCCCGTATGTTTCAAACAGCCATAAAACAGGCTCAAGCGAAATGGATAAATATTTGTCAAACCAATCAATGCTCACTTCTTCCGTTGTCCGCCCTTCTTTTAATGCCAGCCCGCGGATAACAGAGGACAGCCGTGACTCTTTCCCGAAGGCGTGATCTTGGCAAAGCCCGGCGACCAGACATGCAGAACGGTCGTCTTCATAAAACGGATTCTCCCTGATCACGACTTCAAAGCCGGACTCCCCGTTCTCCCCCCGAATCGAGATGTAGGCAGGATCTGTGATAACGTGAAAGCCCGGAAACTCCTGTTTTAACCTTTGACCGAGTTCTGTCTGAAGCAGCCGGGCCATTTCAACACCTCTGTCCAATTCTTTCTGCTTGTTCACACGAAGCGAATTCGTGATTTTGATCGGGACCGAGAATTTGTACATATAGCGCGAGTGCTTGCTGTAAACCGTGCGGACGGAGGATGTCGCCGTGAACGTCCTGCCCTTTGCACCGAGATATGTAAGGAGACCTTGATCGATCAATTTTTGCACATACGGCTCCTCCAGCAAAGCTCTCGCCTGGAGCGGGTGTGCGGGAAGAAGCGCAAAATCCGGATCGGCCGTTTGCTCGTCTAGCCACGCATTATCAATCATCGGGTCGTTTCTCAATTCCTCTTGTATGACTAGCGGCGCTTTTGTTCCAGTACTTGAATCGTGCAGAACGAGCGAGGCATGCGCCTTAAAGTAATGAAGCTGAAACTCCCCTTTCAATTCAGGTGAGAAAATGTTTTCCTCTTCAGGTTTCATGCCCTGCCTGCTTTTTGGCGTCGGGTGCATCAGATGACCGAGCAAGAGCGACTGCTCCGCTTCGATAAACGTAAAATCAGCGCGGCTAAGCTCATTTTGATCACCGGCCCGTTCTTCCACATAACGGCTGATATTGCGGCAGCTCAAAATGACTCTGAGCAAGAATTCATCCTCGGCACCCCCGCGGTTTTGCTGAAGAAGCAATTCTTTTGAAGCGAGGGAGACGAGCGTGACATAGTCGAGCGGAAGCGGCTTGTTTTGGGTTGTTTGATAGTAAAGCGGAAATGAGAAAAGGTGCCTTCCCGTCTTCGACCAGTACTTGATCGGAACGATCAGCTCGATTTGCTGGCGTTTTAGCGGAACAATCAGCGTTTTTTGAGAGCCGTCCGCGATCTCACGGGTTTTGATGCCGGTTTCACGCAAATAGCAATTTAAAAAACTTTGAATCGTAGCGTTTTCTGCTATTTCTTTAAATGAACTCATCTTGTTATCCTCCTGCTATTCGTATAAAGACTTGCCAGCTCTTGAATCCTGCCGAGAATGTCGTCA
This sequence comes from Bacillus sp. FSL L8-0193, assembly GCF_037976065.1. Lineage (NCBI taxonomy): Bacteria > Bacillati > Bacillota > Bacilli > Caryophanales > Bacillaceae > Bacillus > Bacillus sp. FSL L8-0193. The sequence continues at coordinate 1,271,949 of NZ_CP150261.1, read as the reverse complement.
AGATCCGAAAGCGTCGTCCGCGGATTCAGCAGCGTGAATTTTAAATACGTTTTCCCGGCTGCTGCCGTCTTGGCGATCACCGCCTGTCCCGTTCTGAACAATTCTCTGTGGATACATTTATTCAAACGGTCGTTCTCCGCGTCGTCTTCTGAGGCGAGGCAGCGGAAGACGACAGCGTTCAGTTCAGGGTGCGGATTCAGCAGTTCGAGCCGATCGCTTGCGGAGATTTTTTCCGCTGCCGCTTCGGCCAATGCGAACGTCCAGTCAATCATCTCGGCGAATGTATCTTCTCCAAGCACACGCAGCGAGACAAACAGCTTTAAAGCGTCAAAGCGCCTCGTCGTCTGAATCGATTTATTGACGAGATGAACGATTCCCTCCGCTTCATCCTCTTCAGGATTTAAATAATCGGCATGATAACCAATCAAGCGGAAATGCCTTCTGTCTTTGACAAGAAAAGCGCCGCAGCTGACCGGCTGATAAAACTGCTTGTGGAAGTCGACGCTGATGGAGTCGGCCCTGTCGATACCGGCCAATTTATAGCGGCGGGTTCTGCTCAAAATCAACGCCCCGCCATACGCGGCATCAACGTGAAGCCAAAGCCCGCCGGCATGCGCGGCATCCGCAAGCTCGGAAAGCGGATCGATGCTTCCGAAGTCCGTCGTACCGCATGTGGCAACAATCGCAAATGGATGTAAGCCCGATTCCTCAAGCAGCGTTGTTTTTCGCTTTAAATCGTAAAGGCTCATCCGCTTTTCATCATCTGTATCGACGAGTACGACGGCGCGCTCTCCAAGTCCGAGCTGGGAAGCCGACTTTTTCACGGTAAAATGAGCATCCTTTGAACAGAGGATCCGCAGCCTGTCCGCTTCCGGCGGCAGTCCGTCCTTCTGTACGTTCCAGTTCCACTGCTTTTCACAGAAAGCATCGCGGGCCAACAGAAGCCCCATGTAATTAGACTGCGTGCCTCCGCTCGTAAATGTTCCGTCAGCATTCTTTCCGTACTCGAACTTTCGGCAAAGCCACTGCACCATTTCTTCCTCGATCAATGAAGCCGCTCCGCTTTGATCAAACGAATCCATCGACTGATTCAACACACTGATCAGCATCTCTGCAGCGAGTGCCGGGATGAGCGGCGGACAGTGCAAGTGTGCGGCGCATTTTGGATCTTCAACATGAATCCGGTGCGGCAAATAGGCTTCTTTTAGATCAGCGAGAACATCCGCAAGCGGTTCTCCCGCTTCCTTAAACGAAAACAAGTTTTTAATTTCGTGCTTTAATTCATTCGGCATCTTCCCGCTGTAGGGCTTCATTTTATTTTTCCAATCGGCCCACAGCGTCTCTACAGCGGCCTCGGCCGCGTCACGGTATGCTTTGATCCCCTGTTCGCCGTTGTGCATAAACAGGGAATCAAAGTTTTTCTGTTTACTTGACTGCTTCATAGACGGCCTCTCTGAAGATCGTGATGATATCGTCGATTTGCGCCTCTGTTACGATGAGCGGCGGCAAGAATCGGATCACGCTTCCATGGCGTCCTCCCGTTTCAACGATCAGTCCTTTTTCAAAGCATTTTCTTTGAATCACGCTTGCAAGCTCCGCATCAGCCGGATAGCTGCCGTTTGCGTTTTGTTTTTTATGCGGTGCGACAATTTCGGCGCCGATCATCAGCCCCCGTCCCCGGACATCACCGATTTCAGGAACGTGTTCCTGAATGTCTTGCAATTCCTGCATGAGCTTCGCGCCGACTTTTTCTACATGTGACAGTACATCGTGCTCTTTTATATATTTTAACGTTGCACTTCCGGCCGCCATCGCCATCTGGTTCCCTCTGAATGTACCGATATGCGCCCCCGGTTCCCACTGATCAAGGTCTTGATCATAGATGACGACAGACAGAGGAAGACTTCCGCCGATCGCTTTTGAAAGGACGATGACATCCGGTATAATGCCGGCGTGCTCGAACGCAAACATTTTTCCGGTTCTGCCGATGCCGGTCTGCACTTCATCAATGATTAGAGGGATTCCGCGTTCTTTTGTGATCCTTCTCATTTCTTTTATCCATTCAGCCCGAGCCGGAACTGAGCCTCCTTCTCCTTGTACGGCTTCAAAGATCATCCCGGCCGGCTGTAAAATTCCGCTTTCCGGATCATCCAGCATATTTTCGATATATGCGCTCGACAGCTTGTGGCTCGCCTCTCCTCCTCTTCCAAACGGGCAGCGGTATTCATACGGATATGGCAGGAAATGCACATCAGGCATAAGTCCCTGGACATTTTCCTTTGGAGATAAATTACCGCTCAGCGCCATCGTTCCATGAGTTGCACCATGATAGGCACCGTGAAACGACAAGATGGTTCTTCTCCCCGTTGCCGTTTTGACAAGCTTGAGAGCGGCTTCGATCGCATCGCCGCCGGTCGGACCGCAAAACTGGATCTTCGCCCGTTTGGCAAACGCCTCAGGAAGGCTTGCAAATACTTCGCTGACAAACTCTTCTTTGATTTCCGAAGTGATATCAAGCGTGTGCAGCGGGCGTTTTTCATCAAGCATTTTTTGAATCGCTTCAATCACAACTGGATGATTATGACCAAGCGCAAGCGTCCCCGCTCCTGCCAGGCAGTCATAATATTGCTTTCCATCCGCATCAGTCACCAAAACGCCTTCCGCGGTTTGCATGGCGAGCGGAAATCTTCTCGGATATGAACGCGCATTAGACTCTCTTCTATTTTGCTGCTCCAAAAACACTTGATTTTTAGAACTCGTTTGTACAGGCATAGAAAGCATTCCTCCAATTGATAAAGATTATCATTTTCAATGACAAAAAAGTGTATATTTTGTGACACCGGCATGTCAATAAGATTCAGAAAAATAGGACGTTTCTCACAATGAGGCAACATAAAGAGTTCCTCTACTGCAAATCCAGCTGCTAATATGAATCAATAGTTCCTTGAATGATATGTTAATGGAATTTTTTGGACTGTTTTTAAATAACCCGAGGCCTGAAATAAAAAGGAGCGGCTGCTGAACGTCGATTTTTCAGCAGCCGGTACAGCAGGGACTCACATGAGCTTCCCGGCGAGTTCTGCGATCGTTTGAATGCCGTAGCGAAGCTCTGGCAAAGAGGCGTACGAATAGGACAATCTGATGCTGTATTTAGCTTCTTTATCGTAGAGGGTGCCGGGATTGATGAGGATGTTTTTCTGTAATGCTTGTTCGAACAAAGCGCTGAGCGAGAGCGGCTTTAGAAATGTGACCCAAATGTAAAACCCGCCTGAAGGCTTTTCCCAGCGGGCGATTCCTCTGCAATAGGTCTCAAGACACCGGAGCGCCTCATCCCGCCTTCGTCTCAGTTCGCCTTTGATCCGGCTGAGATTTTCATCATAAAGTCCGCTTGAAAGCCACTTTGCAGCCGCCCATTGCGACAATGAACTTGAGCCGTAGTCAGTCTGCATTTTAATATCGGCCAGCCTCTCGATGACGGGCTCCGGGCCTGTGATCCAGCCGATGCGAAGGCCGGGGCTGACTGTTTTCGATAGTGTACTGACATAAAGAATGCTGCCTTCTCTGTCCATGGCCTTCAGCGGCGATGACGGCGGACCGTCAAGCCGCAAGTCGCCGTATGCGTCATCTTCAATAACCGGGAGCGACAGCCGTTTGCTCATTTGAATCAGCTCGCGCTTCCGGTTTTCCGACATCAGTTTGCCCGTCGGATTGTGAAATGACGGAATCGTGTACAGTAAATCGGCGCCATGCCGTTTTTTTACCGCCGGAATGACGGACGGGTCTAATCCCCCGCCATCCATTGGAAGCCCGCAAAGCCGCATGTCCATCGATTGAAAAACGTGCAGCGAGTATAGGTATGACGGCTTTTCCGTCAACACGACGGCTCTCCGCTTCAAAAGACCGATCGATATGAGCTGCAGCGCTTGGAGCGCTCCGGAGACAATCAGAATCGAGTCGGCCGATACACGCACACCCTTCCGGCCCAGATGCTCCGCCAGCACCTCTCTTGTATAGCGGCTTCCTTTCGCTTCTTCATACCCGAGCATCAGCCTATCAGACGGTGCGCGGCGAAGAATCTCTTCCATCTGTTGATAAGGCATCAGTTCAGGCGCCAATTCACCTGTGCCGAGCCTGATGATCCCTTCTGTAAACTCCTGCCTGTTGATTTCCTGAACCGTCATTGAATTGGGACGGTGAATTCCCGAACGTACATAACTCGTCCAGTCAAGCGGCGGACCCGCCGTCAATTGTGACCATGTTTGATTGGCCACCTTTGTGCCTCCGCCCCGGTTGCCTTCAAGAAATCCTTGGGCTGTCAGCTCGTCCAGAGCCGCGGTAACCGTGCTTCTATTCACTTGAAAGATAGATGCCAGCTTGCGTTGTGAAGGGATTTTCGTCCCGGCCGGCCATTCGCCCTGTAAAATCTTCTCTTTTATGATCTGTTCGATTTGCTGGTATAACGGAATGTCTGAATGTCTGTTCAGCTGTCTGTTCACTTCATGTTCAGCTCCTTTTTTAAAAGATAGCATTTGGCTGGGCAATTAGACCAGCCAAATGGCCGGAGACATTCCCCGCTTCTTACTCTACAATAAAACGGATGTTTTGAATGAAAGGGGTTTTAACAGTCATGAACGCAGTTATTCACGGAATGATTCTCGCTTTTGGACTGATCTTGCCGCTCGGCGCGCAAAATGTCCTGATTTTTCAGCAAGGGGCCGCATCATCGAGCATTTGGCGTGTCTTGCCGCTTGTGATCTCCGCATCGTTGTGCGATTCCCTCCTGATTATACTGGCAGTCACAGGTATTTCCGCGGCTGTCGCCGGCCTTCCTGAAGTTAAATTTGTCCTTTTGACCGGAGGATTTTTGTTTCTCATTTATATGGGATGGATCACATGGAAGAGCAAACCGGCGGTAGGAAACGCGTCCGAAGCTATGCCGCCCAAAAAGCAAATCGCTTTTGCTGCGGCCGTATCGCTCTTAAATCCGCACGCCTTGCTCGATATCGTCGGCGTGATCGGCACCAACTCTTTAGCGTATGAAGGTGCGGATCTTTGGCTGTTCACCTGTGCATGTATGATCGTTTCGTGGCTATGGTTCCTTGGACTTGCCGCAGCGGGAAGACTTCTCAAACAGCTCGATTCACAGGGGGTCGTCATGACCTTGTTCAATAAAGGATCTGCGGCTGTCATGTGGGGGCTTGCCGCCTACCTCGGCGCCTCGCTGTTTACCTGATCCTGCGGGAACGCGGCTTCTGTCCGCATAAACCTGAGAAGCAGCGAGCACAATAAGGACATCCGGTAACCCGGCAATGATCAATCGCTGATGAGGGATGTCCATGTTTCGAAAATATAAAAGAAAGGGAGCCGGATTGCGGAGCGCTCCCATTACGAAAGATGCCCTTCTTGACGCCACCGCCGGTATGGCTGATGCGGTGATCGAAGAGCATGAAACAAAAGGCGGACAAAAAGCAGTATTTTACTATTTACATACCATCATTGATCGGGTCATGCTCCAACAGTCGATCATCAGGCCTCTGATCATGAGCGCCGAAGAAGAGTCAATATATCGCTGTTTAAAAACCTTTGTTTTGCACGTTGAACCGATCGTATCTTTAGAAACCGCAAAGGAGTGGCTGATGTCCGGTTCGATCATCATCCATGATCCGGACAGGCAGCAGTGGTTTGCCATTCCCATTGAAAATCGGGTCGGCCGGCAGATCGAACCGTCTCAAACCGAAACGGTGATGTACGGTCCGAAAGACAGTTTTACCGAGCAGCTCGACGTCAATCTTTCTTTGCTGCGGCGCAGGCTGCCTTTAACCAATTTAAAAGCGGAAAGGCTGACGGTCTGTTCGCTCAGCAAAACATCTGTTGTTATCGTTTATATTGCCGGATTAACCAATCCGGAATTGATTGAGGAAGCCAGAAAAAAAATCGCGGAAACCGATTTTGACATGATCTTCGATTCCGCACAGCTCACTGAATTGATTGAAGATCATCATCATTCGATTTTTCCGCAGTTCCAGCAGACCGAGCGTCCCGACATTTCCGCATACAATTTAAGCATTGGCAAAGTCGCCATTTTGGTCGATCAGACGCCGTTTGTATTACATGCACCGATCACGTTTTTTCACCTTTTTCACTCCGCTGAAGATTATACGACGCGCTGGCCGGTTGCCAGCTTTTTTAGAATGCTGCGCTACGCCAGTTTTTTTCTGTCTATTTTGCTCATCCCTTTTTATGTGGCTTTGTCGACTCATCATTATCATATGTTTCCGCTCCAGATCCTTTATGTGCTGATCGAATCAAGGAGCAAAGTGCCGTTCACCCCGTTTTGGGAAGCGGTTCTTATGCTGCTCGTCATTGAAATTATTAAGGAAGCCAGCGTGCGGATGCCGACAAAATCAAGTTCAACATTGGGGGTTATCTCGGGGATTGTGATTGGAGAAGCAGCGGTGCAGGCGGGCTTCGTCAGCAAAGTGCTAATCGTTTTGGTCGGCATCTCAACGGTCGCGTCATTTTTGGTGCCTAACTACATCGTAGCTAAAGGGCACACTTTGATTCATTTTACGATGCTCGTGTTCTCCGCCTGCCTCGGTTTTTTCGGATTGATCTTCGGAATGATCGGACTGTTTGTTCATTTGAACGGGCTTACTTCTCTCAAGCAGCCTTATTTTGCGCCGATTACTCCGTTATATTGGCGCGATTGGCTCGATCTTTTTATACGAAGTCCTTTGATCTGGCTGAAAAAGCGCCCCGAATATCTGCATACCTTGCAAAAATGGCGGTACGTTAAAAGGAGATGAAGCGGCTTGAGTTCTTTTCAATTATTTCACAAGACACGGCCTCTCGGCGGAATTTACATCGCCCTCATCGCCAACCGTATGCAAGTTCTTTTTTTCATCTTGGTTCTGCCGATGTATCTGGTTCACCCTTACATGATGTTCGTTATGCTCGCTGTCGGAATGCTGTCACAGTTCAACTTGTACCTGTTGTCCAAATGGCTGTCTTCTCCAGCGGCCGCAAAAGGCTATGAAGGCTTTGCCGCTCTCTTCGGCGAACGCAAGCTGCGCTTTTTTATCCTGATCGGCTTAATTCAGCTCGCGTTAAAGATCGCGATCATGATCACAAGCTACGCCGAAACGGTGAGACACTTCATCTTTCCCGCCATCAATATCAACTGGCTTGTGATCTTGATTCTGGTGATCAGCGGATATGCGGCCTCCCACGGCATGGAAAATACGATGCGATTTGTCATCATTGCCTTTATGTCATCATTTTGGATCGTGTTCATTTTTATCAGGTTTTATATCCCCCCGATCGCTTCCTTGACCGATTTATATCCGTTGATTCCTTTTGACTGGACTGAACATTCTTGGAAGGCGCTGCTCGTCATGTGGTCTTCTTTTTCCAGTCCCGAGTATTTGATTTGTCTGGCTCCATGGTTCAGCAAGGAAGCTAATGTGCTGAAATGTTTATCGGTCGGTAATGCGATTTCACTCTTCGAATATTTGTTTTTGTTTATCGGTGCATTATTTTTCTACGGCTCCTCTTATTTGCTGGAAACCATTTTTCCGGTGATAAACATGCTCCGCTATTTGCAGTCGCCGATTTTGGAGCGGATCGATACGTTTCTACTGTCTGCCCATATGTTTCATTTTGCGTTTGTAATCGCGATTTTTTTACTCTGCTTTTACGGAGGCCTCCGCATTTTGTTTAAAAGAATGGCCAAGCCTGTGACGCGAAGAGGATTTCTGTTCAGCTTCCTATTGCTCATGGGATTTTCGCTCGTGTTAAGCACCTGGTTTTGGCAATCCGGAAAGCAGCAAGATATGTGGTTTTTGATCGAAGTATCCATCGGAGCCGTCACTTACGCATTGACTCCGGCTATTCTTGTCATCGCCGGAAAACGAAAGGGGCGCATGCAATGATCAGCGGGAAACGCCTCATATTAAACGGCTGTATCGCACTTGTGATTTTCATGACGATTGAGGGCTGCTCTCCATTTGTTGAAAACAATGAGATTGAAGAAATCTCACCGGTTACCTTTTGGTATATCAAAGAAGGGAAAAAAGGAAAGATCTCAATGAGCACCACCGTCCCTCCGGTGGGCCTTGAAAAGAAGCGGCTATTCAGCACCGAAGTCAATATGATCAAACAAGTCGGCAAGCGATTTAATTTAAATTATTACAACGAGCTGAAAAACGGGCAGCTGAGAATGGTGATGATCGAAGAAAATCTCGCTGAAAAAGGCATACTTCCGATTATCAACACGCTTCTGTCAGACCCGAAAATCGGCCCTCGCCTTTATCTCATCGTCGTCAACGGCGATTTTGACAAATATATACTGAACGAATTGAAGCAAAGCGAGAATTTTGACTTTTATCTTTATCAGACGTTAAGGCATTTTGAAAGAGCCAACCAGGGTGAAATGAGCATCGTTAACCTGCATCAATTCAAAAACCAGCTGTACACCCACTATTCAGATCCTTACGTGCCTGTTTTCAGAACCGATGGTAACCAGTTCACATATGAAGGAACAGGACTTTTCCGAAACGACAAATTCGTGAAGACACTGACCGGCATAGACGATCAAATTTTTCAGCTGCTCAACAATAACAGGTATCTGAAGTTCCTCACGATTCCCAACTTGTCAATCATAATCGGCCAAGCCCGCTCAACCGTCACATTTGACTTAAATCAAAACAATACAGCTTTATCAATGAAAGTCAGCATAAACGCGGGCATTGAAGAATACACAGGCGACAAAAACCTGCAGGATCAAAGCGAGTTCAGCGCACTTGTCCATGATGTGGAATCCGAATTGGAAAAGAAAACAACGGACATGATAAAGGACATGCAAAACATTCGGGTTGATCCGCTTGAAGTCGGCGGTGAAGCGCTGTTTCCGTTTACGAAGCCGATGAGCGACAAAGCGTGGCTGCATCGTTGGGAGAAGATGGATGTCGAGGTGGACTATCAGGTGAATCTGAGACCGAATCTGAATGTGCAATAAGGGGCTTGCAGTTGATTGAAAACGCTGAGAGAAAGGGCGGCATCGGGCGGAGAAATGCTTTCTTCCGCCCTTCTTTCTGTTGATCCTATTGACCGCAGGATGATCTCCGGCATACTTTGTCTTTATCACAGCCCGTTTATGAGCCCCGTTTCATACCGTAAGCTGTTTCGTCTGATACTGAATCTTGACGGTCTTGCCTGTTGACCAGGATTCTGAGGCCGCAAGCGCGATTTCCAGATTGACTGCCGCATCCACTTCAGTCACAATCGGTTTCGTTTTGTTGCGAACACACTTGGCAAAGTGCTGCATCTCTAAGCAGTACGCTTCATGGAACCTCGCCTGGAAATCCGGAATGATATTATAGCTGCTCCCCTGCCCGGTCCGCACGGTAACCGCCGGGTTCCGCAGCGTCCCGATGAAGATGCTGCCGTCCGTCCCGATAATTTCGGCACGTATATCGTGGCCGTAAGACGAATTGCGGCTTGCTTCCGCATCACCCGCCGCCCCCGAATCAAACTCCATATAGGTGAGCGCTTGATCGACATCATGGCATCCCGGCATGAACGCGTGCTTCAAAACCCTTCCGTGGCCGGAAACCGAAGTAATTTCAGCCCCCATTAAATAACGCGCGATATCATAATCGTGAATCGAACAATCGACGAAAATACCGCCGCTTTTTTTAATGAATTCGGCCGGAGGAGAGCCAAAATCGCGCGTGAACCCTTTATAATAGATCGGTTTGCCGATTTCTCCGGCATCGATCCTCCTTTTGGCATCCGCATAAGCAGGATCAAACCGCCTCATAAACCCCACCTGGCAAATCACGCCCGTTTCTTTGACTTTAGAAATGACTTCAATCGATTCTTCAAGATTTAATGTCAGCGGCTTCTCGACGAAAATCTGTTTGCCGCATTCGGCCGCCTGTTTGATCACTTCGGCATGGGTAGATGTCGGTGTAACGATGACGACGGCATCAATCTCTGGATCGTGGAGACATTCAAACGGATCTTCAAACCACTTTTCAACACCCAGTTCAGCGGCAATCTCCCTCGCCCTCCCCTCTGCCGGATCGGCCACAGCGGCGAGCAGGACCCCGGGCACCTCGGTTTTGAGGTTTTTCGCATGGTAATAGCCGAGCCTTCCGAGCCCTAATACGGCGCATCTCACTCGTTCTGTCATTTTCTTCTCTCCCTTCTTACATATTGAAAGCGCTTTATTAATTAGAGAAAGCGCTTGCTCATTTCAATTTTGATTTTACCCTGTATTTATTTTATCCGCAATGCTTTTTAGGATTTAACGAGAGCAAGCGCTTGCTCTTATTTTTTAAAAAAAGAGCGTTTTTTTCTATCAAAACCCGCTCTTTTCTGCATGTGCATCTTTTTTAAATGGAGGTGCCGTCGACTGTCTGACGACAAGTTCAGGCATGAGAATGATTTTGTTTTTCGAACTTTTCTCGCCGCTGATTTCTTCGGCCAGCAGCTCGGCCGCACGGCGGCCCATTTCTTCAATCGGCTGCGACACTGTCGTAAGCGGCGGATCGGTCATTTCGGCTAAAAACGTATTATCAAAGCCGATGACAGATAAATCCGTTGGAACTTGGAGCCCCCATTCCCTTGCAGTCTGAATGACTCCGCACGCAAGCACATCATTCATGGCGAAAACGGCGGTCGGAATGTTGCTTTCGAAAATCTGAGCGGCTGCTTTTTTGCCGCATTCCAGGGAAAAACCGGTACCGGCGATGAGCGATTCATTCACTTTGATGCCGGCTTCATCCATCGCTTTTTGGAAGCCTTTCAGCCTGTCTTTTTCTCCGGTTGTCGATCCGTCGCCGGCGATGCAGGCGATTGTCTTATGGCCGAGTGAAATTAAATGCCGCGTCGCTAAGTATCCGCCCATAAAATCGTCGATGACCACGACATCCAGCGGAACAAGGGCGCGGTCCTGAGAAATCATCACGAGCGGTATGCCCTCTTTTGCAATACCCTCGAGCGCATCCATGCTCTCCTGATTTTCGATGCCGGTCGCAAAAATGATGCCGTCGACGCTTTTTTGCTTGAGCACCGAGAAATACGTTGTCTCCTTTTTCGGATCGCGGTCGGTACTGCATATCATCATGCTGAATCCAAGCTCGCCCGCCCGCTCTTCAACGCTTTTGGCAAGCTCTCCGAAAAAAGGGTTTGCAATATCGGGCGTCAACAGGCCGATATTGTTCGTGCGCTTTCCGGTAAGCGCAGAAGCGTGAACATTCGGCTGATAATCGAGTTCTTTCATGACGGCATGCACTCTTTGCCTTGTCGACCTGCTGATTCTCCCGGTATTGTTGATCACCCGGGAAACCGTGGAAATCGAAACGCCTGCCGCTTCCGCTACATCATAAATGGTTTTTTTCATTTTGGTCCCCTCTAGTCCGCTGATGAAAGATATCTAATATTACATTATAGAGCGTGTCAGCTACCGCCGCAAATCAGCTCCCACTCCTCCCGCAATATTCCGTATCTGATTGAATCATAATAGACTCCGTCATAATATCTGACTTTGCGAATCCGGCCTTCCATCTTAAACCCCGCTTTTTCGGCGCACCTCATCATCCGCCTGTTGCCGGACCACGTCGTCATTCCGATTCTCGGCACATCGACGTTTTCAAATAGGAAGCCGACCCATAATTCTACGGCTTCCGTGCCGTAACCTCCGTTCCAGAACCGCGGATCATAGATGCCGATCCCGCATTCCAGCCAGCGTGTCGGCCGGCACTCCCAATAGTAAGAAACGGTTCCTTTCAGCTCTCCTTCGATCTCAATCGCCAAATAGCGCGGCGGTTTTTCTTTTAAAGCCGGCACAAAAGAGTCGAGAAAATATTGAAACGGTTCGGGCTGAAGCGGAAAATAAGGGGCATCCCATTTTTTCCATTCAGGGTTTCGGGTTCCGTAAATCATTCTCCATAATCCGGGCAGGTCATCCATTGTGATCGTGCGCAGCTTTACTTTTTCACCATTGATGGATGCCAAACTTTTCTCCTCCTATGCTTTGAAAATATCACTCAATATTTCTCTTCATCATCTTTCTGTATTCAACAGGCGAAATCCCTTCTATTTGTTTAAACAGCTTTGAGAAATAAGTCGGATCATCGATTCCGACTTGTTCGGCAATCGATGACATTTTGTCGTTTGTCGAAGAAAGGAGCCGCTTCGCTTCAAAAACCTTCGCCTTATTGGCGTATTGGCCCGGTGTGATGCCGAACGCCTTTTGCATGCAGCGGGTAATGTAGTCCTGGTGATAGTGAAGGGCAGCCGAGAGCTGCTCCATGCTGAGCTTCTCCTTATAGTGGCGGTCGATGTAATGCTGCGCTTCGGATGCCACACGCTCACTCGCCGAAGGAATGTGGAACGCCTCCTTCTGCAGGTGAATCAGCAGCTCTTCGAACAAGAGCTGCTTCCGAAGAGGCAGGTCGGAATTTTGGGCGGAATCGTCAATCAAACGTCTAAACTGCTGTTCAATAAACGCTTTTTGGTCGATCTTTCCCTTTCTCGGAATCTTTAAATGATATAATGTCGGCGTTTCAAACGTCCCCTTCTTCAGCTTGAGCTCAGTCCAGTTCTCACCTCCCTGCTGTGCAAAGCCATAAGACGGCTCCTGAAAGTGCAGCCAAAAATAGCGGGTATCGTCTTGACAGCCTTGGTGTCCATAATGCTCAAGCCCCGGTACAAGGATGATATATTCCCCTTCCCGGATCTGATGGGGGTCGCCGTCCTCAGTCAAAAATAGTTCCCCCTGTATTACATATAAGAGATCAAACACGGAATATTCACGCCTCACATGCTTTTCCCCTTTTTTGAACAGTCCTTCTCCGCCGGTAATCAACACAGGGAGCGGCGGAATTGTAAAGATGATATGTTCCATGTTCTCTCCCCTTTTCATCAAGTCGTATTTCTCCAAGAAGTATCGGTTTCGTCTCTTCTTATTATAAGAAAATGGCGTTACACTATAAAACGGATTTTTTAAAAGAAAGGGGTCAAACGCCATGAAAAAAACAGCACCTCAAAACCTCTCTTTATTCGCATTGACCTGGCCTATATTTATCGAGGTTTCATTATATATGTTAATGGGCAACGCAGATACCCTGATGCTCAGCCAATATTCCGATGACAGCGTGGCAGCCGTCGGCGTCAGCAACCAAATGCTGAACTTGATCATTGTGATGTTCGGTTTTATCGCCACAGGAACAACCGTTATTATTTCTCAATTTTTAGGAGCGCGGCAAAAAGCCGAAGCGATGGAAGTCGGCTATGTTTCTATCAGCGCCAATTTTATCATCAGTCTATTCATCAGCGCGGTGATTTATATATTTGCCAAACCGCTTTTATTGATGATGGGCCTGTCCGCCAACCTGCTGGCCGAGGCCGGCATCTTTCTCCAGATCGTCGGCGGACTGTCCTTTATTCAAGCGCTCATTATGACGTTCAGCGCCATTTTGAAAAGCTACGGGCATACAAAGGACACAATGGTTGTAACCATCGGCATGAATATCCTGAACATCGCCGGCAACTATCTTGTCATATTCGGGCCGTTCGGCTTTCCGGTTTTAGGCGTGGCCGGCGTAGCAATGTCCACTTCGATCGCGCGCATCATCGGCCTGTTCGCGATCGCTCTGCTCGTCAAAAAGCGCGTCGGCATGCCGATGTTGTCCAAACGGCTGTTTGTCTTAAAGAAAAGCCATCTGAAAAAACTGCTGAAAATCGGGATACCTTCAGCAGGGGAGCAGCTTTCGTATAACGCGTCACAGATGATTGTCACCTATTTTATCACGCTGATGGGCGCGCAGGCGCTGACGACAAAGGTCTATACCCAAAATTTGATGATGTTCATCATGCTTTTCGGCACAGCGATCAGCCAGGGAACGCAAATCTTAATCGGACGCCATATCGGCGCGAAACAATTTGATGAAGCGTACAGCCGCTGTCTGAAGAGCCTCTGGTGGGCTCTGGCCATTACAACATTTACTTCCGTTCTCTTCGCTGTGTTTTCCAAACAGCTGATCGGCATTTTCAGCAGCAATCCCGATATTATCGCAACGGCCAGTATACTGATCCTTTTGACGATTATCCTGGAGCCTGGCCGCTCGTTTAACGTGGTCATCATTAATTCTCTCAGAGCTGCTGGAGACGCGAAATATCCGGTTTATATGGCAATTGTCTCAATGTGGGGAATCGGCCTTCCGATCGCTTATATTTTCGGCATTCAGCTCGGATTCGGCCTGGCGGGAATATGGTTTTCCTTCATCGCCGACGAGTGGGTCAGGGGAATTTTGATGTACAGAAGATGGAGATCTAAAATGTGGCTACAAAAAGGCTTTGCGGCATAACCTGCTTTCAACTGAAAGCAGGTTTTTTCATGTCATAAAACATCACAAGGATTTCATTCTGTGAATACAAACCTCTCTGATAATAGGTCTAATAGATTAATTTTTTTGAAAATTCGTATTGATTTTCAATTTGATATTACGTATGATAATAAACATAACAATACACGTAATAAAACCTTACACCAAAAGGAGGATTTACATTGTGAAAAAAATCGAAACGATTATACGCCCTGAACAGTTTCCCCGCCTCCGCAAAAAGCTTGAAGAGGTTGGCATAAACGGATTAACGGTCTCAGAGGTTGCCGGCTGCGGGCAACAGCGCGGGAAACAGGCTTTGTTTCGCGGCACCTCCTACGAAATCAAGCTGCTGCCTAAAGTGAAAGTCGAAATGGTGATTGAATCGGAGAGCGTTGATGAAATTATCCAAATCATCGAAAGCACATGTTCGACAAATACGGTTGGCGACGGAAAAATCTTTGTGCTCCCGATTGAAAATGCGGTTCGTATCCGGACAGGGGAATCCGGAAAAGAAGCGATTGTGTAAAACGACCGGCTCCACCCCGCCTCTTTTTGCCGATACTTTAAGAAAGGATGATTCTTATGAAAACCAAGGTATCTTTCGTCCTGTTCCTCAGTTTTTTCCTCGCAGCATCAGCTCTGGCCGCAGAACCGACGGCGCAATCGGTCAATGATTCGGTCAACATGATATGGGTGGCCATCGGCACTCTGCTCGTCTTTTTTATGCACGCCGGTTTCGCGATGATTGAATCTGGCTTTACCAGAGCTAAAAACACGTTAAACATTTTAATGAAAAACTTTCTGACGGTCTCTATCGGCTCCATCCTTTATTTCTTCGCCGGATACGCGTTGATGTTCGGGGACAGCGCCGGCGGGTTCATCGGCACAAGCGGTTTTGCTTTAGCAGGTGATCAGGATGTCGGATTTTTCGTCTTTCAGGCCGTGTTTGCCGCTACGTGCGCGACCATTATTTCCGGCGCTGTCGCTGAACGGATGAAGCTTGGCAGCTATATGATTTTGACGCTGTTTATGACCGGTCTCATCTACCCGGTTGTCGGCCATTGGACTTGGGGGGAAGGCTGGCTGTATGACCTCGGATTTGTTGATTTTGCCGGATCTGCGATCGTTCACACGACAGGTGCTGCGGGCGCGGTTGCGGCTGTCATCTTTCTCGGGCCGCGGATTGGAAAATATGCAAACGGAAAGGTCAATGCCATTCCAGGACACAGCATTCCGCTGGGCGCACTCGGCGTCTTTATCCTGTGGTTCGGCTGGTTTGGGTTCAACGGCGGAAGCACGCTTGCGGCTGATCCCGCCGCCGTCCCGCATGTCATCACCACAACCCTTTTAGCCGCGTCGGGCGGAGTCGTCAGCTCGGCGCTGTTCACTTATTTCCGCTACGGCAGGATCGACCCTTCCCTGACGCTGAACGGCGCGCTTGGCGGCCTTGTCGGAATTACCGCGGGCGCGGACGGCGTTTCATTTACAGGCGCGATATTAATCGGATGCATCGCAGGTGTCATTTTAGTTGTCGGCGTTCAGTTTATCGATCAGGTGCTGAAACTTGACGATCCCGTCGGCGCCATTGCCGTTCACGGTGTTTGCGGTGTTTGGGGGACGCTTGCAGTCGGGCTTTTCAATACATCGAGCGGTCTCTTTTACGGAGGAGGAGCCGCACAGCTCGGCATTCAAGCCGTCGGCATTTTGGCGATCGCAGCCTGGACCCTCGCTGCTACATCGGCTGTCACTGCAGTAATGAAAGCTTTCACTCCGATCCGGGTATCAAAAGAAGAGGAAATATCCGGACTCGATTATGCCGAACACGGTTCTTCGGCGTACGAGTATAAAGAAAGCTACATCGAACAGGGCGATGTTGACGTCAGCTCCGCTTTCGGAACCGATCTTGTCTCACGGCTCAACAATTTAAAGCCGGGACCGTCTTCCAAAACAGAACAGGTTTGACTCTCATCCATCCAGTCTGCCGATCATTGAAATCAGCGGCGGTGTTCAAATAACGCCGCCGTTTCTTTTGCCAAAACGCAGAACACCCGGCTTATGCCGGGTGTTTTATGTTATTCCTCAATATCAATTCGATAATTCTCAAACCAAGTATGGATTTGGGCAAGGTGTGCGATCAACTGCGGTCCCTTCATCAATTGTCCGTACCAGGGAACTTGAAATGATGCGCCCTCCGTCTCAATCAGCCGCTCCAGTTTTTTCTTGTCTAAGAAAACATAAAGCGCCGAGTCTTTTTGCTCCAGCAATGACTCCAGCCAACGAATGACGGCTTTCGTATAAGCGGGGTGGTGCGTTTTCGGATATGGACTTTTTTTGCGATACAGCACTTCATCAGGCAAAATGCCTTCAAGAGCCTTGCGGAAGATGCCTTTTTCACGGCTGCCATGCATTTTGACATCCCACGGAATATTCCAGACATACTCGACAAGCCTGTGGTCCGCAAACGGAACCCTGACTTCGAGGCTCGCCCCCATGCTCATTCTGTCTTTTCGATCCAAGAGCGTTGTCATAAACCAGAGCATATTTAAGTAAAACAGCTCTCTCCTTCGTTTCTCCGCACCCGTTTCTCCTTCAAGCAGCGGTGTTTCTTTAACCGTTTCCTCGTATTTCGCCTTCACATATTCGCCGAGGTTCAATTTTTTCTGCCAGCCGTCCTGCAGAAGTGCGATCCGTTCTTCCATTGATCTCATCCATGGGAAACCTTTCACATCTTCTGCCGAATGGAACCAAGGGTAGCCGCCGAAAATTTCGTCCGCGCATTCCCCGGAAAGACTCACGACAAAGTCCTGTTTAATCTCGCGGCAAAACCACAGCAAAGAAGAATCGACATCAGCCATCCCCGGCAAATCACGGACCAGTACGGCTTCTTCCAAATAAGCGGCCAGCTCCTCCTGGGAAATCACGCAGTTGTGGTGAACCGTTGCGAATGCATCGGACATTTTTTTAATCCACGGTCCGTCGGCGTTTGGCTGAAATGAACTTGACGTAAAATATTGCTCATTGTCTTCATAATCGATCGAAAACGTATGAAGCGGCCCCTTCCCTTCTTCCTCAAAATGCTTGGCGGCCGTTGCGGTAATGGCGCTCGAATCAACCCCTCCTGATAAAAACGTGCAAACCGGCACATCAGACACAAGCTGCCTTGTGACGGCGTCCTGAAACAGCGACCGCACATTTTTCACCGTTTCGTCAAAGCTGTCGGTATGCTTCTCGCTTTTCACATTCCAGTAGCGCCAAACCGTTAAACCGTCTTTTGAGAAAATCATCGCATGCCCCGGGCGGATCTCTTTTATTCCTTTAAAAACACCGCTCCCCGGCGATCGCGACGGCCCGAGGCCGAAAATTTCGGCCAGCCCTGAACGGTCGACCTTTGCTTTCACTTCCGGGTGAACGAGAATCGCTTTGATTTCAGATCCGAACAGAAATGATGAGCCCTGTTCGGTGTAAAAGAACGGTTTAACGCCGAGCCTGTCGCGTGCCGCAAAAAGAAGATCGCGCTTTTCATCCCATACCGTAAATGCAAAAATTCCGTTCAGCCTGTCGATGCATTCCTCTTTCCATTCCATGTATGAATGAAGCAAAACCTCTGTATCTGAGTGGCTCTTGAATTGATGCCCCCGCTGCCTAAGCTCTTTCCGCAAATCCTCCGTATTATAGAGTTCGCCGTTATAGCAAATCGTATAATCGTACCCTTGGTGTGTGCGGGTCATCGGCTGTCTGCCGCCTTCCAGATCCACAACTGCCAAGCGTTTATGTCCGAATAAAACATGGCGCTTTCCCCAAATATTCGTATCATCAGGTCCTCTGTTCGAAAGCGTATCAGTCATTTTCTCCATGACAGACTGCTCCTGAACAAGCGGCTTCTTAAAATCGACCCACCCCGTTATTCCACACATTGTCGATCAGCTCCAATTCTAATGTTCTTCCTCTGCTTTAGGCTTCACTTCCTTTGTCACTTTACCTATTTTATGCACCTTAAAATAATAGTTGAATTGTCCAACAGAGTCTTGTATGAGACAAGCCCGTTTTGGAAAAAACGAAATAAGAAAGGAGACCGCCCATGGACACCGAACGCCAAAAACGAATTTACGCCGAAAAGCGCAAATGGATTTACGGCAAAATTTTAATGGAAGACGGGATTTGCCTGATTGAAAACGAAGAAGGAGATTTATTTTTGGTTGAAAGCCTGAACAGTCCCGGAGTTTTCATCAGCATAGACGGAGAATGGCAAAAAGCCGAACTGTTTGATCAATTTGCCGTCACGGAAAAGCCGGAGACCGTGAAGCTGACAGGCGGAGAATCGATCCGTTATCTAAAAACGGTAAAACAGGCATTTCTCGAATTTTTGAACGATCTGGAAGACGGACAGTTCTATTCTTTTTTGGATCAGCTGAACAGCCTCGGCTTTTCCGTCTTTGACTGCGTCTTCGCCTATAACGGCTTGAGCTTTTGGCCCGGGAAAAAGGATGTGAAGGGCGTTTCGTTTTATCAGTTTTCTCATGATATGAAACAATGCGCCCTGCAGCATCATTACGAACGAAAAGAGGAATGGAAGGACAGATTCGAATGGACCGCTTCAGACGGGGAACGAATCGTGATAATTTCAACCTTCAAGCCGCCGACATAAAAAGACACCAGTTCTCATAAAGAACCGATGTCTTTTAATTAAAACACTTTAAAGCCGAGTGGAAGACGGAGCCCAAGCACAACCGTCAAGAGCAGAACGACAATAAAGCCGATCCAGATCCCGGTGGCCGCTTTTCCGTTTTTCCTGCGAATTAAAAGCATTTCCATGAATCCGATGGTGATGAGGCCGAGCAAGGCCTTCGCTATGTATTCTCCGTTCCATGCCGTGAACTTTAAAAAGAGCTGCGCCCCGGTAATGATAACGATAATATAGAATAAGCGGAGAATCATATGTGTAATTTTTGCGCCTTTGCTGTTTCCAGATGAGTAAAGTCCGTAAGCAACGAACACTAAAATGAGCGCGATCACCCAAGACGTGATATGCATATGCGTCATATTCATTTTTCCCCCTATCAAATCAGGTATCGTTCTTATCTTATCATGAACCGGTCCATTAAACAAAACAATGTGAACGCTGTCATTTCCGCAGCAAAAAAGACGCTGAGATCATTCATCAGCGCCTTTTTCATTTATTTGCGTTTGTTCTTTTTCATGCTTTTCGTTATCTGTTTCCACCGCTTTTTTTCCTGCTGCGCCGCCCGTTTATCCGTTTTTCTTTCGAGGTATTCGAGCTCTTTTTTTAATTTCAGGTAGCTTTGGAACCGGCCGGCATCGAGTCTGCCGTCAGCCAGCGCCTCCTGCACGGAGCAGCCGGGTTCTGTTTGATGCATGCAGTCTGAAAATCGGCAGTTTTTTGCAAGCTGGTCAATATCGCTGAAGCTCTGTCTGAATCCTTCTTCCGATTCCCAAAGCTCCAATGCCCGCATCCCCGGCGTATCGATTAAAAGTCCGCCTTCAGGCAGCAAGAACATTTCCCTGTGTGTCGTCGTATGCCGCCCTTTGTCGTCATCTTCACGGACGGATTGGACCACCTGCCTGTCTTCATTCAGAAAAAAGTTGATGATCGTTGATTTGCCAACGCCTGACGACCCTAAAAGGGCGACGGTTTCTCCTTGTTTCACATACGCTTTCAACTCATCCATCCCATTGCCTTCATGAGCGCTGATGACATGAATCGGCACCCCGAATGCCACGGATTCCGCCTGGCGCACCTTTTCTTCAATCCGGTCAGCGATGTCGGCTTTGCTCAAGACAATGACGGGATTGGCTCCGCTTTCCCAAGCCAGCAGCAAATAGCGTTCGATTCTTCTCACATTAAAATCCAGACCGAGCGCATTGACGAGAAAGATCGTGTTGACGTTTGCTGCGGTGATCTGTTCCTCTGCCGGCTCCCCCGCCGCTTTGCGCGAAAATTTGCTGAACCGGGGAACGACCTCCGTGATCATCCCTTTCTTTTCGCCACCGCGTGGGCGCATATACACCCAATCGCCGACAGCGGGGTAGTCTCCGCGGCTCTCCGCTTCAAACCTCAGCCTGCCTGAGATTTCGGCCAGCCACTCTCCCTCTTCCGTCCATACCCGGTACAACCTTTTATGCTCAAGGGCGATCCTTCCTAAAATCAGACCTTCCTCGTCCTTTAAAGCTTCCATGATATATTTGATGCCTAATGCAGATAAATTCAATGTGGTTTCCTCCTAAAGATCTGATGATTTTTCAAACAAAAAAAGAGCCGCAAATACACGGCTCTCTCAACATATAAACACTCCATGAGCCGCTTCGACAGCCCATGGAAATATCACCAGATCCATTTGAAGAATACCAGTCGAAATATTACATGGGCTGTGCAATGATCGTTTGTTGGGCAAAAAAGACAATATCCATTCTCATCACACATCCCTCATTTCTAAAAAGTTTGACAGCTTCATTATATGCTAAAGCCAATCTTTTGACAATCCTTTATTTCACTGGATTGGAAAGCGTTCCGATCGGTTCGATCGTAATGTCGACTTGATCGCCTTTTCGGAGGAACTTTGGCGGATTAAAGCCTTTGCCGACTCCTGACGGCGTACCGGTTGCGATAATATCCCCCGCTTCAAGCGTCATTCCTTTAGACAGCGTTTCGATCATGTCCGCAATCGGAAAAATCATGTCCTCTGTGCTGCCCGACTGGCGGAGTTCGCCGTTCACTCTCGTCTCAACCCTCAAGTCGCCTGCGTCTTCAATCATTGATTTATGTACAAGAAACGGCCCCATCGGGCAAGTCGTATCAAGGCTTTTGCCGATAAAAAACTGCTTGTGCCTCTTTTGCAGATCGCGCGCCGTCACATCATTGATGATCGTATAGCCGAACACATAGTCGAGGGCTTCAGCTTTCGGGATGTTCTTTCCCGTTTTGCCGATGACAACCGCGAGCTCGCCTTCATAATCGAGCGCCTCTGTCACGCCTTCGTGGGCATCAATCCCTTCCATGTGGCCGATAACCGAAGTCGGCGCTTTTGTAAACACCATGATATGTTCGGGAATATCTGCTTCACTTCCCATTTCAATCGCATGATCCCGATAATTTTTTCCGATGCAGATCACGTTTTTCCGCGGTTCGGGAATCGGCGCAAGCAAATCAACGTCTGACAGCGGATAAATATACGAACCGCTCTCTTCGCTGTTTTTCTTTTTTGACCATTCCACTAGCTGTTCGACATGGCGGACAAACTTCTCTCCCTCGCTTACGCATTCGATAAGCGTTTCAGGTATCGTTTCAAGCTCAAACAGCTTTTTTTCCGCCTTTTGCAAATCCATTATCTTCTCATCCATGACAAGCCCTACAAATGTACGGCTGTGTAGCTTTGCTGTCGCAAACTTCATAAATATTCCCCCGCAGTATGATTTAAAACTATTCTACATATTCTCTAAAAAAACGAAAATTCCTTTTCGCTTTCAGCAAACAGCTTCGAAAGTCCCGGGCGTTCCTTCCCGGAAAAGAAAATGGCGGCTCACCATGCAGTAAGCCGCTTCTCTTATTTTTTCCGGTAGATGACTTCGGTCAGATTTCCGTCAGACCATTTTGTAATGGTTTCATAGCCGCCTCGTTTATGATGGTGAGTCTTCTTGCAGCGATGATGATCGGGGCGTTTACTTCTGCATTTATCCCGTTTTTTGCAATCGTGAGGCTTTTTGCTTTTATCCGGTTTTTTACAGCCGTCAGGTTTCTTGCTTTTGTCAGGCTTTTTGCAGTCATCAGGTTTCTTGCTTTTGTCGGGTTTCTTGCAGTCATCAGGTTTCTTGCTTTTGTCGTGCTTGCTTTTATCCGGTTTTTCATGGTCGTCATGCTTCTTGCTTTTATGATGTTTTTTGCTTCTGTCCGGCTTGATCCCCCACCAAAGATCCCAAATGTTATGCGGACGCCGCTCTTTACCCGAGCCGGCGGATTCTTCGGGTTCCCGGTCTAAATAATGGTCTCTGCCTTCGCTCTTCAGCTGATCTACCGCCTCTTTAATGTCATGATCATGGACACCACTCATCTTGTAACCTCCTGTTCTTCCTTTTTTATGTCCTGATTTATCATACGCACCGTAAAGACAAGTGTACTGAGGCAAATGACTGTTTTTGTTCAAACTTAGGCGGTCCGCTTCCGGGACTGGCTGTTTTCACATATGATATGTCAGCTGAAAAAGGAGGAAATGATGATGAGTGCCACTGCCTTGCCGGCCTTCAGGCTGCACATTCATCCGAAGCATCTGCTTGAGTTGAAAAAAGACGTCTGGAGTGATGAAGCCGTTCCGGGCATGCTCTTGACCGGTTCAGCAAAGACGCCTGTCGCAGTGTCATACAGAGGGGCCCATACCCGCAAACTGACAAAGAAGTCCTATTTCATTCAATATCCGGACAGAAAAGAAAAGGCTGAAGAAGCTGCGTTTCATTTGAACGCCGAATATCACGACCCGTCTTTCATCAGAAACAGGCTATCCTTTCATTTTTTTGAACAAATCGGCGTTCTTGCGCCAGCAGCATCGCACGCTTTCCTTTATCTCAACGAAAAAAAAGAAGGCATCTATTTAAAAATCGAATCTGTTGACGATCATTTCTTAAAGAGGAGAAATTTAGAAAGGGGGGCCATTTATTATGCCGTTGATGACGATGCTAATTTTTCTCTGCTGAGCTCCTTCGATAAAAAGGCTAAGCAAAATCTCATGCAGGGATATGAAAGAAAAACGGGGTCAAGCCGACACGATGATTACCTCCAGGAATTTATCTACTTTATTAATACCGCCAAAGACGACATATTTGAAAAGGAAATCAAACGCTATCTCGATGTCAAACAATATTTGCTATGGCTCATCGGCGCCGTCTGCACCCAAAACTTCGACGGCTTCGTCCATAACTATGCGCTTTATTTAAACGATCGCACAAAAACGTTTCAAATTATTCCATGGGATTATGACGCGACATGGGGACGGAATATTCACGGGGAAGAAATGGAACATAACAGGATTCCGGCGAAAGGCTATAATACACTGTCTGCGAGACTGCTCGACATCCCGGCTTTTCAGTCCCAATACTTCAATTTAATGAAAAACGTCTTGCACCGCCAATTTACAATCAGCCGGCTTTCGCGGTTTGCGGTAGACTGGCATGAGACAATCGCGCCTTTTCTTGAATATGATCCTTATACAACCGTCACATACAGCCGACTCGAAGATGAGCAAAAACAAATTTTCCATTTTATCGAACAGAGGAAGCGGTTTCTGCTTTTCGAGCTTTCCCGATTATAAACGGGCGCTCTCCTTCAAAAAAAATGTCACATTTTTTGTCATATTGGCGAAAAAAATCCCTTTAACACAAAATAAGGTATACTAGCAATATCAAGGAACATCATTGCTGAATACCTGAAATCACCGACTCAAAATACAAATCGAAAGTTGGAGACTGCCATGATGAACAATAAAATTGAAGCAAAAAGACTGGCCTTATTTGAAGCTGCCGAAAAATTCGGCATCAACTCCAAAGAGGCCATTCAATGCAGTCAGGAATTGGACAACTTGCTGAACCAACGAATGCAAAAGGATGAGAACTGCGTGATACATGCGGAAGAAAGAAAAGGCCGCCATACATCATGACCTCCGACTGCAAGCTGCGCCTGATGCCCGGCCTTCCCTCTCCTCCGTTTCCTCATCCAATGATTTCAGGTCGCAGCTTTGGCTATTCGGCCATTGTTTTTTGAACATAAATCATCGTGCACACACCGTAGGCAAGAATGATCGAAGGTGTAAAGGACTCTTGATACGGAATATAAACAAACCCGTTCAAGCATAACAAAAATCCGCTGTTCAAAAAGAAATACCCTGCGATTTTGGCCAGCTTATCCTGATCCCTTACTCTTTCCCGGCGAAATCCCCGCAATATCCAAGTTTGTTTTTTTATTCCGACTGCATAGGCTGCTGAAAAGAACAGCAGGGCTGCAGCGATTGACACCAAATTCCATTGAAAATACATGTCTCCTACCCCTTCCCTTATCGCACCGTTTTTTTATTCATACGTTTTCCCCTCTGATGAGTTTCACCCGCATGTGATCAGCACTCACGAAAAAACCTCTTTTTTTATCACAAAAGCGCCTAAGCAACATAGGATATGGTGTATAGCCCATAAAAAACGTTTGATTATTTAAAGGGTGTGCCATCATGCCAGCTATTGTCGGAGCTTTTAAAGTAAATGCCGTCGGTACGAGCGGCGTTGTTCATGTCGGAGACTGCATCACGATTTCTCCTTATGCAGAAGTTAAAACTTTCGCAGGCGCCGGCAGTTTCAATACCGGAGACGGACTAAGCGTATATAACCAGAACAGCATCACCAACACATATGACAACGATATGATTGATCAGCCGATCGCAGGCAACCTGTAAGGAGGTGGGGGCATGAATTTTTATATCAACCAATCGATTCAAATCAACTATTTAAGAGTCGAAGGCATCAGCAACTCTTCCGTCTTGCAGATCGGGAGTGCGGGCTCCATTAAAACACTTTCCAACCTTTATAATACAGGGAGCTACACGGAAGCAGCCCCGCCTGTCGCCGGCGGCGGAGCTTTCCAAGATGCTTTTGAGGAGGGGCCGTCATCGACTTTCGTTCCTCTCATAGCTCCATCTGTTACAACAGGCTAAACGGGGGTGTGATCACTTATGAAGCAAAACAATCCCTCATATTCTCAAAACTGGTACAGCTATGTGCAGCAGCAGGCTGCTCTGATTGAAAATCTCGAAAGGCGAATGGCCGTATTACAGGCAGAATTGAACAACCTGAAAGAAAATCCCGGCACAAGGATTGACCGGATTGAATACAAATTTGACCAGCTGAAGATCGAGCGTCTTGAAGGAACGCTCAACATCGGGCTTAATCCGACAGATCCTGACCAGGTGGAGAACTTTGAAATCAGCCAGCAGCCGCCGGGTATCGGAATGCTGCAGCAGGAACTCGACGGCCAGCTGATGCAGCAAACGAGACAGCTCGTCGATGCCTACTTAAACGAAGAAACCCCTCGTTTGCTGGAACAGCTGGAAGACCGGTATGACAGTAAACTGGACGATACAAACCGCCACCATATCATCGAAGACATCAGAAAGCAAATCGACAGCCGCATCCGCTATTACGTCAAACATGTGCAGCCTGACGAAAACATCCAGCCCCGCGAGCATGCAGAACGGCTGGCCGATTATGTGAAGCGTGATATCGCGCGGGCAATCGAACACTTTCTCAAATCGATTCCTGACGAAATGAAAGGAAATGAAAACGAATGAATTTTACCGTTGTGAACCGCTGTTTCGATGTAGGCAATATTAATATTACCGCAGTTTCAAGCTCATCTGTTTTTTTAATCGGAGATACAGAATGCATTTCCCTGTCATCAATTTTTGATACACCGCCTGAATCTCTCATTGTCGGGCCGTTTGTCCCGCTGGCGCCGGAATCAAGATGATCAGAACGTCAAAAGTAAAGTTTATGAAAGTTCATTCAGTAGGGATCACCAGCACGCTGCAAATCGGGGATGTCGAAGAGATTATTTCTAAAGTGAAAATTCTCGCTGTTCAGCGCTACCTTTCACTTTTTTTCGGAAATGAAGGCTCATTTAATCAGGAAGATTTCCCTCTCTTTCAGCAGCCGATACCACATTTATTACCGGAAACCGGCGTCTCATCAGCTTTTTTCCATGAGGTTCCCGTCATTCGAGTCAGAGCTGTAAAAATTGCCGGGGTATCTTCTTCTTCAGTTTTTCAGGTTGGTTCGACGCGCCGCATGATTTCCGAGGCGAGAGTCAAACATATCAGAAAGCCTCCTCCTGCAAGGAACTCACAATAACCGCCCGGCCGACATATACTGGTTCAGAGACTTCTATAAAGGATGTCGATCAATCATGCCAGCCATTGTCGGACCCATTAAAATCAATGAAATCTCAGGAGGAGTAGTGAATTTCGGCGATTCTTTTTATCTATCTCCAAAAAGCTCTTCAAAGTCTGCACTCGGTTCTGGTGCTGGTAATACTGGAGATTTCCTTATCGTCAACAATGGTATAAACGCGACAAATTATATAGACCCGGATGTAAGCGACCAGAATGTTGTCGGAAATGCATAAAGCAGCCTCTTCCACTAGAAGAAGGCTGCTTTTTGGTTACCAGGTTAAATCATTTCAAGCGATACAGCTGTGCCTTTGCCGCTCGGTTCAGCCGGATGGACAATCAGCTTCTTCGGCAGCCTGGCCCGAAGTTCCTGAACGTGGCTGATCACACCGACCGACAGATTGTCAGACTGAAGCTTCTCCAATGCGGTCACGACCGTATCCAGCAAATCCTGATCAAGCGTGCCAAACCCTTCGTCCAAAAAGAAGAATTGGAGCGGATACTCTCCGCGAAGCTGGATCTGTGCCGAAAGTGCAAGCGCAAGCGCCAGTGAAGTCAGAAACGTCTCCCCACCTGACAGACTCGTAACAGGGCGCTTGACTCCGCCGTTGGCATCGTCCCTCATCACAAAACCGCCTTCTGAGTCGACTTCAATCGCATACCTCTGTCTTGTCAGTTCGCCGAGTCTTGCAGATGCGTCTCTTGTGACGCTTTCAAGCTGCTCTTCTGCCAAGTATTCAACAAAGCTGTTTCCTTTAAAGACGGCTTGGAGTTTATCAAGACGGTCGATGTATGTCTGCCATTCAGCCAATGATGCTTCAAGTTCCTTAAACCTTTTATGGTTCTCGCGGATGACGGCGAGAGCTTTGCCGGCCGCGCCCCTTTCTTCCAAGGCTTTGCTGAATGCCTCCTCAGCTTTGTCCTTCGTGACGGCGGCTTTTTCCCAACTCTCCTCAGAAACCGATCTCCCATCAAGCTTTTCCGTAATCCGCTTGATATTGGACTCGCACTGTTTTGTCTGATCCCAATGCATTTGAATGTCTTCTTTCAGCCGGGCAAGATCATCGCGGTCTAAAATGCTCGCTTTCACTTCAGAGGCCTTTTCAAACGGTGTACCTCCGGATTTTTCCTGCCAGATGTCCGCCGCTTTCGCAAGCCTTGCTTCCGCTTCACGCAAAGCGAGCTCACACCCTTTTGTCTGTCCTCTTAAACGGCTGACTTCGGATTCGGTCTCTTTGAGCCGTCCGTAAAGCGTCTGTTCCTGCTCATGCAGCTTGGCCAATTGCGTTTTCACGTCTTGAAGCTTTTTGTCGATCGCAGCTGTATCGGGATAGCCCATCAGCTCTTTTTGATAATCGTTTATTTCTTTATTAAGGCTTTCGACTGCATAGCGGAGGTCGAGCTTTTCTTTATCAAGCGCAAACAAGCGCTCGGTGAGCTTCTCTTTTTGCTGTTCATGTTTTGTGAGAAAGCCGACGCTCATTTCGATACGCTTTTCGAATTCCTCTGCGGCCAGATCTTTTTCTTCAATCGTTTTTTGCCATTTTTCAGCCTGTTCATAAGAGAGGCCGTCGAATTGTTCGCCGAAGCTTTTTCGGCGTTCATTTAACTGGTCATTTAATTCGCGGACGCGGTTTTGAAGCCTGTTACGCTCCTTTTCTTCATGGCTGAGTCGCTCGCTGATTTGGTCGCGTTTCTTGCAGAGCTCTTTATATGTGTGAAGGAGCTTGGACATCCTGCTTTTTGTCTCTGCGAGATCCTGTCTGATTCCTTTCCATTCAAAGCTGATGCGGTTGTACCGTTCGGGAATGGTGCCTTCTTCTATCGATGCAGCGGTTTCAGGCAGTTCATGTTTGCTCTTGACTAAAAACGGGCATTCGCTCACCAGGTGGTCGGATTGCTGTTCGAGTGCCACTTTGGCCGAGAAAAACTCCTGAGCCAGCGCACCGGCTTCAGCGATGATGGCTTCCGTTTTCTCCAGTTCGGAATCCGCCTCTTTAAAGGACAGGCTTTCTATGCCGACGCGGGCGGGCATTTCATGATGTACAGATCCGCAGACCGGACAAGGCTCTCCGTCTTTGAGCTGCTTTGCCAGTTCGATTGCCAGCTGATCACGGTTTGCCTGTTCCCGTTTTGCCGCAATCTCTTCTTTTTTTTGAGATGCCACACGGATGGTCTCAGAGAGCGATCTGTCTGTTTCGCAAACGAGCGCGTACGCTCGTTCGACAGCGGCAAACAATGCCTCGATGCGTTCGGTTTCAGCTTTTACCTTTTGATCCACCGCTTGCTGTTCTTGCTGGAGCTCTTTAATCAGCGTCTCCTGCTGACCAAGCCGTTCCTTTTCTAAAGCGGCATCGTTGTTAAGCTGTTGAATGTGAAAAGCAAGCTGATTGGCATTTCGGCAGTTTTTACGCTCTTCGCTAGATACCTGGACAGATTTCAGCTCCGCTTTCAGCTGATTCTGCTTGGCTGTCCCGCGTTCAAGCAGACTTTTCACCTTGGCCAGCTCGTCTGCCGCATGCTTGATTTCCTCTTCTTTCAAACGCTGTTCGCGCTGCTTCTTCTCGGCCTCGGCCTGTGCGGCTAGCCGCTTGTTTTCAATTTCCTTCAAAGCGGTGAGCTGTTCTTCTTGCTTGAGAAGCTCCGGTTCCTTTTCATTTTTAAGACGCCTGAAATCCTCGTACTCGCGTTCTGTTTTTTTATGAAGCTCTTCATATTGTTCTAATTGTTCCCGCGCTTGTTTTTCTTCCCGGTGTGCGCGTTCGGCATCTTCCCGCGCTGCCAGCAAGGCGTCTGCATAAGGCTTGAGCGTATTTGCCGTTTCGGCGAGGTGCAGGCGGCTTTCTTTTTCCCGAATCTGTTCCTGTTTCTTTAAAAGCTCCGCCTCTTTTTTCAGATAGCTTTCTTTTTCCTGCTGCAGGTTCCAAATCTCCTGATACTCCGCAAAGCGCTGCGCTTCTGCGTCTCGTTCGCGCTTCTTGCTTTGCAAAAGGCTTTCAGCTTCTTCGAGATGCTGTTCCGCCTGTTTCAGCGCCTCTTCCCCCGCATCGCCCAATCCAGCCTGCTCGGCAAGCATCTCATTTTTTCTGGCCTGCGCTGTTTGCGCCTGTTTCTTCAGTTTTTTGACGAGCCTGTCCCCGTATTGTTCGAGGTTGAACAGGCGCTGAAGCATCTGCCGCCGCTCCGCTCCTTTTAAGGAAAGAAATTCGGCGAATTTACCTTGCGGCAGGACGACTGCCCTTGTAAAATCGTCGATCGTCAAGCCCAGCAGCTCTTCGATTTTCCGGTTTACTTCATTCGCTTTATCGGCCAGAACGATTTGTTCCTCTTTCATTTCAATGAAGCGGCAGATCGATGTTTTGACCTTGACGGCATCTGTCCGCTTAAAGACCCGTTCCACTTTATAAGCCGTCTCATGGCCTGTCTGCAGCTTAAACGTAAACGATACGGCAAGCTCATCTTCGGCATGATTCAAAATACCGTGCGTATTATTGGCGGCCCGCTCCACCTTCCCGTACAAAGCGAGAGTCATCGCGTCAAGAATCGACGACTTGCCGCTTCCGGTCGGCCCGAAGATACCGAATACACCGGCATCGCACAGGCGCTCAAAATCGATCACCTGCTCCTGCCTGAAACTGTGCAGCCCCTTAATAGACAGAGAAATCGGCTTCATGTTTCATCACCCTCTTCCTGTTCCGATCCTGCGGCGAGCTCCAGAAACAGTTTGACGGTTTCCTCATCGGGAACCGCTCCACCGGTTTGTCTTTCATAAAACGCTATAAACCGTTCTTCAATCGGAACGTTTCTGGACCGGATCTTCTCTTCATCCGAGGCGGCTTCCTCAAAAACCGGACGAATATGGATGATGCCTTGATGCGCTTTTCTCAAACGGTGAATTTCTTCAATCGACAGCTGGTCTGTCAGATGGATTTCAAGGTCGATCCACGCGTTTTTGTCCCGCTCTTCCTCCAGCCAGCTGTATACTTGGGACATCCCTTTTTCCGCCTTCCATTTAACGAGCGGTTTTCCACTCGTCAAATGGACCTCTTCCCATGATGCCGTTTGACCGGGTGCGGCTTCGACAATGGAGACCGATTTTGCGTATCCCGCTTCAGAAAAGCTGTAGGCAAGCGGTGAACCTGAATATCTGGCAAGCGTGCGGGCCCGTTTGATCGTCTGCGGGCGATGAAGATGCCCGAGCGCCACATAGGCGGCGTTTTCCGGCAGGCTTTCCGCAGCCACCGTATATGCGCCTCCGACTTCGATCGGCCGCTCAGAATCCGTCTGGCTGCCGCCCGCCACATAAATATGGCTTGCCGCAATCTGCACCGCATCCTTTCTCGCCTTGCCGCACATACGCTGAAAGGTCTGCTTGATTTTCTCATCATACTGGTCGCGCAGCAGTTTTTCGTCAAATGTTTCCGACAGCACTTCATTCAGTCTGGACTCGGAAGGATAGGCGAGCGCTGCGACTGACAGGATCTCCCCACTAGAAGCGACTTCTATTTCAACTGGCTCAGTCTTCGGGTACCCGATCAAGTGGATGCCATGGTCTGTCGTTAACGGAGAGGCCGCGGAAAGGCGGTCCGGATTATCATGGTTGCCGGCAATCACGACGACCGGACGGTTTCCTTTGTCAGACAAGGCGGAGAGGCTTTCATAAAAAAGCTGTTCAGCCAGTGCAGGCGGATTCACTGTGTCAAATGCGTCTCCGGCCATGATAACGGCGTCGATCTTTTCATCTTTTACGATCCTTGTGAGCTCTTCAAGAAAGTCCGCCTGTTCTTTCAGGCGGCTTCTCCCTTCAAGCGTTTTTCCTAAATGCCAGTCCGCTGTATGTAAAATTCGCATGTGTGCCTCACCTCTCTTTTCATTAAAGCTCCCCCCGAAATCGTCAGGGGGACGCCGGTTTCATATTAAAATAAGAGCACATGTCCTCCGTCAAAAAAGTACAGTGCACGCCCTTTGAGCGGCATTTTAATCATCGTTTCAACGGCTCGTGCATAAAGCTGAATTTGTGTTTCGTAACGCTTCCTTAAAATCGGTTCGGCCCCTTCGAATCCGTTTCGGTACTTTCCGTGTATCCGGTCGGTTTTGTAATCAAGAAGGTAAAAACCGTCCTCCGTCTCGAATAAACAATCGATAATTCCCTGTATCAATACAGGTTCGTCGGCTGACTCAAGATCAGGATAAACCTCTTTGGCGGACAGCGTCATGTTAAAGGGAACTTCCCGTTCGACGCGGCGGGCGCCGAGAAGCTTTTGTCCGATTTCCGTATCAAAGAATGCGAGAATATCGTCTTCCTCAATCGCTGCCCGCTGGTCTTCTGTTAATAGCTCTTTCTCAACAAGCCTGTCTAGGAGGCGGCTGAGCTCATTCATTTCAAGCGCACGGGTCAGCGGAATATGCTGCATGACGGTGTGCATCGCCGTCCCTCGTTCGGCCGCGGTCAGGCCTTTAACCATCATAAAGGACGGCCGTTTAAACAGGAGAGCATCCTTGGTTGGGCGAATCAGCGAGCGGTCGCCGTACTCATCCTCATACTCCTTCTGCCTTTTCATTTCTGAGACAGACTGTTTTGTTCGGACTTTGGCGGCGTCTTTGTATGGATATGACCATGTCAGCCTTTCTCTGACTTGTTGCTCATACTCAAACGAACCATCGATCGGAAGCCCCATTTGAATTTGGGAGAGCCGGCCGTGTCTTTCTTCACCGGCCTGATCAATATCTTCTGCTTGAAGATCCGCGGCCGACAGCCAGCTGACCTGAAAGCGCGCCGGATGTTCACGGATCTCATCAATCACCAGCGGCGCGCCGGATTCATCCATATCTCTGTGTCTCATCAAAGCAGGTCCGATGAAATCCAGGTAAGATTTCGCCTGAAACCGTTCATAATCCGGAAGCAGCCACTCAGACCCCGCCGCTTGTGACCGCCAGTCGGCAAGCAGCTTTTCTTTATCCTTAGCCGTCCCGACCAGGTACAGCTTTTCCTTGGCCCGGGTAAGAGCGACATACAAGACGCGCAGCTCCTCTGATAAAAGCTCGCGGCGGAGCTTTTTCTTCATCGCGATCAGCGGCAGCGTCGGATAGCTGATCCGCCACTTCGGATGAATAAACTTCGTTCCGAAACCGAGTTCTTTATCCAGCAGATAAGACTTGTTCAAGTCCATCATATTAAAATTCCGTCCGAGACCGGCGGTAAATACGACAGGAAATTCAAGCCCTTTGCTTGAGTGGATCGTCATCAGCCGAACAACGTCTTCCTGTTCGCTCAGAGCTCTTGCCGTTCCGAGATCATCACCCCGCTCCTGCATCCGCTCAATAAACCTTAAAAAGCGGAACAAACCGCGGAACGATGTCGCTTCATAGGATCTTGCCCTGTCGTAAAGCGCGCGCAAATTGGCCTGCCGCTGTTTTCCGCCCGGCATTCCGCCGACATAATCCAAATACTTCGTATCCCGGTAGATTTCCCAGATCAGCTCTGCCACAGAGTGGTTTTTCGCATACGCTCTCCACTTTTTGAGCAGGGCGTCAAAGCGGCGAAGCTTTTCGCTGAGCCTCTCATCGCCATCTGCTGCAGCAAGGTATGCTTTCATCGCTTCGTAAAACGGCGCTTTTTTATCCTTGATTCTGATCAAGGAAAGCTCATTTTCGTCAAGACCTACAACAGGCGATCTGAGAACGGACGCAAGCGGGATGTCCTGATAAGCATTATCGATGATTTTTAATAAAGACAGTGTGACCGATACTTCTGTCGCTTCAAAATAACCCGTTGAGAGGTTCGCGTATACCGGAATCCCCTGCTGTTTAAACTCGTCCATAATTTGCGGCGCCCAAGGCATCGATCGCAAAAGCACCACGATATCACGGTACTGGATGTTCCGTGACGCTTTCGCTTTGGCATCATATACTTGAAATTTTTCTGTTATCAGCCTGCGGATTTGTCCGGCCATCGCTCTTGCTTCAAGCTGGACCGCCTCAAGCTCTTCAGCCTCTTCATCCTGCGCGCCGCTCTGGTTTTCGATGAGCAGAAGCTCCGTTTTTGTCGCTTCGTTCGACGGATAAGACGCGCCAAGCTTCAATTCGGCCTGTTCGTCATATTCGACTTCCCCGACCTTTTCTCCCATGAGCTGCTTGAATAAAAAGTTCGTGCTGTCCAAAATATCTGAACGGCTTCTGAAGTTTTTATTTAAATCGATTTTTTGACCGGAACCCGAGCCATCGTCTGTAAAGCGTTTATATTTCGAAAGGAACAAAAGCGGTTCTGCCAGGCGGAACCGGTAAATCGACTGCTTGACATCGCCCACCATAAACAGGTTCCCCTCATGCTCCTCTTTGGCGACGAACTTTAAAATCGCTTCCTGGACCAAGTTCGTATCCTGATATTCATCAACAAGCACTTCATGGAACTGATGGCGGTAAAACTTCGCCGCTTCGCTCGGCACGGCTTCGCCGGCTTGGTTTTTCCCGGATAAAATCGCAAGGCAGTCGTGTTCAAGGTCTGAGAAATCGACGATCGCTTTTTCCTTTTTCGCGTCCGCAAACCGCTTGCCATACTCCAACACGAGCTGGACGAGCGTCTGAATGACCGGCTTCATTTCCCTCAAGCTCTCAAGGTGCTGCTCGGGAGTTCGCGTAAAATAATCGCTTTTCAGCTTTTCAAGTTGCTTTTTCGCGCTGTTGCGGAGATCTGCGGCCTCATCAACCAATCGAGGATCGTACGCATCTCCTTTGCACGGCTTCAATCTTTGAAACGAAACGGCCGGTACAAGCTCGTACAGAGCCGAAAAATCATTCTGCTGCTGAATCAGCCTGTCAATCTGCGCTAAATCATCGAGGAAATTTTCGGCGCGCGGCGCAGGCCCCCCTGGCTGCTTTGTCAAATCAAGCGCACGCGTCAGCTTTTGCCGCATCCCCTCCAGAACGAGTGCGATGTCTTCTTTAATGTAAGAATAAAACGGCAGAGCCTCAACTTTCGTATCTGAAGCCGCGTCATACAGATCAACAAATGTGTGAAGCCAGCCTTCCGGATCGGGATGCGAACGGGAAAACTCGTAGACCCGCTTGACGAGATGCTGCAAATCGAGGTCATGACGGTCTGTCGTATATCTGTCCACAAGTTCAAAAAAGGCCGGATCTTGCTTTTTGTATTCTTCTTCAAACAGCTCGTCCAGCACCTCATCGCCAAGCAGCTCGCCTTCCGTCTGATCGGCGATCCGGAAAGCCGGATCAACATCGATCAAATAATAGTATTTGCGGATGACTTGAAGACAGAATGAGTGCAATGTTGATATGCTCGCTTTGTTTAATAAAGCAAGCTGTCTGCGCAAATGAAGCGAACCCGGATTTTCGGCAAGCTCTTTTTCGAGCGCTTCGCCGATCCTGTGCTTCATTTCAGCCGCAGATGCATTCGTAAAGGTGACGACAAGCAGCCTGTCGACATCTACGGGATGTTCCTGATCCGTTATTTTCCGAATGATCCGCTCAACCAGCACGGCCGTTTTTCCGGAGCCGGCCGCTGCCGCAACTAAAATGTCCCGGCCGGATGAGACAATCGCCTTCCATTGGTCATCAGTCCAATTGCTGCCCTTCGGTTTAGAAATCTCCATCTGTCTCATCCTCCTTTTTCAGCCGCTCCAAAATCACGTTGTCTTTTTCGGGTTTTAATATCCGGTATTCGTTTTCCTCAAGCGATTCGTCAAACTGGCAGAATGACCGGTACGAACAATATGTGCACGGTGTCCGGTCTTTTAGCTTGTAAGGCTCGATCGACACTTTACCGTCTGTGATCTCCTCGCCGGCCTTCTGAAATGTCCGGCGGATATGGCGCCTTAATACATGAAAATCCTCTTCTGCAATAACGTCAGAATCCGAACGGAGCGAGCCGTCTTTTTTCAAGCCTGCGCTGATCATGTTCGACCTGCCTTGTTCCAGCGTGGTATCCATCAGCTTGACCGCTTCCTGGTCTCCCAAGAGCAGCCCTTTCATCTTGAACTTTTTGAAAATCTCTTTTTCTATTTCATCAAGGCCGAGCGGCACCGAAGCCTGGATCATCGGATCGTGCACATGAAAATAAAGCACGCCTGCAGGGGATGCCTTCATGCCGAGCCAATCGGTTGAATGTGTGATCGACAAATCGAGATATGTCAGCATTTGCAGGGCGAGGCCGTAATACACCTCGGCCAAATCGAGGCCTTTATCGCTTGATTTATAGTCGACAATCCTAAGCAGCAGCCCTTTTGAGCTCTCCGCTTTATCCACTCTGTCGATCCGGCCGACAAGCTCCATTGTGCAGCCGTTCTTCAAGGTAAAACGCATTGGAGGAAGCGGACCTTTCCCCCCGAATCCGAGCTCGATGCCGACGGGGGCAAACCCGCTTGCTTTTGCATGCTCGCTTAAAATGCCCGATACCCTGGCAATGATTTTTTGCAGCTTCTGCTTCACGTAATGATGACGGTTCGAACTGAGCAAAATCTCTTTTTGCAGCTTTGGCGCGAGCCGTTCAACTGCATCGCTTGACAAAGTCTCGCATTGGGCTTTCGTTAAGTCGCGCCAATCCAGTTTAAGCTCGTGAAGCCGATCTGAAATCAGCTTCAGCGCCGAGTGGAACAGCTGACCGATATCCGGAGCTTCAAGCTTGAAAAATTGACGTTCCTTCAGCTTTAAACCGTGCGAAGCAAAATGGGAAAACGGACAGGCTTTGAACGTCTCCATCCGCGACACGCTTCCCTGAATGTGCTCCCCATATAAATCGCGGCTCACATGCCGGTTCAAGTTTTCGACCTTGTTTCTGAAAAACAGGCTGGACAGGATATTTTGAGAAAAGATGCGGTCAGGCTCATTCATTAAAAAGTTGTATGTACTCCACCATACATCGCTGATCGCATACTGCCTCGTCCAAATGCCGAGCTGCCCTGCCAAATGGCTCAAGGCGGCGCCTTTATTCACGAGAAATTCAAGCTGGGCTTCGTCGTCCAGCTGCTCGGGTTCATGAATCAGCATCTTCTCTTCGCCGTCCGGGAACAGCTCATTCAGCCGTTTCACTACTGTTGAAGGAAGCAGCGTCTTCCCTTCCGAATCTGCGATCGGATAGGAGACATAGAGCTTTTCAGACGGGCTGGAAAGCGTCATGTAGATCAGAAAATTCTCATCCAAGAGCTGCTCTCGACCCGTCGCAGCCAGCTGTGCGCCGTTTCGTTTCAGCCACTCCCGGTCATCGTCTGAAAGCACGCCGTCGTCCGCAGGCCTCGCCGGAAGTATACCGTCGTTTACACCGATGAGAAATGTGCATTTCGTGCCGTACATCCTTGAAAGGTCCATATTGCCGATAAACACTTGATCAAGAGCGGGCGGAATCAGCGCGAATTTCAAAGACTCCAAGCCGGTTTCAATCATTTGCTGAAATAAAGCAAACGATATCCGCTCTGTGCCCATCATTTCAACAAACTCGTCCAACAGTTGAATAACGGCATCCCATACTTGCTCATGCTGGCGCGACTCTGCAATCCTACCGCTTTCTTCGGCCAGCCGCCTTTCCTGTTCAAGCTTCATCGGAACATCGGCTTCTTCAAGATAAAGGTAAACGGCTTCGGCCATTTCCCTGACGGTTTCAGCTTTTTTCAAGCGCTTCTGCAGCCTGTGGATCGGTGGAACGATCCAGCCCTTTAGTTCATTGAGCATATTTTCCGTTTCAATCTCTTTGTCTGTCTTGGCAAAATCCTCATCCAGTGAAGAGTACCTTCTGTAAACAAACGGATCTTTGCTTGTCCATCTGTCTCCTTTAATGCCATACGCAATACAGTAGTTTTCAAGCTGGTCAATCTGTTCGCGCAGCCGTTCCTTCGGCTGTCCTTCCGGGAATAAAAGTTCCGTTTTGACACAGCGGAACACCGCTTCATACCGCCAGTTTCCTTTAATGATATCAAGCGTCGAACGGATCAGCTCAATGAGCGGATGATTTTGCATCGATTCCTTGCCGTCTATGAAAAAAGGAAGTTCACAGTCTTTAAAAACTTCTTTTATCGTATCTTTATAATCTTCAACATTCCGGGCAATAACGGCGATATCCCTAAGCCTGAAGCGGCCCTGGCGAATTAAAGAATGAATCTCGCGCGCAATTCCTTCAATCTCGGTTCTTCTGTTCGACGCCTGCATGATGCGGAGCGATTCCGTCCGTCCGCGATACGGTTTTGCAGGACGCTCGTCAAAATAGCGTTCAAGGTGCCGGAGCTCCGAATGTTGCTGGTGCCGTTTCGTTTCTTCCAGCCGCACTTCTGACGGATCAAGGCCAAGTTCCTTCGCCTTCTGGTAAAGGTCATAGTACGCCTTCCCGGTCATTCTGAACAGATGGAGCTCATTCGGGCTGTTGGCCGTAAACGGCTGATCCGCCGTCAGCGAAAAAGTGATCTCCTCCGCATGTACCATCAGCTGTTCCAGCACGTTCATCTCCTGCGGCGTAAATTGGTGAAATCCGTCCACGTAAACGGCAGCGTTTCTAATCTCATCCGCATACGGAATCTGCTCGGCCAAAAGCGTCAAATAATCCTCAGATTGAACATATTGATTCTCCAGATTTTCCTCAAGCTTGCTGTATAAAATATATAAGTCGTGCAATTTATCGGAAAGGATCCGTTCATCTTCGTATTCCGATTTGCCCGTCCCCTCTATCATGTCCCGGATGCTTTCAGGCTGCAGACAATGCCGTTTAAATTCGGTCAGCATCCGTTCCACCTGCTCCGTAAATCCGCTTTTATCGCTTGCGTTTTGATAGACTTTAAACTCGCCCTTATGCTCTTCAATCAGTCTCCGCAGCAGCATCTGAATGCCCGTCCCCGTCAAAAACGGCCGATTCATGCCTCCGGTATGCTGGAGCACTCGCCAGGCAAGCCTTGAAAAACTGTACACTTGGGCGCGGATAGTTCCGCCCAAATCGGGTGTTTTGCTAAGCTCGTATTCCATTAAAAACGTCATTTGATCCGGGACTAGAAAAATGATCGGTTTTCCGAGCGGTTCATCGCGAAGTTTTTCTCTGATTTCATTCAGGATAAAGGTCGTTTTCCCACTCCCGGATCTGCCTGATAAAAATACTGCTCCCACTAAGCTCGTCTCCTTTCTGTTTCTTACTCTTTATTCTATCGAAACATCTGCAAAATAACCATTCTCCAAAACTGGGAAAAAACCGTATGAGCACTTGCACCCCATACGGCTATTTTTGCTTGAACTGCACAAAAAACAGCATCAAAAACGAGATGATCGCGATAGAGGCGACCCACATCCATGCCAGCGTCATATTTCCCGAATCGATCGCCAAGTATATCGCCGTAGGCACCGTCTGCGTCACCCCCGGGATGATACCCGCAAACATCAGCGTTGCGCCAAACTCGCCCAGCGCCCTCGCAAAGCTGAGCACAATCCCCGTCATGATTCCATTTGATGCGAGGGGAACGGTGACAAAGAGGAACACCCTCCACTCGCTTGCTCCATCAACCCTCGCGGCATCCTCGATATCGCGGTCGACAGCCGAAAATCCTGATTTTGCTGACTGATACATTAACGGGAACGCGACAACCGCAGCGGCGATCACGGCTGCCCACCAGGTAAAAATAACCGGTGCTTGAAATACGTTTTCTATCAAGCGTCCGATCATGCTCTGCCTTCCGAAGATCACGATTAAAAAGAATCCGACAACGGTCGGCGGCAGAACGAGCGGCAGCATCATTACCGTCTCGATAACAGACTTGCCTTTAAAGTTTCTGTTCGCCAGGAGCCTCGCCGCAGCAGTTCCAAGCAAAACTGCGATGATGCCCGCTGCGACTGATACTTGAATTGAAATTTCAATCGGGGAAAAGAATTCCTCAAGCATAACGGCGGTCAGCCCTTCTTAAATCCGTACTTTTCCATTGCCTTAACGGCTTGGTCGCTTTGCAGGAATTGATAAAATTCCTCAGACTGTTCCCTGTGCTTTGTATTTTTTACAATTCCGAGCGGGTAGACAATCGGTGTATGCAGATCGCTTTTCGCCGTCTCGACAGTCTCGACCTGATCTGATGAAAGGGCGTCCGTCCGGTAAACGATTCCGGCATCCGCGTTGCCTGTTTCGATATAAGAAAGGACCTGCCTTACATCTTTGCAGTAGACGATTTTAGATTGCACTTTAGACCATACGTCAAGGTTCGTCAACGTTTCTTTTGCGTATTTTCCGGCTGGCACTGATTCGGGTTTTCCGACCGCAAGTTTTTCGATTTTGCCCTCCGCCAAATCTTTGAAGCTGTTGACATGCTGATTTTTCCCTTTCGGAACGATCAGCACCAGACTGTTTTCGACCAGCTTGACAGAGTCTTTTTTGTCAATTAACCCCTGATTAACTACTCTATTAAATTTGTCCTCGGCGGCAGAAAAAAACAAGTCAGCCGGAGCGCCCTGTTCGATCTGCTGCTGCAATGCACCCGATGAACCAAAATTAAACTTTATGGAGACATTCGGATGATCTTTCTCATATACAGAGGAAAGTTCCGCTAATACATCTTTGAGACTCGCAGCCGCGGAAACCGTAATTTGAACTTTTTCAGACTTCCCCTTGGCTGATCCCCCTTTTTCCGCCTGGCAGCCGGCGAACAAAACAACCGACATCAATAAAGCCACGGCCGTCAATATTACCTTTTTCAATAGTCTCACTCCATTTTGATATGTATGTCATTAATTCGGCACTAACAACCATTTTACGTCAAACTTCATTTTTTTAAAATAGATTGTGCTCACCGCACATCATTTTGACACATGTTCGAGGCTCAACCTTCCATAGGCACATGCATGCAAGCACATACATATAATGACAGGACGTCAAATATAAAGTGTTGAGGTGAAAAAGATGTGGTATGTTCAGCCGTATCTTCCCGCCTATCCCGCCAGGCAAAACGACAAGCTGATCAAGGATCTTGAAAAAGCGGTAAACGGAGAGCACAGCGCGGTCGTCTGCTATCAAAAAATCGCCCAAAAGGCGCCGGATTCCGAAACAAAAAAGCGGATTTTAGAAATCAGACAAGATGAAATTCGCCACTTTAATGCGTTCCTAACATTTTATACGTCTCTTACCGGCCGAAAGCCTGACATTTCCATAACTGAGCCTTGTCCGGAACAGTATCGAAACGCGCTGGAGTTCGCATTTAAAGACGAACAGGAAACGGTTGATTTTTATTTGGACATCGCAGACTATGTGAAAGACCGGGCGATACGGGAGGCGTTCAAGCGGGCGGCAGCTGACGAACAAACAAAACCATGCAGTCTGGTTTTTATACTTCTTAACAAAGAGATGATCCGCCTTGATCAATATACCCTTATAGGGTATATTTTTAAAATAGCGGACTTTTATTTTGACTAAAGAGGTGCTAAAACATTGAACGTGCTGCTTGTCGATGATGAAATCCGGATGCTCGATCTGCTGGAGCTTTATTTAGAACATTATTCGTGCACAAAAGCCGCCACCGGAAAAGAAGCCCTGGATTTAATAAAAATGAACAATTTTGATCTTGTTATTCTCGATATTATGATGCCTGAGATGGACGGATGGATGGTGTGCCAAGAGATCCGCAGATTGACAAGCGTTCCGATTATCATGCTCACCGCCAAAAACGGGCAGGATGACATTGTGCGCGGATTGAATTGCGGCGCAGACGATTATTTAACAAAACCGTTCAGCGAAAAAGTGCTGCTTGCCAGAATAGAAGCTGTCCTGCGCAGGACCCGTCGGTTTCATGAAATCCGGTTCCGCGGTTTAATCTGGAATAAACAGCATCATACCCTGCATGTCAATCAACGGGAAATCGGCATTACGCCAAGTGAATTCGATCTGCTCGGGACGCTCTTAAACCACACGGATCAAGCGCTTTCGAGAGACCAATTGATTGAGAACATCTGGGGGTTCAACTCTGATATCGAGCCCCGCACCATCGATTCACACATGAGAAATTTGCGAAACCGATTGAAAAAAGCTGGCTTTCCGGTTGAAGATCATCTCCGGACCGTCTACGGCGTCGGCTACAAATGGACAAGCAAAGGAACCGGAGCATGAAAAAGATTTCATTTAAGCTCGCAGGTTCATTTTTCATTTTAATCCTTTTCATCGAAACCATCCTTTTTGCGGCGCTGTATACAACGATTATCAACACAAGAATAAACGAAGAAATCCGCGCGCTCCAACTAAGGGGCAACAGCCACAGAGACGTCCTCGAAAAACATTTTGACAAAAGGACGATAGACCACGTCACCCTGATGGAAACCGAAGCCCGGACAAACGTAATCATAACGGACCAAAATAGACGCGTATTGGCGCAGTCTGCCCGGGGAGACATGACGGAACACCTTCATTTCGAAGAAAAACACATCCCGAGGAAAGGGACCGCTTTATCGTCCCATTGGAATACATCAAAGTATATTTGTACGATCAGTCCGATCATGAACGGACGGGAAACGGCCGGCTACGTCTTCATGTATTTGGAGACCTCCTCGATAAAAGCCTTGGTGGCAAGCATTACGAAGCGGTTTTTCCTCAGCTTTGGCTTAACCGGCGTCTTAACTGCCGCAGCTATTCTTTGGTTCAGCCGTGTATTAGCGAAGCCGATTATTAAACTGAAGGAAGCAACCGAAAGTATCAAAAACGGTCAAGCTTCGATTCCGCTTGATATCAAACGGAACGATGAACTCGGCGAGCTCGCCGCATCAATCGAAAGCCTTTCTTCAAATCTCAGCAGGCTTCAAAAAGAACGAAACGATTTTCTGTCAAGCGTCGCTCATGAGCTGCGGACTCCGATCACATATATAAAAGGCTACACAGATGTCGCGATGAGAGATAAACTCGATCCACAAGCCAGAAATCAGTACTTGTCGATCATCAAAGAGGAAGCGGACAATTTAAACACCCTTGTTGACGATTTATTTTTGCTGACAAAACTGAAACAGCCTGGATTTCAAATCAGTAAGAAACAGGTTCACCTGCACACATTCATAAAAAAAGAAGTTCAGAAAGCGGCGGTCGCTTTTTCGGAAAAACGAATCAGCCTTTCGTTCGACATCCCGGCGGATCTTTATGTCTCAGTCGATGAAGTCCGTTTTTCACAAGTGATCTCAAATTTGCTGAACAACGCCCGCCAATACTCCGATCCTGATTCAACAGCGTCCGTCACCGCAACAAAAGCAGAGGATCAGGTCAA
Source organism: Bacillus sp. FSL L8-0193 (assembly GCF_037976065.1). Lineage (NCBI taxonomy): Bacteria > Bacillati > Bacillota > Bacilli > Caryophanales > Bacillaceae > Bacillus > Bacillus sp. FSL L8-0193. The sequence continues at coordinate 1,229,421 of NZ_CP150261.1, read as the reverse complement.
GATTACGATAGCGGACGAAGGCTGCGGCATTCCGGAAGAAGAACTGGATTATATTTTTGAGCGCTTTTACCGGGTCGATAAGTCGAGATCGAGACAAACCGGCGGTACCGGGCTGGGCCTGGCCATCGCGAAAGAAATCGTCGAGCTTCACGGCGGTCAGATTGCAGTAAAAAACAGAACCCCGAAAGGAAGCGAATTTATCATCACGCTGCCTTCTAATATGTAACAAATGTCGAGATGTCTGCACCAGTTTTGCACATTTCCCGGGTATACTACTCAGTAATCTGGACCAAAAAGGAGGAAAACACCATGAAATTGAAATCCGGTTTACTTTTTGTCATGCTTGTTTTCGCGCTTCCGCTCGCAGCATGCCAAAATTCCGGCTCGGGAAAGACGGACGGACATAAGGAGCATCATACGAAGAATCATTCGGAGATGAAAGAAAAAGACGCCGTTTCTCTTCCGAATGATTTCAATAAGCGAGCGGAAGAAGGGCTTCTGGTGAAAAACACAAAGAACACGACAAGACTTGACGCGAATACACCGGAAGAAATGAGCATCAAAACCTCTCAAACGATATGGCCGGCCACTCATAAACAAAACAGGCCGGGCGCAGTGATTTTAGTTTCGGGCGGATCATGGCAGGCAGCTCTTGCATCAGCTGATCTGATCCATCACCCGAATAACGGACCTGTTTTAATCGCGGAAAAAGGGAAAATCTCCGGGCAGATTCAGAATGAAATCAAGCGCTTGAACCCGACGGGCACTTCAGACGGAACGCAAATCATGGCTGTCGGAGAATTCGATTCACTTCAAGCTTTGAACTCTTTTAAAATAAAAGAGCTGAAAGGGAAGAACGAGGCTGATCTGGCAAAAGAGATTGACAAAGAATACGCGGATGCAGCCGATGAGTATCCGAAAAGCGTTATCATCGGATCATCCGAGGAAGATGCGGAACTTTATTCGCTCCCGGCTGTAAACTGGATCGCCCACATGCCTGAGCCGATCCTGTACGTGAACAAAAAAGGCATTCCCGAAGAGACGGCCGCAGCATTAAAGAAAAGGGACGGCAAAGCAAACATCTATATTCTCGGCCCTAAAAAAGCCGTTTCAGAAAAAACGGAGGATGCATTAAAGGAATATGGAACAGTCAAAAGAATTTCCGGAGATACGCCTGTCGCAAATTCGATTGCGTTTGCGAAATTCAGCGATAAAAACACCGGTTTTGGGTGGGGAATCACAGATCCGGGACACGGACTGTCCTTCGCATCAACGGCCGCGCCCGAGCTGGCGCTTGCCGGAGCGCCATTTTCCCATTTGGGAAAACACGCTCCTCTGCTTTTACTCAAAAATGGACAGGCAGACAGTACGATGTACAGCTATTTATCCGAGATCGAGCCTTCTTTTCGGGACAGACCGCAGGACGGCCCTTATAACCATGCATTCATTCTCGGATCAGAAAATGAGATTTCATTTCGAACGCAAGGCGTTCTTGATGACATATTGGAAATTAAGTCAGCGGATGGAGGACATTCCGGTCATTAAGAAACACAATGGAGGGGCTCTTACAGAAGAGCCTCTTTTTTGTACCAGATGCCGTAAAAATCAATCCATCCTTCTTCGTTAAGCACAATGCCTTGAATGGCTTCCCCCGCTTTAACGCGAATATTGTTTTGATATAGCGGAATCGTGTACACCTCTTCTGCCAAGGCGCGGTCCGCCTCACACAGAAGGCTGATCCGCTTGGAATGCTCATCAATGAAACGAAGCTGATCCCTCATCAAGGCGGACTTCCTCTGCCATTCCCCCGGCATATGGACGTGTAAAAAGCTGTTTTCCGTTAAAAGGAGGTGCAGCCAGCTCATTTCTTCCGAACGTCCGAATGTCGCACTGTCGTGAATCAAATCGGCTTTTGCGATCACTTCTTCCTTCATGAGCTCATCCGCTTTCATATAACAAACCTCTAGTGCGATGCCGTACCGCCTGCACCTCTTTTGGATCCATGACGCATCCTCCCGGTGATCCGGTTCGGAAAACGTATAAAGCCGAAGCGGATCGCCTTTGTAATGGCCTTCCATAAGCAGCTTGCCGATGTCGTCGTCCCCGGATTCAGGCGGAAGATCCCGGTTTAGAAAGCCTCCCGCCGGAGCCGTCCGTTGTCCGGCTAATTCACTGACCATATGTGAAGGGGAAATGATTTGCCGCAAAGCCTTCCTGAACGCCTTATGCTTGAGAGGCCCCGATTTGTTTGCATTCACCGAGATGTACTGAACATTCCTTTCCTCGTGCCATTCATCGAAAACCTGACTTTGTTCTTCTTTTTCCATATAAAAACCGTAGTCGACAAGAGAAAAATTGCCATCCATATACCATAGTTCGATCCGGTCTAAAAAAGCCCGTCCTTGAAAATATCGCTCATGCGCTTCAAGCGCGAGAATCCGGTCATCCCGGCGGACAAGTCTGAAAGGACCCGTCCCGATCAACAGTCCGTCATTCTGATGGCGGTTTAAAATAGACAGCCTTTCATCGCAAAGATGATGCAAAAACAGCGAGTTTTTTGCCTTTAAACAAATATCAAAACTATATTCATCCCTGACCGCAACATTTCCGATATCCTCTGCGAGCCATTTGCATTTATTTTCATCATCCAGCATAAAACGCTCAAACGAGTATTTAACATCCTCAGCTGTCAATGTTGTGCCATCATGGAAATAGATCCCTTTCCTCAAATAGAACGTCCACGTTTTTTGGTCGGCGTCACATTCCCAGTGGTGGGCAAGATGCGGCATAAAACCTCCTTCCTTTTCATTAAAACGGATCAATGTATCACATACCTGCTTAACGACATGGCTCTCTGAACGCAGATAAATACGGCACGGATCAAGACGCTTAAAATGCTCTGGCTCCATCGCGGTCATGAGCCTCAGCACATCTTTTTGCTTGCTGCCCTCCGATTCGGTCTGAAAGCCGAAAACGCGCTCAAGCCACTCTTTATATGACGGCAATGCGTCCGGACACGAATGCTGATATGCTTCGAGAAGGTGTCTCGCCCGGTCGATTTTACCTTCTTTCGTATCATTTTTCGCCGTTTCAAGCAGCAGTTCACAAGGTTCTTTTAAAAAGCGGATTTCTGATTTGTTTCCTCTCCCCCTTCCCCTTTTCCAAGCAATCCACTGCAAACCTTCAAGTTTCGCTAAAATCAGTTTTGCGTTCCTCGGTGTGCAATACAGAATATCCGCGATTTCACTGACTGAAATCTCTTCTGCCTCCCCTTCGCTTTCGCATTTAATTCCCGCGGTAAGTTCCATGTAATGTTCGATCGATTTCATCTCCGTTATCCCCCTCTTTATAAAAGGGGAAATTTCTCCCCTGGTTTTCTGTCCTTTTTACTGATGATTTTCCATTTTACACTAATTGCACTGCTATGTTGAAGGAGGATATGAAATGAACCGTTTAAAACAAAGGTACGGTTCTCCCGTGCTGATTTGCTTCTTCGGAGAGTTCCTGACCGGAATAACGGGAGCCATGCTGGCCCCTTTCCTCCTTTTTTATCTGTATGATGTGCTTGGAACTGGCATATTGCCGGTGATGCTCGTCATCGGAGCAAGACCGCTGACCGAGGTCGCGGTGACGCTTGTCGCAGGAGGACTGACGGATCGGATCGGAAGACGGAAGGTGATCCTGACGGCGCTCGCCTTTCAGACTGTTTCTGCCGCCGGTTTTATGATGGCAGATCACATTTGGCTGTTCGCTCTTTTTTATGTTCTGAACGGCATCGGGGGAGCTTTGTACATCCCTGCGCAGCGGGCCCAAATAACGGACAGCACCGAAAGCGGGCGTCGCTCTGAAGCGTTCGCTGTCCTTCATGCCATTGAAGGGTTGGGCGCAGCGGTCGGTCCGGCCGCCGGACTTGCAGTCTATTCCTATCAGCCAAGCCTGATGTTCGGCTTTCAGGCATGTGCGTTTTTTCTCTATTGGCTTGCTGTTTATTTTAAAATGCCCGAGGTATGGCGGTCAAAAAGGCAAAAGGAGATTTTGGAGAGGGAAAAACTTCTTTCCGCAAAAAAGGTATTTTTTCAGCACCGTCCGGTTCTGTCCTTGATGTTCTTGTCGGTCCCCGTCAGCCTGTTCTATGCTCAACTGGAGTCAAACTACCGCCTTTATCTCGAAACTCTTTTTGAAGATTTCCTATTCATCTTGACTGTTTATACAGTGTGCCGCGCCCTTCTTAGCATTACGATGCAAATTCCGCTTGTCAAATGGACGGAAGGACTGAACATCCAAACGGTCGTTTCCATATCATATGTATGCTACGCTGTGGCAGCAATTGGTTTCGCTTTTTCATCATCGATCTTTTGGCTGCTCTCGACTGCCGTTTTATTTACGGCGGCAGAAAGCATGCTGCTGAATCACATGCAAACCTTTGTCTCGCGCCTTGCTCCCGATCATATGCGGGGCAGATATTTTGCATTTTTCGGCCTGCACTGGGATATTTCCCGGACAATCGGTCCTTTTTTAGGCGGGATGATGTTCATCAAGTTCGGCGGGGCAGCGCTATTTCTTGCTATTGCAGGAATCGTGGCTGCCGGCGGAATTGCACAATACCGAACAGTATTAACATTATCTTCCCGGCTAAGAAAAAACTAATTCTTTATAGTACCTGGTACTAGAACAAAGTGCTATAATAGAAACAGTTTTTATTCGGGAGGCAAGGAGGCATTATGATTACATTAAAAAAACAAACGATCGGCGGGCTTTTAAAATCAACCGCCGGCCGGTTTCCGAATCATGAAGCGGTTGTATATTCTGAGCTCGATTTAAGATATTCGTATCAGGAGCTTGTTGAAGAAACCTCTAAAATTGCAAAAGGGCTGCTCGCGCTCGGCATTCAAAAAGGAGAGCATGTCGCCATCTGGGCATCCAATATACCGGAATGGATTCTGCTCCAGTTTGCGACGGCAAGAATCGGCGCTGTGCTCGTCACCGTCAATACAAGCTATCAGGCGAGAGAACTTGAGTACTTATTGGAACATTCCGATTCCACCACCCTCTTTCTAATGGACGGCTACAAAGGGACATCCTATATCGATATGGTCGACGAGGTCATGAAAAATCCGGAAAAGCTGCCGAAGCTGAAAAATCTCGTCTACCTTGGCAAGAATAAAGTCCCTGAACATATGACGGCTTTTGCCGACATCGCCAAACTGGGCGAAACGGTCTCTGATGCCGACCTTTTCGAAAGAGAGCAATCACTCACACACGATGATGTGATCAATATGCAGTATACGTCGGGAACAACAGGCTTTCCAAAAGGTGTGATGCTGACTCACTACAATATCGTCAATAATGCGGCGATCGTTGCCGACAGAATGGGGCTGACGAGCGAAGACAGGCTGTGCATTCCGGTTCCTCTGTTTCACTGCTTCGGCTGTGTGCTAAGCACGCTTGCCTGTGTCGCGTCAGGCGCGGCCATGCTGCCGATCATCGAATTCAAACCGGACATCGTCCTACAAACGGTCGAAAAAGAGCGATGTACAGGACTGCAGGGTGTGCCGACAATGTTTATCGCCGAGCTCACCCACCCCGATTTTGCAAACTATGACCTATCTTCATTGCGGACCGGGATCATGGCAGGCTCCCCGTGTCCTAAAGAAGTGATGAAAAAAGTGATGAAGCAAATGAATATGACGGATATCACAATCGCATACGGACAAACGGAGTCTTCACCCGTGATTACGCAGACAACGGTCACCGACACGATCGAACGCCGCGTTGAAACCGTCGGTAAAGTGCATCCGCATGTAGAAATGAAAATTGTGGATCCTGACACGGGGGAAACGCTCGGCCCGGACGAGCAAGGCGAACTGTGCACAAGAGGATACCTCGTCATGAAGGGATACTATAAAATGGACGAAGCCACCAAAAAGGTCATTGATGAAGACGGCTGGCTCCATACCGGCGATTTGGCCGAAATGGACCGGGACGGATACGTGAGGATTACCGGCCGCTTAAAAGATATGATCGTCCGCGGCGGTGAAAACATATACCCGCGTGAAATAGAGGAATTCCTTTATGAACATGAGGATATTGTCGATGTACAGGTTGTCGGCGTTCCTGATGAAAAATACGGGGAAAAAACGGCGGCCTTTATTAAATGCAAACCGGGCAAAAAGCTGACGCTTGAAGATGTCAGAGATTTTTGCAAAGGACAGCTTTCATATTACAAAATTCCGGAGTACGTATTTCTGATCGACGAATACCCGCTGACCGCTTCCGGAAAAGTCCAAAAGTATGTGCTTCGCGACCGCGCAGAAGAGCTGCTTGCGAGCCCTGTGCAGTAAACAAAAAGCCGAAAATACCAATCGTATTTTCGGCTTTTTGCTGTTTAAAATACTTTTTTACTGTCGCGCTCTTCCTTCAAAATTTCGACAGCTTCGCGGAAGCGCTGTGAATGAACGATTTCCCTTTCCCGTAAAAATGCCAGCCCGTCATTTAAATCCGGATCATCCGACATGTCAATCAGCCATTGATACGTAGCCCTCGCTTTTTCTTCAGCCGCTATATCTTCATATAAATCGGCAATCGGATCGCCTTTTGCCTGGATGTATGTAGCGGTGAACGGAACGCCGGCAGCGTTATGGTAAAACAGGGCTTTGTCATGGTCTGCATAATGATCGCCGAGCCCGGCTTCCTTCATCTGTTCGGGTGTCGCGTCTTTTGTTAATTTATATACCATCGTCGCAATCATTTCAAGGTGAGCAAACTCTTCCGTACCGATGTCCGTCAGCAGTCCGACGACTTTGTCAGGAATGCTGTAGCGCTGGTTCAAATAGCGAAGCGCCGCAGCCAATTCGCCGTCCGCTCCGCCGTATTGCTCAATCAAAAATTTGGCAAGTCTCGGATTGCATTCTCTCACCCTAACAGGATACTGCAGTTTTTTCTCATAAAGCCACATGAACCTGACTCCCTTCCTCTATTAAACTTGCCACGGCCAGGGACTTTTTTTCCAGCTCCAATAGGATTCCGTCTGATCCGGGCTCCCTTGCGTCAAAGGGCCGTATTTTGATTCAAACTTCGCTTTCAGTTTTCTTGAATATCCGGCATACTGGTTGTATTGTCTGATGGCGTCGGTATCATCGGGATGTGTATCAAGGTAAAGCATCAGCTCAACGATGACAAAATCGACGGCCTGAATTTCATGGAGCCTTTGATAATAGTCTTGCGGTAAAGAGTTCGTCACCCCCCTTACCTCCCATCTTCATACGGATTTTCATAATGATCGTAAAATACGGGCCAAAGCGTCCCTTTTTGCAGCGCCTCCATCGGGGAAAACTGCGGAAGGCCGCGGGGCTGAAAACCTAGATATAGATTTGGAGGGGTTCTGTAATATCTTTTACCGATCGGAGGACACGGATCAAAAGCGCTGTGAAACGGACGATACGATTTGACTTTGGTGAATGATTCCTTGGAATGTTTCATATCGGTTCACCTCTATTTGTGATCGAATCTAATTTAATGTATTCATATGTTCCATCTGTTATGTTCAAAAATGAACGATCAGTTTTTCTTATTAATCTTTTAAATAAATTCGTATTTTACCAATCACTAAAATTATTATATAGTGATATATAGAAATACTTTACTTAGTGAACAAAATGATTGCAGTAATCAGGAAGAAGGTTTTTCATTTGAGGGAAAAAAGAGATTTCCTTCGGGATATATTATTGATATTAATCAGCAGTTTTGGGGGATTTCTTCTCTCTTTGACCGGCATGACGATCGGCTGGATGGTCGGCACAATGACAGCAGCCGCTTGTCTGTCGCTGTTTCGCCCGTCACCGTTAAAGGCTGCGGTCAGACAAAACGGCATCCATCATGGCTGGCTTCAGTTCGGCCAAATGCTATTGGGAATTGAGCTCGGCCAGAAAATCAATATGTCCGTGATTTCGATTTTTAAGGAAAATTGGCTGATTGTCGGCGTCATGCTCCTCCTTTCCGTCGTGTTCGCCATGCTGTCGGGCTTTGTCTTATGGAGGTTCAGCAAGACCGATATGCTGACGAGTTTTGTGGGAACGGCCCCCGGCGGGCTTTCCGCGATGCCGGGCATCGCTCAGGAAGTGGGAGCGAACACGGCAATCGTCAGTCTCGTGCAGATGATACGTGTGCTTCTGGTCGTCATGACCATTCCTTTTTTCGTTTTTTTCATAAATGCGAAGCAGCCTGACGCCCATACTGCCGGCAGCCAAGTGATCGCCGCGGGAACATCGGCTTTTGAAGCGCCTCATATCGCATGGACTGCGCTGATCGTGCTGGGCGGATTCGTGGTATGCAAAGCGATGAAAGCACTGCGGTTTCCGGCGCCATGGCTGCTCGGAAGCATGACCGGTGCGGCCGTTCTGCAAATCGCAGGCGCTTCAATGACCGGGCTCAGCGCAACAGCCTGGTGGCCCCACGGCTTTTCAGTGCTGTCGCAAATTTGTCTCGGCGCGACGATCGGTTCAAAAATCAGCAAAGAAATGTTTATCGGCGTCAGAAAAACGCTGATCGTCGCACTTGCCAGCTCCGTCGGACTGATCATTGCGATGATTTTAAGCGCAGCCGTCACCGCTAAAGCGGCAGGCATTTCCCTGACAACGGCCATATTGGCGTTTGCTCCGGGGGGAATCGCGGAAATGGCGACAACATCTGTCACGCTTCACGCCGACTCTACGTTCGTCGTCGCCGTCCAAGTGTTGCGGGTGGTGCTCGTGATCGCGATGCTTCCTCCATTCTTCCGATTGCTTCATCAAAAGTCGGAAAAATATTCACACCCCCGCATGAAAAAAGTCCGAGCTGAAGGCTGATCCCTTCGCTCGGGCTTTATTTTTTCATTCAAATTCCGGCAGCCAGTCGCCGTGTGCTTCGATCAATTCATCGCACATGCTTACAATATCATCCATCGATAATTCCGCAGCTGTATGCGGATCAAGCAATGCGGCATGGTAAATGTGCTCTTTTCTTTTTGTTATTGCCGCTTCAATCGTTAACAGCTGTGTATTGATATTGGTGCGGTTTAAAGCCGCCAGCTGTTCAGGCAGCTCGCCCGCGGCGCACGGAGTGATCCGGTTCCGCTCAGTGACGCACGTCACTTCAACGACGGCTTTTTCCGGAAGGTTTGGAATCAATCCTTTATTCAAGACATTTCCCCCGAATGTAAACGGCTGTCCGGTTTCCATCGCTTCGATGATTCTTGAGCCGTATTCGTTTGACCGGTCGTGGGTTAAATGCCGGTTGCCGACGATTTCGCCGCGCATCTTTTCCCAGTTTTGAATCTGCTTCTCGCACCTTCTCAAATATTCGTCAATCGGAATATTCAGCTCTTCAATCAGTTCGGGATAATGGCTTTTGATGAAATAAGGGTGGTACTCCGCGTTATGTTCGGATGATTCGGTCACATAGTAGCCGAATTTATCCATCAGTTCAAATCTGACCATGTCATCATGTTTCGTTTTCTGCTTTTCTTTTGCCCGTTTTTTGATTTCTGGATACAAGTCTTTTCCGTCTTGCTTTACTTCAAGAAGCCAGGCCATATGATTGATACCGGCGATTCTTTCTTCGATTCGTTCATGCTTCATGCCGAGGGATTTGAAAAGGTCTTTTGTGCATACTTGTACGCTGTGGCAAAGACCGACCGTTTTCACGTCCGTGTAGCGAAGCAGCGCACCGGTTAAAGAAGCCATCGGGTTTGTGTAATTTAAGAGCCAGGCGTCGGGCGCCGCGCATTCGATGTCTTTTGCCATATCCAATAAAACGGGAATCGTCCGCAGCGCTCTGAATATCCCGCCGATTCCGACCGTATCGGCAATCGTCTGTTTGAGGCCGTACTTTTTCGGGATCTCAAAATCGATGACTGTGCCCGGTTTATAGCCGCCGACCTGAATGGCATTGATCACATATTTCGCCCCCGCCAAAGCTTCTTTTCTATCGTCATAAGCGCGGATCGATACCGTGTTGTTATAGCGGTTTTTTAAATGTTCAAGCATTTCTTTAGATTCTTTGAGACGCTGCGGATCGATATCATACAAAGCAAATTCAAATCCGTTGACCGCCGGAACCATCAGGCAGTCCCCCAGCACATTTTTCGCAAAAATTGTGCTCCCTGCTCCGATAAAAGCAATTTTAGTCATTCATATCTTCCTTTCCCCGTGAAATTTCCGCTAACCTTTTAGCGCTCCTGCTGATAATCCTTTTATAAAGTACTTTTGCAGGAATAAAAATAGAATCGTCATCGGCAGCATCGCCATCAGTGAAGCTGCCGCCACCAAGTGCAGGTTGTTCGCATTTTGCCCAAAGAATCCGGCAATCGCCACAGTCAAAGTCTGCACACTTTTGTCTTGAAGGAAAAAGATCGAAAACTGATAGTCGTTCCAAATGAATACGCAGGCAATAATGCAAATCGTCGCAGTCACCGGCTTTAATAAAGGAAAGACAATTCTGAAGAAAATGCCCGCCGTGCTCGCCCCGTCGATTCTTGCCGCCTCTTCAAGCTCTTTCGGAATCGTCGAACGGATAAATCCGGCATACAAAAAAATTGTCAAGGGCATATAAGCCGCCGTATTATTCAATATCGCGATTTCGAGCGTATTCAGCATGCCGAACTCCACCACCATTTTGTATAAAGGAACCATTGATGTCAGCGGCGGAATGATCATAATGCCGATAAACAGAAAGTATACGGCTTGATTGAGCTTTGTTCTTCGTCTGGCGAGGGGATAGGCCGCCAGAGAGCCGATCATAATCAACAGAGCCGCCGAAGCAAGAGTGATCGCAGCGGTATTGAAAAACGAGCCGGCCAGACCTGCTTTATCCCATGCTTCTGCGAAATTACCGAGGCTGATTTCGTCAGGGAACTTCCATTTCGAGCTGAAATCCCCCTTTGCTTTCAGCGCGGTCGTCAGCAAAATATAAAATGGAATCAGGTGAAAAACGGTAATGCATGCCGCCAGTGCCGTCCACAGCGCCCGCTTCTTTTTCTCTTGGTGATTCATCTAGGCTTCGACCTCCTTGCGCTTAAAATAAATAAGAGCCGTAAAGCTGATCAGCAGTATCAACGCCGCCATGAAAACCCCCTGTGCGGCTGCATAACCGGCATCCTGCCTTTTAAAATACAAATCGTACATAAAAGTCGACATCGATTGCGAAGCATTTCCCGGACCGCCGCCTGTCAGCGCTAAAATGACATCAAACAGCTTCAGTCCGCCGATGATATTGATGACCATGTTGATTGTGACAGAAGGCATCAACAGCGGCAGCGTAATCTTCCAAAACTGCTGAAAACCGCTTGCCCCGTCAATTTGCGCCGCTTCATAAAAATCTTTCGGAATGCTTCCGAGACCTGCTAAATAAATGACCATCGCAATACCGACAAACTGGTACGAATTCACAAATACGATGATCCACGGATTGATTTCCGGGCTGCTCAAAGCGTTTACAGGAGCTGCTCCGAATAATTTCAGCACATCGTTCAAGGCGCCTCCTTCATAGGAGAAGAAGAAATACCAGATATACCCCATGATCAGCGGGCTGATGATGACGGGCAAATAGACAACCGTACGTGTCAGCGCTTTCATTCTGATGCTTTTAAACAGCAGGAGAGCATAGAGAAGACCGATGACATTTTGCAAAATCGTACTGCCCAGTCCATACAGCAGGGTGTTTCTGACGACAAGCCATGTGGCCGGGTCGGCCAGCATCCGTTTATATTGGGCAAAGCCGATCCAGTCATACGACTGTGAAAAACCGTTCCAGTTCGTAAACGTGATTTTAATGCCGCTGGCAAACGGATAAATCATAAAAATGGATACAAGCGCCAAGGCGGGAAGATACATCCACCAGAGTGATCCGCTTTTCTTCACAAATCCCTTTTTTCTTTTCGCAATAGTCAGACTTTTTTCTTTAGCTAATTCGCTCATCATTTCACCCTTCTTTTTTCATCATGATGAAAACGATCCTTTCTATTGATCTTGCAGTCTGCTGTACTCCTGTTTCATTTTTTCCGATACCTGCTTCGGCGTTAACGTACCGGCCAAAAGTTCCTGTCCCGTCGTCCCCATGACGTCCCACATTCCGCTCGGGAGGTAGACACGGTCAAAGTACGGTTCGATTTCGATTTCTTTATATTGATCATAAAACTTAGAATAGTAGTTTTCGGCTTCTGTGTTGGTTAACGCTTGAGGAAATGAGGTGGCTTCGGCGATCTTTTTCGCATATTTGGGCTGTGCGGCGAATTCAATAAACCGCTTTGCTTCTTCGAGGTGTTCAGAGTCTTTCCAGACAGCAACGGTATGGCGCTCTCCTCCAATCCAGCTCGGTTTGTCGCCTTCATAAACGGCTGGCGTCGGCATCACGCCTAACTGGATATCAGGATTGACTTCTCTCGTATCAGGGCCGATCGATGTGACCGAGAGAGTAAAGCCGATTTTTCCTTGTGCCATTAATTCGACCAATTGCGACGGTTTTGCCGTTAGGATATCTTTATTGATCAATTCCTTTTCCTGCATTTCTTTAAAGATTTCTGCGAGAAGTGTGTAGCCGGACCAGTCGAATGTGCCGTTTTCCAAAGCTTTTTTTTCATTGCGGCGATCATCTGTAATGAGAAGCGGGGTGGCAAACTGATCATAAAACTGAGCTAAAGCGCCTTTATCTGAACCTGCGAACCAAAAAGGAATGACATTCCCATTGCTTTTTTCTTTGATCGTTTCCAGCGCGTGCATCAGTTCGTTCAACGTGTGCGGAGGCTTGAGACCGTATTTCTGCAACAAACCGGCATTATAGACGATCCCGTCTTTTGCCTGATTGAAAGGATAGGCATATACTTTGCCTTTTTCATCCTTCAAAATCGGATCGAGGTTTGGGTCGAGATGCTTCACCCATTCCATGTCTTTTAAATCTGCGGTGTATTCCCCGTAGCGGATCTTCGCCCAGCCGTGCGTATCGAACAAGTCAGGCATGTCATTTGCCGCCATTTTGACACGCAGCATATTTTCATAGTCCGGTCCGGGAAAGCTGATATCGATTTTGATGCCTTCATTTTCTTTTTCAAAATCATCTGCGATGCTTCTGAGCGTCTGTTTTTCACTGTCTTTTGTCATTGTCGAAAACATTGTGAGTGTGACGTCTCCGTTCTTTCCGGCATTCTTTCCCGAGCAGCCCGCTGCTAGTGCAGGCAAAATGATCAGGAGAATAAAAGAGAAAATGATTTTTTTCATCAATTTCACTCCAATTATGAAATTTTGACGGTGGGTAAAATGCACTTTCATTATTTACTGTCATTTAGTAAACCTATTTGCCTCACCTCCTTGAAAAGCGCCTGATCCTTACCATTAGCCCCGCTTGCTGAATCCGCAGCTTTCCCGAATCATCAGTTCTGAAGGTACGGTCACTTTCAGCGGGAGTTCCCGTCCTTTCATTCTGTCGAGCAGCAGTTTCACACCCGTCCGGCCCATCTCTTCTGTATGAACCTTTACGGTAGTCAATGGCGGATTAGCAAATTCGGACGCTTCAATGCCGTTGAAGCTGACGATGGCAACATCTTCGGGAACCTTGAGTCCCGATTCTCGAAGAGCCCGGAGCGCGCCGATGGCCATCGAATCGCTGGCGATAAAAAAAGCTTCGGGAACGTTTTTCTCAAGAATCGCTTTTTTCATCAGCTCATAGCCTTGCTGCATCGAATACTCGCCGACATAAATATGCTTCGCGTTTTCCGAACCGGCCGTCTCCAGAAACGCAGTCAGCCGTTTGTCTTCAATTTCAATGACGTTTGTCTCCTGATCGCTGATTCGAAAGTGCTCTTTTTCTCTTCCGCCGATATAACCGAGCCTTGTATAGCCGAGCGATTTCAAATGGTTCAGCGCCCTCCCCGTCGCCTTCTCAAAATCGACGACAACCGAGTCGCGCAATTCTTCATTGTCTGTATGGTTGATGTACACGACGTTGTTGAGCGCCCCCATGCACTGCTGCAAGCCGGCAAAATCGATCCTTCCGATGACGATTAAGCCGTTGACATCGCCTGCAAGCTGATTTGAGCGGATGCTGCTCAGCTGAATAAACTTCGTAATAAACGCTCCTCTATCAAAACACTCGCTTTCAATTCCCTGCCTGATGGAATAAAAGTATGGATCGTTCAGCTCTTCTTCCTGTGATTGGCAGACAACAATGCCGATTCGCGGGCTTTCCCCGCTTTCTGAGACATATACGTCGCGGCGTCTGCGCGTGTTTTTATAGCCGAGCCGGTCTGCAATATCCAAAATCCGCTGCCTTGTTTCAGGGGCCACCGCTAATGACTGATCATGGTTCAAAACCCTTGAAACCGTTGTGCTTGATACTTTAGCCTGAAGCGCAATTTCTTTAATCGTCGCCATTTTCATCCCGCCCTGTCTTTAAGATCCATATTCACTAAACTTTACTAAAGACATCTTAACAAATGAAGTAAACGTTTTCAATATTTTAAAAAATTAGATTTCTCTACAAAAAAACCCGCCCCTTAGCTCAGGAGCGGTTGTTCAATATTTGTTCCGGGTATTCGTTTTAACCAACCATCTTTTCAGCAATCTGCATGTCGCCGGATGGCGAATGAGTTTCTGCCGCAAACCATCCCGAACATACGACGGCAGCAATCGCAGCAACAATGAACAGTTTTTTCATCACATTCCCTCCACTTTTTTCATTTTTTCTTCCGCTTTAATCGCTTCCAAAAAGAAATGTGCGGCCTCTTTATAAAGAGACTTTGATCTGTAAACATTGGCCGTTAAGAGAGAAAGTTCTCTGGCACTGTCGTATTGCTTTGCTTGAAAGAGGATTTCTATGTTGTCTTTGCAGTCTTTAACCGCCTGTTCACCACATCCAGCATAAGCCGCATATAAAAGATCGATTTTAGCGTCAAATATTTCATTCGCCGCAGATTGCGACCTTTCCTTCCCTTCTTTGTAAAAGGCTGCGGCGCGTTCATAGTCTCCGGTTTTAAACAGCTCTTTGATCATTAAAAACACGACATTGAAATAATAATCCGATGCAGCATATGCATGATCATTCAAAACGATGTCCAAAAATTGAATGCTCTTGTCCGATTTGTCCATCGCCGCATAAAGCAAGGCAAAATTATGAAGGAGCTGCATTTCTTTAAAATGGTCGCCGGCTTTTCTGACAGTATGGATTGCTTCTGTTAAATATTCTTCCGCCTCTGTATATTTCCCCATCTCGGTATAATTTCCGGCCATTGTAATATAAGTTGAGACAAGGTTCATGTCATGGTCGCCATGTCCTTTGAAAATTTCCATCGCCTGCCGGGTATGGTTTAAAGAGACGATATTCTGGCCCAAGTAATAGTAGAGCTTTCCGACTTTATCGTGAAATTGGGCAACTTCAATTTCATCATGTACATGAGCAAGCTTCTTCTCGGCAATTTTATAGAAGCTGATTGCCTGCTCATAATTTTTTTTATACACTTCATAAGCTCCTGAAAACAGGTAGTAGTAATAGGATGTCATATGTGATGCAGCACTGTCGCCGGCCGATACGTCGTGCTGCTCTATCTTTTTGCCTCTCGAATCGTAGAGCATAATTTTATGCCGCAGTTCCAGCAGGGAATAGTAGATCAAAACTTCCTGATCTTCCTCCATGTCTGCCAGCAGCGGTTTGATTTGTTCAAACAGCCTGATCGACTGTTCAGCATCGCTTCTTCTAATGGCGCGGTACCATGTATTGAGCATGTTGGCGACTTCTTCCGCGGCGATTTTGTTCATATGGAGCTCCTTTCTGCCGATATTCAATTTTTTTATATTTTATTCATTTCTTATCATACTATATTTTTCCCCTTATATAAATTAATAGTAATAGTTCATTTTACACAGTTTTTTTGAATCCCCCGCTATTTCTGCCCCTTCATTAGGTCAAATGACTCTTCAAGAAATGAGAAACCGGGACTGATAAGACAGCAAAAAGCACCCTTGCTGAAAGGGTGCTTTCATTGCTTTAATATAAATACGAACTTATCTAGGCATAAGCGAGGGTTTCGCTTGATGAATGATAATATTTCCTCATCGCATATGAAGAACGCGGATCGAGAACATAAACCATCGGTGTATAACAGGATGTCTGACCCGGGAGCACTTTTCCGTTTCCTCCAGCTGAGCTGCCGCTCAGTTCTTTCCCGTCTTGTTTCTTTTCACATATGCATTTGCCTCCAAGCCTGAGCGCGCTGCTTTGTCGCGTCATTTTAGCCCATGCTGTTTTGCAGAAGCAGCCGAATTTTAATACCGCGATCCCGAATTGTTTATTATTTGCATCTATCAGTCTGGCTGTCGCCTTTGTTATGCTGCTTGAATCACAATTACAGTGAAAAAGTCATAAGCTTTTACTGACTAATGATCTTTAGCTGCTTTATCAACAGAGGGCAAATTACTTTCATCTATTAAATATGTTGCAATCAATGCGATGACTAACAGAGCTGCTGCAAAATAAAATCCTATATTCATACTTCCTGTAGCGTCTGTAAGCCAGCCCGTAATATACGGAGCTAAAATGGAACCTAACATTCCAACAAAGTTGTAGAATCCAAATGCTGTACTTAATGATTGCTTTGGTGCATTATTAGCTACAACCGCAATTAAAACGGGATTAACGCTAATTTTCCCTACAATTCCATACACAATTAGTGTCATATACAGAATTGGTAAGCTATCAAAGTAAACAATTGCAGCTGTTGATAAAATACCAAACGGTAACATCATGAGCAATACTGGTTTACGCCGGCCTAGCTTATCTGACAGCCAACTAAAAAATAATGAACCTGGAATCGCGGCCCATGGAACAAGTGATGCAACAAAGGCGATATTTCCTCCGGTTAAACCGCGTGCTGTTTCTAAATAGTATGGCAACCAAGTAATAATCATAAAGAATCCGTAAATAGAGCAGAAAATAATAATATAAGCCAAAATTAAGTTTCTATTAAATAAAGATGAAAACTTAAACGGTTCAGCGGTGCCTTTAACCTCTTTATCATTTTTGGGCTTGTCTTTAATTACAATTGCCATTGCAATACCAATAAGTACAACCGGCACTCCGATGATAAAAAATGGAATTCTCCATCCGAATCCCCATTCTCCTACAACATAACTGGAGATATAATAGCCAATTGAAGTACCGAAAGCCATCCCTGCATTAATTACAGCACTACCTAATGTTAAACGGTTCTTCGGGATCATTTCGGATGATATTCCATATTGCGGCCCATAATATACCCCCTGAGCCATACCAACCATAAGCCATGCAGAGATAAATAGAAAAAATGTAGGCATCATTCCTGCAACTGCTGCTAGCGATCCAAATAGAATAACACCTGGAACCAACACTCGTTTTTTTCCAATTTTATCTCCTAATATTCCTGCAGGAACGTTCATACCTGCATAACCGATGAAAAATATACTCATAATTAAGCCAAGTTGTGCCTTGCTTAATGAAAACGCTGATTCAATATTCCCCATAATCGGGTTTAATATTGTTCGCGTTGCATAAAGAGCTACCCAACCGAAGAAAAATACGATAATAACTTTAACCCAATAGGGAATCAGTGGTTGTTTTCCTTTACCTTCAACTGATCCCGTCTCTTTTGTCATCAAACTTCCTCCTTCAACTTTTAAATGATCCTTATTTTCTACTCTTCCTTTGACTTTCGATTTAGACTTCATAGATTGTATCTTTTCGAAATCTGTCTGTGGTCATATCTGAAAAAAGGAGGAATTTTGGCTTTTTATCCTCCTTATGAACAACACGGATTGTCTTATTTTGTTATGCGTGTCCCCGCTTTTCCATCTAGCGCAGCTACCGCTTGATCCAATGAACAAATCATTGCCTCTTTACCTGACTTTGCAAATTCTATAGCCGCTTGGATCTTTGGCAGCATACTGCCAGCAGGAAATTGCCCTTCTGCCACATATTGTTCAGCTTCTTCTACAGTAATTCGGCTTAGTTTTTGCTCATTTTCTTTGCCAAAATTGATAAATACATTTGGTACGTCTGTCAACATCATGAAAACGTCAGCATTTACTTGTTGTGCAAGCTTTAATCCTGAACGATCTTTGTCTATAACTGCTTCAAGACCGTGTAATAGACCGCTCTCATCACGATATACAGGTATACCGCCGCCGCCAGAGGAGATAACAATCGTTTCATCAATTAAACGCCGAATCTCTTCTATTCCATGGATCACTTTCGGTTCCGGGGAAGGCACAACTCGTCTGTAGCCTCGCCCTGCATCTTCTGACATCGTAAACCCTTTCTCTTCTAATTGCTTCGCCTCTTCCTCTGAATAAAATACTCCTATTGGTTTCGTTGGTTTTTCAAATGCTTTGTCATCCTTGTCCACTTCGACCATGGTTAGAAATGTAGCTACATTCGCAGCAATGCCCCGTTCTTTCATATGGTTTTTCAAAGCTTTTTCCAGCATATAACCAATGAATCCCTGTGATTCTGCATTACAAGCATAGATTGGCAGTGGTTCAACGACATTTTTGGCAGCTTCGTTTTGAGCAATAATATTCCCCACTTGCGGACCATTGCCATGTGTAATCACAATTTTATGTCCTGCTTCTTTGATTTCAATCATATGACGTGTTGCAGAGATTACATTTTTGAGTTGATTG
The DNA here is from genome assembly GCF_037976065.1 of Bacillus sp. FSL L8-0193. Taxonomy (NCBI): domain Bacteria; kingdom Bacillati; phylum Bacillota; class Bacilli; order Caryophanales; family Bacillaceae; genus Bacillus; species Bacillus sp. FSL L8-0193. The sequence goes on along the minus strand of NZ_CP150261.1, from coordinate 1,210,744 downwards.
GCATAAGTTGCTTCTTGTTTTGGCTGTAAAATTGCATTACCTCCTAGTGCCAGTACTACTCTTTTCCCCATTTCTTTCACTCCTTTGTTAAAGCCATATAAATTCCGTATAAAGTATCCATCCCAGAAGAAGAACCTACTTTTATAAGGCTTTTCATACTTTTCAAAGATGGATCATGTTGTAATCTTGTAATTTTCGAACTAAATAAACCTTCTAAAGCACAAGTTAAAAAGCGCGTGCTAACAAGGGTTGTTAAGGGTTTTCTAATGAGATTCCCCAATGTTTCGAGGTGGTTTTGTGCGATAAAAGAGTTGATGAAATGTCCATATAATATACCGACCAGTATATCGTCACCTGTTGGGGTTAAACCTTGGCCTCGTCCGATAAAGTAACGAAACTCCTCTTCTAAATTTTCAGTTGGATCGTGTAATTTATTTATCAAGTCCGACACATGAACTGATTCAAAATCAGTAGATTCATACGATTTAAATGAAATCTGTTGCATGTTTTCTTTTAATTTATTGATGTTTGCATGTTTAAAATCCGTATATAACGGAAGTATTTTGGCATTAAAATTGAGTTTAAAGCAGTTATGGGAAAGATGGTTATTGCGAACGTGTAATGAATCTCCCACCTCAAGACCTGCTTTTAATGTTTGCTTCGTTTGTGAACCAAGCAAAATTCCAAATGGAAAGGTCCCATTTTCATTTGTGCCGATAAATATCAATTCATCATTCTGATCAACAATATTTATACCTTTTTCAAAAATGCTGTGCACAGTAAATGTTTTTCCCTCAATTAATAGCTGAAGTGCGATTGAACCAATCGCACTTGCCTGTAAAATCATCCTTGAAAACCCAGTTTTTCAGCATATGCTGTGATTGCTTTCTCAAAACATTCGATTGGAGGATGAACTGTACCAGCACCAATTTGCCCATATCCGGCAATTTTATGTGCAATGCCTGTGTTGATTACCGGCGTGATGCCTGTTTCAACAACTTTACGTGCATCAATACCTAAACACGCACCTTTGAAGTCCCACGTCGGAATCACAAAGTTCGGATTTTCTCCAACACAGATCTCAGCCATTTGATTGCTTGTTTCAAGCGCATCATTAAATCCGCCTGTTCCAACAAAACGTGTTACTGCAGGGGCAGCAATCATTGCTACACCGCCAACACCGATTGTTTCTGTAATCGCTGAATCTCCGATATCTGTGTTTGCATCTTCCGCTGAGTAGCCGGTAAAATATAACCCTTGTGGTGTATGAACAGGTGCTGTAAACCACTCATCTCCCATACCTGCAATACGGATGCCAAAGTTTTCACCGTTTCGGCACATTGCGGTAACGACTGTACCATGTTTGATTGTACGCGCTGCATCCATCATTGCTTTTCCTGTCGCCATGGCAATGTTTAAGAAAAATTGGTCTGTATCAGCTAAAAATTGGATCACTTCTGTTCTTTGTTCGTTTTCAACAACATCTAATGCTGCAATTATTGGAGCAACTTCTTTTAAAAACACCAATGACGCTGCAATATTGCGCTGGTGAAATTCATCCCCCATTGCTATAGCTTTAGCCATCAATACATTAACATTTAAGCCTCCATCAATTTTTCTTAATGCCTTACTTAACACCGGACCCAACACATCTTTCATCCAGTGCAGGCGATTGATTACCTGCTCATGATAAGCACCGAAGCGTAATACTGCACCGATGCCTTCGTTCATTTGACAGTACGCCTCGTTGCCGCTCTCTTTGTTCACCACAACAAGAACCGGCATATTAGGTGATGTAATGCCTCCCATTGGTCCAACTGCATTCACATGATGACATGGAATAAATGTAATCTTATTGTTTTCAAGCAGTTCACGCGCTCCCTCTTCATCTTCTGCCCATCCTTCAAAAAGAATCGCTCCAACACAAGAGCCTTGCATAGGATCTGTCATATTTTCATATTTAATTGGAGGCCCGGCATGTAATAACACGTAATCTTCCAATTCAGGAATCACAGACTTGGCAGGTACAACATCCGTTAAGAATGGTTCAGCTGCTATGATCTTCTGGATAACAGCTTCGTTCGCTTCATTTATTGTTTTGTACCCCATTAGATTGTCTCTCCTTCATAGTAGTTTAGAAATTGAAGTACTTTCATTAACTTTTCATCACCGCCAGCAATTGGCCGCCAGTTAAATTGAACACACTCTGATCCGCTGTTCTGAACAGCTGCTGTAAAACTTTTCAGCCCAATATTGATGACACTTGGCTTCTTATTAATTAAGGACACAATTTTTTCGTCTACTGTTAAGTCTTCTTGGGTATGTTCAAATTTTTGTATATCAAGGACTGGCTGTTCCACTTTTCCTCGTGCCAGTTTAATCGCGGTACGAACCATTTGGTCGTTTGTCTCACAAATGATTGCACCACTTTCTTTTAAGGTTTCAATTTGCTTTTCATAACCTTGAGGATCTTTAGTTGTACCTACAACTGTTACAAGAACTGCAAGTTCGCGGCCTCCCTGATGTGCATTGGCTAACATACGTTTAATGGCTGGTGCTAATTCACTTGCCATATCATCATGACTGCCATAGCCAATAACGTTATCAATCATGATGACTGCTGTTTCAGGATCGTTTCCCGATGTTTCAAGCATTTCGATACGCTTTTCAGGATCAATCATCGGGTGCGGCTTCCCTTGGGTATAAATATCATCGCCTAAGTCAATAATTTCATGATGTTTTGTTTTTAGGATATAGGCTTCTTTCTTCTCTTCAAGTACTTCCTCTTTAAATGCCTCTTTCAATAACATAGCTGCTTCAGATGCCAAAGTACCACCTGAGTAATAACCTTTAATACCAACTTGTGAATCTTTTAACGACACATTTACATCTTCAGCCAATGTCGGTTTAAAATTCGGTTTGTCACCATTGGATAATTGAACAGATACAACCGCTGCTTCTTCAAGTGTATACGCATGATAAATATTTTCTTCCTGATAAGTTGGTTGATCTCCTAAAAATAACGTAACAACCGGTTTTTCAATATTTCTTAATACGTTTAATACTTTTTGCTGCACTTCCTCTGCAGGCGGTTTAGAAATTACTGTAATCACTTTTACTTTTGGATCTTGGTTCAATGCTTTGATACTATCTAAAACCGTGATAGCACCAACCTCTGTCGATAAATCCCGACCACCTGTACCAATTGCGTTTGTTACACCTTTACCATAACGGTCAATGATGCTTGTCACTTCCTGAATTCCTGTACCTGATGCACCCACAACGCCAATATCTCCTTCATTCACGATATTTGTAAATGCAAGTGGCACGCCATGGATAATTCCGGTCCCGCAGTCTGGTCCCATTACTAATAATCCTTTTTCATGCGCCTTTTGTTTCAACTTAACCTCATCTTCTTTAGATACATTGTCGCTGAATACAAATACATGTAACCCTTCATTCAATGCATTTTCCGCTTCCATTGCTGCATACTGACCAGGAATGGAGATCAATGCCAAATTAGGGTTGTTCGCAAGCTCCATTGCGCGCTTCCAGTTATGTGCTTCTTGGCCTTTAGATGCGTCTTGTGAAGCGGCATCACCTTTTAAAGCTGCTTCTACTTCTTCTTTCACTGCCGCTACTTTTTCTTCTTGATTTGTATCTATAACGATAACAATGTCATTTGGATTTGCTTTTTCCAATTCATCTGTGCCTAAACCCGAAGATTTAAAAATATCTTTGTTAGCTGGTGTTCCCATCATGATCGATACTTTGTTTACACCATCTATTGCAGATAACTTGTTTGATAAAAGCATTAACACGATAGAATCTTGATAGGTGTTTTCTTTTATAATTGTGTATAACATAATGATCCTCCATTTTGTTATTCTGCAAATCTATTCTTTCCATGATAGCGATTGTAATGAACATCGCCTGAAACGAGGTAGTTATAAATATCGTCTACAATTTCAATTCCTTCTTTATCATATTTGGCACTTCTTAATTTACCGCGCTCACCCGGATAATAAATTTCTCCATAGCCTTCAGCTGCCGGTTGTGCTTTTAATTCATCGAGCATCGTCGAAATCTGTTGTTTAAAAGCAGTTAAATCTGTGAAGTATGCGGGATTGATAACAATATGAATTTGCCCTAAATCGCGGCCTTTTGTCAGATCTTGATACATGGAGGATACATGTACGCCATGAGGTACTCCAAGAAGACTGCCCGATAAAATATCCACCATCATCATCAATCCATAACCTTTTGGACCAGCAATTGGCACAAGTGCATGAACATCTCTTGCATTCGTTGTTGGTGCACCGGCTGCATCTACTGCCCATGTTTCCGGGATCGATTCATTTTTACTTCTGGCATCCAATACTTTTCCCCATGCCTGAACAGTTGTCGCCATATCAAATGTGATTATGCGTTCATCAGCCGATGGTACACTATAAGCAATCGGATTGGTGCCAAAGTATGGTTCTGTTCCTCCAAACGGTACGACCATTGGATCTGATTGGCACATACTTAAAGCAACCATGTCCTGTTCTGCTGCCATTTCAACAAAGTAACCCAATGCACCACTATGCGAAATATTCTTCATGCCTACAACAGCCACACCTGAATTTTTTGCCATTTCGATTGCTTTTTCCATCGCTTGTTTTGCTGCTTGGTGACCTGGACCATTATCTCCGCTAAAGACAGCGGATGCAGGTCCTGTTTGTTCAAATGTGTAGTTTGGGTTTGCTGTAATACCGCCTTTTGCGATTCGTTCGGCATAGTATTCCACACGTACTGCTCCATGGGAATGGATCCCTCTATGATCGGCGAATGTCAATACATCTGAAACATCGTGTGCGGCTCCTTCATTTAATCCAGCTTTGATTAGCTTCTGTTTGATTAAATGAAACAGCTCCTGCTTAGATACTCGCATCTGATCCTCCCCCCTTCCATTACATAATTAGTAAATGTTGTCTGACTCTAAATAATCTAAAATTTCCTTTGTAACTGGGATACCTGTTTTTTTATACTGTTTCATCACATCTATTTGAATTTCACCGGGATAATACACTTTGTCAAATCCTTCAGCAGGCGGGTTATCATGTAATTCTTCAACCATTTGAGATATTTTTTCCAGGAATTGCTCCTTCCCGCCAAAGTATTCAGGATTGATCACGAGATGAAGCTGCCCTAAGCGACGGTACTCTGATAAATCTTTATACATGGAAGTGACATGCTTGCCAAATGGCAAGCCGAGTAAACTCCCCGATAAAATATCCACCATCATCATTAACCCGTATCCTTTAGGCCCAGCCATTGGTAATAATGCATTTACCTTAAACGGGTCTGTTGTTGGTGCTCCATTTTTATCAACTGCCCATGAGTCTGGAATAGATTTGTTTTTACTTCTTGCATCTAAGATTTTCCCCCAGGCTTGTACCGTTGTTGCCATATCAAACAGTATTGGACTGCCATCTTTTCGAGGCGCACTAAAAGCAATTGGGTTGGTGCCAAAGTACGGTTCGGTACCGCCAAATGGCACAACCATGGGATCAGATTGACATACTGTTAATGCCACCATACCTTCTAATGCTGCTTGACGTGCATAATAACCAATCGCACCACTGTGTCCCATTTCTTTTACACCGACAACACCGATACCTGATGTTTTTGCTAATTCGATTGCCTTTTTCATTGCTTGATAACTCACATAATGTCCTAACGCATTATCTCCATGGTAAATCCCTGATGCTGGACCCGTTTTTACGAAGCTTAAGTCGGGGTTCAGGTTATATCCACCCTTTAATGTACGTTCGGAGTAGTATTGCATTCTCACTGCACCATGTGAGTGAACACCTCGTTCATCTGCAAAGATGAGTAAGTCAGCTGTTTTATCCGCATGTTCTTCAGGTAAGCCTGCTTTCACTAATTTATCTTTCATTAGCTGCCGGAGACGATTACTTTCTACATACACTAATGGTTCACTCATTAAAATTGCCCCTCTTTATAGATTAATATCTCTATTCGCATCCTTTGAATAAATATACGAGAATGGTTCATCTAAACCAATTGCATAGGTTGCTTGCGGCGTATAAGCTCCCATAAAAATATAGTCACCTTTGTCAACTGGCATCCACTCGTTGTCTAAGTTGTAAACACCTCGTCCACTTAATATATAAGCACCATGTTCTTGAACGTGCGTTTCAATGTAACCATGCGAAGCACCCGGCTTAAATGAAAGAATATGAATGTTCATGTCATATGCGATTTCTTTTGGCAGTAAATCTTGAATTAATACTTCTTTCATCCCTTCATAGGGTTCTTGTTTGATGTTATTCACATTACCTGTAACAATTTCTGGCGTATGTCCTTTAAGCGGCTGATAACGCTTTTTGTATAAAAACAAACGGCTGTCCTCACCATTATTATGATTATCAAACGTCAATTGTAAGTGTGGAGGTACATATAAGAATCCGCCTTTTGCCAATTCGTATTTTTTACCATCCGCAAAAGCGTTGATTTTACCATATTCAACGTACACAAATGATTGGATACCATCACCGGCAAAACCGGTTTTGTTTCCGCCCTTGTTTTTAACTGTTACCAAATAATCTACAAACCTTGCACCTAAACGCGGGGATCCTAAAATGGTTACATCACAATCTTCAAAGCCAGGTACAACATTATTAACCAAGCCATCGGGTGTAATTACCGCATAATTATCCTTTTTTATTACTGAACGTGTTTCTAATAAACCTTCTCTGTATCCTTGATTATGATTTAAGTAACTCATGAGTATCTGGCTCCTTTTCATTATTATTCCTTATAAGCTAGTTCAAACAATACATCTTTCAATACTTCAATCCCCTTCACAAGGTCTTCTATCTTCGTTTCTTCATTGGTATTGTGGCTGATTCCGCCAATAGAAGGTACAAACAACATTGCTGTAGGGACAAAATCCGCAAAAATTTGTGCATCATGACCTGCACCAGATGGCATCAATTTATAGCTGTCCCCCACATTATCCTTAGCTGCTTGTTCAATTATTTGAATGATTTCTTTATCCATCAATGACGGTGCTTCATCCATCCATAAATTAATGTCATAAGCCATGCTGTTTGCTTCTGCCACCGCTTTAACTTTATCTTCAATTTCTCTCGCAAAATCATTTAATAGTTGTTGATCAATATGACGACAGTCTATCGAAAAGGTAATTTCTCCAGGGACGACATTTACCGTGTTTGGAACAGGAGTGACATGTCCAAACGTTAATACAAGAGGCTCTCCAATTTCTCTAGCTCGTTTCGTTAAGTCTGTTACAATCTCACTATATGCAACAACTGTATCTCTTCGTAATGACATCGGTGTTGTGCCAGCATGGTTTGCTTCACCTTTCAAGTTAACTGAGTAACGTTTTTGACCGACAATCCCAGTTACAACACCAATCGCTTTATTTTCCGTCTCTAATACTTTCCCTTGTTCAATATGTACTTCAATAAATGCTTTAATATCGTCACGAACATCATCTGTTTTACGGTAATCAAAACCCGATTCGTGCATAGCATCTTCGAATTTAATTCCTTCAGCATCTTCTATTGTGTCAACATCCTCTTTTTTGGCTAGGTTAAAAAAGTTTTTACTTCCCCAAAATGTATATGGAAATCGGCTTCCTTCTTCTTCTGCGAGCGATAATACTTCTATTGTTCGTAATGGTTGACCATATTTTTCTTTTAAATATTTCACAGCAACCAGTGCAGATAAGATACCGAATTGTCCATCTAGATGACCGCCTTCAACAACTGTGTCGATATGTGATCCTGTTAAAATAGTTTCTTCAGAATATTTACTTCCAACAAGACGACCAGATAAGTTCCCAACATCATCAAAGCTTACTTCTAAACCTTCTTCCTTGAATGTTGCTTCCAGTTCGCGAACTGCATCAATCCATTCAGGAGAGTATAACAGCCGCGTAATTCCCCCTTTTTCTAAACCGCCAAATCTTGTGAATTTCTTATCCAACGTTTCAAAGGTTGATTGAATATCCATTCTTTTTCTCCCCCTCTCTTTTATTTACTTTCATCATAGAACCCTATTTACAACCATTCATTGACATAACCAACAATAATGAAAAAACATTTTATGCACTTTTAACAAAGACACCTTTTAATCAATTTACGGTATCTAAATAATGGGCTAATGCCAGATATAAAAAGAAACTGTTGGCTTTCGATTACATAAAAAAATACGCTTTATAACAAATTAAATTTGCATTGAATTTCTCCTAAAGAAAATCGCAGATCGCTCGCTTCAAAAGAGCGAAACTTCTCTTTTACCAATCAAATAAATAAGGTGCAAATAAAAAAATGACCCTATAAATCAATAAAAAACATTGATTTATAGGGTCATTTATCTGTTTCATTACATCATAAATGATATGCCAAGAGTCAGGATACATATTGATTAACAACTGCTGCTGTAATAGCGAAAGATTGTGATGAAGTCAACTTTGCCATGCTCACTTCAGCTGTATTAGCTGCCATAAGAAATGCTGATGACACACTGAATTTGCGAGTGTAACACAATCTCAGGTCGCCTTCACACCTTCCTATGCCTCAAATTCCTGACGGGATAGCTAGTCCGTCACTTAAGGAATAAATCTTCCTACTTTTTCATTTAAAATCCCTTTTTCTTTATCATAGATTTCGACACCGCGAAGGATTGTTTTCACTACCTGAGCACCAATTTTGCGGCCAATATACGGACTAATTTTGTGTCGATATGCTAAGTCCTCAGCCTTTAATTCATAAGGTGCATCTTTCTTAATAAATACGAAATCCGCATCTTTCCCTACTGCAATACTGCCTTTTGATGATAGATTAAAACGTTTCGCAGGGTTTGTAGCAATAATGTCTGCAAATTTGGATAATGACATATTACGTTTTTGCACACCCTCATCAAATAATACGTCAACATTATTTTGTACACCTGCGATACCCCCCCAAGCTTCAAATGCATTATCCGTAGCTTTTAAGTCTGGGGTACATGGTGAATGGTCTGATGTTACGAATGAAATATCTCCGTTTAATACCCGATTCCACATGCCTTCTAAGCGTGATTGTTCACGGATTGGCGGAGAACATTTTACAACTGGTCCGATATGATCCAGTTCTTCTTTATAGAAATATAAATAGTGTGTACATGTTTCGCATGTAATATCGACCCCTTCCTGTTGTGCTTTGACAATTTCATCTACGCCCTCTTCACAAGCTATATGAACGATGTGTACACGACATCCCGTTTCTTTCGCAAATAGAATTATTTTTCTAATCGGTTCTACTTCAGTAAATACGGGTCGAGAATCTACATAAGCACGTAATGAGGTTTCACCATTTTTAGATGCTATTTCCCCTAACTTGTCCGTAATTGCAGCATTTTCAGCGTGTACAGATAATATTTTGCCTGTCTTCGCAATTTGTTTCATACCTTCGTAGAGGGAATAGTCGTCCACATTCATGAAATCTCCTTCTATAGAACGGTCACCACATGTTGCTAAAAAACATTTATATGCAACAACACCATTGTTATCTAACTCTTGAATACCCCCATCCAAGTTAAATGGTACTAAACCGCCGTAACTCGCAACGTCTACAGATAATTTTCCTTTTCCAGCTTTAAATTTTTCTTGAATAGATTCCTCATCTACCGTTGCTGGCACTTGATTTAATGGCATTTCGATGATCGTTGTGACACCGCCTTTTGCAGAGGCACGTGTTCCTGTGTCATAGCCTTCCCATTCATCACGATAGCCGCCGCCCGGCTCTGTGATATGAACATGTGCATCAACCATACCCGGAGATACAATCGATCCTTTTGCATCGATAATTTTTGCACTTGTACCCAAATCCTGACCGATTGCTGCGATTTTGCCATCTTTAATCCCTACTTCGACTTCTTGTTCACCATTTTCCAGAATGACTAATCCATTTTTGATAATTGAATCAAAATTCATTAAAATCATCCTCCTCTTTTAATGGTTGGATATAAAATACTGCCTTTCGCAACCGCCAGCATTAATTCCCCGGATAGCCAAAATACCAAAAAATGCAAATCATTAGATTTAAGATAGCACTTATTTAATGTTTCACCGATAGCAAAGTTAATGATCAAGAATAATAAATGGCAGCCCCGCCCCACTATCAATGAAAATGGGACGCCATATTTTGAACCTGTGTATCCGTTCGCAACAAGTCATAAGGCTATCCGACAAGTGATATCGTTGCTTGAAATGGTGATGTAAAACATCACCAACAGCTATATAATCCGGAATATTATGCACTAGTCCCACCCCCAACGTTAAAAAAAGTAAATGAGGATGAAATTCTTTGTTCAAGTGATCTTCGGCATGATATCTTTGTTATAATCACACTTTTCAAAAAACGAAGAATCATGTTCAAGCATTAATGATTCTCCTTTAATATTTTTAACTAAAGGATTATACGTATAATTACCTTCAAAAACAGTGTACGATCAGATTGAAAAGTTATCCTTGTAACATCTGACATATTTCATTTTTATTTTATCTTTTTCTAACAAAGATAAGGAGGCAGCCTTTATGACAACATTAAAAGAAATATTATCTGTACTACAATTTTCAGATTTAACATTGCTAAATGAGCAGGGCGATTTGGAACGAGTGGTAGAAATGGTTGATATTACAGAAACGCCTGATATTAAAAATTTTACAACGCCGCACTCACTTATCGTCACAACAGGAATGAGCTATCAGGATGATCAATCCGGACTAATCAGTCTTATTAGTGAGTTAAATGATATACAAGTTGCTGGTCTAGGTATCAAGCTATCCCGATTTTTAAAAAAATTAGATGATGAGGTTATTGCATTTGCAAACAAATTAAAATTCCCAATTATTGAAATTCCGGAAAGTTGGAATTTAGGATCCATTACTCATCATATATCGTCATTTATCCTGGATGAAGAAACAGAAAAATTACACTTCGCATTAGATATCCAACAAGAGTTAAATGCTATGCTTATGCAAGGGTTAAGCCTGAACATGATGATTGAACGTTTAAGTAGACTTATAAAGGTTCCTGTCATGCTGCTAAATTCTTTTCATCAAGTTGAGTCAGCGAGTCATCACTTTCATCAACACTCAGAACATGTTCAAAAAAACCTCAATTATTTCCGAAGATATTTAAATTCAGAGCAAATCGAACCAAATCACAATGGTGTTTTCCAGGAAGAATATGCTATATTTAAGGTTCCTGCATTTAAATATTTTCCGTATTATCTAATGATTTCAAATGTTAATTTGCTCAACTATCCGTTTAGTTTATTAACAATAGAACAAGCAGTTAACACACTTAGTCTCGCAATTTACAAAAATAGCAAAATTAAAGAAGCAGAGCAGCAGGATACGAACCATTTTTTTACATCTCTGATGTCCGAACATCCTGATAACCTTGTATCACTAACACAACACACCGACCTTTTAAAAAAATATCACATTCAACCCTCTAAATTCTACCAAGTGATGATTTGCGGGATAGACAAAGAAAAGAATGTAGAAAATAGCGCCTACTTAAATGAGCGATATCAGATGACTTTTGAGTGGTTAACGCATAAGTTTACTGGGATTGACCCTTCCATTAGTATATATATGTCTCAGGGTGAACGCAGATTTACGATACTTTTACAAAGAAGACATCATTATTATTTGGAATACTGCAGATATATCCAAAAAGAGTATCAGCTATTTTTTAATAGCTCCCTTTCATTTGGCATTGGTAATGAGGTCTCCGAGCTTTCACAATTACCACTGTCTTTTTTCGAAGCGAATGAGGCTTATGATAATAAATATGAACAAGGCGAAATAGAATTTGTAGAGCCCTATAAATCTAAAAGCGTAGAAGAATTATTACAACTCATTCCAACGAATAAATTAAAACCATTTATCATTTATACACTCGGTCCATTAGCTTATCCCCAAACAACGAAGGAAAAAGAACTAAGGTTTACGTTAAATGTCTATATGGCAAACCAATGTGATCTTACAAAGACCTCAGAGGATATTTTCATTCACCGTAATACTGTGAAATATCGTATTAAAAAATGCGAAGAAATATTAGGTCAATCTGTAGAATCTCCTGATACATCCCTGAGCATTCGATTAGCATTATTTGCTTCAGAGAAAATATCGTTGTAAATCAAAAGTAGAACCACCGGAAGTTTTCTTTTCTATTTATTTAGTTAGCTACTGTTTTATTCTGTCTTAACATAACCACAAGGAAAAATAGCAACGCTGCTGCTGCGAGAAGGATGGTTGCAATATAGAATGCTAATACTTGCGAGCCGGTTACATCACCAATATAACCAGTAAGTGTTGGTGCAATAACAGATGAGCTCATTCCAAAGAAGTTAAAGAGAGTTAATGCTCTGGCCACTCTATCTCCTGATACGGAATCAGATACATAGGTTATTAAAACTGGATCAATCGCAAGTTTACCTAATAAGCCATATAAAATTAATGCAATATACAGCACTGCAGGATTTGGTGCAAATACTGTCAAACTAATTGTGATTGCCGCAGCAATTAATAGAAATAAAATTAAACGCAGACGCAAATGTGCATGTTTGTCTATGTATTTAGTAAATATCAAAGCACCAGGCACTGCAGTGACTGCAACTAGTGCAGCTACATATCCTACTGAGCCTTGAGCAAATCCTTTTTCTGCTACAAGGAAGGATGGCAGCCAAGTGACAATCATATAATAGCCATAGCATGTTGCAAAATACACAAAATATACAACTAATTGTCTTGGAGAAAATAAGCTTTCATTTAGAATCTCTGTGCTTTGTACGGCGTCTTTCTTCTCTTCAGCCACTTCCTTGTCTGATGTTTTATCTTGTTTAATAAACAACACAAACACAAATGTTACAGCTACGATAACGATAGCTGTTATAAAAAGCATATAATTCCATTGAATTTCAAAACCGCCTACTAAAACCGATGATCCGATTAGTCCAATTACCATTCCTAATGCTGATCCGCTATTTATTATCGCATTGGAAAAGCTTTTTTTATCTTTTGGCGTATGTTTGGCTGATAAGGAAAAGGCTGCACCGTAATATGAACCAGTCGAAATACCAGCCAATAACGAACCAATGTATACTTGCATGATAGTTGAACTTGTGCCAATTACAAATGCAGCCAGCGCAAAGACGATAAATGCAGGAATTAACACCTTTTTCTGTCCAAATTTATCGACAAGTGCTCCTGACGGAATTTGCATACCCGTATAGGCAAAGAAATAAATAGAAGCAACCAACCCCATTTGTGTATCACTAATATGTCCTAATGATTCTTGAATCTGTGGATATATTGGCGTAAGGATTGTACGATAAATCCAAATAGCTACCCACCCTAAACACAATGCAATAATGATCTTTTTGTAATAATCGGGGTCATGTTTCTTTGTTTTTTCCACGGTATGACACGCTCCCTTTTTATTATTTAATTAAATTGTAGGTTATAAGCCAGTCAATAACATTGTTCACTTTCAACAAAAACAAAAGTAACATTATACATTTTAGACAAAAGGCATCTGCTTAAAAATATCAATGAAAGATTCATCGATAGAAGCTAGTCCTATTTTTCCCAGCTCTCTCATTTCTATAAAAGCAATCAGGTAAAAAAGATGGCTCTTTTTTTAAACAAACCTACAATTTATTAAAAAAAGCACTTCCCAAATAAACAGGAAGGCTCCCCAAACGTTGATATAGCAGCGTTCTTAACATTTCAAGAACTGAGTTGCACGACGGGCGCCCTTAAGATCGGCTTTCTTTCTCTTTGAAAATTCAAAAATTCTCCGATATATATAGCGAATGCCGCTAAATAAGGAGGAGAGCCGGATGAGAAAGTTATGGAAAATCGCGGTGTCCGCTGCAATGTTCGTCGGTTTTTCCGCAAATTCACCCCGCATTCAAGCGGAAAGCAATAAGCAGGAAAACGAAGTCATTGTCGTATATAAAAATGCCAGCGGAAAAGAAAACGTCATCGAACAAGCAGACACGGTAGAACACGTTTACCGGCACATTCCCGCAGCTGCTGTTACTGCGGACGACAAAACAGTGCGGGAACTTGAACAAGATCCCGACGTCCTGTATGTCGAAGACAACCTCCCGGTAGCTGCTGCCGACAGCACCGTTCTAAAAGCTGTCTCCAGCAGCACAGCGCAAACCGCCTCCGCGTTTTCACAGTGGAACATCAAGCCGATTCAAGCCGCACTGGCTTGGAATAAAGGTTTGACAGGGAAACAGGTGAAAATTGCGGTTATTGACAGCGGGATTTCCCCCCATGAAGAGCTGTCAATCGCAGGCGGTGCATCGATGGTCGGCTATACCGCTTCATACCGTGATGATAACGGCCACGGAACTCATGTTGCCGGAATCATCGGAGCGAAGCATAACGGACGGGGGATCGACGGCATCGCGCCCGGCGCGCAGCTGTATGCCGTAAAAGCGCTGGACCGGAATGGTTCGGGGGATCTGAAAGGCATCTTACAAGGCATCGATTGGTCGATCCAGTACGGAATCGATATCATCAATATGAGCCTCGTCGTTTCAGGCGACAGTCAAGTTCTCCACGATGCAGTAGATAGAGCATACAAACGGGGAATGATTTTAGTCGGTGCAAGCGGAAATGCCGGAAACGGAAAATCCGTTTATTACCCGGCCGCCTACAGCAGCGTCATTGCCGTCTCGGCCACCAATGAAAAAAATCAGATCGCCTCATTTTCCAACACCGGCAGCGCCGTCGAGTTTGCCGCTCCCGGCACATCGATTATCAGTACATCTTCCGACCGCGGCTATGCAATCGGAAGCGGCACTTCACAGGCAACGCCGCACGTCACCGGAATGTTTGCTCTTTTGAAACAGCTGTACCCAACCGCTTCAAATCCTGAGCTGCGCAAGAAAATGCAGATTTATACAAGCGACTTGGGCGCTCCCGGCCGTGATCATTTGTTCGGCTATGGATTAATCCGCTTCAAAGAGATCACACAGCCGTTGGAGAAAGCGCAAAAAGCAGTCGGACAAGCGGAAAAGACAAAGAAAAAAGCGGACATTCAAACCGCGCAAAAAGCGATCGAACCGCTGCCTGCAAACGCCGATAAAACCGCTTTGAAAAAGAGGCTCGATGCTGTTAAAGAGCAGCTTAAAAAGACAGCCGAAAGCAAAGTAAAACTCGCAGAGAAGCAAAAAAAGAAAACCAATGCCGACGCAGCCCAAAAAGCGGTCAATGAACTCGACAGCGGTACTTTCAAAACGAATTTGCAAAAACGGATCAATGCGGTCCGCTCAAGCCTCTTGAACACCGCAAAGCAGGCCGTTGCAAAAGCTGAAAAAGCGGCCACAGACTCAAACCTCGGCAAAGCGCAAAAAGCGATTAATGAGCTGCCTGCCGGAAAAGACAAATCAAATCTGCAAAAAAAGCTGAACACCGCGAAAAAGCAAGCCGCGTCAGCCTATAACAAAAAAGTGGCAGCGGCGAAAGCCAAAGTTAAAACGGCCGAACAAAAGAGAACGAAAAAAACAAAATCGGCAGCGCAATCAGCGGTCAGCAAGCTGAAAGCATCCGCCGAAAAAACGAAGCTGCAAAAACGAATCAATGCGATCAAACTGAAATAGCAAGAAAAGCCCGGAATCCCGGGCTTTTCTTGCGAATACGTCTTTTTTGATGCTGTTCTGCTCGGACACGACAATTGCGACATCGTATTCCTTTCGGCCGGGCGCTTGCTTTCCGCCGCATTCTCCAATCACTTTTTATCAATTCTTTCCGTCACAATCCCGACGATGTCCCGGTCTGAAACAAAGCCGAAATGGCGGCTGTCAAAGCTGTGGATCCGGTTGTCCCCGAGGACGAAGTACTCATTTTCAGGCACCTTTTCCTCTCCGGTCACTTCCTTCAGCGTAAAATCCCCTGTCAAGTCCCCTCCGGCAGTGACGGCCTTTAAATCGTCCAGATAAGGCTCTTTGATCTTTTCTTCGTTGATATACAGCTGATCATCTTCATACCGGAGGGTTTCGCCCGGAAGCCCGATCACCCTTTTAATGAATATATCTTTGTCAGGTCCTTTAAACAGCACGATGTCAAATCGGCTGATTGTTTTAAAGTGGTGGGCGAACCTGTTGATCAAAAGTTCGTTGCCCTCCTGAAAGGTCGGATTCATGCTGACGCCTTCTACTTTATATTCAATGAAAACGGCATTTTTGACCTGAATTCCGACGACGATGACAAGCAGCACCCCGGCTATGACCAAAAAACGCTTTTTCAATTCTGTGTCCCCCTAGTCTTTCTCTCTCTGGCTGAATCTCACGTTCAGACGATGTTCAACCCGTTTTCCGGCGTACCATAAGATCAGCATGACGATGATCACGGCAGCTGTCCGCAAAGGCTGGGTAAAAAGCGCCTTCAGATCATGGCCGACAAAGCTCACCATAAAAATCATCACGAACTTGCCGCAAAGCACCGCCAGTGAAAAAGGCAGCAGGCTGACTCTCGAAAGTCCTGCCACAACATTTACCGCTGCCGAAGGCGTGAATGGAAAGCAAAGCAGGAGAAACAGCGGACCGAAGCCCCGTTTTTCCACCCAGATCATCAGTTTTTTTACGGATGGATGCCTGCGGATAAAACCGAGTGCTCTTTGCTGGCCGAAATGGCGGATAAAAAGAAAAACTGCTATAGAGCCTAAAGATGCCCCGATCCACGTCAACAAGAACCCCTGCCATAAACCGAACGAATTTACATTGGCGACAACAAACACGAGCAGGGGTAAAAACGGGAGCAGCGCTTCAATAAACGGCAGCAGAACGGCTACAAAAGGACCAAAAGCTCTGTAGCTCTGAAAAAACTCTGTTAAATTCTCTTCTGTAAAATAGCTGAATAATTGCTCCAACATTGATTCTCCTCAGGGCGGTTGTCTACTTCTATTCTACACTTTAAATCAAAAACTTTAAATCATCCGTCTCGGTGTTTTCTGTATTAGTCTGAAACAACTTGATCATTTTAGTCATTTTTTCCCGTTCTTGATTAAAAGGCCGTCTTTCGTGTAAAATAAAAACAGAACAAACGTTCCTTATCAACAAAAGAAATGAGGAGAAAAGCCATGACAAGAATTCCCGCTGAAGCCAGGGATATGATTGAAAAGGCGATTTACCTCCCGATGACCGTCAGCATATTAAACCGGGACATGAAAATCATCCAGCAGGGGCCATTCAAGCTGAAAGACCCCTATCAGCGTCTGATCGAACAGGCGTTAAAGCTTGCCCAGCGCGATCTGTACGACGTGAAAAATGAACTGCGCCGGCGGAAAATCAAGGTGCACGAAGTGTCACGGGACGAAGCCTTTACGATGTACTCCTTTATATATGAAGGATACGAAGAAGAGCATAACTATTTTAATCCCCGCATCCGCAATCAGGTATCCGCGCTTCTTGAGCACTATTTATTCAAAGCCGCTCCCGATCAATAGCGCTTTTTCAGCTCCCTGAGGATGAATTCGTATATCAGCTGATTCCTGTCTTCCTTCGGATAGAGCATAAATTCCTGTTTCTTCTGCATGGCGTTTCCTTCAATCCGGTCGATAAATTTTGTTCTCAGCCATGCCGTTCGGTAAACCTGGTTTTCAAAAGATGTGATGGATACGGGCAGCTCCAGCGTTTCCCCGTTGACAAACGTGACAAACGTGTTGTCATACTTTGCCGCGCAAAACTCGTGAACATGCGCATGGGAAAGCCACCCGCACTGAGGACGAGTTGAGGAAAATGTGGGAAAAAGAAAAATATTGTTTGAGTGATCCACCATGATCGGCGGTTTATGGGAAACTTTAATGACCTCATATGTGCCCGCTTTTCTCCCCGCATAGCTCGACCCGAAATAGCGGCAGCTTCTTTCGATGATCTGAAACGGCTTCATATTGACGAGGAAAGTCCTGTCGGTCTCGAGTATTTTTGAGGCGGGTTTCTCCCCCTCTCCCAGAGGCAGGACAGCCATTGTCGAACTGTTTACTTCATACGTATCTTTTGTCATATCCTCTGTGCTCATCTTGATCCTCCTAATCGTTAGTAAATTTATACTATTAATCTAACATTATCCTTTACAAAACGACAGGATTTTTTCCAATTAATTTGAAAATATGTTTTTAAAATGCAATTTTTATATTTTGTTCGATTAAATCCGTGTTTCTTTGTCCAAATATACAAACTTTTATTCTCATAAACACGCTCCTTCGAATAATTATCTAAAAATTATAAATACTTATTGATTTTTTGTTGCGTAATCCATATACTATAAAAAAGGCATCAGGGGGAATCTTTATGAAAGAGAAAAAGTCGTACGCTGAGCTCATGAAGTCCCGCAATACCCAAAAGGTGAAAGAACTTGATGTAACCATCACGGATATCTACATTCAAATGGTCCTTGATGAATCGCTTTTTAAACGGCGTTTGCACACGCTGAACAAGAAGATTAATGAAGCATTAGACAAAGGAGATAAGCAATCTTTCCTTGAGCTTTCAAGAGAATATACAGCGCTGAAAAAGCACGCATAACGGCCAATCCCTCCCGGATTGGCTTTTTTACGCGGAAAAAGCCGGCTTATGAAATAGTCCCGGCCTTTTTATCCGTTAATAATCGTTCCGCCGTTGACATGGAGCACTTGGCCCGTCATGTAGGAAGAATCGTCGCTGGCTAGAAACAAATAGCTCGGCGCCACTTCAGCAGGCTGTCCGGGCCGTTCCATCGGCGTTGTTGAACCGAATATTTCGACCTCTCTCTCCGTAAACGTCGACGGGATCAGCGGCGTCCAAATCGGACCCGGTGCCACCCCGTTCACACGGATGCCCTGATCGACGAGCGACAAAGCGAGCGAACGCGTAAATGATGTAATCGCTCCTTTCGTCGAAGAATAATCGATCAGCCTTTCATTGCCGGCATAAGCCGTAATCGAAGTGGTATTGATGATTGAGCTGCCTTTTTTCAAATGCGGCAGCACAGCTTTTGTCAAATAAAACATTGAAAAAATATTCGTCTGAAACGTTCGGATCAGCTGATGGCTTGTAATTTTTTCGATTCCCTTTTGCGGATGCTGTTCAGCCGCATTATTGACGAGTATATCGATCGTTGGGAATGCTTCCTTTGCCTGGCGCACAATATCGTTGCAAAAAGCCTCGTCTCCGATGTCTCCTGCGATCAGCTTGCATCCGACCCCTTCTTTTTCCACATACCCCTTTGTTTCTTCTGCATCGCGGTGTTCATTTAAGTAGACAATGACAATGTTCGCGCCTTCCTTCGCAAACAAAACGGATACGGCACGGCCGATTCCGCTGTCTCCTCCCGTAATAATCGCGGTTTTCCCGGCCAGTTTCCGCTCTCGTTTCGGCCGGTCAAAAACGGGCCGGGGATCCATCAAATACTCCAATCCCGGACGCTGTGTTTGGTGCTGGGGAGGCAGTACTTTCTTCGGCTGCTTGCTCAAAACGATTCCCTCCTTCACATCGATTCAACCTTACTATTTTATGAAAACGCCCCTTTTTTATGACAAGCCGTTTCACATGCATGAATATTTCTCAATTGGGGAAATTTAAGAACAAAACAGATGGATGATGGAGGGAACTTTGTGAGCAATCAAGAACAAAAACTGCCGGACTCGCCTGAATCGTATTGGAGAAACAGTACAGATCTTCCTAAGTTCGAAGAACTGTCTGAAGATGTCAAAACAGATGTCGCCGTCATCGGCGGCGGCATGACCGGACTGACGACTGCTTATTTACTGACGAAAAAAGGCTACAGCGTCATCTTGATCGAATCCGGGCGGATACTCGACGGAACAACCGGCTATACGACAGCCAAAATCACCGCACAGCATGATCTGATCTATGATGAGCTGATCGGGCACATCGGAATGCCAAATGCGAGACTGTATTATGAAGCAAACCTCAAGGCGCTGTCCTTTATCAAAAACCTCGTGCTTGAGCAAAAGATTCCGTGCGATTTTGAAGAACAGGACGCATGCATTTACACAACTGAAGAACAATCGGTACAAAAAATCAGAAAGGAATATGAGGCATATCAAAAGCTCGGGATTGACAGGGAATTCATCAAAGATCTCCCCGTTCCAATCGATATGAAAGCAGGACTTGTTATGAAAAACCAGGCCCAGTTTCATCCGCTCCACTATTTGAAACACCTTGCAGAGGCCGTCCTGGAAGCCGGCGGAAAAATTTACGAAAACACGGCGGCTAAAGAAATCAAAGAAGGCGACCGGCCAAAAGTGCTGACAAGAAACGGGCATCAAATCTTCAGCGATTATGTCGCGTGCTGCACGCACTTTCCGTTTCATGATAAAAAAGGCTTCTATTTTGCAAGGCTTGAGCCGAGCCGGTCATACGTGCTCGCCGTCAAGCCGAAAACGCCGTATCCAGGCGGCATGTATTTAAGTATAGATCAGCCTTCACGCTCGCTCCGTTCGGTGACGATTGACGGAGAAGAAATGGTTCTTGTCGGCGGTGAAAGCCACAAAACCGGCCAGGGAGAGGATACAATCAAGCATTATCAGGCGCTTGAATCATTTGCAGAAGGCGTGTTCGGCATTGAATCGATCCCTTACCGCTGGTCAGCGCAAGATTTAATCACGCTTGACAAAATTCCGTATATCGGGCCGATCTATCCGAAAGAAAAGCGCATTCTCGTCGCCACCGGCTTTCGGAAATGGGGCATGACAACAAGCACCCTCGCCGCGCAGTTGATGACAGACCATATCGCAGGCGAAGACAATCCTTATCAAGCCGTCTTTCAACCGGCCCGTTTCCACCCGGATCCAAGCATCAAAAAAGTCATTTCCTATAACGCGGATGTTGCAAAACACTTTGCCGAAGGAAAACTCGAACAGCCGATCAGGAAGCCGGAAGACCTTGTCAACGGAGAAGGTGCGGTCGTATCACATGCCGGGAAACGTGCGGGTGCTTATCGCGATGAAAAAGGCGAGCTTCATCTGGTTGACACAACATGCACCCATATGGGCTGCGAAGTCGAGTGGAACGACGGAGAAAAGACGTGGGACTGTCCGTGCCACGGCTCAAGGTTTTCGGTCGACGGCGATGTCATCGAGGGTCCTGCCGTAGAACCTTTGAAAGATCCGGAAAGCTGAGGTGTACAAGTTAAAAAGTAATGAAAAATTGCCGATAAAAAGATAAATGCTGGAAATTTCATAAAAACGGCAGTTTTATCATTAACGATTACAGGGGGATACGATCGTGTTATTCAAAAAGGATAGAAAGACAGAACGATCATTCTTTGCTGAAGAAGGTCCTGACCAAACAAAAAGAATCAGGCTCAATCAGCACGCAGAATTTAAAAAACAGCTGGCAATGGTCGATTTGACGGATGAGGATCTTTGGGTGCTGAGCAGGCTGAAGCCTTTAGTCACTGAACATATCGAAACCATCGTCACCCGGTTTTACCAAAACCTTGAGCATGAAAACTCTTTGATGGAGATCATCCATGACCACAGCTCAGTTGACCGTCTCAAAAAGACATTGACGATCCACATCCAGGAAATGTTTTCAGGTGTCATCGACGAAGCCTTTTTAGAAAAAAGGATCCGGATCGCCCACGTTCATCTTCGGATTGGGCTCTTGCCAAAGTGGTATCTGGGGGCATTTCAAGATCTCCTTCTTTCCATGCTGTCAATCTTTGAAAACGCATTATCCGATGAGGAATACAGGCGGTCAGTCAAAGCCGTCACCAAAATTCTCAACATCGAACAGCAGATCGTCCTCGAGGCCTTTGAAGACGAGCATGCAAGGCTCCGCAGACTTGATGAAGAGAGCAAAAATGACCTTCACCGGCAAATCAAAGATACTTCCGGTTCTTTGGCCGCTTTATTTGCCGAAACAACGGGCGCTGTACAGGAATTGGTCGACAAATCGTCCGAAATCGCCGAAACGTCAAGAGCCGGAACGAAGACAGCTGTTTCTGTCGAACAAAAATCGATCGGCGGAAAAAAGGAGCTTGAGGAGCAGGAACACCAGCTGAATCAAATGGGAAGCAGCATGACGCAAATCGAGCAGGAAATTAAAAAGCTGGAAGAAATCGCGCTGCAGATCGAAAAGATTTTCGGAATCGTAACAGGCATTGCCGAGCAGACGAATTTACTTTCGCTCAACGCCTCGATCGAATCTGCAAGAGCGGGGGAGCACGGCAAAGGGTTCGCAGTCGTCGCAAACGAAGTCAGAAAGCTGTCCGATGATACGAAAAAAACCGTCTCCACCGTATCTGAGCTCGTCAATAACACAAACGCGCAAATCTCGATCGTCACGAAGCATATTACAGATGTAAACCAGCTCGTGAACGAAAGCAAAGACAAGATGTCGGAGATCAATCATCTATTCGATGATATCGTCTCCAATATGAAAACGAGCAAAGAGCAAAGCGGCCGAATCGAAGGCGATCTGCAGGCATTTTTAAGCGGCCTTCAAGATGTGAATGCCGCCGTGTCACAAGTCGCGGTTTCAGTCGATTCTCTCGTAGAGCTGACAAAAAAATAAGCTGCTACCGTACACAGGTCAATTCATGACCTGTGTATTTTGCTTTTGAAACCTGATTCTATTACGTTATTTGAAAGTCTGCTATGCAAGTCAAAGATATATTCACAGCCATAATGGCAACGCTCAGTGATGTTTTCAATTCCGCAGAATCGGCGCTACGCTCCTGTTTGAAAAAATCGTGTAAATGTTGTTCTGTGCCAGTCATATTTCGTGGTTCTGTTTTTTAAATTTAGTATAATAGCCATATCACCGAAAAACGCGAAAGCCGACATCGAAAGGAGATTTTTCAGAATGACTGCGATTTGTTTGATCCGGCATGGCGAGACAGACTGGAATGCTTTAGGAAAACTGCAGGGAAGAACCGATATCCCTTTAAATGAAACCGGTCAAAAACAGGCAAAAGAAACCGGGGCGTTTTTGAAAGGGTCCGACTGGGACGTCATCATTACAAGCCCTTTAAGAAGAGCGAAAGAAACCGCTGAAATCATCAATCAATACCTGGGACTTGAAATCATTGAAATGGAAGATTTCATCGAAAGGAATTACGGAGATGCAGAAGGGATGCCATTCGAAGAAAGAACGAGGCTCTACCCCGATAAAGAATATCCGAATCAGGAATCAAAAGAAGCGCTTGCCGAACGGCTGATGGCCGGCGTTCAAAAGGTCAGCGAGCGGTATCCGGACAAAAAAGTGCTGATCGTCGCACACGGAGCCGCGATACACGCCCTTCTGTCAAAAATCTCAAACGGCGACATCAACCTGGAAAATACGAAGCTCGTCAATGCGTGCCTAAGCAACATCAAATTCCATGAAAATAAATGGCATGTGAAGGATTACAATCTTTCACACCATTTGTCAAATTAAAAAAAGACGGCAAGGTTGATGCCGTCTTTTTTATGCTCTCCCCCGCCTCGCTTCGCGGCGCAGTAAATAGATAAAATACGGACCGCCGATAATGGCTGCGATCAATCCAGCCGGTATTTCAAGCGGCGGCACAAGGCCTCTTCCGGCGGCATCGGCTATCAAAAGAACGATGCCGCCGACGAGAGCTGAAACGGGAATCAAGATCCTCGTTTCAGCCCCTGCCAGCTTTCTTGCGATATGGGGCGCCATCAGCCCGATAAAACCGATTGTTCCCACGGCAGTCACAGCCGCAGCTGTCAGCAGGACCGCACCGGCAAGCAGCAGAAATCGCGTTCTTTCGAGCCGGATGCCGAGGCCGACGGCAATCCCGTCCCCTGATTTGATGATATCGAGCGGTTTTGCCGCAAACCATAACGGAGGAATGACCAGACAACACCATATGAAAAGAGACAGTACATCATCCCAGTCTCTCCCCCACAGACTTCCATTCAGCCAAATTAATGCGTTGTTGACATTCGGGCTCCCCCTTGAAATGAGTAGCTGAATACCCGAATGGCAAAAAGCATTGACCGCGATCCCGACAAGCGCCAGCCGCACAGGAGAAATCCCGTTTCGATAAGCCAATAAATAGACGAGAGCCGCAGCCAAAACGCTTCCTGAAAAGGCGGCGCCTGTCAGCAGAAGCGGACTTTGCTGTGAAAACAAGACCGTAACGATCACAGCGCCCAATCCCGCTCCTCCTGTAATGCCAAGCGTGTCAGGGGCGGCCAGCGGATTTTTCATCAGCGATTGTGCGACTACACCTGCGATTGAAAGCGCCCCTCCGGCAAGCACAGCGAGAAGGATGCGCGGCATTCGAAATTCCATCACCAAGAAGCGGACTCCTGCATCCCCTTGCCCTGCCAGTGATTTCATTACGTCCCACAGTCCGATGTTTTCATCGCCGATCGCCAAATTGAGTACAATGAGCATCAACAAACAGGCGCATAACGCAGAGAAGACAAGCGCCGATTGCCCGCGCCGTCTTTTCATTTTTCTTTCCGCATTGTTCATCATGCCGCCCCCTTTTTCCGTCTTCTCGCCAAATAGATGAAAAACGGCGTCCCGATCATTGCCGTGACAACTCCGACCGGCGTTTGGTACGGAAAATAGACAAAGCGGGACAGAATATCAGCAAACAGCAAAAGAACGGCTCCAAGCAATGCCGAATACGGAATCACGAACCGATAGTCAGCCCCCATCAGATACCGGATCATATGAGGAACCATCAAACCGATGAAACCAATCGGTCCGGCAGCGGACACCGATGCTCCTGCCAGCGCAACAACAGTGAAAGCGATGAACAATCTGCTGAGCCATACATTTTGTCCCAGCCCATGTGACACATCATCTCCGAGACTCATGACGGAAGCCGCCCTCCCTAAGGCCAGAGCCGTCAACAAACCTGCAATGCTTACCGGAATCAACAAATGAAGCTTATCCCACGAGCTCCCCGCTAAAGAACCGGAAAGCCAAAACAATAGCGTTTCCGTCGACTCTTCATGAAAAATGAGCAGCATTTGCGTCATCGAAGCAATGATCGCCTGAATGACGACACCGATCAAGGCAAAGCTGATATCCCTGTCGTGTTCGCTGAATACTGAGGCAACCGCGTACACGACCAGCGCGGCCGCGGCACCGCCGGCAAAAGCGGCTCCCATCGCTGTCTGGGGAGCGGCAAGCGCAGGAAACATCACCGTCAAACATACGACAGCAAGAGAGGCCCCTGCATTGATTCCGAAGATGCTCGGAGATGCCAGCGCATTTCTTGTCACCGCCTGCATCAGTGCGCCCGCGGCCCCTAGATTCGCGCCGATGAATGCGGCGGCCAAGGCGCGCGGAATTCGGATGGACTGAATAATCGCGTGCAATTTTGAACCGTCGTACATAAACACAGCTGCCCAAATGTCGGGCAGCGCAATCGTTGACGAACCGATTGAAACAGAAAGCGCAAAACCCGCGAGCAAAAGAAAAACAAAAATGAGCGGTGCAAAACGTTTCATATATATCAAAACAGGTCACTCCTTTAGAAAAAAACAAGCGCATGCTTTTGTAAAAAGCATGCGTCATCCCGTTCAGCAAGCCGGCAGGCTCTTAAGATTTCTTTTGATCCTCAGACAGAAGATGCTGACCGATTTCATCTATCAGCGCATCTGCTCCGTCAATACTGCGGCGGAGCGACCAGGCGAATCTGTCGGCTTCATAAACCTTGCCGTTTTTGACAGCGTTGAGCTTTTTCCAAAGAGGGTCTTTTTCGATCGGTCTTTTCCCGTCTTCATCGACTTTATCTTTTTCTCCCGTCATCAGGACAATGGTGTCGGGGTCTTTCTCAAGCAGCTGCTCAAGCGTCATTTTAATATTGACGGATTCACCGTTTTCGCCATCGCCTTTGCTGCTGTCTCTGACACCGTATGTATAGCCGATTTTCGTCAGAAGCTGAGACGTGAAAAAGTTTTCGTCGCGCACAGTGATTGCTTCATTTGTGTTTCCGAGCAGAAGAATACTCTGTTTCCGGCTCCCGAATTTCTGTTTCAATTCATTCAGCTTTTGTTTATGTTCAGCCAACTTTTTCTCCATTGCGCTTTCTTTGCCGACGGCTTTCGCAATCGTAAGAGACGCGTCAAGCGTGTCCTGATAATCTGCATTCAAGTTTTTCAGCGCGATTGTCGGCGCAATTTTCGCCAGTTTATCATAGACACCGCTGTGCCTGCTCGAATCGGCAATTATTAAATCGGGCTTTAAAGAAGCAATTTTTTCAAAACTTGGCTGGGCGCGCGAACCGACTGAAGTATACCCTTCGATTTTTTCTCTGACCTTCTCGTTAATAAACTTAGGTTTGCCGTCGTCCGCAATCCCGACAGGCTTAATGCCCGCATCAAGGAGCGCATCAATAAAACCCAATTCAAGAACAACAACTTTTTTCGGATTGTTCTTTACTTTCGTTTCTCCTAAGTCGTGCTTAACTGTCACGGAATCCTGACTGGAGGTTTTTGTACTTTCGCTTCCCCCCGAGCAGGCTGTCAACACTGATATCATCAATAGGAATAAAATAGCAAAATACTTAGGTTTCATATGTATCTCCTTTTCTGGTAGTAGACGAAATTATTATAGCAACACTTCATACCAATGACAACGATAATCATTATCATTATAAAAAAAAGAAAGGAGCCTCCTTCTCCTTTCTACACCCGTTCATTCACGGAATCCCCCGCTTTGCTTTCTCTGCTGAGGGAAAGAATGATGACCGTGATGATCACCATTACCGTACCGGCACCTTGAAAGGCATTGAACGGCACACCCAGCCAGACCGCCGACGACAAAACAGCCGCTAGCGGTTCGGCGCAGCTCAGGCAGCTCGTTTCTTTTGCGGAAAGATAAGAAAGGCTGCCGATGTATAGGGCAAACGCCAAAGCTGTGCCGCACAATACAACAAACAGAATGGCTGCCGCCTCCCCTGCCCCAATGTGCGAAAGGTCAAACCGAAACGGCGGAAACAAAAAAGAAATTCCGGCCCCTCCGACGAGCATACCCCATCCCGTAACCGTCAAAGCACCGAACGATTGAATTAATCCTCCTGCAAAAACCGTATAGAAAGCAAGCGCTCCACCGGACAAAATGCCCCAAACGGCGGCCTCGGCCGGAATATACAAACTGTCCGGCCTTCCGCCTGTCAAAAGAAGAAACACGCCGAAAAGCGCCAATAAAGTAAGTACGGCATCTTTCCACTTAGGCGGAAGTTCTTTTTTAACATATAGGTAAAACAATACGAAAAAAGGCGCCAAGTATTGAAGAATTGCAGCAGCCGCGGCATTACCCTTTTCGATTGAAGCAAAAAACGTATATTGAACAGCAAGCATTCCAAAAATGGAAAATACTAAAATCGAACAAATATCTGTTTTTTTCTTCCATATCTTACACACATGTTGAAAACCGTTTTTCATTGAAACATATAACAAGAGAATGACTCCCGATGCCAGAAGCCTGACAGAGACAAGCGAGCCGGCTTCAACCGCTCCCCTTTCAAATATGTACTGTGCAGCGCTTCCCGATAATCCCCACAATGAAGCCCCTGCAAGCACCATCAATACACCTTTCACATGAGCTGATTTCATATCTTTCACCCGTTTCTGTATGCGATATATTGCATATTTTAATAGATGATCGACAAGGCCGCAACCTCCTTCGGCAAAAAATGATCTCATAAAATAAATGAATAGTATTTTCATAAAATGAATCAGATGGAGCAATCTCCTGTCATTCGCGGCCCTCGGGACCTCTTTCCCTGCCAGGCTGAAGCGGTCTATTCATACTTTCGAACTGAACATTTTTCTAAAACAGTTATTAATAACCAAAAAATTTTAAATTGGTCCTCCAAAAAAATAGGCCTACCATATAATTCATTTTTTTTCTATAATAAATTAACAGAATAATTGGAATAGATTATATTATCCTTCTATTTAAATTATTCTGAATAAAGAGGAGGAGAGTGAGTAATGATGAGGAAAAAGAGTTTTTGGCTTGGGATGCTGACGGCCTTCATGCTCGTGTTCACGATGGCATTCAGCGATTCCGCTTCTGCTGCTCAACCGGCGAAAAATGTTGAAAAGGATTATATTGTCGGATTTAAGTCAGGAGTGAAAACCGCATCTGTCAAAAAGGACATCATCAAAGAGAGCGGCGGAAAAGTGGACAAGCAGTTTAGAATCATCAACGCGGCAAAAGCGAAGCTAGACAAAGAAGCGCTTAAGGAAGTCAAAAATGATCCGGATGTCGCTTATGTGGAAGAGGATCATGTGGCCCATGCCTTGGCGCAAACCGTTCCTTACGGCATTCCTCTCATTAAAGCGGACAAAGTGCAGGCTCAAGGCTTTAAGGGAGCGAATGTAAAAGTAGCCGTCCTGGATACAGGAATCCAAGCTTCTCATCCGGACTTGAACGTAGTCGGCGGAGCAAGCTTTGTGGCTAGCGAAGCTTATAACACCGACGGCAACGGACACGGCACGCATGTTGCCGGTACAGTAGCTGCGCTTGACAATACAACGGGTGTATTAGGCGTTGCGCCAAGCGTATCCTTGTACGCGGTTAAAGTACTGAATTCAAGCGGAAGCGGATCATACAGCGGCATTGTAAGCGGAATCGAGTGGGCGACAACAAACGGCATGGATGTTATCAATATGAGCCTTGGGGGAGCATCAGGCTCGACAGCGATGAAACAGGCAGTCGACAATGCATATGCAAGAGGGGTTGTCGTTGTAGCTGCAGCAGGGAACAGCGGATCTTCAGGAAACACGAATACAATTGGCTATCCTGCGAAATACGATTCTGTCATCGCTGTTGGTGCGGTAGACTCTAACAGCAACAGAGCTTCATTTTCCAGTGTGGGAGCAGAGCTTGAAGTCATGGCTCCTGGCGCAGGCGTATACAGCACTTACCCAACGAACACTTATGCAACATTGAACGGAACGTCAATGGCTTCTCCTCATGTAGCGGGAGCAGCAGCTTTGATCTTGTCAAAACATCCGAACCTTTCAGCTTCACAAGTCCGCAACCGTCTCTCCAGCACGGCGACTTATTTGGGAAGCTCCTTCTACTATGGGAAAGGTCTGATCAATGTCGAAGCTGCCGCTCAATAACATATTCTAACAAATAGCATATAGAAAAAGCTAGTGTTTTTAGCACTAGCTTTTTCTTCATTCTGATGAAGGTTGTTCAATATTTTGAATCCGTTCCATGATCGTCGGATGGCCGTATTTAAAAATCTTGACGAGAAACGGCGGGTTTGCCTCGCTCAGCCCGGCTTTTGAGAGCTCTTGAAACGTCGAAACCGCTGCATCGCTGTTTTGCGTCAGTTCAATCGCATACTGGTCAGCAGCTTTTTCCTGATGCCTCGAAACTGCGTTCGTAAATGGAGACGACGCGAAAGAGATGACCCCCATCAGCATCAGAAGAAGCGGAAGTGCGGCTAGATCGGATTTTCCTGCAATATGAAGGCTTCTTCCATAGCGGCCGATGATCCGCTTGTACAGCTTGTCGATCACATAAAAGACAGCAAGGGATAAAAGCAGATACCCGCCAAGTCCTATGTAAACATGCTTCATCACATAATGTCCCATTTCGTGCGCCATGATGAATAAAATTTCCGGCTCATCCAGCTTGTTCAGCGTGGTATCCCAGAGCACAATCCTTTTATTGGCGCCGATTCCTGTTACATAGGCATTTAACGCATTCGTTTTTTCAGACATGTTCACTTCATAGACGTGATTCGCAGGAATATCCGCCTGATCGGCCAGCTTCAGAATGCTTTGTTCAAGCTCTTTATTTTTCAGCGGATAAAAGTCATTGTATAAAGGATCAATGACAACCGGCTGGAGAAAAAATAAAAACAGCGTAACCGGAACCGTCAGACACCAGGCATAAAACCACCAGCGTTTTTCATGCTTTTTGATCAAATAGTAAAAGACGATCACCGCCGCAGCCGTTATCGGAAAACTGATCCAGAAGTCGATCACCTGGTCTTTGATCCAGCTCGCGGTTGTCTGGGTTGATATGCCGTAGTCAAGCGAATATTGATAGCTGATCCAGTCAAGCGGCAAAGAAACGATCGTGACGATCAGAAACAAAGCAAAAACATATGCCGTGATTTGAATGCTTCTCCTCTTCGAGGTCTGCTCCGCCCAATTTTTCATTTTCCTGGATAAACCGGCAATCAACAATATAAAAAATAAAAACCATTCAAACGGAATCCGGATAAAAAACATAAAGTCCTTTATTTTCGAGTAATCTTCCGTCAGCACGAGTTCTCTTTCGTTCATAAATGCCGCCGGGTCTGCGCTTGTCCCTTTCAGCGCCTCAGGAACGGAGGGTTCACCGGCCATAAAGAGATACCAATAGAAAAAAAGGCCGTACAGCACATACAGGAGACCGGCTCCCGCGATCCATTTCCGCATGGCGAATCACTTCCTCTCACATAGCAGTTACTTCTATTGTAAGCTTTTCATGCGAAAGTTAGAACCAAGCCTTACAATGAGAGCAAGAGGCCGGCGCCTGCGAGCGTCAAAATCGTCCCCATCACGACGACTATGACGCTTGCTCCAAAATAGGAAAATAAAAATGCGATAAGAGCGCCGGCAAGTCCGTAGAGCATACCGCTTTGCACCAAAAAAACTCCCGGAAAAATGAGAGCCCCTAAGACGGCGTACGGCACATTTTTCAGCACGCGCTCCAAAAATCCGGGAAGCTTCAGGCTTTCAAAAGCAATAAGCGGCACCACCCGCGGCACATATGTAACGGCAGCCATGCCGATAATCATCCAGATGATCGGGCTAAACATAGTTTCTCTTCCCCTCTGTTCTAAATTGGTACAGCCATTCAATCAGGACGGCAGATAAAAGCGTAGCGCAGACGATCGACCATCCTGCCGACAATATTCCGTTCATTTGGAAAACCGTATTGAATAACGCAGCCGCCCCCGCCAGCAGCAGGACTTTTCGCTGTTTTTTCAAAGGCGGCACCAACAATCCGATAAACATGGCATAAAGGGCGATGCTCATGCTTTCCTGGAGAACAGCCGGCATGGCGGCCCCTGCAAAATGCCCGGCCGCACTCCAAAAAACCCAGCTTACATATCCGATCGAACCAAGGCCGATCATATACCCGGTCGTTAGCTTTTCCTTTCTTAGAGCAGCGACGGCAAACGATTCATCTGTCACCGCGAAAAATGAGTAAAACGCTTTTTTCCAAGGCGAATCTTTTTCTACCAATTGATTCAAAGTCGCCGAAAATAAAAAATGTCTGATATTCACAATGAACGTCGTCATAACGATTTCGATGATTCCCGTTTGAACGGCGAGCATGCTTAAAGACATATACTGGGACGCTCCTCCGAAAACAAGGGCGCTCATCAAAAACGTTTCAAAAAGCGACAGCCCCGTTGTTTTCGCCAAAAGCCCGAATGTCAAAGCGACCGGAATGTAGCCGACGGCAAGGGAAACCCCTGAACGAAGCCCGTCTAGAAAATTGAGTGAATCGTGCTTTTCCATCTTGACACCTCTTTACGGATAATAAATGAGTGTATAACATGATGCCGTTTGTTCCGTGTTGTTTTCGTACGTATGCACGGTGTTTGCGGTGAAATGCATCGCATCCCCTTCGTTCAGGCTGCAGGTGTAATCACACGCCGTCACCGCGATCGCTCCTCTAGAGACGAGCACATACTCTTCAATTCCTCCGTGGTGAGGCTCTGATTCGTGTACACAGCCGGGCGCAAGTTCAATATAAAAGATTTCAAACTTCTTTTTCTGGTCGAAGGGAAAATGCGGAAATGCCGCGTATTTTTCTTCTCCGGCCAAAACGGGCGTTTTCTCATGCTTTCTGACGACCGTCGGCTCCCCCGCGGGCTTTTCTGCCAAGGAAGTAAATGATACTTGCAGCCCGTTTGCGATCTTCCACAAAGTTGTGATCGTCGGACTTGAAGAGCCTTTTTCAATTTGCGCGAGCATGCCTTTGCTGACGCCAGTCATCGATGACAATTGATCAAGACTGTAATTGCGGACTTTTCGCAGCCTCTTTATGTTTTCTGCGACTTGTTTTTCAATCGAATTCATCTTCTGCCTCCTCTCAATAAATTGAACATTTGTATAATTTATTGAACATTATAGCATAATTTTTTAGGATGAAAAGCCATTAAACGGAGAAAATAAATAGCCTGAGGTGATCATTCTGAAAAAAATAATGGGGATCATACTTTTTTTCGGTATTTTATCTATCACTGTCTTTTATGTATTCCACTTGATGGCGGAGCCTTTCGACTCAAGAAATGCCGAAGAAATCATCTTGAAGCAGGCAGATGACAGCGAAAAAACGGTCAGCATCAAAGATAGGCACAACATAGGCGTTCTGCTTGATACATTTAACAAAGGGAAAAGAATGAAAGAAAAGTCGGCGCATAGCCTGCCTTCTCCGGCGTATCACGGATACATCAGCATGACCGACACACATCGCGTTCACTTCACCGTCTGGCTGAAGAAAGATGAAGCCGTCATCCTGAAAGAAGAGGAGGGCACATATTTTGTTCTCCGACAAAAGGAAAAAGACGCTCTTCTCAGAGAACTGCAGAAAAGGGACGCGGCAGGCGTCCCTTTTAACGTGTCAAGATTGATTTGTCAAAATGTCTTTTAAAGCGCGCCTTAAAATTTTGCCGGTCGAATTTTTCGGTATTTCATCCATGAAGACGATTGCCGCCGGGCGCTTGTATTTGGCAAGATGCTTTTTGCAATGCGACAAGACATCATCCTCTGTCAGCGTTTTATTCTTCGGAACGACATAGCACTGGACGGCTTCTCCCGTATTCGGGTCTGGCACTCCGATCACCACCGCTTCTGCGATTTCCGGATGAAGGTAGAGCACTTCTTCGATCTCCCTCGGATAGACATTATAGCCGCCGACGATAATCATGTCTTTTTTTCTGTCGACGATATAAAAATAACCGTCTTCATCCCGTTTTGCCAAATCACCTGTATACAGCCATCCGTCTTTAATCGTATGGGCCGTTTCTTCCGGCATGTTGTAGTACCCTTTCATAACATTCGGCCCTTTAACGATCAACTCCCCGACTTGACCGGCAGGCAGCTCTTCCCCGATTTCATTGACGACTTTGTTTTTCACATTGAGAATGTTCGTGCCGATCGATCCTGGCTTGCGGCCGGTGCTGAACGGGTTAAAGCATGTAACAGGAGAAGCCTCCGACAAACCGTAGCCTTCTAAAACGAGAACGCCGAATCTTTCTTCAAAACTTTTCAGGAGAGCGACAGGCATGGCTGCTCCGCCTGAGATGCAAATCCTGATGGATCGAAAACCGGTTTCATCCGCCCCTTCATACTGGTACAGGTAATTGTACATTGTCGGCACGCCTGAGAAGATCGTCGCCTGATGCTTTTTAATCAGCTTGAAAACTTCGGCGGGGCTGAATTTCGGCACGATCAAAATCGCTGCGCCGTTCATGAGCGGCGCATTCATGCAGACCGTTAAACAAAAAACGTGGAACATCGGCAGGGCGGCGACGACAAGGTCAGATTCATTCATTGTTAGATAGCGGGCTGTATCATTTGCATTCGAAAATAGATTTTGATGTGTGAGCATCGCCCCTTTTGGTCTTCCCGTAGTTCCTGACGTATAAAGGATGGCGGCCGTATCTTCGGCGTCGATTTCAGGAAACGGCCGGACAGGAGGTTTCATAATGTTTGTAAACGATTTCAATTTCATCTTAACCTCAGTGCTTTCCGGTTCGCGAAGCGGCTCTCCCGTTTCGCAAAGCACGACGCAGCTGACTTTCGGAAGGGATTCATGCACCTTTTCGTAAAGCGGAAGCAGCTGTCCCAGAGCCACGATCACTTTTGCGTCGCCATTTGTCAGCATATAGCCGATCTCAGTCGGCGTATAGGCCGGATTGATCGGTATGACAACGGCTCCGGCCTTCAGCGCACCGTAAAACGCAATCACAAAATGCGGGGTATTGCCGAGAAGCAAAGCAACATGATCTCCCTTTTCCACCCCGATTTCGCGCAGACCTTCTGCAAAGCAATCAATTTTCTGCTGTAATCCCCCGTATGTTTCCGTCTGTTCCCCAAAAATATAAGCGGTTCTGTCAGGCTTTGATTGAGCTGTTTCCCCTAATTTTGAAACTAAATTCATTCTCCCACCCCTTAAAAATGAATGAATGACCATTCATTTTGTGATAATCAAAATCTATTCCCATTATAGTAAATGAACAGAAAACACTCAAGGGCTGTTGGGAAATATCTTCCATTCCTCTCAAGTTAAAAAGGGGCCGCGGAAACCGCAGCCTCTCTTTTAGTAGACAAGATCCAAAAATTCTTCTTTTTGAATATTGCCGAAGTAATGCTTGATGTCGACGCCTTGAAGGGCTTCTTCAATCGCTTTTCTTTCATACTGTACGTCTGTCAGCTTCTCTTCAATATCGCTGACATCGCCGACTCCGAAAAAGTCACCGAATATTTTGCACTCGCGGATCACGCCTTTTTGCACTTCCAGGCGGATGTCGACCGATCCCGCTTGAAATCGTTTTGAATGCTGAAGATTGAATTTCGGAGACTTCCCATAGTTCCAATCCCAGTTTTGATAGCGTTCCTTTGAAATTTGATTGATGATTTTCCAGTCTTTTTCAGTCAGCTTATACTCCGGTATTTCCCCTTCGGTATCAAAAATATAGCGGAGAAGCATGCTTCGGAATTCCACTGTCGTCATCTTCTGATCGAGAAATTCGCAGATATTGGCTACCCGGCTCCTGATCGATTTGATGCCTTTTGATTCGATTTTATCTTTTTTTACTTTTAAAGCCGATACGACATGTTCTATCTCAGAATCGAACAACAGCGTGCCATGGCTGAACATTCTCCCTTTCGTTGAGAACTGGGCGTTTCCCGAAATTTTCCGGCCGTTTGCCATCAAGTCGTTTCGGCCGCTCAGCTCCGCATCGACGCCAAGCCGCTTTAAAGCGGCCACAACGGGCTCCGTAAACTTCTTAAAATTATGGAAGCTGTTGCCGTCGTCTTTCGTAATAAAGCTGAAGTTCAAGTTCCCGAGGTCATGGTAGACAGCTCCGCCGCCTGACAGCCTGCGAACGACAATGATCCCGTTTTCATCCACATACTTTGTGTTGATTTCCTCAATCGTATTTTGGTTTTTGCCAATGATGATCGACGGCTGGTTGATATAAAACAGCAGATACGTCTCTTCAGGATCGAGGTGCTTTAAGCAGTACTCCTCAATCGCCAAGTTGATCCTCGGATCTGTAATATTTTGATTATCGATAAACAGCATGTTTGTCAGTTCCTCCTTCTATTCTCCCCACACATAACCGGTGTGCGCCAGATCAACCGCGCCTTTATAAACGGTTTTGGCCTCTTCTGCTAGTTTTTGATGTTCCCCGAAATGCGGGAGGTGTGTCAAGAGCAGATGTCCCGCACCCGCTTCTGCAGCGATGCGTCCCGCTTCGAGGCTGTTCATATGACCGGCGCTTCTCCCATCCTGATCCGCATAAAAATTGCACTCCGAGATCAATAGATCGGCTCCTGCACTGAACGGGATGAAAGCTTCCTGAAAGCTCGAATCGGCTGTATAAACGACAGAATGAACACCGTCCGTCACCCTCATAGCAAAGCAGTCAACAGGATGAACCGTCTTTAAAAACGTGAACGTAAACGGTCCGATTGCCAAAGACTCTTTCGGATCATAGGCCAATCCAGCGGTATGCGTTTTATATGTAAGCTTTGAAAACTGCTCTTCATCAAAAGGATGTCCATATATCGGAAGGGCATTCGCTCCCTTGCCGAGGAATGAGCCGACCAGTTTGGCAAATTGCAAAGGGCCGACATCCGCAATATGGTCGTGATGATAATGGGATAATATAACGGCATCAAGCTCCTCAACGGGCAGAAACAGCTGAAGCTTCGATAAAACGGCACTGCCGCAGTCGATTAAAACGGAATAATCCCCGGATTGAAAGAGATAGCCTGAAGTCGCTTCATTTGCAGCCGGAAATCCTCCGCAGCAGCCGATGACTGTCATCTTCATATATACACACCTCTTTTTTGTGTCTATCGTCCCCCTATTCAATATACCCATTTTTCTTAAAAATTGCATGTTTTATATTTTGTCATAAAACAGACATTGATTTCCTGGATACTGTTATAATACAATGATGACAACAAACGAATTGGGGGAATCAACATGCTCTCTAAAATCACCGAGTTCTTCAGAAATTTGCCTTCCAAAAAATGTTCAAAATGCGGCCACGATATTGATGAGCAGCACGAATGCTACGGAAACACTTGCTCTAAATGCTTAAATGTAAAAGATATATAGACGTCATTAAAAAATGCTCCGGCGGATCTCCCCGGGGCGTTTTTTTGTCATAAAGTTAGTTATAAAGAGAGAGATTCTTGTCAAAATTCATTATTTTAATAACATTTTACTATTTCACTTAGGGAAATATACACCGATGAACGTCCCGATTTGAATTTAAGCTGGGATGATCATCTCATATTTGAATTTTCAATATATTCAGACGTTATTTTTTTAATGGACGAGCTGTATTTTCTTTCGCTATACTTAATTTACGATCTCAGTTTAATATTCTAGTATAAATTAAGCATGCGTTGGGAGGGCATCTATG
Source organism: Bacillus sp. FSL L8-0193 (assembly GCF_037976065.1). Taxonomy (NCBI): domain Bacteria; kingdom Bacillati; phylum Bacillota; class Bacilli; order Caryophanales; family Bacillaceae; genus Bacillus; species Bacillus sp. FSL L8-0193. The sequence continues at coordinate 1,174,023 of NZ_CP150261.1, read as the reverse complement.
AAAAGACTTAAATTCGGATTAGCCACACAAATTTTCCTCGGGCTGATTTTAGGTGTTGCAGCAGGAGCGATTTGGTTCGGAAACCCTGCGGTCGCAACGTATCTGCAGCCCGTCGGTGATTTGTTCTTAAGATTAATCAAAATGATTGTGATTCCTATTGTCGTTTCAAGCTTGATTGTCGGGGTTGCAGGGGCCGGCAGCGGAAAAAAGGTCGGCAGGCTCGGTTTTCGGACGATTCTGTACTTTGAAATCATTACGACTTTTGCGATCGTGCTCGGACTACTCCTTGGAAATATCATTCAGCCTGGACACGGCGTAAACTTTTCTGGTGCTGAAAAACAGGATATCAGCCAATATGTAGAAACAGAAAAAGAGGCAAGCACCAAATCTGTCGCAGACACGTTCCTGCACATTGTGCCGACAAACTTTTTCCAATCGCTCGCTGAAGGCGATCTGCTTGCGATCATTTGCTTCACTGTTCTGTTCGCACTCGGAGTGTCAGCCATAGGCGAAAAAGGCAAGCCTGTGCTTTCCTTTTTTGAGGCAACGTCTCAAGCCATGTTCCACGTCGTGAACATCGTCATGAAATTCGCGCCGTTCGGCGTTTTTGCTTTAATTGGTGTAACGGTTTCAAAATTTGGTTTTTCTTCGCTTTTATCATTGGGAAAGCTCGTTTTGCTTGTCTATCTTGCTCTTGCTTTCTTTCTGATTGTCATTTTTGGGATCGTCGGCAAGCTGTGCGGTATCAATATATTTAAATTTTTGGCCTATATGAAAGATGAGCTTCTTCTTGCATACAGTACATCAAGCTCTGAAACTGTGCTTCCGCGCGTCATGGAAAAAATGGAGAAAATCGGCTGTCCGAAAGGCATTGTGTCGTTTGTCATTCCGATCGGCTACACATTTAACCTTGACGGCTCTGTCCTGTATCAGGCAATCGCGGCGCTGTTTCTGGCGCAGGTCTACGGCATCGATCTGTCCATTGGGCAGCAGCTCACGCTCATCCTTGTCCTGATGGTCACTTCTAAAGGAATGGCTGCCGTTCCCGGCACATCATTCGTCGTTCTTCTCGCGACTCTGGGCACGATCGGCGTTCCTGCTGAAGGGCTGGCCTTCATTGCCGGAGTCGACCGGATTATGGATATGGCGAGAACGGTCGTCAACCTGACCGGAAACGCTCTTGCCGCTGTGGTCATGTCAAAATGGGAAGGTGAATATGACGCCGTTAAAGGACAGACCGTCTTAAATCAAAGGGAGCCGGCAGATATGAAAATGTCCGGCTGACAGCCCGCAAAAAAACGTATGTTTCCCGCTTTTGGAGAAACATACGTTTTTTTAAAAATATGCAATTTGCTCAAGAAACCTGTCCAAACAACTTCCTTTCGTTTACATACGATGTACTGTAGTTAAATTAGAAAAGAAAACTGGAGGGAAGTTTAATGTATTTTTACCATGACCATTGCAAGAAAGATTATGACTTTGACTACCACAAGAAAGACCACGACTGCAAGAAATACTACTACTACTATTATTACTACTATTATCCATGCTATAAGAAGTATGATTATGACTATGACTACAAGAAGTTTGACCACTTTGATCACTGCAAAAAGAAAAAACACTATGATTACTGGTAAGTAAACGCCATCCTCTACGGATGGATGACTTCCACTCTTTTTTTACTCCCAAGGGACCGGGGTCCTTTGGGAGCTTTTTTATGCCATGTCAGACAGGACATAATGATACAGCAGCTTTGCCGTCTGCTCCAGGGACGACTGATGCGTCCTTTCAAACGCGTGGGATGCGTCAATTCCCGGGCCGATCAGCCCGTGGACGATATCATGGCCCGCTCTGATGGCTGCTGAAGCATCTGAGCCGTAGTACGGGTAAATATCAAGCTTATACTCGATTCCGTATGTTTCACAAAGAGCGGTCAGACGCTTGCGAAGCCCGTAGTGATATGGCCCGCTGGCATCCTTCACACAAATGGATACCGTATATTCGTCGGTTGACTGCCCATCGCCGATCGCTCCCATATCAACAGCCAAATATTCCACCGTTTCAGGCGGGATATTGGAGTTGCCGCCATAACCGATTTCTTCATTATTGGAAATTAAAAAATGTGTTGTGTAAGGCAGTGTCATCCCTTCTGTGTTGATCGTTCTGATCAGCTCAATAAGGAGGGCGACGCTTGCTTTATCATCAAGATGACGCGATTTGATAAACCCGCTCGGTGTGATCTCAACGCGCGGGTCGAAGGAGATAAAATCACCGACATTGATGCCGAGCGCCCGGGTTTCTTCTTCACTGCGGACCGGTTCGTCAATGCGGACCTCCATATTCTTCTGGTTCCGCTCGGCTTTTCCGGCGTCTTTGTAAACATGCACTGATGTCTGATGCATTAAGATCGTGCCGGTGTAAGTTTTCCCTGATGCTGTTTCAATTTTGCAATACTCGCCTTCAATCGAGTTGTAATTGAACCCCCCGATTAAGTCAATTTTCAGCCTTCCGTTCGGCTTAATCTCTTTCACCATCGCTCCGAGGGTATCGACATGAGCGGTGAGCATCCGGTGCCGGGCTTTGTCGCGGCCCGGTATCGTCGCGATCAGGCCGCCCTTACGGTTAAACTTTGTTTCGACTCCTTCTTCCTGTAATAGGCGATTGATATAGTCTATGATGTCATACGTATTTCCGGTAGGGCTCGGGATGGAGACGAGCTCCTTGATGAGCTCCAGCGTTTTCTGTCCTGACATTGTTCATTCCTCCCAACTTGTGATGTTTATAGTATACATCAGATCAATATTTTAGTACCAGATACTAATACTAGGTGTTATAATAAAAAAAAGGAGAGTGAACTTCATGAAAACTTTATCAAAAGCGCGAATTTCCGCCATCGGCACCTATGTTCCCGAAAAGCGCATGACAAACAAAGACTTTGAAAAAATCGTCGATACTTCTGATGAATGGATCGTTCAGCGGACAGGAATGAAAGAAAGGCGAATCGCAGGAAGTCACGAATTCACATCAGATCTTTGCATAAAGGCCGTTGAAAATCTACAAAGCAGATACAACGGCACGCTGGACGATATTGACATGATCATCGTCTCTACCACAACGGCGGACTATGCTTTTCCAAGCACGGCATGCCAGGTTCAGGAGCACTTCGGATGGAAAGAAGTCGGCGCGGTGGATGTAAATGCGACTTGCGCGGGATTAACATACGGATTGCATATCGCCAACGGCCTGATCACTTCCGGACTGCATAAAAAAATTCTTGTGATCAGCGGTGAAACCTTATCCAAAACAACCGACTACACAGACCGCGCGTCTTGCATCTTGTTCGGCGACGGCGCGGGCGCCCTGCTTGTCGAACGGGACGACAATTCCCCAAGCTTTATTACTTTTACCCAGGATACGAAAGGTGACGGAGCCCGCCATTTATACAGAACCGGCTTGCGCAGCGACCTTAAAGGGGAGCCGCTCTCAGGTGAAGGAAAAATGGTTCAAAACGGCCGCGAAGTGTATAAATGGGCGGTCAGATCCATTCCCGAAGGCGTCAAAAAGCTGCTTATCCAAGCTGAAATGGAGCTGAAAGATATCGATTGGTTCGTCCCGCACAGCGCGAATTTGCGAATGGTCGAATCAATTTGCGAAAAAACCGGAATTTCACTCGAAAAAGCGCTGACGAGCGTCGAATGGTTTGGCAACACCTCATCCGTATCAATCGTTCTCGCCCTTGATGAAGCCGTCAAAAACGGAAAGTTGAAAGAGGGCGATAACTTGATTCTGTTCGGTTTCGGCGGGGGTCTTACATATACGGGACTGATTGTAAAATGGGGCGCGCCAGCTTCCTGATTTCAAAAAAAAACATCTTTTCTTGCCCTTGCCGGGCTTGAAAAGATGTTTTTCTTTTATGCGTGCTGCTCTTCAACTTTTCCTTTTCTCAGCAGCACTTTAAAATAAATCAGCGTCAAGGCCATCATGACGATCGCAACACCGCCGAGCACGGCAGCCTGCTCCCACATATACGCGTAGTCTCCGCTTGAAATCACCGCTCTGTATCCCGCAATGCTGTAGGTCATCGGCAGTGCGGAATGGATGACTTGGAAGAACTTAGGAACAAGTGCAAGAGGGAATGTTCCTCCGCTTCCTCCAAGCTGAAGCACGAGCAGAATGACGGCAATGAAACGTCCCGGATTTCCCATGGTCGCAGCCAAAAATTGAATGATCGCAAGACATGTAATGCTCATGATCATACTGAACACATAAAATCTCCAGACGCTTTGCACTTCAAGCCCGATGCCAGAGAGAATGATCGTGCAGGCGATCGCCGCTTGAAGAATCCCCACTGCAAAAAGTACGCTGAATTTGCTCATAAACCAGCCGAAAGCTGATTCAGGCCGGACGGCCGGCTCTTTCACATCAAAGACGACGGTGATCATTAATGCACCGACAAATAAGCCGAGCGACAAAATATACGGGGTTAATCCTGTTCCGTAGTTGGAAACCGGATCGATTTTATCGCCTTTCACATCGACGGGATCTGAGAACATATTGTAGTTTTCGTCTCCCGCTTGAATATCGCCGGTCTGATCGGCAGCGTCAGACAGCTTGTCAAACAGCTCCCCGCTTCCGTCAGACAGCTTGCCAAGACCTTCATCAAGAGATTTAGCCCCTTCTGCAAGCTTGGAAGAACCGTCTTTCAGTTTATCAGCCGCGCTTTGCAGATCGCCGAACTTCCCGACTAACGTCTGGCTGCCTTCGGCGATTTTGGATGATCCGCTTTTCGCCTCCGCGAATTTTTCGTTGTAAGCACCCAAACCGTTTGTCAGCGCATCGAGCCCTTGCTGAATCTTTTGCGATCCTTTATAAAGCTTGTTCACATCCGAAGGAACTCGCTTCAATTCCTCAAGCTTCTGTTTCAGCCCGGATAAATCGGGAAGTTCGCTTACATCGGGAATTTGCGCTTTCAACTTGTCAAACTCAGGCAGCTTCACCGTTCCCATTTTTTCATCGACTTGTTTCATAAGCGCGGCTTTCTGTTCTTGTGTCAGCATGTTGCTGGATTCAATAATTTGTTTGACTTCACTGTGCTGGTTTTTCAATGCCGCTTCAAGCTCATCAATATTTTTTGAAATCTGACTGATTTCTTTTTTCGCCTTTTCGGCGTTTGAAAGTGCCGTTTCAAGCTGCTGAATCTTTTCATTTGAAATGGCTTCTTCGAGTTTGCTTATCATCTGTGCTTTTTCATTCATCTGCTCCAATCCCGCCACAATCTGAGGCATGCCTTGTTGGAGCTGTTGAGCACCGCTGTGCAGCTGGCCGCTTTTTTCCAAAAATTGCGCAAGCCCTGAATCAAGTTCATGAATTTTGTCGTTCAGCGTATTGAATGCCGCGCCGAACTTCTCCATTCCGTCTTTGTTGAACTGAATTTGGCTTTTCGCAAGCTTTTCAAGGTTCTTTTTCAGCTTTTCGCTTCCTTCTTTCGCATCTTTCAGTCCTTTATCCAGTTTTCCGGCACCTTCGCTGGCTTCACCGAGACCTTTTGCGATTTTGCCGAAATTGTCAAAGATGACTTCGGCATATTGCTGCGTGATTTCAGAACCTACTGAATGCTGAAGCTGTTCAATCGCTTTATCGCTGATCTGGGCGCCGACATAGTTTCGTCCTGCGTTTGTATGATAAATCAGATTCAGCTTTTTCGGATGTTTATCCATCACCGTGCTGGCATCCTTCGAAAAGTTTTCAGGAATTTCTACAACCATGTAGTATTCCTCATTTTGCAAGCCTCTCAGCGCTTTTTCCTTCGTCGTAAAATGCCAGTCGAATTTATCGTTTTTTTTCAGTTCTTTGACAAGGTCGTCGCCGATGTGAAGGTCTTTTCCTTCATATGTCGTTCCCTTGTCGGAATTCACAACCGCTACGGGGAGCTGATCGACGTTTCCGTATGGGTCCCAGTACGCCGCCAAAAATATGCTGCTGTAAATCAGCGGTATAAAGAGAACCCCGATCACGGATATCAGTAGTTTTTTATTGGTTATCAGTTCTCTCCACTGGTTTTTGAAAACATTCATGTTGATACGCCTCCTAGTTAGTAGCCGCTCTCTATGCGGATAAGCACCCCTTTAAACAAAGAAAGGACAATCTAACGAGATAATCCTTTTAAAATATACATTTTCAGCATCTCTGCCAACTCTTCATCTTTCAGCGGTTCATGGTTTTTTTCCCAGTCAAAGATGAGCGCGATGTAAAGCTTGAAGATGACAAACGCGTTCAGCTCGGGGTCACACGGTCTAATATCGTCATTTTTAATCGCTTCTTTAATCTTTCTCTTAATATAGCTGATGACCATGCGTTCCAGCTTTTCAATCACTTCGCGGGCCGCCGGTGTGCCGAGCTCCGCACCTTCCTGAAAGATCTTAATGGTCAGCTGGTGCTTCTTTCTGTACTCCAATATCGCCATCATCGCGCGATGGGCATTTTCGTGAAAAGGCAGATCAGGATCAATCGCTTGATCAGCCGTTTGCTTCATCTCAATCAGAAGCGAAGAAAAAATGTCGTCGAACAGTTCCTCTTTATTCTTGAAAAAAGTATAAATCGTACCTTTGCCGACATTGGCAAGCTTCGCCACCAGATCCATCGTCGTCGCTTTGTAGCCGAATTGTGTAAACGATTTTGTCGCCGCTTCTAAAATAAGTGCTTTTCGATCTTTGCTCACGGTTTCTCACCCCGAAATTGACTATTTGAACATTTTGGTCAGTAAGTACAAAAAGTAATGTAACACACCTGAATATAAAATGCAATAATTTAAATGTTATCTTTTCCATAAACAAACTTTAAAATGATGAAAGCTGTAAAAAGAGTGAAATAAAAAAAGCCGCCGAATGGATTCGGACAGCTTTATTTGCTCTTCTTTATTCGAAAAGGTGTGAGAGCACATCGGCTACGGCCTGCTTGCCTTGGTCGATGCAATCCGGAATGCCGACCCCTTCAAAAGAGGCCCCCGTCATGAAAACGCCCGGATATGACGCCTGTAACCCTTCCCTGATCTCTTTCATTCTTTTCTTATGGCCGACATGGTATTGCGGCATCGCTTCATGCCATCTTGTGATGCAGGTCATTTCCGGCTCGCCGTCGATCTTCATAATCCGTCTTAAATCGTCGAGGACGATTTTCACCATTTCGTTATCTGACTGTTCGACAACGGACTCATCGCCGGCTTTCCCCACATAAGCTCTTAACAGAACTTTTCCTTCAGGCGTTGTGCTCGGCCATTTTTTGTTTGTCCAAGTACACGCCGTAATCGAAAAGTCGCTGTTCCTTGAAATGACAAAGCCTGTTCCTTGATGCTCCATTTGGACGGCTTCTTCCGGAAATCCGAGCGCCACATTGGCGACAGATGTTGACACCATATCTTCTAAACCCTTCAGCCAATCCGCTTTTGGAAACATCGCGGCAGCTGCTTTATGGGGAGCGGTGACCACGGCCGAATCAGCGTGAAGCACCTTGCCGTTGTCAAGCTTCATGCTGTAGCCCGAGCCCGCGCGCTCAATGCTGACGACCTTTGTGCCTTTATAAACCTTTGTGATATCGAGCTGCTTTTCCAGTTCTTCAACAATCGTCTGCAGGCCGGTTTTCACCGTCTGGAACTGGCCTTTCTTTTTGTTCGCAGGCTTTTTGGCGCTCTGGGCGCCGCGCGATTTTTTCATCCCGATGATCAAGCTTCTGTACTTCTGTTCTGTCTGGTAGAATTGCGGGAAAGTTGACATCAGACTGAGGCGGTCAATGTCCCCGGCATAAATGCCTGACAAAAGCGGTTCGATCAGGTTCTCCACCACTTCACCGCCGACACGCCTTCTGAAAAATTCTCCGAGCGACTGGTCTTCCTGCGGCTTGCTCGCTGGAAGCAGCAAATCCATTCCGGCTCTCAACTTCCCCGGCAAGGAAAACAAGCCGGTTGTCAGAAAAGGTCCGATTTTTGTCGGCACCCCCATCACAGCTCCTTCCGGAATCGGATAGAGCGTTTCGCTGACAAGAACATAAGACTGGCCTGTCGCGTTGTTCACGAGCAAGTGCTCCAGCCCGAGATCCTTCACGAGCTGAGGTGCGCTTTGCTTCCGTTCCAAAAATGAATCCGGCCCCCGTTCAATCACATAGCCGTCTTTGTGTACCGTCTGTATCTTTCCGCCCAGTCTCGGACTTGCTTCAACAAGCGTGACTTCGGCCGGGAGATCGTTCTTTTTGATTTCCTTCTCCAAGTAGAAGGCGGCGGCTAATCCGGTAATACCGCCGCCGATGATGACAATCTGCCTGCGTTCTCCACTCATTTACAATCGCCTTCTTTACTGTTCTTTCTCCAATTGTTTTAATACAACATCTGCTAAAGCATCGATAAACTCATGTTTTGCGTTAGGCATTTCAGTTCTGTAATAGCTTGCTCCGATATCGTCTGTGACGACTTTGCATTCATAATCGTTGTCATAAAGAACTTCCAAATGGTCAGCTACGAAGCCGACGGGAGCATAAACAAAAGCGCTGTACCCTTTTTGCTCTGACAAGTCACGGGTCAAATCCTGAACATCCGGCCCAAGCCACGGATCAGGGGTGTTTCCTTCGCTTTGCCAGCCGACGGCGTAATCTTTTACACCCGCCGCTTCGGCAATCAGCTTCGCTGATTCTTTAAGCTGTTCAGGATATGGATCACCCATTTCGACGATCTTTTCGGGAAGGCTGTGCGCCGATACAATCAAGACGGCGTTTTCCCTTTCTTCCGAAGGCATTTCGTCATAGATTTTTCTCACTTGATCCGCCCAATATGCGATGAATTTCGGCTCATCATACCAGCTGTTGATCGATGTGATCGACAATCCGCCGAGCTTTTCAGCCTCGTCTTTCGCCCGCTTGTTGTACGACTGTACGCTGAAGGTGGAGAAATGGGGCGCAAGCACGATGCTGACGGCTTCTGTAATCCCGTCTTTATGCATCTCCTGAACGGCATCCTCGATGAAAGGTTCGATATGTTTGAGACCGATATATGACTTGAATACCACATCATCCTGAAGCTCGTTTAAGCGTTTTTCCAGCTGCTTCGTCTGCTCTTTCGTGATCTTTGCAAGCGGAGAAATTCCGCCGATCGCCTTATAGCGGTCTTTTAAGTCCTGAAGCATGTCAGGCTCAGGCTTCCTGCCTCTTCTGATGTGTGTATAATAACGTTCAATGTCTTCCTCTTTGTACGGCGTCCCATACGCCATAACAAGAAGCCCCATTTTCTTTTTACCCAACGTGAACACCTCTTTAAAGATCATGATCTATACGTATTTTGACAGTTTATATTGAAAAGACCAACTGAAATGCTCATGTCATCAGGCTCGATTTTTTTGAGGCGGAATACTCATGAACAAATGCCGTCAATTTTTTCAGTGTGTCAGGACTCACTTCGGGAAAAATCCCGTGACCGAGGTTGAAAATAAACCGGTCCGTCTGCATGCCCTGATCGAGAATGGCTTTCGTCCTCTCTTCAATGACTTCCCACGGGGCGAGGAGGATCGAAGGATCCAAATTCCCCTGAAGCGTTTTTGTCAGCCCTTTATCCCTGGCTTCCTGCAGGCTCATCCGCCAGTCCAACCCGACGACGTCAAGGTCAAGATCGTGCCATTCAGTCGCGAGGTGGCTTGCGCCGACCCCGAACATAATCAGCGGCACGCCTTCTTTTTTCAGCTCTTTGAAAAGAATGTCCATCGTCGGCTTGATATAGCGGCAATAATCACCGGCATTCAACGCCCCGACCCAGGAATCGAACACTTGAATGGCTTTGGCACCGGCGCGGATTTGGGCTTTGACGTATACAGCCGCCATCTTCCCGAGCTTTTTCATCAAGAGGTCCCATGCAGCAGGCTGGCTGTACATAAACGCTTTTGTTTTATTGTAGTTTTTGGACGGGCCGCCTTCGATCATATAGCTGGCCAGTGTAAACGGCGCCCCAGTAAAACCGATCAGCGGAACGTTCAGCTGTTCTTCTGTCAAGAGCCTGATCGTCTCCAGCACATATGGTATATGCTCCTCCGGCTCGAGTTCGCCAAGTTTTTCAACATCTGTGAGAGATGTGATCGGCTGATCGATAACAGGACCGATGCCGTTTTTAATTTCGACGTCAACGCCAATACCTGGAAGCGGTGTCATTATGTCTTTATAAAGTATTGCCGCATCGACACCGTACTGTTCGACGGGGAGCCTTGTCACGTAAGCGCACAGTTCGGGCTGATGCGTAATTTCGAACAGTCCGTATTTTTCCTTGAGCGCTCTGTACTCAGGCTGTGATCTTCCAGCCTGCCTCATGTACCATACCGGTACATGGGCGGCTTTTTCTCCTCGGCACGCTTTTAAGAATGTGTCATTAAAAGCCTTGTCGTTTTTCATCATGATATCCACCTTTCAAGCTGCAACCATACGTTCGCAAAATTACTCCTTCCAATATACCGTTTTTTTATTGAACGGTATACTCATGAGACTTATTGTTCAAGAAATTGATGAATTTCGGGTACCTAATGACCCGAAGGAAACACTTTCGGTTCGATATAATCAGTCCCTTTCCCCTCTGTTTTCGTCTGCGGATTGTACGGAACAATTTTATAGGAAGCATTGGAAAAGATGTTTGCATAAGGGATTGAATAGCTTCCTTTCCCCTTAACCGTATCAATGAGCGTTTCTTTTCCGTTTTTCCTTTCATATATTCGGTATTCAACCCTTTTATCCTCTTGTTCATGCCATTTTAATGACACCGTAATCAGCCCCATCGGCGTAAAGGAATAGTCTGCTTTAACACTTTCCAAATCTTCGAGGCGGATCGGCCTGTCCAGATCTTTTACACCTTCAGGCGCCTTAAATCGTTCAGGCTTATGGTTGGAGCGTTTTAAAATGTCTTTAAACAGCCTTGTCGGATAAGCGCTGCCGCCTTTTAAATAATGGGATTCATCCGTTTTATCGTAGCCCATCCAGACAGCTCCCGTCACTTCGGGCGTATACCCCGCAAACCAGGCATCTTTTGTTCCGCCCTCTTTTCCGGTATACGTGGTCGAGCCCGTTTTTCCTGCAATCTCTCCGGAAAAATCACCGGCTTTTCCCGTTCCGCTTTTCACGACCTCCTCTAGCATTCGCGTCATGTTCCAAGCGGTTTGTTTGCTGAATACCTTTTCTGATTTTTCCTCGCGGCGGAATATGACATCCCCGTTTTCGTCCGTGATTTTTTTAATAAAGAACGGCTCGGTGTATTGTCCTGAATTTGCAAAGGTCCGGTATGCCCCGGCAATCTCAAGCGGCGACACTCCTTTCTCTAAGCCGCCCAGCCCCAATGCCAGGCCCTCATCCGGCACGTTCATGCCCAAGCGGCTGAGATAAGGCTTCACCGTTTCGATTCCGATCTCATTTAGCGTCCATACGGCAGGCGCGTTTTTGCTGTAGGTCAGCGCATCCACCATAGAGACCTTGCCCTCGTACTGGCCGTCATAGTTTTTCGGCGAGTAGCCGCCGTATGACAGCTGTTTATCTTCAAGCATGGAGTACGGCTTAAACCGCTTTTCTTCAAGAGCGGGGCCGTAAACGGCAAGCGGTTTAAAAGTCGAACCCGGCTGACGCGGGGCTGTTGCCCTGTTGTAGCCTTTCGGAGCGTATTCCCGACCTCCGAGAGCGGCCACTACGCCGCCTGTCCGGTTATCGATAAAAACGGCGCTCCCTTCAGCTTTATTGTCTGTTCCGGGAAAATAGCCGTCCTGCTTCATCAGCGTGTAAGCCGCTTTTTGTATCGAAACGTCGAGCGGAACACTGATTGTGTATCCGCCTTGAAGAAGCTGTTCACTCGAAATCGAATATTTGTCTTCCGCTTCTTTCATGACCAGATCAATATAGCTGTCAAGCCACGGATTTTTTGATTTTTCTTTCACGTGGAGGCCCAATGTGCTGCCTTGGGCTCTGACGGTTTCCTTTGAGCTGATATATCCCTGCTCGTTCATCATGCCGAGAATGACATTGCGCCGCTCACGGCTTTTTTCCGGATTGAGAATGGGCGAATACGTGGACGGCGCTTTAGGAATGGAAGCCAGCACCGCTCCCTCACTGACCGTCAAGTCTTTCACATCTTTGCTAAAAAAGTAGTTTGCAGCCGCCTGGATTCCATAGACGCCGTGCCCGAAATAAAGCTGGTTCAAATACATTTCCAAAAGCTTGTCTTTGCTGTAGTCCCGCTCCAAGTTGATCGCGATTATGACTTCTTTCGTTTTTCTTAAAAACGTTTTGTCGTGTGTCAAAAAAGTGTTTTTTGCGAGCTGCTGGGTGATCGTACTTCCACCTTCCACTTTTCCTCCCGCTAATATATCTTTATAGACCGCACGGCTCACGGATTTAAAATCGATGCCGTGGTGCTCATAAAAGCGCTTGTCTTCAACCGCGATAAAGGCATTTTTTACGCCGTCCGGCACCTCGGCAATTGAAATAGGTCTTCTGTTTTCAGTATAGAGGCTTGTGACTTCTTCTCCATTTTGGTCGACGATTTTAGAAGAAGCATGGAAAATCAGTTTCTTTTCATCAATCACATAATCCCCCAGAAACAAAATCGTAATATATCCGATTAACGATAAAAGGAATATCGCCGCTGTAATGATGATTGGAATGAAAAATCTCTTTCTCATATGGTCACCTCATTCCTTTCTATAGCTAGTATGGGAATTTTTTCTTCAAATTATGTTGCAGCATTTATAGCGGGTATAGATAGAATTTTAAATCGTCCTTTTGTTATACTATCAAAAAAGGGGTGATAAAATTGAATTTTTACATTACATACGGAACTGTCGAGTTTTTAAAAAAGCTCGCCAAACAGCACGGTCTTGAAAACATGTTATTTATGAAAAGCCACGATTCCGCCATTCTCTTTCACGAAACCGACGGAGAAAGCGTCTTTCATTCTCCTCACCGCTACGAAATCATCGATCAGTCGGGAACTTTGGAACATTCCGGATTCGCCGTCCTCAACAACATCCCTGTCACACCGGAAGGAAGACCGCTTTTCGAAACCCGTTTTAAAAACAGAGCCGGAAAAATCGAAAATCAGTCTGGCTTTAAAGCCCTCAGGGTGCTGAGGCCGAAAGACAGCGATACGTATATCGTACTGACGCTGTGGGACACAGAACAGTCGTTTCAGGACTGGAAAAGCTCCAAATCGTTCGGCGAAGCCCATCAAAAGAAGGAATCTTCAGCTGGAATCAACCAAGGCGGAACGATTTTTTCCCGCCCATCCTATATTTCTTCGTATCATTCTGTCGAATAACTGCCTTTTAAGGCAGTTTTTTATTTCCGAGGAAATGAGCCCTTCCTTCACACTCTGACAGCCCAGGAATAAGCTGTATGAGGTTATGTTAACGGGGGGATCGGGAAATGGAAATTGAATTAACGTCCGTTCACTTTATATATTTGGGCTTTATCGCTGCAATTCTCGCATTTATGCTTCTTCGTCTTGATACCACCTTTATATCGCTTGCCGGGGTTTTTTTCATTTCATTAGCGGCGACCCATTCTGCCATTGCCTCTGTGATGGGCCTGTTCAACAGCTTAATCTACGCCGCCGGAGAACTTCTCCCGACCATTTTCATCATCTGCTTTACCGTTTCGATGAGCGAACTGCTGGCAAAGACCGGCGTTAATGAAGCAATGGTCACTCCGATCGCCAAATGGATGAAAGGTCCTGCCTTGGCCTACTGGATCACCGGAGCTTTAATGTTTATCATTTCTTCATTTTTTTGGCCCTCCCCGGCTGTCGCATTGATCGGCGCCGTCCTCCTGCCTGCCGCGCTGAAAGCCGGCCTCTCCCCGATAGCGGTAGCGTGCGCCATGAATTTGTTCGGCCACGGTTTCGCTCTATCAGGCGATTACATCATCCAGGCGGCGCCTAAATTGACCGGAGATGCAGCCGGACTGTCCGTTGCAGAAGTGATGTCTGCAAGCGTTCCGCTCGTCCTGATCATGGGCTTTTCGACAACGGCGGCAGCCTTTTTTATGCTCAGGAAAGAGAAAGACAATCAAGCAGCCGCAAACAGTGAGCGGCGGCAAAGCGAGCCTGAATGGCTTCTTCCCCCAGCCCCAAGAAAATGGCTCGCACTGATGATTCCGGTCATTTTTTTAGGGGATATCGCCGCGATGCTGATCCTGGAATTGCAAGGAGACGAAGCGACGGCGCTTGTCGGAGGAACAGCTGTCTTCGTCATGATTCTCATTCATTTTATCGTCCACAAACACCGTCGTCTTGAGAAAATCACCGGTTATTTCATTCGCGGATTTCAGTTCGGCTTTAAAGTGTTTGCCCCCGTCATTCCGATCGCCGCCTTTTTTTACTTGGGCGACGCGGGTTTCGAAAAAGTACTGACAGCCGAGATACCCGGTTTTTCTAATAGGATCGTGCAGGACCTCGGTTCAGCTTTTGCCCACAGCGTCCCGCTCTCTCCAGAACTCGCCGCAGTGGCGCTCACTGTCACGGGAGCGGTGACCGGTCTTGACGGCTCCGGTTTTTCAGGAATATCTCTAGCCGGATCAGCTGCTTCGATGTTTGCTGCGGCTGTTGACGGCAACCCGGCCGTTCTGACCGCACTCGGCCAAATCTCAGCCATTTGGGTCGGCGGCGGTACGCTTGTGCCATGGGCGCTCATTCCGGTAGCAGCGATTTGTAAAGTGGACCCGTTCGATCTTGCCAGAAAAAACTTTATTCCTGTAGCAGCCGGATTAACTGTCACAACGATTGCCGCCATTTTTCTTCTATAAAACGTGACAGCAAGGTTGAACAGCGGCTTCAGTTGTCATAAAATTATAAAAACTTGTCATTCCTAAAAGGAGGAATTTTTTTGAGCGCATCCGCATTCATCCGACAAATTAATGAGCAGCTTGATGCACACTACGATGAAATGGTCAAATTGAGGCGTCATTTTCATCAGCACCCGGAGCTTTCTTTTCAAGAAAAGAAAACAGCCGCATTTATCGCTTCTTACTATGAAGCGCTCGGTATTCCTATCCGCACCAATGTCGGCGGGGGCGGAGTTCTCGCGCACATCGAAGGCGGATCGCCCGGCCCCGTCATTGCGCTTCGAGCCGATTTTGACGCGCTGCCCATTCATGATGAAAAAGATGTGCCTTACCGGTCGACGGTGCCGGGAGTGATGCATGCCTGCGGACACGACGGGCACACGGCCACCCTGCTCGTCCTCGCGAAAATTTTGAACGAACATGCCGACCGTTTAAAAGGAAAGATCGTCCTCATCCATCAGCACGCCGAGGAATATTCCCCGGGTGGAGCCAGGCCGATGATTGAAGACGGCTGTCTTGACGGTGTTGACGTGATTTTCGGAACCCATTTGTGGGCTACTGAGCCGACGGGAACCGTTCAATATCGAACAGGACCGATCATGGCCGCTGCGGACCGTTTTACGATTACGATTAAAGGCAAAGGCGGGCATGGCGCACAGCCTCATAAAACAAAAGACGCCGTGTTGATCGGATCGCAGATCGTCGCTTCACTCCAGCAGATTGTCAGCCGCAGACTCGATCCGACTCAGCCGGCAGTCGTTTCGATAGGTTCATTTGTTGCCGAAAACTCCTTTAATGTAATCGCTGATAAAGCCGTTTTAATCGGGACGGCGCGTTCCTTCAATGATGAAATCCGCACCTTGATTGAAAACGAAATTGAACAGATTGCAAAAGGTATATGCGGCATGCATGGTGCTGACTGTGACTATTCCTTTGAAAGGGGCTATCCGCCTGTCTGCAATCATCCGGAAGAAACGGCTTTTCTCGCAAAAATTGCTAAACAGACAGAAGGCGTCGAAAACGTTGAGGAAAGCGGCATGCAAATGGGCGGGGAAGATTTCGCTTACTACCTAGAGCGCGTCAAAGGGACATTTTTCTTTACAGGCGCCCGTCCTGAAAATCCGGACGCGGTGTTTCCTCATCACCATCCGAAATTCGACCTTGATGAAAAAGCGCTGCTGATCGCAGCCAAGGTGCTGGCAAATGCCGCTGTCTCCTATCAGGAGAAAGAGCAGGCGCTCCGCGAAACGCCTGCAATGTAACAACCGAAAAAGCAAAAAACAGCCGGATCATTAATATCCGGCTGTCTCATGTATCAACCTCATATGGAAAACGTGTCTCGCTGTTTCCCCAAGATGCCCAAGCAGCTTATAGTTAGCCGTTCCGCCTATGACCGCGCCGAAGCCCGGCACAAGCTGAAACAGCTTTACAAGATCGAGATAGTCCCGGTATTCCTGCTGAAATGCCAGCCAATCGATTTCGCGCTTTTCGGTTTCCCAATGTTCAATCATACGGAAAATTTCTTTTCGGTGAGCTTCCCCTGAGAAGGCGAGCTGAAAAATATACAGAAGAAACATCCGCTCTTCTTTTTCCTTGATATCGTATCCGTAAATCGACGCCAATTCGAACAGGCATTTCATTTTGATGCCGAGCAAAAGCGGAAAGTCCGCCAGTCCGAGAAAAATCCCGCCTGCACCTGTTCCGATCCCTTCAACGGCAGCCGCCTTTTGATACTGGGCAATCGTCTTCTGAGCCAGCTCATCTTTTTCCCTTAGCGAAAGCGCGCCTGTTTTCTTGTCAAAAGTCGTCAAATTCGAGCCGAGCAAAGTGGCCTCGACCATCTTTTTAATGCTTTCTGTTATCGCTTTATGAACTTTGGCGGGAATGCGGGCGTTGATTTTCGACTGCACGCCTTTCGACATCCGCTCAGCCATCGACGGCTTTCTGAGAAACTTCATTTTCCAGCGGATCGCTTCCTCCAAATAAAGCTGGTTTTCATTCATGCGCCTCTCACCTCTTCTTTCATCATACTTGCTTAAAAAGAAAAGGATTCATGATCTCTTGGCATTTTTCTTCAATCTGCTGTTGAAATAAGGCTTCAAAATTACAAATATAAGCAATGCGGAGCCGGCCAGTCCGGCAAGCATCCCGGTCCACTGCATCATGGCTCCGGCAACGGCAGATAAAACAAGCGCCTGGACGCTCAGAACAATGTGAAGCAGACCGAAAAAGCTCTTCCGCTTTTCTGCAGCTTTGACGGGATAAAGCTCCTGCAAGGACAAGTGTGAAAAATGATCAAACAGCGGCGTCAGCTGAATTCCTGTAATGAATACGGTAAAGACGATGAGCGCCGCAGAAACCCACTCATATGTCGAAAAATAAGCGATGATGATACCAAAAATTGCGGTCAGCCTGACGACGATACCGAAATAGTCGTTTGATCTGATAAAGGCCCTTCCGTACATATATGTAAATGTCCGGCGCTGTTCATACGGAATAAACCGGAGCATCCAATCGAGATATGCTCTTCTTTTCGCCTGCTTTCTAAGATGGGGAACGTCTGTGAATAGGTTCGCAATTCTGTAGAACCGCTGCTTTCTTCTGATTTCGTCTTCAATATGCAGCTCCCATTTAAACGATTTTTTCTTATCGATCATTTTAAAATACACATACAGAGCGGCCATGATCAGGTAGACAGCTGCTGCAAATCCGTATGAAGACGCTAAAGCGAAATAGATCGCGATCGTGTTGAGAAGCAGTCTGACAATCCAGTCGGTGACCCTCATGTTTTTTTCGCCGAAAAACGTCATCCGCCATTGCATCGCTGTGTTCCATCCTTTTAAGACGAGCAGCTGAATCAGCAAGATGAAGTACGCGGAAAATGCCTGGCCGCTCGCTTCAAAATAGAGCGGTGCCAAAGCGAGGGCCGCGGCGGCCAGCGGAAAAAGCTGCGTCAACAAACTGAATCGGAAAGCCTGCTGAAAATACGGCTCCATCTTTGCTTCGAGCGGCAGCAAAAAGACGAGATCCGCTTCTTTAATTAGCGTGCGGACGTATGAGCCTGTCAAAATGAACGAAAAGATGACGGCCATCACCCAATAGGCGGGAAAACCTTCGGGCATCTCTTTCAGCCATTTGCTGTACCAGCTCGCAGCTCCTGCAAGGAAAAAAATCATGACGATGACAAGGTGGTCATTCAGCATGTATTTCAAATATGATCTTGTTTCTTTGACATACTCCTCAATTCTTGTCTTCCAAATCCCCAGAATGCTATTCATAGCTCTCTTCCTTCGTCAGTTCAAGATACAGGTCGTCGAGGCTCGCTTCTTCCATCGAAAACTGCTCTCTGAGCTCATCAAGCGTTCCTTTCGCCCGCACTTCGCCGTTATGAAGAATAATGAAGGAGTCGCAATACCGCTCTGCCGTTGCCAAAATATGCGTCGACATCAAAACGGCCGCGCCGTTTTTCTTCGCTTCGTTCATCCGCTCGAGAAGGGCATTGATCGCCAGCGGATCAAGACCGAGAAACGGTTCGTCTATAATGTACAGGTCGGGTTCGACAAGGAAAGCGCACATGATCATAACCTTCTGCTTCATACCTTTTGAAAAATGGGCAGGGAACCATTTCAGGCGCTTCTCCATTCTGAATTCTTTCAAAAGCGGCGGAAGCCTTTTCTCGAACGTTTCCTTCGAAAGGCCATACGCCATCGCCGTCAGCTCCAAATGCTCCTTCAATGTCAGCTCTTCATATAAAATCGGCGTTTCCGGAATAAACGTAAATTGGGAACGATAGCTTTCCGGATCGTCCATGAACGTTTTGCCGTTCAATTCAACCGATCCTTTGTGCGGTTCCATTAAGCCGATGATATGCCGGATCGTCGTGCTTTTCCCCGCTCCGTTCAAACCGATCAGCCCGACGATCTGCTCCCGTTCAATCGCAAATGAAACATCGCGCAGCACCGGGTTTCTTGTATACCCTCCAGTTAACTCATTAACAGTCAGTAGTGACATACGTTCGTTCCTTTCCTGCATTTTTCTTAATAGTACCAAAAACAAGAATGTATTTGAAACGTTTTCCCTCCCGCTTTTCGGCCTTAAAATAAAACGAATAATCGAATGCGCATCAGGACATTCTAATTCTTGAAGAAGGGAAAGCTTATCAACTCTGGCGAATGAGGTGTTTGTCAAAGACAAAATCGGCAAGAGTTCCTGAGTATGAAACATGTCAAGCTTAGAAATTTCTTTCATCCACTGAATTGAGAAAGCACCTGCTTTATTTGACATCTCCGTCATATAAAAAAGGTGTGACGATCAAATGAGGTGTTTGTCGCAGGAAATGTATAGGCGTTACAAGCTTTCATTTTGACGAAAATGGGGTGCTTGCAAAAGGCAGTTAACGTTTCTTCGTTAAAGCGTACCTTCTTCAGGCAGGGTGAACGTTGGAGCCGTTCATCCTGTTTTTCGTGTTTTCGCGCAAATTGTGGTAATATGTTGCTTATACATAACCTTTCCCTGATGGAAAAAGGAGGAAAAGTATGAGCGACTGTATTTTCTGCAAAATCATAAACGGAGAAATCCCTTGTGCAAAGGTATTTGAAAATGAACATGTACTGGCTTTTCTCGACATCAGCCAAGTCACAAAAGGGCATACGCTTGTGATTCCAAAAGTTCATAAAACCAATATTTACGAAATGACACCTGATGTTTCAAGGGAATTTTTTGAAGCGGTTCCGAAAATCGCCCAAGCTATCAAAGACGAATACGAGCCGATCGGCTTAAACCTTCTGAATAACAATGGCGAAAAAGCGGGGCAGTCCGTCTTCCACTATCACATGCACATCATCCCCCGCTACGGCAAAGGAGACGGATTCGGAGCCGTCTGGAAAACACATGCGGACGACTATTCACCGGAAGACTTGCAGAACATTGCAGCTTCCATCAACAAGCACCTGTAATCGAGACATTGTCCAAGGGCGCCGGCAGCTGCCGGCGTCTTTTTTTCGTTCAAAAAAACTCCACATTTATCAGATCGCCCGGCACGACTAAATAGACTTTGTTCTATATTTCACACAATTCAAATTTTTTATGTATAACCGGAACCTTTTATGTTAGGATGGTTTTATATTTTTATACATGAACAGGGAGCGATTGTGATGATACGTACAACGAACTTTAACGCAGGACCGGCAGCACTGCCTTTAGAAGTACTGCAAAAGGCGAAAGACGAATTTCTTGATTTCAACGGTGCGGGGATGTCCGTGATGGAGCTGTCCCACCGCAGCAAAGAGTATGACGCCGTTCATCAAAAAGCGAAAACTCTGTTAAAGGAACTGATGGACATACCTGATGATTATGAAGTCATGTTTCTGCAAGGCGGAGCAAGCCTTCAGTTCTCAATGATTCCGATGAACTTCCTCTCCAAAGACAAAACGGCGCACTACATAATGACAGGCGCCTGGTCTGAAAAAGCGCTCGCCGAAGCGAAGCTCTTCGGAAACACATCGATCATCGCGTCCAGTAAAGAAGATACGTACAGCTATATTCCCGAAGTACCGGAGATTCCGGCAGACGGTGCTTACCTCCACCTGACTTCCAACAACACGATCTTCGGAACGCAGTGGCAAAAGTTCCCTGACGCTCCGATTCCGGTTGTCGCTGATATGTCCAGCGATATTTTAAGCAGAAAAATCGATGTTTCCCAATTTGACATCATCTATGCTGGCGCTCAGAAAAACCTCGGACCGTCAGGGGTGACCGTTGTCATCATGAAAAAAGACTGGCTCGGCAAAGAAAACGAGCAAGTTGCCAAAATCCTGAAGTACTCAACACATGCCAAAGCGGATTCTCTCTACAATACCCCTCCGACTTTTGCGATTTATATGCTGTCTCTCGTGCTGGAGTGGCTCAAGGAAAAAGGCGGCCTCGATGCCATTGAGAAACGCAATCGAGAAAAGGCCGGTATTTTATACAACGCGATCGACGAAAGCGGCGGATTCTACCGCGGCCATGCGAGAGAAGACAGCCGCTCAAACATGAACGTCACCTTTACGCTCAAAAATGATGAGCTGACAGCATCATTCATCGCAAAGGCAAAGGAAGAAAAAATGTCAGGGCTTGGCGGACACCGTTCGGTCGGAGGCTGCCGCGCTTCGATTTACAATGCCGTATCTGTTGAAGACTGCGAAAAGCTGGCAGCCTTTATGAAGAAATTCCGCGAAGAAAACTGATGGTTTATCCTGATGATGGAAGATGGCGAAAAAGGCTTCCCCATTCCTTCGAAAGTTTGATATACTACTAGAAAGCTTTCGCAATAAATGACGAGCATATTATTGGAAAGCGTAAAAAGAGCCTAGATGAGGAGAGAATAGACATGAAAACAAAAGAATTAGTGGCTATGGCCCTGTTTGTCGCCATTGGAGCGGCGCTTCACGCTGTGATTCCGCCTTTTTTCTACGGAATGAAGCCGGATATGATGCTGATCATGATGTTTATGGGAATCCTTTTGTTCCCTAGATTGCAAAATGTTCTTGTCATCGGAATCGTGACAGGCGTCATTTCCGCGTTGACGACGGCTTTTCCGGGAGGACAGCTGCCCAACATCATCGACAAACCGCTAACAGCCTTGATGTTCTTCGGCGTATTTCTGCTTGTGAAAAAGCTGAACAGCAAAACGCTTGCCGCCGCCGGATTAACTGCTGCAGGAACGGTTCTTTCCGGAACCATTTTCCTTACGGCTGCGCTGTTCATCGTCGGCCTGCCTGGAAACCAGGGGTTCATTACCCTGTTTTCTGTTGTCGTTTTACCTGCTGCCTTGATCAACACGATCGCCATGGCGGTCATCTTCCCGATCGTGCAGTCGATCATGAAGCGCTCAAGGCTGATTGAACAAGTCAAATAAAATCAGAACCTCTTCTTGAAAAGGGTTATCCTTTTTTTGAAGAGGTTTTTTTCATTTTGATGGTCAAAAAAAGGGGAATCCGCCCGATATTTTATATAAGAAGCTGAATAAAAAAAAGGAGCAGGAGCGCCAATCCTGCGCTTCCCGTGCAAAAAAGCGCTTTTTGTTTAAGAATGCGTTTCGGCGGGTAAGATGCAGAATATCTGAGAAGCCTTAAATAATAAAAGGAGCCGGCGGTAAACACAGCGCTTAAAATTGTCAAAACAATGATAATGACAGACAACCCTCTCCCTCCTTTTTTTAAAAGTATGCTAAAATAAAGCAAGCTATGCAGAAGTTTCTAAGAAGAGAAACGGATTGCCCGGCTCGAACGCCAGTATCTAATCATGAGAAGACGGGCGCCTGCCAAGCCTGATCTTTAAAAATATAACCGGGGTGATGTACATGTCAAAAGGCCGATCTTTAGCAGCTGGACTGATTGTAGGCGGTGTTATTGGCGGTGTTGCAGCATTGCTGACCGCGCCGACTTCAGGAAAAAACTTGAGAGGACAGCTAAAAGCCAACTGCGGTAAATGGGAAGACACCGTCAAAAGGCTGAAAAACGACGGAATCGCATTAAAAGAGCAATTCGTCAAAACCGCCATAGAAGGCGCGGAAATCATCAAAGACGTCGGCAGCGAACTGCAAACGTCCATCCAGGAATGGCGCGATGAAATCAAACCTCACCAGCAGGACTTAAAAAAGGAAATCGCTGAGATTGAAGAAAAGATAAAACAGCTGGAGAAAACCTTACAAAACTAATATACTCAGCGAAAAAAATGAACCTTAAAAAAGGGGTGTGAATGGAAAATTTTCACGCTCTTTTTTTGGGTAAAATCCTGATTTCACACCGTAAAGCTGGATTTTTTAAAAATTTCGTAAATTTACATCTTTATTAATCTTTATTTTATTGGCATAATAGAAATTATAAGATAAAGAGAAGCAGGTGAAGTGAATGAATCGAGCGGAAGAGCCCTATACGGTGAAAGAAGCCCTTTTATTCAGTCAAAGAATGGCACAGCTTAGCAAGGCGCTTTGGAAGTCAATAGAAAAGGATTGGCAGCAGTGGATTAAACCTTATGATCTGAACATTAACGAGCATCATATTTTGTGGATCGCCTACCAGCTGAACGGTGCATCCATTTCGGAAATCGCCAAGTTCGGCGTCATGCACGTATCCACAGCGTTTAATTTTTCAAAAAAACTTGAGGAAAGAGGTTACCTGGAGTTTTCCAAAAAGTTGAATGACAAACGAAACACTTACATTCAGCTGACTCCGAAAGGTGAAGACGTTTTCCTTAAAATCCTCGAGTCTTACGATCCGACCCGGAATGCCGTCTTAAAAGGCGCTCAGCCCCTTCATCAGCTGTACGGGAAGTTTCCAGAAATCGTCGAGATGATGTCGATCATCCGCCATATTTACGGCGATGACTTCATGGAAATTTTCGAAAAATCGTTTTCAAACATCGAAAGTGAATTTACGAGCGAAGAGGGCAAAATGAAGAAAAAACAAGAAGCAAAAGAAGCCGGGGAATCGATAGAGATGGACAAACCGCTTGAGCCTCTTAAAAGCTAAGCCAGATCGTATTGCCTGATAATGCTGATGAATTCGCTCATCAGCGGTTTGTACAGACCCTGTCTGTGAAGGGCGAAAATCGTTTCGTGCACTTCAAGTTTTTCATTTAACTGTCCCGCAAAAAGCGTGAGGAGATGATCGAACATCACATATCCTTGCGCTTTTTGTGCTTCAAGCTCCTTTGAGAGCTCTTCGCACAGCTTTTCCGTTTCCTTTGCTTCTTCCTCTGATAAGCCCTTTTCGATCAACATTTTATAATACGGATACTCTTCCATATCCGCATTATTCAATAACAGTTTGATGTAATATTCCAGCCGCTCAAGGCGTTGCTCCATAGAGTTCATATTTGTCCCTTCTCTCCCTTTCTCTTATTTTAGCCGATATTCCCTTCTGATGAAAGTTCAACACGGGAGATTTCTGTTCCTTTTACACCCTTCTAAATTCTTTGGAAAATGACGAAATTTTTTTCGAAAAAGGGATTGATTTTTCTCATCCAGAGGAGTAAATTATTCTGAGGATTTCATATAACAGTTTGTTGAAACGGAAGGATGTCATTTATGAGTTGCTGGAAAACCATCAATCTCGTTAAAGATTATGGAGGCATGCGCATCGTGCTTACTGCCGTCAGTTTAATGATTTTATTTTTTATTCCCGAATATTTAGCGATGCAACTGATTCATCCGCAAACTGTTCAGAGAGGCGATCACGCCCTTTTGTTTGCAGGACTATTGGTTGCGGCTATAATTGCCCATAAAATTCTTCATATCTTGCCGTTGATCAGCAAGAAAAAATTAGAAAAAAAGATTTATTGGTTGAAAATGAGAACATGGAGAGAAGTTCCAAAAAACACGATGCTTGTCTCTCTTCTCTGCCCTTTTTTCGTCATCACGCCTGCTTTATTTTACGCGGGGGCTGTGATGCCGAGCTTTGCTCATTATTTCTGCATCATTTCAAGCATTCATTTCGGCTATTGTCTGCCTGATTTTCTGTTTGCCTGGAAACTGATCAAAGCGCCTAAAAACTGCTATGTCGATCAGGAAGCCGACGATTTTGATATTTTAATACAAAAATAATCCAGCCGCTCGGCACTTGGAAAATCCTTTTTTTCAGTCTATTTTCTATCTTTTTTAATAAATATTTGGTAATGTAGTATGGAGCAGAAACAGAGAGGGGGATCTCCTATCATCCTTTTTTATTTCATCTTGTTTGCGGTTTTTACTGTCTTCAACATAAACAAGCTTACAAACTCTTTATGCCTTGTCAGAGAGATTCCTGAAGAACGGCAGGATAAGGTGTTTAGAATGATTAATGTGCTGATCTTAATTTTATTGATCTCATCATTCATTGAGATTTCCTTTACGGTGTAAAGAAAAAAAGGATAGCTGCCGATCGTATTGATCCGGCAGCTATCCTTTTGTTGATTAGCATATCCAAGAAGCACCAATAATAATTAATAAGATGAACAGTACCACAAGCAGCGCAAAGCCGCCAGCGAAACCTCCTGTATAACCGTCGCCCATATTGACACCTCCTCTGCCCCAGTCGTTACATTAGTGTATGCACGAATGTCATGAAACGATTAGGCTATCGTCCAAAAGAAAAGAACCGCCTGAAAAAATGACGGTTCTTTTCTCATTTTCTAAGGTTTTAGTACAGATAAGCTGCACCAACGATGATTAATAAAATGAACAACACGACCAATAAAGCAAAACCGCTTGAGTATCCTCCGCTCATGTTATTGACCTCCTTTTCTTGATCAATATATTTGTATGAGCGGAAAGAAAATTTGACTAGACGGATGCCCCTCTGTTGAAAATCTTTTTACAGCATGTCAGAATATGATATGATACAATTCAAAGGAAAGTTTAAACTGTTATGATTAGGAGTGTTTGCATTTATGAAGAAGATTGCAATTGCGGCGATTACAGCGACAAGTGTGCTGGCTCTCAGCGCATGCAGCGGAGGAGACTCTGAGGTTGTTGCAGAAACAAAAGCTGGAAATATTACAAAAGAAGACCTTTATCAAACATTAAAAGACAATGCCGGAGCGGACGCACTGAACATGCTCGTTCAGCAAAAAGTACTCGATGATAAATACAATGTCTCCGACAAAGAAATCGACAAAAAGCTGAACGAGTACAAAAAGTCGATGGGTGACCAGCTCAACCAGCTCATTGAGCAGAAAGGCGAAGACTTCGTCAAAGAACAGATCAAATACGAACTTCTCATGAAAAAAGCCGCAAAGGATAACATAAAAGTAACCGATGATGACGTAAAAGAATATTATGACGGCCTAAAAGGCAAAATCCACTTGAGCCACATTCTTGTGAAGGAAAAGAAAACGGCTGAAGAAGTTGAGAAAAAGCTGAAAAAAGGCGAAAAATTCGAAGACCTTGCAAAAGAGTATTCAACTGACGGAACAGCCGAAAAAGGCGGCGACCTCGGATGGGTCGGCAAGGAAGATAACATGGACAAGGATTTCGTCAAAGCTGCGTTTGCTTTGAAAACCGGCGAAATCAGCGGCCCTGTGAAATCGCAATTCGGCTATCACATCATTAAGAAAGACGAAGAGCGCGGCAAATATGAAGACATGAAAAAAGATCTCAAAAAAGAGGTCCAAGAACAAAAGCAAAACGATCAAACTGAACTGCAATCTGTTATCGACAAACTTGTCAAAGATGCTGATCTAAAAGTAAAAGACAAAGAGTTGAAAAAACAAGTCGACCAGCGCCAAGCTCAGACAAGCAGCAGCAGCTGACGCCAAAAAAGCTGTCCTCCCCTCGCGGGGCCGGACAGCTTTTTTTATGCGATGGAATGACTGTCAGCCGATTTTTCATGCTGTTCTTGATCTTCATCCAATGAACGCTTCATGCGCTGTGCTTTTTCTTTTTCCATCCGTTCGATATAAATGCGGCCTTCTTTTTCGATAAAAGCCTGATCGATCTTTTCCTCTTCCTTTGCCGTCGTCATCAGCTTATAGGCGCTGAAAATAATGCCGACAATGCAAAGGTACACCCACCACGGAAACAGCAGCACGGCTTTTCCCCCTTTTTTGAATAAACTGTATATCAGACATTATGCAAAAGGGAGACAAGTTATGACGCTTATTTGTGAAAAACAGGCTTGTAAAAGGAACGATTATCCAATGCAAAGACGCGTTCGGTATACTCTCCCGGCTTGACCCGTTCGAGCGCTCTGTCCATCATATTGATCTTCGCGTCAAGGTTGTCGATATAGTGAAGAATTTCCGCTTCCTTGACCATCGGCGGCTTTGGACTGCCCCATTCGGGTTTGCCGTGATGGCTTAAAATCAAATGCTGGAGAATCAGCACTTCTTCTGAATCAATTTGAAGCTCTTCGGCTGCTTTTGCAATTTCTGTCACCATAATCGAAATGTGCCCCAGCAGATTCCCTTCGACAGTATAGGTCGTGGACACCGGTCCGGATAGTTCTTTTACTTTTCCAAGGTCATGCAAAATAACACCTGCGTACAATAGGTCGCGATCGAGCGACGGATACAGGTCTGCGACCGATTTGGCCAGGTTCAGCATGGAGACAACATGGTATGCGAGACCTGATACGAACTCGTGGTGATTTTTCGTCGCAGCTGGATAATCAATGAATTCCTTGCCGTATTTTTTGACGAGGTGCCTCGTGATTCGCTGAATACTAGGGTTTTTCATTTCAAAAATATATTGAGTGACCGCATCCATCATTTCGTTTTTGGGAATCGGTGCAGTCTCAAGAAAGTCATCGATTTTGACATTGTCATTGTCGCCCGCAGGTCTGATGTTTCTCAGCTTCAGCTGATTCCGCCCGCGGTAATGATGAATGTCGCCGACCACTTTCACGATCGTCTGCGGGCCGTAGGTCACTTCGTCCTGCTGTTTGGCGTCCCAAAGCTTCGCTTCTATATCTCCGGACTGATCCTGGAGCATCAGCGTTAAAAACGGTTTCCCATTGCTCGCGATTCCTTTCGTTGACGATTTAATGAGCAAATACAAATCAACCTGCTCGCCAACTTCGTGCAGCATGATACCTTTTGCCATGATAAAGCTCCCTCCGTTTTCCTACATAAAATCATTATAGCACACACTTTTATTTGTTAGTTATACCCTTTACTTCCACGTTTTTCATGACGGGAGGCAGCAGGATCACATCTTCGTCGTGAAAAGCTTCTCTTACATGTTCATGACACGTAAAATACAAGATTTGCTGTTCTTCGCCTGAAAGCTTTTTTAAGATGTTCAGCACTTGTTTAAACCTCTCCTCGTCAAAGTGGACAAAGCTGTCATCCAGCTGGAACGGCAATTTGACTTCCTTTTGATGGGAGAGGGCCAGAGCGAATCGGATCGCTAAATAGAGCTGTTCACAAGTTGCCTGGGACAGTTCGTGGGCGTAAAAAATAGCCCCGTCTTTCCGCATGACCATCATGGATTCATCTGTTTCAGAAAAATAAATTTTTTCGTATTGCCCGGCAGTCAATGGGTTCAGTAATGTTTCAGCCGTCTGTAACAGCTTCGGAAGCCGAACCTTCTTATGTTCATCGATCTTGTTTTTGACCGCCTGCCGGATCAGCTTGACGGCTGCCCACTTTTTGGCCAGTTCGGCGACCCGCTCTTTTTGCATTCCGGTCTGATAGGCGAGCTCGGATACCGCTCCCGATTCCTCAAGTCTGACCAGTTCCGCATGGACATTCGCCGCCTTTTGTCTTTCTTCTGCAAGCTTATTTTCTATACGGGCTCTTTTTTCCTGCGCCTCGGCCAGCTTTCCTTTCAGTTCTGCAAGAGAGTGTTCTGATGCAAGCATGACGGCCTTCTCGTCCTGCCTGCCGAGCTCTCTTTTGAGCTGCCCGAGCCTTGCCGTTAATTCTTTTTTGGCTTGGTCGCGCTTCGCCAGACCGATGAACATCTCACGGCCGTCCGCCCCTGCTTTTTGAAAGAGTTCGCCAATTTGGGATTGGAAGTATTCCGTCTCTTTTGTCAGCTCTTTGATTTGTTCGGCGGTATGCTTTAAAGACACGTCCGCTTCCTGTTTTTGCCGAAGTTTTTCTTTTTGGGAATCAAGCGCGCTTTTCAGCTGAAACACCTGCTCTTGGACGCTTTCGCCAGCGCGGCCGAGAGATGAGACAAGCTTTCTCAATTCCGATTCAAAGGATGCTTTTTTAGCCTGAAGGCGGCTCAGCTCTTGCTCGATATCCCGCTTTTTCAACATTTCCTCTCGGAGTTCCTTGATCAAAGCGTACGCATCGGCTAAAAATGACGGGTCGATTGACAGGTTCAGCTCTCTCAAATAGCGTTCGGTCTTCTCCTGATACGGACGGATATCCTTTTCCCACGCTTCGAACTTCTTAATCGCTCTTTCATATTCCGCTTCTCTCTGTCTGAGCTCTGCTTGTTTTGCGATAAGGAGCTGCCGGGTTTGGTCGTCCTTCCACAGCTCTTCCCTCAAAGCGTTGTCACTCACTCCGCTTTTTGTACCGCTGCGATCAATGTCGTCCAGCTGTTTTTGAATAAAAGCCGCTGCCACGGAAGGCTCGGGCTTTTTTAGAACAACAGCGGCAAATATGAGCAAGATCGGCACGAGTAAAGCGCCCGGGAACCACTCCTTGAAAAAGAGCGCCGCACAAGCTGCCGCAAAAGCAGCACAAAGCGCTACTGCAAAAGCGGTCTTTCTTCTTTTCATCCGAACCTTTTGTTCTTGCTTCAGATAGGACAGCTGAAGGAGCAGCTCTTCCCGCCTTCCGGCATGGCCGCCGGCGGACGCAAGCCGGCTGAGGGTTTCCTCCTTTTGCTTGCGGACATCTTCCGGCATCACTTCATTGCTGAGAGCGGCGTGGGCCTGTTCAGCTTCCTCCAGATCAGCTCTCGCCTGCTCAAAGCGTTCGTCAAGCGACCGTTTCAGTTCACGCAGCTCGATGTATGCCTGAGCGGTTTCCTGCAGCTTCCACTCATATTCATACGCGGTGTCCGCATTGAGGATATCGCATTCCTCGATTTTCAGGCGCCCAAGCCCCGCTTGAACCCGTCCGTTAATCTGGTGAAGCTGATCAGTCAAAGACGCGATTTTTTCGGAATACGACTGGTAAAACGGATATGCTTTTAAAAGCTCTTCCGCTTCGTGCTCGAGAAAGTCTTCAGCCGGTGCAAAAGCGGCGGCCCGCTGTTCCAAACGGCGCTTTTTCTCTTCCAGCGCCTTCAGCTGAGCCGCTTTTGGATGCAGGTGGGATTCGAGCTTTTCAAGCTCAAAAAGTCCGCCTTCG
The DNA here is from genome assembly GCF_037976065.1 of Bacillus sp. FSL L8-0193. NCBI lineage: Bacteria > Bacillati > Bacillota > Bacilli > Caryophanales > Bacillaceae > Bacillus > Bacillus sp. FSL L8-0193. The sequence continues at coordinate 1,144,410 of NZ_CP150261.1, read as the reverse complement.
GGGAAACGGCTTTCCCCTGAGCCGCCGAAAGATGCGAGCTGCTCTTCCAGCTGGCGTTTTTCCGCGGCTGCCGGCAGAATCTCAATCGCCTGCTCGATTTGTGAGACGAGATGCTCAAGATCTTTTAGCAGTTGTCCGCTGTCCTTTATTGAGGCCTCAGCGCCTTTTTTTTCGTTTAACAGGCGGTGGTAGTCGCCTTCCCGCGCTTTCGCTTTTTTCAAATCTTCGGAAAGCTTTTTTAACCGGTCGAGCTCCTGATTCAGTTCAGGTTTCCGGCCGTTCGGTTTAAACAGCTCTTCCTGCTTTTTCACGAGGCCGGCATCCATCTTTGAAATCGCTTCAGAGCCGAACAGACTCGAAAACAGCAGAAAACGGCCGATTTTGTCGCGGTTGAATTTATGAATTTCCTGAAGGCCGAACACGTCAAATGAATAGATCGCTTTATACAGCTGTCTGTCGACGCCTGACAGCAGCTCATTTAAAAAACCTTCCGGCTTCGTGCTGCCGTCTTCCAGATAAACGGTGACCCGCTCAGGCTTTCCGGCCGTTCGTTCGATCCGGATCTGCCCCAAATCAGGGTGCCCGACCTCAAGCATCCCCCCGTAAATAACGCCCGTTTTCGGCTCATACCGTTTCGTCTTCGGAAAACCGAACAGCACGCTTTCAATAAACGACATGAGCGTCGTTTTCCCGGCTTCATTGAGCCCGTAGACCAAATGCAGATTTGAAGGAGACAGGCGAAATGTCTGATTGGCAAATTTACCGTATCCGTATATATGTATCGCATGTATATTCACCCTGCACCCTCCCTTATCTTTTCAATGTCTTCAGTTCATGAAGCAGCAGTTTTTCCGCCTGCGCGCGAATGTCCCGGAAGTCTTCTTCATGAAACCGCTCTCCGTGCCTTCTAAAGACCGGATGCCGCTCCAAATCGTCAAAAATCAGGCTGAAATCCTGAAATTCCTGCATTTCTTGCAATAGCTCCTGAAAAAAAGCGTCCCGTTCAATTCCAGACAAGGCGGCATCTGTTTGATCTTCGATCGCGGTAAGCCAGATGAACGCGTCTTCCTCCCGCTCTTCTTCATGGAAGATGTCAAGGATCTCGTCCACGATGCCGGCCTGTCCTTCCGCCAAATAAGAGGGTGTTTCTCCTGTCAATACCACCTTGACGCATGCCGGCTTGCCTCTGTTTCTGAAAGATTGAAGGGCATCCTGCATCAGGCTGATCAGCTCTGTCATCTGCTTTGTCTCTGAGATATCGATGCTGGCCGTTTCCCACAGAACATCCGATAAGGCTTTAAATTCGAAGGACAGTTCTCCGCCGCAAACATTGACGAGATAGCAGCCTTTCTCTCCCGTTTCCTTCATGTGCCGCGATTGCGTGTTTCCCGGATAAATCACCGCCGGTTCGGAGGCTGAAATGACCTGTCTTTTATGTATATGGCCAAGCGCCCAGTAATCCATCCGGCCGTTTTTTAAATCTTGAAGGGAAAAAGGACAGTACGGATCATGGCCGCTCTCCCCGGAAAGCGTCCCATGAATCATGCCGATATGCAAGGGCGCGTCGGTCGTTTTTTTGATTTCAGCAGCCTTATTGGCAAAAACAGAGCGCTCGGGATAGCTGTAGCCGTAGATGCTTGCGGCGAGCCGGCCGTCTTTGTAAAACGATTTTTCTTCAATGTCTTCCGACGAGAAAATGTGGACGTTGTCCGGCCAATCAATCGGCGTCCAATCGCCGCCCAGATGATCGTGATTGCCAAAAATCACATAGACTTGGATGTTGTTCTCTTTCAACTTTAAAAATTGCTTTCTCAAAAACATCTGTGCTTTTAAACTGCGGTTTGCTTCGTCGAAAAGATCGCCGGCAAGCAAAATGAAGTCGGCCTCTTCATCAATCGCAAGCTTAAACACATTTTCAGCGCTTTTAAATGTGCTGTTTTTGATCCGCCGGTAAACCTCTTCAGGTAGCCGGCTGATGCCGTGAAACGGACTGTCCAGGTGCAGATCGGCCGCATGAATGAAAGTGATGTTTGTCAATCTTCTGCTCCTTTTCATAAAATATTCTGCTCCCATTTTATCACGGGTTGAAAGCGAATGCACGTTCTACTCTTTGCACGAAAAAAGCAGCTTTTCTTTCAAGCTGCTTTTCTCTTTCATTATCGATCTTTCGACAGACGAAGCGCCTGTTTGATATTTTTCAATCCGCCGCCGCTCGTGTACATGAGCACGCCGCCTTTATACACCCTCGCCCCGATGACGGCGAGAATCACAATGGTGAGTGCGGTAATGCCGATGCCGAGTGCCGCTTCCCAAAACGGAATATCAAGCACGCCGACTCTGAGGAACATGATCATCGGCGCAAAGAACGGAATGAATGAAGTAACGGTAATGAACGTTGAATCCGGTGTGCTTAGCCCGACCATGGCAATTACGAATCCTGCGACGACCAGCAGAATCATCGGCGAAATCATCTGCTGAACATCTTCAATCCGGCTGACGACGCTTCCGAGAAATGCCGCAAGAGTTGCGTAGAGGAAGTAGCCGAGCATCAAGAAAATGGCCGCGTACACAAGCGTTGCAGTAGGTACGCCGGAAATGTCAAGAAATCCTTTAATCATATCGGCTGCATCCCCTCCCTTTTCCTGGCTGGACTGGAGCGAAAGATAGCCGACAAGAAACAGTGCGGCAATCTGTGTCAATCCCAACAGAGCGACGCCGAACAGTTTGGCGAACATTTGCTGGACAGGCGGCACGCTGGAAATTAAAATTTCCATCACGCGGGAAGACTTTTCCGTCGCAACTTCTGTCGCGATCATTGACGCGTACGTCAAAACCGAAAAATAGATGACAAACAGCACAACATATACAAGTCCTGTCGCCTTTTGAAGCTCTTCCTCGGTTTTCGCTCCTTCTTTCAAGGCGACACTGTTGACTTTTACCGGTGTAAACAGTTCACTCAGCTTTTCCTGTGGTACGTTCAATTCAGCCGTTCCAACGGCAACCTTTGCTTGTGAGAGCGCCTGTTCAATCGTGGAGACAGCTGTGGAATCAGCGATTTCGAGCGCTTTATACGTTCCCTTCAGCACGCCTTTTTTATCTCTGTCCAGGATTAAAATGCCTTCAAGCTTTTCGTCTCTGACGTCTTTTTCAAGCTCTTTTTCCGGTTTATCCGCTTTTTCGACTTCCAGCGCTTCATCAGTGTCGAGTGCTTTCACTTGCTGGGCAAACGTGTCGTACAGCTGATTTGAACGGTCAATGACGGCGATTTTATCACCCTCTCCGCCGTCATCAAACATGGAAATAATCGATCCCAGATTTGTGACGAGCACGACAAGCGCAAGCGTGATCACCGTTGAAATGATGAACGACTTTGTTTTCAGCTTGCTGAGATATGTATGAAAAAGAACAATCCAAAACTTATTCATAACGGGCACCTACCTTTTCGACGAAAATATCATGTAAAGAAGGCTCTTCAAGTTCAAATTTTCTGATAAACCCGCGTCCTTGAAGCATTGTAAACAGCTCTTGAGAGACTTCTTCATTTTCGACCTGCAGGCGGACTCCTTCGGAATGATCCCGCCATTTGACGATACCGTCCGCCTCTTTCAAGAAGCTCAAGTCGCCGTCTGCGTGAATCGTGACATTCTTTCTGCCAAAAGAACGTTTGATTTCTTTTAATTTCCCTTGAACGACAGGCGTCCCGCGCTGCAAAATGCAGACGTGTTCGCACAGCTCTTCGACATGCTCCATTCTGTGGCTTGAAAATACAATCGAAGTGCCGTCGTCTTTCAAAGAAATGACCGCGTCTTTTAATAGCTCGACATTCACCGGATCGAGACCGCTGAACGGCTCGTCGAGAATCAAAAGCTCCGGCTTGTGCAGCACGGCCGTGATGAATTGAATTTTTTGCTGGTTCCCTTTGGAGAGCTCCTCAACCTTTTTGTCGGCGTATTCCGTAATATGGAACCGTTCGAGCCACTTCTCCATTTCCTTGAGCGCATTTTGCTTTGTCATGCCTTTCAGGCGGCCAAGGTATACGAGCTGATCTTTCACCTTCAGCTTCGGATACAGTCCGCGCTCTTCGGGCAAGTAGCCGATGCTGTTTGTGATACCGTAGTTAATCGGCTGTCCTTTCCATGTGACAGTACCCTCTGTCGCATTCAAAAGGCCTAATATCATTCGGAATGTCGTCGTTTTCCCTGCTCCGTTGGCGCCGAGCAGACCGAACATTTGCTTGTCTGGAATCTCCAGCGTCAGATCGTTTACAGCTGTAAATGAACCGAACTTTTTCGTGACGTGATCGATTTTGAGCATAATAACTCCTCCTTCCAATTTACAATCATACGTTAGTCATACCATTTTAAAAAGGATTTTTTTGATTTTTATATAATTTTAAACAAATAGATCATATTTTGAGAAAGGGGAAGAGAAATGGAAAGTTATTATGTAACCGTTTTCGATACTGGTGGAGAAACGCTTTTGAATGAGCGATTTGAAGCGGCCGATGATGAAGAAGCGAAAGAGAAAGGAAGAGGAATGCTGAAGGAAAAGCAATTTTTGGAGCATACACACCGGGTAGTACATTCGTCCGGTAAAATCATTGTTTTCCGGAGCTGACTAAAATACGGGGCAAGGCGGCTCTTTTGGGGAAGGTCTCCCGCTGCCGCCTGCCCTTTAATCCGCCAAACACTAGTGGATCATCATAACAATGAGCAGTCCCATGTTGATGAAACAGAGTAAAAACGATAAGCAAGCGACGCCTTTATTTTTTCGCAGAAAATAAAGGCCATTGACCGCCAGCACACAGATGATGACGGCATCAAACAGTCGAAACAGCAGATCCTGCAAGCTGTAGGCCGGAGCGAAAAAACAAATCACAGAGACGATCAGGATGAAAAGGCAAGAAACTGTAATATACATCGTCCATTCTTTCGCTGCGTCAGCCCGCTCATTCTCAGATGAAATCATGTTCTTAAACTCGGGCCTCCTTGTCAGTCGTGATCATTTTGTCCGCGTACAAGGAAGGAGCTTTTCCCACATCTGCCAAAAAGCCTGAAGACGTTAACACAACAGCCAGCGACACCGCGACGAACAACAGTTTAGCTTTCATACAACGCATCTCCCCTTTTGATTTTTCGTCTTGCCTGAGCGCACTTCTCATAGTAAAAAATGGCATCTTCAAGCCGCTCCATTTGATTATAGTACTGGGCTGCGTCTAAAGCCAGCTCTTCAACAGCGGCATATAAATGGTTTGACTCCAAATAATCAAATCCGATTTCCACGGCTTTCCGATCCCCGCCGTCCAAATACAGCCCGGATAGAATGTTAAGCTTGGCCGCGTGTTCTTCATCTCCGAGCGATGCCGCACTTCGGATGCCTTTTTCATAACAGTCGGCCGCTCCGACATGATTTCCCTGTTTTAGACGGACGTACATTAAGTTGTACAGCACTTTTGGAATATATGATGAACTTTCCTGTTCAAAAATGGAAAGGGCGCTCTCCATATGATCTGAGGCTTCCCGGTACAATTCTTGATGGAAATAGCAATTTCCCAAATTAAAATGAGCGGCTGCCGTCAAATGGCTGTTTTTGATTTTCGCGGCGTCTTCAAGCGCGTTGGCCAGGCTTTTCAGCGCTGGTCCGTATGTCATCGATTCAACCCAATTGCCGGCAATGATAAAATCGCAGAAAATCTTTTTTTCTTTTAGCGTCTCATACCGGTTAAAAATGTCGGAAGCGAGCGTCGCATAGTTGATCGATAAATATCTCTGGCTGATATAATAGTAGATTTCCGCCAGCTTATAATAAAATTCCGCTTTTTCAACCTCGTCTTCCAAGGCGCTGACTTTTTGTTCAGCCGTTTTATAGCAGCCGATTGCTTTGACAAACCGCTTTTGTTTGAACTCATACATCCCTTTAAAAAACCAGTAATAATAGTTTAGTAAACCTGTCATTTGGTCCTTTTTCTCTTCTAAGTCGCGGAGGTTTTTTTCAATATTTTCAGTCTTTTGTGGTTTCAAATAGCTGAGCATCAGCTTATGCCTGAATTCGAGCAGCGAATAGTAGAGCAGGACGTCCTGATTTTCTTCCATGTCTTGAAAATCATTTAAAATTTCCGCTTTCAATGATTCACTGGCGGCGATCTGATTTTTCCGAATGGCGTTGTACCAATCATTCAGCTTACTAGCAACGTATTCAGATGGAATCTTCTGTTTCAATTTCCCCGCCTCCCAAGACTTCGTACAGACCTGTGTCCTTATGAATCATTTTATAGAAACTTAAATTTTTTTACAATTGCTTCTGCACATCATTTCCCAAGGTCAATTTCCTGTCGGGCCCTCTTGTTATACTTGCTGACGGTTAAATTGCGGCTGGCGCTTTTCTAAAAATGCGCGGATTCCTTCCTGATGGTCGCTTGTCAGCCTCATTTTCATTTGGGCCGCTTTCTCGAGTTCAAGCGTTTTCTGCAGCCTACCGCCATTCAGCGCCTGATAGATCTTTTTTGTCTCAATCATCGCTGCCAGCGGAGCGTGCAGAAGCTTTTCAAGATAGATGCGCGCAAAACGGCCGGAGTCCCCGCTGAATACAGCGTCTGCGATCCGAAGTTCGTGCGCTTCGGCCCCCGTCAATTGTTTCCCGCTCCAAATCAATTCTTTGGCCGCAGCTTCACCGATTCTCCGCTCTAAAAAGAAGTGTCCGCCTCCGTCGGGAACAAGCCCGATGCCGATAAAATTCATCGCCAGCTTCGCCTCTTTTTCGACCAGCACATGGTCGCAGCTGAGCGCGAGGCTCAATCCCAGACCTGCGGCCGCCCCGTGGACAGCCGCTGTCGTCATCTTCGGCATGCTGTAAAGCTTCACCGCAATTTCAGAAATTGTGTCAATGACGCGGGCAGAGCTGTCTTGATCTCCGGAAGACAGCATCATCTTAATGTCTCCGCCTGCCGAAAATCCTTTGCCGCTGCCTCTCACAAGGAGAAGCAGCGATTCGCTTTCCTCTGCAATACGCAAAGCTTCATTCAGTTCTTCAAGCATTTTTTCATTCAAGGCATTGTACGCCTCAGAGCGATTCAGCACAATTTCAAAAATCCCGTCTTCGTCTTTCCATTTGATATACTCCATCTTGCACCTCCGTGAATACGATTTTGTAAGATATTAGCTTAATTAATTCCACCTTTTATTTTCAATACCTTTTTTCATGTGAAAATCAGCTGAATGATTTTCAATTTCAAGATCAATTGATACTGAAATAAGCCTTTTTAGTTGAATGATTTTCTTTGTTTATATATAGTTATTTATAGAAAGCATGTGAGGAAAGGGGGATGAGCGTAATTAAATCATTTTTGACGTTGATGCTTAGTTTATGCATGTTAACAGTACCATTCGCCGATCAGGAGCAAAACCCTGTTTGTGATCCCGAAGCGGAATATCATATGTCTCTAAACACCTCAAAGTTTGAGACACATGCAGTGAACCCCTCCCCTTTTACAAAAAGCTTTCTTAACCATCCAGGAAAAGCCGCAAATATTTCTGTCTTTGACGCACGTTTCTACACTCATTTCATTCCTCGATTCGAGGTTCAATCAAATGAATTAATTCTTAAAAAAACTTGCGCTATTCCTGTGAAATACCAATCTAATTACCTCTCCTGATTTTCCTTTTTTACCTGCATAACTTTTCAGCCGAATGGGGAAATTTATTTTGGAGGGATATGATTGAATATTAAAGAAAATGATCTGCCGGGTATCGGCAAAAAATTTGAAATAGAAACGAGAAACCATGAAAAAATGACGATTGTCGTTCATGATGACGGAAGAAGAGAAATCTATCGTTTTGACGACGAAGATCCCGATGAAATCGTGACCAACATCTCGCTTGATGACGGCGAAGCAAGGCAGATCGCCGCCATCCTCGGCGGAATGGTCTATAAGCCGCAGGCGCTTGAATCGATTGAAATGGCGTTTAACGACCTGATCATCGAGTGGTTCAAAGTCGAAAAAGGAGCAAATGCCGTCGGCAAAACTCTCGGTGAAATCGACGTCAGGCAAAACTACGGCGTCACTGTCATCGCGATCATTAAAAAGAATCAGGAAAAATTCTTGAATCCCGGTGCGGATTCCGTTCTTGATGAAAATGATACACTCGTCCTGTCCGGTGAAAGAAAAAACCTCAAGGAAATGAAGCAGGCTTTTCTTTCCCGAAAGGAAGGGTGATGCTCTTTGGATCATCTAGTATTTGAAATCGGCACCGCACTCTTGCTTGTCGCGATTGCTGCCTTAATTGCGAATCGGATTAAATTCTCGATCATTCCCTTTTTAATTGTTCTGGGGATGATCGTAGGCCCGCACGCTCCGACGATCGGTATCATCAACTTGAAGTTTATCGAGAGCTCGGAGATCATCGCCTTTTTCGGCAGAATGGGCGTCTTGTTTTTACTGTTTTATCTCGGACTAGAATTTTCGATCGGAAAGCTTATTAAATCAGGACGGTCCATCGCCGTCGGAGGAAGCATTTATATTCTGATCAACTTCAGTTTAGGCCTCATGTTCGGGTTCATCGCGGGCTTCGAGTTTCTCGAAGTACTGATCATCGCCGGGGTTATTACGATTTCTTCGAGTGCGATTGTCGCCAAAGTACTTGTCGACCTAAAGAGAACAGCGAATCCGGAAACCGAACTGATTCTCGGAATCATTATGTTCGAAGATATTTTTCTCGCCGTTTATTTATCCGTCGTCTCGGGGCTCGTCCTAGGTGACTCAACTTCAGTCGGATCGGCGCTGCTTTCGATTTTGATCGCTTTTGGCTACATGATATTGTTCTTTATCGTTGCCAGGAAGCTGCCAAAATTGTTAAATCGGCTGTTTGATATCCGTTCAAACGAAGTCTTTATTATCGTGATCTTTGCGCTGCTGTTCTTTGTCGCCGGCTTTTCGGAAACGATTCACGTTGCCGAAGCAATCGGCGCCCTGCTTCTCGGACTCGTGTTTTCCGAGACAGAACATGCAAGCCGGATCGAGCATTTGGTTGTGCCGTTTCGCGATTTCTTCGGTGCAATGTTTTTCTTCAGCTTCGGATTGAGCATCGACCCGTTTACACTGGGAGATGCGGTATGGCTTTCAATCGGCGCTGTCATCCTTACCTTGGCCGGGAACTTTATCGCCGGCATGATCGCAGGCAGAAGGGCCGGACTTTCTCATAAAGCTTCATCCAATATAGGCTTAACGATTGTCTCACGAGGCGAGTTTTCGATCATTGTCGCCAACCTCGGAATCGCCGGCGGACTTTCGGTTACATTAAAGCCGTTTGCCGCTTTGTACGTACTGATCCTGGCAATTTTGGGGCCGCTTTTGACAAAAGAATCAAAACGGATTTTTCAAATGCTGAACAAAATATTTAAGTGGAAAAAATTCAAAACAAAACAAAGTGGATGACAGAAAAGGAGACTTCGCCAGGATTGGCGAAGTCTCCTTTCGTTTTGCCCAGGGACTGTCCCGTTTTAAACCGAACCTTTTAACTGCCTTTGGCATTCTTGTCAAAAAGCCCGGACAGGTAGCGAAGCTTTTCTTCTGTATAGTGTTCAAATCTGTCATTGTACGTTTTCGGGTCTTTCGGGTTGGAGAAGTGTGTGATCTTTCCCGTTTCCGGATCGACGAATTTGCTCGCAGCTCCGCAGCCGATCCCGATAATCGTCTGTTTTTCCTCCATGATCATGATGTTATAGATGCTTTCCTGGCCGGGAAGGGAATAGCCTATATTCTCCAGGTTGCCGAGAATGTTTTTCTGCCTGTACAAATAGTAGGGATGGTAGCCGTGCTGTTTCGTCCACGAGACAGCGTCATCCATCATCGCGACAATCTCCTCGCGGTCAGCCACCTTATACTTATGCTTGTTTTTCGTCATTTCAGACGCGCGCTTAAATGACAGCGTATGGACGGTCAATGATTCGGGCATTAATTTTTCGGTTTCGGAAAGAGAGTTTCTGAATTCTTTTACCCCTTCGCCCGGAAGGCCGATGATCAAATCCATATTGATGTTCGACATGCCGGCATTTCGCGACAGATGATACTTTTCGATCGTTTCTTCGACCGTATGGTGGCGTCCGATCGCTTTCAGCGTTTCATTCTCGTAAGACTGCGGATTAATGCTAATTCGGTCGATATTCCATTTTTTTAAGACTGCGAGCTTTTCCTCTGTGATCGTATCGGGCCGTCCAGCCTCAACTGTGACCTCGCGGATGTTTTTTACATCGGGAAATGAACGGTACATTTCTTCATACAATAGATCCATTTCTTCAGCGGTAATGCTTGTCGGCGTTCCGCCGCCGAAATACACGGTCGTTATTCTGACATCGTTCTCCTTGAGCCATTCGCCGATTTTTTGCATCTCATAGTGAAGCCCCCACAAAAATGAGCCGACCCGTCCGGCTTGTCCTCTGATCGCATACGCCGGAAACGTACAGTAGGCGCACTTCGTCGGACAAAACGGGATGCCGATGTAAATGCTGACTTCTTGACTCAGCTCATACAAATCGGGTACCGCTTTCAGCTGACGGTCAATGATGTTTTGCATCAGTTCGATTTTTTCGTCGTGAATTAAATAATCCCGTTTCAGCTCGGCATGTGCCTCTTCCTTTGGCATGCCGCTCTCCAGCTTTTTATGAAGCAGCTTTGTCGGACGAACACCGGTGAGAATCCCCCATTTCTGAATGATTCCGGTATGCTCCTGAAGCATGCTCAAAAAAACGTAGGAAACGGTATTTTTCACCTGCTTAAACGCTTCCTTTTCCGTCAGTTTGGGGTCAATGTTTTTGGCATATTCCGCTCTAATGTCCGTATCTTTTATCATACCCGAAGCCTTGACGCCGTTCTCTTCCCGGTCGTAGCCGAGAACGATCGCAAGGTCTGCCGGCGCTTCTTCGCCAAAAGCGACTTCGCTTTCTTCAAAGAATAAGTTGGCTATATGCTCAAGCGGTCTCTGGAACCTTTCATCTTGGAGCCCTTCTATATAAATGCGCAATGTCATCACCTTTTTCGTTTCAAAACTTTCTTTAGTGTACAAAAATAAATGGCCAAAATCAATCCGGGAAACAAACATTCCTACGTGGCAGCGATGAATGAATAATCCCCGCATTCGAGTTGAAAGCGGGGATTCTATCAGAATCAGACTTTTTTAATATGGAATTTTTTAAGAAACCCTTTACTTTGCTGCATTCTGAAGTATTCTTTAATCATATAAGCGACGCCCTGTTCATCATTGGAGCGCGTCACCCAATCCGCTTTTTGTTTGACTTTCTGAGGAGCATTGCCCATTGCGACTCCGAGTCCGGCAAGCTCGATCATCGGGAGGTCGTCGATTTCATGGCCGATCGCAACGACATCTTCCATTTTTAGACCGAGGTCGGCGGCGAGCATCGTCAAGCCTGCTTCTTTGGAAACCCCTTTATGGACAATCAGCATTTTTTCCCCCGCTCCAACGATGTCGACGAGAGGAAATGCATTTGTGATCGTCTGCCTGATTTCTTCGGACTGTCCTGTTGAGCAATAAACCTCGATCACCGGTGCGCTGACCGGTTCATCCATCAGCATGTCGCTCAGCGAATCGACAAACTGGACGGGATAAAAAATCGGGTCAGACGGGTGAATCATCGTTTTCCCCAGCAGGTTTGAATTCGTTTTTTTCCGGTTTCCAATCGAATATTTTTCATGGAGGATTCTGATATTGCAATCATAGCTTTCCAGTATTTGAACAAGGTTAAATGTCTGTTCTTCGGAAATCCTTTTTTCTAATAAAGGATCGTCGATTTTGTCCGCTATGATGGCTCCGCTGTGCGTAATCAGCTTCGTATCCAGCTTTAAAGATTTGGCGATTTTTTGAGCTGAGCGAAAATGTCTATTCGTCACAAGCGTAACATATACACCTTTCTTCTTTGCATATTCGATCGCTTCCTTCGTTGCGGGATGAAGCCGTCCGTTTGTCCGAAGCAGCGTTCCGTCTATATTCAGCGCAAGCATTTGTTTTGACACCAGGAGGTCCCCCTTCTTTGATGACTGAATCTGTTATAGAGGATATGTCCCGATCCTTTTTTTTAGAACAGCCCTCTTGATGCACATACTAAAAAAGCCTGTTTTCACAGACTTTTTACTTCGCATCTTGTGGATACGATCATGATTCTCCCTCATATTCAAAACAGTGAATTCAACGCCCCTTTCGTTCAATTCACCGTATATTGATAACCCCTTTATTTGACCAGCAGACGTGCTTTCAGTCTGTTAATTTCCTCTATACCCCTTATCATTTTGCCGCCAGTCCGTTTTTCATGATCGTATCCCGGCAAAAAATGAAAGCACTTACATTTAATATTATCGCAACTATTTCATGAATTGACAAGTCTTTTTTTAAATCTTTATGAACGTTATTTGTTCACTTAGTGAAAAAATCCCCTCTTGCCTTGACAAGGGGGGATTTTTTATCAGCTCTCTGGGTTTCCGTAAAGCTCTTCCAAAGGCTTCATGATGATTTTGTTTAATTCAGCAATCAGCATGCTCATCCGCTGTTCCGCTTCCATCAGCTGCGAGATTTTATCATGCTGCTGGACGAGCGCCACGGATTTTTGCGCTTGTTCGACTTCTTCCTGTGTGATGTCTTCGCCGTTCATCTGTTTTTGCTGAAGGTTCATTTGAATATCGCGAAAGTTATCAAACATCTTTTTAGCAGATGGGTCGCCATTCACCTCATCATAAAGATTTTTCAATCGGGAATATTCATCGCTTTGTCGCAAGGCTTGCCCCAAGTCATAAGCCGAGTCATGTAAATTGACCGTCATCCTGATCCGCTCCTTTCCTGCCTGTATTCTTCTTATGGAATCGGCACCACTCCACTATAACAAACTATGGAGCGTTTTTCACAGTTATACGATAATTCCGTTTGAACAGGCCGTCTTCAGCCTCAGATCAAAATTACAAAGATGGCTTGCACGGCTCCGATAATTCCGCCAAGCAGACCGCCTAAATACGTGATCATTTTGAACTCCCGCCTGGAAATGGACAGCACCATTTCTTCAAGACGTTCAACAGGGAAGTTGTCCACCTGTTCCTTGACGATTTGCTCGAGCTCCAGCTGCTTGAGCACTTGATCCAGGCGGCGGCCCGCCTCTTCGAGAAGCCGGTCGGCAATCTGCGGCAGGCGCAAAGCGATCTTCCGCTCAACACTGGCAATAGAGGAGCCGATCGTTTTTTCGAAAAACGGCTGAAGCGAGAATCGTTTCAAAAGCTTTTCCTTCAAATCGAAAATGAGAGATTTGAGATTCCATTTGTCATCCGCTTCCTTGAACGTATATTCTTTCAGCTTGTCCCATTCGTTTTCAAGCAGATCCGTTAAAAGACGCGCGGTCTCGCCGTTCTTTAAAAACTTCACAATCTCCGGCTGAACGCGGTCAACCAGACTGCTGTTGCCTAAAAACATCTGCACCATGCTGCCGAGCATGCCCCGTTCCTTCAAAAAATCGTCAATCATATGTCCGAGGCGTTCCTTTCCTTCGCCGCTTTCAAAGTAGGTGACAGCCCGGCTTAAAATATAGCCGGACACCATCGGAATTTTCTCTTTCAGCTTTTTCTGGGCCTCAAGAGGGATAAGCTCTTTGAGCGGTTCATTTTCATGTGCCTCTAACAATGCGGACAGCTTCTCATCCGTCCATCTGGATACCGCCCGATCCGCTTTTTGGGCGGGATTTGAAATTCCGATGCTTTCCAATGCTTCTTCAACGGTGGCCGTTGATTGCGAGAGGTGCGCCAAGATCCGCTCCCCAACCTGCACCGCCTGGCTTTTAACCGCATCGGATGCAAGCCTTTTTTTGATCCCTTCTGTTGTCAGCAGATGGCCTGTGACCATCTGTCCCATCTGTCTCGCCAATTCATCGCGCCTTTTCGGAATTAATCCGGGTGTAAAAGGAACCCGCTTTCCAAATATGTAGACGGCTTTATATGGGCGAAAAAGCATTTTAATCGCAAAATGGTTCGTTACAGCGCCGATAAGTGCACCGACTGCAATCATAACGGCAAAAACCCCAAATACATACATGTTCTTTTCAACTGCCTTCCTTTTTACCTGACATCTTAGCTGCACAGCGTGGGCCTTATGGTCGATCCTCACCGTCTTGCCTAACGTTATTATAGTAGCTGAATAAAAGACGGGCAAATAACGGAATGGAGCAAGCCGCTTCAAAATACAATGGGTCAGATGGCAATTGTATGAAGGGCGCTCTAAAATTTTTAATCATTTCCAATTTACAAAAGCCTATTTCTGCAATCTCAAGCGTATCATGAAACAGAAGTCTATATATTAAAGTTTGCCCGAAGTTTGACAGTCTCAGCCTGTTAAGCCTTGTTTTTCATGAAGGAGGTATAATCATGATGACGCTTGGATTTATGTCGCTGTCACACGAACATGAAAAAGCCTATGCCGAAGAACTGGCCAAAATGGCTTCGGACTATGGAATCCGGTTTATCCGTTTCACGCCCCTGGATATTTCCCCCGGTTCCCTGCTTGTGAAAGGGCTCTCCTTTCACCCGAAGTCAGGACAGTGGAATGAAATTGAAAGAGAAATCCCGGAATTGATCTATGACCGCTGCTTTTACGGCAGAGATCAGCAATCGAAAAAAGCAAAACCGATTGTCGAATGGCTCAAAAAGTATCCTAAAACAACATTTTTAGGACTCGGACTTCCTGACAAATGGACGGTTTTCAAAGCATTGAATGCCGATCCCGTCATCAAGTCCTACCTTCCTGCCACATCGATTGCAGAAAACGCCCAGGATATCCTGCGCAAGCTTGCAAAAGAAAAAGCGTGCATCTTGAAGCCTGCATCCGGATCAGGAGGCCGCGGCATCATTCACCTCGAGCTTACGGGAAAAACGGTCAAGGCCGCCTACCAAACCGGAAAACACAAACAGCTGAAGTCATTTTCGAAACAGGCTTCATTTGAAACGTGGTGTCAGAAAGTTCTTCAGCACCGCTATTTGCTGCAATCGTTCCTCGATATTCAAGACAAAGACGGTTTTCCGTGCGATATCAGGCTGCTGCTTCAGAAAAACGGCAGTGGAGAATGGGAAACAGCCGGCAAAACGGTAAGGCGGAGCTATCAGCACGGACTGCTTGCAAACCTGGCCGGGGGCTCAGAGGCGGTGAGCTTTGACAGCTGGCTTTTATCCGTGCCGAAAAAACGCCAGGCCGTCCTTCTCGATGATTTAGAGACAATGGCGCAGGCCGTACCCCTGGTGCTTGAATCAAATCACGGACCATTATTCGAGCTCGGCCTTGATATCTGCCTGACGAAAGACGGAAAAGTCTGGCTTCTGGATGTCAATTCAAAGCCCGGAAAGCACGCTTTTATTAAGCACTCTCCTGAAAAAAGGGAGCTTTTGTATAAAGGTCCTTTGGAGTACTGCTCATTCTTAACGGCTTCAGCCGGCGCGAAAGGGGCTGAGAAAAGATGACCGGTCAACCGCTGACCGTCGGCATCCACCAGACGAGCGAAAACACGATGCTCCTGCCCGCTTCTTTTAAACAGGACGGTTTGTTATTCGCAGCTTTCGGTACAAGTGTTGAACGTTGCCACGTCTCATTTGACAGCCATTTGAAGCGCACCGTTTTATTATCTGAAAATCTGTACAAAAACCTGCAGATTCCGTACCGCGGCAAAGCCTCCCTGATTTTCCGCGACAATACCGTCTATATCGGACCTTTAATCGGGATTTTTACGGCCGGTTTTACAAAATCGCAGCTGGACCCTGTCAGAGGGAGGTCTTTATTTTTTTCGAAGCTTTTGACGATGGATCTCCCGGCAGGAGGCTACAGCTATCTGTTCGGAGCGCACCAGATAGATTGGGAAGAAGGTACAGTGCAGGCTCTCATTTTCAGGGAAAACGGCTGGGAGGAGGCCACAGTCCCCCTTCCCAACGTCGTTTACGACAGACTGCCGAACCGCAAAGCGGAAGAATCCGCCGCTCTGCGGGAAACAAAAACCCGCCTTATGGATGAATACCGGATTCCGTGGTTCAACCCGGGCTTCTTTAACAAATGGGAGATCTATAAATGTCTGCAGCAAGACGAGAGGACAGCGGAATTGCTTCCATTTTCGGCATTGGAGCCCGATGCTGGTAAAATCGAAGACATGATCGGTCAATACGGCTTCATTTATGTAAAGCCCGCCGGGGGCAGTTTGGGCAAAGGCATACTCCAGCTTTCAAAACGGGAAGAAAACGGAATTCTCGCCAGACATGCCGAAGGCGTCACATCTTATTCGTCCGCTGCTGAATGTTTAGATGAATGGCAGAGACTGCACAAACATACTTCTTATCTCGCCCAGCAGGGCATCGAACGGATCGAAGTGGATCATCATCCGGCAGACTTCAGGGTTCATACAAACAAAAACGGAAAAGGCCAATGGACCGTCACAGCCATCGCGGTCAAAATCGCTGGAAAAGACGGAATTACAACCCACATGTCGAGCGGCGGTGCCGTCAAAACGCTTGCAGAGCTATATGATGATCCTCAGGAAAGGCTTCACACTCTGCAAAAACTGACAAAAGCGGCGCTCCTCCTCAGCCGGGTCCTTGACGAAAAGCTTGACGGTTTTATCGGGGAAATCGGCTTTGACCTCGGATTGGACCGTTCGGGAAAAGTGTGGCTGTTTGAAGCCAATTCCCGGCCCGGCAGGGGGATCTTCTCCCATCCCCGTCTGGCATCTGTCAGCAGCTTAACGAAGAAAAGAAGCTTCGAATATGCTTCCTATTTAACTGAACAGTCCATCCTTAATCCGGAGGACATGTGGCATGACCTCAAGCCGTGAAGAACCTGCTTCTTCACGGTATTTTTTTGAAAAAGCTCCACTTGAAAAGAATCTATGATCTTTTCTGTGAATGAGATACAATGATAACAAATCAACGTGTAGACAGCTCGCTGGATTTGACCCACCTGAAATCAATGAAGGAGCGTGGCGTTTATGATTTCTCATTTTCAATGGAAGCCGCTGTTTAAAAAAGAAAGGCTTCCCGGCTGGAAAATATCGTTTTATCATAAAGGGATTCACTATGAAGGAATCTATCATAAATCAGGGGAAATCGAGTGGGGCAGCACCTATCCCCCGCACGATGACGAGCCTTCCCTGAAAAGCGAAATTCATGAATTAATGCTCTTCCATATTTACGAATAAAGAAAAGGACGTTGTCGTATGCTGGAGAAATTAAAGACGCTTTACGGTGAACGGATGATTGTATCTGAGGCTGTTTCAAAACACGATGCATTATGGTTTCAAACGGACGAAGGCGAGACCTTCGGCGTTTTGAAAAACGCGGTCACCGACCGGGAAAAAGAGCTGCTCAATTGCCTGTTCCGGCCTTTCTCAGAACCGCGTCCCGAACAGCAGCTGACAAAGCGGGAGAAAGAATGGCATCAATATTTTTTTCGCAATGCCCCCCTTCCAAACCCAGGGAACATTCAGCTGATGCAAGGACATTTTTTTAAAATGGAGCATGTACCTGAAGAAAGACAGGCGATCAAAGAAGCGGTCAGCGGCTTTTTTAAAGACCCGCTTGTGGTATGGTACGACCGGCACGAAGCTGTCATCGTCCACGAAAATCCTTCGCCGTTTCTCGCCAAAAAAGAGCTGTCCGAGCTTGCGCATGCACTGACAAGCGATTTCATGGCAAACCCTGTGTTTTTCAGCGGCCAGCTTCATCCAGTCAACGGATCGCTTCAAGGCAAAATCCGCTTTGAAAAACAAATGTTTCATTATATGCTGGAAGCGGGTGACATCGGAAACGTCGCCACGTTTTGCCAGTGTCTCCCGTCTTTTTTGACGGCAAAACCCGAGCGGGTTCATGCTTCTTCGTTTTCGGACGCCGTAAGAGAGGCGCTGTCTGATCCCGAGACATCCCTGACCATCAAAACGTATATGAGATGCAACCTGAATGCCTCTCTTACAGCAAAACGTTTGTTTATCCACCGAAACAGCCTGCAGTACAGAATTGATAAATTCATCGAACGGACCGGGATTGACATCAGACAGTTTGAAGAAGCAGCCGCTGTTTATTTGATGATGTATCTCCTTTAGCGGCTTTAGCAACTTGCACGAAAAGAAATTGTGCACCATGTCCATTTACACCGACCTGCCGTTTTTTATAAACTAAGACCAGATAAAGCGCTTACATAAAAGAGGGGGAGAAAAAATGGCGGAACTCGTGCTCGATCGGATATACAAAGTGTATGACAACAAAGTCACGGCTGTGGATAATTTTAATCTTCATATCGATGATAAGGAATTTATCGTCTTTGTCGGACCGTCAGGCTGCGGCAAGTCGACAACGCTCAGAATGATCGCAGGACTTGAGGAAATTACGGATGGCGAATTCACAATCGACGGGAAACGGATGAATGATGTCGCTCCCAAGGACCGCGACATTGCGATGGTATTCCAAAACTATGCCCTTTATCCGCACATGAACGTCTATGACAATATGGCTTTCGGCTTAAAGCTGAGGAAGTTTCCGAAGGATGAAATCAAACGGCGCGTCCATGAAGCGGCCAAAATTCTGGGCCTTGAACAATATTTGGACAGAAAGCCAAAAGCGCTTTCCGGCGGACAGCGCCAGCGCGTTGCCTTAGGCCGGGCAATCGTTCGGGACGCAAAGGTGTTTCTGATGGATGAACCGTTATCAAACCTTGATGCCAAATTGCGCGTACAAATGCGCGCCGAAATCACAAAGCTTCATCAGCGCCTGCAGACGACGACCATCTATGTCACCCACGACCAGACTGAAGCGATGACGATGGCTACGCGGCTCGTCGTCATGAAAGACGGAATCATCCAGCAGGTCGGCGCGCCGAAGGAAGTCTATGAAAATCCGGAAAACGTGTTTGTCGGCGGCTTTATCGGTTCTCCCGCAATGAACTTTTTCACCGGCACTCTAAAAGAAGACTTGTTTACATTTGACGGCGTTTCGGTTCGCGTGCCGGAAGGAAAAATGAAAGTTCTGCGCAGCCAGGGCTATGCCGGCAAGGAAATCATCATGGGAATCAGACCTGAGGATATCCATGACGAGCCTGTTTTCATTGAAGCGTCAAAAGACTCAAAAATCGATGCGAAAATTGAGGTAGCTGAGCTGATGGGCGCCGAAACGATGCTTTATTCGCAAGCCGGCACGCAGCCGTTCATCGCCAGAGTCGACTCAAGAACCGACGTCCAGGCCGGCGATACGCTTCCTCTTGCGCTGGACATGAATAAAGCCCACTTCTTTGATAAAGAAACGGAGCTTCGCATCCGTTCTGAAGAATAGCGGATTTAAACACTCTCCATGACCGAAGCATGCTGCGGCCCTCCGTGCTGCTATGCTTCGGTCGTTTCAATTTCAACGGTTTCTTCATAAGTACAGTCCTGGCAAGTATATAAATGAACGCATACGGTTTGCGTTTGTTTAAATGAATCGAACTCCATATACGGACTGTACGGACCGAAAAAATCGGTTGCTCTCCCCGCGTCCGCCATTTCCCCGCCGCACTTCGGACAATGCCTTGTCTGGACGAGAATCCCATTGCACACTGGACACATCATCTGCTTCATCTCCTGCTTTTTTCCTTAGCTTGCCCCATTCCCGGCCTTTTCGCCTTTCAACATTTACCAGATTGAAGCACGCATTTATTTTATCGAATCCACCATAATACGTAGTACAAACCAACATTGGGCTTTAGCCGAGAAGGCAGCGGTTTTCTTTTGGTGAAAGCCGGCAGCTGGTGCAACTCCAGTCAGCCCAACCATACCATTTTTATAAAGGAGTTTGATACAAATGGCTAATCAAAATTCTTCAAATCAACTGGTTGTCCCAGGAGCAGCTCAAGCGATCGAACAAATGAAATTCGAAATTGCTTCTGAATTCGGCGTAAACCTCGGCGCTGACACGACTTCCCGTGCAAACGGTTCTGTCGGCGGAGAAATTACAAAACGTTTAGTTTCCCAAGCTCAAGCATCTATCGGCGGTCAACAATTTTAAACAACTTCATATTCATGGATAACAGAAGGTGCATATCCTGCACCTTCTTTAGCGTGTCGACAAACTTTCACATTCATTGCCGGGGCGGCGGCCCGCACCTCTGGCATATCTTATGAAAGCCCGCACCCGCTTCTCCTTTTTTCATATGCTGATATAAAGGAGGAGTCGGCATGCAGCTGATGTTGAGCATCAATTGGGAATTGATTCAATTTGTCGGGATTTCTCTATTGAATGAGTATGTCTCAAATGTCCGCCCTTATCATGGAATTTTTTGCTTTCGCGGGGCTTTTTCTTCCGGACGATCTGACGTATGATAGATCCGATGGGAGTGATTATGTTGAAAATTGCGCTTTTTGGAGGTACAGGCCGTGTCGGACAGGCCTTTCTCAATTTTGTTGAAGAGGATGGGCGTTATTCCGTTTACGCACTTGTTAGGAGGACGGAAGGCGCCCGCATTCCGGATAAATGCTGCCAAGCGCTTACAGGGAACGCCAGGAACCAGCATGACGTCGAGTCTTTAATAAAAGATTCGGATATCGTTGTCAGCTGTTTAAACACAGATGGAGACGATACATTGACCGTCTCCATCGAACATATGATAAATGCCATGAACGCACATCGGATTAAACGGCTGATTACAATCGGAACGGCCGGTATTTTAAACGCGAGGCAGAACCCGGACCTTTACCGCTTTGAAACAAACGAATCAAAACGGCGCTCGGCGCGCGCAGCGCAAGAACATGCCCGTGTGTACGAACGTCTCCGCGAGTCTGAATTGGATTGGACGATCGTCTGCCCGACATATCTCCCCGACGGGCCGGCATTGAAGACATACCGTTTTGAACAGGATGTTCTGCCGGACGGCGGAAAAGAAATATCGACCGGCGACACCGCCCATTTTCTTTTCAAACAGCTTGAATCAGACCAGTTTGTCAAGGCAAGGGTGGGGCTTGCTTATTAAAGCCGGGGTGAAGATCCGGCTTACCCTGTCAGGGTTCCTTTTCCCTTTTGCAGTTCATACATTTGATAGTATTGTCCTTTTTGCTTCATCAGCTCTTCATGATTTCCCCTTTCGATAATCCGGCCTTTTTCAAGAACGAGAATCTGGTCGGCGTTTTTGATCGTTGACAGCCTGTGGGCGATGATAAAGGTCGTGCGCCCTTGTTTAACAACATCAAGCGCTTTTTGAATGACCGCTTCTGTTTCCGTATCGATATGGGCCGTTGCCTCGTCTAAAATAAGAATAGCCGGATCATATGCCAACGCACGCGCAAACGAGATCAGCTGTCTTTCCCCTGACGAAAGGGTGCTTCCTTTTTCGATGACCGGCTCGTCAAGACCTTTCGGCAGGCGGGCGAGCATTTCAAGTGCCCCAACCTGTTTCAAGGCGGCTTCTATTTGATCTCTGGTCAAATCAGCATTGTCAAGGCTGACATTTGAAGCAATCGTGCCGGAAAATAAGTAAGGATCCTGGAGAACGATGCCCATCTGCTTTCTGATTTCCTGCCTTGACATATCGTATATGCTTCTGCCGTCGATTTTGACATCGCCCTTTTCAATATCGTAAAAGCGGAAAAGTACATTTAAAATGGAGCTTTTTCCTGAGCCTGTATGGCCGACCAATGCAACGGTCTCCCCTTGCTTCGCTTCAAATGAGATGTTTTTCAGCACATCTTCACCGTCATGATAGCGAAAAGATACATCTTCAAATACGACTCGCCCCCGCGCTCTTTCGCTGCCCGGCTCTTTGACGTCGACGCCTGGCTCATCCAGCAGGCGGAAAACCCGCTCCGATGATACGCGAGCCAATTCAAGCTTGGCAAACTGGTTGACAATGCCCGTAATCGGCTGAAATAAACGATTCAAGTAATCAACGAATGCATAAAGGACGCCGATTGAAATCATTCCTTCCGCGTTCAGGGCAGCTCCCCCGAAATACCAGATTAAAGCGGTGAACATCACATTTCTGAGAATGTTGACCAAGTTGTGGGACATAAGCGAATTCAATTTCAGCATTTTATTTTGGTAATGAAAGTGGCTCTCGTTCAGCTGTTCAAATTCTTCTTTTGTGTCCTGTCCGCGACGGAATGCCTGAATAATCGGCATGCCTTGAATCGATTCATTCATTTTGGCGTTGATCTCGCTGTTGATTGACCTGAGTTTATGATTGTAGCCAGAAGCGAATTTTCGATAAACGGCCGCCCAAATGACAATCAGGGGCAAAATCAACAGACAGACGCCGGCCAGCCTGACATCAAGGAAAAACAGCGCGGCGAATATTCCGGCCATATAAATGATATTTGTGACAAACGTCGAAAGAACGGTCACATACAGGTCGCGGATCGCTTCGGTATCATTCGTCACCCTTGCAACGATTTTTCCTGCCGGCAAATTATCAAAATAGCGGATAGGTAGCCTTTGAATGTTGGCGAATACATCCTGCCTCATCTTTTGAATGATGCGGTTTGCGCTCATCTGCAAGAGGTAGAATTGGCCGTAATGGAAAAAGATCGAGAAGACGAGAAGGCCGAAATAAATAGAAACGAGTGAAATCAGCCCTCCTATTTCAGGCTCGTAAAAAGCATACACTTCTGACAAAGACAGGCGATCGGCCTTGTAGGTTTCCGTCCGGTCTCCGCTTGTCATTCTCAGCTCTTCTCCGGATACCGTCCGCTCTCCGTCAAAGGAAACCGGTTCCTCCACAAAGTAGTAGTTCATGCCGACTTGAAAGATGTGAACTTCCTGCAGCTTTTCAGCTGAAGAGTCTGTCCTGTCCTCCCTGATATATTCCTTTCCTTTATAGGAAACGGTATATTTCGTCTCCTCTGTTGTTTCATACCACGTTTTTTCAATTCCGAGAATATGATCGTCGATCATCTTTTTGGCGATCATCGGTCCCGTCAGCTCGGCTGTGACGGCAATCGTCAGCATGACGAGCGCCCAGATGAGAATTTTTTTGTAAAGAAGCGCATATTGGAAAAGCCTTTTTCCTGTTGTCATGCTACAGTCCCCCCTTCTTCTCCCGAAGGAAGCTGCTGTGCTTCGTATTGTTCAAAATACCAGCCTTTCCGGCTGATCAGTTCCTGATGCGTCCCTCTTTCAACGATCCTTCCATTTTCCATGACGAGAATGAAATCGGCGTGTTCGACGGCCGACATCCGATGTGATGTAATAAAGGTCGTTTTGCCTTTCCGCCTGCTGCGGATGTTTTCAATAATCGCCGCTTCCGTTTTCGCATCGACGGCGGACAGCGAATCATCCAAGATCAAAATATGGGGCTCCGCAATCATCGCTCTCGCAATTGAAATCCTTTGTTTCTGCCCCCCGGATAAAGCGACGCCCTTCTCTCCGACCATTGTCTCCAAACCGTCTGAAAGCATCTCAATATCCTTTTTCAGATGTGCTGCAGAGATGACATCGTATAAATCGCGTTCCTCGGCGAGTCGTCCGCCGAACAAAATATTGTCTTTCACCGATTTTGAAAACAACACGTGGTCCTGAGGCACATACCCGATCCAGCTGCGAAGCTGATCAAGCGGCAGGCGGTCAATCGGCACGCCCGAAATGGTGATCGTTCCTTTTCCTTTCGGGTACTGCCTCAGCAGCTGCTTGACTAACGTCGTTTTGCCGCTTCCCGTCTTTCCGACGACTCCGACCGTCTGTCCTTCTAATACGGTAAATGAAATATCGGCCAGGTTTTCCGACGCGGAGCTCGGGTACGTAAAAGCGACCCCGTCAAACACAATATCGCCCGGTTCCGCTGCTTCAGGTTCGGCGGGCTCTCTCACATCAGGCTCATATGCCAATGTTTCATTTACTCTGTCAAGCGAAGCATTTCCCCTCTGCATGACATTGATCAGTTCTCCGATCGCAAACATCGGCCAGATCAGCATGCCGAGGTACACGTTGAAAGAGACGAGTTCACCCAATGTCAGCTGGCTGCGGAAAACAAGATAGGCGCCGTAGCCAAGACCGATTAAATAGCTGATCCCGACCAAAAACTTCACCGTCGGTTCGAACAGCGAATCGATCAAAGCGACTTTCATATTTTTCTTGTACACATCAGCCGTCATGCTGTTGAACCGGCTGACATCATTTTTCTCCTGTACATAGGCCCGGATCACCCTTACCCCTGACACGGACTCAAGCACTCGATCATTTAAAGCGCCAAACGCATCCTGCGCTTCCGTGAAACGCTCATGAATTTTTTTCCCGTAGATGCTGATGGCAGCCGCCATCAGCGGAAGGGGAATGATCGAAGCAAGCGTCAGCTTCCAGCTGATCAAAAAACCCATCGTCAAAAGAATCGTCAGCATATACATCGTCGAATCGACCAAGGTCAAAATGCCGAAGCCCGCCGTCATGGAAATCGCTTTTAAATCATTTGTCGCCCTCGCCATCAAATCCCCTGTACGGTTTTTCTCGTAAAAAGACGGGGTCATTTTCAGCAAATGGCCCATCAGCTTGGATCTGAGGATTTTTTCGACCAGGTTCGCTCCCCCAAACAGCTGATACATCCAATAATAGGACAAGATATAAACAACTGCGCCAAGCGCGAGAAATAAACCGATATAGCCGAACATGCCGGCCTTTGAAAAAGTGCCTGCCTGCATGTCGTCAATCGCGTTGCCAAGCAGCTTCGGCGGAAACATTTCCAATACGTTTACAATAATCAATAGGACGACTGCTATCGTGTAGCGCCGCCAAGAGGCTTTAAAAAACCAGCCCAGCTTCCATAAAACAGAAAACATCTAATATCCTCTCCTTTTTTAGCCGCCTTCAAGTTTTTCCTTACAATCTTTGATTTCGTTTTTTCTGATACTCGGCATAAAAAATTCCTCCTTATGTGCGGTTTATTTATTAGAAAAACATGCTGCTCCGCATCGGGAACAGAATGTTTTTTCTCAGAAAAAAAAGGCACACTGTGTACCAGCATGCCTTTTTTCATATAAAAAGGCGCATGTACGCTTGTTCACGCGACATGCGCCTTCCTTTTGAAAATTGTTAAAGTGAAACAGAGCCCTGATCGTAAGGAAGGTATAAAAATGTCACGTTAAGGTGCTTTTGTTGTTGAACTGATGCTTTGATATTTCTAAACATGACGATACCCTCCAATCTTATTAATATTTTCCATCTTATAGTACGGCCCTTTATTTGTCAATTTGTTTTTTTGGCGAATGGCGGGCTTTTGATTCATATTCTCATATTTCGTTAGATTTGTTGGGAAAACGGGTAATATAAAAGTAAATCCATTCTGAAAGGAATGATCAATTTGTTTAAAGCTGACCGGATCATTGTCGCGTTTGACGGAAAAGAGGAAAGCAAAAAAGCGCTGAAAAAAGCGATCGACCTCTCGAAAAGGCTCGGCTCGCAATTGACCGTCGCCCATGTCCATGAACCGAGGCAAGTGAGAACAGAGGCTGCGACTGAAAGACCCGCTGCCGGCGCGCCATACCTTTACAGCGGCTTCCCGGCCGCGCCCCGGGTCCCCCACGATTCAGACTTGGCCGGTGAACCCATGATCTATGAGGACAGCGCGGAAGAAGCGATTGCGGCAGCGAAAATCATATTGAGCGAAAACCAGTACGACGCGGAAATAGAGGTGTTGGAAGGCGACCCGGCCAACGCAGTTCTACAACATGCGGAAAATATCGGCGCTGACCTTGTCATCACGGGTACGCGCGACCAAAACCGCCTGAAAAAGCTCCTGTTTGGCAGTGTCAGTGACAAGATATCGACAAAATCGGAGATCCCTGTGCTAATTGTAAAATAACGATTTTAAAAGAGGCCGGTCAAATGTCCGGCCTCTCATCATGTTACGATCTTCTCCTGTTCATAATATAGATCATGCCCCACACAATGGATAGGGAAGACTCCTAATACTATGACCGCATTTATTATTGAATCAATGCAATCTCTCCTTCTCTATGAAAACATACTTGTAGAAAGAACCTGTTTTTGCAGTCATACATAAGCATTTGCATCAGTATAAAACTGCAAGGGCACTGTTCCCGCGAATGATCCTCTACTGCTATATACAACGCCAATTGATTTTTTCCTGCTAAGCCGAATGGTTACCTTTATCCTCTAGGCTTTCTTCACTTTAGACGTTTCCCTTGAAATTTGACTTTCACTCCACATGACTTACAATTGATTTCTTTCTCCGCCTTGCCCCGCATTCTTGGTTTTACTTAGTGTCCCCCCCTCTCTTCAGTCCCAACGATCTTTATATCAATAAACTGCCGCAAAATAAAAGCCCCTCTCCAGCGAAATCCAATAACAGGAAAAATAGGCGTTCAAATTAGTAACAACCACCTAACAGACCTCATAATTTGATCTTGTGAGTACCCGGGGTATTTGACTTAATCTGACTTTGCTTATGTTTCATTCTTTTTTTATTGTGTTTTGGTCAAAAAATTTTATCGATGAGGGGGATATTAAATGCAACCATTCCATGATGAACTGCAGTCGTTGGAGATGGATCAATTCCAGGCAGAAGATATGACGCATTGGGATGCGGACCGTCATCACGCCAATGTTAAACACTGCGCAAGCTGCTGGAGCTGCGGAAGCTGTGCCAGCTGTTGGAGCTGCATGGGTCACAGCTGTTGGAGCTGCGCGGGTCACAGCTGTTGGAGCTGTGCGGGCCACAGCTGCTGGAGCTGTATGGGCCACAGCTGTTGGAGCTGCATGGGCCACAGTTGTTGGAGCTGCGCGGGCCATTGCTGTTGGAGCTGTTGGCGCGGAGGCATGTAGTTTTTTTATAAAAAAGAAGACTTCCCCTGCCTCTTTTGCCGCAGGGGTCTTCTATTGCATAAAGGACAAACAAAATTACATATAATGGTATGTCTTGTTTTTAAAACATAGAAGGAGGAAGAGCATGACACACCTGACTGCTTCCGCTCGCCTAAAAGTAAACCAGGATACATGGTTTCTTCCTGATCCGAACGGCGGCGCATATTTTAGAAATAATTCCGGGTCGTTTCGCATAAAAGGATCTTCGATTGCTCAATGGATCGAAAAACTTCTGCCGATGTTCAACGGGGAACATTCGCTTGAAGACTTGACAAAAGGGCTGCAGGCTCCGTACCGAAAGAGAGTATATGAAATCGGAGAAATGCTTTATAAAAACGGGTTCGTTCGCGACGTAAGCCGGGATCACCCGCACAAACTGGAAAGCTCAGTGCTTCAAACGTTTGAAGCCCAAATC
Source organism: Bacillus sp. FSL L8-0193 (assembly GCF_037976065.1). Classification (NCBI taxonomy): domain Bacteria; kingdom Bacillati; phylum Bacillota; class Bacilli; order Caryophanales; family Bacillaceae; genus Bacillus; species Bacillus sp. FSL L8-0193. The sequence goes on along the minus strand of NZ_CP150261.1, from coordinate 1,117,159 downwards.
GAATTTATTGAGAGCTTTGCCGATTCCGGCGCTTACCGCTTTCAGCTGTCGCGTCAAACCAAAATATTGGCTATAGGGGCCGGCTCCTTTCTCACAAAATTGGTCCGGTCGCTGATCGATTCCGGTTTTTCAAGAATCCGTGCGATCGTGACGGATGCATCCGGGCACGCTTTAGACGAACTGGCAGAAATATCAGGGCAAACCGAAAGCGGACTGGAGATTGGCTGCGCCGAAACGCAACACTGGCGGGAAGCGGTGCGATCTGCCGATTGGGTTCTGTATGTCTCTGACCGCGGCTTCACAGATGAGCTCCGCGATCTTCAAACGTTTTGCCTCGAAGAGAACAAAGGCTTCATACCCGGGATCTGCCTGAAACAAGTCGGACTGGCAGGCCCTGTCTTTCATCAACAAGGAGACGGCTGCCTGAAGGATGCCTGGAGGCGCCTCCATCGGTCTGCGCTCCATGAAGAACGGGCTCTTCGAACTTTTCCTTCGGCAGGGAAAGACATGCTGGCAAACGTTATTGTGTTCGAATTGATGAAAGCAACTGCTGAGATTGCACCATTATCTAAGAAGAATCAAGTGTATCTGATTGATTTGGCAACGCTCGAAGGCGGCTGGCATATGTTTCTTCCGCATCCGGACTTCGCTTGCGGCAAGGATTCGCCTGAACTCATCTGCGACCTTGAAGCGAAACTTTCGGAGCGCCCCGAAAGAGAAGCAGAAAGCAGGTTATTTCAATGTTTCAGTGAACTGACCTCACCTGTAACGGGCATTTTTCATCTGTGGGAAGAGAAACATTTACGGCAGCTTCCTTTAGCACAATGCTTTGTTCAGACAGCAGACCCGCTCTCTTCCGGACCTGCGGAGCTTTTGCCCAAGACGGTGTCGGTCGGTTTGACCCATCAAGAGGCGCGGCGGGAAGCCGGGCTGACGGGTATTGAAATGTATGCATCAAGGTTGAACCGTTCTTATCCGAATAACGGGGAGTTGTTCGCGATCGCCGCCGGGGAAACGCTGGCTGAAGGCGTATTAAGGGGATTGGAGAAATGCTTGGAACACCGGTTGCGAGAACGGATCAAAAGCGGAAAAGAAACGATTTCCCTCGTTCAGCTAGGCGGAATGGAAGACCGGCATACCGCATTTTATTTAAAAACGCTGACAGTCTTGTACGGCAAACCGGAAATCGGTTTAGGAAAAAACATACAAGGCTTCCCTGTCGCATGGGCGGGAATTCGCGGCCGCTGGTACGGAAGTTCTGGACTCAACATCACATTCGCTCTCAGAAAAGCGCTCGAACGGGCGCTGACAGACAAAGACCCTGTGAAAGGCGCGGATGTTTTGCTGGAGTCTAGTGACCTGAAGCTTGCTACCCCCGTTTCCGCTGATTTGCAGCAAACACTGCTTTCCGCCTTGAAAAACAACTGCGACTTGCAGCTTTATGTCTATGAGCTGCCTGCTGAACCATTTTTCAAAGAAAAACTGGCAGGCATTTACTGCGTGCAGTTGCGAAAGGAGGAATCTTGATGAACCGCTGCATTTTGGTCATTGGCGAAGGATTGATGGCAGAAGACGCATCACAACAATTATCTGCTGAATATAACATTATCCGAAGGTCTGATTTTGAGAACAGCATACCGGAGGAGACTGCGTTCGCTCTTGTGCTGCACGATGCTTGGCGGCCTTTATTATACCGCGAGGCGGAAAAGGTGCTAAGGGCAGCAGAGATTCCGTGGCTTCGCGGGTTTGCATCTTTTGGCGAAGGGGTCATCGGACCGCTCGTTATTCCGTCAGCGTCAGGATGTTCCCAATGCGCCGATATGAGGCGGTATATCTCCGGCCCCGACAGCAGAGAGACCCTTGAACTGGAACAAAAAAGCAATGGCATAAGCCGCGATCCGTGGATTTCAAAGACCGGCTGCCGCCAAATGGTCAGCCTGATCTGCACAGAAGTCGACAACATCATGAACGGCGGGTGCGGCCGGTTGAAAAAAAACCTTTACATCGTCAATTTGAAAACGTTAGAAAGTTCGCTCCACGCTTTCATCCCGGAACCGACATGCCCTATATGCGGCAGTCTGCCTGAAGACGGAGCGGAATCCGCACGGATATCGCTTCGGCCCAGTCTGAAAACGAACCCGGACAGCTTTCGCGTGCGAAACACGGACGATTTAAAACAAACGCTCGCCAAAGACTATCTGGATCATAGAACAGGGATATTCAACGCCAAAATTTATGACGCGATTCTGCCGTTCGCCGATATGATCGTCAATATGCCTTTATGGACGGGAAATGAAGGTGTCGGAGGGCGGAGCCATTCGTATGAAGACAGCGAATTGACCGCCATTTTAGAGGGTTTGGAACGTTATTCCGGAATTGAACCGCGCGGCAAACGGACGGTCGTACATGACACCTACGAAAATGTAAAGGATCGTGCGCTCAACCCGGCAAAAGTCGGGCTCCATCAAGCGGAACAATACATGCATCCCGATTTTCCTTTTCAGCCATTTCACCCGGCCCGTCCTCTTCACTGGGTATGGGGCTATTCATTTTTGCAGAAACGGCCGATTCTCATTCCTGAATCGCTCGCCTATTACAGCCTGGGGCGCGAAGACAGCTTCGTCTATGAAACATCGAACGGCTGTGCACTTGGAGGGAGTTTGGAGGAAGCGATTTTCCATGCCATACTAGAAGCCGCTGAGCGCGATTCATTTTTGCTTGCCTGGTACGCCAGGCTCCCACTTCGGCAGCTGGATCTCGGCTCTTCAGAAGATCCGGAATTACGCCTCATGACAGAGAGGGTGCGAAGTGTGGCGGGATATGATCTGCATGTCTTTAATTCAACGATGGAATACGGCATTCCAAGCGTTTGGGCGATCGCCAAAAACAGAAAACGGGAAGGATTGAATCTGATTTGTTCCGCAGGGGCCCACCCCGATCCCGTAAAAGCGGTGAAAAGCGCCCTTCATGAGCTGGCAGGCATGATGTTGAAGCACGACCGCAAATTTGAATCTGAAAGGAGCAAATATCACCAGATGCTCCGCAATCCTGCTTTAGTGCAGGAAATGGAGGATCACAGCTTCATGTACGGACTGCCTGAAGCTGAAGAGCGACTCCGGTTTTTGCTGAATCAAAGCCGGCCTCTGCAAACATTCGACGATGCCTTTAAAAAAAGAAAGAAACACCTTGATTTAACCGAAGATCTCTGCGACCTGCTTGAAGCTTTCCGGAGTCTCAATCTTGAAGTGATCGTCGTTGACCAGACTTCCCCTGTTATCAAACGGAACGGACTTTACTGTGTGAAAGTGCTTATCCCGGGCCTGATTCCGATGACATTCGGACAGCGCTTCATCCGCCTAGAAGGACTTGAGAGAATTTTCACGGTGCCGAAGGAGCTCGGCTATGCAGAAGAGCCGTTAACACCAGAACAGCTGAACCTGCACCCGCACCCGTTCCCTTAAAATTTAAGAGAGCGGCTTTTTTTTCCGATTGTTCTGCTTTATGATCATAAAGCAGAACTTTTTAGGCGGTGGATAATATGAAACAGGAATACAAGCGGCCGCTTCTTTTCATTGCTTCCCTTTTCACGGCCTTTTGCACCGTTTATTTCGGCGGCAGACTGATCGGTTTCTATATGACGGAATACCCGAAATGGAACGGACAAAGCGCCGATGGAAATTGGGAGGCCGTGATCAAAAAGATAGAAGGCCGCACGCTATTTGGCGGAGACCTCTATTGGACAGGCGACCGCGGGGAGCTGGACGATATATATTTGGAAAAGTTGGTCGTAAAGTTTGGTGATGAAATCGTTTTGAACTCCCAAGTCGAGACGCCGATGAAAGATTACGCGGGAGGCGAATTCCCCGGCGGAGGGTCAAAAGAACAATCCGTTTCTTTTTTGGAAGAGCTTGAAGAAGCCGAATTCGCCGGCCGCAAGATCACGGTTCAATTGGATTGGAGAGAGGGCAAACAAGCGTCCCATACAGCATTTACGCTTGATAAAAGCTCATGGTAAAAGGCGGAATATCGATTATATTCCGCCCACCTCAATTTTGCTTCGCATCGTCAGCTCTTCCTGCGGCCCCAAATCCCGAAATCCGGTCACATCCTTCGGAAGGTTGAGGTTCGGTGCATTCGTCATCCAAGTATATGGCTCTATACAAAGCAGGTCATCCTGATCAGATGTACCGTTAAACACAACCCAGTGCTTAAAATGCCCGTCGCATTGGTAGCGGACGCGAATGCCGGCGAGGCTGTCCGCAATGACGGCCGCGCTGTTTCCTTCCTGGTCTTGTTCAGCTGCCAATATATCGTCAAGCCTTTCTCCCGCTGCCATTTTTCCCGCTTTGAACTCCTCTGTCACCCGATACTCGCCTGTCGGCAGCATGCGGTCTGTCAGCGTCCATCGCTTTGAGGCAGGAAGAGTAAACAGACACCTTTCTTTATCTCCTGCTTCGTTTAAAGGATAGCGGAAAGATGTGTGGTACCCCAATCCGATCGGCATCGGGTCTTGACCGCGATTGACAGCCGATGCATCGATTTTCAGATGCTGTCCTTCTAACGTGTAAGTGATGGTGATGGAAAACGAGTGCGGAAAGATCGCTTTAATATCGGGATGATCATCAGAGTCCAGCTTCGTCTGCACGATGATCCTCTCTTCTGTTGCCTCCACTTTTTCGACCGTCCATTTTTTATCGTAAAGAAATCCGTGCAGGTGGTTTTCGAGCGGCTTTTCATTGATCGGCAGCTCGTACGTTCTTCCCGCATATGTAAATCTTCCGTGATCGATCCGGTTGGGAGGAAAAAGAACAGGAATTCCGAATAAAAACGGATTCGCGTTATATTCTTCCTTTGTTTCAGGCGTTTTCAACAATTTCAAACCGCTCGGCTTCCACTTCAGTGAAATTAAATTGCTTCCCCACCCGGGCACAAGTACAGCCTCTAAATCATCATTTTCCAACCAGATCGCTTCCTCATCTAAAAACCGGCTTTTCTGAACAGTGTAAGACATTCGCATTTCCCCCTATTTTGGCTAAAGGATCAGTGAAACGTGTATCAGTACATGCCTATCTCCAATCTATTATATCTTAAAAAAGTCAGCGCTTTCAAAAGAGAATGGGCGAACCTTTGAAAAATGTTTGAAATATTTTAATTTAAGTATATAATCTATTTTTCTGTTATAATACGTTTATGCACAAAAGCATCAAAGTATTAAAGAGAGATATTTCTTCTAATGAGGTGTGTGACTTGTCAAACGAAAAACGTCTATCGTTTTCCATATCGGCTCTATTGTTTTTAGCCATATTGTTCATTATTTTCACCTGCTTATTCATATTTAAAGCAGAAGCGCACATACCGCTGTTGATTTGCGTTGGTTTTTTAGCTGCGGTCGGCGCGGTGAAAGGCCATTCCTGGAAAGACCTTGAAAGCGGCATTGTCTCAGGCATCCGGAATGGCGTTCAGCCGATTATCGTCCTTTGTTTAATCGGCATCTTAATCGGAGTCTGGGAGTACAGCGGCGCGATTCCGACGGTAACGGTTTACGCGTTGAATCTGATTGAACCGCAGCACCTGCTGCTCACCGCACTTTTCAGCTGTCTTGTGATCAGTTCATTGGTCGGCTCCAGCTTTACGACGGTCAGCACGATCGGCGTCGCCCTCATCGGCGTGGCCGCAGCGGCCGGCGTTCCACTGACATGGGCGGCGGGAGCTGTGATTTGCGGCGCCTGTTTCGGCGACAAAATGTCTCCGATGTCTGACACGACTAATTTTGCCGCAGGAGTCGGAGAGCTTCCCATTTTCAAGCATATTAGACATATGGCGGGAACGACGATCCCCGCTCTTTTGATCACGATTTTGCTTTTCTTTTTCATGGGCCGTTCTTTAACGGCGGCACCGGCTTCTACCGAAAACATTCAAGCGATCATAAACGGAATAGAAAGTACAGTCAACATCAGCGTCTGGGCGCTTCTGTCGCCTCTTCTTGTGATTGTACTTGCTGTCAGACGAACGCCCGTCATTCCATCGCTTGCAGCGGGGATCGTTTCCGCCGGAATTCTTGCCGCGTTGATACAGCCTGACGCCAGCATTTCATCGTTTTTGTCAGCGATGCAGAATGGTCCTGTTTTCTCAGCCGACACTGAAGCCGTTGAGAAAATTTTAAACCGCGGCGGCCTTCAATCGATGATGGGCTCTGTTTCCCTGATTATCATCGCATTCGCGCTCGGCGGTCTCATGGAAAAGATCGGCCTGATTACAAGCCTGCTTGAAGGTGTGATCAAGGGCATTCATACGAAAGGCCGGCTTGTGTTCTCAACCGTTTCATCAAGCATCGGCATGAACCTGGCGACAGGCGAACAGTATTTATCGATCTTGATTCCCGGACAGTCCTTTAAAAAGCTGTATGACAAGCTCGGAATCGACCGAAAACATTTGTCGAGATCGCTTGAAGACGGAGGGACATTAATCAATCCGATGATTCCTTGGGGAGTCAGCGGCGCGTTCATGTCCAGCGCGCTCGGCGTTCCCGTTATTGAATATTTGCCGTTTGTGTTTTTCCTATATTTATCGCCGCTCTTTTCAATTTTGTTCGGTTTCCGCAAGTAAAAAAAACGCCGTTTCCCCTTGGAAGCGGCGTTTTTCTTTTGTTAAACCGGTTTGGCTGTCTCTGACAAAATGCTGTTTTGCAATGCGGTCTGCACATTTTTGGTGAGCGGTCCGGGCGCTCCGGAGCCGATAGTTTGCCCATCAATCGATGTGACCGGAATGACTTCGGCTGTCGTTGACGTGATGAACACCTCATCTGCATTCAGCAATTCATCCTTTGTCACCGCTTTTTCTTCATAGTTCAAGCCGTGTTTCTCACACAGCTGAAGCACTTTCTTCCGCGTGATGCCGTTTAAGATGAGCGTTGTCACAGGATGGGTGTAGATAACGTTTTTCTTGACGACGTAAACATTTGAGGACGTCCCTTCCGTCACCAACCCGTCGCGAATTAAGATCGCTTCGAATGAAGAAGCTTCATGCGCTTTTTGCTTGATCATTACATTGTACAACAGATTTAAACTCTTAATGTCGCATCTCAGCCAGCGCATGTCGTCCGCAGTAATAGCTGAAACGCCGTTTTGCTGTTCTTTTTCAGGCTTTTGAATAGGAAATGTATAAGCCGTCACCTGAGGCGTAAGCCCTGCTCCGTATTGGTGCTTTCTCGGGGCTTTTCCCCTTGTCACTTGAAGATACAGCCCGCCGTCCCGCATTTGATTGATGTCGACGAGCTCTTTTAGCTGGCTTTTCAGCTCGGCTTCTGAAAAAGACAAGTCGATTCCGATTTCGGCTGCGCTTTTATATAAGCGGGCAATGTGTTCATCAAGCGTGAACAAGATTCCATTGTAAATGCGGATGACTTCATAGACGCCGTCTCCAAATTGGTAGCCTCTGTCTTCAATATCAACCGCACACTCGCTCCGTTCCATCAGCCGGCCGTTAAAAAGAACTTTCATTTCTCCATCCCCTTGTTTTTTGTTGACTTCTGAATTTTCTCCATTCCATTCTAACACGACCCTGCCCTTCAAAATAGTGCAATATTTCCAAAAACTTTTCTCCGCCTTCATGATCAAAAAAACAGCATTCCCCATCGTTCAGCATTTTCTATTAAAATTTGATATCTTTTTCCCTTCATCCTGTATTCATCTTCTTTCCAATCCTGTATACTTAAACATTGTGATCCATTATTTTATGAGACTAGCATTCTATAATGGCATTGGAACGAGAAAAATGATACGGAGAGAGTGACATGCGCCAAGTATCAAAAAAAACTGCCCCATCTGTAGCTTATCTGTTGACGAAAGCAGCGTGCTTTTTTGTTTTGTGTCTGATTCTCCTGTACGTGTGGGACCTTTCACAGTCCTCTGCCGCCGCTGAGAAAAAAGAGCTTACGGTGTCGGAAAACAGCCAAATGAGGCATGAAGGAGACAGCGTTCCGCTCAAAAAAGCAACGCAAGGCGAACTTCTCGATCACTTGAGCACAAAACAGCAGATCGAAAAGCGCAAGCAGGAAAAAGAGAAGCAAAAAGCTGCCGCGGAAAAAAAGCAAGAAAAATTGAAGGAAAAAACGGTTTATTTGACGTTTGACGATGGGCCTTCAGCCGTAAGCCAAAGGCTGCTGCAAATTTTATCCGAACATGACGCTAAAGCGACGTTCTTCATGCTCGAACCGAACATGAAGCTTCACAAAAAAGCCGTTCTCAATATGAAGCAGCAGGGCCATGCACTTGGACTTCACGGAGTGACCCATGACCAAAAGCAATTTTATAAAGGCGCCAATTCTCCTCAGCTGGAAATGAAGCAGGCTCAAAAAACGCTGAAGTCTATCACCGGGGTTGAAACCCATTTAATCAGAACACCTTACGGGAGCAAACCTTCGCTGACCGAAGCGCAGAAAAAAGTGCTGAAAAAGAACGGATTTGTTTATTGGGACTGGAATATTGACAGCATGGACTGGAAATACAGAAGCCAAAAATTCGTTCCGGAAGTCATGAACCAGCTGAATACGCTGGAAAAGCGGCAGACAAAACAGCCGATCGTGATCCTGATGCACGATATTCCTTCAACGGTTCAATCGTTGCCGTTATTGCTGACAAATTTAAAAAACATGGGGTATTCATTTGCAACGCTTGATGAATCGATGACACCCGTTCATGAATAACCCCCCATGCCTGATCCCCTGCTGAAGGGGATTTTTTTATTTCCTCCCGCAAGTGTGATTATCTGACACACTTGTTGCCAAACAAACCGTTTTCTGATTATGATGCAGTTATCTTTATATCATGGGGTGAATAAATGAAAATTGAAGAGCTGCATTCGACTGCCGAATATACCAATCAATTGGCCGAGCTTCTCATCCGAGTCGTCGATGACGGGGCATCGATCGGCTTTCTGCCCCCGCTTGATGAGCAGCTGGCGGAGGCTTATTGGAAAACAGCCGTCACACCGGATTCGGTGTTATGGATTGCCAAACAAAACGGCCGGATCGCAGGAAGTGTTCAATTGCACTTATGCACAAAACAAAACGGCCGCCACAGAGCGGAAATCTGCAAGTTAATGACAGATCCCGCCTTCAGGCGGCAGGGCGTCGCCAGATCATTAATGGAAAAAGCGATCGACAGGGCGAAACAGGAAGGCAGATCTCTTCTCGTGCTGGATACAAGGGAAAAAGACCCGTCCAACCTTCTTTACGCTTCGCTCGGCTTTGCCGAAGCCGGCCGCATTCCCGCATACGCAGAATCTGCAGACGGCAGCTTCGATACATCCGTTTTTTATTATAAAAAATTGTGATGAAGCTCAGAAAAAGGCGCTCCGGTCTGGAGCGCCTTTTTAACAGTTAAGCTTCCGAACAAACTCGGCGATTTTTTGATGGATGACAATATCAAATAAATGATCGTAAGGTGTCTTATCGAGATTGATCATCGCTTTCTTCAAGCCTGGGATCAAGTGCGCTTCTTCAGGAACAAACCTGACAGGCGCCACTTCGAGTGAAGTGCCGATCACCAAAAGCAGGTCGGATTCGTTGAGGACTTCAAAAAGCGTGTCAAAATGCTGAACGGCATCGCCGAACAGCACGACATCCGTTTTTAATATGAATCCGCATTCTCTCCCCTTGCCATTGACGCGATGGCATCTTGGCACTTCTTCTTGAAGAATGTGGTCAAGACCATAGCGCACCCCGCATTTTGGGCATGCGGCAGTTTGGATCGAACCGTGCAGTTCATATACATGCCGGCTTCCCGCCTTGAGATGCAGTCCGTCGATATTTTGCGTGAATACCTTGACATCCTTACCGCTTTTCTCGAGATCGGCTAAATAAAGGTGCCCGTCATTCGGCTGATAAGTTCCGGTCATTTTCATTTGAAAAAGCTCTTTAAACTTCGGCCAAAACAATTTTGGATATCGTTCGTAATAATCACGACTCATCGCTTCCATTCTCGACAGATCTTCCGTCCATATGCCGCCGGCTGAACGAAAATCGGGAATACCTGATTCCGTGCTCATACCGGCGCCTGTCAAAACGGTAATGCGCTCGGCATTTTCGATCATCTCCACAAATCTCAGGGCTTTTTCCTCCATTTGGCTTGTCTCCCTTCCAAAAGCGTTACCTAAGCATCTCCTTGCTGATCTTTCATTTTCTTCAACTCAAAGAGGCTGTGACCCGGAGAAACAAAATCAACCTGCTCCTCTTTCATAATATCAAGAATGCGGTAGTTGACATCCTGTCTGACGTCCAAGTTTTCGGCCCAGACCGTCGTATTGGTATAGTAGTTGAAGAAGATGCTTAAATGCGTATCCTTCAGGACGTCGAAATTGACCATAATGACATCCGGGTTGACCCCTTCGTGCGACTTGAGCATTTCTTTGAAACGCTCCACACATCGTTCGACTTTCTCGCGCGGTGTGGATGGATCGATTTCGAGCGTAAAAGTGACCTGACGCTTTCGCATTTTCGTCCAGTTCATGATCGCTTCGTTAGCCAGCACCGAGTTGGGGACGGTCACGAGAGCTTCTCCGGCTGTGCGGACTTTCGTGCTTCTGAACGATATATCTTCAACAGATCCGGTGACGATATTTGTTTCAATCCAATCGCCGATTGTAAAGGGCTTCTCCATAATAATGACAATTCCGCCGAAAAAGTTGCCGACAGTGTCTTTTGCCGCAAGAGCAAAAGCGAAGCCGCCGAGCCCGAGTCCGGCAACAAATCCGTTGACATCATAATTGAACTCTCCGGCGATGACGCTGATTCCGAGCGCTACAATGATAAAGCGGAGAATCTTGGACAAAAACGGCGCAAGAATATCATCCATATCAAGCTCAAGCCGCTTATTGATTTTATCGAATAAAACCGACGAAGCCGCCGTTAAGTTGTATAGGCCGCTTACAATGACCAAAATCACGGACACTCTGTACAGTTTATGAACGATCGCCATATGCCCATCAAAAAACGGGGAATAAATGATGGCCAGATAAATACCGAGTATCGCAAAAAACCACCGGGCCGGCTTTTCAAACGCCAGCGCCACCTGATTGAAAAAGTCTGTTTTCGTCTTATTCGTCAATTTCAGTATTAAGTTGAACAAGTACTTCGTAAATATTTTTCGAAACGCGAAAAATAAAAGAAGGATACCGATGCTGATTCCGATATCGACAGCGAAATCCATTGTCATATACTTTTCGAACATTGCTTTCTCTCCCTTATTTCACTCATCAAGCTTTAATTATACTAAAATGAGAAAAAAATTTCTCACTTTATTGTGCACCAAAAATACCCGTCGACACGCATAAAAGGCTGCCGAACACTTCGGCAGCCTGATGATCATCATATTTTATTGTTCCAGAGACAACGTGATTCGGGCCAACACCGCTATTTCTTCTTCTGAGACTGTGTTTGATCAAGGAGAGTCGCTTTAAACATTTCAGCATCGGTTTCGATCTTAATCCGTTCTTCCACTTTAATTCTCCCTTTACCCATCATCTCGCCTCCTTTTGTCCATTATAAAATATCAGAATCTTTAGTAAATGATTCTTTTGTACCATTTTGCCGAAATTTGTCGCTTGTCTCTTCTCCCTGCCTTTTGTCCGCTTCAGTCAAATGATTTACTTGCATCGCCAAAATCGGGTATCCTTGTGATGGAAAGATTTTATCAAGAGGAGCTGACATGCTTGCATATTATCGCACATCGCGGAGCCTCGGCTTACGCCCCTGAAAATACGTTTGCCGCTTTTGAAAAAGCGGTGGAGCTCGGGGCTGATTTTATCGAACTCGATGTACAGCTGACAAAAGACGGCAGACTTGCCGTCATCCACGATGACAAAGTTGACAGAACGACAAACGGTACCGGGTTCGTTCGCGAGTATACGATGAATGAGCTCGAAAAGCTTGATGCGGGAAGCTGGTTCAGCCCGGAATTTCAGGGCGAAAAAATCCCTTCACTTGAAGCTGTTCTGGTGAAATATCACAACAAGACGGGCCTTCTCATCGAAATCAAGTCGTCCAAAACCCAGCCCGGAATCGAAAAAGCGGCCGGACAACTGATCAGCCGGTTCGGCCATTCGATGAACGCGATTGTCCAGTCGTTTGACGCAGGCGCCATGAGGGCGCTTCATCACATGTATCCTTCGATTCCGACCGCCGTTTTGATCAGGCCGCGATTCGGAATGCTGCCGCGCGCCCGGCTGCGGCAAATCGCGGAGTTTGCCCGGTACGTCAGCCTGAAAGCTACGATGGTCAGCCCTTTTCTGATCAAATCGATTCACAGCTGTGATTTGAAGGCGCTGGCCTGGACGGTCAACGGGGAGAAAACGGGACGCCGCCTGAAAAGCTGGAAAATCGACGGGATCATTACCGACTACCCGGATTATTTTTGAGAAAGAAGGAAGAGTATGAAATCATCTGTTGCCGTTTTTATCGGAGGAGCCCTCGGCTCGCTGCTGCGCTACTTCGTCAATCTGCATGGCGGCACCGCCGGTTTTCCTTGGCCGACTTTTATTGAAAATGCGTCTGGAAGCCTTCTCCTCGGCCTTTTGACAGGTTTTTTTGCGGCTCGGGCAAAAAAGCCGCTCGTCCAGTTATGTTTAGGAACGGGGTTTTGCGGAGGATATACGACAATGTCCGCTTTTTCTAAAGAGACCGTATTTTTGCTGCAATCGGCCGCTCCGCACATCGGGGTTCTGTACTTGATCGTGTCGCTTGCCTGCGGGGTGTGCTCCGCATTTTTGGGCATCATGATCGGCAAAAGGATGAGCGGAGCGTCAGGGAAAGAAAAGGAGCGGTATCAATCATGATGGCAGTTGGATTTATGATCGCCGGAGGATTCGGCTCCGTTTTAAGATTTTGGCTCGGCAATATGCTCATGGCGATGTTTCCGCGCCCGCGCATTCCTGTCAGCGTGATGGTGGTCAATATTGTCGGCTCATTCACCCTCGGCATATTCGTCAGCCTCGGCATTGACAATCAAACGGTCTCTATCTTGGTCGGAACTGGATTTTTCGGAGGCTTCACAACATTTTCCACATTCAGCGTCGAAGCGGTTCAGCTTTTGGCTGCAAAACGTGTAAAGGATTCAGCGGTTTACATGCTGCTTACAATGGCATGCTCACTCGGGGGGTTCTGGGCCGGCAGCATGCTGATTTTGTGAAGATGATGAAACAATGATGCTCGTTCGGCTATGAACAGGCGCTTGCACATGTACTTCCGGTTGTCATTTTTTTTTGCGCCCGCCGTCGCAAAAGCAGTGCCCTGATTTGGATGGCATTGTTCAGAAAGGAACACCACGGACAACTAAAAAAGATACAAACACATTAAAGAATCCATTTTGAATGCTTCAAAATGGATTCTTCCCTTTTTATCCTTTTTCAATGGCCGCTGTTTGAAAGCTGTCCCAATTCGCAGAAATAACGTTCAAAACATCGTCTTTTTCTTGGTAAGCTCCAATTTGTCCCCCGTCCATCGTCACTTTATACAGGGGAAACTCATTGTGTGTCAGACCGAGGCAGAGTGCGATGCCGGCTGCATGTCCCCGCGCCGTCTGTTCGATCCAGGCGGCGCTTTTCATTTTTGCCGAATCTTCGGGATGATCGATAAAGCCGTTCTCCGTCAATATGGCGTGCATCGCTGTTTCCCGAAGAACATGAAAGTTCGCCTTCTTCATTCCCCTGTCCCTGAGTCCGTTCTGCTTGATCACTTCGCCGTGAATGATCCGTTGATAAAGAGCAGTAACCGACTCATCGGTCAAGCCGCTGTAGATATAATCTTCATACCCGTACGCCGTACCGTCAAAAGCGTTTGTATGAATGGAGACAAATAAATCGGCCCCCCACGAATTGGCATCATCTGTGCGCTCCTGAAGGGTGACCGTTTTGTCTGTTGTTCTGCTCAGCCTCGTCTCTGCGTTATCATACTCTTTTAATAGAATGTCATTCATTTTGAGAGCAATCGCAAGCGTCACGTCCTTTTCCTGCAAACCGTTTCCCGATGCTCCCGGATCACTTCCGCCGTGTCCCGGATCCAAATAAATCTTCATGTTCAATCTCCTCCTTTGATAATGGTTTCAAGACGTTTTTTGAGCCGGAGTAAAATCCAACTGATGACAAGCCAAGCCAAGTTCCGATCATCATATCTTCCTTCCAGTCCCCTGCGGTAAACAAGAGAGAAATCGAGATGCCGAAGACAATTGCACAGATGGGGAGAAATCGTTTCTGAATGCCGACAAGCTTTACCGTATGCACCAATCCCGTAATCAGCGGAACGAGCGCAATTTCAGAAAAATCCATGTTCTTCCTCTCCTTTCCTGAAGCGTTTGTCTCAAAAAATGACCGGCATTACATGTGTCAAACCTCCCCGCTGTTTAAAGCTTGTCTTTATCATAAATGAAAAGCTGCCCTCTCCCGTGTCATCATCGCGTCAAGAACCTGAAAAAAAACTGAAGCGGCGCAGAAAAGAAGGGCTTGTTTGAGACAAGCCCTCGCATCCGTTAAATATTCGTGATCGCCGCCAAGCTGACAAGCAGCTTGTCCAGCAGCGATTTCTTCATTAAAAACAGCGTTTTTTCGCTGTAGCCGATTTCCATCGCGCATTTTCCCATGCTCCAATTATGAATATACCGGCATTCCACCAACTTCCGCTCGAGCTCATCCAATTCGGAGACAGCCGTTTCCATCGAATCAAGCAAAAATTGATAGAGCCTTTTTTCCGCGTCGATCTGATATTCAGCGTTTCTTTCTTTGACGGCGAGCCCGTTCTTTTGCTCCTTCTCCATCCTCCTTTCTAAATTGAGCACGGCGGCTTTGTAATTTTTCCAATTCCGCAAATGAAATTCGATCCGCTTAATATACGTTTTCCTCTCTTCCTCCGAAATGATTTCGTACCACAGCAAATCAATCACCTCTCAAACAGAACATTTGTTCCCATTATATACGAACAAAAGTTCCTGTTCAAATGACTTTTTTCTTAAAATCAAAAATCACCTTGAGCTATTTTTCGCTCAAGGTGACTTCGTTAACGACGACCGGATTTGCCGGTGCCAGCTCTACATGTTCTGTTGTTTGTTCCCGCTTAACTTCGACGTGCTTAATCAGACGCCCTTCCATTTCGAGAACCGTTATCGTGTAGGAGCCGATATGCACCGCCTGGCCTTCCGCGATATCTATGTTTTCTTTCAGCACAAGTCCGCCGACTGTTTCGACTTCCTCTTCCTCGAGATCGTCTTCAAACAGCTCATTGACCTGATCGATTCTCACTTTGCCGTCCATGATGTATTCATGATCGGAGACTTTTTCGATAAGCGGTTTTTCGTCTTCATCGAATTCGTCCCTGATTTCCCCGACGATTTCTTCAAGAATATCCTCGGCCGTCACAAGACCAGATGTCCCGCCGTACTCATCCGTTAAGATCGCCATGTGAATCCGCTCCCGCTGCATTTTGATCAGCAGCTTTTGAACAGGCACGGTTTCAATGACTTCAATAACCGGACGGACATAGGCTTCAAGGGACAATCGCTTTTTCTCAGCCTCTGACATCATGAGCATATCCGTAAACAGCTGTTTCGTATTGATCATGCCGATGACATGATCCTTATCGCCTTTATAGACAGGCCAGCGCGTATACTTTTCCTGCAGCATGACCGAAATGGCCTCATCGATCGGCATATCCACCGGGACAGAGGCGATTTCAGTGCGCGGCACCATAATTTCTTTGGCGATCCGATTGTCGAATTCAAAGATTTTATTAACGTATCTATATTCAGACGGATTGATTTCTCCGCTTTTGTAGCTTTCTGATAACAGGATTCGCAGCTCTTCCTCCGAATGGGATTCATCCTTTTCCGAAGCAGGCTTCAAACCGAATAACCCGGTCAGCACTCTGGCTGAGGCATTCAGCGTCCAAATGAACGGGAACATCACAACATTGAAAAAGTGCAGAGGTCCCGCCAGCCACAGTGTCATCTGTTCGGCTTTTTGAATCGCGATGGTTTTTGGGGCAAGTTCTCCAACCACGACGTTCAGGAATGTAATCACTAAAAATGCAATGGCAACTGAAAGAGCGTGCGATACAGCGCCAGAAACATGCAAGCTTTCAAAGACCGGATGCAGCACCTTTTTAACCGTCGGCTCCCCCATCCAGCCGAGTCCGAGTGCTGTAATCGTAATGCCGAGCTGGCAAGCTGAAAGGTATTCATCCAAATCCGACACCACTTGTTTTGCGCGAACCGCCTTTTTGTTTCCTTCAGCAATCAGCTGATCAATGCGGGAGCTTCTGACTCTGACAATCGCAAATTCCGATGCCACGAAAAAAGCGGTTAATGCAATCAGAATCCCGATGATTATCAGACTAACAATATCGTCCATTTAACCTTATCCTTCACAAAGGACAAGGAGTCACCTCCTGATGAATTCAAATTCCCTTAATAAGGCTGATGTGCGTTCTGTAAAAATGACTATGCAGAGGGCCCCATCTAACCACCTCCAAGCCAAATATATACTATTATCTTACTTTATTAAAAAAGAGTCAGTCAAATGTCTAAACTTTAAATCTAACAATATTTTCTCGAATATTTAGATAAATAAAGGTTTTCGCATCAATTTTACGCCTTTTTTTGATCAATTAACTTGTATAAACAGCTTCTAATATATTAAAATGTTTTATAACTATAACGTGATGGTTGAGGAGGGATGCAGATGGGGCAGAGAAATATCGCATTGGCGAATTAGCAGCTGCTGCAGGCGTAACAAAACGGACTGTCGATTATTATACGAATCTCGGGCTGTTAACGCCTGACAGATCATGTTCAAACTACCGTTATTACGATGAAGCCGCTCTCAAACGGCTGAAGTTTATTATGGACTGCAAGCAGCAGAGATTGGCCCTGTCCGACATTAAAGTAAGGCTGGAAAACCAGTTTCCCTCTTCAACTGTGAATGATGATGAAATTGGAAGCCTGACAACGGAAATTGATCATGTCAATGACAATATTTCCGTGCTCATAAACAGATTGAAACGGCTGAATCCCGATGAACGGAAGATTCTGAAAAGCCGGCTTTCTCCTGAAAAAATGACGGTCATCCAGTCCTTTTTACTGCTGCTTTAGTTAATCTTTTACTAAACAGGAGGTGTTACCTTCATTCTCACGCTAGAGTGAAGGTCCTAATTGGAAATAGTTAATTTGGTTTTTGTTGCTGTATTAATTGCTTTAACAGCATTTTTCGTAGCGTCTGAGTTTGCGATTATCAGAATCAGAAGCTCGCGGGTTGATCAATTGATTGCTGAAGGAAACAAAACAGCGGTTTCGGTGAAAAAAGTCATTACGCATTTAGACGAATATTTATCGGCCTGTCAGCTCGGCATCACTTTGACGGCTCTCGGTCTCGGTTGGCTCGGGGAGCCGACAGTTGCCCGGCTGCTTGAACCGCTATTTGTGAAGTGGAACATTCCGAGCTCTGTATCACACATCGTTTCAGTCGTGATCGCCTTCAGCTTGATTACGTTTTTGCATGTGGTTGTCGGCGAGCTCGCTCCGAAGACGCTTGCGATCCAAAAAGCGGAAGCCGTTTCCTTCCTTTTTGCAAAACCGTTGATCTGGTTCTACCGCATCATGTTCCCATTCATCTGGGCGCTGAACGGATCGGCAAGGCTGCTGACGAAAGCGTTTGGCCTTGAAGCGGTTTCTGAAAATGAAATGGCGCACTCAGAGGAAGAGCTGCGAATTATTCTGTCAGAAAGCTACAAAAGCGGCGAAATCAATCAATCTGAGTTCAAATATGTCAACAAAATTTTTGAATTCGATGACCGTCTTGCCAAGGAAATCATGATCCCGAGAACAGAAGTCGTCAGCTTTCCAAATGATATGAAAATCGCCGAGATGATCGACATCACGAAGGTCGAAGGCTATACCCGCTATCCCGTCGAAGACGGAGATAAGGACAACATCGTCGGCGTCATCAATGTCAAGGAAATACTAACGGCCTGCATCAGCGGAGAATGCTCCAAAGAAGACACGATTGAACAGTTTATCAATCCGATCATTCATGTGATCGAGACTGTTCCGATCCACGATCTGCTTCTGAAAATGCAGAAAGAACGCGTTCATATGGCGATCCTTTCTGATGAATACGGCGGAACGGCCGGACTCGTGACGGTCGAAGACATCATTGAAGAAATCGTCGGCGAAATCCGTGACGAATTCGATATCGATGAAATTAATGAAATCCGCAAGATTGGCGAAAACCATTACATTCTCGACGGTAAAGTGCTCGTCAACCAAGTCAACGATCTGCTCGGCATTCAGCTCGACAATGAGGAAATTGACACGATCGGCGGATGGTTCCTGACACAAAAATATGACGTCCAAAAAGGCGACATGATCACCGATCAGGGATTTGAATTCACGATCAACGAAATCGACGGCCACCACGTTTCATACGTTGAGGTGAAAAAAGCTGCGGAAACGCCGCTGCTTGAGGAAGCGGAATAACATTGTGAACAAACCGGGGGATACAATGAATTTGTATCCTCTTTTTTTTGCATTCAAAATATGTAACCACTTGATTACAGAACAAAATTCAATTATCATGTAATCAAGTGATTACATTTCAGGAGGGACTTATGTCAGCACAATCTACAAGGGATCGATTAATCGAAGCGGCGCTTGCCCTTTTCAAAGAAAAAGGATATCAAGCCGCATCCACCAGGGAAATTGCCCAAAAAGCAGGCGTCAATCATTTGACCCTTTTTAGACACTTCGGAAATAAACAGAATTTATTTCGGGAAAGTGTTATTCAACATGTGTCATCGGGAGATTTTATTGGAGAACTTGAAGGAATACTGAGCGGCGATTTACGACAAGACCTCTCATTCATTGCGAAAGCATATCTAAAAGAAAACCTGGAAAAAGGTACTGTTTTTTTACTTTACTTTAATGATGCAGTACAGGATAAGGAAGTTTGCGAATTAATCATGGATATTCCCCGCCGTCTCAATCGCTTTTTAGAGACTTATTTTGCCAACCTCTATGCCGAAAAAAAAATTTCAGGCGGCAATTTTCAAATTTTAAGCCAAATGTTTTTCGGTTTGCTGAATCAATACATTATGTTTCAACATTTGCCCGCATTCAAGGAGTCGTTCGATGATCGTATTGATGACTATGTTGAGGAGTGCGTCGATTTATTTTATACAAAACTTGAAAAGGAAGTGCCGTCTTGATTACTCTGCAACCGGTTTTGCACATACCTGCAGTTTCCAAATGGGATGAAAAAATAAACCTGAAGATAAGCGGACTCCGACCGTTTGATATCATTGAAATCATCTTGACTGTGAAAGATGAAGCTGACGCAGAGTGGAGATCACATGCTGTTTTTCAAGCGAATCGATTGGGAGAAGTCGACCCTGCAGCAGCAGCCCCAATAAAAGGAACCTACCAGTCTAAAGATCAAATGGGGCTTTTTTGGTCAATGCAGGCGGTTGAATCCTCCTGCTCGTTCCATAAAAAATCGGTTAATTCCTCCGTTTACAGGATTGAGGTGAAGCAAAAAGAACGCACGATCCTGAGTAAAGAAATAAAACGAGTGCTGCTTTCTGAAACAGTAGAGAGACAGGAAGTAAGCGAAAATGGGTTGTCCGGCACATTTTTTCGTCCGCTTGCTGTCAACCGGCCTCCCGCAGTCATCGTATTAGGGGGATCTGACGGCGGTCTTGATGAAACAATGGCAGGCATGTTAGCAAATTACGGATATGCAACATTTGCAATCCCTTATTTTCAATACAAACAGCTTCCTAAAAAACTGGTTGAAATCCCGCTTGAATATTTCCGGAAAGCGATCGATTGGCTCGGACGCCAAGAAGGACTTCATCATCGTCAGATCGGAATATGCGGAAGGTCAAAAGGCGGCGAACTGGCGCTGCTGATAGGTTCCCATTTTCCGGAAATCCGTTTTGCGGTTTCTCATGTAGGCGGCGGGGTCGTCTTTCAAGGCGTTGGATTAAAAAAATTTCGGCAGACATCTTCCTGGAGTCTGGACGGCGCACCGCTCGCCTTTGCCCCGCTGCCATTGTTTTCGCTTTCTCAGCTGTGGAATATGGTGACACATAAGCTCACAAGACAGCCTCATGCTTTTACTGATCTTTACAAAAAAGCTTTACGGAAAGTGAAAGAGGATCATCCAGCAATTATAAAAGCGGAACATATTAATGGGCCTATTCTGTTAACTTCAGGTACGGATGATTTGGTATGGCCCTCCGCCTCTATGAACGAGAAAATCGTTGAACGGCTGAAAAAGAAGAGATTTCCCTATTCTGTTAAACATCTATATTTCGAAGATGCCGGCCATAATATCAGGCCTCCATACTTTCCGACATCCGAGCGGAAAAGCCGAAAAATAGCCTATGGGGGAAAAACTGAAGCCGATGCCATTGCAGCTCAAACATTTTGGCGGGAACTGCTTTTGTTTTTAGAAAAATCAACTGCCCCAAACAACTAAAAAACCGCCTGGGGACAGGCGGTTTTCGCTTAGATAGCTCCCTTCGGGTTCGGCCCGTATTGATTTTCCTCTTTTACACTGTTTTGACAAAGCATGATCAGCAAAATAAATTGCCCAATGAGAGGGATCAGACCGATGCAGATCCAGCAGCCGCTTTTACCCGTATCATGCAATCTGCGGATCGTGACAGCCAAGCCCGGCACAAGAATGGCAAGCAAATAAACCATCCCTAAAAATGTCTCTATTTCATATTCCGGAAGATGCAGAATGGCTTTAAAAAAACCGTAGAGGACCAAAATCATGTATGAGAAAAAGCAAAACAGCCAAAATTCCTTTCGTCTCGCCCTTCCTGTAAATCCTGCATAGTTTTTTATTGCTTTCAAATACCATTTCATATATAAGCTCCTCACCAATAAATATCGTTCTAAAATACTGCCCAAAAAATTAAAAAACAGCTTCTGTGCGTGAGAAGCTGTTTTTCCTTGCGTATGTTTGAATTATAGCTGCTCCAGCTTTTTCTCTAAAGCTTTAATACTGTCATTCAAAGCCTCCGTCATCTTGACCAGCTTTTCTTTTGACGAATATTGAGCGAAATCTTCCTGATTGAGCGGTTCGCCGATGACCAGTTTCATTTTGCCTCTCTTGAAAAGCTCTTTTTCGTTGGAAGGACCGCTGTATGCGGCCGGCACAAGCGGCGCTCTTCCCATCTGGGCGATCGTGACAGCCCCTCTTTTCAATGGAACATCTTCAGATGATCTTGTTCCGCTTGGGAAAATGCCGACGATTTTTCCTTCTTTCAACAGCTTAATCGGGGTTTTGATGCTGCTTGGCCCGGGATTTTCCCTGTCGACGGGAAATGCGTTGATGCTTGAAAGAAAAGAACCGCTTAATTTATTTTCAAAAAGCTCTTTTTTCGCCATGTAATGAATTTCCATAGGCAAAATGCCGACACCCAGTGCGACGACATCCACCCATCCTGCATGTGTGCACGCAATAACGAAACCTGTGTCTTTAGGAAGATTTTCTTTATTGTATACTTTAATTCCGCCGCGCAAAGAAAGAATCGCTTTTGCAGCATAACCAGTAAATTTATACATATGGCACTTCCTTTATTGATGTAGTCGTATGAGGTTTCCCTTTATTATTATAACAATTTTTTTTATTACCTGGTACTAAAAAATGATTTTTCACAAAAAAAACCGGGGAATTTTCTCCCCGGTTTTCAGACTTTTTCTTTTGTCGGCGGCGCCATAAATTCAGGCCCGATCTGTTCTGAAATCGTATTGTCCAATATGTCGTCAATTGCTTTTTGATCACTTTCCGTTAAGCTCCAGCCGGTGATTTCGCTGACTGGACGGATTTGATCAGGGCGTCTCGCTCCCCATAAAGCGATACTTGCGCCGGGCTGATCAAGCACCCATCTTGCTGCCAGATGGAGAACCGATTTGCCGAACCGCTCGTTTGCAAACTCATCAAGTTTCCTGACGGCCTCCAGATATTCTTTAAAGCGCGGCTTTTGAAACTTAGGGTCCCGCTTTCGAAGGTCGTCCCCTTTGAACGTGTAGTCCTCATTCATTTTTCCTGACAGAAGCCCCCTGCACAAGCTTCCGTATAATAGCGTCGTCAGCCCTTGATCTTGCGCATACGGAAGAATGTCTTGCTCGATTTCCCTTTCAAACATGTTGTACGGCGGCTGTACGGTATGAAGCGGCGCCGCAGCTCTGAATGTGTCCATCTGCTCCGGGGAAAAATTGCTGACGCCGACCGCTCTGATTTTCCCCGCATCATACAAGTCTTTCATCGCTTCCGCCGTTTCTTCGATCAGGACGAGCGGATCGGGCCAATGCACTTGATACAGGTCGATGTAATCCGTATTGAGCCTTTTCAGCGAATCGTCAACTTCCTTGATGATCCGCTCCCTCGATCCGTCGAGGTACAGCTGTTCCTGCTTCCAATCAAGTCCTGATTTTGTCGCGAGAATGACTCGGTCGCGCTCTCCGTATTGCTGTACGGCTTTACCGACGATTTCTTCCGACTGCCCGAAACCGTATGCCGGAGCGGTATCAATCAGGTTGATTCCTTCATCAAACGCAGCATGAATCGTCTGAATCGCTTCTTTTTCATCGCTTCCGCCCCACATAAAACCTCCGATGGCCCATGTTCCGAGACCGATGCGCGACGATTCGATCGATGTACCGGATATGTTGATGTATTCCATGCTCCTCTCCCTCCTGTTGTGAGTCTGATATCATATTTTCCCGGAAGCTTTTTTTTAAAAACGTGTTTTGACTAAAAATCATCTTACAGCGGGACACTTCATATGCCTATTGCATATGATGATCCCAATAAACTAATGAAGGGACCTAGAACAAATGCATCCAAATCAATACCCATATTATATTCCTTTTTCTTATAACCCGGTTTGGTTTCACGAATCAGACTATGCAGGCGCTTTTCGAACACCCGGCAGCGAAGAACGCATCGTATTAAGAGATTATGGACAAAAGCCGTTTGCCGCTAATATCAACGAAGCGGCAAAACAGAACAAAACGTTTCGGACCGCTTTATGGACAGGAAGACATTTGCAAGTTACCCTGATGAGCCTCAACCCCGGCGAAGACATCGGATTGGAAATGCACCCTCACGTTGACCAGTTCCTTCGTGTTGAACAAGGCAGGGGAATCGTTCAAATGGGGCCGAGCAAACATCATTTGCAATTTAAAAGAAATGTTTACGATGACACCGCTATCGTCGTCCCTGCCGGAACATGGCACAATCTCACCAATACAGGCAATACTCCGCTGAAACTATATTCAATCTATGCTCCGCCCAACCATCCATTCGGCACCGTCCATCGAACGAAAGCCGATGCGCTGGCCGCAGAAGACCGCCGCGGTCACGGCCAATATTTTTGACAGACGATAAAAACAGCTGATAATGAAGGATATCCTCTAATCAAATAGCCTTTTAGCATATAATAAAGATCTGATATGCTTAAAGGCTTATTTTGCTGCTGTGCTTTATATTTCGGCCGTTCAGTCGTTAAAATCGCGATGAAGATTAGTTTTTTTGAACGTGTTCAGTTATTATATAGGATAGATGATTTTAAAGGTAAGAAATTGGAGGAAAAATGAGCCGTGGGCATATTTAGTGCAACTTCAAACCTTTCTTATGCGTTTATAACATAGAGGGGAGAAAAGGCAGTGACTATCGACGAAATTTACCAAATGTATATGAATGATGTTTACAGGTTCCTGCTCTCCATGACGAAAGATAAACATCTAGCAGAGGATTTGCTTCAGGAAACCTTTATGAGAGCTTACATACACATCCATTCTTACGACCACAGCAAAGTGAAGCCATGGCTTTTTCAAGTGGCACGCAATGCGTTTATCGACTATGTCAGAAAGCATAAAAAGGAAGTGACGATTTCTGACGACATGATCGGAAACCTGTTTCAAAACGCGGTGCAAAGCCCTGCTCACCAGGTCGAAATCAAGGAAGTGTTAACCTTATATATGAACCAGCTCCCCGATAACTACCGGGAAGCGCTTACGCTGTACTATTTAAAAGAAATGAACTACAAGGAAGCGTCAAGCTTGATGAATATCTCAGAGGCTAATTTTAAAAGTGTTTTATTTCGTGCCAGACAGCGGCTGAAAGCACTTTACAACAGAGGTGTTAACGATGAATGAAGATTTTAAAAAACGTTGGGAAAAATATAAAAACGGCGAACTTTCCGAATCGGAAATGCTCCGGGTCGAAGAAGAGCTTGAACAGCTTGAAGAATACCAGGACATGCTGGAACAGGAAATGAAAGACGAAGACTGGGATTTGGCGATCAGTCCTGAAAAGCAAAAAGCGATTTTAAGATACGGAAAAAATAAATCATATATGCGGATTTCCACCCTTGCTGTTATTTCTACGCTTATTATTCTGCCGATCTGCACACTCGGCAGCTATCTATACTACGGGTTGGGCGGGCATGAAAGCAAAGGGAATGAACTGGTGCAAACCGCTTCAATGACAGTTGCCGTCACAAACCCGAATATTCAAGTCGATACTGAAGCCCTTGTCAACAAAGTAAAACTCTTTGGAATCGAAACACAGTTCCCGTTAAAGAAGCAAATCGGAAACGTCACAAAAGTAGTTGGAAATGAAGAAGTGGAAATGTTCTTCGATCAGCTGAAGTCTCCGCAGATTCATCAATACAATCAGGAGCTTTCAAAAGAAGAACGTCATTTTGTCTACCCTGACGGCATCAAAGAAAAATCAGTGTCCAAAGCCGAGTCGATTTTAAAACAGCTGCCTGACGGAACCGTAACCGAAGCTTTCCTTTCCTTTGAAAAAGCATACCCGACAAAGGAGCTGTATGAAAAATTAAAAGGCTATGATATTCGCGTTCTGTGGAATGCGATTGAAACAGAGGGCGATTTAAAAGAGCATCCATACGCAGAGCCGATCGGATTTCCCGGAAAAGATTCAAACCGGATTTTTGAAATTCAGCAACCTGCCGAAAACGATGACGAACAGTTTAAAGCGGCGCTTTCCTACATGATCAAGAACAAGCATTGGGCTGAAACCATTTCAGGCAGGAAAGACCTGAAGCTTTCCAAACGGCTTGACTATGTGGAACAGAATGGTGTGAACGTGTATGGAGCCGTCATTACCGGACCGTCAAAAGAGGTTGAACGGCTGATCAAAAAAGGGCCTGTCAAAGCAGCTAAAGTAGGTGAGGTGGAATTATGGAACTGGTAAGAATCTTTAAGGAGCACAACGTATTTGGATGGGTGTCTGTCGGCACGGCCATTCTGTCCCTGTTCGTCTTAAACTTGGCCATTTTAAGCGACACGATTGCATATTCGTATAAGATGCTTCCTTTTGCGATGGCCGCCGTTCCGCTCGGAATTATCGAGCTGTTCATAAAAAAAGGACGGACCGGTCTCGGATTTCTCGGCGTCGTCCTGAACATTTTCATTCTCGTTTGCGTATGGACCATCGTCTCCATCGATACGAATCTGCAGCTCGGCTTTTAATAACTCCCCGGTTATACCGGGGAGTTTTTCATTTCAGAGCCTTGCGAAATAGGTAGCTCGCTTTTTCATACCCCATTTTCTCTTCGTAAAAACGGTGAGCGTCTGCCCGCTGTAAGCCTGATGATAAAGCGATTGAAGCCAATCCGTTCCCTTTGGCCCACTCTTCAACAGCGCCTAAAAGCTTCTTTCCATAGCCTTTTGAACGGTGTTTTTCACACGTCACCAGGTCCGCTACCCAAACATGACGGCCTTGGTTCAAAGAAACCCTCGGCAAAAAGCCGGCCAAAGCCACCGGAATATCACCGTCATACAGCGCAAATAACGTATACCTTTCAGCCTCCCGCGCTTCTTTGACGAGCTCCAAAAAAGACGTTTCATCCAAATGGGGGCGGAGCTGTCTCATAATCGGATAGACTTCCTTGAGCTCTGTTTCACAATGCAATTCCCTACAATCGAGCAACATCGTCATTCCCTTCTGTTGGTTATGAAACTACTTTAACCCGGAAACTGACCTTTTTAAAATGGCCAGTTTTGATAAAATAATACATACCAGATGAATTGAAAGGGATGATTGAATGGATATAACCCCCTTTTTAAGCCGCAGCGGCAGCGAGCCGCTTTATCAGCAGCTGTACGCGTTTTTCAAACGAAGCATTCATTCGGGACACATAAAGCCTGGAACAAAGCTTCCCTCCAAACGAATGCTTGCCAAACATTTAAATATCAGCCTGACAACCGTTGAACACGCGTATGAACAGCTGGCTGCAGAAGGATATCTGCTCAGCAAGCCTAGAAAGGGCTGGTATGCGGCCGAAGCGGAAGGAGACTTTGCACAGGCTGCACCTCCTCCTGCCGAAAAAGAAATGGAAGAACATGAGACGGCGGCGGACATGATCGATTTTCACCACGGCCATGTAGACCTCGCGTCATTTCCCGTTTCCCTATGGAAAAAAACGCTCGCCAAAACCTTTGATGAATCAGGGCACGGACTTTTTCAAAGCGGCCCCACGGCCGGAGATCTTCCGCTGCGGAAAATGATTGCGGTTTACCTCAGAGAATCGCGCGGCGTGGTCTGTTCACCCGAGCAAATCATCATCGGAGCCGGCACACCGGTTTTGCTGCAGTTGCTGTGCCATCTGTTTCCTAAAGGCACAACCGTCGGTTTTGAAGATCCCGGATTTCATCGCTCGAAAACGGTCCTGAAAACCGGCGGCTTCAATGTGATGCCTATAGCAGTCGACGAGAGCGGGATTTCCGTGCAAGATCTTGAACAATATCAGCCGCAGCTCGCATACACCACCCCGTCCCATCAGTTTCCGCTCGGAATGATCATGCCGGTCGGCCGCAGGCTGCAATTGCTTGACTGGGCAGCATCGACCGGAGCTTATATCATCGAAGACGATTATGACGGGGAATTCCGCTATGCAGGACAGCCGATTCCTTCCCTTCAGGGACTTGACCGGAACCACCGGGTCATCTATTTAGGAACCTTTTCAAAATCGCTGATTCCCTCCCTCAGGATCAGCTATATGGTTCTCCCCTTTCCGCTCGTCCAAGAAGGGCTCAACATGGCATCCTTATTTAAACAAACGGTTTCCCGCCATGTACAGCATGCCATTGCTTTTTTTATGAAAAACGGGGATTATCAAAGGCACTTGAACCGAATGAGAACACTCTACCGAAAAAAGCGAAAAACGCTCCTTGATGCCATCAAGCGTGAATTTGGCGATCATGCCGCAGTCAGAGGAGAGAACGCCGGCCTTCACATCATCCTTGAGGTGAAAGACGCCCCGAGCGAAGAGTGGCTGACCCGGAAAGCGCTGGAACAAGGGGTCAAAGTATATCCAGCCTCAGTCTCGTATGTGACTCCTCCTGAAACCCACGCGGTGCTCCTCGGGTTTGGCGGACTTTCTGAAAAAAGCATCGCAGACGGCATCAAAAAGCTGAAGACAGCATGGTTGAACGGTGGACAGTCTCGGGAATGACCCTGCACAATCGGGCACGGAAAGTCGGATGTGGGGATTCTGCTCCTGCTATTCTTGTAAACATAGGAGGTCATCAAATGGATTTGCTGAAGAACATGAATCAAGCCATGGCGTATATTGAAGAACACTTGGCGGACAGTATCGACTTTCAAACGCTTGCGAAGCTTTCTTACTGCTCTGAATATCATTTTAAAAGGATGTTTTCTTTTCTTGCCGGGGTTTCGCTGTCCGAATACATCCGCCGCAGGCGGCTTACCCTTGCAGCGTTTGAACTGAAGAACACGAATCGAAAAGTGATCGATATTGCGGTGAAATACGGCTATCACTCGCCGGATGCTTTTACGCGCGCATTTCAAAAGCTGCACGGCATCACGCCGACAGAGGCAAGGCACGATATCAGCACACTGAAAGCATATCCTCCGATGACCTTCCAGTTAACAATTAGAGGAGGAAACGAAATGAACTACCGTATTGTAGAAAAGAAGGCATTTCGGATCGTCGGAATCAAAAAAAGGGTCCCTGTCGTCTTTCACGGAATCAATCCGGAAATCGCCTCGATGTGGAAAGCTTTAAGCAGTGAAAACATCGCTGAATTAAAAGAGCTGTCAAATGTCGAGCCGCTTGGACTGATTCAAGCATCAGGGAACTTTTCCGAAGGCCGGATGGAAGAGAAGGGAGAACTTGACCATTATATCGGTGCAGCGACAACGAAGGAATGCCCGGACCGATATGAACAGCTTGAAGTTCCCGCCTCGACATGGGCTGTCTTTGAAGCGGCCGGTCCGTTTCCGGACACCCTTCAAAATGTCTGGGGACGCATTTATGCTGAATGGTTCCCGTCTTCACATTACGAGCAAACGAAAGGGCCGGAAATCCTTTGGAATCAGGATCAAGATATCAGCTCCCCAACGTTTAAAAGCGAAATATGGATACCTGTCCAAAAAAGAATTGGCATGTAAGGATTAAAGTTAGAAAAAAACAAAAGCTCGAGATATCAGTTCTTTTTGCTTCACAATACCGCTTCAGAAGAAAAAGAGACAATGACGCTGAGAGTGACGATATAACATTGAAGAAAATGACGTAGAATACCCAGATAGCATTTAATTTCAGCCTTGAAGAATTTGCACAGGCGTACAAATAAAGCAGCGCAAGACTTTGAAAAACGATGAAGAGATGAAAGCTCCTATTCATAATCGGATTCATCAGGGTGGGAATTACTCTGTTCATTTGGCTAATGTTCCAAAAACGACATTAATAATAAAAAATCGAACCGTTAATATGAGAAACAACCAAGTGCATTCATATTGACGGTTCGCTTCCTCAACAATTTTACACCCGTTTGTATGATCTCCTGGAATTTTTTGAATCCCTATCTAAGAGGAGTCAAGAACAGAGTGATAAAAAATATGAGTTTATATGGTAGATTGGAACACTCCTCATGCTTCTAGTGATGATTCTTAATACTGTCTTTTTAAAAATTGACCCTTTGTATAAATATCATCGTTGTATTAATTTACATTTTGTTCATGGGGGTTATTAAGAGCAGATGGAAAAAAAGCTAAAGACTAGCCCTAATAACCTAAGTAATTTGATTCATTTTCATGGATGAACAGGATTTATTCCCCGATTGGTTTCCGTAAAGTGGTAAACTCTATACTGATTGTAACCAAAAGGATTAGAGGAGAATGCCATGAAGACGCTGGATGTTCAAGCGTTGCACAATGCGATAGATCAAACGCTCGAACAATTAAAACAACAATCAGACGAATTTTCTAAAGTCAAAAAAGCCGTTGAAGGCATCACATCGCTTGATGATGCTTTAAAAGGAAAAGGCGGCGACGCGATCCGCGCGTTTTATGAGGAATGCCACACCCCTTTTCTACAGTTCTATGATACCTTTATAGAGGAATACAGTTCCACGCTGAAGAAAATGAAAAGCGCGCTGAATTCTCTGGAACCAAACCACAACGGATTTATTTCACAATCCTTTCTTGAACACGAACTAGAGAATGGCTTAAATGCTGCTGATCGAACAACGAAACATTTGGTTTCGAAGACCAACGCTACAATTGCGAAGGTCAGTCATATCGTTGATTTGCCGGATTTGAACGACAGCGGTTTTCATGAACAGAAACAGAAAGCGTTAAAGGAAATCAGCACGACCCTTGAAAAGCTGCATGCGTTTGACCGCGAACAAACAAACGCGCTCAAAACGGCCGAAAACGACCTTGAGACGATGCAGAAATATATCGCGCGGCTCGAAAAGATGTATACCGGACCAAAAATTGAAATCACCGGCTATCAAAAAGGTTCGATTTTAAAGCCGGATGAGATGGATAACCTGAGTGGAAATCAAGAAACAGCGATGGGTACCATGCTGAAAAAAGTCGGAGACAAAGAAGATGTTGACGTAAACACTCTTGCCGATCCAGATCGATTAAAAAAATTGGCGACACAAAAGGTTTCCACCAAAGAGTACACTCAAGAGGAATTGAATAAACTAAAAAAAGATTATAGAGTATTTAACGATACGCTTTACCGGGCATACATAGATGGTGATACAATCGTTAAGATAGAACCCGCCTACACCCTTCCAGAGAATGTGGAAAAAAGCGATTTTGATAAATATTTCGATACGGCGATGGAATTTACAGGTGTGTATGATGCAGTAAGAGCAGCGTTTGGATACGACCTTGCGACAGGCGAAATCGTTAAAGGTAATGGTGACCGTTTGATGGCCGGATTGAGTGTCACACCTTTCGGAAAGGCATTTAAATACGGAAAGCGCGGCTTCAAGTTATTTAAAGGTGAAGAAGCGGGAAAGAAAGTTGCAAAGGTAGATAAAGGATCGAAAGCAGCTAAGGATGTTGGAAAAGTTGAGCAAAACCCTTCTAAATCAGCAAAGGAAACGCCAAAAAAAGCTTCTGAGGGAAAAGACAAAGTTAAAGATTTTGATCTGAGTTTTGCGACTAGCAAGCTCAAGAATGGAAAAATTTCCGCTAATGATTTAGAATCCATGATACCAAAGGGTACACCAAACAATTTTAAAGCAAGTGAAACTATAAAAAAAGGATACAAATACAACTTTGAAATTGACGGAAAAAAAGTAGAGGTAAAGTGGCATTCACCGGATTTAAACGCAAAAGAGAAATTTCCGGACAGTAATTCCGGAAATATGTGGACTGCCCAAATAAAGATACAGAAAAAACTTCTAGGACAAGATGGTAAACTCCATAAAAAACCGAGTAACATAACACACATTCCAGTTGTAGGAGAGTGAAACGAACATGGATTTTTCTAAGTTTGATGAATTACCCGATTCTTTATCTGAAGATACATTAGAGAAGTATTTCAATCAGATTGTTGATATTTATGAAAGTGCAAAAGATAATGTCAATTATATTGAATTATCAGAAGCAATATACCAGCTTTCAGAAAGACAATGGAATACTTATAAAATTCTGGACGACAAAATTAAACATAAAATAGATATTTTAATAAAAAATATATTGGATGCAAATTCTTATGATCTAATAGACAATGCTACATCAATAATAGCTTATTTGGGACTTCCAGAAAGCTTTAAAGCATTACAGGAAATGATTAAAGAAAACCCTAGTGAAGAAGTTAGAGAGCTTATAGAGGAAACTATTGAGGAATTAGAAGGAAACTTTGAAAATCCATATTCAGGATTAGAATAAATATAAATACTTTTGGAGGGCGCCACAACTGGCCCCTTCTTTTTTAATTCAACGCAGAAATGGTGCTCTTAATGAAGCGAAAAAATGTGGCCCTTTACATAAGAAAGGGCCTTTTTGATTACTTCAATAAATCTTCAATTTTCGCCTTTGTTTT
The DNA here is from genome assembly GCF_037976065.1 of Bacillus sp. FSL L8-0193. Classification (NCBI taxonomy): domain Bacteria; kingdom Bacillati; phylum Bacillota; class Bacilli; order Caryophanales; family Bacillaceae; genus Bacillus; species Bacillus sp. FSL L8-0193. Next base: position 1,085,766 of record NZ_CP150261.1, on the reverse strand, counting down.
TGGCCCGTAAATACCGTTTGCAGACAGCTCATGCATCAGATTGTACAGCAGAGCATCGACTTTTTCCTGAATTCTGTAGAAAGACCATAGCGCTTGCACAGATCGGCGACCAATTCAGCGGTATTCTGAACCGCTTCACCGTGAATCTTGTCATTTTTTTCGACATACGTTTCCACGCTGATCGATTTTGCATTGGCGTTCGGTTTAAGGAAACTCACATATCAACTGAACATTTTTTATGATGTGCATGGTATGCGGCTTCATTTTCAAACTTTATCCGGCTGCTACATCGGACGGTTCAACATGCGCTTTTAAAAAGGCGATATAATGGTCAATTGTATCAACCGTCGTGTAAGGCGAGACACTGTAGAATTTCTGGACATAAAGCGGCACGGGCAAACGGCTGTCAGCAGGATAAACGTATGTTTGCTTTTTCGTGCTGCCAAAATAGGTGTGACTGCGGTGCCTTCCCAATGTTTCGGCGATTTTTTCATTGAATTTGTTAATATTCCGCACTTCTTCCTCCGTGATGGCGCCGCTGATTTCTTCGTGATAGCGGACATTTCCCGGATAGAAGCGGAATGTCGTTACAGGTGATACATCATTGGTGACGGCTGCATTCGGAAAAGCCTGCAGGAGTTTTTTTCGAAATGCCAGGTTAACTCTAATGTAATTGGCCAAGATCTCCTGGTAGCCTTCGATTCCGAATGCGAGCAGAGAAGCATAAATCGGTATGCTGCTTCCCATTCGCGAACACTCTAGCGTATAGCTCGTATGATAGCTGCCAAACCCTCTGTTACCGACATAAGGCGTCTCATCCGGATCCAAATCAACGACTTTCAGTGCCTCACGGTTTTTCACCAAGAAAAGGCTTGTGATATAAGGCGTTTGTCCAAGTTTATGAAAATCAAAGACCAAGCTGTCCGCCAGGTGCAAATGCTGAAAATGTTTTTTGTAGCGGGCAAGCGTCTCAAGCACCTCATCTTCAAGATGAAGCGGGTTTCCGATGAAATCGTATCCGTTAAAAAAACCGTACATCCCACCCATCGCCGTATCGGCATGAATATAGACAGGAGGCAAACCGTAGGCGGCCTCTATTTCCTCAGTCACTTTTTTGATACCGGCCAAATCATCGATGCCAAATGAGTCAGTTGTGCCAAGCGTTGCCAATACATAGATCGGATGTCCGCCTTTTTCAATCACGGCTTGCATTTTTTCCCGCAAATCGGCCAGATCCATCGAATGATCGCGATTCGTCTTGACCTTGATCAAATGGTCCGTCCCGATTCCGGAAGCTTCCATCGATTTGTAAAGACTGAAATGCGAAAGCTCTGAACAGAACGCGTACAGGTGATGCGGCGTTCCTTGCTGATTCGCTTCAGGATACGCGCTTGCGATCGCCAGCCTGAGCGACTGAAAAACAGCTCCCTGCCCGCCCCATGTGGTAAAACCGCCGCTCTTGTGCCTGTCATAGCCGACAATGTCCGAAAGCATCGCCGTGATCTGCACTTCCGTCCTTGCTGCAGCCGTGCCGTCTACATCCCATAAATTGTTTCCGTTTAAAAGAACCATTAAAAGATTCCCGGCGATGCTGGCGGTGTTCGGCAAAGGTGTCGCGTTGGCCACATAATGCCTGTTTAAAAAACGGTGGCCGTCAAGCAATTTCAATAGCTCTTCAACGCTTTTTTCCGCCCCGAAGCCTTTTTCCGGCAAGGCGGCCTCTTCAATGACGCTTTGATAGTAGTCAGAGGAAACTTCAGACTCGCGGCCAAGCGTCATCCGGGCGGGATCCTTCAGCCTGTCCATTCCGGCCAATACCGCTTCAAGCAATGCCAGCAGCTGATACCGCGCCTCGTGATTGCCATCCTCGCTCGGAAACATCTGTTGAAAGTCTAACACCATATTCACCCATCTCCTGATCTTTTAAAATGAAAACACTCCGATTAAATTTAAAAAGACAAGTACAATTGCAAGCGGCACAAGGAAACGGAGAAGATAAAACCACACGATAAAAAAGCCTTTCCCCGCTTTTGATCCGCTCTTCATTTCTTCATATAGATCGTGTTTGGACAATTTCAGCGGAATAAAAATCGAAATAAAAAGCGCGCCAAGCGGCAGCAAAATATTGCTGACGACATAATCCGCCGCATCAAAAAACGTCTTCTTAAAAATGAACGGCTCATCGAGCACTCCGTAAGACAAGCAGGAAGGAATGCCGACGGCAAAAATCAAAAGGCCGATCGCCCACGTCCATTTTCCCCTTTTTGTTTGATCGCCTTTTGTAATAGCGGCAACAATGATCTCAATCATCGAAAAAGCCGAAGTCAGGGCAGCAAATAAAAAGGCCGTCAAAAATCCGATAAAAAACAGCATCCCGAATGGAAGCCGGTCAAAAACTGCCGGCAGAACCGTAAATAATAAAGTCGGACCCTGATCGGGCTGAAGCCCGAATGAAAAGACGGCCGGAAAAATCGCCAAACCGGCAAGCAGCGTGACGGCAAGGTTCATGATCACGATCGAGACCGCCGACTTCGGAAGGTTTTGTGACTTTGACAAATAGGAGCTGTACGTTACCATCACAGATACGCCAAGCGTCAACGTAAAGAAAGCTTGTCCGAGCGCAAAAAGAATCGCCTGCGGCGTCAGGCTGCCAAAATCGGGCACAAGCAGAAAACGCACGCCGTCGATCGCATGCTCAAGCGTCAGAGCCCTTAAAACGAGCGCAATAAATAAAATAAATAATAGCGGCATCATAATCGAACTGACGCGCTCGATTCCTTTTTGCACACCCTTCGCCACGACGAGGATCGTCATGATGATAAACGCAAGCTGCGCTGCCAGTGTCTGCAGCGGATCTTGGATGATCGAACCGAAGAGCTCCCCGTATCCGTCCTGCGTGAGACCCGACAATGAACCGGTTACTGCTTTGATGATATAAAGCAAAATCCAGCCGCCGATCACACTGTAAAACGACAGAACAAGGAAGCAGGCGGCGATTCCGATCCAGCCTGTGATCACCCAAGGCGTCCCCGGCGCTATTTTTTGATAGGTGCCGATAGCATCCGATTGGCTTTTTCGGCCTAATATAAATTCCCCCAAAAGCAAGGGGTATCCCAGCAGGATCGTAAATAGGACAAATACAAGGAAAAATGCGCCTCCTCCGCTCGTTCCAGCCACATAGGGAAACTTCCAAATCGCCCCCAGGCCGATGGCGGATCCCCCTGCAGCGAGAACAAATCCAAGTTTGGATGCCCATTTTGCTGTCATTCTGCGATCGCTCATTCATACACATCCTTTCTCTTTCTGTTTCTATTATCTCTTACGGGGCAGCTTTTTTGAAAGTGATCTTTCAAATTCTTATTTTTCCGAAAAAAACAAACAGAAAAAACCGACTGCCTTACAATAGCAGCCGGTTGAAAGGTTATGTCGTCACATATCTTCCGCCGTTGATGTGGATCGTCTGTCCTGTCATATAAGAAGAATCGTCTGAAGCGAGCAGAACATACACCGCAGCGTGTTCAGAAGGCTGTCCGGGCCTTCCCATCGGCGTATTTGTACCGTGTTTTTCCGTTTTTTCCGGCGAAAAAGTAGCCGGAATGAGCGGCGTCCAAATGGGCCCCGGCGCTACCGCGTTGACGCGTATTCCTTTTTTGACAAGGGATGCAGCCATCGAACGGGTAAACGCGACAATCGCACCCTTTGTGCTCGAATAGTCAATCAGCGCCGGACTGCCCTCATAAGCTGTGATCGATGCGGTATTGATAATCGCGCTTCCTTCCCCTAAATGCGGGAGCGCGGCTTTTGTCATGTGAAACATGGAGAAAATATTCGTTCTGAACGTTTGTTCAAGCTGTTCGGTCGAAATATCTTCGATCCCTTTTTGCGGATGCTGTTCGGCAGCGTTGTTGACAAGAATGTCGAGTCCGCCAAAGTGATTCACCGCTTTTTCGACAGATGTTTTGCAATGTGCTTCATCCCCGACATCTCCGGGAATCAAGAGGCATTTTGCGCCTTCCTGTTCGATTCGTTCTTTCGTTTCCTCGGCATCCTTGTGTTCGTCCAAGTACATGACGGCAATGTCCGCACCTTCTTTGGCGTATGCAATGGCGGCCGCTCTGCCGATTCCGCTGTCTCCTCCGGTAATAATGGCGGTTTTTCCTTTTAATTTGCCGCTTCCTTTGTAGTCACGATCTTCCGAGAGCGGAAGGGGCACCATCTTGTGCTCAGCCCCGGGTTGTTTTTCTTGTTTTTGCGCTTTCTGTCCATCCGTCTGTCTGTTTGCCGGATTCATTCGTCTCACCTCTTCACCATTGTTTAGTGCACAGTTACCACGATTCCGGCATCCTTAAACGCAAGAACTCAGCGAGACATGTTTACTGGTCAGACAGAGGCACGCGGATGAGCCGGTCATCTGTCTGTTTTTTTTCGCCTCTTCCGTCGCCATTGTTCGTAATGAAATACAGATCATCTCCGATTACTTTTACATCTCTGATTCTGCCGTATCCGCCAAGCCATTTGACCGCTTTGGCTTCCGCAGGATCGACCCGGAAACCCCCCTCTCCCCGCAGCCCGGCCATATAGAGGACATCCCCTTTCTGCGCTAAACCGGATGGGGCCCACGTTTTTTCTCCCGAATGGATGAGCGGCGCTTTCATTCCCCGCTTCTCATCGCTTCCCTCAATCACCGGCCAGCCATAATTGGCTCCGGGTTCAATTTTGTTCACTTCATCATGTTCAGACTGCCCGTGTTCGGAGCTGTAAAGCTGCCGGCCGATCCATGCGAGGCCTTGCGGATTCCGGTGTCCAAAGCTGTATACATAAGACGAGCGAAAAGGCTGATCAGCAGGGACCGCACCATCAAGCTCCATCCTTAAAATCACCCCCGCCAGCTTTTCAGGCTGCTGGGCCCATTCCCTTTCCCCCGCATCACCTGTCGTGATGTACAGCTTTTGATCGGGCCCGATCGCCATCCGGCCGCCGTTATGAATCACGCCTCCTGGCAAATCGGCAAGCAGCTCCTCCGTTTCCGTCCAAGTAAGACGGTCAAGCGTCAATTTTACGATCCGGTTTTTCAGATGGCTCCCGTCTTTGTATGTATGGTAAACGTATGCCTCCTGATTGTTTTTAAAATCAGGATGGAGCACAAATCCGAGCAGCCCGCCTTCCCCTTCTTGATGAACGGGCTTTTTCAGCTGAAGCTGCATGCGCTCCTTTTTGCCTTCGGCAATGGATACGATTCCCCCGTTTCTTTCGGTAATGAAAAAAATCCCGCCAGTGTGAGCGATCGTCCAAGGTACATCCAAGCGCTCTGCGATGACCTCGGCGCCGCTTCCGCCTTCTTTTGTCGCCGCCGCTTCATTTTCAGCATCAAAATCCCGGCCTTCCGAGCATGCACTCAGAAAAAACAGCATGATCAACATCAGGAATCCTTTTTTCATCGTCTCCCCCTTAAAGGATTTTCTTGATGAATACATTCAAGAACACCGGCATAATTCCCTACTTAAACATACAAAAATCTATTAAAAAACACGCCCTTCGCTGAGAAGGCGTGTGTCCGCATTACTGAGAAACCAATTCCCCGATATATTTAGCCGACGGCCTGAAAATCATGTTGTTATCAGCCTGCTCCAGCACATGGGCGCACCAGCCGACCATTCTCGCTGCCGAAAAAGTAGGGGTAAACAATGCGGCATCAAAATCGATCGCCTTCATGACAGCCGCTGCGTAAAATTCGACATTCGTATAAAGCTTGCGCCCCGGTTTGTATTCTTCCAAAAGGCGGATCGCCGTATTTTCAACATGAAGAGCAAGGTCGATATCCCGGTCGCCCCCGGCAATTTCCTCAGCTTTCACCCTTAAAGCCTTCGCTCTCGGATCATGCGTTTTATAGACGCGGTGTCCAAATCCCATCAGTCTCTCGCCTTTTTCAAGCTTCTCTCTTATATAGCTTTCTGCGTGCTGTTTTTCCCCGATGCCTTCCAGCATATCGGTAACCGCTGACGGCGCTCCGCCGTGCAAAGGTCCTTTCATTGTGCCAAGTGCAGATGTGACGGCAGAAACAAGATCGGATTCCGTAGACACCGTAACCCTTGCCGAAAAGGTTGAAGCGTTCATGCCGTGTTCCATCGCAAGAATCATGTACGTTTCGAGCGCTTTTTTCTGAGCTTCTGTCGGGCGCTTTCCTTTCAGCATGTAAAAATAATGTTCCACAAAGCCAAGCTCATCCAGCGGCTGAACAGGCTCTTTGCCATCAGTCAGCCTTTTTCTGAAGGCGATAATCGACGGGGCGGCTGCTATCAGTCTGAGAGCCTGCTCCATTGTCGGCTTGAACGCAAACGATTTATCCCCGAATGAAGAAACGGCCGTGCGAAGAACCGCCATATCGTCTAATTCGGCAGGAAGGCTGCGGATCAATCGCTCGCATGCTTCTGGCAGCACACGGAATGAAGCGAGCATCTCATTGAATTGGCTGAGTTCCGCTTCCGTCGGAAATGACCCGTTGAGTATCAGATAAGCGACTTCTTCAAATGTGGATGTAAGCGCCAGTTCATCAGCATTGTACCCTCTGTAGATCAGCTTTCCCTCTTCACCGTCAATGCGGCTGATGGCTGTTTCAACACAAGTAATCCCTTTTAATCCATGATAAACCATATCAATTCCTCCTTTTTCCTTTGTAAATATCATTATAGTTGATATAATATTTAAAAAATATTGAATTATATTGATGTCTTTGATTAACAAAATTAATCAGGAGGACTGCAATGGATTTTAAATGGCTTCATACCTTTGTTACTGCCGCAAAATACGAAAATTTCAGAAAGACGGCGGAAACCTTATTTATTTCTCAGCCGACCGTCACCGTTCAAATTAAACTGCTTGAGGAAGAACTCGGGTGCCAGCTGTTCACCCGCAAAGGAAGAAGCATTCATTTAACGAAAGAAGGCCGCGCTTACCTTCCTTTCGCCCTTCGCCTGCTGGAAGACTATGAATCGAGCATGGCAGAGCTTCACAGAATCAGACAGGGCTATTCGCAGACATTGAATCTAGCGGTTTCACCGCTTATCGCCGATACGATTCTCCCATTTGTATTAAAAAAATACACAGCGCTGCATCCGAATTCGGAGATCAAAGTAAAGATCGCCGAATCAGCTGAAATCGCTCCCCTGATTTCAGCCGGCCATGCAGATATCGGTTTAAGCTGCTTAAACGTGCAATCGTCAAACCTGAACTGCTATTCCATGTACAGCGATCCCGTGATTTTGGTCGCCCCTCATGACGGCCGCGATTCAGAACAAGCGCCGCCGCTCGATGTCGAAGATTTGCTTGAAGAATATTTGCTGTTGACCCATAATCACCCCGAATACTGGGACGACCTCGTCAGGCAGCTGAGGATCAAATTTCCGTTCGTCAGAACAATGCTCGTAAGCCAAACGCATATTACGAAACGATTTATTTCAGAAGGACTCGGTATATCATTTTTGCCGCTGTCGACTGTGCGCCGCGAGCTGATGGAAGGAAGATTAATAGAGGTGCCGTGCGATTTCATGAAGCTTCCTGTTGCAGGGGGATATGCAATTAGTCTGAAAGATAATGAGAAGGTCGAACACTTTTTAGCGTTTTTAGCCGAGTTCCGTTTCTAAACGAAAAAAAACCCGTTCATCATGATGAACGGGCTTGTCCCTGCAACATTAGAAGCGTTTTGCTCCAAGATAGCGGGGCTTCCAATAGCTGTTTGTCATATCGCTGATCGTTACGCCGTCAGAACCGGCATGAACGAATTGATTGTTTCCGATGTAAACCCCCATATGCGAAGGTCCCGGCTGATATGTCGTGAAGAATACGAAATCACCTACTGCAGGGCTTGATACGCTCTTCATCGAATTCCAGTAACCGGCTGTGTTCGTTCTCGCCACATTTGTCTGTTTATTGAGGATGTACCAGACAAATCCGCTGCAGTCAAATCCTGATGTAGATGTTCCGCCCCATTTATAAGGCGTTCCGATAAGGGCTTTTGCATCTGAAACAAGCTTTGACGTATTCAGCGCTGAAGAGGTTTGCGCAGGTGCCTTACTTGTTTTGCTTGAAGAAGAAGGCTTTGTTGTTGATGCAGCTTTTACGCTTTTCGTCCCTTTAACTTTTAATACTTGTCCAATCCGGATTAAATCTGTTTTTAAACCATTCAGAGACTTCAGTTCATTGACGGTCATGCCGTATGTCCGAGAAATTTTCCAAAGGCTGTCTCCCTTGACCACTTTATGCGTAGCTGATGAAGCTTGCGACGCTTTTGCAGACGATGAACTGCTTCCATTGATCGACAACCTCTGCCCTATGTAAATGATATCGGATTTCAGCTTGTTTTCCTGTTTAATCTTGCTGATACTTGTACCGTACTTCTTCGAAAATCCCCATAACGTATCCCCTTTTTTCACCGTTATGGTTTGCGCGGAAGCCGCTCCCGCAAATAAAGTTGATCCTAAAACAACCGCTGATGCTGCTGTTATGACTTGTTTTTTCATGTTGTCCTCCCAATAGCAGAATATTTTATATTTTTAAAGGCGAAAATTAGCAGTTTCATTTTTTTTGAGAACGGCTGCTTCAGCCCTTCCTCTGTTTCTATTATAAGGAGGGAATTCCATCAGGTATAGTCTTGACTTACTATGTCAAATTCCTTAATTATTCGTTTTTAAAAAAAGTTTTTAAGGGTAGATAATATTTCATTTACATTTCAAAGGTAACTTAAATACTACATTTTCGCACTTTCCGGGAGCCAAAATTACAATTTTAGAAAGAGTATTAAATCCTTTATTTTACATTTTTATGATTAACTTATAAAACTGGACAAACATTCTTTTATTTGGCATAGTGACGGTCGTCGTTGCGCTTTAAAATAAAAAAGGCTGCCCGAATGCAGCCTGAAACTTTTTATAAATATCTGCGATGGACAGCCTTTCCATCATAGGAAAACATGACGGGCTTATCTTCGAGCACGGTTTCGACATGCACGCTTCTTCCCCATAGCTGGTGAAGGTAAGGCAGAACTTTTTCAAGATACTTTAAATCGAGTTCGATCCCTTCATACCAATGCTTAATGTATAATTCATTGTTCTTTAAGTAATCTCCGTCCTCAACTGTCAAATAAGGAAATCCTCCGTTGACTCTCATGCTGACAAGCTGATCGCGCACAGCCTCCCAATCCTTGTCAACGATTTTATAATCCCTTCCCTGTTTTTGAAACAAGTAGAGATCTTCCCGCATCACGAGATCTTTCGTTAAATAGTTTCTGATAAATGAAATGTCTGATTCGATCTCCCTGACTTCAAATATTTTTTCTCTCCCCGAGTTCGGCTTTACACCCATCTTCTTCATATCTTCTGTCGGGTTGTTGTAGCGCTCCTCTATGTCCTCAAATATTTTCAATCCGAGATAATAAGGATTGATGCCCGTTTTGGACGGCTGAACCACTCCCGCGTTGAGCTTGGCGAATTCGATCGCTTCACTTGATGTCAGCTCAAGCTCGCGGATGATTCGCTGATGCCAATAGGACGCCCATCCTTCATTCATGATTTTCGTTTCAAGCTGCGGCCAGAAATACAGCATTTCCTCTCTCATCATCGTTAAGATGTCGCGCTGCCAAGGTTCCAGCTCCCGCGAATGTTCTTCAATGAACAGCAGAATGTCTTTTTCCGGCTTCGGCGGAAACTTTTTTTTCGTCCTTTTCTTCTTCTCTTTCGATCCTTTGTGATCCAGTTCCCAGAGGTCGTCATAAAGAGTGGGCGGCGCGTCTGTTTCTTCTTCCTCTTCGTCATCTATGCTCCACGACAGCTTCGGCCTTACGAGCGAAGGGTCAATGTGTTCTTCAATCGCCAGCACCGCATCGAGAAATGCTTCGACTTCTTTTGAACCGTGGACCGTCTCATAATGTTTAATCCGCTCTGCTGTCGCCGACATGCTTTCAACCATATCGCGCTTCGTATTTTGAAAACGACAGTTATTTTTAAAGAAATCACAATGAGCCAGGACGTGTGCGACAATCAGCTTATTTTGAATCAATGAATTGCTGTCCAGCAAAAACGCGTAACACGGATTTGAATTAATGACAAGCTCATATATTTTGCTCAAGCCAAAGTCATAGTGAAGCTTCATTTTGTGAAATTGCTTGCCGAAACTCCAGTGGCTGTATCTTGTCGGCATCCCGTATGCGCCGAATGTATAAATGATTTCAGCCGGACAAATTTCATATCTCATCGGATAAAAATCCAGGCCGAATCCTTCCGCGATCTCCGTAATTTCTGCTATCGCCCGCTGCAGCTCTTTTTGCTCCCGTATGCTCAATACTCAAATCCCCCCCGGTTGGACTTCTCTTTATTGTATGAGCCGGGTTTTGAAAAGATGAAAGGCAGCTGTCGGTTTGACAGCTGCCTCTTTGGTCAGTTCGCTATTTGCATGTCAAGGGATGAAGCAAAGCTCTCATAGCGGATGTTTTCCATCGAAACGCCCAGATTTTGCAATCCTTCAATCACGCTTTTCATAAATGAAAGCGGGCCGCATACATAAAATTCGCCATTTGGATCTTTCACGATCGATTTCAAAAGCTCTTCATTCACCCGGCCTTTTACAGTATGATCTTCCGTCGCTTCAGCATCCCTGCTGTAGACAAACAGGAGACGGTTCGCCGAATTGGCGCCGAGCAGCTTTTCCGTTTCTTCCTTGAAAGCGTGATGCTGTTCAGATTTTGCAGCGTGCACGAATGTGATCTCGCGGCTGCTTTCTTTTTGTGCCAATGTTTGCACCATGCTCATGACAGGCGTGATGCCTGATCCGGCGCTGATGAAGTAAACCGGACGATCCGTTCCTTCGGAAAGGGTGAAGTCTCCGGCCGGAGCGCTCACTTCCAAGCTGCCCCCGATTTCCATGTTCTCATGCAGATAGCTTGATACCCTTCCGACCGGTTGCCCTTCCTCCGCTTCCAGTTTGACTGAAATGCGGTAGTAGTCTTTATTCCAGGCATCTGACAAGCTGTACTGCCTTGTTAAGAAATATGGTTCGCCGGGAATTTTAATGCGGACAGATACGTACTGTCCGGGACTGAAAGCGGGCAAATCCGTTCCATCGGCAGGCTTCAAATAAAAGGAAGTAATCGTAGCGGATTCGACCCGCTTATCCATGATGACAAACGGTTTAAATCCTTCCCAGTTTCCATCCTGCTTTTTGTCTTCTTCATACATTTGTTTTTCGACTTCAATAAATACGCGGGCGATCTCTTCATAGGCTTCTGCCCATGCCTGGAGAATGTCCTCTGTCGCAGCTTCGCCGAGCACGATTTCAATGGCTTCCAATAGGTGCTGACCGACAATAGGATAGTGCTCTGGTTTCACATGCAAACTTTTGTGTTTATGTCCGATTTGTTTGACAACCGGCAGCAGGTCTCCGAGCCGGTCGATGTTCTCAGCCGCCTGCAAAACAGTAAAAGCCAAAGCTTTCGGCTGTCCGCCGGTTTGCTGGCGGGACATGTTGAAGATATTTTTCAATTCAGGGTGCGCATTAAACATCCGCTTGTAAAAACAAGTGGTGATCTCTGTTCCCTTTTCTTTTAAAACAGGGGCGGTCGATTTGACAATTTGCATGGTTTTTTCAGATAGCATAACGCTTTCTCCTCTCCAGTCACTTTAAAAATGTATTTGAAATACATCTTTAAAGGTGCAATAAGATCTTTTTTAAATGGGACTGTTACTTTTGATTAAAGATGTATTTAAGATACATCTTTATACTAGACTTTTAATGGAATTAAAGCAATATTTTCAAGGAATGTTTTATATTTTTGTAACAATTTCCGCTCCACCCTCATAACCGAAGGCAAATGTGATAAGATAATGGAAACTTGTTTGATTGAGGTCATGCGATGAAATTAACAAATTATACGGATTACTCATTGAGGGTACTGATTTTTCTAGCAACCAAAAACTCAAACGAGCTTGTCAATATTAAAGACATCGCCGATTCTTATTCCATTTCAAAAAACCACCTTATGAAGGTGATTTACGAGCTTGGCAAGCTTGGCTACGTTGAAACGATTCGGGGCCGCAACGGCGGGATTCGTCTCGGAAAAGCGCCTGAACTGATTAATATCGGTGAAGTCATAAGACATACAGAAGATGATTTTAACCTTGTCGAGTGTTTTAACGGTGAAAAAAACCATTGTATACTTTCTCCGATCTGCGGATTAAAGCATGTTTTAAACAAAGCCCTTTCCGCCTATTTGGACGTATTGGATCAATACACTCTGCAGGATATTATCATTAATCAGGACCATATACGTAAATTATTGAGTTAACGAAGGAAGCCGCTTCCTTCGTTTTTTTTTTGCTATAAGGTAAAAATATTCACATTGATGATCGCATTGGTCACCGGGTGAAAATACACCTCGGCGTGCGCCGAAAATGATTTGCCTTCCTGATTGACGGTTACCCTGAAGACATCTTTTGTCTCTTCATCATTGACTTGTGTGCGCCCTAAATATTCATAATCCTCGAACTTTGCGCCTTCGTATTTTTCTTCAAGCGCGCTCCAGGCGATTCTCTCCCACCGTTCAGGCGCATCGGAAACACCTGCTTGAAAGTGGCTTTTCGCCGGGAATGATAAAAGCGTTAGTATGCAAAAAAAGTACGTGCAATATCGTTTTTTCATTTCCATTCGCTCCGCATGTATTGTACATACGTTAGCTTGACCGGAAATGGCGAATGTCATGCAGACATTTTTCGCGGTCTAGCGTATACCATCCTCATATTTCTAGGCCGCCAAACAAAGGAGACCAAGTTTTGCCCGGAGAAAAAAACAACCCGCCACATAAAATAATCATGACTCCTCAGAAAGAAGGGAGAGTGGCGAAATTGAATTACGCTGATTATGACAAAGCTTTGTACTATACGCACCGCTCGCAGTGGGACAACCTGCTGATCCTGATGGTGCGGACAGAAGACGATTTATTATCAAAGCGGATCGAACATTTTTTACACGCCTACAATTTTGAAAGAGATGACGCCATTGTTGAGAAAAGGCTTTATGATCTGCTGCAGTACATTGATCACGCCTCATTTTCGGGACACGAACACGAAAACGGCGTGCTTGTTTTTACGTAAAATAAGCCTGGCGCTCTAATCGGCGTCAGGCTTTTTGAAATTCGGCAAAGAGCAGAAGCTCTTCCATTACATTTTTGATATTGGCTTTGGCTGCTTCAGTAACCGTTTGGTGTTCCTCATCAATATGAATCGGATCGAGCACAAGCTGCTTTGTGATGACGTTCGCATAAACGCCGCGCGCGACAATGCGCATATTGGCGAGCGCGTTCATCCCGCCTTTGCCGCCTCCTGCACAAGCAAAAAGCGCCACCGGTTTGCCCGAGAACTGTTCATTGCTTAAAAAATCGAGCGCATTTTTCAAAGCGCCGCTCATACCGCTGTGGTATTCGGGAGATAATAAAACGACAGCATCTGCTTCTTTGACCGAAGCTTTCAGTTTTTGGACATTTTCCAGCGAGCTCTGCTCTTCATCTCCGTTGAAAATCGGTAGGATGAACTCGCTTAAATCGATAAGCTCCGCCTGATACGTGCGGGCGATATAGGAAGCGGCGATCCGCGTTCTGCCTTGTTTTCTCGCGGTTCCGCTGATTACGGTTATTTTCATTTGCTCATCTCCCGTCATTTTGTTGTAGTCCGTGTTTTACTGCAAAGAGCGCGGCTTGCGTGCGATCGGATAAGCCTAGCTTTGACAGCAGATTGGATACATGGGTTTTCACTGTTTTTTCGCTGATAAATAAAGATGTGGCAATTTCCTTGTTGCTTTTCCCTTTTGTAATTTCCAATAAAACATCTTTTTCTCTATTTGTCAATTGATGTATTTTTTCTTTCTCATCAGCCTGTGACACATGGTGAAAGACGTGGGACATGATGCTTGGATCCAAGGAGTATTTCCCTCCATAAACAGCGCGTATCGTCTCGACAAGTTCATCAGGCTCGGCGTCTTTCAGCTGATAGGCAGAGGCTCCCGCCTGGATGGCGGGAATCACATAGCTTTCGTCCGCATAGCTTGTCAGCGCTATGATTTTGACAGACGGATATTCTTTTTTTATTCGCTTAGTCGCCTCAATTCCGTCCATTTCAGGCATTGATAAATCCATTAATACGATGTCTGCTTCCCGTTTTCGCAAGACATCGAGCGCCTCGATTCCTGTCGATGCCCCTCCGACAACGTCAAAATCGCTTTTTGTTTTGAAAAAAAACAAGAGGCCTTTTCTGACAATATGATGATCATCGGCAATGATGATTTTCACCTGTTCCATCCTGCCTCCCCCTTCTCCTTCAAAGGCAAAACCGCCCGGATTTTCGTCCCCTTACCGATTGCGGAGTTGATCAAAAACGTGCCGCCCGCTTTTTCCGTCCGCTCCTTCATTCCTTTCAGCCCAAGCGTCGGAAGCCCCGCGTCAGGATCGTACTGAAACCCTTTGCCGTCATCTTCGATTTCCAAGACGGCAGACGACTGGAATACATCGATTTTCACTTGTATGCGGCTTGCACCGGCATGCTTTTTGCAATTGTTGAGAGCTTCCTGGCTCAGCCGCCACATCAATTCCTCAACAGAAGGCGGTAGACGGAGCACACCGCTGAGCTTGAACATCACCTGAAGGCCGAGCACTTCCGCATATTTTTCAAGTGCCGCCGCCAACCCTTCTTCCAAGCCCTGGGGCCTGAGCTGCCAAATTAACGCCCGCATCTCAAGCAGCGCTTCATGAGAAAGATGTTGCATAAACTCGAGCATTTCCCTGATCTCAGGCTGGTCTGTCATTTCACCCGCCGCTTTAGCGGTCAAGCTAAGCGAAAAAAGCATTTGATTGACGGAATCATGCAAGTCCTGAGCCAATCTGTTTCTTTCGGTCAGCAGCATGTGTTTTTGCTGTTGTTCAGCAAGCCGCATCCGTTTGATCGCCATTCCGATTTGCAGAGCTACAGCTTCGAGAAGCGCCAGTTCTCCGCGGCTGAAATGAATTTTGCCCGGAGCCGCAACGTTCAGTAAACCGAACCGTTTCTTCTGGTCGCTGAGCGGGACGGTTGCATGGTGTGTGATACCTTCCGGATCTCCAGTTTTCTGTTTCATAGCCGTCGTAATCCGCCGGCAATGGATGATATTTTTCGCCCTGTCCAGCTTTTCGTCCCTATATTGTTCAAGACAGTAGCAGCTTCCTTCGCATAATAAACGGTTGTGCCGGTAAGAAAGCGCCTGGGGCAGGCGGACCGAAGCGGCCAGTTCAAAGTTCCCCTTTTCATCGATCAGAAACAGCCACGCCGTTTTGAGCCCTGTTAAGCGGAGCAGCTTTTTTAAAACAGCATGAAGCGTTTCTTTTAGATAGTTCCCTTCGTTTAACGTTTCCGCTATTTCTTTGAGCGTTTTCAATTTTTCAAACTGCGTGTCTTCCCGCAAAAGCTTCATCCCCTTAAACCGGAGTTTCTTTTATTATATCGATATTTGCTAAAAAAAAGCCGCTCTCATGAGATGAACTTTTCTAAGACTTTTGACCGAGAAGGGACAAAGCGAATCGTTAAGCTTCTTTTTCCCAAAACAATTCATCAAGCGTTTTATCCAGCGCCTTTGCAATCGCGATGCAAAGGTGCAATGTCGGATTGTATTTATTTTTTTCGATCAGCCCGATCGTCTGCCTTGTCACATTGACCCGCTCGGCAAGCTGGGCTTGTGTCAAAGACTTTTCGATCCGGGCGAGTTTGACCCGGTTAACCATATGCTCACCCGCCGTTTTCATTTAATCATCTAATAGATCTTGATTTTTCCGAAAGGATTTGCGCAACGAGATAAAGTTGATCAGAAAATGAATAAATACAAACAACATCACCATGACAATAAAGTCAACCCAACTGCCGAGATGTTCCGGTATGCCGGTAAAGATAAGCGCTAAAATGGCAAATATGAGGCCGGAAGCGAGGCTGAGGGCTGTGATTTCTTTTCTTTTTTTCCTGTACGCTGCTTGACTTGCGATCTCCGGATATTCAAACCCCGACAAAAGATAGCGAAACAATATCCAGCCTGCATAGACTGCAAAACCGATGGCGCTGATAATGTATTCGGATGACGGTCTTCCTAAAATGAAGCCCCGGATGATCACATCCAAAAATAATATAGCAGCGACGATCGTACCGGCTTCGCTAAAAAATTGCGTCATTTTCTTTTCTACGTATTCATCCCCGGTTTTGATCCATTTCATGTCAGCCATTTTCCCCTTTCAAGATGCAATTTATATCTGACTTATTGTTAAGTATATATTACATCATGTATTGCCGCTTATCAATAAAAATTGAAAACCCGCCGTGTAGCAAGGCGGGTTTTCAGCAATTATCAATTTGAAGTCGCTTTTACAATATCATCGATTTTTTTCATCACTTCATCTGTCAATTGATGGAGAAGCGCTTCACTGTCTTCATTTGTTCGGCCTTTGACCGCGAAATAAAATTTCACTTTAGGCTCTGTGCCAGATGGACGGAGGCAGAACCATGAGCCGTCTTCAAGGAAATATTTCAAAACATTGGATGTCGGCAGATCGATCGTTTCTGTTTTGTTTTCCTTCAGCAGCGTCCGCTTCCCTGTCAAATAGTCTTCTGCGGATACAACGTCTTTTCCGGCGATGGAAAGAGGCGGCTGTTCTCTGAATGTGCTGAGGATGGCTGCGATTTGCTCCGCTCCCTCTTTTCCTTTTAAGGTCAGGGACTTCAAGCCTTCTCTATAGAAGCCGAACGATTTATACAATTCGAGGAGCCCGTCATACAGCGATTTTCCCTGCTTTTTATAGAAGGCGCATACTTCAACGGCGAGCAGTGCGGCCTGGACGGCATCCTTGTCTCTTGCGAAATCGCCGATCAAGTAGCCGTAGCTTTCCTCATAACCGAATTGGAAAGCGTATTCGCCCGATGCTTCAAATTGTTTGATTTTTTCTCCGATGAATTTAAAGCCGGTCAGCGTGTCGATCGTGTCAAGTCCGAAAGAAGCGGCGATGTCGCGCCCCATTTCGCTCGTCACAATCGTTTTCAGAACGACTCCGTTATCAGGCAGCGTGCCTTTCTGCTGTTTTTGCGATAGCAGATAATGCAAAAGCAGCGCGCCGGTTTGATTTCCTGTCAGCACCGTGTAGCGGCCTTCTTGATCCTTTACAGCGACGCCGAGGCGGTCCGCGTCGGGATCGGTTCCGATCAGAATATCGGCTCCTTTTTCTTCTCCGAGCCTGATCGCATATTCAAAAGCGGCGTGCTCTTCCGGATTAGGAGAAGACACGGTCGAAAAGTCAGGGTCAGGCAGCTCCTGTTCAGGGACGACTGTGACATGTTCATATCCGAGAGCTTTCAAGCCGCGTCTTACGGATTTGTTTGCCGTGCCGTGCAGCGGGGTGAAAATGACTTTGACTTCAGTTTCCTTTGCCAGATCAGGATTGACAGAAATCGATGTCAGTTTATCAAGATACGCTTGATCGATTTCCTCGCCGATTATTTTGATCAGCCCTTTTTCGGTTAAAGCAGCTTCATCGCCGGCTTCGATCTCCAGTTCGTTTTCAATCGCATTGACATAGCCGATGAGTTTGTCGGCATCAGCAGGCGGAAGCTGCGCGCCGTCCTCTCCGTAGACTTTATAGCCGTTGTATTCAGGCGGGTTATGGCTCGCCGTGATGACAATACCTGCAAACGCATTCAGTTCTCTTACCGCAAAGGAAAGTTCAGGTGTCGGGCACAGTTCGTCAAACACGTACGTTTGAACGCCGTTTTCTGCGAGCGTTTTAGCAGCTTCCATTGCGAATTCAGGCGATTTGTGGCGGGAATCGTACGCGATCACAACGCCGCGCTTTTTTGCTTCTTCGCCGTTCGCTCCTATGTATGCGGCAAGGCCCGCCGATGCTTTGCGAACCGTATAAACGTTCATGCGGTTCGGACCGGGTCCGATCTCTCCGCGCATGCCGGCTGTACCAAACTCAAGTTTTTTATAAAAGCAATCCTCTAATTCTTTTTCATTTCCTTCAGCTTCCAGAAGAAGCGATTTTAATTCGGAATCTAAGTTTTCTCTGTTTCTCCAGCGTTCATAGCTCGTTCTCCAGCTCATGATTACCTCCAATATTCCAGCTAAATAATTGCAGCTTTTCTTTTATCATATCGACAAACAGCCGCTTTGTCCAAATTTAGCATGCCGAACGACAAAAATGAGGCTGCCTGATCAAGACAGCCTCACGTTAGGCCATTCGATTGATTTTTAACGAAATTTCATCAAGGTCATTTGACCCGATCAATTATCTGCTTTCCAGCGGGACAACAGCGTCGTGAAGAAGTCCTTCCAAGACCTGGACATGCCGGGCCTTCGTTTCGCCATCCCAGTTCAGCTTCTCGCTCATGTAGTCCGTAAGGCTGTCTTTGTAAGTGCGGACCCAATTGATGTCAAAGAACAGCGCACCCGTTCTGCGCACGAAGAAGTCTGCCGGGACGGCAGCCATTTCTTCCTCGATCCCGTAATCCATTTCTGCCAGTACATGGACAGGAATGCGGCGTTCTGCTGCTTCATCTTTTAGGGATGGAACACGATCAAACAGGCGGTCTGCGTTCGAACCGTATCGTGCGGCGATCTGTCTGGCCGTCTCTTCGGACAGTCCAGCCTTGATCCCTTCGGCTGCTTTCGCTCGAATAAAATCCTCGAGATTTTTGGAGCCGCCGATATGGCCGCCTGAGATCGGCATCGTTTTTGTTCTGCAAGGACCGAAGTCTCTGCCGCCCTCTTCTTTTAATCGGTCTCTGACAAGATCAACGATATGCTCAGCCATTTTTCTGTAGCCGGTCAGCTTTCCGCCGGCAATCGTGATCAGTCCGGATTCAGAAGTCCAGATCTCATCTTTCCGGGAAATCTCGGATGGGTCTTTTCCTTCTTCATGAATCAGCGGTCTGAGCCCAGCCCAGCTTGATTCGACATCCTCGGCCTTGATTCCCAGTTCAGGGAACATATAGTTGATGGCATTAATGACATAATCCCTGTCTGCAGTCGTCATTCGAGGATGTTCCAGATCCTCGTTGTAGACGGTGTCCGTTGTGCCGACATATGCCTTACCGTCTCTCGGAATCGCGAACACCATGCGGCCGTCGGGTGTATCAAAATAAACGGCTTGTTTTAAAGGAAAGACCGATTGATCAAAAACAAGATGCACGCCTTTTGTATGCTGAAGGTGTTTGCCTTCTTTTGAATGGTCTTTTTCCCGCAGACGGTCAACCCACGGACCCGCGGCATTGACGATTTTTTTCGCGTGGACGCGGTATGTTTTTTTCGTGAAGACGTCTTCAATGACCACGCCGGTGACCTTGCCATTTTCATAAATAAAATCGCTTACTTTCGCATAATTGACAGCCTCGGCTCCGAATTTAACCGCTTCTTTCATGACTTCGATCGTCAGCCTGGCGTCATCCGTCCGGTATTCGACATAATAGCCGCCGCCTTTCAGACCGTTCTTTTTCACGAGCGGCTCTTTTTGAAGCGTTTCTTCGGCATTCAGCATGCTCCTCCGCTCAGCTTTTTTGACGCCTGCTAAAAAGTCGTACACCCTCAGTCCGATTGACGTGCTGAATTTGCCGAAAGTGCCTCCCTTATGCATCGGAAGCAGCATCCATTCGGGCGTTGTCACATGCGGCCCGTTTTCATAGACGATCGCCCGCTCTTTGCCGACCTCAGCTACCATTTTCACTTCAAATTGCTTTAAATAGCGAAGTCCGCCGTGTACGAGTTTCGTGGAGCGGCTTGACGTTCCGGCCGCAAAGTCCTGCATTTCGCAAAGCGCCGTTTTCATTCCGCGCGATGCGGCGTCCAATGCCGTCCCTGCACCTGTAATCCCTCCGCCGATAATAAACACGTCATACTTCTGCTTCGTCATATTCTGTAAAATATCGTCCCGTTTACGGCTTGAAAATAATGATTCCATGTTCATGTCCTCCCTTGTTGTCACGGTAAAAAATAGAAAAAGAGACCACAAACATCCAAAGCGCTGATACTGCTTTGGTGCCTGCGGTCTCTCCTCTTCTCCAACCGTTTCTATTAACTTAATTAGATTGTAACATACATGCGGCTTATTTAAAAGCCCTAGCTGCATTTACAGCTTTCTTCCACCCGCTGTACAGACTCTCACGCTCTTTTTCTTCCATTTTCGGTTCAAAACGTTTGTCAAGCTGCCATTGGTCTTTAATCTCGGAACGATCGCTCCAGAAGCCGACGGCAAGGCCCGCTAAATAGGCTGAACCGAGCGCTGTTGTTTCATTGATTTCAGGACGTTCTACAGGGACATCCAAAATGTCGCCCTGAAAATCCATCAGGAAGTTGTTTTTGACAGCTCCGCCGTCGACTCTCAGCGTTTTCACCGAGATCCCGGAGTCTTCCTTCATTGCGTCAAGCACGTCTTTCGTTTGATAGGCAAGCGCTTCAAGCGTTGCTCTGACAAAATGCTCTTTCGTCGTACCCCGGGTCAGTCCGAATACAGCGCCGCGGACATCGCTGTCCCAATAAGGCGTGCCTAAACCTACAAATGCAGGGACCACATAAACACCATCGGCAGATTCTGCTCTTACAGCGTATTTTTCACTTTCTTTGGCGTCTTTAAACATTCTCAGCCCATCACGGAGCCATTGAATAGCGGAACCTGCGACGAAGACGCTGCCTTCCAGCGCATATTCCACCTTTCCGTCGATGCCCCAGGCGATTGTCGTCAGCAGGCCGTGCTCTGATTTGATCGCTTTTTCGCCGGTGTTCATCAGCATAAAGCAGCCTGTTCCATACGTGTTCTTAACCATTCCCTCTTCAAAGCAAGCCTGCCCGAACAATGCTGCCTGCTGGTCGCCGGCTGCACCTGCAATCGGAATGTTTTTGCCGAAGAAATGATAATCGACCGTTTCAGCGTATACATGCGATGAAGGCTTGACTTCCGGAAGCATCGATTTCGGCACGCCGAGAATATCGAGAAGTTCATCATCCCATTTTAGGTCATAGATGTTGAACATCAATGTTCTTGAGGCGTTTGAATAATCTGTCACATGCGCTTTTCCGCCGGACATTTTCCAGATGAGCCAAGAATCGATCGTACCGAAGAGAAGGTCGCCGTTTTCAGCTTTCTCCCGTGCCCCTTCCACATGATCCAAAATCCATTTCACCTTCGTGCCTGAGAAATAAGGATCAATTAAAAGACCTGTTTTTTCTCTGATCGTCTCTTCATAGCCTTTCTCTCTCAATTCCTGGCATATTTCCGCCGATTGGCGGGACTGCCACACAATCGCGTTGTAGACCGGTTTGCCGGTATGTTTATCCCAAACCACGGTCGTTTCCCGCTGGTTTGTGATCCCGATTCCGGCAATTTGTCCGGCTTCGATCCCCGATTCTGAAAGCGCAGAAGCGATCACCGACAGAACCGAGCCCCAGATTTCATTTGCATTATGTTCAACCCAGCCGGGGTTTGGAAAATATTGTTGAAATTCTTTTTGCGCAATATGGACGATTTCGCCTGCTTTGTTGAAAACAATCGCCCTTGTGCTTGTGGTGCCTTGATCAAGAGACAAAATGTATTTTTCCATTTTTTAAAACTCCCCCTTATATGTCTGTTAAGATTGCGTTTTTTTTAAATGTTGACCGATTG
Source organism: Bacillus sp. FSL L8-0193 (assembly GCF_037976065.1). Lineage (NCBI taxonomy): Bacteria > Bacillati > Bacillota > Bacilli > Caryophanales > Bacillaceae > Bacillus > Bacillus sp. FSL L8-0193. The sequence continues at coordinate 1,064,072 of NZ_CP150261.1, read as the reverse complement.
ATCAACCGACTGTTTTTTCATATGAATATAGAAACCTAACAATATCACAACTAATATAACGCTTACAATCCAAAATGTGTTGGTGATGTGCCCTTTGAATGCGGCGTTGTAAAAAACACCTGCAAATGAACCGCCGAGCGCCGGTCCTAAAACAGGAATCCACGCGTACTTCCAATTTGAACTCCCTTTGCCTGCAATCGGAAGGACAAAGTGGGCAATTCTCGGCCCCAGATCGCGGGCAGGATTAATCGCATAGCCTGTTGTTCCGCCGAGCGAGATCCCGATCGCCACGATCAGAAATCCGACAACAAGCGGATTCAGTCCGTCAGTAAACTTGTTTGCACCGATCGCTAAAAGTCCGAGAACGAGAACAAAAGTCCCCAATGTTTCACTGAACAGGTTTGCAAATGTATTTGGAATCGCCGGACCTGTCGAAAATACTCCCAGTTTCGCGCCTTGATCCTCGGTTTCTTTCCAGTGCGGCAAGTAGTGAAGAAAAACGAGCACCGCTCCTAAAAATGCGCCGATCATCTGTCCCAAAATATAGGAAGGCACTTCTTTCCAAGGAAAATCTCCGACAAATGCCAGCCCCAATGTAACGGCGGGATTTAAATGCGCTCCGCTGATGCCGCCGACGGCATATACCGCCATGGCCACGCCAAGCCCCCAGCCGAAGACGATCACAATCCATCCGGATTGATGGGACAGCGATTTTTTCAAATTAACTCCTGCACAAACTCCGGCTCCAAAGACGATGAGCAGCATCGTTCCGATAACTTCCCCCCAAAATGCTGTCAAGGCTATCCCTCCTAAAATCTATTATGAAGTGTTATTTTAAAGATGAACACCATAGGCTCACCTTTTCCACTGTGTCTATAAGACCATAAAAAAACACAGCAAACTTTCTTTACATCATTGAGTAAAGAACTGCTGTGGTCTCCGGGTCTCCGTCACAATGTATTAACTTAGTAAAATCGTATCGTATAGTGAAAGCGTTGTCAATAATTTTTCACATTTTAAATTTTTACTTCCAGTATTTTTTCCATAAATCAGTGTCTGAGGTGGTGACTGCGGAAGCCCCTGCTGCAAGCGCCTGCTCGACGTCTTTTTCAGTACGGATAAACCCGCCCGCAAAGATCGGAATGCCGGTTTTTTCTTTGACTTCCTTGATCAGTTCCGGCACCACTCCGGGAAGCACTTCTATATAGTCGGGTCTGTGCTTTTTCACCAATTCAATACTCTTCTTCATGGCGCTTGTGTCGATTAAAAACATGCGCTGGATCGCATACACTTTCTTCTGCTTTGCTTTGGCAATAACGCTTGATCTTGTAGAAAGAATCCCCGCCGGCTTCATTTCCTGGCAAATGAATTCCGCACCGTATTCATCATGCTTAATTCCTTGGATCAAATCGACGTGCACAAACATTTTTTTCCCATGGGATCTGGCCGCGCTGATGACACCCCCCAGCTGTCCAAGGTGGATGTCAAGCAGAACCCCGTATGAAAATGGGCTGTCCAGGAATGTATCAAACTGCTTCATATTGCGTACCGCAGGTAAAATTTTTTGATCGTGAAAACTCATGTTCCATCTCCTTCACTTGCTATCTTGCTTCTGTATTACACTAATGGAATTTCCGCCTCATTGCAATCCTTTATAAACAGAAGCCGCTCGCGGTCCCCGGGCAAATCATTTTACATTTACCTTCATTCATGTCCATAATTTAACACAACCAACTCGAATGGAGGGAATTTTTTATGAAAGCGATCATCCATGAAGGAATCAAGGGCCTTTCAGGGCTGAAATATACAGATGTTTCCGACAAAACGCCCGGTCCGGGTGAAGTCAAAATCAGACTGAAAGCGGCCGGGCTGAACCACCGTGACTTGTTCCTCTTTCAATCCAGGGAAGCGGGTGATGCCCCGTTTATACCCGGCTCCGACGGAGCAGGCACGATCGAAGAGACAGGCGAAGGTGTTCAGGGCCTCGCCGTTCATACAGAGGTGATCATCAATCCGAGCATCGGCTGGGAATATACGGATTCTGTTCCGCAAGTACCTGACATTCTCGGCGGCCCATCTGACGGAACCTTCGCAGAGCATGTCATCGTCCCGGCGAAGCACGTGTTGAAAAAGCCGGCGCACCTTTCCTGGGAGGAAGCAGGCGTCCTGCCTTTATCCGCTCTGACTGCTTACAGGGCGTTATTTACGAAAGGACATTTGAAAAAAGGCGAACACGTCTTAATACCGGGAATCGGCGGAGGCGTCGCCACAAATGCGCTGCTCATGGCAAAGGCCGCGGGGGCGCGGGTGACTGTAACCTCCCGAAGCGAAGAAAAAAGAAAAGAAGCGCTCCGCTATGGAGCCGACTTCGCAATGGACAGCCGCGGCCTGTGGAAAGAAAGCTTGGGCGGGGAACGGGTTGATTTGATCCTCGACAGCATCGGCCCGGCAACTTTTGCGAATTATTTCGATGTCATCGAGCCGAACGGAAGGATCATCAATTTCGGCGCCAGCTCGGGAGACAGCATCCAGCTTCCGCTGCGCTCGCTCTTTTTCCCGCAAATCAGCATCATCGGCACTTCGATGGGCAGCCTCGAAGAATTTCGGCAAATGATTGATTTTATCGAACGCCATTCGCTTAAGCCGGTGCTTGATCAAGTGTTTCCTTTATCAGAAGCGGTTGCAGCCTTTAAACGGATGAAAGACGGGGAGCAGTTTGGAAATATCGCATTGCAAATAGGCGGGTAACCTCTGGGGAACGGCGGCTTGCCAGTCCTCAGCCGCCGTTTTTTGGTTTTGACCGAAAAAAGAGGTCAGCCCCATAATGAAAGCAGCCACAGCACGACCGGAAGGGTGACGATGCTGAGCATTGTACTGATAAACGTCGCGCTTGAAACGATTTCCGGCTTTGTTTCAAACTGCACCGCCATCAAAGTTGTATTCGCCGCCGTCGGCATGGCGGCCGCCAACACCATGATCTGTTTGACCAGTCCGTCGACGGGAAGAATCAGCGCAAACCCCAAGGCAATGAGCGGAGACACGAATAATTTCAGCAAGAGCGAGTAGGAAATTTTCCGGTATTCGATATGTTGAAAGGAGATCACCGCAAGCTGCATGCCGAGAATAATCATGATCGTCGGAATCGCGGCGTCCCCTACCAATTTAATTCCTGTCATTAACTGTTCGGGAATCGAAATATGCCCCAGCTGAAAGCATATGCCGAGCAGCGCACCGTATGCGACCGGCATCCGGATAACCCTTGTCATCACAATTTTAAATCCGCCCGCTTCAGGGCTTCCTTTCGCTGCATAATATATGCCGATCGTGCTCATGACAAGCTGCTGAAGCACCATCAGCACAACGGCGATATCAAGCCCGGCCGTGCCGTAGACAAGCAGGACGACGGGAGTGCCGTAGTTTCCGTTATTCATGAAAGCGGATGATAAAACGAGAGCGCATCGCTCCTGATTGGAATACCCGTGAACATATGAAATGAGGTAGACAAATAGAATCAAAATGAAACAGAGGCCGAGACAATAGACAGACATATAGATATAATCCATCGTCAGCTTGTTCTCATAAAACGTATCAAACGCTAAAAACGGAGACATTAAATACAGGGACATTTTAGATAGGTTCTGAATATCAAAATGAAGCAGCTTTTGTCCGATGAACCCGATCGCAAATATCCCGAAAACCGGCAGTAAAACAAGCACAAACTCCATGATGCACCTTCTTTTTATGTATAACCGTTCTCATTAATACTATCAATCATATAGAAAATTCCGTTTGTTTTCAACGGGGTTTCCAGCCCGTTTGCAGAAAAAGAGCTCCCGTATACCCGGCCCTGCTTGGCTAGGTGTGCGGCAATCTTCTTCATGTTCTGGGATGCGGCTGTGAGGGAACTTGTTCACTCACATTCTGTTTTCCCTGAAACAGACAAACGATTTTGTGGGCCTCCCATATATGCCGGGTGATGACTTTCTGGCGGTTCTTTGATCTTGGCAGTGCTCAAGCAATCGGCATGTTTCAGGATTTTTATATGACCGGCAGCCTTTTCGGTCTTGCTGGTTTGGGCAAATGTAACTGCCTTTTTCACTGTCATCATGAAACTTCCATATATCACTCCCCCCCCTTTCCGCGGGCAAATAAAAACCGCAGACAAAAGAAGACAACCGATGCCTCTACTGTCTGCGGGGAGTTGCGGATGTCCGTCTATTCCGATTTTAATGAGTGCGATAAGCATTGGTTAAGGAAGGACACGAACTCTTCCGCAGGATGAATGAGCCATGAGCTTTTCCTTGTGTATCACATTCAGGTTGACGTTGCTGTCTCATTGTCGTTCAGCTCCGTTGCTTTTTTCTTACTTTGTAAGCACACCCGCCTAATCCCATTTCATCATCATCTTTTTCCAAAAACGGACGGCATTTGTATGTTTCATCGGATGGATTTGCCCTTTGTTTATGATACCCGCTTTATTTCTTGTCTGGAGCGGTCTTTCTTGTGGTATCCAATAAAATAAATGAGACCGACAAACACGGCTCCGCCAATGACATTGCCGATAAAAGCCGGAATGATGTTTCCGATAAACTGCCCCCATGTGAACGAGCCTGCAAAAATGGCTGCGGGAATCACAAACATGTTGGCGACAACGTGCTGAAATCCGATGGCCACAAAAGCCATAATTGGGAACCAGATGCCAAGGATTTTTCCTGCTCCGTCTTGGGCGCCGAAAGAAAGCCATACCGCAAGACATACAAGCCAGTTACAGCCGATGCCGGAAATGAGAACCTTGCCGAAGCTCATATCCAGTTTTCCTTGTGCAACGGCGATCGTTTTTTCTAAATAAGGGCCTGTTTCAGTCAATCCAACCAAATGTCCGAAAAAGTAAGCAACAAACAGTGCGCCGATTAAGTTCATCATCGTAACGATTCCCCAGTTAACCGCCAATTGTTTCAGTGATATTTTTCTTGAAAATAAAGCCATCGCAACGGACATCATATTCCCTGTGATCAATTCAGCGCCAGCGAGCACCACAAGTATCAGACCGACAGGAAATACGGCAGCTCCGATCAGGCTGGACAGGCTTCCCCATTCTTTCGGCAGGTCGCCGATTACCCTGATATCAAGCAAGTACCCAAGCGCGATAAATGCGCCGCCTAAAAACCCCAATACAAGCAGAGCCGGCAGCGGGAGCTGTACTTTTTTCATTCCTGCTTCAATTGCCGCATCCGCTATTTCATCCGGTTTTCGAAAAGCCATACTAAACCCCTCCATGATTTCTTCTTTTCTCACAGTTATGGCAGAAAGACAATAAAAAAAGGCAGCACTCAAATAACCTGTGTCAACCAGGCGTTTGAATGCTGCCTAACTTGTATGCATACCCATACAACAAAATCAAGCAGAATTAAGATATCGAAAGAGAATATATACAGTCCGTGCATACATTCCATTGCTTTTGCCTTCTATAACTGTAGCAATATCCTATCAAATGTGATAAAAATGTGTCAACCCTGCCGCCGTTTCTCTCTTGCGAATGTATAGTTCCCTTCATACTTGACGAGTTTCTTGCCGTCAAGCCACCAGGTAACATTGAAAAGCCGGTCAAGAAAGTATCTGTCGTGCGAAACCGCAATAATCGTCCCTTGAAATTGGCTTAATGCTTCTTCAAGCATCTCCTTCGATTCGATATCCAAATGGTTTGTCGGCTCATCGAGGATCAGCACATTATGGTTTTGGTGAACGAGCTGGGCCAAGCGGAGCCGCATCCGTTCGCCTCCGCTTAAATTTTTCACTTTTTGAAAGACGGATTGGCCGAAAAACAAAAACTTTGCAAGCAACATTCTGGCTTCGCCTTCTGATGCAGAAACATGTTCACGGAATTCGGCTAAAACCGTGCGCTCTTCCTCCATTTCGCCGACATGCTGCGTCAGATATGCGGCCGATAAATTGCTGCCAAGCTGCACGTCACCGCTGTCCGGCGTTTCCTTCCCGCTAATGATGTTGAGCAGCGTCGTTTTGCCGCTGCCGTTCTCTCCGACGATGGCGGCGCGCTCCTGAAAACGGACATGCATATTGAGATTGTCAAAAAGCAACCGCTCACCGAAGCTTTTGCAGACATCCTCAAGCCTGACGACATCTTTTCCGCTTCGTTCATCCATGCTGAAAGCTAAATCGATCTTTTTGCGTTCCAGTACGGGTTTTTTCACCTTCCCCATGCGTTCCAAAGCTTTTTCCATGCTTTTCGCTCGCCGGTGCAGGCCGTCATTCGGAGGATTGGCGCGATTCGCCCATTCCTTCAGCCGCTTGATCGTTTCCTTCATTTTTTTGATTTTCTTCTGCTGATCCTGATAGTCATGAAATTCTCTCATGAGGCGCTCTTCCCGTTCATCGGCATAATGTGTATAGCCGCCTTTGGAAAAGTGAAGCTCTCCCTGGTCGATTTCAAGAATTGAGGTGACCGCTTCATCCAGGAAATAGCGATCATGCGATACGATGACTGCTGTGCCTTTGTACTGCTTTAAAAAAGATGTCAGCCATTCGATCGCTGTCAAATCCAAATGGTTTGTCGGTTCATCCAGCAAAAGCAGATCCGGAGCTGCCAAGAGAAGCCTGGCAAGACCCGCTTTCGTCCGTTCTCCTCCGCTTAACTCCCGCCACTCGGCATCGAGTAGCCGCTCAATATTCAAACCGTGCGCCACCCGTTCGATTTGCGCACTGATGCCGTAGCCGCCTTTTCGCTGAAATTCATCTTGCAAAGCCCCGTACTTTTCCAAAAGAAGACTGAGTTTTTCCGCGTCCTTTTCAACCGCCAATTGCCGTTCAATCCGGGAAAGCTTCTGCTGTGTGTCCCATAATGATGAAAAAACGTCATAGAGCAGCTCTTTTACCGTTTTCCTGCCGTCCCATGCGGGATTTTGCTCCAAGAGCCCCGTTGATAATCCTTTTTTCCAAGTCACAAGGCCTTCATCAGGTTTCATTTGGCCGCCGATCAGCTTTAACAACGTCGTTTTCCCTTCCCCGTTTCGTCCGATCAGACCGATTCGCTCCCCTTGGTGCAGGTCCCATGACAGCCCGCTGAAAATCGTATGTCCTCCGTATGTTTGCCCGACACGTTGCAAACTGCATATTATCATCTATCTTTCCTCCGCATCCCGTGAAGAGACACTGAGCATAAAAAAGACGGCAGAGCTTACACCCCGCCGTCAGCATCAGAAAATCCGATTGTGGGCAGATGTCTCTCACTGGTATTTTTTCCAATTGAATGTGTAAAAAAGGGCAGACTGATCCCGTAATACGCATTCCCCGGAAAAAATCGCGCGACAAATATACAGATGAGCTTGCATATCCGTCATGCGCTTACCAGTTTGATTCATCTTTTCCACCTCCTTTTAATAGTTACAATATATGAAAAATAGAGAGAAAAGTCAACATGAAAAGCCGGCCTCAAGCGGCCGGCACACGAATCTGCTATTTTTGATAATGAATCCGGTAGATGTCATGGCGTCTGTCTTTGAGCTGCCGGACCGTTCCGTCCTGCCGCTGCCTTCTGAGAATTTCCAGGTCGACATCGCCGATGACCACCATTTCAATGTTCGGATTGCATTCGCCGACGATTCCGTCCCTTGCGAATTCAAAATCTGAAGGAGCGAAAATCGCGGATTGCGCATATTGGATATCCATATTTTCGGTTTGCGGCAGATTGCCGACCGTACCGGAAATAACCGTGTACACCTGATTTTCAACCGCTCTTGCTTGAGCGCAGTATCTGACTCGCAAGTAGCCTTGGCGGTCTTCCGTGCAGAAAGGGGTAAAAATAATCTTGGCCCCTTTTTCGGTTGCGATTCTGCCGAGTTCCGGGAACTCGATGTCATAGCAGATCTGGATCGCGATTTTGCCGCAGTCTGTGTCAAAGACGCGCACTTCGTCCCCCCTGCTGATGCCCCACCATTTTCGTTCATTCGGGGTAATATGAAGCTTATATTGCTTTTCGATCGTTCCGTCTCTTCTGAACAAGTAAGCGATATTGTAGATCTTCCCTTCTTCTTCAACGAAGTGGGAACCGCCGATAATGTTGACATTGTATTTAACGGCAAGATCTGTGAACAGGCTGATATAGTCTTCTGTATATTCGGTAATCCGCTGAACGGCCAGGCTCGGTGAGCGCTCTTCAAGAAACGACATCAGCTGCGTCGTAAAGATTTCGGGATAGACGGCAAAATCCGCTCCCGCGTCTGAAGCTACATCTGCATAGTATTCGACTTGGTTGGCAAACTCCTCGAAGGAATGAATCTGCTTCATCTCATATTGAATCACACAGATTCTCACCGGAAAAGCTGATTTGTAATAGCGCTTCGTCTGCGGCAAGTAGTCGACATTATTCCACTCCATCAATGTCGCATATTTGCTTGATGCTCTGTCATCCGGGAGATAGTTCGGGTTGATCCTCATCATCGTAAATCCGTTCAACAGTTGAAACGAAAGGACCGGATCATAGATCTGGTGGTGGATGACTTGTTCGACATACTCCCTCGGCGTCATCTCGGAAGCGTACTTATGATAGTTCGGAATCCTGCCGCCGATGATAATGCTCTTTAAATTTAAGCGCCTTGCCAGATCTTTACGCGCTTCATAGAGACGGTGGCCGATCTTCATCCGTCTGTATTCAGGATGAACCATAACCTCGATCCCGTACATGTTTAAGCCGTCGGGATTATGATTCGTAATATACCCGTCGTCTGTAATATCCTGCCATGTATGTCTGTCATCATATTCATCAAAGTTGATCAACAGGCTTGAACAGGAACCGATCACTTCTCCGTCAAGCTCTGCGCAAAACTGGCCTTCCGGGAAGTGTTCCAAATGGCTTTCCAGATGTTCCCGTTTCCATGGGATCATTCCCGGAAAACATAGCTCTTGAAGCCCGATGATGCTGTCGATATCTTTTTCTTCAATATTGCGGATGACAATCTTTTTTTCAAAGCGGGAAAGATCCAGTTTTTCAGACACGTCCCATTCCTCCTCTGCCTTCTTTATGATGGGTCGGAAATTTTTTCGATCAGCTGTTCCAGCTCCATTTCCGCCATTGATTCCAAACGGTGGTCATAATGCTCGAACAGCAGGCTTTTCGTTACTTTATTCGGTACAATGACACATTTCATTCCGGCTCTTTTCGCGGCGATTGATCCGTTGACAGAATCTTCGAACGCAATGCACTCTTCAGGCTTCACACCGAGACATTCCGCCGCTTTTAAATAGAGTTCCGGGTTCGGTTTGACTTCCTCAACATCATCGGCCGTTCTGATGCACTCGAAATCATCGTACAGGCCGATTTGTTTCAAATGCTGAGACACCCATTTATAATCCGAGCTTGACGCCAGGCCGATTTTTAAACCGAGCTCTTTCGCCGCGGACAAATAAGCTTCCACACCGGGACGCGCTTTTTCGCTTTCCATTCTTTTCGTAAAACGCTCTTGCCTCAATTTCGTCAATTGCTCATGGTCCAGCTTTTTTTGCAGCTGTTCCTCCAAATAAGAGAACGGCCGGAATCCGGCGGCCGTGCCGATGACATTTCCCCAAACCGACATTGGCAGCTCTGAGCCGTGCTCTTCAAAAATTTCCTGGAGCACTTCATATTCGTGCGTTTCTGTATCTAAAATAAGACCGTCAAAATCAAATATCACTGCTTTAATCATCGCGCTTTAGCCCAACTCCTTTTGACTGTTTGCACCATTCATTGTATCCTTCTTGCCGCCCCTTGAAAAGAGAAGACACTAAAAACCGGTATGTATAAATGAAGAAGAGCCTGCTGTAAGAGGCAAGCTCTTCCGTTCTTACTGAGTCCGTGCCGGAGTGGAAATGTTCGTAAGCGCCTGTCCGGCAGATTCATTGGACATTTCGTTTACCGCCAGATCCCCGAGCGCCAAAATCCCGACTAAATGGTTGTTTTCGACGATCGGCAGACGGCGGATTTGACTCTGAGCCATCATCTGTGATGCTTCTTCAAGGCTCATGTTCGGGTTCCCTGACACAACATTTGTTGTCATCACGTTTGAAACAGGTGTCTGCCCATCCTGGCCTTCCGCTGTCGTTCTGAGCGTGATATCACGGTCTGTGATCATTCCTTTTAACACGCCTTGATCCACGACCGGGATCGCCCCTATATTATGGCGGCTCATCAACTCAGCCGCTTCTTGAACCGTTTGATTGGAAGAAATTGTTGCCACTTGTCTAGACATCGCATTGCTGATTGTCGTCAATAGACTGCACCCCTTTCGATTGTTAGTATGTACAGGTCATGCACATGCTAAAAAGGAAGTTGGCACCATTTCATTGTGTTTTCCGCTTATTTCTTATATCATCTTTTCATAAAAAGAAGAGCTTTTCCGAAAACGGAACAAGCTCTTTCAATTCAGACAAACCCGGCTTTACATCAGCATTTTATTGTCGGTATTCACGATATGAAAGTCGGCAGATGTCAGAGGGAAGTACAGACCGCAGTCATTCAGCTTGCGGCAGTTTTTATCGAACAAATCACGATCTTTCAGCACCCACCGGCGCTTCGCCTTAGTTAATAAGGCATGAATCAATTGCAGGCTTGTCATAATCTGAAACGCTTCATCGAGCGTTCCTTTGTATTCATCCTCTTTCAATTCAAGCACGCCCTGCTTTTTGAGTTCTTTTATTTTTTGTTTATTCAAGTACAATGGAAATATTTGATACAGCTCTGATACAAGCTCTTCTATATAAATTTCTTGTTCTTCAGTTGCTGCCTTTACAATTCGCAAATTGATCACCCTTCATCCCTTGTTCAAATCTCTTCAAACAGAATAGCATACATAAACAATGGGCTGTGAAGGTAAGTGTTTCCTAATGGCTCAACGCTTTTTACAGAAAGGAGCAGTAAAAATGAACCAAAAAAATCACGGCTTAATCTTCAGCGCAGGCAGCCGGCATCACGGCGAACATTTATTTGCATATTTAAAAAGAGAAGCGAAAGCATCGAAGCCTGTCATTCAATACTGGATCGCAAATGAGAAAATTAAAGTGAATCATAAACCCGTGGATCATAACGTTCAGCTTGAGTGCGGAGACAGCGTAATGATCGATCTCAGAGAGGAAGAAGAAAGCGGTATCGTCCCTGAATACGGAGAACTTCCCGTTCTGTTTGAAGATGATCATATGCTCATTGTCAATAAGCCGGCGGGAATGGCGACACATCCGAATGAAGCTGGCCAGACCGGCACGCTGAGCAACCTTGTGGCGTTTTATTTTCAAATGAACGGGGAGGAGCGAAAAGTCCGGCACGTCCACCGTCTTGACAAGGATACGAGCGGCGCTGTCGTTTTTGCAAAGCACCGCCTCGCCCACGCCCTTTTAGACGAACAGCTGCAAAGAAAAGAACTGGCGCGGACATATCTAGCTGTAGCGGAAGGGAAATTCAGAAAAAAAACGGGAACTATTTCGGCGCCGATCGGCAGAGACAGGTACCATCCCGTCAGAAGAAGGGTGTCCAATTCCGGACAGCCCGCCGTGACCCATTTTGAATCGTTAGGGTATGACAGCCGGCACGATGTTACACTATGCAGGCTGCAGCTGGAGACAGGCCGAACCCACCAAATACGTGTTCACCTTGCAAGCATCGGTCATCCTTTGTCAGGCGACACTTTATACGGCGGTTCAGAAGGGCTTTTTCCGAGGCAGGCTCTTCACGCGATCGAAATCAATGTCACCCATCCGATCACAAAAGAACGCGTCACTGTCACAGCACCGCTGCCGGATGACTTGAAAGACGAAATCGGACGACTGTTCGGCACGATTGATTAACCATAAAAAGGCTGTCCATTAAGGACAGCCTTAAAGCGGTTTTGCATACATAATATAGCGCTCAGGCGCATTTCCGACATAAGAAAACGGATAGCATGTCGTTAACAGCAATTCTTCTTTTTCGTGCTGCAGCGTGATGATGGATGTATCATCTTGATCAACAATTTTCGTGTGTGTGATTTCATATTCGAAGCTTCCGTATGGAAGCTCGATTTTCAGCTTATCTCCGATTTCCAGCTCCCCTGTTCTGCGAAAAACCGTATCCCTGTGCCCTGAAAGAACAATTTGCCCGTTTTGTTTTGGATAATAGCTGTCTTTATAATGACCGACGCCTTTTTCCAAATCATCGGGACTTGTTCCTTCAACGATGGGAAGCTGAGCGCCCAGTCTGGGTATATGGAGGATGCCTGCCGCTTCGCCGTTGGCGGGCTTAAACGATGCTGGCGCTGAGGGGTGCTTTGCCGAACGGACGGATTGACTCGATGCAATGGCTTCTTTTGCTTCAGTTAAAGAAATATCGGTCTGTCTGTTCATATCGAATATTTTCCAGCCGCCATATGCAAAAATGGCAAGCCCCGCCGTCATCAGCAGAAACGATAACATCTTCACTTTCATAGTTTTGCAATACCCCTTTTCCGCATATAAAGAATCGCTCCGAACATAAACGTCAGGAAGCCGTACAAAAGGAAACCGCCGTAAGAAGCCGCCGTGTCGGGCAGCTTGTGCTCTTCACGCGAATCTGACAGAAACGCATCATTTGACAGACCGTCCATCTTCTCCTCCGGCGCATCCGCCCCTTCACCGATCGTCACGCCTGCAACAGGAACAGCACCGCTCTTTGACGTATCGCCGGTATTGCCATGAACCGACTTTTCTCCGCTGTCATTGCCGGGCTTTTCTCCATCGCCCTTATCTCCAGCCGGTTTTTCTTCGTCATTCGGATCAGCGCCTCCGCTTCCCGGTTTTTCTTCGTCATCAGGATCTGCCCCGCGTCCGGGTTCTTCTCCCGGACGTGAATCATCTTCTGCTAATTTTTTGATTCGTCCTTCGGCAGCATAAGCGATCGGTTCTTTAAAGCTTTTGACAAATTCTACTGTAGCTTCGATATCTTCCGGACCTGTGACCGGATTTTTTCCAAGCCGGGAAATCGGCAAATACTTGCTGCCTGAAGCAGATGCCATAAAGTTGTTTACGGTCAGCGTATATGTCCGGTCTACATCAATCGGCGTTCCGTCCTCAAGAAAAATATCCGCGGTTTTGTTTGTTTTCGGGTCCCACGTGTAGGTAAAGCCGCTGATCGAGTAATCCGGGCCGTATGATGGGGATATTTGCGCGTCTATAATATCGTATAAATCCCTGCCTTTTATTTCAAGCCGGACGAGTACATTGCCGAAAGGCTGGATATTGAACAAGTCTCCCCATGTAATCGTTCCTTTTTTTAAATCTTGACGGATGCCGCCCCCGTTCATTAATGCGAAATCTGAATTCATTGCGCTCCGCATCCCGTCAGCAATCAGATTCCCGAGAGGGGTGTCTCCGTCGTTTGAATAGCCTCCTGCCATATCGTGTGCTGCTTCACCAACTTTCTCGCCGATGATCGGCGCAACCATCCGCTCATATTTATCCAGTATCTGACCGACTGCCGGATCAGGCTTGAGCTTTTCCTGATTCACATATTCGATTTCCGCTTTCTTTTGTACGATGTCTTTCGTTTCCCGGTCGATTTCAAGATCGACGATACCGATTGCCTTCCCGTATTCGTATGCTTGGACGATTAAAATATCATTGACTTGGCCGTTGACCACTTCATGATTGTGGCCGGCAAAGATGACATCGATCTCAGGATCTGCTTTTTTAGCAAGTTCGGCTGATTCACCGGTCACAACTCCGCCGTCCTGGGAAGCTGTCATATGGGCGAGCACCGCTATCGCCCGGACCCCTTTCGCTTTCAGTTCTTTTGCAGCCTGGTTGACGGCCTTTGTTTCATCTGTAAATTCAATTGAGCGAATTCCTTCGGGCATAACCATATTGGCGGCCGCTTGTGTCACAACACCGATAAAAGCGACAGGCACCCCTTCAACTTCAATGATTTCATATGGAGGAAGAAAGCTTTCCCCGTTTGTTTTCAACTTGCAATTGGCGCAGACAAGCGGGAAATCCTGTCCGTCATAGCCTTTTGTCCCTTTCCCTTCAGGGTGTTCGCCGCCGTTCAACATGCGCAGCAGCTCTTCGGTTCCTTCATCAAACTCGTGGTTCCCGACGGTTCCCACATCAAATCCGATTTCCTCCATGACTTCAACTGTCGGTTCGTCCTGAAGCAGGGAAGAAACCGGCGAGCTTCCGCCGATCATATCACCTGCGTGGACGATCAGCGTATTTTCCCGCTCGGCTTTTTTCTCTTTGATCAATGCTGCTGCATAATCCATCCTGCCGAATGTTCCATCCGTCCGGCCATCGCCGTTTAGATCGAGCTCATATTGTTGATCGATCTTTCCGTGCAGATCATTCATGCTTAACAGGCGCAGCGGAATATTGCCGCTTTGCTCTTTTTTCGAATAGCCTGCAGCTTCCGCTTCTTCAGCCGACGCAAAGAAAATTCGTCTTTCCACCGGAATCTCTCGCCACTTCTCAGGCGCGACATACGTTTTTTCCGCAGAGTCACCGACATGCCGCGTCAGCCCTTTGCCCTGCTCCCTGGCACGAAATTCAAACGGCATTTCGAGGAGCGGATCAGCGGGATTCCAAATGCCGATTTTCTCATCTTTCGCCTTTTTGACGGCGCTTTGAAACAATTGATAGTCTTCATCACTTCCAACCGGCCAAATGAAATAGGTGACGGCCATCCCCTTTTGAACAAGCTGCAAATTCGTGTTGACGCCGTCTTCAGTGATGACTTGGGCAAGCAGGCGGCCGTAGCTGTCTTTTGCTTCCTTGCCCACTTTCACAGTGACTTTGTCTCCCGGAGCCAATATAGACTGCAAATATTCCTTCGCTTTGTTGCCGTGTTTCAGCTGGTTTTCATCTAATTCATTTTTCGGCTTATGGTAAGTTTCGGCTGTATCTATGTTGACATAGCGGACTTTTGTAGATCCGAGAACCGGCTCTTTTAAGTGGATCGTATCCCCGTCGACAACTCGTTCGACAACGCTTTCGTATTCCCCTTCAGCAGCGGGGGGAGGATGCGCAATGCCGTCTAATATCTGAAGATCTTCCTG
Source organism: Bacillus sp. FSL L8-0193 (assembly GCF_037976065.1). Classification (NCBI taxonomy): domain Bacteria; kingdom Bacillati; phylum Bacillota; class Bacilli; order Caryophanales; family Bacillaceae; genus Bacillus; species Bacillus sp. FSL L8-0193. The sequence continues at coordinate 1,049,031 of NZ_CP150261.1, read as the reverse complement.
TTTTCTCGGCAGAAGCTGCACCGTATCATAACGGCTTAATATGCCGGTAATTTCGTACCATTGTCCTTGTTCTATCGAATCGGCGGCATTCGTTTGTTCCATCACCCTTAGTGTGAGCGGATGATAGTTTTCATCGATCATCGTGATATTATAGCCGCCGCCTGCCGGCGCATCCGGCTTTGTTTCAATAAATCCTTTCATCTTCACTAGCCGGCCTTCGTATTTAACTGCCGTTCCCTGATCGAGCACATCTTTAATGGTCAGCGGAACAGGGTCGGGCAGTACCGCTCCTTCTCCGGTTACTTCAATGCCTGACGGTACGGGAACGATTTCTGTCAATCCTTTGTATGTCGTGATCTTCCCCGTGACCGAAACGGACATTCCCTCTTTCAGCTCCGGAAAATCGCCTTGTGCAGCGGAATAGATATTGATGCCCGCCGTTTCGTCCTGAATAAATGTGGACAGCTTTCCTCCTCCGACAGCCGCCTGATCCGCAGTGACGATTCCTGTGATTTTGACCGTTTCATTTAAAAGCTTGCGCGCTTCAGCTATCGTTTTGATCTCAGGCTTGGCAGGCGGTGCATCGCCTCCGGAAAATGTGATGGATTGAACGGATTTCAAACCGGGGGAATTAAAATATGTAGAGCGTTCGCCTTCGATGATGAGTTTTTTTCCGATGAGATGAGGGTTTGTCTTTAAACCGAACTGGTCTCTGAAAGATGCGGGTATCTGCACGGGGAGTATGTTCTCAGGTGATGTTTCCTCTTTTTTATCAGCGATGGCGATGTTATAATTGTTGGCGAAATTTCCGCTGAAACGATAATGGCCGCTCGAGACAGTGTGTCCGACGACATACCCTTCAACAGCTGCATGCCCTTCGTTGTGCTTAATCGCTTCTTCTACGGTAATCGTTTCTGAAGCGCGCGATATGTCCGCAAACGGCGTCAAAAAAGACGCAATCATCATAAGCGTGATCGTCAAACCAGCTAAAAAACGACACTTTAGAACATTGACCATATATTCGCCTCCCGTTTTTTGCTTCCTGTCAAGTTTATCTGATAATGATAAAGAACATATGATTTTTTTGTAAAATTTTCAAAAAAGAATGAGAACAGGGATGACCGCATTCTCATTCTTTAATCGGAAGCTTCAATTTTACGGTCGTTCCTTTTCCTTCCTCGCTTTCAAAATGAATGCTTCCGCCGTGATTTTCAATAATTTTAAATGTAACCATTAATCCGAGCCCGGTTCCTTTTTCCTTCGTTGTATAAAATGGCTCCCCAAGCTTTTCAAGCACATCTTTTGAGATGCCCTTTCCCTGATCTTCAAAGGTGATGAATACGCTGTCTTTTTCATAGTAGGAACGTATTGTAATAAAGCCTTCAGCATCCTCCATCGCCTCGATCGCATTTTTTAATATGTTGAGGAAAACCTGTTTCAGTTCATTTGAAACAGCGAGAATCTCAGGGAGATCTCCGCTCAGCTGTTTCTCGATCCGCACATTGTTCAGCACGGCCTGCGACTCCAATACCATGCAGACATCTTCAACAATCGAGTTGACCTGAACCGGATCAAATGTAGTCGATTTTGTTTTGGCCAATACGAGAAATTCGTTGATAATCGCTTCAAGCCTGATGAATTCGGACATCATCACTTCCGCATAATCTTTTTGATATTTTTTAGACTGGATCATCAGCTGGAGGAACCCTTTCAGAGATGTGAGGGGATTCCGTATTTCATGAGCGATCCCGGCAGCAAGCTGCCCGACCGCTGACAGCATTTCCGATTTCATGAGCATTTTTTCAGATCGCTTTTGGTTTGTAATGTCCTCGGATATCAGCATAACCTGATGCACGTTCCCCGCGCTGTCCTCCACAGGAATAAGGGAGATTTGCTCCCACCTGTCCTGCTGCTCCCTATCCTGGTAATTAAGCTCCCCTGACCATGGTTTCTTATCAAGGACGTGCTTCCAGAAGCGATTGAGATCATCACAGTGAAAATGCTTGCGGTAAATGTTAAATACATCGCCGCCGATGAGGTCATCCAGATGTTTTTCGAGCATCCGGCAAAAGCGTTTGTTTGCATAAGTGACCGAACCGTCGACCGAAGTGAGCAATATGTTGGCCGGACTTTGATCAATAGCCTGTGAGCTGATATGCAGCGCCTCGTTCGTCATTTTCAATTCAGTGACATTCGTGAACGTGACAACAATGCCTTCAACCTTTTTCCCTGAAGCATAATAAGGGATCATTTTCACGGTATACCAGCCGCCGTTTGGCATTTCGAACTCTTTTACGACCGTCTTGTTTTCATAAAGCGTGCGCTTTATGTCATCGGCATACTCCTTATAGTTGAACCTCTCTGTCAGCTTATCGGCAGGCCTTGAAAGGTCCTCCTTTTTCAGGTCGAACATGTTGGCGGCTTCCGGCGTAAATAATTTCAATTTCAATTCCTGATCCAAAAAAACGGCGGCGATGTTCGTGCTGGTCAGCAGATTGTTCAGATCATTTTTAAGGGTGTTCAGCTCATTCACTTTCTTTTCAAACGCCCTGTTTAGCGCCGTTAATTTTTTGTTTTCCTCCTGAAGCTTTTGGTTGGCAGACACCAAAGCGTCATTGGACGCTTCGAGCTCTTTTACCGTCCGGTACAGATGCTGAAGATGAAGCTGGCCGTCTTCTCCGCCGGATACCGGCACGCGGGCTGCCTCTTCTTTTGCTTTTTCGATAAACAGCACATAAAGCTTGTGATACTGGCGGAAGAAACTTTTTAATGTTAAATGAACAAAGGATAGTTCTCCGCTTAAATAAATCGGAACGTTTTTAAACGACACTTTTTTCTCTTTCTTTGCCCGCTGTAAAGCGGCATTGACCTGCACGGATAAGCTCGCGGGAAAAGCTTGATGAATGTTGCCTTTTGAACTTTTCAAATATTGATCGGCGCTTTCTGAGGACGCGACAATTTCTCCCCGGTCATTCAGGATCAGACAAGGAAACATATACTGGTCGATCAAGGAAAGATAAATATCATCCAGCCTATAAAAACCACTCAGTTCACTGATTTTTTTATATACTTCTGTTTGCACCTTCGGATACACAGAATCATTACCAAATAAACCTGACATTTTTCCAACCGTCTCACTTGAGCCCAGCATTACAAAACTCCTCCTTTTCTAAGTGCAAAATCAAAAAGGAAAACACCTTTTTTGCATTTTCATGATGATTGGCAGCTGAAATCATTTACGGAGGGAGAATCCTTTACAGATCGCGCAGGGGCAATAAAAAGTTTGCAGGCACCTTCTTTAAATGCCAAAGTTCTTCATGCCGATATCCACCCGGGCATTGCAAATCGATTGTTTTTCAGTCCATATTTAAACAAAAGTGCATGAACACAAGACCGACATCCGTCTTTTATTCTTCTTCCGGCAGCCTTTATTTGAATCCGACCTGTTTCGGCTCATTTGTTTTTTCGGATATCAAACATCCATCCACTCATCGAATTCCTTTAACTGCCGGAAGCATGCATGAACATTTCATCATCGCCCGGCAGATATGTGCTCCGTTTACAAAGGTACGAGGGATCTCAAAACCGGCCAGAATTTCCTCTCCTGATCCTCAGTTTTTTTCAGTTTGACGCCAAAATGACCTCATTTCCACTTTCGACCAATGAGATGATATATTGTCTTTGAACACAAGACCCCCATAATATTTTCTCTGAACTAAACTATTCGACGGTTAGAATAAAATCCCTTTAAATCCAGTTTATCGATTATTCCTTTTTTGAATAAACATGACGGCAAAAACGAAATATAATAGTTGAATTACATTTAAGGAGGATACGTTAGAGTGGAACAGCAAAACCAGCCGCAAATGCAAATCAATCAAGGCAATGAAGGAATGCAGCATATGAATCACGGGGGCCACGAAGTGTTTGACATGCATGAAGTGTTGTCCGGTATGATCGGCGTTCTTGAGCAATATATGATGTTCAGAGAGCATGTCAAAGATCCGGAGCTGCTCGATATTTTGGACAGGCAGCACCGGTTTATTTCGTCTCAGTACAACATCACAACAGAATGTTTCAGAACGGGGCAAAAGCCGAGCCAGGAAACGGCAACATATATGATGAAAGAGGATCGCCAATTTGTCTACGGGTTAAAAGATGCCCAGCCAAAACAGCCGAAGCAATCCGTGCAGGCGATTGATGACGCCTGTATCAGCAGCTTTATGCTCGGCTTGATGAAAACCAATTGTTCGGCATTGGCCATGGCGGCTCCCGAAGTGACAAACCCTGTCTGCAGAAGGGTTCTCGCAGACCAGATTCCTCACTATATCGAAATGGCTTATGAAATTTTCCTTTATCAGAACAAACACGGGTACTATCAAGTTCCTCAGCTTGCACCGCAAGACATGCAGAAGATGACTTCAGCATTCGCTCCGGTGCAAGGTCAGCCGCAAATGCCTCCGAAAGGGCAGCAGAGACCTATTCATTGATAATGAAAACGGCACGGAAGAATGAAACCTTCCATGCCGTTTTTTTCGCTTCATATTTCCGTTTGAATTCTTTTTCAAAGCCCGGTAAAGACTGACCGACGGCGGCCTTAAATCCGTCTTCAAAACTTCCCCGAGCAGCCGTTTCCTCTATAATGTCGAGGATGATACCCCTTCCTTTTTTCTCCGCGAGCTCTTCGATCAAATAATAACTTTGCAAATAAATATCGGTTTCATATCCAATGCGTGCTTTTTGCCACTGCCGGTCGGTCTTCAGCTTGCTTAAAGGAACGGCTGACGGCAAAGTCCGGATTTCTACGGCGTCGTGCGCAGAAACCCATTCCGCCACTCCCTCGTGAAACCAAAGCGGATAAGCTGCCGGGTCGGCATTCAGTTCTCTCAGCTTGACGTGAAAAGCATAATGGGTATACTCATGTATCAGCACCCGTTTGTACAGGAAGACGGCGAATCCCTCGCTGCTATTCAGATGCTTTTTCTCCTCGAGCAACAGCCCGATCATCCGCATATCATTTGAGTAAAATCCGGTGATATCCTTTAATTTTGAAAATGACTCCATATCATCGCGGTTTGAAAAAAAGATCAAATCAACGCTGTCTTGAAGAGGACTCGCAAACAGTTCCCGATTCAAGTCAGCTGCATCCCGAAGCGTCTCCTTTGTCAGCTCCAGGATCGTCCTATCTTCTTCAGCGTAATAAATGCTGACACTTTCATATTTAAGCATTTTCAGCGATTCTTTCAGTTTTTCTTTTTTCCCAGAAAGAACAGCTGCCTCAGGGCTCTCTTGGCTGAACACGACAAAAACGGCCAATAACGAAGCGGATAGAGTGCCCGCCATAATTAAAATAAAGGCTGCTTTCATCTCTCCCGTCACATATCATCCCTCCTCCGCGATGTGCTTCTCTGTACTACACACTATGCGGAAAGGTTCAGGAAGTGGCCTGTATGAAAAGCAGCCAACAAAAAAAGCCGCTCATTGCGGCTTTTCATTATCTTTGATTCGGGAAAATTCTGTTGATCGTTTCACCGAATTCTTCAAACATGCCCTCGATCGGTTCGCCATTTTGGATTCTGTCGCCATAATTTCTCATCCGGTCAACAAAATCAGGATTTGCCGAAACGAATACATTGTTAATGTTATTGTCTGCTTCTTTAACCTTTTTCGAGATTTTCCCTTTCAGCTCATTCGTTACGTCGCCTTTCGGATTGCCTTTCAAAACGACCGCTACATAAGCGTTGCGGTTTGTCGTAATGACGTTTGCACTTCTGACTTCTTTCAGTTCCGTCACTTTGTCTGCGGCTTTATCCGCCACTTCCATATTATTATTATCCCGGTTGGCATCGCGGTTGTCTGTCACATTCATTTGGTCGTTGACGTTTCTGCCGTCATTGACATTCGTGCGGTCGTTATCTCTGTTTGTTACATTTTGAAGCGCATTGTCCTGGTTGCGACGGTTGTTATCCGCCCCCTGGTTTGCCATGCCGCATCCGGCTGTGAACAAAAACGGAAGGAGCAAAGCAACAATCGCGCTTTTTTTCATACTGAACATTAAAATTGCCTCCTTTAATGATTGACGTATAGGTTTTTTCTTTTTCGTGTTATTTATTTGTCTAAAGCATATTTTTTATACGCGACTTTTGTTATGATCTTATTGAATGTAAAAATACCCAAATAAATCCTGAGGTGTATATAAAATGGAAAAAGCAAAAAGCATTTTGCATGTGCTGCGAATTAAAAACTTTGCGGTACATCCCGATGAGACGCAGCTTGTTTTTGATACAAATCTCAACGGAACATCAAACCTGTGGGCGATGGATCTTCCCGATGCATACCCGTACCAGCTGTCATTCTTGAATCAGGATGCAAAAGGAATCGCCTACAATCCCGACGGCTCTATTCTCTATGCCGGTTTTGACCATGACGGAAACGAACAAAGCGGACTGTACAAGCTTTCGTCAAAAAACGGGTCGTTCCATTCATTAAACGGAAATCAAACGGACCGCCACTTCGAGCCCATCCCTGTCCAAAACGCCGTTTACTACTCCTCCACAAAGGACAATCCGACATTTTTAAATACATACAGATACGATTGTCTCGCTGAAAAAGAAGAGCTTATTTTTAAAGGAAAAGACGGAACTTCAATACTGGCTGATGTAAGCCCGGGCGAGAAAGCCGTCAGCATCCATGTCTACTATGTCAACAGCCACAATGTCTGCATGATCCATACCGCTGAAGGTGTGACGACAGGAATCGTCCCCGATGAGACGCTGCCTCATATGGTTTATTCTTCCCGCTTTGCATCTGATGATCGGTTATTCGTCACGACAAACTACGAAGCCGAGTTTTCATACCTTGCCTTGTACAACGTTTCATCCGGTATTTTTGCGCCGGTGCTTTCGATTGACAAAACTGATTTAACAGCCATCCACGCTGATCCGAGTGGAACTTTCCTTTATCTGATTGGAAAAAAAGGCGTCAAAGAGGTGATGTATGAGTACAACACAGCAACAGGAGGAAGCCGGCAGGTGGACTGCCCTTGCACATCCATTTCGAAAATACACTGCGCCTCTTCGGGCACGCTGTACATTCTCGGCTCAACGCCGACCAGGCCGGCTAATCTCTATGTATTAACGAAAGGACAGACAAAATGGCGGCAATTAACGAAACATTCGGTTCCAGGTTTCTCCGAACAGGAGCTGTCATATCCGGAGGTTGTGACATATCCTTCTTTTGACGGTCTCGCTATAGAAGGGCTGCTGTTTAAGCCGGGCCCGGAAGAAGCGAACGGCTGGACGATTATTTGGCCGCACGGCGGACCGCAAGATGCAGAAACCTTTATGTTCTATGATCTCTTTCAACTCGCTGCGAGAATGGGCTACCAGTTATTCGCCCCTAATTTCAGGGGATCAGCGAATTACGGCTATTCCTTCTTTAAAATGGTTGAACAAGATTGGGGAGACGGACCGCGCCTCGATATGACTGCAGGCATCGACTGGCTTATCGATCAAAAGCTTGCGGACCGCGAAAAACTTTTTTTAATGGGGGGCAGCTACGGAGGGTATATGTCGCTATTGCTTCACGGAAGGCATCCAGAGTAGCGCCGTCGTCGATATATGCGGAGTCAGCAATCTGTTTTCGTTTGTCGAATCCGTACCGGATTTCTGGCAGCCGATGATGGAAAAATGGGTCGGCAACCGTGAGCGGGATTATGAAAAACTGAAAGCCGATTCTCCTGTTACATACCTGGAGAATATGACTCAGCCGATGCTGATCATCCAAGGCGCAAACGATCCCCGCGTCGTAAAGGAAGAGTCCGATCAGGTCGTCGATCGGTTAAAAGCCATGGGGCGGAATATTGAGTATCTTGTTTTGGAAAATGAAGGACACGGTTTTTCTAAAACAGAAAATAAAATAAAAGCCTACCATAAAATTTTCGAATTTTTCGAAAGTAACCGCTTATACCTCGCGGCACAGCTTGAAGAATAAAACCGATCAGGACTGGGGATGGTATACGTAAAAAGGAGGTTGACCCTTTGTTTAGAAGAAGATCAGGCATCCATCCCGCTGTATTGGTTTTAGGATCAGCTGCATTGACCGCGGCTTTTTCTCCCGAAATCCGCAAAAGATTGACAGGCATGTTCGCGAAGGGCATGGGAGGTCGACAGCAAGGTAACGGCCGAAACCAGATGATGATGAATCCGGCTGACATGATCAAACAGGCTTTCAATTCCGGAGGACAGTCACAGGAACATCGCCAGTCAGGCCATACGGCAAACGACCAGCATCAATCAAGCCATATGACTGCCCCGGTTAATGTCATGAACGATCAGACTGCAAACCAGACGATGTTCGATAACGACCAAAACTATTCATAAAAAACGGCCCGCACGAGCAATCAAGCTGTGCGGGCCGTTCTTCTTTTACACTTCTGCTTCAATGATATTAGTACGGTCTTGGTACGTGTCTTTTTCAAGTTCATTTGTTGCTTTGCTTGTGACAAGTCCTGACGTCATGCTGCCGCTGACATTAAGAGCCGTACGCCCCATGTCGATGAGCGGCTCAACCGAAATCAGCAGTCCAGCAAGCGCTACGGGCATATTTAACGCCGAAAGGACGAGAAGCGCTGCAAATGTCGCACCTCCGCCGACGCCTGCCACTCCGAAAGAGCTGATCGCAACAACAGCGATAACCGTGAACAAAAATGACGGCTCAAGCGGATTTTGTCCGACCGTCGGCGCAATCATGATCGCGAGCATTGCAGGGTAAATTCCGGCACATCCGTTTTGTCCGATGGACAGTCCGAAGGAACCGGCAAAGTTTGCAATGCCTTCGGGAACACCGAGGCTGCGCTGCGTTTTAATGTTCAGCGGCAAAGCGCCTGCGCTTGATCTAGATGTAAACGCGAATACAAGGACCGGAAACGCCTTTTTCAAGTATGTGACAGGATTTAAACCGCTGAATGTAATGAGCAGCAGGTGAATGATGAACATGACGATCAGCGCCGCATATGAAGCGATGACAAATTTGCCGAGCTTGGCAATGCTGTCGAGATCGCTCGTTGCAATCGTTTTTGTCATGATCGCCAATACACCGTAAGGCGTCAGCCTCAGAATCAACGTCACTACACGCATAATGATCGCATACACGGCATCAACCATCTTTTTGAAAAGCTCAGCTTGTTCAGGCTGTTTTCGATTGACCCCGAGATACGCGATTCCAAGGAAAGCCGCAAAAATAACAACGGCGATCGTTGATGTCGGTCTTGCTCCCGTAAAATCTAAAAACGGATTCCCCGGAAGAAGCTCGACAATTTGCTGTGGAAGTGTTTTGGCTTCCATGTCCTGCGATTTCTGTTCGAGTTCCGCCCCTCTCATTGACTCTGCCTGGCCTTGATCCACATGGACAGCCTGCAGGTCGAAAGCAAGTGCGGACGCGATTCCCACCGCAGCAGCGACAGCTGTCGTCGCGATCAAGAGGCCGATGATCAATCCGCTGATTTTTCCGATATTGTGCGTCAGTTTAAGCTTTGTAAAAGCACCCAAAATCGAGATGAATACAAGCGGCATAACGATCATCTGCAAAAGCTTCACATAGCCGCCGCCTGCAATATTAAACCAATCAGATGTCTGCGTAATCGTTTCTGAAGACGAACCATATATAAAATGCAAAGCGAATCCAAAAACAATGCCGATTCCCAGAGCGGTAAATACCCGCTTAGAAAAAGAAACATGTTTTTTTTGCATCATATAAAGGAGCGCCATCAGGCCGAGCATGACGATAATATTAATAACAACAAATAATGTCATGGTAACAAAAGCACCCCCAGAATTTTTTACATTTAAAAACTATAGTACAACAAACCTGATTGGTCAAGTAGGAATTATCGATGTATTTCAATATATGACCCGGGAATCAATTGCGCGACTGACATTTTATTCGCCGATGTCTTTCAGTGGAACAAAAGTCGGCAGCTGTGCACCGTCAAACTCTTTTTTGATCAATTCAGCGATATCGTCTGATTGGTACAGCTCAACGATCTTTTTCAAATCTTCACGGTCCCGGTCTTCTGTTCTGGCCGCAATAATGTTGATGTACGGTGTCGCTGTTTCGTCTTCCAGTTTAATCGAATCTTTGACAGGATGGAAGCCGGCGTCAACCGCTATGCCGTTGTTGATAACAGATGCAGCGACGTCGGGAAGCACGCGCGGCGTTTGCTCTGCGGCCACCGTTGTGATTTTGAGTTTTTTAGGATTTTCTTTAATCGCATCAAGCGTTCCGTTTCCGTCAAATCCGTCCTTTAATTGAAGCAGGCCGGCGGACTCCAACAGGAGCAAGGCTCTGCCCATGTTCGTCGCTTCGCTCGGAACAGCGATTTCCGCGCCGTTTGGTATATCGTCAGGCGAATCATACTTCTCGGAATAAATGCCCATCGGAGCGATGATCGTTGTGCCGATCGGCGATAGTTCAAGATTGCGTTCCTTTTTGAATGCATTAAAGTAAGATATCGTCTGAAATGCATTGGCGTCAATGTCACCGCCTGCCAAAGCCTGGTTCGGCTGAACATAATCAGAATATTTGACGATTTCAAGCTTTAAGCCTTCTTTCTCGGCTTTTTTCTTCACATAGTCCCAGATTCTTGTATCCGTTCCGCTGATGCCGATTTTAATGGTTTTCGCATCAGAGTCTGCCGCACACCCCGCGATCACTCCCGCAAGCAGCAGTAAAATGATAACAAATGTGAACTTTTTCATCATAGCTGTCTCCCTCTCTGTTTATCTTCTTCTCAATTTTTTGGACAGAACGTTTCCGGATGTCTGCAATCCCTGCACAACGATGACGAGAATTGCAACCGTGATGATCATCGTCAGCGTGTCAAACCTTTGGTAGCCGTATGTGATCGCCAAATCCCCAAGACCGCCGGCGCCTATCGCACCAGCCATCGCCGACGCTCCGACCAATCCGACCGTTGCCACCGTAAAACTCAGCACAAGCGAACCGAGCGCTTCCGGAATCAGAAACCGGAAGATGATCTGCCGCGGAGTCGCTCCCATTGCTTCAGCGGCTTCAATGACTCCCGGATCGACTTCAAGCAGAGAGTTCTCGACGAGCCTTGCGATGTAAGGCCCCGCATAAAAAGTCAGGGGAACAATCGCTGCCGATGTGCCGATGGACGTCCCCACAATCAGCCTTGTCACCGGAATTAAAGCAACCATCAAGATGATAAACGGAACGGACCGGAAAATGTTAATGATCATATTGACAACCGTAAAAACTGCCGGATTTTCAAGCAGATGCCCCTTCCTTGTGACAACCAGCAAAATGCCGAGCGGAATGCCGATCACGCTTGAAAATAAAAGCGAGAAAACCGTCATTTGAATCGTCTGAACCAGTGCGTCAATGATTTGGTCATATGTAACAAGCATTCTTATACCTCCCTGATGCGAATGTTTTCTCTGCGTATATATTCGAGCGCCCGCCCGATTTCACCGTCTTCCCCCTGCAGTTCAACCGTCATACTGCCAAACGGAATTCCCTGAAGCTCTGTAATCGTTCCGTGCAGAATGTTGACTTCTACGTCAAACCGCTTTGCCACTTGCGAAAGAAATGGCTTCCCGGAAGATTCGCCGACAAATTGAAGCTGGTAGAGATGCTTCACATTTAATTTTTGAATCGATTCAGGTATCTCGTGGTCGATGGCTGATTTGACAAAGCTTTTGGCCGTTTCGGTTTCCGGCGCGGAAAACACGTCAAACACGCTGCCTGATTCAATGATCCTTCCTTTTTCAATGACCGCGACTTTGTCGCAGATTTCTTTTGCCACATTCATTTCATGAGTGATCAACAAAATCGTGATGTTATATTGTTCGTTGACGCGCTTCAGCAGCTTCAAAATATCGCCGGTCGTCTGCGGGTCAAGCGCGGATGTCGCTTCATCACAGAGCAGAACCTCCGGATTTGTCGCCAGCGCCCGGGCAATGCCCACGCGCTGCTTTTGGCCGCCCGACAGCTGATCCGGATAATCGCGGGCTTTATCCTCAAGCCCGACAAAATGGAGCAGTTCCGTCACTTTTTGCTTGATTTCGGCTTTCGGTGTTTTGACAAGCGCGAGCGGCTCAGCGACATTAGCGAAAATCGTCTTTGAATTTAACAGGTTAAAATGCTGAAATACCATGCCGATCTTCCTTTTAACAGCTCGAATCTCAGCTTTCGACAGAGACATCAAGTCTCTTCCGCCGACGAATACCTTTCCGGCCGTCGGTTTTTCAAGGAAGTTCACACAGCGGATCAGCGTGCTTTTCCCTGCGCCGCTGAATCCGATGACGCCGTATATTTCCCCTTTATCTACATGAAGGTCGATTCCATTGAGCGCATGAACCTTCTGTCCGCCGCTTTCATAGACCTTTTCAACGCCTTCAAATGTAATCATGATGATCTTCCTCCTCTTTTTGGCTAACAAAAAAGGCTCCCTCTTAAAAAATAAGAAGAAGCCTTAGACGACACGAAGTAAATAGAGTGGTCCGCTCTCTTCTTATCTTCCAAGCCCGTACGGCTTGTTGGATGTGGCACAGTATTCTGCTGTATGCAGAACCCGCTGCCGAGGCTTCATAGGGCCAATTCCCTCCGCCTCTCTGAATAAGAAGTGTTGATGCATGAAGTTTTACCTAACTTTACAGCTTCTTTGAAATGTTGTCAATCAGAATTGTGAAAATTTCAAAAACCCGCTTTTCAATGCTTTATTTTTTGCCCTGATTATTAAATTTCACTTTTTTTAAAAAAATTGTGTTTAGCAGTTGTAATTTCGCTTAAACACTGGTAAAGTAAAGGTAATTATTTTTGTTCGAACTATCTTTAAGAAGAAAGTTTTGTAAGAGTTTTCGTCTTGGAAGTTTGTTTTAGAGCAAGAATAGTGAATTTAAGCGTTATCGCTTTAGGAGGAAATTTCATGCTAGAAGGTAAAGTAAAATGGTTTAACTCTGAAAAAGGTTTCGGATTCATCGAAGTTGAAGGACAAGACGATGTATTCGTTCATTTCTCTGCTATTCAAGGCGAAGGCTTCAAAACTTTGGAAGAAGGCCAATCTGTATCTTTCGAAATCGTTGAAGGAAACCGCGGACCACAAGCTGCTAACGTAACAAAAGCGTAAGCTGTGAACCGCTGATCTTCATACAGGACTGCTGACCGAATGTCAGCAGTCTTTTTATATTTAAAAAAAGCCTGACGCCCGGAAAACCGGCGTCAGGCTTTTTTTGCGAAAACCGCTTATGAAGCGATGTCTCTTTTTGTGAATGCACCAAAGGCGAGCACATGAAAAACGATAAAATAGACAGCCAGCACCACAATCGAGAATCCCAGCGTCATGTCTGAAACAAGCGGAGATCCGTCAAAGTATTGAGTGAGATCAGTGTTGGCAAATAAGATGTATTTCACCCAATCAAATTTCGTTGCGAGCAAGTTTGTCACCGTTCCGCCCATTGCCAAAAGGAAAATTGAAATACCTACGGCAAGCGAGCTGTTTCTGAAAACAGCTGAAATCATAAAGGCCATTGTCGCCATCATCAAAAGCGATATTGAATTCAGCAAATAGCTGCCGGCCAAGTGCAGCAGCAGGCTTTTTTCTTCAACTGTTCCATCGGCGTACGCCAAGTGAACCTGGCTGCCGTCGCCTGCCCCGAATAAAGCAAGGCCTGTGATACCCGCGCTTGCGAACAGAATGAACAGCAAAGCCAATGCAAAAAGCAGAACTGTAAAATATTTTGCCAGCAAAATTTTAAAGCGGCTGATCGGCCTGATGACAAGCAGCTTCACCGTTCCCCAGTTGAATTCATTCGCAACGATTCCCGCAGCCACCGTGATCACAAACAGACCGAGGAGAGGAATGGTGCTGCTCGCGTCGCTGATGAACGACAGGGCCGAATAGTCCCCGTCTTCCGGCAAATCGTGCTTGATTCGATACTCATTAATGGCGGTCGACCGTTCATAGCTTTTTTCAAGTGCCGGATTATTGACCCCTTTAAGTTGTTCTTTCATATCTTTATTTTCCTGCATCAATTCTTTTTTCCAGTCCGGGTTTTGGTCTGTCTCTCCGATCGTCTTTGTGAGAACGCCCAGCCCGATGGCAGATAACAGCAAAATCGCAATCATGACATATGTGCCTTTTCGATTAAAAATTTTGATCCATTCATTTACGATGAGATTAAACATGCTGAGCTTCCTCCTTCTCTGCGGTGATTTCCAGGAACCGGTCTTCCAGCGATTTGTTCACAGCCTTCACTTCATATAGGCGGACACCGTTGTCTGACAAGTGTTTGATCAAATCAGGCACTTCATCCTTTTGAAGGCTGAGCTCTATCCCGCCTTCCGCTTCGTCAACCTTCATCTTTTTGAAGGCAGCCGCTTCCCGCATCAGAGCCTGATTGTCATCCGCTTGAATATAATAGCGCTTCTTTTCATCCCGAGCGGGTCCGTGCACATGCTGAATATCCCGGAGCTTTCCGTTCTGGATAATGGCGATCCTGTCGCACATCAGCTCCATTTCTGAAAGCAGGTGGCTTGAAACGATGACCGCCATACCTCTTTCTCTCGTCAGCTTTCTTAAATGATCGCGAATTTCCCGGATACCGGCCGGATCAAGCCCGTTCGTCGGCTCATCGAGAATCAAGAGCTTCGGATCGTGCAAAAGGCTTTGGGCCAGGCCAAGCCTTTGTCTCATTCCTAAAGAATACGTTTTGACCTTATCGTTGATCCTGTTTTTCAATCCGACAAGCTCGACGATTTCGTCAATTTTCTGTTTCGTCACGCCTTTCGTCATGCGCGCGTATTGCTGAAGGTTTTGATAGCCCGTTAAAAATTTATACAGTTCCGGATTTTCAACGATCGCTCCGATATGCCGCGCGGCCTTTTCAAAATTTTCTTTTACGCTGACGCCGCACACGGCGATTTCACCGGCGGTGATGTTCATATGCCCGACAATCATCCGGATCGTCGTCGTTTTTCCGGCGCCGTTCGGACCCAGGAAGCCGAATATTTCGCCTGCCCGCACGTCAAAGCTCAAGCCGTCGATAATCTTTTTCCCCCTGATCGTTTTTGATACATTTTTTAATTCCAAAAGTGTTTCCACTGTTTCTCCTCCAGCCTTTTCAATTTTTTTCTTCAATAAACCGTTTCAGCCATTCCAAAAGCGACATTCCGGATTCCTCGCGCAGCTGTTCGACATCCTTTTTTTCTTCAATTCGGCCATTTAAGACGACGACGACCTCATCCAAAATTTGTTCAATTTCATGAATCTCATGGGTGGCGATGACGATTGTCTGCTTATCAAGCTCCAAATATGTAAGAAGGCTTTTGACGATCGATTCTCTCACCATCGGATCAAGACCGGAAAACGGCTCATCAAGCAGCACGACTGCTGCATCGCGCGCCAATGTGAGCGCGAGCTTCAGCCTGCCCCGGTTGCCTTTGGAAAGCTTGCCGATTTTTTTATCCCCGTCGATTTTCATGTCCTTTAACAGATCCCACGCTTTATTTATACGGAAATCGGAAAACTGGGTTTCATAAAAGTGAATCATATCCTTGACCCGAAATGGATCGTAGAACATATCGAGCTCTGTTAAATAGGCGATGTTCTTCGTCTCCTTTCTGGCTGAATCAGCTTTTAAAGAAATGCTCCAGAATCTCTGCACTTGATGAACAGCGCCTCGAATAATCCATAAGCATTGTAGATCAACAAGGAAATGTCCCGGATGAATTTTTGATAGCCGAATATTTTCTGAGCGCTTCATCTATCGTTCGAAAGAACATCACCTCATGTGGAAAAAACACGGAGCCTAAAAAGACAGCGATATTGACAAGAAGCAAATGACGCGGAAAACAGGCTGTTGCTGCTTGAGAGCAGAACGCTTCTGACAATCAGCCCGAAAATGAATAAACTAGCGCGGGAAATCAATTGGTATACAACAGCAATAACGCACTGTTGTTCGGATTATATAACCAAAGCTGCGTCTTTCCTTCCAGACCGAGCTGTATCAGAGTACTGCATCAGTAGTACGAGGGAAATCACAAGTAATATTGCAAAAAAGCGCAAATAAAAAAAGCAAACCCGCTGGTTCCCAGCGAATTTGCCTTTAATCCTGTTCCCGTTTTTTCATGGATTTTAATGCTTTTCGGTAATCCATATCGTCCATTTCCGTTTTCTCGGAATGTTTTTTTTCCTCTTTTGGATGTTGAAGTTTTTGCAGAATCGCCCGATAGGTTTGATCATTCATTTCGAACGGATCTTGCTGATCGGCTTCAACTTGCTCAGGCGCTTCTTCTTCCTGAACATGAGGAATGCCAGCTTCAGCTGCCGCGTTATCCTCATGTTCGGGTTTATCCTGTGAAGACGCCGACCGTACATTAAATACCACCAGACCGATAATGACGAGGACAGCAGCGATGATGGTCAATATAATGGTCATGTCAAATCGCTCCTCACTGTCCTGCTGTAAAGCGGTCTGTCACTTGGGCGACGCGTCTGCCTAAAGCCCGGCCCAGCTCCAGGCCTTCTTCGCCGATCAGTTCGTCACTGTCGACAGGACACGTGATGCCTGCACCGTAATAAGACCCGTATAAAGCATTTTCAGGTACATTTCCAGGCAAGCCGACGACCATCATGCCTTGATGAAGCATCGGTGTTATTAAGTTGAGCATTGTCGCCTCAAGACCGCCGTGAGTTGTCGCTGTTGTGCAGAAGACTGCGCCGATCTTATTGATCAGCTTCCCTTCCGCCCAAAGGTAGCCCAGCCTGTCGATCCAAGTTTTTAATCCGGAGCTGATTGTACCGAAATGACCTGGGCAGCCCCAGATGATAGCATCCATTTCTTCGAGCTTTCTAATATCCGCCTGGCTGACATGATCGATCAGCACGTCTGCAGCCTCATGTTCCCCTGCGCCTTCCGCAATGGCTTCAGCCAGCTTTTTCGTATGCTCGCCTTCACTGTCGTAAACAACATAAATTTTCATGTCAGAACCTCCTCATTTTAAGATTCTTTCGCTTCTTTAGGAGCCGGAAGCAATGTCAGCTCCTCCGCCTTGTTCTTCCTGCGCAGCTTGTCTTTTCTGACATCCCTCAAAAACAGGCTGAGAACGAGGCCGATGACACAGAACCCGGCCGCCCACATAAATGCGTCATTGATGCCCATGACATTCGAGTTGAGCTGAGCCTGTCCGGTCAAATATTTCACGACATATTGTTGTGCTTGTTCAAGAGATATATGCATCGATTGCGCTGTTGACTGAATGGTTGACTGCAATGTGCTCATAAATGACGGATCAGCCGTATTTGTCTGATCGGCCATTGATGCATAGTGGAATGTCGTGCGATTTGTATAAATCGTCGTGATCAAGCTCGTTCCGATCGAACCGCTGATTTGGCGAAGCGTATTCGACATCGCCGTTCCGTGGCTGTTTAAATGCTGCGGAAGCTGGTTCATGCCGGCAGTCATGATCGGCATCATCAACATGGACATCCCAAACGCCCGAATCGCATAGATCAACACGATGTGCATATACGGTGTATCGATCGTAAGCGTCGTAAATTCGTAGGTCGTCACAACAGTGATCAATAATCCGACAATCGCTAGCGGCCTTGGGCCGACTTTATCAAATAAAATTCCTGAGATCGGCGACATCACAAGCATGACGAGTGCGCCCGGCAGCATCAGAAGCCCCGACTGAAGCGCTGTAAAGCCGACCAGGTTTTGCAAATAAATCGGAATCAGGAACATTCCTGCATACAAAGCAACTGTAATGATGGCGTTGATCACGCTTGACAGTGAAAACATATCGTATTTGAACACTCTGAAGTCAAGCATCGGCTCTTTCGATTTCAACTGCTGGATGATAAAAGCGGCAATGCCGATCACACCGATCACAACTGTAGAAAGTACGAGCGGATCATCCCAGCCGTCTGAGCCGGCTTCGCTCACACCATACAGCAACGCCGCAAATCCGACAATTGAAAGAATCGCGCCCGCTGTGTCCAATTTGATTTTTTTAGGTTCCGTCATATTTTTAAATAGGAAAAAACCGAAAATGATGACGATCAAACCAACCGGCACAAGGCCGTAAAACATGATCCGCCAGCTGTAGTTTTCAATGACCCAGCCGGATAGCGTCGGACCGACAGCAGGAGCAAACATCATCGCAAGCCCGAAGATTCCCATTCCTTTCCCGCGGCTTTCCGGAGGAAAGATAAAGAGAATCGTGGTCATGACCAAAGGCTGAAGTATGCCTCCGCCGACTGCCTGAATGAGGCGTCCGGTTAACATCGTCGAGAAGTTAGGCGCAATTCCGCATATCAGCGTTCCGACCGTAAACAGCAGCATCGCCGTTAAAAACAAGCTCCGTCCGCCGAACCGCATAATCAGGAAGGCTGATAAAGGAATCAAAACGCCGTTGACAAGCATATATCCGGTTGTCAGCCATTGAATCGTTGTGGCGCTCACATTGAACTCTGTCATGAGATGAGGCATCGCCACATTCAGTAGCGTTTGGTTTAAAATGGCCAGAAACAAGCCGCCCATTAAAATGATGAGCAGTGACATATTTCCTTTTTTCTGAGAAGCCACTTATGACATCCTCCTTTCGCTCGTTTTTATTTCCCCCGGTTATTTTGAAATTTTCACGGATGCGTTCATTCCCGGCAGCACTTTGTCAGACGGGTTTTTAATTGAAATTTTCACAGGTACTTTCTGCGTCACTTTCGTGTAGTTTCCGCTTGAATTGCTTTGAGAAAGCAAGTCAAATGTTGAGTTTGTCGCATAGCCGATTTCTTCGACATTTCCTTCAAATGTAGTGCCTGAATCACCGTCAACGACGATATCGACTTTGTCCCCTTTTTCGATGTCTTTCAGGTCGTTTTCTTCAATGTTAGCTGTAATGTACAGATGATCCATGTCGATGGTTTTCGCAAGCGTTTGACCGGCTTGTACGATCTGGCCTTCTTTCGCTTCGTTTTTGACAATCGTTCCGTCCATGATCGACTTCACGTCAACCGTTTGTTCCCCTTTGATTTTCGCTGCTTTTTCGTCTTTTGAAACTTTTGATCCTTCTTTCAAATCCCAATCTGAGAGCTTCCCTGATGCAGGCGCCGTAATGTCGGCCATCTCGCCTGTCACGTGTGCTTCGTCGGTTTTCACATAGCTGATGCTGTCATAATAGAAATACGCACCTCCTGCTAAGATGGCAAGCACGATGATGAGTCCGATAATGTTCGTCGCAATTAAACGTCCTTTGCTCATGTTTATTTCTCCTTTCATATCCTTATATTTTGGATGAAGCCGGTTTGATCGGCTTCCGCGGTTTTGCGTTTTCCTATTTCCTGCCCAGCAACTTGCGGGACGTGTACTGAAAAAGTTGTTCAAAACTGAGCAAGAAAGATCGGAAGCGGTAAATTTGTTTTTACCTCTGCACAACAAAATAAATAGTTAACAAGATTAAATATTAGTTAAAGTAATAAAGAATGTCAATAACCTTGCACTTAAAATTTTGATTTAAATATTTTCCAAACAAAAAACCTCCGCTGCCGGAGGTTTCAATCGCGTTTTTTCATGTATATTGATGCCGTTCTTCATTGCTGAAGAAGCTCTTCAGAGCCTGAAAAACATCGGCTTTCTGTTTCAGCACATAATACTTGAATTTTTCGTTTTTAATATTTTTGTAGGCTGACATTAACGTTGAATGTCTGTTGTACTGGTTGACTTCGCCATAGCAAAAGATATTCGCTTTCTCCATAATCTCTCCGACAAGCTTAACGCAACGCGCATTGTCGGATGTCAAATTATCGCCGTCCGAAAAATGAAACGGATAAATGTTATAGCGTGTCGGATGGTATTTGTCTTCAATCAGTTCGAGGGATTTGCGGTATACAGATGAACAAATCGTGCCCCCGCTTTCCCCTTTCGAAAAGAAATCTTCTTCTGATACCACTTTGGCTTCAGTGTGATGGGCGATAAACTCAATATCGACCGTTTCATACTTTGTCCGTAAAAAACGTGTCATCCAAAAGAAAAAGCTTCGCGCCATATATTTTTCCCAAACGCCCATCGATCCGCTCGTATCCATCATTGCGAGCACAACGGCTTTTGATTCCGGCTTTACGGAGTCATTCCACGTTTTAAATTTTAAGTCTTCGGGGTAGATCGGATAAAATGAAGGTTTTCCCGTCATTGCATTTCGCTTAAAAGCGCTGAGCATCGTTCTTTTCTTATCGATATTACCGGTCAAACCCGTTTTGCGGATATCGTTGAACTCAATATCTTCGACAACGATATCATCCCGTTCTTTTTGTTCTAAATTCGGCAGTTCCATTTCGCTGAAGAGCGCCTCTTCCAAATCGATTAACGAAACTTCCGCTTCATAATAATCTTCACCGGCCTGATCGCCCGCTCCCTGGCCTTTGCCGGCGCCCCGTTTATCCGAACCGTCCCTTGCGACGATATCTCCTACCTCGCTGTCGCCGTCTCCTTGGCCGGCATGTTTATTTTTATCATAGTTATAGCGGATTTTATACTCATCTAACGATCGAATCGGAATTTTGACAACATCTTTGCCGTTGGACATAATAATGCTTTCTTCTGTAATCAGGTCAGGCAGATTGTTTTTGATCGCGTCCTGCACCTTTTTCTGGTGACGCTGTTGGTCATCATACCCTTTTCGGTGGAGGGACCAGTCTTCCTGAGAAATAATAAAATGGCCATTGTCTTTATGGGACATGAATTCCCCTCCTTATTGATAATCCCCTTAAATGGCTTCGGTTTATAGCCCTGCGGATGCAAGTCTAAAATGTTTATTGTTATCTTATGCAGGTGCAAATAACTTTTGACAAACAATTTTGAAAATGGGACAAAAGGACCCGCCCTTCTCCGGACGGGTCTTCAAGTTACCGGTTTAATAAGCTTCCTACATATTTTAAGAGTTCGTTTGCGCTAGTCGAGTTGTAGCCGTGCTCATCAATGAGACGGGCGACGACCTCGTTGATTTTCTTGAGCTGCTGTTCGTCCGGCGTTTTTGTCGATGTCGTGATTTTGACGACATCTTTCAAGTCTGCGAACAGCTTTTTCTGAATGGCTTCTCTGAGCCGCTCATGCGAATTATAGTCAAACCGTTTCCCTTTTCTTGCATAGGCAGAAATGCGAATGAGAATTTCTTCGCGGAATGCCTTTTTCGCATTTTCGGAAATGCCGATTTGTTCTTCTATTGACCTCATCAGCTTTTCATCCGGATTCATTTCTTCTCCCGTCAGCGGATCGCGAAGCTTAATTTTATTGCAGTACGCTTCGACATTATCAAGATAATTGTCCATCAGCGTTTTCGCAGATTCCTCATAAGAGTACACAAACGCTTTTTGGACTTCTTTCTTCGCCATTTCGTCGTATTCTTTTCTGGCGGCGGAAATAAAGTTCAAATAACGCTCGCGGTCTTCTGCCGAAATCGATGGATGCTGGCTAAGCCCTTCTTTTAAAGAACGGAGGACATCAAGCGCATTGATCGATTCCATGTTTTTGCGGATGATCGTCGACGAGATCCGGTTGATGACATAGCGCGGATCGATTCCGCTCATTCCTTCGTCAGTGTATTCTTTTTTCAAATCCTCGACATCGACAGAATTGTAGCCTTCAACACTCTCTCCGTCATACAGCCTCATTTTTTTGACAAGATCAATGTCTGACCGCTTCGGCTCTTTCAGCCTCGTCAAAATCGAAAACATCGCAGCCACTTTTAGCGTGTGCGGCGCAATATGAACATCAGACACATCGCTTTCAGCGATCATTTTTTCATAAATTCTTTCTTCTTCTGATACTTTTAAATTATATGGAATCGGCATGACGATAATCCGCGAATGGAGCGCTTCGTTTTTCTTATTGGATATAAATGAACGGTATTCGGTTTCATTCGTGTGGGCTACGATCAATTCATCCGCTGAGATGAGCGCGAACCGGCCCGCCTTGAAATTCCCTTCCTGTGTAAGCGATAAAAGATGCCAGAGGAATTTTTCATCGCATTTCAGCATCTCCTGAAATTCCATCATTCCTCTGTTCGCTTTGTTTAATTCTCCGTCGAACCGGTATGCGCGCGGATCGGATTCCGATCCGTATTCGGCAATCGTCGAAAAATCAATGCTTCCCGTCAGATCAGCGATATCCTGCGATTTAGGGTCCGACGGACTGAACGTGCCGATCCCCGTCCGTTTATCCTCTGAAAAAAAGATTCTTTCAACCTTCACGTCTTCTATTCTTCCGCCGTATTCCTGTTCCAGCCTCATCATGTTCAAAGGGGACAGGTTGCCTTGAATACGGATGCCGTATTCATTGTAAAAATCGTCCCGCAGATGCTGAGGAATTAGATGAAGCGGATCTTCGTGCATTGGACAGCCCTGAATGGCGTAGACAGCCCCTTCATCTGTAAGAGAGTATGCTTCAAGCCCCCTTTTCAGCATGGTGACCAAAGTCGACTTTCCCCCGCTGACAGGCCCCATCAAAAGCAGGATTCTTTTTCTGACATCAAGGCGCTTCGCGGCCGGATGAAAGTATTCTTCAACAAGGCGTTCCAAAGGCTCTTCAAGACCAAACAGCTCTTTGTCAAAGAAGCTGTATACTTTTTTCCCGTCTTTCTCTTCAATGCCGCTGTCTTTAATCATATTGTAAACGCGGGAATGAGCAGATTGCGCGACAGTCGGATTTTCCTTTACGATTTCCAAATATTCAGCGAAGGTTCCTTCCCATTTCAGACGCTGCTCTTCCTCTCTATACTGTTCAATCTTTTTTAATATATCCATAAGAACCTCCTATATGATGATAAATGCAAGGTGCCAAGTGAATCACTGTTACATTCAATCTATGCGGAGATGTCCCTTTAGATGCTTTTCATATAAAAAATGAAATGTACTTTCCTCGAATTGACAAGGATGGAGCAAACCATTCATAATAAGAGCAGAAAAGTTCCGTCCGCAAGTGCTCCTGCGGTACGGCTGATGGCATCGGTGCAGATGACAACAAGGGAATAAGGATGAGGAGGGATTTTAATGAGAACGTTGATCATGATGGGGGTCATCCTCGCGTTCCTCGTATCCATTTTTACTGCCGGATACGAAAGCAAACCCGGCAAATAAAATTCAAAGGAAAAAGGATGGCTCACTTTTGAAGCCATCCTTTTTTCGTAACATAACACTGTTTCATTCCTGTTGATCTTCATTCACTTCAGACTTAGGAGATACCCGGCAGCTGCTTTTGTATTCAACTTTCTCAATCTTGCATCCGGGCCCTATATGCACGCGGTTTCCCCTGACCATGCGGGCCTCCGTGTTTTCCAGGTAAATATCATCTCCTTCGATTGTCCCTGCTGAGAGAAAACCTCCGTTTCTATTAAACAAGAGCCCGCGTTTTTTGCCAATCTTAATATGCGTGCCGCCGATATCGCCAATCGAACTGTTTCCGAACTTTAAGCCGATGTCAATCGCGCCGGCGTTCAGCAGACCCTTTACGTCCAAGCTGCCCGTCAGTGTAAAATCCTCTGCCTCACAATCGCCTCTTACGTTCAGTGCGCCTTTGACATCGCACGTTTCAGCCGCCATATTACCCCCGATATTGATAATGCCTTTTACGGCTGCATCGCTGATGTCGGCGTCCTCAGAAACATCCGCCGTCCCGTACACTCTGGCTTTGTCAGCTTTCAGCCTCCCCCGGATCTCTGTTTCCCCGTGTACACTAAAGCTTTTGATTGTCGCATCGCCTGACAATTCGCTTGTGCCGTGTGTACTGAATTTTTCACATTCAATGTTTCCTGTGATCGTTCCTTCACCTCTGATGAGAACATGATGGAATGATCCGCCTCCGGCATTTCCGGAGCCGTGTATTTTCAAGTCGTGTTTCTTCATGTCCTATCCCTCCGCTATATTTTCCTCTTCTCTCCGACTTTTGCCGTTTCCGCCACCCGGATATCTTCCTTATACTCAATCAGGCCGATGTCGCAATTTTCGCCGATGATAACCGAATTGCCCCGGACAACTTTCGCGGCCGTATTGGCGAGTTCAATTTGATCCCCTTCAATCAGCTCGGCAGACAGTCTCGGAGGAGAAATAAGCGGCGTTAAAAACGAGAACAGCTTCGATTGATGTGCAGTGCAGACGATCCGCCGGCACCCGATTTCTTTCACTTTACTTTCACCGCCGTGAACCTTAATCTCAATTTGTTCCGCGTTTAAAAGCCCGTCGATTGTAAAATAGCCTTCCGCAGTAAAATGTTCCACTTCGCAGTCTTTGCCGATTGACGTTTTTCCGCGAACGATTGCTTCGTCGCCTTTCACATGTCCGCTAATGCCGGCATAGCCTAAGACTTTAAGCTGTTCTGCTTCGACATCGCCATCCACCTTTGCAGAACCGTCGATTCTGACCTTGGAAGCTGCGATTGCGCCGTTTAGTTTGGCGTGGCCGCTG
Organism: Bacillus sp. FSL L8-0193; assembly: GCF_037976065.1. Taxonomy (NCBI): domain Bacteria; kingdom Bacillati; phylum Bacillota; class Bacilli; order Caryophanales; family Bacillaceae; genus Bacillus; species Bacillus sp. FSL L8-0193. The sequence goes on along the minus strand of NZ_CP150261.1, from coordinate 1,024,556 downwards.
ATTCTCAGCTCCCCCGCTTTCACGTCTCCGTTTACAGTCCCGGTGCCGCTGCAGCTGAACCTTTCGCAGTCAATATCGCCGTTAATCGTTCCTTTGCCGTTTAATTCAACCGTTTGATACGTGCCTCCGCCTGAACTGCCAAATCCGTTTATCAATAAATTCTCCATCTTTTGATCCTCCATTTACATGAATTTTGTTTTCAATTCTTCGCTGCTCGCTGCCAGATTGATGTCAGCGGCGACCTTGACTCCTTTTTCCAACACGATGCTGCCCTCGGTGATCAGACATGTTGCAATGCCGAGCTTCCGAAGCACAATCAGCCTCCCTTTGTTCTCCGCCTCGTGTGACATGATGACATCCAGCACCATTTTTCCTTCATCCAGGCTGATGTCGCCGGATTGGAGCAGGCCTTCCAGCACATAAGCCGCAAGCGCTTCTGTCAGATGAAATGGATCATCGCGCTTTCCGGTGCATTCTTCAAAAAACGTCATGACCGCTTGTGAAACGATGCCTTTTTCAAGCAGTTCCCCGCGGCTCGCGCTAAGTTCGGACAGACCGGGTGTAAACATTTCCGCCATTTCATCAAGGGAAAGATTTTCTTTCATGCTTTGAATGGTTTCGATTCTTTTTAAAATGTCTTCCTTCGGAAAAAACGTTTCTTGTCCGGTGAACGTCGATTTCCGGATAAACCACTCTTCCGGTATTAAATTTTTCCGTTTCCATCTATAGAGCTGCCCGTATGAGATCGAAGTCAAATCCAGCAGCTCTTTTTTTGAAATTAAATCATCCTGAACCATCTGTTTCAGCTCCTTTACACACATTGTAACATAACACTGTTACATTAGAAAGTAAAAAAAAGAACCCTCTGTTAAAAAGGGCTCTTTTCCTGATAAAGCTTAAGTCAAATCTCTGTAATTCTGCTGGCGAAGCGCCTCGTACACGAGGATTGCTGCAGTATTTGATAAGTTCAGTGATCTGACATGCTCTGTCATCGGCAGGCGCAGACAGCGATCCATGTTTTGTTCGATCAGCTCTTTCGGCAAGCCGTTCGTCTCTCTTCCGAAGACAAAGAAGTGATCTTCGTTTTGATCTGAATAATCAAATGAAGTGTGCGGTTTTTGACCGAATTTTGTAATGAAGAAAAAACGGCCGTCAGGATGGGCATTAAACAATTCGTCCAATGAGTCGTGGTAGACGACATTGACGAATTCCCAATAATCAAGACCTGCCCGCTTGAGCATTTTATCGTCGGTTGAAAAACCGAGCGGTCTGATTAAATGAAGCGTTGTATCTGTTGCTGCACAAGTCCGTGCGATATTTCCTGTGTTTGCAGGAATTTCTGGTTGATATAGTACGACATGCAATGCCAAAAGTATTCACCTCTGTTTTTCTGATCCGCTGTTTATTATACCACTCATTACGATTTTGTCGTATCATCTGATATATGAAAAAACGCATATCGAATCGATGAAGTATAAGCAGGCGAATCCTCGTAAGACCAGTACCTCATCCGGCAGTCGTGCGTTTGCGCGTTCACCAGCGGCATATTGCTTTTATCCTTTGCCGTCACAAGAGCCACGTGGTCAAATCTTCCGTCTCCGTTAAAATCATAGCAGATGACATCGCCTTCGATCAGCTCTTTCGCGGCCCGCTTTTGAACCGCTCGGAGGCCGGCTTTTGACTGCTTCAAAAAGGTTCTGAGCGAATGAGCGACAGTCCAGCTGTAACTCCAGGAATGGTTTTGCATCCACCAGCCTTTTCCTCTGTTCGGATAGCCGCGCATCGGCGCATCTCCCGCCCTTATGCACTGGGAAATAAAGTTTGTGCAATTGTCTTCAAAGTTTTTGTAAGCGGGATTTCGTTTATTCCAATACGTTTCTGCATAGCGCACCGCGGCCAGCCGGTCATAGCGGAACGCCCTTCCCAGCAATTCGCGCATCTCATCATCGCCGCTTTCAGGGTCAGGATAAGACTGTGCGGCCGGACGCGGGGCCTTGGAGTCTTTGATGACCATCTGATCATACAAAATGGCGCTTCTGTCTTCAATATGTTCTTCCATATACATATCATCCCCGTCTTTGCACAAGTATGCGGTATGGGTTTGATAGTTCACATGCGACGCGCCGTCTTCATCAAGCCAGTGCTCTTTTACAGCTGCTTTTATATTGGCCTTCACGATCTGCACGCCGCGTTTTTGAAAAAGCCTCCGCTTCCGTTCAATGATTTCAAAACCCCCGGCATCCCGCCAGTTTGTTTCATCTTTTCCGTTGATTAAGTAATGAAGTCTGGCTTTCAGGAGCTGCTCGATGATCTGTTTCAAGGGCTACACCACCATATGTTTGTTAATTCATTTCTCATCATTAAACATATGTCAGGACAGCCCTTAATTAGTCGCACTCGTTTCTTTTAAAAGAGCGATGCCTTTTTGGATTTCAGCTTTTGCTTCTTCATCCTGCTCGTGCGCGAGCGCGCGCTCCAATTCACCCATCACATCTGCTCCGCCGATCTTTCCGACCGCCCATGCGGCGGTTCCCCTGATGACCGGTCGCGGATCTTTGTGCATCAGCTCAATCAGTTCAGGGAGAGCGTCCGTTTCTTTAAAATGGGCAAGTGCGATAATCGCATTTCTCTGAATCGGCTTTTTGCCTCTCCATGAGCCGGCCACGTGGCCGAACTTTTCTTTAAATTCGCGATTCGACATCGTCAGAAGCGGTTTTAAAAGCGGCTTGGCAATCTCAGGGTCCGGCTCCATTTCAGGATGCAGATGAAAATCGACCCCTTTATTTTTCGGGCATACCATCTGGCACGTATCACAGCCGTAGATCCTATTCCCGATTTTCGTACGGAACTCGTCGGGCAGAAAACCTTTTGTCTGCGTCTGAAAAGCGATGCAGCGCTGGGAGTTGAGCTGCCCGGGGTTGACGAGCGCACCGGTCGGGCATGCCTCGATACATTTGTTGCATGAGCCGCATTGATCTTCGATTCTCTCATCAGGCTCGAACGGAATATTCGTAATCATTTCCGCCAAGTAAACGTAAGACCCGAATTCAGGCGTAATGATCATGCAGTTCTTTCCGCTCCAGCCGATGCCCGCGCGCTCTGCGACAGCTCTGTCCGACAGCTCACCGGTGTCAACCATCGATTTCGTTCTGACATCGCTGCGCTGCGCTTTCAAAAATTCTTCCAGCTGATCAAGCTTTTCCCGCAGGACATGATGATAATCCTTTCCCCAGGAAGCTCTGCAAAAGATGCCCCTCCGTTCGCCTTTCTTGCTTCTCGGCGCATCTTTCATTTTTGAAGGGTAAGCAAGGGCGATGGCGATGATCGATTTCGCCTTCGGCAAAAGCAGATCCGGGTTCGTCCGCTTTTCAAGATCGGGTTCTTCAAAGCCTGATTCATAGCCGAGGGTCCGGTTCTCAATCAATCGTTCTTTTAATGTTTCAAAAGTATCTGCACTGGCGAACCGGATTTTATCGATGCCGATTTCCTGTGCGAATTCGATGACATCCTGTTTCAGTTTTTTCACATCCATCGTGCAGAGCCTCCTTTCTTTGTTTTCGTTTTCGCTCTCTGTATAATAGAGTGTACCATGACACGGGAGATGAATTTAAATTGGAACTTCGTTTGCAAATCGCGCCTGCTATTTTAAACCGCATTCCTTCATTTAAGGTTGGCGCTGTGTTATATCAAGATATTGAGATCACCGGCTCCCCGCAAATGCTCAAAGGCCGGCTCCGCCTTTTTCAGGAATCGCTGTTTTTTGACTATGCCGATCGCAGTCCCGAAGATGAATCGGCCGTTAAAGAATGGCATGATGCCTTCCGTGAGCTGAACCCGTCTTATTCAGGACGGGAAAGCGGACTCGAACGGATGCTGAAAGATATCAAAGAACAACGCTTTGTTGAGCCGGAAAATTCAGCGATTGATCTGAGCCGTTTTTTCTCCCTCAAATATTTGATACCGGTTCATATATATGATGCCCGGAAATTAAACGGTCCGATCAAAATCGAACCCGGAAGTCCCGGCGAGATCATCACGTTCTCCGATGATGCTGGAGCATTCGGCACGATCACCGGAAACCTCAGCCTTCATCATGCAGGAACGGATACAAAAGATGCCTTGCAGCTCGTCTTTTTCAGGCCCTCATTATCTATAGAAGAATCCCGCCGCCTGCTCGAGTCTTTAACAAAAATGTTCGAACAAATTCACGGCGGCGAACATATCTCAACCGTCTTTCCTTAAAAACCTGTTCTTAAAGAGAGCAGGTTTTTTACGATGATTTCATACATGAAAAAACGCAATGCTTCGTTTAATCTGAGAAACGAAACACTGCGTTATAAACAGTATGTATGGAGCGGGTGATGGGAATCGAACCCACGACATCAGCTTGGAAGGCTGAGGTTTTACCACTAAACTACACCCGCATATGATCTCTAAAAACAACATCATCGTTTTGACTTTTATTATGTTACACGTTTATTAAAATTTCGTCAAGGGTATATTAAAAATTTGTCGAAAAAAAGCCGCCGATATGAACATCGGCAGCTTTTTTCCGGACATTGACAGATTACCAGCTGGATTTCTTCACACCTGGTACCTGGCCTTTATATGCTAACTCTCTGAACGCGATCCGCGACATTTTAAACTTTCTCATATATCCTCGCGGCCTTCCGGTCACTTCGCAGCGGTTATGCAGCCTTGATGGCGCCGAGTCGCGCGGAAGCTTGCTCAAAGCTCTGTAATCGCCTTTTTCTTTTAGTTCTTTTCTGAGTTCCGCATATTGTTCAACAAGCTTTTGGCGCTTTTTTTCTTTAGCAATTTTTGATTTCTTGGCCACTCTGAGTATCCTCCTTCTCAATAAAGCGTAATGATTACGATTTAAATTTATCACAACCCGTCTTCCGATGCAAATAAAAAAAGCCTGCCTCAAGTAGCAAGCTCTTTTAAGATTCACCCTTTTTTTTCTGATAAATTGATGAAATCGCGGCCGTTATAATAAAAATGCCGATAAACAGCCCGATCATAATGAAGAAAAAGTTGGGCTTCACCTGGAATGAAAAAGCCGATTCGCTCTCCATGACAAACGACAAACTGTTAAACAGGATATCGTTGCTCGTTTGATTTGAAAAAAGATGATAAAACAAAAGCGCAGCCGCAAGCATCGGAAATGCGAGAAAGCTTGAGAAACTGGCAAAGATTAGTCCCTGCTTTAAAGAGTTTGTATTCATGATGATTTACCTCCAATTCCTCTGATCATCAGCTGTTTCATAATCGACTTTCCGTCACCCATAAACGGAAGCAGATACATCATATGCAGAGCATAAGTGGAAAAGAACAGAAGCATGCCGACCGAGACCGCGTTTTCCTGAAGAAAAAAGATCGTAAACAGCACGCCAGCTATTCCGAGCGCCCCTGGTATAAGCGGCCCCAACGCCGTAATCCAAATCGACTTTTTATCATACGGCGATATGACAGGCCTGATAAATTTGACGGACATCATATCAGCCGCTAAAAACCCTTGAGGCCCGTTTTTTCCGACAAATTTCCGGTGCGCGATGCCGTGCACCACTTCATGAAGCGCTGTGCCGGTGATCAACCCGAAATAGATGACGGAAAAATAAGCGGCAATGCTGATGATTGAACCGTCCGGAACGAAAATGTAAGCCGAAAGCGACAGCATCAAAAAGACGAGCCAGAAAACAATAATTTTCTTAGAAATCACATGAAGAAATTTCATGTACAAAAACAGAAATGAATCAGAATCGCTTGAAAACCTTTCCTTGTAGCGAATATGGTACTGGCCGAAAAACTGATAGAGAAAACCGAGGAAAGACGGGCGTTCACCGTACTTCCAATTGATTAAATAGTTGCGGTTGAGCCCTGTCAGCAATTGGTGCAAATCCTTTAGCAACACCTCTTCACTGACGCGAAAGACGCCGGCCAGATCCCCGGCTATCTCCAGTTCGTCTTTTTTTCCGTCGACTTCTTTCAGCATTTGATAGGCTGTCGGATTGATGGGAAAATCCGCATCGAGATCGCGATCTGAAATATGCTTCCGATCCAGCTTCACATGCTCTGGAAAATAGGGAATTTTTTTGATTCCGACCAGTGCTTTCAACATCCTAATGATCATAATGGTACCTCCATTTAAACCCTCCGTATAACAGCAGGATCAGCAGTAATTCGAGACACGGTATGAGAAACAGCAGCGCTTCGCCCGTGACTTTATCGACCGCATAATTCACGATGAAAAACAGCGGAATCATAAAGATGAGGAGCATTCCGAAAGAGAAGATCCCCATATAAGGGTTGTTGCGGTCAAGCGGAAAAATAATGCCCGCTAAATAGAACATCGCAATTGCGTTTAATAGCACGGCAATCGTCTTTACGAAGACCGCAAAGCTCTCAGGAAAAGTCCACGTCAACACGGAAAACAAGCAGAGTTGAATGAGGCCAAGCACACACAGCCCGAGATACTTTGACCACAAAACCGTTGTTATTTTCAAGTGCATCGCCTTGTACACCTGCATCATCCGCAGATCATTCCCATATGAATTGAAGGCGATGATGCCCGTCACGCCTCCAAGCACCAAATAGCTCTCCCCGGTAAATCCGAACTGAAATTTGTATTTTAAAAAGCATAGAGCCAAAAGTAAAAAAATGAAGTTTAAAATATTTTCTTCATTTCTGGCCTGTGATTTTATTTCTTTCACCGCCAAAGACAGCGGTTTTGACGACGGGATTTTAATAAATGAAAACAGTTTGGATGATTTTTTTTCAGTGAGGATCGGCACAACATTCAGCGACATAAACGAAGCAGTTACTGCGGCTGCCAAGATCAGCACCACCAGTATAATTCCGGCGCCTGCCGACTGACCGTTCAGCACGAGAAACAGCGGCGCTGCAAAATATGTCAGATTATAATCAAAGGTTGAATAAGCGTTCTGAATCTTCCCCAGATCAAAAGAGGTGAATCCGTAAATAACAGCTAATACGACAAGAACAAACATTGAAAAAAATTTTTGCAGCGGAAAACCGAATTTCAAGATCACCATATACACCAGGTTATAAACAAGGTTGAGAAGCGAAAAGAAAAAAATGATCTGCACAAAAAGCAGGGCAAAAAACGTAAAAGCAAACCAAAAGCCTACACCGCTGGCGACAAAATTCGGAATCAGCAGAATAGACATGATAAACAGGACAAGGAATGAAACCGCGCCGGCAAACGGAATAAAATATCCGAGACTCCTCTCGAAAGCCGTCAGCGGGAACCAGCTCAGCTGCATGGAGAAGCTGTTCTGTTCAGGCGTCCTTACTTTAAATAAAATGAAGAAAACAAACGTAAAAATCGAGACGTTCATGAACATTGAAATCACGAACAACCCGAGTGAGCGAATTTCTCCATTCAGAAAAGCGCTTAAAAACATCCCCGTAAAGCTGTAGCCAATGATGCTCCCCATCGCAACCGCCAAAATTAAAAAAAGGGCGGCGATCATTTTTTTGGTGCCGGTATTTAAGAGCTTGCCCATTTCCTTCTGCCACATTTTCAGCATCATTTTAGAAATTTCGAATGATTTGATCAAAATGCGCACCCCTATCACTCAGCATCGAAGCTTTCAAGAACACTTCTTCAAGCGAATTACAGCTGTATTTAACCTTTAATTCTTTGACTTTTCCTTCATCCATCTTGACGCCTTTGGAAATAATCGCAATCTTATCGCACAATTCTTCCGCAGAAAGCATGTCATGAGTCGCAAGCAGTATCGATCCTTGTGTGGCCGCATAGCGCTTCATCAGCTTTTTCGTATTGATGACCGCTTCAATATCAAGCCCGCGAAACGGCTCATCCATGATGACAAATTCGCTCTCCAGCATAAAAGCAGCGATCAGCTGCGTCTTTTTTTTCATTCCGTGTGAGTACGTTTCAATCGGCTCCTGCAAAGCCTCTTTCATATCGAAAAGCTCAATTAATTGTCTCCGCTTTTCATTTGATGTACAATTATACATAGAAGAAACAAAATCCAAATATTCGGCAGCTGAAAGGGCATCCGGCAAAAGCAGTTCATCGGGAACATACGCCAGCTTTTGCTTGAATTCCGCCGTCGTGTTCTGCAGGTCATCCAAAAGAATGGTTCCTTCACTAGGCGTAATGATTCCTAAAATGGAATTAATAATCGACGTCTTTCCTGAACCGTTCGGACCCGCTATCGCGACAATCTGGTTTTTTTCAATCTTTATATGAAACCCGCTAACGGCAGTCACATTGTTTTTATATGTTTTAGATAGGTTATCTATAATAAACATAATGCCTCCAGGGTATGATTAATGTCAGGAAGACTTAACCGCCCCCCACAGACGGTTAAGCCTCATCAAATATGTCTCTTGTTGTGAACAGATACTTTAAGTATGGCTATTTCCTACATTCAATGTTGACTTTCAAACCGCTGACCCATTGGACGGATCCTGTGAAGCTGCCGTTTCCGTTAACTACACACCATACAGCGGCGCCAAGAACAACAGTTGCGCCAAGTGCCAAAAGCACTGCAACAAACACCAAGAACCAAGCCTGATCTTCGATCGACGGATTGACAGAATAGTCAACCTGAGGTGCTGCGTATGTCATTTTTCCCCCTCCTTTCTATCAAGTAACCAAAGAGTAACATATCCAAAATCATACTGAAATCTATGAAATTTCCTATTTCATAAACACTACGTTCCAACTATTTATTTAAGGATCTCGCGGTTTTTCAATCTAATGGCCCACGCTTTTCGGCTTGGAAGAGAAGATGAAAGCCCCGTTTCCACTTTATGATGTCTTTATAATCTTTTTGTCTTATTTCTCCTCCTTCTTTCTCTCTCATTTTTTCTTTTTATAAATCTCGTGTCTTTCAAGGATGTTAAGGAAAAAGAACTGGCTAATAAGACTCTCCTTCTCCTGAAATCCGAACCCCAAAATACCCCCAAAGTCCCTTTTTTCAAAAAGTGAGATAATTCTATTTTCTCTATTCCATTTCTGTTAATTTTATGTATAAATTTAAATGTTACAGTTAATAACCTGCCGATCCTAGATCAAAAGATGTTGATTACATTGTAAAATCAAGTTAACATTATGTCAAACCCATTTAACAATATGTCAAATATACTATATAAACGAAGAATTGCAGGTGGTAGGATGAACAACAGGGTTAGAGAATTGAGAGCAAGGTACGGGTATTCACAGGAAGCCCTTGCAAACGCGATCGGAGTTACAAGGCAGACAGTTGCGGCCATTGAAAAAGGCAATTACATCCCGTCGCTTCTTTTGGCTTTGAAAATTTGCGAGGAATTTCAATTAAAAATGGAAGACGTATTTTGGTTAGAGGGAGGCAAACACGAATGAATATGATCACACGGACTTTCTTTCACATCCTTCTGTTCGGACTCGCATGCTGGACGTTTATAACCTTTTTTCACACATCGGAACAAATCGCCAAAAGCTTGAAAACAAACGCTTCAGAGCTCCATTTTGTTTTTAACCTGATTCCCATCCTTCTCTTTGGGCTCGTGCTTTCGATTTACACATACTTGGAGAAAAAAAGCGGTTCACGCAAGCAGCGCTTTATGCTCGTCCCTGACGAATTTAAAGAACAGGATGAAAGAGAACAGATGATTACCGCAAAAGCATGCAGAACATCTTATATCGTGCTGTATGTGGCGATGCCAGTCGCAGCGCTTCTATTGATCTTTTACCCGTTTTTCCAAGCCAGGATCCCGTATTTCCCGATCATCGTCATCTTTGTGCTGATCATTATTCAGCATCTTTCGTATATGTTTTCATTTTATAAAAACAGATAAAAAACTCCAGAATGTCTGGAGTTTTTTTATTTAAATCGTTTTTTCCTTTTGCCTCGTCGGAAAATGGTCATTTCCGATGACTTCGCCAGACGCTTTTCTTTGAAGTTTCGGGCGAAACGGAAGGAGCGGAAAGACCTTTTCGGCAAAATGGTACGCTTCTTCAAGATGAGGATAACCTGAGAAGATAAAGGATTCGATGCCGAGATCAGCATATTCTTTTATCCGGCAGGCCACCGTTTCCGGATCACCGACGAGCGCTGTCCCCGCTCCGCCTCTGACCAGTCCGATGCCCGCCCAAAGATTCGGGCTGATCTCAAGATTGGTTCTGTTTCCCTGATGAAGCTGAACCATCCTCTTTTGCCCTGATGAATCCGTCCGTTTCATCGCGTTTTGGGCTGCGGCAATCGTTTCATCATCCAAGTGGCTGATCAGTCTATTTGCCGCCTGCCACGCCTCTTGTTCCGTTTCTCTGACGATTACGTGCAGTCTAATTCCAAAACGGACGTTCCTCCCTTCTTTTTCAGCCTGTCTTTTGACAGATTGGATTTTTTCTTTAACGAGATGGGGCGGCTCTCCCCATGTTAAATAGACATCTGCGTGTTTGGCGGCAGTCTCCTGCCCGGCCTTTGACGAGCCCCCAAAATAGATCGGCGGATGAGGGTGTTGGGCGGGCGGAAAGAGTAAGCGGCCGTTTTCGGTCTTCAAGTGTTTCCCCGAATAGCTGACAGTCTCGCCTTTTAAAAGCGACCGCCATATGTCGAGAAACTCATTTGTCGCTTCATACCGTTCATCATGGCTGATAAACAGGCCGTCGCCGGCTAATTCATACGGATCACCGCCGGCGACCACATTGATGAGGAGTCTGCCCTCTGCAAGCCGGTCGAATGTGGAAGCCATCCGCGCCGCAACCGACGGCTGCATCAAACCGGGTCTTACAGCGACTAAAAACTTCAGATTTTTCGTGACTGACGCCAGAGCGGCGGCGGTAATCCACGGATCTTCGCACGATCTTCCCGTCGGCAAAAGAACCCCTGTATACCCAAGCCGGTCAGCCGCTTGCGCTACCTGCTGAAAATAGGTGTGATCTGCGGCTCTGCCTCCCGTGTCTGTGCCGAGATAACGTCCGTCCCCATGAGTAGGAATAAACCATAAAATGTCCAAAAAGATCTCCCCTTTACTTTTGATTACCTTGATAGCTGTTTCTCCAGCCAAGGCACTTTTTCTCCAGAATTCTGACGAATGAATCCGTCAGCTTGCCGACGGCAGCGAAAATCAAAATTCCGACAAACACCTTATCGGTTTGTGAAAACTGTCTGGCATCCATAATCATATAGCCGACTCCCGCGCTTGATCCCATCAGTTCGGCAACAACAAGGCCCAGCCACGAAACACCGAGCGACAGGCGGATGCCTAAGAGGATGTTCGGAAGCGATGCGGGAAGAATCAGCTTAGTCACCTGCTTCAGCCAATGGAACTCCAATACTCTCGCCACATCGAACAGTTTCGAATCGACGCCCCTGATTCCTGAAAATGTGTTGATATATACCGAGAAGAAGGCGCCGAGCGCGATCAAGAGCACCTTTGACAGTTCGTCGAAACCGAACCATAAGATAAACAGCGGCGTGACGGCGAGATGCGGAACGGTTCTCAGCATTTGCAGAGAGGGATCGAGATAATCCTCGGCGATTTTTGAAAAGCCGATTACAAGCCCCAGCAGGAGCCCGAGTCCGGCTCCCAGGAAAAAGCCGAGCGCGGCGCGCTGAATGCTGATGCCTAAATGAGTGAAAAGCTCTCCTGATACGATGAGATCCCGAAATGTAAGCAATATATCTAAAGGAGCCGGAAGCACGGTTTTTGATATGAGCTCAAATGTCCCGACAAGCTGCCATAATAAAATCAATATCACAGGTAATACAATTCCCTTCCCCCATGCCAGCCGAAAAGCGGCCGGTCTCAGTTTTGCGCCTGCTTTCGGCTGGATCGAGGGGGTGCTTGGTGAAACAGCCCTCATCTGTCATCTCCTCCTTTCAGCGCTTTTTTAATAAATGAATTGTCAACCACTTCTTTTACATCAATCTCTTTGTTAATCGCTTTTAATTTAAATTGAAAATCGGCAGTCTCCTGCTGCGTTTCAATAATACGGTCTGTGATCGGCTCATTTAACGGTTCGGTGTTATTCAGCACGTTTTCAACGACCTTTTTGTCGAGATTTTTAATTTTCGCATACGCTTCAACCGCTTCTTTCTTATGGTTTTTATGCCATTTCACGGCCTTGTCATACACCTTCAGAAAACGGATCACCTCATCAGGATACTTCTCGGCAAATTCGCTTCGTACAAGCGTAAAACCCGGGGAATACTTGTCGATTTGTTCCCCGTCAACCAATATTGCCGCATCACTTTTGATCGTTTTAAGGGACAAAAACGGCTCCCAAATCGACCATGCATCAATCGCGCCGCTGTCAAATGCCGGCATGGCTTCGTCAGGCTGAAGCTGAATGATGTTGACGTCTGTTGGCTCCAGACCTGCTTTATCGATCACTTTATACAGAAAATCGAACCCGCTGCTGCCTTTTGCCACCGCCACCTTCTTTCCTTTCAAATCTTTTATGTCATCGATGCCGCTCCCTTTTTTCACAAGAATGCCGTTCGCCTTTAAACCGTCTTGCGAAAGACCGATTTCTTTAAAATCAATGCCAGCCGCCTGCCCTGCGATCACCGGTGAATTTCCAACCTGGGAAAAATCAAGTTTACCTGCGGCAAGACCTTCAAACTGCGGCGGACCGCTTTGAAACTCTGTCCATTTCACTTTAATCCCTTCTTTTGCGAACTCTTTTTCAAACCAGCCTTTTTCTTTCGCAAGGAGCAACGGGCTTAAGCTTTGCTGCACTCCGATGTTGATCTCTTTTAAATCTCCGCCCCCTCCGCTTGATTGGGCTGCTGAACAGCCCGCAAGAAGCATCAGGCAGCCCAGCATATACAACGGCCATTTTTTCACGTTTTTCCGCTCCTTTCTGCTCAAATCCCTGAACCTTCCTGAAAGCTGAATGTTTCCGTTGTCTCGAATTCTTTCAGCACTTTTTGTCTGATTGATTGAAAAACGGGCGATGTTCTGCTGCGCGGAAATGGCAGATCGACCGGAATCAGCTTGTGGATTCTCCCCGGCTTTGCGGTAAGAATCGCGACCCGGTTGGCTAAATAAACCGATTCGTCAATATCGTGCGTCACGAGGATCATCGTCATCTTCTTTTCTCGCCAAATGTCTGTCAGAACATCCTGGAGATGCTTTCTCGTAAAGGCGTCCAAGGCGCCGAAGGGTTCATCAAGCAGCAAAATCTCAGGCTCCCTGAGCAAAGCCCTGGCAATCGCGACCCGCTGCGACATACCTCCGGACAGCTCGCGTGGATACTGTTTCTCCGCGCCTTTCAGCCGCACCGTTTCAATCAATTCATCGACTTTTTTTCGCACCGCCGGTTCTTTCAGGCTTAAATCTGCGGCGATATTTTGCTCGACCGTCAGCCATGGAAAAAGCCGATGCTCCTGAAAGATAAAACCTTGCTGAATCCCCGGGCCCTTGATTTCTCTTCCGTTCATGCTGATTCGCCCTTCATAATTCCCGTCAAGACCGGCAGCGATTTTTAAGAGCGTGCTTTTCCCGCATCCGCTTGGACCGATGACAGTCAGAAATTCGCCGTTTTCGACCGTCAGTTTCACGTCTTGAAGCACGCTTGTTTTAAGGCTGCCGTTTCCAAATGCTTTTTCATTTACACGAATTGATAAAGACATCTTGTTCCCCTTTCTTTTCTAAACTGAAAATAAAAAACTCTTATCCCAATTGAGATAAGAGCCTTCGGTTGACCGATCAGCGCTGATGAAATTTTCCGAAATATTAAACAACATACTAATTCATATTATTCCGACCTGTCAACCCTATATTATAAAAAAACAGATGAAAGGTTCCCCTTTCATCTGCAGTATTGCCCGTTTTTAACTGTAAATGCTGCCGCCTGCTTTTTTAAATTCCTTCGCCTTCTCTTCCAATCCTTTTTGAATAGCCTTTTGTTCATCAAGGCCGTTTTCCTTGGCATAGTCGCGAATATCCTGGGAAATTCTCATACTGCAAAATTTAGGCCCGCACATTGAACAAAAGTGTGCCGTTTTGGCGCCTTCCGCCGGAAGGGTTTCATCATGGTATTCAAGCGCTCTTTCCGGATCGAGCGACAAATTGAACTGGTCCCGCCAGCGGAATTCAAAGCGCGCCTTGGAAAGCGCGTCATCGCGGATTTGCGCGCCGGGGTGCCCTTTGGCAAGGTCAGCCGCATGGGCCGCGATTTTGTATGTTATGACGCCTTCGCGGACATCGTCTTTGTTCGGCAGTCCCAAATGCTCCTTCGGCGTCACATAGCAAAGCATGGCCGTGCCGTACCAGCCGATCATCGCCGCTCCGATTGCCGATGTAATATGATCGTAGCCCGGTGCAATATCGGTCGTCAGCGGGCCGAGCGTGTAAAACGGCGCCTCTTTGCAAATTTCCATCTGCTTGTCGACATTCTCTTTAATTTTATGCATCGGCACGTGTCCCGGTCCTTCGATCATCACTTGAACATCATGCTTCCAGGCGATTTCCGTCAGCTCGCCGAGCGTCTCCAATTCGGCAAATTGGGCCTCATCATTCGCATCCGCAATCGAGCCGGGCCGAAGGCCGTCCCCGAGCGAAAATGCGATATCGTATGTTTTCATAATCTCGCAAATCTCTTCAAAATGCGTGTACAGAAAGCTTTCCTCATGATGAGCCAAACACCATTGCGCCATAATTGCCCCGCCGCGGGATACGATTCCAGTGACGCGCTTTGCCGTCAGCGGCACATACCGAAGAAGGACGCCGGCATGAATCGTAAAATAATCAACGCCTTGCTCAGCCTGCTCGATTAATGTATCGCGGTAAATCTCCCAAGTGAGATCTTCCGCGACGCCGTTTACTTTTTCAAGCGCCTGATAAATTGGCACAGTCCCTACAGGAACTGGACAATTGCGGATGATCCACTCCCTCGTTGTATGAATATCTTTACCTGTGGACAAGTCCATCATCGTATCGGCGCCCCAGCGGATGGCCCATGTCATTTTTTCTACTTCTTCTTCAATCGAAGAGGTGACAGCGGAATTGCCGATGTTGGCATTGATTTTCACGTGGAAGTTGCGGCCGATAATCATCGGTTCGCTTTCCGGATGGTTGATATTTGACGGAATAATCGCCCGTCCGCTTGCCACTTCATCACGAACAAATTCGGGAGATATATGCTCTCGGATCGCGATAAATTCCATCTCGGGCGTAATGATCCCCTTTCTTGCGTAATGCAGCTGGGTGACATTTTGACTTTTTTTCGCGCGCAGCGGTTTTCGTTTCAACCCTGGATAGCTGTTGCTCGCTTTCTCTTTGCTTTTATAGCCGTTATCCTCCGGTCTGATTTCTCTGCCTTCATATTCTTCGGTATCGCCGCGCTCCCTGATCCAGGTCGCCCGCAAAGGTTTCAGCCCCTTAAGAATATCAACCTCTGCATTCGCGTCCGTATAGGGACCGCTCGTGTCGTAGACGCGGACAGGCTGATTTTCTTCGGCGCCAAATGAACCCGTCGTCGGACTTAGCGAAATTTCTCTCATCGGCACTTGAATGTCAGGTCGCGCCCCTTCGACATACACTTTGCGGCTCCCTGAAAAACTTGACATAATCGAGATGTTTTTTTGCTGTACTGACTCCTGTTTCATGTAAAAATCCTTCCCCTCTAAAAAATTGATCAGGACGAAACTCCGGAACAGCACCAGCACAAAAAAACCAGGCTCATATGATGAACCTGGTTTTACAGTCAGTAAAATCACTGGAAGACAGACGGACCATACCTATTCCCCATCTTCTCCCGAATCCTTTTTACTTCCCCACGCTGGTACGAACCAGATCAGGTCCAAAGGGTTAAGAAACACATGTTTCTCTCTCAGCCCGCAGTCGGGCACCCCTAGTAAAGCTATTCAATTCATTTTTTATCGTAACACACCGATTTGGCAAGTGAAAAGGATGGAAAAATATATGAATCTTTTTCACTATAGCGGCACACCCAATTATTATAAATTGCGATGAAGCACATCAAGTATATGTTTCAAATCCGTCGCCTCAATTTGGCCAGGTGCGGATGCTTTTTTCGCTGCGCCGAACGTCACGGCCGAGCCAAATACCTCTCCGGCGAGCCGGCTGATCAAGCCTTTTCCGGCCATCGACATCGTGATAATCGGCCGCTTCGCATACCGCTCATGCATCATATGAGTCGCCTCAAGCAACACCAGCACATCTGCCGGTGTTTCAGGCATCACCGCGATCTTAGGGAAATCGGCGCCAAGATCCTGGGCTTTTCGGAGACGGGAAACGATCTCTTCCGCTCTCGGCGTCTTCCCGAAATCGTGGTTGGATATAATGACAAAGACATGCTGCATATGAGCCGCTTGAACCAGTTTTTCCACATGATGCTCTTCATTGAACAGCTCGACATCAATCACATCTGCCAGCCCTGTTTTGACTACGGCATGATTCAAGGAAAAGTAAAATTCCTTACTGACTTCTTTTTCGCCGCCTTCCTCCGCGCTGCGAAATGTAAATATCAACGGGATATCCTTTAAGATCTCCCGGATGTCAGCCAATACCTTTTTCACTTTGTCAACGTCTTCGACATCCTCAAAAAAATCCGCCCGCCATTCGGCAAGATCCGGATTAATCGATAGAAGAAAAGCAGCTTCTTCTTTCAATTGTTCATGCGTTTTTCCGATGAGCGGCACGCAAATTTTCGGGGCTCCTTCTCCGATGGCCACCCCTCTGATCTTCACCGTATTCAACAACGACCTCACTCCTGTTCTCTATATTACAAGGGTCTTTGCATTAACGGTACCGAAGATTGGCCGTAAGCACAAGCAGAAATTAAGAAAGAAGGCTAAACGCTTAAAGCACTCATATACCAACATGAGATCACCTTTCGATAGCTTGCTTGTTTAAAAATGAATCTACTATTCCTTGCAGAATATGACTCATTTCTTCAGGAGTTTCCTTCCGGCCTCTCTCAAACCATTTTGAAAGGATGTTCCAAAAGCCCCCTGCGCTGAATGAAAGCCCGTACTCCAAGTCGATTTTGCTTTTAAAATGAAAGGTTTCTTCTTTAAATTTTTTATGAAGATCCGGTAGAAGTTCATTATATTTCTCAACAATCAAATAAAACAAATGGTTCTGATGAAGGGCTTGTAAAAAATCGGCATGTCGGCTCCAAAAGTTGAAGTATGCATGTCCAAGACTGGATAAGTCAATATGTTTTTCCTGAACAATGTAATTGGAATACTCACTGCAAAGCTGCTCAAAATAGCGGTCTAATATATCTTTTTTTGAATGGAAATGCCGATAAAATGTTCTTCTGTCAAGCTGCGCTTTTTCCGCTATCTCTGTAATGGTGATGTCTGAAAAGCTTTTTTCCTTCATAAGCTCCAACAATGATAGCGTCAGCCAGCTTTTAGATTGCTGAGCTGTTTTTGAGGGCATTTGCTTCATATTCTCTCTCCTGTCGCGCTTTTTATGGCAATGTAGCACTTTTCGTTGGCTCATTGACTTTGTTCTCTATGAAATGTCACAATTGTGGCACATAAGAGGGGGAATGTAAATGGAAAACATGCAATTTATCGCTTGGATGCTGCCGATATTATTTATACTGCATGATTTTGAAGAGATGGTGATGGTCGAGGCATGGGGCAAAAGATATCGAAGCAAACTGAAACAACTGAAAAAAGCTCCATTCGGACATGCCAAAACCGCTTCTTTTGTTTGCGCTGTGCTCGAAGAATTTATACTAGCTGTTGGTGTAACTGTTCTCAGTATTTATTTTAATCAATATATTATCTGGTTTGGTTTCTTTTTTGCTTTTACTGTTCATTTCCTTGTTCACATCGTCCTATGGTTCAGATTTAAACATTATGTACCCGGCATATTAACGTCGATCTTTATGCTGCCATTTTGTTGCTATCTGCTGACCGCTGCCGCAGAGATAGAAAAATTCAGTTTTCCTGCAATGATCTTATCAGCCCTATCCGGAACACTTATCGTCTTTTTTAACCTTAAGTTTCTGCATAAAAAAATGGGGAGGATTCAAGAAAGGCTGGAAGCATATGGCCGCATATGAAAAGCAGGCACTTACGGAAGCTTCCGGCCCTTTGACTAGAAGCAAAGCAAACGATGAAGACCCGTCAGACACGAAAAAACTGCCCTTCAAAAGAAAGGCAGCATGATCTAAAATCATGGCGCTGCTAACGATGGTTCAATGTTCGTTCCAAAGCTTGTCTATCCAGCTGTTTAGAGGCGCCTCCACAGCGGGAGCCGCTTGCACTTCAGCTGTTCAGCCTCTCATCGTTTTGATGATGGAGCATTTTCGGTTTTTCCGGGACCGGCATTGAAAATCGAATTCGCCAGCAACCGATATTGATGCTGCGGATGATCGTCATTGGTTAGATCGTTAGCGAAAACAGTTAAGTTCTTGTTGTGATCTTTATACGTGAAAGCCATAATCTTTCCTTTGGCAGCATCATGTCCAGGCCACCAGCCTGCCTTAAAGAAATGGTCTTGATCAGCGATCACGGCCAGCACTTTTGCCGTTTTAGGAACAGCGGTAATATAAGAACCAGTGACTGTGTAGAAGTATTCCTGTTTATTGTAAGGAGCTGTAATAGCATGATCTTGCATGACATTTGCCAAGAAGACGCCTTCGTATCTCTCCCATTCAGGTCCTTTAAAAGAAAATCCGGGGATCCACTTCTGAACATTCGTCATCCCCATGTTTCCAAATGCAATGTAAGGCTTTCCTTTATTAACATATTTAGAAGAGTCGAACGTATTGACAAGCACATCTGCGCCCGCCTGTTCTGGGGTGACGTTAAAGCCCAGATTTTTCAGTACATATGCCGCTTCACCCAGTGCTCCTACAGTAGAAGCCTTGAGGACTTTGCCGCTTGGTTTCTTATGGCCGGATGCGCTCACGTCGAGATAGTACTTGGAAGCCAATGGGGCCAGGTCCTTGTAGGCAACCGCGAAGTCGCCGGCTTGATAGCCTGATCCGCTCTTGGTGAGCATTGTAACGGTCTTGCCGGCTGCCAGTAACTCGTTGACTGCCTTTATCGCATCATTGCTTGTGTTCTGGATCAGCACATAAGCTGAGCGTTTTGGCATTTTAGTCCCCGGAAACGACACGGAGGTGATGGCAGAAGTCTTGCGTTTGAACACCCCGGCATCTCGAATTACATAACGGTCAAAACCTCGCATATCATGGAAATTTTGAATCATCTCACCGGCTATCATTTCATAATCAGATACATCTATTCCATCATACAAGACCAAGTTCGCGAGGCCGCGGTTTGCCTGGTGCATGTTTACAATAAATGATCCTGCCGGATATGTTTTTCCGTCAACGGTTACCGCTTTTGTTGATCGTTCAATCTTTACGCCGTTGCGAAGGAAGTACTCAACCATCTTATAGGTTTCCAACACATTCTTTTGAATATTTTTATCGACCGGCAGTACGTAATATTCCGGGAAGAAGTTTTGATTGCCTTGCCGCGGTCGGCCGATCTCTTCGTTTTTGGCGTTGACCAAGTAATGATCGACAGCGCGATCATCGATATTGTCCACGCCGCGCTCGAATATTTTTAATTGGTTCAGGAACAGCTCTTCTTTTTTTTCCGCTACATATTTTGCAGCTGCCGCAGAACTGTAATACAGAGCTTTGGTAGACTCTTCATTCGACTCGGGCGTTTCCAGCGTGTGACCCATCGCACCGTGATACATGGCGAATGCAGCGGTATATGCTGCAGATGCATCATCCCATCCCGAAGCCGTGCCTTTTGACACATAATTTGGATCTTTCGCAGTTTTCCGATGTTCTTCATAAGGGATGTGATAGTAGTCATACTTCGTATTAGCAATCCCGGCCTCACCCATAGCCTTTGCCTGTTCCACCATGTGGTCAATCAAAAGGTCATACTCAACATTCGGGTTATGAGGCGGAGTAGAAGGCTCAATCAGGAAATTGGCATCGAACCCGTGCATATCCAGAAAAGACAGCGGCGACCACTTCGCGATTTGTTCCGTTACGCTGCGCGTTTCAGGCTGGGTTTGATAAGAATTATCCCGGTTCAAATCGAAATCCTCAGCATTGGAACGTGTTGTATGAACCCGGCCATCCGGGTTGTCCGTATAAACGAACAGGAAAAAAACATGTTCCAATGCATCATCTATATTCAACGTTGTCTTGCTTTTCTTGCCATTCGGCAGGACTGTATCGTACGTCATGCTCTTATCCAATGCCATTGACTTAAAGTAATTCATGATCGCATCGACGCCAGGCGCTTCATTCGGATGAATATTGTTCAACCAGATCGGCACCTGATAGTCGCCAAATGCGCCGGATATAATGTCGGCCTGCAATTTCTTCGGGTCATTGAGCATGGCAGGGTGAGTCACCTTCTGATACTTATCGACAGCGGCTTTATCTTTGGCAAGCACTGTCAAATAGATATCACGGCCTTCGACCGATTTTCCAATAGAAGTCGTTTTGATATATCTGTTGTTTTTTTGCGCAGCTTTTGCTGTAACGGCATCGATCTCCGGTTTCAGCTCATCGTAAGTGCGGAAGCTGTCATATGGCGTCAATTTTACGGGAGCATGGGCAACCACTCGTCCGTTCACTGTTGCCGCCAAATCATATGTGCCCATCAGCGATGCGTATAGCGGACGTTGCAATCGCGGCTCTGACAGGTTGTCTGTATCGTATGGAAGATCGAAATTGATGTTAGCATGAACCTTGCCGTTGGTCACTTTTACATGGCTAACAGTAATGAAAGGTGCACCGCTGTAATCCCGGACCTTATATTTTTTCCATTGAGACAGCGGTTTGCCGTCATACGTCCAGCTTAAGCTCTTCACATCAACACCTTGCGGAAGCTTAAACGCAGCATGAAGCGTTCGTTTCTCTGTCATCGAAGCAACATTGTTGTCCAGTTTTAGCTTCTGAGATTTTTTAGTCTTTACTTTTGTCTGCTGACCGGACGCCGTCCCCTTGCCAGTCTGCGCCATAGCAACACCGGGGGTTATCGCTCCAAGCAGCATCATAAACGACAAAACCAAGATCAGATAACACTTTGTGAACGATTTCTTAAACATAGAAAAATGCCATCCCCATTTCGTGATATTTTCAAATTGCAAACTTGATAAGAGAAAACCATTACAAGAGTGAGGAGTTCTGGCTGCATTTCATTTGCCTGCCTCACACTCTGATTCAGCATGCCCTCCTCCTCCAATATCTTCCGGAGCTCCCGACAGGCTAACAGCCTGAAGGAACTGCCTCCTTAGACGGTTTCTTCTGGTAAAATGTTAAAGACCGCCTACCTGGATGTCGTCGTTCCCGTGACGGGTCCCAAGGTGCTGAAGGCCCGGTCAAAGCGGCGCATCGCTGTCTCAAGCGGACCGGCAGGAAGCCGTGCAATCAGCCACCCTGTCACCGTCACCATGGCCGCGACGAACAGATCACTGAATGGAATGGCCCCGATATCATACTTGGCCCCCGAGATTTCAAGAGTCCATATAACAACAAACTGAGCTGCATACATCGTCAACGCCACACGTCCGACTCCCGCGAACGGCTTTAACACGGCAGAGTTTTTCTGCGGCACGAGACATACCAATCCAAGCACCAGAAAGGCAACCCCAAGCCCCAGCATCGTCTGGAAAGTTGACGCACTGTGCGGAGCGATCGAAAGAAGATTGTGCCACAACGGCGGTGCCACGTTGTGCGGCCAGATTGCATACTGATCCGGCTCAGCGCCGGCGGTGCCTTGAACACTTACGAGCCACTCTTCGAATGAACGGCTCAGCCCCGGAAGAACGAAAGTGCCCAAAACTTTAGAGACGATAACCATGATTGTGCCGCTGCCCACTAGCGAGAGTGCGGTCCGCATCCTGGTCAAATCGAAGCGCCCGATTGCCATACCGGCGACAAAAGCGGGTGCAAGTGCGAGCGCCGACATCGGGCCGCCTGCCATATCACCAAGTAAGTATGCTTTCGACAGGACGCTGCCTCCGAGAATCATCAGCGGCGGGCTCACTGCAAGCAAAACAGCTGCTGTTGTAACTAACACACGTGTCGAACGACGAATCAGCACCAACGCCAGCACAAACAGTGCCGCATAAGCTGGCAAAATCACCCCGAACGGAGTATTCAGCATGATGAGAAGGTATCCTATAATATCGATAAATACCGCGCGGGCAAGCATCCGCGTCCGAAATGCGGCCGGCTCCATTCCTCGATCCAACATGCGCCCGGCCATGATCGAATAGGAGATGCCGCCGCAAAGCACAAATAGAAGCGTCGTATTCCCGGAAACGATTGAACCGTTCGTTTCGTTCAAGGCGAAGTGCTGCAAATACATCCCGATGACCGCCAGCCCCCGAGCTGCATCAAGTGCCACAATACGCCCTGTCCCCCGCGCTTTTTCACGCTTGAACTTCTGACCTTCAGCCGAGTCCCGGGTGACAATTTCAACGAGCGCACCGTCCTGAAGCGGAGTTGATAAATCTACAAGCTTTCCGTTTAATTTACCTGCAACCGCATTTTCCAGACCGCAGCTAATAGAAGCAGCGACATCTTCAATGCTTGCTTCCTCCTCAAATTCTCTGACGGACCCGTCAGGCAATTTAATGCGAATTGACAACTGTATTCCTCCTCAAAAAATTAATCCTTTACGTGTTTCTTTGTCTATATCTGGATGAGATCTGGCTGTATTCAATATAGCGGGCAGATGTCGCTAAAGTTTGATCAACTTGTAAACAAAACGTAAAAAGGCGATCGGAGGATCGGAACATATCATTGCATAGAGAAAAGCACCTTGCTGATGACAAGGTGCCTTATTCTCACTAAAATGTGATGATTTGATTGGATGAATTTCAATGGTGCTGAATGAAGAATGAGAGTGCGGACAACAACAATTGATCATTGTGTTTATTTTGGCGGTTTTCCGCTTTGTTGAGGAATAAACAAAAAGAGCGTTTCTTTTGTAAGGAACGCTCTTTCATTGTTTGGCAATACGATGCTTAGTGATACCGGTGGTCGGGGTCGAAATAGGTCTATATTAATTGAATTTATAAGGTTTTAGACTAGTTATGTGTAAAATTGATTGTGTTTTAACGCGAATTTAAATTTAATCACTCTTCTCGCTTTAACCTATTCATAAATAACAGGAACTATTGATATGTCGTGATAGTTTATCTCTATTTTTTACACGGGACTTCAGTGCGGTCATTTCACTTAACCAATTTTTTTGTATAAGGTAATAATTCTTCAATCTTCGCTACGATTCGCTTTTGTTCTTCGAGTGGGGGGAGTGGGTATAGTTGGTTTTTAACTACTTCACCTGTAATTGCGACGAATGTTGTTCCAGTAGCTTTTTTTATAAATTCATTCTTAAAAGCTCTTAATGTATACATCACAAATTTAGGATCAATTCCCAAAAGAGTATTTATCCCACACAACCCCCTTCCAATACATATCTTTCTTTCTGTTATATTTACTATACCTACCGGTGCTCTAACACACAGAAGTACAGTATTGGGTTCAACTACTTTAGTTGGCTTATTTGTTGATTGATTCGAATTTTGAAGATAATCTTTCCCAAAGAACACTTTACCTTGGTGAAACTCAATTCCTTCATTTCCTTCGAATACACTTGTACCTTTTGGTGATTGCCCCATTATTATGTCGAATACCTCACCCAACCTAACCCACTTCCAATTTTCAGGGATATCAAATGGGATCTCATCTTCTTTGATTTCTGGAAGAGCATTCTTCTTTTTAATCATACCTTCCTTGATAAGCTTATCTTTTTCTTCTTGAATCTGCTGAAACAGTTCTTCAGCAGTACCCTCTTCTTCTCGCTGCTTTACCAGCTTGCCTTGGATCGCATATTGCAAAATAGATTTTTGCATATCATCCGGGAACTTCTTATTCAGCTCATTCACTTCAGAATATGCTTTATCGTATTTTTCCACATAAGGCATTAACTCTTCGATCTTTGCTACAATACGCTTTTGTTCTTGGATCGGAGGTAGGGGGATCAATGACGTAGTAATTTTTTCTTTGGATATATTTGGTTGTGCTCCACCTGCACCCATTTTGATATAAGCTCTTCTTTGCCCCATTAAATAATAAAATAAATATTTGTTATTAATGCCTCCATAAGGTATACATGCACAACAAGCTTGATTTGTTGTAGCTTCAATATTTAAAATCCCAAGTTTACCAATTGTTGCTCCATACATAGCCATCAATACTGAACCCACAGGATTTAATCGAACTGATGTCTTTTCTAATGCCTTTTCCGAAATATACTCTGGAACTTCATCAATATAACTATCATTTAAATCACCAGTTTTTAACCAAGGTATATTTCCGCCATAATACTCTGGGTTTGACCTTGAAGGGGTAGCACCTGCGCTCCACGATCCAACATCACCAACTCTTACCCATTCCCAACTTTCAGGAATATCAAAGGGTATCTCATCTTCTGTTATCTCTGGAAGTGCTTTTTGCTTTTTAATCTTCTTCTCTTTTATTAGCTGTTCTTTTGCTGCTTTAATCTGCTCAAGTAGTTCTTTTGCAGTTCCCTCTTCTTCACGTTGTTCAACCAATTTCCCTTGAATTGCTAACTGCAGAATGCTGTGTTTTAAGTCCTGTGCATCCATCTTAATTACCTCCAAGCATAGAAGTAATCTGGTCTAACACATGATCGATTTCAGCATTTAGTGAAGCTCTTTTTTCTTGATATTCTTGAATCAAGTCCATCGGTTCTAAAATAACTTCTTCCTCATGAGGAAAACCACAAAGGTCGATGTTATAGCTTCGATTTACAATTTCATTGATGGTATATTTCTTCGCTTTTGGATAACCTTCAACTTCAATATCTTCTCGGTTTTCCCACCATGCCATAGCATCATTGAAGTGTTCTAACTTCATCGGTCTAGTCTTAGAGAAGTTCTTATACCCCTCTGGCATATCCACACGATAGAACCAAGTTCCCTCCGTAGATTTGGTGTTATCAAAGAACAAGATATTAGTTCGAATTGACGTATATGGCGCAAAAACGCTATGAGGCATCCTTATGACTGTGTGTACATTAAATTCACTAAATAATTTCTTCTTAATATTGAATTTTGCATTATCAGTTCCAAACAGAAATCCATCTGGGATGATTACTGCCGCTCGACCGTTCTTCTTCAATCGATACATGATGACATTCATGAATAAATCTGCTGTTTCAGAACTTCTCAGTTCCATTGGAAAGTTGACTTTAACGCTCTCTTTCTCACTTCCTCCATAAGGCGGATTCATTAGAATCACATCAAAAGGCTCCATTTTACGAAGTTCTTTATAGTCTGTTTCTAATGCGTTTCCATGAAGTATATTTGGATCGTCAATATCATGAATCAGCATATTGGTCACACACAGCATATGCGGCAACGCTTTTTTTTCTATTCCATACACAGACTTGTTATAGATTTCTCTATTTTCAAGAGAGTTACCAACTTGTTTATCCAGAGCATTTAGCGCAGATGTCAAGAAGCCCCCTGTACCACAAGCAAAGTCAGCAACCTTTTCTCCTAATACCGGTTTAACCACTTCTACCATAAAGTCTGTTACAGCTCTAGGCGTGTAAAATTCACCGGCATTTCCTGCACTCTGTAAATCCTTAAGGAACGATTCATAGATGGCACCGAATTCATGGCGCTCTTTATATTCTGTGAAGTCAATTTCATCAATAATATTAATAACCTGACGAAGCAGCACTCCATCTTTTTGATAGTTATTGGCATCTTCAAAAGCTGATTTTACGATGATTTGACTCATCGGTGTTTCTTCATCAATTTCTAAGTTCTTAAGCGTAGGAAACAGTTTGTTGTTTACAAAATCAAGTAAGGCATCTCCTGTAAGTGCCTCACCGTCTTTTAGATCAACAGCCCAATCTCTCCACTTTAAGCCCTCTGGAATGATGGACTTATAATTGTCATCATAAAGCTCCCATGCTTCTTCTTTTGCATCATATATTTTCAAGAAAAGAATCCACACGATTTGCTCAATTCTCTGAGCATCTCCATTAACACCCGAGTCATTTCGCATAACATCTTGAATTCTTTTGACAAAATTACTAATCGCCATAACCTATACCTGCCTTGTCTACTATTGTTTGTTTTACTTATGCGTAATAAATTTCATTCTCTAGTTCCTTTACAGCCTTCAGATAGGCTTCTTTTCCACCAAAGGCTTTGACTATTTTCATTGGACTACCAATCTTAGCAAATTCCTTTAGTTGAAGTACCTTTGTATCTTCAATCTCTTTAATGCCATCGTTGGCATACTTATCAAGCAGTGCTTCAATAACCTGTTGTGCAGTATCGGAATACTTGTACAAGTAGTGACGTTTCTTCACATTCTCTGCTCGCTCTTTTTTGGTCAGCGGTGGTTTATCGTAAGCCAAGTGACAAATGAGATCAAAATCATCTAGCTCCGTTTTGCCCAATTCTTCTCTGACCGCATCTAGCAGTACACCACTGTCTTGTAATTCATCAATGATGGCTTGTTTTTTCTCCGCTTCTGTCCATGTTCTCAAGAAATCATCCAGCCTTGCATATTGCTCTAGGATATTTTTCTTTGTGTAGTCAATCAGACTTTCAGTGATGAGCTTCCCATCCTTATCGACATATTGGACTCTCTCTGAAAGAACCCTAACAGTAACATCGCCTATATAATATTTGCGAGGTTTATCTTCACCGTCATCATTAAAAGGTGGTGTGTCCCCAGTTCCATACTCACCATTATCTTCTTTGACACGATTATCCCCATCATTTTCCTCAGAACCATCTTCCTCTTCATCTGTCGGCGGCTCTGGTTCATCCACCGGATCATTCCCATCAATATCAATAACCACTTCCGGTCTACCATCAAATGCAGGATCAGCAAAGAGCCGGCTGGAATTACGAAAGTCCATAATAGTAAAGTAGGTCTTACCGTATTCTTCAAGAAGTCTTGTACCACGACCAATAATCTGCTTAAATTCGGTCATGCTATTGATGTTATTTTCCAAAACAATCAACTTACACATTTTCGCATCCACACCGGTAGTCATTAGCTTACTGGTTACTGCAATTACCGGGTAATCACTTTCTTCATCAATAAAGTAGTCTAGTTGTTCTTTTCCTTCATCATTATCCCCCGTAATACGCATGATGTATTTATCATTTTCCGCATACAAGTCTTTATTTTCATTAATAAGTGCTTGCCTCATACGTTCGGCGTGTTCAATGTCCACACAGAATACGATGGTTTTACTAAAGCGATCGGTTTTCTTTAAGAACTCTGTGATTTTAGATGCTATGACTCGTGTGCGATCATCAATCACAAGAGATCGTTCAAAATCTTTTATATTGTACTCTCGATCCTCAATTTCATAACCATATTTATCAACCTTTCCTGCTTCCGGGCGATAACCTTCAAGATCTCGATCCAATCCAATTCTGATGACTTTATAAGGTGCCAAGAAGCCATCATTGATTCCTTGTTTTAAAGAGTACTCATAAATGGGCTCCCCAAAGTAGGTATGGCTTGAGGCTTCTTTTGTTTCGATTGGTGTTGCTGTACAACCAATGTGAGTAGCCGATGAAAAATAATCCAAAACCTTTCTCCATGCTGATTCTTCTTTTGCACTTCCTCTGTGGCACTCATCTATTACAATTAAATCAAAAAAATTCGGCTGGAACTGACGGAACGTCTCTTCTCCATCGTCACCAGTAAGCTGCTGATAAAGAGCTAAATAAATCTCGTAGGAACTATCAAGATCTTTATTTTTCACCTTTGTCATCTTCCCGCTAAAAGGCTTGAAATCTCCCGATATAGTCTGGTCAACCAGTACATTGCGGTCTGCTAAGAAAAGGATCCTTTTCTTCAAACCCGATTTCCACAACCTATAGATAATTTGGAAGGTCATAAAAGTTTTACCGGTACCTGTGGCACTAACTAAAAGCACACGTTCTTGTCCTTTGGCAACCGCATCTACTGTTCTATTGATCGCGACCCTTTGATAGTATCTAGGTGTTTTGTAATTAGGCACATAATAATAAGGCTCTAAGATAACCTTTTCTTCGGCCTCATTGATATTTTTATCAATTAAATATCTTTGGTATAATTCTTCTGGTGATGGAAACTCTTCAAGTCTTAGTTCTCTTACCTCACCAGTAATCAAGTTCTGCTCTACAAAGGCATCCCCATTAGAAGCGTAGACATAGGATATGTCCAGTGCTTTCGCATATTCGATCCCTTGCTGCAAACCTGCTCCTACCGGATGATTATTATCTTTAGCTTCTATGACTGCTAAAGGAAAGTTATTTTTGTAAAAAAGTACATAGTCCGCTCTTTTCTTTTTTCCTCTGGCAGTCACATTTCCACGAAGGATGATTCTACCAGCCGTAAAGGCGTATTCAAGCCGAACTTGCTTATTTATATCCCACCCCGCATCAATAATTGCCGGTGTGATATATCTAGCTTTGATATCTTCTTCAGATAGATGTTTCTTCCCCATATCATCAGCACCTTCCATTCAATTTAACCGCTATATTTGTCGATCGAAGTGAAATTCTATGATGTCATCGATATTACATTGAGGCATTTGCAAATCTTATATAAGCTTTCCACACTTACCGGCTGCCCTTTTCCAAGACGACCCAGTATATTGTAGGTGATTCCAGCTTAATCTTTTAAGTCAGTTTTGTTCATTTTCTTGTCAATCAATAGTTTTCACAATTTATCATAGCTTATAACCATACATAGATCTTTCTTAGCTATGTAAAAAAAGACAATTATATTATAGCACTTTAACAGGAAAAATGGAGAAAACCTTGCAATCATGTGAGGTTAAAATAAAGCTGGAATATTCCCATATTGAACGAGTAGTTTAATTTTTTGTTTGAGTAATAGAAAAATTGCAAAACTTATATCATCCCAAAAAACGAAATGAATTAATAGAAGTAATGACCTAAGTCCAATGATTCATTTTCATGGTTGAACAGGATATATTCACCAAGTCCTTTCTATAAAGTGGTAAACTATATACTGATTGTAATGAAAAGTATTAGAGGAGAATGCCATGAAGACTCTGGATGTTCAGGCGCTTCACCCTGCAATTGATCAAACGCTGGAACAATTAAAACAACAATCAGACGAATTCGATAAAGTTAAAAAGGCCGTTGAGGGGATCACATCACTTGATGATGCTTTAAAAGGAAAAGGCGGCGACGCGATCCGCGCCTTTTACGAGGAATGTCACACCCCTTTTCTGCGGTTCTATGACACTTTCATAGAGGAATACAGTTCCACGCTGAAGAAAATGAAAAGCGCGTTGAATTCCCTGGAACCCAACCATAACGGATTTATTTCACAGCCCTTTCTCGAACACGAACTGGAGAATGGCTTAAATGCTGCTGATCGCACAACGAAACATTTGGTTTCTAAGGCCAACGCCACAATCGCAAAAGTCAGTCATATCGTTGATTTACCGGATTTGAATGACAGCGGTTTTCATGAACAGAATCAGAAAGCGTTAAAGGAAATCAGCACGACCCTTGAAAAGCTGCATGCGTTTGACCGCGAGCAAACCAACGCCCTCAAAACGGCTGAAAACGATCTTGAGACGATGCAAAAATACATGGCGCGGCTCGAAAAGATGTATACCGGCCCCAAAATTGAAATCACCGGTTATCAAAAAGGCGCGATTTTAAAGCCGGATGAGATGGATACCTTGAGTGGAAATCAAGAAACAGCAATGGGTGCCATGTTGAAAAAAGTCGGAGACAAAGAAGATGCGGACATTAACACACTCGCCAATCCAGATCGATTAAAAAAATTGGCGACACAAAAGGTTTCCAAGAAAGAGTACACCCAAGAGGAATTGAATGAACTGAAAAAAGATTATAGAGTATTTAACGATACGCTTTACCGGGCATACATAGATGGTGATACAATCGTTAAGATAGAACCCGCCTACACCCTTCCAGAGAATGTGGAAAAAAGCGACTTTGCTGAATATTTCGATACAGCGATGGAATTTACAGGTGTGTATGATGCAGTGAGAGCAGCGTTTGGATACGACCTTGCGACAGGCGAAATCGTTAAAGATAAAGGTGATCGTTTGATGGCCGCATTGAGTGTCACACCTTTTGGAAAGGCATTTAAGTACGGAAAGCGCGGCTTCAAGTTATTTAAAGGTGAAGAAGCGGCAAAGAACGTTTCTAAGGTAGATAAAGCCCAGAAGAGTAAAGATACAGTTAAACCAGGGGACAGTAGTCCCCTGGCACCAGGTGGTGGATTAGCAGCTCATGAATCCAAAAGAGGCCACTTAATCAAAAGGCATGTTGGGAAAACTGACGAGGAGTTATCCCAACGTTTAAAAAAAGATCTTAAAATCACTGGTTCATCTACTTTTAAAGATAGAGCTACAGCAGAAAAAGTCGCTAGTGAAGTATTGAAAGATCCCAAAAACATAAAAAAAGTAGAAAAGTGGTTATCAGACCCTAAAAGCAGGCCTACTCTTGCATTAAGATACAAAGGTAATGGAGATGTTCTTGGAAGAAGTATAGAAAGAGGCTCAAATACCGCAGAAGATGTTACGAATGCAAAAATAGTCTTGAAAAAGGGGAAAGATGGAGAGTATATTTTAACAGGATATCCAATAAAATAAAGGAGTTTCAATATGCAAGATAATTATGATATTTTTGAAGAGTTAAGCGATTTTTTGGATGGCACATTTCATCAGGATATGGGGGCCCCAGAACAAGCACTGAATGAGTTTATTAGTGAATCCAGCAAAGAATGCTTGGCTTTCACAATACAATTTTGTCAAGAGTTTTTAAATAATGACATATCTGATCAAGAGAAAGAAGACTTTATAAAATCGCACTGCGAAATTTATTTTCCTGCTATCGGATTAACTCCAATACAATGGTTAAAAAGTGTAATAGAGCAAATAAAAGAAGCTATTTAAAAGAAAAAGACTTGAAAGGCCCACTTTTTTACGAGAGGGCCTTTTTTATTACTTCAAGTAAGGATTCAAGTTTTGCCTTTGTCTTCGGCCCGTAAATGTTGTCGGCTTTCGCATATTGGTTCTTTACACCTCTAATACGCTTTTGAGGACTCTAATTTGTGGGGTAGTCACAGAAAACACGGCCCTATGCTGGCAGGCGGGGCATTGAATATACCAAATTTCAACGCCATTCTCCCTTTTCTCCTCCCGCAATAAAACCCCATGAACCTCACCGCAATACTCGCATTTCGATTCCATCCAGATCATCTCCCTAAAATAAAAGCGCCCTCCCGTAAGCGTGCTGCTTTATAGAAAGGTGTCAATTTATTATGTAAGTGAAAGGTTAGGACATGCTGATATAGAAACCACGTCAAATACATATGTTCACTTAATTAAAGAGCTTCGGGAAAGAGATGAAACTGAGACTGTAAACATTTTTGAAGATATGGCTGTTGAGGAAGTTGAAAAGCCTGAAGAAGTTGAGTATGTGTAAAGAATGTGCAAAACCATTTCAAATCATAACATTTTCTATCCAATTTAAAAGAGCTAAGGATACTGGTGGTCGGGGTCGAACCGACACTCCCGAAGGAACACGATTTTGAGTGGTGCCGATTCTATTAGAAAGCCTTAGTCCACAGTATATTCGATATAATAAGCCATTACGGTCTATCATGGCGTAAGATTCGTATTTTAGACATAACTATAGTATACAAATTCAAACTGCGAAAGGTAACCGAAAGCAAAAAAAGACGGCTGTAATAGCCGCCCTCTTACTGTTGTATTTTTGTTTTATGAGCCCGCTCCTCTTGAGGCAAGTAATGTTACTGAGTCTGCTGTTTGGATACTTTCTGCGAGGAAGTCTGCTGCGCTGGTTAAAACGAGTCCAAGCGATGCAGTAAGGAAAGCAGTTACAATAAGTTTTTTCATTTAAAGAACCTCCTTTCCTGTTAGTTTACTTGATTTTATTGCTTTTTCCAAGAAGTATGTGGAATATTTGTAATTATAATGAGCTGTAGACGTTGGCCACATCCTCAGCAAGCGCCTCAATGTCTACGTAAGCCTCTCTCTCCTCGAGCATTTCGATAAACTCTTTGACTTGCGGTACACCCTCGAGGGGAGCGCTATAGCATATATTTAGAATCGAGAATTTGAGCGAAAAGTTGATATTATTCGTTTTCTGAGCAAACTCAAAACCAAGATGAACCCTCTTAAGCGCCTTATCAACCTCACCTATCTTATAAGTTGACCTAGCTGACTCGTATATGCACTGCATGTACATAATAGGCGCATTTTTTTCGATATCATCCGTTTTAAATGAGAGGTCGAAATACTCGAGTGCTTCTTCATGTTTATCCTCTTGAATTTTTAAAAAGCCGAGATCATAGTAGACAGCCGCCAGCAGATGAATATCGCCCATCTTGATCAGTCTTTCTGCGCAACTCTTAAGCATATTTTCAGCTCTTGTTAAACGTCCGTCGTCTATATAATTGAGTGCGAGAGCAGTACCGTACAGTTTATCGACTGTGTCTTATATTCTTCATAAGCCCTATAAATGCTCTTCGCGATTGAAAGATGATGAAAAGAAAGTAGAGTTGTTTTCGTAAAATAATAGAGATTTCCAAGCTTATAATGAAACTCGGCCTTTTCGATTTCATCTTCGACATTATCGAGCTGCCGCTCGGCAACTCTAAAACAATTAAGCGCTTTAGAGTAGTTGCTCCTCGCACTTTCATACATTCCTTTAAAGAGAAAGTAATAGTATCGTAACAAACCGTCTGTCTTCGCCTTATCTTCAGCAATAGGCGGAAGCTGCGGCTCCCCCGCGATGTCTTCCATTAATACTCTGAACCTGTAATCAAGTAGATTAAAGTAAAGCAAAACATCCTGATCTTCTTCCATTACGTTTAAAAGGCCTTTTATTCTGTCCCTAAGTTCTACGGCATTTGAAACATCTCTCTTTTTTATGTGAACATACCACTGATTGATGAGATTGGCTACGTTCACAGAGGCTACTGTTTTCATTGTCAAACCTCCCACACTTTACTGCCTCTATCGCTATGAGAACATTTTACAGAAAGTTACCAATCTTTGCAAAGGAATTTGTATAATTTACTTTTTACCCTATAAATGGATAATAAAAAGTGAGGGCTTGCCTATATAATTTATTGTGCGATTGCCGCCCTAGGAAGTTACGGCAAACTTATTTGTCCTTTTCTCAAATGTTTCTTATTTCAATGACAGACTCTCTATCGAGAGTAATAAACATTGCTTCTGCCTCGACATACCCTCGGATAGAAATATACTTTTTAAGCTGCTTCTTCATTATGGCGTAATCGATACACTTCTTTCTTGATCCCCTTTTGCATTTCTTACGTGTATGACTGATTCTTCTCTTCGATTTTTACAACTGTTAAATTTTAGGCTTGCGAACTCATTCTCCCGAATACCTGTCTTCAATAAGAGCAGCATCATTGAATAGTCTCGGTTACCTGTGAATGTTCTAAGATTCGGCTGGCTTAAAAGTTGCTTCTCTTATTGTCGACTGAATTAGTGATCCGGTCTTTAAGGAATTTTAGTCCTCCTCTGCGTATATATCCAATGATATACCACTGCTCCTGACGAGGGATCGCCAGATACATTTTGCTCCTGTAAGAGTTTCTGCACCTTATTAAGCTCATTTCGATAATATCTCACGGTATGTTCTCGCAGCTTCCAGAACTCGCAGTCCTTAAGAAAAAATTCTTACGGACTCGTTCCAAGATAAAGAATAAATAAAAAGAGCGTTCCCTTTATAAGGAACGCTCTTTCATCGTTTGGCAATACGATGATTAATGATACCGGTGGTCGGGGTCGAACCGACACTCCCGAAGGAACACGATTTTGAGTCGTGCGCGTCTGCCAATTCCGCCACACCGGCATGTGTGTGATCAATGGTGCCGAGGGCCGGACTTGAACCGGCACGGTAGTCACCTACCGCAGGATTTTAAGTCCTGTGTGTCTGCCAATTCCACCACCCCGGCACGAGGCAAATAAGGCGACACCCGGATTCGAACCGGGGATAAAGGTTTTGCAGACCTCTGCCTTACCACTTGGCTATGCCGCCATCATTTTAAGAATTGGAGCGGAAGACGGGATTCGAACCCGCGACCCCCACCTTGGCAAGGTGGTGTTCTACCACTGAACTACTTCCGCATTTTAACTAATATTCATCTTATCATATGCAGGATGATAAAGAAAGATGAAAACTGGGCTAGCTGGATTCGAACCAGCGCATGACGGAGTCAAAGTCCGTTGCCTTACCGCTTGGCTATAGCCCAATATGAAGGGCGATTGATGGGAATCGAACCCACGAGTGCCAGAGCCACAATCTGGTGCGTTAACCACTTCGCCACAACCGCCATAAATTGTGAATTAAAATTGGCAGGGGCAGTAGGAATCGAACCCACACTGGAGGTTTTGGAGACCTCTGTTCTACCGTTAAACTATGCCCCTAAAAACATGGTGGAGGGGGACGGATTCGAACCGCCGAACCCTGAG